>NZ_KZ614145.1:1254422-3851193 GCF_002884495.1 Rummeliibacillus pycnus | reverse complement strand
GCCAGGATCAAACTCTCCATAAAAGTAAAGTTTGAAAGCTCATTTGCTTTGCTAGCGTTATCTATTGATAACAATTTGTCCTTATCACTAACAAATGTTAGTGATCAAAGTTTATTGATTAACGTTTGCTTGTTCAGTTTTCAAGGTTCATATTCATTGCCGTTTTCATTGTGACGACTTAAACATCTTATCATTTTGTTTTTTCTTTGTCAACAACTTTTCTGGAAAAGTTTTTTTAAGAAAAAAAATTAGATGAGATATATTTTTTTATCACGTCTTAACGACATGTTTTAATATACCTCATCTATTTTAATAAATCAATAGTTTTTTTGAAATAATTTTTTGATTTTCGATTCATCGATTACAAATAGTGTAATACCAGCTATAACAATAATTCCCCCAACAACTTGTGTAAGCACTAAATTTTCATTAAAAATAAAGTAAGCAAGAATTGAAGCCCCTACTGGTTCAAATAAAATAGCTATTGAAATTACATTAGCTGAAACCCATTTAAGTGACCAATTAAATAAATTGTGTCCTAAAAGATTTGGTACAATGGCTAATAATAAAAACCATACCCAATCCATGGTAGGATACGGACCAAATGATTCGCCTTTAAAGAGAATATAAAAAAACAGCGTAACGGTACTTGATGTATAAACAATAATTGTATATGTAGTCAATGACACTCTACTTCTAACTTCTTGTCCAAATAGCATATAACCCGTTACGAGTGCACATGCAATTAGCGCAAGCATATCTCCATAAAATGCTAAGCCCCCAATTTTAAAATCTCCCCAACTAATTAATATACTCCCTGCAATCGCAATAATACCTGAGAAGACAGTTTTAAAAGCAATCGGTTCCTTAAAGAAAATAAATGTACCAATAATCGCGAATAATGGTTGCAGTGTTACAAGAACCGTTGAACTAGCAACGGACGTATAGCGTAATGACTCAAACCATAATATAAAATGAAAGGCTAAGAATACACCAGCAATTATAGAAAAAATCCAGTCTTTTTTCTCAATATTTAAAACTTCTTTTCGATAATAAATTAAAAAAGTTGGTGTCATCAATAACACTGAAAAAAACATTCTATAAAACGCAATCACACCTGAATCTGCTGTCACCAATTTCACTAAGATAGCAGATGTTGAAACAGAAATGACCCCTATTATAATTGCAATTAATGGATGAATTTTTGGCTTATCCATCCGCTTCACCTCCAAAATACGTATAACACCTTTTTTATCATAGTTGTAAAATAGGATCATATTGTCTTTCATTTTGACACGTTCATTTTTTGGGCGCAAGCTGATTTTGGGAGGGAGAGATTATTATTGATACAATAGTCGGGAATTCAATTACATATGAAACCATTTTTAAACTTATTATTGCCGCCTTTTTGAGTTTAGGTATAGGCATTGAACGGGAACTTAAAAGAAAGCCCGTCGGATTAAAGACAAGTCTAGTCATTGCTACCTTCAGTTGTTTATTGACCATTATTTCAATTGAATCTGTATTTCACACAAAACCTGTTCCTGGAATTACGATATCAATGGATCCATTGCGTTTAGCAGCTCAGATTGTTAGTGGAATTGGTTTTTTGGGTGCTGGAGTCATACTACGAAAAGGTAACGATAGTATAAGCGGTCTTACAACTGCAGCCATGATTTGGGGATCTGCAGGTATTGGAATTGCTGTCGGTGCAGGCTTTTACCTCCAAGCGATTACCGCTGTTATCCTTGTTCTTATTGGTGTTGAAGTAATGGCCCCTCTGTTTTTTAAAATGGGTCCAAAACGTCTTCGAACAAAAGATGTTTCACTTACGCTCTATCTGAAAGATGCAAAAGACATACAAAATATATTAAAATATCTTAATAGTCACCATATGGAAGTGGATCATATTCGTATAA
The DNA here is from genome assembly GCF_002884495.1 of Rummeliibacillus pycnus. Lineage (GTDB taxonomy): Bacteria > Bacillota > Bacilli > Bacillales_A > Planococcaceae > Rummeliibacillus > Rummeliibacillus pycnus. The sequence continues at coordinate 3,849,274 of NZ_KZ614145.1, read as the reverse complement.
AGGATGTTCGATTGTCAAACAATGAAATACAGCACCAAGTAAATCTACGTTTTTCAGCCATATCGAAACAACTAGATACAATATCTTTATATAATGAGATAAAAAAACTTCCTTATACAGAAGAAGTAGAAATCGAAATATTGTCTTAAAGGGGTTAAATGATGAAAGAAATATGGAAACTTTTAAAAAACGGGAATAAGCCTTCCCTACTCGCAGCTTTCGTTAACTTATTTCTAGGTATTATCAAAGCTGTTGCGTTCTTTTTTACAGGGAATGTCGCAATGTTCGCAGAAATGATGCACTCTTTAGGCGATGCAGCAAATCAATTCTTTGTCTTTGTTGGTTCTGCGCTATCCAAAAAAGCCCCAACTAGACAGTTTCCTAAAGGATTTGGACGTGTTGTAAACTTAGTTTGTTTAGGTGCCGTTCTAATTGTTGGTATTTTATCTTATGAAACAATCGTAGAAGGATGGCATCAGATTCAACACCCAGCAGAATCCTCTAAAATGTGGATCAGTTTATCAGTATTAGCAATAGGTATTGTCATGGAAGGTTCAGTATTATTAAAAGCAGCATCAGAAATTTCTCGAGATGCAGGATTGAAATCAAATCCAATTACAGCCCTTCCAAAAGCCTTTACACATTTAAGTAGTGCAAAACCAGCCACAAAGTTAGTCTTTATGGAAGATCTAGTTGCAACATCTGGCGGCGTCCTTGCTTTTTTTGCAGTTCTTATTTCCCATTTCACAGGATTTTTGCAAGCGGAAGGTATCGCTTCAATACTGATTGGTATCATGATGTTCTACGTTGTAGGCGTTGTATTTTTAGAAAATGCTCGCGGCGTAATTGGCGAAACGGATGAAGAAATGCTTAATCATATTGCACATCTTGTTTTAGATGATCCAAATATCCACGATATAAAAAAATTGGTTGTATTAAAAGAAGGAGAATTCCTTCATGTCGAACTAATTGCTGAAGTTGACCCTACATTAAGCTTTGCCTATGTAGATGATATTCGTGATCACTTAGTTGAATTAATATTATCCCAAAAAAATGTATCAAAAGTTCATATTTCATTTGATGAAGATAACGGTGTTTTAGAATGGAATCATGTTAGTGATCGCCCTGATGAATTAGGGTAATAAAAGAAAAATGCGAAGAGATATTTAAACTCTTCGCATTTTTCTTTTCAGCGATTGAATGATTTTCAGTTTTAAACCACAAACTAATTATGGAGGTGATTCAATGAGTGGATTACAGAGATTTGCTCTCTTCTTACTTGTTATCGGGGGACTTAATTGGGGACTACTAGGTATCTTCCAATTTGACGTTGTTGCTACCTTATTCCGTGATGGACAAGCAAGTTTTGGAGCACGTGCATTATACACAATCATTGGGATTGCAGGCCTTATTAGTTTGAGTACATTATTTACTCCTTATAGAGTACCGCATCGTGCAGTGAAAAAGGACAATGTTCGTCCTTTAAAAAGTGTATAATAAGCATCTAAACAGACTAGCTTTGTAAGTTTGAGAGAGAAAGTTCAACATTATAAAAAAACGGAGAACAATTTTCATTGTTCTCCACTTTTTATTTGCCTATACCCAACCTCTGAAACGAGATGCTTCAGCAGTTTTACGAACCCCAACCATATATGCAGCTAAACGCATATCAATATTTCGAGTTGTTGCTACGTTGTATACATTATCAAATGCTTCTACCATTTTCTTTGTTAATTTTTCATTTACTTCTTCTTCTGACCAATAGTAGCCTTGGTTATTTTGTACCCATTCGAAGTAAGAAACTGTTACGCCACCAGCACTTGCTAATACGTCTGGTACTAATAAAATACCTCGTTCATAAAGTATTTTAGTAGCTTCTGTTGTAGTTGGACCATTTGCTGCTTCTACTACAATTTTCGCACGAATATTATGTGCATTTTCTGCAGTGATTTGATTTTCAATTGCTGCAGGAACAAGAATATCACAGTCCAGTTCAAGTAACTCTTGGTTTGAAATTGTATTTTCAAACAATGTAGTTACTGTACCAAAGCTATCACGTCGGTCTAGTAAATAATCAATATCCAAGCCATCAGGATCATGTAAAGCACCATAAGCATCTGAAATACCAATTACTTTCGCACCTAAGTCACTCATAAATTTAGCTAAGAAACTTCCTGCATTACCGAAACCTTGAATCACAACACGTGCGTCTTTAATATTAATATTGCGACGTTTCGCAGCTTCTTCGATAATAATTGTAACACCTTGAGCAGTTGCACGATCACGACCTTGCGAGCCACCCAGAACAATTGGTTTACCTGTGATGAAACCTGGTGAGTTGAATTCGTCAATACGACTGTACTCATCCATCATCCAAGCCATAATTTGAGAGTTTGTGAAAACATCAGGAGCTGGAATATCTTTTGTTGGACCTACAATTTGACTTGTTGCACGAACATATCCACGGCTTAAACGTTCTACTTCTCCCATTGACATTTGACGTGGGTCACAAATTACGCCGCCTTTACCGCCACCATACGGTAGATCAACGATACCTGCTTTTAAAGTCATCCACATAGATAAAGCTTTTACTTCTTCCTCTGAGACTTGAGGGTGGAAGCGAACGCCACCTTTAGTAGGACCTACAGCATCATTATGTTGCGCACGGTAACCTGTAAATACTTTTACAGAACCATCATCCATTTTCACTGGAATACGTACTTCCAACATACGAAGTGGCTCTTTTAAAAGTTCATACATTGCTTCGTCATAACCAAGTTTTTGAAGAGCTTTCTTTATAACAGCTTGAGTAGATGTAAACAGGTTTAGATTTTCTGCCATTTGATTTTTTCGCCTCTTTTATCCTTAATAATGGTTAATAATAGTACTAGGTGCAAACATTGTAACATAGTTCACCGTCTATGTTGAATATTTATGTTTATTTTTTAAAGACTTCTCGAATTTTATCCAATGCCCAGTCCAATTCTTCTTTTGAAATGACTAAAGGTGGAGCAAATCGAATCACTGTATCATGTGTTTCTTTACATAATAAACCATATTCCATTAATTTCTCACAGAATGGGCGAGCTTCTGTGTTGAGTTCCATTCCAATAAATAACCCACGTCCTCTTACTTCTTTAATGGCTTCGTTTTCTATTTTATTCAGTTCATCTACAAAATATTGCCCAAGTTCTAGTGAACGCTCTGCAAGTTTTTCGTCCCGCAAAACAGTTAATGATGCAATTGAAACTGCACACGCCATTGGATTGCCGCCAAATGTTGAACCATGCGATCCAGGGTTAAAGACACCCAGAATGTCTTTACTAGATACAACACAAGAAATTGGGAAAACGCCACCACCAAGTGCTTTACCTAAGATGTACATATCAGGATCTACATTTTCCCATTCGCACGCAAACATTTTTCCTGTACGCCCAAGTCCTACTTGAATTTCATCAGCTATAAACAAAACATTATTTTCGCGACATAGCTCTCGAGCGGCTTTTAAGTATCCTGCAGGTGGAATAATAATTCCTGCTTCGCCTTGAATTGGTTCAACTAAAAACGCCGCAGTATTTGGTGTAATAGCTGCTTTTAATGCCTCTAAATCACCATAATCAACAAGCTTGATACCTGGTAGCAATGGACCAAATCCTCGACGATATTCAGCATCCGAAGTTAATGAAACCGCTAACATTGTTCGACCATGGAAGTTTCCGTTACAAGCTATGACTTCAGCTTTTCCTTCTTCTACACCTTTCGTATCATAAGCCCAACGACGAGCTGCTTTAAACGCTGTTTCAACTGCTTCAGCACCAGTATTCATAGGTAAAACCATTTCTTTTCCTGTAAACTCACATACTAATTCATACCACGGTCCAAGTTGATCACTATGAAATGCGCGAGAAGTCAACGTTACTCGATCTGCTTGATCTTTTAAAGCTTGAATAATTTTTGGATGACGGTGACCTTGGTTTAAAGCTGAATAAGCAGATAGCATATCCATATATTTATTTCCTTCAGGATCTTTCACCCATACACCTTCAGCTTCAGCGATAACGATTGGTAGTGGCAAATAGTTTTTTGCACCATATTCATTTGTCTGAGCTATAATTTTTTCAGTCCCTGTTAATACCATATATAAATCCCCCTTGTGCTTACGTGTAAAAAATAATCCCCTTCGATGTAAAAACTATTTCTATCATGAAGCAGGCAAAAATAGTAATCTCTTGCCTGCTATTAAATTCCCAATCTACTAAAGTGTTTCTGATACTGATTTAGATTGCATGTGTAGTAGTAAGAAATCTGGTCCACCTGCTTTAGAGCAAGTACCTGACATGTTGTAACCACCAAATGGTTGATAGCCTACAATTGCCCCTGTACAACCACGATTAATATAAAGGTTTCCTACAAAGAATTCTTCACGAGCTTTTTCGATATGATCTCGATTTGTAGAAATAACAGCACCTGTTAAGCCATATTCTGTATTATTTGCCACTTCGATTGCTTCATCAAAATCTTTTGCTTTTGAAAGTGCAACAATAGGGCCAAAGATTTCTTCTTGCATTAAACGTGCATCATGTGCAACATCTGCAACAACTGTTGGGTTTACAAAATAACCTACAGAATCATCAGCAGTACCCCCTGCAACAATACGGCCTTCGTTGTTTGCCACTTCAAAGTAGCTAGTTACTTTTTTGAATGCAGCTGCATCAATTACTGTTGCCATAAAGTTATTGTAATTAACTGGATCACCTACAGTTAAGGCATTTGTTAGTTCCACTACACGATTCACTACTTGATCATATACATCTTCCACGATGACAGCACGAGAACATGCTGAACATTTTTGGCCACTGAAGCCAAATGCTGATTTAACAATCGATTGAGCGGCTAGTTCAAGATCTGCTTCTTTATCTACAACAATTGTGTCTTTACCACCCATTTCAGCAATAACACGTTTAATCCAGATTTGCCCTTGGTTTTGAACAGCTGCACGTTGATTGATCCGTAGACCTACATCACGTGAACCTGTGAAACTGATAAAACGTGTGCGTGGATGATCAACTAAATAATCACCAACTTCTGCCCCTGATCCTGGTATGTAGTTTACTACACCGGCTGGAAGTCCTGCCTCTTCAAGAATTTCCATAAATTTATATGCAATGATTGGAGTTGTTGAAGCAGGTTTTAACAATACGGTGTTCCCTGTTACCATAGCAGCTACTGTTGTACCTGCCATAATTGCAAATGGGAAATTCCAAGGAGAAATCACTACACCTACTCCTAAAGGAATATATCCAAATTTATTATATTCACCTGGACGACTTTGAACTGGTTTACCGTCTTTTAGCTCAAGCATTTGACGGGCATAATATTCCATGAAGTCAATCGCTTCTGCTGTATCTGCATCCGCTTCAACCCATGGCTTACCAGCTTCCAAAGTCATAAGAGCTGACATTTCATGACGGCGACGCTTTGTAATAGCTGCGGCTTTGAAAAGAATATCAGCGCGTACTTCAGGTTTCACTTTGCTCCAAGTTTTAAATGTTTCATCAGCAATTTTCATTGCCTTTTCAGCAAGCTCTTGATTTGCTTTTGATACTGTACCTACTACCTCTGTTTTTTTCGCAGGATTGTAAGATACAATTTTGTCTTCAGTTGTTATTCTTTCCCCACCAATAATCAACGGATAATCTTGCCCAAGTTCACTTTGTACTTTTTGTAAAGCTTCTTGATATGCTTGACGATTTTCCTCTTTCGAAAAATCTGTTAATGGTTCTGTTTTGTACGGAATCATTTCATATCCTCCTTTGTGATCGTGAGTGCAAAAAATATTTGCATTCACTTCCCTTTTACACTTATAATAATGCAAAATATAATTGCATTTTTCAAGTGGAAATTATAAAAAAAATCTAAAAACTTTTCAGGTGATCAATATGGAGATACAAAAAGATGAATTACTGCCGTTTTATCAATTTGCTACTGAACATGTTTCAGTCGGTATACATGCAGTAGATATAAACGGTAAAACTATAATCTATAATGAAAAGATGAGGGAAATTGAGGGACTTCATTTATCAGATATTCGTGATCGTTCAATACTAGAACTTTTCCAATTCGAAAAAGAAGACAGTACATTGTTACAAGTACTCCAATCAGCGAAGCCTATTTTAAATGTAAAACAAACATATTGGAATCAAAATGGTCATGAGATTACTACCATTAATGATACCTATCCAATACAAGAAAATAATCAGCTTCTTGGAGCTATTGAAATTGCAAGAGACATTACTACATTAGAAAAATTGGTTTACCAACCGCTACGGCGTTATGGTGAACCCATTACATTTAATACAATTACAGCTGTTTCTGAACCAATGCGTGAAGTAATCGATACTGCCAAAAAAGCTGCTGCTGCTAGACTACCTGTATTACTTATTGGGGAATCCGGAACAGGTAAAGATCTAATTGCAGAAGCTATTCATCATGAATCTACGCCAACAAATGAAAATTTCATCACTTATTTCTGTAATCGAACAGATACCACAATGCTTGAACGTTTAAAAAAACAATTACAAACCAGTGATAGTAGCACTATTTTCTGTGAGCGAATTGAATATTTATCACTCGAATTACAACAAGAATGTCTAACATTACTCGAAGAGCATAGGCAAGATTCTCATTTATTTATCGCAAGCATAGGTGGAGATCCCATTGATTTAATCGCCTCTGGGGAATTATTGAAGGAACTTTACTATTTTTTTGCAGCTGTTTCGATTATTGTTCCTCCACTCCGTAAACGTAGAGAAGATATTAAACCGTTTATTAACGATTATTTACGACGCTACGAAACATTATTTGGTAAAAAGCTACAGGGAATGTCTAGAGAAGTTGAACAATTATTTATGTACTATGATTGGCCCGGAAACTTGAAAGAACTAGAAATTTTACTTGATGATATGATGACGATGGTAACTAACGAAGAACAGATTACCTATGAGTTGTTACCTATTCACTTTAAGTGGAAAGCACAAGACTTTAATTCTTCAGCAAAAACCCCAAACGATTTTGTTGTGCATAATGATAAAGAACTTTTACCTCTAGATGATTATTTGCGTGGGGCAGAAGAATATTATTTAAATAAAGTACTGGATATGTACGACCATAATATCACGAAAGCCTCAGAAGCACTTGGGATGAGTCGTCAAAATTTACAATATCGAATTCGTAAAATGAAAAAGTAATTCAATCAACAGTAACATTTATATTCAAATGGAGAAGCACCTTAATTTTTGAAAGGTGCTTTTTCTTTTGTTTCATCAAATTTTTTTGGGTAAAACAAAAAGCTACTTCGCATGTAATCTTTTGCGAAATAGCTTTTGTTTTTTACTTAATACCCGATTCTTCAATCCAATCACGCAATTTTACTTTTAGGGAATTAAAACCAACAGAATCGCTCTCATCCACACGATCTTGAAGTGTTTTTCGAGGTGATAACTCTTTACGCTTCATTAGAGGGCGTTCTTGCAGTGCACGGATTGATAAACTTATTTTTTTTGCATCTGCATCAACCTCAAGTACCTTCACTTGAACTTCTTGACCAATGTTAATGAAATCTGTGATGCATTTAACAAAACCGTACGTAATCTCCGAAATATGCACGAGACCTTGCGTTGTTTCATCTAATGCAACAAATGCGCCATATGGCTGGATTCCCGTTACTTTCCCTGTAAGCACATCTCCTACTTCATATTTTTTTGCCATTTGTCCTTCCTACTTTCCGTGACTTCTATATACATTTTTTCACGTAAATTATAGCATAGTCCTTTGAACTCGAGCAAAGAATCCTTGTAGTTAAAGTAAATAACGATCGATTAAGGATGCAAACTGAAAGAAAAATTACAATCTAAATACTTTTTATTAATTGAAAACGTGTGATTTTTCTTATTAGTATTAAAATTTCTATACAACCAAGTCAGATATTGTTGTAAAATAGAACAATCCTTAAGTTAAAGGAGGACATAAATAGTGTCAAATAGGGATCAATTCGCATCAAAAATAGGATTTATATTAGCTGCTGCAGGTAGCGCTATTGGATTAGGGGCTATCTGGAAATTTCCATATATGGCAGGTACTAATGGTGGTAGTGTATTTATTATGCTATTTATTTTATGTACTTTAATAATTGGACTGCCTATATTATTAGCTGAATTTATGATTGGACGCCGTGGACAAACAGATGCTATTAATTCGTTTAAAAAACAAGCACCTGGTACTGCCTGGTTTTTAACAGGATGGGCAGGTTTTATATTTTCTTCTATTATCTTATCTTTTTATAGTGTTGTCGGAGGTTGGATTTTAAGCTATATTGTTCGGGCAATTACATTTAAACTGACAAGTAATAGTCAAGATTATTATGGTCAGCTTTTTACCTCTCTTACAAAAAGTCCTTGGGAAGTAGTTATAGCGCAAGGTGCATTCATGTTCCTTACTATTTGGATTGTTCAAGGTGGTGTGAAAAATGGTATTGAAAAAGCAAGTAAATGGATGATGCCTCTACTCTTTATCTTCTTTATTGTGCTTGCTATTCGTTCTCTAACCTTGGATGGAGCAATTGAAGGTATTAAATTTATGTTTGTACCAGACTGGTCTTATTTGAATGGTAAAACATTCTTACTAGCGATGGGACAAGCATTTTTCTCATTGAGTATTGGTGTTGCTGCAATGATGACTTATGCATCTTATTTGCCTAAGAAAGAGAATATTGTCAATTCTGCAGTGAACGTTGCTTGGATGAATATCCTCATTTCACTTCTTGCAGGTCTCGTTATTTTCCCTGCAGTCTTTGCACTTGGTTTCACACCCGATCAAGGTCCTGGACTTGTATTTATTGTTTTACCAGCTGTTTTCCAACACATTCCGTTTGGTTCAATCTTTATGATTATTTTCTTTATCTTATTATTATTTGCAACAATAACTTCTGCAATTGCAATGCTAGAAATTGTCGTAGCTTCAGCTATGGGCAACAAATATGAACAACGCAAGAAATACTCTTGGCTATGTGGATTAGGAATTTTCATCGTTGGGATTCCTAGTGCTTTATCATTTGGTGTACTCTCTAAAGTACATTTACTAGGAAAATCAATTTTTGACTTTGCTGATTTTATCACTAGTAACATTGGTATGTTACTTGGTGCAATTCTAGTTTCTATTTTTGCAGGCTATAAAATTACAAAAGCTGATGCTTTTAATGAATTAGCAACAAATTCTTGGCTATTCAATACTTGGCGAATTCTCGTACGATATATAGCGCCAATTGCTATCATAATTGTCTTTATCCAAGGAATGTATGCAAACTTTTTTAAATAATAAAATTTTCAAACTTTTTTCATTACCACTTAATTTTTCTGCTTTAAACCGTGATATAATATATTTCATATAAAAAAGGAAAATTAAGAGGGGTGCTTATTTATGATGAAAGAGAATCTTCATACTCAATTAAATTTGTTACGTAGAGAACGTAATCTTACATTAGATGAGTTAGCATTAAAAACTCGAGTAGGTGTTGAAAAGTTAGCACGCTATGAATCTGGTGAAGATATACCTTCTGAGCAAACATTATTAAAGCTCTCAAATGCCCTTGAAGTTCCAGTTTCTAACTTATTAGATGGATTACAAAGAAATAGCAATTAACAAATAAAAAGGCCTATCCTTAAAATGATTAATAGCTTTTAAGGATAGGCTTTTCTCTTTTACTCAATGATGTTAGCAAAATCGTATCTAAAAAAGGAAATTTTATAAAATACATTTTGCTTCAAATTTTATGGCTAAAAGTTTATAGGAGATTTCAACACATTTTTCAATAGGAATCCATTGTTCGAACGATTGCTCATAAATAGTTTGAATGACTTTTCCTAATTCTGAAGGATCATTGATACTTTGCAGAGCAGCTACTACATCTGCTGCTTCTGTATCATAAGTAAAATTATCCATTTCAAATGGATTCCAATTTTCTAAAGTTAGTATGGCTTTTCTATTCATCTCAACATTTTCCATTAAATTTCACCTAATTTACTTTTCTATGTTAATGGTTATGATAACATAATTGATAAAAAAGAAAAGAGGGATATGCTTGAATCATTTAGATCATATAGAAAATAGAATTCAAACAAACTCTATCAAATGGGATAAAATTTCACCAGTTTTCCATTTGGAAGATACATCAGATATTCTTCCAATGTGGATAGCTGATATGGATTTTGCTGCACCTAAGGTACTAATTGAGGCACTAGAAAAAAGACTCAATCACCCTATCTTTGGCTATTCCTACGAAAGTGACACTTCTACAAACGCCTTTACTTCTTGGGTGGAAAGACGACATGGATTATCGATTCAACCTAATTGGGTTCTTTACCATCAAGGAGTAGTACCAGCTATAGCTTCAATTATTGAAACATTCACAACCGAAAATGATGCAGTTATTATTACGCCTCCTGTTTATTCGCCATTCTTCCATGTACCAAAGCGATTAAACCGTACGGTAAAAGAGTGCCCACTAATTGAAAAAGATGGGATCTATACATTTGACTTTGAAAAATTCGATCATATTTCATCTGCTGATCATGTAAAATTATTTATCTTCTGTCATCCACACAATCCTGGTGGTATTGAATGGCCAGAAGAAGTTTTACTAGAAATTATTCGTATTTGTAATAAGAATGATGTACTGATTCTTTCTGATGAAATTCATGCAGATTTAATGTTAGATGGAAATAAACATACACCCATCCAAAAGATTGCTGGTCCTCTGCAAAATCAAGTTATTACTTGTATGGCTCCTACAAAGACCTTTAATATCGCAGGTATTCAAGTAGCCATGATGATTGTTCCAGACGATCAAAAGAGACGCAAATTAAAAAAGAATGCGAATATGCATGCTCAAATGGGATTAAATATTTTTGCTACAACAGCTGTTGAAGCAGTCTACTCAGCTGAAGGTGAATTTTGGCTTGAAGAACTTTTACCTTACCTTTCAGCAAATATGGATTTAGTCATTGAAAAAATCACGAACGCTATTCCAGAAATTAAAATTCATAAGTCTCAAGCAACTTACTTATTATGGATTGATTATCGGGATACAGGATTGAAAGAAAACGAGGTAATGGAACGTTTACTTAAAGTAGGAAGATTAGCATTAGAGCCTGGTACAAAATTCGGTGAACAAGGCAATGGCTTTTTACGCATGAACGTAGCTTGTCCAAGAGAAATGGTACTTGATGGCATCAATCGCTTTATAAAAGCTTTTACAAAATAGAAACTAGCTAAGTGCTCTAAGGACTGCAATGTTTTCCTTAGAACAGTTCTAACATAAGCAACAAAAAAATCCTGTACAAGCGAGCTCATACAGGATTTTTTATTATTTAGTGTTGATTTGAAGAAGACTGTTTTTCTTTTAAGATTTTTTCTTCTAGTTCTCTTGTTTTTTCTAGGTCTTTTCTTGCTTTCTTTCTGAAGAAATTAAAAACAAGGATACATAAAATAAGAATAATTGCCAACTCTATTGCAGCGGGAATATATTCTGATTTATTGTCAGGAAAATATAAGAACTCGTTTAAAATCCAAAGATTCATCATGAATTCGTCTCCTTATTATTTTTCAATCACTTTAATTGATTCAATCACAACATCTTCAACTGGTTTGTCTTGGAAACCTTTTTCAACGTTTGCAATGTCGTCAACAACATTCATGCCTTCCACTACTTGACCGAACACAGTGTGTTTTCCATCTAACCATGGAGTACCACCATGTTCTTTATAAGCATTGATTACTTCTTCAGGGAAACCAGCATCTCGCATTTGACCAATCATATTGGCTGGTACTTCTTTCATTTGTACAATGAAGAATTGACTACCATTTGTGTTTGGACCTGCGTTTGCCATAGAAAGAGCACCACGAATATTCATTAATTCAGGAGCAAATTCATCTTCAAAAGAATGCCCATAAATACTTTCTCCACCCATACCTGTACCAGTTGGATCGCCACCTTGGATCATGAAATCTTTGATAACACGGTGGAAAATAATCCCTTCGTAATATCCGTTTTTAGCATGTGTTAAAAAGTTTTCGACAGTTTTTGGTGCTAATTCAGGGAATAGTTTAATTTTGATAGCACCTAGTGAAGTTTTCATTTCTACTAGCACTTCGTTTGCTGCTACTTCCGATGTTAATTGTGGGTACATTATTGCATCTCCTTTAAATAAATTATAGTGTTTTCAACTATATATTGGAAAAGTGATTAGATGGTTTGTTTTATGAAACGCCATTCACTTTACACATATAATCATTAATTTTTCCATATCCTGTCCTAGTCTAACATAAAAACGAGGATTTTTCAGTCCACAACATTGTTATTTGATTTTTAAACACCTCATAGCTTAATCGATTTGCTTTCGTCTCAGGAGTTGCACCTTTCGCAGCATTAAAAGGGACATTATCAATATCCTATAGCAGTTCCTGTTTCTTGAACGATTCTATTAAAATATTACTTCTATAGTCCAACTCTTATTAGAAATGTGCTATTCTGTTAAATGGTAGTGTAATCAATTTAACACCTATACATAGGACTAAAGAGGAGGATACTTTTGAGAAAAATAGTAGGTAGTCTTATTATTATTTGCAGTCTTCCTCTGCTATTTTTTCTTTTTGAAAAAATTTCAACTGAAGTACAAACGGCAAAAGCCTTTGAAAAACAGTTTACATCGAATATTCAATTAGATGCTCCTAATGTGCTCGTACCGACTATACTCAAGGATCGAAATAACAAAGTGTTTTCCGAAGAATACACAGAGTGGCGAAAGCCATTAGGACTTGCCGATATCCCTGAATTTGTACAACAACTATTTATCACTAGCGAAGATACGAACTTTTACAATCATATAGGTTTTGATTTAACTGGGATTGCTCGTGCTTTTATGGCAAATAGATCCAGTGGTACAGCATCACAAGGTGGTAGTACAATCACACAACAACTTGTTCGTATGCGGTATTTATCTCAAGAAAAAACATATGAACGTAAAATGCTCGAAATTTTTTATGCTTACGAACTTGAGCGAAAGACTACAAAAGATGAAATTTTGAACATGTATTTAAATGAAATGTATTTTAGTAATGGTGCTTATGGAATCAATGGTGCGGCAACTTACTATTTCAATAAACCAGTCTATAAATTGTCTAAAGCACAAATGGCATTTATCGCTGCGATTCCAAATAATCCATCACTCTATGATCCTTTAAGACATTTCAAAAATACCAAAAAAAGACAAGAGCGTCTAATAGATAAATTAGTAGAAAAAAATATTCTATCAAAACAAGAAGCTGAAAAAATTAAAAAAGAAAAAATTGTCATTAAATTGAAGAAGAAAAAGCAACTGTACCCTGCTTATAGCACTTATGTCATGAATGAATTTCGTTCACTAATAGCGACAAAAGAAGGGTATAATGATCAGTTACAAGTAGCAAAAACGTCTCAACAACGAAAAGCGATCAATATTAAACTTTCGAATCGTGTTAACAAACTATTAAGTCAAGGTCTGATCATTAATACAGCTCTTTCACCTTCAAAAGAAGCTGCTGATACTACAAATATTAATCGGATACTAGAAAATCGTGGGAATTTACAAGCTTCAGCCGTTGTGATTGACAACACAAATCGTGAAATCATCAGTATTTATGCCGGTAAAGGTTATAAAAAATATGATTATAACAGAGCTTACCAAGGTGCTCGTCAACCTGGTTCAGCCTTTAAACCACTAATCGATTATGCTCCTTATTTTGAAGAGACACATGCTACTCCATTTACATATGTTAGTGGTGCACCTTTCTGTATAGGAAATTATTGTCCTCAAAACTATGGGGGGCAAGTACTTGGAAATGTAACAATTCAACAAGGTTTCCGAAATAGTTATAACACTGTGGCTATGAGATTGTTCCATCAACTCGGGATTAAAAAGGCTTTTTCTTACTTAAAACCATTCCAATTTGATTCATTGACAAAGCAAGATCATGTCTATTCTGCAGCAATTGGTGGGTTAACTCATGGGGTTACAACAGCTGAATTAGCAGACGCATATACTAGTTTTATCAATGGCGATTATCGTCCAGTACACACAATACGTAGTGTTAAGGATAGTAACGGTAATGTACTTTACAAGTGGGATAGCAAAAACAAACAAGTTTGGTCATCAAGTACTGTGTCTCATATTCGATTCTTAATGTCAGATGTTGTTCAACACGGGACTGGTGTAGGAATTCATGTGAATGCCCCCTATGTAGGTGCTAAAACAGGAACAACCAATGATTACAGAGATTTCTGGCTTGCAGGATTAACTAATCGTTATACATCTGCTGTATGGCTTGGTTATGACCGCCCTCAAAATATGGAAGGCCTTGAAAATGCAAAAATTCATCATCGTATTTTTTCAAGTATTATGAGTAACTAAAAAAAGCTATTCGAAGTGATATCATTTCGAATAGCTTTTTTCAAAACTCTATTTTATTAGGAGAATGGTAAGCTGGAGACAATTCCATTATAAAGTTTAAATACTACATAAATAATTAATGTTAGAAGGATAAACCATATAACAATTTCAAAAAGCATAACGCCAACCGTAGCACTAAATGTCATATAATTACTTAATTTGTATACAACATAAACAAAATAAATAAAAGTTGTCGCAATAAAAATTGCTAATAAAATCCAAAACGATTGAATTCCGATAGCTGAAGCTAAAGAACCAAAGAAAAAGATGACATTTCCTCCACGTGCTTCATGTACTGTTTTTCCATCTAAATCTTTTGAGAAAAAAAGCATTGCAAGTTCATGAATTGTTTCTCCGATTAGTTTTAAGGCTGAAAATAACATGAAATAACATAATGCAAATACAACTAATAAAAAGACTCGCATTTGTATTTCAGATAATAATTCACGCATTCCCGTATAAACACCAACTGATTTGAATAGTACAATGGATTCTGTCACTGTAAATAAACCGAAAGTTAGACTAAATAATATAATCGTTATTAATGGCAAATATCCGTAGACATATGGATTTTTCATTTCTAAAATTCCTCTTTTTTTATTATTTCTTCTCTAATAATAGCTAAAAACTCATTCACCTATCAAGGGGAATCAAGTAAAATACTACTAAATTTGAGAAGAATGGATAAATTATTTAAAACTATTATTCCAACATCCAAAAAGCTTTTACCTACAAAAGTAGGTAAAAGCTTTTTCATTACCAGTACGGTCTATATGGCGAATAAAATGGTGGATAGTAATATGGTGGATACGGTGGATAATATGGACGATATGATGAGCCGACTAATCCTCCTAAAAAGCCGCCAAAGAATGGTCCTCCTATTGTCCACAAACCTCCACCAAATGGAAATGGTCTAAAAGGTCGCATTTTCATCCTCCTCTCTGCTCTATCATATGTAGAGCATAAGAGAAAGACTAGGAAACAGCCTAATGCTTACTATCTTCTTCTGCCAGACGTTCGATCAATGTAGCGAGTGTTCGCACCATTACACCAGTACCACCTTTTGGTCCTAAATCATACGCACTCATAGCATCAGATGTCCCTGCAATATCCAAGTGAATCCACGGTGTATCACCGACGAATTCTCCAATAAATCCTCCCCCAAAAATCATATGACCATCACTACCTGGAGAATTGTTCAAATCAGCCACATCACTTTTACGGATACGTTTTTTATCGTTTTCTGTTAAAGGTAATTGCCAAACAAATTCTCCTGTTTCATCAGCGGCTTCAAGGAAGGATTCAAAAAATTCTTTGTTATTTGTTAAAGCGCCTGTTTTATCATAACCAAGTGCTGTAATAACACCACCTGTTAACGTAGCTAAATCGATTAAATAATTTGCACCTTGTTGTTTTGCATAGAAAACCGCATCCGCAAGTACTAAACGCCCTTCTGCATCCGTATTTAGAATTTCTACTGTTTTACCACTATATGTAGTGATAACATCATCAGGCTTAAAAGCATCACCAGAAATCATATTATCGGTTGAACCAATTACACCTATCACATTTTTGTTTGGACGTAATTCACCAATAATACGCATTGCTCCAAGAACAGCTGCTGCTCCTCCCATATCACCTTTCATACCAACTAGACCAGATTTAGATTTAATAGAGTAACCGCCGGTATCAAATGTTACACCTTTACCCACAAATCCTACTACATCTTCCCATTGATCAGTCGCTTGGTATTTTAATGTAATCATACGAGGTTCTTCTTTTGAACCTTTATTGACTGCAAGAATAGCACCCATTCCAAGTTCTTCAAGCTGTGCTTTATCTAGAATTTCAACTTCAAAATTATATTCATTTGCAAGCTCTACAGCATATTCAGCTAACTTTGTAGAAGTTAACAAATTACCTGGCTTATTAATAAGTGTGCGAGCTTCATTTACTGCTCTAGCATAAATTTCCCCAACTTCATAACCAGCAACAAGTTCATCAATATCAGCATTTGAGATGAAGCTTACTTGCTCCAATGTAATTTCTGCTACATTAGATGTGGTTTTGTAATTTTCGACCGTGTAAGAACCCATTTCCATCCCTTCAGCAGCAAGAATCACTGCATCCGAAGCTGGGATTTCCTCCGTTTCAAATGAATCTACCCATAATGCAATTGAAGAGGTTTTATGTTGACGAAGTGTTTTTCCTACTAAACCAAAGGCTTCGCGTAAAATATCCGGTGTTAGCATTTTACGATACCCTAATCCAACAAAGACAATTCTTTTTACTTTTGCTTGGGTTGAAAAAACAGGGATTTTAGTGATTGACTTCGCATCTGTTTGGATATCCCCTTCCTTAATCCATTGCTCGATTGGACTACCAAAGAAATCTACAAACTGTTGCCAGTTCGCAACATTATTTTGATTTTTTGAAACTCCGACCACTAATACATCTGCTGTCGCCGAATTGAAATTTTGGAGCTCTTTATTGATAAGCATTGCTATACCTCTTTTCACTTTATTATTTAATTATAACAAATTGATTCAATATACGAAATGTTCAAAATCGTACCACCTTAATAGATGAATGTGAAATGTTTCATATGGTATATTTAGTTTATTAAGTCAATGCTGAAAGGTGCTGATCACAAATTGAACTTCTACACAATCTCCCTTTAATTGCTGCGTTACTTGGTATTTTGATAGCACAACTTGTAAAAATACCGATTCATTTTATTGCAACAAGAGAAATTGATTGGGGACTTTTTACTTCAACTGGGGGGATGCCAAGCTCTCATTCAGCAGCTGTTTCAGCTTTAACAACGGCAATTGCCTTTGAAAATGGGCTATCTTCGTCACTTTTTGCAATCGCTGCAATCTTTTCTGTAATCGTCATGTTTGATGCAACGGGAATACGTTACCAAGCAGGGCAACAAGCCATCGTTATTAATCAAATGCGAAAAGATTTTCAGACCTTTATCATTAAAGCAAAAGCCTTGCCTGAGAAGTCAGGAGAAGAAAAAATAGAAGAATTAAAAACACTCCTTGGACATCGCCCTATTGAAGTTTTTTTTGGTTGCTTAACCGGAATTATTCTCTCTACTCTACTCTATACACTATTCTAAAAAAAAGCAGCGAGCAAAAATGTGCACGCTGCTTTTATGTTAAAACATTTGATAACCCATTCTTCGTAAAATCTTCATCACAATCCCTGAGATAATTGCACCTACTAATCCACTAGCTAGAATCAAAATATCAGCTAATTGTAAGGATACTAGTTTATGACCCAAAGCCGAAAATGCTGTTCCTGCTTTAAAGAAATAATCTAGGAAACTGATATCATCTACAATAAATATCACCACAATAGGATAAAGTATTGCCATGAACCATGTAGATCGAAGTAACATATTCAATAAGAATCCAATACCAAAGAACATAACTAAAAAAATTAGCATGGATAGGATTAATTGGATAATAGAAAATCCACCTGTCATATGTTTGAAACCTCCATATTCTCTCACATAAGTGTAACTTATTGGGACAACGCTTTCAATGACTAGGTATGATTTTCTACGTTTTGTAAAATTCCTGTCAATTAAAAGAACAATTTATACTCTGTATAACCAAAGATGTTATCGCTCTCAATTTCTTCTATCGTTGCAGGTCTTGTTTTTAAGGACAAATCTACTAATTCTAAAAGTAGCATTGAAGTTCGTTTGTCTTCTTTTAGCTCATGTGGCGTCATCCATTTGGCTTCATATAATTCATCCAATTGGACGTTAACTTGCTGTTCTTGAGTATTAGCTGTTAAGTAAAAAATAGCCATGTTATCACTAATTTCGTTTCTTAAAACACCCGTTCTGATTCCTAGTAAACCTTGCATAGATGCTTTAATCCCAGTTTCTTCTTGTAATTCGCGATGGCAAGCTTGGTCAATGGTTTCAGATGGTTGAACAAATCCTGCTGGTAAAGACCACATACCTTCTAATCCGCCATAGCGCTTCATCACAACAAGCCATTCACCATTTTCATTTTCTACTAAACCTGCTACACCAAGCCAAACTTTCGTTCGATCCTTGCTATTCATTACGTTCACCTCCCCAAGACTTTTATCTAATTCACGCGATAGCCTCTTGAAAGGTTCACTCCAAATACAAGAAACCTATCGCTTCATCATTAAAAAAAAAAGCTTCCTACAGCTATCATAACCGAAGGAAGTACAAATGGTACAACTATTTAAGGAGATTTAACTTTCCCTTTTTCCATACTAAACGAGCACCACCGATCAAATATAAAGCACGGTTATCAATAATTTTTTTTATCATTGATGCGGATTTCCCTGTGATTTCTTTACCCCAAATATCACCAATTGCATCGGAGTTTCCCAATGAACAGACAGTACCTTTTAATTTTGGTACAAAAGGTTTTGTTTTTTCTCCTTTTACTAAGGCGACTAAATTTTCTGCCACTGTAACAGCTTGTTGCATGGCGATTTGAGCAGTTGTTGGATAAGGACGATCTGTTTCTTTATTCATCAAGAATGCACAATCTCCTACCATGAAAATATTCGAATAACCTGGAACGCTTAAATCCTCCTCTACAGCGACTCTTGCACGTTTTGATGGTAAATCCGATTCTTCTACGATTCGAGAACCACGAACGCCAGCAGCCCATACAACTGTACCAGCTTTTATGAACTCAAATTGATTTGGACCTTTTTTAATCTTAACGCCTTCATTAGTTGCTTGCACAACAGGAGTCCCTACTGAAAACTCAATTCCCTTTTTGGTAAGTACATTAATTGCGTATTCTACTAGTTTAGGTGAAAACATAGGTAGAACTGTTGGGGCTGCTTCTACACAAATAACACGTACCTTTTCTCTTGGTACATCATATTCTTTACATAGCTCTGGTATTTTATTTGCTAGTTCACCTAAGAATTCGATACCTGTAAATCCTGCTCCACCAACAACAATTTTCAATAAGGTATCATCTTTTTCTGTAGCTTCCTGAGATGCCCATTCCGCAAACTGTGTATTAATGTGATCACGAATTTTCCGAGCATCATTTACATTTGTAATTCCAAATGCAAATTTATCGAGTCCTTCAATACCGAATGTTTCTCCCTCAAAACCAAGACCTACTACTAAATAGTCGTAAGTTAATTCACCTATATTTGTCACTACTTTTTTATTTTTTATATCAATTTTTTTAACAGATTCTTGAACAAAATGTACTTTGTTATTTAGTACAGTTTTAATCTCGTAACGTACTCGTTCAGGTTTTAACGTGCCTGCAGACGCTTCATGTAACCAAGTCGATTCATAATGGTAAGAGTTTTTATTGACAAGCGTAATTTCAGCTTCATCAGAACCTAATTTCTTCTGTAAATTGACAGCTGTTGTTAAGCCACCATAACCAGCACCTAATATCAATATATTCGGTCTTTTCATGAAAACTCCAACCACCTTTTTAGTATTAGCTTTGTTTAATAAAACTGTTCGTTACAAACTCATGCTATCCACGAGCTATCGACAAACATCCGTCATTCCCTTTGCTCAAGAATAAGACATAAAAAAATATAGCTAATTAAAGTTCAGCTATTAAACTGATAAACTAAAAATCATTTTACTAAACAATCATATATCATTTTTAAATTACAATGTATTAGCAATGTTATCTAATTACTATACTATCTGTTTTATACTTTCAATTCAAATTTTTCTTGATTTACCATTTTCATAAAAAAATCCCCTTAGCGCCTGTCAATTTTACATTGACTTTCCTAAGGAGATTTTATGACAACTAATTCGTTAGAATTCTAACAAATTAGCATTCTTCAGGTGTTCCAGCATTCTTCGCTGTTCTAAAAGAACTACCACAACCGCATGAGGCTATTGCATTCGGATTGTCTATAGTGAAGCCTCCGCCCATTAATGATTGTTTAAAATCTATTTTAGTTCCTTGAAGAATTGGGGCATCCTCACGGGATACAAGAATTCGTAAACCATGTTCTTCAAAAAGCTCGTCATCGTCTTGCTTTTCTTTATCGAAGCCCATTGCATATGAAAGGCCACTACAACCGCCACCTTTTACAGCAACTCGTAGATATGAACCCTCTTCATCGTTATTTTGCATCATTTCTTTTATATGAAATGCTGCAGCCTCTGTAATATCAACTACTTGTGTCATCCGTGTCACCTCTTTCCTATATTTATCATATCAATTTTCTGTTGATGAGTAAAATATCAAATGCTCACAAAAATATCAATTTTATCTCTTACTTTATATGATATAATTTTCCTATATCAGTATTTAGAAATGAGGCTATTGATATGGAACTTTCTCCTTATTATGAAAAACAAATTGAATGCATTCACTGTAAAAAAAAATTTAAATCCATGAAAGTAAGATCGAACTTTGTCAAAGTTAAAGAAACTGAAAGTGACTTTCATCCAATTTATGAAAATGATATAAACCCTTTACTTTATAATGTATTCGTTTGCGAGCATTGTGGCTTTTCATTTACTGAAGATTTTGCAAAATATTTTGCACCAGGAGTAATGGAAGCAATTGATGAGCAAATTACATCACATTGGATACCTCATAATTTTTCGGGAGAACGATCAATTGCTGATGCCCTGCAAGCTTATAAACTAGCGCTTGTTTGTGGAGATTTAAAAAAGGAAAAACATATTGCACTTGCTGGACTTGCACTTCGTACTGCATGGCTTTATCGTTTAATTGGCTATGAAGAACAGGAAACACGTTTCCTAAAAATTGCACGTGATCAATATATTGATGCATATTCCACTGAAGATTATGCAGGGACTGCAATGAGTGAAGTACGTGTTATCTATTTAATCGCTGAACTATCTCGACGTATCGGTGATCGCGAACAGGCAATTCGTTACTTCTCTCGTGTTATTGAAAAACAACAATCTTCAAACGAAGCAAAAATAATTGAACTGGCAAAAGACCAATGGCAACAAATGCGAGCTACGAATGATTAAATAGTAAAATCAGAAAAGGCTGTCCAGAGTAGTAGGTTTTCACCTAATAATGGACAGCCTTAAGTTATATTAAAAAACTTGTTCTACTTCTACAACACCTGGTACTTCTTCTAATAGTGCACGTTCAATTCCCGCTTTTAATGTGATGGTTGAACTTGGGCAGCTACCACATGCGCCTAATAAACGTAATTTTACAACACCATCTTCTACATCTACTAATTGGCAATCTCCTCCATCACGAAGAAGGAATGGGCGTAATTTATCTAATACTTCTTGTACTTGTGCTTGCATATCTGAAACATGTTCTGTCATTGCTATCGACTCCTTTCTCTAAAATCATTATAATGTCTATATGATAAAAAATCCATTATAGAAATGCGAGGTTCGCTCTGATGACAAATAAATCAGTGGTTATTGAAATTTACGGAGCTAGTGTACAATGTGCTAGTTGCGTAAATGCTCCATCCTCAAAAGATACGTATGAGTGGCTACAAGCTGCAATTGATCGGAAGTATCCAAACACACCTTATACTATCACTTACATTGATATTGAACGTCCAATTGAGAATGAACGCCATGCTAATTGGGCACAGCGCGTCCTAAATGACGAATTCTTTTATCCATTAATACTCATTAATGATGAAGTAATTGGTGAAGGCTACATACAATTGAAGCCGGTATATCAAGCACTTGAGCGTCATGGCTTTCAAGCACTTACCTAACTCATGCAAGTTCACATTTTTCCTTAAAAAAATGCCAGAAACGTAATTTTTCAACGTTTCTGGCTATTTTTTAAACCATTTTTTAACCATTATGGCGTTTATACATCCATAATAATCCTGATTTCATCAAACGAGCAATTCGACCTGTCACTGTAGTATCCGCTAGATAAACAAATCCTTGTTTTTTACCAAGAGCACCCATAAAGCCTTTTAATTTTATCTCTGGCATTTTTTCTGGTAATGATTGATTGCTCCAACGTAATTTCAAGACTTTTACAATATGTTCTGCTTGTTCTTCCGCTAGTTGTGCACTAGGACCGAATTGTGAAGCTGCACAGTCACCCACAACATAAACATGTTCATCTTCTGGGACATTCATATATTGAGTAACTTTAACGCGTCCTCGTTCTAATTCAAGGCCTGTATCACGAACAACTTTTACTGGTTGAATACCTGCTGTCCACACAACTGCATCCACTTCAATTTTTTCTTCATGATTGTAAAGTACTTTATCTTCTACTTTTGTAATATTTGATTCAGCTATTACTTCTACGTCATGGTTATCAAACCATTTTTTCACGTATTTACTTAGACGTTCTGGGAAGTCTTTTAAAATACGTGGACCACGGTCAAATAATTTAATTTTAAGATCAGCACGGCTCTCACGTAATTCACTTGCTAATTCAATACCACTTAATCCTGCTCCGACAATTCCTACTGTTGAACCAGATGGTAATCCCGCAAGTGTATTATAAGTAATACGAGATTGTGCCATTGTTTGAATACTATATGTTAATTCTTCTGCGCCCGGAACATTATGATAATTATCTTCACAACCTAGTCCGATCACTAAATCATCATATTCAACTTTTGTTCCATTATCCAGATGTACCGATTTATTTTTTAGATCGATTTTTTCGATTTCTCCATATACAGCTGAAAGTCTTTCGTGTTCTGGGAAATTAACACGGATATGTTTTTCAGGTGTAGTTCCTGCAGCCAAAGCATAAAATTCAGTTTTTAAACTATGGAATGGTGCACGATCCACTAGAGTAATTTGTACATCCTCTGGAAAATTGTTTGGTAATAAACGAAGTAATACGCGCATATTGCCGTAGCCTCCGCCTAATAATACTAAGTTTCTCATAGTAATCTCCTTACTTAACAATTTCGTCACATTAATCTGTCCTTAACGAGTATAGCTGATTGTGATAAGTTTCACAATATGTTTGTGATAAGTTTCACAAATAAAAGTAGAAATTTGTTTGAAGTAGAAAAATTGACGAATAAATAAAATCATAGTAGCATTCGAAGGGTGAGGTGACGTATGATGAATCCACTTGTTGAATTTTGCGTCAGCAATTTGGCAAACGGCTCCCAAGAAACATTGGAAGTGCTGGAGAAAGATCCTAATATAGATGTACTAGAATATGGTTGTTTAAGCTATTGTACTAGATGTTCTGACACGTTATATGCACTTGTGAATGGTGAAATGGTTGAAGCTGAAACTCCAGAAGAGTTAACCAAAAAAATTTATCAATTTATTGAAGAAAATCCTTTGTTTTAAGGAAAAAGGGATCTAATAAGTCTGTTTTTTTATACTTATTAGGTCCCTAAATTTTTGGGGAAAACCAACTTCTTTTGGTTTTTTACAGCAAATCAAGTAACGTTTCAACTGTATATGTTGCTGGTTGCTCTTTTCTTTGTACCACTTCTGTACGTGTAACACCTGTATTCACATGTAGTGTATCAATACCATAATTGATTCCTGCAAGAATATCCGTATCGTAGTTATCTCCAATCATAAGCATTTCTTCTTTTTGCAATTGAAATTCCTGACGAATAATCTCTAACATATGTGGTGCGGGTTTACCAATATAAAATGGTGTCACGTCCGTTACATGGTGAATTAATTCAGCAAGAGCGCCGTTACCTGGTGCAAATCCATACTCACTTGGGTATTTGATGTCGCCATTTGTTGCCACAAATACTGCACCATTTTGGATATCATAACATGCGTCAGCCAGCATTTGATAGGTTATTTCAGGGTTCATACCTAGTACAAATACATTCGGATTTTTGTCTACAATGTTCATCCCTTCATCTAGTAGTGCTTGACGAAGGCCATCACCACCTAAAACTTTGACGGTTTTATTTGGATAATGATTGGCAATGTATTTTGCCGTTGCAATTGCTGACGTCATGATACGATTAGTTTTTGCTTCTATCCCCATTTTATGCAATTTTTTTTGAACTTGAGCACGTGTCATTTTCGCATTATTGGTCGCAAAAAAAGGTTCAATTCCTTGTTTTTGTAAATAGTGTATAAATTCTTTCGCTTCTAAAATAGGATCTAATCCTCTATACACTGTACCATCCAAATCAAAACAATAGGCTTTATACTGTTTCATTATTGTTCCTCTGGAATAAATGCTGAAACAGGTCCTAACTCATTGATCAAATAGTCATTTATATGAGGAGAAAATTCTTTAATTGCAGTTAAATTTCCGTTTAATACTTGAACAACTTCTTCATCATTTACTTCTAAAATATCACGGACAAGTCCACGACGAAGTCCGATCAAAGATTTCAGAGGTTGATCCATTTCAGATGTAATCACTTTTTCATCCACTAGAATATCAATAATGTCTTCGTAACTTCCAGGATCACGCATAATAAAGCCATCAATCATAGAGTTACCTACATCGATAATTGCTTCAATAAGAATATTTGCGATGCGTTCAACAGCTAATTTATGTACATCATCAATTAGCCAATTTGTTGTTTGTTCAAACGTATTGATAAGAGAATCCATATATTCAAGGTTATTTGTAATTTTTTTTCGGTCGACAAAATACATTTGTATTTCCTCCATTCAAATAGTAAAGGTTGATACCTTATTCTCTTCTATAGTACCATAATTTTAGTATTGGAAGGGGCTGCGAAAAAAATGGAAAGATTTTTCTTATATGATGATATAGAAGAAAACAAGACGAGATTCGTCAGTTTTATGGGTGAAAACCAACGGTACGATCTTGCAATTTTACAGAGTGTTCGTTTCTATGGGAAGGTACTTGTATTAGACATGCAACATAATCGATTTGCCATTTTAGGAACTGATGATTTAGATGAACCCGGCTATTTAGAACAAGTCTACAATCGCCCTCCTGAAGAAGCGCAAGAAATTCGTGAGTATCTGTACGAATTAATCGGATAGTACACTTCATTAATAGGGATTCCTTTACACATCGTTTTCCATTAGGATAACTTAACTTTTATTATTTTAGACGAATGCTCCAAAATAATGAAACAAAAAAACATCGAGTGAACTTAAAAAAGTTCTTGCTCGATGTTTTTTTGCTACTCTGATTGCACTAATGTATCCGTTTCTTGGTATAATGGAGCATCTGTTTGCTCCACTAATTGTAAATTGTCGCTTTCTATTTCCAATTCATCTGAATCAGCTTCAGATGATTCAACTACTTTTGGTGCTTTGCCCATTTTCCTTAATACAAAATAGGCACACCCAAAATTACAATACTCATATAAATAATCCTGTAATGTACTAATTTTCGTATCAAAAGAGGCTTTTTGGTTTTTATCTTCATAAAAACCTTTTAAACGTAGCTGACCATATCCCCAGTCTCCCACAATATAATCATATTTAGATAATATATCAGTATAACGTGAGATAAAATCCTCTTGTTTAAATCCATCATTTACTTCATCGATTAGTTCATACATGAACTCATCTGCAATAATCATTTTATCACCATCCATTTATAATTGGTGATTACGCATTTTCGCCAAGTGATTGTTTTTGCTTTGTTGCTGCATTTACCTGTTCATCAGCATGGTAACTACTACGTACTAGTGGCCCAGCTTCACAATGTTTGAAGCCTTTAGACATCGCAATTTTACGAAGCTTACCAAATTCTAATGGTGAATAGTATTTCTTTACAGGTAAATGTTTTTTTGTTGGTTGTAGGTATTGACCTATTGTCATAATATCTACATTGTTTGCGCGTAAGTCATCCATTACTTCAATAATTTCCTCTTCCGTTTCACCAAGTCCTATCATCAATGAAGATTTTGTTGGAATATCTGGTTGCATTTCTTTTGCACGGCGTAGAAATTCTAAAGAACGATCGTATGTTGCACGTGCGCGAACTCTTGGTGATAAACGTCGTACCGTCTCTATATTATGATTCAAGATATCAGGTTTAGCATCCATTAGAATTTGCAAGTTTTCTTTTACTCCCCCCATATCGGAAGGTAATACTTCAATAGATGTAAAAGGATTTTTGCGGCGAATTGCACGGACAGTTTCAGCAAGAACACCTGCTCCACCATCTTTTAAGTCATCACGTGCTACCACTGTAATAACAACATGTTTCAAATTCATCAGTTGAACTGAATCGGCTACTCGTTCTGGTTCTGCTAGGTCAAGTTCGTTTGGAAGACCTGTTTTCACTGCACAAAAGCGACAGGCACGTGTACATACATCACCTAGAATCATAAAAGTAGCTGTACGTCGTTCTCCCCAGCATTCGTGAATGTTAGGACACTTTGCTTCCTCACAAACCGTATGTAAGTTCTTTTCTCGCATTAGTTTTTTTAAGCCTTTATATTCTTCGTTCGTATTTAGTTTTATCTTAAGCCAATCTGGTTTTTTAATATGTTCTTCTTTAGTTGGTTTACATGATGTCACGTTTAGTCAGCTCCCATCAACTAGACAAATTATTAATTCTATTACTGTTGTCAATTTAACATATTCAAGGTTTTCTCACAACCTTAGAATCCTTTTACTCCGAATAACTACTGATTATTTACAGACGGTGGTGGAGATGTTGTTGATGATGAAGGTGGTGTCGTTGGTAGTGGTACTTCAATGTTTGGTTGAGCCGAAGACTGATCTTTTGAATAGATATAAGGAACATTTCCTTTAAGAAAACTGATCGCAACAGGAATTTTTTGTTCAACTGTTGTTGACTTACTTGCAAAAGGAACAATAATTTGTACGTTAACAGTCGTTCGCACACTAATCTGTACATAAGCATTATTAATACCAAATTCTACAATTTCTCTTTCTGCATTAACTTGTACGTTTCCTATAACATGAAAACGAATAGGTATTTTCGGCCCTAAATTTCCAAGTAACGGCATACTTGTTGCCAATCCAATCGGTACATAAAATACGATTCCTCCATCTTGTTCCATCGCATCAACATCATAATCTATCCCTTCGTATTTTGGTAGATGGTTTAAATTCCCCTTTTCAGCTTCTTCTAAATGTGATTGAACTAAAGTCTGTGTTTCCGACATAATACGGTTAATTACTTCTGCATTCAATTTAGTATCGACCATTCCCTGGTTATTTCCTTCACTTTCAATCACTTCGTTACTTTCTAAAACATTAGTAGTTCTTGAATTTATGGCCTTACTAATAACATATGAAGCAATTTTGTTTGTCTCAACTTCAGCATATTGCATAAATGTGGGGGTTAGTTTGACATTGATGTAATAAAAAATCAGTAAAATACACCCGAAAAGACTAACTACTACTATTGGCAAGAACCTCGATCGTTTCCGATAAAACAATTGCTTTCTTTTTTTCATTAGTCGCAAAAAGATACCTCCTAACCATTTATATGATTAGGAGGTTGCCATTATTCGACTGGCTCTAGGTAATCAACATCGACCTTTTCAACTAAAATATCTAAATGTTCAGCAAGCAAGATTTCATAGGTTGCCTTTAGCATTTCTCCATTTTCTTCAAAGATACGAATCCATGGACGTTCTGCATTCTCTCTATTTTGCTTGCACACAATCCCTCTACGCCCATCTGCTAATAACAGACATGTTCCATTAGGATAATATGCTACGCACCGTCTAAACGCATTCACAACCTTCTCATCGTATAATGTGCCGCTTCCCTCTTTAATGATATCCAACCCTCTTGATGGAAGCATTTTTTTTCGATAAACCCGATTTGAAGTAACTGCATCAAATACATCTGCTACTGCAATAATCTTGGCATATGGGTGAATTTCAAAATCAAGAAGCCCTCTTGGATAGCCACTACCGTCTAATCGTTCATGATGTTGAAATGCACAATGTGCAGATAAAAGAGAGATTGTATGTAAATTTCTTAGTAAATCAAAACCATATTTCGTATGCAATTTCATTAACTCATATTCCTCATTCGTAAACCGTCCTGGTTTTTTTAGAATTTCTTGAGGAATCATTATTTTACCTACATCATGCAATATTGCACCAATGCCTATTTGTCGTATTTCTACAGGATTGTAATGTAGCTCTTTTGCAATCGCAATGGAATAAACTGCAACTTGTAATGAGTGGGTATATATATAATTATCATAAAGGAAGGCATCACTTAATACAGTTAAAATCTCTTTGTTATTCATTATATTATCGAACAAATCATCAATTATTGCAGAAAAATGTTTTGATTGTTGATCAAGACAATATGTTACATCCTTCCCCTTTATATTTTTTAATTTGTTAAAAGATGATGTAATTTGATCTACTGCGTGTTGGCGCATATCTCTAGGTATGGCTTCTTTAATCTCTATATTTGCGGAAATCTTATCATCAATATATACATACTGAATATTTAACTGTTGTAATCGTTGGATAATTTGGTCCGATACTTTCACACCTTTTTGCAACAATGGTCTACCAGCTTCATTCCAAATGGTTCTACCTATAACCATGCCTGTTTGCAAAACTTTTGTTGATATCAACCGCATGCTTTTTTCCCCAATTCATCTTAAGTATAAAATACCTATTATAATGTATTAACTTTTATTACTTTTATTATAAATTTGTCCATATGAAATCAGAATATCACGTAAAAATTGTGGTAACAAGTACGTTTTTGACAAATTTTTAAATTGGGGGAAGAAATATCCGAATGTGAACATATCCAATGTCACTAAATTGTACGCCTGTGATTCTAATGCTTTTTTACCATTTACAATAAGTTCTCCATTTGAATTAATGGAGCAACCATATGTCAATATTTTACCAAGAACTACACCTCTAAATCCTAAACCTTTCAATTCGGTTCTAGGCCAATCCAAAGATTGCTCTGCAATTTTCAATACTTCCTTCAATTCTTTTCCTGTCAGTGTAATGACGCAAGCATTAATAGGATGCGGTAAACATTGATGTACATCATATGCAGTAACCTTACCTTTAGGTAGATCTCTTAAAAAGATTCCAGCATTAAATAATGCACAATCAGCTTTTGAAAATTGTAATAGACCTTTAGCAAAGAATCGAGATAATGCGGAATGATGATACCATTCTTTATTTAGATAATGATTGGCTTCAAAAACTGGATGATTCAACAATGCCTTTCCTTTTTCTATAAGTATATGATTAAATTGTTCTTCATCTAAAATTGGCGTCATGTCAGAAGTTCTATACAGTTCCGTTTTTTTATCTACAATGCACTTTTTATTTTCATCAAATTGTATTTGAGTATGACCAACAAAAAAACCAAATTTCCCTCCACCAGTTAACAATGTATTTCCAACTAATTTCCCTTCATGTAGCACATGATGTGTGTGTGAACCAAAAATCACATCAATTTCAGGGCACAATACCGCCAACTGTTCGTCCATATGAATTCCTAAATGGGACATACATAATAGAATATCTACTAAGGGATGTATTTCCGTTGCGATTTCTTGTAATACAGGTAGTGGATCTTCGATTGTCCATCCTAACGGTTCATAATATGTGCGAAATTCTGCAGTAGCAGCAATGACACCAATCTTCGTTCCATTTGCTGTTTTATAAATACGATATGGTTTTGCCCAATCAGGAATTTTGTTTTCCGTTTTTAAATTTCCTACTATGACATCAAATTTTGCATCGTTATACAACTCATTTAAATTTGCTTTTGATAATGTAATCCCTTCGTTATTACCAATAGTAATTGCATCATATAACGCATCGTTTAACAATTGAATATTACCTTTACCTAGTGTTGCTTCTGAATAAATATGTGAACGGTCTATAAAATCACCAATATCAAAAATATAACAACTATCTCCTGTATCTTCATGCCACTTTTTACGTTCGGTCAATAATTTCTGAATCCTTGGCCAATAAGTGAAATGGCTATGCAGATCATTTGTATGATATAAATGAATTGTTTCTAACATGAAGACACCTCTCTAATCTCAGAATAATCCTTCATAAATGGATCGTATTCCGAGTAACAATAATATAATTCGTAATAGGATTACCAAAGTATTTGACTTAAGTCGCTTATTCAATGCGGCTCCTAATTTTGCTCCTATATATGCTCCTGGTATTACTGGAATTGTATATAACCATGGTACATGCCCAAGATAAATATGGCTGGCTGAGTTAACAATAGACGATAAAAATACCATAAACATTGATGTTGCAATAGCCACATGAGGAGGGAATAAAAATAAAATAATCATGGCTGGCACAATCATCGATCCCCCACCAATACCAAATAAACCAGATGCAAAACCAATCATAAAGTTTAAGAATAGGGCAAACCAAATTGGATAACCGTATTCATAACTTTTCCCATCTTTTGAATCGATAAAAGTTTGTTTCTTTCCATGTTTGACAAACCACTGCAACGGTTTAATATGATCTCGAATAAGTAATATGATTGCTAAAATGATTAGTAATATACCAAAGTATAAGTTAAAAGATGGCAAATCTATTCCTTTGTTGATATATGCACCTAAAATTGTTCCTGGTCCACTTCCTATAAAGAAGATAAATCCGCTCTTATAATCAACCGTTTTCGATTTCATATACGATAGTGTAGAAGCTAAACCAGTTGCAATCATCATTACTACAGATAATCCTACAACTTTTTGAGGAGTTAAGTCAGGGATCATCCCTAGCGTTAGTCCAATAAACAAAGTAGCAGGGACTAAGATTACTCCTCCACCTAGTCCGATCAGTGCGCCAATTATTCCTGAGCATAACCCAATTATCACCAGTAAAATATATTCCATCGTTAATCTGCTCCTTCAAAAAAGTCTAATTGTTTTGGCGACAAGTTATGGTATTCAATTCCAAGCATTTTCTGTAATGTTTTTGCATTACCAGCTGCATGATGACCAGAGTTATTATTAAATAAAACATAGACTTCTTTAGCAGTATTTTGTAATTGTTCAACCTTTTCTTTCAAACTAGCCAACTCTTCGGTTGTATAATCATAGAGAAAACGAACTTTTCTCCACTGCTCATTATTGCCTGGATTACGCCAGCCGTGTACATTTCGGCCATGAATACGGAATAATACCTTATCTCCAGTTGAAATCGGTACAAGAGGAACAGAACCTTCACCTACTTGAGGTTCATCACAAACTGTATGAAAAAGCCCCTGTTGTTTTAGAAAATTAAGCGTACCATCCATAAATTGCGCACTATACCAAGTGCGATTGCGAAATTCGATTGCAATTGGAAATTCAGCAAGTTGTTCCTTAATATATCGGATATATTGAACATTTTTTTGCTGACAATCAAACCATGGCGGAAACTGTACCAAAATAAGCGCTAATTTCCCTGCCTTCTTAAATATATGTATTGCTTCTTTAAAAGCATCGAACATTTCTTGTGTATTACCATATGGATTTTCATCACGTAAATGTCCAGTCATCCCCTGATACGCTTTCACAACAAACTGAAAATGTTTTGGCGTTTCTGCAATCCATTTTTGCACATTACCAACTGTTGGTATCGAATAGAAAGACGTATCTAATTCTACAACTGGAAAATGGCCACTATAATCGTACAACTTATCTCTTGAAGTGGTAGTTTGACTATATAAACTTGGATGATCTCCCCATCCAGTTAAACCGATATGGATCATGCCTCTCACCCCTATTAACTAATATATCCATCATATCATAGCGGTAAGAAGGAACTATATTATTTGTATTGTAATGATCCATCGAAGTCCAAATTTGATAGAGTATGAATCATCTCTAACAAAAAAGAGATATAACTGCAATTATTGCATTGCTGTATATATCTCCGTCATTTTATGAATGAATAGTAGTACCAAAACCAATTAAATAACCATCCAAATCTCGAATTGCAAATTCTTTTAACCGCTCTCCTTCAATCACACTTTCTTTTGGATAATAGGCAAAAAGCGCCCCATGCAATTTCGCTTCCTTAAATAATATATCTAATCGTTCTTCATCTTCCACATAACTAAAAACATTCCATAAATTCCGATTTGGTTTAACATCTTCAATTTTTTCCGCTTGCACTAACTTTATGGCTAGTCCACAATCGTCTCTATAAAGAATACCATCAATATCTTCACAGCTTAAAACTGTTTGATAGAAGAGTCTTGATAATTCAATATCTGAAACCAGTAGTACACTGACGGTTGCTATCAAATGCATAGGAAATTCTACACCTCATTATATAGAGTAAACACCATAGTTCTGAATTATCAGAACACTATATCCAGTATATTCTACCATAATTCTGATATTTTTTGCACGTTTATTATCTAAAAAAACACAGAAATCATTTATCATGATTTCTGTGTTCGGTAAAATGTTTTACATCACAAACCCTATTATGGTTAGCCAATAGAACCTTCCATTTCGAATTTGATCAATCTGTTCATTTCAACAGCATATTCCATTGGAAGTTCTTTTGTGAATGGTTCGATGAAGCCCATTACGATCATTTCTGTTGCTTCTTGTTCAGAAACACCACGGCTCATCAAGTAGAATAATTGTTCTTCAGACACTTTAGAAACTTTTGCTTCATGTTCAAGAGCAATTTGATCATTCATTACTTCATTGTATGGAATTGTATCTGAAGTAGATTGATTATCCATGATTAGAGTATCACATTCAACATTCGCACGAGCATTTGTCGCTTTTTTACCAAATTTCACTTGACCACGATATGTTACGTTACCACCGTGTTTTGAAATAGATTTAGAAACGATAGTTGAAGATGTATTTGGAGCTAGATGAATCATTTTTGCACCTGTATCTTGGTTTTGACCACGACCAGCGATAGCAATTGATAACGTCATACCACGAGCGCCTTCACCTTTTAAGATACAAGCTGGGTATTTCATTGTAAGTTTAGAACCGATGTTACCATCAATCCATTCCATTGTGGCATTTTCTTCACATGTAGCACGTTTTGTCACTAAGTTATACACGTTATTTGCCCAGTTTTGGATTGTTGTATAACGGCAATACGCATCTTTTTTAATGAAGATTTCTACAACCGCACTGTGCAGTGAACTTGTTGTATAAACTGGTGCAGTACAACCTTCAACATAGTGTACACTTGCACCTTCATCAACAATAATTAATGTACGTTCGAATTGTCCCATATTTTCAGAGTTAATACGGAAGTAAGCTTGTAGTGGTGTTTCAAGAACAACGCCTTTTGGAACATAGATGAATGATCCACCAGACCATACAGCTGAGTTAAGTGCTGCGAACTTGTTGTCATTCGGTGGGATAGCTTTACCAAAGTATTCTTTGAAAATATCTTCATTTTCACGAAGAGCTGAGTCAGTATCCTTGAAGATAACGCCTAATCCTTCAAGTTCTTCTTTCATGTTATGATAAACTACTTCTGATTCATATTGAGCTGATACACCAGCAAGATATTTTTGTTCTGCTTCAGGAATACCTAGTTTATCGAATGTAGCTTTGATTTCTGCTGGTACTTCATCCCAAGATTTTTGAGTTGCTTCAGATGGTTTTACATAGTAAGTAATTTCATCGAAGTTAAGTGCAGATAAATCGCCACCCCATTGAGGCATTGGTTTTGAATAGAAAACGTCCAATGATTTCAAACGGAAATCTAACATCCATTGTGGCTCATTTTTCATTTTTGAAATTTCTTTAACGATTTCAGGAGTTAGCCCACGTTCTGTACGGAAAATGGATACGTCTTTATCATGGAAGCCGTACTCGTAATCGCCAATTTCAGGCATTTGTTTAGCCATTTTTTCTCCTCCGTTCTAAACTTTTAATCAATATTATAAGTTCGATTCTTTAATACCTTTTTCCATTGCTTTCCAAGAAAGTGTTGCACATTTAATACGTGCAGGGAATTGTGAAACACCTGAAAGTGCTTCTACATCTCCAAGGTCTAGTGAATCATCATGCTCATGTCCAAGCATCATTTCTGAGAAGACATGTGCTAATTCTACAGCTTCTTTAGTTGTTTTACCTTTAATCGCTTGCGTCATCATTGAAGCAGAAGACATTGAGATTGAACAGCCTTCACCTTCAAATTTTGCATCGACTACTACACCATCTTCTACTTGTAATGATAAGTGTATGCGATCCCCACAAGTAGGGTTATTCATATCGATTGAAACATTAGAATCATCAATTACACCTTTGTTACGTGGTTTTTTATAATGATCCATAATGACAGAACGATATAGTTGATCTAATTTATTCATTGACATCAGCAAAATACTCCTTCGCGGCACGCAACCCTTCAACAAGTCGATCAATGTCTGCTTCAGTATTATAAACATAGAAGCTAGCACGAGCTGTTGCTGTACATTCTAACCATTTCATCAATGGTTGAGCACAATGGTGCCCTGCACGAACAGCTATTCCTTCCATATCTAGTACTGTTGCAACATCATGAGGATGAACGCCATCTATATTAAATGTCACAAGTCCAGAACGTTTCTTCGGATCATGTGGGCCATAAATAGATACTCCATCTATTGCACTTAATTGTTCAATAGCGTAACGAGATAAATTATGCTCATGTTCGATGATATTGTCCATACCAATTTCTTCTAAGAAATCAATAGCAGCACCTAAACCAATTGCTCCAGCAATATTAGGTGTTCCACCTTCAAATTTCCAAGGAAGGTCAGCCCATGTAGATTCATATAATCCAACAGTACTGATCATTTCACCACCAAAATCAAGTGGTTCCATGTTTTCTAGGAGCTCTTTTTTACCATATAATACACCAATACCAGTTGGGCCGCACATTTTATGTCCAGAAAATGCCAAGAAATCACAGTCTAAATCTTGAACATCTGTTTTAAAATGCGGTACACCTTGTGCACCATCAACTACCATTACTGCACCATGTTTATGTGCAACAGCGGCAATTTCTTTAATAGGGTTTACAGTCCCTAAAACGTTAGAAGCAAATGCAATCGAAACAATCTTTGTTTTGTCTGTAATTGCTTCTTCTACTTTGTCCATTGATAAAGTCCCATCTGGATTCATATCAATATATTTAAGTGTTGCATTTTTTTCTTTCGCTAATTGTTGCCATGGGATTAAGTTCGAGTGATGTTCCATGTAAGTGATGACGATTTCATCGCCTTCTCCTACATTCGCACGACCGAAACTAGCAGCAACCATATTCAAACTAGCAGTAGTACCTTTAGTGAAAATTATTTCTTCTGTTGACTTTGCATTGATAAACTTACGAACTTTTTCTCGTGCTCCTTCATAAGCATCTGTAGCACGATTTCCTAATGTATGGACACCGCGGTGGACATTAGAGTTTTCATATTCATAGTAATGTTTAACAGCTTCCATAACTTGTATAGGCTTTTGTGTTGTAGCTGCACTATCAAGATATACAAGTGGATGACCATTTACTTCTTGATCTAGAATTGGGAAATAGCTTCGAATATCGGTTTTAATCATTAGCGAACTTTCCTTTCTATGACCTCCGTCAGTTGTTTTCTAACACTTTCAATCGGTAATTTATTCACAACTGGTGCAAGGAATCCATGGATTACTAATCGTTCTGCTTCTGCTTTAGAAATACCACGACTCATTAAATAATAGAGTTGAACTGGATCAACGCGACCTACAGAAGCAGCATGTCCAGCTGTTACATCATCTTCATCAATTAATAGAATTGGGTTTGCATCTCCACGAGCATCTTTGCTTAACATTAAAACACGTGATTCTTGTTCTGCATCAGCCTTTGTAGCACCGTGTTCAATTTTACCTATTCCATTGAAAATGCCACGTGAAGAGTCTTTCATAACACCATGGATTAAGATATAACCATTTGATGCTTTACCCCAGTGTCGAACTTCAGTTGTGAAGTTCTGGCTTTGTTCCCCACGACCAACAACAACAGATTTTGTATCTGCGTATGAGCCATCACCTTTTAAGTAAGTGATATTTTCTGAAATCGTATCACTATCGTTCATTAAACCTAATGCCCAATCAACTTTTGCATCACGGTGTAAGATTGCACGGCGATTTACATACGTTGTGAAACCTTTTGCAAGAACATCAACAGCACCAAATGTTACATTTGCGTTATCATTTACGATTACTTCCGCAATGATACTTGCTTGTCCTTTTGCTTCATCAACAGTTGAAAGATAATTTTCTACATAAGTAACTGAACTATTTGCTTCAGCAACAACTAATACATGGTTGTATAATGATGCATCTGCATTATCGTGTAGGAAAACAGCTTGAATTGGTTCTTCTACAATTACATTTTTAGGAACATATACAAATACACCGCCATTCACTAATGCAGCATGTAAAGCTGTTAGTTTATGTTGGTCTACTTTTACGCCTTCAGTCATAAAATATTTTCGAACAAGTTCGCTATGTTCGCGAGCTGCTGTTTGAATATCTGTAATGATCACACCTTGTGAAGTTAACTCATCAGAAATTTGTAGATAAGCAGGTGTATTGTTATGTTGGATATAAACATTACGTTGGTTTTCTACATCTACAATTTCTTTTACTTCTTCTGGAAGTTCTTCAAGACTAGCATATGTTGAACTTTCAACAGTATGTGTAGGGAATTCTGTAAAATTCCATTTTTCAACGTTTGTTTTATCTGGTTTTACCATTGGTAGCGTTTCTACGTCCGCTAATGCACGTTCACGAAGCTCAGTCAACCAGCTAGGTTCATTGTTAGCTTCAGAGAAAGAGCGTACATCCTGAGCGGTTACTGATAATTTTGTTTCAACCGTCATGTTTGCTCGTCCTCCTTATTATGCTTCTTGTCCTGTTGTTTCTTCTTCTTCGTCTTCGATACCTAACTCTTTTTTAATCCAATCGTAGCCTTCAGCTTCAAGTTTTTCTGCTAATTCGGCTCCACCAGAACGAACTACTTTCCCTTGCATCATAATATGAACATGATCAGGAGTGATGTAGTTTAGTAAACGTTGATAGTGAGTGATCATTAAGCAACCAAAACCTTCACCACGCATAGCATTAATACCTTTAGATACAACTTTAAGTGCATCAATATCAAGACCAGAGTCAATTTCGTCTAAAATTGCAAATTTAGGTTTTAGCATCATTAATTGAAGAATTTCGTTACGTTTCTTTTCACCGCCAGAGAATCCTTCGTTTAAGTAACGTTGACCCATTTCTTCTGGCATTTCTAAGAATTCCATTTTTTGATCTAAATCGCGGATGAATTTCATAAGAGATACTTCGTTACCTTCGCCGCGACGTGCATTAATAGCAGATCGTAAGAAATCAGCATTTGTCACACCAGAAATTTCTGATGGATATTGCATTGCTAGGAATAATCCAGCTTTAGCACGTTCATCTACTTCCATTTCAAGTACATCTTCACCATCTAAAGTGATAGAACCAGAAGTAACTTCATATTTTGGGTGACCCATGATAGCTGAAGCTAGAGTGGATTTACCAGTACCATTTGGTCCCATAATTGCGTGAATTTCGTTTGTATTGAGTGATAAGTTAACACCCTTTAAAATCTCTTTACCGTCGATAGCGACGTGAAGATCTTTAATGACTAATGTTGACATTCTATTACCTCCATTTAATTTCAATGAAATGAATGCTTACCCATTTCTAATTTATTATCATTCTAATTTTAGCCTAAACAAAAGCCCATTGCAAATCATTTGAAAATGTTTCTCAATCCAATCTAAGAATGTTGGTATATATCTATTCTGAAACCTATTAGACAAGCTATTTTGTAGGTTTATTGAAAATAGATTGATTTTCAATAAACCTCTTTTAATTGAGAATTGATTTCACTACGTACACCGTAATAACATAAATTCTCAGTAAATTAATGAATTTCCTTATTATTCATACAGTAGGATATGATCATTTAATTATTGACAATGTAATTGCTAAAATATCAAAATAAAACATTTTGTTTCAAATTTCATCTTTTATTTATTATCGATTCAAAAAAAGCTAACTCCACTCATTTAAAATGTGTCCATGAAAGGATTCATTTTAAACCGGAGTTAGCTTTTCTTCCTATTTAATATTATTGTGCAATTGCATGTGTGAGGAGATATGAATGAACGCTTTCAGCAACATTTCTTCCTTCGTTTATTGCCCATACAATTAAACTTTGACCACGTCTGGCATCACCAGCAGCAAAAACACCCTCTATATTCGTTTCATATGTTTTACCACTAGCTTTAATTCGATTATTGGTAATTTGAACCCCAAATTGCTCAGCAACTCCAGACTCTGTACCTTCAAATCCAATTGCAACAAAGACATAATCTGCTGGCCATACTTTTTCTGTACCAGGAAGTTCATTGAAGTACACATACCCCTCATCGCTAATGACTTTTTCCATTTGTATCGTGTGTAATTCTTTTACTTTGCCCTGACTGTCAGCAACGATTTTCTTTGTTTGAATACAATATTCACGTGGATCACGACCATATTTAGCGTCAGCTTCTGCATAAGCATAATCTAACTTATATACATGAGGATTTGTTGGCCAAGGATTATCATTGGCACGTTTTTCAGGCAACTGTGGATGCTTACCAAATTGGAATACTGATTTACAGTTTTGGCGAATTGCTGTTGCCACGCAGTCAGCACCTGTATCACCACCACCAATTACAATAACATTCTTGCCTTTCATATCCAAAAATTGCCCATCTTCAAAGTTAGAGTTTAGTAAACTTTTCGTTGTAGAAGTTAAATAATCCATCGCAAGAACAACACCTTCTGATTCACTACCTTCCAAACGAAGGTGTCGTTGTTTTGTTGCCCCTGTGCAAAGAATTACTGCATCAAATTGTGCTTTTAGTTCATCTGCTGTTATGTCTTTACCAATTTCCGTATTTAAGACAAACTGAATACCTTCATCAGCGAGTAATTGTACTCGTCTTGCTACAACTTCTTTTTCTAATTTCATATTCGGAATACCGTAAGTTAATAATCCACCAGCACGATCTGCTCTCTCGTAAACTGTTACGAAATGCCCTTGCTGATTTAGTTGGTCTGCTGCTGCTAACCCAGCAGGACCAGAACCAACTACAGCAACTTTCTTCCCTGTACGATGTGTTGGAATACAAGGTGTAATCCAGCCATTTTCAAAACCTTTGTCAATGATTGCACGTTCAATACTTTTTATCGCAACAGCAGGATCTGAAATAGCTACAGTACAAGAACCTTCACAAGGTGCTGGACAAACTCTCCCTGTAAATTCCGGGAAATTATTCGTTAAAAGCAGACGATCCAATGCTTCTTTCCATTTACCATGGTAAACTAAATCGTTCCATTCAGGAATTACGTTGTGAATAGGACAACCTGCAGCAGAACCACGTATTTCCATTCCCATATGACAAAATGGTGTACCACAATCCATACAACGAGCACCTTGGATTTGAAGAGCTTCATCTGTTAAACGTGAAGCATATTCTTTCCAATTTTTTATACGCTCTAGTGGTGGTTGTTCTTTTCCTTTTTCTCGACTATATTCCATAAATCCAGTAGGTTTCCCCATCTAGAACCCCTCCTCACTATTTATTGGAAAGCACTAAATCCTTTTTTGGTGAATTTGCTAAAAATGCTTTCATCGTTGCTTGATCTTCTGATAATCCTTGCGCTTCAAATTCGTTGATTCGTTCTAACATTTTCTTATAATCGGTTGGAACTAC
This sequence comes from Rummeliibacillus pycnus, assembly GCF_002884495.1. Classification (GTDB taxonomy): domain Bacteria; phylum Bacillota; class Bacilli; order Bacillales_A; family Planococcaceae; genus Rummeliibacillus; species Rummeliibacillus pycnus. The sequence goes on along the minus strand of NZ_KZ614145.1, from coordinate 3,809,053 downwards.
TTTGATAAATTGTCCTACATACTGTGTCCAGTTATTTAAAATTTCTTTTGCTTTTGTACTCTCTGTGTAGTGTACATGTTGTTCTAAGAGTTGATGTAGCACTGCCTCATCCTCTTTAGAATGAATCCCCTCAAAACTTATCATTTCCGGATTACATTTTGCTTTAAAAGCTTGAAGATCTTCTGGTAATACATAGGCAATACCACCTGACATACCAGCACCGAAGTTTTTACCAACATCCCCTAATATTACAACATGGCCTCCTGTCATATATTCACAGCCATGATCACCAATACCTTCAACTACAACATTTGCCCCACTATTTCGAACGGCAAAACGTTCTCCAGCACGACCATTAATATATGCTTCACCACTTGTTGCACCATATAAGCAAACGTTACCTGCAATTACATTCGTTTCCGCTTGTCCTCGTACTGGTGAGCTAACAACAACTTTACCACCTGATAAACCTTTACCGAAGTAATCATTTGCATCCCCATCAACATGCATTAACATTCCTTTTGGAATAAATGCACCAAAACTTTGACCAGCAGAACCTGTAAAATTCAACGTAATGGTTTCATCAACAAGTCCTCTTTCTCCGTAACGTTTTGAAATTTCACTTCCGACAATTGTACCAACAACACGATCTGTGTTTTTAATTGGATAGTGCAGTGAAATTGGGTTTTCATTCACAATTGCATCTTCCACTTTTGCAAGAATCTCACGTAAATCAAGTGATTGATCAATTTTGTGATTTTGTTCAACTTGTTTTGTTCTAGGTCCTTCAACTTGATGTAAAATGGCTGCTAAATCCAATTGACTGGCTTTCCAATGTTTTTTCGCACGATTGCTTACTTCTAATACATCTGTACGACCAACCATTTCTTCAAATGTTCTAAATCCAAGAATCGCCATATACTCACGAACTTCTTCTGCTACAAACATCATGAAGTTTACAACATGATCTGCTGTTCCCATGAATTTCTTACGAAGCTCTGGATTTTGAGTAGCAATACCAACTGGGCATGTATCTAAGTGACAAGCACGCATCATAACACACCCAAGGACAATTAATGGAGCAGTTGCAAAACCGAACTCTTCTGCACCCAGTAACGCTGCCATGACAACATCTTTTCCTGTCATTAATTTACCATCTGTTTCTAATGTTACTCTGTCACGAAGTCCATTTAACATCAATGTTTGATGTGCTTCTGATAATCCTAATTCCCAAGGAAGACCAGTGTGCTTAATACTTGTTTTTGGAGAAGCACCAGTACCACCATCATAACCACTAATAACAATGACATCAGCTGCCCCTTTCGCTACACCAGCTGCAATCGTACCAACACCTGATTTTGCAACAAGTTTAACGCTGATTCTAGCATCACGATTAGCATTTTTTAAATCATGAATTAGTTCTGCCATATCTTCAATAGAATAAATATCATGATGTGGTGGTGGTGAGATTAATCCAACACCTGTAGTAGATCCACGAACATCTGCAACCCAAGGATAAACCTTATTACCTGGAAGTTGACCACCTTCACCTGGTTTTGCCCCTTGTGCCATTTTGATTTGTAACTCGTTAGCATTGACTAAATAGTGGCTTTTTACCCCGAATCGACCAGAAGCAATTTGCTTAATGGAACTTCTTCGATTATCACCATTTTCATCTAATTCATAGCGACTTGGATGTTCTCCACCTTCACCACTATTACTTTTACCACCAATTCTATTCATAGCAATTGCTAGTGTTTCATGAGCTTCTTGACTGATTGATCCATAAGACATAGCACCTGTTTTAAAGCGTTTCACGATAGATTCCGCTGATTCAACTTCTTCTAAAGGAATTTTATAATCCGCTTTTTTAAAGGTTAATAGATTTCTCAAGAAACCAATTTGTTCTTCGTTTGCCATTTCAGCGTATTGATGATATAAACCAAAGTCCCCATTACGTGTAGCTTGTTGCAATGTATGGATTGTTTTTGGATTGAACGCATGATGTTCACCATTACTACGCCACTGGAAGCTACTACCTGTTGGCAATACGCGTTCAATTGATTGAACAGCTGCTTCATGTAATTTCATCGCTTCTTTTGCGATTGTTGGTAAATCGATACCATCTAGTTTTGATATAGTTCCAGTAAAGTATTTCTCAATCACTTCTTTACTAATACCAACTGCCTCAAAGATTTGGGCTCCACGATAACTTTGAACTGTAGAGATTCCCATTTTGGACATTACTTTTACAACACCTTCTGATGTTGCTTTCACATAACGTTTTACAGCATCTTCATAACTGTATTGAATATGACCATCTTCAATAGCATTTGCTAATGTAGCAAATGCTAAGTATGGATATATTGCATCAACACCATAACCAATTAATGCAGCAAAATGATGGACTTCTCTCGTTTCACCTGTTTCAACAAGGATGCTCGCTTTTGTACGTTGCCCCGTTTGTACTAGATGTTGATGAACACTGCTTGCTGCAAGTAATATTGGAATCATTGGCTTATCTACACTTAATGCTCTGTCTGATAGAACTAGCAATTGAACCCCTTTTGCAATTGCTTCATCCACTTCTTTTACGAGTCTTGCTAAATCCTTTTCCAAATCTTCTGACATTGTTAAATCTATAACTGCCATAGTAAATGGATCCTGTGTTTTTAACTGTTGGAATTGACTATTCGTCAACACAGGTGTTTCTAAAAAGATTCGATGACAATTTTCTGCGCTTGGTTGTAGTAAATCCCCTTCTGCTCCTAGCATCGTCATCGTTGAAGTCACAATATGCTCACGAATCGAATCAATTGGTGGGTTTGTTACTTGTGCAAATAATTGTTTGAAATAATTAAATAATGATTGTGGTTTGTCAGATAAGACAGCTAGTGGTGCATCATTCCCCATTGAACCAAGCGGGTCTTTTCCTCCTGCAATCATTGGTACGATATATTTTTGTACGTCCTCATGTGTATAACCAAATACTTTTTGTCTGAATAGTAAGTCATTTATTGCTTCAGGTTGTTCATCTGAAGGCTCAACCACAACAAGGTTTTCTTCTAACCAGTTTGCATACGGTTGTGCCTTTGCTATTTCAGATTTTAACTCTTCATCTGAAATGATCCGTCCTTGTTCTAAATCGACAAGCAACATTTTCCCCGGGCTTAAACGTTCTTTATAAACAATATTTTCTTCCTCAATATCAACTACACCAACTTCTGAAGAGAAGATAATGTAATCATCCTTTGTGACATAATAGCGTGCAGGTCGTAAACCATTACGATCAAGTATCGCACCAATTTGTTTGCCATCTGTGAAGCAAATAGCTGTTGGTCCATCCCAAGGTTCCATTAAACAGCTTTGGTACTGATAAAACGCCTTTTTTTCATCTGAAATATGTGGATTTTCCGTCCATGGTTCTGGAATCATCATCATAGCTGTTTGTGCAGGTGTACGACCCGCTAATACGAAGAATTCAAACGCATTATCTAGCATTGATGAGTCACTACCATTATGATCTATAATCGGTAAAACTTTATCAAGGTCTTCACCAAATGCATCTGAGATAAATTGTTGTTCACGAGCTTTCATCCAGTTGATGTTACCTCTTAATGTATTAATCTCACCATTGTGAATTATATAACGATTAGGATGGGCACGTTCCCAAGAAGGAAATGTATTTGTACTATAGCGTGAGTGAACCATCGAAAAAGCTGAAGTGAATCGTTCATCTTGTAAATCAAGATAAAACTCAACAACTTCTTCTGGTGCTAACAATCCTTTAAATACCATTGTTCGACTTGACATGCTAGCACAGTAAAATTCTTTGCCATGATCCTTCGCCCACAACTCAGTTTGTTTACGAATCAGATATAGTTTTCTTTCAAAAGCAAGAGAATCATTTGTATGAACAGCCTTGATAAATACTTGACGAACAACTGGTGCAGTTTCCTTGGCTATATCGCTTAGTTGTTCAGGATTAGTTGGTACCGTACGCCAACCAAGTAATTCTTGACCTTCTGCTGTAATGAAATCGTTTAGTTTACTTTCAATTTCCTGTTGTACTTGATCATTACGATCAAAAAATAACATCCCTACGCCATATTGTCCTACAGCAGGTAATGTCCAATCTATACAAACGTCACGGAAAAAGGTATCTGGTATTTGGACCATTAATCCAGATCCATCTCCAGTTTTACCGTCACTTCCACGACCAGCTCTATGATCTAATCTACATAACATTTCCAAGCCTTTCATCACGATGTCATGTGTTGCTTTACCCTGCAATTGAGCATAAAGACCGATACCACATGCATCATGTTCTAATTGTGGAGAGTATAAACCTTGTGCTGTTGGAATTTGGTGAAATGTCATATGATTCCCTCCTTTATATATAAAAAATAACTTAAATATATTTTAGTTTTTCAAATTCATATAAACAATATATAATTTGGATAGGATTAATCTATAAAATAGATAATTAGGAGATGACATGACGTGGAATTACGACAACTGCGGTACTTTGTAGCTGTTGCTGAACGAGAGCATATTTCCGAAGCTGCGGAAAATTTACATGTAGCACAATCAGCAGTCAGCCGGCAAATTGCCAATTTAGAGGAAGAGTTAGGGATTGAATTATTTGAACGTGTCGGAAGAAATGTAAAACTGACACCAATTGGTAAGACTTTCCTTGAACATACAATCGCTGCGTTACAAGCAATTGACTTTGCCAAAAAACAAGTGGATGAATATTTGAACCCTGAAAAAGGAACGATTAAAATCGGGTTTCCAACAAGTCTTGCAAGCTTTCTTTTACCAACAGTCATTTCAGCATTTAAAAAAGAACATCCTAGTGTTTCATTTCATCTAAGACAAGGTTCCTATCGTTATCTCATAAATGCTGTCAAGGAACGTGAATTGAATTTAGCATTCTTAGGGCCAGTTCCTGCTAGAGATGAATACATCAATACAAAAATATTATTTACAGAAAATATTGCCGCTCTTGTTCCTGATACGCACCCATTAGCAAACAAAGGTGATATCCAGTTAACAGACTTACGTAACGATGGTTTCGTATTGTTCCCAAAAGATTTCATCTTAAACAAAGTTGCAGTAGAAGCATGTAAATCTGTTGGCTTTACACCAAAGGTTAGCTCAGAAGGAGAAGATATGGACGCTCTAAAGGGCCTAGTAGCAGCAGGTATAGGGGTTAGTCTTTTACCAGAAAGTGCATTCTATGATGCTACACCACGTCGTACATCCAAACTAACATTAGTCGAACCACCATTCACACGTAATGTTGGCATTATTTTTCCAATCAATCGCGAACTATCACCTTCTGAAAAGACCTTTTTATCATTTGTTAGTAATTTCTTTTCTAGATTATCTCAGTTTCAATAACAAAAAAAGTTAGAGCAATTCTGCTCTAACTTCATTTTGTTCACTATTCATTATTTTGATACTGGAACAACTGAACCTTTCCATTCCTTTTTGATGAAATCTTGAATTTCTTTAGAGTGTAGTACATCTACTAATTTTTTCACAGCAGGGTTATTTTTGTTTTCTTTTTTCACAGCAATGACATTTACATATGGAGAATCTTTATCTTCAAGTGCAATGGCGTCTTTTGTTGGTGTTAAGCCTGCATCAATCGCGAAGTTAGAGTTGATGACAACTGCGTCTCCTTCTTTGTTTTCATACATTTGCACTAACATTTCAGGTGCAGTTTTTGCATCGATTTTTAGATGTTTAGGGTTTTTAGCGATATCTTTAATTTCAGCAGACGCTTTATTTACACCTTTTTTAAGTGTGATTAAGCCTTTTGCTTCTAATAATGTAAGAATACGACCTTGGTCTGCAACAGAGTTACTGATTAAGATTGTTGCTCCATTTGGAAGTTGATCAAGCTTTTTATACTTTTTAGAGTAGATCCCAATTGGTTCGATATGAATTCCACCAGCACTTACAAAATCATAACCATTATCTTTAATTTGTTGTTCTAGGTATGGGATGTGTTGGAAGTAGTTTGCATCCAAATCACCTGAATCAAGATCTTTGTTTGGTAAGACATAATCTTGGTATTTTTCGATTTCTAAATCGACGCCTTCTTTTTCAAGAATTGGTTTTGCTTTTTCTAAGATTTCTGCGTGAGGTACATTAGAAGCACCTACCACTAATTTTGTTTCTTTTGAATCACCAGATGATGATTTATCACCACTGCCACAAGCTGCTAAGCTTAATGCTAGTGATGCTGTTAGAATTCCTGCTACAAGTTTCTTCATGATTTTTGCCCCTTTTCTTTTCATTATGTGAACGTTTAAACGTATACACCAAATTAGCGTTTATCGGTTTTAACGGTTATAAAGTCTCCGATAAATTGAATGATAAATACAATAACTAACACCAATACGGTTGCGACAAATGTTACATCGTTACGGCTTCGTTGGAAACCATCCATGAAAGCTAAGTTCCCTAAACCACCTGCACCAATTACACCAGCCATTGCAGTGTAACCAACTAATGCTACCGCTGTTACGGTAATACCAGAAATTAACGCAGGTAGCGACTCCGGAATGAGTACTTTCCAAATGATTGTCCAAGTTTTAGCGCCCATTGAGCGTGCTGCTTCAATAACACCTTTATCAATTTCACGTAAAGCAATCAGAACCATTCGAGCATAGAATGGAGCAGCGCCGATGATTAATGCTGGCAATGCTGCATTTGCCCCACGAATAGAACCTAACATCCATTTTGTAAATGGAATTAAAAGGATTACTAAAATAATAAATGGAATGGATCGGAAAATATTTACTAGAGAACCCGTTAATAAGTTAACCAGTTTATTGGCCCAAAGTTGAGTTGGACTTGTAAGGAATAACAAGATTCCTATTAATAATCCAAGGATAAATGTAAGAATTGTCGAAAAAGCGGTCATATAGATGGTTTCTCTTGTTGCTTCCCACATTGCTTCCCAATCTACATTTGGAAAGAGATGATTAATTGTTTGCATTCTTGACCACCTCCGTTTTAATACCTTGCTCATTTAAATAGTGAACAGCTTTTGCAACATTGTCATCGCTTCCTACAATACGAACGATTAATGTACCATACGGACCGCTCTTGGTAGGAGAGATATTCCCGTGAACGATATTAATATCCACATCATACTGTCGAATGAGGTGCGAAATAACTGGTTGTTCGGTTTTTGAACCAACAAAGAATAATTTAATTAGTTGATCTTCTGGATAATTGTCAAGCATTTGAGCAATCGACTCTTTATGACCTGCTGTTTCCGTCACTTGAGATACGAATTTCTTTGTCACTTCTGCTTGTGGAGATTGGAAGACTTCTAAAACATTACCTTGTTCTACTATTTTCCCAGATTCCATCACTGCCACGCGGTGACAAATTTTGCGGATGACATGCATTTCATGTGTGATTAAAACGATGGTTAGTCCAAGTTTTTCATTGATACTCACTAGTAACTCTAAAATAGCATCAGTTGTTTCGGGATCAAGTGCTGAGGTTGCTTCATCACAAAGTAATACTTCTGGGTTATTGGCTAATGCACGAGCAATCCCTACACGTTGTTTTTGACCACCTGAAAGTTGTGAAGGATACGCCTTTTCTCGCCCTTTTAAACCAACTAAATCTACTAATTCAAGTACACGCTTTTCTCTTTCAGCTTTACTCATACCTGCAATTTCTAATGGGAAGGCAATATTCTCTTCAACTGTTCTGGACCATAATAAGTTGAAGTGTTGGAATATCATACTAATCTTATGACGAGCATTTCGTAGTTCTCTTCCCTTAATCGCTGAAATATTCTGTCCATTTACCGTAACGATACCTGATGAAGGTTTTTCTAACCCGTTTAGTAAGCGGATCATGGTACTTTTACCAGCACCACTGTAACCGATAATGCCAAAAATCTCACCATCATTTATTGATAAATTAACATCATTAACTGCAGTTAGAGATCCATTAGCGGTTTTGTATTTTTTTACGACATTTTCTAGTTGAATCATTGTCAAAACCACCTTCTTTTTAGATTCTATTTTCTAGAACCTTTATCTGAACGCTTCCCTATCAATAAAAAGACCCTTCTGCAAGATTAGCAGAAGGGTCTTTTGTACATTATACGAAAAACCGTTCTCTCATCTTCCAAAGTTTTACTTTGCGTGAATTGGCACCGTGTCACAATGTGACGGTTGCCGGGCTTCATAGGGCACTTCCCTCCACCTCTCTAAATAAGAGCGACGTAAATAATTATTTAATTTATGTTTGATACTTTACCACTCTAAATCAGTATCGTCAATCCTTTTTTTGAAATTTTTCAAATAAATACGAAACAGATTGAAATGCATAGATTTTTTCTCGAACCTCTCCATTTTCTGCAATGAGTAAACATGGTACACTTTCAATTTTATAATCATATGCAAGTTGCTCAACATAATTTAAATTGGCTTTTCCCATAGGAATATCTGGTAAAGTCTGACTCAATACCTCCATCATTTTGGAGGCAACCATACATGTACCACACATAGGGGTATACAAATAGAATGCGCTTAATTGTTTAGCTTTCTTTGTATTCTCCCATTGTTCTATTGTCCATTCTTGCATCAAAAGTCATTCCTATTCTGTAAGATACACTGGATGAATCTTAAAATCTGCAGCTAATAATATTCTAGCCAAATATTTTCTAGGTGTCACCTCTACTTGCTTATATAAAGAAAGCGTACGCAAATGGCGTGCTTCTGGGTATTCTTTTTTCATCAAAGCACGTAAGCAATCACCTGAATAATCTTCGTCAAAAAATGCATATAAATCATATTCTTCATAGGGGTAAATCAGCTCTTCCAATTTACTTGCACTAATTGTTCCGTTCGTACAAAGTATTGGAATATCTTCTGCTAATAGGGGTTGAATTTGCAATTTATCTTGCCTACCTTCAACAATGAGCACTTTATCAGACATGCCGATTCCTCCTTACAGTTTATCCCGCATTAACTAACGTGCAGTAATATCCCCACGGATGGATCCAATTCAAAGGATATATACATAAAAACGCCAACACAAAAGTGTGGCGCTTTTACTATGATTATTATTCTTCGATTAATTCTGCGTATTTTTCTGCTGTAAGTAATTTTTCGATTTGAGAGGCATCAGAAGGTTCAATAACGACCATCCAAGCTTTTTCATATGGAGATTCGTTTACGAATTCTGGGTTGTCTTCTAATTCTTCGTTGACTTCAATAACTTTACCTGAAACTGGTGCATATAGTTCTGAAACTGTTTTTACAGATTCAACACTACCAAATGGTTCATCTGCTACTAATTCGTCACCTACTTGAGGAAGTTCAACGAATACGATATCACCAAGTTCAGATTGTGCAAATTCAGTAATACCCATACGGACTTTACCGTCTTCTGTTTTAACCCATTCGTGTTCTTCTGAGTAACGTAATTCTGCTGGTATGCTCATTAAATAACCCTCCAAATATGTATTAATATACATTTCAATTTTGACATATTCCTAATATAAAAACAAGTCATTCAATTTTTTATTTCCACACATTTTCGAATTCATTTTCTTTAAATCCAAGTGTAATTTTTTGACCATCTGTGACAATCGGTCTTTTTATTAACATTCCATCTGAAGCAAGTAAATCTAACTGTTCATCTTCTGACATTTCTTTAAGGCGATCTTTTAATTGTAGTTCACGATACTTCATTCCTGATGTATTGAAGAATTTTTTTAATGGCAGGCCACTTATTTTCCAATAATTTGCCAATTCTTCTTTTGTAGGGGGTTCTTCAACAATATGTTGTGGAATAAATTCAACACCATTTTCTTTTAGCCAAGCTTGTGCTTTTCTACAAGTTGTACATTTCGGATAGTGAATCATTTTGATCGTCATATAAAAGCTCCTTTTAAACTGGATTTCTTCTCCTCCAATTGTAGAGAGTCTTTTATTTATACGCAAGAAATCCGATCATGAATTAACATAACCGGATTCCTTGTGTATTATACATTCTTGTTAAACAGTATATTTTTCCACCGCAATTAGTTTAACCGAAGCTTGGCGTTTTTTCGTAATCAAGTTATATGGTGTGAAACGAGTAAGTTTACGCAAAGCTGAAAGCAACATACGTGCTTCGTCCCCTTCTGCAGAGGCAATAATGATTTCTTTTGCTTCTTTTTCAATCTCATCGAATGCTTCTTGACTGAAGATTTCTGTATAAAGAACTTTTTGTGTAGCTTTCTCTACGCCATCACGTGTGATGGCTTTTTCTGTACGAAGAACTACTGATTCCATTGCAAATAATTGGTTTGCAATATTAGCGATATTAACCAATATTTCTTGTTCCACCTCTAATTTTGAACCAAAACGTTGCACTGCAGTACCAGCTGCAAGTAATGCAATTTTCTTTGCCATTTTCACTAAATACTTTTCTTGTGCTAATGGCTCATCACTAATTTCTTCTGGCATCATAGACAACAGTTCTGATTGAAGACTTTGTGCTTGTTGTAGAAGTGGTAGTTCCCCCTTCATCGCTTTTTTCACAAAAGTACCTGGAACGATCAGACGGTTGATTTCGTTTGTTCCTTCGAAAATACGATTAATACGAGAATCACGATAAATACGTTCAACTTCGTATTCTTGCATATAGCCATAACCACCATGTAATTGTACCGCTTCATCTGCGATATAATCTAACGTTTCAGAACCGAATACTTTGTTAATAGAGCATTCAATTGCATATTCTGCGATAGACGCAGCAATTGCTTTACCATCTTTCTTTTCTTCTTCAGATAATTGGCTCATGCGATCTTCGAAATATCCAACTGTACGATAAATTAAAGATTCTGAAGCATATAATTTAGAAGCCATTGTAGCTAGCTTTTCTTTTGTTAGATTGAATGATGAAATAGGTGTATTAAATTGTTGACGCCCGTTTGTATAGGTAATTGCTAATTCAAGTGCACGTTTTGAAGCACCAATTGAACCTACTCCTAATTTGTAACGACCAATATTAAGAATATTAAAGGCAATCACATGTCCACGACCTACTTCACCTAATAAGTTTTCAACAGGTACAGGAACATCTTCTAAAATCAGTGTACGAGTAGAAGATGATTTTATTCCCATTTTCTTTTCTTCCGCACCAGTAGATACACCTTGGAATGCACGTTCTACGATAAACGCTGAAAATTTATCACCATCAATTTTTGCATACACTACAAAGACATCAGCGAATCCTGAGTTCGTAATCCATTGCTTTTCACCATTTAGAATATAATGCGTACCTTCTGCATTAAGTTTTGCAGTTGTTTTGGCACCTAAAGCGTCAGATCCTGATCCTGGTTCTGTTAATGCATATGCTGCAATTAACTCACCAGAAGCTAATTTAGGAAGGTATTTTTGTTTTTGATCTTCGTTACCAAATAATACGATTGGAAGTGAACCAATTCCCACATGTGCTCCATGAGTAATTGAGAAGCCGCCAGCAACAGCCATTCTTTCAGCAATTAAAGCAGAAGAAATTTTATCTAAACCAAGACCTTCATATTCTTCCGGTACATCAGCTGCTAATAATCCAAGTTCACCAGCTTTTTTTAATAAACGAACAGAGTTTTCAAATTCATGGTTTTCTAATTTATCTACAACTGGTAGCACTTCATTTTGAACATAATCTTCAGTTGTTTTAGCAATCATTTTTTGTTCATCCGTAAAATCTTCTGGTGTAAATACCCGTCCAGCATCAATATCTTCTGTTAAAAAACTACCGCCTTTAATAAGGTTTAGTGTATTTTTTGTCATATTAAATTCTCCCCTTTGTTTGAATGATGAATTTTATTCCACATCGTGCCCTAAGATTCCCACCTCGTAAAATGAGGAAACATCAGTAGAAAATACTATAATTGAAGGATGACTTTATAGAATTTCAAATACGCCAGCTGCACCCATACCGCCACCGATACACATTGTGACTACGCCATATTTTTTACCTTGACGTTTTAACTCATGGATTAGCTTTAATGTTAAGATTGTACCAGTTGCACCTAGCGGATGTCCTAATGCAATTGCACCACCATTGACATTTACTTTTTCTAGATCAATCCCTAATTCACGTACGACTTGGATAGATTGAGAAGCAAACGCTTCGTTAATTTCCCATAAATCAATATCATCAATCGATAAACCCGCGATTTTAAGTGCTTTCGGTACGGCTACTATTGGACCAATCCCCATTACTTCAGGTGGTACGCCCCCTACTGTAAAGCCTAGGAATTTTGCCATTGGTTTAAGGCCTTGTTTTTCTGCTTCTTCACGGTCCATAACTAGCACAGCACCAGCACCGTCTGAAGTTTGTGACGCGTTCCCTGCTGTTACGCTGCCTGTTACGGAGAATGCAGGACGCAATTTCCCAAGTGTTTCTGTTGAAGTACCTACACGAACCCCTTCATCCATTGCGAAGGTAAATTTTTTCACCTGTGGTTTATTATTTTCATCCACATAATGTCTTTCTACTTCTACAGGAACAATTTCATCAACAAACTTTCCTTCTGCAATTGCTTTTGCTGCACGTTCATGTGAGCGAACGGCAAATGCATCTTGATCCTCTCGACTTACTTCATATTTCTTAGCAACCTCTTCAGCTGTATGCCCCATACTCATATAATATTGTGGTGCTTCTTCAGCCAGCTTCACGTTTGGACGAATGACATTTCCCATCATAGGTACCATACTCATAGATTCGATACCGCCTGCAAGAATGGCTGTTGAATGACCAAGCATCACTCGTTCTGCAGCGTAAGCTATTGCTTGTAAACCAGATGAGCAGAAACGATTCACTGTAATAGCAGGCGTAGTGTCTGGTAGACCAGCCAGTGCACCAATATTACGTGCAACGTTCATGCCTTGTTCTGCTTCAGGCATAGCACAACCTAAGATTAAATCATCTATTGGACCTTCATATCCTGATCTTTTTAATGTTTCTTTAACGACTAAAGCACCCAAATCATCAGGTCTAACCGTCGCTAATGATCCTTTCTTCGCTTTTCCAATCGGTGTTCTTGCACCAGCTACGATAACGGCTTCACGCATATGATTTCCCCCTTTGTCGCTACATACTGTTAGTTACGTAGCGGTTTTCCTTTCATGAGCATATGTTGCATTCTCTCTTGCGATTTCGGATGCCCAACAAGGCTAATGAATGCTTCTCTTTCAAGATTTAGTAGGTATTGTTCATCCACTAATGTGCCGTATGGGACATTCCCTCCTGCGATAACATAAGCCAACTTCTTCGCAATAAATAGATCATGTTCGCTTATAAAGCCTGATTGCAATAAGTTTTGCGCCGCTAACAATAACGTTGCATAACCCGTTTCGCCTACAACCGGTACTTTTTCTCGTAAAGGTGGTTTATATCCTGCCGCAGCTAATGCCAACACTGCTTGTTTTGCATCATATAGTTGATGATCCGAGTTGACACTTACACCATCTGCGAAGTCTAAGAAATTATTTTCTCTTGCTTCTTCTCCAGATGCTGAAACTTTTGCCATCGCAATGGATTCAAAAACTTTGTTTGCAACAGCTTGAAGATCAATTTCTACACCTTTTGGTAGCCCTTTTAAATGTTTCATATAAAGTTCCTTGTTACCGCCACCACCAGGTATTAAGCCAACACCAACTTCTACTAATCCCATATAAGTTTCCATTGTTGCTTGAATATGTGCAGATGGTAAACAAACCTCAGCTCCACCTCCAAGAGTCATCGCAAATGGTGCCGTTACAATAGGTTTATCTGCATACTTAATCCGTAAAGTACCTTGTTGGAATGTTTTTACAATATAATCTAATTCAGCTAAATTATCATCCTGTGCTTCCATTAAAATCATGGCTAGATTCGCACCAACTGAGAAGTTCTTGCCTTGGTTACCAATAACCATTCCTTTATAATCCGAATTACTCAACAAATCTAAAGCATAGTTTAAAATTTGCATGATATCTAAACCAAGTGCATTTGATTTTGAATGGAATTCTAATAACAGTACTTGATCACCAAAATCTATTAAACTAGCACTAGCATTACTTTTTAGTACGCCCTGTTTTTTCTTATATCGTTTTAAGTCAATTGCTTTTTCGTTGAATGGTACTTGTTTGTAATCGTTACCATCAAAATAAGCCAATTCGCCATCGACTTCAGAATAGAAACTTGAATATCCTTTATCCAGTAATGCCTTTGTAAATGCTGGGATTTCATATCCTTCTACTTGCATTTTTTCGATAGATTCTTTTACACCGATAGCATCCCAGATTTCAAATGGTCCTTGTGCCCAGCCAAAGCCCCATTTCATCGCATTGTCAATTGCGACAATATCATCTGCAATTTCACCAAGTAATTGTGCAGAATACAAAAGGGTAGGTGCGAATATACTCCATAGTAGTTCGCCAGTGCGGTCTTTTGCATAAGTTAGTGTTTTTACTTTAGCAGCAAGACCTTTTTGTTGTTTGGCCATTTCAATAGACGGCGTTTTCAGCTTTTTCACTGGTTCATATTCGAATGTATCTACATTCAATTCGAATATTTCTTTTCCCTTTTTCACAAAGAATCCTTGACCAGACTTTGCACCTAACCATCCATTATCGACCATTTTTTGGAGATATTCAGGAACTTCAAATACTTTTTGTTCCTCACCAGTTGTATTGTCATACACGTTTTTAGCTACGTGTACAAAAGTATCTAATCCAACTACATCAAGTGTGCGAAGTGTTGCAGATTTCGGTCTACCGATTAGTGGGCCTGTTACAGAGTCTACTTCTCCAACTGAATAACCTTTCTCTTTCATCACTTGTAATGTGATGAGCAAACCGTATGTCCCGATACGATTACCTACAAAATTCGGTGTATCCTTTGCAAGTACTACCCCTTTACCTAAGCGGTTTTCTCCGAATTGTTGCATGAATTCGACCACTTCAGGCAGTGTATCTTGCGCAGGAATTACTTCTAATAATTTTAAATAACGTGGCGGGTTAAAGAAGTGCGTTCCTAAGAAATGCTTTCTGAAATCCTCTGAACGTCCATCAGCCATCGCGTTAATACTGATACCTGAAGTATTTGAACTTATAATTGTTCCAGGTGTGCGCACGGCATCAATTTTTTCGTATAAACTTTTCTTAATGGCTAAGTTTTCAACAACCACTTCAATAATCCAATCAACATCTTTTAATTTGTCTAGATCATCATCTAAATTACCAACAGTTATTAAATTTAGGCTTTTTTTCGTTGTTAATGGAGCAGGTTTTTGTTTCAATAGTTTTTGCACTGCTCCGGCAGCAAAGCGATTTCGTACACTTGAATCTTCGAGCGTTAATCCCTTTGCTTCCTCTTCTTTTAAAAGCTCTTTTGGAACGATATCTAACAGTAATGTTGGAATTCCGATGTTCGCTAAATGCGCCGCAATGCCAGATCCCATCACCCCTGAGCCAAGTACAGCTGCTTTTCTAATATGATAAGCCATGAGCAAATCCTCCCTTTCCCCTTTTGAATGAATGCTCATTCATTTTAAAGTTAAAAAAAATAAAACTTCCTTATCTGGAATTTATTTTAGACTATTTGCCAAAATTCTGCAATGAAAAACTCTAAATTTTATAAGAAAATGTACAAAATAACTATATTAATAGATGAAAATGCTGGAACACCACATATCATCATTTCTTTGCAAACAATTTACTAGCGCCCAAACCTATAGAACGTGTAGACTAAGTGGATAGGAGGGATTTACAATGAAACCAATATTATCTGAAGAACAATTCAACGAAGTAATTTCATCTTCACAACCTGTAATCGTTAAATTCTTTGCTGGATGGTGCCCTGACTGTTCACGTATGAATATGTTCATCGATCCTATTATCGAAGAATATAACCAATATACTTGGTACGAAATCAATCGTGATGATTTCCCAGAGCTATCTGACAAATATCAAGTAATGGGTATTCCAAGCCTTTTAATCTTCAAAGGCGGAGAAAAACTTGCTCACCTACACAGTGCAAATGCAAAATCTCCTCAAGATGTAACAACTTTCTTGGATGCACAAAAATAATTTTTTCTTGTGGCCTACCTTTTCGGTAGGTCTTTTATTTTATTCAGCTATTCATGGATTAGTGCTTTCTATTCTTGGAATAATGAATGCTATCCGCGAAATTGGCTCTGTTTTCCACGAAATCGGTTCTGCCTTCCGCGAAATCGGTTCTGCCTTCCGCGAAATTGGCTCTGTTTTCCGCGAAATTGATTCTGCCTTCCACGAAATCGATTCTGCCTTCCACGAAATCGATTCTGCCTTCCGCGAAATTGGCTCTGTTTTCCGCGAAAAAACAAATTGTATCCACATCTGATACAACTTAGTTCCTCTTCAAGTTAATTTCATGTAGATTTAGTAATAGTGACCGTATGATTTGTGCCACAAAATGAATTAGTTTAGATATGTATTGTATTCATTGGCAATGATTGCATTTTGGTGAGTATTTTATTCTCTAAACAGTTAAAAGTTATTCCATATCAAAAAATCGGAGGAAAATAATGCGAATCCAACTGCCCGTAGAAGGTCAATCACAGTACGCAACATCCGTTAATAGAAAATACCAAAACTCCGCCTGTGGTCCCACAACTGCATATGTTTTGCTCCAATACTTACAACCTGAAAAACGACAAAAGAGCATCAATCAGCTCTATCAATTGCTTGGTTGCACAAGAATCGGACTGTTTTCATATCGAATGGTGCGCAATATGAAAAAGATTCTTGGACCCTCTTTTGAAGTTCGCAATTGTAGTCTAAATGATGCTCTCAAAGAAATTGAGGCTGGTCGCCCTGCTATTATGAAATTTGATCGATACTTTTCTCTTCATTTTTTCTTTAAAGGGGATTTTAACTATCACTGGGTTCCACTAATTGGTTTTGAAAAAACGGATGATGATATCCTCTTAATTATTCATGACAATGGTGGTCGCAATCGCGATAGCCAAATTCGAGAAATTTCCTATCAAAAAAATTGTAAAATAGTAAGCTTTATCAGAATTGCACCGAAATGATTATAACAATGAACGTGCATGACGAGAAATAAGTGAGTATCCTTCCATTGTAAGCTTTTCCAGTTTAGCTTGATCCCAAATTGGTAGCACACAATCGTCTATTGTTGCATCGATCGGTACTTCTGTATTGATTCTAGCTAATTGTAAAGAAAGCTTTAACATTTCTTCATTATCTTGAATTTTAGTACGTTGACCAGGTTTTAACTCTTCTAATGCTTCTAACACACCATCTACTGAGCCGTATGTTTGGATGAGCTTCAATGCAGTTTTTGGTCCAATCCCTTTGACACCTGGATAACCATCACTTGTATCTCCCATGAAAGCTTTCACATCTGCAAATAACGGAGGTTCAATTTCGTACTCTTCTTTGAACCGTTGATCTGTGTATACATTATATTCGGTATATCCTTTTTTCGTTAGAGCAATCGTTGTAGACGGATTAAGTAACTGTAGTAAATCTTTATCCCCACTGACAACAGTAATCTTCGCATCCTCTTTCCATTTATGAATTAAAGAACCGATGGTATCATCTGCTTCCATCCCAACTGTTCCAAAATTTCTCCAACCAATCATTTCTGAAACTTCTCTAGCCATATCAAATTGTGGTTTTAGCTCATCCGGTGGTGCTGGACGATTAGCTTTATAACCATCAAATAGCTCATTACGGAATGTATGCTCCCCCATATCCCAACAAACCGCTAAGTGTGTTGGTTGCATAAGAGCTTGTGCACTTAAAACATGTCTAGCAAATCCTTGTACCCCATTTGTAGGCGTACCATCTGCTTTTCTAAAAAATTGATGCATAGGCGCTGTGGCAAAAAACGAACGAAAAAGAAGTGCCATACCATCAACGAGTAATATATGCGGTTGACTTTCCAAAATAAAACGCTCCAATCCTAAACTATTATTAGTTAGGTTCATATTATACCAAAAATAGTTTAGGAGAGGGTTACTACTCTACTTATTATTTATGGATGAAGTGGAATTAGCTCCGCTTTCCGTGGGCGAACTGACGAGCCTCCTCGCTGCGCTCCGGGGTCTCATCTAGCTCGTTTTCCCACAGGACATTGAATGACCTTCACTGAATGAACATCGCACGAAGAAAATGCGAATGCATTTTCGAGGACTCTCCGCTAATTTCACTTCAACTAGATAGTTACACAAGATTTTTATCATAAAAATTAAGCTAATTTTACTTTCTCGGTAACATCTATTTAAGATTGCTAGAGTTTCATAATCATTAGTCCTTACGAAGAAGGACTAAATATCTATTATGGACATAAATAATCTGCTAAGCGTTCAATATCTTGGCTAAACATTCGATCTTTTTTTATACTTGGCACAACATTTCGAACATCCTGCCATTTGCCACCTAGCTTTGGTGCCATATAATCAACACCTCTATATTCAATTGCCTGTGCAGCACATATCGCTTCTATCGCTAATACCTTTCGGCAATTCTTAATAATTTGATAGGCATGTCTAGCACCGATTGTTCCCATACTTACATGGTCTTCTTGATTTGCTGAAGATGGAATGGAATCTACTGAAGCTGGGTGTGCCAATGTCTTATTTTCAGATACAAGGCTTGCTGCTGCATATTGCAAAATCATTGCACCTGATTGCAAGCCGGGCTCTGAACTCAAAAATGGAGGAAGTCCATCATTTAAATGTGGATTTACCAACCTTTCAATTCTTCTTTCTGAAACATTTGCTAATTCTGCCATACCAATTTTCAAGAAATCCATCGCAAATGCAATCGGCTGACCATGAAAATTACCGCCTGAAATAACGGTCTTTCCATCGTCAAAAATTAATGGATTATCTGTTGCCGCATTCATTTCAATCTCTAGTTTTTCTTTCACATAATTTAATACTTGCCAGCTAGCACCATGAATTTGCGGAATACATCGAAGAGAATACGCATCTTGTACCCGAAGTTCTCCTTGTTCCGTTGTTAACTCACTATCTTTTAACCATTCACGCATTCGAGTTGCTACGTCAATCTGTTCTTTGTAACCTCTTGCTTCATGAACCGCAGGATGGAATGCATCTGTTATACCACGTAATGCTTCAATTGTCATGGCAGCAATCCATTCACTATCACATGCAAGTTTTTCTGCTTCGCTATAAGCAACTACTCCTTGTGCTGTCATAGCTTGCGTTCCATTTATAAGTGCCAAACCTTCTTTGGCCTCTAATTCAATCGGCTGTAATTGATGTTCTCGCCAAACTTCTGTTGATGCGGCTGATTTCCCGTCCTGCCATACAAAACCTTCTCCAACAAGTACTAATGCCAAATGTGAAAGGGGTGCAAGATCCCCTGATGCCCCCAGGGATCCTTGCTGTGGAATAACAGGATGAATTCGATGATTCACCATATAAGCCAAACGCTCAAGTACCTCTAATCGAATACCTGAAAACCCTTTCAATAATGCATTTAAACGTAACACAACCATTGCTCTTGAGATGATTTCACTAAAAGGTTCACCCACTCCGCATGCATGTGATCGAATTAAATGTAGTTGTAATAATCTTGTATCTTCACCAGCAATTTTGACATCGCTAAATTTGCCAAAACCTGTATTAATTCCATAAACCGTCTTTTTATGTTTAACAATCTGTTCTACTGCAAGTCTGCTTTGCTCAACGGCAGCACGAGCTGATTCAGCAATCTCAACTTTTTCATCTTCATATAATATAGCTTTCATATCTGCAATCGTTAATTGTTTGCCATCCAATTGAATCATTGGTGTCTATCTCCCTTCAAGTCTTGCCTTTTGAATGCCCGTTAACCATGTTAAAAATGCATAAACGCCTGTTTTGACTGTTGCTTGAGAAACCGTATCCCTCATAGGATCTAAACAAACAAAATCTATATGAGAAACCGATGAATGTTGTCCTATCTCTAATAAAGCAGCAAATAATTCTTCTGGTTGCATGCCTCCTGGTGTAGAAGCAGGAACACCATGTGCACTTGCAATATCTAATACATCCATATCCACGGTGACATAGATACGATCGACATGCTGCGCTAAATAAGCTAAAGCTTCGCTTATTATTTGTTTAATCCCTTTTTCTCTCACCCGCTTAAGGGGGATCATTTGAATTTGATGTTGTTTTGCATAACGTATAAGATCAACAGAATTAAAAAATCCATGTAGACCAATATTTGTAATATGCCGACCTTCTACAATTTCTTCGTCAATTAGTTGACGGATTGGTGTACCATTTGCTGGCCCAATTTCAGCAGGATCTCTTACATCTAAGTGTGTATCAAATTGAAGGATGCCAATTTTCTCATTTGGAATTGCTTCATTTACACCACGGACTGTACATGCCGTAATCGAATGGTCGCCACCTATTGTACAAATAATGGATTTTTTAAATGCTTGGGTTACATAATTCATGGTTTCTTCAATGCGTCTATGGTTTAGTGGAATATCTGTCACATGCATGTGGACATCTCCTAAATCCAATACACGTAAGGATGTCAAATCTATCTCTTCATCTAAATTGTAAGTGGTGAAACCTTTCCAAGCTTTCCGGAATGCTTCAGGATATTGACTAGCACCTGAAACACTTATAGATGAACGTGATAGTGGTGCTCCAAATAGGACTACATCAGGAATCTGACTATCCATTTCCTGGGCAATCCACTGATGTACAAATTGTTTTTCTATTTGTTTAGCATTCCAGCTCCATTCAGGTTTTTGTAAAAAATGTTTAACCAATGACTTTCACACCTTTTTTCCAGACTTTTTGAACATGATTGACGCCAAAAAGATATTGGAGCTTCTGATAGTTTTCCACATTCCATAACACAATATCCGCTTGTTTTCCGATTTCAATAGAACCAATTCGATCTTCCATTTGAATAGCACAAGCCGCATTAAAAGTTGCTGCACAAAGACTTTCTGCTGGCGTTAATCTC
This sequence comes from Rummeliibacillus pycnus, assembly GCF_002884495.1. GTDB lineage: Bacteria > Bacillota > Bacilli > Bacillales_A > Planococcaceae > Rummeliibacillus > Rummeliibacillus pycnus. The sequence continues at coordinate 3,788,015 of NZ_KZ614145.1, read as the reverse complement.
ATCGAAATACACGCTAAATTCATGACAAGTGGCATCGAGGTTGTTGGGGAAGATCCTGGATTACAGTCAGTTGAGATTGCTACTGGAACTCCTTGATCAATCATTTGACGACCTTTTGCTGCCTCTTCTCGCAAATACAAAGCTGTTGCAGGAAGCAAACAAGCAACAACTCCAGCTTCCGCCATTTTCGCAATGCCTTCATCAGATGCTTTCAATAAATGTTCTGCCGAAATAGCACCTACTTTTGCAGCAAGTTCTGCACCACCATATGGTTTAATCTCATCTGCATGAATTTTAGGCATTAGCCCTAATTTTTTCCCTGCTAGCAAAATTTGCTCAGCTTGATCTGGTGTAAAGACATCTACTTCACAAAAAACATCGTTAAATTTAGCTATTTTTTGCTCCGCAACTTCGGGCAATACTTCTTTGATCAAATATTCAACATACGCTTCTTCTTTCCCCTTATATTCCTGCGGTACAGCATGTGCTCCCATAAAAGTTGGTACAAGATCAATGGCATGATGGTGTTGTAAGAATTGCATAACACGTAATTGCTTTAGTTCATTTTCTAGATCCAAACCATATCCACTTTTGCCTTCTACTGTCGTAACGCCATGTGCCAAAAAGGAATCGAGACGTTTGGCAGTTTGTTCGATAAGTTCTGCTTCTGTTGCTTCTCTCGTCATTCTTGTTGTGGCATGAATCCCTCCACCCGCATTCATGATATCCATATAACTTGCACCTTCTAAACGCATTTCAAATTCGCGTTCCCGACTACCGCCAAATGCTACATGAGTATGTGGATCCACTAGACCAGGGGTTACAAGGTGACCTGATGCATTTACTACATCTGCTTCACTTATTCTTGTTTGATAGAATTTTTGAAGTTCTTCTGTTGTCCCTACTGCTCTAATCTCACCGTCTTCTAGCCAAATGCTCCCATCCTCAATGATTCCTAATTCAGACATTGCCTCTTTTGAACGTGGTCCCACATGATGTGGAATGTGCATAGTAACAAGTTGAGATGCGTGTTGAATCCAAACAGGTTTTGTCATTTCGATTCATCCTTTTTCATCATTGGTATTTGAATGTCTTTTTCTTTCGCTGTTTTTTCAGCTAATTCATATCCAGCATCAACATGTCGTACAATCCCCATCCCTGGATCAGTTGTTAAAACACGTTCAATTCTCTCGCCTGCCTCTTTTGTTCCATCTGCCACAATCACCATCCCCGCATGAAGTGAATAGCCCATACCGACACCACCACCATGATGAACAGACACCCATGTCGCACCGCCAACTGCATTGATGAGGGCATTTAAAATTGGCCAATCCGCTACCACATCTGAGCCATCTTGCATCGCTTCTGTTTCACGATTTGGTGAAGCGACTGAACCAGAGTCAAGATGATCGCGACCGATTACAATCGGTGCAGAGATTTCTCCAGAAGCGACCATATCATTAATAATCTTCCCGAAGTGTGCACGCTCTCCATAGCCTAGCCAACAGATACGAGAAGGTAGACCTTGAAATTCGATTTTTTCGCGTGCCATTCGAATCCAGTTACATAAATGTTCATTGTCTTTAAATTCTTGTAAAATGACTTCATCTAGTTTAAAGATATCTTGTGGGTCTCCTGATAATGCTACCCAACGGAACGGACCCTTTCCTTCACAAAATTGAGGTCGAATATACGCTGGTACAAATCCTGGAAAATCAAAAGCTCTATCCAATCCTTCATCCGCAGCTACTTGGCGAATATTGTTACCATAGTCAAATGTAATGGCACCTCTGTCCATCATTGTAACCATCGCTTCAACATGTACTTTCATCGATGCTTTTGATTTTGTTACATAATTATTTGGATTTCCTTCACGTAACTTACTTGCTTCCTCAAGTTCGTATCCTACTGGTACATAGCCATTAAGTGGATCATGTGCAGATGTTTGATCTGTTAGTACATCTGGTATAAATTCTTGAGAAATCATAGTAGGCAAAATCTCTGCTGCATTTCCTAGTAAACCAATTGAAAGTGCTTTCCCATCAGCCTTTGCCTTCTCAGCTGTTTCAATAGCTTCATCAAGGGAATACACTTTAACATCTAAATAACGTGTTGCTAATCGTCGATCGATACGTGTTTCATCCACTTCAATTGCAATACAAACACCACCATTCATCGTTACAGCAAGAGGTTGAGCGCCTCCCATGCCACCTAACCCAGCTGTTACCGTAATGGTATTTTGCAATGTACCATTAAAATGTTGCTTGGCAAGTTCTGCAAACGTTTCATATGTTCCTTGTACAATGCCTTGGGAACCTATATAAATCCAACTACCTGCTGTCATTTGTCCATACATCATCAGCCCTTTTTGATCAAGCTCATGGAAAGTGCCCCAGTTTGCATATGCTGGAACAATATTTGAATTGGCAATTAATACCCTTGGTGCATCTAAATGCGACTTAAAGATTGCCACTGGTTTTCCTGATTGCACGAGTAATGTTTCGTCATTTTCCAATTCTTTCAGTGATTGAACAATCGCATCAAATGCATCCCAGTTGCGTGCTGCTTTACCGATTCCCCCATAAACAACAAGCTCATCTGGATGCTCAGCAACTTCCTTATCCAAATTATTCATCAGCATTCTTAACGCTGCTTCTTGAAGCCACCCCTTCGTATGAAGCTCGCTACCACGATAGCGAATTACTTTTTCATCTGCCTTTCCCATATCAAAACCCCCTATGCATTATTGCCCTTATCATTACATATTTCTATGTAGATTTTAAGCATTTTTGTACAAAAAGGAAAAATTTATCATATGCTAATAGACTGATATTTTAGTGCGTTAAAACAGAAAAATCCTGCATTTTCTAGGGATTCATCAAGAAATTATCAACTTGTTATTATATTAAAATAGAACCTGCATCTTTTATGAATACAAAAAAACGATTACCCAATGAAGAGTAATCGCCTGTTTTTATCAATATTCTATTCATGATCTATTGTGATTTCTAATGCTATTTCTACATTTCCACGAATCGCTTTACTAATCATACAAGTTTTTTCAGCTTTCTCTGCAAGACGTACGATATGACGTTCTTCTTTTTCAGTATAATCACGTGAAATGACGATTCTCGGCTTGTGTGTAATTTTCACATAGGTGAACACACCATTCGTTACATCAACAATTCCTTCTGAAGTCATCGTTAACTCAGTTGGCTCTAGTTTAGCTCGTTCAAGCATTGCTGCAAGTGTAATAATGTAGCAGGTAGCGGCTGCACCAAGAAGCATTTCATCTGGATTTGTGCCAATCCCTGGTCCATCCATTTCAGGAGGGATCGATACCTTTGTTTGGAGTTGTCCAGTTGCAATTTCCCCTACCGAATTACGACCTCCAGGCCATGATGCAGTTAAAGTAAAAGTATGCTCAGCCATATTAAAGCCCCTTTTCTAATTGGCAAATGTATAATATTTTTCTGTATTTGGATCAAATGCAAAGCGTTCAACTTTACTATTCTTTTCCATTGTAATAATATATACCTCTTGTCCAGAATAGTCTACAATCGTTCCACTAAATTTACGATCCTTTATAACATGTCCGCCTTCAGTGCGTTCGATAATTTGCTTCGCATCATCCACATTAAAATTAGGGACACGACTCTTATATACAAATGGAGCAACTACTAACAATGCATAAGCTATTGAAATTAGAATGTACTTCTTACGAAAATTGCTAGGTTCCACCAATAAAAAATAGCTGGCAAAAAAGAAGACATTTCCTAAAACAATATAAATCATCATATTGTCTAATCCATTAACAAATAAATAATTTCTACCTATAAAATAAAAGCATAGGATTTCAATTGCAGAAACCACCAAAATCCCTTGCAATAAACGCTTTCTTTTGTTTAACATCTTTTCACCTCTTAGTGATTTACAACTATACTTCTCAAAGTAGCTATTCTACCACTTCTCATTTCTCGATATATATAACAAATTATGCCATAGCATTCCGTATAAATGCTATTTTCTAAATTATTAATTCACAAGAAGGACGGTAAGTTCCATAACATTGTTCCCTATAATTTCTAATAGGATACTGAATATATAGGTAATAACAAAGCAAATGGTTTAAATATATGAACTTGTTGTGAAAGATAGATTTTTGGAAGAAGTAGAGAGATATTCTCTTTTTAGATAAAAGAAGCAATTTCTAATCCTAAATATTGAATAGTAAATTGATCTTTCTCTAATACTAAAAGTAGAAAATATGTTGGTCGGAGTGAAAACCATGTATAGAAACAAAACACCTCATTCGAAATTTCATTTATTTCTATTATTAATCGTCTTATTGGTATTAATCTGGTCTCTTATTAAACCAAAGAGTTATATGGATTGGTTAGCAGATGGAGGGCCTATTGTAGTGGGGCTAATAATCGTCATTGCTACATATTCGCGATTTCGTTTTACTACGCTTTCGTATGTGATTATGGCGATTTTATCCATTTTAGAATTTATTGGCGCCCATTATACTTTTTCAGAGGTACCGTTATTTAATTGGATAAAAGATGAGTTTGGTCTAAAAAGAAATGATTATGATCGATTAGGACATTTCATGAAAGGTTTTTTTACGATTGTTATTCGTGAGATCTTAATACGTAAAGCTCACATACAAATAGGTGCTTGGTTAATCACCTTTACGTTTAGCATTTTAATGACGCTTGCTGCCTTGTATGAAATTGCTGAAATGCTGACTAGTCTAATAACTAGTGGCTCACAATTTGCTCAAGGTTTTCTAGGTGTTCAAAATGATCCATTTGATTCTGAATGGGATATGACGATGGCTTTAATCGGATCGATTATTGCCTTACTATTACTGTCAAAATGGCATAATAAACTGCTTAAAAAGCAAAAAATGTAAACTGTAGATTATAGTGCCTACATGCAGACGCCCTCTATATATTTATCGCTTTCCATCCATTAGATGAAGTATAATTAAATCATAGAAGGGAGTTATCTAATGAAACAAATTCAAATGAATTCTAAGGAATTGAAACGTGTCACTAAAAACTTACAGTTAGAAAACATGACCCTACATCCTTCATTACAGAAAAAAGCTGTTTCACTTGTTAACTCTGGGATTGATATTACGCCCTCCATTATTAAGAAAGCTCTACAAAATGGAAAAGTATAATACTGAAGAAAATGAAGAGTATCTTTTAAAAACCAATTTATTAGGTATCAAAGATTTGAAACAACTTGAAGAAGCAGAGGCTTTTTCCTTCTCCATTCGAGCCCTACAAGTAGAACAAGGTTCTTATATCATTAATGATTTTACACTCAATGACTTCTTAAACCTTCATAAACATCTTTTCCAAGATATCTATACCTTTGCAGGCCAATTCCGTAATGTACAACTCATTAAGGGGCATACTCGGTTTTGTCAATTTCAACACCTGCCATCGAATGCCACTGATTTGTTCAAACAATTGATAGCTGAAACTTCATGGAATTCCCTTGAAGAAGCAGCAAAACGACTAGCTTTCTATAAATCTGAACTCAATATGTTACATCCATTTCGAGAAGGCAACGGCAGAACGATCCGAATCTTTTTACGAGCCTTTGCATTATCGAAGAATATTATTTGGAGCTATGACCACATAGATCGAGAACAGTATCTAAAAGCAATGATTCACTCTGTCACAGACAATACCTTGTTAGAAGAGTTATTTTTGAAAACGATTCTATTTGCAAAATAATTAAAAGGGTGGGATAAAAAGTATTTTCTTTTTATTATTTTTCTATTTAATCCATTTCATAATGAAGAATTAGTACACAGAGCATGAACATTTCATATTTACTTTTTTGTAACATACAGTTTTGTGTTCCGTTCCAGACGGCGCTTTCCGCGGGCTTGGTTTCAATCTCCTCGGGTCAACACGATGTTGATCACAAAGCCGTTGCCACAGGACGTGGCGTACTTAGGCTTTGTTCCTTAAAAGATGTGCTCCTGCATCGCTTCGCTAGCTTCGTCGCAGGAGTCGCCGTCCTCCACTTCACACCATTCTAAATAATGTTAATCATCGAATAATCATATTTTCTCAAAGAAAGATGCTTTATGATATTGATTCTATGAAGTTCAATTATTCAGCTTTGGGTGTGGCAATTTTGTTCTGTCCCATCCTCTTCTTTAATGAGAGTGGAATTTATCAAACAAAATCAGCCACAAATAATAGAAAATCTTTATCTTTTTTATGACGATTGTAGAAATAGATTGTAGAAAAGAGCTTTTTATGGCAATCTAGAGGAGAAAATGAAGCTATTGGAGGAAAGAAGATGGAACAAATTCCAAATTGCCCACAATGTCAATCGACATATACCTATGAAGATGGGGCATTATTTGTTTGCCCAGAATGCGCACACGAATGGACAGCACATGAGCAAAAAGAAGCCGAAGAGGCGAGCATAATTCGCGATAGCGTAGGCAATCCTTTGTCAGAAGGGGACACTGTAATCGTTGTAAAAGATTTAAACGTCAAAGGGGCAGCATCGAATATAAAAGTAGGCTCAAAAGTAAAAAATATTCGTTTTGTTGATGTTGACGGACACGATTTAGAAGGGAAAGCTGATGGCTTTGGCGCCCTTTATATTCGTTCAAAATATGTAAAAAAACTGTAATCCTACATCTAGCCAAAAGAATAGCATGAAATTATAAGAAAGATAGCTTGCAAGGGCTTTTTTGGGTTGTTTCCCTTTAACTACTTTGCTTTAAGCTATCTTTTACCACATTAAACACTTGTTGCAAAATTCTAACGAATACTATATAAAAAGGGCACTGATAATGTTTTTATGCTTGAAATCAAATTAAGAGTGATTCATATGCTTAGGACTACCCTCAAACGTCAATTCCATGAACTTTTTGAAAGCCTCATCTTGTAATATTCGATTGAGTGCTATTAATGATTTCTTTTACTTTATGTTGTATATTACAAAGGTTATTGAATATATGTTCAAAAGGTATTGGTTTACTAATTAAATACCCTTGGACAAAATCGCATTCACTTTTCATAAGGTAATGTAATTGCGTTACTTCTTCTACCCCTTCTGCAACCACCTTTAATTTTAAATGTTTTGCCATAGAAATAATCATATCCACAATTGGTTCACTACTTGTATCTTGTTGAATATTTTTGACAAATGAGCAATCGATTTTCAAACAATCGATCGGCAAATCCCTCAAATAAGATAAGGACGAATAGCCGGTCCCAAAATCATCAACCGCTAATGTCATACCAAGTGATTTTAAATCATGAAGAATTGGTGTAAGATGATCCGTATTCATCGTCATACTTTCTGTTAATTCCAATTGTAATGATTGTGGTGGTAATGCCGTCTTTTCTAGTATTTGTTGCACAGTTTGAACAAAATCCCCTTGATAGAGCTGGTATAACGATAAGTTAACTGCAATTTGAATGGGTCTACCTAAGTGAACTTGTAGTTTTTTTGTTTGATAACATGCTGTTTCAAGAACCCATTTACCAATTGGATTAATCAACCCTGACTCTTCCGCAACAGGTATAAATTCACCTGGAGAGATCAGTCCTCTTTTAGGATGTTGCCATCTAACTAACGCTTCCATTGAAATGATTTCACCTGTTATCGTATCTACTTGAGGTTGATATTCTAAAAATAACTCCTTGTTTTTTAGCGCGTTAAACAAATCATTCTCTAATGTTACTTTTGCAGTTCGCACATCAGACATGGATGCTTCATAAAACGAAATATGATCTTGTGTATTTCTTGCTTCGCATGCTGCAATTTGAGCAAATTTTATTAAATCCAACTCCGACTCTGCATCTTTCGGATAAAAAGAAATGCCAATATTTAAACTATTATTCAATGAAGAATACTGAATTTCAAAAGGTGCTTCCATCATTTTCTGAAGTTGCTTACAAAACTTCAAAATATCCTCGTGACTTTGATCATGTTCAATTAAAATGACAAACTGATCATCTCTTAACTTACCAATGATTAATTGACTGGATAATTGATTTTGTAACCTTTGTGCCACCTTACTTAAAAGACGATCCGAATAAAGAGAGCCGAGAGAAGACTTAATAGAAGCTAACCGATCAATTTCAAAGACTAATACCGCTTTATGACATGAATTCCCCTGCAAATTTTCTTTTATTTTATCCAATAAATATCGCTCGTTTGGCAAATTCGTAATTTGATCAAAATAGGTTTTTTTCTTCATTTCTATTTCAGAAACCATATTTTTTTCTATATTCACAAGTTTCTTCACAATATCTTGATGAAGAAATTTAAAATAAGTAGCTAACCATAGTTGCACGATCAGCACAATGGAAAAAATAACAATATAGACAGCTGTTAATTTGACAGTAAAAAGAGTAATTCCATATAAAATGATTAAAATAAGATTAAAACTTACACATATTAAATGATCTTTAAAAGAATAAAAACCACTATACTTTTTCCCCATTATTGCCACCCGACCTTATAATACAAAATGCATATTAATTGAAAATTCAATAAGCATTTCGCACCAATTAAATATATTCTCTGTTATATATATTTAATCTTATTGAGAGGCAATAATAATTTTTTGTGTATTATTTTATACGCTTATTTTTTTGCAGACAGTTTCTTCTTCAATAGCTGATCTAAGTCTTCTTTTAATTTTGTATAAAAATACTCATTACTTAAAGTTCTGAATATATCCAAAGATTTATTGCACTTTTCAATTCCCTCCATGATGAAATCATCTACTATATTTAACATTCCTTCATAAAACAGTGATAATGTTAGTTCAAAAAACTCTGTATTCTTTTTGGTATATGTTTTCGTAGCATTCAATAACGTTTTAGCAGACTCAAAGTCATTATTTTTTATACTTAATTCTAGAAGATTAAATAATAAATAACTTAATACTTTTGTATCTGAATTCAATTCCTTATATTTTTCTGCATATTTCAGTAAATTTTTTGACATTAAAAGAGCAGGAGCAGGAGAAAATAAAAATAAAAAATTATTTAAAACAACCAACTCATAATAGCACCAATCATCAATGCTCAATAAATAATCCGTTATTTCCTGAGTATATTCTTTATCTATTTTATTAACATCCAAGTCGTTTTCCATACAATGGCACAAAATATATAAATGCCTTAAAAAAATATCATTATTTTCTTCATATTTTCTTTTCGCTTCATCTTTTATTTTTGAAATTCCCTCCATATTTTTTTCGTAGTATAATTTTATTACTTTATTATAGTCATTCATTTTTGACTCTTTTTTATAATCATTTTTCATATAGAAAAACTCATTGTAAGATACATTACAATAATCCAATATTTCAGTAAGCTTGTCTGACGAAATACTATTTTTTCCTGATTCAATCCGAGCAATATAGGGACGAGTCATACCGATCGCATTGGCTAGTGATTGTTGTGTAATGTTTTTATTTGTACGTATTTTTTTAATTACTTGGCCAATTTCCATTTAATAACCCCCTAATTTCAAGGTATATGTATCATTTTGTTTACATTTTATTTTAATTGTTTTTTGTTTAATATACTTACTAATATAAAATAAAAGAAAGGGATGAGAATACGATGAAAAAGAAATCTATTTACGTAAATTGTTTAGCTGCAGCTGCTGTATTACTGTCTTCTGCAGGAACTATTCAACTTCAACATTTTTTTGCACTATTCTAATATTTAATTACTATCTTTTCTTTTGTACCCCAATTAATATAGTCCTTGTACAAATCCTCCAGATTATAAGGAGGATTTTTTTATGAACAATAAAATTTTTAATCTAAACAGTCCATCGATTTATTTTACAGTTAATTCTATCACATAAATTCATTCAATACCCTTTTTTAGGCTATTTGGCACTTGCTTAAAAGTAAATAACTTTGATATATGGGTATTCTTTGGTATCTTGTAATTGTTAGCAATCACACTTTAAATAGGAGGAGTGTCCTTGTATTTTCTATGTGCATACACAAAATATAGGATAGGCTTGAAATACAAGAGAATGCATGAATTACTAAATTTATGTGTAAGATACCATTAGAAACGCTGAATATTATGCTTCGTTAATAAAATAAGCTCAACAAAAAAGGGCATCAATCCATTTTGGATCAACACCCACGATCATTGAATCGTATTCGTTATACGATGCGATTGTTTAGCATCTTACATATTTGCGTTTGAAGCCAATTCTTCCTTTTTCGACTTGCTTTTGAATACTTTCATAAGCGTGAAGAAAACTACTTTTTTTATTGTCCCTTTTGAGTTCTACTGGACCAACTTCTTTTGCAGTTTCAATTGCCTTGTCATGGAGCGGTAAATATGAAACGCCCACCGTGTATAGGAAATTGTTCGTAGCAGATTTCGTTCGTTTAGGCGACTTGCTTTGAAAAAGAAAAGAATGTGAAAGCCTATACCTTATTTGCCTTTTAGCATTTAGTGGTATGCGTAAAGGTGAAGCATTTGCACTTACATGGAACGATATTAGCTTTACAGACAATAAAATTCACATTAATAAAGCAATTTCACGCGGTAAAAATAATCAATTATATTTAAAATCAACGAGAACAGGTATTGCACGTACTATCGCAATGGATTCTCGTACAATAGCTATTTTAAAAGAATGGCAAAAGAAACAAAAAAAGACTATTTTAAATTAGGCTCAATACAAAATCACCTAATCAATCACCTAATCAATTAGTCTTCAGCAATGAACATAATGAGTTTTTACAGCCTACGAAAACTTGGAAATGGATCATGTAAGTTCAAAAGAAATATAATCTTAAATCAATTACTACTCATAGATTACGTCACACGCATTGTTCTTTACTGTTTGAATCAGGTGCAAAAATTAAGGAAGTACAAGTTCGTCTAGGTCATACTGATATTCAAACAACAATGAACATCTATGCTCATGTTACTGCTAAGGCAAAAGAAAGTGCTATTCAAAAATTCGAAGAGTATTTAGGCATATAACAACTATGTTTTTCTATTCTTAGTCAATCGCTACTTTAATAAAATAAAAAATGCTGAAATCCAATATTGTTAGAGTCTTCAGCATTTATTTTCAAAATATATATTAATTAGATGCTTTTTTTATACTTTCAATATAATAATTATCTGATTTCAAAACATATAATTTCCATTTTTCATTAGATATGTAAAGATGATTATCGGTTTCAATGAAATAATTAGCTGTCACTTTATGTTTTTTATCATCCTTAGTAACATAAATCACTTCATATTTTTCAAGTGACTCAATATTTAAATTTCTAATTGTTTGTCCAGTATAAATAGATAATCTAGGTAAAAATATTATTAAAATTAATATAATACTTAGCATAAAAACTTTAAATTTTGTACCATAATCTTTATTTTTCATTAATTTTATAGCCATTTTTATTATTTGGAATAGCATACTTGAATTTTTAATTTCTTTAGAATGTTCAACATCCTCTTGTTTTGTTATTTCTTCCTCAGGTATATATTTTTTCTGTTTTTTTACTTTTTTAAAATACTTTATTGACATTATTAAGCAAAATAAAAATAATCCAATCAACAAAGTAATCATTATAATAAATGTGGTTGCTAATCTATTTTCTTTATTAACTATAAAAATTATTAATATTTCAATTATGAAAAATAAAGTATATGTGTAATAAAACCAATGAAATCTATTTCTATCAACTGATATTTTAAAAAGCATTAAACTTGAACAAAGTATAATTAATGCCAGTATTAAAGTATAATTAGCTATTAAAAGTTCTAACGAGAATAAATATTTCTCAATAAATGGCTTCAATTCTGAATATTTAATTTCTACTAGACTATTGACTTCTGCTATAAATAATAAAAATAAAATTATTCCTAATAATAAAATCCCTATAAAATGATTAAATATTTTTGGATCACTATTAATTAAAGAAAACATTAAATACATTGAAATTAATATACCACCAATATATAACCATGCAATTAAAAAACTAAAATTTGCTTTCCATGATATTTCATTAGAAAAGAAAGTAGCTATAACAAAATTTAACCCTAGAACCGACAAACATATACTTATTATCAAAATTGTTTTATTTTTTGAAGAAATAGATAAAATAAAATTAGAGGTAAAATAATATATGGCGATAAAAAAAACCGAGACAAAAGAGAGGGTTCTTATATCGAAAGGTATAAAACTAGAAATGAATGAAAAATAAGAAATATCAAAAAAATTAGTCCCACTAAAATAGTATCCGTATAAAAAACCATATACTATTAAAAATCCTAAAGTTGCAATAAGACTCAGTGTAAAAAAAATGATTTTAAAATTAGAATAGTTGTAAAGCATACAAAAGTTCCCCTTTGCTAATTGGCTTTGTGCAAGACTTATATTATATATCGACTAATCTTTTTTTAAAGTTGTTTTCCCAATTCCTCCAATACCATAATAATGCAACATATCAAGGGAGTCTTTTAAGACAAATGATTTGTAAGCATCTAAATATTCATCTCTAACTATTACGTTGTATTCATTAAATTTCACTATTTTAAGTCACCCACGCTTTCTTATAAAAAATATATTTAAATCCTAGAAATTTAATTCCTAGAAATCGGAAACTGCGATTCACTGAGTGGAATTTTCAATTTTAAAAAATTTTCAATGACTGTTTTGGAATTGTTTGCTCAATCAATTCAAGTTTTGTTTTAATTCGCTGAATAATTCCAGATTTGCTTGTTGATTTTTTTGCACTTCATCATGAGTACAATTAATAAGATACTAACTATGATTGCAATAATACAAATTGTTAATAACATAATGTCACTCCTAGATATTAGGATTATCTAGTCTAATTTTCTTACAAAATAATTAAATTAGCAATTAGCTATTGATGAATTTAACCTTTTTCAACCCTTTTTCAACTTCATAATTATATATCCTATAATTAGACAAAAACGTTGAGTCGTTTTTTAGTATTTTCCCCATCTCAAAACGCAAACACTCACAAAAATTAGGTGTTTCCGAGCCGACAAATTACTTTGAATACCCATCAAATTATCCTTGTAATTAAACATTAAATCCGACCCAATTTGCACGTTTTTTAAGTTTGCTTGGTTGCAAAAACGAGGAACTTTCGTTGACTTCAAACTTCAAATTTCTAAAATATAAAGGTAAAAAGAACGTTAAACATTAAAATTTTTTCCTTCAAACTAAATTCCGATGATTTTTTCCGTTTTCACTTCTTCAACAATCTTATGTTGATCTATCAGATAAACATATACTGATCCATTTAATTCTCGGTAATCATTAAGCTCTAATTGTTGTGAAAGCAACTCTAGTGATGATGTTAATAAAATAAATCGAGTATTACCATCTTCTTCACTTGTGAAATCGACTAAGCCGAACGCTTTCATTTCACGAATATTTAATTGGCCATTTTGATATTCATATTCTTTTACAAGTTCGATAAAATCTTTTGAAATTACCCTCGCTGACCTTTCAATTGGTTGTATATGCAGTTGTGTAATAGGCTTAATAGTCTGTAACTGGATACTTCGTTCACGTTCTATATCTTCAAGTCGTTCCTTACTTCGTTCCTCCAAGTCTTCAATTCGAGTATAAGTTTGGTTAATTAAAGCACTTATATAACTATAAATATAATTTAATACTTTTAATACATAAAATTATAGTAATAAACCTTACTTTTTATAATACTTTCTTCGTTAGTTGACTTTTATTTATTTTTTTCTAAAATAAGATTTATATTTGACTTACAAAACAACAATAGTTATCATAAAGAAAAGAAAGGTGGTTTTAAATTTGGAATTATCTATTAAGTCTGAAGTTTTATCTGTACTTTTAAATAGAGTAATTTATAAAGATCCTGAACGAAAAGAGCTCTACTTACAGGCAATTAATAATGAGCATGGGAAAGGTACTTCAAATAGTAAACATACATTTGAATGGGATCAAAGATATAATAATATTTACGAAGTAGCACATAAATTAGATTTATTACCTCTTAAAGTTAGTAGATCACATCTTTGGGAAGTTATGTTTGTGATTAATGTCAAAACTAAAGAAATATATGCCTTTATGAAGGCAAAAACTTTAAAGAATGTATTAAAAAGTGATGGTCAGCACTATACTAAATTGTTAAACCAATTCAATGCTTCTTATGACCATCTTCCACCTATTAGTCAACAAACTACTTTGTTTGGAGTAGAAGAGAATAAAGATGAACTACTCAATTTAGCAAAAGAAATGATTAATTCTTCTGCCATCATTCCCGAAAAATTCTTTATTTTTGCATTTGAGGATAATTCTCTTCATACAACGATTAAGGCATTGGCATTTAATACAAGTAATGAGCTAATATTTACGAAAAATTTATCGCACCTACTTACAACTGATTACAGTTCTATTTTGGAATCTGACAATATTACACCTAAGAAATTTGCTTCTAGCAGTCAAGTAAAATTACCTCAAGAAGGAACTTCTAAAAATGGGAAGAAGAAAAGTTTATTAAAATTAAAAACTAAATAATATCAATATAATTATGTTTGGAGTTTTATTTATGAATAAGATATTTAATGGATCACGGTTAAAAGAAGCTAGATTATATAACAAATTATCAATTACTGAACTAGCAGAGAAGTTAAATGTCACAAAACAAATGATTTCTAAATACGAAAATGGAAAAAGTGAACCTACTTTTGAAAAGTCATTACAGTTGTTTAAAATTCTGGATTTTCCTAGAGAATTTTTTTATTCAGAAGATATTTCTAAAGTGGAAAACAAAGGTACATTTTTCCGATCTAGATTAACTGCAACACAAAAGTCTAAGCAGCCTGCATCAATTCTATTAAAATACACAGTCATTGTAAGAGATTTTTTAGAAGGTTATTTAGAATTCCCTGAACTTTTGCATGTAGACTTAGATAACGATGAACAACTAGATTTTGAAACTTTAGCAACTCTACTAAGAAAAAAACTTGGAATTGGTGATCAGCCTATCGAAGATATAGTAGAAATTGCGGAATCAATGGGCTTCACCGTAATCAACACCGATTATCAAGAAGATAAAGTAGATGCATTTGGTAGTTTAAATAAGATAAATGATAATGAATATTATGTTATTGCAACTGGTCATTCAAGCTCATTTTATCGCCAACAATTCAGCCTAGCTCATGAAATTGGTCACTGGATTTTACACCAAGATTTAAACCCTCAAGAACTTGATAAAGATGAATATAAAACAATGGAAGAAGAAGCTAATAGATTTGCTTCTGCTTTCTTATTACCAAAAGATACTTTTACAATGGACTTAACAAAAAAAATCATTGATGATATTGATTCATATTATAGTCTTAAAAAGATATGGAAAGTCTCAATGGCTGCTATGATTAAAAGAGCGAGAGATTTAGACATTATTTCCTCTGAACAAGAGATTAAACTTTATAAGCAAATGCATTATCGAAAATGGAAAAATCCAGAACCATTTGATAATACAACACCTGTACCAGAACCCGTTGTATTCAAACAAGCATTTGAATTACTTATTGATAATAACATTTTAAAAGGGCATGAAATTCCTCTAAAAATAGCAGAAGAATATAATTTATTTATTACAAATAAAATGTTAGCTGCTATTAGTGGTGTAAATGAAGCTATTTTCACGAATAATAGTGAGTCTAAAGTGGTTATAAAATTAAAAGATTTTTCAAATAAAGGAGCGGATATCATATAATATCTGCTCTTTTTAACTATAAAATATGAATTTTAATGTGAAATAAAAAAACACATCAATTAAATGATGTGCTTCTCAAATTGTAGATGTTTTTTTCTTTGGCATGATAATTCTCCTTCTAGTTGCGTTGTAAGAGCAATAAAAAGAAGAGGAATTACCTCTACTATCATTATACGCTCGTTGATAATAAAGACAATTTCTCTTCTTTTCAAATTAGTAGCTATGGTTTTCAAAAAAAGTATCAATTTCAAAAGAAATATAATCTTAAACCTATTACAACACACGGGTTACGACACACACATTATTCGCTTTTATTTGAAGCAGGAGTAAGTATCAAGGAAGTTCAAGACCGTTTGGGACATATAGCGACGTACAAACTACTTTAAATATTTATGCTCATGTATCTAAAGAGAAAAAGACATCTGCTATTCGAAAATTTGTAGAATATGTAGCAGATTAATTGAATACGTTTTTGACTACGTTCAAATGACATTCATTGAAATTAAATGAAATATAAAAAGTGCCAAAACCCTTAAATATCAAGGATTTTGACACTCATTGAAACCATTTGATTTCGTAATATGGAGACGGTGGGAGTCGAACCTACTTCTTCAAAGAATGCTATTATATCAATGTTTTATAGGGTTTTTAGCACCCTTTTTAAATCTCTGACAACGTGTTTGACTACGTTTTAAAAAATTGCTTACGGAGACGAGAATTTTTATTGCGATACTGTTTTAAATACTTATATTTAGAGATATCTCTTCTTTCTAAATAATAATATGGATATTTCCCCAAAACTGGTGATCGAGGTCGAAATAACGTCATACACACTGGATTTATAAGGTTTTATGTGCAACGCCTGTGTAAAATTTGCGTAAAAATTTTTCCTGTTCCAGAATCATTCTCAGTTGCCAATGGGATATTAATCATTAAACACTATTATGGATTTAATTCAATAAATCTGTAATAAAATCATCTTAATTTTAATCTTATTTACATAGATTCTATTCATTTGGAAATATTTTAAATTCCTCAAATATGTCATGAGTTAATTTAGCTAAAGGTCGCTTCCCCCAACTTTCTTTATCAACATAACCCATAAAAATTGAATTAATAACTTCATTTTTTGACTCAAATAAATCAGGGAATTGCTCTAATAATTCCTCAATTCTACTATCATTATAAATTACCGCATTTCGAATAATATCCCTAACGTAATCTTTATGCTCTTTATATAATAATTCAATTTTTAAATACTTATTAAGATTTTCTACCTTACAATTTTCTTCTTGATAAACCAACTTTATATCAAAATTATTACTTACCCCTGTCCAATATAAAAAATCGTTTTTAATAAGGGATGTTTGAAATACTACTTCATTTCCGAATTCATCTTCATATGGATAATAAAAATCTTTTTTATACGTGTCTAAAGCTTGCTTTTTTGAGTTACATATACTGCAACTAGGAATTAAATTAAATAAAGAAATCGATAGATAAGAATATAAACTTTTTGGAAAAAAATGATCAAATTGTGGCCGAATTCCTTCATTTCCTAAAGTAAATGTATACTGCCTATTGCAGTATGGACAAACCCTAACATTTAATTTTTCCAAAAGAATCTTTGACCAGAGTCGCTTAGTGAAATTTGTATATAACTTTTCAAATGGATCTTTTTTGCTCATTGGAATCTTACCTATATTATTAATAATTTCAATTAAATCACTCTTATTTCCAATAATCAACATTTCAAGTTTCTTTTTATCGATTTTTCCAGACGTATCATAAAAGTAGGAAACCAATTTTTGATATTTTTGGGTTCCTTTTAGTTTTTCAAATATGTTTTCGAATTTTACACTATTATCTTCATAATGTCCCTTCTTTATATCTTCCTTTAGATTATCATCGATTTTAATTCTTATCATTATGCTTAGCCTCTAATTCAACAACATGTATTTGGAGATTTTCTATTTGTTTCTTTAAAACTTCAATTGTTTGTGAAATATTTCTAGATTCTTCATATGTTTTTATCTTCCCTTTTAGTTTTAAATTTTCGTAATACAAATCAGTATAGTTTAATAGGAATTTATCATTAAACATTTTCATAATTCTGTTTTGTATTAATGGTTCACCTATAGAATTGATTATATTTAAACACTCTTTTTTTTGTTCTTCAGTTACATCATATATATTGCTTTCAGTAATAAATGAAATAACTTCTTTTATTTTTTTAGATGCAAACTCACCCATCGTTGATGACATAAAAAATCCATCTTTTAATAGAGTGTGGATATTGGCCCCAAAAGTGTTAACTTTTCTGAGTATAGCTTTACTATAACCGGTATTATCTTTTTCTAAATAAATGATATTACTTGAATGAATGTCAGATAAAATAAATGGGGAATGTGTTGAAATGATAATTTGAAACATCTTTCCCCCCTCACTTAAGTCTCCTAAGAAGCGTATTAATTCATTAACAAAATTTCTTGCTAGTTCCGGATGCATCCTTTCCTCTGGCTCATCCAGTAATAAAATATACTTTTCTTTTGAAGGGGTAAGCATGGAGACTTGTTCATATAATGAAGCAAAAAAACCTAAATATGCACTTTCACCATCACTAAGATTATCAATTGAATAATCAAAGAAATCACCAAAAACAGTAAACATCTCGATCAAGTTACTATTTATTTTCTCATCAACTGTTACTTCAGTTATTTTTATAATTTCATTAATACGAGCTTTTTTTGTAATATCCATACTTATATATTTCTCGTGAAAATTAATACTTTTATTCTTAGATAATTCTTCAGCTAATTCAGAATAGCATTTTAATACGTGATTTGTTCCATCATTATCATTAAAGAAATAATCTGAAATTACTTTTATGATATCGAAATAATAATTCACATATCCTTTTAGAGATTTTCTTTTAACATTAATGTTCAATATCTTTCCTTTTATTTTTTCTCTTATCACATTACTTAATTTATCGTTTATTTGATTAAAATAGAAATGTACAAAGGATTCAAGTACTCTACATACCTTTTTTTCTCTTCCATCAAGTTCACTATATGAAGAACTCATTAGTAATTTGTTTTCATCATCAAAACTGTTCTCTAAAAAGAAACTATTATATTCAAATTTCAACGTATATTTACTATCTTGAAACATAAGCCTTTTAGGTATTTGTAATTGTTTATATAGCATTTTTACTTTCATTTCTAAAAATTTCGATTGAAAATTTGCATTTCTTCGAGGGACTGAAATTTTGTAATCATCTTCTGGCTTAGTAGAATTATAGTTATAATATTTATTGCTGAGATTTTCACGAAGTGACACTATTACAAGTTTTTCCTTTTCGGTTTTGTAATCGCCATAGTATCTTATACCATCTTCATGGATTTCTCTTTTGAATTCTCCTAAATGTGTATTTAAATCATACTTATGTATTAATTTTCCTTCTGAATAATTACATATAAATCCAAACCAATATTTACTCTTCCAATAACCAAGACTTAAACCTGATTTGTATTTTAATATACTTTGAAAACTCTCAATATCATTTCCCTCAAAGCAAAACAAGTCTTGGTCATTATTATCTTTCCCCATATAATAGATAAAAAAATATTTCGAATGCTTAATTTCAGCTTTCACATCATGTGGTATTCGATAAGGTCCTTTCTCTTTATTGTAAATTACTTCAAACTCAGCGGAATGCTTATTTCTATCATCTGCTCTTAGTCCTATTACATCTAATAAATTTGTCTTACCTACACTATTTTTCCCAACTATAGCATTTATATTTGTTATATACTCAGGATAAATCGTGCTATAAGATTTGTTGGGTGTTATTTTAATGTTTTCATTGTACCTATCATATTTGATTATGAATTTTTCACTAAAATTTAATTCAGCCTCATTATAATTTCTGAATTTTTCTATCCATGTATAAATCAACTCCATCTTATTCTCCTCCAAACACTATTAGTTACTTTTCTAACAAAGAAAACTTTTTAAGCATATTGCACAATCCTTTATAATCATTAATTTTATTCTATCTCAGGTTCCTCTTCATTTTAAGTAAAGTACTTTCCGATATCCCAGTTATTTCTGTCAAAGAATATCCTTCCATAAAACTCGGTCGATTTTGATAACTGTTTCCCCTCCTAAGTACTCTCAACAATCATATCACGTGCAAATTCAACAAAAGCACTAAAAATAGAAAAAGTCAATCTACCAGTTGATGTGTTTTCGCTAATCCCCAATTTATACTATGTACTTTAATTTCTCTACTGAATAAATCATAAATAACATCTAAAATATTCTTTGGATTTTGAACAAAATGTTGCTTTAAGATAAAGTTTGATAACTTACCATAGAAATAAATCAATTTAAATTATTTAAAATTAGTATCTAAATTGTATAAAACTCCAATAATGTTTGATTATAAATACTAAGTAATATGTTCATAATAAAATTGACCACTTTAAGCGGTCACTGTGAATAAAAGGAAGAGATAAATAAAAATCCACCCTTCCTCACAAATTTTATAAAGGGTAGGATTTTTATTATCTAATTTATAAAGGGAAATATGTCAATTAGGGGAAGCTAGAGTGCAAAAAAATGTTTTAGATATTCGAATCGAAGATAATAAAGTGTTCTTTATTTACAATTCTAAAGGTGACTTTTTATGTGAATTTAAAATAAAAAAAGAAATAAATGATTTATCGAGATTAACTGCAGAACTAATTACTTATAACAACGGATATGAAATGATAGCAATTTATAATAATGGAAAAGTAATATCCAAACAATGCGGTATATGTAAAAAAATACTAGATCTTGATGAATTTCATAGTTCCAAGTCAAACTTTGCTAGCACATCACCATCCTGTAAAAGCTGCGTATCACATAAAATGAAAAGAACAATTGAAACCTCACTTACCGTCGAAGTTACTAGAGAATATTTTATTTTTAAAGATCAGTCATTGAATGAATTTATATTTAATAAAAATTTGGATGTTAGTCCATACATGAATCTACGTGCTATTCATAAAATTGACGGAAGAGGATCAGATATTTTCATTTTATATGATGAAGATAAAATTATTGCAAAGCAATGTAATTCTTGTTTTGAGATACTTCCTTTGCTTGCATTTAGTAAACATGATAGGTCTTATGGAAAGTGTCGACCTAAATGTAAAGAATGTGAAAGTAATAGTGTTAGAAAAACACTAATTTTCCCACTTGAAGTAAATTGTAAAAATAATACATTATCAATAAATACCGGTAAAGATTTTCTCCAGATCTCATTACAAAATCATGAATTTGACCTTTCAAACATATCTGCTGAACATATTATTTGCGAGGGAAGAAAAGTTAATATAATACTTATTTATGAAAATAATGAAATCATCCTTAAACAATGCAATTCTTGTAAGGAATTAAAATTTTTATTAAACTTCCACAAAGGAAGCAGTTTCGGTAATAGAAATCCCGTTTGTCGTAAGTGTAGAAACAAGACCAGTATGAGACGTAATATTCCTATTGAGAAAATAGAATTTAATAACCAAGTATTAGAAGGAAAAGAATGCACAAAATGTAAAGTTGTTAAAATCCTTGTTGAATTCAGAAATGGTAAAGGTCCAGGTGAGAAAGTATCAATATGCATGGAATGCGAGCATTTATGGCATAAGGAATATCGAGAAGAGAATAAAGATGTTGTTAGTCAAAGAAAAAAACATTCCTATTACAAGACCCCTGAAAAATATAGAAATAGAGTAAAACAGAACTATACTAATGCCCCTGAAAGTTGGAAAGAAAAATCTCGAAGATATTATTCAGATAATAAAAAGAAGAGAAAGCTTCAAATTAGAGACTGGAATATCAAAAATCAAAATAGGGTTACATCGTATAAATTAAATTATAGCGCCAGGAAAAAATCCCTACCTGACACTTTAACTGAACAAGAATTAGAAGAAATAAAGAAACATTTTTCATATAAATGCGCTCTTTCAAGATCAACTGATATACAATTCGACCATTTTATTTGTTTAGATAGTGGCCACGCGGGGACATTTAAAGGGAATATAATTCCTCTTAGCACAAGTCTCAATGCTAGCAAAAATAATAATAATCCTTTTGAGTGGATTAAGCGATTTCAAGAATATCAAACAGAATTCGAATCGGTAGTTGAATACTTAGCCGAACAGAATAAATTATCCGTTGAGGATTTTAAATCTTTTGTTTATTGGTGTTACAATAATCAGCGCAGTATTAATCAGTTAGCTAAAGATAATAGAAATTCTATTGATATTTGGAAAGACATAAAATATATTGAATAAATATCTAGAATTTATAATATAGAACATTTTTAATGGAGTGGAAAAATATTATTAAGACAGTCGATAATGATTCTACTCTAATCTGCTTCAGAAGTTATCTTAATGAAACTTATGAAGACGCAAGCTTATTTTAAAAATTATTCTTATACAAGATAGTCATATCGTAGAAAAAAATACAAAGAAAAAAACCAAAGGTAGAGATCGACTTCAAAAGGCATATGATCTTCTCAAACATCATTCTTATTCATCATTCTTATATACGACAAGCAGTGGGTGGAAAATCCGCACTTAACGGTAAATATACTAGTATAATTTCGACCGAGAATTTCCTGCAACATAACAAATAATGAAATACAAAAGGGAGATTGTTTAAAAACGATCTCCCTTTTTTTATGTTAATTATAAAATCTCAGTATTTAACAAACCTGCCCTATAACTTATAGCACAATATTTCATAAACACTAACTATCATTACCAAATGTTTTTAATTTTTTTGTTATTCTTCCTCCATTAAATGGCCCTTAAATAAAAATATGGCTAACTTTTTGGGGTCACTTCAATTCAGGGATAGCGCCCGATTGTAAAATAATTTATTAGTTATTTATAATACAGATCACCATAATATGGCTAAATGCGGATTTTCCAATTTTATAAAGGGTATTTATAATTGCTGTGCAAATAGATTTAATTCACTTATTCGTTTTTTTGCCAGTTCATCAATAATATTTGTGAGTTCCGAGTCATTACGCGCTCCTCCGTAGACTTCAACAAAAGAATTAATTTTATCAATACTGTTAAATTGTCTCAACAAATTTTCTAATAATACTTTAATAAAAACATACTTAAATTCATTCCATTTTTCATCTAATATTATTTTGTCTCTAGCAGCGTTTAGATTTAATTGCATTTCACTTTCATTGTCTAAATTCATAATAAATGTTACAGGAAAAGGTAACACTATTTTATCCTTACTATCTATATCATTTCTCCAGAAATTAGACCCTCTAAATATAATATCATCTACTAAAATAGATTTTAAATAAAAACTCCCTTTCGTTGCAATAAATTTAGACCATCCTGAATTTATAGAACCATCTATATCTAAAGATTCAGACTCTTGTTCAATTGAATTATTACTAATCCTTAAGTATTCAAATAATTCATTGTCATTAACATAATTATTATTCACAATTATCTTGGAATAAAATAATTCATCCTTTTCCAATAAAGATATCCTAAAAGTACCTAAGATACCTTTTTCATTTATATCTAAATTATAGTGCTTTATATACTTTGACTTATTTTCTTTATCTTTATTTAATAATTCTGGTTTTTTCACATTAATTAATTCATTATTCACATAAATTTCTATGTCACTTAAAAAGTTTATTTGATTTTCTATGAATCTTTTCAATTTATCCTTCTCTAACGGAAATTTATGTCCTTTTTTTAATTTTAACAGTATTTTAGTTCCAACATCTTTTATATTTGACTTATTAAAATAAAATAATCCAGATAAACTATCAATAGTTAATTCTATCGGTTCAGAAGTCGTATATTTATCAAATATTTTGGTCGTCTGTACTTTAACTTGATTAGAAACCATAAATGTCGATAAAAAACCAATACCAAAGTTTGAAATAGGTCTATAATTACTGTTTAATCTAATTTTTAACTTCAAAAATTCCTCAGATTTATAATAAGACTTACCTAGATTAGAGAAATAATTTAAAATTATATTTTCATCCATCCCTATCCCATTATCTATAATTTCCAAATAATTTTCAGTATCCTCTTCATATAAATTAATCTTAATAATAGGTTTATACCCTTGTTCTCCCCAACCTTCAGAACAAATACTTCTAACTTTGCATGCATCTATTGCATTTTGTATAAGTTCTCTTATTACTACAGAGTTATTTCCATATAAACTAGTACCCATTAATAATTTGATAATTTCTTCTTGATCTAAATTAAAATTCAAATCTTTGTACATATATATTGGATTGCCATCATAATCAACTTTGGCACTCACTTCTGTCGTATCTACTTTATAGGGTAAAGGTAAATTATATATTATTTTTAAATTGTCTCTAATTCTATCTTGCATCCCATTTAATACTATTTTACATTTATACAGTTCTTCTTCTATGTACTTGCAAAACTCTTTAATAGTTTTTTCTATAACAGGATGCTCACATTCAGCTGCAAACATTATTTGTTCTTCACTAATGCTCCATGAATGAATAGAACGATGTTTAGACCATTCTTGAATACTTATAGGGTTTTGAATATCCAGATGGTTATATAGTACATCTGGTGTTCTTTCAGCATCAAAATCTAAAATATCAGCTAATCGTAGTACTATTGATATGAAAACTGAGTTCAAATATTCATTGGGTGTAACTGGAATTGAAGTTTTAATCAATGAGTTATTAATCTCCAATATGTTTTCATTATGGCTTTCACATATTTTGGCTAAGTATCTTCCAAACTTAAAATTATTATATTTTAGTCCTTTCGACCACACCTCATTATTTTCAATTTCTTGTATAATTTCTTTTACTTTAGTAGCATGATTAATTCGGATATACTCTGTCAATCTATAATTTTCAAGCATTTTAGCCAATCCAGAATTGCCTTTACTATAAGCAATATCAATTCGTTGTTTTAAATCTATTTTAGTTTCACAATAAATATTAAAATCCTCTAATAGTAATTTTTCTTCTGTACTTAACTCTTGATCATTATCTATTAATCCCTTATAAATTTTTATTTCTCTTTCTTTTGGAGACATTCCTAAATCATGAAAAAATGCACTTAATATTAATAAACTCAACTCTAAAGCTTGTAAATTATTTAGCGTAGTGTCGGGAATAATTTTTTCCATTAAACTTAATACCCTATATAAATGCGTTTCATCATGTAATGTATATTCATCCATATAACGGACTATAGTTTTAGCTCTTGTTTCTGCATAACTCACACCGCTCTCAACTATTGTTAGTAAAGACCTGATTTCCGGGTCATTTTCAGATAATTCCAGTAACCTTTTATAAATTTTAGAATCCACTATATTCAATTTATATCCCCCTTTTAATACACTATAAAAATAATATTACTATAAAACTAATATTATATTACATTTCATTACAATAAATTGGAAGAATAAAAAGTTGCTCTATATTCTAGTGAAACTTTTTTAGTTAAACCACATTTACTTATGATAAGTTTCAACTTGAATAATGCTATACCAATAAATCTTTACTCAACTATTTGATCGATTGTAGAACATCCCCCTTCTTTTACTTGTGCAGTGAAAAGGACACGTAGCGGACATTCTATTATAAACGACAAAACTACGTACTAATGTTAAATTATGATAAATATTACTATGCTATATTCTTAATATGTAGCAAAAATCGAGCAAATCTATTGAAAAATCCCATGGCTTCTTAGTTTAAAATATAACCCATCAATCTAAAAAAACTTTACTGTTGCTCATTGTTCGAATTAATTTCCAGTTAGAAAAATTTAAATTTTTTAAGATTTTTCTATTGTCAAATCTTCTCTTATGATTTATTATATTAATAACTTAATTACGAACAAACAAGGGAAATCCCCAATGATAAATCTTTACCAGAGGTAGAGGTTTAATTCATTGGGGATTTTTTGTCGTTTTTAAGATTTTAAGGCTATTTAGGAGGGATGACATTGGGCATTATGCGAGTCGCTAAAAATACCAACTACACAGTAATGAATCGCACCGCACTTAACGACACACGACTCTCATGGAAAGCGAAAGGAATTATGGCCTATATGCTTTCTATGCCGGATGATTGGATATTTTATTTTGATGAATTAGTTAAGCATTCAAAAGACGGTAAAGCATCTTTTAGAGCAGGTTTCAATGAATTAAAAGAATGTGGTTATGTAGAACGCAGACCTATCAGGGAAGGTCAGCGCATTAAAGAGTGGGAAACAATTGTTCATGAAGTTCCACATGACAATTCTCTACTTACCGATTTTCAACATGTAGAAAAGCAAAAGGTTGAAAATCAAGAAGTAGGTTTTCAAGAAGAAGAGAATCGAACACTACTAAGTACTGATGGTAACAAAGTATTGAATATACCAAATACTAATAGATTACTAAATACTTACAACCACCAACAGGAATCAACAGCAACAGTTGTTGGTTTTGGCATATTAAATGATAAACATTTTGCTGAACTCTTAAACACACTCGAACAAAACATTGGACCATTTATTCCATTTCAATGTGAAACACTTGGATTCATCTATGATCAATATGGTTATGAATTAACAAACGCAGCAACAAAAGAAATGTTACTTGCAAGAGACATTCACAAGCCATTAGCATACTTAAAACGAATCTTACAAAGTTGGAATAGTAAAGGCATAACCAATCTGCATAATTTGGAACATTATCGCAAAAGAGGTGAACAACATGGAACCAATTATCAACAGCCTGCAAAAGAATATTCTGATGGCGTTAACTTCTAACGAATGCTTAAAACATGGCAAACCTATGCCCATTATGATGATTGATGGAGTAGAAGTTTGTCCTAAATGCGAGCTTGAAAAGGAAGATGTAAAGTTTCGTAAAAAGCTGTCTGAGGAAGCTATTGAGCGCGAACGGAATAAACGAAAAAACACACTGTATTATCGCTCTTTCTTTAGAGATAAATCAATAAAAGATGCAGGTTTTAAAAACTTTAAAATCAAGACTGCAGAAGAAGCCGAAAACTTGCGTTTAGCAAGACAAGCAGTAGCTCATTACAAAACTAAAAAGGTGTTCACTACTTTATTCCAAGGTAATACAGGAGCAGGAAAATCCCACTTAGCAATGGCTATTGTAAGAAACCTAAATGAAACATTGAACGATGTTGAGTGCGTCTTTGTAAACGTAAGAAGCATGATCATGGAAATTAAAGATTCTTGGCGCAACGAGGATAATCCCCATACATCAATGTATTTTGCGGATTTGCTTTCAAGAGTAGATTTTTTGGTACTTGACGACCTAGGTAATGAAAGTGCTGATGATAAGGCAAATAAAACTGTATTAGAAATACTTACAGAAGTTTTAGAGTCTCGCCAGGATAAAGCAACCATCATCACAACGAACTGTACAAGAGAGCAACTAGAGAGGATTTACACAAAAGCGCTTATTTCACGAACGTTAAAAATTACAGCTCTTATCATATTTGAAAAAACGAATGATAAACGGATAAAAAAATATGACTTAGATGCACCAATTGAGGAGGAAATTGAATGAAACCAACATTCATCGGCTTTGGGCCAACAATAGCACATTCACTAATCTTCTGGCATAAGGACGACGATATCGTGTCAAAAACGGTTTGCTATAACGAACAAGACGTATTAGACATGCTTGACAAATACAACACACCAGGAAGCTATTACAACAATTTTGACGGTTATTCCATCAGTCCAATAAAGGTGGTGGAAGAAACGGCATGAACAATTCAGTCACTCTTGCGCTAGTTAAGAACAATTGCATCAAGAATCTACACAAGATATACATCAAGGAATTGAATGAAGCAGTGGGGGGAAAGTCCGGAAGAACAGGTCTTATTTTGGTTAATCCTCTATTAACTAATAGATTATAACAAAGAAATCAATCCTAAATTCCTTAATCATGAGGAAAACTATTGAAGAAACAACAACAGTTGAGGGGGTACCAAGACCCGCACAATTCTTTGTTCCCCTAATGAAACAATCAGTAAACAAAAAGAAATGAACTAATAGTTTCCCCAAACTACTAGTTCACTTTAATAAAAATTGATTAATACTATTATACAAAACAAAAAGGAATTACTGCTAATGTGTCTTTGCTAATCGTTATCGGAACGTCTTCAATTGGATCGGCTGTAACTGCATGAGAAGTAACTTGTAGCAGCCCAGCAATACGAAGTAATTGGCTAACCAATGCGTTAACGGACTAGAAATTTCAAAATTTGAAAGTAAACAACTTAAGGGAACACTTTTTTTCACTTTAAACTACTCAAATAATGTGGTTCTGGTGCAAAAATTAGATCATCAAACCCTATTATTCTGGGAAAGTGAATTACTCACAGGACTACTCTCTATGTAATCCACTTTTTGTATAGCCGACAATAATAGTGAAAAATAAAATCCTAAATGTGTTCTGGTAAGCAAATATCATTCACCCAGAAGGAAAGGAAAAAAACAAATGCAAGATAAAATCATCTTAAAGAAAAATTCAAGGCAACGATTGGAACTTAACAAAGTAGATTTAGAGCTATTAACGTTTTTAGAACATCAACGTTTATTAACCTTGCAACAATTCTACCAAGTTGCTAAACACTTATTTAATATAAAAATGACAGAATACAGTTTTAAAAACCGAGTTCGAAAATTCGAGGACTATCATTTGATACGTGGCGAAAATTATTCTGAAGGTTTTGACGGAGAACGATTTAAATATTTATGTATTGGGAGCAAGGCCGTTGATTTGTTAATAGAAAACGAACTACTCGACAATTCCTACACCAAATCTAAAATCTATAAATTTAACCAAAAAAAAAATATTTTACATTATCTAGCAACACAGCAAGCAGCAATTAATCTATTAATTGGCTTAAATGGTGAATTGATTAGAGATCCAAATACGGATGAAGTTAAGTACCCTATGCTATATAATGTAACTTCTTTCTCCCATTCACCAGCCACTTTTTCATATACCGAATGGATAAGAAATGACAAAAATCTACACCGGCAAAATGCTGGAGCATATCATGCAAGTGTAGCAAAGTATATGATAGGAAATAAATCTAGTACACAGATCCACGGATCCACAATGACGATTGTAAAACCAGATTGGATTATCGAAATAAAAGGAAGTGAGAGTAAGAAAATTATGGATGCAATAATTAACATTGAATTAGATATGGGAACGGAACCTTTCGAAACATTAGCTCAAAAAGTTTTTAAATATGCACTCTTAGCTGAAAAAAATCGGAATAAACTTCACATTATGGATATTGTTATAGCTGACAATAGCTTCTCAAATCGCTCAACATTTAGTGATGGAATTAGAAGAACGAATAATATATTTAAACGATTTAATGCAGACCCTGCGGTTATAAAAAGGGCGCAAGAATCTGGGTTAAAAATTATTGTTCGACCTTTAAAACTTAATGTTGAAGCAGTATATAAAACACTAGGTAAATATTAATCAATACTGTTTACACACAGTCATTCATTTTGAATGACTCACATACATACTAGTTACAGTTATATTTATCAGAATTCATCATTCGTTACCATTAATAGATACCATAGCTAAACACAGTAATATCAATACTTTACTCATCTTAACCTTCATTACTTTTTCTCTTTTTTACTATTCGTTACGATTAATGGTTACCATTATAAAAGTAATACACTTATACGATTCTTATTATCTCCAAAAATAGCCCTATCAAAAGATTGGTATCTAATAATAGATACTATAACAAACATTGACAAAATCTATATTTCATTGACTTTTTTTCTATTCTTCCATCTAGTTTCTATTATTCGTTACTTTTAATCGATACCATATATTATCAAGACAAGTTTGAAGAAATACAGTAATAAATGAACCCTTGTATTTATATATGTGGCCATTTGTTAATTTAAGAAGTGCGCCACCTATAGACTCCCGTCCTCATACTTCTCCGCTATCTCTTTAGTTGATTGTGTACCAGCTAACTTTTCCTTACCGACCACCCATTTTACTTCCGATGAATAACCATTTTTGCTCATGCAAAAACACCTTAGAATATTTGTTCATATTTTCCAATATGCCCTATTCGAAGGTGTTTTATGATTTCTTATTAAATTAGGTTATTTCAGTTGAAATGCTAACAGTAGTCATCTTTTTTATTTAGAATTTTATCATAATTTTCAAATTCCCTCCGGTATTACAAACAAACTGATTATTCTCATCAAAAGAAATTGGCCCTTTTGCTAGAAAAATATATAGTTTTTCTCCTCCATTCATTCCCGCTTCATAACGTTTTTTTGCAATTGCTAATGCTTCATCTAATGACAAAGCATCCACAACATCCTTTAATTCATCTTTCTCTTTTGTTCTAAGAACAACATAATACTGATTCATAACAATCCCTCCAACAAATTTATTATTTATAAAAAAAACACCGCCAAGAATGCAAATGACTATTTTCGCCATACATCCTTACCGATGATTTTTAACCAATTCCTAGACCCAACAGGTCTTCTTATTCTATTTTTGTTTAAGTAAAAGTCTATAAAAATGAGCTTATACTATTATTCTAACTTACACTTTTGCTCTTTTTAACACCTCTCATCGAATTTCTTCCTTGAAAATAACAATTCTACTCCGAATAGTTTTTATCATGTCGTTAAACAAATCATTCATTACTAAGATCATCAAACATTCTTTCTTTTGCATGTTCTGCTAAGTCAAATGTATCTACTTCTTCCATAATGCTTTGAATAAATTGTCCGTTTAACTTTGAATCAAAGTCTTTCAAACTTTCTAATACAAGACATTCACTATCAAGAAAACATTTCACTTCATTGAACAATTCATCATCTGATAGTTCTTTCAATTCTTCTTCATCGAATTCCTTTGAAAGATATTGCTTAATATCATCTTGTTCTAAGAGAAAGTCCTTAAATTCATTTAGTTTTTCATCTGTTAAAAAGTCTTCGACATAACTAAATTCAATAATGATTAGTTCACAGTCAAATGTGGCAATGACATACAGGATATTTACTGGATACCAATAATTCGCTGGATGTGTAAATACGTTTAATTCAAAGTCTTCCGTTAAAACGACACTAATTTTCTCACCGTTAAGCCCAATACTATTCTCACTTACATTGACGCTCTCACTAGCTGCAAAATCAATCAATTCATCTACTTTTTCTTTATTTTCAGTTAAGAATTCCTCAATCTCATTGCTCATAAATAAATACCTCCAGTAATTTTTATAATTTTTTTAGTTAATCAAATCTATAAATATATAAATTTGATAAATGATTATATTCTCCTTTCTGTTAAGAATAGTGCAATCAGCACATTCATTACCTTAAAATAATCATAATAAAGTTTATAGGAGTCTGCAGATTGATTTTGAATTTCCGTATATACAAAACGTTATTTGACGAACTGATACTTCTGTGATATGTAGTGGGACAACTCAATATGTTGGAAATATTCTTGTTGATTATTTGCTCCCACTTTGAAGGTGGGAAAAAATCAAAAAGTAAACCGGATTGCTCAAGGTCTTCATTTCAAATGTAATCATTGATACAATAAACTCACGGAATATTTAAAAGGAGTTGGCAACATGCAAATTCAATTCGGTCAAAGTGTCATTCCTTATACATTGCAGCGAAGTAATAAGCGGAAAACATTGTCTATTCAAGTTAGTGCTAATGGAGTTGAAGTGATTGCTCCTTGTGACACTGCTATTCAATATATTGAATGTAAGTTATTAAAGAAAGCTGCTTGGATTTTGCAAAAGCAATCAAGTTTCGATGAGATGATCGAGTATAGTTCACCTCGTAAGTTTTGGTCCGGAGAGAAACTTCCTTACTTAGGTAGACAGTATCGATTAAAGATAATAACTGCACAAAATGCTATCAATGCACATTTTCAGTATAAACAAGGGAAATTTATAGCTACTTTGCCTAATGATATTAATCCTTCTCAATATCGAGACTTACTCTACCCCTTATACAAACAATGGATTATGGAACGTGGGGATCGTATTGCAAAAGAACGTATCAACAATTTCACCAGTAAATATGGTAAATTTCCTGATAAAATTACCATTAAAGATCAACAGCAACGTTGGGGAAGTTGTACTGCGAATCAGCAAGTGCTATTAAACTGGCATATATTTTTAGCGCCTATGCATGCCATTGATTATGTTATTGCTCATGAACTTGCACATTTAACAATAATGGATCATTCAGATGCGTTTTGGGAAACGTTATCGATGTTATATCCTGAATACCTTGCAAGTAAAGAGTGGCTTCGTATTCATGGCCGTCAATTGTATATTTAATCGAAAGAAAAGGGCGATGACTTAAATAAAGTCATTGCCCTTTATACTATTAATATTGTTTTTCTGCCAAAGATACAAAGTAACCTGTCAGTATTCCTGCTTCTGTTACTGGTAAATCTTGATCAATCAATTTTAACAACAATTGACCATTTAAGTTTTTCTTAAAGTCAATTTTCTTTTTCCAATCCGGAATAGGAGTAACTGTATCCTCGATAAAATGCTGGATGTCTTTTGCGATATCTTGAAGTTGATATTCTGCTTTTGATTCACATACCTCTAGAAGCTTATTGTAATAAGGCTCTTGGTATGCGGACAATCCACTTTGCGTTTTTCCTTCCGCTTTTGCTTTCAATTCTTCACGGATTTCAAGCATGCCATCAATATATTCAAAGATCGTTAGTTGCTCAGTACGAAGCTGTTCAATCAGTGCTTCTACTTTCTCTTTTAACGATTGATAGAACACTTCATCTTCGTCCATTTTGACAGAGATCTCATGTTTAACTGCATGTTCCATTTGTGCTGCTTTCGATTCGGGAAGTTCCTGTTTATCGAGTTCTTCTTTAAATTGATCATCTAAAATAGGAATTGGTTTGCGTACTTCAATTCCTTTAGATGTGATGTAATCGTGAACCATCTTTCGAACCTTTTCACCACATTCAGAAATATCCATGCCATCTATAACCGCGAAACGTGAGCGAGCCAATTGACGAATTAAGCTTAGCCATTTCAAATCGGCTACAAACTTTTGAGCTTTTGGATCTGGTAATATTCGGTCCATGCTTTCGGCAAATCGTTTATAGGCGATATCAAATTTCGCACGTTCATCTTCGGGTGCTAATTTTAAGACTGCTAATTCATCTTGATTCTTTTTCAAACCATCAAAGAAACGCATTGCAGCACGATGTCGTTGTTCTAACCTAGGTAATTCTGAATCTATGGATACCAATGCTCCCTGAACATCATTTTCACTGAAAATATCCAATGCTTGGTCTAAAAATTTCGAAACACCAAAATAATCGACAATCAAGCCATATGATTTATGCTCATCATATTTACGATTTGTACGTGCAATGGCTTGAAGTAAGTTGTGTTCTCTTAATGGTTTATCTAAATACATCACCTGTTCGATTGGTGCATCAAAACCAGTTAACAGCTTATCACAGACAATTAACATCGCTAATTTATCTTGGTCTTTGCCATCACCAAAAGGCTTTTTAAATCGTTTAATATATTCTTTTTCTTCATCTTTAGACGTTTTATATTTCTTCAATAACTCATCTGTATCATTTTGGCCTTCTGAGAAAATGACTGCTGTTTCAAATGCTCCATTTGCAAATTTATCTATTAATTCTTTATATCTTGCTGCTGCCCGACGAGATACTGCTACGACTTGGGCTTTATAGCCATTGACTAAAACCTTTTCTTCAAAATGATTCACAATATCCAGTGCAATATCACGCATCCGGTTAGGGGCAGTCAAGATTAATTCTTTATTTACATACTTTGCTTTAATCCGTTCTTTGGCATCATCATCAAATTCACTAAAGCTTCGTGCAAAGAGTTCATCTAATGTTTCACCTTGCATTTGCAAGTTCGGTAAACGAGATTCATAGAAAATTTGAACGGTTGCACCATCTTCTACAGCCTGGTCGATCGTGTATTTATCAATATAAGAACCGAACTTTCCTGTTGTTGAACGTTTCTCTTTATCTATCGGAGTCCCTGTAAATCCGATGAATGTTGCCTTTGGTAAAGCTGTTCTCATATTCATCGCAAGACC
Organism: Rummeliibacillus pycnus; assembly: GCF_002884495.1. Classification (GTDB taxonomy): domain Bacteria; phylum Bacillota; class Bacilli; order Bacillales_A; family Planococcaceae; genus Rummeliibacillus; species Rummeliibacillus pycnus. The sequence goes on along the minus strand of NZ_KZ614145.1, from coordinate 3,753,986 downwards.
TTTATATTGAGAGCGATGAGATTCATCGGTCATGACAATGATATTCTCCGCTTCAGAAATAATCGGGAATGTCTCATCTTCCCTAGCTTGGAATTTGTGAATTAGTGTCATAACCGTGGTTCCTTGTCCTTTAGACAATTGTAATTTCAAGTCTTTTACTGATGTAGCTTGATTTGGATTTGGAAAACCACATGCTGTAAAGGTTTCTGTAATTTGATTGTCCAAGTCTTCACGGTCAGTGACGATGACAATCATCGGATTTTCAAGCTCTGGCATTCGACGCAGTTTTTTCGCCAGATATACCATGGTTAGTGATTTACCAGAGCCTTGTGTATGCCAAACAACACCACCACGAAGTTTCGGTTTATCGTTGTGAAGAATACGTGAAATTGCTTTTTCAACTGCACGGTATTGTTGATATCGTGCAAATTTTTTCACTTTACCATCATAGACAATATAATTACTTAGCATATCTAGGAGAACTTCTTTGCGTAAAATACCAGCAATTAAAATGTCTTGAGGATTTTTGGAATCGAGTTCATCTAATTTTAATGGATAAGGATCTTTCCATAAGCCATAATGCTGTGCTTTCGCATATAATGTTCCTGCTCTTGCACGGTCTTTACTTGTCGCAATCATCAGCTGATTCGTATAGAATAATTTTTCGTTTGTTTCTACATATCGTTCCATTTGATGGACACATTCCGGAAGCTGCTTCTCTGGTTGAAGCTTTGGACTCTTACATTCAATAATAACTAAAGGAAGGCCATTGATATAAATTAAAATATCTGGGCGAATCGTTCCATTTGGATTTGAAATGGACAGCTGATTGACCACTAAATATTCATTGAACTCACTTGCCGGATTTTCCATATCAAAAAATCGAACCGTTTGCCCTTTTTTCCCTGTTCCTATGTCTTGCTCAACCGTCACACCATCACCGAATAACCAGTTATAGACTTTCTTATTAATTGTCCAAAGACTATCTCCAGTTGGTGCGGCAAACTGGCGCACCAGTTTCTCTGCATTTCCATCACTGATCCAAGGATTCAATCTTTTCAAAGCAGAGCGAAAACGACTTTCGAGAATTATGGATGCCTGCGTAGAACGTTCTGCATCCAGTTGTGAACCTGTTTTATGAATATATCCATAACTCACTAATCTATTGATAAACGGCAACTCCACCGTTTCATACTCATACTGTGACATGTTGCCACCTCATTTCATATATGTATACTCTATATGATACAAAATAATGATAATAAAGAAAAGGACTGCATTTGCAGCCCCTTATATTATTCATCAACCTTTACACGGACCTTCCCTGTAAGAAGTTGTTGCATTAAACCTTTTTTTAGTTCATGATATTTTTCTTTTTCTTGTTCGTAGATGACTATCTGGGAGTCTATGGTTGAAAGGATTTCAGCTATTTTTTTTTGTTCTTCATATGGTGCAAGTAAAATTTTGAAATTTAATAAGTTAGGTGCATATAGATGATAAACAGAAGATCCTTGTGCTAATGTTGCTAGGTCTTTTTTACGAGAAGAATTTAATTGATAGCTAATGAATCTACTATCAATTAATGTATTAGGTCTAAAAATATTGATATCCCCCCCTACTAATATGTTATCTACCATTAATGCTGCACCCCTAGCTATATCAATTGCTGTTTCTCCAGAAGATGGAATAAGCAAATCATTTATCATACCAACTACAGCTTTTGAAGGCTCTACTTGTGTAAAGTAGTAAACATTCTCAATTACCTCTTCATAAGTTGTGTATAGTTGCCCATATAAGATACAAGCATTGCCAAATTCACAAAGATCTTTTTTTGCAATTCCTTTCCCTTTTGTAAAATCACCCAATTCCTTTAATGCTATGACATCCCATTCTAAAGGAATTTCCCCAAGTTCACTTTGCTTAAATTCCGTATGCCCAATCCCTTTTGTCAACAACTGCTGCATCAAACCATGTTTCAAATCTTTTGTTTGTTTTATCAATTGTTCCGTTTGCTCGATTTGCATATCGACTGTTGAAAGGATATCGGCTATTTTTTGCTGTTCTATAAGTGGAGGAGTTGGTATTTTAATACTTAACGTATCTTTAGGTGTTACTCTTTTTCTACTACCAGTAGATCCTGACTCTCTATTTAAAAGTTCCTCTTGAAAAATATCACTTTTGAAATATTGATAAAAATAATTAATGTCTACACCTTTTTTTGGAACATAATTAATAAATTCAGTAGATGATACATTTTTATAGTCTGCATCAGTGATATTAACTTTCCAAACTCTTGAAATTCGTGGATTTAATTTAGAAACAAGTATTGAATTATCCGAAATTAAAGTTTTATTACTTTTAATATTTAACGATTTTTCAATAATAGGTTGTTTATTCTCATCAAATGCAGGTAAACTAAAGTACCTTAAAGTTTCATTATATTTTTGAGGATCAATGTTATGAGTATTTATCATAAAAATATTATCCAGAAGATTTACAGACCAATTTTTAGGTATTTCCCCAAGCTCAGTTATTTTATACCCTTCTCGTAACTCAATCATGAATCTCACCCAACCCAAGCTCTTTTAAAAAACTATTCAATTTCACTGTATTCTTATCACGTTGTTGTTGGATAGAAGTTAATTCATTCAAAACTGCCTCAATATTAACTAGTTCTTCTTCCTTAGATTTGTCGATATAACGGGTGATATTTAAATTATAATCATTGTCTTTTATGTCATCTAATGAGACGACTTTTGCATATTTCTCAACATCTGCATATGCGTTAAAAGTAGAAACGATTTTTTCAATATCTTGGTCTCGAAGTTGGTTTTGGTTTTTGCCTTCTTGATAGTCATCCTCTGCTGCAATGATGAATACTTTGCCTTTGCGATTTTCTGGTTTATTGCGTTTGAAGATCATGATACAAGCTGGAATTCCTGTTCCATAGAATAACCCTGATGGTAAACCAATAATTGCTTCAAGCAAATCTGATTCTAAAATTGCTTTACGAATTTTGCCCTCTGCTCCACCACGGAATAGTACGCCATGTGGCATAACCACTCCTGCCATTCCTTCACTATTTAATGAAGCAATCATATGTTGTACAAAAGCATAGTCCCCATAAGATTTTGGTGGAATGCCAAATTGATAACGGCCATATGGATCTGCTTGCGCTTCATCGCGGCCCCATTCTTTTAATGAAAATGGAGGATTGGCGATAACGCGGTCAAATAGCATGAGTTCACCATCTTCTAATAGTTTAGGATTACGAAGGGTGTCACCTTTAACGATTTGATGGTCAGGTAAGCCGTGTAGTAATAGATTCATTTTGGCAATTGCCCATGTTTCTAAGTTACGTTCTTGACCAAAAAGTGAAAGTGCTTGTGGATTGCCACCGTTTGCTTTTACGTAATCTACTGATTGAATGAGCATACCGCCGGATCCACATGTTGGATCGTACACGCGCATGCCTTCCTCTGGTTTGATGATTTTGACGATGAGTTCAACAACTTTAGAAGGTGTATAGAATTCTCCACCTTTTTGACCTGCATCATCGGCGAACATTTTAATGAGATATTCATACGCTCGACCAAGCATATCGGGTTCACTTAGATTTTCATTTCTTAAATCTAGTTCGCTGAAATGAGAGAGTAGACGTTGCAATGTTTCATCTGTCAAAAGCTCTTTATTGTTAAAATCAATCGGTGTTAAAACATTTAATAAAGTAGCGTTTTCATTTTCTAATGTTTCAAACGCAATATTTATCGCTGCACCAATATCAGTAGCATGTTTTCGTACATTTTCCCAACGTGCAACTTCTGGCACATAAAATTGATATTGAGTAGGAATTTCCACAATTTGCGCCCCAGTTACTTCCCCATATTTATCTAGTAGAGCCTGACGTTGCTCATTAAATACATCACTTGTACGCTTTAAAAATAATAAGCCAAAAATATACTTTTTATAAGAAACGGAACTAACTGATCCACGAAGAATATCAGCTGATTTCCATAAATGTGATTCTAATTGTTGCTGTGTTAACTTTGTCATGATAGACCTCCTATTTATATTCATATTATAAACGATTGAAATACAATAGAGAATCCTAGAAGCACGACAGATTATTATTGAACCTTAATATGTTAAGTTAGCCCTCTTACACTTTCTACCAATTACATATTAACTTTCCTCACGTAATGGTTATGTTACTTCCTGCCGGTAGATGAATTACCGATACTAACTAACATACATATGGAACATAAACGTTAATTCCAATATCAAAAAATCCAACCAAATCAACTACATTGTCTGAATTTGATTTCTGGAACCCAATATCTAACTCCATAAAGGTTCCTGTGACATTTCCACTTCCTTAGGTCGACATTTTAAGAATTTGAAAAAAATAAAAATATTTTTATTTTCCTCTTAAAATCTTAAGATTTCGAGGCTATTATGTTTTACACCAAAAGGTACTTAAATTTCATCTTATAAAGATGAACCATCAATCAAAGCTAGGAGAATAAATAATGCAAGAAAAAGAATTAAAACAAACCCTGCAAAAACTATTAAATGATTTTGTACAAGATTTCAAAAAAAAGTTACCATCAACTAAAGAATGGATGACATTAAAGGAAGGAGCAGCTTATGCTGATGTCTCTTACAACACGTTAATGAAGTTTCGAGTAATGGGACTGAAAGTTTTTGAAATCGATGGAGTTAAACGAATTTCTAAAACTGAAATCGACAACTTTTTAAACAAAAATAGCTTTTAATTAACTAAAATAACTAAAATATTGGAGGAAAAATTTCATGAAAGAAACTACTATTAAACCTTATCAATTAAAAAACGGTGATACACGCTATATGTTTAAAATTTACGTTGGGGTTGATCCTCTTACAGGACGACAACATAGCACAACAAGAAGAGGTTTTAAAAAGAAAAAAGAGGCTGAATTAACATACAATCGATTAAAATTAGAAATTTATAATGGAACATATAATAAGCTACAATATGAAACGTTTCAAGACCTCTATAATGAATGGATAGTTCATTATGAGAAAATGGTTGAAGAAAGCACTTTTGTTAAAACATTAGGTATTTTCAAAAATCATATCTTACCAAAAATGGGCGTTTATCGAATAGATAAAATAAATGCTTCCGTCTGTCAAAAGCATGTAGATGAATGGATCGCAAAATTAAAAGGATTTAGAGTAGTAAAATCTTATGCTGCTAAAGTAATAGACTTTGCTATTATGTGTGGCAACATCAAAAGCAATCCTTTTTCATTAGTATACATGCCAAAGAAACATACACTAAAAAATGCAGAAAATTTCTATACACGTGAACAACTGATTGAATGTTTAAATGCATTTAAGACTGAAAGTAATTTAAAAATCTATATATTCTTCCGTCTTCTTGGTTTTTCTGGGGTTAGAAAAGGCGAGGCATTAGCACTTACATGGGGAGATATTAACTTCGATAATAATTCAGTTAATATTAACAAGGCTATCTCATATGGTAAACATAGTCGCCTGTATCTAAAATCAACAAAAACACGTGATCATCGTGAAGTTAAGATGGATCAAAAAACGATGGATATTTTAAAGCAATGGAAAGTGGAACAAGCCCAAAAGTTGAAGTTGTTAGGTTTCGATATTGAAGACTCTTCACAACTCGTATTCAACAACACAAAAAATAACTTTATTAATCCTTCTACTACTCGAAAATGGCTTTTAAAAATTCAAAAGAAATATAACTTAAAACTAATTACTACTCATGGTTTTAGACATACACATGCTACTCTTCTAGAAGAAGCTGGAGCTAGTTTAGTAGGTATTCAACAACGTCTAGGACATTCAGGTAATAATACAACAACGAATACCTATACTCATCCTACAGAAACAATTAAAATTGAAACGCTTAAGAAATATGTTGATTATATTAAATATTGAAATAGGCTGATTTAAAAGTAAATTAAAATCTATTACAACATTCAAAGCCACAACCCACGTATGTGAATAAAAATTGATCAAAATGCGTGGGTTTGGTTTTGTAAAAAGATTGATAAAAAACTGTAAGGAAAAATGTTCCCTAATACTTGTACTATTTATTAGTACTTGTAAAAATCATCTCTAGCTTTTTTCTTAATTTCTTATATAAAACATCTGGAATAATGTTATTAGGCACTCGTCCATATACATATATGGCGTCTTGTATAAAACGTAATTGATATTTACTAGTTTTTTCACTTTCTAATAATGAATTGAGTTGTGCTGTAATACGTTTCAGCTCTTTTACTTGGTGTGAAAAATCCACCCATCCTTTAATTAAATATAAAAACAGAGATATTGTAGGGAAAAATAAAGTGATGAAAAAATCAGCTACTAAAAAATTATTCCAACACGCTATTAATAAAAGTACTACAAATATTAAAATAGCAATAATTAATAAAAAAATACTAAAAGCTTCTTTTTGCCTTATAGTCCACTCTGTGTTAGTTCTTTGTGCTTTTAAAGTATATAGTATTTCATCATCGGTATTTATTCCTGTGTACCAACCAATAAGTTCAGAGATATCTGTTTTCTCTTTTTCAGCTAAAGTATAAATTTGTTCCTCACTTATTTTTTCACCGACTAGCGCCAAGTTCCACTTCATATCAAAGATATTTGTGTCAAATTGTTCTTGGATTGTAGCACCTATTTTAGTATATTTTTCCTCATAAAATTCCATAAAGAAAGTAAATATTAAAATTAAAGAACTTATTATTAATATCCCATTGGCAAAATTATTTTCAAAAGTAAAATAAAATATAACAGCTACAATTGGCCAAACAATACTTAAAAACATCCTTACCATATAAATTTGTTTTGCAATTTTATAAGATTGTCTTTGGGCCCGTAGGTATCGTATACTTTCTTCTGTATTTTGACGTTCTTTGATAGGCATTGCTTTATACATACTCATCTCCAAAGACTATACGCCACTGATTATCAGCTTTCTCATAGTCATAAGCTTCTTCATATGCAATAGCTTTTCTCGTAGCTTCTTCACAATCTTTCGCTCTTTTTTCTACTGTTTGTTTTTTAGAATCCTCTAAATCATTTAAATTACCTTGTAATCCTTTAGGATCTTCAACTGGTAACCAAATGGCTGTTTGAAGATATTCAAAAAATCTCATCAATTGTGTCTTCTTACTAGTATTCCAAATGGTTCTACTTTCAAAATAATTTAAAACGATATTTTCAATTAAATAAGAAGATATTTTTATATTTTTTTCAATGTTCCAAAACTTAATAATTCGAATAAATTCTAATACATTAAACTCTGTATTCTTATTCGCATCTGTCACTCTTTTTTGATCAATACGTGGATCTGTCTTTTTCCAATGACCATCCCCATCTGGAATTAAATAATATGATCGACCATCGATTTCTTCAGTCGTTATAAAAGCTGGAATAATATCAAATGACCAGTCATAACTAATCAAGTTTAAAATCACCGCTTCTTGATTTGAGCGAATTTCTGCTTTTTGATATTGAGATACTTTTGAAATATTATTTTTAATTTTATTAGCCACTTTTCGAGAACTTAAATACCCATTATCATCTCTTAATTTATATAAATTAGTAGCCGATTCAGGCACTCTGATTTTAATTGTATTATCAATGGATTCATATGTTCCACCATCTGCTGCAAATACAAGCATAAAATCAATATCATCTAATGGGCGTATTTTTGTTTTCCTAGAAAAAGACCCATAATTGTATATTTCTTTATTCGGATACAAGCGAGGGAAGTTTTCTGCTTTATCGGGTAATGCTTTTAATTGTTCATACAAAAAATCCCGACTATTTCGTGCTGTTTTAGTAACATCTGCATCTAAACTAATGTGTTCTTTAATAAATTTATTCATACTTACTTGTGTATAGGTTGTCATTTGAAGACTCCAATCTAATAAACTAGAATCATTACCTACCTAAATTACCCCATAAAATAATCAAACATTTCTCTAGGACTTTGAAATAATTTATTATTTATGTTATGTTTTTAATAATTTTAAATTTATTTTAGATCGTTTCGCCAAAAACGACGGTAGGCAAATAGAAGTTTCCGCTTCTATCTTTTTTCACATGAGGTTATAACAAAATGCACGCCAATGCATTTTGTTATAACCTTTTTATTTTCCTCATAATTCCACACCTCCCTAAGAACGGTAGTTCCATTCTAAACCATTTATATCTATTACACAACTAAAAATACTATATATAGTATTTTTTTTAAAAATAATTCTATATATAGCGTTTTATCATTTAATATGATCTTTTAATCTATCTTTTTGTAATGGTAAGTTATTTAATGTTGTTTAGAAATAATGTTTGATTAAAAAATCCCCATAAAACTGGTATCTTACGATAAATAAATAGAATACATTTTGAAGAAAATATTGTTCAAAATGTATTCTATTCCAGCGGTTTTAAATTTCAGTTTTATAAAAAAGTTTGTTCATTTTCTACCTGTGTCCTTCTCAAATCGCGCCCGATTGCTGGAGATACATTTTTATAAGCAAGAAATACCTCGTTTTATAAATGCTTTGAAAAAAATTATCTCATTACTCTCAATAGATTTTTTATATTTCTTATCAGATATTACAATGATATCTTTCAAAGCTAGTGTCCCTTTAGATTTCATCCATTGAGAATAAGTTCTTAAATGTCTAGATATTTGAACAATAGTTGTTTGATTTGAAGTTTCCTTCATAATAATGATTAACGTCGCTTGTTACCAGTAATGTCACAATAATGAGCAGCTATACTACTCTATTTTAACCCTTTACCAGACTGTGGAATATACGTGAATTATTTTAAATGGAGACTAAATGCTGGTGTGTTTTCTGATAATAGGGAGTAACAAAATCTAAGGGAGTTTCATGATTTCTTCATCAATTTCATCAAGAATATCACTTAAAAATTTTGAAACAACGTAATAATCCTCAATAATTCTTTTTAATAGGAATGAAGGGTGATGTTTAAGATTAACATCATAATCACTTATAGCAGCTACACTAGGGGAGTTTCGATGGATCATTTTATTACGGTAATTATTCACAAACCTATGATTACCTCTCCATTCACCATCGACTTTTATATCATCCTTTTGAGTTAGATATGCATGGATTGTCTTTGATTTATCTTTAAATTGCTCACTATAATTATTCTTAGGATTAAAAATCCTATTATAATAAACCTCGTTATTTGGTATTTCTATTTTATAGAATAATCGATAAAGTTGTCCCAACATATCCCATAAAGAAATAGTTCTAAATAATGCATTTTCAATATAATAATAAGCTAGTACCTCTTCTTCAGAACTTGTTTTTAAAATACTATAGTTTTTTTGTACATTCGCTGAGTATGTGTAATTTATAGCTTTTTTAAAAGATAATTTTATTTTTGAATCTAAATCTTTTAAAGTATCATATATTGTTTTGTATTTTATGATTTCACTAATAGGCGTCGAATCATTTGCTGCAGACACAATACCAAAAATATATTTATCACTTCCTAACATAAGCGTGAAACGATCTTCATCGTATGATATATCATTAATTTTATTTCTCAAATATTTTACTTCTTCATTTTCGCATTTCTCCATGACCAAATTTCCCTTCTTTATTTATTCTATAACTGTCCCCAGTCCTAAGGGTTAGTTTTAACTATTTATCTTCATTCCGAGGTGAAACTAAATACTTAAACCTCTCTCATTCTATAATCCCACATTTTCACTCAAGGTATGTATTCACAGGTAGAATAAAAGTCCTTTCTGAATACTTTCATTCATACAGTCACAAAGGTTTCCTATTTGAACGCAACATAAAAAAAAAGTTTGCATAGGAAAATAGTCGCTTATCTCAAATGGTCCTCAACTTTAGAAACCGATGAATATAGTCCCTCCTATTATAAACATCAAAATTAGAATAATTAGAAAATCTTAAGATATAAATGAGACTGAAAGAAAAGACTTTGCACAATATCGAAGTCTTTTAGTCGCGGCGAAAGCTGATAAGTTACTTTTTGTAATCTATTATTTTTAACGGACTCGTTCAAAGGGATACTATTATTTTATCCAGTCTTACACTTGCAGCAGGAGTATAAGTTTAACTAATACTTCTGTTGCAAGTTATTTTTTTAGAAATACTGTATCTATAAACTATGTTATCTATAATCATTTTCGGCGTCATTTTACATGATGCTCTAAATTATATATTAATTTTTATATGATGTTTTTTAAATAAAACATTTCCACTCTTATCAATAGTATAAAAATTTTTAACTGTATATGTTTCAGTAGAAGATGTTTTATCAATCTTAAATTGAATAAAAATAACACCATTTTTTGAATCTAATATGTCCAAGTTGAGAGTCTTAAAAAAATTAATATCACTTTTATTTATTATATTACTAGATGTCCCACTTAAAATAGTATTTATTGGTCCATTTTCTTTTTCCTCGCTTTTAACATGAATATATGTATTATTAAATTCTTTAGTCTTTAAAATATAATCTCTGGTTTTTCCCTTATCATTTACTGTTTGTACAAATATTTTTTTAGGCATATAATCAGGAATTGTATCATTAAAATTAATTTGTAATTGTTTATTAGATGCTTTAAAATCAAAAGTTATCTGAGAATTTGTATTATATTTAACCCCTAATTCGATTGTTAAAACCATTGATGAAGCCCATATAACACCAAATACATAGATTAAGTTATAATTTATTTTCCTATAATTAATCCCTTTAATAGAAATTAAGATTTTTTTATAATTTTTATTTTTCAAAAGTAAACCGATTACTAAAAGTAAAATAAATATTAAAAAAATGCAAAAATATTTAGAGTAATTCATAAATATAGGTATAATTTGGAATAAAATTAAAGCGGTAAGTGATATAAATAGCGAGTATTTAAAGCTATTTAGCAAATATTTATAGTATTTGTCCGCTTTAACAGCATATTTTTTATCAATCTCATCAGAAAGAAAACCATAATTATGTAATTCAAAATAACAATAGAACAATGCAGTAAAGAAAATTAACAAAAAACTACTTAACACTAATGAAGACATAATTTGAGGTACATTAAAAACTAAAGGACTTTCTGTAATACTCGAAAAAGAACTCCCAATCATACTTATTATAGCTTTGAATAAAACTCCAGAAAGTCCAACACCTCCAATTACTAAAAGAAGCCTACTATTTCTCTCTGATAAATCATTTTTCTCTTGTTTAGACACCTAAATCTCCTCCGACTTTTTTTAAGATTTATAATATGCACATCTTCTGTAAATTAATTTTACTTAATTTACTAATTCATTATTATATCATTAACTAAAAATATTCTTTAAAAGCAGTTTGTGAAAATTAATTTACTAATATAAAATTACAATGTAGTGTTACAACTACATCCTCTGAATCTTGTCTCCGTAAGTATTAGGAGGAACATAATGAGTAAACAAACAACAATTAAAAGTTATAAATTAAAAAACAACGAAACACGCTATATGTTTCAGATATATATCGGCGTGGATTCTCTTACTGGTAAAGAGCGAAGCACTACACGACGTGGATTTAAAACAAAGAAGGAAGCGAAGGACGCTTTAGCTCAATTAAAGGTCGAAATTAACAACGGCACATTCAAGAAGAAGCAGCTTGAGATCTACCAGGATTTATATGAGATGTGGATTAATCACTATGAAAATACTGTTGAGGAAAGCACATTCATTAAGACAACAGGCATCTTTAAAAATCATATTTTGCCTGCAATGGGTGCATATAAAATTGATAAAATCGATGTTGCTATATGCCAAAAGCATGTTGATGAATGGGCAAAGAAGCTTAAACGTTTCCGAATGGTGAAAGCATATGCGGCTAAGGTATTAGACTTTGCGATTAAACGCAGCTACCTGTCAAACAACCCTTTTTCATTGGTAGAATCTCCAACTAAAATAAAAAAAGTAAGTATTGATCAAGTTGAGAGTGAGCAAGAAAACTTCTATAATCGTGAGCAGCTGATTGAATTATTAACATGCTTTGAAAAAGAAGACAATTTAAAGGTCTATGCCCTCTTTCATTTACTTTCGTTTTCTGGTATGCGTAAAGGTGAGGCATTAGCACTTACTTGGAAAGACATTAATTTTAAAGACAATGAAATTCGCATTAATAAGGCGATTTCGCGTGGCAAAAATAATAAGTTGTATTTGAAAACAACAAAGACTGGCATTTCCCGTACAATTAAATTAGATCCCGAGACAATGGACCTTTTAAAAGCATGGAGAAAGCAACAGAAAAAAGATTATCTTCATTTAGGTTATAACACCACGCAACCAAATCAGCTTGTATTTAGCAATGAAAACAATGAATTTATACAGCCAACTAAAACAAGAAAGTGGCTAATGAACATTCTAAAGAAATATAACTTAAAGAAGATTACGACACATGGTTTACGTCATACTCACTGCACCTTACTTTTTGAAGCGGGTGCAAGCCTTAAAGATGTTCAAGATCGTTTAGGGCATACGGATAGCAAAACAACGCTTGATATTTACACGCACGTTACGCAAAAAGCAAAAGCCGAAACAATTGGGAAATTTGAAAACTATCTAAAAATCTAAACCAATTTTTGAATAGGTCTTTGACTAGAAATTGACTAGATTTGAATGAAATTCAGTGAAATTAGATGAAACTAAAAAAGTGCCAAAACCCTTATAAATAAAGGATTTTGACACTCATTGAAACTCTATGATTTCGTAATATGGAGACGGTGGGAGTCGAACCCACGTCCAGAAACTCTGCTACTTCAGTTACTACGCGTGTAGTTTGTCTATTTGGGATTCGCGCAGCATTATGCCGACAAACAGGCGTCCTGTGCGCTAACTTGGGAATCTCTTGTTACTAGCTCAAGTGGCACTAGCAACCGTATCCCACTAAAGTTGAGCCCGACTACGCTACATGGGCGATAGAGCAGTTAGGCAGTTTTCGAGCTTACGCTGCGAAAGCTAAGTTATTGTTTGTTTTGCCAGTTATTATATAACTTCCGTTGTTGACGAAGCCGAGACCTCCGACGCGCAACTCAAGCTCAGACATCCCTGTCGAATCCGTAACGTCCCCTTAATATCGGATTGTTATATACTGCGTACTACTTCGTCAGTTTCGCTCGTTCACATCCTCACGTACTTAAGTACGCTCCGGTGTTCACTCACTCGCTTCCAAGTATTACTTGCATCTAAAAATCCTGCGGTGAGTAGTAGTACTTAATGCACGTTTCCCAACTTGGACTTAGATACTCAGTTTATATCATCCATTAAGGTGCTGAACTAATCAGCTGTTTCGGATCAGTATGTTACTCATACTGTGAACTGGCTTAATTGCTATACATAGAGTATATGACAAATTAGGTCATTCTTCAAGTGGTATATATTAGTATTGATTTTTTGCTTTCAGGGCACGGCCCATTTCGCGTTTTGCTTCTTTTTTCTTCAAGTCTGCACGTTTGTCGTAGTTTTTCTTACCTTTACCTAGACCGATTAATAGTTTTGCGTATCCGTCTTTTATGTACATTTTAAGCGGTACAATGGTATAACCATCTCTTTTAACATCTACATTCAACTGCATAATTTGCTTTTTATGTAGCAGTAATTTACGGACGCGAAGTGGATCATGGTTGAAGATATTTCCTTGTTCGTATGGGCTGATATGCATATTGGAAATCCACGCTTCCCCTTTACGGATTAAGATAAAGGAGTCTTTTAGTTGGACTTTTCCTTTTCGAACAGATTTGATTTCGGTACCGTTTAGAACGATACCTGCTTCAATGGTTTCTTCAATATAGTAATCGAATCCAGCCTTCTTGTTTTGAGCTAAAACTTTTCCAGTTCCTTTTGGCATATGGGTCACCTCTAACAATATCGATTGAGAAGAGCGAGCTCAGGCTGCCCTTCTCTTATTTTTTCTTTCTACTACGGCGTTTTTGCTGTTTTTTTGCGATGCCTTCGTAGAATGCTTTCTTATTACCTGATTTACCTGCGGCTTTGCGTTCTTGTTTGCGTGTTCTACCGTTTACCTTTGCGCCACTTGGTTTGTATTTACGTTTTTTATCTTTCCCTTTTTCCCTGCCATGTTCGCCATCTTTAGATTTTGCACGGATGACAACAGGTGCTTGGCGTCTAGTACGCGCTTTCGATTTTGGCATTCCGACAATTTCGAAGTCAATTGATGATTCATCGACATTTACTTCTAATACACTGATTTCAACTTCATCACCGATGTGGAAAATACGTCCTGTTCTTTCCCCAATCATCACCATTTGACGATCGTCAAAGTTGTAGTAATCATCTGTCATATTACTGATATGCACTAAACCTTCGATGGTGTTTTCTAATTCGATAAACATACCAAAGTTCGTAATCGAGCTGACAATACCAGTGAATTTCTCGCCAATTTTATCTGCCATGTATTGAGATTTTTTCAATGATTCTGTATCGCGTTCAGCATCTACTGCACGGCGTTCACGACTTGAAGTGTGTTCTGCAATCTCATCCATGTGTGCACTCCAGTAGCTAACTGTTTCCTTACTTTGATCACCATTGATTAAATACGTACGAATTAAACGATGAACGATTAGGTCTGGATAACGTCTAATTGGCGATGTAAAGTGCGTATAAAACTCTGTTGATAAACCAAAGTGTCCTAGACATTCAGGGCTATATTTTGCCTGTTGCATAGAACGAAGCATCATCGTTGAAATAACAGGATATTCAGGTTCGTCTTTTACTGAATCTAGAATTTCTTGTAAAGCTCTCGGTTCAACTGTATTACCAGTGCCTCGAATGACTAAACCAAAGTTCGTGATAAATTCAAAGAATCGCTGTAACTTTTCAGGTTTCGGATCTTCATGGATACGATAGATGAATGGCAGATTCATACGATAGATATGTTCTGCGACAGTTTCATTTGCAACAAGCATAAATTCCTCAATGATTCGTTCCGCAACAGTACGTTCACGAAGAAGAATATCTGTTGGCCAGCCATCTTCATCGACTACTACATAGGACTCCTTAAAATCAAAGTCTACTGCACCACGATTCATACGACGATTATTAAGAATTTTTGCTAGTTCTTTCATATTTTCAAACATTGGGACTAACTGTGCATAGCGTTCTTTTAGTTCCGCATCGTCTTCTTCTAAAATTTTAAAGACATTTGTATAGGTCATACGTTCAGTTGTTCGTATAACACTTTGGAAAATTTCATGGTCGATTACTTGCCCGCTTCCATTAATCGTCATTTCACAAGATAGCGTTAACCGATCAACTTGTGGGTTTAAAGAACAAATCCCATTTGAAAGACGATGTGGAATCATTGGTATAACACGATCTGTTAAGTACACACTTGTAGCACGATCATATGCTTCACGGTCTAAAGCAGACCCATCAGTCACATAATAACTAACATCGGCGATATGCACGCCTAATTTATAAGTGCCATCGTCATTTTTTGTAACGGTAACGGCATCATCTAAGTCTTTCGCTGTTTCACCGTCAATTGTTACAATCATTTGATCACGTAAATCACGGCGACCTTCTCTATCTTTTTCTGAGATTGTATCTGGTACTGCACTCGCAGCATCTAACACTTCTTGTGGAAAATCAACTGTAATATCGTGTTTATGGATGATTGAAAGAATATCAACGCCAGGATCATTTTTGTGACCTAAAATTTGTGTCACAATACCAGTTGCAGAACGGTGTACGCCAGGCCATTCCGTAATTTCTGCCACTACTTTATGTCCATCCATTGCACCTAATGTATTTTCTTTGGCAATAAATAAATCCATTGATAGTTTTTTATCATCTGGTACGACGAATCCAAATCCACGGTTTGCTTGGAAAGTACCGACTATTTTTGTTGTACCGCGTTCAATAATTTTAATGACAGCACCTTCACGACGATCTCCGGAAGATGTATTGGATACACGAATAAGTACCTTATCTCCATTTACTGCACCATTAATATCTGTAGGAGGAATAAATACATCATCCATTCCTGCTTCTTCTGGTGCTACAAAACCAAAGCCTTTTGCGTTACCGATAAAACGACCTTGTAAATAGTTCATTCGTTCTGGCAATCCATAGCGATTGGTTCTTGTTCGAACAATGTCTCCTTGTTGTTCTAATTTCACGAGTGTTTTGACAAGTTGTTTGAACTCTTCAACATCACGAAAGCCAAATTGTTCTTCAAACTCCGCAACTGTTAATGGTTTATAGTCCTCTTCCTTCATAAATTCCAATAATCTTGTTTCTAGTGTTGGTTCTTGTTTTTCCATCGTTCTTCCCTCCTTCTATTAGCATTTGCAATCATTACTTTTTTACTCATGCCAATCAAGTGACTCTAAAAATTGAAGAATATCATCCTGTAACTGTTTTCGCTCTTTATCTAACGTAATTACATGACCTGATTCTTCATACCATTTTATTTGTTTTTCGTTAGACTCTGCTTGTTCATAAATATAATTTGCCGATTTAAGATCAATGACCTCATCTTTTCTTCCTTGAACGACAAAAAGTGGGGCATAAATTTCATCTACATGTTCTCGTACTTCGTATACTAATTCTCGAAGTTGTTGTAAAGAAGGCATACCCTGTTTTTTAATAGATTCTATACTTGCTACAGATTCCTCTTCACTTTTTCCAAAATGTTGATTGAATCGTTTTGCGTATTGAACTACACCTTCAAACATTAATTCTGTTGTCCGCATCGTCATTGGAGCACACATTGTTATAATTCCCTTTACTGGATAAGAATATCCTAGCTTCAATGAAAATACGCCACCGAGAGATAATCCACCAACAGCAATTTCGTTATATCCTGCATCTTTTAGTTTTTGATAACCATCAAGAACACTTTGCCACCACTCATCTGGATTTGTATGTATGAGCTCTTCTGGAGGTACACCATGTCCTTTATAATGTGGCGCTAGTGTTGTATAACCATGCTTCTCTAAAAAGCGCGCAAGCATACGAACATCTGCTGAATTCCCAGTAAATCCATGTAAAAGTAAAACTGCTCGTGATCCAGCCTCAAAGAAAAAAGGTTCAGGTAAAGTAGGTCTCATGATGTCAAACCTCCTAAGTATAAGTTGATATCGAACTGCAGAGTCCTTTTAATACTATCCAGCTCTCGACGCAAGGAAGCCACTGAAAAAGTAAAGAAGCTATATTTTTATGATAAAAATCTTGTATTACCATCTTAATTGAAGAGGAATTAGCGAAGACTCCTGTGGGAAAACGGACTAGACGAGACCCCGCAGGAAGTGAAGCGTACGAGGAGGCTCGGCAGTTCGCCCACGGAAAGCGGAGCTAATTCCTCTTCATTCAATAGCCTATATACAATAAACTTTTATGTTACTACACTTTTTTCAGTACCCTCTGGAGTTAGCTTTTCGGAGTCCACAGGATGTGGATTCGATAGCCGTTGCCACAGGACGTGGCGTACTTAGGCTATCTTCCTCAGATCTAGCTGAACGAGCGTGTTCCGCTTTTATTTCTATCCAGCTCCACACGCCAGCCCCTCGAGGTCAAATAACCTCCACGCTTTGAGGCATATTGCGCCTCTTCGCGTGAAGAACATTTGCTTGTCGGGGCTTGACGGGCGTGTTCCGCTTTTATTTCTATCCAGCTCCACACGCCAGCCCCTCGAGGTCAAATAACCTCCACGCTTTGAGGCATATTGCGCCTCTTCGCGTGAAGAACATTTGCTTGTCGGGGCTTGACGGGCGTGTTCCGCTTTTATATTAATTATAAGCTATAAAATAGAAAACGCCTAACCATTAGCGGCCAGGCGGATTTTGTGTGCATTAGATTTTCGCAATAGCTACGGCTAATACAAAGAATAAGATTGATAACACAACCGTAACGCGGTGTAAAACTAAATCTATTCCTCTAGCTTTTTGCTTACCAAAAAGTTGTTCAGCCCCACCAGAGATGGCTCCTGAAAGACCAGCACTTTTACTAGATTGCAACAATACTACGATAATCAATGCTACAGACACGATAAGAAGTAAAGTCATAATCGCTGTATGCATATGTTCCACCTCCTGATTCGAAACATCACAACAGTCTTATCTTACCAAAAACTGTACGTAATGACAACAAAGTTCTACTTTTAGCAGTTACTCAAGCCTATAAAATACACACTTTTCTATTATAGTAACATTCCTAATATATTTTGACGATAAAAAAGTAAAAAAGATACAATATCGACTTTGCTTTAAAAACTGTAGTTCCTACTTTTACTTATGTAGAAAAAGACGCCATCTCCCATTGTATTTTGTGGAAGATAGCGTCTTTAGTATATTTACAACTCTCTCTTATCGATTAATGTTGTAGAAAGATTGAATACCATTAAATTGAGCTGTTGCAGATAATTGATCTTCGATACGAAGTAATTGGTTGTATTTAGCAACACGGTCTGTACGAGATGGTGCACCAGTTTTGATTTGACCAGCATTTGTCGCAACTGCGATATCTGCAATTGTTGTATCTTCTGATTCACCAGAACGGTGAGAGATGATTGCTGTGTAGCCAGCGCGTTTTGCCATTTCGATAGCATCTAATGTTTCTGTTAAAGTACCGATTTGGTTAACTTTGACTAGAATAGCATTGCCAACGCCTTCTTCGATACCGCGAGATAATTTTTTCGTATTTGTTACGAATAAATCATCACCAACTAATTGTACACGGTTACCGATACGTTCAGTCAGCATTTTATGGCCTTCCCAGTCATTTTCATCAAGACCATCTTCAATTGAGATGATTGGATATTTAGAAGTCAGTTCTTCATACCAAGCAACCATTTCTTCAGAAGTTTTTGCAACGCCTTCACCATCTAAGTGGTATTTTCCGTCTTCATCTGAATATAGTTCAGAAGATGCTACGTCCATTGCTAGCATTACTTCTTCACCTGGTTTGTAGCCTGCGCGTTCAATTGCAGTCACAATTGTAGAAAGTGCTTCTTCGTTAGAAGTTAAGTTTGGTGCAAAACCACCTTCATCACCTACTGCAGTGTTGTGACCAGACTCTTTAAGAACTGCTTTTAATGAGTGGAAAATTTCAGCACCCATACGTAATGCGTGGCGGAATGATTCTGCGCCTACAGGCATTACCATGAATTCTTGAATATCTACGTTATTGTCAGCGTGTTCACCGCCGTTTAAGATGTTCATCATTGGAACAGGGAGTTGTTTCGCATTAATACCACCAATGTATTGGTAAAGTGGTAAGTCAAGGTAGTCAGCACCTGCACGAGCAACTGCTAGAGATACACCTAGAATTGCATTAGCACCTAGTTTACCTTTGTTTTCTGTACCATCTAATTCAATCATCATTTTATCGACTGATACTTGATCAAGTACTGAATAGTTTCCGATTAGTTCAGGAGCAATGACATTGTTAACATTATCAACTGCTTTTAAAACACCTTTTCCAAGGTAGCGAGCTTTGTCTCCATCGCGCAATTCTACTGCTTCATATTCCCCAGTAGATGCACCAGAAGGAACGATTGCACGTCCAAAAGCACCTGATTCTGTGAATACTTCTACTTCTACTGTTGGGTTACCGCGTGAATCTAATACTTCACGGGCTTGTACGTCTGTAATAATTGGCATTGTTTAACTCTCCTCAGTTTAAAATAATGGTTTTCCAGTCATTTCAAGTGGTTGTTCCACTCCTAATAATTTTAACATGGTAGGGGCCAAATCGGCTAAAATTCCTCCATTTCTCACCACAATATTTTCTTTTGTGATAATAACAGGGACTGGATTTGTTGTATGAGCTGTCATTGGTTGTCCTTCAAGTGTTACCACTTCATCGGAATTACCATGGTCCGCAGTAATAATTGCTGCTCCACCTTTTGCAAGAAGTGCATCTACTACTCTACCTAAACATTCATCTACTGCTTCGATGGCTTTAACAGTTGGTTCAAGCATACCACTATGACCAACCATATCAGGATTTGCGAAGTTTAAGATAATGCCGTCAAAACGATCTGCTTCGATGGCTTCAACAAGTGCATCTGTTACTTCGTAAGCACTCATTTCAGGTTTTAAATCATATGTTGCGACTTTCGGAGAATTAATCAGAATACGTTCTTCTCCTGGGAATGTTTCTTCACGACCACCACTCATGAAGAAAGTAACATGAGGGTATTTTTCAGTTTCTGCAATACGTAGTTGACGAAGATTATTGTTTGATAATACTTCACCGATGGTATTTTTTAAATCGTCATCATGGAAAGCAATCTCACCGATTACCTTATCACTATATTTCTTAAAACAAATAAATTTCAAGTTTTGTGGATGATTTTCACTAAGTGTAAAACCATCGAATGTTGGATTTGTAAAAGCTGTTGATAATTCAATCGCACGGTCTGGTCGGAAGTTAAAGAAAATCACCGCATCATTTGATTGAATTGTAGCAACTGGTTTGCCATCTTTTTTAATCACAAATGGTATAACAAATTCATCTGTAACATCATTTGCATAAGATGCTTCTACACCTTCTATTGCTGAAGATGCCTCAATACCTTGTGCATCTACTAATACTTTATAAACTTTTTCTTCACGATCCCAGCGGTTATCTCGGTCCATTGCGTAATAACGACCACTAATAGAAGCAAATTGACCTACACCAATTTCAGTCATTTGTCGTTCTGTTTCTTCGATATACCCTACAGCTGTTTTTGGACCTACATCACGTCCATCAAGGAAACCATGAACATATACTTCTTCTAATCCTTGGTCTTTTGCTAATTTCAGTAAGGCAAATAAATGCTCATAATGACTATGAACACCACCGTCTGATAATAGCCCCATGATGTGTAGTTTTGAATGATTTTGTTTAGCGTGTTGAACTGCATCTAATAATGCTTTGTTTGTAAAGAAATCACCGTCTTTAATAGCCTTGTGAATTCTTGTTAAGCTTTGATAGACAATACGTCCAGCACCAATATTAAGGTGTCCAACTTCTGAATTCCCCATTTGTCCCGCTGGAAGTCCTACTGCTTCACCTGATGCTGTTAATGTGTTATGCGGAAAAGAATTCCAATAACGGTCCAAATTTGGTTTCTTCGCTTGCGCTACTGCATTACCGAATATTTCGTCGCGTAAGCCTAAACCATCTAAAATAATTAATGCTACTGGTTTATTAGGCATTTGCCCCGGCCTCCAATAATTTTAAGTATGATTCTGGTTTTAAACTTGCTCCACCAACTAGAGCACCATCAATATGCTCCATTGATAGTAATTCTACTACGTTTTCCGGTTTAACACTACCACCATATTGAATACGAATCATTTCTGCAGCCACTTCGCCTGCTACTTCTTGTACAGTTTTACGAATTGCAGCACATACTTCGTTGGCATCTTGAGCAGTTGCCGTTTTACCTGTACCAATTGCCCAAATTGGTTCATATGCAATAACGGTTTTCGCAACTTGTTCAGCAGTCAAACCTTTTAGTGCCGCGCCTACTTGAGAAGAAACTTTTACAACAGTATTACTTGCTTCACGTTCTTCTAATGTTTCACCTACACAGATAATTGGTGTTAAATGATGAGCAAATGCAGCATGTGCTTTTTTATTTACGCCTTCATCTGTTTCGTTATCGTATTGGCGACGTTCTGAATGCCCTAAAATAACATATTGGACTTTGATATCTTCTAATTGAACTGGGCTGATTTCACCAGTAAATGCCCCTTCGTTTTCATAATGCATCGTTTGAGCACCAATTGCTAGATCTGTACCTTCTGCTTGATTTACAAGTGAAGGTAAAAACAGTGCTGGTGCACAAATAACTGCGTCTACTTGATCTGCTACCGGAACAGATGATTTAACTGCATCTACAAAATCAATTGCTTCAGATAACGTTTTATACATCTTCCAGTTACCTGCAATAATTGGTTTACGCATTGTGAACAACCTCCGTATAGTAAGTATTATTTATCGTTTAATGCGACAACTCCTGGTAACTCTTTACCTTCCATAAATTCAAGAGAGGCACCGCCACCAGTTGAGATGTGATCCATTTTGTCAGCTACATTGAATTTTTCCACTGCAGCTGCTGAATCGCCACCACCAATAATTGTATATCCTTTTGTTTCTGCTACTGCTTTAGCAACTACTTTTGTACCATTTGCAAAAGGATCCATTTCAAATACACCCATAGGTCCATTCCAAATGACTAATTTTGAGCTTTTAATAACATTTGCATATTCTGCTGCTGTTTTTGGTCCGATATCTAGTCCCATCCAATCGCTTGGAATTTGATCAATATCAACAACTTTTGTTTCTGCATCTTTTGAAAATTCGTTTGCTACCACAGCATCCACTGGCATATGTAATTGAACGCCTTTTTCAGCTGCTTTTTCGATAAATGTTTTCGCTAATTCGATTTTATCTTCTTCTAATAATGATTTACCGATATCATAACCTTGTGCTTTTGAGAATGTATAAGATAAACCACCACCAATGATTAAGTGATCTACTTTTTCTAGAAGATTTTCAATTACACCGATTTTATCTTTAACCTTTGCACCACCGATAATAGCAGTGAATGGGCGTTCTGGATTTGATAATGCTTTACCTAAAACATCAATTTCTTTTTCCATTAAAAGACCAGAAACTGCTGGTAAAAATTCTGCAATTCCTGCTGTTGTGGCATGTGCACGATGTGCCGCACCAAATGCATCATTGACATAAACGTCTGCTAATTTTGCGAAGCTTTCAGCAAGTGCAGGATCGTTCTTTTCTTCACCTTTATGGAAGCGAACGTTTTCTAATAGAACAATATCACCATCGTTCATGTTTCCTACAGCTTGTTCCACTGTTTCACCGATAGATTCATCTAGTTTTGTGACAGGTTTACCCATAAGTTCTGAAAGACGTTCACCAACAGCTGTTAAGCGTAGTTCTTCTTTTACTTCACCTTTTGGACGTCCTAGATGGCTAGCTAAAATTACTTTTGCCCCTTTTTCTACTAAATAAGAGATTGTAGGAAGCGCTGCTCGAATACGAGTGTCATCGGTAATTTTGCCATCTTCCATTGGTACATTGAAATCCACACGTACAAATACGCGTTTTCCTTTCACTTCAATATCATTCATTGTCTTTTTTTGATACATAATCGTGCTTCCTCCAATTATCTATAGCCTTTTCAATTATGATGAAATAAGCATATAACTTTAATCATATTATGATGAACAAATAGAGCTTCTTCAAACGTTTCAAGTTATTTCGAATATTTTCAGAAATGAATGAAGCGCTTACTTATTTCATAAAAAAAGGAGAAGTACAAAAAATGCTTCTCCTTTTTACCCTAATCCATTATATACATATGTTTACTTTATGGCTATTGTTTTTGAATTACAAACCTTGTTTTGCCATGTATTCAGCTAAATCAACGACGCGAGTAGAATAACCAGATTCATTATCATACCAAGCTAATACTTTTACAAGATTTCCTTCAAGAACCATTGTAGAGAGACTATCTACTGTAGATGAAGATCTATTACCGTTATAATCGATTGATACTAATGGTAATTCAGAATATGCTAGAATACCTTTTAATTGATTTTCTGATGCTTCTTTTAAAGCCGCGTTTACTTTTTCTGGCGTTACGTCTTTTTCCAATTCTACAACTAAGTCTACTAGTGATACATTTGGTGTTGGCACGCGAATAGCCATTCCATCAAGTTTACCTTTCAGTTGTGGTAAAACTTTTGCGACTGCAACAGCAGCACCTGTAGTAGTTGGAATCATTGATTGCGCAGCTGCACGAGCACGGCGGTAATCCTTATGTGGAAGGTCTAATATTTTTTGGTCATTTGTGTATGAGTGAACAGTTGTCATCATACCTCGTTTAATGCCAAATTGTTCATCCAATACTTTTGCTACTGGAGATAGGCAGTTTGTTGTACAAGAAGCATTTGATACAACTACATCATTTGCTGCATCATATTGTTCGTTGTTAACACCCATTACATAAGTTGGCATGTTTTTGCCTGGAGCAGATACGATTACTTTTTTAGCGCCTGCTTCTACGTGTTTATGTGCATCTTCATAGTTCGTAAAGCGACCTGTAGATTCTACTACAATATCAACGTCTAATTCTCCCCAAGGAAGTTTTGCAGGATCTGTTTCAGCATAGACACGAACATTTTTGCCATCTACTACAAGGTATTCACCTTCAGATGTTACTTCTGCATCAAAAGCGCCGTGAACTGAATCATATTTTAAAAGATGAGCAAGCATTGCTGCGTCAGTTAAATCATTTACCGCTACAATTTCAATATCTTGACGTTTGATCGCTGTACGGAAAACTAATCGTCCAATACGTCCAAATCCATTAATCGCTAATTTTAAAGTCATAATCTATTCCTCCATTTAATGAGTTGATCTCAAATATTCGGGTTGTAAAACACTAACTTCAAGATTGAGAAAGAAATAATTCAACTAACCATCAGCGGTTTGAAGATCCACTGATAAAAATTTCACTTTATAGTAAGAGAAGCATTTCTTCAGCAGCAGCTGAATCTGTAATTAATACAGATTGCTTTGCTCCTTGTTTAAAGTAAGACAAAATGGCTTTAGCCTTATTCTTCCCACCTGCAACAGCAATAATACTTTTACATCTATTTACTTGTTCTAATTGGATTCCTACAGTACGAATTCTTTGTACTACCTTTCCATGTTCATCAAAATAATAGCCAAAGGCCTCACTGACAGCCCCTTTATCGATTAAAGCTTGTTTTTCCTCTTCACTTGATTCACGTCTTACTGCCATTTCAAGTGCTAAGCCAATACCATGAATGACGATATCTGTTTGATCATATAGAGAAAGCATTTCTTTTACGATTGGTTCTTCAACAAGTGCATTATAAGCTGTCTCGCTTAAATGTTCTGGTAAGTACAAAGTACGATATGCATTACCAGTGTTTCCTGCAAATGTTGCAGCAATGGTGTTTGCTTGTAGTCTCATCTCAACTCCCATACCACCTCTGGCAGCAATAAAGTTTAAATCTGTTAACTCTTCTGAAGGAGTAAGACTATCTGCAATGGCAGCTAATGTACTTCCACCTGTTACAGCGACGATTTTGCTCTGCTTTGCTACTAATTCTAATTGTTTTGCCGCTTCCAACCCTAACAATGATTTAATAGAAGGAACTTCATCAAGATTTCCATCTACTATGATCACTTTTTGGATACCAAGCTTCCGAATTAGCTGTTTTTCCATTGTAGAAATCCCTGACCATTCATACACGAGAGGCTTTAACACTTCTAATACTTCCAATCCTAAATTAGAAATTCTCATACCAGATCGACTAGCTATGATCAACCCTTGCTCACGTAGCAAATCAGTTTCCTTACGTACTTCTCTTTCTGCTACAGAAAGATTATCTGCAAGCCCCCTTCTTCCGATGGGACCCAACATTTCGATCATTTGTAAAAAACGATATCGAGTATGAAGAAGCTCAGACATTTCAGGCATTATTTTCAATTGAGCTTCAGATAATGTTGTCATGTCTTTTAACTCTCCTTCTCACTTGTGGGATGTATTTTATCCCACTGAAAATTATTATGTCCCACTTACTGCAAAAAAATATACTTCCTGATTTGAGTATACAATTTCATGTCATCATATGCAACTTAAATTCACCATGAAACGAGAAGAATAGACATGATAACCTATTCTATTCTTCTCCAATTCCTTCTAACAAAGTTATATAATCCAGGACACCATACTGAATAATCTGCCCATTTTTTTCAACAACAGGAATCATCAACATATATTTTTCATGGAGTGCATCATCCTCTTCAATGTTCAGTTCTTTAATCTGAAAAGGAATATCTTCACGTACCAAATTCAGCATACGTTTACCATCTTCGCAAAGCCCACAATTTGGTCTGCTATAATATGTAATTTCCATAATTATGATGTTCCTCTCTTTTATATTTTTTATATATTATAAACAAAAATACTCGATTGATACCTAAAGTAATAACGAGGCGTAACGATTAATAATTGGTACAACAGACTAATCTCAAATTAAATTCAAACGATAGCCAGCTCCCCATACTGTTTCAATAATCTTAGGATTATTACTATCTTCTTCAATTTTTTCACGTATTCGATTAATGTGTACTGTCACAGTTGAACTATCCCCTATATAGCCGTATCCCCAAATTTTCTCAAAGATTTGCTCTTTAGAAAAGACGATATTTGCATTTTCTGCCAAGAAGACAAGTACTTCAAATTCCTTATTAGGAAACTTTACTTCCTCATTGTTCACAAATACTTTCCAACTTTTTTTCAATATCTTGATGTGTCCAATTTGGATGATGTTATCTGTTTTCTCATTATTATGATGAACTAATCTTTCATAACGAGCGATGTGAGCTTTTACGCGTGCTACAAGTTCTGCAGGATCAAATGGTTTTGAAATGTAATCATCTGCCCCAAGTCCTAACCCTCTAATTTTATCAATTGATTCTGTCTTGGCTGTCACCATTAGAATGGGTACATCTGATTCAGCACGTATTTCTTTGCAAAGTTCATAACCATTCTTTCCGGGAAGCATAATATCTAGAATCAATAAATCAAAATGTTCTTGATTTAGTAATTGGTGTACAGAATTACCATCCTGAATGATCCGCGTTTCAAATCCATCAATTTCTAGATAATCTTGTTCTAACATTGCAATTTCGCTATCATCTTCTGCAATTAATATTTTATACATAGTCTTCCCTCAATTAATAAATAGTTGGCAATGTAATAATGATATTCAGCCCATCCTGATTTGCAGCTGAAATTGTACCACCATGTTCTTCGATAATATATTTGGATGTATATAATCCTAGTCCATTTCCTTCGTTTTGGCTATTACGTGATTCATCACCACGATAGAATTGTTCGAATAGACGTGACAACTTACCTTCATCTACCCCTTTACCATTATCTTTGATTTCAAGTACTTCTAAACGATTGATTTTTGATAAAGTCACAGTAATTTTCAACTGTTCACTTTCTGCATATTTTAGACTGTTTTCAATGATATTAATTAGCACACGTTTAATTAATACCGTATCGATTTCGACATTATGTTCTTCTTTTGTTGAGAAAAATGCCAATTTAACTTGTTTGTTTGCAAGATCATCACGAATTTCATCAACAAATTGCTCTAGAAATAAATCAAAAGCTAGTGTTTTCTTAACAAAGGGCATATTACCAGTTTCTAAATTCGAAAAATCAAAAAGCCGTTGAAGTAACACATCCATATCACCTGCTTTGTTATAGGCAATAGTTAGATATTGATGTTGCTTTTCTGGTGTTTTCGCAACTCCATCTAATAAGCCTTTAATATAACCTTTTACAGAAGTTAACGGGGTACGCAAATCATGTGAAATCCCAGAAATCATGTCAGTTCTAGCCTTTTTATATTTTTCATTGCGTTCTCTTTCTTCTAGTAAATGACTTTGCATTTGGTTAAACGTGCCACATAGTAATTCAAACTCTTCAATCCCTTCGTAGACGATGGGTTCTCGAAGATTACCTGCCTCAATACGTTTTTCTGCTTCTATTAGATGGTTGATGGGTTCTGTTACTTTCTTCACCAAACGTTTTGTAAACATTTGACTAATAACAATAATAATCATCATCGCAACTAACCCAATAATAAAATACATTCCAAATATTGTTTCCAATCCACCATGGTCGAGAATGGTCCAGAATGATTTTTTCTTAATATTGATGGAGATCAAATCATAATGACGCCCATTCACATCAAATCCTTTACGAACAATCGTTGCGTAATCCCAATGATATACTGCATTTAATTGTCCTTTTTTTACTTTACGTAATCCTTCAATATATTCAGATTCATTGTTTTTTAAATTGGAATAGATAATGTTTTGGTCCTTTGCTACGTATAAATGATATCCATACTTCGAAAATTCTCTACTAATTCCTTGCCAATCTGGATTGGTAGTCTTCATGTTATTAAATATAGTCTGTATTTCATAGACATTCTTATTTAATTGCACTTTATCGATTCGATTATCAATATAATCTTTGTTAAAAATACTAACGAGTGTCCCACCCACTATAAACAATAACATTAAGGGGAGTAATACCATAAGCGTATTGGATTGGAAAATCACTTTATTTATTTTCATTTTACGTCTCCCCCAAATGCTTTTTTAGCTTTAATCTCCTTGTTGAAGTCTGTATCGCCACTAGCTGTGACTTATTTACACACTACTTTCCTTTCAAGCTTTCACACAGCCCAATTTCCTTATAGGTTTATTCTCTTTCGTTGTCGATACTCTCCATATATAAAGAGTACAAGTGAAATAAACGAGATCCACAAACAGATTGTCCAATAAGGTGGTTGATAATCTAGTTCAACTCTATTTCCCCCGTTTGTTAATGGAATACCAATAAACGCATAGTTTACTTTTTCTATCGCTACTTTCTTTCCATTAATATGTGCTACCCAACCTTTTTCATAAGGAATTGGTGTTACTAACATTTGATGAGGTTTAGTTGCATTTACGACTCCATTCGCATGATTATTTTGCCATTTGATAGCTGCACGCTTACTGTTTTTTAATGCATCGGCAAGTGTAGCGTAGCTTTCTTCATAAACATGAAGTTTATTTAAACGATACTTTCCTTTTGCTAAGCGAATATGGACGAGATTTGCTCGATTAACGGCAAATGTTAAGTCATTGTACCCTGTTCGATAGATAGAGTCTGACTTTTTACGAGTCGTTTGGTCTTCATTGACATTAAGCGTAAATGTTTCCTTTTTATGAATACCTTCTATATAGAAATTAACATAGAGATCTTTTGTATTAGGAGAAGGTGTTATGTGGAGATCTATTCCTCCGTTATCCTTCCTTACATCTAAAATATCACCATTCCAATTTGCATGAACTGTACGTATTTTTTTAATAGGTGTCTCAGGTACTTTTGATACTTTTGTATTCTGCGTATCCTCCGTTATGACGCCTCGTAGCATTGCATGTTCTTTCGCCAATACAGGTTGACTTTCCAGGTCTTTCGCTGAAAATAAAGTATTCGTTACACGAAAAGCAGGTAATAATGCTTTATTCTCGTAGACATTATAATTTGGAGAACGTTTCACCAAATGATAATGATAAGGAATCGATAGATTTGTATTCTTTCGCATATAAAACTGTGATTGCCATAAAGACATTAAGTTTGTTCTCGCTCCCATAGTTGCATATCTACTAACACTTTCCCTCTCCATATCAATTTGGAGGTCTTTTTGATACATATTGAGAATATCACCATTCAACACACTTGAATAAACGCTTATCCCTTTAAAGTTTTGCACAATTGGTGTGTTATTTCGATCTTCTACCATCCAATCGATTCTTGAACGATCGCTTGATAAATGACGTTTCATATATTGAATTAAACGATTTTGTTCAGGTGCATTATAATTATCTGATTCCATGAATTGTTTTGTTGAAGCATATGAATTCTGCTCTACTTCGGTTAAACGAATTGCTTGAAACACATTGGCATACCCTAGCACAAAAATTACTACTAGTAAGATAACGGTATTTTGAGATTTTCGCTTTGCAAATAGATAGCTAATTCCAATCATCCATAGAGCCGTCATAACAAAAATAATACTTTCTTTTCCCCACTTAAAGGTTGGGTCAATCATACTAATGATGATCATGAATAATAAAAACATACCGGATATTCTTTTAACTTGTCTTACTTCCCAATATTGAACATGATCCACTGCAACTGCAAATGCACCAGCATAGCCTAAAACGACAATTGCTTCCCAACGGTTTTGCGGAGCTGAAAAACCATTAAACATGCTGCCTACATGGGGGATAAAGTGCAAAACAGTCCCACCAATTGCAATAATGGCAAAGAATCGAAATGGTTGGTTTTGGTATAACTTTTTCATACATAACACTACCACTATAAAGACAGGTAACCAAAGAATTCGTGGATTAGATACAATATTATCTTGAAGATCTATTAATGGGATTGCGTCTTTATATGGCGGACGAGAGTTATGTAGGAAACCAATAGCCGCTGGTATAAATGCAAAACATCCAATTCCTAATCCTAACAATCCACCACTTACGTAACGTTTTAATTGTTTTTTTACTGAAAGTTCATGCTGTGAACAATGAACGAAAAAACGAACGATTATATAAAAGAAACCAATTAGTAAATTCACATAAGCTAAATAGAAATTATTGATAAAAATAAGCGCAACCGCAACTACGAATGTAGTTGATGATTCTTTTCGTATAATTTTCTCAATACCTATTAATAATAAAACAAGCCAAAACATTGCATCTGTTAAGATATCCCAATACATTTCATGGCGATAAAACAAGGGACTTAATCCATAAATAATCGCTCCAACATACGCAGCTTTTTTGGATAACTTCATCGTTTTAAAATAATGGTACGCAACAAGTAAGATGGAAGTTTGTTTTAAAATACTCATAGGCAAAATGAGTTGTACCCAAGTATTTAAATTCACTTGATACTTTGTCATAGATTCCACTATAAATAACAATGATGCGATTATTAAAAAGAAGATATTTGTGGAGAAATAATAAGCTAGTTGAGAAAAAATACCTCCACCGATTCCAAAATTATCTGCATAAAAGAAGTTTCCTTGAGCATAGTTTTTATAAATGAATTGCTTGAAAGGCAACATTTGTGACAGACCATCGTTAACGCCTTTCATCAGCAATCCATTCGGCTGTTGCCCAATAAAAAAGCTATGTGCCATGATTGAAATAAGGAGCATACTTCCTATAAGTAAGCCTCTTTCTTTCCATCTAGATTGGTTTTGAAACACGAATTACCCTCCTAGTGACAATAAATGTAATCGGTACACTCACGATAGCTGTTGCAATCGGTGCGAGATATGCTGACATATGCAACATGTTAACAAATAGTACGAGGCAAAGTAATTGCACAATAGTATTTGTAATTTGTGTAAGTGGAAATAGTAAAAACGACTTCCATGAAGGTTTTTCTTTATATGTAAAAAATACATTGAGAAAATAGGAGCCGATCATACTTAAAACTGTCGCTATAATAT
This sequence comes from Rummeliibacillus pycnus, assembly GCF_002884495.1. GTDB lineage: Bacteria > Bacillota > Bacilli > Bacillales_A > Planococcaceae > Rummeliibacillus > Rummeliibacillus pycnus. The sequence goes on along the minus strand of NZ_KZ614145.1, from coordinate 3,722,764 downwards.
GACTAGGTAAATAATTTATATGGTATATTGAGTAGAACAGTACATACCACGCATAATAGTGTGCAGTATTGATACCACCCACTATTATAAATTTAAACAATTCCTTATTCATCGTTGTTCCTCTTTTGTTCTATACGAAATTCCATTTTTGGTGAAGATCATTCTAATATCTTCTGGTGATACATCGCGTGGTACTTTTTTAGATGGACTTTGCATATTCGATTCTTCAACAATATAGTGAGGACGGTGTTTTGCTTCATTATAGATACGTCCAATATATTCACCAATAATCCCCAAACTTAGAAGTTGTATACCACCTAGTAAAAGAACCGCTGAAATTGTCGTAAAATATCCAGGCACTGTTATTCCTTTAGTAACAATTCCAACGAATGTTGTTGCAATATACAATAATCCACAAAACAATATAAAAACACCTATATATAAACAAGCTCGGAGTGGCTTTGTATTAAATGATAATATTCCATCCAATGCATACGAAAACAAATCTGAAAAAGACCACTTACTTTCCCCAAATTGACGTTCTACGTTGTCATAATGGAATGTTTTTTTGGACAAACCAATCCATTCATACAAACCTTTTGAAAAACGATTATTTTCACTTAATTGTAATAAGGAATCAACCGCTTTACGACTTAACAAACGAAAATCTCCAGCACCATTTTCTAGTTGCACTTCACTTAACTTGTTTACGGAAGAGTAAAATATACCTGTCAAAAGACGATGAATTTTAGATTCTCCTTTTCGATTTCGACATGCTACCACTTGATGGTAACCTTGTTCATATCCTTTAATCATTTCTTGTACTAATGATGCAGGATGTTGTAAATCACTATCCATTAATATAACTGCATCTCCTGTTGCGTTTTGTAATCCCGCATAAATTGCGGCCTCTTTTCCGAAATTACGAGAAAACGAAACATACTTTACTTGCTTATCATGAGTGGCTATTTCTTTTATTTTTTCTAATGTTCGATCTGTACTCCCATCATTTACTAGTAATATTTCATATATATAATCTATTGTGTTAAACTCACCTACAATTGATTTATATAATCTTTCAATATTTTCTTCCTCGTTAAACGCTGGGAGAATGAATGTTATTTTCTTCACTTTTTGCACCTCAGTTAGAATGTCAATTTCGTTTTGTCTATTAATGACCTATTTTGTTATTCCCTTTATGTATTATTTATTATAAAAAGCATTTCTTAACGGATTCATAAAAAAAGATAAACAAATTATTAACAAATCAAAAATAATTATTAATTGTTTAAATGAATCCATTTCATAAACTGATTTTCATCTTAAAAATACGAATGATTACTAAGTAATAACTTTGCTTTCCACTAGAAGATTGGCTTCAATTTCTTAGTAAAAATGCATCGTGCAGCTATTCACGAAATAAGCATTCCAATCCATGAAACAGATAACTTAAGTCCATAAAACTTTTTGGTCCCCAAAAACATTTTAAATCGTTATTCGAAAATTTTATTTTAGATGTATTGAAGTGAAGTCATAGTCCATACTATTTCTGCGTGACATAAGCGCTTAACTTAAATAAGGAGGTACTATTTTGACTCAACAACAATCACAAAATCAGATGAATAACAATCCAATGTATCATGTGGACTCAGCTAAGTTCAATCATGGTGGTCATGAAGTAATGGATATGCACGAAACGCTATCCACAATTGTTGGTGGATTAAATCAATGCGTATTATTACGCGATCAAATCCAAGATACCGAACTGCGCGATATTTTAGACCGCCAGTACAAATTCAGCGTAGATGAGTACAATACATTGGTGGAGTGTTTTAAAACAGGACGTGATCCTTCTCGTCCTACTGGGCATTATGAAATGAAGGAAAACAACAAATTCACTTATGGTGTAAAAGCGGGCCAACCGACGAAACCAATTACACAAGCTAGCGAGATTAGTGATGAAATTATTTCAGGATTTCTTCTTGGAATCCACAAAGAGATGGCTACAGTTAAACTAGCTACAGCATTGGAAACAACAAATCCCGTTGTACGTCGTGTTTTAGCCGACTCGATTCCAAACTGCATTGAAATGGCATACGAAGTGTCAATTTACCAAAACAGAAAAGGCTACTACCAAGTTCCACAGCTGTCCCCTCAAGATATGGCGACAATGACAAATTGTTTTGGTGAAGCGACTACAAGTACATCTTCTCACCAACCATCTCAATTTAACTAATACAAATTGAAAAAGCTCTCGACAAAATACTGTCGAGAGCTTTTTTGTGATTTCATTATTTTTGCACTTGTGCTTCTTTATTTACTTTAACACGTTTAAGGAACAGAGAAAGTATTAGGGCTACAGCTGAAATACCTGTAGCGACCATAAACGTATAGTTAATACCGTCTAACAACGAAGTTTGAATGATATGTGCTTTTAATTGTGCCATTTGTTCTGCTGTTGGTGAAGAAGGCGCTTGACCAGCTTCTGCTGCTGCTTTTGCTGCTTTAACTGCTTTTGCTTTTGCTTCAGCTGCTAATTCAGTCGCTCTAGTTTTAATATGATTATCCATTATTGTTACAAGAATCGCAGTTCCAATAGCACCAGACACTTGTTGTGCTGTATTATTAATTGCTGTACCATGTGGATTTTTCTTCATTGGTAGTTGGTTTAAACCATTCGTCATGATTGGCATCATAACCATTGACATCCCCAACATACGAACAGTATAGACAGAAATAATGTACGCATAACTTGAATCCATTTTTAATTTTGTTAAGAAATACGTAGAAACCGTCATAATAGTTAAACCAATAAACGCTAAAACACGTGGACCAAATTTATCGAATAATTTACCAGTAATTGGTGACATAATTGCCATAACAAGAGCACCTGGTAACATCATCAAACCCGCGTGGAAAGGAGAAATATGTCTCACATTTTGAACATATGCAGGTGTTAGAATCATGCCTGAGAACATCGCTACTGAAACCACAATAGAAATAACAGAAGCTAATGCGAACATTGGATATTTATATATACTAATATCTAGTAATGGTTCTTCCATTTTCAATTGTTTAATAATGAAAATGATGAGAGAGATTGCACCTACAACAATTGTGCCGTATACCCATGGACTACTCCAACCTTTATCCCCAGCTACACTAAAACCATATAATAGGCCACCAAAGCCTATTGTTGAAAGTACTAATGACAAGTAATCTAGTGAAACTTTACGAGTTTCCATGACATTTTGTAATTTCCAAATACCAAATAATAGACTAAGTACGGCAAATGGAATAATCATTTCGAATAACATACGCCAATCGTGGTGTTCTACAATATAACCAGACAATGTTGGTCCAATAGCAGGTGCTGCAATCATTACAAGACCAAACATCCCCATTGCTGTACCACGTTTCTCGATTGGGAAGCTTGTAAGCATAACATTCATCAATAATGGAGAAATGGCTGCTGAACCAGCTGCTTGTATCATACGTGCAGTAATCAGTACGCCAAAGTTTGGAGCAAGAGCTGCCAAAATTGTACCGATTGTAAAGATTGACATTGCTGTAATAAACAAATTGCGGTTTTTAAATCTTACAACAAAAAAAGCTGATGCCGGTATTAAGACACCACTTACGAGCATATACCCTGTTGTTAACCATTGTACCTGTGAATAGGTTATATCAAAATCTTTCATAATCGTTGGTAAAGCTACGTTCATCAACGTATTATTTAAAAAAGAAACAAAAGCACCTATAAACAGGATCGCAATCATGCCATAAGGTGGTTTTTTCTGTAAGTCCATTATTTCCCCTCACTCTTTCTATTTATATTCTTGTATTTTGTGATGATTTATATTTTATACTGACGGTCTAATTTTTTCAACAAAAAAATGTCACCAAACTTAGAACGTTGATTTGAAAGCGTTTTTCCTATAGAATAATGGTATAAACAATGTGAAAAGGTGAACTTATGAATACGCGTAAAAGAAAAGTACTCGACGTTGCACGTAGTTTATTTATTGAAAAGGGCTTCCATGAAACCTCTATAATGGATATTATCCATGAGGCAAAAATCTCTAAGGGAACTTTCTATAATTACTTCACTTCGAAAAACGAATGTTTAATTGCTATTTTGCAGGAGAGTCGAGAAGATGCTAGCAATCGTAGACATGAACTTATTTTTGGTCAAGATCCAAAAGATATTAATATCCTTGCAAAACAAATAGCTGTCCTCATGCAAATTAATCGTGAACAAAACCTTTTGCAAATCTTTGAATCGATTTACCATTCAAGAGACATTGGTGTTAAAAAGGTCGTCATGAAGCATCATTTACAAGAACTTGATTGGCTCTCTACTCGGTTAGTTGAAGTCTATGGTGAAGAAATTAGTATTATGAGCTACGAATGTGCTGTTCAAGTAATCGCAATGATTCAACACACTATACGAACATTACTAGTAGCTGAGGATCGTTGTGTAGACCCTGAATCTGTTGTCAAAATGGCACTTAGAAATATCGATGCCATTATCCCCCGTATGTTAGAAACAAAAGAAGTTTTAATTGGCGTTGAAACCATTCACTATATAAAAAATAGTGTTGAACATATCGTTGTGGATAAAAACATGATCATTCAACAACTAAAAGGTTTTATTGAAGGTCTATCAAAGAATGATTCCAAATCGGGAATTGAATATGCTAATTTTATTCTAAAAGAATTGCAACAAACAGACCCTAAATTATTGATCATTGAAGCACTTCTAACACCTTTTCGTAAATCTTTTACAAAAACAACTCATGCTTCTGAAGCACGAGAAATTGCAAATTATATCTGGCGTCTTATCAAAGAAGAACATCCACTTGATAAAAATTAACAAAAAGCAGCTCGCCCCCTTAAAAAGAGGATGAACTGCTTTTTAATAAATTATCTTCTAATTGTTTCACTAAAATTCTTTCTTCCTGAATATACAGAGGTAATTTCCACATTTATATTACGTAATGTGTTTTCATTTAACGCTACTTTTCCATTCTTTTGAAGTCTTTTCCATGCCTTTAGATCCTTTCGATATAAATATTCCGATAAACTAAAGACATCGCTTCCAATATTTAATCCTGCTGTAAATGAATCTTTAATTTCCTTTTTCACTTCCTTTTTCACTTCTTTTCTAACTTCATCCTCTTTTATACTACCTTGAAATCCCCTTAGCTCTACTTCCATCTTCACCTTTACGTCAAAGGAAACTGAATTATTTTTTACAATAGGTGTTATTTTAACATCATCCACTTTTCCATTAGCTGTAATAAATTGCCTTCTTCTCGTCTCAGTATCATTGAGCAATATTGACACTTCCGCTCTTTTAGTTTTCTTACTCATCCATCCTAATCCTTTAACTTTATCTCCTGTGATGTTTCCTTTAAATCCCTTTGGAGAAACGACACTAACACCATTAATATTAGTGATCGCGTTCTTCTCTTTTTCTGTCTCCCAATTTTTCAAAATGGATATTTTGGGAATATTCGCTTCATAACCTGGTTCATCTAACTTCAGTATTAATTTACGGAGATTCATCGGTTCAATTGTAGAATCTTGTCTATATGAATTTAATGGATCTGATAATTTGGATAATGATATGGCTTTATTCAGAATTGGTGTTACTAGTAAGACATTTTCCATAGGTTCTTTCGTACTGTACACCCAAGTTTGATATCTTGTATCATGAAATCGCATAAACGAATTAATAAATGTATTCATCTCCCCAGACTTCAACAAATCCTCTGAAAAAACAATATATGTGAGATGTCCCCAATAAAGTTCTTCATCCAATGATTTGTACAAATTATAAAATGCTTCATGGTCGGTTTTACCAGAAGAATGCCCTATTTCAGCCTGAATCGTATCAGGGTTAGCAGGTTGTTCAGATTTTGCTACGTTGGCAAAATCAATAATTTGGGTATATATTTGGTATTTTCCATCTTTATAATCCACACCAATCCCATAAAGATAGAGCATTCGCTCAGATTCTTTTGTATCCCAACATCCCGAAATTAGTGTCATAAGCATAATAAGGAATATCAGTATTTTCTTATTCATTTTCTTCCTCTTTAGTTTTGTTTTGATCTTGAGTTCCTTGATTTTGGATATTTATTTTATTTTGATTTCCTTGATTTTGACTCTCTGTTTGTGCTTGATTTTGAGTATTCGTTTGATTTTGGGTTCCTTGATTTTGACTATCCGGTTGCCCTTGAGTCTCTTGATTTTGATTCTCTGTTTGTGTTTGAGTCCCTTGATTTTGACTATCTGTTTGTCCTTGAGTCCCTTGATTTTGACTCTCTGTTTGATTTTGAGCCCCTTGATTTTGGGTATTTGTTTGAGTTTGAGCCCCTTGATTTTGACTCTCTGTTTGTCCTTGAGTCCCTTGCTTTTGACTATCTGTTTGTCCTTGAGTTCCTTGATTTTGAATATTTGTTTGTGTTTGAGTTCCTTGATTTTGGGTGTTTGTGTGTGTTTGGGTCGCTTGATTTTGGCTCTCTGTTTGATTTTGAGCCCCTTGATTTTGACTCTCTGTTTGTCCTTGGTTTTCAGTTTGAACTTGGGTTCTTGTATTATCTATAGTTTTTAAAGCTTCTGGCCGCTTCGTATATTTCTTTGCTGGTAATCGAAATATAGCTTTAGCTATGGTTGACCAACTTAAATCTGTTGCAATATTCATATAAGGATATCCAAATATTCGGATGTTGGATAAATAAACAAGCGTGAAGAAATACGACAAAAAAAAGCCAAAGAGCCCTAAAAATGCCGAAAGTAAAATAAAAAAAACGCGCATTAAACTAATTGCCGTTGCAAGGTTCTGGTTTACTAACGTAAATGATGCAATGGTAGAAGTAGCAATAATTACAACCATTGCTGGACTTGTAATACCTGCTCGAATAGCCGCATCTCCGATAATTAATCCTCCTACAACACCAATCGTACCACCTAAGACAACAGGAAGACGTAATCCTGCTTCACGGAATAACTCAAACATTGCTAACATAATAAGCATCTCAATGGCTGTCGGGAAAGGGAGGCCTGTACTTGCTTGAACAACCGTTGCTAAAAGTTGGAACGGCAATTGATTTTGATGAAATGTTGTTAAGCAAAGCCAAAATGCCGGTAGAAGTGCTCCAATTAGCAATCCGACTATTCGCATTGCCCGTTCTACTGAACCATACAGAACTGGATATTCATCATCCTCACTCGTCTTTAATAATAAGAATAGATTCACTGGTGTAATCATTGCGTATGAAGCACCATCTACAAACAGTACAAATCTCCCCCTCACTAGACATTGGACAACATAATCGGGTCTCCCAGTATAATCATGTCTAGGAAAGAGAGGAGCACTCTTATCGACTCGCTCCATTAATATATCACCACTAAATACTGCGTCTGTATTCACTTTCTCTAACTGCTTTTTTAACTCATTTAATAGATCTTTATTTGCGATATCGTCAAAGTATAGAATGGCTACCTTTGTCTTTGATCGTGTTCCTAATTCAAATTTTTCCACACACAGTGAATTCGTTGGTAACCGTTTTCTTATGATTGCGATATTTACAGCCACATCTTCAATAAAATTATCCCTTGGTCCTTTTATCGTAACTTCTACATTTGTCTCTTCAGGATTACGATTAGGTTTTTTAGCAATATTGCTAGAAAAAAGAAGCTCTCCTTCTTCAAAATAGAGAAGAACAAAACCTGTATAGACTAGTAAAATTGCTTCTTGTTCATCTTTTACTTTTTTTAAATCTGGAACATATAATTGTGATTCCACTTGTGTTTCAAGGGGCTCATCCGTCAAATTACTACATAAGAAACCAACACGTGGGACAATAACTTCATTTAATAACTGTAAATCTATCATTGCCTCACACGTAATAAGGTGAATTGTGTGCCCATCAAATGTATACTGTTGAAATTTAACATCAGCAGATTTCTTAAACAACTGCTGCAGGGTATTTAAATTTATTGAGTTGGTTTTACTTGGTTCGATTGTTCTTCACCACTTTTCTGGTCATTTTTATCTTTATCTTTTTTAGAAGATTTTCTTGAAGTTAATGCAACAATTACAAAAAATAAGGATAATATGAGAAAGAAGAGCAAAGTACTTACTAAAAAATATTTTCCATTAATATTTAAAAAAACATTATCTCTCAAAAGAGTTAGTGATAAACATATGAAAAAAAATGGTGGAGCAAGTTTAGACCAGATTTGTTTTTTATCTCTGGAAATATTCAAAATATCCGAACAAATATATAGGATTAGTCCTACTCTTAAAAATGTCCCCGTTAGCCACTGGTAAATAGAGAAGAAATCTACATGCTCAATAAAACGCCCAATTGTTGCAAGTCCCCATTCTTCATATGCCGGATACCTTTGTTTTGCTGCCTCAGTTGGTCCAAACTCAGTAATAGCACCGATGAGAGGACCTACCGTTAAACCACTTAATAAGAAGAGCATGATCGCAAAATGATACCATCGCATTCGGTGTTGTATTTCATGTTGAATAAATAGAAGCAATAATAACTCAACAAATCCTGATGTTGGATATACCATTCCCCTTAAAACTGGTTCAAATCCATGTTCAAAAAAAGGTCGTAATAACGTATAGTCTTTTACTTGTATATTGACAAATGCTACAAAAAACCCAAAAATAACTACGCCTGTTAATACAAATACATTTACGATCGCAATCGTTTGTATACCTGATGTAGCTAAAAATATAACAAGTACTAAATAAAGGATTAACAAAAAGAGAAATGGTGTTTTCAATAAAAAGGTTGTCGAAACCCAAAGTAACGTTTCTCTCATTGTAAACGCAGCAAGTAATAATAAATAAAAGACGGTACCGTATAAAACAATAGCTGTTAAAAATTTCCCTATTCTTTGTTTTAACCAATCTTTAATCGGCTCTTGATTAGATTTATTATGGACATAAACTAAAAGAAACAACCAAATAAAAGTTACAAATGCACTTAAAAACACAGATGCCCATCCGTCTCTTCCAGCCGCTTTTATAATGGATGGAATAACTGTTACATGATTTTTTAATCCAATGAACGTCATAGTCAAGAATATGACATGTAAGATACTAATCGTTCCAACGTTCTTCATTCATTTACCTTCCATCGTTTGTTGATACACAATAGTTTTGACAACAATACATAATTTTATAAGTAAGTATGTAATAGACATTCATATAATATTTAGTTATTCGTGCATCAACTTACTACGAAAAATAATTTTTTATAAAAACAAAAATCCTCTAATCAAAAAATTGATTAGAGGATGATTTTATTAGGGAAAATTTGGTTATAATTATTAACAGTTCTACTCCCTTATATTCACAAGCCCTTCTATTATAAAGGGTTTGTGATTTGTTTATGTACGCCCACGGAGGGAATCGAACCCCCAGCCTAAGAACCGGAATCTTATGTTTTATCCGTTAAACTACGTGGGCAAAATAAGTATTGCGACTCATCTATTATACAAATTATTTAGGAACAATTCAATAAGGTAAAAAAACAATCGTAACATTTGACCTTTATTGACCATCATGTGTATGATAAAGTTACAGCTGAAATATTGATAGAATTTCAGCATTTTGAAAACGAAATTACCTTATTTACTTGAGGAGGCTATTCACATGAACTTAATACCTACAGTTATTGAACAAACAAACCGCGGTGAACGTGCATATGACATTTACTCTCGTTTACTAAAAGACCGCATCATTATGCTTGGAAGTGCAATTGATGACAATGTAGCAAATGCAGTTGTATCTCAATTACTATTCCTTGAAGCTGAAGATCCTGAAAAAGACATCTACCTTTACATTAACTCTCCAGGTGGTAGTGTAACAGCTGGTATGGCAATCTATGATACAATGCAATTCATCAAACCTGATGTGCAAACAGTTGGTATGGGTATGTGTGCATCAATGGGCTCATTCTTACTTACTGCTGGTACAAAAGGCAAACGCTATGCCCTTCCAAACTGTGAAGTTATGATTCACCAACCTCTTGGTGGAGCACAAGGTCAAGCAACAGAAATCGAAATTGCTGCAAAACACATCCTTAAAACACGTGAAAAATTGAACGGTATTCTTTCTGAACGTACTGGTCAACCAATTGAAGTCATCGCTCGCGATACAGATCGTGACAACTACATGACAGCAGAACAAGCAAAAGAATATGGCTTAATCGACCATATCATGGAACGCAACGAATTAAAAAAATAAGCTAGAACATTGGGAACAGCAAGGCTCCAATTGAGCCTTGCTGTTTTTTTACTATACATTGAATTTTTGGGCGATCTACTGTTTCTATAGTCAAGCCATGAAATTTAGTTTATCTGGATTCTGGGGTTATTCGCGGGTTTTGATGGTCTTTCCGCGATTTCTCTGATTATATCCGCGGTTTTTGACCGGCTTTCCGCGGTTTCTCTGGTTATATCCGCGATTTTTGACTGGCTTTCCGCGATTTCTGTTGTATCCACGGTTTTTGTTCGGTTTTCCGCGGTTTCTCTGGTTATATCCGCGGTTTTTGACCGGCTTTCCGCGGTTTTCGTCCTACTTTCTGCGGAATTACAAATTATATCCACGTTCAAGTTTTCATTTCCTGTTGTCTCTTATAAATAACCAAAAAACGCGGTGCAGAACAACTAAATTGTTCCTACACCGCGTTTATTTTGAAATACTTAGTTTTCGTCTTCAATTATTTTAACAAGTTTTTCTAATGCTTTTTCTTCATCGTTGCCTTCTGCACTTAGAGTAACTAAAGTTCCTCTTGCAATTGCTAAACTCATTATGCCCATGATGCTTTTTGCATTTACTTTTTTATCATCTTTTTGTAGGAAGACATCGGCAGTGTGTCGATTTGCTTCTTGGACAAATAATGCCGCTTGTCTGGCTTGTAAGCCTGATTTTAGTTTTACTTCTACTTGTTTTTCTACCACGAGTGCTCCCCCTTTTATTAATAAATACATTTTACATCACTTTTACAATTTCTGAAATAATAGGGTTTTTAAAGTTCGAACCCGTTTACATCTACTAATATAAATCTTGGTCAATAGTAACGATCTCCGATTGATGAAAAAATGACTTTAAATTTTCAGTTTTTCTCCTCGTCTTAGTGCATCAGCAATCTCATCAATTTTGCGTAGACGATGATTTACACCTGATTTACTAACGATACCTGTTGAAACCATTTCACCAAGTTCTTTTAAGGTAACTTCTTGATATTCTACCCGTAATCTTGCAATTTCACGCAACTTTTCTGGTAATTGTTCAATTCCAATTGCGTTATCAATATAGCGTATATTCTCTACTTGTCGAATTGCAGCTCCAATTGTTTTGTTTAAGTTTGCTGTTTCACAATTGACCAGTCGATTTACACTATTACGCATATCACGTACAATCCTTACATCTTCAAATTTTAGCATGGCTTGGTGTGCACCTACAAGACTTAGAAAATCTGAGATCTTCTCTGCTTCTTTTAAATACGTAACGAAGCCTTTTTTCCGTTCAATCGTTTTTGCATTGAGTTCAAAATAATTCATTAAATCCATCAACGCTTCCCCGTGTTCCTTATATAAAGAATATACTTCTAAATGATAAGAAGATGTCTCCGGGTTATTGACAGAGCCTCCTGCTAAAAAAGCACCTCGTAAGTAAGCTTTTTTATTTTCAACTGTTTGGATTAACTCTGCTGAAATTGTATGATTAAAAAGAAAATTACCCGAGAGAATATGTAGCTCTTCTAGTAATTCTTTTGCACCTTCACGTACTCGACAAATATAAACATTATTTTTTTTAAGTCGCATTTTCTTACGCACTAGAAGCTCGATTCGATAATTATATAATTTTTTCATAATGGTGTACATTCTACGAGCAATTGCTGCGTTTTCCGTTTGCACATCAAGACTCAATTGACGATTAGTAAATGACAGAGAACCATTCATTCGAATTAGGGCAGATAATTCTGCTTTTAAGCTTGCATCTTCTACTTCAACTTGAGTAAGTTCTTTTTTTGTTTCCGAAGCAAATGACATATCCATTCCCCCTCTCTATCAATTATTTATTGTACGCTAATTCGACAATTTATGCTTGTTTTGTTGATCATTCATCGCATACTCTACTAGCCATGCAGCCACTCGGTTCGCTTCATGGCGTACAACACCATCATGGATATTCGCTATATCCTTCTTAACCACTTCAAGGCCCATACTTTCTAGACGTTTTACATCGAATTGTACAGGCTCTGCCGATTCTTTAATATAAGCTTCCCTAATTGCCTTAGGTACCTCTTCATCGTTAATTAAAATTGTTTGGATAAAATTCTCACCTACATGGTCATACAGTGCTTGAACATGATCTCCAGCTGTGTAATTTGATGTCTCACCAGATTGGGTCATTAAATTACATATATAAATTTTATGACCTTTTGCTTCCAATACGGCCTTTTTAATACCCTCTACTAGAAGATTTGGAAGAATACTAGTATACAAACTTCCAGGTCCTATTATTATTATATCGGCATGTTCAATTGAGTTGACTGCTTCCTGTAAAGGTAATACATCTGGAGGTGATAAGTACACACGTTTAATACGTGTATTAAATGTAGGAATTTTAGATTCTCCTTTTACAATCGTTCCATCTACCAACTCAGCTAGCAATGTGATTCGCTGGTTAGCTGCTGGCAGCACTTTTCCATGTACATTTAATACCCGACTCATTTCTCGAATAGCATGCGAAAAATCTCCCGTTATTTCTGTTAATGCGGTAAGCATTAAATTACCGAGAGAATGTCCTCCCAATTCTTCTTTCCCTTTAAAACGATACTGAAACATCTCTTCAACTAACGGTTCCACTTCAGATAAAGCTGCGATAACGTTGCGAATATCACCAGGTGGTGGAATCGCGAAGTCATCTCGTATTCTCCCTGAACTTCCACCATCATCTGCAACAGTTACAATTGCTGTCAAATCTACTGGGTATTTCTTTAACCCACGAAGTAATGTAGACAGACCTGTGCCGCCACCGATAAGAACAATCCGTGGTTGTTTTTTTTGCATAAGGTTATCCCTTTCTTTTTGCAATGTCACGATGGGTAATCACTGTCGGTGCATGCTGATCTAGGTGGTTACCAAAGTATTCAGCTAAAGTAACCGAACGATGTTGCCCACCTGTACATCCAAAAGCAATTATTAATTGCGTTTTTCCTTCTTTTTTATAAAGCGGTATCATAAATTCAAACAAATCCGTTAATTTATTAATTAACGTAGTTGTTTCATCATATTTTAATACATATGATGAAACTTCTTCGTCTAACCCCGTTTTAGGCCTTAATTCCTCTATATAGTACGGGTTTGGTAAAAAACGGATGTCAAAAACTAAATCAGCATCGATTGGCATACCATATTTGAACCCAAAAGACATTACATTTACTGTAAACTTACGTGAATCCACACCAGAAAATTGCGCAATAATTCTTTGTCGTAATTCTCTAGGTTTCATACTTGACGTATTATAAATATATTGAGCACGTTCTTTTACATCTGCTAATAACTCACGTTCATAATGAATACCTGTTAGAGGTAGACCATTCTCTGATAATGGATGAGAGCGACGAGTTTCCTTGTATCTACTCACTAATGTTTCATCATCTGCATCCAAAAATAATATCTTTGTTGCAACTAGATCTTCTCTTTCGATACGATCTAATGCTTCAATTAATGATGAGAAGAAATCCCCCCCACGCAAGTCCATGACAGCTGCTATACGTGAAATTTCTTTTTTAGATTCTTTCATTAAATTTAAAAATGTCGGTAATAATGCTGGCGGTAAATTATCGATACAAAAAAACCCTAGGTCTTCAAAACTTCTGATAGCTACTGACTTCCCAGCACCAGACATTCCCGTTATTATGATTAGTTCGTTTACCGAATGTGGATTAGGCATTCAATCCATCCCCTTCACACGATATCTGTATTTTTTGTTCTAACAATTGAAATTCTTCTGTATATGTAAAAGTTCCATATTGTGTACCAGATTGTTCAACTGCAAATAATAAATTCGTGCGATCTCCTTCTGCCATTGGTAAATGTTTGAGATTTTCTATAGAATGCCATTCTAAAACCCCTTCTCGTGTTTCTTTATAAGGCATTCCTTCTAAATCTTCTGCTAAAAAAGTGAAGAGCATCCATTCATTTACTACCTCTTCTCCACGTCTAATGACCATTGTATATACACCTTTTAGATGTGGTTTTATTGCTATAGTGCCTGTCTCTTCCCGAAATTCGCGACTTGCTGCTTCGAATACAGACTCTCCACTTTCAATTTTCCCTCCTGGTGCTACATACCAACCGCGTCGTGGTTTTTTTAATAAAAGTACTTTGTCGTCTTTTTTTACGAGTAAATTAGCGATTCTCTGCACACACGACACCTCTTTTCTAACAATTCTTATAATCTTTATTATACATTTTTCCGTTGTTCGAGTACAAAGGAATAATCTAAAAACACTATTTTGGATATTTAATGTAAATAAATCAATTTCATAAATCCATTATTGGTTAAGTTTAAAGTACTGAAAAATTGTTTACATACAAATATTTATAGTATTAAACTGCTTGCTGCATGATGTGGAATTAACTTCACTCAACGAGCATCGCACCAAGAAAATGCGAATGCATTTTCGAGGACTCTTCGCTCATTCCACATCAACAAAGATAGCTATACCAAATTTTTAGTGTAAATCTTCATTTTTATAATTTTTCAGTGTCTTTTAATAAATTTTGCATTAGTTATAAAATTGATTCAAATAGGTACTGAAATGTTAGTATTAAGGAGTCGTACCTTTCGCTCAAGTAAGATACATTAAAAGAATCAACAAAATCATGAAACAAAACCTCAAAATAAAAAGAGGGCTGCTTCTGTCAGTCGAGGGAACCGATAGAAACAGCCACAACAATATTCCTATTATAAAAAGGGGTTATTACAGTAAATACTATACACAATTTTTATTGCAACATGATGACAACTTTATTAAGAAAACGTTAAAGTGTTATTTTACTGAAAATTTTTCCTTTAGTTCTTCTACATAATGTTGAACAACTTGTGCTGCAATACTTCCATCACCAGTTGCTGTAACAATTTGGCGTAACGTTTTGTCACGTACATCCCCAGCAGCATAAATACCTGGTATAGATGTTTCCATATCAGCATTTGTTTGAATGTAGCCAGCTTCATTAAGTATACCTAAGTTTTCAAATGGTTTTGTAAGTGGCAACATACCGATATAAATAAATACACCATCTGCTTGAACTTCTTGCTCACTACCATCTGCAGTCGAAACAAGCGTTACACTGCCTACTTTACCATCCTTTTCGTTCACTTCTTTAACAGTATGATTCCAGATAAAGTCTATTTTTTCGTTTGCAAAGGCACGATCTTGGATAATCTTTTGTGCACGTAATTTATCACGACGGTGTACAATTGTTACTTTTTCTGCAAAACGAGTTAAGTACATACCTTCTTCAACTGCAGAGTCTCCACCGCCAACAACAATTAGGTTTTTGTTTTTAAAGAAGGCGCCATCACATACTGCACAATAGCTGACACCTCGGCCACCAAGTTCTTTTTCCCCTGGTACACCCATTTTTTTGTATTCAGCGCCTGTTGAAATAATGATTGCACGTGTTTTATATTCTTTTGTACCTGATTTAATTACTTTATATTCTTCACCATCGATAATTTCAGTAACATCGCCATAAGCATATTCTGCACCGAATTTTTTGGCATGTTCAAACATTTTAGTAGATAATTCAGGTCCTAAAATAGATTCGAAGCCTGGATAGTTTTCAACTTCTTCTGTATTAGCCATTTGTCCACCAGGGATCCCTCTCTCAATCATTAATGTAGACAGATTGCCACGTGATGTATAAACTGCTGCAGTCATCCCTGCAGGACCAGCACCTATAATCACAACGTCATAAATTTTTTCTTCAGTCATGTCTGTTCCTCCTAAGTTGATCCTGTTTCACTAGTTTAATCTTAGAGTATAGCCATTGTTTATGACAAGATATCTGCCTTAGATCTTCAAATTACTTATCGAAAAGAGGCAAAAATTGTATTAATTCGTTCACATATTTTGTTAATGTTGCAGGAGAAATGCCATAATATGTTGCAATAGACTTTTTGGTAACATTTTTTATACGAGATGATTTATACATGTATTCAGTAGCTGCAGCTATCGCTTTAGGGTTCTTAAATGCATAGCCATCTTCTAATGCACGCTCACATAATACAAACCACATTTGGAATAGGAATGTATCATTTAATTTAAGTGGTTTAACGTCTCTGTACAGAATTTCTGCAACTTCTACTGAACGTAAAAACGGTTTTAAAGTACCATCATCTTCTAGGAAATCATGATCTAGTGTGTAGGCTAAAAATAGCTTTTCGATTGCAGAATAATTATCAATTCGAATCCATTTAGGATGTGCTAAAATTTCTTGTTGATGTGGTGATTTTCCAACTAAAAATATTCCTAGTAAACGATCGCTTCTATATTCACTCTCTAATTTTCCTACGATAAAATCTCGATTTCTCTCAATGGAGTCATGATCAAGATTTGTATGATTCATAGCCCAAGGTTCGTAGCCAGCTTTTTCAGGATCAATTTCTATCAATTTCTCCCAAGTTACTCGTGCTTCTTTTTCGTTTCCGGAGAAATAAGCTGCGTGAGAAAGCCAAAAATAATGTCCCGGATCTTCTTCAAAGCCATGTCGCATCATACTACGCAACCATTTGTAAGCCTCCTCATAACAGCCAATTAGAGCAAGAGTGGCACCGAGTTTATACCGTTGTTCAAAAGAAAATGGGCTAAGTTTTACAAGTAAATCTGTTAAATCCTTTAATTCTTCTTCATCTTTTTCGTAATAAGCCATTACTGTTAAATTGCAAAGAGCGTGTAAATTCCCATAATTTCCTTTTAATACTTCATGCAATAATGCTCTGGCTTGTTCAGAATCACCTTGATAAAAATATGCAAGTGCTAAATTATTATAAGCTGCCCAGAAATCTGGATGATCTGTTATGATACTTTCTAATATCTCAATTGCTTCGTCAAGTTTTCCTGACTCCATTAATTTTCTAGCCTTTTCTTGTAAATAAACGACTTCACGATTCGCAGAATTTCCTGGAGCGATACTCCCCTCGATAGATGTAGCAAAATCAATGATGTCTATTGCCTCATCTGCATATTCTCCCATTTCATCAAGGTGTAAATATTCTTCAGCAAAATACTTTGCATCTTCTGTTAAACCAACTTGTGCAGAGGCTTCTGCCAAAAATAACAATATTTCTGGCTCGTTCGGATCTATCTCATTTGCTTTTCTTAATAATTCCAACGCATGATCTAAACGGCCCGCTTCCATTTCAACAATGGCATATTGTAGTAAAATTAAAGAATCATCTGGACTAAGTTCCACTGCTCTTCGCAAATATTTAAGTGCTTTTTCTTCTTGATCACGATTTAATGCTTGTACGGCTTTTTTATAATAAAATTCGCCATTTGGAATAAAGGACACAACATTTTTTCGAGTATTTTCTTCACTTTTCATATCCTGAAATTTTCCTCCGAAAAACAATAAGGAACGTTATTATACGTTCCTTAGACATAGTATCCTATATTATAACATAGTTTAGTGCTTTTCATGACGTTTTTGAAGAACTCCTAAAACTTCGTACATATCTAATTTTTGTTCTTGTAGTAATACTAATAAATGGTAAATTAAATCTGCTGCTTCCCATTTTAATTCTTCAGGATTTCGATTTTTCGAAGCAATAACGACTTCAGTTGCCTCTTCGCCAACTTTCTTACAAATTTTATCAACGCCTTCATTGAATAAATAAGTAGTATAAGCACCTTCAGGCATTTCTTTTTCACGTCCTTGAATGACGTTTTTTAATGTTTCCAAAATATCTAATGAACCAATTGAAGAATCCTTTTCTTTTAGTACTTTGGTAAAACATGAAACAGTTCCATTATGGCAAGCTGGTCCGTTTGGTAAAACTTCCACAACTAGAGCATCTTGATCACAATCTGTACGTAGTGCAACTACTTTTTGAGTATTGCCACTTGTTTCACCTTTATGCCAAAGTTCTTGTCTTCGGCGGCTGTAAAACCATGTTTCACCTGTTTCAATTGTTTTTTCTAGAGATTCTTTATTCATATAGGCAACTGTTAATACTTCTTTTGTTTGTGCATCTTGTATAACTGCTGTTATTAAACCTTTATCATCAAATTTTAGATTTTCAATCATCTTACTGCCACTCCTCTTTGTTTTAAGCTAACTTTCACTTCTGCAACACTTGTCTCTTTATAGTGAAAAATTGAAGCGGCTAGTGCTGCATCTGCATCAACATCATGTAATACTTCATAAAAATCATTTGCTTTCCCTGCGCCACCACTAGCGATAATCGGTACATTCACAGCATCTCTGATCGCTTTTGTCAGTGGTAAATCGAATCCACTCTTTTCACCATCTTGATCCATACTTGTTACAAGTAATTCACCTGCTCCTAGTGCGACAGCTTCCTTTGCCCATGCTACCGCTTCTTTATCCGTCTTATTTCGTCCTCCATGTGTATAGACCATCCATGTACCATCTTCCTCGCTCCATTTTGCATCAATGGCCACAACAATACACTGTGCACCGAAATAATCAGAGCCTTCTTTGATCAATTCAGGACGATTAATCGCTGAGGAGTTAATCGAAACTTTGTCTGCACCTGCTCGAAGTAGTCGTTTCATATCTTCTAGCGTTCTGATCCCTCCACCTACTGTAAAAGGAATTGCTAGAGCTGTGGCAGTTTTACGTACAACATCTACCATCGTCTCTCTGCCTTCATGAGAAGCTGAGATATCAAGGAAAACAAGTTCATCAGCACCTTGTTCGTTATAAAATTTTGCTAGTTCTACTGGATCTCCCGCGTCACGAAGTGAGACAAATTGAACCCCTTTAACAACACGTCCCTCCTTGACATCTAAACAGGGAATAATTCGTTTTGTTAACATTATTCGGCCTCCTTCAATGCCTCTTGTAAGGTAAAGCGTCCTGCATATAATGCTTTACCAATAATTACGCCACCAACTGAGGTATTTTGTGCTGCTGCTTTCACCTTCGCAATATCTTCTAAAGTACTAATACCACCAGAAACAATAACTTCTGCACCTGTTTCTTGTGCTAATTGAAGATTCGCTTCAATATTTGGGCCAGCTAATGTACCATCTGTTGCAATATCAGTGAAAATAAAATACTTAGCTCCAGCGTTTACAAATTCTTGTCCAACTTCTATAGCTGAACGATCTGAGGTTTCAATCCAACCGTGAGTTGCTACCATTCCATCTTTTGCATCTAGTCCAATCACAATTCGTTCTGGTCCAAACGTTCTGATAAACCCTTTTACTAGCTCCGGTTCACGGATGGCTAAACTTCCGATAATAACGCGATCTACACCATTTTCTAGATAATAACGAACATCCTCTTCAGAACGTATTCCCCCGCCAATCTGAACTTTTATAGGTAACTCTTTTGCTACACGAATAACTTCTGCAGCGTGTGTACGTTCACCATCTTTTGCACCATCTAGGTCTACCATATGTACATAACTTGCTCCTGCCTCTGCAAAACTCTTGGCCATTTCAAATGGAGAGTCTGCATAGACAGTTTCTTGTTCGTAGTCTCCCTTAAATAGTCGTACACATTTGCCACCTCTCATATCGATGGCTGGGAAAATTTGAATACTCATGAAACGACAACCCCTTTCGATACTGCTCGAAGCCATTGTTGCAATAAATAAACGCCACATTCACCAGATTTTTCAGGATGGAATTGCATACCTGTTACGGTCCCTTTTTGGACAATCCCTGGAACATTCATATCTCCGTATTCCGCAAAAGCGACTAAATCTTCCTCGTCCATATCTGTTGCAAAATAAGAATGCACAAAGTAAACATAGCGTTCCTTTGGTAATTGATCTAACCATGTCGGAGATTTAGTAAATTGTAAGTTATTCCATCCCATATGCGGTACTCTATATGATTTTCCAGATAAATCTTTACCAGAAAATTGTTTAATACGTCCTTTGAAAATACCTAGTCCTTGCCAAACTCCATTTTCTTCACTTTCTTGAAACAGTAGCTGCATTCCAAGGCAAATACCAAGAAGAGGTTTTTTAGTAGCTATTACTTCTTGAAACAATGATACAAGACCTGTATCTTGTAATTTCTTCATCGCATCTTGAAATGCGCCAACACCTGGTAAGATAAGTGCATCACATTGCAACAATCTGTTTTGATCAGCAGATATGACAACTTCATTGCCTAAACGCTTAATCGCTTGCTCAACACTAAAAAGATTTCCCATTCCATAATCGATTACGCCGATTTTCATGTTAACAACCCCTTCGTTGATGGTACCCCTTTAACCCGTGGATCAATTTGAACAGCATCATCGATTGCTCTTGCTAAAGCTTTGAAAATAGCTTCAATAATGTGATGTGTATTATGGCCATATGGAACAATTACATGAACATTCATACGAGCTTCTAGTGCAAATTTCCATAAAAATTCATGTACAAGTTCAGTATCGAATGTCCCCACTTTCTGAGCTGGTATTTCTGCACGAAATTCTAAATGAGGTCGGTTTGAACAGTCGATGACTACTTGTGCAAGTGCATCATCCATTGGCACAAATGCATTACCATAACGTTTTATCCCTTTTTTATCACCCAGCGCTTCCTTAATGGCCTGACCAAGTACGATTCCTAAATCTTCTGTTGTATGGTGATCGTCAATTTCTGTATCACCATGTGCTACAATTTTGCCATTAAAAAGGCCATGTTTCATGAAGAGATCTAGCATATGGTCCATGAAAGGTACACCTGTTTCCACAGTAGCTTTTCCTTCACCATCTAACTCAATTTCAACAGCAATTTGCGTTTCATTTGTCTTACGTTCTATTGTTGCATAGCGTGCCATTCTATTTCTCTCCTTTGTCCCAACCTCTTGACTCCACTGCTCTTGCATGCCCTTCTAATCCTTCAAGACGAGCTAGTCTAGCAATTTTAGGTGCATTTACTTTCCAAGTTTTTTCTGTATAATACACAACGCTTGTTTTTTTGATAAAATCATCTACATTTAGTCCACTAGCAAAACGAGCGGTACTATTTGTTGGCAGTACATGATTCGTACCTGCAAAATAATCACCAACTGGTTCTGAACTATATCTTCCTAAGAAAATAGCACCTGCATTTCGAATTTGTTCACTCACTTTTTGTGCGTCTTCTGTAACAATTTCTAAATGTTCTGGGGCTAATTGATTGATTGCTTTTATAGCCTGGTGAATGGATTCAGCAATATAGATTCTTCCGAAGTTTTCAACAGATTTCTTTGCAATATCTTTGCGTGGTAAGGATTGCAATTGTTCTTCGACTTTAGCTTGTACGTTTTCAGCAAGGTGTTCACTTGTTGTTACAAGAATTGGACATGCCATTGCATCATGTTCAGCTTGTGAAAGTAAGTCTGCAGCAATTTCATCTGCGTATGCCGTCTCATCAGCAATAATGGCTATTTCACTTGGACCAGCAATCATATCTATGGCTACTTCGCCAAATACTTCTCTCTTTGCCAGTGCTACAAAAATATTCCCCGGTCCAGTAATCTTATCTACTGCTTGTATCGTTTCAGTACCATAAGCCAATGCTCCTATTGCTTGAGCTCCACCCATTTTATAAATCTCTTCAATTCCTAAAATAGAGGCCGCTGTTAATACAGCTGCTGGAAGCTTACCATTCTGATCACAAGGTGTTGCTAAAACAATGCGTTTAACACCTGCAACTTGCGCTGGAATAACGTTCATTAAAACAGAAGAAGGATACGCAGCTGAACCACCTGGAACATATAATCCTACAGATGCGAGTGGTAGAATCCTTTGTCCAAGCCAAGAACCATTATCAAGATTTAGTTGGTAACCATTTCGTTTTTGTTGTTCATGATATGCACGAATATTGGCCGCAGCTTCTGTTAAATCTTGTACTAATTGAGGATCTAATGATGCAACAGCTTCTTTTATTTCTTGCTCAGTAACACGTAAATCATCAAGTGCGATGCCATCCCATTTCTTACTATAGGCTTTAACTGCTGCATCTCCCTTTTCTCGTACATCCGCTAATACTTGACGCACTGTTTTTAACTGTTCTTCATTGCCACCTTCTAAAGGTCTTTTTAATGAAATATTATCTGTTAACACTTCAATCTTCATAGCCAATCCTTCTCTCATTTCACACATTTTTTGAGTCGTTTCACTAAATCTAAAATCCGTTCATTTTTCATCCGATAACTAACTGGATTCGCAATTAATCTTGATGAAACATCTGTGATAAATTCATATTCGACAAGTCCATTCTCTTTTAAGGTTTGACCTGTAGATACAATATCGACAATACGATCTGCAAGACCAATCATAGGCGCTAATTCGATAGAGCCATTTAAACCAATGATTTCTACTTGCTCTCCTTTTTCGCGATAGTAATCTGATGCTACAGTTGGATATTTCGTCGCAATTCTAGGTGCAATTTCATTTAATGATGTATTCGGTAATCCAGCAGAAGCAATATGGCATTTACTAATTTTCAGATCAAGCAGTTCATGCACTTCTCGATGTTGTTCTAACAAAACGTCTTTTCCTGCAATTCCAATATCCGCTACACCATGTTCTACATAAGTCGGAACATCCATTGGCTTCGCTAATATAAATCGTATTTTCTCTTGTGGGATTTCAATCATTAACTTGCGTGACATTTCAACATTTTCAGGTAATTCGAATCCTGCCTCTATTAACATTTCATATGCTTCTTCGAAAATACGACCTTTTGGCATGGCAATCGTTAACTCATTCATGGACGATTCCTCCTTGTCCAATTCGCACAATTTCTGCAAAGTATTTCTCAAATGCTGCTAAATTTTCTAATCCTTCCATCGACTGCAATGTAGTACGTTTTCCTTGTGCACGTAGTTTTTCTGCTGTTTTAAGTGCTTCAGCAAGTTGTGGTGCTACAAATAAAACAAGAACTTCATCAGTAGCATCCACTTTTCGAGAAACTACTTCCAATAAATGATCTACCCGAAGACCAAATCCAATCGCACCAACTTCTGTTCCAAAATCCTTTAGTAATCCATCATATCTTCCGCCATTTCCAAGTGGGAACCCAGAGCCTGTTGCAAAAACTTCAAAAAGCATACCTGTGTAATAATTCATATGACTTGCTAAGGTAAAGTCAAAAGCAATATAAGAAGTAGCATCTGCGATTTCTAATATAGATGCTAATTGTTCCATATAAATAAAAGCATCTTTTTCATATACATATTTTGAAATCTCTCGAATACTTTTCATCTCTGAGGCATCTTCGATAAAGGATAATAATGTTTGCTCATTTTCAATTGGTAAGTTATAGGATCCAACTGCTTCCTCAAACCCTACAATATTCTTGAATACGAGCAAGCTATGTAATTCCTCAAACTGTTTTTCGTTTTGGACATTCTTTTTAATAATGGCATCTAAAATGCCTGCATTGCCAATTGTAATCTTAAATTCTTCTACTCCTAATACTTTTAATAAATGAATAGCTGTTAAGATGACTTCCGCATCTGCATATACTGATGAATCTCCAATAATTTCAATTCCCATTTGCTCAAATTCTGCAGGACGTCCACCTTCTAATTGTTGAGCACGAAAGACATTTGCAAAATAAGAAAGACGCAATGGAATTTTCTCTTTTAATAATTTTGAAGAAGCGACACGTGCAATGGGTGTCGTCATATCTGGACGAAGTACTAATGTATTCCCTTGACTATCTACTAGTTTAAAGAGTGAAGGGTCAACGATAGCTGATGCTTTACCAACAGTATCGTAATACTCAAGTGTTGGTGTTTGGATAAAATCGAACCCTCTTAAGCGAAGAAATTCACGACCAGTTTGTCGAATAACTTCCTTCTTCTCGAAAATCTTTGGAAATGTATCGCGCATTCCAAGCGGCTTTTCAAACTTTCGAATTGGTGACATTTTTACACTTCCTAATCTATATACTTTAGTTTGCTAGAGTGTTAGAGTGATGATGTATGAAAGTATTCTATACTAAGAAAATCAGCAAGTCAAGTGCCTCTAGCAAAAATGCGCATAAGTTAAGACTTTTTAGAATTAACTGATTCTTTCAAAGCCATTTCTTCCTTTGTATAGATAATTCTCATTGGATTACCACCAGCAAATGCACCAGGAGGTACGTCTTTATTTACTAATGTCATAGCAGAGATGATGGCATCATCTCCAATTACAACCCCAGGTAAAATCGTCGTATTCGCTCCAATCATTACACGATCTCCAATTACCACATCACCAAGTCGATATTCATTTACTAAATATTCATGTGCAAGGATTGTTGTATTAAAACCAATAATTGTATCACTGCCCACTTTTATCCGTTCCGGAAACATCGTATCTGGCGTTACCTTTAAAGCAAACGATGTCTTTTCTCCAACCTCCATCTTCAAAAAAGTACGATACAACCAGTTCTTTACGGATAGAAATGGTGTGTAGCGAGCTATTTCTATAACCATAAAGCATTTTACAACTTTCCAAAAAGATACCGTTTTATAAATTTGCCATAATGAAGTAGACCCTGACACTGAAAATCTCTCTGTCTTACGCATTTTCTTGGTCCCCTACTATTAATAATAAATCTGACATGTGATGCAACATGTAATCTGGTTTAAATTGCATTAAAAATTCTTCTCCTTTCAAAGACCAAGCTACACCTGCAGTTTTAACACCAGCATTTTGGCCACCAATTATATCATGTGAGTTATCACCAATCATCAAAACATTTTCTTTCTCTAAATGCAATTTCTTTAGTGCTAGAAGTATAGGTTCTGGATCAGGTTTGACATTTTTTACATCATCCATACTTACGACTACTTCAATTAAATCTTCAATACCTAATAAGCGAATTCCTTTTGATAAAGATTCTAAAGCCTTCGTTGAAACAATTGCTAATCTTATTCCTTTCTCTCGCAAAGCGTATAATGTTGATGTTACCCCATCAAACTCTTTTGCTAATTCATCATGATGTTTGTCATTCCATATACGATATTGTCGAACCCACTCTTCCGCTCTGTTTGGATCAATTGTAGAAAATGATTCCATTAATGATGGCCCAATAAACGGAATCATGTCTTCTCTTGTAAATTTCCCAGGAAATTCAGGTTCCAGTACATGTAAAAATGTTTGGATTATTAATTCGTTTGTGTCTAGTAATGTACCATCAAAATCGAATAGTAAGCCTTTAATTTCTTTAGTTGTCATATTCATTCAACTTCCTTTTTCCTTCGTAAAAAAGTTAATATTCGTTTATGTCTATTCTTTCGATTATTACGTTTTTTAATCTCAATAAATTTCCCCTAATATAAACAAATCGCCGTATTACGATAGAAACTTTAAAATTCTTGTAAGAAAGGAAGTTAAAGATATCATCTATTGCAATATCGACGAATCTATTTTTTATAAAATTTTTATTGATCCTTGTATCGAACAGGTGGTTTGATAGTAAGTCTTCTGTAAATAATTAAAATAGCTCCAACTACTAAACCAATTAGGGAAACAATTTGTGCTATACGTAAATTACCAATTAATAAACTATCTGTTCTCATATGTTCGATAAAGAAACGACCAAATGAATACCACATGATATATGTTAAAAATAATTCTCCACGACGTAAGTTCGCTTTTCTTAGTAGGAGTAAAATAATTAAACCAACAAAATTCCATGAAGATTCATATAAAAATGTAGGATGATGATAAAAACCATTGACATTCATTTGCTCGATAAGCCAATTTGGTAAATGAAGATTTTCTAAAAATGAACGATCTACGACACCACCGTAAGCTTCTTGGTTCATAAAATTACCCCAACGACCAACAATTTGTCCAATAATTAGGGATGGTGCTAATATGTCTACAAGTTTCCAGAAGCTTATTCCTCGTTTTTTTGAGAAAATAAGAGCTGTAATTAATGCACCGATAATTGCACCGTGTATTGCTATACCACCATGCCAAATCTGAATGATTTCACCAGGGTGTGATGAATAATATGGCCATTCAAATGATACATAATATATACGAGCACAAATAATTGAAATCGGCACAGCCCAGATCAGTAGATCCGTTAAAAGATCTTCTCCAAAGCCTCTTTTCACCATTTCTTTTTGACCTACAAAGTAGGCAATAATAATCCCACTCGCAATGATAACTCCATACCACCGAACGGATATCGGACCAAGTTGCAGTGCAACAGGATTAATAGCCATTAAAATTGAATCCATAATATTCTGTTACTCCTTTCAGCCTACTAGCAAGACAAATCTAGTTATACTTCATCGTTTGCTTCAATAACACTATCTAATCTACGTGAAAATTCTTCTGCTGCATTTATTCCTAGATTCTTTAACCGATGGTTCATTGCAGCAACCTCTATAATAACAGATAAGTTTCTCCCAGGTCGTACTGGTATTGTTAACTTAGGTAGCTCTGTATCAATAATTTTCATCGTTTCTGTTTCTAAACCTAAACGGTCATAGGTTTTATCAGAATCCCATGTTTCTAAATCAATCACCAATGAAATTCGCTTATGCTTTCGAACAGCACTAGCTCCGAACAACGTCATAATATCGATAATGCCGATTCCACGAATTTCGAGTAAATGGTCGATTAAAGGTGGTGCATTTCCTACTAATGTATTTTCACCTTCTTGGCGAATTTCTACACAATCATCTGCAACAAGACGATGACCCTTTTTTACAAGTTCAAGAGCAGTTTCACTTTTCCCTACTCCGCTTTTCCCTGTGATTAAAACACCAATTCCATAAATATCCACTAACACACCATGAACAGCAGTTGTTGGTGCTAATCGGCTTTCCAAATAATTTGTCAATAAACTAGAAAAACGGGTAGTTGGTAATTTTGTTGTTAAAACCGGTACATGATGTTCTTGAGAAGCCACGACCAAAGCTTCTGGAACTTCCATATTATGCGAGATAATAATTGCAGGTGTATCTTGAGAACATAACTTATTCATCCGATCAAATTGAACTTCCCGAGATAACATCTCAAAAAAAGATAGTTCCGTTTTCCCTAAAAGTTGCACACGTTTTGCAGGATAATGTGTAAAATACCCCGCCATTTCAAGACCCGGACGTGAGATATCACTCGTTAATATATGTCGACCGATTCCTTCCTCACCACTAATAAGCTTCAGATTCAATACTTCCATTACATCTTTCGTACAAACCTGATCCAAAGCCATCATCACTCCACCTTCCAAATAACAATAAATAGAAACAACATGAACATATTTTAGCATAAAATTAAAAGTGGAACACGCTCGTTTAGCTCCGACAGGTAAATGTTCTCAACACGAAGAGGCGCTCTTTGCCTCACCGTGGTGAGGTTATTTAACCCCGAGGAGCTAGCGTGTGCAACTAGATAAATTAAAAGCGAAACACGCTCGTTTAGCTCCACGCTCTATCTCCTTTATATTTAACTAGCAAAAGCCAAATAAGGTTTCCTTACCCAGGGTAACACATTTTGAAGGCAATAAAAAACTAGCTTCCCCCTCAATGAAAGCTAGTTAAAAAATTCTTATTTTTTTTCAGAAAGCCATTTAGCAACAGCATTTAATTCATCATCACTAAGGCCTGTACCAGATTGGTTAGGCATACTACCTTTACCATTTTTCAAAATATCTTTGATTTGACTTTCTGATAATGTTGATCCTACTTTTGTTAAATTCGGGCCAACAGCACCTGATAAATCGTTACCGTGACAAGAGATACATTTTTGTTTAGCAACTGCTTCAGCGTCAACTTTTGTTGTTTCGGTGGTTTTTTCTTCAGTTGTTGTTGTATTGTTTGCTGTGTTATTTTTTGTTTCTGTAGTAGTAGTTTCATTTGTTGTGGTTTTTTCTTTATTTGTCGTACCACAAGCGCCTAAAACTAATGCAGAACCCAGTAACAAAGCAAGTAGTGCTTTTTTCATGAAGAACCCTCCTATAAGAAATTATAATATCTTACGTAGTAAGTATACCAAATTCAAGTATAAATTAAACCTGACTAATTTATGTATTTGTGTCTCTTTTATGCCAATAGCACTAACATGGAAGGTTTGGTCAACATATACCAAACAGTTACAAAGGGTTTAGTGCACTTAATATTGGAAAATACATATAAATATATACCTCTAATTTATACAATTTCTTGAAGTATATCGTGATATGTTACCGTTTTCCTTTTTGAATCGAATTTCTCTAGCAAATTGTATTCGACCATTTATTTGCTACTTTTGACATTTCTAAAAGATCATCAATATTAATATTCAAATCTTCAGCAATTAGATAAGCCATTTTTAGATCCATTCGTTCTAATGCAATCGTTAATTGTAGATATGGTTGCATGAATGAACTACTACCTGATATTGTTTCTACTACTTCATCTGACAACGGTAACTTCATAAGAATGGTATTCATTGGTCTTTGCAAGAGTGCATCTATTAAGGAAAACATTCCAACTAAAAAATATTCGGACGTATTACGTTTTCTGTTATATTTCGCTAATAATTCACACATCTTCGCACGACATAAAGATGTTTTCATTAACTC
Source organism: Rummeliibacillus pycnus (assembly GCF_002884495.1). GTDB lineage: Bacteria > Bacillota > Bacilli > Bacillales_A > Planococcaceae > Rummeliibacillus > Rummeliibacillus pycnus. The sequence goes on along the minus strand of NZ_KZ614145.1, from coordinate 3,693,954 downwards.
ATCAAACGTACCACAAGAATTGAATTTTTGAGATTCACGGTAGGTTAGAATATAAATCCACTTTTTTAAATCTTCTAATCCTAAATGTAATATTGCTTGCTTAATCGATCGAATTTTGGATCTTGAACGTTTTGATGAAGAATTAATCAATTGCATTAGTTTATAGGACAAAGCTAAGTCGTGTTCAATCCCTTCAGCGATCTGGTCAATATCAGGTTCTTCAACACGAAGTAGGGCAATTACTCGGTAATATTGCAATAAGTTTGCAGGGATTTCATTTCCTTTAATAATTTGTGGTTGCATAAAGAAATAGCCTTGAAATAATTTATAGCCTATTTGAACTGCTTCTTGATATTGTTCCCTAGTTTCAACTTTTTCTGCTAGTAATGCGATATGAGGATACTCATTTTTCACCCGTTTTTCAATTTGCTTTCTTTCTTCTTTCGTAGAAATTAAGAAGTCGACTTTAATGATGTCTGTATATGTAAACAATTCCTGATAATAATGAATATCTTCTTGCATGACAAAATCATCCAAAGCAATTCGAAAGCCTCTTGCTTTTAGTTCTTTTACACGTTGTACTAATTGTTCAGAAATTGGTACATCCTCAAGTATTTCAACAACAATTTGAGAAGGATTAAGGTGATCAAAAATTTCACTCATTAACAGATTTTCAGTAAAATTGATAAAGCATGGTTTACCATTTGCCAATTCTTCAAATCCAATTGAAAAAAATGAATTGACGATAACATCAACCGTTGCTAAATCTGAATCAATTTCTGGAAATTGATTTTTTTCAATCCCATTTCTATATAATAATTCATACGAATAGACTTCTTCTAGGGTGTTAAAAATTGGTTGCCTACCAATAAAAACCTCCATCAATTTTCTCCTTTAATACATTTTTACTAGTATTATAGCATTATTTACAATAAATATAATTATCTTATTTCTTTCGTTTTATAATTTATAGATAGTTTGAAATCAATAAAAATCAAAAAACATCTCTTTATCAATATTTTTAATTAAATACTAATAAGAGATGTTTTTGATTATTTTTTAAAACTTGTACGTAACATACCAATAATAGCTGGTAGTAATGATAATACAATAATCGCTAAAATAACTGTTGAAAAGTTATTTTTTACAAATGGAATATTACCGAAGAAATAGCCACTAAATACTCCGATTAACACCCATAAAAGTGCACCTGTAATATTGTACACAATAAAATGGCGATATCTCATTTTACTTGCGCCTGCTATAAATGGTATGAAAGTCCGAATTACTGGCATAAATCGAGCAATCACAATGGTTTTACCACCATGTCTGTCAAAGAAGTCTTGTGCTTTTTGCATACGTTCCTTATTAATTACTCGTCCTAAAAAGCTGTTCTCCGGAATGGACTTCCCAATTTTATGGCCAATTTCATAGTTTAACGAATCTCCCAAAACAGCTGCTACAAAAAATACAGCTACTGAAATCCACAAATTTAGTGCACCTAAAGAAGCTAAGGCACCACTTGCAAATAACAATGAATCACCAGGTAAAAATGGCATAATTACTACACCAGTTTCAATAAATACAATTAAAAATACAATGCCGTATACCCACCCATGATATTGGGTAACAATGTCTCTTAAATGCACATCAATGTGCATAATAAAATCAAACAAACTTCTTATCAGATCAATCATTACTTCCACTCACAATCCATGAATTTTCTTATTCATCATACTATTAAATTTGTTTTATGTCACAGTTTTCACATGCGTTCTTTTAATAGTAACGATTGGTTAGAAGGAAAGTTGCTAGATTCCCATTAACTTTACACTAATTTTACAAGCAATCATTATAGGTATTCTTTAAACCAATCTATAATGTGTTCCAGACGTTGTTGTCTTAAATTTGGAATACCTTCACGGGATAAATTATGATCAGCTTTTGGGAAGCGTACAAATTGAGTGACTTTCCCCATAGATTTTAATGTTATATAGAATTGTTCAGCCTGTTCAATTGGACAACGATCATCTTTTTCTCCATGTAATATAAGCAAAGGCGTTGCAACGTGATTCGCATATTTTAAAGGTGAATGATTCCATAATTTATCTATATCGTTCATATCTTTCCCAATTTGCCATTCTGTAAAGTAATAACCAATATCAGAAACACCAAAGAAGCTAATCCAATTGGAAATAGAACGTTGTGTAACCGCAGCTTTGAAACGATTTGTATGCCCTACAATCCAGTTGGTCATAAAACCACCGTAACTGCCTCCGGTTACACCTAACCGCGTTGCATTGATCCAATTATTTTGTGCAAGAACATAGTCTACTCCTGCCATAATATCTTCATAATCACCACCGCCATAATCATTACGACATGCATTCACAAATTGTTGGCTATAACCATGACTGCCTCTTGGATTTACATATAACACGCCGTATCCTTGAGCCGCCAATAACTGTAATTCATGAAAGAAAGTATTTGCATACATAGTATGTGGACCGCCATGAATCTCAACAATTAATGGATACTTTTCACCTTCTTTGTAGTTAGCAGGTTTCATCAACCATCCATGAATGGTCCACCCATTAGATCCTTCATAACTAATTGGCTGCGGTTCGACAACTTTCACTTCTTGTAACCATTCATCATTAAAATACGTTATTTGCTTTCTTTCTCCTAACGCAATTTCATATTTAAATAATTCTCCTGGAAAAACAGGATTACTAATCGCAAGTATAGCTATATCACCTTTCCTAGATACATCATACCCATAGACATGCTCGTCTTCTGGACTCGCAGGATAAATAGCACCTTCTAATGTAGCATAATATAAACGCACATCTCCTGAAGTGGATAACTGGAAGTATAGATCGTTTGCTTCAGTCCAAACTAAACTTGGAGCTGAAACGTTTTGTTGAACATCTGCTACCGAATAATCACCTATTGGAAGATCTAGCGATTCCGTTAAATTCCAATAACGTTTTTGCTCTACATCATAAATATAAAGATGTGCATGACCTGCATTTCGATAAGTAAAGTCGCTACTAACAAATGCTATATAACGATCGTCAAATGAAAAAGCTGCTCCTCCAATATACCCTTCTTCATTAGCTATTACGGTTTCTTTCTTTGATTTGATATCTATTAATATAATTGGCGAATGCCAATCATTGTCTTGATCTTTGGTGCGGTTTACTCCTACTACAAGAAAACGACCGTCATGAGAAATAGATAGCAAACTATAATTATATGTATCCGTTATAAAACGAGATACATGAAGATCTGCAAGACTTACGACTCCGATTTGGTTATAGCTTTTTCGTTTAATTAATCCGACACCATTCATTTTATATCTCATACCTTCTACAACATATGCCGTAGGAAGTTCATCTTTTTTCTCTTCTTTTGCTTCCGTAAATTCTTTCCCCTCTTGAACATTTGCAGAAAACCAAATTTTTTCGTTACTTGGATCCCATAGGTATGAATTCACACCATCCACAAATTTGGTAATTTGTTTTGCTTCCCCACCATTTTTGGATAGTATAAAAAGTTGTTTTTGTTTATCTCTTGTAGATAAAAATGCAACAAAATTTCCATCTGGTGACCAAGAAAGTGCTGAAATTCTTTCTTCACTGAATGTCCATTGAGATACTTCATTTGTATCAACATGAATATGGATTAAATACGATAAGTATTTATTCTTTCCCTGATCCATAATAGTTCGAATTGCAACTGCCTCTTGACCATTTGGTGACAACACAGGCGATGAAATGGAAGTTAATTTGTACAAATCTTCTTTCTCAAGGATTCTTTTCATCTTATTTACTCCCTTTCTCTAATTTTACAACTAATGTAATTTCACTATACCTTAAGCATATACATAACGTAAACGTTATATAAAATAATCATTCAGAATATTTCTTTCATTTAGTACGACATGTCCATTTTTATTATTAGCATTTTGTGGTACCATTATGAAGTTACAATTTTATAGCATCGAAGGAGTTTTAGTCATGAACAAGAAACCACAGCTCCAACGAGGGTTGGAGTCGCGACATATCACGCTAATGTCGCTCGGTGCTGCCATAGGAGTCGGTTTATTTCTAGGTTCTGCAGGAGCAATCCAATTGGCTGGTCCTGCTATTTTAATCGCTTATGCCCTTGGTGGTATCGTAATTTTCATTATTATGCGTGCACTTGGTGAAATGGCGGTTGAAAACCCTGTCGCCGGATCCTTTAGTCGCTATGCAAGAGATTATTTAGGACCACTCGCGGGATTTATAACCGGATGGAACTATTGGTTTTTGTGGATTGTGACATGTATGGCTGAAATTACAGCAGTCGGAATATACATGCAATTATGGTTCCCAGGTTCACCTAAATGGTTGTGGGCGCTCATTGCGCTAATAGTTATGACAATCGTCAATTTAATTGCAGTAAAAACATTTGGCGAATTTGAATTTTGGTTTGCTTTCATTAAAATCTTTGCAATTATCGCAATGATTGTTATTGGATTAGGGATCATCCTATTTGGGATCGGTAATGATGGTATAGCTGTTGGCTTTAGTAATTTATGGGGTCATGGTGGATTTATGCCAAATGGTATAAAAGGTATATTTATGTCCTTACCAATTGTTATGTTCGCATATCTTGGAGTCGAAATGATTGGGACTACTGCTGGTGAGGCAAAAAACCCTAAAAAAGTTATACCTCATGCAATCGATACAGTACTTTGGAGAATTTTGATATTCTATATTGGTGCATTAACAATTATTATGTCCATCTATCCATGGAATGAAATCAATACAAACAATAGTCCATTTGTGTTAATGTTCAGTCAAGTCGGTATACGATACGCAGCAGGCATTATCAACTTTGTCGTTCTAACTGCTGCTTTATCAAGCTGTAACAGTGGAATTTTCAGCACTGGCCGCATGTTATTTAACCTTGCTGAACAAAATCAAGCACCTGCTATCTTTAAAAAGGTTGGACGAGGTGGCGTACCTACAGTAGCAATTCTAGCATCTACATTTGTACTTTTAATAGGTGTCGTATTAAACTACTTTGTAGCTGAAAAAGTATTTACTTGGTTAACAAGCATCTCTACATTTGGTGCGATTTGGACTTGGATGATTATATTAATCAGTCAGTTCAAATTCCGTAAATCATTAACTAAAACACAAGTTTCTAAGCTTACTTATAAAGCATTTTGGTATCCATTTGGCTCCTACTTAGCAATAGTCTTCCTTCTTTTAGTAGTTGCCCTTATGGGGATTTTCCCAGATACACAAATTGCATTAATTGTTGGTCCAATTTGGATCCTAGCGTTAGTTATTTTATATTATGCAAAATATAAAAAAGCATAAAAATCAAAAAGTCTATTCATCATTGGGATGGTGAATAGACTTTTTTTAGTAATTATTTACTCTGTATGAATCGGTCTCACCTGATAAAATTATTTCGTATACAAAAATAGAGATGTTCAAAAGTATTTAAATGAACATCTCCTTGTTATTCTATAAAACTCAACCTTACGCGCGAGAAAGAGCTTGGTCTTTCAAATTACGTCGTAAAATTTTGCCAGTAGTATTCTTTGGTAATTCGTCGAGTAATAGTATTTCCTTTGGACATTTATATTTTACTAAGTGCTGTTTACAATATTCATGCAAATCTTCTACTGTAATTGATTTGTCTTTTAACACAACATAAGCAAGTACTTCCTCACCAAGGTTTGGATCAGGAATACCAACTACCGCTGCTTCTAGCACGCCTGGATTGGAGTATAGTACTTCTTCGACCTCACGTGGATAAACATTATATCCACCTACAATAATCATATCTTTTTTACGATCAACAATGAAAAAATAACCTTCTTCATCCATTCGAGCTAAATCTCCAGTGTATAACCATCCATCACGAATTGCAACTGCTGTTTCTTCAGGCATTTTATAGTATCCTTTCATGACGTTGGGTCCTTTTACTACTAGTTCCCCAACTTCACCTACTGGCACCTCTTCCCCAAATTCGTTAACTACTTTATTTACTACATTTACAATATTTGTACCAATAGACCCTGCCTTACGATCTCGATCTAAAGGATTGAAACAAGTAACAGGTGAAGCCTCTGATAACCCATAACCTTCTGATACTCTAACATTAAATTTCTCTTCAAAATTATGCAATAATGCCACCGGCATAGAAGAGCCTCCGGAAATAGCTAAACGTAATGATTTTAAATCTTCCGGATGACCTTCAGGGAATTGATATAAGAAATTGAACATTGTCGGAACACCTGCAAAAACAGTTGGTCTTAGTTCTTTGCCAATTCTAAAAATTTCTTTTGGACTAAAACTTGGTAAAATAATTAGTTGTGCTGAAGTTAATAAAGGTGCATTTACTGCGACTGTTAGAGCAAATACGTGAAAAACTGGTAATGTTGTAATGACACGATCATTCGCATTAAATTGTAGGTATTCAGATACATCTCGAGCATTTGAATATAAATTCTTATGCGTTAACATTGCACCTTTTGGATGGCCAGTAGTACCTGATGTGTACAAAATAATGGCAGTATCATTTTCATCAATTTCTTCTGGTTTAACTGTTGGTTCAGATTTTGCAATTAGTTGTGTAAAAGAATAGACTTTCTCTCTTACATTTTGAGGTAATGTTTGCATTTTCTCAATTGTATCAGGTTTTGTTTCACATACTACATACGAATGTACATCTGGAAAGACGGTGATACACGTTTCCACTAATGGCAGTAAGGCATCTAATGCAATCACTGTTTTTACATCACCATTACGTATAATATATGTAATTTCATCTGGCGTATAAAGAGGATTGATTGGTATAGCCGTCGCTCCAATTCGCATGGTTGCATATAAAGAAATAACAAAATGAGGTGTATTGCCCAATAAGAACGCTACATGATCCCCTTTTTCAACCCCTAATTCCTTTAATGTAGTTGCCATTTTAGACACTGAATCTTCGAACTCTGCGTAGGTCGTATCTTTTCCCCCAAAATGATACGCTACTTTTTCTGCTTTTTCTGTGGATGTCTTATAAACTGCTGATACTAAATTCATCTCCTCATCCCCTTTGTAAGAATAAAAATGAATGGTCATTCATTCTCCATCCAAATCTATTATATAGAAATTAGAAAAATAAAACAACAGACAGCCATTTTTAGCCATCTGTTGTTTTTCAATTATATAGCCCGAATATGTGATAAGTATCGCCAACGTATTAAATAGAAATAACACAACTGTATGCAAGTAATTGCTGCTAATACGAGGAAAATCTCTCTTATTATAGATAGATCTGCAATACCTTTCCAAAACACTTGAAGTGCCATAAAAGCAAATGTGCTATGGAACATTGCTAATCCCCATGGGAGAAAGAACTGCGGTATGAGCTGACTATTAACGATCTTACGTAACTCCCTATCTGTAATGCCCATTCTACGTAATGCATCGAATTGTTTTTTATCTTCTTCAAGTCCTGTATAAAGTTTGAAGTATATAAAACTACCTGAAGCAAGGAAAAAGACTGTCGCAGCTAATAATCCAATAAATAATAATAATGCAAACGTTGAACGTATAAAGGAATAATCTAAACCTGGGTTTTCAAAGTAAAAAGGTAAATCATTTTCATGATTTGTCATATATGCTTCCGTCATAATTGCATCTAAATTTGTGCCAATATCCTTTGTTTTAGTCCATTGTGGTACATAGAAAACAAAAATATGGTTAGTAGATTGATTGGCATTTGCCCCTACCATAGGCTCTTTTATCAAACGAAAATCTTGATCACTAACAACAATCACATTTGTCCCAAGCTCTGTCGGTGAAAATAGTACCTTTGGATATACTTTATCAATATAAAGTGGCACATTATTTTCCTGTAAAACCGTTTCTACTTTTTTATTCTGAAGTTCGTTGATAGAATCCTCAGAATATGGCAAAAACATCGCTTCTCCAGGTTTTAAACGAACTACCGGATAACCAAACACAACTGCTAATCTGTTAATATCTGATTGCGTAATAATTTTTACAGGTTTTTGTGTATTTGATGAAGTTTGACGCTTAATATCAAATTTATTGAGATGATAACTAAGTCCTTTATCTTGTAATTCATCAATCAACCCTGTAATATGCTCTTTTTCATATGGATTATCTAATTTACTTGAATAGACTAAACCTAATGGATTTAGCTGGTGATATTGATGCGTAAAAGTCGACATAGAACTTAATGTACCAATCGCTAAAAAAGCTAATGTTGATACCATACAAGAGATAAAGAACATTCTTGCATTTTCACGCATAATAGAAGACGTCTTTGCCATTGATACAATACGATACTTGTGCCAATACCATTTCTTATGTTTTCGGATACGGGATAATATAAATGGTACTGAATCTGTAAAAAATAGGTATGTACCAATCATTGCAAAAGGCGGTGTTAAAGTTGTAAAAACAATAAGATATTCCTTCCGAATATTTGCAGCCATAACATAGGCAGCAATTAAGAAAAGTAATCCTACAATCCCTTTCCACACTGAATACTTTGCAATTTTTTCGTTCTTCCAATAGAGTCGCAATAAACTTACTAAATTATTATCCTTAATAAACATCACACTTATTAAGGAAATTATGATAAACAAACTAGTAAATGTACCAATTGTTAACGCAAATGGCTTCCACGAAAAATACAACGGTAGGCTATCGATTTGAAGTATTTCTCGTACAATCATAAAGAAAAACTTTGAAAAGGCATAGCCAAAAATGATGCCAACTACAATCGAAGTAAACCCTATGATCATTGTTTCAAACAATATTAGCTTATTGAGTTGTCTTTTCTCCATTCCTAAATGCAGTAATATACCAAATTCCTTTGAACGTGCTTCTAAAAAAGCTCTCATAGAATAAAACAAGAAAAACAATGTAAAGAGCACCAGAATAACCTCTGCTACAAACATTCCTTGAAAGGCAATCTCTCGTAGAAATTCATCTTCAACTTTTGGGTGAAACATCAGCATAGAATATATAAAAAACACCATAACAGATGCCACACTCGATAAGAAAAAGGCCGCATAGACACGGAAATTTCTGATGACATTAAGGAAAGCGAACTGCCGAAAAGTCACCGACATGACCCCCTAGTAAACTCAACACATTTAAAATGGCTTGGAAAAATGTCTGACGATGATTATCTTTATAAATTTCATTGAAGTACTCTCCGTCTTTTATAAACAAAACACGATCACAATAACTTGCAGCAATTGGATCATGTGTTACCATTACAATTGTTGTGTTCTCTTGCTTATTAATACTGCCAAGAAGTTCTAAAACATCTCTTGATGAATTAGAATCTAAATTTCCAGTTGGTTCATCTGCTAATAACAAGGAGGGCTTGTGAATAATAGCACGGCCAATAGCAGTTTTTTGAGCTTGTCCACCCGAGATTTCATTTGGTCTTTTATCAAGGATACTTTCAATACATAATTGTCTCGCAACATCCTTTATCCTCGTTTGCATCGTATCAAGGTCTTGGTCATCGAGTGTTAAGGGTAATACGATATTTTCTTCAACAGTTAGCATTTGCAACAAATTGAAATCTTGAAAGACAAATCCTAACTGACGTCTTCTAAAATAAGCCAAATCATTTTTCTTCAAGCTATGAGGGTTTACGTCATTAATGACAATCTCTCCTGATGTTGGCGTATCTATAGTGGAAATCATATTGAGGAGAGTTGTTTTACCACTTCCTGATGGCCCCATTACCGCTAGAAACTCTCCCTTTTCTACTTCGAAACTTAGTTGATTGACAGCACGATGTGTAACTTTCCCTTCGTATACTTTTGTTACATCTCGGATTTTCAATATCGACATGCGATTACCTCAATTCTTTTATGAGTGCTGGAAGTACACTCGAATTGTTGTACCTCTTCCTACTTCAGATTCAATTTCCAATTGATGACCAAGCTTATCGCACACTTCTTTTGCTAAATATAAGCCCATTCCAGTAGATTCACCTGTTTTACGCCCATTTTCACCCGTAAAGAACGCTTTTGTTACACGTTTTAAATCAGATGGTGGAATCCCGATCCCTTCATCTTTAATCGTTAAAATAACTTGTGTACCCTTAATTGACGCAGATAAATATAGTTTCTTGCCATCTTCGAAAGTATATTTCACCGCATTGGTGATAAATTGCCCGATAATAAACTTTATCCATTTTGGATCCGTTGGTACGATACAATCCTCTGCGATATCAATATTAGGGTACACATGATGCGTGATAAATAATCGTTTATTTTCATTTACAAGTGAACTTACTAACGGTCGTAATGCTACTTGTTCAATTTTCATATCCTCTTCAAAAGTATCTAGACGTGCATTCATCAAAACGGTTTCCAGTCCATGTTTTAAACGATCTACTTCTTCTCGAACACTTACCTTATCCAATTCATCATCTTCTTGCAAAAGTAACTCTAAAACACTAATTGGGGTTTTCATCTGATGCACCCATTGATTCATAAATTGAAGATGCCGCCTTTGCTGTGCATACAATGCTTGTGCCTCTAATTGATAGATTTCGTAAAGTTTGTGAATGTACTTTTCTGTTGCAATGTTTTCTGGGGTTTTCGCATTATGTTGTAATGCATCTTCCATTTCGCTGGGTAATTGCAGTACTTTTTTGTAAAAAGATCGTCTCATTATATAACGTGCACACAAAAAAGTGATGGTTAGCACAAGTGAAATAATAAAGGAATAAATAGCAGTATCTATATTGCGAAATCCGTCTAACCAATATAATAAGAAGATAAAAAACACAAGCAATATATCAAAGAAAATATAAGCTAAATGATCTTTTATGAATAGTTTTAAAGACTCCATTATTATTGCTCCTCTTCACATAAAACAAAGCGATATCCAGCACCTCGTACAGTTTCTATGGTTGATTGAACACCATAATCAGACAGTTTTTTACGGACACGTGTCATATTAACATTCAGCGTATTTTCGTCTACAAAAGCTTGATCATCCCATAATTCTTCTAATAGTTTTTCTCTAGATACAACTTTTGGAGCTTGTCCCATTAATAATTCTAAAATAACACATTCTTTTTTTTGAAGCGGAATTTCCGCATTCTTTGTATGCAGTTCCATACGTTCTAAAAATAATTCTAACTGACCTTGCTTAATCGTTCTTTCTTCTTGCTTTGTCGCATATTCTCCATAGGACCTACGTAAATGGCTTTTAATCTTCGCTAAGACAATTTCATAGTTAAAAGGCTTTGTGATAAAATCATCTCCACCATTCTCTAAAGCAAAAATTTGATCCATCTCACCTGATCTAGCTGAGATGAAAATGATTGGACATGTCGTCAGCAGTCTAAGCTGACGACACCAATAATAGCCATCAAAAGAAGGTAAATTAATATCTAGCAAAACAAGATGAGGATTGAACGCTTTAAAGTCATCAAGTATATTGTCAAAAGATTTAACTGTTTCTACATCATAATGATACTTACGAAGAGTATCGCCTAATAATGTAGCAATTTTCAAATCATCTTCTACGATTAATATTCGATGTGTATTCATTTTGTCTCCCCTCCATCTTTTAGTCCATATTAATAGAACGATTAATAAATTAGTTTTACAAATTCTTCTTTAGAAACGCCACCAAAGTAAGTTGGGATATCAATCTCTTCTAGTGCATCTGAAATTGTATGCGGTTCATATTTCTTCCCACGAAGCACATTTTCGATATCTTCCATTTCTCCAACACCAAAGAAATCACCAAAAATATGGACTTCTTGCATAATTCCTTTATTTACTTCTAAACGCAAATCGATAAATCCAGAAGGGAATTTTTTTGTACGTTGAATATTAAACTTCGGTGATTGACCATAGTTCCAATCCCATTTTTGATAGCGTTCTTCGGATAGCTTATAAATATTTTTCCAATCTTCTTCGGTTAAATCATAATATTGAATGTTTTCCTCGCCACCAAAAATGGATTTTAATATTTCCATTCTGAATTCTTCGATTGAAATAGGATTTTCCATGAAATCAGCAATATTCGCAACACGAGAACGTACGGATTTTATCCCTTTTGACTCAATTTTTTCTTTTTTAACTTTTAAAGCCGATACAACAGCATCAATATCGCAATTATACATCAGTGTTCCATGACTGAACATACGCCCTTTGGTTGAGAACATTGCATTCCCAGAAATTTTACGTCCTTCAGCCAGGATATCATTTCGACCAGATAATTCGGAATTAATCCCTAATTTTTTCATAGCATCAACTACAGGTTGCGTGAACTTTTTAAAGTTTTGGAAGGATTCACCGTCATCCTTTGTCAAAAAGCTAAAGTTTAAATTGCCAAGATCATGATACACAGCTCCACCGCCAGATAATCGGCGCACAACGATAATATCATTTTCTTCCACATAGTCAGTATTAATTTCTTCTATTGTATTTTGGTTTCTTCCAATAATAATGGAAGGCTGATTAATATAAAACAATAAAAATGAATCTTTTTCAACATCCATTGTTTTTAGTGCATATTCCTCTATAGCTAGGTTTATACGTGGATCATTAATTCCTTTGTTATCAATAAAATACATGCCTGTCACTCCTAATATATTGTCTTCAATTATTTTAACTTAATTTTTAATTTTTGTATTGACATAAATATCTGTGTTATAATACAATACATAATAACAAAACAGTAATATAACAGTATTGATAAGGAGGCGATTTTCAATGTTAGAAAACGTTATTGAATTTTTCAAGAACTTACCTGATAAACACTGTGTAGAATGTGGCGAAAAAATTGAAGAACAAAGCGAGTGTTATACAAATACTTGCGAACATTGTAACTCTCTTTAATCTTTTACTAGTTTTTTATAATTAAAAGCTAAATGATTTCCCAACACCATTTAGCAACTCACTCCTTTGTCTTTTGTCTGAACCACAAAAGATGAACTTATAAGTAAATTGCTTACGAAAAAAGCGTAAAGAGCCTGAACCTCTCTTTACGCTTTTTTATTTATTAACCTTTGATATATTGATTGACTTGAGGCATAATTTTCGTTGCTAATAGTTCCATAGAGTGTGTAACTGTTTCAAATGGTTGTCCACCAATATCTAACTGCGCTAAAAATCTAGTATGGCCAAATAATTCATGCTGCTTCAATATCTTTTCAACAACTTCATCTGGACTTCCTACAAATAATGCTGTATTCGGTCCTGTCATTTTTTCAAAACTTTCTCGATTCAAATGAAAAGACATACCTCGTTGTTTATTGACATATCCCCAATAGTTTTTATAGTAAGCATAAAATTCTTTCCGCGCTTGATGACCATCCTCTGTAAAGTAACCATGTCCAGTCACAGCTACTTTATACTTCTCTTTTGGATGTCCTGCCGCGATAAATTCACGTTTATATGCTTCTACCAACGGAACAAAGTAATGTGGATTTCCACCAAGTATTGCAAGTGCTAACCCCGTACCAAATCGTCCAGCTCTCATTGCACTTTCTGGTGTCCCACCAACACCAATCCATGTTGGAATTTCCTTTGTTGCTCGAGGAGAAATTTCTGCATTTTGAAGCGATGCTCGTAAATGACCTTGCCAACTTAGTCGTTCTTCCTTATTTAATCTTTGCCAAAGTTCCAGATGTTCTTCAAATAGCTCATTGTATTGTTCTAAATTGTAACCGAATAATGGAAAAGATTCGATAAATGCCCCTCTACCTGCAATTATTTCAGCACGTCCATCTGATAACAAATCAAGTGTAGCAAAATCTTCATATAATCGAACAGGATCAACTGTACTTAATACTGTTGTAGTACTTGTTAGATGAATATTCTTTGTTTGTTGAGCAATGGCACTTAACATAACTGGCACAGAGGAAACCGCATAATCTAAACGATGATGCTCTCCAACACCAAATATTTGCAGCCCTAACTCATCAGCTAATTTTGCTGCTGCTATTACTTCTTGAATTCTTTTCTTTGCCGATATGGTTTGCCCATTGTATGGATTTGGGCCAATATCAGCTAATGTGTATACGCCAAATTCCACCGTATTCCGCCCCCTATTTTTCTACAATTATACGATTACCAGATGGATCAACTGTTATAAAACCATTTTCTATTTGTTCAACCGGTGCACCAATAAAAGCTAATCGTTTCATAATAGTCTCATCACTTTCATCTAATTGCACAGTAAAGCTTTGTAAACCAACTTGGTTACTAGCAGGTTGAGGTGCATCTTCGCCATTCCATGTATTTAATCCAATATGATGGTGGTAATCACCTGTAGAAATAAATAACGCCTTTCCACCGTATCGTAACACTACTCGATAACCTAGAGCCGTATAAAATTCTTTCGCTTTTTCTAGATTTGCTACATGCAAATGAATATGCCCCATAACCGTTTTAGCGGGAAGTCCATTCCATTCACCTTGTGCATTTTGCATTAAATCCTTAAAATCTAATGGTTCTGTTTTCATATAAACTTGGTCACCTGTCCAAGTCCACTCTTCTGGTATTCGATCCGCATAAATTTCAATACCATTGTTGTCAGGGTCACGTAGATAGAGTGCTTCACTTACATCATGATCCGATGCTCCAAAATAGATGCCTCTTTGTTGCAGATGTCTAATAATATTAGCTAGGTCTTTACGACTTGGTAGTAGAATCGCAAAATGATATAGACCTGTTGTTTTTTGTGGAGATTGATACGCACCTTCTGGTTGGACAATTGATAAAATGCTTGATTGCCCATCAGTTGTAAAAACTACACGGTCTGCTGTTTGCTGTAAAATTTGAAATCCTATTATCTCTGTATAATATTTTATAGAACGATCTAAATCTGCTACTTTTATTTCAACATGTTTCACATACATATTTGGTTTCTCATGATACCTCATGGCAATTCCCCTTTTCATTTAACTTACTTTTCGTAACTTACTATATTTTAGTTATTAAATTATGTCAAGTAACTTTGTTTTTTTAGGGGCCAAATTCAATCAACTTGAATCAAATTCATAAATCCATTTTGGGTTTTTAAATGCACTGAAAAAGTAAAAATAGCTTGATTTTTATGATAAAGATCTTGTGTAACCATCTTAGTTGAAGTGGAATTAGCGTAGAGTCCTCGAAAATGCATTCGCATTTTCTTCGTGCGATGTTCATTCAGTGAAGTTCATTCAATGTCCTGTGGGAAAACGGACTAGATGAGACCCCGCAGGAAGCGCCACACGCAATGAAAATCAACGGTTTATTTATCTAAAAGAAAAGGCTGTAGACAAACTCAAAATTTCTTGAGTTTATCTACAGCCAACGACCAGAAGAATATCCGATCTCAAATTAATATGCTAATTTATTTTCCCTACTCTGCAGCTGCTTCTTTTGAGTGACGTTTCGCAAATAGTAGAGCAAAAAATCCACATGTAATCGCCAAGAAAACAACCATGAATAACAATAAGATTCCCATATTAAATCCAAAGAAGCCCATGTCTCCAGTTGAAATAGCAGCTTTAAAACCTTGTACTGAATAGGTCATCGGTAAAATTGTATTGAATACATGCAATGCTTTTGGTACTAATTCTAATGGGAATGTACCAGCACTTGTTGTTAATTGAAGAATTAGGACAATAATGGCTAAGAAACGTCCTGGGTCTCCTAATACTGTAACAAGCATTTGAACTAACGCTAAAAATACATAACTAGTGATCAATGCCATTAACATAAACGCTCCGACATTGGCAATTTCAATTTTCAAACCAAATAAAGCAATTGCTACCACAATTAAGGATTGAATGAAACCAACTACTGCCAATACAACAGTCTTACTTGTAAACCATGAGAAACCGTTTTTAGGTTTAATCGCTGGTTCTACTAATGGGAACACAATTGAAATCAATAATGCTCCAACAAATAAGCCAAGTGAGATAAAGTAAGGTGCAAAACCGGTACCATAGTTTGGTACTTTGTTGATTTCTTGTTTTTCAACATCAACTGGTTCACCAACCATATCATATGTTTTTTGAGTTGCATTGACACTTGAAGCTTCCTTATGTGCATCGGCAAGTTTTGATTGTAATGTACCTGCCCCATTTTTCAATTTAGATGTACCGTCTGCAAGTTGTTGCGAACCATCTGCGAGTTTTAGTGCACCACTTACTAATGATTGCGTTCCATTACTTAATGTTCCTAAGCCAGTTGCTAACTGTCCTGATCCTGTTTGTAATTGGCCCATACCATTCACAAGTGACTCTGTTCCATTACTTAATGTTCCTAAACCACTTACTAACTTTCCAGATCCTGTTTGCAATTGACCAAGTCCATTATTAAGTGAGGAAAGACCTTTATTAAGATTACCCGCTCCAGCATCCAATTTTTTTGCACCTTCAATAGAAGAGCTCCAATTAGAAGCAAGCTTATTTGTACCAGCTGCTAGTTGTTTGGTTCCAGGAGCTAGTTCACTACTAACAGATTTGTTCATCTTATCTAGACCAGCTGAAACTTGAGCAGCACCTTGTTTTAATGCTGTTAAATCTTTTGTTGTAGGTGCTTTAATTCCTGCAACACTGTTATTCAGTTGTGTTGTACCTTCACTTAATTTTGCTGCACCTGCATTGACATTAGACGCACCTGTATCAATTGTAGTAGCTGTTGCAAGTAACGCATTTTCTTGATCTTCAGGTAGATTCATTGCTTTTATTTGAGCAATTAATTGTTTTGTTCCTGCTGCAAGTGATTCTGTTCCTTTTGTTAAGTTTGATGCACCATTATTAAGAGTTGCTACTCCTGTTTGTAATGAAGAAATTTGTGCAGGCATTTCACCTAAACCCGTAACAAGTTGTGAAACACCAGCTGACACATTACGCGCACCAGGTGCTAATTGTGATAAACCTGTGCTTAATGTACCCACACCAGTGTTTATTTTTTGTGCGCCATTATTTAAAGCATTGATATTAGAAGTGTTTCCTTCTAATCCAGAAACTAAAGTTTCTGTTCCTTTTTTCAAATCAGATGATCCAGTTTGTAATTTAGTTGATCCATCTTTTGCTGAAACAATACCATTATTCAGTTGATTGGATCCATTTACTGCAGATTTAGTACCATTATTTATTTGACTAGCACCATTTGCTGCTGAATCTATCCCATTTTTTAAATCGTTTGATCCAGTTGCTGCGGACTTAGTACCATCAGCTAATTTTGTGGCACCGTCTTTAGCAGACTGGATACCATCATTCAATTGATTGGCACCTTTATCAAGTTTTCCAACACCTTTTTCTAATTGACCAGCTCCATCAGCTGCATCTCCAAAACCGTTGCCCATTTTCTTTATATTAGCAAATAATGTTTTGGCATAAGTTGCTGAAACTTGTTTGTTTACTTCTTTACGGACTAATTCCAATGCAGAATTACCAATTTGACCACCTAAGAAGTTGTAACCTTCATTCGGTTTATAAATTATTTTCATTTGTTCAGGATTATCTTCTAAAATGGACCCTGCATTTTTTGAGAAATCTTTTGGAATAACAATTTCCAAATAGTAATCTCGATTTTTTAAACCATTACTCCCTTGGGTTTGTGAAGTTTCAGTAAACTTAAACTTCTTACTATCCACTAAATTTTCGACTAGGTCTTTCCCTAGTTGTTCTTCTTTGCCATCAATTTTAGCACCTTCATCATTATTAACGATGGCTACTGGCAAGTCTTCTAAGTGGGCATAGGGATCCCAAAATGCCCAAAGAAACATACCTGCATACAGTACTGGGACAAATAACACGGCAATTATAGCAACCAGAACTTTTCTAGAATGAAAAATCTTACTCCATTCTGCTTTAATCACGAATCACGCCTCCTAAAAACTAATTGACCATTTCTCTCATACGGTCATTTTCTTGCAAAAAAAGAGTCTCACGGTAAGAGACCTCTGAAAATAGTATCTCGAAACAAAAACGCAATCCTCTCTTCCGATAATTCCGAATCATGCGTTGCACCCCAGTCAGCTACAAAACCAATATATGCTTTAAATAATAAATATGCCACCAGTTCAGAATCACAAGGGCGCAATTCTTTCTTATCGATTGCAATATCTATTTTCTCAGCAATATATGAAACAATTTCTTTTTCTATACGAACTAACATCATTTTAACTGTAGGTGTTCGAAGTTCTTTTTCTTCTTCTACCAATTTTGCATAGAGTTGATGAACTTCTCTAAATTGCAATATTTTCATTAAAACATTATGTGCATTTTCTTGAAATGGACGATCCGGTACAATCTCTTCTTCAGCTGTCAATTTCATTTCCGATATCATTTTAACGACAATTTCTTGAAAAAGTATTTCTTTATTCGCAAAAAAAGTATAAATTGTACCTTTCCCGACATTTGCAATTTTCGCCACTTGGTCCATTGTCGTTGCTTTATATCCAAAAAGAGAAAAGGATTTGGAAGCTGCTTCTAGAATTTCTTGTCTCCTATCCATCTTGTTTCTCACCTACTTTCTTCCCACAAAAATGACCAGAGAACACTTTCGGTCATCTGGTCATTTATTTTACACTTTATCCTATTTATTTTCAAGTTATTTTCTTAAAAATTAATGATCGTCTGCAGAAGAATTATTCATGTCCATTCCTTCCATACTTCCATCATCTTGATCTTCTTTTACTTTTTTCATATCTGGATTTCCAACAACAATTTTCTTTTTAGGCATTGCGTGTAATCCATGTGCTGTGGTGTGTGCGTACATATAGTAAACTCCATCATGATTAAATTTCGTTGTAGCTTTATAGATGCCATCCTTATCCAATTTTCCTTCTAGCATTTGACCTTTGTCACGATTCCCTGATTCCCATACTTCAAATTTCACTTCATCTGCATCATCGACATTCTTCCCACCTTGTGTAAGATGTGCAACTAAATCTACATCTTTTCCTACTTCTACTTTTTCAGGTGTTTGAATATCTACTTTTACTTCATCTAAAGTTCCTTCATTATGAGAGGTTGAATCATCTGTTTTTGCAGTATTTGCATTGTTACACCCCGTAAGTACACCTGCAATTACCGCTAGACTAATTAACAATTTCTTCATGTTCAAAACTCCTCTATTAATGGTATTTGTATCGTTACAACAGTTCCATTACCTAATTCGCTAGTAACACGCCAAGTTCCTTTAAGATATTTTACAAGTTGATCAACAATTGATAGTCCCAACCCACTACCACCATCACTTCTGCTACGTGCTTTATTGACTCGATAAAATCGTTCGGCAATATGAGGTAAATCTTCTTCTGGAATACCAATACCATGGTCTTTTATCGTAATATTAGCGAATTCCCCTTCTTTTTTTGCACTGATCATAATCTGAGTATTCTCTTCTGAATAACGGAGGGCATTTTCTAATAAATTGATTAATATTTGTTGTACTTTTTCTTCATCTGCATTAATAATAATTTCTTCGTCAATATCTATAACTATTGATATTGCCTTTTGTTTTGCCTGCTGTTCGATTATACGCACTACTTCTCGTATTGTTTCAGCGAGTGGTAAAGGATACAAAGGAACAATTTCTTTTTGGTTTGCAGCTCTCGATAGTTGCAAGAGTTCGTTCGTCAATTTTTCCAAGCGATTAGCTTCACGAACAATTAGCGCTAGAGTTTCTTGTCTTTGTGATGCTTCAATATAACCATGTTCCAATGCTTCACCATATCCCTTGACATAACTAATAGGTGTTCTTAGCTCATGGGAAACCGTAGCTAAAAATATCTTTTGTATTTCATCCTCTTGTTGAATTGAATTGGCCATTTTATTAAATGTTTGGGCTAAACGGCCAATCTCATCTTTAGAGTTCACATTCACTCGAGTTTCATAATCACCTTCTGCCATTTTTTCTGCCGCATTTTGCAATTCATTTAATGGTTTCATCATATGTTTGATGCCTTTATATACGCCAAAGCCCATTAAAAATATGAAAATGACTGCACTACCTAATAAAACGAAGACTTCTTTTGAAGCCATTTCTGTTATTTTAGCAAGTGGATAATAAATATAGATAATTCCTTCTAATCGATGATGATCAGTTAAGGGGATAATAGCAGATATCAATTGGCGATCAAAACGCTTCTCATATCCTTTTTTTGTGATCGTTTTCCCGTTTAAAAGTTGCTCTCTTTCATCTGAACCGATCAAAGCATCATAATCTATATCAAATGGTACGCAAGCACTTAACTCTCTAGGATTTCGAACTGCAAATACATTAAAATTGGAATAGGAGTTATAGTGGTCAATTTGGTTGATAAAATCATCAGTTACTTTTCCTCCACTATACATGGTTGACAATTTCTCTCCAATTTCAACCATTGAATTTTCAGCATCCTTTACATATAGTCCTTCATAAAGGAAATTTGTAAGAAAATACATAAATAACACTGTAATAGCCAAAAAGGCTACAATAACTAGCCATATTCTTGTGGATAATTTCGTCATTTTACAACCTCAAAGCGATATCCTAATCCCCAAACAGTGTGTATAAATTGACCGGCTTCTGGACCTAGTTTTAATCTTAATGTTTTAATATGGGTATCTACTGTTCTAGTCCCCCCACCATAATGTAAACCCCAAATCGTTTCTAATAACTGTTCCCTTGTATATACCACATTTTCATTGTTCATAAATAAATGCAATAATTCAAACTCTTTTAAAGTTAGTGGGACTAATTTACCGGATACACACACTTTACGAGAAACTTCATCTAACTCAACCAAATCCTTTACAAGTAGTTTATTTTTAACTTCTATTACATCACTGCCTGATCTCCTAAGTATAGCTTGGATACGTGCTACCAGTTCATTTGCTGTAAAAGGTTTTACCACGTAATCATCAGCACCAATTGTTAACCCTTTAACTTTATCTTCATTTGCATCCCTTGCTGTTAAGAAAATTATAGGCACATTTGACGTTCTTCTAATCTCCGTACATACTTCGAATCCATTTATATGTGGCATCATAATATCTAATATTATTAAATCTATAGGATGCTCAGTTACAACTTTTAGTGCTTCGTATCCACTATTTGCTTGGAGTGTTTGAAATCCTGATTGACGTAACATGACATTAATCAGATTTCTCATATCTTGTTCATCATCTACAATAAGTATCGTTGTCATTGATCTGCCTCCCTTACAAGCAATTGAAATGGCCCTTTGCCAACTTGAATTGTCTTCGCGATCTTTCCTTTTCGTAAAAAATACACACAATGGTCATCATAACCAGCAACTGCCACAAAGGATTTAAATAGATTCACAGTAAACGGATTAGCACCAACCTCTAGTTCACGTCTAACTTTTCCATCAAAGGTTACTTCAGAAAGTACACTATCCCCGTGACTAATAACATAAACACGATTAGTTCCTTTTACAAAGCCCACTGGCATCATCGGTAATTTTATCTGTGATACTTTCTTTCCGGATTCTAAATGATAAATACTAACCGTTGAATTTGGTTTTATCCCCTCGCCGTGACCACCAATCCAAAGTTGATCCTTGACTATAACCATGCCATTAGATGACTTTTGTATAGGCCATTCCTTTCGTAACTTTAAACTCTTTGTTTGTAATATGGAAAGCTTAGTATCTTTGTAATTTACTACAAAGAGCTGTCCACCATGAACCATCATTGCCATAGGATAATTTCCTACTTTTTGCTTTGAAGTTTGCTTTCCTTCCTCATTATAAGCAGTTATATCATTGGTTTTTCCATTTGCTAAATAGATTTGTTTGTGTACTTTATCATAGATCCCATTTGTAATGCCTATTCCAGTATCTATGGTAAAAACCTGCTTACCAGTTGTCAGATTATAAACTGTTGCTTTTTTTAATTGAAACCCATACAACAAGATTTGCTGCTGGTCAATCAAAGTAGCACCCGTATATGCTTGATCGAGCTTCCAAGTTGTAAAAACTTTTCCTTGTTCGTTTATAAAATTGATAGTAGATGCTTGTATATTAACTGAAGCGATAAAATCCTGATTCTTCGGAATGGATGGGTAAACAATTTTCCCACATCCTCCGACTCCTAAAATAATGGCTAAACTCAAAAAACAGATAATCCAAAATTTTTGTCCTCTCACAAGCATCACCCCTTTTCCTTATTTTACTTTGAATTTGTGAAATATTAATGAAGTACAGTTGGGCAGGATGTGAACAATTTGATTTCATTTTTCCTTCTGGGTATGTCCTTAATAGAAAAACTCCATCTCATACTAGAGATAGAGTTCTGTTTGAAATATAGAGGTTAATACTTCAGTTGCTGCTTTTTTCCCTGAAATTATACAATCAGTCAGACTAATACCTTCATAAGAATTCCCTGCAAGTCGCACAGTTGGATATGCTGCATGTAGTGCTTTTTTAGCTTGATCTACCCTTTTACGATGTCCAATTGTATACTGTGGCATTGCTTTTTTAAATCTAGATACAATTGTAGTTATTGGTTTCTCGTTAATTTTCAGAGTGCTGTGTAAATCTTGTAACACTACTTTTTCAATTTCATTGTCCGATAATTCAACAATGGATTCATCACCAGAACGACCTATATAACTTTTTAGCACAACGTATTCTTTTGGTATCGCATGTGGCCATTTCTTATGAATCAACGAACATGCTGTAATAGAATAATCACTATTTCGAGATACGACAAATCCATTCCCATCAAATTTCTTCTTTATCGCATTTTGTGAAAAAATCATCGATACAGTTGCAATCGTATTGGCTGGAATATCGAGCAAGCCATTTAATAATTCCTCATGTTCAAAAAGCTTTGAAGCTGCTTGATGGGGAGTTGCAACAATAACACCATCCACAGGAATTGAATTTTGATTGTTTAATAATAACAGGACTTTATCTTGCATTTTAGAGATTTTTTTTACTCGAACACCTTTATAAAGGATTGCCATTTCTAATGACTTCTCTAAAGCATAGATTAAACTTTCTAACCCATGTTCGAATGTTTTAAAGGTACTTTTAAGTGTACCTTCTTTTAAATGGAAGTTTCCCTTTTGAATTCCTCTGATCACACTACGATACTTTAGACAGGCTTCGGCTAAATTTGGAAGTGTTTCATGTAAGCTTAATTGATCGATATCACCTGAATAGGTACCAGATACAACAGGTTCGATTAAGTTTTCAACAACCTCTTCTCCAAATCTCTTGCGTAAAAACCCTCCTAGTGATTGATCTTTTACATTTGACGGTGGTAATAACAAATCACAAGTAGCCCTTACTTTACCACTCCAAGAAATAATATCCGATTTAGCAAAGGAAATCATTTTTGTAGGTATACCTAAAATGGAACCTTCAGGGATTGGAGAAAGTTGCTTGTTAACAGCCACATATGTTTTACCAGGTACATCGCTTATAAGTTGATCTTCCAACCCAAGTTGCTTTGCTAATTCTTCAATAACTTGCTCTTGGTCAAGAAAAGAGTCTGGACCTCTCTCAATGATAAAATTGTCTTTTCGCAATGTTTGTATTTTGCCACCTAATCTGTGAGAAGCTTCGATCAAGACAATTTCAAGTGGTAGTTTCTGATTCTTTGCCTGTTGTTGCAAATAGAACGCAGCTGTTAAGCCCGTAATCCCTCCACCGATAACGGCAACCCTTCGCTTTTGTTCAGTCACATCAATCATCACTTTCTATTAGGCGTGGGCTAAAGCTTTTTGTACTACATCAGCCAAAGCATCTATGAACAAAGGATTGTCATTTGGCATTTTAGGACGATGGTATTTTGCACCTAATTCTTCACATACTGTTTTGCATTCATAATCATTATCATAAAGTACTTCTAAATGTTCTGCTACGAATCCTACTGGTGTGTAAACAAATGAACGGTATCCTTTCTTGTTAAAAAGGTCACGTGTTAAATCTTGAACATCTGGTCCAAGCCAAGGATCTTTTGTTTGCCCAGCAGATTGCCAGCCGAATTCCATGTTTTTTACACCTGTTCGTTGTTGAAGAATTTCAGCTGTTTCGTGTAATTGATCTGCATATGGGTCTCCCATGGCAATAATCTTCTCTGGCAGTGAATGTGCACAAACGATTAGACATGCAGTTTCACGTTCTTCATCAGACATAGCTGCAAATTCTGCATTAATCTTTTCTGTCCAATATTGAAGAAATTTCTCTTCTTTATACCAGCTATCAATTGTATGAATGGTTAAGTTACCAAGTTCAGATGCTTTTTCTGTTGCACGTGTATTATAAGATTTCGTTGAAAATGAAGAAAAATGTGGTGCTAAAACAAGTGATACTGCTTCAGTAATGCCATCTTTGTGCATTTGTTCTACAGCGTCTTCGATAAATGGTGCAATGTGTTTTAACCCAATGTATACTTTATATTCCACTTGATCTTGTACTTCGTTTAGACGTGCTTCTAATGCTTTTGCTTGCTTTTCTGTTGTTTCAGCAAGTGGTGAAATGCCTCCAATTGCTTGATAACGTCTACGTAAGTCTTCGATATGTTCATCACTTGGACGATGTCCGTGGCGAATATGTGTATAGTATGGAATTAAATCTTCCTCAGTTTTAGGCGTACCATATGCCATAACTAATAATCCTATTTGTTTTTTCATTAATCCTGTCACCTCAAAAAAATTTTATGAATGCGCTTTTATTTTTTGTGCACTATATTCATGTATTAATGCTGTCAATCGTTTTAAAACATCTGGATCTACAGATGGGAAGACGCCATGACCTAAATTGAAAATATGACCAGGAACTTCTAATCCTTGATCAATAATTTCTTTTGTACGTGTTTCTAAAATTGACCAATCAGCCAGTAATAGTGTCGGATCCAAATTACCTTGAACTGGCTTTGTTATACCCATTGCACGAGCCTTATTGATAGGTAAACGCCAGTCTAACCCAACGACATCAACAGGTAGTTCCTGCCAATCTAATGCTAAATGGCTTGCACCAACACCAAATAATATCATAGGTACACCTTCACCTTTTAACTCATCAAAAATACGTGCCATAACAGGTTTGATAAAAATGTTATAGTCTCGTTGACTTAGCGCCCCTACCCAAGAGTCGAAAATCTGGAACGCTTTTGCACCAGCTTTTATTTGAGCTTTTAAATCTGTAATAATCATATCCCCTAGTTTATCCATTAAGACAAACCAAGCCTCAGGTTGTGATACCATAAATGATTTTGTTAATGCATAGTTTTTAGAAGGACCACCTTCAATCATATAACTTGCTAGTGTAAAAGGTGCACCTGCAAAGCCGATAAGAGGTACATCTAATTGTTCTTCTGTTAAAAGCTTGATCGTATCAAGTACGTAAGGAACATGTTCTTCTGGGTTAAATTCCCTTAGATTTTTTACATCCTTTGCTGAGCGAATCGGATTCGAAATGACTGGACCTATACCGCCCTTGATTTTAACGTCAATTCCCATACCAGGCAAAGGTGTTACGATATCTTTATATAATATGGCAGCATCTACACCATAGTTTTGTACTGGTAAATGTGTAACATATGCACACAACTCAGGTTGATGTGTAATCTCTTCTAATGAATACTTTTCTTTAATCTTACGATACTCAGGTTGCGAACGACCTGCTTGTCGCATATACCAAACTGGTGTATAGGCTGTCCTTTCACCTCGTGCTGCGCGTAATAGCGTATCATTAAATGTTCCCATGAACAGTAAAACCTTCCTTTCATCAATTCAGTAATTACTTAATTCGACATTCATATCCATTTTTCATGATAGACGTTTCTTTATGTGTTGTATAGTTCTACGAACTGATTGTTAAAAAAATGTATAAAATGGTGACATCTTTTTGACAAAGAGGTACATCATCGTTTTTTCCAATTTAAGGGATATACTATTATTAACTTCGAAAGACCAACTTTATACTTTTTGCTAATTTGGAATATACTAAGATACGATGTTTCCTTAAAGGGTTGAAAATAATGTTATTTTAGGAGGAATTTATATGTTTTTATATCTAACATCAGGGACACCTGAACTGATGGCAAGCCTTCAAAAAAAATACTCAAAAGAGAATATGATTGTATTATACGGTCAAGAAAATGCTGTATTACTTCACGAATCTATGAAGAAAAGTGTATTCGCATCACCTAGAAGCTATGAAATCATCAGAGAAATCAATACGTTAGATGAGCGTGGATTTTTTGTATTGAATCATATTCCAGTAATAAGCGAAAGTCAAAAAATATTTGAAGATCGATTTTTTGAACGTATCCATACAATTGAAGACGAACCAGGCTTTATCGCCTTCCGGTTACTACGTCCTTTAAATGATGACGTTTATATTTCTCTTTCTGAATGGACTGGACCGCATTCATTTGAAGCATGGAAAGCATCAAAAGCTTATAAGGAAATTTATGAAAGTGAAAAGCCAACTGAAGGTGTTAATCGTAGTAATATTTTTACAAGTGCTCCATATGTGAAAACCTATATATCTGGTCGTCCTGAAGAAGATGCGCTTTAACCCTAAAAAAGTCGAGCATTTTTACTCGGCTTTTTTGTTATACTAATTAAAAGTTTGAAATTTCGAAATTTTTACTTGATTAGGAGGCTGTTAATATGTATGAAAAGTTATTGCGTACTATTTATCAAGACCTTGAAAATTCATTTGAAGAAATGCAAACAATCCGCAGATATTTACATATGCATCCTGAAGTCTCGTTTAATGAACATAAAACCGCAGCTTACATTCAAAACTTCTATAGAAAATTAGACATTCCTTTCGAGGCAAATGTTGGTGGGAATGGTGTTGTTGCGTATCTTACAGGTGGAAAACCTGGAAAAACAGTCGCACTTAGAGCTGATTTTGATGCTTTACCCATTCAAGATGAAAAAGAAGTTTCATATAGATCAACCGTGGCTGGCGTATCTCACGCATGTGGGCATGATGGTCATACTGCAACATTGCTTATTTTAGCAAAAATATTATTGGCACACCGCTCAGAAATTCCCGGTACTTATGTATTGATCCATCAATTTGCAGAGGAAGTCGCTCCTGGAGGCGCTAAACCAATGATTGAAGCAGGTTGTTTAACTGGTGTAGATGCAATTTTCGGAACTCATTTATGGTCACAATTTCCATTAGGTACAATCCATTATCGAAGCGGTCCTATGATGGCAGGTGCGGATAATTTTACGATTAAAATAATAGGAAATGGCGGACATGGTGGCGCACCACATACAACGATCGATGCTGTCACTGTTGGTGCAGAATTAGTTGTCCAATTGCAGCAAATAATAGCTAGACGTATTAACCCAACTCATCCAGCTGTACTAACAATTGGTTCATTTCACTCTGGTAGTGCTTTTAATATTATCGCTGGAGAAGCAACACTTACCGGTACTGTTCGAACTTTTGATGTTACTGTTCGTGAAAAAATCATCGAAGAAATGGAACGCGTAGTTAAAGGAGTTTGCTTCGCCGCAAATGCAGATTATGAGTTTCATTATTTACGAGGATATATTCCACTGATTAATCATGAAAAGGAAACTGTATTTATGGCCCGTGTAGCAGAAACGATACCTGGTATAACGGAAGTTGCTGAAATGGATGCAGTTATGGTAGGAGAAGATTTTGGTTATTATGTAGAGAAAATCCCTGGTACATTCTTCTTTACAGGGGCTAAACCAAAAGAAGGCATTGCATATCCACATCACCATGCAAAATTTGATTTTGCAGAAGAAGCTATGCTTATTGCAGCAAAAACGCTTGGTACCGCTGCAATTCTATACCATAATCATAAATAGTACAATAAAGCTATGCATAAAATGAACACATGCATAGCTTTTTTACTCGTTAATTAAAAATAGCTCCATTCCTCAATAGGCTGATCTTCTTTTATCTTCTTATAGCATTTGCCAATATTTCATATGATCGAATACGCGCAGCAGGGTCATATATATGTGAGCATGCCATAATCTCATCAACATCTGTATCTGCTACAAATGTACCTAGATCCTGTGCAATTCTATCTTCATCACCGATAAATGTGTAGTATAGAGATTGCATAACAGCACTCTTTTCAGCGTCAGACCAATAACCGTCTAAAGAATCGACTGGAGGATTTAACTGATTTTTTGTCCCTCGAACTACATTTAAAAAATACAGATACAAACTTGATGCTATTTTTTTGGCTTCCTCATTCGAGTCAGCAGCAATAACATTTACACATGCAATTGTATAGGGTTCTTTCAACTGCTCAGATGGTTGGAAAGAATCTCGATACATACGGAGTGCGTCTCGCAAATAGGTTGGTGCAAAATGGCTAGCAAATGCATAGGGTAAGCCTAACATCCCTGCGAGTCTCGCACTAAATAAACTAGATCCAAGTAGATAAATTGGAATATTTGAACCTTCCCCAGGATATGCATGTACATGCCCATTCGGATTGTCGCTTAAATATTGTTGTAATTCCAATACATTTTGTGGAAAGTCCTCACCTGATCCTTGTAAATTTCGGCGAAGAGCTTGAGCTGTTATGGGATCTGTACCTGGTGCTCTTCCTAATCCTAAGTCAATTCGTCCTGGATATAGAGCATCTAAAGTACCAAATTGTTCTGCGATTACTAGCGGTACATGATTTGGTAGCATAATCCCTCCTGAACCAACACGTATTTTTTCAGTACCCTGCGCAATATGACTAATTAATAGAGAGGTAGCTGAACTAGCAATACTTGGACTATTATGATGTTCTGCAAACCAATAGCGTTTGTATCCGAACGTTTCTACTTTTTGAGCAAGTTTCAAGCTATTCTGAAATGAATAAGCAGCATCATGACCTTTTAAAACTGCTACTAAATCCAAAACTGAAAGCTCAATATCCTTTACTTTTTTGCCATTCCCCATCATTTAACACTCCTTTTATATCTTTATATCTAAAATTATAGATATCTTATTTTTTAATGAAAGGCAGAAGCATTAAAACATTGCTAGCCGCCTATAATTCTTTATGGATATACTCACTAAGTTGTTTAATAACTTTTTCATTTCTTCTATAATATGTCCATTTACCGATACGCTTAGACTCCAACAAACCTGCATTTTGCATCATATTCAGATAGCTTGAAGTAACAGACTGAACAAGCTCTGCTTTATCACAAATACTCCCTACACATACCCCTCCTTCAAAATGATCGCTTTCTGAAAGATGCTTCTGTTGGACAAAATGTTGCTCTGGGTTTTTTAGCCATTCTAAAATCATTAATCTTTTTTCATTTGATAATGCTTTAAAAATTAGTAATGGTTCCATAGTGTCATTATATCTATTATTCTAGATATATCAATCTAAATGCTTACTATGAACATGAACTCATTCTTTTAAATGAAAAAATCGACTAATCTCATTTAGACATTAGTCGATTTTAAATTATTTACTTAAACGAAGAGTTAACTCTCCTATAATTAGCGCGATTAATCCTTGGAAATAGAAATAGGGTGTTCCTATTCCTGCAAGTAAAACAATGATGGCTTGGATTATAATCGTGTAGCGAACAATTTTCACTGTTGCTTTTTTGCGTGAATTCTCTGGTAATGGATAAAGCATGTCCATACGGAAATCCGTTGATGTTGTCAAAGCTTGCTTCAATTGAATTGCTGTTGCAAAAGCAAGCGCTGCAACAACTACAGCAATGGCAACAGGAATATGGATAAACGCTGATGCTAGTGCAGATATAACTGTTAAGCGAAGCCACAAATAAAAATGATCATCCGTACGTACAAAGGTACGGAAAACTAAATATGCCTGTGTATTTTGTTTTGCATATGGAATTAGTTTATAGGCCCAATCTAACCAAGCTCGTCGTTTAATACTTCCATGAATGTTTGGAACATCCGTAAAATAATTAGCAAATCTATAAATTGCCATCATTCGATTTTCTTCTAATCGAACAAAATGTTCATATGGAAAAGGCGTTTCTTGTAATTTCTTTTTCCAGAACATTGGATAAGAAAAAATAATTAAGATCATGATAATAATTGGAATAAATTGAATGTACAAAATGGATGCAATGAGTACAAATGAACAAATCATTCGAACAATTCGATCCATCCATACATGATGCCCTTTATAAGCCCATCGGTATGAAAATTCACTATGGATGTTCCACCATTTTAGTAAAAGTGCAGCGACCAATCCTACTAGTATTGTAGAAGGTTTAAGCCCTGCTACTTGTCGTAACATTGGCCAAGTTACCAAATACAGTAAGACAACTAGTATAATCTGTGAACCTAAAGTGTATTTTATAGCTTTATTGAAATACTGAGGTAATTTGGTTTCAAGTGGAAGCAAATATACCTCGTCCGGTTTTCGAATCAGTGTAACAGGACGACTGAAACCTAGAAGAATCCCCATAATCGCAGCAGCAAGCCAGATTGCTGGAAAATCACTTGATGCAACTTTTAGCCATTGGCTATATTGATAACCACCTGCACCAAGTACAAACATAATGACAATAGCTAAATGACCTGTAAAGACAAAGCGCATATACTTTTGAACCTCACCCATATAATGGGTGAACCGTGTACGCCAAACATCATACAAGCTATTCATCGTCTTGCTCCTTCGTCATAGCAATATATAAATCATCAAGAGTTGCATTTGGCATATTGAATGTTCGGCGTAAATCATTCATCGTACCATATGCACGCAAACGACCATTATGCAATAAAAGGATTTTATCGCAATGTTTTTCTGCTGTTGCTAATACATGCGTTGACATTAAAATGGCTGCCCCTTCTTTTTTCTTTTCATCCATTTGATCTAACAATGATTGAATTGCTAATGGATCCAGCCCTAAAAATGGTTCATCAATGATGTATAAAGAAGGATTTACTAAGAAGGCGCACATAATCATTACTTTTTGACGCATCCCTTTAGAAAAATGTGATGGAAACCAATTTAAACGTTTCTCCATTCTAAATTCTTTTAATAATGGCGTTACGCGATTTTCCATGGTTTCTAAATCAATCCCATATGCCATTGCAGTTAACTCTAGATGTTCTTTGAGAGTAAGTTCATCATACAGCACTGGTGTTTCTGGTATATAGGAGAAGGATGATCGATATTGATCCATATTGTCTTTTATTGACACACCATTTAGTAAAATTTCTCCTTTTTGTGGTGTCATTAATCCGATAATATGTTTAATTGTTGTGCTCTTACCTGCACCGTTTAAACCTATTAACCCTACTAACTCTCCTGGCTCAATCGTAAAAGATAAATCGTGGATAACAGGTTTTCGTGTATAACCACCGGTTACCGATTGTAATTCTAAAACCGTCATTCGAAGTCAACTCCTCTTCTTCTTACATTTTATCAAAAATTCCTCTTTCTAGCAGTTCCTATGTGGTAAAATGAATAGCAAAATAGTGAAAGGTGTGTTTTTTATGAGCGATTGTTTATTTTGCAAAATTATCGACGGCTCAATTCCCAGTACAAAAATCTACGAAGACGAGTATGTCTATGCTTTTATGGATATCAGTCCATTAACAAAAGGACATACATTATTAATTCCAAAAGAACATGTAGCGAATGTTTTTGAAATGTCTGAAGATACAGCCGCTAATCTTTTTAAAGTTGCTCCTCGCATTGCGAATGCGATTAAGGATTCTTTTAAACCAGCTGGCATGAATCTATTAAATAACAACGGAGCACCTGCTGGTCAAAGCGTCTTCCATTTCCATTTGCACTTTATCCCAAGATATGATGAAACAGACGGATATAAACCTACTTGGATCACAAAACAAGATGAATTTACTCCAGATATTCTAACCGGACTAGCTGAAGAAATTAAAGCCAACCTAAATAAATAATAGATAAGATAGCGCAGAAAGATTTTCTGCGCTTTTATTAGGTTTTTTTATAAATTTACTACTATTTTATATATTCATACATACGATCAACTATTTATCAATCTTTATAAGTAGTTTTTAAATGAATCGTCTATTTTTAGTTTTTTCATGCGCACATTTTAACACATTGGTTCTTCAAAATATGCAAAATAGTTATCGTTGGTAATTTCTAGAAACCCCATAGAACAAGCCAAATCCTCTTGCCTTTCAAACAATTAAACTGTAAAATCATTATAAGTTTTCGCTTTCGATCACGAGGATACGGAAGGAGAACAAATAGTCGAGCTTAGGCATCTGAATAGGAGAGATGAGAAATGAATACGAAAAATTTAGTATTAATGGCACTACTAGTTGGTGTTGGGGCAGCCTTATACGTTGTTATTCCTGGGATTAATGGTGGTATGAAACCAGACTTCATGCTTACAATGATGTTCGTTGGAATTCTACTTTTCCCTCGAGTAAAAGAAGTATTTTTGCTAGCTGTAACCACCGGTATAATTTCAGGACTATTTTCTACATTTCCAGGCGGTTTTGTACCAAATATAATCGATAAATTTGTTACAGCATTTGTTTTTTATGCAGTTGTTGTGTTATTGAAAAAAGCGGCTCAAAAAGTTGCAGTTTCAGCAATCCTTGCTGGTATTGGTACAATAATCTCAGGAAGCGTCTTTTTAGGTTCTGCAATTCTAGTAACTGGTGCTGATATTCCTTTCGGCGCATTATTCTTAACAGTAGTATTACCTGCTGTAGCCATTAATATCGTAGCATTCATAATTATTTACCCAATTATTATGAATCTCGTAAAACGTTCTAAATTTACAACAGCTTTGAATCAGGCATAACGAACAAAAAAGTTGGCCCTTAAGCTACTTTGGGTCAACTTTTTGTTTCATATGATCAAATATCAAGAGATATCTCGTAGATTGTTTCTCTAAATATGAGATATCTTCTTTTATTTTTTTAAAAACATGTTTTAATATAGTAAATGAAGGAAATATATATAGTGAAAGGAGACTGAATATTATGAAACCAACTGCTTTTTTACTCGGTCTAACTTCTGGACTTCTTGGTGCTGCAACAACAGTGCTATTGACGACACCTAAATCAGGAAAAGAGTTACGATCATCCCTAAAAACTACGAAAAATAATGCAAACAATCAGATACAAGATTTAAAACAAAAAATGACAATTGTTAAAAACTCGATTAATAACATAAAATCTGAAGTAAAAGAGACAATTCCAAAATTTGTGGAGGATGCTAAAGTTTCTGTTGTCAACTGGCAAGAAGAAACTGCACCTATACAACAACAGTTACAACAAGAAATCGAAGCTTTACAAAATTCAGTGGATGAAATTCAACAACAAGTCAATGCTTTTCAAAATAGAAAAGTAAAAAGTGAATAACTTATTTTAATACAATATTATAACTATAAACTTTCCCTCTATAACATTTCTTTATTCTATTGTATATTTTTGTAAGGAAATGATATAATATTAAGAAATTACGAAAGCGGTGATAGTTATGTCCGAAGAATTAATTGCAGCTAAAGAAGCCATGCTCTATTCACAACGTATTGCTCAATTATCTAAAGCTCTCTGGAAAGCCGTAGAAAAAGATTGGCAAGCATGGATCAAACCATATGATTTGAATATAAACGAACACCATGTATTACTAATTGCCAATAATTTAAAAGGTGCTTCCATCTCTGATATTGCAAAATTCGGGGTGATGCATGTATCAACAGCTTTTAATTTTTCGAAAAATTTAGAAGAACGTGGCTTGCTATCATTCTCTAAGCGTGATGATGATAAAAGAAATACATATGTTGAGCTCACCGAAAAAGGTCAATCATTACTTTTAGAGCTTTATGAAAACTTTAATCAAACAAAGCATTGTGTTATTGAGGGATCGGTACCTTTAAAAGAAATGTATGGGAAATTCCCACAATTTTTAGAATTAATCGCATTAATCCGTAACATCTACGGTGATGACTTTATGGATATTTTTGAAGATTCCCTACGAAATATGGAAGACTAGATAGACGGTTCAACACCCAATAATGGCCTTACGCAATTTTTGGTGTTGATCCGTCTTTTTCTTTATCATAATAGTGATTTGTGTTCAAAAAATTTAGCTTGATTTTCAAATAAAAAACCTTTATCGTTATGTATCGATGATTTAATTTAATTTTAGAAATTGGAGATGCTAGAAGTTGCATTGCTGGAAAACCATTAATGTACAAAAACAATACGGCCATGATCGTATTTTTTTATTTTCCGCCATCTTTGTAATGATGGTCTTTTCAATCTTTTATATTTCAATGACTGCTTATAAAGATAGCCCTGTATCTGATCGATTATTCCCACTATTTGTTTTAGTGTTTTTAATGATCTATCCTGTTCATAAGCTATTGCACTTTTTCCCATTAATGCGTTATCGTAAAAGATTGCGCTATTCTATAGAAAAACAATTTAAATTTCTACCTGTTTTAGCCATGCGTATACATGAGCCAATACTAAAATCACGCTATCTTATTGCTCTAATGGTACCTTTTACTGTTTTAAACAGTATACTTATAATAGGGGCCGTTATCTTCCCTAGTTTTAGACATTATTTTTCTATCTTGCTAGCATACCATTGTGGTTTATGCTTAATAGATCTACTTTATGTAAAACATTTAATTCGCTCACCTAAAAAAGCATTAATAGAAGAGACAGAGAAAGGATTTGAGATTCTTATTCCTGTTACCAACAAAGGATGACAAACTTGTCATGACTGTTACACTTTTGTTATGCTATAGACGTATATTAGAGGGGAGGAAAAGACTTGATCATTGCCATTGTCGTCCTATTCTCGGTGTTCTATCTGTTCCAAATCAATCGGATGACTTACGCTCTATGCGCTCAGAAAGAGATTCCCGAGGAAAAGCAACCTAAAATTTATCGCACAATTAATGTGCTTATCACAATTTTACTGATATCATTTTACTTAGAAATGATGTCTACTCTATAAAATAGGCTACGCATGGTCATGATGTTTTCTCGTGCCCTGTTAAACTATAAAAAGAAGACCATTTACCATTTGGTAAATGGTCTTTTGCATCCTTAGTAACCACCGTAACCCATAAAAGCTGCACCCACGATGATCAATAGGATGAATAGAACAACCACAAGTGCAAAGCCATTAGCACCATAATTATTTTGATAACCTCCACTCATCTCTTACACCCCCTTTCTTCACTATCGTATGCATTGACGCTCATCTTCTTTAGGCGCTTTTTATTGCAACCTTTTCCTTTTTTTTTCGTTCTATGGTATAGTTACATTTGCATAAGTTGAAGTGACCAAAGTTGGGAGAGATAAGGAAGATGAAAAAAACAGTTTTATCATTAACACTTGCAGCGTCTGTACTTGCATTGTCTGCATGCGGCAACGCTGGAAATGAAAAAGTTGCTACTACAAAAGTAGGCGATGTCACAAAAGATCAACTATACAACGAAATGAAAGACTCTGTTGGTGATTCAGCATTACAATTACTTATTATTGAAAAAGTATTAAACGATAAGTATAAAGTATCAGATAAAGAAGTAACCGCTGAATTCGAAAAACAAAAAAAACAAATGGGTAGTAGTTATGAACAAACATTAGCTGCTCAAAATATGAATGAAAAATCATTTAAACGTAGTATCAAACTAAATCTTTTACAAGAAGCTGCTTTAGCTGATGGTGTAACAGTTTCTGATGCAGACATGAAAGCTTATTACGAAGAAATGAAAAAAGAATTAAAAGCTAGCCATATTCTTGTTGCTGATGAAAAAACAGCAAAAGAAATTAAAGCTAAATTAGATAAAGGTGAAGACTTCGCTACACTTGCTAAAAAATATTCAACTGACACTGGTTCAAAAGCTGCTGGTGGTGAACTAGGTTGGTTCGGTCCAGATAAAATGGTTCCTGAATTCACAAAAGCCGCTTACGCACTTAAAAAAGGTGAAATTAGTGAACCTGTAAAAACTTCATATGGTTACCATATCATCAAATTAGAAGATATTCGTGACGCTAAAGTAAAAGGTACTTTTGAAGATAATAAAGCTGAAATTAAGAAAAAATTACAACTTCAAAAAGCTGACCAATCTCAATTATTAGCAAAAGTATCAAAACTAATCAAAGATGCTGATGTAAAAATTAAAGATAAAGACTTAAAAGATGCTCTATCTCAATTTACAAACTCAGCTTCTGCATCTAAATAATTTCCCTAAAAAAACCTCGGACAAACTATTGTCCGAGGTTTTTGTTTATAGCTCTCACCCTTCTGGTAAGAGCTATTTTTTGATTAGTCGATTGTCGGTTTATAGAATGCGCGATTATCAAGTGGGAATAGTCGTTCTGTGAATTCTCCAGGTTGTGTTTTTGCTAGTGCGCGTTTTAAAGTATTCATCTTCGCATCAATGTTATCAATATAATGTAACATTTCTGCTTCTTGCAGCATTGGTTTTTTAGGGCTACCCCACTCCTCTTTACCATGATGAGATAAAACCATATGTTGAAGTAGCATTACTTCTTCTCCTTCGATTTTTAGTGAATCTGCTGCAAGTGCAATTTCACTTACCATTATTGAAATATGACCTAACATATTTCCTGTTATTGTGTAACTTGTCGAAACTGGTCCAGATAACTCTACTAACTTACCAATATCATGTAAGATGATACCTGCATATAATAAATCTCTATTTAAAGTTGGATATAAATCAGCAATTGCTTTTCCAAGCTTTAGCATCGATACAACATGATCTAATAATCCTGAAGCATAATCATGATGATTTTTTGTTGCGGCTGGATAAGTCATTAATGCGTGTTGATTTTCCATTATTAAGTATCGTGTTATACGAGAAATATTTGGATTTTTGATTTCAAAGAAAAATCCCATTAATTGATCAAATAATTCCTCTTTTGGCGTTTCAGCAGATTGCACTAATTCGGTTACTGAGATATTTTCATCATGATTTACCGGACGAATTGTTTTAATCCGTAATTGTAACTTCCCACGATAATCATGAATTTCTCCTCCGATGCGGACAATTCCACCTGCTTGGTACAATTTCTCTTGCTCTTCGCCAGTATCCCAAAGCTTAGCCTCGATACTACCACTTTTATCTTGTAAAATTAGTGTCATAAATGGTTTTCCCATTGTTGTAACACCTTTTGTTGCTTGTTTGATAAGTAAATACTGATCGACTGGTGCGCCTGCTTGTAATGTTGCAACCCCATTCATACCGAAGTCAATCCCCTTTCATTTTTGAGTTCTGCCACATGGATGATATTTGCTTTGTCCCATTGATCAAGCATGTCTTCATGACATGTAAAGTAAAGTATTTGATGTTCAATCGCAATACTTTTCATTAATTGTACCATGTAAGTAATTCGCAAACGATCAAAATGGACAAATGGATCGTCCATTATGATTGGAAATGGTACAGATTGTTTAAGGGAATTCGCTAATGCATAACGTAGCGCAATATAAGATTGTTCTTTAGTAGCTTGGGATAGTTCTGCAATTGAATAACGGATTCCCTCTACTGATAATACTTCAAATCTACCTTCTGTATTCATATAAAGTTTTTCATATCGATTATTTGTTAATATTTTAAAGAAAGATTCCGCTTGCTGTAATACTGTCGGAAGCTTTTCCTCTTTTAGTTGATGTATCGTTTCTTGAATAGCTGATGAAATAAGTTTCTTAATGACCCATTCCTTTGCATTTTCATTAAAAGCTGCTTTTTGTTGTTCGAATTTCTGTAACTGATTTCCATATTGTTGATCTAGTAAAAGATGTTCTATTTTTGCTTGAAGAGTTGCTTGTTCTTTTAAAAGAATATTTTTGTGTTGTTGAAGCTGTAATTCATGTTCTTTGTATTGATGTAATTGATTATTTGCTTCTTGAATTGTCAATTTTAACAAGAGTATTTTATCGTTATACATTTGAAGTTGTGCATCGATTTGTTTAATTTCAAGCATTGCATTCTCAAATTGTGCATATTGATCAGCAGCTTCATAAAATTCATCTATAGTGTTGACATTAGCTTCTTTGAGTAGTTTCATCATTTCACCTTGATACATATCATCGAGTAGTTGCAACTCTTCTATTTGCTGTTGTAATTCCGTCTTCCTGTCAAGGGAGCTCTCCAAATTCTGTTTATGCTCCAACATCTGTTGATAACTTTGTTGAACAACTGTAGATAAATTCTCCATCGTACATGTTATTTGACATGATTTAGAGGATACTTGTAATCGTTCTTCGCTAAATTTTAGTAGTTGTAACCTTTGCTCTGATTTCGTAATCATACGATTATTCGTTTGTTGTAGATCCCTTATATTTCTAAATAGTTCTGCTAATAATTTCGGTTGTAAATCACCTTTAATTTGAAATTTAGCTAAAAATAAATTCAGCTGATCCCTACTTTGATCTACATACATTTTAAGCTTGTTTAATGCTTTAACTGCCTTTTGTTGTTCCAATTCTTTATCTTCTAATTGTTTCTCGATGAAAGCTACTCGATCATCATATTGACGAATTGTTTGTTCTAAATGCTCCATCTCAGCCTTTTTTGCATGTACTTGCTGTATTTTCTTTTCATATTTATCTGATTGCATGCTGTTTTTAACATTATTTTTTGGACGACCAAATAACCAAAAGACAAGAATGGCGACAACTATCCCTAAAATTGAGACAATCATTTTCTCTTGTATGATACCAAAAATAATCGAAGTAATTATTAGTATAATACTTACTAACTTCACATATTGCTCTGGTCCATTTTTTTGTTGTTGTAAAATTGCTTTTGCTTCTATTGCTTCTTCTTTTTCTCTGTGCCAATTTTTCAAAAGATCTTTATCTTGATCTGTGGGCATCCCCTTATAAAGCTCATCTAATTTTATGGATAATACTTGAATTTCCTCTTGTAATCGATCTGCATTCAGTTGTTGAAATCGATACTGTTCTTCTTGCTGTTCCAATTGTTTCATAAGTTTCTGAAACTGATCGTCTTGTTGGATAGATACATCTGCTTGTAAAACCGCATGCTGTTGTTCTTTATGAATAAGCCCCAAAAGTTGAAATTGCATATTCATCTCTTGTTGCAATGTTTGAATATCTCTTTCTAACTGACGAATTTGGATTTGCCACTCTCTCCATTCTCCATCACGATCAACAAGTTCTTTTACTATACTAAAGCGTTTTTCATCAAATTCAGCGTTTAAATTAGACAATAACAAATCATAGTCATGCTGAACCTTTTTTAATGCCGCTTCATTTGTTAATTTGCGATCTTGCAATTGTTCATACCGGTTAATGCCATTAGACGGAAATGATGTATGAGATATAGTAGAAATTTTCAATTCTAATTCTCTTTTTTTATCTAATAAAGGTGAGAGCTGTCGATACTCATTTAACCGCTGAATTTCCATTTGAAGTTGTTGCTCTTGCTGTAGGATTTGTGCAAGTTCCGTTTCAATTTCGTTAACTCTCTTGATAGTAGGCTCATAGCTATCAATTTTTTTGCGCTCCTCTTTTAGTTGCTGGTCTTGTTTTACTAAACTCGCTATTTGTTTGTTTAATAGAGGTACTTTACCTGATTTTTTGAATAATTCTTGTTGTCTTTTTTCAAGAGTTTCTTTAACAGTTGATAACTGGTCTGCTCCTGTAGTCCCTGATGCTAGTAAAACTCGACTTAACTCTTCTTCAGATAAATTTTCGATTTGTTGTAACTGATGTACAGAAAATGAGAAAACTGCTTCAAAACTTTGACGATTATAGCCTCTTATCATTTTTTTTAATAATTCTTCATGACCTTGCTCACCATTAGGAAGATAAACAGTGACATCGCCAG
This sequence comes from Rummeliibacillus pycnus, assembly GCF_002884495.1. GTDB lineage: Bacteria > Bacillota > Bacilli > Bacillales_A > Planococcaceae > Rummeliibacillus > Rummeliibacillus pycnus. The sequence continues at coordinate 3,654,122 of NZ_KZ614145.1, read as the reverse complement.
TTGCCTTTCCCTTAACACGTTCAATCATACAGTCTCCAAATTCTTGATCAGTTATATGAATTTGCCCACCATATTTCCCACCTTTTTTCGGTTCGTATCGAAGCTGTTGTTGGTTTTTCTGTGGAAATCCAAAAAGAATTTGCAATATAAATTGTTGAATCGTCGTTTTACCTACTTCATTTAGACCATAAAAAACGTTGATGCCATTTGATAATTCCACTGTTATATCTTCATGTTGACCAAAACCATAAATCAGCAATTTCCGAATGATCATTACTACACCTCCTATTCTTTTGCCATGCTCATATAGCGCTTAAATAAATGCTCAGCTTCTGAAACAAGGTTATTCAGTTCTTCACTTGACAATTGTTCTAAATATCTACTACCTTTTGGGTGTTGATACAAATCTTTTACAACTTCCTTCAGGTGATTTTGGTTCCACTTATTTAGAACTTGAATAACAGACTCAGTAGCAAGTGTCGGTTCGTACGTATCTATTGTTTGATAGTCAATTTCGATAGCTTGTACCCATATAAATGGTGTTTTTTCATCTTCCTGTTCACGTATGACCTCAAGCCATTCTAAAATACTCGAATCCTCAAATAGTGACATACCCTTTTTATCAATATTCTGTAACTGAAGCCATACTACGCCAGCTCCATATTGTATACGAAAATCCCTTAATGCTTCCTCACATGCCCGTAATACTTCATTGGCATGAATTAAATTTTCACAATCCACATGAACCTTTTCATAAACTATTGCTGAAGTTGGCACAAAAGTACAATCTGCAGCAAAGTTTGTTATTGTTACATCATAAAACCCTTTCATACCTAGTTCTTTTCGATGTCTACTTTGTATATTTCCAGGGTAAATAATAGGTGGGTCTGTATGCAAAACCTGCCGCTTATGAATATGACCAAGAGCCCAATAATCGTAATTTTTTGAAAGTAATTCTTCAAGTGTAAAAGGTGCATATACATCATGTGTAGCATTTCCTTGCAAGCTTCCATGTAGCATACCGATATGTACAGAATTTTGTTCAGTTGCTACTGGATATGTATCAATCATCGATTGTGGCACATGACGTTCTGGGTAACTAAAACCATAAATATTGACCTCTATTCCCCGAACTTTTAGCACAAATCTTGATGTATCTTTTGGCATAACAAACACGTTTTCAGGTAAAGAAAAACGGGTCCAATTTCCTTTTAGATGATCATGATTACCATAACTAATAATGACCGGAATTTGTTGAGCGCATAATTGTTCCATACCATTTTGGAAGATTTTTTGTGCTCGTAGGCTTCGTTCTTCTCCATCATATAGATCACCTACAATCAAAACAAAATCTGGTTTTTCTTCAATTGCTTTTTGAATCAGTGTTGAAAATGCTTCAAATGTGCTATTACGTAATTTTTCAAATTCTTTCTCAGGAAGCTCAGACATTCCTTTAAATGGGCTATCTAAGTGCAAATCAGCAGTATGAAAAAATCGAATCGAAGACATTCAATCCCTCTTTTCTTAACACGAATATTTGTTCTTATTTTATCATATGTTTATAAGTATTTATAGCAATTTATGCTCGTTTAACACAGTTTTTCATATACAAGTAGATATCTATTTTTGTATACTGAATACATATTCATAATAAGGGGTGAAAAGCATGCAAACATTTCGTTTTACAGCTTTCGAGAAAACGGGTGAAATTTTAAAAGATGAAGCATGGGAATTCTTTGATGAGGCAACAGCAAAATCTCAAGGAGCAGAAAAAATCGAACAACTGGGGTTATTAGAAAAAACACATCGATTAGTAAATTCAAGTGGTAAATTAATCTTATTTCATGTATAAATCTATTATAAAAAGAGACATTTTTTAAATGTCTCTTAATTTATTTAGTACCAAAATAAGTTATATTAGAATAGATATATGTTTTATTTCCCTTCAAAGTTAGCAGGACGTTTTTCCACAAACGCTTTGATTCCTTCCAAATGATCAGCAGTTTTACGCATTCTTGTTTGAGTTTCACTTTCCATTTTCAAGATATCGTTGAGTTCAACCTGTTTTTGAGTATGCAAAATTTTCTTAGTTTCAATCATTGCTACAAGTGGCGAATGAAGTAGTTTTTGCGCTAATTGACCAGCTTGCTCGACAGCTGTTCCACTCTCTACTACCTCATCTACTAATCCTAATTTCTTTGCCGCATGTCCATTTAACACTTCTCCAGCCCAAATCATTTGTTTCGCCTTTGGGACCCCTAATCTTTCTTTCATGAAGAAATGTCCCGCTCCATCTGGGATCAATCCAATACCAATAAAATTCATTGCTAACTTACTATCTTCTTCTGCAATAATAATATCTGCTGCTAAAGCTAAACTAAATCCTAATCCTGCAGCAGCACCATGTACGGCTGCAATTGTAATCATTGGCAATGAATAAAATGCCTTAACCATTCTTGAGATATCTAGCATAATTGCGTCAATTTCAAAATTTCCTTCTCCATCCGTTCCAAGCATTGCTTTAATATCTCCACCAGCTGAAAATACTTTGCCACTTCCCTTTAGTATAAGCACCTGTATGGTTGGATCATTTTGCAATGCTTCAAAACAATTTGCTAATTCATTCATCATGATGCCATCCATGGCATTCATTGATTGTGCGCGATTTAGACTTACAATCGCAAGTCTCCCATTTCTTTCAACCGTAATATTTTCATATCCCATTCTTAAACACCCCTTTTGTGAACTTATAAAATCAATAACTATGATTACATACGAAAGTAATTCGATTTTAATTAAAATATACCTTCATTTCTGCTTATTTTATTTAGCGTAGATAAAAATAGTAATTCTACGAAATTGCAAATTACGAACAATTATTTATTACCAAAAATTATCTAAATATAATATTTAGTATTTACAGGAGATTGGTTTAATTGCTTTATAATGTTCCATTTCATCTTATTCACTAAAGAGATTAGGCCTTTTTTAATAAATCAACAAGTCACCTCTTACTTGCTAAGTGAAATTACTGAAAGTAGCATATATAAAATGGAATTAGCTCCTCATTCCTTGGGTGAAAACGTCTTAGCTTTCCTTTTGAAATCTTCACTTATGTTTACTCGTATAAAATCAACAATATCCAGTATCATAATGTCTACCTAGCAAAAGATAGTAACTTTAGAAGTATTGTCCTAAAATACTGTCCTTTCTAAAAAGACGTACAATAATCACTATATAGTGATTAAAAGTTCGTTTTTAACTCTATATTATTAGAGTTAAAAACAATAATTTTAAGAAAATTTGAAAATAAGGTTGACATTCAGTGTTATTGGTTTTAATATTGGATTAAATTTAATACGACGAAAAAATACGACGACGAAGACATGCTTATCGATTTGAAAATCCCACAGCGAGCTGATGGTAGGTGGAAATCAGTGATTTCAACGGTAAGTTCCACTTCTGAGTAGGTATTCTGAACATTTCAAAGTAGGTTTACCCGGTCCATGCACGTTAAGCATATAGCAAAGACTGTCCACTATAAAAGGACAGTAAACAAGGGTGGTACCGCGATTGTTGATTCAGCTTTTCGCCCCTTACGACGGTAAGGGTGTGGAAAGCTTTTTTATTTTTCAAAAATGAGAGGAGCAACTAATTATGTTACAAGATTATCAACTATTACGTATTCCAGGACCAACACCAATCCCTCCAAGCGTTGAACGTGCTATGGCTAAACCAATGATCGGGCATCGAGGTAACGAGACTAGTCAGATGATTCAAAATATTAAACCTAGACTGAAAAAAGTATTTGGCACAACACAAGATGTCATGATGCTAACAGGTAGTGGTACTTCTGGTCTCGAAGCTGCAATCGTTAACGTTGTAAAACCAGGTGATAAAGTATTAGTTGTTGCGACTGGGGTATTCGGAAACCGATTCACAAAAATCTGTGAAGCTTACCAAATTAACGTAGAAGAATACAAAGTTGAATGGGGTACTGCACTAAAGCCAGCTGAAATTGCTGAATATCTTAAAGCGAATCCAGAGATCAAAGCTGTATTCTCTACTTATTGTGAAACATCAACAGGTGTTCTTAACCCAGTTGGTGAATTAGCTCAAGCAGTTCATGCGATCAATAACGAAACATTAGTGATTATCGATGGCGTATCATGTATGGCTGGTGTAGAAACAAAAATGGATGAATGGGGAATCGATGTTGTTGTTACTGGTTCTCAAAAAGCATTCATGCTACCAGCTGGACTTAATTTCATCGCAGCTAGTGAAAGAGCGTGGAAAGTAATTGAATCTAATCCTAAAAAAGGTTTCTATTTAGACCTAACAAAATACCGTGATAATTTAGCAAAAGATACTACACCTTTCACACCAGCACTATCTCTATTATTTGGTTTAGAACAAGTACTTGAAAATTTTGAACAAGAAGGTCTTGAAAATGTGTACGCTCGTCATCAATTAATGCGCGATATGACACGTGCAGCTTTCAAAGCATTAGATCTTCCATTATTCGCTTCTGACGAAGATGGTTCTCCAACAGTTACATCTGTTAAACCTGATGACTTTGATGCAGAAGCATTCCGAAAAGTATTAAAAACTGATTTCAACTTATCAGTTGCTGGCGGTCAAGCAAATCTTAAAGGCAAAATTTTCCGTGTTGGTCACATGGGCTACTGTGCACCAACAGATGTACTTCAATATGTAGCTGCAATGGAAATTGCGCTTGTAAAAGTTGGTAAACAAATTCAACTTGGAGCCGGTATAGCTGCTGCTCAACAAGTTTATTTACAATACACAACAGAAAAAGTTGCACAATAAGGAGAGAATGTAGAGATGGCTATTAACATTTTAATCAGTGACCCACTAAGCGAAGATGGTATTTACCCACTTCGCCAAGAACAAGAACTAGATTTGAATATTGTGATTAACACTGGCCTTCAACCAGAAGAATTAAAAGCAATCATAAATGATTTCGACGTTTTGCTTGTACGTAGTCAAACAAAAGTCACTCGCGATATTATCGAAGCTGCAAATAACTTAAAATTAATCGGTCGTGCAGGGGTTGGTGTAGATAACATTGATCTCGATGCCGCAACTGAAAAAGGGATTATCGTAGTAAATGCTCCAGATGGTAACACAAACTCTGCTGCTGAACATACAACTGCGATGATTATGTCTCTTGCTCGACACATTCCACATGCCTTCCTATCATTAAAAGAAGGTCGCTGGGATCGTAAAAAATTCGTCGGAGTAGAGCTTAAAAACAAAACTTTAGGTGTAATAGGTTTCGGTCGTATCGGACAAGAAGTTGCTCATCGTGCAAAAGGAAACCGTATGAACGTTATTGCATATGATCCATTCTTAACTGCTGAAAAAGCTAAAAAAGCTGGTGTCGAATTTGGTACTGTAGAAGATGTCGCTCGCGTTTCTGACTTCATCACAGTACACACGCCACTTCTAGATTCTACTCGTCATATGATTAATGAAGAAGTTTTCAACGTCATGAAAGACGGCGTTCGCATTATTAACTGTGCACGTGGCGGTATCATTGACGAAGAAGCTCTTTACAATGCCATTGAATCAGGTAAAGTTGCTGGTGCTGCTCTAGACGTTATGGAAGATGAACCATTCGTTGGCAACCGCCTTCTAGACTTACCACAAGTAATTGCTACCCCTCACCTTGGTGCATCTACTATTGAAGCTCAAGAGTCTGTAGCGATTGATGTAAGTAATGACATCTTAAGCTATTTTAAAGTGGGTACTGTACGTAATCCTGTGAACATGCCTTCAGTTCCAAAAGATATGGTTGCAAAAGTAGAACCTTTCTTCGATCTTGCTGATAAAATCGGTGCATTTGTATCTAATTTAACGGATGAAGCTATTGAAGAAATTAACGTTTACTACTCTGGTGAATTAGCAAGCTTTGATGTTCGTCCATTAACAAACAATACAGTAAAAGGTGTACTTACTCGTAACCTTGGTAACCATGTGAACAATGTGAATGCACGTTACCTAGCTGAACGTAATGCGATCAAAATTAACGAACATAAATCTACAACAGCAAAGGCTTTCTTAAACTCTATCTCTGTTGAACTAGTAACAAAAAATGAAACTCATAAAGTAAAAGGTACATTACTTAACGGCCTTGGTGCTCGTATCGTTCAAGTTGATGAATATGTAGTGGATGTCGTACCACAAGGGCACTTAATCTTCATCAAACATACTGATAAACCAGGTGCTATCGGTCGTGTTGGCACATTGCTTGCAGAAAAAGACATCAACATTGCAACAATGCAGGTTGGTCGCTCAAACCAAGGCGGTAATGCTATTATGATGCTTTCTGTAGATAATACAGTGGACAACGTAGAATTTTTAACAGCTCAAGATAATGTCTTTGAAGCAAAAGCAATTAATTTGTAATTAAAAACAACACATCATAAAAAACGAAGCAGTCTCTATTGCAGAGACTGCTTTGCTTTTTTTAACAAAGGAGAACTCCAAGAATTCAAGTTTACCTACAATTTTTTACGCTGGATTCTTCTCCCTCTGCTACAAGAGGGCACTGGATAAGTAAAAGTAGCTTGATTATTATAAAAAATTTTGTGTTAACCCATCTTAGTTGAAGTGAAATTAGCGGAGACTCCTGTGGGAAAACGAGCTAGACGAGACCCCGGAGCGCAGCGAGGAGGCTCGTCAGTTCGCCCACGGAAAGTGGAGCTAATTCCACTTCATTCAACAGCAGATATATACTATAAATCTTTGTATTCCTATACTTTTTCAGTCCTCCGCTACCATCAACTGAATACATAACCGGACAATACAGTCTACAATAACTATTAGAAAAAAAGAGTAGCTGTTAGCTACTCTTTAAACTTAGTTCAATCTATAAAGTACTACTATTAATGTTAAAATACACGCAACAATGGTCATAGGATCTTTCAATAATTTTTTCATAGTCTTCATTTCCTTCCCCTCGGTATGAATGAACGACTTTTTTCTTTTAAAGTTTCGTATTTTAGCTATTAAATATGATCTAACAATTGAACAAGTTCATGGAGCGAATGAATTTCGTAAGTAGGCGTAATTCCTTCAATATGTTGTTTATCTTCACGGTTTATCCAAGCAGAACGCATTTGAACACGAGAAGAACCAAGAATATCGGTCATTAAATTATCCCCTACCATAATCGCTTCATCTGCCGTTACTTTTGCAATATCTAAAACATGTTTGAAAATGGATGCTGCTGGCTTGCCTTCCCCAAAATCACCTGAAATAATAATATGATCAAAATAAGGGACAATTTCTGGTGTAATTTGCAATTTCGTATTTTGCAAACTTGGCGCACCATTCGTCAATAAAATAAGTTGATACTTTCCTTTTAATGTATCTAATACTTCAAATGTTTCCTCATAAACAAAAGGACTCTGTTTTCTGACTTCTACAAAGTATTCCCCAAGTTCAGCACCTAACGCTTCATCATTTATACCAAGCTTTGCTAGTCCTCCAGTCCAAGCGGCTTTGCGATAACTTGGTACTATTTTCTTTAGTTCTTGAAATTGAGGTGTTGGATCATCAAATGTTCCCCATAGCCCTTCAAATGGGTTAATACCAATCATTTGTGTATAATCAAATGTAGGGTATGTACTATATAAATCACGTGCAGTTTGGCGTACTGCTTCTTCTAATTGCTGAACATCAATATCAATACGAGAAGCAGCTTTCTCACATGTTAATGAAAATGCTGTGGCAATACTTTTTTTATCCCATAATAACGTATCATCTAAATCAAAAATAACAGTTGAAATCGTCACTTGTTGGTTCGCTCCCTACTTTTTATGTTGTCAAAGATATCGTAGCATACTTTTAGATTGAATAAACCGAATTTTCTTTAACTTTTAATTTTTTTATTTATAAATGCTCAATACATATTTTTTGGTTCTCTTTTATTTTATATTATTAAAATTTACCAAATATACGGTTTCTAGAGTAAATTCTTATATAAATGAACATCCATTTTAATCATGAAATACGAACAACTTAACAAATTATGGATTTAAATCAAAATCAACTAGCATAAAGTTTGAAATCGTCAAACTTTATCAAATTAAGGGTCTTGCTGCCCTTTTATACGGGATAAAAAAATCTCTTGTCGGCGAATATGCGACAAGAGATTCAATATGCTGAATAATAACTATCCCTGCATTCTCCATTTCTCAATTTGAGCTTCTGTACCATACACAAAATGCCCTTTAAATACTTCATGTATTGTTTGCTCACCATCAACTTCTTCCTCTTTATAAGGAATTCGCTTACGTTTACTCTCTGAAATTGGATCTGGAAGTGGAATTGCAGAGAGTAGCGATTTTGTATACGGATGTATTGGTTTTCTGTAAATATCTTCTGATGTACCAATTTCAAGAATCTTACCCGCTCGCATTACCGCTATACGATCACTAATATATTTCACCATCGAAAGATCATGTGCAATGAATAAATAGGTTAACCCATGTTTCTTTTGTAATTCTTTTAATAAGTTAACAACTTGTGCTTGAATGGAAACATCCAATGCTGAGATTGGTTCATCTGCAATGATGAAACTTGGATTTAAACTTAACGCTCTTGCAATCCCAATGCGCTGACGCTGACCTCCTGAAAATTCATGGGCATAGCGATTCATATGTTCACGATTTAGTCCTACTGCTTCAAGTAATTTTCCAATACGTTCTTGACGTTCTTTTTTATCTTTGTACAAGCCATGTATTTTGAAACCTTCTGCAATAATTTCACCGGCTGTCATTCTTGGATTTAATGATGCATATGGATCCTGAAAAATCATTTGCATTTCTTTATTAAATGATTTTAGATCTTTTTGATTCTTTTTGTCATGTACATTACGACCTTTAAAGATAATTTCTCCATCAGTAATGTCATATAAGCGAATTATTGAGCGACCAGTCGTTGATTTTCCACAACCAGATTCGCCTACAAGCCCTAGTGTTTCACCTTTGTACACATCAAAGCTAATACCATCAACGGCTTTAATAGAACCAAAATACTGTTTTAGATTTTTAACTTCTAATATTTTCTCAGCCATGATGAACATCCTCCTTAGCAAGATAGCCTTCAATTCGTTTTCGTACTTCCTCTGGCACCGGAATTTTTGGTGCATCTGGATGCAACAACCATGTCTTTGCAAAATGAGTTTCACTAACTTGGAACATTGGAGGCTCTTCTTCATAATCAATTTGCATAGCAAACTCATTACGTGGTGCGAATGCATCCCCTTTTGGCGGATGAATTAGATCTGGTGGTGAACCTGGAATTGTACGTAACAATTCTTCCGTATTGTTATCTAAGTCTGGCATAGACCCTAGTAATCCCCATGTATAGGGATGCTTTGGATCATAGAAAATTTCATTTACCGCACCATATTCTACAATCTGCCCAGCATACATAACAGCTACATAATCAGCAACATTTGCAACCACTCCAAGATCATGTGTGATAAAAATAATGGATGTATCACTATTACGTTGAATTTCTTTCATCAACTCTAGAATTTGAGCTTGAATGGTAACATCTAGTGCTGTTGTAGGTTCATCGGCTATCAGTAACTTGGGCTCTGCTGCAAGAGCTATCGCTATAACAGCCCGTTGTCTCATACCACCTGAAAATTCATGTGGATATTGTTTAAAACGTTTTTCAGGGAATGGAATGCCTACTTCATCAAGTAACTCGATTGCTCGTTTTTTGGCAGATTCTCGCGTTGCTTTTTTATTATGCTTTAATATTACTTCCATGATTTGCTTACCAACTCTCATCGTTGGGTTTAAAGCTGTCATGGGATCTTGGAATATCATTGCAATCTCATTCCCACGAATTTTTGTCATCTCTTTTTCCGTACATTTTATTAGATCCTTGCCATTAAATACGATTTCTCCACTTTCATAAATTCCCGGTGGCTGTGGTATAAGCTTCATCAAGGCATTGCTCGTTACGGATTTTCCTGAACCCGATTCCCCTACAATCGCTAGCGTTTGACCCTTTTCTAAAGAAAAGTTAACGCCGCGAACAGCATGAACGAGTCCTGCATATGTTTTAAAATTAATGCGTAAATCTTTTACTTCAATAATCTTTTCGCCCATTCTATTCACCCTTTTCTATTTACGTAATTTTGGATCAAGTGCATCACGAAGACCATCACCCACTGCATTGAAAGCAAAAATCGTAAGCGATATAAATACTGCAGGGAAAATTAAACGCCAAGGTGCTGTTTCTAATGCGTTGTTTCCTTCTGATGCCATAGTTCCCCAGCTAGCCATTGGTGCTGGTACACCTAGTCCTAAATAACTTAAGAAAGACTCGGTGAAAATAGCAGTTGGAATCGTTAATGTCATTGTTACTAAAATAGCTCCAAGTGCATTCGGAACTAAATGCTTTAAAATAATATGACTAGTATTTGCTCCAAGTGTTCTTGCCGCAAGTACATATTCTTGATTTTTAATCGACAGTACCTCTCCACGTACAATTCGAGCCATGTTTACCCATCCGGTAATCGATAGAGCAATAATCATTGGCAATAAGCCCGGTTGTAATACGACTAAAAGGATAATGACAACCAATAAGTACGGGACAGCTGTTAAAACGTCTGCAATACGCATCATGATATCGTCTACTCGCCCCCCCACTAAGCCTGAGATTGCTCCCCATGCAACACCAATAATTAAGTCAATAACTGCTGCAGTGATGCCAATGAATAGTGAAATACGCGCACCATACCAAACACGGACAAATACATCACGACCAAGATCATCAGTACCAAACCAATGTTTCAATGACGGAGCTTTATTATATACACCTAGCTGCTCACGGTAACTAAATGGAGATAACCAAGGAACAAGAACAGCCATCAATATCACAATCACTAAAATGATCAATCCTACAATCGCTAACTTATTATGTGAAAAACGATACATTACTTCCTTCCAAAAAGAAACGGATCTTTCTGCAAGTTTTTCTGTTTCTGCATGATTTCCACCAACGATTTTAAACTTGTCTTTTGAAATATTTGTCGACTGTTGTGTCATGATTTTTGGTCTCCTTTCAGCTTGATGCGCGGATCGATGAATCCATATAAAATATCAACTATTAATACCGCGAATAACAGGATAATGGAATAGAACACGGTTGTTCCCATAATGACTGTATAGTCTCGATTTGTAATACTTGTCACAAAGTATTTACCTAAACCAGGTATTGCAAAAATTTGCTCCACAATAAAACTACCTGTAATAACACCAGCAGCTAAGGGTCCTATATACGTAACAACCGGCAATAGTGCATTTCGTAGCGTATGCTTAAACACAGTCGCCCATTTACCAATTCCTTTAGCTCTTGCCATTTTGACATATTCACTATGATTTTGTTCAAGCATACTTGAACGAGTAAGCTTTGAAATAAAGCCCATATGCGAAATAGCAATCGCTAGTGCAGGCAAAATACTATAGACAAATCCATTCCAACCACTAATCGGAAGTAGCTGTAACTTCAAACCAACGAAATATTGGAGTAAACCAGCAAGGATGAATGACGGTACTGAAATACCTAAAACGGCAAACGTTGTTGCGAGATAATCGGGAAACCTATTATGATATAAAGCTGCGATCACACCGATTAACACACCAAATCCCACTGCTAAAAGCATGGCTTCAATCCCTAATGTTAAGGAAATTGGGAAGCTTTCAGAGATCATATCATTTGTAGAACGGCCTTTGTATTTCATCGATTCGCCAAAATCAAATTGTGCTGTAGCAACTAAATAATCTTTATATTGAATATACCAGGGGTTATTCAAGCCATACGACTCGTTCAGCTGTTCTTGAATAGCTGGGGGGAAATTCTTTTCAGATGCAAACGGACTACCAGGGGCAAGTCGCATTAAGAAGAATGTAATCGTCACGATTACAAATAATGCGATGAAAATATATAGACATCTCTTTAGGATGTACTTGAGCATTTTAATTCCTCCTTTGATTCATATTTGCGAAATAAAGGGCTGCTATTTAATCGATGATCTCGACTAAAAGCAGCCCAACTACCTTGTAGTAGATATAATTTATCTATTCGTTACAATCAATAGTTCTACTATTATTTTTGGATATCTACAGATTTAAGGTCAATTTCACCCAATTTGTTTGGTTCCATGTTTTTCACATAATCTTTTTCTACGAAGTTATTAACGTAGAAGTAGATTGGTGCTACAGGGAATTCTTGAGTAAGAATTTTGTTACCTTCTTTTAAGTACTCAAGACGTTTTGCTTCGTCAGCTTCTTTAACTGCTTTTTCCATAAGTGATTTGTACTGTGGATTTTCCCAACCAGTATCATTGTTACCGTTTTTAGCAGTATCATAGCGTTCTAGGAATGTATAAGCATCGTTGAAATCAGCAATCCAACCCAAACGAGCTACATCATAATCTAACGCATCTACTTTATCAAGATATACTTGCCACTCAGAGTTATCGATTTTAACTTCGATTCCTAAGTTTTTCACCCAACCTTCTTGAATATATTGAGCGATTGCTTGGTGTGCTTCACTTGTGTTAATAGAAATACCAAGTTTAATATCACTTGCTTTTTTAATGCCTAATTCTTTCATACCAGCTTCAAGCGCCTTTTTAGCACCAGCGATATCATTGTCTTTGAAACCATTATTTTCATTTTCAAAGCCAGCGATTGCTACAGGAACACCACTAAGCGCTGCTGGCTGTCCGCCTTTAAGAATGTCTTTTGATAAACCTTCGCGATTAATCGCAAGCGCTAAAGCTTTACGAATGTTCGCATTTTTAGTAAATTTGCCTTTTGTATTGAATTTATACTCATAAATAGCAGCATAATCTTTGTTTTTAAGTGTACCGTCTTTTTTGTAGCCATCCATTGCATCAAGTGGAACAACTTGGAATGGAGAACCTAAGTAATCGATGTCACCACTTTGGAACATACGGTTAGCTGTTGCTTCAGATTCAACCATTTTCATGTTAATTGTATTTAAAGCTACATGGTCTTTATCCCAGTAATCAGCATTCTTTTTAAGCGTAATCGAATCACTGTGTTTCCATTCACCTAATGTAAACGGACCATTTGTTACATAAGTGTCTCCAGCTTCAGCAGCCCATTTTTTGTTGTCTTTTACCACTTTTTCATTAACTGGTAAGTAAGTATAGAAAGCAGTCAATTCTAAGAAGTAAGGTGTTGGATTTTCAAGCGTTACTTCTAATGTTTTATCATCAACAACTTTAATACCTAGATCTTTTTCAGAACCTTTACCTTCGTTATAAGCTTGAGCGCCTTTGATTGGGTAAAGAATAGAAGCATATTCTGAAGCGTTTTTAGGATTTAACGCCCATTTCCAAGCATAAGCGAAGTCTCCAGCTACAACTTGGTCACCATTTGACCATTTTTGATCACGTAAAGTAAATGTATACGTTAATTTATCGTCACTAACTTTAATATCTTCTGCTGCTGCATTTTGTACTTTACCATCTTTATCAACACGAGTTAAACCTTCAAAAATAGTACGAAGAATTGCACCAGAAGTACTATCTGTTGCAAGTTGTGGATTCATACTTGGTGGTTCAGATGTAATTGTTAGATTTAATGTTTTATCTTCAGTTTTAGTTTCTGTTGACTTTGATGAATCATCTGTTTTATCTTTCGATCCACCAAAGTTACATGCTGCTAATACCAACATCAATGCTGATAAAAGCACAAGTGATAAAAACTTTTTCTTCATAATAATCCCCCTTATTTGGTTTACATAATTATTGATAGTTACTAACCAAAAGTAACTACCTATTACTATATCAGAGGATACTATATAAAAAAACAAATTATCCTAATTTTCTAAAATACCTCAATTTTCTAAAACTTATGTCATATAAATATTTTTCGAATAAATATACATATTTTCTTAATTTACCGAAATATAGTAAGCTTAAAGTATTTTAATTGAATTTTTATACATTTTATGAATATTAAAATCCGGAATATTTTTTAAAATTTCTTACGCTTTAAAGTATTAAAGTGCCTTTTTAAGCTAAAAAAAGCCCTCATCAAGAAAATCAATGAGGGACATTTTATAACTTTTTTATTCAAAAAGAGCTCTATTATTTATACCATTTAGCAATTTGTTGATCTGTTCCATAAACAAAATGGCCAGGGAATACTTCGTGAGTTGAAGCATCATCTCCTGTTTCCTCATGTTCATAAGGAATACGAGTACGTTTACTTTCAGAGATTGGATCTGGCAATGGAATAGCTGAAAGTAATGATTTTGTATATGGATGAACTGGGTGTTGATAGATATCTTCTGAAGAACCAATTTCTAAAATCTTTCCTCGACGCATCACGGCAATACGATCACTAATATATTTAACCATTGAAAGATCATGTGCGATGAATAAATAAGTTAGTCCACGTTCTTTTTGGAGTTGTTTTAGTAAGTTAACAACTTGTGCTTGAATGGATACGTCTAGTGCAGAAATTGGTTCATCTGCAATGATAAAGCTTGGATCTAAACTTAGTGCACGGGCAATACCAATACGTTGACGTTGACCACCTGAGAATTCGTGAGCATAACGGTTGGCATGTTCCCTGTTTAGTCCAACAGCTTCTAGTAGTGAAGCAATTTTCTCTTTTCGTTCTGTTTTGTTTTTATATAGACCATGAATATCAAAGCCTTCAGCAATAATTTCGCCTGCTGTCATACGTGGATTAAGAGATGCGTATGGATCTTGGAAAATCATTTGCATTTCACGGTTAAAGTCTTTTAATTCTTTTCGTGACTTCTTGCCATGAATATCTTTCCCTTTGAATTTAATTTCTCCATCTGTAATATCATAAAGACGGATAATAGAACGACCAGTTGTAGATTTCCCACATCCTGATTCACCTACAAGGCCTAGTGTTTCACCTTTATAGACATCGAAACTTATACCATCTACGGCTTTAATAGTACCAAAATACTGTTTCAAATTTTTAACTTCTAATATTTTCTCAGCCATTTTGTGCACCGTCCTTTGCTAAATAACCATCAATTCGTTTTTGAACTGCTTCTGGAATAGGGACTTCTGGTGCATCTGGATGTAGTAGCCAAGTTTTTGCAAAGTGTGTTTCACTTACTTTAAACATTGGTGGTTCTTGTTCATAATCAATTTGCATCGCATACTCATTACGTGGTGCGAATGCATCACCTTTAGGTGGATGGATTAAATCTGGTGGTGAACCTGGAATTGTACGCAATAATTCATCGGTTTTATTATCCAGATCAGGCATTGAGCCTAGTAATCCCCAAGTGTATGGATGTCTAGGATTGTAGAAGATTTCGTTTACTGTACCATATTCTACAATTTGCCCAGCGTACATAACCGCTACTCGGTCAGCAATATTCGCCACTACACCAAGATCATGTGTGATGAAAATAATCGATGTATTACTTTTCTTTTGAATTTCTTTCATTAATTCAATTATCTGAGCTTGAATCGTAACATCAAGTGCTGTTGTTGGTTCATCCGCAATAAGAAGTTTCGGATCAGCCGCTAATGCTATGGCAATCACTACACGTTGGCGCATACCACCTGAAAATTCATGAGGGTATTGTTTAAAACGTTTTTCTGGGAATGGAATCCCTACTTCATCAAGTAACTCGATTGCTCGTTTTTTTGCAGATTCTCGCGTTGCTTTTTTATTATGTTTTAAAATTACTTCCATGATTTGCTTTCCTACCCTCATTGTTGGGTTTAAAGCAGTCATTGGATCTTGGAAAATCATCGCAATCTCGTTACCACGGATTTTCGCCATTTCTTT
Organism: Rummeliibacillus pycnus; assembly: GCF_002884495.1. Classification (GTDB taxonomy): domain Bacteria; phylum Bacillota; class Bacilli; order Bacillales_A; family Planococcaceae; genus Rummeliibacillus; species Rummeliibacillus pycnus. The sequence continues at coordinate 3,638,247 of NZ_KZ614145.1, read as the reverse complement.
TTCTGATACTGGGATCAGGTCGCGTCCTTCAAATAAAATTTGACCACTATCATAAATACCTGGTGGTTGAGGAATGAGTTTCATCAAAGCATTACTCGTAACACTTTTACCAGAACCTGATTCACCAACGATTGCAAGTGTTTCCCCTTGTTTAAGGTCGAAGCTAACACCGCGAACTGCGTGAACAATACCCGCATATGTTTTAAAGTTAATTTTCAAATCTTTTACTTCTAATAATGTTTCACTCATTTTCTCACCTACTTCTCTACTAAATATTATTTACGTAATTTTGGATCAAGCGCATCACGAAGTCCATCACCTACTGCATTAAAGGCAAAAATCGTCACGGAAATAAATACCGCAGGGAATATTAAACGCCAAGGTGCAGTTTCTAATGCGTTGTTTCCTTCTGATGCCATAGTTCCCCAACTTGCCATTGGTGCTGGCACTCCTAGTCCTAAATAACTTAAGAAAGACTCAGTGAAAATGGCGTTTGGAATTGTTAATGTCATTGTTACTAAAATTGCTCCAAGTGCATTTGGTACTAAGTGCTTCAAAATAATATGTTTAGTACCTGCTCCGAGTGTTCTTGCCGCAAGTACATATTCTTGGTTTTTAATCGAAAGAACCTCTCCACGTACAATTCGAGCCATATTGACCCAACCTGTGATAGAAAGAGCGATAATCATTGGTAGTAAACCTGGTTGTAAAACAACAAGTAAAATAATTACTACTAATAGATAAGGGACTGCCGTTAATACATCAGCAATACGCATCATAATATCATCAATGCGACCACCTACTAAACCTGAAATTGCGCCCCATGCAACACCAATGATCAAATCAATCACTGCTGCTGTTAAGCCGATAAATAATGAAATTCGAGCTCCAACCCATACACGAACAAATACATCACGACCGAGATCATCTGTTCCAAACCAATGTTTTGCTGAAGGAGGAGCATTATATACACCTAATTGTTCTCGATAGCTATATGGAGAAAACAAAGGAACGAAAATGGCAAGTAGCCCAACGATTACTAAAATAATTAAACCTAAAATGGCTAATTTGTTTTGAGAGAAGCGAAGTCTTACTTCCTTCCAGAAAGACACTGATTTTTCAGAAAGTTTTTCTGTATCGGCGTGATTTCCACCAACAATTTTGAACTTGTCTTTTGAAATCTGAGGAATTTCCTTTAAAGATTGTGTCATTATTTTTTCGCTCCTTTCAGCTTGATACGTGGATCAATTAGTCCATACAGAATATCTACCACTAATACTGCAAATAATAGAATAATTGAATAGAATACTGTCGTTCCCATAATTACCGTATAATCACGGTTTGTAATACTCGTTACAAAATATTTACCTAACCCAGGAATAGCAAAGATTTGTTCCACAATGAAACTACCTGTAATAACACCGGCAGCTAATGGTCCTAGATAGGTGATAACCGGAAGAAGAGCGTTTCGTAGGGTGTGTTTGAAGACGGTTGTCCATTTACCAATCCCTTTAGCGCGTGCCATTTTCACATATTCACTATGATTTTGTTCAAGCATGCTTGAACGAGTTAGTTTTGCGATAAAACCCATATGTGTAATCGCGATTGAAAGTGCAGGCAAAATACTATACGCAAAGCCATTCCAACCACTAATCGGTAATAGCTGCATTTTTAGACCCACAAAATATTGTAATAATCCCGCTAAAATAAAGGACGGAACGGATATACCAAGGACTGCAAATGTAGTCCCTAAATAATCGGGGAATTTATTATGATAGAGCGCTGATACAGCACCTATTAAAATACCAAAACCAACTGCAAGAATCATTGCTTCAATACCTAATGTCAGTGAAATTGGGAAACTTTCATTGATCATATCATTTGTAGAACGACCTTTATATTTCATAGATTCACCAAAATCAAATTTTGCAGTCGAAATTAGATAGTCTTTATATTGAACATACCATGGATTATTTAATCCATACTCCTTATCAAGAGCTTGCTGAATTTCAGGTGGCACACTCTTTTCACTTGCAAATGGGCTACCGGGAGCAATTCTCATAAGGAAGAATGTAACAGTTACGATTATAAAAAGTGCAATCAGTATATATCCAAGTCTTTTTAAAATATACTTAACCATTCATATAGCCTCCTCAATCTTTTCATAATATAGAATGGGCTGCCGAGTTATCACGGAAGTGATGCCCGGCAACCCTTATTGTGATTACTTACCAGAAGGCTAGTAATACAAAGTGTGATGAATTATTTCTCGATTTTAACGTTTTTAAGGTTAATGTTTCCTAGTAAATCTGGAGCCATGCCTTTAACGTAATCTTTATTAACATATAGGTTCGTATAATCATAAATTGGTGCTGCTGGATATTCAGCCATAAATACTTGTTCAGCTTTTTGAAGCAGTTGGATACGTTTTGCTTCATCAGTTTCTTTAGTAGCTTTAGCCATTAAGTCTTTATATTTAGGATTTTCCCAACCAGTCATGTTGTTACCATTATCAGCAGTTGTGTATGCATCTAAGAATGTGTTTGCATCATTATAGTCACCATTCCAACCCATACGGCCTACTTGGAAGTTTAATTTTTGCATTTTGTCTATGAACACTTGCCATTCAGAAGTATCGATTGTTACATCAATGCCTAAGTTTTTATGCCAACCTTCTTGGATGTATTGAGCAATTGCTTGGTGACCTTCGTCAGTGTTAATAGATAGTTTGATTTTAATATCGCTTGCTTTTTTAATACCTAATTCTTTCATACCTTGTTTAAGTGCAGCTTGTGCACCAGCAATATCATTGTCTTTGAAGAATTGTTTTTGAGTATCCCAACCAGCGATTGATTTAGGTACGATACCATTAGCAGGTTTTTGTTCACCTTTTGTAATGTTATCGATTAAGCCTTGACGGTCAATTGCAAGAGTTAATGCTTTACGGATATTTACATTTTTCATGTATTTATCTTTTGTATTGAATTTGTAATCATAGCTTGCTGCTAGATTAGAGATGTGTAAAGATTTGTCTTTTTTATACGTATCAATTTTATCAAGTGATACTGATTGGAATGGAGCACCGATGAAATCAAGATCACCACTTTGGAACATACGGTCTGCTGTAGCAGCAGATTCAACCATTGCAATGTTGACTGTATCAACATCTACATTGTTTTTATCCCAGTAGTTTTTAGATTTTTTAAGAGTTACTGACTCGTTATGTTTCCATTCAGATAATTCGTATGGTCCGTTTGTTACATAGTTTGCACCAGCATCAGCGGCCCAGTCTTTTTTACCTTCAACGACTTTTTGATCAACTGGCATATAAGTATAGAATGCAGTTAATTTTAGGAAGTAAGGTGTTGGATTGTTTAATTTTACTTCTAAAGTTTTATCGTTAATAGCTTTTACGCCTACGTCTTCAACTTTACCTTTACCAGTGTTGTAAGCTTCTGCACCTTTGATTGGGTAAAGAATGTATGCGTATTGAGATGCATTTTTAGGGTTTAATGCCCATTTCCATGCATATTCGAAATCTCCAGCTACTACTGGATCTCCGTTAGACCATTTTGCGCCATCACGTAAAGTGAATGTGTAAGTTAATTTATCATCGCTAACTTTTATATCTTTAGCCATAGCATTCTCAACTTGGTCTTTATCATTAACACGAGTTAAACCTTCGAATACCGCGTTAAGAATTGATCCAGATTGTGAATCTGTTGCTAATTGTGGGTTTAAGCTTGGTGGTTCTGAAGCGATTGCAAGTTTAAGTGTTTTTTCACTTGAACCTTTTGAAGAATCGCTAGATTTGTCTCCGCCAAAGCCGCATGCCCCTAATACTAAAGTAAGAGCAGCAAGGATTGTTAACCACATAAAGTGTTTCTTCTTCATGTTAAGAATCCCCCTATTACGAATATAGAATTTTCGCTATTTTTAAATAGCATGTTAATACTATATCAAACAAATAAACAGAATAAAAGAAGTTGATAGAATATTTTTAAATTCGGGACAATTGAAGGAATTCAAAACTATCCTCCATTTCACAATTAATAGTTTCATTTTGCATTTTTATTTAAAAACAATGGTCGAAATAGTCAAATAAATAATAAATATGTTTTAATATTTATATTTATTATTTACTGTAAATTCAGTCTATTGTCACAATTTAAAAATTTATTAGCGCACTAATTTAGTAAAGTTAAATACAAATAATGTAATTTTAGTAATTTATATAAATACATGTTATAAAGTAGTTTTATTTTTTCGAATTCAGTAATTCATTGTTATCTTCCGAATATTAAATAGATTAAAGTTAAATAAAATGCAAAAAAGGCTACCGTATTTACGACATGTAAAAACGGTAGCCTTTTTCAAAATTGTTATATTAAAAAAACTTTACGAACGAATAGTAGAATATAAACAAGCTATAACTCATTTAAGCATTTTCCAATACGTTGGTGGATGGATGCCCATTTATCATTTGATCTTGTACGAATATAAAAGCTCTTTAGAAAGCTTTTACAGTTAGCATACAGTTTCAAATATTTCTCCTCACCTATTTTGTCCTTTTGTTGTTTTAAAAAAGTTGGAATTTTATCGAATAGACCTTCGACAGTCTCAAGTGTTAAACCAATTTCTAGCATGGTCATTATTGGAGCTAAAATCCGTTCATCTTCATCTGCAATATACACATCATCAAAAGTAAAGACTTTATTAACAAGTCCTTGGAAAATAGAGGGGAAATATTGCACTTTCAATTTAGGGTTCTTAACTATTTCATCAATTGCATCTGCCGTATGCGCAACACTATGTGCCCATCCTTTTTCAGAGACATATCCTCTTAAATCATGTTCTAAATCTAAATATAGTAATAGTTCAGTTCTTGCTTTATCCAATAATGGTAAAGAGATAAACGAATGTTCTAAGTCTTTACTTAATATTAATGTAATTAATAAGACAGAAAAAGATCGTTTAAAGACATGATCCGTACCAACTTCTCCTATTTCATAAAACAAATATTCGTCTCCCAATGCTTTTGTTAGCAAATCAATGAGCGTTTCATCTGATAGTTGATCACCATTATGAATAATTTGACTGAACTGATGATAGATTAATTCATCTCTAAGCTCCGGATCTGGTGAGCCAATATGTTCCAACATTGCATCAAGAAGCTCTTGTTGATCATAGTCCTTCCATGTGCTTTCTTCGTTTTTTAGATCCAATAGGTGTTTTTTTAATGTTATTTCATCCATATAAGAAACCTCCAATACGAATATTTCATCGACTGAACCAAACTATTTGAGCATTAATTATTATGTCGATTACTCTGTATTGACTTTATTATTATAGCATTCTAGTCTTATGATGTCTGATGCTTAGCATGTTTCTATCATATGTAATCTATTCTACACTTATGCATTGGTTGTCCATATCCTATTTTAGCCTATTAAAAAAACGATAAGTATAAATCAAAAAACCTAGTGTGAGAGTAACACTAGGTTCTTTAGATTTATACTTTATACAAATAATACACAAACAATCATTCATTGTAATACTAATTGTTGAAACTCGCACATCTAAAAGTTCAGACGTAATTCCCACAAAAAAAATAACAAGGATTTAATGCTAAGAATGGATGTAGTTTTAGCTTTACAGTTGCAATAAACAATACACAATTTAAATCATCATAAATAACATCTTAACACCCTTATAAATTTAGTAGTCTTTGAACTGTTTCAGTGGTTCTTTGTTTTAAATAAAATGCAGTGTTTGAAATTGACTCGTCTATTGAAACATGTTCATTCACTACACTTGCAATCTGTTTAAAATAGTTTGCTAATTTTTCTTTACTTGTTTCCTCAACATATCCGGAAACTAATATTGCTGGTACTTGATGTTTGGCTGCTTCTTTTGCAATTCCAATTGGAGCTTTTCCAGATAATGTTTGTAAATCCGACTTTCCTTCTCCTGTTAATACGTATGAAGCTGATTGTAGATGGTGTTCAAAATCAATTGCTTTCATGACAACTTCAATTCCTGGTTTTAATTGCACTGGAAAGAAAGCTAAGAAAGCTCCTCCAATACCACCAGCAGCACCTGCACCCGCTTTTTGATGTAACGCAATACCAGTTTTTTTTTCAATATGATCTGCTAGATGGCTTAAATTAGCATCCATACCTTTTATCATTTCTTTAGTAGCACCTTTTTGAGGGCCAAAAACTACAGTTGCCCCATTTGGCCCTACGAGAGGATTATCGACATCACATGCAATTACAAAATGAGCACTTTTAATTCGTTCATCGAAATTGCTCATATCAATCTCCACTAAGTTTTGTAATGATTCTACACCATCTGCTAATTCATCGCCTTCAATGTCTAAAAACTTCATACCTAGTGCGCGTAGCATTCCCATTCCTCCATCATTTGTAGCACTGCCTCCAATGCCTATGATAAATGTCCGGTAGCCTTCATCCAAGGCATGAAGAATTAGTTGCCCAGTGCCATATGTTGAAGCTTTTAATGGATTACGTTCTCCCTGCGATAATAGTGTTAAGCCTGAAGCTTTTGCCATCTCAATTATACAAGTCTGGCCATCACCAAGAACTCCAAATAGCGCAGTAATCACCCTTCCTAATGGATCCTGAACTTGAACAGTTTTAATTTCACCATTTGTTGCATTCACAAGTGCATCAAGTGTACCTTCACCTCCATCTGCTACAGGTAATCGTACAATTTCAATTTTCTCATCTAGGTTATGGATAGCATCTGCCATCACTTTTGCCGCATCTGTTGCGGATAACGATCCTTTAAAAGAATCTGGGCTGACAATAATTTTCACGTCAACACCTCCTATCAATAAAGTGCTTACAAAAAATTATAGTGATAATTCTGATCTTTTACATTATACTTAATGTATAATTTCTCTGTCATATAACAGTCATTTTTTAGACATGGAGGAGTATATCTTGATTTCCAAACAATTAGCCAATCAAATAGTTGAACAAACTATGTTAAGACTTCATCGTAATATTAATGTGATGAATACTAATGGCATGATTTTAGCTTCTGGGGACCAGTTACGTGTTGAAAGCATTCATGAAGGCGCGAAAATTGTTGCTGAGTCAGAAAAGCCTTTAATTATTAATGAACAAAACATGCATCTATTCCCAAAAACACAGCCAGGCATTAATCTCCCCATCTTTTTTCAAAACGAATTAGTTGGAATCGTGGGTATTACCGGAGATCCAAATGAAATTATAGAAATTTCCACACTTGTACAACTCACAACAGAAATGATGGTCCATCAAGCATTAATTGCCTCCCAATCTGAATGGAAACGTAAAATGCGAGAACGTCTTTTTGAGGATTTATTCAATGGAGAACCTTTAGACAAAGTAATGCTTGAGCGATTATCAAAAGTTTCTTTTATTCCAGAACCACCTTTTCACCTAATTATTATGAAAGCAACTCCGAAACAACAAGCTTATCAATCATTTGTTGAATACTTAGAGGATTTTTATAATCATGATTCTGTTTTAGTTGGAAAAGTTCAATCGGAAGAATTTTTTATATTAACTTCCGAAATTGATGGGGAAATAGTGAAGAAACAACTAACTTCTTTAATTAACCAAATTAAAAAATATGCACATGTAAAAGTAGGCGTAGGGCAAGTAGTAGATCAATTAAGTATGATTCATCTAGCTTATGACACTGCTAAAACAGCGATTGAGTACAGTGATTCTACAGAAATAACTACATTCTTTGAAAAAGTCGAATTTTATTCATTACTAAAAAAGAAAGATTCACCTGAAGCGAAACATTTTACAAATCGAATTTTTAAACATTTAAACTTAAAATTACTACATACATTAGAAGAATACTTACATTGCAATCAACAACTTGCACTAGCAGCTGAAGCGTTAAATATTCATAGACATACATTGTCCTATAGGCTCAACCAAATTTATGAACAAACAGGATATAATCCTGTTGTTTTTCAAGATGCTGTTGTTTTGCAAATTGCCTTATGGCTTTTTGATCCATATAAAAAGAAAGAGCTATCCAATTAATGAATCAGCTCTTCTATCGTTGAAGTATTTAAAATGCATTTTTGATTATAGTACCTGTAGAAATAAAAGCACGGGATGACGCAAGATTTATATCGGCATTCTTGCATAGAATTAGGTTTTCTAAAAAATAGTTAGATAGCTTTTAAACCAAATTATTTACTTGTCTCAAATCCATATAACTTATCTAAAGCCTGGATTTTTTTATGAGTCGCTTCTTCAAAAGTAAGGATATATGCTGCAGGATCTTTTGGATTATAATATTGAGTGATTTTGCCGTTGTCTGAATTAACAAGCTTTGTAGAAGCACCACATCCTAGTCCAATAATTGTTTGGACCTCTTCCATGATGACAATATTATATATACTTTCTTCCCCCGGAAGAGAGTAACCTACATTCTCTAAATTCCCTAAAATATTCTTTTGTCTGTATAGATAATATGGTGTATACCCATGTTCAGTTGTCCAATTATGAGCACGGTGCATCATAGCTTCTGCCGTTTTTCGGTCCGCTACTTTATATTTTTCTTTGTTGTGCGTCATTTCTGATGCACGTTTAAAGGATAGTGTATGAACTGTCAGTGATTCCGGCATCATTTTCTCAGATTCACTTAGTGAATGCTCAAATTCTTCAATACCTTCATTTGGAAGTCCTATGATCAGGTCCATATTAATATTATTCATACCTGCTTCTCTTGCCATCCAGAATTTATCAATTGTTTCTTGAACTGAATGATGCCGACCAATTGCCTTCAATGTTTCATCTGTATATGATTGTGGATTAACGCTAATACGATCGATTCCCCATTTTTTCAATACTGCTAATTTTTCAGGAGTAATGGTGTCTGGTCTTCCTGCTTCAACTGTAATTTCACGAATAGTTTCAGTATGTGGGAACGAATCAAACATCGTTTGATACAATGCATCCATTTCATCTGCTTCTATAGAAGTAGGAGTACCCCCTCCCCAATATACAGAAGTAATTCTCATATCATGTTCTTTTAACCATTTTCCCATTTCTTCGATTTCATAGTGCAAACCATCTAAAAACGTCGCAACTCTGCCCTTTTTTCGGTTACTTTGAATAGCATATGCTGGGAATGTACAATAAGCACATTTTGTCGGACAAAACGGAATACCAATATAAATACTGACTTCATTACCAATTGTGTCTAAGTCAGGAATTGTCTTTAGCTGGTTTTTCACAATTCGATTTAACATACTAATTTTTTCATCAGCTAAGCTAAATTCATCTGTCAGCTTATCATGAATTTCTTCATCTGATAATCCAGCTTTTCTAAATTTATGGTAAAGCTTTGTCGGACGAATACCTGTTAGAATCCCCCATTGTTGTTTAATTCCTGTCATTTGTTCAAGCGTATCCAGTAAAACATATGATAGTGCACGTTTCAATCGGATTTTTTGCTCTTTTTCAGTTCCCTCTGTTTCATACTTTTGCTCGAAATGACTTTTATACAGCTGGTCTTTTACTTGAAGGGTTGCATCTGAAATAATAGTAAAATCCTCATCCGTATAATGATCAAAATGAACCACTAAATCTGGAGTCATGTCCTTTTTCGCAAGCTTTGTATCTTCAAAAAATAAATTGGTGATATCATGAAATACTCGCATAAAATCTTGTGGGTATTCTTGATCTATTTTTAATACTTTCATTTAATTTTTTCACTTCTCTCTGTAAAGCTGTGATATATATTTTGTTGCTTTTGTTTTCACTAAATAACATATTAGACTTTTCAAACATCTAATCTATTGTAGCAAATTTTTGTTTAAATCTCGAAACAAATCTAATTCTATGACAAAAGTGAAGATGTGAAGATCTTTTATTATCGGATCGAAGAAAAAGCCAGTAAGGAAACGATTCATTGTTTCCTTACTGGCTATGCTTATTACTAGCAAACTTTTCAGTAATCTTAATTATTGCCTGATATTTTTTACTAATAATTAGTCTAATTCTTTATATAAACCTTGAATTGGTTTGACAAGTACTCGATTGATTTCTTCAATAAGACCACTTAATGCCATTTCAGCTTGTAGCATTTTTGCAATTTTTTCATTTTGTTGAGCTAGTTGAGCTGTTTTTTGAGCATATTGTAATTCATCTTCTCCAATTTGTTCACCTTTCATTTGTTTTTCTTGTAATGAAAGTTGAACTTTACGGAAGTTTTGGAAAAGTGCTTTTGCATCTGCATCAGCTTTTACAGAGGTAGTCGCTTCTTCCAAAGCTTTAAACTCGTTTGTTTTACGGAATGATCCTTCCAAAGCATTAATTTCGTTATAAATATTATTCATTTCATTTCCCTACTTTCTTTTTATTTTAGCTTTTTTAACAATACTGTTGATTCGCCCATATAGATCAATAAAAAACTCAACCATATCAATGCCCCAAGTTCTTCAAGAATCCAACTATTCAGTTGGATACTCTAGAATATGGTTACAATGACTCCTTGTATGACTCCAATTACGCCACCAAGAACATATCCTAGTAAAGTGATCATTTTAAATTCACGTTTTGATATTCCTAACACTAAATCTTCTAAGACTTCTACTGGGAAGGAATCCACTTGTTCTCTTACAATTTCCTGCAAGTTTAGACGGTTGATAGCTTCTTCAAGTTGATCTTCAGCCATAACAAAGCCTTTTGCTATTAGTTGTGGCACAATATTTTGAGCTAGCCATTCTGCACCATCTTTCCAATAATACACAAGTGGTTTGTCCATACGATTTTCTAATTGTAGTTCTTCTTTTACATAAGTTTGGATTCTTGTGGTAGTTGATGTGAAATCTAACTCTCCAAGTAATTGCGGAACAGATTGTACTTTTAGTTTTTGCCATTCAGATGTCAATAAATTAGTTAATAACACCATAGTACCAGGTGCATTAAAAAACTTGTTCATTTCTTTTTGTACTCTTCCAACAAGTGAAGAAGAATCGCCTAAGAACATTTGAATCATTCCTCCAAGTGTTCCCTTGGAATCTAAAAAGTCATCGATTAAACGTTTAATCGTTTGATAGCCTTCTTCTGATTCAAAATAAGATTCACCTTTTTGCAAAATATAACGAGATATTTCAGGTATCTTCGTCGTTGCTTTTGCTTGCCAAGATTCTGGCAACAAAGCCTCAATAGAATTTGTTGAAAGAACATGTTGCAAATGATTCATTTGTTCTACTACAATAGTATCAATCTTACCTTCAATTGTTTGTGGTAAATTGATTATCCCAATTTGTTGAATCCACTCATTAATTGTTTTTTCTTCGGTAAATACATTTTCTTTGATTTTATCATTTAACCATTGTTCTACTATTCGTCTGTTAACTTCAGTGAACAATTTTTTTCGGAACATTTCTGGCGTCAATAAATAGTTCACAACAGTTTTCCCAAGTTGTTTCGCTAGTTCATCACGTCTTCTAGGGATTAAACCAGGTGTAAATGGCAATCGCCAAGAACCAAGATAAATCGGATTATGTGGTCTAAACAACATTTTAATGGCAATAAAGTTTGTAAGTCCACCAATTACCGCTCCTACAACCGTCATAAATAAAATCGATAATAGCGTATGCATCTGATTCACTCATTTCTTCAAAACTAAGCTTTACCCCGCATTAACGGGCAGTAAGTCCCCTACCCATGGAAGTTTCACTTTATTATAACAGACCGTTCATTGTTATAAAATGAATAGCCATTTTTCGACATAGTCTTATGTTTTGCTTTGAATAATGTCATTGGCAATTTATACTAAATAAAAGAAGATTTCACCGTGAAAGGGGCATACTTATGATTCAACATTTTAGCTTCAAACCACTTTACGAAAATCAACAAATTCCTGGCTGGACAATCAGTTTCTTCTATAAACAAAATCGCTATGAAGGAATATATGAAAAAGATGGTGCCATTAATTGGTATAGTGAAACGCCACCTAATGAGGAACAAGTGAAAAAGATGGTACATGAGTTAATGCTGTTTCATGTTTATGATTAGAAATTTATCAAATTGCTCTTCTTATTCGTAGCTACTACGCTAAAGTAAAGACTCTTTACTTATTCATAATAGAGATTAAGGGTTATCCTAAAAGTAAAAAGAGGTTAAGACAAAAGTATTTTAGGTAATGAAAAATCCGAACTATATTGTGAAATTCTATTTAAAATTTTACATTTGTTCGGATTTCTTTTTATTATTATGCGATTGAATCCATATACTTTTTCGAAACATACAGTTTTGCATTCCGTTCCAGTCAGCTCTTTCCGCGGACGTGGCCGTTCTTAGACTCCGTTCCTTAATCGCTTTCTGCGGGGTCTCGTCTAGTCCATATTCCCACAGGAGTCTCCACTAATTCCACTTCAATTAAGATGCCTTCACAAGATTTACATTTTCCATGGGTTGTCATCTTCCACTCCAAACCAACCATAGTTTTTCAATCTCTTGAGTTATAAAATAAAATTTCCATCATACGATTTCCTAACTATTTTGTATAAGACCTTTTAAAGATTCCCTATTCTATCCAAGTATTTTTCACGCCAGTTTAGTAATTCTTTTTCTGTTAATAATTTTTCTAGTGACTCATCCCAAAATCCCGTTAAGGTATTCCAAACACGAACATAGAGCAAATCTTTTTCTTTATTATAAAGAATAAATTGCATACATGGGATATCATTTATTTGAACAGTTTCTATTGATTCAATCGAAGTGATGAACGTTTGCACTGTATTTTCACTAGATTCTTCATCTTCAGAAACTGGGCGATTTTCCTGGAGTGCCTGGATGATCACTTCATTCTCTATAGCTATCGGTTCTTCAGAAGCATAGGCAAAAGCTTCTGGAAATTCATCGAAATCATCCAATTGTTCAATATCCCCTACCAAAAAAGCTTTATGATTTGAACTATAAAGTAATTCCTGAATTTCCTCTTCTTGTGCTTCTTCAAAAATACCGTTTTCTAACTGTTTCTTTCCTCTCTCAGTAAGTTGATAATATTCTTCTTTTTCTACCAAACCCGTTTTTTGTAGATTTTGTAGTAAATCACGGATAAATAATTCTTCGACCAATAATAGATCACTTAGTTCTTTTGGTTCGGCAATCTCTGCTTGTTGGCAGCTAAGTAATACCATCTTCATCAAGATATCCATTGTAAATCGTTTTACTGGTTTATATTTAAACTCAATCGTTTGAATAGGAAAGCACCAACTTGAAACCGATAATATTTCAACACTTTTGTCTTGTTTAATTTTGTCTGTAAGCTTTTTCTCTAATGCTTTCAAGGTGAATGCCTCCCTTCAAAATACTATTTTGGATTTCCTTCCTCATCACGAAGGCCGTTCTGTGATTTTACAACTTCAAGTAAATAGCTATACATTTCACGAGACTCTTTTTTCTTCGCACGTTTTGTAAACATATCAGTACTTCCTACGAGAATAAGCAATTCTCTTGCACGTGATAACGCTACATTTAATCGACGATAATCATTGGCAAACCCAATGTCTCCACCCTTATGCTCCGTATTGCGGACCATACTAACGATAATGACATCCATTTCCATACCTTGGAATCGGTCAACTGTTCCTGTACGAAGTTGTAAGTGATCTAGTTTCAGTTCTTGTTGCACAAGATGGTCTATTTTCTTTACTTGTTCACCATAGAAACTGATTACCCCTACGCTTTTCTTTGTACCTTCTGGTAAATTACCACTTGCAATAGCCATTTCAGTTGCATGATTGAGATCTAGTAATGTATGACGAATCGTATCTAATTCTCCTGGATTAAATCGACTCTTGCCATTTTTCATCTGCTCTTCAAAATAGGGTTTCTTACTTGGCATATCGAGCCATATTAAATGATCACTGCGTTTTACATAATTTCCTTCTAAGAAATGGTCGCGTACTTTATCCGATTCTTCTAAACCACAGCGTAGATAATTATCTTCATTTTTATAAAATGGCGTAATGGTTTTCATAATGTTCTCATGCATACGATATTGAATCGCTAGCATTTGCTTATTACTCTTCGGTAAATTTTTAAATAAGCGTTCGAATAATGATTCTTTTAATAATTTTTTCAACTCATTAATTTCTTGTAAATCATCACTTTCATCAATAATCGCTTTTAATGTTTCTTCTAATGTGTCATCTCCGATTAACGGCGGTAGTTGATGGTGATCACCTACTAAGATGATTTTCTTCCCTTTTAACATAGGAAGAAGTAACTCTGGTGGTGTTGCTTTTGATACCTCATCAATAATGACAACATCAAAGGTAGGATAGTTATCCATAAATTCTTTTCTCGCAGAAGCCACACAAGTAGTCCCGATTACATTGGCATGATTTACATACAGTTTTCTAATTTCATCTAAATCATGTTCACTGGCATTTAACAATAACTGATGCCATTGTTGTTGCAACTGTTGTTTGATTGGTAATTGTTGCTGATCGTGTAGTAGTTTTTCAATTGTCTTTTGCACACTACTAATTGTCTCTTCTGTATATTGCTTTTGTCTCGTTAAATCCTGCTGCAGAATTTGTTCTAGTTCTTTTAATTTTTTTTCTTGAACAAGTCCCTTGGTATTAACTTCCTTCACTTGTCCCTCTTTTAATGAAAATTCTTCTAATGCTTTTGCTTCGTCCTGAACAATTAGTTCTAACTCATCTTCTATTTGTTGAAGCTTTGGTAAAGTTGAGGCAACTACTTGTTGTTGCTCGGTAATTTCAGCTATTTCTTTTTCTAGATGTATCAATTGATTTTGCAATTCAACTAGTGGAACAGCTATTTCTTCCTCTCTAATCGTAACCTGTAATTGATCAATCTTCTTCTTTAATTGTTCAACCTCTGTATTCCAACGATTTCCTACATTCAATAATCCACTTTCATGTTGTTTCGATGTATTTAATATATAAGAAACTTGGTTGTGAACTTCTTGTTTCATCATTTGAAATAGACGCATAATTTCTAGTCGTTGATTTTCAAGCATGCCAAATTGCTCTTCAACAAAAAGACGACGGTTGTATAACCGTTCTAGATATCCATAAAGCTGATTAACAAATAAATCGGGTGTTTCAAGAAGAAATTTTTTAAAATGATCGATTGCTTGGTCAACTTCTCGTATGGAATAAGAAGAATATCCATTAGCAGCTTGCGCCTCTACTTTTTGCAAAATTTGCTGACTCTGAGTAATACCAATTTTTTTTTCTAAAAATCCAATTGCACTATTTAATCGATTTCTAACATCTTTCCATTCGTTATAGCCGAACATTTGGGCTTTAATACGATTAAAGGAATTTCGTTGCCATTCAATTTTTGTGTTGGCCTGGATATGATGTTCTTCCATAAATACATTCAAATCTTGGATCTTTTTACATTCTTCAATGTCTTCAATTGAAGCTTGCAATTTTTTATGGTTTTCAAGCCAATCAGTATAAGCGGTACGTGCATTTTTCAACGAAACTTCTGCTTCTTCCAGTTCACCTTTCGCGATTAAATAGGCAACCTGTTGGCGTAACTTTACAACCTCTTCTTGTTTTTGCCGTTCAACTTCTTTTATTTTTTCTAACGAACCGTATTTAGAAAGTAAGTCTTTAAACTGTTCAATTTGCTGTTGTGCATCTTTTTTCTTCGTTGTTAGTGTAGTTGTTTGTTCTTCTAATCGACGAAGTTCTTTTCGCAATACCCCTAATGATTTCTTTAGCGTTTTAATCTTTTCTTCTACAACAACATATTCTTTTTCCGCTTGCTCTTGTTGAATAATCTTTTCGTTCAGTACTTGTAGCTGAGTTTGTAACCCTTGCAATTCTGCTTCTTTTTTCTTAATTGCTGTATCTAATTCTGCTGTACGATCTCTGTGTATAGCTAGTTCCGCTTCCAAATCGTGTAATGTTTGTTCGCGCCAATAGAGAGCTACATTTTCTTCAATGAATTTCTTGCCTTCTTCTTCGATGCTTTCCGTACGGCCATAACGAAGAATACGAATGTCTTTATTAGCAAGTAATCTACTCAATGCATTATCCACTGCTAAATTAGATTGGGATGCTACTAATGTTTTAAGACCAGCTTTGGCATTTTGCTGGCAGATTTCAGAGATAACAGTTGTTTTTCCTGTACCTGGAGGACCTTGGATCACATATAAATCCTCCGCTGACATGGCTCCTATAACCGCTTCCCTTTGGAACTCATTAAGTCGATTATCAAATTGTAATTCTACTCTTTTTTTAGGCGGTGTGATTCGAGGACGTTCTTCAAAGAGAATCTTCTCTAAATTGGCATTGGCAGCAAAACCTTTTTCTAAGTCACTAAATCCTTTTCGTAATCTACGGATTTGACTAAGCGTAGCAAAGTTACTAAAAACCAATTCTTTAATTTTCGGATGCCATTTGTCTTTTCGAATTTGCACCTGTATAAATGGACGTAACTCGATTTCAACCGTTTTTTTTGCAGGGTGTGCTTTTAATACAGCTCCTAACTCATCTTTTGATCCCTGAATTTTCGCACTTAATCCTTGTACCTTTTGCCATTCACTTTCCTTTAATCCACTTATTTTGAAAGTTACTCTACTAAAATCTTCATTAAACTCGTAGTGAGAAAAAGATGCTTTCATATCATCTATCGTTGCATCTCTTTCTTGAATTTTTAAATAACCTTCCCAGCTAGAAATACGTTTTTGAACATATTTGGAACGTTCTTCTGCAATTGGTAGTTCGCGAATTTTATTGTGTAATTCAAGTGGTAAACCCACTGTATTGCTTGCATTTGTTGCGAACTGCATTTTGGTTTTAAAGCGCCGATTCGTATGAACAGGTACTCGATTACTTAACACACGGAAATTTGTTGCCAGTAAACCTTCATACTTAACTACACAATTCATCACTGCTACTTGTGCATCTAGTTTTTCTGCTAGTACAGTATTTTCTATATTATCAAAATAGAGTGTAACAGCCATTTCATCTTGTGCAGTATTCTGAACATGCTCAATATGCACAACAAATGATTTTTGCAGATGAAAAAAAGCATGTTCATCTTTCGCCCATGCTAAGATGCCTTCACGCGCTTTGTTCGTAAGTATTAAATTTGTACGCATCACTGCAGGCTTAGCCATTACTTGTGCCATGAACATAACTTCCTTTCTTTGAAATCTTTTAATATGGATTGTTCTTCATACAGAATAAAAAACACTAATATCTATCATATCAGTTTTTCCACTTGAGATGGAGTGATGAAATTCTTAAAAAAGAAAAAACCAACTATGAACGAAGAAGTTCATAGTTGGAAATTAGTTTAAATGGTATCAATTATTTCATTTCCCCTGATTGAAGCCTATACATTTGATGATACTTTCCACCAAAAGCAATCAGCTCATCATGTGTTCCTTGTTCTACAATTTCTCCCCGATCAAGAACTAATATACGATCCGCATTTTTAATAGTAGATAGTCGATGTGCAATGATAAATGTTGTACGTCCTTTTTTCAATACTTCCATTGCATGTTGGATGATTTCTTCTGTTTCTGTATCAATATTGGAGGTAGCTTCATCTAATATTAAAATCGCTGGATTAAATGCAAGTGCTCTCGCAAAAGAAATCAATTGTCGTTGTCCCGATGAAAGTGTACTTCCCTTTTCAATAACAGGTTCATCTAAACCTCCAGGTAAATTGGCTAATACTTGATCGCCACCTACTGCTTTTAATGCGTTTTTAACTGTCTCACGGGAAATCCTCGGATCATCTAGACTTACATTTGAGGCAATTGTGCCTGTAAATAAATATGGATCTTGTAAGACGATACCCATATGTTCACGAATCGTTTGACGTGAATAATCTCGAATATCCATTCCATCAATCGTAATTGAACCTTTCGTCACATCATAAAAACGGAACAATAAATTCATAATTGAACTTTTTCCTGATCCTGTATGGCCAACTAAAGCGATTGTTTCTCCTTGTTTTGCTTTGAAGTTAATATCTTTTAAAACATATTCTTTTTCTTTATAGGCAAACCAAACATGATTGAATGCTACATCCCCATGATAGCGGTCAATTTTCGTATCATCTACTGGTTCACCATTTTGATCTAATAATTCAAAAATACGTTCAGAGGCAACATTTGCCCTTTCTAAGTTAGCAAGCTGGTTGACAATATTCGTAACTGGATTGAACAAACGTGTAATATAATCGACAAATGCATACAGCATACCGATTGAAATCGCACGATTATTAGACAATTCAGCACTACCAAAATACCAGATAAACATGATAAATGTTAGGGAGCGGATAACTCCTACTAAATTATGCGAAGTAGCAGAGTCTAATAAAACCAGTTTATTTTGATATTTATAATATTCATCATTTAGTTCATTAAACTCATCAGACATTTGTTTTTCTCGACCAAATGCTTGGATGATGGTCATACCATTGATGGACTCATTGATCATTCCATTCATATCAGACAACTTACCACGTACGATATGGTTGTATTTTGCCGCATACTTTCGGTATAGAATCGCCCAAAGGATAAGTAATGGAATAATGATTAATGCAATACAAGCCATTTTCCAATCAAGGAAGAATAACGCAATATAGATACCAAAAATCGTCATAAAGCTTGCTGCAAATTGTGATAATACTTGAACAAATAAATCATGAATGGCTTCCGTATCATTCGTTACTCGTGATACTACTTTACCTGCAGGTAATCGATCAAAATAATGGATTGGGAGAGTTTGAATATGTTGATAAACATCGTTTCGCATTTTTTGAATAATACGATTGGCTCCCATTTGTAACAAGATATATTGACCGTATCTAAAAATTGCCGTTGTTACTGCTAAACCAAAGAATACAGCTAGCAATATAGCAATAGGTTTATACTCTAAACTTTGTGTAACTGCTTTTGCGATATGATCATCAATAATTTTCTTTGCTACTAGTGGACCTGCTACATCTGCTGCCACCGCAATAGCTAAAAGAACTAACCCTGTAGCTAATATTTTTTTATAAAGTAATGCATATTGAAAAAGTCTTTTGGTTGTACTCATTATTTCGCCTCCTCAATTTGTTGGCGATCATGCTGTTCTTTGTACCAACCATCTTGTAAAATTAGTTGTTCATGTGTACCTTCCTCAACAATTTTGCCGTCTTCTAATACGATAATCCAGTCTGCATGCATAATTGCTGACAGCCTATGCGTTACGATTATGGTTGTTTTATCTTTGCGGATTTGCTGAATATTTTTGATAATGGCACTTTCTGTTTTAGCATCAACCGCTGAAAGCGAATCATCCATTATTAAGATTTCAGGATCTCGTATTAAGGCACGTGCAATAGAAATCCTTTGTTTTTGCCCTCCCGATAGAGAGATGCCTTTTTCGCCAACTAATGTATTTAATCCCATCGGTAACATTTCTAAATCTTTTTCAAAGCATGACACTTGAAGGGCTGTCTGTAATTCCTCTTCCGTCGCATCTGGTTTTCCAAACAAAATATTTTCTCGTATCGTTCTAGAGAAAAGGACATGATTTTGAGGAACATAACCTATCCAATTGCGTACCTGTTCTTTAGTTTGTTCTTCGATTAACTCACCAGATAGTTTTAGTGCCCCTTCACCAGTGGGATATTCTCGTAACAATTGTTTCACCACTGTTGTTTTACCACTACCGGTCTTTCCTACAATCCCAAGTGTTTGCCCTTTTTCTAGAGATACTTCTAAATGAGCCAAGTTAATGTTTTGTGATTGTGGATATTGGAAAGTTACATCGCGAAAAACAATGGAATTGGGTTTTTCAATTACCGTTGGAGATTGTGGATCTGCCACATCTTCTTTTTCATTTAACGTTTCTTGTACACGATCCAATGATGCATTTCCACGTTGCATGACATTTATTAATTCTCCGATTGCAAACATTGGCCAGACAACCATCCCTAAATAGACGTTAAAAGAAACTAAGTTTCCTAAAGTAATATCACCAATAGATACTAAGTACGCCCCATAACCAAGACCAATCATATAACTTAGCCCAGTTAGAACTCGTGTTATTGGTGTAAACCATGCATCGATTTTTTCTACGTTCATGTTTTTTTGATAAACGTCTTCTGTCATATCTGCAAATTGCTTTTCGGTTGCTCTTTCATGTACATATGCACGGACTACACGCACACCTTCAACAGCTTCTAATACACGGTCGTTCATCTGTCCAAAAGCATCTTGTGCAATCATATATTTTTCATGAATTTTCTTACCTAAAATTTGCATCGTAGTCGCTAAAATTGGCAATGGAATAATAGCTGCAAGCGTTAATTTCCAAGATACTGAAAAACCCATCATTAAAATAATCGTACCTAGGTATAATGTTGAATCCAAAAGTGTCATGATCCCAAAGCCAGCTGTAACAGAAACTGCACGTAAATCATTGGTAGCACGTGCCATTAAATCACCAGTTCTATTTCGCTCATAAAACGGTGGTGACATTTTTAAGAACTGCGCCATTAAACTTTTTCTCAATTTGCGCTCGATTACATTTGAACCACCGAATAATTCATATTGCCAAATAAAATTTACTACATAAGCAATTACTAAGATGGCTGCAAATGAGCCTAAAAATTGCAACAATAGTGAATCCGTAAGGGTCCCACTGTCAATTGAATCAATCGTTTTACCAATCAACCACGGTGGCAGTACTTCTAAAGTATTTGCAACGATTAGCAGTAAAACTGCAATCGTATATCGTTTTCTGTTTTCTTTGAAAAACCATTTAAGTTTTATTAATACATCGAACATTAATCATTTCATTCCTTTCTCTTCAAGTTTAGCTAACCATCATCAATCGAATCCTTGTTTAAATGTCTAGTCTTTTTTCGAATAATCATCATATCCACTCTCTCCCTTTTTGTTTTTACACGAATCATTTGTGATTAAAGACAACAAAAAAGCACATACCCTTAAAAGAGCATGCGCTAATTTAATAGAGTACAGGAGCACACCCGTACGATCCAATAATTCAAACGATTAAAAAAATAGGAGTGGGCGTGGACTTATTATGAAATTTAACATTTTTTAAATTCAGTTGTAACAATTTCATGATCCATACCTCCATTTCCTATCTATTATTTAGTGTTTCTCAATATTAGCATTCCGAATTTCCAATTGTCAATACTTTTTGAAAATTTTATACATTAATACTATAATTCTTCATTTACCCGTAATATTCCCTTAAAGTACTCTAAATTAGGTAGAAAATGTGAGAAATAGTGACAAAAACATCTAGATGATTTGTTTTTTTTTGATAAATATCATATGATTGTCTTACTTAAATATTTTTATTATCACAGGAGGTGTACACTTTGTTCTCCCCCTCATTTGGGTCTTGGAACAAAGGAAGTCTTTGGACATAGCCATACGATTGACAGCATTTGCTGTCTTGATCGCATGTTCAGCAGTTTTCGTAGCAACAGAGTTTGCTATCGTAAAGGTTAGAACAACTCGAATTGATCAGCTCATCGCTGAAGGTAACAAAAAAGCATTAAAAGCAAAAAAAGTAATTTCCAATTTAGATGAATATTTATCTGCCTGCCAACTAGGGATTACAATTACTTCTTTAGGTTTAGGGTGGTTGGGAGAAGGTACTGTTGCAAAACTACTAGCTCCATTATTTAACCTACTAAACTTAAACAATAGTATTACTACAATCCTTTCATTTATCCTATCATTCTCTATCGTGACATTTGTGCACGTAGTTATGGGTGAGTTAGCACCAAAAACATTAGCGATTCAAAAAGCAGAAAGTGTAGCACTGAATATATCTGGCTTTTTAATCATATTCCATAATGTTATGTACTTATTCATCAAAATCTTAAATTCTTCAGCTAATGGCTTAGCTGCCTTATTCGGCTTAAAAGGAATGAAAGATTCAGATGTCGCAATGAGTGAGGAAGAGTTGCGAATCATCTTATCTGATAGTTTAAAAGGCGGCGAGATTAATCAGTCTGAATATAAATATGTTAATAGCATTTTTGAATTCGACGATCGTATTGCCAAAGAAATCATGGTACCTCGTACTGAAATCATTGGTATTGAAAAAGAATTAACATTAAAAGAAGTATTTGAAGTAATGGGTGTAGAACAATATACTCGTTATCCAATTATCGATGGCGATAAGGATCACATTATAGGTCTTGTCAATATGAAGCATCTTCTAACAGCTTATATTAAAGATCCAGCAAATGGTTTAAAACCAGTTACTGAATATATGCAACCAATTATTCGTGTATTTGAAACAATGCCGATAAGTGATTTACTTCTGAAAATTCAACGTGAACGTATTCATATGGCAATTTTAATGGATGAATACGGTGGTACTTCTGGTCTTGTCACAATCGAAGATATTATCGAAGAGATTGTCGGTGATATCCGAGATGAATTCGACCAGGATGAAGTCCCTGAAATCCGTAAAATTGATGATGGCCATTTTATTTTAGATGCCAAAATGTTAATCGAAAATGTTAATGACTTCTTAGGCATCAATATCGAAGAAGACGACATCGATACAATTGGTGGATGGTTCATGACAAAAGATTTCGATGCTGTAAAAGGCGAGAAAATTACTGAACAGGGTTATGAATTCATTATTAAAGAATTAGATGGTCACCATATTCTATATCTAGAAGTTATTAAGCTTCCAGAGGAATCCGAAGAAACGGATCAATCTGATGAGAATACTGATTCAAATAAAGTATAACTAGTACTTTAACTTAACAACTAAACAGAGAACGACGCACACTTTCTTCTAAGTGTGCGTCGTTTTCGCTTGTCTGAAACTTTTGCAAGGAGGAAACATTGTGGACTTATATACAAATTTAAGACAAGGGGAAAAAGGTGCCTGGCTCAGTATTTTCACCTATCTTATTCTTAGTTCAGTCAAATTAGCAATTGGCTTTATCGGTCATTCAACTGCTCTAAAAGCTGATGGCTTAAATAATACTACAGATATTATCGCATCTGTAGCTGTTCTAATTGGATTAAGAATTTCTCAAAAGCCACCAGATAAAGATCACCACTATGGCCATTTACGTGCTGAAACAATCTCTTCACTTATTGCATCCTTTATCATGGCAATTGTAGGTTTTCAAGTTCTCTTTAATGCTGGAAAAAGCTTTATTTCTGACAATCATCCAACTCCTTCATTACTGACAGCATATGTTGCGCTTGGAAGTGGGGTTGTAATGTATTTGGTATACCTTTTCAATATACGTCTAGCTAACCATATTGAAAGTTCTGCAGTAAAGGCTGCTGCTTATGATAATCGTTCTGATGCTTGGGTCAGCTTTGGTACTTCTATTGGTATTTTCGGTGCCGTTTTTGGTTTTCCTATTATCGATTCTATTACTGCTTTAGCTGTAGGCTTACTGATTTTAAAAACAGCTTATGATATTTTCTTTGATGCGGTACATACGTTAACAGATGGCTTCGATGAGGAAGAATTAGAAACCCTGTCTGTACTAGTCAAAAACGTAGATGGCGTCATTCAACTAGTTGATTTTAAAGGGAGAAATCATGGCAATCTAATTTTTGCAGATCTTACTGTGACTGTAGATCCAGAACTAAATGTTTGGCAAAGTCATCATATTACGGAAGAAATCGAAACAACGATTCGACGTGCAAAACCATTTGCCGTTGTACTGGTCCATATTGAGCCAGAGGGCTTAAACCGAGAACAAGATAGGAAAAAGATTTTTTAAAATCTAGTAATTGACAATTTTATGAATATAAGGTATTCTGTTATCAACTTATTCAGGAGAAAGTAGGTGAGGTATTATGACAATTCTATCAAGCATTGAAATGTTGCAAATTGGTTTGTTACAATATACTCACTTTCCGTATACTTTCTAAGTATGCCTTCTTTTATTGTGCGTATAACCTGTAACTGCCAATTTGCAGTTGCAGGTTTTTTTATTGAATAAGAGGTTCAGATCCCATTTTGTAACGATCAATTAAACTGAACCTCATTGCAAGTGCAGCTAAATCTCTAAAAGCAGAATACTCATTATACACACAATAGGAGGCTGAAAAATGAATTTAACTGAATACGGTTGGAATAACAAATGGCAGGACAAATATGATGATTATAAAATGGCAAATCCACATAAAAACGTAACGATTGGCCGTGTTTTATTGGAACACAAGCATTCTTATCGTGTCAGAACTGAAATTGGAGAATGGCTAGCTACACCATCTGGCCATTTCCAATACCATGCTAAAATGCGTCGTGACTACCCTGCTGTAGGTGATTGGGTCGTCTTAGAACAGTTACCCGGTGAAGAAAAAGGAATCATCCATGCAATTCTTCCGCGTACTTCTCTATTCTCACGAAAAGAAGCAGGTCTCACCATTGAAGAACAGATAATTGCTGTTAATGTAGACCATGTTTTTTTAACAATGAGCTTGAATAAAGATTTTAACTTAAGAAGATTAGAAAGATATTTAATCGCAGCATATGATTCAGGGGCAAATCCCATCATTGTCTTAACAAAGAAGGATTTATGCGAAGATGTTTCAAATTATTTAAGCCAAGTTGAAACAATCTGTTTTGGTGTTCCTGTATACACTGTTAGTAGCTTTACGGGAGAAGGAATCGATGAATTACAGCAATTGTTAACAAATGGTCAAACGGTTGCTTTACTTGGTTCTTCAGGAGTTGGTAAATCCTCTTTGACCAATGCACTTTGTGGTCAGGATGTGATGGCTGTACAAACAATTCGGGAAGCGGATGATAAGGGCCGACACACCACTACACATCGCGAGCTTTTCCAATTACCACAAGGAGGCTTACTAATTGACACACCTGGGATGCGGGAATTTCAATTATGGAATAATGTAGAAAGTTTAGACAACAGCTTTAGCGATATTGAATTACTCGCAACACAATGTCGTTTTCGAGATTGCGAACATATGAAAGAACCTGGATGTGCTGTACTTGCAGCTATTGAAGAAGGAGAGCTCGAACAAGGTAGATACAACAGCTATTTTAAATTAAAACGTGAGCTCGCATTTATCGAAAGAAAAACAAATGCACAAGCTCAGGTAGCTGAGAGAAATAAATGGAAAAAGGTTTCAAAGCAAATAAAAAATAAAAGCAAGAATAAAAGGTGAATATTAACAAATTAACCTAATTTTAAAATAAAAAATTCTATCAAAATCAGATAGAATTTAATGGTGAAATTTCAAATTTGCTCTTTATTGTTCGTGGTAATTTATAGACTTTGGACGATAAGGAGCCTTTTGTTTTTCTACTATTTGAATTTCCACTACTCTTTCTCTTATTTGCATCAATTTACTTCATTCTCTTTTCATAATTGCTAAAAAAAGCAACTCGCACTAAACGAGTTGCCCATTTATGTTTCACTAGACTCTGTTAATCCATGTTTTACTGCATATAATGCAGCTTGTGTCCGGTCTTGCACTTCAAGTTTTGCAAAGATATTTGAGATATGTGTCTTCACTGTTTTTTCTGTTACAAACAAGGAAGATGCAATCTCTTTATTACTCTTTCCTTTTGTTAGCTCTGCTAATACATCTTGCTCTCTTGGTGTGAGTGGATGCTTTACATGTGGAAGTTCTTCCATCATTTCTCGATTACGTATTAGTTGAGTTGTCGCTTGAGGATGCATGATATTTTCTCCTGCTATTATACGACGAATCGTTAAGACCAGCTCATCTGGTTCGATGTCTTTTAGTTGATACCCTGCTGCTCCTGCCTCAATCGCTGGAACAACATGATCTCTGTCCGAAAAGCTAGTCAACATTAATATATGAATATCTGGAAATTTAGCCTTAATACGTTTCGTTGCTTGAATACCATCCATTTCCGGCATTACTAAATCCATTAAGACAATATCAGGATGTAATTCAGTTGTTAAAGCAACTGCTTCCTTGCCATTACTAGCTTCCCCAATGACTTCAATATCCTTTTGAGTTTTAAGAAAAAATAGCAATCCTCTTCTTACAACATGATGATCATCTGCTATTAATACTTTAATCATTCATATTCCCCCTTAATAAGGTAGGCGGATTAAGATTTCCGTACCCTTTCCTAGATTACTTACCCAGTCAACCGTCCCCCCTAATGCATTTGTACGATCTCGCATGCTTTGTAAACCAATGGATGGTAATTTTACGAGAGAGTCAACTTGGAATCCTCTACCTTCATCTTTTATAACAAGTAATACATCTGTTTGTGTAATAGTGATAAAAATTTCTGCTTGTTTCACCCCAGAATGTTTTCTTACATTATTGAGTGCTTCCTGTGTAAGTCGGAAAAGTGTTTCTTCGATACGCGAAGGTAATTGTAGTACACCAGAGACTTTTACCTTTAGTTGCAACCCTAACATTTCTGCATAACCCTTTATCGCCTCCATCAATCCACTTTCAAGACCTTTTGGACGAAGTTGCCAAATGAGTGCGCGCATCTCAGTTAATGCTTCCTGTGTTAGATTTTGAATTTCTTTAAATGTTTCTTTAATCTCCGATTGCTCTGTCATTTCTATTCCAGCTCGAGATGTTAAAGTAACAGAGAATAGTAATTGGTTTACCGAATCATGTAAATCTCTTGCTAGTCGATTTCTTTCTTGAACCAGTGCCATTTCCTGCTCTTGTTTGGTTAAAAGAATTCGTTTTATAGCTGACCCCATTTGAAACGCAACTGATTCTAACAATGCAAGCTCATCATCAGTAAAACGTACAGTATTTGGTGAAGCCACATTGAGCAAGCCAAAACGCTCTTGTCCAGATTGCAAAGGTACAGTAGCATGATGTGTAATGCCCGCACAATCGCCTACACACGTTGTAGTTGCATTTTCGATTCTTTGGCATTCGATTATGTTAGAAGCCTTTAATAATTCTTGGTTACGATATTTAGAAATGCACCAACAACCACCTTTACTTAAAAATTGACAATTATTATGCGCTAATGCAGGTGGTAAATTTTCATGTGCAATCATTTCATGTTTGCCTCTACTATTTACAAAAAAGATCCAACCCGTTTCAAAATTGGTACCTTCCAAAAATTTTCGAAGCGCTCCCTGTAACATTTGTTGCATTTCAGTTTCTTCATTTAATAATTCTGCAATTTCTTTTAATAAACTAATATTTGAATGATCTGTAGGTTGCATCAAAAGCCTCCAATCTTTGGTGCCCATTATTTCCTATTGTATTTTTATCATACCACTGCTATCCATTGCTTCCCATGATTTACATCTCGGTAATTTGACCGAGATAGAATTATGCTTTTGCTTTGAAAATAGCTATGATAGAATGGGAATAAAATTCCACTTTCGAGTATAAATAATTTACATTAATACGTATTAATTCTATAATCGGATAGGAAATATACTAATATTAGGAGATTTCATATGTCAAAAAAACTGGAGAATAGCCTTTTATTTATGTGGGTTGTATCACTAATTGCTATGATGGGTTCTCTATTTTTCTCAGAAGTTCAACATTTTGAGCCATGTAAGTTATGTTGGTACCAACGCATCTTGATGTATCCTCTTGTCATTATTCTAGCAGTTGCATATGTTCAAAAGAATGCTCGAATTGCAGGTACAAGTGCCATATTCTCTTGTTTAGGTTTATGTATTGCATTGTACCATTATGGCATTCAAAAAATACCCGCTTTACAAGAATCAGCCATGACTTGTGGTCGAGTACCTTGTACATCGGATTATATTAACTGGTTTGGTTTTATTACCATTCCATTTCTTTCTCTCGTAGCATTTATTTTAATAGCAGGTACAAGCTTTTACATGTTAAAAGCACTGAAGGAGGAAAAATAATTGGCAAATTCGAAAAAAACTGCCGTACAAAAAAAGGATAATAAGTTAACCATTTTATTAATTATTGGCTTCATTATTGTTGCAGCTTTTGTAGCTCTATATTTTATCACTAGTAAGTCTAACGAAGACAAGTTAGCACATAATCCTTATGGTAAAAAGAATTTAGAACAATCAACAATCGATATCTTAAATGATAAAAACTATCAAAATATTATTTTACCTGATGAATTACAAAAGAAAATCTCAAGTGGTAAACCTACCATGGTGTACTTTTTCCAATCCGATTGTCCACACTGTAAAAAAATCACACCAATCTTAATGCCTCTTGCCAAAGATATGGGTGTACATATTGATCAATTTAACCTGCTCGAATTTAAACAAGGTTGGGATCAATACACCATCGAGGGTACACCAACACTTGTTTACTATAAAGATGGCAAGGAACAATTACGTGTAGTTGGTGAACAAACAGCAGATACCTTCAAAAAGTTCTTTGAGGCAACTATCCTGAAAGATCAAAAATCTTAACGAAATTACATCCTTTATTAAAAAGAGCTGTCCGATAAGTAATAAGTGTTTCGTTCCACAAGTGTAGTAACACAAAAGTTTATAGTAATATCTGCTATTGAATGAAGTGGAATTAGCTCCGCTTTCCGTGGGCGAACTGACGAGCCTCCTCGTCCTCGTTCCTGTGGAGTCTCGTCTAGTCCGTTTTCCCACAGGACATTGAATGAACTTCACTGAATGAACATCGCACGAAGAAAATGCGAATGCATTTTCGAGGACTCTACGCTAATTCCACTTCAACTAAGATTGTAATAGAAAATTTTTATCATAAAAATCTTGCTAATTTTACTTTTTCATTGGTCATTCACTCTAATCAATGTACTTATTAACATAATGAAATTAAGTCAGTCAAGAAAAAGCAAGTTTCTAACAGTTAAAAACACAATATTTTCCTCAATATAGACTTATTTGACAGTCCCTTTTCAATACGAAGTTATTTATTTTTTGAATTTTCCTTCAACCCATTGGCAGAACAATGTGTAATCATCTTTTACTTGATTCTTATAATTTAAAGCAGCATATGTAATATCGCGGACAAATTGATCAACATTACCAATGGCTTTTATGATTTCAATCTCACTATGATGTGTTAAAAGTACAGATTCAATGTCTGCATCAGCTCTTGCATGAATTTTTGCCGTAACACGTCCCATAATTTTTAGTGTTTGATCATAATCTTTCAAGGTTAACAGCTTATCTGCTTTTACTTTCTTTTTATAAGGTGAACGTTCTCGGATATAAAAATGTTTATTATCCATGGTGACATACCCAAGATAAGGATCTTCTAAATGGTGCATTGCTTTTTGTGTTGCAACCACCCGTTCCCCTTGATGTGCATGTTTTTCCCAGAATACTGGACTATAAGGTAAGAAATAAGCAGGAATAGAAGTTCGCACTTCTTTCATTTCTAATACTAAATCATCAATTCCTCCAGCTTCTTGACCACCCTCGATAAGAATATAGTATCGGCTTAACCCTATAGAAGCAGTTCCGGTTCCATACTTTCTTGCAACATCCTTTACTTGATAATGTGAAGGATCTTGCTTATTATCCGCATCAATCGTCACGAAATATTTCTTCATCACATCTCTTATTTTCTCCAATTCTTCATCTGTAACGGAGTGAATTTCTTCGTTCCAATTGAAAACTCGCTTACCTTCTTCATTCATATTCGTAATATCTGTTAATAAATAATCACGTTGTCTTTTTCCAAGTTTCTTCAATACTTTTTTTACAGGGCCTTTAGTATTCTCTTTTGTAAATGTTAACATCAATGGATCATCTAAATTTTTCTTAAAGCGTTGTAATTGCTTGTAATAACTATTTAAGTAATGGATTATACGATCCTTTTGTTCGTCCTCATTTAACCCCTCTGCATCTGTATATAAGGCAATACTAACAGCCATTCGAAAAACATCATACAAGTATGAACCTACATACCCTTCATCAAAATCATTGACATCATATACAATTTCGCCTATTTCATTTTGAAAACATCCAAAATTATCCATGTGCAAATCACCTTGAATCCATGCTGGCTTATCTTTAGGTGTATGAAATGGAAATGGCATCTTAGTCACATCATAATAAAACAGATACGCACTTCCACGGAAAAAACGGAAAGGGCTCTCCATCATTTCCCCATATTTTACTTTTCGTTTGTCTTTATCTAATTGCATACATTCTACATCAAATTCATTGAATACCGTTTCGAGCATATGTTTACGTAGGGTATTTCTCGTATGCTGTACGCGATCTACTAATATTTCCAACGATTTCTACCTCTTTTCATTCATATAATACCTTTATTTTATTACTAAATATCTAGGGTAACTACTAAAAATATCCAGATGAATCATATAAAAAAACAACTTTTCATTTAGATTTGAATAAAAAGTTGTCTTTTGAGTTAATTTTAAATGCAAACAATTAGAACTTAAAATGATCTGGATGTGAACCGAATCGTTCGTTGCGATTAAGTGCATCAATTGATGCCATATCTTCTGCTGTTAGTTCAAAATCAAATACATTTGCGTTTTCTTCTATACGGCTCGGTGTGACGGATTTCGGTATGACAATATGGTCACTTTGTAAATGCCAACGGATAATTGTTTGAGCAATTGACTTGCCATATTTTTCTCCGATTGCTTTTATTGTTTCATCTTGAAGAACTTTCCCACGACCTAGCGGTGACCATGCAGTAATGACAATATCATTTGTTTTGCAAAAGTTACGTAATTCTACTTGTGAAAGGTAGGGATGCAGTTCTATTTGATTGACCATTGGTTTGATATTAGCTGTAGTAAATAGTTTCTCAAGATGATGAATTTCATGATTTGAAACACCTGTTGATTTGATTAGTTTTTCATCATATAATCTTTCAATTGCTCGATATGTCTCCGTGAATTTCTCTGGGACAGGCCAGTGTGTTAAATATAAATCTAAATAATCTGTATTGAGAGCCCTCAAAGTTTTCTCAAACGCTCTTAACGTTTCATCATAGCCTTGGTCTGTATTCCATACTTTTGAAGTGATGAATAGATCCTCTCTTTTTAGATCCGATGCACGAAGAGCTTCCCCAACTTGTTGCTCGTTGTTATAAAATGCTGCTGTATCCACTGCAATATAACCAGTGTCTAGTGCTTTTATTATTGAATTATACGCTACTTCCGGATCATCCATTTTATATACACCTAATCCGAAGCGAGGCATTTCAATACCATTATGTAATGTTTTTGTAGATGTAATTGAGTACATGTTATGACCTCCTTTTGGGTAATAATATTATACAAATATTGTCGAAGTATTTCGAGAATAACGACTTTTTCTAAAAGGTTGCAATCCTAAATATAAACGAATATTATATTTAATGTTGTTTTAAATGTTCGGATTTTAGAAAGAAGGTATTTCATTGTTTCATCTGAAGGAAAATGGTACAAACGTTAAAACTGAATTGATTGCTGGTATTACAACGTTTCTTACCATGGTATATATTATTATCGTGAATCCAGTTATCTTACATGAAGCTGGTGTGCCTGTCGACCAAGTATTTATGGCTACTATTATTTCTGCTGTTGTTGGTACATTATGGATGGCATTGTGTGCTAACTATCCAATCGCTGTTGCACCAGGAATGGGCTTAAACGCATATTTCACATATTCAGTAGTTTTAGCGTCTGAAGGAAAAATTGACTATTTGACTGCTTTTTCATCTGTTTTTGTTGCAGGTATTATTTTCATCATTCTATCCTTAACACCGCTTCGTGCAAAACTAATTACTGCAATTCCTGAAAACTTAAAACGTGCGATTACAGCAGGTATCGGATTATTCATCGCTTTTCTTGGATTACGAATGGGGAAAGTAATTGTTGCAAATGAAAGTAATTTAGTATCACTAGGAGATTTAACATCTCCTGGCGTCATGTTAACCTTATTTGGTTTAATCATTACAGTTATCTTAATTGTTCGTAATGTAAGAGGTGCTCTATTTATTGGAATGGTTGTTACAGGAATTGTTGCAGCATTTACGGGTCAATTAAAAATTGATCACATTATAGCTAAACCTCATTTACCACAAGGTATTCTAATATGGAATCCACTTGATGCCTTTGGCGACGTTATCCATTACGGATTATATAGTGTCGTTTTCTCATTCATCTTAGTGACGTTATTTGATACAACTGGCACTCTTGTCGGAATTATGAAGCAAGCTGGTCTGATGAAAGGTAACCAATTACCTCGTGCTCGTAAAGCACTTTTAGCAGATTCACTTGGTACAACAATAGGTTCTATGTTTGGTACAAGTCCAACATCCGCATTTATAGAATCTTCTGCTGGTGTTGCTGCAGGTGGTCGTACAGGTTTAACCACATTAACTGTTGCTATCTTATTTATCATCGCCTCCTTCTTTGGACCTTTAGTAGGAGCTGTTTCTGGTGTTGCTGCAATCACTTCTCCAACACTAGTAATTGTCGGTACATTAATGATTTCTTCCGTAAAAGAGATTGAATGGCATCAATTTGATGAAGCTTTCCCTGCCTTCCTGATCATTTTAATCATGCCTTTAACATCAAGCATTTCAACTGGGATTGCTTTTGGTTTTATCGCTTATCCTATATTAAAAATCGTAACAGGCGAAGCAAAAAAAGTTCATCTATTGTTATATATTTTTGCAATATTATTTGCCATTCAACTATTTTTCTTACATCATTAATAGAAAAGAGGTGTCCCGAATATTGGGATACCTCTTTTTATTCATTATCGAATTGTTCAGGATCTTGTTCACGTCCAACATCTTCTAATTCAGTTTCCTCACGTCTCTTTTCCATTTGTTTTCCTAATTCTTGCACTTGCTCAAAAGAAGTTGCCATAGATCCATTTTCAGTTTGTCGTTTTTCTTTTTCCATCTCAAAATCTCCTTTTTGCTTGTCTTTAGTTAGCTATACCCTATTAAGATCAGCATTATGCATACTAGGTTATATAAAAACATTGACGCATTTCCGCCATATAATAATTACCATTCATGTATCATTTTCCAACAAATTAGGCTATACTTGTAAGAGAACTTTTTCATTTTATTAGGGGGGTACTTCCATGAAATTATTATTAATTCTTGGTGTTATTTTGGCTTTCTTAACTGCAATCTTCACTGCTGGATATGAAGATAAACAAAGTACTTCTAAATAATTTTTTATCTAAAAAGAGGGCAACCCACCTGGGTTGCCCTCTTTTTAGTTAGAAATGATTAGTGCATTCCTCTAAAACCTTGTTGGCGTAATGCTTCAAATATAACAATTGCTGCTGTATTTGATAAATTCAATGACCGTACATTTTCACTTTGTGGAATTCGTAAACATTTATCTTGATGATCCTGTATTAATTCTTTTGGGATACCGGTTGTTTCTTTTCCGAACATAAAGTAAATCTCTTCTTCAGGATTACTAAAGTCAAAATCAGAATAGGGTTTTGTACCAAACGTTTCAATATAGTAAATTGAACCACCAGCATTCTTCTCGTAAAATTCTTCTACCGAATCATAGTATGTGATATTAACGCTATGCCAGTAATCTAAACCAGCTCTTTTTAACATTTTATCGTCAGTTGAAAATCCTAATGGACGAATTAGATGTAGATGTGTATTTGTTCCTGCACAAGTTCTTGCAATATTACCTGTGTTAGCTGGAATTTCTGGTTGATATAATACGATGTGTAAAGACACTTCGAGACACTTCCTTTATTTTTCTGCTAATAATGATAAGCCTTTTTGAATTTCCAATCGTACTTCTTCATCTTTTTCATAAACTAAGCCTTGTTGTAATACTTCTTTTATTCCTTCTCCACCAATTTTACCAATTGCCCATGCAGCAGTACCTCGGATCACAGGACGTTCATCTTTCTGAAAAACTTCTATTAAAGAAGGGAGAGCTGAAGTTTCTTTAAAATGAGCTAATGCAATAATTGCATTTCGTTGAATTGGTTTTTTCCCTCTCCAAGAACCCGAAATATGACCATAAGTTTCTTTAAATTGTCGATTCGAAATTGTAAGTAAAGGTTCTAATAATGGTTTTGCAATTTCAGGTTCGGGTTGAAGTGCATCATGAATCCAATTCAGTTTTCCTTTGTTCTTTGGACAAACCGTTTGACATGTATCACAACCATATATACGGTTCCCGATTTTAGCACGATATTCATCTGGTAAAAAACCCTTCGTCTGTGTTAAATAAGCTACACACTTTTGGGAATTAAGCTGCCCTCCTTGTACAAGAGCACCTGTTGGGCAAACATCTAAACATAATCGACATTCTCCACATTGTTCTTCCATCGGTTCATCTGCTTCAAATGGCAAATCGGAAATGATTTCACCTAAATAGACATAAGAGCCGAATTCAGGTGTGATGACTGCACAGTTTTTTGCGCTCCAACCGATTCCTGCCCGTTCTGCCACAGCCCTATCTGACAATTCTCCAGTATCAACCATTGAGCGTAGTCGGCAGCCAGGTACTTTTTTCTGCAAAAAAGCTTCTACTAGAGCGAGTTTTTCACGTAAAACTGTATGATAATCTGTTCCCCATGATGCACGACAGAAAATTCCTCTTCTCGCACCTTTTTTACCTTGGGGTGCATTCTTCATTTTGGATGGATAGGCAATGGCGATTGCAATTATACTTGCTGCTTCGTCTAGTAATAGTTTTGGCTCTGTCCGCTTTTCAATATCTGATTCTTCAAAGCCAGATTGATAGCCTAATTCTTGTTGACGAAGTAAATGATTCTTTAATTCATGAAATGGATTAGCAGAAGTAAAACCAATTTTATCGATGCCGATGCTTTTAGCATAAGCAATTACTTGTTCCTTTAGTTCGATGATGTTCATTTGGTTTCACTCCCTCTCTATGATAAACTGGAAAAAAATATATGATTAGGTGATGGATAATGATTAAATTTACATTGGAATCATCATTAACAAATATAGTTCCAACATTTAAAATCGGCATGATATATTATACCAAAATTGTAGTATCAGAATCTCCTCAAATGATTAAAGGGCGTACACAGTTATATCAAGAAAACCTTTATTTGGAATTAGAGGGACAATCAGTAACAGAAAGACCAGGTATTAAAGAATGGCGTGCTATTTGGAAAGCTTTAGGAGGAGATCCAAATCGCTATCGTCATTCTGCTGAAAGCTTAATGCGACGAATTGCAAAACAGAATTATTTAACACCCTATCACTCTGCTGTAGATCTGAATAATTTCTTCTCGCTTCAGTATGAAATTCCTATTGGCATTTACGATATGAATAATCTAGACGGTGATCTAGTTATTGCACTTGGTGATGAGGAAACAGGCTATGAAGGGTTAAATGGTCGCTATAATTCATTAAAAAATATTGCCTACTCACGAGATACCCAAGGACCTTTTGGAAGTCCATTTGTTGATTCTAAACGTACAGTGGTTACAGAAAACACAACTGAGGCTATTCAACTGTTCTATCTTCGACCATCGTTATCCGAGAAGGAATGTACAGAGCTATTGAATGCTGCTGGTAAGATGTTTTCTCAAATTCACGGTGGCGATTATACAACAGCACTTCTTACTAAAGATCAATCACAAGTCGAGATATAGCTAAACTTGTAGAAGTTTTAAACAGACTTAAGCATAAGGAGATAGCCAAATTATTTGGCTATCTCCTTTACAGTTTTAATTTAAATTATGGTCGTAGAAGCTTCTTTCTCGGCTTTCATTACTTCATCATCATAAAGATGACATGCCACAAAATGTCCTTGCTCTTTTTCCAACCATCGTGGTTCAAGATGTTTGCAGACTTCTTGTGCCATTGGACAGCGCGTATGGAACACACAACCTGATGGTGGATGAATAGGACTTGGTAACTCTCCCTTTAAAATAATTCGTTCTCTTTGTTCCTCAATATCTGGATCAGGAATAGGAATTGCCGATAATAATGCTTGTGTATATGGGTGAAGTGGCTCATGATAAAGTTGCTGTGATGTCGTTAATTCTACCATCTGTCCTAAGTACATAACCCCAATACGATTAGATATATATTTGACCATGGATAAATCATGCGCGATAAACAGATAAGTTAGCTCTTTTTCTTTTTGCAATCGTTGTAATAGTTTAACAACAGATGCTTGAACCGACACATCTAAAGCTGAAATTGGTTCATCAGCTATGATAAATTCAGGATCTAATGCAAGAGCTCTGGCAATACCAATTCTTTGACGTTGGCCTCCTGAAAATTCATGCGGATAACGATTGGCATGCTCTCTATTTAAACCGACATCCTCCAATAGTTCGTAAACACGCTCACGTAATTTATTTTTATCTTTGTACAAACCATGAACTTCCATTGGTTCGGCAATAATTTCGAAAACAGTTGACCTAGGGTTTAAAGATGCATATGGATCTTGGAAAATCATCTGCATATTTTTCAGCATTTGATCGCGGTCTTTACCAGATTGTTCATGAACATCTTTGCCTTCAAATAAAACCTTTCCATCCGTTCGATTATAAAGTCCTAAAATAGTACGACCAGCAGTCGATTTACCACATCCAGATTCACCTACGAGTCCAAATGTTTCCCCTTTTACAATATCAAAACTGATACCATTGACTGCCTTTAGTGTACTCCCTTTACCTAGTTCAAAATGTTTTTTTAAATTTTCTACTGATACTAATATTTCCTTGTTCATGATGTCCTCACCCCAGTTATGCTTGATATCGACTTACTCCACAAAGCTCCTCTTCAAATATTGTTCCAGCTAAATGAATGATCTCGACTGTCTTTCCAGTTTGTGGAGAGTGAATCATTTTCCCATCCCCAAAGTAAAATCCTACGTGTCTCACGGCAGCTCTACCATAGTCATTTGCGAAAAATAGTAAATCACCTATGTGCCATTCATTTTGATTTTCCTTGTTAATGGCTTTTCCCGATTCTTTTTGTTCTCCTGCATCGCGCGGAATAATGATGCCTGATGCCTTTGCCATGTTATATGTAAAACCTGAGCAATCATAACCGTACGATGACATGCCCCCCCAGAGGTAGGGTAAATCTAGAAATGCTGTACCTTTAAGAACAGCCTGCTCCATAGTGGTAGGATTTCCAGTTGTTTTACTTGAGGTGATTGCTACTCCATTTTTGCTTAGTAATGCATTACCATTAGGTGAATCAACATGATAGTACTTTACACACTCATCTCGTAACGGGAGAATTGTGTTGAATGGTAGTACTACTAACGGCAGTTTATCCTCTGACCATAATTGAACCTTATCAGCTGTAACAATAGCATACTTTAGTGAATCTGGAACAATTCCTTCAATTAATTGTGTTAAAGGAACCCATCCTGGGTATCCTCTTTGATCTTTACGAGATGGCTGCTGAATGGCAACAATCTTGGCCCAATCATCTACTATTTCATCAACAATTACTTCTTCTCCATAAAGTAGTTGTGTTTGCACACGATTCGCATTACATAAATCTAGTCTTTCTTTATAGGGTAAGGCTTCAAGCCACTTTATGAGATGTACAGGATTTTCAATACCTGGTTGATCAATATCACGTGCAGATGCTGGTGATGTCCATACTGTTGCAACAGGTACTGCACAACGCCATATTTTCTTTAAAGCCATGCTAATTCACCCCTTTTTTAATTCTTTTGATGCCTAATCCTGGTGAAGAAGCGAAAATTATTTTTGCACCTTCATATTGAATACTACCATCAAGCAAATCTCCTTTTAACATTAATGGCGCATCAAAGTCATAATAGATAATATTTGATTGACTTGCTGCAAAATGAGCTGCTGCTCCCACCCCTAACTTTGTTTCAATCATACTGCCAGTCATACAATTCATATCATGACTAGCAGCTAAAGTAGCAATTTTCAACGCTTGATAGATTCCACCAGCTTTCATCAATTTAATATTAATCAAATCCGCTGCTCTCATTTCAATCACTCGTTTTGCATCATAAAGAGAAAATACACTTTCATCAGCCATAATGGGTGTTAATGTGTGAGCTGTAACATACTTCAATCCCTCGATATCATGGGCTAATA
Source organism: Rummeliibacillus pycnus (assembly GCF_002884495.1). GTDB lineage: Bacteria > Bacillota > Bacilli > Bacillales_A > Planococcaceae > Rummeliibacillus > Rummeliibacillus pycnus. The sequence continues at coordinate 3,600,217 of NZ_KZ614145.1, read as the reverse complement.
CAGGCTGTTCAATCAATTCAATATTCAATTGTTCGTCTTCCATTTGCCTAATTGCTCGAACAGCCTCTTTTGCTGTCCATCCCTGGTTAGCATCTAAGCGAAGTTTTATATCAAAGCCAACAGCGTTACGAATTGCTTTAATTCGTTTTATATCGTCTTCAATTTCACCAATTCCTACTTTCACCTTTAAAATATGAAAACCATCTTGTACATAACGTGTAGCATCATCAGCCATTTCAGCTGGCTCATTTACACTGACAGTATAGTCAGTCGTTAACTCGGATTTTGCACCACCCAAATACTGATAAAGCGGTAGATCAGCGTCCTGTGCCAATAAGTCATATAACGCCATATCAACAGCTGCTTTTGCGCTCGTATTATGAACCATCGAGCGATGAAGTGCTTGAAAAATCTGCTCATGATAGCGTAAATCCTTTCCAATCAGTAAAGGTTTAAATACCCCCTCAATGGCAAATTGAATACTTGCTAAAGATTCACCTGTTATGACATGAGTCGGTGGAGCTTCTCCTACTCCTTCTCGACCATCATCTAATTGAATACGTACATACATTGCTTCTGCCACAGTTACCGTACGTAAGGCTGTTTTAAAGGCTTTTTTTAATGGCACCGCTACCTGAAATGTTTCAATTGAACGAATGATCATTATTGTTTCACCCCATTTTGTTATTGAACTCCTGGTTGTATTGTGATGATTTTTTCATCCGCGTCTAAAAATGCATTCGCACCAAGTGGTACTGCGAAATGTGGTTGGCAATGGCCAATTTTTACGTCTTTTACGATTGGGATAGCAAGATTACCGAAGTAATGTTCAAATACTTCATCTAATGTCAATGAAACCTTTCGCTTTGATGGTTCTGCATGGCTAAAATCAGCAATAATAATACCCGCAACATCATCGAATTTCCCCGCCTGTCTTAGTTGATTTAGCATACAATCGACACGATATGGTTCCTCATCTATATCTTCAATCATTACTATTTTCCCTTTTGTATCCACTTCATATTTTGTGCCGATACCATTAGATAACAAGCTAAGATTTCCCCCTGTTAACTCACCTTGGCATTGTCCTGGGAGAAATGTTGTGATAGAGGCAAATGATTCATCATATTGAAGTACTGTTGGCTCAAATAATTGCTCAAACATCTTTGCTGATTTTTCCTTGAACGTATCTTTTCCGACATCAGAAGCGAGCATTGGTCCATGGAATGTTATGAAATCAGAATATCTTCCGATCGCTGTATGTAAAAAGGTAATATCTGAATATCCCCAAAATACTTTTGGATTATGTGCGATTAAATCAAAGTTAATGCGATCAGTATAACGTGCCGCTCCATAACCTCCACAGGCACAAATAATACCTGCAATGCTCGGATCCGCAAACATTTGATGTAAATCATTTAAACGTTCATCATCTGTACCTGCCAGATAGCCATTCACTTGGAACAGTGATTCTCCAAATTTATATTGAAGACCAAGCTTTTGTAAAAAATCTAAGGAATTCTCTAAGCTCTTCAAATTTGGTGGACTTGAAGGTGCAATAATACCTATTGTGTCACCAGACTGTAATCTCTTTGGTTGACGTTTCATCTTATTCCCTTCCTTTCTTTCAAAAAGTGGAATTTTTATAAATGGTGGGATTCTTCCTCCACCTTATGAAGGACTTACTGTATTAATACGGGATAATTAGGACGACTTCCAAAAACTATCATCTTTTTATTTAAGAGAGAAAGAACAGTGCCACAGAGAATGGCACTGCAATATTATTATTTTTTGTCTGCCCATTTAAGTTCTAGGTAACCAACTGGATGGCGAACTATACCTGTTACAGATGGTTTTTCTAACGTTAACTGATTGTAGAAATAAAGTGGAATAATTGGTGCTTCATCAATTAAGATTTTTTCAGCTTCTTGAAGCATTTTCCAACGTTTATCATTATCTTTTTCTTTTTTAGAATCTGCGATTAACTGATCAAATTTTTTATTTGACCAAGCTGTACGATTCATAGTAGAACCTGTGATAAAGCTTTCTAGAGCATTAACTGGATCAGCATAGTCGAATAGGAATGAAGAACGTGATAATTGGTGTTTTAATTCCTTTTGCTCTGTCATGAATACGCCAGATTCAACATTTTTCAGTTTGATGTCTACGCCTAGATTTTCTTTAAATTGACTTTGAAGTGCTACTGCAATTTTTTGATTATCTGGGCTTGTAGAATAAGTTAGCGTAACAGCAGGAAGTTTTGACCAGCCTTCTTCTTTCATACCTTCTTTTAGAAGTTTCTTTGCTTCATCCTTATTGAATGTGATTAGATCGCCTGTTACTTCTCGGAAATCTTCACCTTTTGAATTTGTAATTCCATAACTTACAAAACCGTGTGCAGCTTTTTGCCCTTGTTTTGTTACATAGTCAACAATGTTTTGTTGATCTACAGCTAGAGCAAATGCTTTACGAATTTTTTCATTTGTAAATGGTTTTTTGTCTACATTAAAACGATAGAAAGCAATACCTGCTTGATCTTCAATCTTTACCTCTTTATTGTCTTTTAATTCTGTCGCAAGTTCTGAAGGTACGGTTGAAATGTCTAATTCATCATTTTGATACATTTGGTATTCAGTGTTTGTATCATTTACCATTGCCCACTCAACTTTGTCTAATTTCACAGTATCCTTATCCCAGTATTGATCATTCTTTGCGAATACCATTTTAGAATCATGCTCCCATGATTCTAATTTGAACGGACCATTTCCAACAAACGAATCTGCTTCTGCAAACCATTTTGGATTGTCAATTGCCACCTTTTCATTTACCGGGAAGAAGCTTGGATTTGAAATAATATTCAAGAATGCATCAGTAGGAGCATTTAGTTCGACAACAAAGGTTTTATCATCTTTTGCTTTGATTGCAACATCTTCTGGTTTGCCTTTACCTGTGTTGTATTTTTCTGCACCTTTAATGACATAAGCTAAAAATGCTGCTGGAGAAGCTGTTTTTGGATCAAGCATATGTCTCCAACCATACACAAAATCTTTTGCTGTGACTTGATCGCCATTTGACCATTTTGCATTGTCTCGAAGTGTAAATGTATACGTTAAACCATCTTTTGAAACATTAATTTTCTCTGCAGTTGCTGGCTCTGGAATATTTTTGTCATTTAATCGAACTAACCCCTCCATTAAGTTATTTAATGGAGCCCATGAAACTGCATCAAATGCTACAGATGGGTCAAAAGAATTCGGTTCAACACTATTGTTTAATCGCAGAACTTTTTCCTTTTTGCCACCATCATTAGTTGAGCTATCTTCTTTACCTGCATCTTTTGTTGCTGTACAAGCAGCCAATACAAGCATAACGATCGACATAAATACTAATGCAAGCCACTTTTTCTTCATACATTTCCCCTCTTTCCCCTTTTTATATTTATGTGAAGCACTAAGTGCCCATCACCTAATCATTAAATAATCCCTTTGCTCTTTTATCTTGCAACCAACAATCTGTATAATGACTGGTCGATAAATATGTTGTCTCTGGTTGTACATAATCACATACTTCCATCGCAAATGAACAACGCGCTACAAAGGCACACCCTTTTGGTGGTGCAAATAAGTCTGGTGGGGTACCTTCTATTGGTTCTAGTTCTTCTTCCAATAAATCTAGTCTTGGCACTGAATTTAATAACCCCTTTGTATAGGGATGTGTCGGTTTATAAAATATTTCGCGTTTCGTACCGATTTCGATAATCTTACCAGCATACATAACAGCAATACGATCTGCAATTTTCGCCACTACACCTAAATCATGTGTAATTAAAATAATCGAAACACCCGTTTTTTGTTGAATTTCTTCAAATAGTTCTAGAATTTGAGCTTGAATTGTTACATCTAAAGCAGTTGTTGGTTCATCTGCGATTAATAATGTCGGTTCACAGATTAGCGCAATTGCAATAACAATTCGCTGTCTCATCCCCCCTGAAAATTGGTGAGGGTATTGTTTTAAGCGCTCATGTGGATTTGAAATACCTACTAAATTTAATATTTCTATAGCCTTTTTCTTGGCTTCCTCTTTACTAATTGATTTATGAGTTCTAAGACCATCTGTTAGCTGTTCACCAATTGTTAATGTTGGATTTAGTGCTGTCATAGGGTCTTGGAAAATCATAGAAATATCTACTCCTTGTATTTTCCGTAATGCTTTTTTATCTAACTGCGCTAAATCTTTACCTTTAAAAAACACCTTACCATTGGATATTTTGCCGGGAGGTTGTGGAATCAAACCCATAATGGCATTAGACGTGACACTTTTCCCACAACCTGATTCTCCTACTATTGCAAGTGTTTCTCCTTCATACAGATCAAAAGTTACACCCCGAACAGCATGAACTTCACCACCATATGTTTTAAAGGTAACGTGTAAATCTTGTACTTCTAGAATCTTCTTTCCAACTGTTGTGGAGAGATTATGAAGTGATTCATCCATTTGTTGTATTTTACTTGTCATCCCTCTCACCCCCTAAGTTTTGGATCAAGAGCATCTTGTAACCCATCACCTAAAACATTAAATGCAAACATCGTAATTGCTATAAACAATGCAGGGAAAAATAATCTCCACCAGTAACCTGATAAAATAACTGGCAATGCATCGTTTGCCATTACACCCCAACTCGCAAATGGTGCTTGTATACCTAAACCCAAAAAGCTTAAAAATGCTTCTGCAAAAATTGCACTAGGTACTGTTAAGGTCATTTGAACAATAATAGGTCCCATTGTATTTGGAAGTAAATTTTTTCTAATAATTCTGAATGTTTTAGCACCAAATGATTTTGAAGCTGTTACAAATTCATAATTTTTAATCTGTAAAACTTGCCCACGTACAATTCGTGCCATACCTACCCATCCTGTAATGGTTAATGCAACAATGATCGTTGTTAAACTCGGTTCCATAACTACCAATAGAAGGATTACGACTAATAAATGTGGCAAACCGTATAAAATCTCAATAATTCGCATCATCAATAAGTCAACCTTTCCTCCCTTATAGCCACTTATTCCACCATAAATAATGCCTATCGTGACATCAATAATAGCTGCCATTAAGCCAACAAATAACGAAATACGTGCTCCATACCATGTTCTCGTAAAAACATCTCGCCCCATCTCATCTGTTCCAAACCAATTAGTGCTAGAAGGTGGTTTGTTTTGATTTGGTAGATCCATAGTAGTGACCGAATGTGGAGATAACATTGGTACAAAAATAGCTGCCAGTCCTAAGAAAATTAAAAAAAATAGACCAAACATCGCTAATTTGTTTTTCTTTAAACGTCTCCATGCATCAGCCCAATAGGAAAGGGATGGCCGAACAACAATTTCTGCTTTTTCTGCATTTTTTACTTTGGGCTTGAACCATTCGTCTTTTACGCTAATTTCGTGAACATTTGTCATGATGCATCACCTGCTTTTTTATGCAATTTGATCCGTGGATCTAAAATTCCGTAAACAATATCGACTAGGAATAACATAAACACTAAAAATGCACTATAGAATACTGTAGTTCCCATTATTACTGGGTAATCACGGTTATTTATACTTTCTACGAAATATTTTCCCATGCCTGGAATAGCGAAAATTTTCTCAATCACAAACGTTCCTGTTAAAATCCCAGCTAACATCGTCCCCATAATTGTTACAACAGGCATCATGGCATTACGCAATGCATAACGAACAATGATTTTCCACGTTTTTAACCCTTTTGCTTTTGCCATTTTAATATAATCTTGCGTCAATACCTCTAGCATACTAGATCTTGTTAACCTTGCGATTATCGCCATGGGACCTGTTGCTAATGCGAGTGTTGGCAATACCATATGCTTAGGGCTTTCCCAAGTAGCTGCAGGGAACCAGCCGAGCTCTCCAGCAAATACTTTAATTAGTAATGTAGCTAAGATGAAGTTGGGCAACGAAATCCCAATTACAGCAAACGTCATCGCTAGATAATCAATCACTCCATTATGGCGGAGTGCAGCTAAAGTTCCTAATATCACCCCAGATATGAGGGCAACTAATATCGTCACCATTCCTAATTCGAAGGATATTGGAAAACCTCTATCAATCAAACTATTCACTGTCTCATTTGGTTTTTTAATAGAAGGACCAAAATCAAATGTTACGATTGCCTTTAAATAACTTAAATATTGCTTATGGAGTGGTTGATCTAACTTATAAAATTTTTCTAAATTTGCTTGAATGGTAGGATTCGTCGTACGATCACTATCTAACGGCGATCCTGGGATTGCATGCATTAAAAAAAATGTTAAAGTTGCAATTATTAAAACCGTCACAACCATCATCAAAAATCGTTTGATGATATATTTCACCATACAAATCTCCCCTTTGCCCCTCTAGGATGTCCTTAACAATATTTTGCTTGGAATGCAAGCTCCGCCATGACCAACATTGCTCGATATGCTTCTAAAATATCTTTTGCATGAAATTCTACGATTGTTGTTCCTTCCATAATTCTTGCTCCTGGCATCAAAGCTGCCCATTCGGCTTGACCATAGTTGGTAAATTCAATTTTTAAAATTGGGTTTTCCGGCGGTGTTAATGGTTTAATTTCTCCCTTTTTAGCAATTGCCTCGGCAACTTTTTCAGCAACTAACTCTCTAGCTTTTTTTGGATGTAATGTTTTAACACATGATCTTGAAATCGATTCTTTCACAGCTGCTGTGACAACACCTGGAATTAGCGCTTCAATTTCTTTACATGCACAATCATCACCTGCTAAGAAAATAACAGGCACCCCATAATATCCTGCTACATATGCATTAAATCCAATTTCACCAATTTCTACATCATTTATGAAAATCGTTCTAAAACTAAATGTCATTGAGTGACTCATCACCCCTGGCATGCCAGCTCTAGCATGGTAACCGTCAAACAAGACGCCATCAAATGTTGCATCCACATTATGTACCATCGAAAATTGCTTAAAGTCTCCAGATATAAGTGTTGCATCTTCATGCAATTCTTCAACTAATAAATTATTCATCTTAGAATGACTGTCGTTCACCAAAACTTCTGTTGCTCCATTTTGAAACGCTGATTCAATTATGGCATTTGCCTCTTGTGTCATAATTCTACGTGATTTTTCATAATTGCGTTCTGAAGATGTTACGAACGTATAATCTGGTAACCCTGTAATACCTTCCATGTCTACTGAAAGAAAAAATTTCATCCTCAATTCCCCCTATCTATCTCATGCTGTTTATTGATAGGTTATCAGAAACTTTCTGAATATTCAATTATTTTTAAGTAATAAATTGTAATATAACTTTATTTTTACAGTAAATACTTTTTATTTAAGCACATTCATAATCAGGATCATATATTTTTTATCCATAAATAAAGCATTATAAAAATATATGATCTATTGTTGATTTTTTAATGAATTTTATTTAAAAGGATGGCAACCAGGAGGCATAATAATTAGCAAAAAATAAAAGATCCAATTTTTTTGATAAAACTGGATCCTTCTTTTTCTATTCTACTCCTGGTAATATAGCCAAATCTTTGTTCTCAGCATCTAAAATAACATCTACACCTAATGGAATACCTACATTCGGTTCACAATGTCCAATTTTAAAACCACTTACAACTGGTATATTCAAATCTTTAAAATAAGATTTAAATAATTCTTCTAGACTTGGTGAATCTTCATATTCTCGCGGATGTATTTCTGTAAATTCGCCGATAACAATGCCCTTTACTTGTTCGAATTTACGTGCTTGTTTTAATTGGTTAAGCAATCCATCAATTTGTGCAGGTTCTAATCCAATATCTTCAATAAGTAGAATTTTACCTGCTGTGTTAATCTCAAATTTCGTTCCTAAACTATTTGCAATTAATGTTAAGTTTCCGCCTGTTATTTCACCACGAGCTACTCCACCACAAATCGTAATGAGTGATGAAATCCTTTCATCATAGTGAATTTCTGCTGGTTGGAATAGTTGCTCAAACATATGCTTCGTACGTTCTGTTACATCGTCGCGTCCAATACTTGATAAGGTAGGACCATGGAAAGTAACAATATCTGAGTACATCCCGATTGCAGTATGCAAAAATGTAATATCAGAAAAGCCCCAGAAAATTTTTGGGTTCTCTTCTAACAATAAATAATCGATCTTATCTGCTATTCTTGCTGCACCAAAGCCCGCGCTCGCACAAAAAATCGCTTTAATCGTTGGATCCTCAATCATTTCTTGCAAATCTTTAGCACGTTCTTCATCTGTTCCTGCAAGATAATGATTATGTTGCTGTACCGTATCACCTAACACATAATGTAATCCTAATTCTTCTAAAAAATTGAGTGATTTTGTTAATCTTTCTATATTAGGAGGACTAGATGGTGCAATAATACCAACTGTATCCCCTTTTTGTAATCTTGGTGGACGTCTCTTCATATTCAAAACTCCTATGTTGAATTTATATAACTAACCTCTACTTTACCAAATTCTCTATTGAAAATGCGAGTAGTGTATGAAGAAAACGCCCCTTATTTTAAGTTTTCACAACATTACTATCCTTTTAATAAAATCGTTTATTTACTTTTTATGGCTAATTTAACCGAGGTCTCAATTGACTCTTTGAAAATCCCTGTATTATTTAGAGCCAATAATTCCTCTCTTACATTTTCTTCAAATAAATGCACATAATCGCCTAAGAATCGTTTACTCCCATAGGAAGTTGAATAGATATTCCCTATAATCGAATCAATTGTCCAGGTTTGCTCAAAAGTAGGAATTTGATGTACTTCCAAATCAAATTTGGAATTCTCGATCACCGCTTGATGACTAATTGTTGGATGTGAGTATGTCGTATTTCCCGCTCTTCTTTCTTCTCCATACCAATGTTTTACTACTTCGCTGACCTTCTTTTGCCATGGTAGAACTTTTTTATTTGGTGAATATTGATCGATGATTGCTACTCCACCCCCTAAAGAGACCATGTCATACAATTGTTCCAGAACTTCATCTCGATTCATCCAGTGAAATGCTTTTGCGATGGTAACAAATCTAAAAGAATTCTCATATTTACCTTTATAACTATTAATGTCACCTATAAACCATTCCATATTCTTAACTCGTCTCTCATTGCTTAAACGTTTTGCTTCATCAATCATTTCAGGTTCAGTATCAATTCCTACAATTTGTTCAAACCAATCTGAAAACCTTAAGGCTAATTGTCCTGTACCACAACCCAAATCTAACATTCGCCCATTTCCATCTAAAGAAATCCGATTAACTAAGAATCTAACTAAAGAAGCAGGATATAAAGGTCTATATTTTGAATAATATATTGCGGATCCTTTAAATAAATTTTCTCCATAGTTTTTCATTATGTATTCCTCTATTCTAATTTATTATCTTCGTATGAATTGAATTCTTAATAGTAATACGAACAGGAAACTAACTCAATTTAGTCACTTCTCATTATACATAATTTGTAAATAGAATAATTGCAATTGTATTCATTTTTTATACGAAAGCTGTAATCTTAATTTTCTGGCTCAATCACATATCTTTTGTTTAAAAAATAAAAACCCTAGCAACTGTGCTAGAGTTCCATTCATTCTAATATTTAAACTATTAACGCGCCTTGTAATTTACATCCGAATCTTCAATTTGCACACTAGCCTTAATTTGCGGTAATTTTAACCCAATCCCATGCTCTTTGTTATAGTCAATCCATTTTTGCTTCTCACGCTCAACTGCTCTATTCTGCCATTCCATCCAACCACATTCTGAACAATGACTTTCCACATGGCTATTACCATGTGTATCCCTATGATGGTAGATTGTATTTGACTTACAATAGTAGCAATAGATAATTTTATGATCTGTTGGCATGTACATAATAATATAAGATCCTCCTGTATTTCAGTATTAACACTTCCATAATTTACAAATAACTGGCACTTTATACAGGAGATTTCACATTTAGAAAAGATGTTTCTACGTTTTTGGCGTTGTATCATGATTTCAGCTCGTATTTCCACGGTCTTTTAGATTATATCCTTACTTTAATATGAGGAAATCACTATTAATAGATGTTACACTAGAAGAATATGTATGGTAAATAAAACTGTGTAAAATGAATAATCCCAAGACCATCCCTTTACCCTAAACAAGTATCATACTTGGATATTCTCTTATAAAGCTTCTGTACGCTTTTGTTAGAAAGAAGGATTAGATGTTAAAAACAAATGTAGAAAATACTAGTTTAATATTAGAAGGCGGCACTTTTCGTACACTGTTTACAGGTGGCGTATTAGATACCTTTTTAGATCAAGAAATTATGATGCCATATATTGTAGGAATTTCAGCAGGTGCAATTAATGCAACAGCTTACGTCTCTCAACAAAAAGAGCGGATGCTATGTACATTATTAAATTATCGACATGACAAACGATATATGGGTATACGTAACTTCTTCTCTGAGCACAGCTTATTTGGCCTAGACTTTGGTTACAATACAATTCCTAATGAGCTTTATCCATTCGATTGGGAAACCTATCAACAATACAATGGTCAATTATTATTCGGTGTAACGAATGCCCATACAGGACTAGTTGAATATAAAGACGCTATCGAAATGGATAAAGAATGTATGATGTTACGAGCTACATGTGCCATTCCTGTACTTTTTCCAGAGATTAAGTTAAATGGTATTCCTTATTATGATGGTGGGCTTGCAGAACCAATTCCAATTCACCATACGGTTGAACAAGGTTTTGAAAAACACGTTATTATCCTTACACGCCCAAAAGGCTATCGAAAAAAACTAGACCGTCAAAGTAAAATTGCAATGAAAATTCTTAAAAAACGTTATCCTGCAATCGTTAGAAGTATGGAAAAACGTGTTGATCACTATAACAAATCATTGGATTATTGTGAACAATTAGAAGCAGAAGGTAAAGCATTTATCTTCCGTCCTAGTTTTGCACTTAAAAGTTTTGAAAAGGATTTAAACCAAATTCGTACAAATTATCAAATGGGTTATGAACAAGGGGTACAAAGAATGGCCGATTTAAAAAGATTTCTAGACAAATAAAAAGACAGGTCACTATGATCTGCCTTTACTACGCTTATAGCTGTTGAACAAATTCTTCTTTCAATACTTTGATAACTCCTTACACAACATATTGAAGGACAATTCCACCATAAACAAAAGCGGCTAATATCACTAATGCCGGATGTATTTTTTTGATTTTCATTGCCCAAAAGGCTACAGCAGCGATACCTAGAGATTGCCAAATTCCAATCGAATGGATTGAATCCTTTGTCATTTGCCAAGTAATGATTAGCATCATGATTGCTAGAATTGGCTGCACTAACAATGTCATTCCTTTTACAACAGGAGACTGCCGATATTTATTTAGTACATTCAATAGAACAATCAGTAGAAATGTAGAAGGAATAATGGTCGCTATTAAGGCAACGACAACGCCTATCCAGCCATAAACATCATAACCAACAAACGCTGCAATTTTGGTCGCAATAGGACCCGGTAGAGCATTTCCAAGAGCCAGCATATTTGAAAATTCAGCGTTGTTTAACCAATGATAATGTTTTACAATTTCCTCGTACATTAGAGGAATTGAAGATGGTCCACCACCATAGCCAAGCATATTTGCTATAAAAAAGCCGAGAAAAATATGTATTAAACTCATAACAAAGTGCTCCCCTTCTGCTCTTCTTTTTTCTTTTTCCACTTAGACACTATTTGAAAATGAATACTTCCATAAACCAAAAATAGAAGAACACCAATTCCTGAATGTACATGAATAACTTGCAGTAGTAGAAATGCAATTGCAAAACAGCTTATCCCCATTATGATTCCAAGTCCTTTTATAGATTTCTCTCCAAATTGATATGCCATTTCTCCAAGCATAACAGCAACAACTGGCATCACTGCTGCAATCATCCCCAGAACAATTTTCGAACTACTCAAAAAGCCTACAACAGATAAAAGTGTGATCATAAAAATTGAACTCGGTAAAATATGACATAGAATGGCCCAAACAGCACCTCTCACCCCTCTTAGCTTATATCCTAAATAACCTGCCATTTTAGTAGCAATAGGACCTGGTAGAGCATTCGCAATAGCTAAGATTTCTCCAAATTCATCATCATTCATCCATTTATATTTTACTACAGCCTCATGACGAAAAAGAGGCATGACAGACGGTCCACCCCCATATCCTAAAATTCCTGTTCGGAGCATCGCCATCGCTAATTGCTGATATAGCTTTTCTTTTTTCTCCACATTAAATCCCTCCTATAACTTCATACCAATCCGACTTTTATATCTCTTAATTAAAATTTGACAATCGACGCTCATAATCCCTGGTAAAGGATATAATCTTTCTTCTAAAAACTCTTCCATCTCTCGATTATCCTTAAATAAACCATGCATATGTAACTTACTTGGACCTGTCATGTGATAGAGACTTGAAACTGATGGTTCTTTTGCCAATATGTCAGCTACCTCTTGGAGATACTTTGGCTCCACTTCTACATTAAAAAAAGCTGACACCTTTAACCCCATTTTTTCAGGGTTAATCACAGCTGTGAAACGCTCGATCACTCCATTTTCCATTAGTGTACTAATACGTGCCTGAACTGCTACACGTGATAATCTCACTTCTTTTGATAAATCTGTAAATGAAATTCGTCCATTCTTATTTAAAAGCTGAAGAATATGCTCGTCTATTTCATCCAATTGAATCGTTGACTTATCTTCACTCATCTATATCCCTCCACATTTCTTTTTGCATATAAAGATAAAATATTATTTTCGATATGCCAGATAAATCCTCCACATCTAATCGTATCTATAAAAAAAAATCTACTCTACTTACAAATTGTTAAAAAACCTTAAACACAATAATACCTTAAAACAATCCATTCTTTTTACAAATTCAAGATTTTCTACAATTTATCAATAAAAAATGATTTCAAGTCTTTTAACATACCAAACGAAAGTCAAAATAAGTGTTTACATACAATTCGAAAGTGTTTTTCCTACACTTATGATTATTTTTCAAATCAACTTATATTATTCTCTAATCCACAAAAAAAAATCCAAGGTATTTTTCTATCAGGCTATCAACAATCGGCCTATTAGAGAGGAATAGGAATTTTCCAAAATAAAAAAGATCACCTATTGATAGATGATCTTTTTTACTTATTTATTTAAAGTCGAAAAATTCATTACCTACTATATTAACAGTAAGAAATAGAGCTTTTTGCATTGCTTATATATTTGTAGAAATATATTTTGTTTCTAGGTAAGGCTCAATCCCTTCAAGGCCGCCTTCACGTCCAATGCCACTTTCCTTCATTCCACCGAATGGGATATGTGCTCCAGATGGTGCACCATCGTTCCAACCTACAATACCAAATTCAAGATTTTCACTTAAGTACACACCTGTTTTATAACTTTCTGTAAAGAAGTAAGCTGCTAAACCATATGGTGTTCCATTAGCAATTTCCACTGCTTCCTCTAGTGTATGGAAACGTGTAATTGGGGCTACTGGTCCAAATGTTTCTTCTTGCATGATTTTCATTGTATCATTTACATCCACAACAACAGTTGGTTGAATGAAATAATAGCCTTTTTCATCGTTATAATCATATTCATTTCCACATGCAATATCTGCACCTTTTGATACTGCATCTTCTAACTGATTAACAATTTTATCGAACCCTTTTTTATTAATAATTGGGCCTACAGTTACGTCCTGATCTAGTCCATTGCCTACTTTTAAGTGTTTCACGGCTTCTACAAATTTTTCTGTAAACTTATCTACTACACTATCTTGCACAAGTAGACGGTTTGGACAAACACAAGTTTGTCCTGCATTACGGAATTTTGCATTGATTGTTTGTTGTACAGCCAAGTCAAGATCCGCGTCCTCTGCCACGATTAATGGTGCATGCCCACCAAGTTCCATCGTCGCATGTTTTAACGTATCAGCACAATTTCGTAAAAGTTCTTTACCAACTGGCGTTGATCCCGTAAATGTGATTTTACGTACGTATGGGCTATCTGTAAATAATTTACCGATACGTGGTCCATCACCATTGACACATTGCACAACATCTTTTGGAATACCTGCTTCATGTGCCAATTCAATTAAACGAATCGTTGTAAGCGGTGTTTCCTCAGCTGGCTTCACTATAAATGTACAACCTGCCGCAAGTGCTGGTGCAGCTTTTCGTGTCATCATTGCTGCCGGGAAATTCCATGGAGTAATGGCTGCTACTTGTCCAATTGGTTGTTTTATAACGGTTAAACGTTTTGACTCTTGATGTCCTGGAATTGTACGACCATAAATGCGTTTTGCTTCTTCTGCGTACCAGTCGATATAACTTACTGCATAATCAACTTCTCCTAGACCTTCTGCAAGTGGTTTACCATTTTCACGTGTAATTAGTTCACCAATTTCTTCACGATGTGCACGAACTAAATCAGCCCATTTAGATAATAGTGCTGAACGTTTATGTGCATTTACTTTTGACCATGTTTTAAAAGCTGTATGACCTGCTTTAAGTGCAGCAAGAACTTCTTCATTACTTGAAACAATAACTTCTTGTAATTCTTCACCTGTTGCTGGATTGTTTACTGTAAATGTAGACATTATTGACTTCCTCCTTAGCTATTCGCAAAAGCATCTTCTAAAATAGCAAAGCCTTTTTCTAATTCTTCATCCGTGATCACTAGTGGAGGCAAGAAACGAATCACATTCCCTTTAATACCAGCCGTTAATAATAATAATCCATGTTGATTTGCATAATTTGCGATATCAGTTACACGATATTTATCTGCCTCGCGAGTCACTGGATCTTTCACAATTTCCATCGCTACCATAGCACCTAAACGACGAATATCTCCGATTTCAGGATATTTTGCTTGTAATGCTTTTATTTTGTCTTCAATTTTTTGACCAATGATTTCAGCACGCTCTGGTAATTTTTCCTCTTTCATAATGTCGATTACTGCTAACGCCGCGGCATTGGCTGTTGGACTACCAGCATATGTACCACCTAATTGACCCGGATCGGAAATTTCCATCATTTCTTTTCGTCCAATTACGCCTGAAAGTGGCATTCCCGCTGCTAATGATTTCGAAACAGTTATTAAATCTGGCATAACATCAAAATGCTCGATGGCAAATAATTTACCTGTACGTCCGAATCCTGTTTGAATTTCATCTGCTATAAAGACAATGTTGTTTTCGTTACAGAATTTCACGACTTCTTGTACAAATTTTTTCGGCGGTACGATGAAACCGCCTTCTCCTTGAACTGGTTCCAATACGACACAAGCTACCATTTCAGGTGATACAGTCATTAAAAAGAATTCTTTAAATTCAGCAATAATACGATCTACGTATTCTTCTTCTGTTTCACCAGCTGGTTTTTGATATAAGTATGGATATGGCGCTTTATATATTTCAGATGCAAATGGACCAAAGCCCTCTTTGTATGGTTTAACTTTACTTGTCATGCCCATTGTTAGATTGGTACGACCGTGATAGCCACGTGTAAACGATACAACGCCGGATTTTTTTGTATAACGACGGGCGATTTTCACAGCGTTTTCAACCGCCTCTGCACCAGAGTTTAATAAAATAACTTGTTTGTCATGTGTACCTGGTGTAACTTCACAAAGCTTTTCTGCTAGTTCGACATAATTTTCATACATGATGACATTGAAGCCTGGGTGAATTACGTGATCCACTTGTGCTTTTACAGCCTCCACTACTTTTGGATGATTATGGCCTACATTAATCATACCGATACCAGCTGCAAAATCAATCCATTCGTTTCCCTCTACATCAATAACTGTTGCCCCTTTTGCCTCTTTTGCAAAATTTAATGAGCCATTGCTTACTGCTCGAACAACATATTTTTGTCGTTTTTGTAATAATTCCTCTGTTTTTGTAGTGACCTTCATTTTTATTCCTCCTCGTATTGTAATTACAGAAAATTATGGCATCTTCTGGTGAAAAGAAAAGAACCAATTTTCAGCTTTTTTAGGATCCAGATAAACTAGATATGAATAGTAATTTGCCTCAAAAAGATGATGTTCTTTCTGTGTAAAAATAGGCGCTATTACAATAACTATCTACTCTACATAACTGTGCATCATGATGAAGTATAATTTTCACTTTTCTCAAAAACATCTTCAGATACTTTCACAGAGTTTAATGAATATAATGCAAAGCCAATTAAGCACCAAACACCTAGAATAACCCACTCCATAGGCCAAACTAATGCAGATGGCATACCAGGTAAATAGAATACAATAAATAAAATACTTAAAACAATCGCCATCACACCCGTAAATTTCCAATATTTCACTCTATAAGGACGATGTAATGCTGACTCTGTTTTGCGTAGTTTCATAAATGCAATCGAAACAAGTAAATAACCAACTACAATCCCTACACCACCTGCATCTACTAACCATACCAATGCTGGGCGGCCTAAAAAGGGTGCAATTGCAGCTAAGACACCTAAGAAAATAATCGCATTTGTAGGCGTTTGATACTTTGGATGAATGTATGAAAACCATTTTGGAATCATATTATTTTCGGCCATTGCATAAAGAATTCGGCTACCACCGATAATGAAAGCATTCCAGCTAGTGATAATTCCCGCAATACCGCCAACTACTAAAATATATCCCCAAATTGGACTACCAAACAAAGCGACCATCGCATCTGCTGTTGCAAGTTGACTCTTCAAGAGCAGATCATCTGGAAGAGCTACAGCTACACCAAATACAACAAATAAGTAGAAACATACAGCGCTAATGATAGAGACGATAATAATACGACCTATTGATTTACCAGGTGCATTAATTTCCGCAGCTACTTGTGGAATAACATCGAAGCCAACAAATAAAAACGGAATCATCACGAGTACGGAAAGTGTACCACCAATACCATCCGTGAACATTGGTTCTAAATTCTTTAAATCACCGTGAGCAATTGCTCCATATACGATTAAACCTGCCACTAATACAATTGCTACTGTAAAAATATTTTGGAACACTGCAGCTGGCTTAATGCCAAAGAAATTGAGCGCTGTTAAAGCAATTGAACCAACTGTACCAATTAACGCCCAAGTTAAATAGACTTCCCAACCACCTAAAGTCCAAAGACTCACTTTATGCTCTACTGGCATTACATAATCAATTACAGTTGGTAACGCAACTGCCTCAAATGTAACAACTGATACATAACCAAATAGCACTCCCCAAGCTGTTACAAATGCACTTTTCTTACCAAATGCTCGTTTTACAAAAACGAGCCCCCCACCTGTTTCTGGCATCGCAGATGAAAGCTCTGCATATGTTAGACCAATGAAAAT
This sequence comes from Rummeliibacillus pycnus, assembly GCF_002884495.1. Classification (GTDB taxonomy): domain Bacteria; phylum Bacillota; class Bacilli; order Bacillales_A; family Planococcaceae; genus Rummeliibacillus; species Rummeliibacillus pycnus. The sequence goes on along the minus strand of NZ_KZ614145.1, from coordinate 3,582,762 downwards.
AACTAATAGACCACCCAATATAAAAGCAATAACTGCTCCTAGAAATCCTGCACTTGCTACCCATTCTCCTGAAAGAACAACCCAACCCCATCCAAGCATTGCTCCAAGAGATAAAAACAGTACATCAATTTTTGACATAGATTTCGTAAAATCTTTATTATTGTTATTACTCATATGCATTTCTCCTTTGTGTATAGCTCTTTCCGATAAAGTAACTCTTATCGTTTAGCGAATTATGTAATCCTCTTGCGTTTTGACAACTTCTAACCCCTTTTCCACAAAATTATGGGCCATTATTCACAGCTCAAAAAATCGAATTTTCATCGTTATTGTTGTAATTCTTCTGCCTTAGTTGTGACATTCATTTTTCAATTCCCCCTTGTTCTACATTTACAGAAAATTATGGACAGCTTATCATTAAAAGAAAAGAACCAATTTTTTATTTTTTTAAGAACCAGATGATTGAAAGGGAGATTGCAAATGATAGCAGAACAAAATACAGAGCGAGAATATAAATACAAACAAATTTATCAACAAATAAAAAATCAAATTTTGTCTGGTATTTATAAGCCACAAGAAAAGCTCCCATCAAAACGCCAATTAGCTGAACAATTAGATGTTAGTACTAATTCTGTTGTTGTTGCATTCGATCAATTACTTGCTGAAGGCTATATTTATAGTGTGGAACGAAAGGGATATTTTGTAGAGGATATTACGCTTTATGAAGCAGATGACAAAGAAGTAAAACCATTGCCCAAACATTTGAAAGAAACAAGGAAAACTTCCTCAAACATTATTTCATTTTCACATATGAGTGCAAATATGGATTTGTTTCCATACAAAGAATGGTTGAAATGTGAGCAGAAGGCGTTGAAAACATTCCATCAAGAGCTTTCATTTATGTCGCACAATCAAGGGCCATTTGAAGTGCGTCAAACTTTAGCACAATACATAAGCTTTAATCGAGGAGTACGTTGTGAACCAGAGCAAATTATTTTTCATTCCTCAAGTCAAGCACTCGTTTCACAATTATTAGAATTATGTGGTGACAACAAATCTATAGCATTAGAAAACCCTGGGTATGCTCGCTATTATGAGTTGATTCAACAAAAAGGATGGAAAGTTCATACCGTACCAATCGATGATAGCGGATTCAAAATTGAGGCCATTCAACATAAAGACATTGACCTACTTTACACAACGCCGTCACACCAATTTCCCACTGGAATTATTATGCCGGTATCACGTCGTTTTGAATTATTAAATTGGGCAAGTGCAAAAAAAGGGCGCTACATAATCGAGGATGATTACGATAGTGAATTCAAATACGGAACAAGTAATATTCCTTCCCTTCAAAGTCTTGATCGTAATAATCGTACAATATATACAGGTACATTCTCTAAAACATTATTTCCTGGTATACGTATTAGTTACATGGTCTTACCTCCGGAATTATTGGAGATCTATCGAGAAAAATTTGATTACTTACTTCCACAATGTAATACATTGAGTTTATATACATTACTTTATTTTATAAAAGATGGATACTACCAAAAACATCTTCGTAAAATGACACACCATTTTGAAGCGATACGTCAAAAACTTATCAAAGAACTAAAAAAAACATTCAAAAATGACATTAACATATTAGACATTCCAGCTGGTTTACATTTTCTCGTTAAAATGAAAACCACACGCGATTATGATGAAATTGCTGCACGAGCAGAGAAAGCGGATATTCACTTTTTTAATATTAAGAGATTTTCATTAATTGAAATCAAAGAACCAGATGATGAACTTAGCTTTATTATTGGCTTTGCAAGCTTGAAGGAAGAAGAAATAAAAGAAGCCGTTCAACGACTTTTTACAACTATTAAAGGATTATAAAATAATCTTAAATTTTATTGAAGGTAGTAGAGGGATTTAGAAAAGATTTCATAGGCATTTCCAAATAATCATAACCTTTATGATGATCATGATATTCGATCATCTTCAGTATGGAAAGTGTTCATAGAAATTGCTTTCTATCATGTCTTTATAAAGATTAAAAGCTCAGAAAGATTGTAAACATTCTTTCTGAGCTTTGCTAACACTTTATTAAACTATTAGTGAAAATGGTGAAATTTACTTTCCTTTCTTCACCTGATTCAATAAGTCTGGGAAGTTTGTAAACATTCCTGTTACCCCCCAGTCAATTAGTTGCTGCATTCTCTCTTTATCATTTACTGTATATGGGTGAATTTCAAGTCCGCTGTTGACGACCTTTTGTATATATTCTTTATTTAAATACGTATGGTTCGGCCCAATACCAATCGCATATTTTTTAATATTTGCGATTTCATCATCTGTAATAACTGCATTCCCTTTGTAAGATAACAATTGGATTAGGTTCAGTGATGGATCGAGTTTATTCATGATTTTCAGACTATCCGCACTAAAAGATTGAACAAGTAATTTCTTTTTATTGATATCATACTTATTTATAAGACGTAAAAGTTCTTCTTCCATACCAGGATATATGTTAGGCGATTTTGTTTCGATATAATAACTAGCATTCTTTCCAAACTTCCTAAAAATCTCTTCAAGAGATGGTACTTGTAATCCTACATACTCTGACTTAGCATATTGTGGATATGCTTTATTAAACCAACTTCCTGCATCCAAATGTTTGATTTCATCTAGTGTATAGTCTTTCACAAGACCTGTCCCATTTGTTGTCCGATCCAACTTTTCATCATGCAAAGCAATTAATTGACCATCCTTTGTCATCTGTAAATCGATTTCAATATAGTCACCATGCATTTTTTCTCCCATTTGATAGGATGTAATTGTATGCTCAGGAGCATAACCAGAAGCACCACGATGTGATATATTTTCGATATCCTTGTATTTTTCTTTAGCCATTGCTGTACCTCCATTTGTTGCAACACCTACTACTAACACTAAGGCCCCAAGAGCAGATAACCATTTTCTTTTCAACTTCAACATCTCCCATCCTATTAATAGATTTCTCTTCAATAATAACAGGAGAATATTAATCTCTTTTAACCTTCTTGTAAATGTTGGTAAATTATGTGTGCATATGAACGATAAAAACACCTTCATTCTTGATAACTGATACTAAAAAATAGTAGTTGCCATTAAGAATGAAGGTGTTGATAAATCTTAGCTTCTTGTAGTTAGATAACATTATCATTCACCTCATCTAATTTTTCCACCGACCGATTTGGACCATATAGATAGGTATGTACTATTAGTTTCTGTGGTAAAATTTATGAGATTTTATAAAAGGAGAGATGAATAATTATGGATAAGAGAAGAGTAGGTATCATTTTAGGTTTTACATTCTTAGTGCCTGTGATAATAAGTATTATCGATTTCTATGTGAAAAAAAGACCAATCTCTGATGCTTATTGGGATATCACCATTTATAGCGTATTATCAATTATCGGTATTGAACTTGCAATAGGCTCTTGGGTTATGACGAAACGAAGTATTCCTTTAATTATCGGGTTATTAGCAAACGTCTTTGTTTTGCCTTGTGCTTTTTTATTACTACTTGCAATGGGAATTAGTGAAAAATAAAGTTTTTAGTATAATATACTAGGAGATTACGTGTTATTTTACTTGCTAAAATTGTTTATAAACCCCAACTTTTAGTATAGAACCATTATATATATGAAGGAACTTACCACAAAAAAAAGAAACCCCTTTAAAAAGGGATTTCTTATAAACCTTGATACCGGTGGTCGGGATATAAATAGCAGGTCAAATATTGATTTAATAAGGTTTTGCAAAAGCTATGTGTAAATTTTGTGTAAAATTTCTTAGAAATTATTTATTTCTTGAGTTTATTACTTATATCATTATCCAAAATACTTACGTTTAATATATGACATTTCAGGGTCAGCAAGTATCTGCTCAATTTGAGTTTTATTTATTAAAATACATTTAAATGGTATATGATACTTATTCTCCTTCAAGGCCTTTTCAAACCAATCTTTAAAATCACTTGTTATTTTCCTATTTGTCATTAAAAGATAATAATCTGGTTTATGCATAAGTACTTTCACTACTTCTTCATATATTTCTCTAACACTTAGATTATCATAATCCTTTGAATACTTACATTGAAGAATCCATGAGTTCGAATAATTAGTTAATATAGGTATCCAAGAATAGGCTGCTATTTTAAACTCTCCATCTCTTCCCCTATCTTGCCCTTTTCCTATAATCTCTATATTCTGCCCTCCCCAATGAGATATAATATCTAAACACAATGCCTCAAATGCTCCCGCTTCATCTACCTTATCTTTTCCAGCATATTCTTTCGGAAGTTTTATTTCTCTCCAATTTAATTTTCGTGTGTATTCTGAGAACCTTTCATAACTTTCTTTATCAGACTTAGTAATATGAAACTCACTAAAATTTACTCTTCCTATAAGATTTCCAGATTCTATTTTTAAATTGACTAAATTTATGTCTAAACTTATAAAATTATCTTCATCTTCTTTTACAATTGAACTTAATTTATAGTTATCGCTATCTAATTTTACGTCTAATTCCTTTATAGTGATGGTTACTTCAGAACTTTCACTAAAAGGTTTAGCAGTTATCTCTAAAAATGAGATAATAAATTTTCCTTTACCTATGAAATCATCCGAATCATTATAAATTTTTATCGGTTCTCCGACAAATTTATCCAAGTATTCTCTCGTACTTAGAAGTTCTGAATTTGGCATAATGTATTTTGTATTACTCATTATCCATCACTCCTCTTGAGATAAATTCATCGTTTGGATTTATATATAAAATCCATTCTAAAATATCCCTCATATCATAATTTATCGAATCATTAAGTGGAATATTAAAGAGGTATGTTCCAATAATATTTTTTGTAAAAACTTTGAAACGTTCGAATGTTTCTTCTATTACTAAGGAATTAAGTTCTTCATTTGAAATATAAATAAATTCAAGAAAGTCTTCATACAAAATTTTTCTCATATCTTTGTAAGTAATATCATTGGAATTATAATTTGTCCCTGCTATTATAATTGAACAGTAAAGTGAAAGTTTATGAATATCTTGTGTTTTAAAAATAGTTTCCCAAATTTTTATTAAAAGTCTAGATTTATTATTTATCTCTGTTTCATTTCCCATCTTAAAATACAATTTAATACAGTTATTAATATCAAAACTTATACTTTTTTGTGAATTCAAAAGGTCTTTTAAAAACTTTAACAAATCATCTGTAAAATCATCTACATTTTTAGCTTTATTGTAAGGACTATTTTTTCTTCCTAATAAACCATTATTACTTGTGTTATTTATTAAAATATAAGGGTCAAGGATTTTAAAATTGTATTCGTCTTCTTTAGAAACAAAATAATATACCAATTCAAGATAGTTTGACAATTTCTCTTTTGCTAATAAATATGCTAAATCAGTATCTTTTCTTCCACATCTTATATTTTTTAATATAAACCATAAAGAATCAGTTTTTTCATTATCCGGTGTTTCTAATAACCTGCGTTTACTGAAATGCATATCATCATATTTTTGATATTGCCAGTTTTTGAATACTGCATGTGATAAAACTTCAATATCACTAGTCAACTGTTTGTGGTATAAATTTTCTGATATAGATAAATCAGATACTCTTATTGCGATTTCAAAATCATTTAGAGATAAATTATCTTCTATTACCTTTTCTGCAATTTTCCATTTCATTTCCTTAGTATAATTTTGGTAGGCACTTTCAATTAATTCTTCTACATTAGATGAACTTCTAAAAATTTCACTAAGAATGAACATCTTATAGTCACTAAATCTTTCAGTCATGAACTTTTCTGGACTAACACCTATTTTATTTACTTCCTGTTCTAAAACTGATATTAATTCTTCTGAAAAATCATTATAAAAATCAGGGTTTATAAACTTATTAAAATTCTTTTTAAATTTGCTTTCCAATTTATTAAATATATTTTGAACAGTATTATGTTCTTTTAATTGTAAATTAAGCTCTTCTAAAACTACGTCTCCCTCTTCCATAGTCATTCCCAATCTTTTAGAATTTATAAAATGCTTAATAGATGCTTCAATGAGTTTGAATAGAATATTTCCTATATTTTCATCATTCAAAATTTTATAATTGTCCTTAATAATCTTTAAATACAAATCCTGTTTATATTCTTCACTTATACTTTGTATAGTTTTCAATAAGGTTTTGTTAGAATATTTCCTTTTATTAAATTTAGATATTACTATATTTCTAGCTCTATATAACCTGAAATATTTAGGATATTCAATTATATTTAATGTGCTTACTTTGCCTCTACATAATTCATACTGAGTTTGTTCATTTAATACTTTTTTGTGAGCACCTAACATATATTTATCAAATGAAAGTTTGGGAGTATAGTGTCTTTTTTCATCTAATTCTTTTATAGGAACCTTTAAAAAGTTTTCCATTTCCATTTGGAAAATTTGGGATAGCAAAATTAATGCAGTCTCTGATTCCATATGTAAATCAAAATAATTAGCTTCAGTAATAACACTTTTTAAAACTTCTATTTCTTGATTAGTAAACCTCTGTAAATAATCATCCGCTAAAACATATTTTTTAAATATAGAATAAGTAAATTCCTCTAATAGGATATCAACATAAGAATTAAATTTACTATCTAATTCTGGAATAAATGAATAAGTACTAAAATTAAATGTTCCTATTCTTTTATACAAAATGAGTCACCTTCTCCTTCATGTTTAAATCTTTTCTTTATAAAAAGTTCGAATAAACTTTTAAAAATCCCACGAGCATCTATAAATTTATATAAGCATTAATAATTATTCATCTAAATATTACCATTTTTTATTATAATACTATACTCACAAGAAAGCAGGCATAGTAAAAAACATTTATCTTTTTTATAAATCAATATTCACTTATTATCAAATTTCGTAGATTTTATACAATACATCTTCACTTTGCCGAATAGTTGCATCTCATCTTTTCTTAACAAATATGTTGGTGTATAAAAAACATCCCAAAAGCCATTATAGGCTTACTGGGATGCTCTTTAATTTCAAACATGAAATACTTAAAATAGTAGCAATTTATTAATTAATACTTAGTACCATCTATACATTTTACTAATCTTTCTTTTACAAATTGAAGTTCTTTCACTTTTTCAACAATTCTTTTTTGTTCTTCTAATGATGGTAATGGTATCAGAAACATTTTTAATTTTGCCATACTCAAACCTTCCCTCGATACACCAACTTGACTATCCATAATAGTTTGTTGTATATACGGTGACATTAAACAGTAATGAAGATATTCTTTAATCTCTATATCAATCAATCGTAAAATACATACATGTTGATTAACATTTCCAATTAAAAAATCTGACGGAACAATGCTACATCTTCCAATGGATGCACCTGTTATATTAATAAGTAAATCATTAGGTCTTACTATACTTCCTGCCTTTTTAGAATTTATTTCTTCTGGAATATATGCTACATTATCAAGCTTTAATCCATCGTTCCAAACATTTTGAGAACGTATAAATACAATACCTTTCTCAACATAAGCTGCTTTTCCGCCTAAAGGTGTACTTCCTGAACCTATTTTACTAACTAATTCTCCTAATCTTACCCATTCCCAACTGTCAGGAATATCAAATGGTATTTCACCTTCTGTAATCTCGGGTAATGCTTTGTCTTTTTTAATGACTTTATCTTTGATTAATTGTTCCTTCTCTTCTTTAATTCGCTGAATTAATTCACTTGCAGGTTCGTTACTTACATCTTGTGACACTAATTTACCTTGCACTGCATATTGTAAGATTGATTTTTCAAGTTGAGATGGAAAGACCTTTCTTAATTTTTGCTGTTCTTCATGTAAAATAGAATATTCCTCTACTTTTTTCATTAACTCTTGAATCTTTCTAACAATACGTTTTTGTTCTTCTAACGGTGGCAAAGGAACTGTCAATTGTCTTAATTTGCTCAATGACACAAAAGATTGAACAGCTCCAGAAGCTTCTCTTTTCAACCTTTCCTCCATTAAAGTTAGATAATAGAATACAAAATCCATATTCAACTTATTTTGAGGTAAAGCTTTAAATAAACCTACATTTTTTATACTAAATTCTCTATCTTTTTTTACTACTACAGGATTTCCTATACTTCCAATCATGGCAAATAGAATATCTCCATTGTCAACTTTTGAGCGCTTCGATATTTCTATATGGTCATCTGTAGAGATATATTTAATTGGTTCAAATATTAAATTACCGTTTTTTAAATTTTTACTTGTTACTAATGGAATCCCCTCTTTTACATATTTAGGAGTATCATGAGTTCCATCCCTTACATCCATTACTTCTGCTGCTCTTACCCATTCCCAACTCGTAGGTATATCAAATGGAATTTCATCCTCTGTAATTTGAGGTAATACTTTCTCATCCTTGATAATTTTAGCTTTAATTAATTGTTTTTTTTCTTCTTTTATACGAGTAATCAGTTCATTTACAGGTTCATCACTTAAATCTGGTGGAGTTAATTTTCCTTGCATTGCATATTGCAATATCGAATTCTTTAATTGCTTTGGATTCATTATTGTTCACCTAAAGTTTTTTCAATTTCATCTAAAATATTATCGATTTCATTATTTAAACGTTCACGCTGCTTTTGATAGATTGTTATCAATTCATGAGGTTCTAGAATCGTTTCTTCTTCATGTGGATAACTACATAAGTCTAAATTATAATCTCCATCAATAATTTGTTGTACACTGTATTTATTTGCTTTAAAACCTGTTTCTTCTTCAATTACTTCACGATTATTCCACCACTCCATTGCCGATTGTAAATGTTCTAGTTTAATTGGTTTTGTTTTAGAAAAGTTTTTATATCCATCTGGCATATCCACACGATAGAACCAAATATCTTTTGTTGGTTCTGTTTTTTCAAAGAACAATATATTTGTTGTAATACTTGTATATGGAGCAAATACACTATTTGGTAATCTGATAATTGTATGCAGGTTAAATTCTTTAATTATTTTTTCTTTAATTGCACGTTTAGCACCATCTACACCGAACATAAATCCATCAGGTAAAATAACTGCTGCTCGACCATTTTGTTTTAAGCGATACATAATAGTAGATAAAAATAAGTCCGCGGTTTCACTACTTCTTAATTCTATAGGAAAATTCATTTTGATTGATTCTTTTTCTGAACCGCCATATGGAGGGTTCATCATAATGACTTCAAATTTATCTTTTTCTTCGTAGTCACGTACATTTTTCTCTAGGCTATTACCATGAATGACTTGAGGATTATCCATATCATGTAATAGAAGATTTGTTAAACATAATAAATATGGGAATGCTTTTTTCTCGATACCAAATACAGATTTACTATATAAATCATTATCTTCTGTTGTTTTAATTTGTGCTTTTAAATAGTTAAGTGTTGACGTTAAGAAACCGCCTGTACCACATGCAAAATCCGCGATATGTTCTCCTAATTGAGGTTTAATCATATGGGTGATAAAGTCTGTTACAGCTCGTGGTGTATAAAATTCACCTGAAGCACGTTGAGCTTGTAAATCTTTTAAAATTTGTTCATAAATTTCATTAAAAGCGTGACGTTTTTTATAATCTGTAAAATCGATGTCATCTATTACATTAATAACTTGTCTTAATAATACGCCATCTTTCATATAATTGTTCGCATCTTCAAAGGCAAAACGTACAATTGCCTTATTAATCGGTATTAGTTCATCTACTTCAATTGATTTTAACGCCGGAAATAAATCATTATTTACAAAGTCTAACAACGCTTCTCCTGTTCTTGCTTCTCCATCCTTTTCATCTACAGCCCAATTGCACCAACGGAATTCTTCTGGAATAATCGATTCAAAATCGTCATCATCGAATTCCCATTGTTGTTCTTTTGCATCATATACTTTTAAGAACAACATCCAAACAATTTGTTCGATACGCTGAGCATCTCCTGAAATTCCCGCATCATTACGCATAATATTTTGTAGTGTTTTTACAAATGATGTAATTGTCATTATTTATTATACCTCTTCATTCTAAATACTAACTGTCTATTACTTCTTCTAATTGGTCACAAAACTTAATAATATTTACCATATTATCACAAATTAATTTGCTCTCTATAGTATTTAATACTTCATTGGGGTGAGCAAAACTTTCATGATTTCTAACTTTATTATATTCATTTAATAGGTTAGTTGTACTCTTCAATATCTGAATTGTCATAGTAGAATCAATCACTTTTAATTGTTCAATATATTCTCTATAATTTTTAAAAATAGTATGCAAGGCATCGTCTCGAACATATCCAATATTATGTTTTTTACATAAACTTCTAAAATACTGCATAGAAAATGTATGAAGTCTATCTAGCGCTAATTCTGGTTTGTTATTTTTCATATTTTCTTTAATGTCTGTTACTAATTTAGGCATACTTTTTGATATATTTAGGACATCAACATATAATTTATCTAATTTTTCATATGAAATACTACCAGTAAAACTTTCTAAAATAGATAAACATTTTTGATAGTCTTTTTCTTCTTCACTTGTTATCTCTATTTCATATGCGTCTTTACACTCTTTCCAATACCTCACTAAATCTTTGAGTAGGTTATATACAACGGACTCGTCTTCTTTATCCCAAAAGCTTCTTAAACGATTTGCCTTTGAAGTACCGTAATTGCTATATTCATCTGACAATATATCTCTCCCTGTAGAGGTAAGGACAAATTGTTGAAAAGAAGCATTGCTGAAATTTAGAACATACCCTGTATTCATTTTAAATAATTTCTCAAACCAAATTCTATCTACTTTCGCTGGCCATTCCATTATATTTTTCTCACCCTATTTATTAAGATATATATATTTCTTCTTTTAGTCTTTTAACGGCATCTAAGTATTTCTTCTTACCCCCAAAGGTGTTTGCAATTCTCATTGGGCTTCCATATTTTTGAAACTCGTTTAACTTTAATACTTCTATATCCTCAATTTCAGTAATTCCTTCATTTTTGTATTTTTCGAGAAGTAATTCTAAAACTTCTCGAGCCTCATCTTTATATTGATAGATATAACCACGTTTTTTAACATTATTGACTCGTTCAGCTTTTGTAAGTGGTGGTTGGTCAAATGCTAAATGCAAAATCAAATCAAATTCATCCACATCTTGAAAATTTGTTTGTTCTCGAACAGCATCTAACAATATACCCTTTTCTTCTAATGTATTTAGTATAACTTCTTTTTTCTCTTCTGTGTTCCATTTATGAATGAAGTTATCCAATGTTGCATATTCATTGCGAATGTTTTTCTTTGTATAGTCAATTAAACTTTCAGTAATTAATTTACCGCCAACATCATAATATTGAACACGCTCATTTATGATTTTAACATCAACATCATTTACTCGATATTTATGGCGGTGCTTTCCATCGTTATCATCCTCAAAATCATCCATTTCCTCTGGAATATTATCGAATCCTTCTTGTCCTTGTTCATCCGGTGCATCGCCCATATCACCGTCTTCTGGCACATCCATAATAATTATTGGGTCTCCGTCAAAATCAGGGTCAGCGAACAACCGACTAGCATTTCTGAAATCCATAATTGTGAAATATTCTTTACCATGTTCTACATCTAAACGTGTTCCACGGCCGATAATTTGTTTGAATTCTGTCATTGAATTGATATTTGAATCCAGCACAATTAACTTACATGTTTTGGCGTCTACACCAGTCGTTAAAAGTTTAGAAGTAGTCACTAATGTTGGATACTTACTTTCTCTATCAGTAAAATAATATAGCTGCGCCTTACCTTCCTGATTATCCCCTGTAATACGCATAACATATTTATCGTTTTGTGCAACAAGGTCGCTATTTTCATTTATTAAAGCTCTTCTCATACGTTCTGCGTGGTCTATATCTACACAAAATACAATTGTTTTTGCAAATCTATCAGTTTTTTTTAAATATTCTGTAATCCGTTTTGCAACCACTTCTGTACGTTTATCGATAACAATATTTTTATCAAAATCCTTTTGATTATATTCTCTATCCTCGATTTCTTGACCGTACATGTCATGCTTTCCTTTTTCAGGGCGATAACCTTCTAAATCTTTATCCATACTAATCCGCATTACTTTATAAGGTGCTAAGAATCCATCATCAATTCCCTGATTTAATGTGTATGTGTAAATTGGTTCACCAAAATATGAAATATTTGATGCTTCTTTAGTTTCTTTTGGCGTTGCAGTTAAACCAATTTGAGTCGTACCTTCTGTATCAAAGTATTCCAATACTTTACGCCAGCGACTTTCTTCTTTTGCTGAACCTCGATGTGCTTCATCTATAATAATCAAGTCAAAAAAGTCAGGCTTAAATTGACGGAACGGTTCTTCCCCATCCCCACCAGCTAATTGATGATACAAAGCTAGATAAATTTCATATGAACTATCTAATTTTCGCCCCTGTATTTTGGTCATTACTTTTTCAAAAGGTTTAAAATCATTTTCCATCGTTTGGTCGACAAGTACATTTCTATCTGCTAAAAACAGTACTTTCTTTTTCATACCTGATTTCCATAGACGATAAATAATCTGGAAAGCTGTATAGGTTTTACCTGTTCCAGTGGCCATTACGAGCAAAACCTTATCTTGTCCATTAGCTATTGCTTCAACTGTGCGGTTAATTGCAACTCTTTGATAATAACGAGGTGTTTTATCTCCCAATTGGAAATAATAAGGCTCTTTGATTATCTTCTCTTGTTCAGGAGTTATCTGTGCATCGCACATATATCTTTCCAATAATTCTTCTTTTGTTGGAAATTCATCTAATGTCAGTTCGCGTTCTACACCTGTTAATCGGTTATGTTCAATAAATCCATCACCATTAGATGAAAAAGCAAATGGTACATCTAATACCCCTGCATAGTCAAGAGCCTGCTGCATTCCAGCCCCTACTTCATGCTTATTATCCTTTGCTTCTACAATCGCAATGGGATAATTCTTTTTATAGTATAGAAGGTAATCTGCCTTTTTTCTTTTTCCACGTGCAGTTAAATTACCCCGAACAATAATACGACCATCTGTGAAATTGTATTCACAAAAAATATCATTTTGAATATCCCATCCTGCTTTTTGCAATGCTGGCGTTATGTATTTTAATTTAATATCTTCTTCTGTCATTTCATATTTAGATTTCATACCAACACCCACCCTTAAATTAAATATATATTTATTATTATTTTACACTATTGTCAATGAGATATTATAGATATTCCCATTTTTTATAAGGATATGTTTGGCTATTTTAATAGAAATATATAGTCAAATTAAGCGTATTAACAATAGAAAGGCATTCCCAAAGTCAACTAGGCTTTGAGAATGCCCTTTTATTTATATCTCCCAATAAAATCAAGAATTGCTTGCGATATAGCATCTTGCAAACGATATTGAGGGTACTTTTCACTCATTAATGTTTGGAATTCATTTAAGATTGCTGTGTTAATTTTAAAATTCTTTGTTACAAACTTTGCTCCATTATCATATACTTTTGGACTAATAATTAAAGAAGCCGAGTTATAGAATTCTATAATTCTTCGTAATGTTGCTTCATTTTCCTTTATGTATAATAAAACATCTTCTTCCTTATGTTCACCTTTATTATCATTACCTTCTAATGGAACATATTGCTTTTGTTGACGTGAATAACGGTAACCGTCTTTATTTAATAAACTTGTCATGCTTGAATAAGCAATGCCTAGATTTATTGCTACCTCCTTTAATTTCATGTTCTTCATCAAATAATCATTTACATATTTTACTCTCTCCTCTGCTACTAGACTTCTAAATTCAACTTCATTCATATAATCTCCCCCTTATAAAATTTTTATTATTATATTGCTTTAGGTTTACTTTCATAACTGTAATAAAGCTTTTTTGAAAAAATTTGTTGCTCGAACCGTCTAAATTATATTTTTTATTTTATTTGCAATATGATATCTGTGAGAAGTAAAAATAGAGGTCTTCATTGAGGGATTTTCTATGAAAAAGGAGGAATGCATATGGTACATACACTAAGTATATTAATTGATTTAGAACCCGAACATTTACATTACTTTGAAATGGTTCATAGACACAAATCTTGTAATGTTGTAATGCGGCAATATAATCGTAGAGGATTACATTTTATTTTATACAGAAAGAATAAATTGGCATGTTCTATTTTTGTGGACGTTGTAGAAATCTTAGGTAGAACCCTTGTTAAAGAAAGTGATTATACATACATAAAAAAATATCTAATAAATTGCCTATCTATACTGTTTAATGATGAAAATTTATTTTTCGAACATAATCTAACAAGATTCGACTTTAGTTTCAATGCTTATATTCCAAATGCTAAGATACGTCAACAAATACTGAAATTGCTAAAGAAACTACCTGGAGCATACCGTAGAATGCAGCAAAACAATTCGTATAAGACATCAATGCTTTATAAGTCAAAGTCCGTTGAGGTTATTGTATATGACAAAGTTGCCGAACGTCTTGCTAAACAAGAAAAGATTCGTTCTTATGAAAAAGACATGTTACGTGTCGAAGTAAAGCTTTCAAATGCTCATATATATAGACAATGTCATCGACATGGCAAGCCAAAACAATTATTCACTTTTCTACATCTATTTCTATTTGAAAAATATTTTGAACAATACTTCTTAAATTTTATACACTGTGGGGATTATTACACTTCGAGTATTGCCTTTAAGAAGATTATGAAATCCACCCTGAAAGAAAAAGAAAAAACTAAGTTGATTCAATTATTAGAGCGAATAAATAAAGAAGGAATTGACAAAGTGAAATCATCCTATAATCCAAAGACTTTCCGTAAATGGATGACATATTTAGATACTTTAAAAATAAATCCTATTTTAATACCTGATACTGCAGGTATTATACATATACATAGCTTACAAAAGTATTATTTCAATACATTAAAAAAACTGTCTTAAAAGATATACATACAATAAATTCAATAAAAATTATTTGGAGGGATGTTTATGCAACAATTATCAACTAACGTAACTATTACAATTCCAGAAGAATTTGTTCTAATCAAAAAAATTGAACTAGAAGAATTAAAAGAAGAAAGTCTTATGGGTACATATTGGTCAATGAAAGATTTGGAAAAAAAGACAAACAAAAAATGCGAGTGGATTAAAGAAAATATTCTTTACCCTAATAAATATCGTAAAATATTGGATATTAAAAATGGAGGGTTTGTATTTTATCCTGAAAAACGAGGGCAAACTTGGTCTTTCCAAGCTCGATTAATGGCAAAATTTTTGGACAAACATTTTGGAGATTTTTTTGCAAATTAAACTATTTTATTTGGGGTAACCTGCTATTCCAAACAAGTTACCCCTTCAATTTCTTGCTCATAATTGTTATTTTTCTAAAGTAAATGTATGTTCATTATTATCATTTATCAAAACATGATACTCAACATCCTGTTTATCAAATCCCAACGTTAGCAATACTTTTGTTAACTCATCAGGTCCTCTTCCATTAAATCCAGATGATAAATCTTCTAATACTATAATCTTTCCCTCTTTACCCGTAATAATAGTTTCAAAAAAAGGTTGTGAATTCTTCTTACGAGAATGACTAACTTTCTTTATTTCTCCTATAATTGTAGCAGCTTTTAAGACTTGTGCTGCAGAGTCTTCTGAACTTCCTGTATGAATTTTTATTTCCATTATGTATCACCTCATTTAGAAAGTATACATCTAATTTATTCATAACATAAATATAAAACATTACAATTTACATCAATTTTATAAAAAAGGATACCTAATAGAAGCACCAGCCACGATATGAAACTGGTGCATACTTATCTTTAATAACAATAAATCTTCTACAATTTACAAGCTATAATCAAATTCCTCCCACATTTCTGGTTCATCAGGATAATATGTGTAGTTAGAAAACGCTTGTATAAATTTTTCAGCAATTGGAATGAGTATATCAACAGTTTCAACTACACTTTTACGTGCTTTGAATCGATAAATAATTTTGTGCTTATTATTCACAAATTCTAACTCATTTCCGATTAACTTCTTTGCACGTTCCTCCTTTTCCTTAATAATATGAAAGATTTTTTTGCTTTTCTTTGCAAAACTTAGTTCTACAAATGCCCAATTTTTACTTTCAACAGAAATATACAAATTAATATCAGCTTTTCCAGCTCCAAATCTCAAGGTGGGAATTTTGTCGATATTAGATTTTTCTCGTTGAAAGGAAAAGAAGTATGGAAATGTCGAGCGTAACCTATCTATAAGATAGGTATTTTTAAGATACCTTTCCATATTTTCGATATTTTCCTCCATGGGCTCAATCTTTCCCTTTAGTGGTTTAATAATACTTATTTCAGTCAGAAGTTCTAAAGGGTTTTGTATGTTGTTAAACATATTTAAATGATTGTATACCAGCAGCTTATGGACCTTAGAATTAAGTATCTTGCTTAAATCAATTGCACTTTTATTGATTTTTACAAAATAAAGATTAATGTTCTTTCCTTTTACTGCCTCTCTCAATTCTATAACATGCATCTTTAGGAAATCTGGAGCTTGATAAACAATAATTCCAGTTTCAATATTGTCAATAAATTCAAGTAGTTTTGTTTGATGAGGCCCATCAGATACAGTTAATATATTCTCCACATATACTGGAATATTAGAGTTTTTCTCTAATGCATATATGTCTATCATGAAATTTTTCTGAAAGCCTTCATATTTTTTTTCTAATTTTACTTCGACCAATTCTAGACCTAATACTTTTTCTAGAATACCTTTATTCTCTTTTAAACCGAAACTCATAATGAACTCATTTTCAGTTCCATTCATCGACATTCTTATCCCTGCCGTCCTCTATATCCTTTTCTTCTAAAAGTTCACCTACATCAACACTTAATCCCATAGCAAGCTTTTCAACCGTATCTAGACTTGGACTTCTTAATCCCCTTTCAATTAGGCTTATAGTGGCAGGGTCAACTTTTGATAGCCTCCCTAATTTTTGAACACTTATGGCTTGCACCTTCTTTCTTATCCAATATAAATTTTCTTGGAAGATTTTTGAAAGTCTTTTTTTCATTTAAATTCACCTCCTTGTTTACACTGATATCTTGCGCATTGTAAATTTAAATATACCACTTGGAATAAATTAACAAGTTTATTTACTTATAGAATGGCTATACTAATTATTTTGACTATTGTTAATAAAAATTTATAAGTATAGTCAATAAAAAGACAAATAATTCACTAATTTCATTTTATTTACATAGCTTTATTAGTTCTTAATTTTAATTTTGTTGCTCGAACCTCCAAAATTTCACTTTTATTTTCTATTGTTATATAACATTTATAGATATATAAATATACTTTGCAAATTAAAGCATAAACAATATATGATAAGGGTGACCTGTTATTTTCTCGATTACCCTTTAGATATAAAAGGGGGTTTTAATAAATGGCAAGTTTTCAAAAAAGAAAGGACAAATGGCAATACACAGTTAGTAGAGTGATTAATGGCAAATCTAAGCCCATCAGAAAAAGTGGATTCCATACAAAAAAAGAGGCAATGATTGCGGCTGCAGAGGTTGAAGCATCTTTAGCAAAAGGTATATCACCGGTACTCAAAAAAATTTCTTTTGCTGAATACTTTAAAAAGTGGATAAGTCTATATAAAGAGCCAAAGGTCAGTAATACCACATTAAAGCACTATCACTACTCATTAAAAGCTGTGGAAGATTATTTTATTGATATTCCAATCCAAGACATAAAGAAAATGGATTATCAAAAATTTTTAAATGATTTTGGCTCTAATAAAGCAAAAGAAACTGTAGCTAAAGTTAATGGACATATTAAATCGTGTGTCAAAGATGCTATAGATGAACAAATAATTCAAGTTGATTTTACACGTAATTCCCAACTTACTTGGACAGTTCAGGCAAAAAAACCAATAGAGAAGCATTTAAATTACGGAGAAAGCAAAATGTTATTAAATAGCATTTGTAAAAAAATTAATGGTAATGGCGGTTTAGGTTATTACTTGTTACTTTTGGGGCTAACTTCAGGGCTGCGTTTTGGTGAACTAGTTGGTTTGACTAGGAATGATTTTGACTTTGAAAAAAACACCATTAAAGTTAATAAAACATGGGGTTATAAAAGTAGTTCTCCAATCGGTTTTGGAGCTACTAAAAATGAACAATCGGTTCGTGTTATTAAAATGGATGGACTAACGATGAATTACTTCAAAAAATTATTTATATCTATGCCTACAAACATTCACCAATTAGTTTTTTTTAGTCCAAGTTCAAAATATAAAGTAATAAGTAATACAAATGCAAATAAACTATTAAAAAAACTGTTAGATGAACTAAATATTGAGCCTATCACTGTTCATGGCTTACGTCATACGCACGCTAGTGTTTTGCTATATAAGAAGGCATCTATTCATTATGTTAGTGAGCGATTGGGCCATAGCGACATTGAAACTACATTAAAACAATACACACATGTATTGACCGAACTACGTTTACAAGATGAAAAATTAACTGTAGAAATCTTTGAAAACATGGTTGCAATATAGAATTTACCATATAAACATATGTGTAAACCACGTGGAAAACTCCTTGAGCTCCTATCGTTTTCTATCGTTATCATTTTATTTATAAAATAACAAAAAACTCACAAACCCTTGATATATAAGGGCTTGTGAGCATTTAATATTTTTTATCTTTAAGTAAAACATCATGGTTATACCGGTGGTCGGGGTCGAACCGACACTCCAAAGGAACACGATTTTGAGTATTAAAAAATTATTAATTCCTTCTTAACCACTTAGTATCAATATGATTAACTACTTTTAAAATTCACGATACATACTATCATGAGTGATTTAACTAGATTATAAATGAATTATATTATAATTGCAATTCTCTTATCTCTAAAATTGCTATATATAATAGAAGAAACTCATTTTTATTTAATTGATAACCTTATAAGGTGTATATACCTATAAATTTTCTATTTTAATGTAAATTCATTTGATTTCAGCTTAAATAATGGTAATATTTCATTATAAAATGAAGGGAATGATTGTATGTTAAAAAATAATACATATATATTTTTAAAGAATTTAAGATTAAAGCATAACCAAGAAGAAGAAATAGGTTTAATCCATGATAAAATTTCAGATGGAACTATTTATAACTATTTCATTGGAAAGTATGGAGAAGAAAATATTAATTTTGAAAATGTTGATATAAAAAATTTCCAGAAAAGATTAGCTAATGATGATTTGTATGAAGATAAATTCTATAAACCTAAAGCTGAAGTTGGACTTGCTATCTTCCTAAACTATTGGCTAGATATTTATTCAGAAGAAATTCAAAGTAATATTGAAATTGAAAGATTATACCTGAATGGTGTGTTTTATTAACAATTATTTTCTATCGAGTATTTCAATTAAAAAAACCTTAACTAAAACAAAAAAATTCCCCCTAACCAATTAAGGCTAGGGGATTTTTTATATATTGATATTTTGAACTTCATTACATGCTTTTAATAATGCAAAATTACGCTTTTGAATTGCTTGTTTTTTTAACAGTTGCACAAATTCATGAAATGGTAACTTTTGTTGCAATGAATCATTAACAGCAATTATATATAAAACTGGATCAAGAAAAACATCATAGTGCTTTAACATAAAGGCTAATTGTTGCTTAACTTCTAACAGTTGCATTTGTTTTAATGCTGCATGGATTTCCATTATTGAACACCATCTAAAGTATTCAATTCTATTTCATCATAAATACTCTTAATATCATCATCACTAAAATCAATTGAACCAATGTTGTTTTGTACATTATTCAATAATTCATGACGTTGTGAAGGTGAAAGCATTAAGCTAGATAGTTGTTTATCTAATACGTTTAATAATGCGTTACGTTGTCCAATATGTTGCAAAACAGTTAGCTTTGTAGAACCTTCGCGTGTTTCTAATGCTTGTGTAATACCATACTTTACAATTTCATCATCAATTTGCTGAATTAAAAACATAGTGTTAGCGACTTCTACAACGCTAAATAAATCAATTTGCGTTAAATGTGTGACATTCATTGATTCAATAGCATTTACAAGTGAATCATATAACGATTCATTATAGATTTTATAGCCTTTTGTATCGTGTAAATTCACCTTAGAAAAGGCGCCTTTTAGTAATTCTTCTTTTTCTTCTTTAACTTTAGCGCGGGTAACATTTGAATCCAAATGAACTACTTTTAAATTTGCCAAATTATTTACTTCCTTTCCATGAAATTGCCAATTTTTATTTTTCAAATGGTAATGTGTGATTGAATTGTGGGGCGTGTGCTATCCGTAGATAAACACGTTTTTTTATTTGTGGGTAAGGGGGATTTATCCAACACGTTTTACAATGATCGTATCGAATTGTTTTCTTTGTATATCAGATTCTATTGAAATAATTTTGTAGTTCACACCATTTAATTCAACAGTCATATCATTAGTTATTTGCTTACTTGTATGTCTGATAACTAGATTAGTTGTACTTTCTAACAATGTTCCAATACTTGCTTGAATATCCTTCATTGTTTGATTGCGAACGTAGCACCAACATGAATGAAACAATGTCTTTGTTGTTTCAGTATCACCATATTCATCTGTTGTTGTCTTGATTGAATAAATGTTAATACGATTGTTCATCATTCCTATTGTCATACTCATATAACAACACTCGTTTCAGGTAACCATTTACGTTGTATATCTAATAGACCAGTAAAGCTATATAGATATTCATGTGTAGCCTTCTCGCTACCTACTGCCCTATTCTCATACCATTGTGCTACAAGATTTAACGCTGCCAGTGTAAACTCAACTGGTATATCCTCAAATGCTTCAAATGGTTGATTTAAATAGTTTTGTATATAACTCTTTGCACTATCAATCATTAACTGAATCAGTACATCATCTTCTGTGTGATCCACACGTAAATAATTCTTAACTAAATTTATATTGAAAGCTTCATCTGTAATTATCATTGTTGTAATCCTTTCATTTGGTTGGTTCTAATACTCTTTTTACAAAGTTATAGCTAACAGGTTTCAAGCCTTCTTTTCTTAATGCTTGATTAGTCTTTGCTAATATTTCAGAGCGTTTTATGTATTTATTTGTGTTAGAGAAATTAAGCACAAAAGCACGAGCAAGAGTGTATCTATAAGCACTTTCACTTCTAAAATGTTCTTTAATTGCTTTTAATGCAGAAATATAAGTATTCAATTTTAATTCACCTTATTTAATTGTTTATTCAGTTGTATATTTAGTTGTAATAAAAAGAGAGTAGCCAAATGAATGACTACTCTTTAGAAAATTGATTATGCAACTTGTACATTTAGTTTTGCAACAGCTTGAGGATTTACAACAATTGAATCCATGTAAGCGTCAAATAGATACATTTTTGCACCTTTTAAAGCTAATCCTGAATCAACGATTTCACGTAATCCTTGTTCTTGTTTAATCATTACTGCAACAGCTTCATTGATATTACCGAATACAACAGGTGTTTCAGCTGATAATGCTTCAGTTACATATACAGGAATATCAAATAAAGTGTAAGAAACTTTACCATTCACAATGCCATTTTGTAAGAAGAAATGACCATCATTATCTTTTAATTTAGCAATAGTTTTAAAGAAGTCACGTTGCATAACGAAACATGCACCGGCCAAAAATTCAGGGTGAATAGAAAGGTATAAGTCTTGCAATGTATCGTATGTAATTGCACCAGTTACATCAACATGACCAATTGCAACGTCATTAATAATACCGTTAAATTCATCAGTACCAACACCAACGAGCATTGATTTTTCAATAGCTTTAGCAACTTTACGAGCTAATAAATTAGGAACGTATTGATCCATGTTTACTGCAGCGTCATTAATCAATTGGTTAGAAAGAGTAATTGCGGCACCAACACGTTTTTGTTTTAATTCAGCATATTCTAGTTTTAATTGTTGTTCGACTAGGTCAACGCCTTCACCAACAAATGCGGCAACTACATCATCATTGCCTTCACGTGCAACTTTTAGTGATCCTGACATTGTAGGGAATTTTTGAGCCATTGCAAATACTGGTGAAATATCTTCAATTTCTTGAACAATTGTATTTGCTATTTGTTCAGGAATAACAGCAGCGCCATCAGTTGTTGTTTGTAATGCACGATTTTCTTTAATAATTGTGTTTAGTGATTGTTCAGGGTTTACAGAGTTTAATTTTTTCATAGAGGAATTACTTCTTTCTTCAGAGGATTTTTGTGGGATATTAGGAATTTCAATTGTTTCAGGTGTTTCTAAAGAACGAGCCTGAATAATTGAATCTTGATAAGCTGGGGTTTTAACTGCACTAACTTCAAATAATTCAAGTGCTTGAATGGTACGTTGATACATGCCATTTGCGAGTTTTTGCCATGAATCTTTTAAACTTCTAAAACCAAATGACATGTTTTTTAAAATGCCTGATTTGATTAAAGTGAAATAGTCATTTCCCCAACTTGTAGGGGTGATTGTTGCTTCAATATAAAGGCCTTGTTCATCTTCACGTAATTGAAGTGATCCATTATTAGTTGAAGCAAGAATTTTTTGTTTATCATGTTCGGCAAGAAAATCAACGTCATTACCTTGTCTTAATGCTTCAGCAAAAGCACCTTTAGCAATAACTTCAATAAATTCATTACCATTAACATCTTTAAGGGGTTGTGAAGGCTTTTCAGTCTTGTTCACATAGCCTTTTACTTGAAGTGAACCATCATTATTCTCTTCAATGGCCCTTACTTCAAAATTATTGGTTTTCAGTATTTCCATTAATTTGTTCACCTTGTTTGTTAGTAGTTTGAGTATTGATATTCAACACTTCACCAGTTGCTTTATTTCTCATTGCTTGTCCAATGTTGAGTTTGTAGTAATCTTTTTTATCATCAACAACAGTCATATCAAGACGTTTACGACTTTCATTGAAGCTAATAACACCATCATTGAATAGCTTTAATGTAGCTTCGATACGTTCATTTTCAGTTGCTTTCAGCACTTGTGAAGTATCAAACATAAAAAATAAGCCTTGTTCAGAAGGCTTTAAGAAATATTTATCTAGTTGTTGTTGAATTGTTACTAGGATAGGTTGAATTGTTTGTTGTAAAAACGAGGTATTTGCAGTTGATAGTGAATTGTATTTGTTTCTTGTATCGTTAATTAAGCTTTCTGATACATTGAACAACATACAAATTTGTGAAGTGAGTTGTTGATTTGTTTCATTTAGTTGAAGGTCATTAGGATTAGTACCGATATTTTGATATTCCAATCCATCTTCAAGAATGATTGTTTTGCCACTTTTTGAAGAACCTTCATAAAGATTTTGCCAACTTGTACGCAAGTTATTAATAGCCTTTTCTGAAAGTCTTGTTGCAGCCTTTAATAAACCAATACCAAATGATCCATTTTTTAAAATCTGTTTATTATAGGTTTGAGCGTTGATTGCAGTTTCAAGTACATCTGAATTACTTAAAACGCCTTTCGTACCTGAATCAAAACGAATTATTTTTTTGCTATCAATTGTGTAAGTTCCATCAAAATTATAAATATATTGAATGTCACCAATAGTAAAACCATCATCTGAATAATATTCTTCAGTCACATAATTAGCTTTTAGTACATGCAATTCATTACCGTTGTTATATAGATAGGCCTTACCATAAAGCAAAATATCTTTTACTAATTCAGCTTTTAAGGTACTTGAAGTATCAATAACATTAGGGTTATTAAGCATTTGTAATCGTGGATCATTGTTTTTAAAGGTTACATTTTGGCCTTCATGTTGCATTAAATTAATTGGTAATGCCGCAATTGTATTTGTAATCAGATTCACACATGCTTTAAATGCTGGAATACCAATTGCTTGTTCTTCAGTAACTACTAAGTTTCTGATATTAGAACTAAATGATGTTGAAAAATAATCATTTTGATAGGTACCATTTTTATTTCTCTTAAAAAATGCCATTTTATAATTCCTTTCATAGAGTTTTCTATATTCAGTTGTAATATTTAGTTGTGTATTCAGTTGTTATTTTTAAAGATGAAATTGAAATTCACCTTTCGTGTTAATTCCTTCCTTTTTTACTCATTTGGGTAATTTCAAAGCAAATAAAAAACCAGTAGCAATAGACCCATAAGGACTATCACTACTGGAAAGTAGGTTTTCTTTGATGAATTTAAAAAAACATAATAAAGAAAGGTATTCAATAATTAATGAAAAAAAGGAGAAATGTATGGGAAATTCCCTTACACTATATATGTAGATAACTCGTGATTTTGTCTCCATTTTTTACGAAAATGATTCAAAAGACCTAATCAAACTGCTATTTTCAATTCGTTTTCTTTTTGTTTTATAACCCAATAGGT
Organism: Rummeliibacillus pycnus; assembly: GCF_002884495.1. GTDB lineage: Bacteria > Bacillota > Bacilli > Bacillales_A > Planococcaceae > Rummeliibacillus > Rummeliibacillus pycnus. The sequence continues at coordinate 3,558,174 of NZ_KZ614145.1, read as the reverse complement.
CACTTTTTTACCTTCGCTATCATACTTTCTTGTAGTTGTTAAAATATATTTTTTACTTTGTTTTTCTACAAGCTCCCTAATCTTTTTTAATCTAGGTGTTTGACTAGGATTATGCTTATCTAATTTATATTTTTTAACTTCTAAACATAATTGTTCTTTTTGTTCTTTGCTTAATATGACTTCGCTTTTATCTTCGATATATGGATTCAATACTTCATCAATATTGATTGCAAATGTACGATTTAACACTTCAATTGGTTTTGTTGGATACATTTCACTTAGAATATCAATGTAGCCTTGTGTTAGTGTTTCAAAGTTTTCGTACATATATTTTAAATCTTTCAACTGAAGTTCAATGTAAGCCAATTTCATGTTATTAATCTTTAATTTAGCATTGTTATATTCATCAACTTCAAAGTAAACATAAGAAGGTTGTTTATCTACACCATGATTTCTATACCATAATTCATGATTTTTTAACCAGCTTAATTCATCTTCAAAGTAATTGATTTTTGCATATACATGTTTGCGATTAGGTACTTTAATTAGCATTGTTGTTTTATTTCCTTTCATTTCTCTACAACGTGATCGTGATTGTTCAAGTGTTACAAAATCAGTATTGCAAGGATAGGAAACGAGTGTATTTTTTTCGCTATACATGCTTATACCGTTATCAATTGCCTTTGTACAAGCTAGAAAATCAAAGTTCATATTAGTTGTTAGTTTGCCTTCAGAATCCTTATATTCATGTTCCAAATGGCTTTTAACGTCAATATCTGTTATTTCTTCATATCGTTTATGGTATTCGGAGATAATTGCAACTGATTTATAACCTAATTGACTAAATGATTCTTTTGATTGCTTAACCTTTTCAACATCATTTTGCCATTCAATAACATTATAATTGGCTTTTAAATATTCTTTTTCTTGTTGCTTGATTACATCATCATCAGTTGTTAAAAGGATTTTTTCAATATTGTTATTTAGTGGATCAATGTCACGTAAAACTTTTAATGGTCTAGTCATTAGGTATTGTATTGCTTTTAATGGTTCAGGTGTTGCAGTTAGAAAAATTTTTATAGAATCACATTCATTTATATAATTCCAACTATACATAGTTTCAAAAGAAAATACGCTATCCATTACGAAAAAGTGTGATTCATCTAAAATTAATACATCATATTCAATTGGAATATATTGATTGATAGATTTACTTATAATCATGTCATTCAAGCTTTGATAGGACATAAATTTTAAATTTTTATATTTACGTTCATATTTATTTTTCAGTTGTTCCCCTAGTGATTTACGATTGTATAAATAAAGGACTGTTTTCCCTTCACGTTCTGCATATGGCACATAATGATCCAGTAATATTGTGGTTTTGCCACTTCCACATTCGCTAAAAATTCCCCAGTTATATTGCTTGTTCCATTGTTTAAAGTTTTCTTCATTAAATTCTTCAGATAAAAATTTCATTTGTTGTTTCTCCTTTTTAATCGTTTCAACAATATTCTTATATGGGAAAGAAAAATTTTGTAAAAAGGATTTATACAAAAAATGAGGAAAATGCTTAATCTTATAACTCCCGATATATCTGATATATCTTAGGACACTTTTTAAGGGATATTCTTAATAATAATAATTACTTATATTAGTTTTTATTAATTTTGTTAATACATATTCAAACACTAACAACTACCATGAGAGGAAACAAATTTACTTCAATATGTGGAACGTAGTGGAACATGTTGAATAAATTTTTTTCTCGAATAAAGGACATGACTTATTGTGCTTTAGCACGATAAGTTATGGACTTATATAATCAGTTGAGCAACGCATTGCTAAAGCAATTCCTTGCTCACTGTCTTTGTCTGAACGTAACAAGTTACGATCAGCCAAAAGAGAGAGTTTTCTTTAGTGTGTTATATAAGTTAAAATTAAAAAATACATCATTAGGAGTTGCTAAAATGTGGATAAATGTTGTTTTTACGATATTCTCAATAATGGGATTATCTCATATGTGGTTTGCTATATTTGGAAAGAAAAAAGATTTTAATAATCTTAATACAGGTGGTTCTTCAAGTTTAGTTGAACTGATATTTGACCTTACTTATCAACTTTCTCCATTATTAATAAAAAGAATTCTCACATTTCTTTTGGGGTTATTTGGTGCGTTATTATTTATAATACTTTTATATTTTTATAACTTTGGATAGTAATATTTCCGACTATAAATTTCATGCTATAATAGATATATCATTGATAATCCTTTTTATGAATATATAGATTGGCTTCATTAGTACAGAGCGTTTAATTACGCCTGAATAAATTAAAAAGGATTGAAGCACAATGAATAAAATTGATGAAAAGTTTGAAGAAATTAGAAAAGAAATTAACAAATTAGAACTTGATTTGAGGGGCATAATCCTGAATAGATTATCAATTGAATATTTTGCTATTGATAGACGTTCAGAATTTGACAAAAAATTAGAAGAACAATATTTAAAAGATAATATGTAATTCCTAAGTGGTGGCTATTATATAGCTGCCTTTTTTATTTTCTTAAAAATTTTTTCTAATTTCCTTTTACATTTTTGTTTTTTACCATATAACCTATGTGTAAATCAAAAAAGCAAGATAAAAGGAGATTTTTTATTATGGCAAATGTAGAACACAATTTTTTAAATGACGAAAGATTTTTTATTAAGGATGGAAAGGTATTTTCAAGCGATATTATGATGAATAATGATGATACACTTGCATTTTTGAGTGAGGAAATTCCACAAAAATTAGAAAAATTATTAAAAGAAATTCCTATGTATAAGGATTGTGTTTTAAAAGATGTAATTCCCGTTATATATGAATGTGGCAACGAAGTCGAGTATGGTACAAGATTATCATACAGTTTCACATATGAAGCTTTGATTGCTTCAAATATATTACCAGCTTTTGATGACTGTTTCCCTTATTTTAAAGAGTTCCTACAAACATTTAAGCGTTTAGATATGATTGTTTCAATGCAAAATTTAGTTACAAAAGAATATATTGAAAGTCAAATAGATGATGATGTTATTGATGATGCAATTCTAATTGATTTCTAATCAACAAAACTTAAATTTTTATATCTTGAACACTCATTAATTTGAGTGTTTTTTTATTTCTAATAAAAAACATTACCTAAAGGGTGACTTTTTAGATAAAAATGGCAGTTTTACGTTAAAATAATTATATATTCTGTTTCAAGGGAGGTTTAATATATGGGCATTTTTAGTATGTTCAGTAAAAATAATAAGGTGGGTGGGATTATAAAAGATTTGCAATTGGAAAGCTTTTATAATCCATTATCTGTTGAAGAAAAAGAAATGATGAAGAATGTATTAGAACCAAAATTTGTTTTGGGGTATAACCCATATACAAAAAAAGATTTGGATCAAGGAAATGCTAAATGGGATAGATCAATAAGTGATTTTTTTCTCGTCATTGGAAAAGCTGTATCGAAAGAATTAAGCATTAAATTGTATGAAGAAAGCATGAACCATTCTGATAATGACTATGTAGCACAACATCTTATAAAACAAGATTTGGCAGAAAAATATTATCAGTTAAAACAATTTGATAAATGCGAAGAATATTGTAAAAAAGATATTGCTGAAATTGATAAATATATTAATGATAAAATTTTTAAAGGTGCAACTGTATATTCCTTTAAACGGTTAGCAATTTTATATGAAAAACAAGAAAGATATAATGAAGCTATTGAAGTTTGTGAATTAGCTATGAAATATAACCAAATAGACGGTACAAAAGGTAGCTATGAAAGTCGTTTAAGTAAATTACAAAAGAAATTAGAAAAAGCAAACAGTCTATAACAAGACTGTTTTTTTATTTTTTTAAAATCTTTTTACACTTTCTGCACATTCCATATAACTATCATGAAAATATTTTCAAAAAAATTATGAAAGAAGATATATTTTTATGAATGAAGAAAAACTGTACAACGCAAAAGAAATTGCTGAGCAATTAGGGATTACTAAAAAGGAAAAAAATAAATTATATGTACGTTGGGAAAGACTAAATAAATATCTAAATAGAAATGATATAGATAAAGATACTTTACTAACAAAAGAAGAAGTTTTAAAACTTTGCCAAACTACAAAAAATTTTATTCCTGAAGAGCTTGCTAATAAAATAGGCATTGATATTAAAAATGTCTTAATCCCAACTAAAGAACAAGAAACATTAAACGTCATTAAACATGCTTTTGCTAGCTTAAATTGCATTAAGGAATATGCAGTTTTTAATTATCGGATTGACTTGTATTTTCCTAATGAACGAATAGCAATAGAATGTGATGAATTAAATCATGCTAATAGAAATGAATTCTATGAATACAAACGACAAAAAGAAATAGAAAATGTCTTACACTGTAAATTTATTCGTTATAATCCTGATTGCAATAACTTCAACATTGGTGATGTAATCAATGAAATTATGAATTTAGTTTATGATCCTCAAAGTTCTACTCATGCAGCCTAATTACTAGGCTGTTTTTTCATGGCTGACTTTTCAGCCGTCATTATTTCGTGGCTCAATTTGAGCCACCAAATTTCCATCATTAAAATTGTAGTTTTAGGATTCGCCATTTGATTTTGAATTCAGCGAATATATAATATACCCTAGTATTGAACTATTGTTATATTTATCAAGGAGGTGCTTAAAATGAAATTAGCGGAAAAGAAAATTTTTAATGGTTATTTATTTGGATTAGTTAAATTTATGAAGCCTGAATTTGTTGATAGATTTAGAGAAGGTAACATTCGTATGAGTGATTTAAACACTTATATTAAAATGGAAAAAAAATCAATGATACGTGGTATGGGAGATAAATTAGAGGGTGCAGCCGTAATTAAAGCAGAATCATTTGAATTGTATGAGGAAGGAACTGATAACCTATTTTTTACTGGTAATTCTAGCAGATTTACTTTAACATCTAATGATTTAACAAAAACCCCTGTTTTTTGTTCATTTGCAATAAATGATAAAATTTTAGAAATCATTAATGAAGATAATGACTATTATTATGTAAAACCTCAATTAGATGAAAAAGACGTTGAAAAATTAATTCAAGACTTTGATAATACGGCTGTTCTAATTGATGTTAAATTTATTCAAAGGTTTATAGATGTATGTAAGAAAAAAAATATTGGTGTAAAAGCCGATATTATTAAGTATTTTGATTACGGAATAAATCAGAAAGATAGATTAAAACAGTATACAGATATTCATAATCCTAATATGTGTTTTATAAAAGATAAATATTTTGAATCCCAAAATGAGCATAGAATCGCATTAAAAAGTGAACGAACTACAGAACCAATTACTTTTAATATAGGTGATATTTCTGATATAACTACTGTTTTTGATATAAAAGACTTTTTTTCAAAATACGGTATGAAATTAAAAAAACAAGAATAAAAGCAACCTAATTTTAGGTTGCTTTTTTCGTGGCTCATTTTTGAGCCGCCAAACAAATAATGAATTATTGTGCATAAAAAGACCGCCAATAAGGGCGGTTTTACTCATTATTCAATATTATTCTTCTTTTAATTCTGCTATTTCTACTTGCAATCCACTTGTAAGTTGTTTTCTAAACATTTCCATATGCATAATTAATGTAATATCAGGAGTTACTTTTCTACTTTCAGTAACATAGGGTAAGCTATTCATATCATAAATAATTCTATCCATTCTTTCATTAATTTCATCTATGATAGTCTTTAATTTCCTTTCATTTCTGCCTTCAATAATATTTTCAGTATGTACAATGGCGTGTCTATACTGTCTGTAAAAACTATACTGTAATAAATAATCTTTTAAATTTGTATTTTGTTGTGACTTATGTTGTTCATAGTCTTCAAAGTAATCTAATAATACTTCTGGTAATCCACCTTGACCAAAATTAATTTTCTTTGAAATTTCTCCTTCATTTAAATCAGTCGTATACCTTAAAAATACTTCATAGATATCTTCTAGTAGAGCATCAATTAAGCTGATTGTTTTTACAAAATAATCACTAGAGATTACAGTTATTGCTTCATTTTTATAGAAATTCAATATTTGTTCTTTGTTTAGTAGAGTAATCATTTCTACAGAATTTCTAAATTCGTTCGGAACACCTCCCATAGTATTAATTTGTATGTTACCGTCCATATTTTCATATCTATCCGAAGCAATAGAAGTAGAATTTGTTAATAGTGAATAACAATTATATCGGCTATCCAATTCTCTCTCTTTTCTAAATACCAATTGCCATAATTCTTCGTATAAATCATTATTCCTAATCATCTCCAACACTCCTTTAGCAACTATTTTACTAGTAATTATCAATTCCTTTTACTTACTTTTCAAGTAAAAACGTTTTAACCCAAATATATTAGTACATTATTTACAAACATAGTTTAGCCATGATTTCACGTTGTTTAGCTTCATAGTCCATTGTTGATTGTATTTTTGAAGTATCTTTCTTGAACCAATCAGGAATATTTTGCTGTTTGCTATTAGCAATTTTGGCTTTATTTAATTTATCTTGTTGCTCAAAAACATTAGTTGCTTCCGATGCTTCAAATTCATCATTTACTGGCTTTGTATCGCTTTCTATAGGCTTAATGGTGTTATTAATCATCTTTGTTAAAGTACCGCTAAAGAAGGCATAGGCATTGTTATATCGGGCATTAAATAATGTTTTCATAGCTTTTACTATCAAGCTATTAAACAATGATTCTTGTAAGCTATTTTTGAATTTGTTCTTAATACCTTTAGCGATTACATATAGTTCATGTAGCATTGTTTGTGGCTTTTGATGTTTGCTTAATAATCCTTCAATCGAATTTTTTAGATTAACGTCACTATACGTACATAAATCATTTGAAGAATGATTTTTAAAAACCTTAAACCCCTTAAATACCTTAGAGCCTTCTTTTTCCTCCTTCAGTCTTGATATATCAACGTTTGCAACACTTTCCAGTCCTACATTTTGAACTTCATTTTGTGCTATATTTAGTTCTTCAATTTCATCATCATTAAGGAAAAATACTTCTTTCATTATCGCTTTAAAATTAGCATGTAATTTATCAACGAAAATATAGTGACCATTGTTTTTACCACGACTTTTTAAACGAGCAACAACTATTTGATTCACTTGTTTAATACTCTTAACGGTCTTAAATACCGTTGTGATACCACATTCACTATCTTTTGCTAGTGTTTCAGCTTTAATCTTTGTAATACCTGTTTGTGCTAGTTTAATTAGCAATTGAGTTAATACATTGAATTGTTTTGAAGGAAATAATTGATTGAATATGTATCCTTGTTGCTGCACATCTTGTTCAAAGTTCTTCATACGTGCATTTGAATAGTTTTTATTGCGTTCTTTTTTGTGATTATTGATAAACGATTGAACATGTTCATCAAAAGCATTTAAAGTTTTCATGGCTATGCTCCTTTTATCAGGAACACTAAAATGTGCATTATTATATAAAACTTGAATACAATCTTTAAAAACGTTAAAATATATGTATTGTGTAAGCTCATTTTAGTTTCCTTGTGTAACTATTTGAGTGATTAAAGGATTAACGTTGCCGCGTTAGTCCTTTTTTATTTTTTATATAAGTTTTCTAATGGTGAAGATTCCCTATGTTTTTCATTTAGTTCAGTACCAAATAATCTCACATAGCGTTTTGTCATTTCCATGCTTGTATGTCCCATGATCCGCATTAAATCAAATGCACCACCGCCATTTTGAATATAATTTTTAGCGAATGTATGCCGCATAGTATGTGGGCTATTTCTTACATTGGTTATCTTTGCTAAATTCCCATAGTAACTGAATCTATTTTGATATTGCCTATTTGTTAAAGGCGTTCCGTCTAAAGTAACGAATAGTGTATTGCTTTCAGTAATTCCACGTACTTTTAAATAACTTTTCAATTGTCTAGAAAGTGTTTTTTGTAATGGTACAAAGCGTTCAAAGTTGTTTTTTGTACGTCTAATTCTTATTACACCTTCAGGAAATTGAATATCATCTATTTCAATTCCAGCCACTTCAGAAAGTCTTACACCAGTATCAAAAAGCAAATAAATAATTGTATAATCTCGTAACCCTACAAATGTTGTTAAATCACATGCAGCGAGTAATTGTCTTATTTGCTTATTAGAATACGTTTCAATTATTGGCTCACGATCTCGCAACAACTTTAAATGTTCTACTGGATTGTATTTAATCACTTTGTAATCAAATAAATGATTATAAAATGCTCTAATTGCTCTTAATCGTGAGTTTATTGTAGAAGTTTTTAAATTGTGATTTTGCATTAATTTAATGCCCTCTTTAATCACATCAAAAGTTACTTCTTCAACAAATGTAACTTCTATATCTCTATGAAAATAATTAATTTCACGCTCATAATATCGAATGGTTGCTGGTCTAACATTTCGAAGTTTTGAATCATTGAGGAATAAACGTAAACAATCAACTATAGTACGTTGTCCAGTTTCAACTATTTGAGGACGAGCATTTTCACGCTCTCTTGCATTAAGTAGATTTTTTCTTCGCATAAAAAAAACACCTCCAATCTTAGTTCACACTACTTAATAGTAGTAATCGTTAAGATTAAAAGTGTTATTTTTACGCATAAACGTTGGTTTTATGCGGTTTATAGGATACCGGTGGTCGGGGTCGAACCGACACTCCAAAGGAACACGATTTTGAGTCGTGCGCGTCTGCCAATTCCGCCACACCGGCATATTATTATCAGAGTTATTATTTTAAATTAAATGGAGGCGGCAACCGGATTTGAACCGGTGAATAAAGGTTTTGCAGACCTGTGCCTTACCACTTGGCTATGCCGCCTTATTATTATTGAAATTGGAGCGGAAGACGGGGTTCGAACCCGCGACCCCCACCTTGGCAAGGTGATGTTCTACCACTGAACTACTTCCGCAAAATAACTGGGGTACCTGGATTCGAACCAGGGCATGACGGAATCAAAATCCGTTGCCTTACCGCTTGGCTATACCCCAATATGGGGCGGCTGATGGGGATCGAACCCACGAATGCCGGAACCACAATCCGGTGTGTTAACCACTTCACCACAGCCGCCATTATATTTAATGTCGTTTGTATTAAATTTAATAATGGGGCGGCTGAAGGGGATCGAACCCTCGAATGCCGGAACCACAATCCGGTGTGTTAACCACTTCACCACAGCCGCCATTATATTTAAATTTAATGTTACTTTAAATTGGCAGGGGCAGTAGGAATCGAACCCACATCAAAGGTTTTGGAGACCTCTATTCTACCGTTAAACTATGCCCCTATATTATATATTTAAGATGGTGGAGGGGGGCAGATTCGAACTGCCGAACCCGAAGGAGCGGATTTACAGTCCGCCGCGTTTAGCCTCTTCGCTACCCCTCCGAAATATGGTGCCGGCGAAAGGAGTCGAACCCTCGACCTACTGATTACAAGTCAGTTGCTCTACCAACTGAGCTACACCGGCATTATTATGGTGGGTCGGGACAGAATCGAACTGCCGACACTTAGAGCTTCAATCTAATGCTCTACCAACTGAGCTACCGACCCATAATAATGATCAATATTATTTTTAGTAAAATGGCGGTCCGGACGGGACTCGAACCCGCGACCTCCTGCGTGACAGGCAGGCATTCTAACCAGCTGAACTACCGGACCATTTTGGTTGCGGGGACAGGATTTGAACCTGCGACCTTCGGGTTATGAGCCCGACGAGCTACCGAACTGCTCCACCCCGCGATAATTAATAAAATTATGATTTTAAATGGTGGAGGATGACGGGATCGAACCGCCGACCCTCTGCTTGTAAGGCAGATGCTCTCCCAGCTGAGCTAATCCTCCATGTTATAAGATATTTATGGTGACCCCTACGAGATTCGAACTCGTGTTACCGCCGTGAAAGGGCGGTGTCTTAACCGCTTGACCAAGGGGCCATATTTAAAGTGAGCTTTAAGGACTTCATGGCGGAGAGTAAGGGATTTGAACCCTTGAGACAGGGTTACCCGCCTACACGATTTCCAATCGTGCTCCTTCGGCCACTCGGACAACTCTCCATTTAAATGGCTCCGAAGGCAGGACTCGAACCTGCGACCCTCTGATTAACAGTCAGATGCTGCTACCAACTGAGCTACTTCGGAATAATATTAACAGCCTAGCAACTTCCTACTCTCGCAGGAGGACAGCCTCCAACTACAATCGGCGTTAAAGAGCTTAACTTCTGTGTTCGGCATGGGAACAGGTGTGACCTCTTTGCCATCATCACTAGACTATTTTGTTAAGGACAAGAATTATTATACCATATCAGGAGAAGAAATCAAGTGTTTTTTTCTATTTCAGAAAAATTTTTCTTCATTATGTGATTAATGATTACTAATCACTATAAATCTTGTTCTTTCAAAACTGAATAAACATTCATTGAAGTTCTTAAATCAACTTTTGGTTAAGTCCTCGATCGATTAGTATTCGTCAGCTCCATGTGTCACCACACTTCCACCTCGAACCTATCTACCTTGTCGTCTTCAAGGGATCTTACTTACTTGCGTAATGGGAAATCTCATCTTGAGGGGGGCTTCATGCTTAGATGCTTTCAGCACTTATCCCGTCCACACATAGCTACCCAGCGATGCTCTTGGCAGAACAACTGGTACACCAGCGGTGTGTCCATCCCGGTCCTCTCGTACTAAGGACAGCTCCTCTCAAATTTCCTACGCCCACGACGGATAGGGACCGAACTGTCTCACGACGTTCTGAACCCAGCTCGCGTACCGCTTTAATGGGCGAACAGCCCAACCCTTGGGACCGACTACAGCCCCAGGATGCGATGAGCCGACATCGAGGTGCCAAACCTCCCCGTCGATGTGGACTCTTGGGGGAGATAAGCCTGTTATCCCCGGGGTAGCTTTTATCCGTTGAGCGATGGCCCTTCCATGCGGAACCACCGGATCACTAAGCCCGTCTTTCGACCCTGCTCGACTTGTAGGTCTCGCAGTCAAGCTCCCTTGTGCCTTTACACTCTGCGAATGATTTCCAACCATTCTGAGGGAACCTTTGGGCGCCTCCGTTACTCTTTAGGAGGCGACCGCCCCAGTCAAACTGTCCGCCTGACACTGTCTCCTACCCCGCTTAGGGGTACGGGTTAGAATTTCAATACAGCTGGGGTAGTATCCCAAGGACGCCTCCACCGAAGCTGGCGCTCCGGTCTCTCTGGCTCCTACCTATCCTGTACAAGCTGTACCAAAATTCAATATCAGGCTACAGTAAAGCTCCACGGGGTCTTTCCGTCCTGTCGCGGGTAACCTGCATCTTCACAGGTACTATAATTTCACCGAGTCTCTCGTTGAGACAGTGCCCAGATCGTTACGCCTTTCGTGCGGGTCGGAACTTACCCGACAAGGAATTTCGCTACCTTAGGACCGTTATAGTTACGGCCGCCGTTTACTGGGGCTTCGGTTCTCACCTTCGCTTGCGCTAAGCAATCCCCTTAACCTTCCAGCACCGGGCAGGCGTCAGCCCCTATACGTCACCTTACGGTTTTGCAGAGACCTGTGTTTTTGCTAAACAGTCGCCTGGGCCTATTCACTGCGGCTCTCTCGGGCTTGCACCCTACTAGAGCACCCCTTCTCCCGAAGTTACGGGGTCATTTTGCCGAGTTCCTTAACGAGAGTTCTCTCGCTCACCTTAGGATTCTCTCCTCGACTACCTGTGTCGGTTTGCGGTACGGGCACCTCCTACCTCGCTAGAGGCTTTTCTTGACAGTGTGAAATCAGGAACTTCGCTCATACGAGCTCGCCATCATAGCTCAACGTTATAGAGAGCGGATTTGCCTACTCTCACGTCTTACTATTTAGACGCACATAACCAACAGTGCGCTTACCCTATCCTACTGTGTCCCCCCATTACTCAAATGGTAGGGAGGTGGTACAGGAATATCAACCTGTTATCCATCGCCTACGCCTGTCGGCCTCGGCTTAGGTCCCGACTAACCCTGAGAGGACGAGCCTTCCTCAGGAAACCTTAGTCATTCGGTGGATGGGATTCTCACCCATCTTTCGCTACTCATACCGGCATTCTCACTTCTAAGCGCTCCACCAGTCCTTCCGGTCTGACTTCACAGCACTTAGAACGCTCTCCTACCACAGACATCGTAGATGTCTATCCACAGCTTCGGTGAATTGTTTAGCCCCGATACATTTTCGGCGCAGCGTCACTCGACCAGTGAGCTATTACGCACTCTTTAAATGGTGGCTGCTTCTGAGCCAACATCCTGGTTGTCTAAGCAACGTCACATCCTTTTCCACTTAACAATTACTTTGGGACCTTAGCTGGTGGTCTGGGCTGTTTCCCTTTTGACTACGGATCTTATCACTCGCAGTCTGACTCCCGTGCATAAATCACTGGCATTCGGAGTTTGTCTGAATTCGGTAATCCGGGATGGACCCCTAGTCCAAACAGTGCTCTACCTCCAGGATTCTCTATCACGAGGCTAGCCCTAAAGCTATTTCGGAGAGAACCAGCTATCTCCAAGTTCGATTGGAATTTCTCCGCTACCCACACCTCATCCCCGCACTTTTCAACGTGCGTGGGTTCGGGCCTCCAGTAAGTGTTACCTTACCTTCACCCTGGACATGGGTAGATCACCTGGTTTCGGGTCTACGACCACATACTCATTCGCCCTATTCAGACTCGCTTTCGCTACGGCTCCGTCTTTTCAACTTAACCTTGCATGTAATCGTAACTCGCCGGTTCATTCTACAAAAGGCACGCTATCACCCATTAACGGGCTCTAACTACTTGTAGGCACATGGTTTCAGGATCTCTTTCACTCCCCTCCCGGGGTGCTTTTCACCTTTCCCTCACGGTACTGGTTCACTATCGGTCACTAGAGAGTATTTAGCCTTAGGAGATGGTCCTCCCAGATTCCGACGGAATTTCACGTGTTCCGCCGTACTCAGGATCCACTCTGGAGGGAATGAACTTTTGACTACAGGACTGTTACCTTCTTCGGTAGGTCTTTCCAAACCGCTTCGTCTAATTCATTCCTTTGTAACTCCGTATAGAGTGTCCTACAACCCCAAGAGGCAAGCCTCTTGGTTTGGGCTCTTCCCATTTCGCTCGCCGCTACTAAGGGAATCGAATTTTCTTTCTCTTCCTTCAGGTACTTAGATGTTTCAGTTCCCTGAGTCTGCCATCATGACGCTATGTATTCACGTCAAGATACTGTCCCATTACGAACAGTGGGTTCCCCCATTCGGAAATCTCCGGATCATAGCTTACTTACAGCTCCCCGAAGCATATCGGTGTTAGTGCCGTCCTTCATCGGCTTCTAGTGCCAAGGCATCCGCCATGCGCCCTTAATAACTTAACCTTCAGTTTTCAATACACATCGCATTACGTCGTCAATTTCACTCGTTCAAATCCTCATGCACCAAAGTGCACTCCGGTTTTCACTCACTCATTTCCTAGTACTACTCGTGTCTTGAAACCTTTTACAACTTTCAAGTTATTAAGCCTAAAAAATTTAAAACTTAATATAAAAAAATGTGTTACTTAAGAATTTCTTCAATGTCGTTTTATCCAGTTTTCAAAGAACAAGTTTTGAAAGCGATGAGCCTTCAAAACTGAACAGCAACCGTTAATCTTACAGACCCAAGGTCTGTATTCCGAAATATTCCTTAGAAAGGAGGTGATCCAGCCGCACCTTCCGATACGGCTACCTTGTTACGACTTCACCCCAATCATCTATCCCACCTTCGGCGGCTGGCTCCAAAAGGTTACCTCACCGACTTCGGGTGTTACAAACTCTCGTGGTGTGACGGGCGGTGTGTACAAGGCCCGGGAACGTATTCACCGCGGCATGCTGATCCGCGATTACTAGCGATTCCGGCTTCATGTAGGCGAGTTGCAGCCTACAATCCGAACTGAGAACGGTTTTATGAGATTAGCGTGCTCTCGCGAGTTAGCGACTCTTTGTACCGTCCATTGTAGCACGTGTGTAGCCCAGGTCATAAGGGGCATGATGATTTGACGTCATCCCCACCTTCCTCCGGTTTGTCACCGGCAGTCACCTTAGAGTGCCCAACTAAATGATGGCAACTAAGATTAAGGGTTGCGCTCGTTGCGGGACTTAACCCAACATCTCACGACACGAGCTGACGACAACCATGCACCACCTGTCACCAATGTCCCCGAAGGGAAAACTCTATCTCTAGAGTGGTCACTGGGATGTCAAGACCTGGTAAGGTTCTTCGCGTTGCTTCGAATTAAACCACATGCTCCACCGCTTGTGCGGGCCCCCGTCAATTCCTTTGAGTTTCAACCTTGCGGTCGTACTCCCCAGGCGGAGTGCTTAATGCGTTAGCTGCAGCACTAAGGGGCGGAAACCCCCTAACACTTAGCACTCATCGTTTACGGCATGGACTACCAGGGTATCTAATCCTGTTTGCTCCCCATGCTTTCGCGCCTCAGCGTCAGTTGCAGACCAGAAAGTCGCCTTCGCCACTGGTGTTCCTCCAAATCTCTACGCATTTCACCGCTACACTTGGAATTCCACTTTCCTCTTCTGCACTCAAGTCTCCCAGTTTCCAATGACCCTCCACGGTTAAGCCGTGGGCTTTCACATCAGACTTAAGAAACCGCCTGCGCGCGCTTTACGCCCAATAAATCCGGACAACGCTTGCCACCTACGTATTACCGCGGCTGCTGGCACGTAGTTAGCCGTGGCTTTCTAATAAGGTACCGTCAAGGTACGTTCATTTCCTAACGTACTTGTTCTTCCCTTACAACAGAGTTTTACGATCCGAAAACCTTCATCACTCACGCGGCGTTGCTCCATCAGACTTTCGTCCATTGTGGAAGATTCCCTACTGCTGCCTCCCGTAGGAGTTTGGGCCGTGTCTCAGTCCCAATGTGGCCGATCACCCTCTCAGGTCGGCTATGCATCGTCGCCTTGGTAGGCCGTTACCCCACCAACTAGCTAATGCACCGCGGGCCCATCCTGTAGTGACGCCCGAAAGCGCCTTTCAACATTTCACCATGAGGTGAAATGGATTATCCGGTATTAGCTCCGGTTTCCCGAAGTTATCCCAGTCTACAGGGCAGGTTGCCCACGTGTTACTCACCCGTCCGCCGCTAAATCAGAGGAGCAAGCTCCTCGTCATTCGCTCGACTTGCATGTATTAGGCACGCCGCCAGCGTTCGTCCTGAGCCAGGATCAAACTCTCCATAAAAGTAAAGTTTGAAAGCTCATTTGCTTTGCTAGCGTTATCTATTGATAACATTTTGTCCTTGTCACTAATAGAAGTTAGTGATCAAAGTTTATTGATTAACGTTTGCTTGTTCAGTTTTCAAGGTTCATGTCTTGTCGTAATCTTGACGACTTTTATATCTTATCACTTTAATTCTTAACTGTCAAGAACTTTTTTGAAAAAGTTTTTCAGTATAATTTCTCGTGATTTCTTAGTACGTCTTAACGACACTTAATATAATACATCAGTTTTTTTATTGAGTCAACATTTTTTTGTAAAATAATTTCTCACATCGAAAAGTGTGATGTTGATTCGATACACAACTATTTTAAAGATTGTTCTATTTTATAATGCCTATGAAAGATTTGGTTACTTTTTGTTTCTATGTTTTCAGCCTGAATATACCCCTTACTAATTAGAAACTCAATAAACACTTCCAAATCAACAGAGTAGTTTTTCAATTCTTCTTGTTCATGCAATTCTTGAATTGTCCAATTATCTTTTTCAGACATTACATTTATTATATGCCGTGCCCCATCAGCTGTACGTGAATGGATTAAGAACTCACTCGCTAAAAACAAAAGCTCTAATCTTTTATTAATAGTTTCTTCACTTGCTATTAGCTCTTCATATAATTTATAAATTTCGGGATCAATTTGTTTTACTTGAGACCATACTGTTACTTCAGGATATAATCCCTTATCTAATACCGCAAGACGAGCTAAATGATGGAGAGATTCTACAACATGATTATAAGCATCTAAGTAATTGTTCTCTTCAAAACATACTTTACCTTCTAAATAATGACGAATTAACTTTGCAAACTCGATGCCCATTTTGATATTTCTGCCGTAGAATGGGAAGTCTTTTAAATTCTGTTTTAAATTACTTACATATTCATTTCGATCAAACATTATTTTCCCAAATAAAATCCAATCGATTAGCTTTTTATTCGTCCCTACAAGTAACCATTTATGTAATTGTTTTTCAGTTATTATATGCATTGCTGCTTTTTGATTTTCAAATGTATAGTGTTTTGTATAGACCGGCACACGATTGTCTTTTGTTATGATTAAAAGGATTGTATCAAATGTATCCGTAATCGGACTTACATCTTCTCTTTTTTCTACAATAATAACCCCTAGGGTATTTGGTTGGCTCGCACGTTCTTGGTATATTGGACGAAGTAATTGCTCCATAAGAATCCTCCTAGAATAAAATCTCTATATAATAATCTTTCGACAGTAAAATTTAGATTCCTCTTTGAAGTTTCAAATCATATTGCCTAACTATTCTGTTTTTAGTATCCTAAAGTTTAGGAGGCTTACAAATGAAATCCAATAAGAAACCCTATAAAAGTAAAATTAATAAAATACGTACTTTTGCTTTATCACTCATTTTTATCGGCTTTATCATCATGTATGGCGCCGTAATCTTTAGGGAATATAAATGGTTAGTAGTCATTTTTATGACTCTCGGCGTGCTATGTATCATTGGTAGCACAATGGTTTATGCTTGGATTGGCTTTCTATCAACACAAGCAGTTCTGGTTGAATGTCCAAACTGTCATAAACATACAAAAGTATTAGGACGTGTAGATATGTGTATGTTCTGTAGTGAACCTTTAACATTGGACAAGTCTTTAGAAGGTAAAGAGTTCAATCAAGATTATAACAATAAAACAAATCGGAAGCATAAAGAATCGTAAAACAGATACTACTAAACCAGTTTTACGAGCAGTGATCTTAAGCATAATGTTCTCATTCTATTTTATATCCATACTGCTCGTTAAAAAAGTACCTCGCTTATACCAAGACGAGGTTTTTTTAATGCATCAGAACCTAAAATAGTCTACCACAAAAATTCATAATATAGAAAAAAAGCTATACATTGGTTTCTTTACCATCATATGTATAGCTTTTTGTGTTTAATTATTGTAGTTTTGTTGCTTTTTCTGCACATTCAGGGCATGTTCCGTAAACTTCCAGACGGTGAGAGTTTACTTTAAAACCTGTAACATGAGCTGCGAGATGTTCCAC
Organism: Rummeliibacillus pycnus; assembly: GCF_002884495.1. Classification (GTDB taxonomy): domain Bacteria; phylum Bacillota; class Bacilli; order Bacillales_A; family Planococcaceae; genus Rummeliibacillus; species Rummeliibacillus pycnus. The sequence continues at coordinate 3,540,799 of NZ_KZ614145.1, read as the reverse complement.
TTCATCGAGTCCTGGGTAATGGAAGTCTACAATTTTACCACATGATTCACAAATAATATGATAGTGCTTGCTTGTTACAAAATCAAAACGACTTGCGTTATCTCCATAAGTCAATTCTTTTACAAGACCTGATTCACGAAAAACACGTAAATTATTATATACAGTAGCAACACTCATATTAGGAAATTTATGCTCTAATGCTTTATAGATATCATCAGCAGTAGGATGTGACATTGATTCAATTAAGTATTCTAAAATCGCATGACGTTGAGGAGTAATCCTTACGCCAGTTGTCTTTAGCGTGTCTAGTGCATTTTTCAATTGCATTTCGGACATCGCCATGCACCTCACTTCATAAGTATTATTTATTGATAATCGTTATAATTAGTTTACTTAATATGTGGTGCAAATGTCAATATTTCTACCTACCGATATAGTGTATTCCTTATACTTTGAACGATTGATTCTTATTTTCATTCGAAAAACAGCCGTAATTTGTTATGTAGATGTGATAATATTCTCATTTATTTTCTCAATTACATAAACGCTAATGAAAGTTTATCCACTTATGATAAAAACATTAGTATCCTTTTTGAGGGTTAATGATATTTTCAAGCTGTTTGTCTCCTGCTAACCACTTTTTCAAGTTTGGCTTAAAGATATCGAAGCTACGTTCTAAATACCGAGAAGAATGACTTGAAACATGCGGTGACACTGTCATATTCTCCATCGACCAAAATGGGTGATCTACTGGTAGTGGTTCTTCTTCAAATACATCACAAACAGCATACGCTATTTCTTTTTGCAAAAGTGCCTGTAATAATACATCCGTGGCCACTAGATCGCCACGGCCAAAATTCATAAAAATTGCACTTTCTTTCATCGCTTTAAAATGCTCTATTCCCAATAAATAATGCGTTTCTTTCGTACTTGGTAATACTGAAATTACAATATCCACTTCAGGTAATACAGTCATCAATTCATTGAATTTAACCATATCATTCATATAGTTTGCGTTCTTCCCAGAGCGATTACAACCTATTGTTTTAACACCAAAACATTGTAGTATACGGCCAATTTCTCCTCCAATTGCACCAGGACCTAAAATCAATGCGGTTGAATCTCTTAATTCTTTGGATTTGGATTTACGATTCCATTCTGCATTTCTTTCCTTTTCATAAATCCACGGTAGTGAACGTTTATATGCCAGAATATGTGCTAATACTGATTCTGCCATCGGTACTTTGTGAATACCACGTACATTTGAAACGATAATCCCTCTTTTTGCTATTTCAGCTAATGGCATTTTTTCAAGTCCTGCAGATACTACCATAATCCATTGCAGCTTAGTAGCAACTTCAATATGACTCTCTGTTAAATCTTCACCGTATGTTACTAAAATCTCAGTTTTTTTTAATATATCTTCCTCAACTGAGTTACGAAAGATAAAATCTTGACCTGGGAATTCCTGCAATAGTTCTTCTTTTAAATCAGGGCGTGGGTCAAATGTAAAATATATTTTCATGCTTATTCCCCTTTACTACGTAAATAGGTTAACACTTCTTCAATATGATTTTTGACACGCACTTTACGCCATTCTTTTTCAACTATTCCTTCTTTATTGATTAAAAAAGTAGAGCGTTCAATTCCCATATATTCACGACCATACATTTTCTTTAATTTCCAAACACCATATGCTTCTGCTACTGCATGATCTGAATCAACCAGTAACGAAAAAGGTAGTCCATGTTTTTCTATAAACTTTACATGTTTATTTTCATCATCTGGGCTAACCCCTAAAATGACAGCATCTAATTCGGAAAAATCCTGATATGCATCCCGGAAGTCGCATGCTTCTGTCGTACAACCAGGTGTCATATCTTTAGGATAAAAATAAAGTACGACCGATTTTTCGCCTTTAAAATTAGCTAATGAAACCGTTTCTCCCTTCTCATTGACTAGTGAAAATAATGGTGCATTTAATCCTTCTAACATTGTCATGATAAAACCTCCATTTCGTATACATATCAATATTGTAACAATTTATTTGATTTTAGGATGTATTTTAAATTCAATCATGCCATACATTCTTAAGGTGTTCTTTTATTAAAGAAATAATATACTTATAGTAATAGAGATGGTTAAATATAAATATTATAGAGATATTGACCAATGACCCTTTATCGTTTAAAGTACCAGAATATAGTATATAGAAAGTGAGGTTACCCATTTTCACATGAAATTAGGTGCCCGAATATTAAAAACCGGAGTCGCTATTGTGTTGGCTTTATTTGTAGCTAAAGCATTACAATGCCCATCTCCTATATTTGCAGGAATTGCTGCTATTTTTGCGATGCAACCTTCCCTTTATCGATCATATCGAACAATCATTGAACAGATTCAAGGAAACATTATTGGTGCGGTTGTGGCCGTAGCTTTTGGTTCCATTTTTGGGCATGAATTCGTTGCCGTTGGCTTAGCAGCGATTGTTACTTTATCAGTAATGATTAAATTCAAACTGGAGGACAGTATCTCATTAGCCCTTGTAACGATGATCGTTATTATGGAAGTTCAAGGCGAGCAATTTATGATGTTTGGCCTTATTCGTTTTGCTACGGTAATGATTGGTGTACTAGCAGCATTTGCTGTGAATCTTCTATTCCTACCGCCGAAATACGAAACACGCCTTTTTGCATCGATTAATATTGTTCAAGATGATATTATACGTTGGATCCGCTTGGCAGTTCGACAAGCCTCAGAGCATACTTCTACAAAACAGTCATTACGAACATTGAAACAACGCTACGAACGTATAAAGACTTTATATAATCTATACAAAGAAGAACGAGCATATTTTGGCAAAAATAAATTCGTCAAAGCACGTAAACTAGTAGTTTATCGACAAATGATCTTAACGACTAAAAAAAGTATCGAAGTATTAAACAGACTACATTTACATGAAAATGAAATGGCTAACTTACCGGAACGTTTTCGAATTATGATACAAGAACGGTTAGATTATTTACTAACTTATCATGAACAATTATTTTTGAAATATACAGGTAAGTTAAAGCCAGAACATACTACATGGGTTGGGCAGGAAGAATATCTTCAAAGAAATGAAGTAATGGATATATTCGCTCAGCATATTGTGTTAGCTCATACAGATGAATCAGAAGAGGAATTCTCAAGCTATCATCTATTGCATATTCTTTCACGTATATTAGATTATGAGGAAAATCTTGAACATCTGGATACATTGATTATGTCTTATCAAAGCCACCATAACCATGAAGTTTTGAAAGTAGAAATAGATGACCGAATCATATAAAAAAACCTCCATTCGTCCATAAAAATAGACGTTTTGGAGGTTTTTTATTAGTTTTTCATTTTCGGATCTAGTGCATCTCGGAGACCATCCCCCATGAGGTTAAACCCTAATACTGTTAACATAATTGCCAAACCCGGGAATATCATCGTCCATGGTGCATTGACTAAATAGATTCTAGCATCAGCTAACATTTTGCCCCATTCTGGTTGTGGAGCTTGAGCCCCCAGTCCAAGGAACCCAAGTGCTGCTGCTTCGATAATTGCAGATGCAATTGCAAGTGTACCTTGTACAATAACTGGCGTCATAGAGTTTGGCAAAATATGCGAAAATAATATTCGGGAATCTTTCATCCCTATTGCTTTAGCCGCAGTAATATATTCTTCTTGTTTAATACTCAACACTTTTGAACGGATTAATCTTCCAAAGTTAGGAATATTAATGATTGCAATTGCAATAAGAGCATTATTTAACGATGGCCCTAATACAGAAACTATTGCAATAGCTAGCAGGATACTTGGAAATGCTAATAATATATCGAAAATGCGTGAAATAATAGTGTCTACAAAACGTCCATAATAACCTGCTATAATTCCCAAAACACTCCCAATTACAACGGAACCAATAACAGAAAAGAAACCGACTTTTAAAGAAATTCTAGCTCCCAGTACTACTCTAGAAAATATATCTCTACCAAAATCATCCGTACCAAACCAATGTTCAGCAGACGGTGCCTTTAGCCGATTGCTCAATTGTTGTTCATTGATACCTTGAGGTGCAATGACTGGTCCAAATATAGCTAATAAAATGAAGAAAGCCACAATAACTGCTCCAATAAGCGCAACTTTGTTTTTCTTAAAACTCCGCCATGCTTCTTTCCATGGACCAGCCGCCTGTTCCTTCTGTGTTAAGCTAGTGCTAGATGATGGTACATTCGGTGCCATATGAGACAAATTGGACTCCCCCTCTTAGTTGTATTTAATCCTTGGATCAATAACGCTATACAAAATATCAACAAATAAATTAATCATGATAAAAATAAACGCGATCACTAATATTCCGGATTGAATAACGGGATAATCGCGGAAACCGATTGCATCATAGATATAACGTCCGATTCCTGGCCAGCTAAAGATTGTTTCAGTTAAGATCGCACCACCAAGCAACAAACCCATTTGTAAACCAATAACTGTTAGCACAGGGATAATTGCATTTTTTAATGCGTGTTTGTATACAACCCAAAACATCTTTTGGCCTTTCGCACGAGCGGTACGAACATAATCTGAACGCATTACTTCAAGCATACTTGACCTTGTCATCCGTGCAATTATAGCCATCGGAATAGTTGCCAATGCAAAAGCAGGTAAAATTAAATGCTGAACAACTACGACAAGTTGATCAAAATTACCTTGGAGAATTGTATCTAGAATATATAAGTACGTGATTGGATTAACAGGGTTTCGTGCATCCTCACGCCCCGATGTAGGTAACATATCTAATTGAATACCAAACACCCATTGTTCCATCAAACCTAACCAGAAAATAGGCATTGATACTCCAATTAATGCAATAATCATTGCCATATAATCAAACCATGAATTTTGGAACCAAGCTGAAATAATGCCTGCATTTACCCCAATAATGACGGCTAATATAATTGCACATAATGATAACTCTAATGTTGCTGCTAAATACGGCCAAAGTTCGCTAGCTACCGGTACTTTTGTACGCATAGATTCACCTAAATTACCTGTTACTAGATCACCTAGATAGTGAAAATACTGCACATACCATGGATTATCTAATCCCAGACTTGCTCGCAATGCTGCTACAGCTTCTTTCGTGGCTTGTTGCCCCAAAATAACTTGCGCAGGATCTCCTGGAATTGCACGGATAATCAAGAATACGATGAACGTCATTCCGAGCAAAACAGGGATCAACTGTAATAAACTTCTACCGATATAGTGAAGCATATTCTTCACCTCTCCATCCTCTTGTTGTAAAATTCACTTTTGTAAAAACTCGCTTTCTACTATTAAAGAGTAAAAAGCGAGTTTAATCCTATATTGGATAGTTAGTAATCTCTAACTATTTAATATCTACATTTGATAAAATATCAGAACCTGTTGGGTGTGGGTAGAAGTCTACGATATTCGCTTTACCTGCTAATAATGGTGTAGAATGAGCAAGTGGTACCCATGGTGCTTGTTCTGAAATAATCACTTGAGCCTTTTTGTATAGTTCATTACGTTTTTCTTCATCTGTCTCTGTTTGTGCTTCTAATAATAATTTATGTGTTTCTTTGTTTTTGAAGAATGTATAGTTATTACTTCCGATGTTACTTTCATCTAATAATGTGTATAAGAAGTTATCTGCGTCTCCGTTGTCACCTGTCCAACCAAGTAAGAAAGCATCTGCTTCCCCTTTAGCAGCTTTTTCAAGATAAGTAGCCCACTCGAATGAAACAATTTTAGCCTTCATACCAACATCCGCCAAATTCTTTTGGATTGCTTCAGCCACTTTTTGTCCATCTGGCATATATGGACGTGGTACTGGCATTGCCCAAAGTTCAATTTCTTTCCCATTATAGCCTGCTTCTTTTAATAACTCTTTTGCTTTTTTAGGATTATATTCATATCCTTTCACATCATCGTTATAGCCTTCGATTACTGGAGGCATTGGGTTCTTCGCTACTTGAGCTTTACCTTCGAAGAATGCATCAACAATTGCTTGTTTATCGATTGCATAGTTTACAGCTTGACGAACTTTTACATTATCAAATGGTGGACGAGTAGTTGTTAAACCTAAGTATCCAACATTCATCGACGGACGTTCGAAGATTTGTAAGTTTTTATTACTTTGGATTGAAGCAGCATCTGATGGATTAATACCATCTGCTAAATCAATTTCTCCTGTGTTTAAAGCATTTAATCGTGCTGAGTTATCTGGAATTGAACGGAATACGATTTTGTCTAACTTAGGAAGTCCTTCTTTCCAGTAGTCTTTGTTCTTTTCAATTGTTACGGAATCATTACGTTTCCAAGATACAAATTTGAACGGACCAGTACCCACAGGATTATCCCCAAACTTGTCGCCTTCTTTTTCAAACGCAGTTGGACTTGCAATACCAAATGGACTCATTGCAAGGTTTTTCAAAAATGGTGCTTGAGCTCGATTTAATGTAATGATTAATTTATAATCGCCATCTGCTTTCACGTCTTTAATAACTGCTGCCTTATCTCCTTTAAAACCACCAAACATTGAAGCGAAGTAAGGGAATTTATCAGCATTCCCACTCATCCAACGATTAAAGTTTTTCACAACTGCTTCTGCATTAAAGTCTGTTCCATCATGGAATTTAACGCCTTCTTGTAGATTGAATGTGTATGTTAAACCATCCTTAGAAGTTTCCCATTTTGTTGCAAGACCAGGTTGCAAAGTAGTATCTTGTTTTCCAAAGTTAATGAGTGTTTCGAATATGTTTTGCGTTACTTTGAATGATTCACCATCTGTTACTGTGATAGGATCAAGCGATACTGAATCTCCCCCACGCCCGAATACTAAAGTCTTTTCTTTTTTACTATCGCCAGTGTTTGTATTACTTTCTGTTCCATCTTTTTTATCAGATGAACAAGCAGCAAGTAATGTTGATAATACAAGAACTAGCAATAATCCAACTGACAATAACCTCTTTTTCTTCATTCAATAACCCCCATGTTTGAAATTTTATTTATCATTGTTGTACTGCACATCATAGAGATGGCAAGCAACAGAATGACCTTTCTCCACTTCTACTAACTGCGGTACAACAGATGCACAAACATCCGTTTTGAACGGACATCTAGTATGGAATGTACAACCTGTAGGAGGATTAGATGGACTAGGAATATCCCCCGTTAGTAGAATCTGTTCCCTTGTGAAATCTGGATCTGGTACAGGTACTGCAGATAGCAATGCCTTTGCATAAGGATGCAGAGGATTACTATAAAGTTTTTCACTTTCTGCAAGTTCAACCATTTTCCCTAAATACATAACAGCTACGCGATCACTAATATGTCGTACTACACCAAGATCATGTGCAATAAATATATATGTGAGTTTTAATTCTTTTTGCAAATCTTGCATAAGATTTAAAACTTGTGCTTGGATGGATACATCTAAAGCAGATACAGGTTCATCTGCTATAACAAGTTTGGGATTTGTCATTAATGCTCGAGCAATGCCGACACGTTGCCTCTGACCACCACTAAATTGATGAGGATAGCGTTTCGCATGATAACTGGATAGTCCTACAATTTCTAATAACTCATTAACTCTTCTTTTACGTTCTTTTGCATCCCCTATTCCGTGCACAATCAATGGTTCTTCTAGGATTTTTCCTATTGAATGTCTTGGATTTAAAGAAGCATAGGGATCTTGAAAAACCATTTGTATTTCCCTTCGTACTTTACGCATTTCAACATTAGATAATTTAGCTAAATCCTTTCCTTCAAATTCAATAGAACCTGCAGTAGGATCTAATAATCGCATAATCATTCTGCCAGTTGTTGATTTTCCACACCCTGATTCACCAACAATCCCTAGTGTTTCACCTTCATTAACATAGAAAGATACATCGTCAACTGCCTTTACACTACCTTGCTCTATGCCGAGTATTCCTTTACGGATAGGAAAATATTTCTTTAAATTATTTACTTTCAATAGCGGTTCTGTCATCAATAAATGCCCCCTTTCCTTCGTGCAAGAAGCATCGCGTTTTATGTACTTCAGATGTCTGATATAATTCTGGGTTTTCTTGTGCACAACGATCAAAAGCAAATTCACAACGTGCAGCAAATCGGCATCCCTGTTTTACTGAACCAGGCTTCGGTACATTTCCTGGAATTGAATATAGTCGTTGTTTCTTATATCTCATATCAGGGACAGAATTGATCAATCCTTTTGTGTATGGATGCTCTGGTTTTTTGAAAATAACATCAATTGGACCTTCTTCTACAATTTGTCCACTATACATCACTACAACTCTTTCACATGTCTCTGCGACAACACCTAAATCATGTGTGATCAGCATAACTGCTGTATTTAATCGTTTGTTTAAATCCTTCATTAGTTGCAAAATTTGTGCTTGGATTGTAACATCTAATGCTGTTGTAGGCTCATCCGCTATTAAAATTTTTGGGTCACATACTAGGGCCATTGCAATCATGACACGTTGACGCATGCCCCCAGATAATTGATGGGGATATTCTTTTAGTAACTCTTCAGCTCTTGGGAGCCCTACTAATTTCATCATTTCTATAGCACGTGCAGAAGCCTTTTTCTTTGACCAATCTTTGTGATGAATTAATATAGCTTCTATTAACTGATTACCAATTGTAAACAAAGGGTTCAAAGAAGTCATTGGCTCTTGGAAAATCATCGCAATTTCTTTCCCCCTAATTTTCCTTAACTCTTTTTGAGAATATTCAGTTATATTTTTGCCTTCTAATAGTATTTCACCGTTTGTAATCTTTCCAGGTGGAGATGGTACTAATCCCATGATTGATAACGAGGTCACACTCTTGCCACAACCAGACTCGCCAACAATGCCAAGAATCTCCCCCTCTTTGAGTGAAAAATCGATACGATCAACAGCTGTAATAGCGCCATCATCTGTAAAAAAAGTAGTTTCTAATCCTTTAACTTGTAAAAGGTCTTTTCGATGGTTCATTGTTGTCACTCCTTTAAGAGCCATATTTTCTACTTTATTCACTTTTTTACATTCTATTATTATTTATATATAAATTGCAATATATTTCAGATTATTTAATAAATTATATTTTTTATAGGTGAGTTAATGGTGGAAAACGGTTCTTATAGGAAGCGCGGACATTTTTCATATAGAGCCGTCCAGAAAGTAAAATCAAACCGTCCACAAAATGATACTTTACTGCTATATTGATTTTCGTTTTTCAGGTGGTCGCTTTTTGTCGTTCACGGCCTCAGCCTTCTTCCCTCGCTATGTCAGTTCCGATGCTTCAACTCATCTATTACAATAAACTCCACTGAAATACATCAAGGAAATGCGAAAGTATTTTCGTGGACTTCAACTCACGAAACGTAGATCAACAAGTTCTTCCTTTAAATAAAAAAATCTGCTTACTTCTAATATAGAAATAAGCAGATTTTTATCTTTTCTCTAGTATTTTCTTTAAGCAAAAACTACTTTTTAGATAGCTCCATCATAATTTTTATAAGGAATTTACTATTATACTTAAATAATAGTAAATTTAATCCAACTTTTGTACTTGGAACAAATCATGATAAATACCATTTTGATTCATTAACTCATCATGAGTGCCTTTTTCTTTTAGTTCACCATGATCAATGACTAAAATTTGATCTGCATGGGTAATCGTTGATAGACGGTGAGCGACAATTACAGTTGTTCGATTATGTGCAAGGCGATCTAGAGATTCTTGAATTAATGCCTCACTTTCTAAATCTAGAGCAGATGTTGCTTCATCTAAAATTAGAATGGGAGGATTCTTTAAGAACACACGTGCTATAGCAACACGTTGCTTTTGCCCACCGGAAAGTTTAACGCCTCTTTCCCCAACCTTTGTATCATAGCCTTCTGGTAATGACATGATAAAGTCATGAGCATTAGCAGCCTTTGCAGCAGCTATCACTTCTTCATCTGAAGCGTTTGGATTTCCCATTAAAATATTTGATTTTACTGAATCACTAAATAAAATATTATCTTGTAATACTATCCCAATTTGTGAACGTAATGATTTTATAGTTGTTTTTCGAACATCTATTTCATCTACTTTAATGGCTCCTTCTACTACATCGTAAAAGCGAGGAATTAGACTAATTATAGTGGACTTACCTCCACCACTCATTCCTACAAGTGCTATAGTTTGTCCTGGAGCTATGTGAAAATTAATGTTTTTTAGAATATCTTTCCCTTTTTCATCATAACGGAATGTCACATTTTCAAAATCAATTTTCCCTTTCACCGGTGGTAATTGTTTTGCATAAGGAACGTCTTTAATCTCATATTCTTTATCAAATAATTCAAACATACGGTCCATAGATGCAGTTGCTTGAGTTAGAGTAGTGGATGCATTTACAAGACGACGTAGTGGATTATACAAACTATCAATGTAGGCAATAAAAGCTGCCATTGTTCCTACTGAAAGATTGCCATGAATTACTTGAAATCCCGCATAGCCAACAACAATAAGTGGTGCAATACCTGTAATTGTATTAACTACAGCAAACGTTTTTGCATTCCACCGTGTATGTTCTAATGCTTTGTTCAGAAAGTTTCCATTGGTATCTGCAAATACACTTTGCTCATGCTTTTCAAGTGTAAAGCTTTTGATAATACTCATACCTTGAACTCGTTCATGTAAATAACTTTGTACACCTGCAAGTGCTTTTGAACGTTCTCTAGTTAGTGATCTTAAACGAGCAAAAAAGTAACGTACACTAATTGCATAGAATGGAAATGCAATTAATGAAACTAGCGTTAACTTCACATCTAATTTCATCATTATGCCAATTGCTATTAAAATTGTACATAAATCAATCCAAACGTTCATCAACCCTGTCATAACAAACTCTTTTGTTTGCTCAACATCATTGATCATGCGAGAAATAACATCTCCAACACGATTATTTGAATAGAATTTTAAGCCAAGTTTTTGAACATGCGCGTATAATTTCTGACGAATATCATAAAGAATTTTATTGCTTACTCTTTGTGCAAAATATTGACGATAGTATTCAACTGGTGGGCGAATAATAAAGAATAATATTGCTGTTCCTCCAAGCCAGTAAATTAAATCTTTCGTTTTTTCATTACTTGATAAATGATTATTACCAATAATATCATCAATCACTATTTTGATTAGCACTGGTGTAAAAAGTGGAATAGCAAATTTCAATACACCGAGTATAAAGGTAAATAAAATGTCAAATCGATAAGGTTTGACGAAGCGCAAATAGCGTTTCATACTCCCCATTTCAAATCACTTTCCTTTCAAGTGAAAGGAGTTGCCCAAAGCTACATTTGGGCAACTCCTTCACGCGATTTCTGATAAAGTAAGAAGAAATGTCCCAAAAGTGGTTTACGCACTTGTGAGACATCCTAAGTTACTCATCCGTTTCGTGTAACTGTCTTTGGAATTCATAACGACTTGTCCAAGCATCAATAAAATCAGGAGCAAATGGACCTCTTCTTTGCTGAATCCAACTAATTAGTTTATCTACATTAGATTTTAGGATATGGTCAATTACAGGTGGATATCCCATAGCCTTCTTATGTTGTTCATACTCATCTTCATCGAGTAATGTGTAAGACATATCTGGAAAGACTTTAACATCTAAATCATAATCAATATATTTTACCGCATTATGATCAAATACAAATGGCGAACTCATATTACAGTAGTAATATACTCCATCTTCTCTTAACATACAAATAATATTGAACCAGTGCTCTGCGTGAAAATAGCAAATCGATGGTTCACGTGTAACCCAAGTACGCCCGTCTGACTCGATTACAAGTGTTCTTTCATTCGCACCGATTACTATATTTTTGGTAGCCTTCAAAACCATTGTTTCCTGCCAAACTCGGTGGATGTTGCCATTATGCTTATAACTATGTATTTGTATTATTTCCCCTTCTGACGGAAGTGCCATTCAAAAGCCCACCTTTTTTAACAAACACTCCTCTAGGAGCGTTCTTTTGTAACATTATAACAATCCTAGCGGAAAACTTGTAGCAAAAAATTGGTGAAGGTATAAATCCTTCACCAATTGGGGAAATTTCTAGTTAAAAATTGTTTTGTTGATTTTGTTGAGCATATTTACCTGAAGCTTGAGCTTTGTTTTGCTCTGCTTGTTGGTTTTGTTTTTTTACCTCATTTAAATTTGTTTCAGAACCAAACTCTTCAGCAGCTGATTGACCAAATTGACCAGAAGCTTGAGCTTTGTTTTTTTCAGCTTGTTGGTTTTGTTTTGCTATTTCTTGAATGTTTGTCTCTGAACCAAATTCTGTACTAGCATTTTTTGAATTGGTAAAATTCTTCTTCATTGAAAATCACCTCCACGCATTATAATTTGTGCATAAAGGTTTTTTTTATACTATACAATCGAATAATTAATTTTCTTTTTTGTAATGTTCCCAAATTTTCAGCATGGGTACTGGCATTGGCAATTCCTTCATTTGGTCAATGGTAAACCAATCGCTATTTTCTGGAGCATTACCTATTTGCTCTACAATTAAACGATAGCTATCCATATGCCATACAAGATGGGAGAAAACATGTTTGAATGATAGCAATTTTTCACGATTAATTAGTTCGACTTGAAAAGCAGTAGAAAGGAGAGACTCATTTGTATGTTGGATGTTACTCTTTTGCTCGAACATCGGAAATTGCCACATATTCGCAAGCAATCCTTTTTCAGGCCTTTTTTCTAACAGAAATTGTCCTTTTTTATTTTGTACAACAAAGACATCATAATGGAGATTTTTTGTTTTTACTTTTTTCGATTTTACAGGTAGCTCTTCTGGATTTCCTTCATTAAAAGCTGTACAAAATTCTCTTACAGGACAAAGTAAACATTTCGGAGACGTTGGTGTACATACTAGCGCTCCTAATTCCATTAATCCTTGATTAAATTCTGATGGATGTTCTGTATCAATTAATTCCATTACCGCATTTTCAAATATTCTCTTGTTTTTAGGTACCGCAATATCAGCATCTATTAACAGTACTCTACTAAGTACTCTCATAACATTACCATCCACTGCATGTTCAGCTCTATTATAGGCAATACTTAATATTGCACCTGCAGTATAAGGGCCAACTCCTTTAAGTTTTGAAATTTCAGGACGGTTATCAGGAACTTTTCCATTATAGGTTTCAACAACTTCTCGAACACCCGCTTGTAAATTCCGTGCTCTCGAGTAATAACCGAGCCCTTCCCATTGCTTTAATAGTTTTTCTTCAGGTGCTTCAGCTAATATCTCTGGAGTTGGAAATTCTTCCATAAATCGATTATAGTATGGAATTACAGTATCTACTCTTGTTTGTTGTAGCATTACTTCAGAAACCCAAATTTTATAGGGGTCTTTTGTCTTTCTCCAGGGTAAATCTCTTTTTTCTTTTTGAAACCATTCGACTAATGATTGTTGAAATTGTTTTTTATATTGATAATACATGACACTCACCTAGGTTATTTCGATTTTATTTCACATAAAAAATGGACATTATAGTGTAAACTAGTGCATATAAGTACTTTTTTATGAAAATTTTATATTTTCTGTCTCCCTACAAAATAAGGAGTTGATCATCTTGGATTCTGGCACACATTTAGTTATGGGGATTGCTTTGGGGGGTCTCGCTTTAGTTGACCCAGTTGTTGCTCATAATTCACCAACCACAGCAGCAGTTATTACAGGCATGATTGTTGGTTCTCAAGCTCCCGATATTGATACAATTTTAAAATTACGTGGCAATGCAATTTATATTCGGCACCATAGAGGGATCACACACTCTATTCCAGCAGTTCTATTATGGCCTATTTTGATTACCGGTTTTCTTTCTATTATATTTCCTGGTGCGAATCTTTTACATCTTTGGCTTTGGACATTTTTTGCTGTATTTTTACATGTCTTCGTTGATATCTTTAATGCATATGGAACACAAGCGCTAAGACCTTTTTCAAAACAATGGATTGCACTCGGATGGATTAATACATTTGATCCAATAATTTTTGCACTCCACGTCATTGCTCTTATGTTTTGGGCATTTGGAGCCAATCCAGTTCCAACGATGTTTACATTGTATGGGGTTATTCTCATCTATTATATCATTCGATATTTAATGCAAAAATCCGTAAAAAGAGCTGTTCGCAATACAATTCCTGGTGCCGAGCGAATCATTTTGTCACCTACATCACACTTTTTTCAATATCGAATAGCTGCAAATTCTGCTACCCATCATTATGTTGGACGAGCATACGGACGATCCATAACGATTTATGATAAGTTTCTAATTGAGCCTTTGCCTGATACTCCTGAAATCAAGGCAGTTATGAAGGACCCAAATTTTACATCATTTATCTCCTTTTCTCCTTTATATAGATGGGAAGTAGCTGATATTGAAGACAATCTAATCGAAGTAAGGCTGATTGATTTACGTTATCGCAGTAACAATCGCTATCCTTTTGTTGCAATCGCTCACCTTAATCAGAATTACGAAATTGTAAACTCCTTTACCGGGTGGATTTTTAGTGAGGATAAATTACAGAAGAAGCTTGTGGTATAAAGTGAAACTTCCATAAAAATTTATAATATATCTGCTATTGGATGAAGTAGATATACAATTTTAGTACCTTCTTAACCTTGAGATAAGGGCCTTACTTTTCGTTATTGCTAGATAAACATAGTGACCGTTCCAACAATGGAACGGTCATTTTTATTCTACTTCATCTAATAAATGTGCATATTTCGGATTACGGCCAGCGAATTCATGTAACTGTGAACCGTAACTTTCAATCCATTGTAAAATAATTTTTTCAGTGATCTCAGCTCCACGATACTCGTAACCTGCTTTAGCATATGTGGATTCAAAATCTGACCATAGTAGTTCAATCCAAACACGTGCTTTTTGTTCGGAAACACTAGGATTTTTGGCACATAATTTAGCAACTAACTCGTTTACCTTTTGCTCCACTAAAAAGCCTCCTTGACTGGTGTTAACATTGAAATAGGAAGTGCTTCTTCATAATGATTTCCACCTAAGCGATATCCCCATGCATAAACACCTTTTAAATAATCCACTTGAAAGAACATGCCTGGATCGTTCTCGATACGATAAATTTCACCTGGTTTAAAGTCATCTGGGTTTAATAAGTAAGCTTGTGCTAATAATGCTTTTCTTTCATAAACAGCAAATTCATTTAAAATTCCAAGTTGTTCAGCTTTACGTGCCTTTTCTTTCAATGTAGCTATCGTTTCACGTAATTCATTGGGGGTCATTTCATTAAATTTTTTATCCATTGTATTGCTCCTTTTGTTCTATAAACATTTCAATTTTATCAATAGGGAAACCTTTTTGATAGAGTGACTGCTTTACTCGCATCTTTAATTCATAATTACTATATTTAGAAGCATACTTATTCCAAACTTTATCTCCTTGCTTACGAATCATTTCTATCCATTCTTCTTCTTCTTTAGAGAATTCAATTTCGTTTAGGACTTGTTCTATGATTGTAAAAGAGTATCCTTTTCGAATAAGCATTTCTTGTATCTTCTGCTTCATTTGGCTAGGTGTTTTTCGATGCTCATTTCGTACAGCTTTTTCGGCTAATTGCAAAGCTATTTCTAATTGTTCCTTCTCAGAAAAAGAATGTAGGACTTGCTGTTGAAGTTTTTGATCAATTCCTTTTTTCTCCAAATCCTTTTGGATAGCTCTAGGGCCTTTTTTTGCTGTTTTCTTTTTCGTCTCTAATAATGCTTTTGAATAGCTTTTATCATTTAAAAATCCTAGCTTCTTCAATTTTTGTAATGCTTCTTGAATAACAGCTTCACCAAATTCTAATTTTTTCAGTTTTTGATGAACTTCATATTCGCTTCGCATTTGATAACTTAAAAAGGATAATGCACGATTGAATGCTCTTTGAATCTCATCGTCAAAAGCAATTTCGTCAATTGTTAAATCATCAATCGTCTTCCCTTTTGTTAGACTATACTGAATTAGAATAGCTTCATCAATACTAAACGCATATTCTTCATTTAAATAAATATTATAACGTTGTTGATTTCGTTTTTGACGTGTAATTTTTGTAATGACTCGCGACATTCAATCCCTCCTTTGCTATGCTTAGTATACAACTTTTCAATCCTAACATCATGTAAAGTGTTTACATATAGTATATCTTTACACTTAGAAAGAACAAACATTACTTAGCTTTTGACATGTAAATCTTACTGATCAAGCAATAATTAGGGAGGATATTTGATATGAAAATTGCTATTACCGGTGGTTCAGGATTTGTTGGTCAAGAACTTGTTAAACAGTTACAACAACAAGGTCATGAAATTATTATATTAACTAGAAAGAAAAATCATTTTATTAATAGCATTCAATATATTCAATGGTTGTCGAAAGACTCCGTTCCCGAAAACTATTTAGAGGGAATAGATGCCGTTGTTAATTTAGCTGGTACCTCTATCAATAATGGGCGTTGGACTGAAAAGCACCAAAAAGAAATATATGATAGCCGTATATTAGCTACAAATGAAGTAATCCGAATCCTTAAGGTATTAAAAAAACCCCCTAAAGTATTAGTAAATGCTAGTGCAATTGGTGTTTATCCTGCTTCAACAACGACTACATATTCTGAGAGCTCGACTGAAATTGCCCATGATTTTCTAGCTAAAACAGTTCAAGATTGGGAACAATCAGCAATATCTGCTGAAAAATTAGGTGTACGTGTCGTCTTAGCTCGTTTTGGCGTAATTCTTGGAAAAAATTCAGGAGCTCTTCCCATGATGGTCATGCCATATAAATTTTACGTTGGGGGAACAGTGGGTCGAGGTTCTCAATGGGTATCATGGGTTCATGTGACTGATGTTGTAGCTGCAATAATATTTGCCATTAATAACGAAAAACTAAATGGAATTATGAATGTAACTGCTCCAAATCCAGTTTGTATGAAAAACTTTGGAGAAACGATTGCAACAGTAACAAATCGGCCTCATTGGTTCCCTGTCCCTGCGTTTATACTGAAAATAGCTCTCGGTAAAAAGAGTCAACTTATTTTAGAGGGTCAACGAGTTTTACCAAAAGTTTTATTGGATGCACATTTTCAATTTCAATATCCTACTCTTAAAAGGGCTTTAGAAAATTTATTGTAATCGCATAATTTCATCTAAACAACGCAACCTATCTAAAAAAAGAAAGGTTGCGTTTAATATGTTTAAACAACATGCGACTGGTATTATTTTAGCTATGACAATAATCATCACCGGTATTGTTGCTAATCCATTTACTGCATTCGCTCAACAATTTAGTTGGGGCTTTAAAAAGGCACAAAATGAAGTCCCACCTGAAGCAGGTACTACATTTGATCAAATGCTTGCAAAATACGGAGCTGTATATAAAGGAAATCCAGACGAAAAGGTAATGTATCTAACTTTCGATTGCGGCTATGAAAATGGCTATACTGAATCCATTTTAAATACTTTAAAAAAAGAGAATATCCAAGCCACGTTTTTCTTAACCGGGCACTACTTGACTAGTGCAACTCCATTAGTAAAACGAATGGTCAATGAAGGACATGAAATTGGCAACCATTCAGATAAACATCCGAATATGGCGCGACTTACCAAAGAACAAATGATAGATGAATGGAAACGTTTTGATAAAAAATTAGCAGAAATAACGGATGTAGAAAGAACGGTTTTCGCAAGACCACCTGAGGGTGTATTTAGCGAAGAGTTACTACGAGTTGGTCAAGAAGCAGGCTATCGCCATATATTCTGGTCTGTTGCTTTTAAAGACTGGATTCGAGATAAACCACAAGGATGGCAATATGCTTATAACAATTTAATGTCTCAAATGCATCCAGGAGCAATTATTTTAATGCATACAGTATCTTCTGATAATGCAGAAGCACTTCCTCGCTTTATCGAAGATGCAAAGAAAAAAGGCTATCACTTTGATTCCATTAATAACCTTGTAAATGATATCCCGATAGCATCAAATTCCTAATCAGGAGATGCTTCTTCCCTTACAGGTTGCTGTTCGCTATAATGAAAAGATGAAGCGAAAAAGGACGTGTAAGTTTTGGTGCAACAACCTATAATGACAATGGGACAAAAGATCCCTCTTACAATAAAACGGTTAGGCATTAACGGTGAGGGCATCGGTTACTATAAACGCAATGTAGTTTTTGTAAAGGGTGCTCTTCCTGGAGAAGAAATCTATGCTGAACTAACCAAGATAAATCGTAACTTTGCTGAAGCAAAAGTGATAAAAATTCAGAAAAAGTCAAAAGCTCGCCAAATTCCACCATGCCCTGTTTATGAAGAATGTGGTGGGTGTCAATTACAACATATGAAGTATTCATATCAGCTTACAGCAAAACGAGATATAATTGTGCAAGCTTTAAATAAATATGTAAAATCTGAGGCAAAAAAGATAGAGATTCGTCAAACAATTGGAATGGATACGCCTTGGCATTATCGCAATAAAAGTCAGTTTCAAGTTCGCAAACCAGGTAACCATGTACTGGCAGGTCTTTATGCTGCAAATAGTCATAAACTTTTAAATATTGATGAATGTCTAGTACAACATCCCGTAACAACAAAAATAACAAATGCTGTGAAAAAGATTATCAGCAATTTAAATATTCCTATATACGATGGTCGTTCCCTAAAAGGAATCATCCGAACTATTGTCGTACGTATTGGCATACAAACTGGCGAAGTCCAACTTGTATTAATCACTACTCGTAAAAACTTTGCAAATAAAGAATTACTAGTAGAAAAATTAAAACAAATTGACCCTTCAATCGTATCAATCGTTCAAAATATTAATGCTGATAAAACATCTCTTATCTTCGGAGATCAAACCATCATACTTGCAGGTAAAGAGACCATTCATGAAGAACTCGGCGAATTTGGTTTTGATTTATCTGCTCGAGCATTTTTCCAATTGAATCCTCAACAAACGGTCCATCTTTATAATCAAATTAAGAAAGCGGCTGCTTTGACAGGGCAAGAAACAGTAGTCGATGCCTATTGTGGAGTTGGAACCATTGGACTTTGGCTTGCAAAAGATGCTAAAGAAGTTCGTGGAATGGATATTATTCCAGAAAGTATTCAAGATGCAAAGCAAAATGCAAAAAAACATGGTTTTATGCATACACACTATGTAACAGGCACTGCCGAAAAATGGTTAGATATCTGGCAAAAAGAAAACTTTGTCCCTAACGTACTAACAGTCGATCCTCCACGTACCGGCCTTGCACCTAGTCTGATTAAAACCATCTTGCAAGTAAAACCAAAACGAGTTGTTTATACTTCATGTAATCCATCAACACTTGCAAAAGATTTACAAGAATTGATTAAAATTTATCATGTTGAATATATTCAACCGATGGATATGTTTCCTCAAACATCACATGTGGAATCAGTAACATTATTAACATTAAAATCGTAAAAATAGGCGGTTTCCACTTTTGGAAGCCGTCTATTTTATTTAAAAAAGAAGCTTTTTAAGTATTTTCTCTCTCATGTGTATTTATTTCTATTAAATGTCCACATTCCTATTTACAGTCTAAAGGAACACATACATAATAGTTATAATATCACTTAATACGTGGGGGTATTCTATGAAAAAAATACTAAATTCAATTCAATGGAAACTCATGATTACTTGCTTAATATTAATGATGATTCCCTGCTCTATCATAGGAATCACTTGTTATTTTAATGCAAAACAAAGTATGGATGGATTGGGCAAGACCATTATAAAAAATAGTGTATTAGCAACAATACAACAAATTGATTCTCTTAACAAAGAAGTAAAAAAAGGAAACCTCTCATTAGAAGATGCACAAGAGGAGCTAAAAGAGCAAATTCTCGGCCCCAAAAATAGTAAAGGAAAACGTGAAATTTCTAACAAAATTGATTTAGGAGAAAGTGGTTATCTTTTTATCTTACAAAAAGATGGTTACATGCTCGCACATCCTAATATAGAAGATACTCAATCTTGGGGATTGAAAGACAGTAACGGCCACTATTATATTCAATCCATTATAAAAAATGCAGAAAAAGGTGGAGGATATGCTGAATATCAATTTCCACTCCCTAATAATCCAGATAAAATAGCAGATAAAATTACTTATTCACAAACCGATCCGAACTGGGGTTGGATCGTTTCAGCTGGTACATACAAAAAGGATTTTAACGAATCAGCAAACAATTTACTTGTTGTATTATTTACTGCATTAGCTATTTCTCTTGTCCTTGGTGCAATCGCCATGTACTTTTTAGCAAAGCATATCGGAATCCCTATTAAGAGATTAACAAGGCGCTTAAAGAAGATTTCATCGGGGGATCTATCTGTAAAGCTTGATAAAATGAATCGTAATGATGAAATTGGCCAATTAAATAACCATTTCAATCTTATGGTCACAAATCTTAAATCGTTAATATCTGAAGTAAGTAGCACGATTAAGGAAGTTCGTGAAGCATCCTCGAATCTTGCAGCAGTCTCTGAAGAAGTAACAGCTTCTACAGTTGAAATTACAAAAGCTGCTGAAGAAGTTTCAGTTGGGACCACAACACAGGTCAATGATGCAGAACATACAAAAGATGTAGCAGGAAAAGTTTCTCAGCACATTCAATTGCTCCATACCAAAAACAACCATATGTTATTAGCTTCGGAAGGAATGCAAAAATCTTATAAAGATGGTTTACAGAACTTGGTTATATTAAAAGAAAAATCATCAAAATCTACAGATTTAGTGGAACATGTTCAACAAGTATTCGCTTCTTTATCCTTAAAAATGAAAGATATCGAAAATATTATTTCAACTATTAACGATATTTCTGCTCAAACAAATTTATTAGCTTTAAATGCCAGCATAGAAGCTGCACGTGCAGGTGAACATGGAAAAGGCTTTGCAGTAGTTGCTGAGGAAGTAAGAAAATTAGCAGTACAAACAAAACACTCTACACTTAGTGTACAAGACACTTTAAGAGGTATTGAAGAAGAAACAATACGCGCAAACGAAGAAATTTCAAAAACATCTATGATTGTTCTACAACAAAATGAGGCTGTTCTGAATACTGGCTATTCCTTTGACAATATTAAAGAAAACGTTCAAACCATTTTAATAGCGATTGAAGATGTATCAACTAGTTTTAACGTTTTATTGACTTCAAAGGATGAGATCATGGATTCTATGAATAATATTATGAACATTAGTGAACATAATGCTGGTGCTACTCAAGAAGTTTTTGCTTCACTAGCAGAACAGCAAAAAGTGATTCAAGTGGTTGCTGAATCTGCTACATGCTTATCTGATGAGATTGAATCTTTAAAAGCTTCAATTGGACAATTCAAAATTAAATAATGAAAACGGGAAGCCCCTTTAGTCTATGTTGACATTAGGACTTCCCTTTTCTTTTGATCTCAAACTAACCATCAATGGAGAGAAACCTCTCTTATATGGCAGTTTACTTTATACAGTTGGCCTATTACCTTGCCTTCCAAAAATCAGACTTATGATAAAAATAGCCATTAAAATGAGCGATACTAACAGCAAAAAACTATACTTGTGTACATATTGTAGGTACAGTCCACCTAATAATGGCCCTGTTAAGCTACCAACACTAAAGAATATACTACACATCAGATTTCCAGTTGGCAGTAGCTCCCTTGGCGTTAAATCACTCATATAAGAAATACCAAGTGAAAATAATGACCCACAGAACATACCTGCACAAAAGAAGCTAATCGCTACAAGCATATCGTGTGATTCAACAATACTTCCTAATCCAAAAAATATTCCTCCACCTAACAAAGAACTTAAAACGATTTTCCTACGTCCAATTTTATCTCCTAAAGCACCTAGAGGTATTTGCGTAATAATTCCACCGATTGAAAATGCCGCTAAAATAAACGATACCATCGAAACTTCGAAATGATTTCTTAGCGCATATACGGGGAATAAGGAATTTAAAGAGGATTCTAAAAAACCATAGCAAAGTGCAGGTAAACAAGCAATCCACGCATATTTTAATGTGATTGTATAACGTTTAAGCATATTGTTTTCTACACTTTTTGCTTGTATTGGTTCTGGTTTTTCATTGTTCAAAAAGAATACAAGAGACCAAGCCAATATGCAAAGTATAGAAGAAAGGATAAACGGAAACGCTTCAGAGATTTTGGTCAACGGTACAAATAGTGGTCCTACAGCAAATCCTATACCAAATGATAGCCCATAAATAGCGATATTTTTGCCAAGACGATGCTCTGGAGAAGAACTAGTAATCCAGGTTTGTGTAGAATAATGTAATGAGTGATCGCCGATACCGATTAACAATCGAAGAATAAACCAAAATAATACATTCTTCCAAAATGGAAATAATAAAAGAGAGAGAAAAACAATTGCTCCCCCGACTAAAATGATTGGTTTATAACCGAATTTTCGCAAGGGTTGTTCAATAAAGGGCGATATTAATAACGTACCTATATAAAGCCCTGTTGCATTTAAACCATTTAACGATGAAGAAATACCATCTTGTTCAAAAATAACTGAAATAAGCGGCATTAACATACCTTGAGAGAACCCTGAAATGGATACGATGATAACCAAAATCCATAGTTTTTTGTTTTCTAATTGATGACTTAGTTCCACTGCTGCCTCCATTTTTAATCAACCAATAATTCCATATCAACAGTCTGTATAACCTAATGGAATTTCCGTTATATGTATTATGAGATACTTGTACAATCTTAACATACCCCTACTTAAAGTGTGAATTACTTTTGAATACACAAAAAGACTCAGTCCACATAAATGAATCGTGTACTGAGTCTGCTAACAATCTGTTATATACATCTGCTGTTACATTAAACCCATTTTCGGCCTAAGCTCGGACCGAGAATCTGTTTAACTCCCTCCTTTGGATTGCAAATCTATAGGCGCCTGTTCCATCCCTATTGCAGCGGTAATCCATATCACATTCCTTTCGAATTGCTTCCTTTCTTTAGAAAACTGATTTTAAGGATACATATTCAATATGTCTTAAGGGAATTAATACATTACCAGCTTTTTTTAATCATGAGCTGCATTTACAGGGAATTAAAATAAGAAAATAAGGAAGAGGTCTTATCCTACGAATGGAATTTTATCTAATGATGCCCCACTTTACCTCCTTCCTTTTATGTTAATCTTATGTTAACACTTTACTTTAATTTTGTAAATTTTCTTAACTTACAGAAAATAAAAATATCTCTTTTGACCTATTATTTTGGATTTTGAATTGAAAAAATTAATAAAATCGTATACGATGGTGATGACGAAATGAGGTGTAACGATGAGCAAATCAATTACGGATAAAGAACAACAAGTAAATTATTTGAAAGAACGTCTGCAAATTTTCGTAGAAGTACTAGATGCTATTGATCCTGAAACAGCAGACTTACAAGATATCGATCGCCTTATTGCTATGATGGACGATTTAGAAGAAAAAATGGATCAATTCAAAAACCGTCCTGAAATTTAAATCTCAAAATATTACTATTTCTTAAATCCCCATAGAAATTCTACAAGAGCGTATATTTACGCTCTTTTTTTCGTGTTTTGGACAGGTTATAATAGTGTTGGTTTAAAAAATTACCTTTTTGAGGGGGCTATTACAATGAATCTAGAAACGCTAGAACAGAGTATTTACAATTTAGTGACTGAAACTTCTACTAACTTACCAAAAGACGTTCGACGTGCAATTAAAAAGGCGAAGGACGCAGAAAACGCTGGTACTCGTGCCGCAATGAGCTTAGATACAATCGCCAATAATATCTTCATGGCTGATGAACATGTTTCACCAATCTGCCAAGATACTGGTCTTCCTACTTTCAAAATAAAAACTCCTATTGGCGTTAACCAACTTGAAATTAAAGAAGTAATTCGAAAAGCAATCGTACAAGCAACAAAAGATGCAAAATTACGTCCAAACTCTGTTGATTCACTAACTGGTAAAAATAGTGGTGATAACTTGGGTGCTGGAGTTCCTGTTATGAAATTTGAACAATGGGAAAAAGATTATATTGAAGTTAAGTTGATTTTAAAAGGTGGCGGCTGCGAAAACAAAAACATCCAATATAGTTTGCCGTGTGAACTAGAAGGGCTAGGTCGTGCCGGTCGTGACCTAGATGGTATTCGTAAATGTATCTTACATTCTGTTTATCAAGCACAAGGTCAAGGCTGTTCAGCTGGCTTCATTGGTGTTGGTATAGGTGGAGATCGTTCTTCTGGATATGATTTAGCAAAAGAACAATTATTCCGTCATGTTGATGATACAAATCCAATTCCTGAGCTAGCACAATTAGAAGATTACATATTAGAGAAAGCTAATACACTAGGCATTGGAACAATGGGCTTTGGTGGTGAAGCAACATTACTAGGTTGTAAAATTGGTGTCATGAATCGTATTCCAGCTTCTTTCTATGTTTCCGTAGCATATAACTGCTGGGCTTATCGCAGAATGGCTGTTGATATTGATGCGAATACAGGTGAAATTAAAAAATGGCATTATCAAGAGGGCGAAAAAATTGCATTTGATGATGCAGCAGCAACTACACATGAAGAACCAAAAAAAGAAGTAATTGAATTACAAGCACCTATTTCAGAAGAACAAATTCGCTCACTTCATGTTGGTGACGTAGTGAAAATCACCGGCAGAATGTACACTGGTCGAGATGCTATTCACCATCATTTAATGAGTCATGATGCTCCAGTGGATCTAAATGGTCAAATCGTCTATCACTGTGGTCCTGTAATGGCGAAAGATGAAAATGATAACTGGACTGTTAAAGCGGCAGGTCCTACAACATCTATCCGTGAAGAACCATATCAAGGTGATATTATGAAAAAATTTGGTATCCGAGCAGTTATGGGTAAAGGCGGCATGGGACCAAAAACGTTAAAAGCTCTACAAGAACATGGTGGTGTTTACTTAAATGCAATCGGTGGTGCAGCACAATATTATGCAGACTGCATAAAATCAGTTGATGGCGTAGATTTAATGGAGTTTGGTATTCCTGAAGCAATGTGGCACCTAAGTGTAGAAGATTTTACTGCTGTAGTTACAATGGATTCACATGGTAACTCATTACACGCAGATGTTCAAAAAACTTCACTAGAGAAATTAGCGGAACACGCTGAACGCGTATTTTAATAAAATCTTTTCTTAACCTCTCTAAATAACTTTTAGAGAGGTTTTTTTAACACTTCCCTCATCTTTTCAATAAGTTGTCAAATATTCATTCGGAATAATGAGGAAATACGAATATCGTACTTTTCACCACCAGCCTCCTATGTTATAATAATTCTAAATTAAAAATGATTTCAAAATCTGTATTTAATTTAGAAATATCGCCATAAATACTCTAATTATAAGGGTTTTGATATTGATTTTCATTATCAGGAGGGATTGCGAATGGAATTAGTAAAAGAGAATCGTTATCATCTAATTGAGAAAATGAAGGAACATGCAGAACTTATAGCCGCTATATTTTCTGGTGTATTAATCTTAATAGCATGGATATTAGGAAAAAATGCTGAAAATACAGCTTCAATTATCTTCTATTTACTAGCATTCATTATTGGCGGGTTTGCAAAAGCGAAAGAAGGCGTTGAAGAAACAATTGCCAACAAAGAACTTAATGTCGAATTTTTAATGATATTGGCAGCTATTGGATCTGCTATCATTGGTTATTGGACTGAAGGTGCTATTCTTATCTTCATATTTGCCGTTAGTGGTGCATTAGAAACTTACGCAATGAATAAAAGTCATAAGGAAATTTCTGCTTTAATGGATTTACAACCTGAGGAAGCATGGTTAGTCAAAGAAAATGGTGAAGTCGAACGAGTATCTATTGGTTCACTACAATTAGGCGATCACTTATTAATCAAACCTGGTGAAAGAGTACCAACAGATGGTGTTATTATCGAGGGTTCTACTTCAATCGATGAAGCCGCTATTACAGGTGAATCAATTCCTGTTACGAAATTAGTTGGTGCAGATGTATTTGCTGGAACTGTCAATATGACAGGCGCTATTACGATGGAAATGACTAAGCCAAACTCTGAGTCATTATTCCAAAAAATTATTGATCTTGTTCAATCTGCCCAAAGTGAAAAATCGCCTTCACAACAATTTATCGAACGTTTTGAAGGAACATATGTAAAATGTGTTTTAGCTGTAGTTGCTCTTATGATGTTTGTCCCCCACTTTCTTCTAGATTGGAGCTGGACAACAACATTCTATCGTGCCATGGTTTTATTAGTTGTAGCTTCGCCATGTGCCCTAGTTGCTTCAATTATGCCTGCTACCTTATCAGCAATTTCAAACGGAGCTCGAAACGGTGTGTTATTTAAAGGTGGATTACACATTGAACATCTAAGCGTATTAAAAGCAATCGCGTTTGATAAAACAGGTACACTTACACAAGGTAAACCAGTTGTAACCGACTTTATTGTTCGTGAAGGTGAAAATGAACAGCAAATGCTATCAATTATTGCTGGAATAGAAGCTAAATCCAACCACCCGCTTGCCCAAGCAATTACTTCTTTTGCTAAAGAACGTGGTCTCGACTCATTCCATCAAGCACAGATTGAGGATGTACCTGGTTGGGGATTAAAAGCTACAGTGGATGGCAATGTATACAAAGTTGGTAAATCAGAATTTGTAGGAAAAATGGAAGCATTTGAATTTGCGGAAGGAATTGCACCTAAACTTGCCGAAGAAGGAAAAACAGTAGTCTTCTTAGCAGATCATAAAGGCATCGTTGCGGTTGCTGCTATGAAAGATACAGTACGAGAAGAATCCAAAAAGGCTATTGCTCTTTTAAAAAATTTAGGTATTCATACTGTAATGTTAACAGGTGATAATGAAAAAACGGCAAAAGTAATTGCAAAAGAAGCTGGTGTAGATGCTTATATTGCGGAATGTCTACCTGAAACAAAGGTTAATCATATTAAAGAATTAATGAAAGAATACACACATGTTGGCATGGTCGGTGATGGGATCAATGATGCACCTGCCCTAGCCACATCTACAACTGGTATTGCCATGGGAGAAGGTACTGACGTTGCACTTGAAACAGCAGATGTTGTATTAATGAAAAACGATCTTTCTAAAATTGCTTATGCAGTAAAACTTTCACGAAAAATGCAAACAATCGTAAAGCAAAATATCATGTTCTCAATCTCTGTGATTGTATTACTGATTATTTCCAACTTCCTTCAAGCAGTAGACTTACCACTTGGGGTTGTCGGTCATGAAGGAAGTACGATATTAGTTATTCTAAACAGTTTAAGATTATTAAAAAAGATATAATCTCCTTAAGGCAGGATCAACAATCAAATTTAAAAGAAAAAGGTATCGAGTGGATTCATTTCCTTCGATACCTTTTGTTATTTTTATGTATTTGTTTTGAATTAAATAGTAGTAGTATAACTCCAAAACTACAAGATTGAGAGAGAAAAGCGAAGGGAAGCAACTCAAAAAACTGTAGACTTCTCATACATAATTTGTTGAGAAGTCTTTTATCGATTTCTTTTCTTTTTTTCTAGTATTTCTCTTCGCTGTTGCATAATAGCATTCAGTTGACCGCCTACCATTAATATTATTCCCGTTACATACAACCATAACATGAGAATGATAATCCCACCTATACTGCCATATGTAGCAGAGTAATTTGCAAAATGATTTATATAGAAAGAAAAGGCATAGGAAACAAAGAGCCATGCAACTGTAGAAAATAACGCACCTACTAATACACTTCTTAAATATAATTTTATATTCGGCATAATCCAATACATTAATGTTAGAACAACGAATATTAGCACAGGCGGCAAAAGTAATCGGAATTTATTCCAAATCACAAAAAAATCAGCCTCAAAGCCAAAGGATGAAAATAAAAACAAACCAATTTGTTCCCCAAAAACAGGTAGTACAAGGGCAACAACAATTAATAAGATTAGCATCAAGGTAAACATAACAGACATCAATCTTGCAATAACATACGGCCTTGTTTCCACTTGGTTATAAGAACGATTTAAAGATTTACCCAAAGCATTTACACCATTGGAAGCAGACCAAATCGTTCCAATAATCCCAATGGACAATAAACCACCATTACGATATTCGAGTACCTCCGAAATCGTTCCTTCAATCATTGTATAGACTTGACTTGGTAGCATATTCTCTAAAATTGTATAAATTATATCCGTTGGAAAATCTAAAAAAGGCAATAAGGTCATTAAGAATATTAACAAAGGAAATAATGATAACAAAAAGAAATAGGCTAATTGTGCACCAAATCCAGTAATATCTGCATACTTCAATCGTTGAAAAAAAGCCAACACAAATCCCTTTAGTTCTGTAACATCATATTTTTGATCTAAAATACCCTTTTTCTCTATTTGCATAAGCTTCATCTTATTAAGCACTTCAGAAGATTTATTTTCTCTATTAGTTGACCTTGTTTTGGAGTTTCTAGAAACCTTATATCCAGAAGACTTTTTACGTTTTCTATGTTTCTCCATAAGGGATCCCCCTTTATTCTCGAGTTACTTATAGATGAATAATGGATTCAGAGGGATTTTTCTTTTCTTTTTCAATTCCTGCAGTAAATACTTCTTTTGTCTCAAGAACTATTTCCTTAACTTGTGGCGTTAATTCTTGAATTTCATTAAACTTTTCTAAATAGAAGTCTTTGTCGTGCATAAAAGTTTTATACATAGATTGAACTTTGCTTGTTGTAGACTGAATCTTGTTAACCAATTCTTCAGGATTATATGCATAATATTGTACATCGACTACCAGGTGCTTAACCTTTTTAGTTGTAGTTTCACGTGTGCTTCTATCCAACATACTTAATGCTGCTCCCGCAACTGCTCCTAATGCAATTCCTGTAACTAATTTGTTAGACATATTTATCCTCCTTCAAACATCTATATATATTATTATACCCCACTACAATACATGTAAAACAGTTTCAACTTACAACTACAGCATTTAGTCATTTTCGTAACATTTGTTTTGACAGGCTCTACAGCACTTTTGATCTTATTCGGACTTTTCAATGAAACAA
Source organism: Rummeliibacillus pycnus (assembly GCF_002884495.1). Classification (GTDB taxonomy): domain Bacteria; phylum Bacillota; class Bacilli; order Bacillales_A; family Planococcaceae; genus Rummeliibacillus; species Rummeliibacillus pycnus. Next base: position 3,511,570 of record NZ_KZ614145.1, on the reverse strand, counting down.
TACGTATTCAAGACAAACTAAAAGAAGAAAAAGGCAAAGAGCAAAAAAGTAAACGAGACTGCTAATTCTATGGAAATTGACTTTTATAATCTATCGTGAAATGATACTGTAGTATATGAATGGAATAATAGGTAGGAGGAATCCCTTTGAATCTTGCACAACCAACAGCAGAGAATGTAACTTTCATGATTGAAGCAATTAAAGATAAACTTCGTATGGTTAATGCAGATGCGATGAAATCAGAACATTTTAGCACTGAAAACTATGAAGACTTAGTTTTCTTATATGAAATGGTCATGAAGCGTGACGCTTTTAGTCCAAGTGAAATGCAAGCAATTGTTGCCGAACTAGGTTCACTACGTAAAGATTAAATGCGGAACGCACTCGTTTAAAGTGTTTGTCATACATAAAAAAGGTATATCTCTATAGATATACCTTTTTTATGTATTTTTGCTTCTACAAGTTGTTAAATAAAAAGAGATTTCAAACATAATACAGAAATCGTATTATGTTTGATTTACAACTTTATTCTTTTTATGGTTATTTTGTTGTTTTTGTTTCTTTATTATCTGTTTTGTTTAACGAATCAGTTTGGCTTGAAGGGTTTGTTGGTGTACCATCTTTTTTCACTAATGGTTGAATTAGTACTTCTACTCGACGGTTCTTTGCACGACCTTCAGCTGTATTATTTGTTGCAATTGGATTATTTTCTCCATAACCTTTAGCACTAAAGTAAGCTGAATCTAGTTTTGGATTATTATCAACAATAAGCGTTAAGAAATTTACAGCTCGCATTACACTTAGTTCCCAGTTAGATGCAAATTCCGCATTGTGCATAGGAACATTATCCGTGTAACCTGTAATAACTACATTTCTTTTTGGATCAAAAACAAGAAGTTTCGACAATTCCTTAGCTGTAGCTTTATATTCTTCTTTTACATCTGCTTTACCTGGATCATATAACACACTATCTCGAATTGTTACAAGAAGACCATCATCCGTTAACTTTGTTTCGAATTGTTTTTCTAACTCGTGTACAGCTATAAAATCATCTACTTTTCCTTTAATTTTTGAAAGTGATTTTTGATCTTCTAAATAAGCTGAGTTTTTGCTATTCGCAATACTTTTTGGATTTGTAGGATCGACTGCAGAAGGATATTCCATTACCCCACTCCCTCCATCAAACACTGCATTGAACACAGAGGAAAGTTGATATAACTTTTGAGTGTCTACTGAACTAGATGCAAATAATACAATAAATAATGCTAACAACAAAGTGAGAAGATCGGAATATGGAAGCAGCCATGACTCTGGAATTTCACCATGTTCCTTTTTGCGTTTTCTAGTCTTCTTTGCCAAGGCCATTCGCCCCGCTTTCTTCCATAATTTGTTTGCGTTCTTCTTTTGATAAATATGAAGAAAGTTTTTGTTCGATTACGCGAGGAGCCTCCCCTTCTAAAACTGAAAGAATTCCTTCAATCATCATCATCTTTTGACGTGCTTCGATACCAGATTTAGTTTTAAGCTTATTGGCAAATGGATGCCATAATACATAACCGGTGAAAATCCCTAGTAATGTAGCCACAAATGCTGCAGAAATGGCATGTCCTAATTTGTCGACATCATTCATATCTTTTAATGCTGCGATTAAACCAACAACCGCACCGAGTACCCCTAATGTTGGAGCATATGTACCTGCTTGTGTGAAAATCAGAGCACCATTCGTATGTCGTTCTTCCATAGCTTCTACTTCTTCAGTTAGTACATCACGTATATAATCTGCGTTTTGACCATCTATCGCCAAAGTTAAACCGTTTTTCAAAAAAGGATCATCAATTTCATCAACTTTACCTTCTAAAGCAAGTAATCCTTCACGTCTTGCTAAGTCAGCCCATTCAGAAAACAATTTAATAATTTCGATATCGCTAACTAATTTTTGCTCTGTAAATAAGATTTTAAATAATTTTGGTATTTTCTTTAATTCACTCTTAGGGAACGCTATCGTTACTGCTGCTACAGTTCCTAAAAGAATGATTAATATAGCAGCTGGGTTGAGCAATGCATCTGGAGTAACACCTTTAAGGAACATCCCCACAAATACTGCTATGATCCCCAATATAAGCCCCACAACTGATGATAAATCCATTTTAGTACCTCCAAAGTCGTCGTTCTTGTTATTATTTCGGTTTCTTTTCCCTAATCTTAATATTCTATTTTGAACAATAGAGGATATTTGACAAAAATTCGCAAAATAAGGTGAATTCTAAATCAATTTGTCACATTTGCTTAATTTTTTTAAATTGATAAAATTATCTTAGTATTCAAAGGAGGGAATTGTTTATGAAAACATTCCAAGAAAAGTTAAATAGCTATGCGGAATTAGCTGTTAAAGTAGGTGTGAATATTCAACCTAACCAATACTTATTTATCCAAGCTACAGTAGATAATGTAGAATTCGTTCGTCTTGTTACTAAAAAAGCATATGAAGCTGGTGCAAGAGAAGTATTTGTACACTATTCTGATGATGTGTTAACTCGAATGCATTATGAATTTGCTCCAGAAGATGCCTTTGAATTCTTTGCACCTTGGCATGCAGAAGAAAAAAACTGGTTAGCTGATCACGGAGCTGCATTTATGACGATTAAATCTCAAAGCCCTGATTTACTAAAAGGTATTCATTCAAATCATATTGCAAAACAACAAAAAGCATCCGGCCAAGCACTCAGCCATTTTCGCCAAGCCACTCAATCTAACAAAGTGAGTTGGACTGTAATTGGTGCTCCATCTCCTGATTGGGCAGCGAAAGTATATCCAAATCTTTCAAAAGATGAACAAGTGCCAGCTTTATGGGAAGCAATTTTTAAAACTGTACGTGCTGATCTTGATGACCCTCTAAAGGCTTGGGAAAAGCATGACACAACATTACATGAAAAAGTCAACTATCTAAATAACAAAAAATATCATAAACTTCACTACACAGCTCCTGGTACAGACTTAATAATCGAGTTGCCTAAAGAGCATATTTGGAGTGGTGGCGGTAGCGTAAACCAATCTGGTAAAGCTTTTATGGCAAACATCCCTACCGAAGAAGTATTTACTGCTCCTTTTAAAGAAGGCGTCAATGGCTATGTATCTTGTACAAAACCACTAAGTTATGGCGGTAATATTATTGACCATTTTACGATTACCTTTGAAAATGGACGAATTGTTAAAATCGAAGCACAAGAAGGAGAAGAAGTATTAAAAAACCTTGTTGCTTCAGATGAAGGTTCACATTATTTAGGAGAAGTTGCTCTAGTACCAAATCAGTCTCCAATTTCAGCATCTGGGTTACTATTCTATAACACATTATTTGATGAAAATGCATCAAACCATTTAGCAATTGGTAGCGCATATGCATTCTGTATTGAAAATGGGACGAATATGACCCAAGAAGAATTATTAAATAATGGCTTAAATCGTAGTATTGCCCATGTGGATTTTATGGTAGGTTCAGGTGAGATGAATATAGACGGAATTACAGAAGACGGTAAAGTAGAAGCAGTATTTCGAAATGGAAACTGGGCATTTTAAGATCAAGAGCATTTCAATAAATAACCATTTCCTTTAAAAAAATATGTGTTATGATAATAGTGTTCTATAATTATTAGAAAAAATTTTATAAAATTTCATATTTTAGCCATTTTTAGCGCTAAAATTATGTATACTATTTAATAGAGAATTTATATTTAATTTTAGGGAGGGTTATCGATAATGGCTTCATTTCTTGCTTCAGTAGGTGGTATGTTCGCTTTACTCTTAGTATCAGGTGCATTGCTTATCCACTATTTAAGAGTGGGACTTGATTCTTCCACTTCTCATATCGTAGATCCAAAACCAAAAAATAAATTTTAATACGAAAAAAGCTATTTGCTATGCAAATAGCTTTTTTTAAATTCTCCTCACATTTTTTTAACATTCCTATAACATACAAATCTTCACCACTATAAATTTTCCTCTATTTAACATTTTATATTAACTATATATCTATTACCCTATGTAATGTTTGTTATATACCATAAAATAACATACTTTAAACGAAAAATATAATTTATACTTATGTAACCTAAGGTATTTAGAGGAGGAATTTTACGTATGTTTTCGACAACTGCAATCGGAATCGATCTTGGCACAGCCAATACGTTAGTATATACAAAAAACAAAGGAATTATCTTAAACGAGCCTTCAGTTGTAGCTTTCAACATAAACACAAATGAAATTATCGCAACTGGATTAGAAGCAAAAGAAATGGTTGGTAAAACCCCAAAATCTATTAAAGCTATACGTCCTTTAAAAGATGGTGTAATTGCTGATTTTGATATGACAACAGCAATGATCAAAGCAATGATGGAAAAAGCATCAAAAAAAATGGGCGCTTCCCTACGAAAACCAAATGTTATTGTTTGTACACCATCTGGAGCAACTTCTGTAGAACGTCTTGCGATTCAAGATGCTGTCAAACAATGTGGTGCAAAAGAAGTTTATTTAATTGATGAACCAGTTGCAGCAGCAATAGGTGCAGAACTACCTGTTAGTGATCCTATAGCTAGTGTTATCGTAGATATCGGTGGCGGTACAACAGAAGTAGGGATTATTTCTTTTGGTGGAATCGTTACTTCTAATACAATGAAACTTGGTGGAGACCACATAAATGAAGAAATTATTCAATTCGCACGTAAAGAATTTAACGTTTTAATTGGCGAACCAACTGCTGAAAAAATTAAACAAGAAATTGGTTATGCACTAATCGACCATGCAACAGAAACATTGGAAATTCGTGGACGTGATATTGTGACAGGACTTCCAAAAACGATTCAAGTCTCTTCTCTTCAAATTCAAGATTGTATAAAAGAGAGTCTATTATCGATCTTAGAATTGATCAGTAGAACACTAGAAAGTTGCCCTCCAGAATTATCTGGTGATATTGTAGATCGTGGAATTGTTTTAACTGGTGGTGGATCTCTATTAAAAGGCATGACAGATTGGCTTTCATATAAATTAGATGTACCTGTTCACTTAGCACCTGAACCATTAGAATCTGTGGCTGTAGGTACAGGAAAATCATTAGATACGATTCATTTACTAAAAAAATAAAAAATTCCGTATTTGCTTTTATCAATAGATATTTTACAATTAGTAATGTAAGGAAAGGGGAAGTGGGAAGGGAGAAGTGATAGCGTGTCAATACTAAATGATATCCTTACATTTAATGAATCCTTTGTACGTGAAAAAAGATATGAACCTTACATTACTAGCAAATATCCCGATAAACATTTTGTAATTTTAACTTGCATGGATACCCGTCTTGTTGAATTACTACCTAAGGCCATGAATCTCCGTAATGGCGATGTTAAAATGGTTAAAAGTGCTGGTGCCATATTAAACCATCCTTTTGGTGGAATTATGAGAAGCTTACTAGTAGCTATTTATGAGTTACAAGCAGACGAAGTTTTCGTAGTTGGCCATTATGATTGTGGCATGAGTGCAGTTGACCCTGAGAAAATGCTCCAAAAAATGGTTGATCGTGGTATTAAGCAAGAGACATTAGAGGTACTTAGTTACTCAGGTGTAGACTTAAATCAATGGTTACATGGTTTTGATAATGTACAAGCTAATGTACGTAATAGTGTAGAAATGATCAAAAACCATCCCTTAGTATTAGACTCTATTCCTGTTCACGGATTAGTTATTGATCCTAAAACTGGCCATTTAGATGTAGTAGTTGACGGATCTAAATAATACTAGATAAATAAAGAAAAAAAGCGATTTTCCAAAAATATAGGAAAATCGCTTTTTCTTATTCATCGACATATTTCCTGGGAAATTCGACATTATTTCTTTACATACCATTAAATAGTTTACGGAAATTACTTCTCCATCTCCGCCAAGCGGCCTTACCTTTTCAATAATCTTCCTCCATTAATGCATATAAATAATGATCTTGCCATTTTCCATTAATATATAGCAATTTCCGTAATAATCCTTCTCTTATAAATCCCGCTTTCTCTAATACTCTGACAGATGCTACATTTTTAGGTGAAACATAAGCTTCTAGACGATGAATACATAAATCTTCAAACGCAAATTTTGAAATGAGTGAAAGTGCTTCAGAAACAATTCCCTTTCCAGTATGGGCTTCATCCATTGAATAACCTACAAATGCACTTGAAAAAGGCAAACGTCTAATAGAGTATACTGAAATATGTCCAATAATCTGAGTCGTTCCAGGAGCAAATATTCCAAAGCTATACTCACGGTTTGCATGCATCTGTCGAATAGATTCTTGAATTTTCTTCAATTGTACTTTTTCTGTATAATATTCAGGCGGATGTAATGGCTCATGAATAGACCAGTATTTCATATTACGAGCAACCATTTCTGTGTATGGCGTCACATCCGCAACTTCTAATGTACGTAAATAACAACTATACCCCTCTAAAAAAACCATTTAGCCACACCCTTTGTGATCGCATGATAAACTATTTAAATTAGTTCATAGAGTTATGCCCTTTATCTTCATACTTTTTGTATTGAAGTCTCATCAATATTCGTAACTTGTAAGCCAAGTTGCTCACATTCTTTTTTTACATGTTTAATCGTTTCCTTTAATACCTGAATACGAGCATATTCTTTATCATTTCCTTCAATTAAAATCCAAGGCGCATGTTTCTTATCTGTTTTGTCGAACATATCATTAGCTGCTTCAACATAATAAGACCATTTTTCACGATTACGCCAATCCTCATCAGTAAGTTTCCACTTTTTATATGGATTTTCTTGACGTTCTTTAAATCGTTTTAATTGTTCCTCATTAGAAATCTGAATCCAAAATTTCATTAGGATAAAATGATCGTCTGTTAATAATTTTTCGAATTGGTTTATTTCTTCGTAAGCTCGTCCCCATTCTTCCTCTGAAGCAAATCCTTCAATACGTTCTACAAGAACCCTTCCATACCATGTTCGATCGAAGATACTAATTTGGCCTCGTGCAGGAAGACGTTTCCAAAAACGGTAAAGGTGGTTGTATTTTAATTCATCTTGAGTTGGTGCAGCTATTGGGTGTACTACATATCCACGCGGGTCTAAACGTTGTATTAAACGTTTAATAGCTCCTCCCTTTCCTGCAGCATCCATACCTTCAAATCCAATAATTAGGCCAATGTTATGTTTAAAAAGCAATTGCTGAATATTAAGCATTTCATATTGTAATTTTTTCAGTTCTTTTTTATAAGAAATTTTTCCATCTAAGTGTTTATCTAAATTCATATTTTCTATATGTTTTTCCACTTATACTCACTCCCTTTTTTCTTCCATATTAACATAATACTTCAAAGTTCACTAAAATGGTATTTGTTGTTGAAGCGAAACGATTGTATACTTAAAGATGACCGTTTTAAATAACCATTTTAGATTTTAATAACTTGTGATCAATGGATTAGATTTCTTTAATCTATTATAAAGGGGGGAGATTTTATTGGTCAGACTAATAGTACTTACAATTTTTTATATCGCAATGATTGTATTTAGTGCAACTGCTAATATTATTCCACTAAATGGTCATACAACAAGTGAAATCTCCAACAGCTATACTGTCCTTTTTAGTCCAGCAGGATATGTTTATATTATTAGGGTAATTATTTATATTATTTTGGCCTATTGGATTTATCTTTTATGGAAAAATCACCGCAATAAATTTCAGATTAGTTTATTACAAGCACTATTGTTTGTAGCTAGTTCGATCTTTAATATGTTATGGATTTATCTTTGGCATTATGAATATTTCACATGGTCCATTATTGTGATTGTTTTCATGTTATTGTCATTAACAGGTTTGTATTTTACATATCCTGCTTGGCATCGTTCATGGGGTGGACGCTTACCGATTTCAATGTATCTTGCTTGGGTTAGTATAATAACTTTTATGAATATCGCCTTTCTCTTTACTCATAATCATTGGAGCTTATTGGGACTTAGCGACCCACTATGGGCTGTAATTATGCTCACATTTGGAACAGCGGTTGCATTGCATCTGCGTTTCCATTATGATGATATTCTTTTCCCTATCATATATATATGGGCTTTTATTGGTATTGCTTTTAAAAATGGATTTGAAGAATTGCTTGTAACAACAGCTGCTCTTTTCTTGAGCGGTGTATTAGTGGTAGGTATTATCTTTATAAAAAAACAAAAGCCCTCCGAATAAGATCAGAGGACTTTAGGGAGCTGCCTTAAAAGTGTTTTGTTGCTCTTTATAAGGCACTCCCTTTAACTTTTAGAAAAAATCCCTTGCTCATGATCATTTATCTTTCACAACAAGCGGACTTTTTCCTAATGCTTTTTAGTCAATTTTTGTCGTAATAATTGGTTCACCGTTTGTCACAATAATTGTATGTTCAAGTTGTGCTACTAGTGATTTATCTGGAGTGATGAAAGTCCATCCATCCCCTGCTTCTACGATATGCTCTGCTTTTTGTGAGATGAAAGGCTCCACAGCTAAAACCATACCTTCTTTAAGAATTGTACGTTCCCAAGCATCGAAGTAGTTTAATACATACTGCGGTTCTTCGTGTAGTGAATGACCTACACCATGCCCAGTTAAGTTCATGATTACTGATAAGCCATGATCACGTGCTTCACGTTCTACAGCTTTACCAATTTGGTTTAGTCGTGAACCAGCTTTTACTTTCTTCATTGCTCGATCAAATGCACTTTGAGCAACATCGCAGATTTTTTGAACCTCTGGTAAATCAACGTCTCCTACGATAAATGAAATACCTGTATCAGCATAATATCCATCTACATGACCAGATACATCAATATTAATTAAGTCTCCAGCTTTTAATTTATGGTGATTTGGAATACCATGTGCTACTTGTTCGTTTACACTAATACAAGTATATCCTGGGAAATCATATTCTGCTTTAGGACCTGATACCGCACCTTTTTCTTCAAATAGGCGACCAGCTAGGTCATCTAATTCTTTTGTAGTTACACCTGGTTTTGTAGCAGCTTTCATCGCGTCGCGAATTTCAGCCATTGCACGACCAGCTTTCATTAAAGCATCTATTTCTTCTTGCGTTTTTGCAATCATTTCTAACGATCCCTTCTCATTAAATATCTACACTTAACTATACCACAATTTGCATGAAGCCGTTCTTAATAAACCTTTTCGTAAAGTTATCTATTGCTAGCATATTATAGTTTTTTTAAATGTTGCCATTTGATTTTCATTAGGTTGATCCTTATAAATAGCGTTCTCTTGTTTATATAGGACCTTTATTTGTAACAGTTTAAAGGTATTGAAATAGCCTCCTCGAGTTTGCACCATACCAAGAAAATGCGAATGATATTCGAGGACTCTCCATTTTCCACTCCATTCGGCATTTTAATATAGATTTTGCATGATGAAATTGACTATAATACATGTTTAAAAAATGAATTAAAAAGCCAAAATAAATTAAGTATGCATGAATCTTTGCTCCATTATTATGCGTATGTATAGTAAATGGAGGTGTTAATCTTGGATAATAATCGTATACTTTCTTCCCTTTGTTATTTCAGTATATTTTTTGCCGGTTTTATTTTACCGTTAATCGTTTATTTTGTAACGACGGACCGAGATGTAAAAGGCCATGCAAAACGTGCTTTTATCTCTCATCTATTGCTAATCATTCCTACTGTTTTGGGAATTATATTATTTATTTTTACAATAGCATCAAATCCTTTTAGTTACGAGACGAATATTATGAACGAATCCTCTGGAGCTGGTACATTCCTAGTAATTGCTTGGTTTATTTTTGTGATTGTAGAAGTAGTAATATCTATTGCTGTTTTCATTTGGAACATTATTCAAGGTGTTAAAGTCTTAAAAGCTTAGTAAGACTATTTTAGAGCTGTTTTATTGTAGGACATAGAAAGTATTTAGAATGGAGTGCTAATTTATGCAAGTACGAAAAGTTGTCAAAGCTGCTATTAAAATAGCGCCAATAGTTTATCCAATCATCATAAAAGCAATTGATGCCAAAAAAAAGAAAACGCCTATAAAGTGAAACTTCCTTCTGGGTGGCTTTTTCCCACTGAAAAAGAACTCCATTTAATTTCGCCACGTCCTGTGGCAACAACTGAGTATCCAACATCCTGTTGGACCGAACAAATCGGGCTTTTACGGGCTTTTTTCGGATTACTGCCTGTTAATGAGGGATAAAATGAAACTAAATAGGTATATAAAAAAACACCACTCATTAAATGAGTGGTGTTTTAGTTTTTTTAAAATGCCCAACTACCTTTGCGGAAAATCGGTTCTACTGTACCATCTGGTAAAATTCCGTCTATATCCATTACACCGTTTCCTATCATAAAGTCTTCATGTGTAATGGATGTATTAATTCCTTTTTCTTCTAGTTGTTCTTTTGTAAGTATACTGCCACCTTCATAGCATGTTGGGTATGCTTCTCCAATTGCTAAATGGTTTGATGCATTTTCATCGAATAGCGTATTGTAATATAAAATATTAGATGCTGAAATTGGTGACTCATGTGGAACTAATGCTACTTCTCCAAGGTATTGAGATCCTTCATCAGCCTTCGTTAATTCTTGTAACAGTTCTGCCCCTACACCAGCTTCAGTTTTAACAATTTTCCCATTTTCAAAAGTAATTTTGAATTGATCAATAATATTGCCTTGGAATACCAATGGTTTTGTATTTGAAACATAACCATTTACACCATATTTTGAAGGCATTGTATAGACTTCTTCTGTCGGCATATTCGCAACAAATGAAGTACCCTCAGGCGTATGACTAGCACCTGTACACCAGATATGTTTGTCAGGTAGTTCAATTGTTAGATCTGTTCCTGGTGCTGTGTAATGTAACTTAGCATAGCGCTTTTTGTTCAAAATATCAGCACGTGCATCTAAGTTTTTCAAATGTTGTTCCCAGTTATCAATGACATATCCTTCACCGATATGCACTGTTTTAAAGATAGCTTCCCATAATGCTGGCACTTGTTCTTTTTCTGTCAAATTAGGGAACACTTTTGCAGCCCATTTTTTTGATGGTACAGCGATAATTGACCAAGCAATTTTATCGTTCATCACAGCATCACGGTAATTTTCTAAAGCTTTTCCAGATGCCTTTTGGTGAGCAGATAATTTTTCTACAGGTACACCTGTTAAATTATCTGGGTCTGCAGCATCAATCCATAGTAATGCGCCTTTACGTTCAATGAGTTCATCACGTTGTTCACTAATCCAACGAGGGAATTTTGCAAATTCATCATCTGGTGCATGATCAAAAAAAGCACGATTAATTACATCATCAGAGAAATTAACTGTTACACGAGCTGCTCCTGCTTCATATGCTTTTTTGACAACAAGTCGCGTGAACTCAACTGTATCTGTTGTAGTATTGATCAATAACGTTTGGCCTTTTTGAATATTAGCACCAACTTTTACTGCTAACTCGGCAAATTGTTCTAACTTTTCTTGAAATGTCATCCTTAATTACCTCGTTTCTTATTCGTTTTTTTAGATTTCTTTGCAAAATACTTTTTCTCTCCAGAATCCTTGAAGGAACTTCCAAATGAGCTACTTTCATTTCTTTTTTTAGTTGTTTTTTGCATTTCACCATTTGGCTTATTTAGTTTTCGGACTTGTTTAATCTCTGCATGGCCTTCTATAAGTTTCCCATTTGACCATATTTTTTCAACTGGTTTAATGGATAATTCACGTACACGTTTGTGATAAGCTTGTTCTTCATGATAAGAAAGTAATGTGATAACCTCCCCATCTGCTCCAGCACGTCCTGTACGCCCAGAACGATGGACATATTGTTCTTTTGTATATGGAACATCTACGTGTATTACATGTGTTAATCCTTCAATATCTAAGCCTCTTGCTGCTATATCCGTTGCAATTAAAATACGAGCTTCCCCTTTTCGAAAACTATCTAAGGAAGCTTTTCTTTCTTCTTTTTTCATCTCCGAGTGTAGTGCCACTATTGGCGCATTACGGAATTCAAGCTTCGATTTTTTCATTAATACTTGATCTAAATTGTTAATAAATGCAAGACCTCTAACACCTGATACATGTGATAATTTACGCAAAAATTCTGTTTTATCTCGTTCTTGAAGTTTTATAAAGGAATGAACAACCTTTCCTCCTGATAACGTATCATCAAGTTTCACTTGTAAACGTATAGGATCATGAAGCATACGTTTTGCTACTAACTCAATCTCATCAGTTATAGTTGCAGAAACGACTGCTACTTGACGATCATGGTCTGCTCCATCAATAAACGATTTTACAATAACACGATAATCTCTGCTTAGTAATTGATCGCCCTCGTCTAAAACAATTGTCGTTAACTCGTGAAGCTTTAATTTTTTCTCATTCACTAGCTCATTTAGTCGTCCTGGTGTACCAACTGCAATGGTTGGCTTCTTCTTTAACTTTTCGATTTGACGTTGTGGATTTGCTCCACCAATTAGCGGAACAACAGTAATATTTGTACCAGCAATCCATGTACGAATCACTTCAACTATTTGCATACATAATTCTTGGGATGGAGCGACAATTAATGCTTGCGTTGCTTTTTTTGTACCTTCTACTTTTTGTAGAATCGGTAAAAGATAGGCTAACGTTTTCCCAGTCCCTGTTGGGGATTCAGCTACTACGTCTTTTCCATCTAATAATGCTGGAATCATTTGATCTTGAATTGGCATTGTGGATGGGAAAGTCCACTTTTTTTGTAAATCTTCATTCAGTAAATTTAAGAATGACATTATTTTCCCACACCTTCTCTCAGTTTTAGTAGATTACTTTCATTATGTAAAAACCTGTCCCTTAAAGAAAGGACAGGTCTTTCAATGATTAGTCTAATAATTCATAACCACAATTAGTAATTGCACATTCAGCTAATACAATCAATGCATCTATATACGTATCGTCTAATGCTAACTCACGATTTACGACTGATAATTCTGTACAACCTAAAATAATATGGTCACATCCTGCATTTTTCATAGCTGTTTCAATTGGTTGCCATTGCTCTTTAGAAATTTTCTTGCCTGCTTTTACATAGTCATAAATTACTGTCATAAGATCATGCTGCATTGCTTCATCTGGAACAACAGGCTCTATACCTTCATCGATCAAAGCATCTTGATACATATTGGATGTCAGAGTACCAATTGTACCAAGTACTCCTACACGTTTTGCATTTAATAGATGTGCTTTTTTCGCTGTTTCTCGAATCATATGCAACACAGGAACTGGAGATCCTGCTTGTAAATCATCGTAAAACTTATGCGCCGTGTTACAAGGAATGCAAATTATATCTGCGCCCGCATTAGCAAGCTTATTTGCATCCTCAACCATAACTGGTAAAGGATTTGGATTGGAATGGTCCAGTATATAGGCCGTTCTATCAGGAATACGTGTATCATTATCAATAATAAAATGTATATGCTCCTGATCACTAAATGCTTTCGTCCTACGTACAATTGTTTCACCAAGTAACATTGTTGCTAGCGGTCCTACGCCTCCAATAATGCCAAGTACTTTCTTTTCCATATATTAAGACAGACCTTTTTTATTAAAATATTTTTTGTATTTTCGGTAGTAATTTAAGCTATTTAATGTTAGCTTGTACCAACGTTTAAAATTCATATCCTCTTTGTAGAATAAAGAGTTTGTAACTTTTCCTTCTTTGATTAATTGACGAGCTTTTGCTTTTAACTCATTATTTTGTGCATATTTGAATAGTACACCATTTGGAATGATCGTCCATAAATGCTCGTTATTTGCATAAGTTAAATCTTGTTGTAAATGTAACATACGATCATCTGCAACATACTTCATTAAATTATATCCTGCTGCCGTTACATAATAACTACTACGTCCATTACGTAGGTTAATCTCAAATAGTTTATATTTACCATCACGATAATCATACTTCATATCAAAATTGGCTATACCTGTGAAACCAATATCTTCTAAAAAGGATCGAACTTGATCCATTAAGTCTTTATCATATGTTGTTATAATTGCTGCATAACTACCAATACCTTCTGGAGAATGTTCTTCAAGGATTGGATTACCTAAACACATTAGCTTCACTTTACCATCTGTTGCAACATATGCATTTAATACGCGCATATATGAATCATCACCAGGGATGAATTCTTGAATGATTAAGTGGTCTTTGTAAGAAGAGCTATAAATTGCTTTTAAAATAGCATCTTTTTCAGCTTCATCATGTGCTACGAATACTTTCTTCTTACCAGGGAATTTACAAGCCCAATATGCAACAGAGTTAGATGCTTTAATAATGATTGGGTAGTTAAATTTCACCTGGAAGTTTTCGTATGTTTCATACGTACAAGTATCTGTTTTAGGGTAACTGAAGTTATATTTTTCGCACATTTTATAGAAGTTTTCTTTTAGTAAAATGCGGTCCATTAAAGATTCATCAATATAAGGAACTGTGAAATATTGTTCAAGAGCAGGTTTATTTTTAATAATGAGTTTAACATAGTCGTCGCCACAACCCATTAGTAGTAAGTCTTTTTGTTCGTACTCTTTTGCTAATTTTTTCATTTCCTCTACAAAATTTTCTTTTAAGTTTGGAACTTGTTTGAAGTGTAGAATAGAACTATTTTGTGTTGCTGTTAAATGTGCTCGTCCAACTACAATTGCTTTGATGCCATATGCTTCATAAAAAGCACGTGCCATACCATATGCATTCATATCTGAGCCGATTAATATTGGTAAAAATGGTTGATCTGCCATTTTATTATCATCTCACTTATTTGTACTTATTTTAATGCCACTAGTGTATCATATTTTATCTTTATTATCGAAATAAAGTCTTATTTTGATCGATAATCCCTAATTTACTTTTCAATTGCGATAGCTTGCGACCCCATATCCTTGAAACTAGAAAAGAATTTTGTCGCATCATGTGAAACATAACCATGTAATGGGTCCATTACAATTACTTTGTTATCTTCATAGCCTGTTAAAACAACAACATGTAAATTGAGATACATTTTTGGTTTCTTATTAGTATTCTCAATATACCATCCTTCTTTTTTCTTAGGCTTCGATAAATCAAGCGTTACCCACATCATAACAGGAATACCCTGCTGGACTTTTTCAATTATATTTTTTTCACTTGCACCTGTAAGATTGGTTACTTTTAAATCGGTTTTATAGTCATGTGCTACTTTTTTGGCTGTTTTTGTAATAACAGGGGCAAAGGCGTATGTACCAGTTAATTCATTTGCAGGATTACCCGCATAAGCTTTATTTGGATCTGGACCAATTCTTTTTCCATCTTTATCGATGACTTCTTTTGTTGGTAGATATTTTTTCGCCATCCTCATTTTATTGAGGTTTAGACCATAGTAGTTAAAGGCAGCCGTCATTGCAGTAATTTCACAACCATGTGGAAGTTGTGGTTTTTGTAAGATGACAGGTACATCGAGTCGTTGATTTTCTTTTTGATAGTATGTTTCAAGTACGACATAAGATGTATCTTTCTTGACATTTACAACCTTTGCTACATCATTTGGTTTTTGCTTACCATTAATGTCATCTTCAGAAGATGGAACAAATAAATAACGATGACCTGTCTGTAAACCTTTTAACGTAACTTCTCCTTCAGAATCACCTGTTGCAGTTGTAACTAGTTTGTCAGTGTTCAAATCACGTACACTAACTTTCATATCAGGAATTGGTTCCCTACTTCCAAAAGCAACAATTAGCACCTTGATTCCTTCGTCCATTTCCTCTTCTTTTGCAGGTAGAATACTAGAACAGCCTCCTGAAATACTTAAAAAAAGCATTATAAAGCAAAAGAGGAGCAAATGCCGAGGCATTTTACTTCTCTTAAACACCGCTGACAATCCCCTTTTAAGCTAAAGGAATGATTAGCCGAAATATTTTTTGTACCATACTAAGAACATGTAAATTGTCCAAACTTTACGTTGATTTTTCGCTTTTCCTTCGTAATGGTCTGTTAGTAACTTTACAATTGCTTGTTGGTCAAAGAATTGTGCTGCTTCAGGTGATTCAAATGTATCTTTAATTTGTTTGTAGTATTTATCTTCTTTCAACCATAAACGGATTGGTACTGGGAAACCAATTTTCTTACGATGTGCCCATTCATCTGGTAATGCACGTTGTGAAGCTTGACGGAATGCATATTTTGTATCTTTTTCATTCACACGATAATGAGAAGGAACTTTAGAGGCAACCTTCATTACTTCACGGTCAAGGAATGGTACACGTAATTCAATGGAATGAGCCATACTCATTTTATCTGCTTTTAATAAGATGTCGTCTACTAACCATAGATTTAAATCTAATATTTGTTTTTTTGTTAAATCGTCTTGACCCGCTGCCTTTTTGTAAATTGGCATGACAATATCTGCAACAGTTGGAGCATGATTATATTTATCGTTTAAGATTGACGTTGCTTCATGTTCTTCAAAGATATGTGCTTGTCCAATGAACGTTTGTTCAACTGGAAGACCACCACGCATTAAGAAGTGTTTACCACGCATTTCAGGTAGAGCTTTTGCTACTTCTGCGATAGGACGACGGATAAATTGTGGTATTTTTTTATATTTGCGCATTGATGGAAGTTCATCATATTCTGCATAACCACCGAATAATTCATCAGCACCTTCACCTGAAAGAACTACTTTTACATGTTTGCGTGCAAGTTCAGCAAGGAAATATAATGGAACAATTGATGGGTTTGAATGTGGTTCATCCATCATATATTGAATTTCATCGAGTTTGTTAAAGCATACTTCAGGGTCTAATACTTCGTTGACATTTTCAATACCTAGTTCTTTTGATAATGCTTTGGCGTTATCAACTTCTGAGAAGTTTTCTGCACTGAAACCTACAGAAAATGTTTTATCTGGTTTTAAAACAGATGCAACATAACTTGAATCGACACCAGAAGATAGGAATGATCCTACTAGTACGTCAGGATCTGAAAATTCGTGAGCTTTAATTGATTCACGAACTGTTGAATCGATTTCTTCCACAATCTGATCAAGTGGACGTTCTTCTGGGTTGAATTTTGGTTCCCAATAACGAGTAATTTCTAATTTACCATTTTCAAATGTTAAATAATGCGCTGCTGGTAATTTGAAAACACCTTTGAAGAAAGTTTCTTTTAACACTGGGAATTGGAAAGTTAAGTAAGGTTTTAACGCTTGTTCATTAAGAACTTTTTCGAAGTGTGGATGTGGCAAGAAACTTTTTATTTCGGATCCAAATAATAGAGTTCCGTTCATATGTGCATAATAGAATGGTTTAATACCAAACATGTCACGAGCTGCGAATAAGCGTTTTTTATTACGATCCCAAATAACAAACGCGAACATACCACGTAGTTTTTGCACTAATTTTGTGCCGTATTCTTCATAACCATGTAGTAGTACTTCACTATCTGTATCTGTTTTGAAAATGTGCCCCGCCGCAATAAGATCTTTTCTAATTTCTTTAAAATTGTAAATCTCACCGTTGAAGATTAATACCAAGGATTGATCTTCGTTATACAGTGGTTGGCTACCATTTGCTAAGTCAATGATACTTAATCGACGGAAACCAAGTGCTGCTAGACCATCTGTAAATTCTCCTGCAGAGTCTGGCCCACGGTGAATAATTTGGTTCATCATATTCTCTAACACAACGTCAGGGTTTGAAACCTCACCGATAAATCCTGTAAATCCACACATATAATTTTATTCTCCTATCTATTTCATTCAATCTATTTAATTTAGCAATCATTTGAATGCACTATGTAGCATTCGACATCTTTTGATTATACTCTATTTTTCACTTGACTTATACCGAAAAAGATTGCCACATAGTAGCAACCTATTAGCTTGTATGCTTTTTGTATTCTTTCATCAATACTTCCAATGGTACTTGGTAAAGTTGTTTATCGTTTATTTTAAAAACGCCAAGTTCCATTAAATGATTAATTAAATGATTCTTTTTTCGTTCTTCAGGTGTTATCTTCTGGTTATTCATGTTGTATCCCCTTCTTACCTTACTGCTTTATGACATTTTCCCCAAAAATTCGCGTCCTAAACGAAAGTCTTGAATTTCTCTTTTAGTTTAGGAATTCGCTTAGCAAATTGTTTATAGACGATAAATCCTAAAATGGCTCCTAAAGTATTCAACCATAGATCGTCTACATCCGTGCTTCTATATTGAGGAAGCTGCATTGTCTCAATAAACAAAGACAATCCTAGTCCAGTAAAAAAAACAAAGAAGAACTTCTCCATCTTCCGCCAAAGTAATGGTAGTAGAAAACCAATCGGCATAAAGATTGCGATGTTACCAAGAAAGTTAATGAAAAACGGTTGCCATAAGTTTAAATAATGAATGGCATTATATACATCTGTAAAAACACGAAATAGGTGAAAATTAATACCAAGTGCTTCATGATTATGAATTCGCATTTCTGCATATTGTAGACTGACACCATTTTTGGGCACAATAGTTTCATAAAATAAACCGATTAGATAAACCCAAAATGTCATAATTCCAACTTCATGCCAACGATTTACTAAGCCAAAATCACGTTTTCTTCGTGACTTATAGTGCATATACACAACGAATGGTGTTGCAATCATCATTACAATCATCATATTGAGTGTATATTGAAGTATATAAGACAACTTCGTCACTCATTTCTTTCTTTCTTCATAACAGGACAAATTATATAACAATAAGTTGCAAAAAAACATTAAATTTCATTAACAATCTTGTCTTTTATATAATTTCCCTCTATATTTCTACGATACCATATTTGTTATGACTTCGTACAAAGACTATTTTACCTTTTAACAAAAATAATGTGCTATAAAAGCATTTATTTTAAAGCGTTTTTACTATAGCACATTTTGATTTTTGTTTGGAATAATTTTGGAAGAAAATTTGAATATCTTCTATTATAATAAATGCTTCGATAAATATGTTACTGATGAAATTTGTTTTACTTGAAAATATTCCTATAAACTCCTTTTTCACCTATATTGTAAATAAATTAAACTTCATAAAGACATTTTTCAGACAGATCTTTTAATCAAAATAAAAATAAAATACCGATCCATAAAAAAAGAACCTTCTACTAAGAAGGCTCCAAATTAAAATGTATATATTTATTTCGTTATTAATAGTACAGACGGGATGAAAGATACTGCAAAAAGCAATGCATACCAGAAAGAAACACGTTTTAATGAAAAGGGTTTATTTTTTTTCTCTGCGTAAAATGCATCAAAGAAAATTGCACAAACCAACGGAATGCTCATACAAGCAGCCGCTATTAAAATAATATCAGTGTAATACATTTAGCATCCCCCTCTTAACTTCATCATTTAAATGTGACAACTTTATGTCATTATCATACAATCATCAGGTACACTTTGTCAACAATCCATTCACATTTTGGACAAAAAATTTCCAATATAATGATATTACAGTAATTGTTATGATTATATGCCTATTATTTGTGGCGATTTTTTGAAAAATAAAAAAAGCTGTAGCTAAACTCGAAAATATTCGAGTTGATCTACAGCTTTAACTCATACTTTTATTTTGCGTTCCAATAACGTTCCATGTCGTGATCTAGATATACCCATCCTTTCCAACCAATATGAATTGTATCGGTAAGGAAATGAGGATCATATTCATGTGATGTGTAATCGATTAACGGATAGTTTGCATCTTTAATAATTGTACGTACTTTTTGATAATATGCTTGGCGTTTTTCTTTTGAATAGCCAGCATAATCATACCATTTCCCATTCATAGGAATTGATATAAATAACGGTTTCGCACCAGCGTCTTTTAACACATCGATGACAAGGTTAAAATCTTCATACTCTGGTGATTTAGAATAATCAACATTCTTTCTGAAGTTTTTTAACTGCTTATATCTAGGTGCGATATTTCGATTAAAGTATCTATCATTAACATTTAAATTATTATTTGTAATACGTTTTTTACCAAATGCATCCGCAGTTTGTATTTGTTGTTCAAATGTCTTATCTCTTATAAGAGAAGGTTTTGCATGTAACTTTTTATTCTTTTCATTTATCAAAGAATAATACAAATCTTTCTTTTCTAGAAGTGAGCGATTTATATAACCTAATGCCATTGTAACATGACCTAGTAATGGCTTTTTACCTTTAGCTAGTTCATATTTATACATTGACACTAACAGATGATCTCGCTTAACCGTATCAAATTGTAGTAAACGGCGCATTGCTTCTTTTTTTAACTTAGGATTCATCTCATGATTAAAAGCTAAATCATAAGCATGAAGCATTGAATAGTTAGGTGAAAAATGAAAATCATCCATTCCTTGAGCTGTAAACCATTGTGGAGAAATAATAAATATAATCTTTTTCCCCTTTAAATTTTTCTCTTGTTCAGCGAAATTCAAGAAATGTGTAATACTTTGACTTCCACCACGTCCTACCATAAAAGTAGAATAGGGTGTTTTTGCTGCTTTGGTGTAATTATATGGATGAAAAGGATCAAAATGTTCTAGCTCGGATGAACCATAGATTGGCAAAGTATTTTTTTCTTTTAGCATTTGACTTTGCAAATATGCACCCTGAAACATAAGTGGATTTAACTCAATCTTTGCTTCTTCTACTCTTTGATCCGTAATCCAGCTTTTCAACCAACGATTAGGGAAAAATAAAAATGCGAAAAATAGCACTACCGCAATCGCTAGCGGAAGGAAAGTATACTTTTTCATGCTAATTCAACTAATTTCTCCGCAATATGATTTGGTGTATTCCACTCCTCGCGAGAGAATTCTGTGATTGGTACACTAATACCTAATTTTTCTTCAATTTCTACTAGTAATGTAATTGTACCAAATGAATCAAGTAATCCTTCTTCAAAAAGTTCAATATCTGGATTTTCCAAAATAACATCATCTTCACACACAGCAGCTAATACTTTAAATACATCTTGTTTTTCCATTATAATAAACCCCTTTTAACTAAATAATTTGCCTGAAAAAATATAAAAACCGAAACAGATAAAGTGGAAAGTAATCACAATTGAAATTACATTTGTCCATTTATTTTTTGGCCAGAATTTATGCACTTTATTCCATCTTTCAAACTTATCAAAGCAAACAATAAGAAATGCATGATACAAGCCATACACGATAAAATGCCATTCTAGTCCATGCCATACACCCATTAAAAGGAATAAGACAAAGTATCCTATATAGGAAACTGTGTAACGATTTTTAATCCATTTTTTTTTCGTCATCCAAAATACAAAACGCATATACACATAGTCTCGGAACCAGAATGATAAACTCATATGCCAGCGATTCCAGAAATCTTTAATATTCTTACTTAAGAACGGTAGATTAAAGTTCTCTGGCGTTTTAATGCCCATGATTTTACTTACACCAATAGCAAAGGCACTATAGCCAGCAAAATCAAAGAATAAGTAAAGACTATAAAAATACATATCAGCAAGTCGACCTTCGAAAGGTGTTAAGTAATTATACGTATGATTTGGTAGATACAAAAGAATCTTATTGTAGATCAAAAATGCAATAATAAATTTATATAAGAACCCTTGGAAAATTTTATTAATACCACTAAATAATAACTCGCGATATTCTTCACGATCTGGGACATGATTTAAATCCTTTTCAAATCGTCTCCATCGGTCGATTGGACCAGATGAAATCGATGGGAAAAATAAAAGGAAATAGATAAGCTCCACGATCGAAATTGGCTTTTTAAGCATGCCATCCCGTGTTTCCATTATCATTTGTACAGCTTTAAATGTAATATACGAAACACCTAAAAATCCAAAGAGATGGTGAAGTCCTAAAAATGGTAAGATCTTCACCAATCCAAGTGGTAAAATTGCTAGCAATACAGCAATTACAAAAACGGTACCGTTATTGTTCTTTAATCGATACGTTTGATAACCTTTTATTAATAGTATTTGGAAAATCGTAAAAAGTATCAATGATAGTATACTCTTGACTGATGAACTAAAAATAATCGCCAAGATGATCACTGAAATAAACATGTTATACTTTTTGGATGACTTTCCTTTCAATCCTAAAATAATTGTAGGTATCAATAAAATACCGATGATAAAGAAGAATGTAAAATCACCATAAGGTATCATATCGTTACTTCTACCGCCAATCTTTTACGGTCCACTTTACCATTTGCATTTAAAGGAAGTTGATCTACATATATAAATTTCTTTGGTACCATATAACTTGGAACAACTTCAGATAATGCGCCTTTTAAACGTTTTGTTGTTTGGAACGGTTTTTCATCGGTCTTTTGAGTTAGCACAACGAATGCAGTTAAAGACACTACTTCTTCTTGTACCTTCACTGGCTGTACAATACAACCACTTACTTCATGTAAGGATTCAATCTTTTTCTCAATTTCCTCAATTTCTAGTCGATAACCATGAAGCTTCACTTGGAAATCAGAACGACCTGAATAGAAGATGTAACCATTTTGGTAATAACCTACATCACCTGTATAATACACTTTTTCATCGCGCCAAAGTTTAAATACTTTATCAGTTTGCTCAGGCGCACCAAGATAACCTTTACTTACAGTAGCACCCGTGATGACTAATTGCCCTTTCTGTCCTTCGCTTACAATATCGCCCTCTTCATCAAGCAAAATTAAACGATCAGCGTCAGCCTTTGCAATTGGTAGAACATTAAAAGCATCCAGAAGACTATTTGTTACTTCAACAGCAGTTACAGCAACAGTTGTTTCAGTTGGACCATACAAATTAATAATCTTTGCTTTTGGGAATCTAGCCTGCAAATTTTTTGCAAGTTCATGTGGTAATACTTCACCACAAAATAGGAACTTTTCGATTGTAGGCATCATTTCTTCATTCCAAAGTGGATTCATCATGCAAATTTTTACAAATGAAGGTGTCGAAGTCCAAACATTAACATTTGATTGTTGTAATGCTTCAAAAAGAATAGCTGGTTGATTGATCTGTGATTTTGTCAGTGCATATAATGTGCGACCTCTTGTTAAAGCAGGATATAAATCCATAACTGATAAATCAAATGAATATGGTGCTTGGTTAAGATATACACCACCTTGCAGATGTGCTTCTTCTTCCAGCCATAATACAAATGCTTCTAAGTTGTCTGCTGTAATTTGAACACCTTTTGGATTTCCTGTACTTCCAGATGTGTAAATAATATAAAATACATCTTCTCCTTTTACCCAGTTACTTTGAGAAATTGTTTTTGAATGATTTGATTCTAAAACGACATTAACATCATAAGTAGGTACTGAAAGGTCCAAATCAATTTTTTCTGTTGTTAACATTAGAGCTGCATTCGAAGCAGCTAAAATATGCTGAATACGTTCATTTGGAATTGAAGTATCTAACGGAATGTAAGGATGTCCTGCCTTAACTACTCCTAAAAAGGCAATTATCTGCTTTGGCGACATATGACCGTAAACTGCAATTGGTGCTGCATCATTCAATCCTCCTTGTACTAAAAATTCTGCTACAAGATCAGATTGACTCCACAAATCTTCATAAGTTAATGTTTCATCATCAACTTGATATGCAATACGTTGTGGATATAACAAAGCCATCTCACGAATCATATGCAGTACACTCATAAGTAACACTCACTTTCTATTAAAATTCGGTATAAATAAACGGTCCCGCATTCATATCATGGAATCCGTAAATTAATACAAGTAACACTAAGATGACAAAATAAAATAATGTATATGCAATAAAACGAAATCCTTCGTGTTCTCTCAATTTTTGCAAGACGCCACTTCCTCTCTATTACATTACTATAAAACGAATGAAATATTTAAAAGTTTCAAATTGCATAGGCTAAATAGGTAGTTTTTATAATTTAAAGTTAAATTCAACAAAAATTATAATGATTACATTACACATAATAGGTAAATGTAATTTATTTATTAACAATTAGACAATACCACTGATTTCGTTTTATTCTTCAATTTTAATTTATTTTTAATAGAACTTACAGTGTATATTTATATGTCAGACTTTTTTGGAAATTTTTTGGAAGGTTTTTTAATAAAAAAATGCTATTTTTATCATCTTTTTTGATTTTTGTTTTAAAAATGGTAATATTTTACTATAAGTAAAAATATAGGATTTTACTTAATCACAATTAACGAGTTGTCCACAAAGTAAATGTACCCTCAACATAGCTACTTCTCCATTTGATTTCCGTTTCAGGTGGATGCTTTCCACTCCAATCAATAGGTTTCCTCTAAATAAAAAAATCTGTTTACTTCCAATAATATAGAAATAAGCAGATTTTTATCTTTTCTCTAGTATCTTACTTGAGCAAAAACTACTTTCTAGACAGCTCCTTTAGAAAGCGTATAGATTTTTGATATTTTAAGAAAGCCATGATGAAAATCCCTATCTAACGGGATGTGAAATCAATTAAAGCGTCATTAAATTTTTCTCTTTCTTCCCAAAATGGACCATGACCACTATATTGAAAAGCCATAAGTCTTGAACCATTAATTTTATCATTTAAGATTTTGGCTTGTGAAAAAGGAATAACTTGATCATGTATACCATGAATTATTAAGGTAGGAACAGTTATTGTTTGTAGCTCTGTATCTATTTTCTCGTCTCTAAGTGTTTTAATGATTGCAGCTGTGGACCAACTTGCTGCTTGTAACCCCATTTCGAAAAACCATTCTGAAAAAGGTTTTGATATATATTGAAAAAAGAATGTATCGGTCACATCTCTTAACATATTCGGACGATCATTATACGTTTCATTGAGAAGTTTGGTAGCTGTTTCTTGTGTAAATCCTGTTGGTGCTGCTGCATCTATTAATACAAGGTTACGAATCCCATATTCTTTGTATCGTATAGTATAACGAAGAGCTATTGCTCCTCCAGTTGAATGTCCAACTAGTGTGAAATTATTCAATTGAAGTGTACCAATAATCGCAGCAATATCATCTGCTAATCTATTATAATCATAACCAGTCAATGGTTTATCAGAATTACCAAATCCTCTCCAATCAATACCAATACATCTGTATCCTTGTGAAGGTAGAACATTAAATTGATATTCAAATTGTTTATGATTTAAGGGCCAGCCATGTAAAAATACGATTGTCTTATTCCCGATTGGGTTTAAATCTTCTACAAATAGCTTGACCCCTGGTTCTACGGGCACAAAATACCCCATAGCTTTCCTCCATTCATATAGGATTATCTAACATACGATATTCATCTGAGGAAAAATTGGTGATCACGGAAAGCCTTTTTAGTGGAAAATCTTTTTCTCTATGAATTCGTTCTTATATTTATCAGATCTTTATCTTTGAAATCTTGATCCTTTAGCCAACCTTTACAAACATCAACCCAATCTTGACCATTAGCATATGTAAACAATTCTTCACAAGAAAGCTCAATTGCACTATTACTACTACCACATGCAGGGTAAACCGTTTTAAATCTTTTAAGAGATTCATCTAAATAGACAGGAATGTTCTCGGGAATACCAAATGGACAAACACCCCCAACAGCATGTCCAACCTTTTCAAGTACTTCATCTGGTGTAAGCATTTTGGCTTTTATCCCAAATTCGTGTTTAAATTTTGCGTTATCTATTTTTGTATCACCTGCTGCTACTACTAAAATGCATCCCTCATCATTTCTAAAAGAAAGTGTTTTTGCAATACGTTCAGGTTCTACTCCCAAAGCCTCTGCTGCAAGTTCTACTGTTGCACTTGAAGCCTCATACTCCATAATAAGATGTTGCAAGCCATACTTTTTGAAATGTTCTCTTACTCGTTCAATTGCCACTTCATTCACCTCTAAAATTTTCACCACTTTACGATACAGATTATTCTGATAATTATATTGTACATCAAATACAATAGAATTAAATATCTATTTAAGTTTAGACTTTTCTTGAAAATACCATCCTATTCATACCCTAACAGAAAAATGCCTATTCTCCATTCAAATAAAACTAAATAGAGAATAGGCCTATTCTTTTGGAATATGTTTTTATTACTATTTATCTTGATTTTGACATAAAAAACTAGTGAACTATGAAAACCCCCTTAGCTATTTTTGTGAGAAAACCATTTTAATAAACTACTTTATATGAATCAATTCATGCACGTCTCGACTCATCTAGTTTTGTAAGGTAATACTGTTCCTCCCTTGACATATGATCAGCCATCGAGGCTGTGAAAGTCCCTAATACTTCAGCACTTAACTCCATTTCCTCTAATTCCTGTAAAAATGTTTTAAATAAATTCATCTCAATTTCAACTTCATTATTAAATCGATTTAATGCTGGAAATGATTGAATATTAGCTCGTAAATATCCCGTCAATTCCACTGCCTTTAAGTAAAATTGTTCAAATTGTTGCGTAAAAGTGTAACCTTTTTCTTTTAATCTTTTTTCTACGCCATCCAGATCATCATTGATCACTCCAGCATGGCCATAAGCATCACTTAACCACAATAGATGATGATGCAATTCATGGAAAATCGGCGGTACTTCACCTTTCTTTAAATAACTTAAAACTTTTTGATATTCTTCTAGCTCGTTTACCATGTGATTGATAAAAGTTGGAGAAAGATGAATTTTAATATCCCCAGACAATTGGCGTCTAAGAATTGAAAATTTAAATTGCTTTAATTGTTCTGTTGCTTCATCAGCAGTTTCAGCAAAAGAAATTGCATCTGAAATCTTTAACGATTCAACTTGCTTATGCAGATCAGAAAAGCGATGAATAAATATCTTTGCCTTTTCAATATCCTCCTTTTCAGATGGATAAAGTGAATCTCGGATAAACTGCCCGTGATTCATTAAAATTTGGAGCCAAAATTGATGCTCAAAAATGGAACTCTTCAAATATTCAGGCAAAAAATTTTACATCTCCTTTTTTTCTTTTCATCACTTAAATGTATTCAAATAAGGATTGTACTAGTCATAACTTTTCTAACAAAAAAAATGCAGGACAATGTACCAATATTTTGTACAGCTCTGCATTCTTACTTTTAGTTAAATGATTGTAACTTTGTGACGCAATAAAAAACGCATGGATTGAAAAGAACTCTCCATACGTTGCAATAGTTTATTTTGTTTTTAATTTTCGTTCTAAGTGTTTCATCTTTCTCAATACCCCATAAGAAACATGAATTTTCTCATGTTGTAATTGAATGCCTGGTGTAACATGCATCCATAATGATTTTGGATAGGCTACAAGTTGGTCTGGATAAACACTTCTATGTCCTATAACGATATAAGCAGTAATACATGCTCCTACAACATATATACCTGTTAGACCACCAAATAGTTCATAACCCATGAAAATAGCTGAAATGGGTGTGTTTGATGCGGCAGCTACTACTGCGACCATACCAACTGCTGCTCCTAGAGATGGATCAATGTTTAACATTGTCGCAAATATATTACCTGACAATGCTCCTAAAACAAACTGAGGTGTCACAATACCTCCATAAAATCCTGATCCTAATGTAATAGCTACAAATAGAGCCTTCCAAAGAATACTTAAGTATGGGACAGGCTCCCCTTCTAAAGCTTGATTCATAATTGGTAGGCTAAGACCTAAATAATCGGTTGGAATCCATAAAATCAGAATAGCCAGTACAATACCTCCTAAAAAAGGCATGAAAGGTGGCCATATCTGAAATTTCTGTTGAATGAAACGAAATAATATCGTCAAATTTTCAAATAGCTCAATAAAAAGCCATGAGATTAAGCCACAAATGATTCCAATTAAAAGAATCTTTATAAACAGGCTATCGGAAAAGTGAGAGGATAGATCAATGGGATAATATGTATAAGTAAGTCCCCATCTTTTGCTAACCTCAAAAGAAGTAATTCCTGCAATTACAGCGGGAAAAATAATATCATAACGTAATCGTCCAATTGTTAATATTTCAATGCCATAAATGGCTCCAGCAATAGGAGTACCAAATACACTGGCAAAACCCGCACTCACTCCGCATGCAACCATTCGTTTCTGAAGTTCTGGATTCAAATGTAATAGGTGTCCCACTAAAGAAGCCAATGTACCTCCAATATGAGAACAGGGCCCCTCTTTCCCAGCTGATCCGCCAGATACAAGAGTTATGATAGCAGCTAGTGGTTTTATAGGCATTGTTTTATAAGGTAATATACCTCCCTGTTCATGAACTGCAGCTATTACCGAGTCTTTTTTTCCTTTCTTTCCGTTTCTGTAAGTATAGTAAAGAATAAGACCATTAAGAATGCCTCCAATAGGCAAAATAATCATTTGCATCCATAATGGAATCGATGATGTTTGTTGAAGAGATCCATGTAAAACTTTTATAAACAAAGATGTCCCACTTCCAACAACTGCACCCGTAATAATTGCTAAAACAAACCATCGTAATAGTGTGGCAATCATAACTAATGGCTCAATATAGTTAATGCGAAACAAAGCAGTTCACTCCTAGTAAAAATACTTTTACAAATTAGTACTAAATAGTTGAGATGTTTTATCTCAAATTTTGCTAATAGCTCAATACTAATCATATCACTATAGTCCTTTTTCAATTCACTCGTTTCATATTGCCTCTATACTTGTGATTTTACTCTCTAAGAACCAAATAATGTGCTTGTATTATATACTTTGACATCTTCTTGACACTTATGGATGGCAAAATATTTTATATCCTAGGGAGGGAATTGTATATGAAAAAGAAAAATATAAAGTATGTAAAGTTCACAATTGATCTATTAATGGCTATAACATTTGTATTATTCTTCAATAAGCGGGTATTAGGAGGCTTAACTTTTCATGAGATTGCTGGATTAGTAATTGCAGTTGTCTTTTTCACGCACGTACTCTTAAACTGGCAATGGGTAAAAAATGTTACATTGAAATTATTTGATCGTCAGTTACCCCTGAAAACGAAATTTAGTTACCTTTTAAATTTAGTATTACTAATTAGCATGGCTTTTATTATAACGAGTGGTATTTTCATCTCAAGAGTTGTGTTTCCAAACATTACTATTGGAAACGAGCAATGGTTTAAGATTTCTCATATGTCCATTTCATTTTTGGTTTTAATAATAGTGGCCATCCACATTGGGTTACATTGGAAATGGATTATTTCTGTTTTTAAAAATATCATACATCTTAAAACATCCAAAAAAAGTCTACGTATTTTAGCAAGAGTTGTAACAATTACATTGCTTTTATTTGGAAGTTATCAGATGTACTCTACAAATTTTTTGATGCAAGTACTAAGAGTTTCAACTGTTTTTAGCTTTTCATCATCTCAAATGCCAGATGGTCCTTCTGAAGATGGAGACAGACCTGATTTTCCAAATAACGGTTTTGCAGATAGTGATCGAGCAAAACCTCCAGTTGGTGACTTTGGAGACAAAGAAAGACCAAATGTTTCTGATGGCGATTTTGGTGAAAATAATAGATCGAATCATGTTAGTAACTTCAAAGGAGAAAGAGGACATTTGGAAAGTCCAAATGCTTTTGGGGTAATCATTCAGTATTTTGCTATTATGTCTGTTATTATTATCGTTATTTACTACATTGAAAAATTTGTTTTTAGGAAAAGACGTACCCAATCCATTTCGGGTACTCTTTCAAAATAAGAGATCACAGAAAAATAGTTATCTAAAAGAAAAAAGTACAATTCGAAAACTGAATTGTACTTTTTTGATATTCGCAATTATTGCCCTTCTTATTTTAATACTGATGCCAGTCTCTTAATTCCTTCGTCAATGGTTGCTGGATCTGAATTCGTATAATTTAGTCTTAATGTGCTTGCACCTTTTACATTTGTATAGAATGGATCACCAGGAACAAATGCAACTTTATTTTCGATTGCACGATTAAAGACTTCCACTGATGAAGTACCTTCCCCTAAGTCTACCCATAAGAACATGCCGCCCTCTGGCTTTGTAAATGTAACATGTTCAGGTAAATGTTTTTCCATTGAGGCAATCATTGCATTACATTGTTTTTTATACAATTCTGTAATTTGACTAATATGCTTTTCATAATCATTATTTACTAAATAATCGTAGATAGCATACTGAGAAATCACATTTGTATGCAAATCTGAAGATTGTTTTGCTGCAATCAAGTGCCCCATTAATTCTTTATTCGGTGTACATAGGTAACCAATACGCATTCCTGGTGATAACGTTTTTGAAAATGAACCAAATAATACACTATTTTCAGATTTTCCACCTGCAATATATGGTAATGATTCACCTTCGTAGCGTAATTCACCGTACGGGTCGTCCTCGATTAAAATCGTATTCGTTTTTTTGATTATTTCATAAATGGCTTCACGTTTCTCTTTTGAATACGTTAAACCAGTAGGATTTTGGAAATTAGGAACAGTATATAATAACTTCACATCATCATTACTAAGTGCTGCTTCCAGCTCTTCTAAATTTAAGCCATCATCTTCTAGACTAACTGGCAAAAAGTTTGGTTCAAAAAGTGAAAAGGTTTGAATAGCAGCAAGATAGCATGGGCTTTCAACAGCTACTTTATCTCCTTTATTAATCAACACCTTGCCCATCAAATCTAATCCTTGTTGAGAGCCAGTTGTGATTAAAATATCGTCTGCTGTAACATCCATATCAAATCTTTTTTTATAACGCTCTGCAATCCATTGACGTAAAGGCAAATAGCCTTGAGTTCCTGAGTATTGGAAAACTCTTTCACCGGATTCTTGTAAAACACGATTCATCGATTGTTGGAATTCCGCTACGGGGAAAGAAATTGGATTTGGTAACCCTCCTGCGAAAGAAATAATATCTTTTGCCTCAGTTAGTCGCATAACTTGTGCAATAAATGAGCTATCTGTCTTTAACATTCTATCTGAAAAAATTTGCACCATAATCCATTCTCCTTCTATTTACATATTCTATTTATTTTTATATTATAGCAAATCACAAAACATTGGGAATTGTCAATATTTTTGCGAAAATTTAAGTAAATTTATACCTATTCATTATAGACTAATAGATTCAATTTAACATTGGATTCATATCAGCTCATGAATCCAAATAAGCCTTAGATTTTTTACGAATAAGATTGATAAAATTATTAGTCTCTTGGGAAAGACGATCTTTGTTATAGGCAATTGCCATTTTTACGGTTAAATTTGCACCAGCAATTTCTCGGTAAACGATATCTTTTACAGTAAAATTCTTTAGTGGTGCTGGGGCGATAGCCATCCCAATCCCTGCTGCAACTAATCCAATAATTGTTTGGTATTCTGTTGCTTCTTGCTTAATTTCTAAATTAATACCTGCATTTTTAAATAAGGAAACAATATCATCATAAAGACCCGGCCAAATATTACGAGATACAATGATAAATGGTTGGTTTTTAAGCATTGAGATGTGAACTTCCTTTTCTTTTGCTAATGGATGGTGTCTTGGCAATGCTAGGATACAAGGTGTTTCATGCATAATTTCCGACAAAATAACTTCTCCTTGGATTGGTGGACGTACAAATCCAATATCTAATTTTTGATGATAGAGTTCCTCGATTTGATCAGGAGTTGATAATTCTTTTAGTTTTACCTCTACATTTGGATATTTATTCCGATATTCCCTAATCAACGGTGGAAGAATATCGTATGTAGCAGAACCAACAAACCCTACCGTTAATTTTCCAATTTCTCCTCGTTGTGCTCGCTGTGAAGAATCAACTGCTTGGTTTAATTGATCTAGAGTCCGTGTAACCCCTTCTAAAAAAGTTGCACCTGCTTTTGTTAATTCAACATGTCTCTTTGTACGTTTAAATAATAAAACGCCCAATTCATTTTCTAGTTGCTGAATTTGTTGACTTAAAGGTGGTTGTGTCATGCTTAGGCGTTTAGCTGCCCTCCCAAAATGTAACTCCTCAGCAACTGTTAAAAAGTAATGTAACTGCCGTAATTCCATGTTTAATTTCAACTCCTCTAGTGACCTTCTAAGTTAGCCAAAATTGAATCATTTACTTTTCTTCAATTTAAAAATAAACATCTATTAATATGTTTTTCATATTAATTGTACTACATATATATATTGGACGCGAAATAATAGGAGACTTAAAGTATATATGTAACTTGAAAGGAGGAAGTTGTTGGTATGCCAATCAACCTTAGGAAGAGAGGATGATGCTAGTGAAATATGTATTCATTTGTATACAAATCATGTTTTTATTTTTAATAGCTTTAGTTGGAGACTTCATATCTAATTTTGCCCATCTTCCTATCCCCGGAAGTATTGTAGGAATGATTCTATTGTTAATAGCTATTAAATATAAAATCATTCCTACAAGATGGATCAGTTTTGGAGCAAATTTTTTAATTAAAGAATTATTATTATTTTTTGTTCCTTCAGCTGTAGCTATTATTCGCTATCGAGAAACACTTGCATTAAACGGAATAAAAATTGTCGCCATTATTTTTATTAGCACAATATCAGTCATTATAGTGACAGGAATTTGTACAGAATTTATTGGGTCAAAAAGAGGGAAAATCTCATGAATACTATCTTACAACTAAGTTTTGTGCTATTAACCGTTATTGCATATGTTATTTCAAAAAAAATATACGGAAAAATAAATTGGGGTATTTTGTCTCCACTTATTATTTGTCCCCTTATAATAATTATTTTTTTAAGTGTTTTTCATATTTCATACGAACAATATGCAGGAGGTGGATACTGGTTAACCAAAATGCTTGAACCAGCAGTTGTTGCATTTGCATTTCCACTTTATCAATATAGAAAAATCTTAAAAGAACATGCTGTTCTTATTATTGCAAATGTATTTGTTGGATCTGCAATTTCCATTTTCATTTCTGTAATATTATCAAAATGTTTTCACGTTAGTTGGAAAATGTCTGAAAGCATTGCGCCACATATTGTCACTACACCAATTGCTATGGATATCTCTAGCATGACTGGAGGAATGGAACAATTAACAGCGTTATTTGTTATTTTAACTGCACTTATTGCTGCCATCACTGGTCCTGTTTTAATACGATTTATGCACATTAAAACATCAATTGCAAAAGGTATTGCGCTTGGAACAAGTGGTAATGGTACGGGAACTTCAAAAGCATTTGAAATGGGTCCGCTTGAGGGAACTATCGCAACTATAGCCATGTTATTAACCGGGATCTTTAGCCTGCTTCTTGTTCCTTTAATCCTAGGTTTACTTATATAAAGTAATTGAATTACTGAGTTTTTATTAAATTGGAGGTATTAAATATGAAAGTATCATTATTTATTACTTGTCTGGCAGATGTTTTTTATTCTGAGGTAGGTAAAGATGTTACTGAAATTCTTGAAGATTTAGGTTGTGAAGTTGATTTTCCAAAGAATCAAACTTGCTGTGGTCAACCTGCTTACAATAGTGGCTATCATAAAGAAACTAAAACTGCTGCAAAACATATGATTGACACTTTTATTGGTGCTGATTATGTTGTGGCTCCATCAGGATCCTGTGTCATGATGGTCCATGAATTCCCTAATCTTTTCTCAGAAAACGAGAAAGAATGGAAGCTTAGAGCACAGAATCTTGCAGATAAAACATATGAATTCACTCAATTCATTGTTGAGGTATTAGGAAAAGAAGATTTAGGTGCAAAGCTGAATAAAAAAGCAACTGTTCACACTTCTTGCCATATGACTCGTTTAATGGGGATAAAAGAACCCCCTCAAAAACTCCTAGAACATGTAAAAGGCTTAGAAATTGTTCCACTACCACATAATTATGATTGCTGCGGATTTGGCGGTACCTTCTCAGTTAAAATGCCGGAAATCTCTGAGCAAATGGTAGACGAGAAAGTAGCCCATATTATGGAAACGGATGCTGAACTTTTAATCGGCAGTGATTGTAGTTGTTTAATGAACATTAAAGGGAGATTAAATCGTAAAGGACTTCCAATAGAAGTAAAACATATTGCTCAAGTTTTAAATACAGGTAGAAAGTAAGGGAGGTTTTTTTAATGGGAATGAAAATTGGTGACGCACCATTCCATCAACGTACTGAAAAAGGGATTCAAGATGAGTTCATGCGCAATGCTGTTTCGAAAGCACAAGATGGACTAAGAAGTAAAAAATTAAAAGCCACAGAAAGCCTTGGAAATTGGGAAGAATGGCGTTCATTAGGTGAGGCAATTCGTCAGCATACACTAGACAATCTCGATTACTATTTGATGCAGTTAAGTGAGAACATTGAAAAAAATGGTGGATCCGTTTATTTTGCTGAAACTGCTGAAGATGCTAGAGATTATGTAAAAGGGATTCTTAAGAAGAAAAATGCAAAAAAAGTTGTTAAATCAAAATCAATGGTTACTGAGGAAATTAGTCTAAATGAAGCAATAGAAGAAGTAGGCTGTGATGTATTAGAAACAGACCTTGCTGAATTTATATTACAAACAAATGATAATGACCGCCCTTCTCATATCGTTGTCCCTTCTTTACATAAAGATAAAGAAAAAATATGTGAGTTATTTAAAGAAAAATTGGGCTATCAGGGTACTTCTAAACCTGAAGAACTCGCAAGATTTGTAAGAAAACATTTACGTGAGGAGTTTTTCAAAGCAGATGTTGGGATAACAGGTTGTAATTTTGCTGTAGCGGAATCTGGATCTGTTTCAATTGTTGCCAATGAAGGAAATGCGCGTATGGTAACTACCCTTCCTAAAACATTAGTAACTGTGATGGGGATGGAACGTCTTGTACCAACTTGGGAGGAACTTGATATTTTAGTTACCCTTCTATGTCGAAGTGCTGTTGGTCAAAAATTAACCAGTTATGTAACTGGATTAACAGAACCTGTTGGAGTAGATGGTCCTGAGGAATTTCATTTAGTAGTAGTAGATAACGGTCGTTCGAATATTTTAGGGACTGAATTCCAAAGTGCCCTTCAATGTATTCGTTGTGCAGCATGTATTAATGTATGTCCAGTATACCGTCATATTGGTGGACATGCTTATGGTTCTATTTATCCTGGTCCAATCGGGGCCGTATTAACTCCGTTATTAGGTGGATATGATGAATATCAAGACTTGCCATATGCATCAAGTCTTTGTGGTGCATGCACAGAAGCTTGTCCTGTAAAAATTCCATTGCATGAGCTTTTAATTAAACATCGTCACCGTATTGTCGAAGAAAAAAAATCTCCAAAATCTTGGAATATAGCTATGAAGGGATTTGAAAAAGCTGCGAACAGTCCAGGTTTATTTTCTTTTGCAACAAAAACAGCACCATATGCACTAAAACCATTTACTAAAAATGACCAGATTGAGCATGGTGTAGGTCCATTAAAAGCTTGGACCCAAGCAAAAGATTTCCCAGCTCCGAAAAAACAATCGTTCCGTGATTGGTTCGAGAAACGACCAAAGGGTGATAAATAAATGACTATTCAAAATCGTAATAAATTTTTATCAAATTTGTCAGAAAAACTTGGTAGAAAATGTCCAGATGTTGTTCAAAAACCTAATTGGGATTTATCTCCACAATGGAAAGTTTTTGAAGGTTTAACGCAAGATCAACTTGTCGTAAAACTAATTGAACAATGTGATGCTATTCATACTAACGCTGTAGAAACAACAACTGCCCAACTTGTTAATACACTACAAACGATCATACATGATTGGAATGCTAGTTCAGTTATTTATTCAAATGACCATCGGTTTGAAAAATTTGGTCTAAGTGACTATTTAGCTAATCAAACTTTTCAATGTCGAAAATGGGACTCAAATAAAAAAGATAGCAGCATAGCATTTGCTAAAAACGCTGACATCGGTATTACATTTAGCGACATTACCCTTGCTGAATCAGGAACTGTCGTATTATTTAATGAAGGATTAAAAGGAAGACCTGTTAGTCTCTTGCCTGAATCATACATTGCTGTTATTCCAAAAAGCACTATTTTCCCACGGTTAACACAAGCTACTAAGGCTATTCATGAACGAGCTTTAAAGGGCGAAGAAATTCCAGCATGTGTGAATTTTATTTCAGGTCCTTCTAATAGTGCTGATATCGAAATGAACCTTGTTGTTGGTGTTCACGGGCCAGTACGAGCAACCTATATTATTGTAGAAGATCAATAATACTCTCAATAGAAAAAGAGAGTCCACTGAAAAAGTGTAGAAATACAAATATTTATAGTATAGATAACTTGTTTGGATATTCCAATCGGCTCAAACTGTTGATAAATCCTAGGATTTATCAACAGTTTTTTTTCTAGTATTTTCTCCAATTAAAATGGTAATAATAATCTTAGATTTGGAGACATTCTCGCAATAATCGTTGCTAAAGTAAGAAAGAAGACGCTCTATCATATATGTTATATTCGAAATGTTAGAAGACCCCTATTTTAATTAATATATCAAAAAAAATTTTATTGTTTTTTTCTACAAAAAGATGTTATACTGTACTAGCTTAATAATGTATTAACACACTAGTGAACTAAAGTGAAATAAAACAAAATTTAATAATAAACATAAAAGGTGGTTTTCAACTATGAAACGATTTGCCATTATGACAATGTTCATCGTCGCAATCTTCAGCGTTATGGCTGGATGTTCATCTAATTCCTCAAAGGATAACAAAACACTCGTAATTGGTGTTGATGACACATTTGCTCCAATGGGATTCCGCGATGAAAAAAATAACATCGTAGGTTTTGATATCGACTATGCAAAAGCAGCAGCAAAAGAAATGGGTTATAAAGTTAAAATTCAACCAATTGAATGGAAAACGAAAGAATCTGAACTAGCCAGTGGACGAATTGATTTAATTTGGAATGGTTATACAATTACAGAAGATCGTAAGAAAAAGGTAGACTTTACTAAACCATATTTAAAAAATGCTCAAGTCGTTGTAACACTTGCCAATTCAAAAATTAATAAATTAAACGATTTAAATGGTAAAGTAGTTGGTTTACAAGCACAATCTTCAGCAGCAGACGCTCTTAACGCAAATCCTATTAAATCAAAACTTAAAAACGTCAGTGAGTACTCTGATAATGTAATGGCTTTAAATGATTTAAAAAGTGGTCGTACAGATGCAGTAGTAATTGATAAGGTTGTCATCGATTATTATATGTCAAAGGAAAAAGGTACTTTCAAAATTCTTGATGAGTCACTTGCACCTGAAGAATACGGTGTAGGTGTTAAAAAAGGTAATGAAGAGTTATTAAATAAATTACAAAAAGCACTTGATAAAATGAATTCAGACGGTACAGCTGCTAAAATTTCCGAAAAATGGTTTGGCGAAAATAAAGTATTAAAGTAAAATAGTAAAAGGCAAAACAAGGTTTCCTTTTTGGAAACCTGTTTTGTTTTTACAATAGAAATGTTACTATTTTCCTGATTCCGATCAGTCGTTTTCGGATTCGTCAATCCGCAAGTTTCATTTAGGAGGAACACTTGTATGAACTTCGATTATTTCATTACGGTCCTGAAACCTATGCTACAAGGATCACAAATGACTATTCTATTATTTCTAATTGCCATTGTTTTATCGATACCACTTGGTTTCTTATTAACCTTGGCAGTGAAAAGTAGCTTCAAACCACTTTCATGGTTAGCACAAGCATATATATATATAATGCGTGGTACTCCACTTTTACTTCAATTATTAGTGATCTGCTTTGGGCTACCAATGATTCCTGGTATCGGTCAATATTTAGTATTAGACCGCTTTACAGCAGCATGCATAGGATTTGTTCTTAACTATGCCGCTTATTTTGCAGAAATTTTCCGTGGTGGTTTGTTAGCAATTGATAAAGGTCAATATGAAGCGGCTCAAGTCCTTGGATTAAATAAATTCCAAACTACAACTCGTGTTATTCTGCCACAAATGTTCCGTATTGCCATTCCAGCATTGGCAAACGAATCTGTCACGCTTGTGAAAGATACAGCACTACTCTATGCAGTAGCTGTTCCAGAATTATTACACTATGCAGAAGCTGCAGTAAACCGTGATTTCACTATTTTCCCATTCTTTTTAGCAGGCGTTATGTATCTAATCATGACCCTCATATTAACATTAATCTTTAAATGGATTGAACGCCGGTTTACATTTGAATAGAGAGGAGTGGTCGTTTTGACTATCATTGAAGTATCAAATTTAAAAAAATCATTTGGCAATCTTGATGTATTAAAAAACATCACATTTAATGTAAATAAAAATGATGTAGTAGCAGTCATCGGACCCTCTGGATCTGGTAAAAGTACGATGCTGAGAAGTCTTGTCCATCTTGAAGAGATTAATGGTGGAAGTATTGTAATAGCTGGTGATACGCTTGTAAAAGATGGTGTTTATGCAAAACCGCAAGATATTAAACGTATCACTTCTAAAACAGGTATGGTATTTCAACATTTTAATCTATTTCCACATCTTACAGTTAAAGAGAATCTTGAGATGGCACCTCGTTTAGTAAAAAAAGAATCCTCTCAAAATATTGGTCGTCGTAGTATGGAGCTTTTAAAGAAAGTGGGACTTGCTGATAAAGCATCTGCATATCCAGCAAAACTTTCAGGTGGTCAAAAACAACGTGTCGCCATTGCAAGGGCATTGATGATGGACCCAGAAATTATGTTATTTGATGAACCAACTTCTGCACTTGACCCTGAACTAACTGGTGAAGTACTTCAAGTTATGAAAGATTTAGCAGAAGAACATATGACGATGATTGTCGTAACACATGAAATGGGCTTCGCTAGAGAAGTAGCTAACCGTGTCGTCTTTATGGATAACGGTGAGATTCTAGAGTCTGGTACTCCTCAAGAATTATTTGACAATCCACAATTCGAACGAACCAAAGCCTTCCTTAACCGTAATTTAAAATAGTAATCAAAAAAAGCTGACCATTGATTTAACAGTCTTTGGTCAGCTTTTTTATATGAATTTTCGATTAAAGTTTCATTCTTTTTTTACCTATTCACAATCATATTTAAAGTAATTTATTGTTCTATATTTTTAATACTGACATATTATATCCTTGTTGCAAATTCTCAATGCACATTATGGACGAACGACAAGTACATCACAATTAGCTGAGCGAATGATACCAGTTGTAACACTACCCACTAAAAAACGTTCAACAGCATTAAGACCAGTTGCACCACAAACAATTAAATCTGCTTCCACCTTTTTAGCAACGTCTTGAGTGATTGCTGATTTAGGAGAACCGTATTCGACGAGAAGATTGACATTTTCAATACCAGCCGTTTCCGCTTCTTTGTATCCTTCCAACAAACTTGTAGCAACTTCTTCTGCACGTTTTTCTTCTTCAGTAAAATTATAAGCTTCTAACATCGAATATACACGAGAATCAATAATATTAACCAAATGAAGTGTAGCATCATTTCGTTTTGCAATTTCCACTGCTTTTCTCAATGCAGCCTCAGCTTCTTTTGAACCATCAATACCGACAATAATGTTTTTATAAGTTTGTGTCATCACTTTGTACCTCCCATTTATGTTCTAATTATAGCATGTTAAATATTAACAATGAACGAACTATATTATGAACATTTATATCAAAGTTACAAACATTTTATCTTAATTCACGCGTCAAATGTTTCGATTTTTTTACATTTTTAAAATTTTATTAAAAATATTTCAATTTATCTATATATTTAAAACAATTAATAAACTATAATGGTATATATTAACATTAAAGGGACACTATGTTTTAACAAATGTAGTAGTTTCACTAAGGGGGAATCTTGTGAATTCGTTTACAAAAAAATTTGCAGCCGCTAGTTTAAGCTGTGCGTTAGCACTTACACCGCTTACTAGCTTAACTGTAAATGCAAAAACTGGATCTGCAACAACTTTGCTACAAAAACTTGGTAAAGCTGATCAGACAGAAACAGGCACAAAAACAGCAAATTTCAGTGACGACACGATTATTATTAAATATTCAAGTCAATTAACTGCAAGTGAACATCGAAAAGCAGGAGGTACTATCCTAAAAGAAATTAAAGGTCTAAATTATCTTGTTGTAAAAGTAACAAATAAGAAAAAATTACAACAAACACTCCAAAACTATGCAAAGAATAAAAAGGTTATTTCTGTAAGCCTAAGTCCTAAATACAAACTTTCAGGTACAGTAGATCCAAAAGTTAGTGAACAGTATATGCACAGTCTATTAAAAACAGCTGATGCCCAAAAACTTGCTGGAAAGAACCAAGTTAAAGTAGCTGTCATTGATACTGGGATTGACCGCAATCACCCTGAACTTAAAGAATCTATTATTAAAAGAACAAACATCATGAATCCAATGAATTCATCTACACCTGACATACACGGAACTCATGTTGCAGGAATTATCGCCGGAAAAAAAGATAATGGTATCGGTGGGTACGGCATAGATCCAGCAGCTAAAATTCTTTCTTTAGACGTATTTGATGGTGGATTTTGGACGTTTGATTATACAATTGCAAATGCTATCCTTAAGGCAGTAGATGAAGGAGCAGATGTTATTAATATGAGTTTGGGTGGATCCGCTCCATCTGATGTTCTAAAAGAAGCTATAGATAAAGCAATTAGTAAGGGTGTTATAGTCGTTGCTGCAGCTGGTAATGAAGCATCCGATATGGCAGTTTACCCAGCTAAATATGAAGGGGTTATTAGCGTCGGATCTATTAACAAAGAGAAAAAACTAAGTGACTATTCATCCTATGGCCCTTCAACTGACGTGGTAGCTCCAGGTGAAGATGTCTATTCTTCCTATTACGATCTTCAAAAAGGATCTACTTTTACAAAATTGAGTGGAACATCCATGGCTTCTCCAGTTGTTGCGGGAACAGTAGCATTACTATTATCCAAACATCCAAATCTTAAGCCTGCTGAAGTAGAATATATTCTAGAAAAAACGGCAACTGATTTAGGAGAAAAAGGATTTGATCATAAATATGGTAGTGGACTGATTAACCCTGTTGCAGCATTAAAATTTGATGTTAAGAAAATCCCTTCCCTAGTAACAGCAAAATGGGGAGAAAAGGAAATCTTAAATAATGCAGAAAAAATTGTAGCACCTGCAGAAATCAAGCATAACTTTACAAAACCATCTGAACAAAAATGGGTTAAACTTTCTGTAGAAAAGGGCCAATATATTCAAACTTCTCTTTCTGGTGCATCTCAATATGACTACAAAATGATGATTCAATTCTATGGTGACAGTGAGCAACAAAAAACGGAAGTCAATGATGTAACAGAAGGAAAAACAGAAGGAAAACTAATACAGGCTCCTTTTAGTGGAACAGTTGCTATTGGTATTAAAGATGTGAATGGAAGCTATGATGATTCGAATGCGAAGCAATCACACGTTACATTAAAAGTTGAAAAATTAGATCAACTTCCTGAAGATGAATCTACATTAGAATCACCTATTCAAATTGAAAACTGGCCATATAAAAAAGATGGTCTCTTTATGACAGGTGAAAAAAGTGATGAAGATTATTTACACTTTACTTCAAAAGAAGCACAATTAATGAAATTTAGTGTAACTGGAATTCCTGGTGTCGATTTAAATCTCTCTGTATATGAAAAGGAACAGCTTTTCCCTACAGATGAAAATGGTCAAGAAATTCCTATAGGTGAAAATACTGAGGGTGCACCTCCTCTATTCTCAAGCAATACAGGTGGTACAAGCGCTGGGGAAACGCTGATGTTCCAAACTGAGCCTAATAAGGAGTACTTCTTAAAAGTATCAAATAAATCTTCATTTTCAGATTTTAACATTTTCCAATTACTATTCGGTAATTTTGGTAGCATAGGCGTTAAAGAACCTGCTTCATCATCTATTCCTTATAATGTTAGCTTAGAAGGTAAGGCAATTCCTGAGGATGAAGATAGCTTTAATGACTCATCATTCTCTGACGGCGAGTCAACAACCGTAAATGTGATCGGTAATAATGTTATTGTAAGTAGTACTCAGGATACAACAGATAACGCAAAACAAATTGCACAATTAGACTCCGATGCTCGTTCATATCAATTAGGTGGA
The DNA here is from genome assembly GCF_002884495.1 of Rummeliibacillus pycnus. Taxonomy (GTDB): domain Bacteria; phylum Bacillota; class Bacilli; order Bacillales_A; family Planococcaceae; genus Rummeliibacillus; species Rummeliibacillus pycnus. The sequence goes on along the minus strand of NZ_KZ614145.1, from coordinate 3,469,412 downwards.
TCTGCAACAGGCTATCTTCAAAATACATCAGACCAAGATTGGTTTAAACTAACACCGACTAGTGATGGTATTTATCAATTTAACTTACCTACTCCATCGAAGAATGTACCAAATGTTAGTTTATACGAGATTGTTACGGAAGAAGGAGAAGACGGAAAGACATATCAATACCTATCCACTGTTGCAACAAACGAGGATTGGTATTCAATGGATGATTGGATAAAGGATCATTTTGTAGCAAGTTTAAAAGCAAATAAAAAATATTATCTTTCAGTAAGTCCGAACTATAATGACTTCCAAATTCCTTACGATGGATACCAAATCACATCGAAATTACTTGTTAATAATCCAAGTGACAAGTATGAAGAGAATGATAAGCCAGAACAAGCAAAGACCTTCCCTACAACAGGCGTAACTGGAAATTTTGCTACAGCGAATGATATTGACTCTTATTATTTCACTGCACCAAAAGATTCTGTATATGGTGTCAAATTCTCTAGAGCTGAACTAACTTCAACGCTTAAAGAGAAATATCCAAAAGAATTATTAGCTCCATTTTACGGAATAATTCAAATTTCGGAAGACGTCAACAAAAACCATAAACTAGATGAACAAGATATGGATCGCACATCATACATCTTGAACCTAACAGAAAGTGGAACAAACACTGGCTCCTTTGAAGCGAAAAAAGGCAAATCTTATTTTGTAACAGTATTTGGTCAAATCGATACAATGGCTGGTATTACTCTATGGCCATATCAATTGAAAATTAATGCTGTAAACAAACAAGATGAAGATGCAAAATCAAAAGTTACAAAAAACAAACCTTCTAAACCACTGAAATTAAAGAAAAACAGTAGTAAATCTTATTCTGCAACTGGTTACTTCAATACGGGATATGAAGATGGGGATTCGGATTGGTACGTTTACAATTCTAAAAAGTCAAATCAAGTAAGTATTTCCCTCGATGCAGGAAAAGAAATAGATGGTGTAATCGAAATCTACCATAATGGCAAGAGAGTAGTAAAATCAGATATCTATGAACAAGGCGATAAAGAAATTGTTTCCTTGAAAATGGGTAAAGGAACGTACTATGTAAAAGTTCGTGATTCTAGAGGACGCGCTTCAATTGATCCTTACAAATTGTCATTAAAAATTAAGTAATACAAATAGATGACCTTAAAGACGCCAAAGAATGGCTTTTTAAGGTCATCTTTTATTTTTTTGAGTCGAATTAGTTTGCTGTAGGTTTCTCATATCTCTCCCCTTCTACATAATAGTCTTTTACCACACATCATTTAGTATAGGAAGAAGAACTACTAGCTATACTAAGGAAAAATACAATTACTCTGCTGAAAATAGGAATTGATGAGTAGGAGGAAATACTTTTGACTAAAAATGAGAAGATGTTATCCATATTTGCCTTAGGCGGTATAAATGAAATAGGGAAAAATATGTATGCCATTCAATATGCAGACGATATCGTTATTGTAGACTGTGGTGGTAAATTTCCTGATGAAAGTTTATTAGGAATCGATTTAATCATTCCCGATATCACTTATCTTCAAGAAAATAGCGAAAAGGTTCGCGCTTTAGTAGTTACACATGCACATGAGGATCATATAGGCGGCATCCCCTACTTTTTAAAAAAACTAAACGTACCCGTATATGCCACTCGATTTACACTTGGTTTAATAGAAATCAAATTAAAAGAGCATAAAATCCTGAGAGAAACAGAACTCATACAAATCGATTCAGAATCAAATTTAAACTTTGGTAGCATGTCAGTAACGTTTTTCAAAACCAGCCATAGTATTCCTGATTGCCTTGGTATCGTTTTTCATACACCAGAAGGAGTTGTTGTCCATACTGGGGACTTCAAATTCGATTTAACTCCTGTAAATGATCAAACTTCTGATATTCATAAAATGGCCGAAATTGGCACGAAAGGTGTTTTAGTACTTATCTCTGAAAGTACAAACGCAGAACGGACTGGTTCAACACCATCCGAGATGTTAGTTGGAAAACATATTGACGAAGCTTTTTTAGGAGCTAATCGAAAAATTATTATTTCTACATTTGCTTCTAACGTTAATCGTGTTCAACAAATAGTTGATGCAACTAAAATGACGAATCGAAAACTGGCTTTACTTGGACGAAGTATGGTAAATGTTGTATCTGTAGCAATAGAACGTGGTTATTTAAATGTTCCACCTGGAATGCTAATTGATGCCCGTAAAGTAATGAATCTACCACCTGAAGAAGTTGTAGTTCTTTGCACTGGTAGTCAGGGTGAACCACTTGCTGCTCTAGCACGGATGTCCAACAACGATAACCGTGATGTACAAATTTTACCTGATGACACGGTCATTTTATCGGCCTCTCCTATTCCTGGAAATGAAAAAGACGTTTCGCGTATCGTAGATAATCTATTCCAACTGGGTGCAAAAGTAATTTACGGTTCATCAAGTATTACAGGAATGCACGTTTCTGGACATGGTTATCAAGAAGATTTAAAACTCATGCTTACTTTAATGAAACCAAAATACTTTATCCCTGTTCATGGTGAGTTTAGAATGTTATATCTACATCGAGAATTAGCTGAATCTGTTGGTGTAGATAGAGAAAATACATTCATTATGAAAAATGGGGATGTCGTCGATATTGAACAAGGCGAAGCCCGCCAAACTCGCAAAGTTCCAGCTGGCGATACGTATGTTGATAGTGTGGATATCGGTGAAGTTGGGGAAATTGTATTGCGCGACCGAAAACAACTTTCAGAAGATGGGATGCTTGTAATTGTATTAACAATTAGCAAAACAGATGGAACCATTATTTCTGAACCCGATACCATCTCTCGTGGCTTTGTCTATGCAAAAGATTTTGAAAATCTCTTAAGAAATGTTAATCGTTTAGTCGTAGCAACTGTTAATGACATTCAAGAAGATGAAGCAAAACAATGGAATGTAGTAAAAAGAAAAGTAAAAAAAGCAGTTGGCCAATATCTATTCACTCAAACTAGAAGAAAGCCCATGATCTTACCGATTATTATTGAAATTTAAATCGATTGTAAATAAAAACAGTCAATAGGATTTTGAACTTTTAATCCATTGACTGTTTTTTATTGGATAAAACGCTCTCTTTAAACCAAAAATATCATTCTACACCCAAAGTAATGCCAGCTTTTTCAAATATTCTTCCATCTAGTTATTTGATTTCTTTTTCCAAAGCAAATAAACAATTATGGTTAGAATCAGCACAATCACTAAAATTGGGTATACATGATATTTTGACAGATAAAATCCTAGCTTATGCCATTCTTTACCTAGTATTTTGCCTAATGTGATAAAAGTAATGCTCCATAAAAGCGCACCTGTATAGGCATAACCTACGAATTTTTTAAATGGATATTTATCTATTGCAGCTATATATGCAGTAAGATGCCGCACCCCTGGAATAAAATAGCCAACCAGTAATAATACGGGACCAATTTTATAAAACAAGGCGCTCGTTTTATCAATTTTTTCTTCTGTAATGTGAAACTTAGGACCAAATTTCTTTAATAAAGGCAATCCAAACTTATAGCCAATAAAGTAACTTAGTGTAATTCCCCCAGCTGCCCCTACAAATGCACTAATCAATGAAAATATGTATGATAGTTTACCTTGGAAAACATTAAATCCTACATATGTTAAAAGAACTTCATCCGGTATAGGAAGCCCAATAATTCCTCCAACTAGCACGATAATGATGCCAAAGTACCCGAAATGTTCGATTAGATAATCCAAATGCTGCTCCATTTAACATCCCACCTACGAATCCATATTCTTGCTTACATTATCCATTGAATTTTCAGCATCCTTTATTTAATTTAGATTGTAGAATATATACTGTAAAGTAAATGAATTTTTTTACAATAAGGCTATGCTAAATTATATTGTTAGCAACATGTTATAATTTCATTCCCTATATCTTATCTTAAAGTTCGAAGTTGAAAATTGCTGGCCATTTTATTCTTGTAAGTTCGCTTTATACTGTTCGATACAGTTTTCACATATACAAAGCTTGCCTTTCATATTATGTGGAACTAATTTAAGAAGCTCTTTTGGTACTTTTGCTGTCATACACCAACAGCTATATTGTTGCTCCGTACCTGCTAAACAATAATTTTCTCCTCCACATAGTGGACAATGATTTTCTTTAGGTTGCAAACAATACTCCCCCTAATTTAGGATCTTAATTCCCTTTAATCTCCATTTAAATTAATATATTTCTACTTACATTCTACCAGAATTGCAATTATCGTTTTTGCTACACCCAAATTCCTCAAAAAATAAACCCCGACAGACATTGAACAATGACCATCGAGGTTCTTATTTATTATTTACCAGATTATCTCTTCACAGTGACTTTTTTAGCTTTACTTGTATTTCCAGCATTATCTTTCGCTGTTACATACAGTGTAGTTCCTGCTTTTTGCTTTTTGATTTTAACTGAAAAGCTTCCTTTACTATTTACCTTAGACTTTCCAATTGTTTTACTTTTTGCTTTCACTGTTACGATAGACCCTTTTTCAGCTTTTCCTTTAACAGTTGTTGTTTTACTTGTTACTGTATTTACTTTTGGTGTTGTAGGTGCGATCTTATCTTTTACCACAACTTTAACCGTTTTACTTGAACGTTTTGCCGAATCTACGCTTGTGATATAAAGTGTAGTTCCTGCTTTTTGTTTCTTTATTTTAATCTTAAATTGGCCTTTGCTATTTACTTTTCCTTGACCAACTATCTTTTTAGAAGCATTTTTTATCACTACATTTAGTTTTGCTTTTGCTTTTCCTGTTACATAAGTTGTTTTATTACTAATAGTATTTACTTTAGGAGCCACTGGTGACTTGTCTTTTTCGACGTATACAGTAAGTGTCGATTTGGCAAGACCATTAGAATCCGCAATACTAATTTGAAGTTTTTGTTTTATTTTTTGTGCAGGGATTTTCACTGAGAAAGTTCCTTTAGACGAAGCTGTTGCTTTTCCAATTACTTTTGGTCCCTTTTTCACTTCAACTTTAGCACCTTTGATAGCCGTTCCTGTTACTGAAGTTTTCTTCTCAATGATTGGGTTTACTTTCACTTTTAAATCAGCAGTACTTACTGCACTAAAAGCATTTAGTCTTCCATAACCTGAAACAAGATCGCTACCTAGAGGAATATCTAGGTCTTCTGAATCAATACCACCTAAATAGGCATCTAAAATGCTACCACTATCACCATTATTATCCTTTTCTTCAAATGCAACATTGTCTGATGATTCGTGCAAGATCTTACGAATATCAGCTACCTTGAACTTTGGATTTTCAGATAATAGTAATGCTGCTACAGCAGTGACATGTGGCGTCGCCATTGAAGTACCGCTCATATAAGTAACGTTTCCGTTAGGTACAATACTTGGAATATTAGTTCCAGGTGCAACTAAATCTAATTTCTCGCCATAGTTGGAATAATCAGAGACAATATCTAACGTATTTGTGGCTCCGACAGAAATAACATATTGTGAAGATGCTGGATAGGAGATTCCATATTGTCCATCATTTCCACTAGCTGCTACAACAACTACATTTTTTGATGCAGCATATTTTAGAGCATATTCTAAAACTCGGCTATATTTTCCACCAAGACTTAAGTTAATAACTTTTGCTCCATGGTCAACAGCATATTTGATCCCATAAGCAATTTGTTCTGTATCTCCTGAACCATCTGCATTTAGAACTTTAACAGGCATAATCTTTGCCTTTTGGTCAATTCCTTCCATGGAATAGCCATTGTTAGATTGTGCTGCAATAATTCCTGAAACATGCGTACCATGTCCATTATCATCTAATGGAGGTTGGTCTTTATCAACAAAGTTTTTACCGATATCTGTACGAACACGATTTTTTAAATCAGCAAGTGTATAATCCACACCTGTATCTACCACTGCTATTAGTGTATCTTTTACATTTCTTTTACTTATCAGGCTTTGTAACTTATCGTTACGAATATCAGCACCTTTGATGCCTTCATCTCCACCAAGGTTTTTCAATGACCACTGATACGATGATTCAATATCATTGGATTGTGCATGATATGTTTGAACAGGCTCAACAAATTCAACTTCTGGAAGCTTCTTAACTTGTGAAACAGTAGTTTGAAGTGAAACTGCTTGTGCCCTCGCACTCATTCCTGAATTTTGATCATTCAATTTAACAACATACATATTATCAAATAGTTCATCTTTTTTATCTACAGTTGATAATGTAGATAACGTGCTACTGCCTTTGATTTTCGATTGAACTGAACTTAATGTTTTGCCTTCTTTTAACTTTACAATATATTTACCACTTAAAGTTTGCGGTAATTTTATGCCTACTCGATTCGTAACATCTACTACCTTTTCACCTGCAAGACTAGTAAGATTTGCTTTTTCCGATAGACTTTCCATCTCTGTTTTTAATTTTGTTGGCACTGCATCACTCGCAATTTTGTATAATGCGTTGATGGCATTAGCTTCACTTTTGCTAATGACACGAGAGCTATTCGCACCGTTTGTGTTCAAATCATTAATCAATGGTTGAAGAACTACTAAATTATTATAAAGGTCTTCTTTCAACGTTTGATTGAATGGTAATTTTACAAGAATAAATGGCGCTGCTTTATAGTACAAAGATGATAATTGACGACCCTGTTCAGTTTTTGAAAGAATTCCATCACGGAATAAACGAAGATCTTTTAACATTTCCTTTGCACTACTTTTACCGTTTACGCTAAATTCAACTGGGCATGCTGCTCCTGTTGCATCCTCTGTACTTGGTGGTAATTTTACAGAACTTGCTTTTAAAGTATAACTTGCATTTCCTAATTCAGTACCATCAATTGGTTGCGTAGTTGAAGTTACTGTTTGACTTCCTGTTCCATCTTGAACTGCTGTTGCATCAATATTATCTGTTAGGCCGTAATACTCAACCTTTATGTAGTAAGTATTGTCCCAAGCATATGGAAATTGAATAACTGCAGGTGTACTAGGAATTGTACCTGTAGAATATTGTTCAAAAGTTTGATCTTTCTCTGCATTCTCTTTACTAGAGTAGACAGATACATTCAGTACTTGATCACTGTTTACCTCTATTTTTAGATGAGAATACTCTGAAATTTGCTCTTTTGTTGGAGTAATTTTATACCAATGTACTCCAGGTTGTTCAAATGCTCCATCAATATTATTTCCCTCAGTAATAGCTGTTGCGTCCGTAATTGATGTCGCAAAAGTTGTCTCTGCATGATAAGTTTGCGGAATCATGAATCCAAATATCAAAGCAAAAACAAGCAACCAAGCCGTTACTTTACTTAATTTGTTAACCTTCACATAATAACCTCCTCATTACTCTTCAAGGAAAATCCTTCCTTAACTATCATATCTATAATTATCCAATACTTCAAAACAATATTATTTTTATTGAATAAATTAAACTATTTTCTTAGAGTTTGTTCAAACATATTACATATTTTCGTAACATTCAACCTATTATTCGCTACCTAAGTCCTACGTATATTATTTGATCATTCGCTAACTAACAATAAACATCCATGATTCATCAAATTAGCACCACTCACATCTTGTCTAAATATCAGCCCAAAACTAAACCCATGAATTCAACATTCATGGGTTAGTTTTTTACTTTATAAAAATTTCTTAGAATTCTTTTTACCATCATTTGAATAAAGAACAAATTTATCTTCTACAATTGTTCTAATATGAACAGGGCGTCCCCACAATTGATAAATATATGGTAACACATGTTCCAAATAATGAGGATCAAGTTCCATTCCCTCATAGCCGTGTACTAAATACAATTCGCCATTTCGTAAATAATCTCCATTTTCCACTACAATATAGGGAAACCCACCATTTACTCTCGTCGATACCAGTTGATCTCTTATGGCTGCATAATCTTTATCTGTAATGCGATAGTCAGAACCTTTCTTTTCAAATAAGTAAAGGTCTTCTTGTTTGACTAAATCTTTGGTCAAATAGTTACGGATAAATGACATATCAGATTCTACTTCTCTTACTTCAAAAATTTTCTCTCGACCAGAATTCTGTTTAACACCCAATCTTCTCATTTCTTCAGTTGGATTGTCATATCGTTTTTCAATATCTTCAAAAATCTTAATTCCTAAATAATATGGATTAATCGATGTTTTTGATGGCTGTACAACACCAGCATTCAACTTCGCATAATCAATCGTTTCAGTTGTTGTTAAATTTAATTCTCGCATGATACGTTGATGCCAGTAAGAAGCCCAGCCTTCGTTCATAATTTTGGTTTCTAATTGTGGCCAAAAATAGAGCATTTCTTCTCGCATCATTGTCAATATGTCTCGTTGCCACTCTTCTAACTCACGGCTATGCATCTCGATAAATAATAATAAATCCTTTTCTGGCTTAAGTGGGAATTTTTTCTTTTTATAACGGATTGTGTTTTGTTCTTTTTCTGGTTGATCCAAATTCCATAAATCGTCATATGGCGTTTTTGATGCAACAGTTTCTTCATCTTCCTCTTCATAGTCACTCTTCATTAAATTAGGTCTCAATATCGACGGATCTATATGCTCTTGAATGGCTAAGACAGCGTCTAGAAACTGTTCAACCTCATCTTTACCATAGAGCAATTCATAATGAGCAATACGTTCTGCCGTTGCGGTCATACTTTCAACCATATCTCTTCTTGTATTCTTAAAACGAACGTTGTTTTTGAAAAAATCGCAATGTGCTAAAACATGAGCAATAATGAGTTTATTTTGAGTTAATGTATTTGTATCAAGTAAAAATGCATAACAAGGATTAGAATTAATGACAAGTTCGTAAATTTGGCTCAAACCCAAATCATATTGTAGCTTCATTTTATGAAACTGTTTGCCAAAGCTCCAATGGGAAAAACGAGTTGGCATACCATATGCTCCAAATGTATAAATAATATCTGCTGGACAAATCTCATAGCGCATTGGGTAAAAATCCAAACCAAACCCTATCGCAATTTCAGTAATTTCATCAATCGCCTGATGAAGCTCCTTTTCCATCTTTGAATCCCTCCGCGCATATTTTATTTGGAAATGAAACTTTTGATCATTTAGTTTCTTCAGGCTGTTCTTTTTGGAAAAAGCATTTTAATGCTTCATAAACATCATTTTTGGTCTTTAAAACATAATGACGAAACTTTGAATTCTCAATTTTTTTATAGTTATACATTAAGGTTGAAAAGCGATTATGTTGATTTACTTCTCCATAGCCGAACATGCTAGAAACTTTCATTAATTCTTGCACCAATCGAATGCAAGCTTCATTGTCTGTAGACATATTTTCTCCATCAGAAAAGTGAACAGGATAGATGTTATATCGTGCTGGATTATACTTCTCATTTATAAGTTCTAATGCTTTTAAATAAGCTGAAGAACAAATCGTACCACCACTTTCGCCCTTTGTGAAAAACTCTTCTTCTGTTACAACTTTGGCAATCGTGTGATGTGCAATAAATTCAATTTCAACCGTTTCATACTTAGAGCGTAGAAATCTTGTCATCCAGAAGAAAAAGCTACGTGCACAATATTTTTCAAAACTTCCCATCGATCCACTTGTATCCATCATCGCAAGGACAACTGCTTTCGATTCAGGTTTTACAACTTCATCCCATGTCTTAAATCGTAAATCGTCATTCAAAATAGGCGTAATCTCAGCCTTACCTTTCATTGCATTACGTTTAATAGCATTTAAAATGGTCCTCTTTTTATCGATATTCCCCATAAGTCCTTTTTTGCGGATATCGTTAAATTCAATTTTTTCGGTTGTTATATCGGCCATTTCTTTCTCTTGCAAATTAGGCAGCTCTAACTCTTTAAATAAGACATTCTGAATTTCTTCAATACTTACTTCTGCCTCGTAGTAATCTTCACCAGCTTTGTCTCCAGCCTCTTTCCCTTTTCCGGGACCTTTACTTTCCCCACTTGAATCACGGGCAACTACATCGCCTACTTTACTATCTCCATTTCCTTGACCAACATGTTTAGATTTTCCATAGTTATATCGAATTTTATACTCATCTAAAGAACGAATTGGTATTTTGATTACATCTTTACCATTAGACATAATAATGCTTTCTTCACTTACTAAATCAGGTAAATTATTTTGAATGGCTTCCTTTACTTTTTCCATATGACGTTGTTGATCTTGGTGTCCTTTGCGATGGAGAGACCAATTTTCCTGAGAGATAACAAAATGTTTATTTGAATTTTCAGTCACTTTTATCCTCACCCATCTATTATTAAAAAATTTTTATCCATTTTCTAAAAAAGCACATTATGTAAATCATTGTAGTAAAAAAATCTCTTTCCTTATACTATGCTAACTTTTAAGATAATTTAACTTTTTAAGATATAAAAATGGAGTGTCCTTAAAATTTGTGGACACTCCTATTCAACCGTTAACGATTCAATAAGCTACCTACGTATTGTAACAACTCATTTGCAGAAGTTGAGTTATATCCGTGTTCATCTATCAATGTTGCAACAACTTCATTGATCTTTTTAAGTTGAGATTCATCTGGGGTTTTAGATGATGTTGTAATTTTTACTACATCTTTTAGATCAGCAAACAATTTCTTTTGAATCGCTTCTCGTAATCTTTCATGAGAATTATATTCAAATCGTTTTCCTTTTCTTGCATAAGCAGATATGCGAATCAAAATTTCTTCACGGAATGCTTTTTTCGCATTCTCCGAAATGCCGATCTGTTCTTCTATAGAGCGCATTAGTTTTTCATCTGGATTCAGTTCTTCTCCAGTAAGCGGATCTCGAAGTTTGTTTTTGTTACAAAAAGCTTCTACATTATCGAGATAATTATTCATGAGGGTTTTTGCAGATTCTTCATACGAATACACAAATGCTTTTTGGACTTCATTTTTTGCAATTTCATCGTATTCCCTTCTTGCGACTGCAATGTAATTCATATATTTTTCTTTATCTTCCTGACTAATTGAAGCATGTTGATCGAGCCCGTCTTTAAGAGAAAGTAATACATCTAATGCATTTATAGATGGTACTTTCTTACGTATAATAGCTGAAGAAATTCGGTTAATAATATAACGAGGATCAATTCCATTCATGCCTTCGTTTGGATACTCTTTTTTCAATTCTTCCACATCAACTGAATTATATCCTTCTACACTTTCTCCATCATAGAGACGCATTTTCTTGACTAAATCAATTCCTTGCTTTTTCGGGATTTCAAGTCTTGTTAATACTGAGAAAATAGCTGCAGCTTTTAATGCATGGGGTGCAATGTGAATGTGGGACATGTCACTTTCTTTGATCATTTTTTCGTAAATTCGTTCTTCCTGACTAACTTTTAAATTATATGGAATCGGCATTACAATAATTCTTGAGTGAAGTGCCTCGTTCTTTTTGTTGGCTATAAAGGATCGATATTCTGTTTCATTAGTGTGAGCAACAATTAATTCATCTGCACTGATTAGTGCAAATCTACCTGCTTTAAAGTTTCCTTCTTGAGTTAATGATAAAAGATTCCATAGAAATTTCTCATCTAATTTAAGCATTTCTTGGAACTCCATCATTCCTCTATTCGCTTTGTTTAACTCACCATCAAAACGATAAGCTCGCGGATCTGATTCAGATCCAAATTCTGCTATAGTAGAGAAATCAATACTACCTGTTAAATCCGCGATATCTTGTGATTTCGGATCAGATGGTGTAAAGGTACCAATACCAACACGCTTATCTTCTGAGAAGAAAATACGTTCAACCATTACATTCTCAATATTGCCATCATATTCTTGTTCAAGTCTCATTGTATTTAACGGAGATAAATTACCCTCTATTCGGATACCATACTCTTCATGAAAATCATTACGCAGATGATGAGGGATTAAATGTAGTGGGTCTTCATGCATAGGGCAACCTTTAATCGCATATACAGCACCTTCATCAGTTCTCGAATATTGTTCAAGCCCTCGCTTCAATAACGTTACAATTGTGGATTTCCCGCCACTTACAGGTCCCATCAATAATAAAATACGCTTACGGACATCTAGTCTTCTAGCTGCAGGGTGGAAATATTCCTCCACTAATTTTTCAATAGCTGTTTCAAGTCCAAAAATTTCCTGCCCAAAAAAGTGATATAATTTTTTGCCATCTCTTTCTTGTAACCCAGAACTTTTAATCATATTGTATACCCGTGAATGGGCTGTTTGAGCAACTTCTGGTCTTTCTTTCACAATACTTAAATATTCTGCAAAAGTCCCTTCCCATTTTAGCCTGTTTTCTTCTTCACGGTAACTCTTGAACTTATTTAAAATGTCTATAGTTTTCCCTCCATTCAGGCCTGTTTTATAACATAGTATGAAGTTAGAGAATTAATGATAACCACAACCAAGCTATTGTCGAATTTTCTTCCTAAAAAAATCGTACAAATAGCTACAAATTAGACATGTTAAGGCAACGAAAAAACTTTTTATTCAGTGAAAATTCCATCAATGAACGGTTTCTTTCTTTTCTATTGATGGTTGTTGAGCCAATCAGACTTTTACTAATTTAATCTGTATTTCCCAATTAGCATCAACTAATTAATTTACTTTATGTAAGCTGCACTTATGGAATATTAAAATTCGGTTATTCTATGTAGGATGGAAAGGAGGATTTTTTAATTGTCTCGTTATTTTATTTCCTTATTCGCAATGGCCTTGTTATGTGGTACCATTTTATCCACTTCTGCATCTGCAAATGAAGCACCTTCTAGAGAGGAAATTCTAAATCAGCGCATGTCCTTTTATGTAAAATATGAAGATTTACTTGTTCCTTGGTACTTTTTAGCAGCTATTGATCAGTATGAAAGGAACATACAATCCGTTCGTAAAGACATACCTAAGCGTGATAGCATTATTGCTATTCAATTTTCAGATGAATTTTGGGCAGGCGCATTAAATCCTTACAGCCAAGATACAACGCCTTCAACTATAGATTATTTCGGTGGCATGGGTCTTGATGGAAACAAAGATGGAATTGCTAATTCAGATGACGATGAGGATATCATGTACACGATGGCTAGTTACCTAAGCAGATTTGGACCTACAGAAAATGATTTTAAGTTAGCACTATGGGATTATTACAAAAGCGAATCTGTGGTCAAACAAATTCTGACTATTTCTACTCTCTATAAACATTTCAATACTCCAGATCTCAGTAAACACGTATTTCCATTACCGTTAAACTATGACTACAGTTACAGAAGTACTTGGGGAGACAATAGAGGTTGGGGTGGCAGAAGAATTCATGAAGGGACTGACCTTTTTGCTAGCTATGGGACACCAGTTCTTTCTACATCCTATGGGATAATTGAAATCAAGGGTTGGAACAGATTTGGTGGATGGCGCGTTGGCATTCGAGATCAAAATAATTCGTATCATTATTATGCACATCTCTCTTCTTTTAGTAAGGATATTCATGTTGGCGATGTTGTCGAACCTGGCAAAATCTTAGGATATGTCGGTAGTTCTGGATATGGGAAAGAAGGAACATCTGGGAAATTCCCACCACATCTCCATTATGGTATTTATAAATTCAATGGAAGAACAGAATGGGCATTCGACCCTTACCCTTCACTCGCATCTTGGGAAAGACAAACAAAACAATCCAAAAAATAAATCAATTCAAATTATTGAAAAACCAGTTCCACTTTTCAGGAACTGGTTTTCATTTTTTTTATATTCTCAGCCACTCTAAATTGAACAATCTTCCTAATTAATTCAAAAGGTAATGGCTCATCTATCGGAAATTGAACAGATCCTTTTCCCATTTTATATTGTTGTAATTCATCTTTGTAAGCATTAATACCACTTGAAGTCGGATAAAATCCAATATGCTTTTTATAAGCTGCAAAATAGACTAAGTTTCCTCTAAAAGTAAAAGTAGGCATTTGGTAACTTATTTTTTCACCAACATTTGGTACAGCATCTTTTATGATTTTTCTTAACATTTGTAGCTTTTCCTGAACATCGGTAGGAAATTGTGCAATATATTCATCCACTGTATTATAACTAATCTTGCTCTTTTCCATATTTTCTCCCTTATATCTATTTTCAATAATTATACCCAATTATTAAATCTATAAGGCTAAAATAGTCTTAGCAAATTGATAAGTATAATTCTCTTTATGTTTTTCAAATTCTAAGTATTTGTTCATAATATATTTTCATTAACTAGAATAATTCTTATATTCTTTATACATACTAGTAAAAAAATAGTATGAAAGGAAGTCCTAATATGAATCACTTAGAGCAAAATCTTTCTCATAACATAGAAATAGCTGACTTAAGAAATAAAATCACATCTATTATCTATAGCCTACACTTTGATTGCTGTTATCATGTTGAAGATTGCATTATTGATTTACACAAATTACTTTTAACATTAGATGATTTGGAACTATCTTAATTTTGTTTTATTTAATAACTTTTTAAGAGGTTGGGACAAAGGTTTTTTAACTATGAAAAATCCGAACTATAATGTGAAATTCTATTTAAAATTCCACATTTGTTCGGATTTTTCTTTTATTATTATTCGATTGAACCCAGTTCAAACCCAGTTCATAAAAAGAATTTGTACAAAAAGCACGAACATTTCGTATATATTTTTTTCGGCTTTGGGAGGGACTAATTTTGTTCTGTCCCAGCCCCTTTTATTTAAAATTAATTATGCGCTTTAAATTAATACTTTCTTAGTAACATCACTTTCTGTTAATCTCATGTTCTCGTGATCAATAAATAATTCAGTTACTTTTACATCAGATGGAATCAAAGGATGGTTTCGAATAATATTGATATTCTTCTGCAAACTATTTGATAAAGTGTTGCTTCCTTCTAACCATTCTCTGACACTCCCATCAGAAAATTCTGGTATACAATTTTTAAAAAGGTAATCTACTGTTTGCATTTTACCTAATAATTCCTTATTCTCATATATTTTATTCATGAGTTTCCCTGAATTCTTTGGATCTTTTTTTGAATCAATCAAGAAAATTTGATCAATATTTTCATTATAGATCGTAAGGATAATATCTCTCATAAAATCATCAAAAGGTTGTAAAATTAATTGTCTATAGCTTTGTAAGATAATGATATTATCTCGATAATTACTCTTTAGTTGGTTTAGTATTAATTCTAATTCTGGATCCATTCCAGTCACAAATAGCACTTTTTTATTTCCATCTATAAACATCAATTCCACCCCTAAGTACTATAATATTTATATCAGTGAAAAAGAATAATGCCTTCAATCTATCCCTTTACGATAATTTGCTTTGTAAATCATTTGAAAGTTTAAAGAGTATAACTCGTTCTCCTGTTTGTGTACTAAGATCTGTATGAAAACTTACTACTTCCTCGCCTGTTATCTCTAGAATAATTTGCTTCAGCTCATCCAAACCAGATTCAACCAAACTATTTCGATGCTCTTTTACTGATAGTAACCCTTCTTTATTTTTACATACTGAGTATTCAGCGGGCGTTAATATCCCACGCAATACTACAATTACCATATCGCGTAAGATATCCGATTTTACTGAAACCGATCCACGGCCAAGATAGCTTTTTTCCCAGTGCGTTAATGCTTTACTTATTTCTGATTCTAGATTTCCTTTTGTTTTATCCATAATTCCTATCCCCTATAAAAAATACTTCTATTTAATGAATTTCATAAATCCATCTTTAACTTAACATGAAATCTCTTATTTAATAGTTGGTCACTATTGAGAAATCGTTAAGACCAGCTTTCCCAATGTCCTTCAGAATCAATCGAAGCTAAACGGATCCAACCATGTTGTAGTTTTTGAAGAAATGCTTGATCACGTTCTAATAGCCGTTCAATATGCTTTTTAGGTGCTTGAATTACGATTAACAAGCGTAATGGTTCATGGTAAGCCTCTTCGTCTGATAGCATAACAGACTGCCATGGAAGTCCTGACATTAAATCACTAGCATTTCCCTGCATGACACCAATACCAGAGGTTATTGTCTGTGTAGTCTTGTTACCACTACCATAATAATGTGGCGCTACAGTAGACGCATAATATTGTAGGTTAATCCATTGGGCAACTTTAGCTGGCCCAGCAATAATTTTCGCAAGTATATCACCATTAACATCATTCTTCCACTGATAGTTATGAAGAAATGCCCGTCCTTCTAAATTACATGCTTCAGTAAGTTTCCGTTCACCAATGATAAATGTTGCATTACGAGCCAACCCCCACTCTGGACGAACTTCACTCCAATCTTCGGCAAAACGTTGAACCTCTTCTTTTAGATTTTTATAATGTGAATCTAAAGTTGGTAGCTGTTCGATTCGTTCTGCATTTGCTTCCTCACGAACTTTTGGCAATTTTTTTTGTATACAATCATATGATTCTTTTGCTGTTTTAGAAAGCTGAGGAACATATACGAAATGAAGTTCATCAAGTGTTGTAATATGCTCAGCAGCTACAAAAACGGTTTCTTCTGGTATCACAATTCCTTCCGTCTCCAACGCTGCTCTTACTTTTGGAAGATTGCATAAAGTGGCTAATACACGTGCATTAAATTTACTAGAAGCCCCTCCGCATGCACCACAATCTAAAGCTGAAGAATATGGATTGTTGGTACTATGGCTGCCATGACCACAAATAACAACTAGTGGAGCAAAATGATTTGTTAGACCCATCATATTTAAAGCTTGTCTAGCATACAATACTTGCTCTTTTTCAGAAAATCCTACTTGTAATTCTGAATCCAGTGTATGCATATGCTCAAGTGAAAGTTTGGTAGAAGGTTTGTATAGCCATTTTTCCCTTATTTTTCGCATAGCATACCCTGCTTTTTGAGGTACAAAGCTACGAGCCAAAGTTTGCAAACTAAGCCAAGGTCCACTAATCTCTGGTAGTAATAAGTTTGATAACATGTTATGTTTCATCGTCTTAAATGTGTGACTTATTGAATTAGCAGCGTTTGTACGTTGCTTATAGTGTTTTAAATCCACATCAGTGGATGATTCGATTACTTTATATTGTGGTTTGAACATTACAGGTAAGGATTCATGGCTATGCGCACTACCAAGTTCCGTTGTTTCGATTGGCAATCCGAAGAATCCTGCCGTTCCAAATGTCTCAAAAGGTCCCACTTTTTCTAGTTGGCGACGGAAAGGTTCTGAACGTACGTCAATGCAAAAAGCAAATTGTGCCATTACATTCTTTGTTTGTTGAGCAGCTTTAGGTTGTTTTGACAAAATCATTTCTTTCAATTGAACTTCATATGTTTTTTCCCACGCTTCCAACCAAAGATGATTGCGAACAAATTGATCAAAACGATCAGCAAGTAACAAGCGTGCTATCGCTTTTGTTGAAGTTAGTTTTGTCCACTCACCAATCGGCATATCTCCCCATTGTGCCCAACTTAATAGCAGTGGTTCAATTAATACCTGATCTTCTACTTTAGATGTAGGTAATGGAAGATGTGTCTCTACCATAGCCCACTCCATTGCAATTCGGATTGCTAGATAGTCTAGAAGTAGTTTTTCCTCTTGACTAGATTGTTGTGAACGCCAAAGCATCATACCAGCCCAGCCAGGTAATGCTAGTAAATGTGCTTCAAGATAATCTTGTAGTTGAGCTTGAGGGATTCCCAAATTGATCAACACTTCTGTTAATACTTGTTCTGCATCTTCAGACAATGTTTTCAACTGTTTTCGTATACCATGGTTCAATGCTGGATCATATTGAATCATTGCCTTCCATGCGCGATAAAATCCCTCTTCACGATTAGGCATTGACCAAACTGCTTGTGATTCATCTAGGTATAATTTACACCATTTAATGATATGAAGATTTAGATCTTCAGCAATACTCTCTTTCCCCGTTTTTTCTATACGTTGGCTATAGGTAAGCACTGTATAATTCTTAGGAATTTGGTTTTTAAAATGACTCATTTTTTTAGCTATTTGTTCTACTTCTGGTCCCACAGATGTATGATAAGGTTTCTGATTCATCTCTAGGGCATTACGGCAATACTGCTCAGCTACACTTCTTGGAATGTCTAAATCTTGTATTTCAAGCCACTTTTTCATTCCTTCTTCTAAAAACCTTTTGTTGATCTCACCTTTTTCGAATGCAGATTTTAACAACGCATGATTCGGATATATATCTACATCACAAGTGTCTTTTAGACGACGCGCTACTTGTTCAAACGTTTGGTGTTCTAATCCTGCCCATGGACTACGTGCTGCAAACGAGTTGATGTGTCCTAGAGGTACAATTACTTCACTTGCAGATTTCACCAAATCATTAATATCAAAATTAAGGTAATCAGATTCTTTTTCAAAGTTTAATGTGACTGCAGTACTCAATGTACATTACCCCCTCGAGATAACAATTGTGTTAGATACTTTGGATGGCTTTCTACTAATTTTCTTTTTGGCTCACCTAAGCGAATAAGCCATAGATAGATAGCAATTGAAGCTTTTGAATTTTTGCGAATAAACCATGTTCCAATTGAACTAGCAACCAATAATATTACTAAAAGTAAAATACCCATTGAAATAGATTGTTGGATTCCGCTTGGGATTGCATCATGCAATAGTTTATTAAATACAGTGTGTACTATTTGGAATACAAGGGCTGCTCCTGCAAATAGAATGATTCCCGTAATACGTCCAATATGACCAGCTCCAAAGGCAACAAGTTGTGTCCAAGCAAGTGCCACAGACCAGCCTAAGATTAAAGCACTAACTAGTTGGTATCCTTCATCCGGAGAAGTTAACCAAAATGCAAATCCTAACAGTAGCCCTAAACCTCCTCCAATAATCATCCACACGAATGAAGATAATTGAGTTTTTCGAGTAACTGGTTCGTTATATTGAGCAGCAGAACCAGCTTGTAAGAATAGAGTCGATTTAAATAGACCATGTAATACTGCGTGTGTAATAGCTGCTAGATATGCTCCTAACGCACATTCGATTAACATGAACCCCATTTGTGCGATGGTAGAGCCTACAAGTTGTCGTTTATAGTCCACTTGTACAAGCATTATGCCTGTTCCAACTAAAACAGAGACACTTGCTAAAACAAGTAAAACAACTTGTACTACATCGCCATTATAGAAAGGAGCAAATCGAGTTAGCATTATACTACCAGCATTCACGATTCCTGCATGCATGACTGCAGAAATAGGTGTAGGTGCAACAACTGAATCTAACAACCAACGTTGGAATGGCCATTGTGCTGCTGGAATAATAACTGAGAAAAGTAACAATAGATTAATAGAAGTTTTCTCCCACACATTTAATTGTGAAAGGTTATTATGACTAAGAACTTCAGATAATTGCCATTGTCCAGTAATTTGAGAAATCCATACAACTGCAATTAACAAGATCACCCAACTGATGGCAAAATAGCGTCCTGAAATTTTAGATGCTTCTCGAGCAACTTTCCATTCTTTTCTTAGGCCTATAAGCATTGTCAATCCTAACAGAGTAACACCCCATCCGATTAAAAGAAGGCGTAAATCATCACTAAGCCAAGCAAGTGAATCAGCAATTGTAGTGACTGTTAGTAATGTAAAATACTTTCTGTAAGACTGATCACCTAGTAAATAGCGAACAGAGTATCGTTGTACAATTAACCCAATTGTTAAAACGAATGTTGACCATAGCCATGATAAAGAATCAAAATGCCAAGGTCCTATTATCACACTCTCATTGTTAAAAACTAGAGCGAATAGAGCTGTAATTGGGGGTAAAGCAATGATTCCTATGTGAAAACGAACATAATTTAAAGGTGTTTTAGGAAGTAACATCATAAAACCACTACATACAGAAACCCCTAGTAATACGAAAAAAATTGTCGACCAAGAAATATAATCTAAGAAATTCAACATCCCAACATCCTCCCCTTGAAATGGATGACATGTAAAATCAAAATCTAACTAGTTAATTTCACATAATTAGCGTAAAAAATATATTTTTATTAAAGCTCAAAAATAATTAACAAAATAAAAACCGATAATCTCTAATATTAACGGTTAAATCACCATTAAAATTGGAAATTATCGGTTTACTTTTAACTAGCCCATTTGGGTTTTAAATAGCCTACCTCTTTATAGAACAGCAGCATCCTAATAATACGGATGTGCTTTACATTTCATGATTGTGTTAATATATAGATATACTTTTTCAAATAGCCATATTACATATAACTCTTTGCTAAAGCTCACTATATTTTAATTAATTTATCTACTAATATACTTCTTGAAAATTATATTACTATTAATGAAAGATTCTGTCAAGTTTTTAAATAAAACAGTTTGTCAATTTTCATATTGTTATAATACAGAGATCCATCCATATAAAAAGTCTCTCCAATTAACTTCTATACATATATAATTTGTTCAATAATAAATACAATTCGTTTTTACTTGGATTGGACCAAAATCCAGTAAATCAAATATAAAATAATTAGTATGAAAATGATAATTATTATCAATACTAATCATAACAAAAGGATAACCCACTATAGGTTATCCAGATGTATGAAAACATTATTTTCTTGGTTCAAATGTTTTACAATCTGTTTCCTCAGTAGTAGAGGCTTGCGTCCCTCTATTGCTGACTACATAAATTTCGTGAGCAGTACATTGATTCCCTTTTTGCCAAAATGTACAGTTACTTACTTCACAAAGAACATCCTTTGCCATCATACAACACCTCCTTTATGGATAGTATTGACAGAATAATTTTAGTTAATACCCTGTTCTTTACTGCAAGGAAAGTGTTAGATATATTTGATATTATTTAAGAGCGATACGAATACCTCCAAATGATGAGAAATCATCCATGATTGTAGAAGTTAATAAGATTCCCTCTGTATCCTCATCCCAGAATGCACTTATGCTGTAGCCATCTTCGTCATCATACCAATCTGTATCTAAGCTATCAGATTCTCCATATATTGCTGAAATTTTATCGTACATTGCCAAAAAATATGCCTCTAATAATTTTAGATCATCTTGATTGTTCACTACATCATGGAAAATATTGATTGCTACTAATTTATCATCCTTAAATTCGTATATCACATTGGCTGTATACTCAAATATCAATTTATTTTTATATGCTAGACTATTGGAATTTTCTTGGTATAGTGTGGCAGTTTCTAATTTCTTTACTTGTGCCTTTGTCATTCCCAATGCAATATTCCCTAAAATTGGAACATTGGACAGGTTGTCTATAGGTAAAACCTTGATGTCATTATAGTTCATTTTAAAATACTTATTCCAACTACTCATTTCATCTATCGCTACTGCAAAATTCAAATCAGCATTACTATTATAGCCACTCGAAGTAATCCCTACTAATTCACCTTTTTTATTAAATAATCCTCCACCAGAACTGCCATGGTCAATAGGTGCGCTAATTTGAATAAGTTTTACACCATTTGACACTCTAAATGAACTTACAATCCCTTCAGAAACGGTATTTTGTAATCCCAAGGGACTTCCGATCGCAACAATTTTTTGCCCCTTTGCTAAACTTTTGTATGATCCAATTTTCACAGAATTTATACCTGTTATCTTGTCATTCGTTTTTATCAAAGCTAAATCCTTTGTTTTATCCTTTACTACTACACCCTTTATTTTATATTTTTTGCCATTATTAAGGGTGATTGTGCCACTCCTCATACCATTTATAACATGTTCATTTGTTAATACTAAACCATTACCAACTAAAACACCGCTTCCCTGAGATTTTCCATTCTGAACATTGACTTCGATTAAAGCGACTTTATCATCGTTTAATTTCGCAATTTCAGAAGTACTTAAATCGGCTCTATCTTTCTTTACATTATAAATCAACTTTTTGGATGCCTTGTAATACTTAATTGATTTGGTCTTTTTTACATATTTATTACTGCCAATTTTATAGATTCCACCATAACTTTTTGAGTAAGAATATACTCCATATTCTTTTCCTTTTTTAATACTTTGACCTTTCTTTAGTTTGTTTTTACTAATACTATATTGATTGGTATTTTGGATGATCTTTACTTTGCCAATCATTCCATTTTTAAATTCTATTTTTCCCCACATCGTTTTTGCTTGCACTGCTTCATTAGTAACTGTTGTAAAAACAATTGTAATAATTGCAATACTTGACAATAATAAAACCAAAAGTCTTTTCATTTCACAAATTCCTTCCCATCTATAAATTATTTTCCTTGTTGCTTTTTCCTAGTACCCCTTCTTTAAGTTCAATTAGTTACTGAGCTAATTTATGAACATACTATCCCCTTGATGACGGAAAACTTGTACAATTTTTAAGTTGTAAAAAAATTAAAAAAAGGGTCATAGATTTTCTATCTATGACCCTTTCGTCTATTATTCCAAAAAACCCTCTTAAATTCCCTGTTTTTTCAAAATATTATATATTATACATTTTACATTCCTGGAATCCATCCTGGTCTATGTAACATCTTCCACATTGGATCTGGAATAATAAGTTCCTTTTGTTTTGTCTTATCCATCTTCGTAGGGATATGACCATCTCCTGCTTCAGCTTTTTGTACCCAATTTGGTTCAATTAAGAGCTCACGACCTAAGGCGATCAAATCTACACCAGATTCACTTGCCTTTTCAGCATCTTCTAACGAATAAATTGAACCAACTCCAATTAATGGCGTACGACCATGAATGGTATCTAATAAGATTTCAACACGTGATTTATTTTTATCTCCACTAAAACGATGAGGCTTAGTATAGAATTCTCCTTGCGATACGTGTAAATAGGTTAACTTCTTATCAGCAAGAGCATCTATAAGTTGTACCGTTTGATCCATTGTAATTCCTGTTTCTTCTTCCTCTTCAGGAGAAAATCTATACCCAACAATAAATGGTTTAGATGCAAATTTCGCGACAACACTTCTTACTTCATCTACAACTTCTAATGGAAAGCGCATACGATTTTCAATAGAACCACCATATTTATCTTTTCTTCGATTTGTGTAGCCTGAGAAGAATTGTTGAAGTAAATACGTATTCGCACCATGAATTTCAACACCATCGTATCCTGCTTCAATCGCACGACGAGTGGTTTCACCATATGCTCCGATGATTTCTTTAATTTCTTCTATTGTCAAAGGTCGTGGTGTTGCGTTTCCGGGAAAAGCAACATCACTAGCACTTACAATTTCACCATTGGGCACTTCTTCAGGGATGCTACGTCTTCCACCATGATAAATTTGAAGCACCGCTTTTGCTCCACCTTTGTGAATTGCATCTGCTACTCTTTTCAAACTCGGAATAAATTCATCTGCATATCCTGCAAACTGACCAGGAAAACCTTTACCATTCTCTGTCACATGTGTACAAGCAGTTACAACCATACCGACACCTTTTGAACGGTTCGTATAATAAGCTATTTCTGCATCTGACACTGTACCATCGTCATTAGCTGAATATGTCGTCATTGGCGCCATCACCACTCTATTTCGCAGTGATATTCCGTTTGGAAGTGTATAGTTTTCAAACAAATTTGTCATTCTTATTCCTCCTGGTTATTACTTGGAAATTGTTTACTTCTATCGTATTCGTCTGAAAAGTTTGTGTCAAAGAATTAGTTTGGGCATTGAATCATTAATCAAAGAATAAGATACCTCTTAACCTTTCGTCTCCTCTTCATGTAGCTTCTTTAAAACTATTCATTCAAGCTTTTGAATCTTCTATCATCCAGTCAACCGCGCTTATTAAGTCGGGAAAAACTGCATCTGCAAGCGGATCACTTTCTCCTAAAAAGACTCCCTTTGTACCTGCTTTTTTCCCCGCAATAATGTCTGTATCGGTATCTCCCACCATATAGGATTTCGATAAATCAATCGTATATTTTTTACTTAAGTCTAAAATTAATTTTGGTTTTGGTTTACGACATTCACAGCCAGCTTTTGGCTTATGCGCACAGTAAGCCACATCATGGATAATGGCTCCTTCTTTCTTTAATTCAGCAATCATATGATCGTGGATTTTGTTAAGTTGAGTTTCTTTCATAAACCCTAATCCAACACCGCCCTGATTGGTCACCACAAATATGTAGTCAAAGAAATTATTCAATTTCTTGATAGCTTCCGGAACATCGGGTAAGAAGTAAAGATCTTGTGGTTTATTCACAAATTTAACTCGATCTGTTAATACTTCATTTATTACTCCGTCACGGTCTAAAAATACTGCTTTTTTCATATTGTCACACCTTTATTAAAAATGAATGAACGATTCTGCTCTCGTTACCATGTATTATTTCCAATAACAAAAGACTTTATCAAACAAATTTTTTTAAAATGAAACTGTCCTTCTACCATTTTAATCTACATTACTAATGTTAGAGATTATATCCAAAAGGTTGGGTAACTCCTATTACTTCGCAGATTATTAATGAACAATGCAAAGAGAACGATGATAACAGAGCCTATGAAAACCGGCATAATCAAGTAACTCCAACTGTATGCTTCGAACATAATAACGAGTGGATCTGCACCTGCTGGCGGATGGGTTGTTTTTGTGAGCATCATCACAGCAATGGCTAAGCCAACAGCCAAAGCAATTGCCCAAGGCTCATCACCCATAATATGATAAGTAGCTAAACCGATGAATGTAGACACAAAATGTCCTCCAATAATATTTCTTGGCTGTGATAACGGTGCATTCCAAATACCAAATGCTAATACACAACTAGCACCAAATGGAGCCATTAGCCATTGGGAAGATGTCATATTTGTTAAACAAACTAACGCAAAAATCGTTAGAAATCCACCAATTAGTCCTGTTGCTGAGTCTTTTACATTAACTTTTAAAGGACTTTTTCCTGTTCCCTTCATTTTAGATATATAGCGGGTAAAAATAAATGAATTTTTTTCTATTGTTGTCTTCTCCATAATTTACCTCCTCTTATTTATATTTCACTTTACAGAAAATAAACTAACCTGTCAAACAGTTATTTACAGGTTAGTTTATACTTGCAGAAAAAAAGAACCCACTCTGAAAGTAGGTTCTTTTAATGATCTTCTATGTGCCTATGTTGAAATCTCGATACTTTTTTTCTGTTCCCACATATTTTCATCGAACACCATTTACGTCTTCCGCTCTCGTCGATAAATAAAAGTACACACTCCGGATTCGAGCATCTCTTGATAAATGTTAAACGATTGGTTTCAATTAAAGTTAATGCATTAAAAGCGATTAACGATAAAAGAACATCCTCTATCTCTCCAATTGGTATAGGAACCAGTTTTTGTTCTACTAGTTTATAAGTAAATGGTGCCTTTTTAATTTTCCTCTCTAAATAAACGATAAATTTATCCGATATTGGCTTTTTATTGGCTATTGATTCAAACTCTGTTCTTAAAACCGTACGCATTTCTAAAATACATAAAAATACCTGTCCAATTCTCTCTTTAATCTTTTGGAATAATTGTGCATTCCAAAATGAATTGTTTTCTTTTATTGTATAAAGCCAATCAATTACATCCTCTTCCGTCAATAATAGGTCCTGACGTTGACCACGCTTTACAAGTTCTGTATTCACTAAATCTAGTGAAAGATTTCCTGATAGTAATGGAAATTTTTTTGTATCATTCATTCGATTGATCATCCATTTCTTTAATATTCCTAACCTTTAAGAAATCTATTCATAGGTTATATTATAATTATACGCTATTTCAAAAATTGGCAATATGATTCGCTAATGAAGAGCTAGCCAAATGGTAAAATAATAATATGAAAAATTAGTTCGAAGGAAGATGTATATGAATCAATTTCAGACGCCGTTATATGATGCTTTAGAGAATTTCTATAAGAATGATAAAGTATCCTATCATGTACCTGGCCATAAAAACGGAAAAGTTTTTTTAGAAAAAGGCAACTATTTATACAAGCGTTTACTTTCTATTGATGCCACAGAATTAACAGGATTAGATGACTTGCACGCACCTGTTGGCCCTATACGAGAGGCAGAGTTATTATTAGCAGAGTTATATGGCGTAAAGAAAAGTTACTTTCTTGTAAATGGGTCAACAGTAGGTAATCTAGCAATGATTTTAGCATCATGTAGTGAAGGCGATACTGTCCTCGTTCAACGCAATTGTCACAAGTCTGTTCTCCATGGATTGATGTTAGCAAATGTAAAACCTGTTTTTTTATCCCCAACGTTCCATAAAAAATGGGGGATTGCTGGGGGCCTAGATTTTAAGATTGTTGCAGAAGCATTAGAAATGTATCCTAACTCAAAAGCAATAATTTTAACCTATCCTAATTATTATGGGCTTGGACATGATTTAACGAATGTAATTGCGTTAGCACATAAAAAAAGAATTCCCATTCTTGTTGATGAAGCACATGGGGCTCATTTTTCGTTACCATCACCATTTCCTAAAAGTTCACTTGAGATGGGCGCAGACGTTGTCGTTCATTCCGCACATAAAACGTTGCCTGCAATGACGATGGGCTCTTATTTGCATGTTAACAGTTCATTGGTAAATGTAAATCGAGTTGAGTTTTATTTACAAATGCTTCAATCGAGCAGTCCATCTTATCCAATAATGGGGTCACTTGATCTAGCACGAGCATATTTGGCTTCTTACTCACAAGATGATCAAGATTCACTTATAAAAAAAATTTCTCAGTTTAAAATTTTGTTGTCCGCTATCCCGGAAATTGATGTATTGGAACCTCCGGAAGAAGTATGGATGGATCCATTAAAAATAAGTATTCGCTCAAATTGTGGACTTAGTGGCTATGATCTTCAGGCTCTCCTTGAAGAAAAAGGGATCTACTCTGAATTAGCAGATCCTCAAAATGTTTTACTCGTATTGCCATTAGTAAAAAAAGGAGAAAGCTATCCATTTGATCAAACAGCTACATTAATCACGTCGGCTGTTAAATCTCAGTATAGAACGAAAGAGTATGAATCTACTGGTAATTGGGAAGAAACCGAAAAAATCGTCACTTTGTCTTTATCTTACACTGAGATGCAGCAAACAAAGATACAACAACTATCATTTAACGAAGCGATTGGTAAAATTTCAGGTGAAATGGTTATTCCCTATCCTCCTGGCATCCCTCTCTTGATGGCTGGAGAGAGGATTACTGCAAAAAAAATCACTACTCTAGAAAATTTGTTAGCCCTTCATTCTCGTTTTCATGGTGGAACAGCTTTAGCCGAACGGAAACTTATTGTATATGAAGAACATTAATTACATCTCCAAAAACAAAGTCCCTAATCTTCACAAATGAAGATTAGGGACTTTATTGTGGTTAACTGTCACCATTACTATTTTAAGTTACCAGGTACAGATTTCATGATACGTCCAGATTTTACTTTTTGAACTGGAGATGCTGCAGGGCTAAGTACGCGCATTCATCTCACCCCCTTTCTTTCCAATTATTAATTTTATGCTGAAAAATACAACAGCTATCTATAATATTAGCACTAATACGATGATTTAGAGAAGCTCTCTACTATTTCATAGCGTCTTATTACACTTTTTCTTTTTGTAAGCTATTTCTCCAAACAAGATTTAATACTTTTTTAATATTTTTCTTTTCAGATGGACAAGGTCTTTCTCCAGATACTACACGATACCATGGGCAGTGATTTCCTTGACACGCAGGACGGTAGAAGCATGATTGGCAAACAGAGTCTGTTTCTTCCCCAGACATTACCCAAGAAGCGATCTTATCATAATCAAGATCCATAGTACCATCAGCATGGATATGGCCAACTTTATTTACTTCTTCATCTAAAACAGTTGTACATTTGTATAATTGACCATTTGAGCCAATAACCATAGCATTTGGTTTAGCAGCATAGCATACAGATGCAGTTGGCATTAAAGAGCCTGTAACCATATTACTCATACTAATGCCTTTATCCATAGCTGTTTCTGTGAATTCCCAGATTTTTTTATTAGCTGTAATGTGTGTACATGTAGGAATTTCATCATTATGTTCTCCACCCCATCTACCAACAGGACGGAAGAATACGCCAAAGCGCTTATCATCAGCAAAGTGTTCTTTTAAGAAATCAATTAATTCGCCAGTTTCTTGTAAATTGTCTTCATCGAAGTTGACACGAATTGTCATATCAAACTGACCAGTACTTTCTTTAACAGCTTTTAGATTTTCAATAATTCGTTCAAATGTTCCTTGACCGCCTGCCATATGTCTACGACTGTCGTGTACTGCTTGAACACCATCAATTGTCACCATATATTGACGTACTTCCCAAGATAATAATTTTTCAAAAACTTCTCTTGTTAAAAAGAATCCATTTGTTACAATGTCAGCAGAATAATCGATTTTATTTTCTTTTGCTTCTGCCATAAATGAATTAGACAATTCTTCGATGATTCCTAATTCAAGTAATGGTTCACCACCGAACCAGCTAATATGTAAATTATTTAGAGTAGTAGCTCGTTCTTTTACTAATGCTTTTACACCACTTTTTGTTTCGTCTGTCATTTTGCCACGTGCAAATGTTTCATAGCAATACGTACAACGGAAATTACATTGTTCTGTTGTCATAAGGATCAGGTGCAACATATCTGTACGGTGCATAGATTGGTGCAAATATTCTGCTCGTCTCTTCTCATCTACATTATCGGGAACAATAAAACCATTATCAAACATAGCTTTTTTTACATCACTATCTAATGCAGCTGTCCCCGTTCTCTTTAAAGAACCCATGACTTCTGCTTTTTCTTCTTCTGAAAAATCAACAATGGCGCCTGTATAACTATTGTATAAAATGACGCCTCCATCATCCGTTTTAGATAAGGCATTAAACTTTGATGGAACATAATTATTTTTATTCTCCAAAATTCATAAACCTCCCTTTTACTCATTTCTATTCTTTTAATTTCATTTCTATTCCCAACAATCATCATATTTCTTCTATAAAAAAATATCAATATAGTAATCTTAAAACGTTCAATTCTAACTTTAAAACTAACTTCTATAGTTGAATTAAATAAAAATGAATAGTATACGTAGAAACGACTCCTAAAAATAGTTGGAGCAATTTATAATACCATACTATAAAAATATCTCGCAAGGTCACATGGTACTGTGATATGTATAAGGAATAAGGCAATATGTAATCATTTATTTTATGATCCATTAAACATATATCAAAAAACAGCTACAATACTTTTCACTATTGTATCTGTTTTACAAAAGTTTTGCTAAATGTAGTTTAAGTATTTCTTAGTACTGTGATAAACCCATCTAAAATCTGATGACTGATATTAAAGCCTTTTCTTTGATAAAATTTCAAAGCCTGATCATTTCCTTCTGACACGAATATAAAAATATCACTTATATGCTCAAATGTATTCAGCCAATCCATCGACTTTTTGAACAAAACAGACCCTATGCCCAACCTACGATAACCATCTTTAATGTAAAATTGTGAAAGACTGCCTACATTATTATTTTTTACTGATTCAAAGTCAAAGAAAGCATCGCAATTTAAAGTGGCAAAATCATTGGAATACGTTTCCTTCGGTGAAATATTACTATATGCATACCCAACAATTTCATTACCATCTTTGGCTACAATAATGTAGTTATTCTTAGCACTCTTGACTGAAGGAATCATTCTCGTTTCAAAATTCATGTTATCAAACAACTCAGGATGAACAGTTGCTTTAGACTGTTGATACGCCATTAATTCATTACATAGATCTTTGATGTAACTTATTGCATCTTCAGAAATAACTTCGTAAATGATCGACAATTGCCTCTTCCTCTCATAAATGGATCATGTATAGAATTACTTCCATTATAAAGGAAACTTTTCTTCTTATCGTTTTATAGAATTTTCCCTATCGTTTCAGAATATAACTCTTTGCTGAAGGATCCCAGCACCCCCAGAAATTTTTCAACTCAAAAATAGTATTCAGAAAATAATAAGGAATCATCTCACCATTCTCAACCATTTGCAATAGTTCCTCTTTATCTACCCATTTTACAGCTTGCACTTCATCTTCCTGTAAATGTAATTCTTCTAAATCCACATCGTTGGTAATCAAATAATAATCATCAAATCCATTTGGAAAATTGATCGTAAATCGCGGTCTTTCATTTGTTAAATCAATATCTAGCCCTATTTCTTCTTTTACTTCTCTTTCTGCTGCTGTGGTACTGCTATCTCCTGCTACTGCAGATCCTCCAACAGTTAGATCCCACATATCTGGCCAACCTTTCTTCCATGGTTGTCTCTGTTGAATCAATAGCTGATTTTTGCTATTAAAAATACAGACATGAACGACTAGATGATAATCTCCTTCAGCCAATTTATCCCCTCTTCTATGTATTCTACCTGTTAATTTTCGCTCTTTATCATATATGTCCCATAATTCATCTTCGTTTTCGCCTCTTGTCATTTTATGCCTCCTATTTAAATACATATACTGATGATCAATCAAGCAATCATAGTTTGAAACCCTAAAAGGTTATGTGAAAAATTTTATGAACCAAACAAATATATAAATTGGAATACTAAACCTCATAAAATAAGCAAAGCTTCTTATGAAACATTTAATAGAATCATATATCGCTCCAGCAAAGTCATTAACTATTTTCCTCATTCAGATATCCTCCTTCCTAAATAAATTATATCCGATAGAAAATCTATAATTCGTTAGTTAATCAATTTTTATCCATTTCCTATACAACTTTCACTTAAGTCATTGCAATCCTATAAAAAAAATGGTATTATTCCAATAATTAAATATTCACTTATTTCAATATTTCTTTGAAGTAAGGATAGAGGCGCAAAAACCATTAGTACACACTTGGAGGATAATGAGGTCCGTTGAGATTTGTGGAAAGGGGGATTTGCCGAAGTGGAGAGAATCTCATTTTTCTCGAAGCTGGTTCTGTTGTTGAATAAATACAGAACTGTCATGTAGGAAACTATATGGAGGGCTATCATACGCACAGAAATGATCCTGTTTCTACTGCAACAACGTAGCCTCGTTGTTGCTTTTTTGCGTTATCTTACTAATTGCCCTTCTCCCTCTATTTTATTTATATAAAATAATTAAGGATGTGGAGAAGTAATGAATTTTGGACAAATTTTAACTGCTATGGTGACACCATTTGATCAAAATGGAGAAATTGATTTCCCAGCTACTAAAAACTTAATCAATTATTTAATCGCTAATGGAACAGACGGTTTAGTAGTTGCAGGTACAACTGGAGAATCTCCTACGTTATCAACAGAAGAAAAAGTAGAATTATTTAAATTTGTAGTAGACACTGTTGCTGGAAGAGTTCCTGTTATAGCTGGTACCGGCTCAAACAATACAAGAGCTTCTGTGAACTTAACTAAACTTGCAGAGGATACAGGCGTGGATGGTATTATGCTCGTAGTCCCATATTATAACAAACCTTCCCAAGAAGGATTATATCAACACTTTAAAACAATTGCTGAAGCAACAACACTGCCAATTGTACTTTACAATATCCCAGGTCGAAGTGTCATCAATATGGCAGTTGAAACAGTCGTTCGATTAGCACAAATTCCAAATATCGTAGCGATTAAAGATGCAAGTGGTAATTTAGATGCGATGGCTGAAACAATTAGCCAAACACCTGAAGAATTTTCAGTTTACACTGGCGAGGATAGCCTAACATTACCGGCATTATCTATTGGTGCTACAGGTGTAATCTCCGTGGCTTCCCATATTATTGGAAATGAAATGCAAGCAATGATTACAAAATTCAAAAATGGTAATACACAAGAAGCTGCACAAGATCATCGTCGATACCTTCCAATATTCAATGGACTATTTGCAGCACCAAATCCATCACCTGTCAAAGCTGCATTAAATCTCAAAGGTATTCCTGTCGGCGGCGTTCGTTTACCAATTATCCCATTAAACGATAACGAAATAAATGCATTACAAGAAGTATTGCGAGTAGTGAAAGTAAAAGAAGAAGTTATTTCATAAAGTGAAACTTCCATCAGAGGGGGGCTTTTCCCCACTGATGGTTAGTTGAACCAATCGGCTTTTTCGGGCAGTTTTTCCCTCCTTATATACACACTTGCCCGTTAATAATGGGGGTAAAATGATACTTCCATCAGGGGCGCTTTTCTTACCTATTCCTCGTGCATGTTACATGTCTACACGGGGAATTTTCTCTTTTCTCGGTTTTCTCTATAAAAAAACCCAATCCTTCGATTGGGCATCACAAAGTTATATCTATTAGGTAAAAAGATTAAATTACACTTTAAAATTAGTTATTATATTTTCCAATTCTTTCGCTAAATTGTTTAGAGCAACCGACTCATCTGAAACATTATCCATAGATGCTTGTTGTTCTTCTGTAACAGCCGAAATATGTTGCATAGTTCCGGCCAATTGTCCAGAAATTGAAGATATTTGCTCCATACGATTTACCATATTTTTAGTTTTTATATTAACGTCATCTACAATAGTAGAAACGTCCTTCGTTTCATCTGTGGCATTTCTAACAGCTTTTACAATATCTCCAAAAGATTCTTCTGTTTGATTTACCATAATAATTCCTTCTTTTAATACCTTTAATCCTTGATTCATCGATAGAGCGACTTCATCTGTTTCTTTTCTAATTTTATCTGTTATTTCTTTAATTTGCATGACTGCTTGCTCTGATTGATCTGATAGTTTTCTAACCTCTTGTGCAACAACAGCAAATCCCTTCCCATGTTCTCCTGCGCGTGCCGCTTCAATCGTTGCGTTTAAAGAAAGAAGATTCGTTAGGGTGGATATTTCGCTTATTAAATTTAGTATTTGATCGATATCCTTTGATTTTAACTGTAATGATTCAAGCATTACAGCTGTGTTTTCAACAGTTTTTTCAACTAGTGATATTTGTTCAACTGTATTATTAACTAGTTTATTCCCTGAATTTGCTATTGTTAAAGCCTTATTAACTGAATTTTCGACACTATGAATGCTTTGACCAGCATGATTCATGCCAATTGAGATATCAGAAACCTGTTTTGCAGCTAGTGTAGCAGAATCTACTTGTACTTCTGTTCCCCCTGCTACTTCTTCTATTGCCAATGATATTTGTTCTATAGCCTGCCTAGATTCTGAAGATGTTATTTTTAGTCTGTCAGATGATTGAGTTACCTGTTTCGCACTCAATTCTAAATGAGACATTAATGATTGAAGACGATCGACCATCTGGTTAAAACCTATCGATAATGAATAGATTTCTTTACTGGATTGACCAATTTTTATTCTTGTTTGTAAATCACCTTCAGAAACTTTATCCATTAATTTTTTTAAAGAAAGAACCGGTTTGGTCACTTTACTTATCATAAAAAATCCTATTAGGCTGGCAATTAGTACAGTAAGAAGCGTCATACTAACCAATAAATTCCGATAATTGTATACAGGCTTTAAGTAATCTTTATCGTATAATGCAATTACATATACTGATCCACCTAGTTCCATTTGATATGACAGAGCATAAGTGACTCCGTTATTATGTACAATGCCATTCTTTTGTTGGTAGAGTTTTTCGATGAAATCATTTGGAATTTTCGGAATATTACTCTTAAATTCATTAAATGACTCTACCTTTCCTTCATTTGTTATTTTAAATTGCATGGGTATTAATGCTGATGATTTAAAGCTATTTCTAGTTTGAGTTAGCGCATAGGATAATTTATGATCAAACTGTTCTTTTGTAGTGGTAGCTTTTAACATGGTGATTTTTTGATTTAGTACCTCTGCAGAAGAGAGCATTTGCTGTTCAACAGAATGAATAATGACTTTCTTGTTTTTATCATAACTTACATATGCAATAATAGCAGAGGATAAAATAATGATTAAAATAATTGGAGCCATCAACATTGTCCGAAAACTTACTTTATTTTTTCTTGACATGGATTCAATTCCCTCTTTTATTAGTCAATTTCATTTCTTTCAATAAAGCTTTAATGGAAAGGTATTTACTAAATTGATTCAAATAAAAAAATTATTACAACCTCTTGCGTATTATTCATCTTAAAAACTTTTATGTAATTTAATTGGTTCTGATACCAACATTATTTGATATAGATTTAAAAATTAGACTACCTTACCTCCGAACAAATCGGAAGTTCAGCAGTCTAGTAAAGTATATTTAATGTGTTTGTATCATTTGATCAAATCAATTTATTAGCTTGCTTTTAACTTATTTTTTACTTTTTTCTGTTTCCCGCCTACAGAACCTTTAAAGTGTTTATCTAAAATCTTGGCAATTAAGCGAGCTGCTATATTAAATACGAACACCATAATGATTAATATTGCTGCTGATTTTGTTGCGATTTCACGCGCATCAGGAACAATACCTTCAGAATTCAACTTCCAAATATGCACTGCCAAAGTCTCTGCCGGTCTAAATATATTAAAAGGATTTACAGGACTATTAAAATCTGCCGCGGTATTAAGCATTGGAGTAGTTAAGCCAGCAGTGTAAATTAGTGCTGCCGCTTCACCAAATATTCTACCTGCAGTTAAAATGACCCCGGTAATAATCTCTTGAAGTGCAGTTGGAATCGATACTCTTATAATTGTTTGCCATTTAGTTGCGCCCAATCCAAGACTCGCTTCTTTCACGCTTGCTGGAACTGAACTAATAGCCATTTCACATATTCTTGTTAAGTTTGGGAGATTTAAAATTGTGAGAACTAATGCACCACCAATTAATGTATATCCCCAATGTGCAAATGTTACAAAGACTAGTAATCCAAAAAGACCCACGACAATGGATGGTAGTGAAGCCATTGTTTCAATACATAGTCGAACAAAGTCTATAAATTTTCCTTTTTTAGCATATTCAGCTAGATATATGCCAGCTCCTAGTCCTAATGGGAACGATACGATTAAGGAAATGATTAGCAAATAGAAGGAATTGAATAACTGTGGTCCTATACCGCCGCCAGCCATTGTGTTACTTGGGCGACCAAAAAGGAAATCAGGGTTCCAAAATCCCCAACCCATTGTGATAATTTTTTCAGCTATAAATACTAATAACGCTATTACTAAGATAGCTATCCCATAAAAAATAGCTGTCCAAATATTGTTTATGATTCGTGCTTGATTGTTATTCTTCATTTTATAGTTCATTTTGAATACCCCTCTTACCAATCATTCTAATGAATAAAATAAATAAGAATGAAATGATCAATAGGATCATTGCTAAGCTCCAAAGAGCATCATTCCACGCAGTACCATTTAGGGTATTAGACATATCCATCGTAAGTATGCCTGTTAATGTGGAAGTTGGACTGTACAAGCTATCCGGTAATTTGACTGTGTTCCCAATAACCATTTGGACGGCCAATGCTTCACCGAATGCTCTAGCTAATCCCAATACGATAGCAGTTAAAATACCATTTTTTGCCGCAGGAATAATAATGCGTCTTATTGCTTGCCAACGAGTAGAACCTAGTCCATATGAAGCTTCTAAAAAGTCAAATGGGACACCTTTAATCGCGTCATCAGCAATACTAGCAATTGTAGGTAGAATCATAACACTTAATACGATAATACCTGCTAGTAAACTAAAGCCTACTCCGCCCATTTGATTTCGTAAAAGTGGGACAAGGATTGTAACGCCCAAAAATCCATATACAACTGAAGGAATTCCTAAGAACAATTCAAGAACCGGTTTTACAAATGTAGCACCAAACTTTGGAGAAATATAATTATTGAATACAGCAATCCCGATTGCAATTGGCGTACTAATTATCGCTGCACCAAATGATACTAGAGTGGAACCTACAATAAAAATCAATGCACCGTACGATTTTTTCTCCGGATCATTTGGACTCCAATTTGTGGATGTAATCATATCCCAAAATGAAATTTCACCATGTAAGAATGATTGAAGTCCCTTACCACAAATAAAAGCAATGATTGAAAGTGTTACAATAACAATTAGAAGCCCACAAATTGTTACGAGAGTTTTGCCAATATACTCACTTACAAAATAATTTCTAGATTTTTGCCCCTTCATCTTATTACCACCTTACAAATGGAAAAGGCTGGCCAGTAGCCAGCCTCATCTTTTCATTCATTATTATTTTATCCTGCATTAACCGACAGTAAGACCCCTTCTCAAGATTGAGAGAGAACGAAGAAGCTTGGGAGGGATAACTGCCCGTAAAAGCCCGATTTGTTTAACTAACCATCAATGGGGGTGATGAACTCCCCATTGATGAAAGGTTTACTTTATCTGATACTAATTATTTTAATTCTGACATTGGGATATAACCCATTTTCTTCACTGTGTCAGCAAAGTCTTCACCAGATACATAGTCGATAAATCCTTTGATAGCATCTTTTGGTTCACCATTTGTAATCATGTATTCGTATGACCAGAATGGATATTTTTTAGCTACGATATTTTCAGTAGTTGGTTCAACATTATTAATCTTTAATACTTTTAAAGCATCCTTTTTGTCGCCTACTAGATAAGACATAGCTAGATAGCTAATAGAACCTGGTGTTGAGTTAACTGATTGTTCAACAGCGCCATTTGAATCTTGTGCTGTTCCAAGACTATCATTGATTTTAGCGTCTTTCATAAGAGTTGATTCGAATGTTGCACGTGTACCAGAAGATGCTGGACGGTTAATGATATTGATTTTTTCATCGTTTCCGCCAACTTCTTTCCAGTTTTTAACTTTCCCTGAGAAAATATCTTGAATTTGTTTTTCTGTTAAAGAATCAACTTTAACATCTTTATTTACTACCATTGCAAAGGCAATTCCTGCTACTTTATTATCAACAAGCTTGTCCGCTTTTGTTTTATCTTCCAATTTATCTGCTGAAGGAACATCAGAGTTGCCAATATCAATTGCACCAGAAGCTACTTGGTTTACACCAGTTCCACTTCCCCCGCCTTGTACAGTAACTGTAAGATTTGGGTTAGTACCTTGAATTTCATTTGCAGCTTCTTCAGCTAGAGGTTGAAGAGCAGTTGATCCAGCAGCAGTAACTGATCCAGAGATTTCTGCTGTTTTTGCATTATTTGTATTATCAGAACCGCTAGTGCTATCATCGCTACTATTTTGAGCATTTCCGCAACCAGCTAAAGCACCTGCTAAAATTAATCCAACCATTGACATTTTTAAACCTGAAAACTTCACTTTCTTTTCCTCCCTTTATCAATTCCATCTTTTTTTCTCTTATCGGCTTACAACCTTATAATAAAGCTGAATTGTTATCCTACTGTGTATACAATATTAATTTAAAGTAAATGTATTTATTAAAATGTAAATCTCACATTTACAAAAATACTAATAACACTCCATGTTTTTCGTTATTTTATTTGTAAATATGTTTACATTCTATTTACATTAACGAGATTATGCTGACAGATATGTATTGAATTTTCATATTACTTCTAAATTATTGGAGAAAATACAGAACGAATTCCTTCATCAGAATCCATTCTTTCCATCTATAGTGCCAAATAATAAATCACAATTTTTAAATGAGAGAATAAAATGATGGGGAAGCCTAAAGTAAAGGAATGAGTCATATGTATAATTCTTGTTCATGTCCATATTGCCTTTCTCAAGCAATGTATCACGATAGTCATATGTACAATGTTTATGGTTTGTCACCTTATTCTTACTCACCTACCCCCTATCACCCTGTATTTCCAGGACAGTTTGCTACACAAGATATGAATGATGAATCGAGCTTTGATTTTTCAAAATCTAAGAAAGAAGAACGCTCAATTGTATTGAGGGATTATGGTCCGAAACCCTTTGTAGTGGATATTGAGAAAGCTACTGAGCAAAATAAAACCTATCGTACTGCTTTATGGACAGGAAAACACTTACAACTTACTTTGATGAGCATTAATGTTGGAGAGGATATTGGTTTAGAAGTTCATCCCCATTTAGATCAATTTGTACGTATTGAAGAAGGGCAAGGAATTGTTCAAATGGGGGATCATAAATATAACTTGAACTTTGAAAGAAAAGTCAAAGATGGATTTGCCTTCATCGTCCCTGCTGGTACATGGCATAATCTAGTGAATACGGGAAACAAACCGATTAAACTGTATTCCATTTATGCACCCCCACAACATCCATTTGGTACGGTTCATCCAAAAAAACCATTTGCTAAAGAAGAAGAAAGGCATTAACTGCCTTAACTATTTAACTCCCCCTCCTATGTTAGGAACGATCTAACATCAGAAGGGGTTTTTAGATCGTATAAAAAATGAAAGCTAACATCCTATTTTAAAAAGTATTTTCAGTCTCCTCTTCCCAGCGATCAATTTCAGCTTTAACAATTGGTGCCACTTCAGTACCTAATAGTTCAATGGCTTTCAACACGTCCTTATGTAGCATTGACCCAACAGGAACGTGAAGCATAAATCTTGTAATCCCAACGTTCTTACGAAGGAAGATTATTTTTTCTGCTACTGTTGAAACGTCACCTACATATAAAGCACCTTCTAAACTACTTGCTTCTTCAAAGGTTTGACGCGTATAAGGTTCCCAACCTCGTTCTTTTGCTAAGACATTCATCGCCTGAGCAGTTGATGGATAAAATTTTTCTTTTGCAATTTCTGTTGTTTCAGCTACAAAACCGTGAGAATGTGAAGCAACTTTCAACTTTGAAACGTCGTGTCCAGCCTGTTTTGCCGCTCTTATATATATTTCAACAACTGATTCAAAATACAAAGGACTTCCACCAATAATCGCTAGTACAAGCGGTAATCCAAGAAAACCTGCACGTGCAGCTGATTGAGGTGTTCCACCACTGGCAATCCAAACGGGTAATGGGTTTTGAACTGCACGTGGATAAACACCTCGATTATTAATAGCTGGACGATGTTTCCCACTCCATGTTACTTTTTCAGATTCTCTAATTTTTAATAATAAATCTAATTTCTCATCGAACAATTCATCATAATCTTGCAAGTCATAACCAAAAAGCGGAAATGATTCAATAAATGAACCTCTACCAGCCATAATTTCTGCTCGTCCATTTGATATCGCATCAAGTGTTGCAAATTCTTGATAGACACGTACTGGATCATCCGAAGATATTACAGAAACCGCACTACTCAATCTAATGTGTTTTGTCTGTGATGCAGCTGCTGCAAGTAGAACTGCAGGTGCCGAACATGCATAATCAGCTCGATGATGCTCCCCTACCCCGAATACATCCAATCCTACTTGATCAGCTAACACAATTTCTTCTATAACCTCACGTATCCGATCAGCATGACTTTTAACTTCGCCTATTTGTACATCTGGTGTTGTTTCTACAAAAGTTGTTACACCTATTTCCATCAGTACTTCCTCCTTTTTCTTCTGCGTAGTATTTTATGCTATTAAGCATAATCAAAAAAAGGAAAAAGCTCTTTCCATAATAAAATGTCCCCTTTGTAAAGGACATTTTAATAAGAAAGAAGCTTTTTTATAAATTGAATATATCCTAATTACCTTATCCTCTATATCTTACAGTCAACCCTTTTAAGAATTTACGTGCAAAGTTATCGCCACACTCTTTATAATTGCGATGTCCTGCTTTTCTTAAAATTGCGCCTAATTCTCCTTTTGAAACAGCAATACCCCCATCATCAAGGATATCTAGCATATCTTCTGTTTTTAATTGAAGAGCCACTTTTAATTTCTTTAAAAGCATATTATTGACGTGGTCTTTGCTCTGTTCAGCAGCATCTTGATCTTTAGGTTGTCCTGGTTTAGGTTGTTGCGGTCCTCTTTTAAACGTTACGAAGCCATTTAAAAAGGATTTTAACATCTTATCATTACATTTCATCTGATCTTCGGATTCTTCATCAATTTCATCTTCATAGTACTCATCTTTTGATTTAATAAGGATCTTTCGTAATTCGTCTCTTGTTACTTCTATACCGCCAAGTTTAAAAATCTCGACCATGTCTTTGTCTCTAATATCCAAAGCATATCTTAGTCTTATTAATATATCGTTGTTTTCCATTAATCAAATTCCTCCCTAATTTTATGATCATTTCATTATTTTTTTGAACACTGAACCTAAATGTTGATTTTTTTATTTGAAGTTCTTTAAGAAAATCATCCAAGTTTTCAACGAACTACCTAGTAATTACTATCATGATAATATATCATGTTATAAACATGGAAATAAAATCCAATATAAAGGTTGTGATCATAAATGACACAAATAGAAGTTTATCATTATGATGCCTTTACTACAAAGCCTGGAAAAGGAAATCCGGCCGGCATTATATTAAATTCCGAAAAGTTAACAACCGAAGATATGCAAGCTATTACTAAAAAAGTAGGATTCAATGAATGTGCCTTTCCTATTTCTTCTGCTATTGCAGATGTTCGCATACGCTACTTTACACCTGGGCATGAAACACCATTGTGTGGTCATGCTACGATGGCAAGTATGGTAGCTTTAATTGAACAGAAAAAGCTACCTGAAAAAGAGCAATATACTATTGAGACACTTGCTGGAACATTATCGATTCATGTAAAAAAAATAGGATCGCATTACCAAATCCGAATGGAACATGCATCTCCTCAATTTGTTAAATTTAACGGTTCAAAAAAGAAACTAGCTTCTGCATTAAATATAGAAGAAAATGAGATTGATACACGATATCCAATCGTTTATGGTAGCACAGGTCAATGGACACTGTGTATTCCGATTTCTACTATTGAATCATTCGAAAAAATGAAACCCAATACGGCTACTTTTCCAACAATATTAAAAGAAATGCCAAAAGCATCTGTTCATCCATTTAGCTTCAAAGCTTTTAATTTAGATGCCGATATGCATGCGCGCCACTTCTCATCTCCTTATTCTGGAACAATTGAAGATTCTGTTACAGGTACCGCATCAGGAGTAATGGGGGCATTCTATGCAACCTACGTAAAGCCATATCGAAAAGAAAACTATTCTCTAATTGTGGAACAAGGACAAGAGTTAAAAAGAGATGGGCGTGTCACAGTACATATTCAAAATACCAACGATTTAAAAATTGCTATATCTGGCACTGCCGTCTTCGTCCAAACTATAATCATTGATTATTAATCAATCTAGATGTAAGCATATTACTTAGGCCACCTAAAGAACTTCTTTAGGTGGTTTTAAAATCCAAAAAGTTTATTTGATTTCGATTAGTATACACATGCAATTTATTTCTCTAATATATACATATACATCATCAAATGTAATGTAGCTTAGCTCTTAGGAGGAACTTAAATGCAGTCATTAATAGATATTGGTCTCAATTTAACAGAAAAACAATTTACAAAAGATCGTGAGGAAGTCATTGAACGTGCTATTCAAAATGGTGTTGGACAGATGATTCTCACAGGCTCAAGTTTAGCAGGAAGTAAGGAAAGCCTTCACATTGCAAAACGTTTTCCCGATATTCTCTTTTCAACGGCAGGAATTCATCCACATGATGCAAGTGAATTTCATCAAGGCTCAATCCAAGAATTACGTCAGTTAGCTCATCAAAAAGAAGTTGTGGCCATTGGTGAATGTGGATTAGATTTTAATCGGATGTACTCTCCCCAAAATATACAGGAAGAATGTTTTGAAGCACAATTAGATTTGGCAAAAGAAATGGATATGCCACTCTTTTTACATGTTCGAGATGCCCATACACGATTTGTTGAAATCATGAAAAATCATCCAGATCAAATTGAAAAATCAGTAGTTCACTGTTTTACAGGGAATAAAACAGAAGTAAAAGAATTAGTATTCTTAGGTTTTCACATTGGTATTACAGGATGGATTTGTGACGAGAGACGAGGCAAAGAATTACAAGAAGCCGTGCAATATATTCCGCTTGATCGATTAATGATTGAAACTGACGCCCCTTATTTAACACCTCGAACTTTAAAGCCAAAGCCTAAACATGGTAGAAATGAACCTGCTTTTCTTCCACATATTGTTGGTGAAATTGCTAAATATATGCATGTTTCTCCTGAAGAAATAATAAGACATTCTATTGAAAATACGCAGCGTTTCTTTCACTTATAAATGTAGTAAAAAAAGCCTCTGACTAGAGGCTTTTTTTAGATTTGGCTTTTGACAATAATTATTGAAAAAATGAATCTATAAAAAGTCTGATTTTAAACGTTCAAACTTGGATTTGCGCCACTCAAATCTTTTCAACTTTGAATACATCGAATAGAAATACTATATCACATAGTTGCCCTATCAGGAATTTCCCTGTTAAGTTATTGCATTATCCTTTTTTTAATATTGTTATGGATTTCACTGTATTTTCATTTTTCTCCACTAGAATAACTCATAGAAATAAGATAATTCATAAATCACTTTAATCAAGTGAAATTTATGTTTAGCTTGTTTCACAGTGAATGGTATAGAAAAATTAGATATCTTGTGTGAGGAGCGTGCATTGAATGCCACAAAATGATCAAGTGTTTGACATAACGATTATTGGTGGAGGGCCAGTAGGATTATTTGCTGCCTTTTATGCTGGTATGAGGCAACTATCAGTGAAAATAATTGAAAATCTTCCGCAACTAGGTGGACAATTATCTGCATTATATCCTGAAAAGTATATTTATGATATTGCAGGGTTTCCAAAAATCCGTGCTCAAGAACTTGTCAATAATTTAAAAGAACAAATGGGACTATTTAATCCTACTATATGTCTTGAGCAATCTGTTGAACAACTTGAAAAACAGCCTGATGGTACATTTAAACTAATAACAAATACAGAAATCCATTACTCAAAAACCATACTCATCACAGCTGGTAACGGAGCATTTCAACCAAAAAAATTGCAACTTGACGGCATAGAGAAATATGAAGGACGTAATATTCATTACTTTATTAATGATTTAAATAAGTTTACAGGAAAACGAGTAGTTGTTTTTGGTGGAGGTGATTCAGCTGTTGACTGGGCTTTAATGTTAGAGCCAATTGCTCAACATGTCACATTAGTACACAGAAGAGATACATTTCGTGCTCATGAACAGAGCGTCGAGAACTTAAAAAATTCTTCTGTTGAAGTGATGACACCATTTGTCCCCACCGAACTTATTGGAGAAGATCAGATTGAACAGGTCGTACTTCAAGAGGTAAAAGGAACTCGTAAAGAAACCTTGTGCATAGATGCTGTAATTGTCAATTATGGAT
Source organism: Rummeliibacillus pycnus (assembly GCF_002884495.1). Lineage (GTDB taxonomy): Bacteria > Bacillota > Bacilli > Bacillales_A > Planococcaceae > Rummeliibacillus > Rummeliibacillus pycnus. Next base: position 3,426,110 of record NZ_KZ614145.1, on the reverse strand, counting down.
TTGCTACTTCACTTGGCCCCATCAAAAATTGGGGGCTTGAAATTGAAAATAATTCAATTGTTGTCAACAGTAATTTAGAAACAAATATAGAAGGCATTTATGCTGCAGGAGACATTTGCACATATGAAGGAAAGATTAAATTGATTGCTACTGGATTTGGAGAAGCACCTGTCGCTATTAGTAGTGCAAAAGTATATATTGACCCAACAGCTGATATGCAGGCTCTTCACAGTACAACCATAATGAAAGAAAAAAATAACATGACCAATGCTTAATCATAAGAGCAAAAAACTTAGGGGGAAATAATAATGAAATACACAATTGTTAATAAAGAAACTTGCATTGCTTGTGGCGCATGTAATGATATAGCACCAGATATTTTTAGCCATGATAAAAAAGGACATTCTCACGTAATTCTAGATGATAATCAAGGAACTGCTGCTGTTTCTGAAGATCTTTACGATGATTTAGAAGATGCATGGGATGAATGTCCAAGCGGTTCCATTAAAGTTGCAAACCAACCCTTTGATGGAGATGCAGAAAAATTCGACTAATACTTAACAACTCTATAAATTCGATAACAAAGGGATTAATAGGTACATGACAATAAAAATTGGAGTTGTCCAAAAAGTAAAATAACACCCTAAACAAAGGGATACTTTTCTGCTATATTGATTCTTTTTCAGCTAGGGGCTTCCTCGGGCACGAACTCAGTCTTGGTACTTCAGCTCCTACTATTCCCGTAGGACAGTGAATAAACATCCCTGAAACACTTGGAACGAAAGAAATTCTTTCGAGGGCTCGCAGCCTGAAATGTAGATTAACAAGTATATATGCTCAATAAAAAATCTGTTTATTTTTACGATAGAATAAGCAGATTTTTATTTTTCTTTATTTGAATAAAAGCTTTTTAGATAGCTCCATTTTCATTCATCCTAAAGGACCTAGCACTTTTTTCTTGTCTTTATGGTATGATTATCATTAAGTTAACTAAATATACAATTTGGTTTACTTATAAGTTTGATGCAACTGGGGGGGAGAACAATGTACCGATTAAGAGGGCATCATATCTTTTGTCTACTAGGCTATCGCGGAATGGGCTATTCAAAAGAATACGTTAAAAATATGACTCACATACATCAATCCTTGAGAAACCATCCTAAGACTTTGGTTCAGCTTGTAAATGGACCTGATCAATTATGTGAAAAGTATCCAAACTCTGGGGAATATCACTGTCAAGATAATGACATTTTTCAAATGGATGCCAAAATTTTAGAAAAAGTTGGATTAGAAATTGGGCAAATTTTAAAATGGGAGGACATTGAATCCCGGATTCAAAAACATGTTATTCCATCTGATATTCAAACAGTCTGTGAAACTTGTTCCTGGCGTTCTTACGGATTTTGTGAAGAAGGGATTCAAAGGATTCTTCAAGGAAAGGGATTAAATGAGGTGAAATAAATCACTTAACTATTGATGATGAAACCATCCTTTTGCTCCGAAAGTTTGGGATGGTTTCTTGGATCTCATACATCTCCTTGCTGTTTACAATCTTATACTTTACCGTAAATCTATAGTGAATCACTCTATTAGGGTAAAGGTTTCAATTGGTTCATATTTAGGTGTTTTCTCTAGGTTTGTTTTATATAACACGATTTTATTGGCTTGAAAAGACAACAGACTTTCTTGAAAGGGATTATACCTTTCTAAAAACTCCATATTAAATTCTTCATCTCCACTCCATTTTCTTGCTATGGTAATATGCGGATGATACGGACGGGTTTCCAAGGTGAATCCAGCTTCCTGACATTTTTCTTGTACAATTGTTTGAAGATGGAATAATGCCCTTTCGTGATTAACCGCACCCCAAAAAATTCGTGGAGATTTCTGATCCCCAAAAATATTAATACCTTGAATTTGCAGCTTAAAGGCTTTTTCATCTTTTATCGCATTACCTACTAAATCAATCACCGAATCTTGTCTTTGTGCATCCATCGATCCGAGAAAAGAAAGGGTGATATGATAATCGCTCATATGTACCCATCGTTTAAACTGAAAAATTGATTTGAGATTCATCATCTCCTCGTGAATACTTTGTTTAATATTTTCCGGTAATTGAACTGCCCAAAAGTAATGTGTGTTGTGTTCCATATTATCCCTCATTTTCACTTTGTGACATAAAGAGCATCGTATTAATACTCAGTTTATAAAAAGTATAGCTACACTTCTTGTATAAATATTACCTTATCATATCCACAATTTTGACAAACCATTAAATGAGGGCAAATCTGATCTTTAGCTGTATTTGAATAGCCATCCCCCATCTTTACAGTCTCTTCATCCTCATAATGACTGTAAGGGTCCATAAAATCAGCTACTTTCCCGTCGTTTTTCAATAGAGTACTACAGTTAGGACAATCTATTTCTACTACTTTTAATGAATTACATACAGGACACATCGCCATGGTATCACTCCTAGTTCTTTCTATTTAAAATCTGTCATTTTAAAACCTTTTTGGCTCTTAGAACGATGGGCTGGCAGATTAAATTACTAAGGACTATTTGCTCCTCACTATTTATACTTTCCTCATTATTATTAAACTAAACTGTCCATTGCTACATTATCTATAGCTCACTCCATAAAAGCAAAATAAAATACCCTTCCGTCATAGAGGACTAAAGGGCATAAGTAAAGCTACTATTAGTTTTTCAAAATTGAAGGAATAATTCCCTTGAGTAACCCGATTTTTTCAAAAGCATCTCCATTTCCGTTTAAAAAAGCATATGCACCTAATGGTTTATTGGAACGATGGATTACTTTAACGATTTTATCCAATATACTTGGATTTAATTTGTAAGCTAAGTTTGCTAGACGTGTTTCACCAGCAAGTTTCTTTCCTAATACGTCATTAATTTTAGACTTATATTGATCAACTTCATTTTTTGCAATACATTCAATGGCAATTTTACCCGAGATGCAAGCATTATCAATACCCCCACCATGCAAAGCCGAGATTAATCCTGCTGCATCTCCTGTCAGTAAAGCATTTCCATATACTAGTTTTTCAGGTTGAACAACTGGACAAATTCCCCCTAGCTTTTTTGTTTTTGTATAAGAGGCTAATCCTTCTTTTTCAATTACCTTTTCTAATTCATCCCATAGATTTTCTTTGGTGTTTTTAAAGAAGATCAATCCAACATTTGCTTCATGATTTGATTTTGGAAATATCCAGTAATAACCCGAATAGTTTTCAATTAGAGCTGCAAAAATTTTTCCATTATACTTACTAAAATCACCTAGTAATGTATATTGAACGGTAAGACCTGATGTCTCTTTATAGAAATGATTAAATCCGTACACTTTAGACGTAATAGATGGAGCTCCAGAACTATCAATTACCCAGTCATACGCTTGAACAAGCTTTTTAAATTTGTCTTTTGAAATGGCTGTATTTTCGTAAATAGTAACACCTAAAGAACGAGCTTCTTCTGCTAATCCAATTTGCCACTCACGTCTGTCAATCATCCAAAGATTTGTTTGATCATCACTAGGAAATACATACTCATGCTTAACCTTAAATTTCATTTCATCTACCTTAAAACGAACTCCAGCTTTTGGCTCTCCTAGCATATTTAATGTGTCAAAAAAACCTTCGGCACATCTAATATGATCACCAATATGATATTGTTCATATAAATCTACACTTAATCCATTCTTGGCACCATCTATCGCTGCCGTTAATCCAGCAGGACCTCCGCCGATAATGGCAATTTTTTGCATTAAAAAGTCCCCCTTAAATTAGTGTCCATTTTAATCTTATCACTAGAAAATCATAAATATTACCATCTTCAACATCTAGTGTCCTAAGTAGAAGGATTGTAAATATAAAGTACAACAGGAAATAATATCATTTTCTCTAAGTAACAAATAAAAAAACCGAAAACAAAAAATTTTTGTTTTCGGTCAAACTTATAAAATTGACTATTTTTGTTGATCGACTACATTTAGGCACCAACAGAAGTTATCCCAAGCAGAATACCAACCGCTGAAAATTTCGGATGAATCATCCCAACGGACATCGAATTTCTTCTGACCGTCTACATCCACTAAATACAAAGAAAGCGTCTCATCTGCCTTTGAAACTGCTAATAACATACCATTTTGAAGTTCTTCTTCAGTAAATGGAACATCTGAAACTGAACGTAGCTGTGCCTGTTCAAATACTTGTTTGTTCATAATTTTGTAATTCATCATAATCCTCCAATAAAACCTTCTATAAATAAATTTAGTTTCTACATTATCTAAAAAAATATAGGACTCTAAAAGTATATCCTAAATTCATTCTGCAATTAAGCAAAAAAAAAATTAAATTGGTACTTTTCAATTGAACGGAGCATATTTTTCGATTATTTGTTATAACTAAAACATATTTTTACATTTAGAGTTTATAGTTTTTAAAAATTTTACGTGGCGTGGGTTCATTCGGTACATAGCATTCTCTGTCATGATATGGCAATTCAATCTCTTCCCAATCAAAATCATCTTCAACACATTTAATGAATAATTCATATCCTTCTCCATCTGCTGAAGATGAAACAATTCTTTTTTCTCCATTCTTTAATGCAATATCAATTGCTTCTCTAAGTTCGACTAAAGCAATTCGGTTTCCAATCATATACGCTTCATCATGCCAGTATCGCTGACCATACAGATGACATAAAGGAGTAGGTTCATTTTCTTCATAAAATCTACTGTTATATTCATGAGTTAGTTTTGCAAGTACTTCTTCAGGATGATGTACATCTAAATAGACATCCATGAATTCTTCCCCATAGTCCTGGCTTTTTCCCGAGAACTGTGCAATAAAATCCTTGTACAATTCATTATTTTCTACAAATATATATCTATCTGTTTTATCTTTTGGGTCGTTCACAAAATAATAACTGTGAATTATTTTTCCTCCTCTTTCATAAATAAAATGATAAAGGATATCTCCCATTTTCTTGCTTTCAATCAATTTAAAATGATATTTATTTTCTTTACTTGGCTTTAGTCTTCCATTTATAAACGGTGTTTTTGGGATATATATAGCTGTAAAAAGTTTTTCATTCGCCAACATAATCACCTCTGTATCTAGTTATACACTTTTCTCTGGTTGCTTTTGGTGTTTATAAGTGGGCTTTACTTCAGCAACAATAACCGCCACTAAAATAAGTATGCCACCAATGATCATACGAACCGTTAATATTTCATCTAACATAATCACAGAGAAGATTGTTCCAAAAAGCGCCTCTGTTGATAAAATAAGTGCTGATTTTGTTGGATCTGCATACTGCATCCCGATATTTTGACAAACGTATGCAACGGTCGTGCATAATATGCCTAAATATAAAATAACGGAAATACCCTCTGTCGATACAACTGTTGGTACCTCTCCCAATAAAATTACCGCCATAATACTTAATACCGAAGCCGTAAAAAATTGAACAATTGTTAATGCTAGTGCATCTTCTGTTTTTACAAACATATTTGTATAAAAAATATCAAAAGCAAATCCTACTGCGCTCACAAGGGAAAGGAAATCTCCAATATTAATAGCCATAGAACCTTGCAAAGATAGAAAGCCAATCCCTAAAATAGCTAACATGGCTGCTACCATTTCAAAACCGTCAAATCTTCTTTTATAGATGATATAGGCAATAACAGGTACGATCATTACATTAACGGCTGTTAAAAATGCATTTTTTGAAGGTGTCGTATAATCAAGTCCAATAGTCTGCACAGTAAAAGCAATAAAAAGAATTACTCCAAGTACCGTTCCTTTCCATAAGACTGACTTACTAATAAGTTTTAATTTTTTATGGAAGATCAAACATAATAAAACCGTTGCAACAATAAAACGACCAGCCATTACCTGAAAAACAGTGAGATGTTCTAACCCCAATTTCATCCCAATATAACCACTTCCCCAAATAATAGCAGTTATGAATAAAAGTATTTCACCTATGTATGTTTTCATAATAGCCCTTCTTTCTATCTAATTGGTGTAACATATAAGACTAGTTTTATCCTGTCGATAAAAAATTGTTATACTTTTCGGATCATATTTAGATAAATAAAAACTCTCACCTTTAAAAATATACCTGAATTAATAGCATAAATATACTATTAGAAAGAAGATTAAAAAAAACGAATCCTGATTAGAGGATTCGTTCTTTAGATCATGGTGTTAGAGCTCGAGTTACAAAACTCCAACCTAATTGCTAGAAATATCAGCAAAGACTATCGATTAAGCGGCTACTTGTTTTTCGTTCGTATCTTTGGTTTTAGTTCCTTTTTTACTCAGCCATTCATAGACAATTGGAATAACCAGAAGGCAGATAACAGTTGAAGTGGTCATACCACCAATTACGACAATGCTAAGTGTTTGAGAAACAACTGTATTGCCATTATTTGAAAATGCTAATGGAAGTAGTGTTAAGATAGTTGTTCCTGCAGTTATTAATACAGGTCTAACCCTTGTTGCTGTTCCAAGTAAAATTGCTTGTCTAGTTTCCATTCCTTCTGCAAGATTTCTTTCAATTTTATCGACGAGGACAATTCCGTTTGTTACCACGATTCCAGTGAGCATTAACAACCCAATCAATGCTGCCAAATTCCATTCGATTTGAAAAATCGTCATACTCCACACCGAACCAATCATCGCCATTGGAATGCAAAGCAATACAGCAATTGGTGCTTGCCAACCACGAAATACGGCACTGATAATCATGAGCACAAGAAGAAGGGATAAGGCTAATGCAAGGCTCATTTCCATTATCATTTGTTTGACTTGTTGAGAGATCCCTCCAATCGAATATTCAACACCCGAAGGTAAATTCAGACTTTCCATTGTATCTTTCACTTGCTTAGTTACGTTTCCGATGTCTCTTGTAATAATATTTCCTGTTATAGCGGAAAATGGTCGACCATCCCGTTCACTAATCATGGTTTGAGAACTTGTCTGTAAGGTAGCTATTTCTGCTAAAGATACTTTTGAGCCATCCTTAGCGATAAATGTTTCATTGCCAATTTTGGATAAAATGGTCTTTTCAGGTTGTGGATCTGTACCAATGAGAAGTTCCTGTTTATCTATCCGAAGCTCTATAGGAGTTATATTGTCTACGGTGGTTAGATCCATTCTTATCTTTTGCGGCAAATAGCTGTTTATTCTATTGATAACTTCATTTATATGAATACCTAATCTCTGGATTTTTTCAATATTTAGTGAAAGATAGTGTTTGATTGGTGTATCAGCGTCATTGGCTGTGCCTTCGATACTTAGCCCAGGTATCATTTGAAGTTTACTTCTAACTAAAATGGAAGCAGCTTCAAGTTTGCGTTGATCTGTCCCTGAGAGAATGACTTTTAACCTAGAATCATCTCCTGAAATATTTTGATTGGATACCGTGTAAACAGCTGTTGTTGATAACACCCCCAGCTGATTACGTAACTTTTCCACAAATAGATCAATATCAGTTGTATCTTTGACCACAACTGAGATATTTGCAATATTTTGTTTCTGTATCCATCCTCCCCCTTCATCAAAAACATCGTCAAACATCGGTGTAAACGAAGAACCTAGTGTAGAAGAATAGGTTTTCACCTCTGGAATGTTCTTTAAAATGGTTTCAATATTTCTCACTTCAGCATCTACATCTGAAAGTAGGGCTTGCTCAGGTAGTTCAACCTGAATTGCTACATCTTTTATATTTCCATTTGGAAAAAAGTTTAACGGAATAAAGAAAGCTCTGATAATTGTAATTCCAACCAGGAACACAGCGAGCATAGCAATCATTTTTTTTCTCAAAAATACTCTTTGGAGAACGTCTTGAGCTTTCTTCTCCAATTCAACTGACTTGGAAAGGGTCTTTTTTTTCAAAAGGCTATAGGCCAATGTAGGTACAATCAAGATAGAAACTGCAAGTGAAGTCACAAGTGCAATTACAACGGACCAGGCGAATCCAGAAAAAGCCGAGCTAATCATGCCACCAATGAGTGAAATAGGTAGAAATACAGCTACGGTGGTTGCAGTAGAAGAAGAGATAGCTGGAATCATCTCGACGACCCCTACCGCTAACTGGCGTTTGGTAACTTGGCCGCCTGTTTCGTTCTTAAGCTTACGATATATATTGTCAATAACCACAATGGAATCATCAACTACACGCCCCATCGCCACTATTAAACCAGAAATAGTTAAGATATTTAAACTAACATCCATAACATGAAGTATTGCAGTTGTAGCAAGAAGACAAATTAGCAAAGACAAGGCGATGATAATAGTAGAGCGAACATTCTTGAAAAATAAAAATACACATACAATTGAAAAGATAACTCCAAGTAAACCTTCCTTTATTAATCCTTGTAATGCAGAATTAATTTCATTTCCTTGATCTAATAACACTGAAAAATCAATAGCCCCAGATTTTATTTCTGGATTGATCTTGATTCTTTCATTTATTCTTTCGGTTACATCAGTAACGTTTGCTGAAGGGGTTTTTAAAATATCAAGAATAACACTTGGCTGCCCTCCAGTTCTAGAAATAGTTTTTAAGTCGATAATATTTTGGTCGATTTTTGCAACCTCTTGTAAACTTATAGAGCCACCATTTTTAGTTGGTATTTTTACATTTCTCAGGTAAGAGGTTGTGACTGGCCAATCTTTCACTCGGAATGGAATCGTTATTTTCCCCTCTAATCCACCTGTTGCTTGGATTGTTCCCTGCGATAAAGCTGGTTGAATAGATGAGAGTGCATTTTGGACATCTTTTATCGTTAAATCATATTTGTTTAGTAACTCCTCATTTAATGTCAATATGAATCCATCTTTTCCTGCCCCAGTTACGCGAACTTCCCTAACACCCGGTATATGTTTAATTTCGCTGGCTACTTTTTCTTGAAGTGAGGTACGCAATTGATTTTCATTTATTTCATCAGAACCGCTCTTCAAACTTATTCGCATGACTGGAAACGAGTTTGTACTGACACGGGTGATTTGAGGTGTTTTTACACCATCAGGCCATTTCACCTTTTCAATCACGGACCTGACATCGTTTTCTGCTTTCTCCATATTTGTATGACTAGGAAAGTAAAGACTCGCCATCAAACCTCCATCAAATGAGTTAGACTCCATATAGTCTAGCCTATTCACTGTTCCGACAGCTTCTTCTACTTTAGAAGTAATGATTTGCTTAACCTGATCTGCTTGGTATTGATCTGCTTGAATAGTTACAATTAGTGCCGTATTGTTAATAGGCGGTAAATAGTCACGTTGCATCTGGAATGCTGACATTGCACCCCATGCTAAAATGAGAACAACAACCGTAAGAATGAGTACCGATCGTTTCATGATTCCCTCAATCAATCGAATCATCTAAGAAAACCTTCCTTAAATTAAGATGTGTTGTAAAAGAAAGAGTGTGGTCAAAAGTGTCCGACCACACTAAAATATTGGTTATAACTATTTTCAAAGATAAAATTTACGATAATGGATCCTTTTTATTATTTATTTGAACTTTTATCGCCAGGATAAGGTTTATCTCCTTTTGTTGCTTTCCAAAGAATTTTGTTTAGTTTATCTGGATTAGCATGATCCACTCCTGAGAAATCCAGTGATGCAGATTCCGCTGCCATTGGTGCATTTGCTCCGTTTTTTTGGTCAAGTGGATAAGTTGGTTGTTCTACTTCAAATGATTTAAAATTAGGTTTATTGGTAAAAGTATTAATCATTGGGACAGCAGAAGCATCATACTGTGTCATTGGCTTCATTCCCAAAATCATTTCCATCGTACGGAGCATAGACGTTGTATCATAAAGTGTACTGTCCACATTTCCTGTTTGTGTATATGGGCTGATCACAAGTGAGGTTGTACGATGAGCATCAACAGAATCCCATCCATTTTGAGCGTCATCTTCCGTCACAAAAATAGCTGTGTCTTTCCAATATGGCGAATGACTTACCATCTCGACCAATTTTCCAAGTGCATAATCATTTTGAGCAACCATTGCCTGAGGAGTTAGTTCTCCTTTTTTTGTTCCAAGAGTATGGTCGTTAGGCAGACGTACAATTTGCAGTTGAGGAAGATTCCCATTCTTTACATATTGCTTATATTCTTCTGCCCAAGCGTCAAAACGAGTAAGATCTGAAATTTTGAGGTTATAGGATGGATAATCAGGATCAAAATTATTACCCAAGCTCGCTTCAGAAGCTACATATTTCCCAGTTTTTTGATCATATTCTGTAAATTCTCCATAACTTCTAAAGGACACACCTGAACGAGCTGCGTTTGTCCATAAAAATCCTGCTTTTGGGTAGGCTGCTTCATTTCCTCCTTCGAAGTCATAACTACGGTTTCTACCTGAGTAGTTTGCAAACCAGTTTTTCTCTACATAATCGTTGGCTTGAGCCGCTGTGGACCAGTTATGACCTTGTGCGCTGATTTCAGCGTTTGCGTAAAAATTGTCCAATAAGACGAATTGATCTGCAAGTTTGTGAATATTTGGCGTAATTTTTTTACCAAAAATCGTTAAGGTAGAATCCCCATTTCCTTTTTCCATATCACCAAATACTTGATCATACGTACGATTTTCCTTAATTACGTATATGACATGTTTAATAGGTGACTCTTGTCCTTCAAAGCGAGGAATTGGAAATTTTTCACTTGCACTGAATCCAGTTGGTTTATAAATTTCATTATTCTTTTCAACTTTTTTCGTATATTTTTTTAGTTCCTGATCATCAGGTACATCGATAAAAGACATGGTTCCTTTAATCATACTGCCAATATACTGACCTTCTCGATTTGAACCAGCTCCTAATCCTTTTCCATTTAGCACCATTAATTTGTCATTCTCTAAATAGATTCCGCTTGGATACCAAGCAGTTGGAATTAAACCTTTTACACTGCCTGCATTCAAGTCAATGACTGCCACATCATTATTTCCTCCATTAGCCACGTATAACGTTTTTCCATCTTTGCTTAATGAAAGGGCATTTGGTTGACTTCCTGTAAGGCCCTTATTATCTGGAGTTACAGAAATTGTTTTGATTTCTCTTTGTAGCTTTGTATCTACCAATGAAATAGAATCACTATCGGAATTGGATACGTACATCATATTTCTTTCAGGGTCTTCAATGATAGCATTCGGGTGAAGACCTACAGGAATCGTTTTTTTGATTGTTAAAGTATTAGGATCAATGATGCTAACGCTACTTTCACCCCAGTTGCTGACATATAGAGAACTTCCATCATGACTCATAACAGCAGCGTAGGGATGCTTACCTACAGGGGTTGTTTTCACTATTTGATTGGAGGTAAGGTCAATCTTTGAAATGGAGTGGTTTAAATTATTCGCAACAAAGAGGAACTTTCCATCCTGTGAAATTGAAATTCCAGCAGGGTAGAAGTTTGTATTGTTTTCATTTGTAAGTTTAATAGAAGACTGTTCAGTTAACTTTCCATTCTCAAACTCATAAACCCGAATCTTATTGTTACCCCCTGCTGATGCAAATACTTTTTTTCCATCTGGTGAGAAAACAACTCCATAATAGAGGGCTTCTGGAGATTTGTAAGGAACCGTTTGGACAACTTGTTGACTTTTTATATCAACAACTTGTAAAGATTGCTCACCTTGTCCATCATTTGAAACAATTAGATAACGATGGTCCGGACTTATTGCGCCACCCATTGGGAAATCCCCGAGTGTTATTTGCTCACCAGAAGGTGTTACTGTCCAACCATGAGGCGTTACAGCTGTTCCATCTTCTTTTGGTCCAACAAAATTTGTGTATGCTGCATAGCCGGTTGTCGATCCAAGAATAACTGTTGCAAGGGAAACTGCTACTAGAACATTCTTTCGTTTCATTAATACCCCACCTTTTTTCGTAGTATAATTTCACAATTAAGGTTACTCTTCCAATGTAAATAGAGAATTAATGGTTAGTTAATTTAAAATAAACAATATTGTAAAAAAAAGAAATTTTTTATATAAGATAAGCAGCTTTTAAAATGAATTAATATCATAATTGTTGAAAATAACCTTTGTATATAGATGTTAATAGGATAAGTTTTTTGAAAATCCCCTGTAGTCTTGGAGAAATCTGATGTGTTGTTTTATAAATTAATATAAAAAAAACGAATCCCAACTAGAGGATTCGTTCTTTTCATATATAGTTTAACGATCTTCTTCTTCGTAGCCCCAACAATTTACATCGCCAATATTTGGTACGTCCTTCTTGTAGAATACTGGGTCTTTCCCTTTTTTACGTTGAGTTAAGTAATCGTTAATAACTGGTTTTGCTACTTTCCAAAGCATCAGAATAGCAAGCAAGTTTATGATCGCCATAATAGCCATAAATAGATCCGCTAAATCCCATACAACTTGAACTTTTGCTACGGAACCAAACATTACAAAAGCTACTACAAAAATACGGAATATTAGTAAGCTAGTTTTTGACTTTTTAATAAAACCAATATTTGTTTCACCATAGTAGTAGTTACCAATAACCGTACTAAATGCAAACAAAAATACGGCTACTGCTAAAAAGATTCCTGCCCAATCACCTAGATTTCCAACCAATGAAGCTTGTGTTAAATTTACTGAAGCTGCATTCGATTTAAGATATGCATCACTTAGTAATACGATTGCTGCAGTTGAAGTACAAACTAGTATTGTATCAATAAATACACCTAATGTTTGAATTAAACCTTGCTTTACAGGGTGAGTAACTGATGCTGTTGCTGCTGCATTCGGGGCAGAACCCATACCCGCTTCGTTGGAGAATAAACCACGTTTAACCCCATTCATGATTGCTGCTCCTAGCATTCCTGCAAATGCTTCTTTTAATCCAAAAGCAGATTTAATAATAAGAACTAACACTTTTGGAAGTTCTGTAATATTTAAAACCACAACAAGGAGTGCAATGAATATATAAGCAATCGCCATAACCGGAACAATTATTTGAGTGACACTTACAATACGTTTTAATCCACCAAAGACAATAATTCCTGTTAAAACAGCTAATATTATACCAACAACGACGCGATCTGTACCAAAGCTTTCTTTAAAAGCAATTGTAATGGTGTTTGCTTGTACCGCATTAAAAACAAAACCATATGTTAACGTAATAACAATTGCAAACAGAACACCCATCCATCGTTTTTTTAAACCCTTTTCCATATAATAGGCAGGGCCACCACGATACATTCCAGTACTTTGATCTTTAACTTTATAAACCTGTGCTAATGTACTTTCAATTAGTGCAGATGCTCCACCAATTAATGCAACTATCCACATCCAAAATACAGCACCTGGCCCACCTAGTGCAATTGCTGTTGCAACCCCTGCAATATTACCAGTACCAATACGAGATGCAGCAGACACTGTAAAGGCTTGGAATGAGGATATTCCTTTTCTTCCTGATTTATCTTTTGGGGCTTTTTCTGTAAGAAGTTTAAACATTTCAGGAATCAATCGAAATTGAATAAACTTTGTTTTAATGCTAAAGAAAAGACCTGCTCCTATTAACAATATAATTAATACATACGAATACAAAATTGTATTTACTTCGCTTAGTATATTATCAAACCAAGACATAATTCCCCTCCTAAATTAATTTTTACTAATTATCTCTACCTAAAGTAAATTTAGAGTAATTCACCCCAGTAAAAAATTAGGCATGATAAATAAAATAAAAGAGCCTTTTGCAACCTTCTATTTTCTACTTGAACAATTATAGCATTATAACTAAGACATTAAATATTGTTAGAAAACTCGTTCAAAATACAATATTATAAAAGTTTTTATCTTTTTTATTATTCTCACATTTTTGTTTAAAAGTAAATTTCTAGAATAGACTTTGAATAATGAAATAAGTAGCATGATCAGCTATACTAGCACATAAAAATAAAAAAACGCATTCCACAATTAGGAATACGCTTTTTTTATGTACGCTATCTCCACCAAACCACTGCTTCATAATGCTATTAAAAATAACCAAAGAGATCATATAACCTTTTTGCGAAATATGCCCCTATGTCCCCTAACATAGGGTAGCATTTTACTATAAAAACTAGACCCTTAGCAAGCCCCGAAAACCTCTTCCAGCATAATAGGATTCTGCTCCATTGTGGTACACAAAGACAGTGTCATAGCGACGATCACAAAAGATGGCTCCACCGAGTTTTCGTATATTAGCAGGTGTTTTCACCCAGCTTGATGTTTTTGTATCGAAATTTCCAAGTTTCTGCAACTTCCTGTATTGTTCTTCTGTTAAAAGCTCAATACCCATTGCAGTAGCCATATCCATAACGTTATTTTCTGGTTTATGTTTTTTCCTTGATTCCAATGCTTCACGGTCGTAACAGATACTTCTGCGCCCTTTAGGACTTTCCACTGAACAATCACAAAAAATGTACTCGTCCGCCTTTTTATCATAACCAACAACATCCGGTTCGCCGCCAGTAATCTCCATTTCATTGAGCGACCACAGTTTTTCACTATTGGATTCGATCTTCGCCTGTACATTCGACCATTCAAATCCATTATGACGATTCATGTTTTTCTCGAAACGCACTTGCAATATTCCGAGTATTTCTTCCTGTTGGTCGGGTGACAACACCTTTTTTTCATTTTCCATACTAAACCTCCTCATATAATGTTAAGAACCACTTTTAACTATATCAGAAGTTCAACAGGACTCCTGTATTCCCTATTAACGCGCCTTCTGAATTGTTTACTGCGCTATCTATGCTCATTTTACTGTTATAACATGCTAGTGGATTTAATACCCGGCTCGTTTCCTATTTCAGTGGTATCTAGTCTATTAAGAAAATGTGACAGCTTTCTATACTCGAAAAAAACTATTGATTTGAAAGGATTCGATGAACGAATCGTTTACTAGGTCGATTTAGTTTATTTTCTGCCTTCTCATCCATTGTGTGGCTAACCACTTTTCTCCCTTTACAACTGGAGCTCCTCCGTGCAACGTTAATTCGTTTAACATTTGATCGTTATAAAAATATTCAAAGTACACTGCCATGCCCTTTTGCGGACTAACAGAAAAGTTTAGCTTTGGAAAAAAGGTGTTTCCTCCCTCTTCCACATCATTTAAGTAAATCACAAGCGTTGCGATTCGATTGTTACTCGCAGCTTTACTTGTAGAAGCGAAATAATCAAAATGTTCTTTGTACTCTTGACCCGGTTGATAGTTCAGAATATGAAGCCCTTCTCCGTGCTCTATAGGAATCCCCATAATGACCGATACCCTTTTTTGTACCCTCGCAAGGAGATCATTGTTGATGTCTGTTAAAAACGCACCGTTGCTTGTTCGTATATCGCTGACTTCTCGGGTTCCTCCGATTTTAGAACGTTGAAGGCGTTCTTTTGCCAACTGAATTAGTACATCGCATTCCTCATCATCCAATACCGAGCCTAAAACGACGACAAGTGGTTTTTCTAATCGAGCAATGATATTAATCTCTCTGTCTTCTGTTTTTATTTTATTTCCAATATGGTTAAAAATAGTCGCTTCTTTTGTATGTGCATCTTTAAAAACCATAGTCTATTCACCTACCCCTATTTTTGTCGAAATATTCATTTATTTCGACAAACAAGTTTCCATTTCCTTTTAAACTTTCACTGAGCAAAAAATTTATTTTATATTCTTCATTTTCTTCACATTTATAAGCTTCTTTCTATAATGTGTTGAGCGACAATTCTCATTAACAAGCAAAAAAGAACGAATTCCACCAATTGGAATTCGTTCTTTTAATATAATTACGGTAACTTCAACCTCGCAACCGCTCCCAACGTGGTAAGTGTATGAGGCAACACAGGTGTGCTGGTTGGATTATTACATTAACGTATTCATTTTCCTCTAACTTTTTGAGCATTACATCATTTCACTGACCCTGTCCCATCAACATTCTTTTCCAAAGTGATCAAGCAATGCACGCACTTCATCTGTTGATTTCGTGTTCATCAATTGATTTCTTAATTCAGCAGCTCCAGGGAATCCTTTGACATAAATTTTGAAAAAGCGATGAAGCCCTGTGATTGAACGTGGCAGTACTTCCGCATATTGATCTTGAAGATCAAGCTGCAGTCTTAAAAGATCAAGATATTCTTTACTGCTATGCTCTTTTGGCTCTTTTTCAAAAGCAAAAGGATTTTTAAAAATACCTCGCCCGATCATAATGCCATCAATACCATATGTTTTTGCAAGCTGCAGCCCAGTTTCACGGTCAGGAATGTCTCCATTGATGGTTAATAGCGTATTTGGTGCGATACGGTCACGTAACTTTTTGATTTCCGGAATTAGATCCCAATGCGCATCTACTTTGCTCATTTCCTTTCTTGTACGTAAATGAATAGAAAGGTTCGCAATATCCTGTTTTAAAATATGCGTTAGCCACTCTTCCCACTCATTTACATCCTTATAGCCAAGTCGTGTTTTCACACTGACAGGCAGTCCGCCCGCTTTTGCTGCTTGAATAAGTTCTGCCGCAACGTCTGGACGCAGAATAAGGCCACTACCTTTCCCTCTTGATGCCACATTCGGTACAGGGCAGCCCATATTAATATCGATACCTTTAAATCCCAGCTCTGCCATGCCAATACTCATTTGACGGAAATATTCGGGATTATCCCCCCAAATATGTGCCACCATTGGCTGTTCATCTTCTGTAAACAACAAACGGCCACGCACACTTTTCATTCCCTCTGGATGACAATAGCTATCCGTATTTGTAAACTCTGTAAAAAATACATCCGGTCTACCTGCTTTACTTACGACATGACGAAAAACAACATCCGTCACATCTTCCATTGGTGCAAGTACAAAAAATGGTCGTGGTAAATCACGCCAAAAATTATCGATCATTTTAAACTCATATCCTCTCATTATGCATACAACTTTAAACGGTATGTCAAAAAGCCAAATGTTCCACTTCTTTTACACTTATATCATGCTTAATCACTTATTATCAAACACAAGTACATTTGGATATTCATAATTTGTGAAATACTATTGTGAAAATCTGCAATGTTTTGGCAAGGTTTATTGTAACGAAAATCGGCCCTGAATGGTATTTTTATAAAGTGAAACTTTAATCAGTGGGGTTTTCTTCATCCCCCACTGAAATATAGGAACTCCGGTTAAAAACGCCACGTCCTGTGGCAACACCTGAATGACCAACATCTTGTTGGTCCGAACCAATCGGGCTTTTACGGGCAGTTGATCCCCCACCTAACTTCTTCTGAATTTTGAGGTAGGGGTCTTACTGCCCGTTAATGCGGGATTAAAAAAAGCAGATGGTATAGATTTTTTCTATATCAACTGCTTTTTCTATTATACCAACTCCAACCACGCCACTGCTTCACAATGTGCCGTATGCGGAAACATATCAACAGGCTGCACTTCCTGCGTCTTATATCCACCATCTTCAAGAATGCGTAAATCTCTTGCCAATGTGGATGGATTACATGATACATACACAATACGTTTCGGACGTTGTTCTAAGATTGTTTTTAACAATGCTTCGTCACAGCCTTTTCTTGGTGGGTCTACCATCAAGACATCTGCTGTTTTGCCTTCTTTGTACCAGCGTGGGATCACTTCTTCTGCTGGGCCTGCCTCGAAGTAGGTGTTGTCTAGGCCGTTTAGTTTAGCGTTTCTTTTTGCATCTTCAATCGCTTGCGGTACGATTTCAACGCCCATGACATATTTTGCTTTTTTCGCCATGAATAATGAGATGGTGCCGATTCCACAATAGGCATCGATGACGGTTTCCTCCCCAGTTAACTGTGCATAGTCTAAGGCTTGTTTGTACAAGACTTCTGTTTGGATTGGATTAACTTGATAGAATGATCGAGCTGAAATTTCAAAGCGCACATCACCGATATGATCTTCAATCGTATCTTGTCCCCAAAGGTTGATGGTTTCGTTACCGAAGATGACGTTTGTATTTTCTGCATTAATATTTTGCATGATTGATTTTACATTTGGCACAAGCTTGCGAATGAGTTCGATAGCCTCTTCTGCCTGTGGAAATTTACGTTTTTTCGTCACAAGTACAACCATTACTTCATCTGTTGCACGTGCTTTACGAACAACGACGTGACGTAACATGCCTTGTTTTGTTTCTTCGTTATAAGGCTTGATACCTAATTTCCAAAGTTGTGGTTTTAAGCCTTCTAAAATCGCATCTGCTTCTGGTGTTTGAATCAGGCAACGGTCTGTATCGACAATGGCGTGGGATTTTGTTTTATAAAATCCTGCGATTGGGGCATCACCATTTAAGCCAAATGGGATTTGGGCTTTATTTCGATAATTCCATGGATTGTCCATCCCTTTTACCGGATGAACAGGTGCATCAATTTTACCAATACGTGTCATGACATTGCGAACCATTTTTTCTTTCCATTTTAATTGGCCCTCGTAAGATAAATGTTGGAGCTGACAACCGCCACATTGTGCGTAAACACCACACTCAGGCTCCACTCTGTCTGGTGATGGCACTTCAATAGTCACTATTTTAGCAAATCCATAATTTTTCAACGTTTTTAAGACATGAACTTCTACTTGTTCGTCGGGAAGTCCACCTTGGATAAAGAGCGGATAACCCTCTACTTTTGCGACACCCGCGCCATCATGTGTTAAATCTTCTATATAAACCGATAATCGGTTATTTTTCTTTACTGGTGCTGTCATTCGTGCATCCTCCGTTTCAGTCCTTCTATTGTATCATGACCTAAGCAAAGAAAAAATCCAAGAGCTTACGTGAACTGCACTCTTAAAAATAGATCGTTTAAAAAAGCAACTTATGCTATCTATACGCTATTAGTATTAAATATTTTAAACTGTTTTAATGAACAACAAAATTTTCATATAAAGCTTGGCGATTTCTTCGGGAGTCTCCCGTTTTTCATGGGATAGCCATTGCTCAATTAACCCTAATATGGCAGAAGCCGCAAAAGCTGAAATATAATCGATTGGAATAGAAGGGTCTATTTTAAATAACTCTGAACGATAATAATTGACTTCAAATTGTTTGATAAAAAAGTTTTTTAAACGGAAATGGAAACCAGAAGTATTGTTTTTGGATAGTAAAATCATAAATTGTTCTGCATGTTGATTAAAGTAACGAAATACTTCAGTGGATAAAACAGCTATCTCCATGTGTTTTTCTTTAACCATTGCATCTTTCATATTCATGGCTTCTAAGTGTACTTTTAGACCTTCTAATAGTTGATTTTCTATTTGATCTAGAAGTTCATATTTATCTACATAATGTAAATAAAAAGTTCCTCTATTTATGGAAGCATTTGTTGTAATATCCTTTATAGATACTTTTGAAAATTCTTTTTTAGAAAGTAGTTCCATAAAACAATCTTGTATTTTTTTTCGCGTTTGTAAGTTCATTTCATCATATATACTTGTCATCGCTTCCTCCTTCATTCCACTCAACACATTTTCTTTTTTTGATGATTGATGTATTTTTGTACAGTTCCTATAATTACATTATATCACTCAACACGTTGTCTAGTGGATATTAAAAATGAAAAGGAGTTTTGATAATGCGTCTATTTAAACAAAAGTTAGCTCTAATTGCTCCTATTGCAGTTATTGTAATACTTGTTGTTTTTAGTATTAATCTTGTAGTGCAAGGAGATCCAAAACCAGAAAACTTGCCAGTTGCACTTGTTGTAAATGACAATGGGGAACAGGCAACTGTATTAAAAAAAGCTTTACTTGCACAAGAGAAAAGTGTCGATGGTAAAGAACCAATGTTTGATTTTACGATTGTTAATGATGAAAAATCTTTAGATCCATCATTTAATGACCAAGAATATTATGCTGCGCTTATTATTCCTAAAGGATTTAGTGAAGCAGTCACTTCAATTACCAAGACAAATACACCTGCTGCTGTAACGATTAAAGTAAACCAAGGTATGAATTCTACGGGTGCAAACTATGCAAATCAAGGACTTAGTGCAGTTGTAGATGCAGTAAGTAACCAAGTGTCACAACAAGTTTTAAGTAGTTTAGAAGAGTCTAAACGTAATATTACAGCTACTCAAGTAAAAGCTTTAGCAACACCAATTACCAAAAATATCGAGAGTGTAAATGCTGTTACAAAGGCTACAGCTAATGGAAATGCCCCGATTTTGATGGCTATGCCTGCTTGGGTAGGTGCTTTAATCGGTGGTATGTTGCTACTTCTTGCAACACAAAAAATAAAATTTACCAAACGAACAGATCGTTTAAGTGTCATGGCTGAACAAATTGTTTTAGGTATCGTAATGGCTTTACTTTCTGGTTTTACTGTTGCAACACTTGCAACATGGTCTGGTATGAACTTACCATCTTATTCCATTGTGTTATTATTTATTGCTTTTGCCTATTTCTGTTTCTTTATGTTAGTATCAGCAACTGTAGCATGGATTGGAAAACCTGCGATTATGATTTTTATGGTAATGATGTTAGTCGGTATGGGTACAATTACAATGCCACCAGAAATGTTACCATCATTCCTTGCAAATTATGTACGTACTTGGATGCCAATGCGTTTTGCTGCTGATGGATTACGTGAGATTTTCTACTTTGGTACAGGTTTCTACACAGGTAGCCCAAGTAATGTTTTAATGGGTATTGGTGGAGGTGCTCTTATAGTTTACTTATTATCAGCACTTAAACCGATTAAATCTGCGAAAGAAATTAAAAATAATTCGGATGAACAACTCCAAAATCAATAAATTTCAAACTATTTTCATAAAACTTTCTAAAGGCTTGACTCTTTCATGCAGAGTCGGGCTTTTTACATTGTAAGAATTTGCACTCTAGCCAATAAGAATAACCTCTTCTACATATCCTGGCTAACTTACACAGATAAGTAACCATCTTTTTGTTGGTATTTTCGATCACTTATTGATGATTTCATATTTATCTATGGCGATTAGTGAGGGCTTTTAAATAGAAAAAGCCCCGAATAGGTACTTTTTATAAAGTGCCTATTATTCGGGGTTCAGTTCAATAATTGCCCTTGGATTTCTTTTTATTTTTCATCTTTAGTAACAGATTGATCTTTAGAAGCAACGTAAAAGCCAATAATAATTGAGATAATTACTACGATAAATGGTCCATAGAAAATAAGAATTTTTTCCATTTGGCTTTTCCTCCTTTAAGCATGGTGATCTTCTTTACCTCTTACATAATCCTTATCAAATAGGAACAATTTCAAAACTAAATACAATGACGGAATGAGTAACAATAACCCCAGAACAAAAGCTACAACTAAAGCAATCGCCATTGCCTGATTTGTAAAGGAATCATATAAAGTAAGGAATGGATAAAGCAAGTACGGATAATGTGAAATGCCATAGCCAAAGAATGCGAATGCAAATTGCCCAATCAACAGCCATACCGCAAGACCGTAATTACGTTTTATACTGATACACCAAAGGGTAATAAGGAACATAACTGCTGAAATCGCAAATAGATACCAAAAATCAACCATTTTGTTGAAATGTTCGATATTATGTTTCCGTAATTCCACCATAATACCGATTACCGAAATGGCCAAAGGGACTGCCCAAATGAGCGCATATTTTCGCAATAACTCTGTTGCTTCTCTATCGCCTGCCTTATTGGCATACCAAGTAAGAAACGTAGCTGAGATATATAGTACTGCTGCTAGTGCTAGCACAACGATACTCCACGTAAGGGAGCTCGTAAATAATGCACCATAATCTAATACGGGGCGATTATCGACAATAGTAACAAAACCGCCTTCAGAAATGGTCAATACAACAGATAATGCTGCCGGTATTAATAATCCCGACAAACCATACATGAAAGAATATCCTTTATGTCCCCTTGAACCATACGATTCAAATGCATAGTAACTTCCACGAATAGCAAGTAGCACAAGCGCAATACTTGCAGGTACTAGTAAAGTTGTGCCATAGAAGTAAGCTGTTTTCGGGAAGAACCCGACAATTCCTACAAAGAAGAAGACTAAAAATACATTGGTAATTTCCCATACTGGTGATAAATAACGCTGGATAATATTTGTTAAAATATGCTTTTTACCGATTACTAAGCTATACGCATTAAAGAACCCTGCTCCAAAATCAATTGAACCGATGATCACATAACCGAATAAGAATAACCACAATACGGAGATACCTAGTACTTCTAAATTCATGAAATACCACCACCCTTTTCAGCATGACGATCTGCAATTTCTCGTTCTATCGGATTCTTTTTGAACATTCGTCGAAGTACTACAACACTTCCTATTCCAAGAATTATATACACTATGCAGAAGAGGAGAAACATTAAATCCACATGTTGACTAGATGTTGCTGCTTCTGCAACTTTCATATAGTGTACTAAAATCCATGGTTGTCTCCCTACTTCTGCTAACCACCATCCTGCTTCAATCGCTATCATGGATAATGGCCCACCAGCAACTACCACCCACCTAAACCATCTTGAATGGATGAATCGCCATCTTCTGACTTTCCCAATAACATAAATAGCTGAAACACCTACCATGAAGAAACCAATCATCACCATTAAATCGAATAAGAAGTGAATATATAGTGGTGGCGTTTCATCTTTTGGAAATTCATTTAACCCTGTTACTTCTGCGAATGGATTGTTGTGCGCTAAAAGACTCAAAGCATATGGAATTCGAATTGCATATTTAATCTCTTCTCCATCTCTAATACCGAATACTAATAGTGATGCACCTTTTTCTGTTTCAAAATGCCACTCAGCAGCCGCTAATTTTTCTGGTTGATATTCTACTAAATACTTTGCTGAGAAATCTCCAACTACAGCTGTTCCGATAGAAAATACTAAGCCCAGTTTCATAAATAAATACAATGACTTCTTATGATAAATATGACTGGATCCTTTGAGCATTCTAAAAGCAGCAATTGCAGCTAAGACAAAGGCAGATGTCATATAGGCCGTCAGTAAGACATGCCCAACTTTTGTTGGCATTGCTGGGTTGAACATTGCAACGAGTGGTTGAATGTTTACTAATTGTCCATTCACGACTTCAAATCCTTGTGGTGCATTCATAAACGCATTCACCATTGTGATAAAGATTGCTGACATAGAAGCACCAACAGCTACTGGTATTAATAATAAAAGATGCTTCTTTTGATTTTCAAAGCGATCCCAAGTATATAAGTATACGCCTAAGAAAATTGCTTCAAAGAAGAAGGCGAATGTTTCCATAAAGAGTGGTAATGCAATGACATTACCAGCTAACTCCATAAAATTTGGCCATAAAAGTGATAACTGTAACCCTAATGCTGTACCTGTCACAACACCAACAGCTACCGTAATAACAAAACCTCTTGCAATACGCCTAGCGAGCAATATATAGTGTTCATCATTCTTTTTGATACCAATCCATTGAGCAATCATTATCATGAGTGGAACACCGACACCAATTGTGGCGTAAATAATATGAAACGTTAAAGTGAGTTCTATTAATAGGCGGCTAAAAAACACCGCATGATCATTAACCATTCTTAAGCCTCCTTAATGTCCAAAAATTCTCCCTAGCATCGATATCAACATAATCCCCGCAACAATAAAACTAGTCCAAATCAACTTCTTTTCATGTTGTTTATACATGGCATGCACTTCCTTCACTTCGTAATATACGCCCGAAAAAAAACTTTCTGTCCTCAAATTCTTGACAAATTAAGAACGGATTCATGATAAAGATATGGAGAAAATTCGGAAATCATGAAAATACATTTTAAAAGTATTGCTTCATCCCAAGATTATTGGAAGCAGCTTATGTAACAACTTAGCTACTGCAAGAGAAGCTGCTGATGAAATAACACATAATACTAATATGCTCAATGCACCCAAATATAATGCAGATGTTATGTTGTTATCTAGCGAACTTGTTAAACATTATTTCTAGCTACAAAAAAAGGCTAGAAAGCGTATCATCACTTTCCAGCCTTTTTACTGCAAATAGTTATTCTTTTATTCGATCTATTTCACGAATGTCGTTAATCGGTACAAATAACTCGATATGTTGTTTTAAGTTTGTAAACTCTGCAGGTGCATCTCCACCATATTCACCATCTAAGTTTAGTTGAATTTTTTCATCCGATGTAATCTTCAGGTGCTTTGCCTTCGCATAAATGATATGCGGATCTTTCATATGTTCTCCACGACTTGCAAGCGTAACGATTTTAACAAAATCTGCTACATTACATTTTTTTAGGATAAATACAGAAAACAATCCATCATTAAGACTCGCATCCGGAGCAAGTTTTTCAAATCCACCAACTGAATTTGTTAATGCGATAAGTACCATCATTGCTTCATCGTCAAAAACTTCTCCATCATATTCGATACGCATCTTAGTAGCCTTAATGGATGGCAACATTTCGATACCCTTTAAGTAGTAAGCCAGTTGGCCTAATACTGTTTTTAGTTTACTTGGAACTTCGTAGGTTAGTTCAGTAATACGACCGCCACCAGCAATATTGATAAAGTAGCGATCATTTACTCGACCCACATCTACAGGAATGCTGTCACCAGCAATAATAATATCAACTGCTTTGTCAATGTCTCGTGGAATACGTACTGCACGTGCAAAATCATTTGTAGTCCCCATCGGAATTAATCCGATTTTAGGTCTATTTTCAAATCCACTAACACCTGCGACGACTTCGTTTAAAGTACCGTCTCCACCTACAGCGATGATAATATCAAATTTTCTTTCGACTGCATCTTTAGCAGCAGTAGTTGCATCACCTGCACATGTTGTCGCATGACAAGACGTTTCATAGCCTGCAACTTCTAATTTTGCTAAAACTTCAGGTAAGTGTTTTTTGAAAACTTCGCGGCCTGAAGTTGGGTTATAAATGATACGTGCTCGCTTCATAGTTATACCTTCCTACTCTCGATATTTCTAATATATGTTAACGAATTCATTCAGAAATAGTTTCCTCACTATAAAATTGCAGAAAACAGGCTGTCTCAGTTCATTTATGTAGAGGCAGCCGTTCTATTGAATTCGTTCAAATTATGGACCTTCATATATTTTATACCGAAGTAGACATCTACTGCAAATCTCCTTATTACGAAAGGGCTAAAATCAGTGCTCTACTAATATCTTCATAAACCCATCCCCAGAACTGTTCATTGGTTGCATTTTCTTTTGTAATACCTGCAAATAAAACTTTTTGCTTGTCTGCAAATGTTGGATCATCTTGGGCAGGAAGCTCAGTTTTCTTTTTCAACACATATTCTTGTAATTGCGGTGCACGCGGCCCCCATTTTCCAATGACTTCCCCTTGTTGATCTAAAAAGATGTAAATTGGTATAGAGCGACCACCATTTGTTAAGTATTGATCGATCAGTTCTATATTTTGATCACGAAATACCGCTCTTACCTCCAAATTCGCTTCTTCAGCAATACGACGAATAATAGGGTTATTCATCATTGCATCTCCACACCAATCTTCCGTAATGGCCAAGATATGTGGTTTCTTCTCGTTCAATAAAGCAAGAAAATCTTCATCATGTGGTAAATCAAATGTATGATACACATTAAAGCTCTCTTCTTTTAATGTTGTCATTTGTTCCATATAATCTTTGATTGGTAAACCTTCATTAAAATATTGCTGCTCTGTTTTCATATAAAAAATCCCCTCCTGTTTTTAGTGTAATGGGTTCTCTACTTTTTCGCAAAACGATCAACTTAAAAGTTTGAAAATTCCATCATTTGTTTGTAATCCAATATTTCTGTAATATTATTGAATGATATAAAGAAAGGATTGTATATGTTGAATGTTCAAAATCTATTAAAAGGGCATAACTTTTTATTTTTTGGCTTATTAGCGCTTTTCATTCCATTCTTACCTGTATTCTTGAAAGGACAAGGTTTGACTACCAGTGAAGTTGGACTCATCATTGGGGCGGGTGGCTTTGTGACAATCATTGCTCAGCCTTTATGGGGCATGATTAGTGACAAAAGAAAAACTTTAAGAAAGGTTATGCTCTTATTAATTTTGATGACTGCTGTTTGTGGTTTTCTATTATTTAATATGAGTAGCTTTTGGAGCCTTGTTATCGTTGCAATGCTTGTCTACTTTTTCTTGATGCCGTTAGATCCTTTAACAGAAAGTTTAAACTATACAATGACCGAAGCTGCAGGAACGAGCTATGGTTCTGTACGTACATATGGTGCACTGGGCTATGCTGTTTTATCCTTAATCGTTGGATATGTGATGAAATGGTTTGGCATGAATAGTATCTCTATTCTTTTTGTATTGTTAGGGATTATTTGCTTTGCGATTATGTGGAAACTTCCTGATGCCCCTACTACTTCAACACCTGTTACAATCGATGGTTTAAAGAAAATATTAACAAATAAAGAAATGATATTGTTTCTAATTTTAATTTTTATCAGTTCCATTCCTGCACGAATGAATGATACGTTTTTAGGAATTCATATCAATACTTTAGGTGGCGATTCGTCACTAGTAGGAATTGCTTTTTTTATCTCAGCCGCTACTGAGATTCTCGTGTTTGCACTTAGTATTTGGTGGTTGCGAAAAGGGAAAGAATTACTCATTATTACTTTTGCTATTTTCTGCTATGCGCTTCGTTTCTACTTGTCAGGATTAGTAGAAAGCCCTATTTTGCTCACACTGATTCAATTACTTCAAATGTTAACATTCCCAATCTATTACACAGCAGCGATTCAGTATTTGTATCAAATTGTTCCGCGTGAATGGCGTGCTACAGGACAAACCGTGTTAGCATTATTATTCTTTGGTATTTCGGGGATTATCTCATCTTCTGCTGGTGGTTTTATTTATAATGTATATGGCGGACATATTTTCTATTATACGATTGCCACCGTTTCATTTATAGCAGGCATATATGGTGTAGGATTATTACTTCGAAATAAAAAGAATTAGTTTAGAAGAATGGATTATTTGTCGTAACAATAAAATACTTAAAGTACCTATCAAAAAGGGTCTGTTTAACAAATCTATAAACGCTTTGTTAAACAGACCTATTTATTATTACGATGACTTAAGTAGTTTTATACGCAAATACAATTTCCAATTCCGCGAGTATTTTAGGCGAGAACGCGAGTATTTTCCTTCTAAGCGCGAGTATTCACCTACAGAACGCGAGTAAAACGTTAAGTAAAAAATAGAGCCAACAAAAATATTTGTTGGCTCTACATCTATATAACTTCGAATTAACGTTTTTGGATTTCTTCTAATAGAAGTTTGTTTACCATTTGTGGATTTGCTTGTCCACGAGAAGCTTTCATAATTTGACCTACTAGGAAGCCAATTGCACGGTCTTTACCGTTTTTAAAGTCTTCGATTGATTGAGCGTTGTTATCAAGAACTTCTGTAACCATTTTAAGAAGTGCGCCTTCATCAGAGATTTGAACAAGGCCTTTTTCTTTAACGATTTTTTCAGCTTCGCCACCGTTTGTCACAAGTTCTTTAAATACTTTTTTCGCAATCTTAGAAGAGATTGTGCCAGCAGTGATTAATTTAATCATACCGCCAAGACCTTCTGGAGTAAGTGCTGTTTCTGAAAGTTCTTTTTGTTCAGCATTTAAGTAAGCAGAAACTTCACCCATTAACCAGTTAGATGAAAGTTTTGCATCTGCACCTGTTGCAACAGTTGCTTCAAAGAAATCTGCTGTTTCTTTAGAAAGAGTTAATACATGTGCATCGTATGCTGGTAGACCAAATTCAGATACATAACGTTCTTTACGAGCATCAGGAAGTTCTGGAATCATCGCTTTTTCACGTTCTAACCATTCATCGTCGATTACGATATCAACCAAGTCTGGTTCTGGGAAGTAACGGTAATCATCTGTTCCCTCTTTTACACGCATAAGAATTGTTTTACCAGTTTTTTCATCAAAACGACGAGTTTCTTGTTTGATTTCGCCACCGGCATTTAAAACAGCTGCTTGACGTTGTTCTTCATATTCAAGACCTTTACGTACAAAACTAAATGAGTTTAAGTTTTTCAATTCAGTTTTTGTACCGAATTCATCTTGACCATATGGGCGAATTGAGATATTCGCATCACAACGTAAAGAACCTTCTTCCATACGTACGTCTGAAACACCTGTATATTGGATGATGGCTTTTAGTTTTTCAAGGTATGCATAAGCTTCTTCAGGTGTACGCATATCTGGTTCAGATACGATTTCAACTAAAGGAGTACCTTGACGGTTGTAATCGACTAATGAAGAGTTTTTACCATGAGTAAGTTTACCAGCATCTTCTTCCATATGGATACGAGTGATACCGATACGTTTTTTCTCACCGTTTACTTCGATTTCAATCCAACCATTTTCACCGATTGGTTTATCAAATTGTGAAATTTGATAAGCTTTCGGATTATCAGGATAGAAGTAGTTTTTACGGTCAAATTTAGTGTGTTGGTTAATATGCATGTTTAGAGCTAGAGCAGCACGCATTGCATAATTGACAACTTCTTTGTTTACAACAGGTAGTACACCTGGATAACCAAGGTCTATAACAGAAGTATTCGTATTTGGTTCAGAACCAAATTGGTTAGGAGATGGAGAGAAAATTTTAGATTTTGTTTTCAACTCAACGTGTACTTCTAAACCAATAACTGTTTCGTAATTCATATTACTTTACCTCCCAAGTTTGAGGTGTTTTATCAACGAAGTCGGTAGCACGTTCAAATGTGTCTGCCACACGGTAAACTGTACCTTCCTCGAAGTATTTACCAATAATTTGTAAACCTACTGGTAGACCATTATCAAAACCACATGGAATGGAGATAGCAGGGACACCAGCAAGGTTGATTGGAACAGTTAAGATATCATTTGCATAGACAGTCATTGGATCGTCGATGTTTTCACCAATTTTGAATGCAGTAGTTGGAGCTGTTGGACCAACAATGACATCATATTCTTCAAATACTTTATCAAAGTCTTGTTTGATTAATGTACGTACTTGTTGTGCTTTTTTATAGTACGCATCGTAAGTACCAGCTGATAATGAGTAAGTACCAAGCATGATACGACGTTTTACTTCATCACCGAAACCTTCAGCACGAGTTTTTGTGTAAAGTTCATCTAAGTTAGATGCTTCTGCACGATAACCATAACGAATACCATCGAAACGAGAAAGGTTAGATGAGGCTTCAGATGAAGATAAAATATAGTAAGCAGCTAGTGCATATTTAGAGTGAGGAAGTGATACTTCATCAACAGTAGCACCTAACTCTTTTAATTTATCAATAGCAGCTAAGATAGCTGTGCGAACACCATCACTTACACCTTCAGCTAAATATTCTTTTGGTACAGCAACTTTAAGACCTTTAATGTCTCCAGTTAATTGGTCTACATAGTGAGGTACTTCTACATTTGCTGAAGTTGAGTCGTGTTCGTCAACACCTGCGATTGCTTCAAGAATTAAAGCATTGTCGCGTACGTTACGAGTAATTGGTCCAATTTGGTCTAATGATGATGCGAATGCTACCAAACCAAAGCGAGATACGCGACCATATGTTGGTTTCATCCCTACAACACCACAATAAGCAGCTGGTTGACGGATTGAACCACCAGTATCAGATCCTAATGAGAATGGTACTTCTCCTGCTGCAACTGCTGCAGCTGAACCACCTGAAGAGCCACCTGGTACATGAGCGAAGTTCCAAGGATTATGAACAGGTTTAATCGCAGAGTTTTCATTTGCTGAACCCATTGCAAATTCATCCATGTTCAATTTACCAATTGTGATCATACCCGCTTCTTTTAGTTTTTCGACAACTGTTGCGTTATAAATAGGATTGAATCCTTCTAAGATTTTAGAAGCACAAGTTGTTTCTAAACCTTCTGTTACGATATTATCTTTTACGCCAATCGGTAATCCGTAAAGTGGTCCACGGTTTTCAAATGGTACTTCATCCATTTCTTTTGCTTGTGCTAATGCGTTTTCTTTATTTAAAGCTAAAAATGCACCTACTTCGCCATCAACTGCATTAATGCGATTATATGCAACTTGAGTTAAGTCAGCGATTGTGATTTCTTTGCTATGTAATAGCTCTTGTAATTCTGCCGCTGATTTTTTGAATAATGACATTCTTGTCCCTCCTAACGTTAATCTTATTCTGTAATGATTGGTGGTACTTTGACTAAGCCATCTTGTTGTTCTTTAACGTTTTTCATCATAACTTCGCGATCTAAACCTTTTACTGCTACGTCTTCACGAAGTACGTTTACTAAAGGTAATACATGAGTAGTAGGTTCTACATTTGTAGTATCTAGTTCGTTTAATTGCTCGGCGAAGTCAGTAATTGCACCTAATTGAGCTGCAAACTTTTCTGCTTCCTCTTCTGTAATTGCTAGACGAGCAAGATTTGCTACGTGCTTAACCTCTTCTTTTGAAAGTTTTGCCATTTTTCACACCTCCGAAATCGATAACCATACCGATAATAATATCATTTTTCTAAAGAAATGTGCAAGACACTTCTATTAACTAAAGCGCTTTTGAATGCTTGAAAGTAAAGGGTTTTATTCCCTCCATGATCATGTGAGTTACCTATTTTTCATTATATCGAAATTTCGTTGAAAAATTATCCCCATTAAAATTATACATTTATTTGACACAATGAAAAGTTTTGCTCTATATCTTATATTCGTAAAAAAAGAGGTTGTTCCCCATAGCTTTAGGGTCAACCTCTTTTATATTATTTAATCATTGTAAATATGGACGTATGGTTGATCTGCATTTGCCTCTTTAACTACTAAAGCTTCAGGACCGTTAACAGATGTAACACTTACTTCTACTTGTAAACCTTTTGGGAATTGATCCATTACTTCACCAGACATATATTGAGTGAAACCAATAATTTCTGATGATCCATAGAATTTTATAGGAATTTGAATTTCTAGCTTTTGAATCTTATTGTTTTGATAGAATCCCGTTCCAACAATATTGGTGTAATTTGAGAAATACTTATCAATATCTTGTTTAAAATAATTAAAGTTCTCGTTAATATCGCGGTATTTATTGTTTGAATCACTTGTTGGGAAGAGAACATATTCCTCATTGATAGATTTCCAATCTTTTATTTGAGAACTCCCTTGATCAACATTTGTATAAGCAAAATAAGTTCCTGGAACAATAGAAGAACGGCTAAGTTGTTTAAACAGACCGACAGTAATTGGAACTTCTGATAGACCGTTTATCTGACGTAAACGTTTTACTACTTGTGCAGCGATTTTTTTGCCCTGTGCGTCAAGTACAGCTTGTGGAATATCTTCCTCATATGTTGCACCGTATTGTTCCTTTTGGTAGTAATAAACTGAATTCAATGCAAGTCCAATAGAAATGCCGGCAAGTTTTACTTTGTTCTTTCCTGTTTTTTCTAAGTAGTTTTGTTCTATAATATGCGCCAAATAAATTGGCGCTGTTTTTGCACGTTCTGTAGGAGACATATTTTTTGTTGTTTTTGGATTTAATCCAGCCGGATCTTGGGAACTACGTGCTAACCACGAATTCACAGTATTCGTATCTAAATATTGCCCTTCTTGGAAGTAATATTTGTCTGGACTAAAAGCTTGTTGAGATAAGCGTTGTAAACCGCTTTCTGCCTCTTTTATATCATATTTAGTATTAATATTTGAAACAATCAAACCTCTACTTGCGCTTTCCTTATAAGGTAAAAGTGTACGGTAGTATTGGTTATCAATTTGCATACTAGGAATGATTGTTGTTTCTTCTTTATCTTTTGTAGTAGATTGCACGACAGTTGAATCTTTTGTTAAAGAAGGTAAACTACAGCCTGCTAACATAGCTGTAACAACCATAACTGGTACCCAGCGAAGTCGGTTCATTGTCTTGAAAGCTCCTTTACTCAGTTAGTTCTTCAATGAGACGGTCCTCATTCCACACTTCAATGCCTAGTTGTTCAGCTTTTGTGAGTTTTGATCCTGCCTCTGCTCCGGCTATGACAAGGTCTGTTTTTTTACTTACGCTTCCTGTCACTTTTCCGCCTAGCTCTTCTATTTTCTCTTTTGCTTCTTGCCGTGTCAATTGTTCTAATTTACCAGTTAACACAATTGTTTTCCCAGAAAATACACTTACTATTTCTTCTGCATTTACTTTCTTACCTAAGTAAGTCATATTAACGCCAGCTTCACGTAAACGTGTAATTAACGCTTGTACATCTTCACTTTCAAAATAAGAAACAATAGAGTCAGCCATTTTTTCTCCGATTTCAAAAACATTGACTAATTCTTCTTCAGTTACAGTCATTAATCGATCCATCGTTTCAAATTCTTCAGCTATTAATTTTGCTGCTTTTGCACCCACATGACGTATTCCTAATCCAAATAATAACCGCTCTAGTGAATTCTTTTTAGACTCAGCAATGGCATTAACCAAATTTGTTGCGGATTTTTCACCCATTCGATCAAGTTGAACTAGTTCTTCTACTTGTAGATGATACAAATCAGATACATCTTTTACAAGATTGGATTTTAATAATTGCTCTACGACTTTTTCTCCACAACCATCAATATTCATTGCATTACGAGATACAAAATGAGCCATACCTTCTGCAATTTGGGCAAAGCATTGTGGATTAACGCAACGTAAAGCTACTTCCCCTTCAATACGAACAAGTTCACTTTCACAAACTGGACAATGGGTTGGCATAGCAAAAGGTTCGCTTTCTTCACTTCGTTGATCAAATAATACAGATACAACTTCTGGAATAATATCGCCAGCCTTACGAATAATCACTTTGTCTCTGATACGAATATCTTTTTCGCGGATAATATCCTCGTTATGCAATGTTGCACGTTGCACCGTAGTTCCAGCAACTTGTACTGGTTCTAAGATAGCAGTTGGCGTAACAACACCTGTACGACCAACTGTTAGATCGATATCTAAAACAGTTGTTACAACTTCTTCTGCAGGAAATTTATACGCAATCGACCATCTAGGAACTTTTACTGTGTTCCCTAACTCAGCTTGTTGAGCATAGTTATCTACTTTAATAACAATACCATCTATTTCATATGGTAATGTTGGGCGTTTTTCTGTCCACTCTTCGATATAAGCCATAACTTCTTTGATATCTTTACAATTTCGACGTTCGTGGTTTGTTTGAAAGCCTAACTGATCCATATAGTTTAGAGCCTCACTATGACTTGTTAAACCATAAGCTTCTCCGCTACCACCAATAGCATAGATAAAAGTAGCTAAGTTACGACTTGCGGCAACTTTAGGATCTAGTTGGCGTAAAGAACCTGCTGCCGCATTACGTGGATTAGCAAATAGTTCTTCCCCTTTTTCTGCACGAGCTTTGTTTAAATTGGTAAATGACCGTTTTGGCATATAACATTCACCACGAGCTTCAATTGTTACTTGTTCTTTTAAACGAAGTGGTACAGAGCGAACAGTTTTTAGATTTTCCGTAATATCTTCACCAATAGTCCCATTACCTCGTGTCGCACCTTGGATGAAAATTCCATCTTCATAACGTAATGAAATAGCTAAACCATCAATCTTCAGTTCACAAACATAGGAGAAATTGTCACCAATAACTGATCGAACACGTCGATCAAAATCATTTAAATCACTTTCGTTAAAAGTGTTTCCTAAACTTAGCATCGGATATTGATGTGTTACTTTTTGGAAACCAGTTAAAACTTCCCCACCTACACGTTGAGTCGGTGAATCTGGATAGATTAAGTCTGGATTTTCTTTTTCTAATGCAATCAGTTCATGTAAAAGCTGATCGTAAACTGCATCCGGTACAACCGGATTATCTAATACATAATAGGCATGTCCATATTCATGAAGAAGCTGATTTAACTCTGCAACACGCTTTTCCAATTGAATTCTATCCATTCTTTTTCCTCCAAATTACTTAAACTTTGTCAATTGGCGCAAATTTAGCTAATAATCGTTTAATACCAGTTGGGCTTGGGAATGCAATATCTAATTCGGTATTTTCATCTTCTCCCCGAACAGCAACAACTGTACCAATACCCCATTTTTTATGGGAAGCTTTATCGCCTGCTTTCCAGCCTATTTTGTCTCCACCTGTTTGTGAATAAGCTGGCGTTATAATCGTTTTACGCGTTTGTGGTACAGCGTAACTGGAAGTACGACGATTAGACACCCCAAAGCTATTGCTTGAGCTTGAAGAATGTGTATTTGTTGAAACTTCTTCTAGTATTTCAGGACCGATTTCTTGCAAGAAACGTGATGGACGATTAAAACTACTTCGCCCGAAAATTGTACGCGATTGAGCACATGTTAAGTATAATCGTTTTTCAGCGCGAGTTATGCCGACATAGGCTAAACGACGTTCTTCTTCCATTTCATCTTCATCTTGCAAGGATCGTGAGTGTGGGAAAATGTTTTCTTCCATTCCGATAATAAAGACAACCGGAAACTCAAGACCTTTTGCAGAGTGCATCGTCATTAAAACGATAGACCCATTTGACTCATCTTCCTTATCAAGCGTATCAATATCTGAGATCAACGCTAAATCTGTTAAGAAGGCTACTAATGATTTATCATCGCTTTGATCTTCAAAAGCCTTTGTAACCGATAAAAATTCGTTGATATTTTCTAAACGACTTTCAGCTTCAATTGTTTTTTCATTTCTAAGCATGTCTCGGTAGCCTGATTTATCAAGAACTTCCTCTACTAGTTCAGATACAGACATAAATTCTTGCATTTTAGTAAAGTTTGAAATCATTGTATGGAAAGCGATTGCCGCATTTGTAGCTCTTGCTGATAACCCCATAAAATCTACTTCTTTTAACGCATCGAAAATAGATCGATCTTGATCAATTGCAAATTGAGCCATACGTTCAAATGATGTTGCACCAATACTACGCTTTGGTTCATTTATAATTCGGGCTAACGATAGATCATCATCGTTATTTGCTATTAAGCGAAGATATGCAAGTAAGTCCTTGATTTCTTTACGGTCATAGAACTTTGTGCCACCGACAATGGTATATTCCATATTCGATTTAACCAGCATTTCTTCCATTACACGAGATTGTGCATTTGTTCGATATAAAATAGCAAAATCATCTAATGAACGATTTTCCTTTTCCATTAGTTCTTGAATAGTCTTAACAACAAATTGAGCTTCTTGCTTTTCGTCATATGAGCGGTAGAGCGAAATTTTCTCGCCGTCCTCGTTATCTGTACGAAGCTTTTTAGGATAACGGCTGGCGTTATTTTGTATGACGTCATTGGCAGCTTGTAAGATGCGAGAAGTTGAACGATAATTTTGCTCAAGCATAATTACTTTAGCAGTTGGATAATCCTTTTCGAAAGATAAAATATTCTGGATATCCGCACCACGCCAACGATAAATAGATTGGTCAGAATCCCCTACTACACAAATATTTTGGAATTTCTTTGCTAGCATTTGCACTAAACGGTATTGAGAATGGTTAGTATCTTGATATTCATCTACATGGATATATTGGAAACGATTTTGGTAATATTCCAATACATCAGGAACCTCTTCAAATAATCGAATCGTTTGCATAATTAAATCATCGAAATCGAGTGATTGATTTTTGCGTAAACGTTTTTGGTAGTTTTCATATACTTGTGCTACTGTACGTTCGTACGGATTAGCTTCATTTACTTGTGCTTGATAAGTTTTAACATCGATACATTCGTTTTTTGCCGAGCTAATCGCATTCAACATTGAGCGTGGATCAAACCGTTTAGTATCTATATTAAGTTCCTTTAAAGCGTTTTTAATCACGGTTAGTTGATCAGATGTATCTAATATCGAGAAGTTTTTGTTGAAGCCAATTCGATCAATATCTCTCCGTAAAATACGTACGCACATAGAATGGAAAGTTGATACCCACATGCGGTCTCCCGTACCATTTCCAAGTAATCCATCAATTCGTTCTCTCATTTCACGCGCTGCTTTGTTCGTAAATGTAATCGCTAAAATTTTAGAAGGATATACTTGTTTTTCGATAACTAAATAGGCAATTCGATGAGTCAGCACGCGTGTTTTACCAGAGCCAGCTCCCGCCATTATAAGCAACGGTCCCTCTGTTGTTTTGACAGCTTCTTCTTGCTCTTTATTCATACCTTTGATTAAGTTCTTTGTTAGCTGTTCCATAAGGCACCACCTTTATATACAAACATTTGTTCTTAATTATACTATATTATTTTTTATCTTTCACTGCTTTTACAGTTTGTAATGCAATTTTTAAATCGTCATAAATGATATTTCCTACAACAATTGTATCTGCGTATTTAGCCATTTCTTCTGCTTGCTCAATAGAAGTAATGCCACCACCATATATTAATTGAGTTTGTTGTAATTCTTGACTAATCGTTCTCACTAATTGTGGGTCACCATATTCCCCGCTATATTCCATATAAAAAACAGGTAATTTAAAGAAGTTTTCAGCCATTCTTGCATATGCGATTACATCATCTTCATCTAAATCCGTTTTGGCATTAGCTACTTTCGCTGCTTTACAATCACCATTTAAAATGCAGTATCCTTCTGCAATTAGCTCCTCCCACATCATTATATCGCCATATGCTTTTATCGCTTCATGATGTAAATCTTTTACCCAAGTTGTGTCCATACTATTTAATACTGTAGGAATTAAATAATAGTCGTAACCTGGTGTTACTGATTCTAAATTAGAAAGTTCTAATGCAACTGGAACTGTAAAACGACGAATACGAGCTAATAAGTCTAACACATTATCAATTGTTACGTCATCAGTTCCTCCTACAATAATGGCATCTGTACCTGATTCACATAATGCTTCTAGTTCTTTATCTGTTATTGTTTTTGCCGGATCCACCTTGAACACATGCTGCCAATTTTTTATCTCCATATAAACCCACCTATCTATTTTTCTTTCTGTTAACAGTATACACAAAACAAGCCTTTCGCTACTATTTGCGAAAGGCGGGTAGAAGAATTTTATGGTTATTATAAGTTACAACCTAAAAAGGAAAAACTGAACAGAATCTGTCCAGTTATTAATCCTCCTTAAAGCGGAAATGCTTTTTATTTAGGTGCTTGAAAAGGTTTTTCGTCTGGATAAAGACGACCTAACATTTCATCATACGTGTCATTACCATAATCAAAACATCTGCGTACGCGAGATATTGTTGCAGTAGATGCACCTGTTTCCTTTTTTATGGTTTCATACGTTTTTTTCAAACGTAGAAGATGTGCAACTTCAAAACGCTGTGCTAATGATTGGATTTCACTGATTGTGCATAAATCATCAAAAAACTTATAGCATTCTTCAATATTATTTAACTCTAAAACGGCTTTGAACAATTGATCTGTTTGATGGCCTCTAATTTTCTCGATTTGCATAAACACTTTTTCCTCCTTCCCTATTGGATGGCCTAGCGATTATTTTCTCGTCCAGGATTGGAAGGTATAAGGTGATCCTCATGATGGACAAAACATACATGATT
Organism: Rummeliibacillus pycnus; assembly: GCF_002884495.1. Lineage (GTDB taxonomy): Bacteria > Bacillota > Bacilli > Bacillales_A > Planococcaceae > Rummeliibacillus > Rummeliibacillus pycnus. The sequence goes on along the minus strand of NZ_KZ614145.1, from coordinate 3,388,534 downwards.
GTACCATGTCTATGAGTTCGCCGCTACCCAATGTCAACGATCTCTTATCATTTATATTTTACCACCATGTAGGCCTTGATTTCAATTTAACGCTTTAAAGCACTACTATCTCATAACAGATGGAAATAGTACCTTTTTCTTCATTACATCGAATATCCCTCGTTGTGTGATACGAATATAAGGTAAATGTGTTGATTGTAAGAATAAGAGTGTATAAATCGCATCTCCGTGAGGATAACCTCGTTCTGCTAAAGCCGCTTTTAATGCTTTCTCTTGGGCTATTAGCTTTTCTAATGGCTTATTAGATAAACTACCTCCGAGAGGCAATGGTAAGCTCTCCACTACTTCCCCATTTTCAACAATAACAATTCCACCATTCATTTCTTTCATTACGTGGAATGCATGAAGCATTGCTTGTACGTCTTTACCGATTAAAATAATATCACCCGTGCAAGAGTAAGATGAAGCAAATCCTTGAAGTTTATTTGCAAACCCTTTTATCAATGTATTTACACGCCATCTACCTTGACGGTCAACAAGCATTAAATAACATTCATCATGTTCCTCACTTAAATGACCATCATTTGTATGGACTGATACTTTATACGGTTTTGTAATCACATCATTAACCATCTCAATACCAAAAGGCATCGAAAACTGACAATCTTCTTCTGTTATATCGAAATCTAAATCTAACGATCCTAATTTTGAAAAATCAGTGCCTTCTAATGACTGAACTTTTTGTCCGTCTCGTTTTAGCCAAACACCTTTTGACAAAACACTTACAGGTACAGGATGAAATTCATCCTGTAAAATATTCAAAGTAGCATAGCGACCTGTTGCTATAAAGCCATGTACATCCGTCATATTATAATAACGTGCTACATTATATGTGGCCATTTGGTATGCATCAATTGGACTTACACCTGCATCAAGCGCCACCTGAATACATTTATCCATAATACCATCTTCATAAAACGATGGTGTCGCTCCATCTGTTGTCATCATTAGGTGATCAAAGATATCCAATTTCTTATCGACAATATCTTTTAATAAATTTGGCAAATCTGGACGGATCGATGAATGTCTTAAAGTTACAGCATAACCATGTAAAATGCGATTTTCTACTTCATCAATAGTCATCGCTTCATGGTCTCCATCTGCACCAAATAATTTTAATCTTGCTAAAGTACGAGAAGATGCACCCGGTAAATGCGTTTCAATTTTTTTGCAGTATGCTTTTGCAGCTTGTAGCCAATATAGCATCTGGTCATCACCAGCTACTAATCTCGGCCAGCCAGTTAACTCTCCACCAAGTAATACATCTCTGCGTTCCAACCATTCATGTATGGAAGTTGTTGTAAATAAATCATGTTCATGAAGAAGTTCTGTTTGTGAATCCAAACGAACCCACCAATAAAAAGAAAAAGGTAGTTGTTTTAATTGATCTAAAATTGAAAACGCTTTCTTATTACTGAGTTCTAAAAAGAACGTCATATTGTCAGATATGAATGTAGTTGTTCCAAGTTGCGCAGAATAATCCGCTAATGTTTGGGGATTATAAAGTTGAAATGGATGTACATGTGGTTCGATATAGCCTGGAACAATTGTTTGTCCTTTTGCATCTACGATATCTGTCCCCTTCTGATTAACTGGCATTTTAGGACCTGCATAAATAATGCGCTCTCCTAAAATCCAAATATTTCCTTGCATCCATCGTTTATACATGCTATGTAGATAACGTGCGTTAGTTATAACAATACTGGGTGCTACCTTACCATCTATAACAGCTACTTGCTGCCGTATTTCCCCAATTTTCCATGCTGGTTCTAGCATTGCATCCATCTCCTTTCTATAAAGTGTGTGCATTTTTTGCACGGTTATTTTGTAAGCGAAAATGCAATTTGAATTTTTTGTATTATAAGGTAATCGTATCATAGCACTTTTGGAAAGCAAAGCATTATGATTTGAATAATTATTTTTAACTGGAGGTTAAATTGATGCCATTAGACGAAAATTTAAGTACTCGGAATGCTTTTACTCGCTTCGCTTGTGGTGCTAGTATGACAGCATTTGGTGTAGCTAAACTTTCTCGTAAACCTGATTGTATGAGAGGTAGGGCTATGGTTATTTTAGGAGCTATGAAAATGGCAGAGGGTATTCTAAAATATTGTCCTACAAAAGCACTCTTGAACAACTCATTAACTTCTCTTATCAACGAATTGCAGACAAGTAATTCTGGCTCTTCTTCAAGTAACTCAGGGTTAGGTGCAGCAGCTTCTTCTGCAATGGGTGGCGGTTCTTCTTCATCTGGATCTTCATCTGGATCTTCATCTGGATCTTCATCGGCAGGTTCAGGGTTAGGTGCAGTTGCTTCAGCTGTTATGGGAAGTATGGGTGGCGGTTCTTCATCCAATTCTTCATCCGGTTCCTCATCCACAGGTTCAGGACTTGGCGCTGTTGCTTCGGCTGTTATGGGTAATATGGGTGGCGGTTCTTCATCCAGTTCCTCATCCGCAGGTTCAGGATTAGGAGCTGTTGCCTCAGCTGTTATCGATAGTATGAGTGGTGGAGGTTCTTCGTCTGGAGCAGGATCTGGTACCAACACAAATACTAATCCTATAAGTGATGTTGCACAATTAATGAAAGACTTCACTAATACTACTACTTCAAACACACAGCAACAAAAAACTCAAAACAACCAGCAAACGAATTCAAATCAGCAAAACGGCTCAAAACAGTCTAACACAAACCAACAGTCAAATTCAAATCAACAAATGAATAAGCAACCATCTAATTCAAATCAACAGACAAATAAGCAACAATCGAACTCAAACCAGCAATCCAAATCTAAAGGTACAACAGGACAATCATGATTCAAAGCTGCCCGAAATAAATCGGGCAGTTTGTTTTATAAATTCTTTTACATAGTTCTCCAGCCAATATCTCTACGATAGAAGAAACCCTTCCATTCTTCCTGTGCTAATCCTTGATATACTTTTTCTTGCGCTTCTTTCAACGAAGGTGCTTTTGCCGCTACTAATAATACACGTCCACCATTCCCTACATATTGTTCCTCTACACGCTTTGTTCCGGCATGAAATACATCGAACTGACTTGAAAGTTGTTGTAAGGAAGGTAATGGATTGCCTTTAATAACATCGCCAGGATAACCATCAGAAGCAATTACTACACCTAACATGGCTTCGTCAGACCATGCTAGATTAAATGGATCACCTTTCATTAACGCCATCATGAATTCGCCAAAATCTGAAGCCATTCTTGGTAACACTACTTGAGTTTCAGGATCACCAAAACGGGCATTAAACTCAATTACTTTTGGACCTTCATTTGTCAGTATTAATCCTGCATATAAAATGCCTGTAAAAGGTATTCCTTCTAATGACATAGCTTGTACGGTTGGTGCAACAATCTCGTTGTATGCACGTGTCACTATTTCATCAGAAATTTGTGGTACTGGAGAATATGCTCCCATTCCACCTGTATTCGGACCTTTATCTCCTTCATAAGCTCGTTTATGATCTTGTGCAATAACCATTGGATAAATTTGTCCGTTATGAACAAATGACATATAGGAGAATTCCTCACCGTCTAAAAATTCTTCAATAACAACTCTGGAAGAGGATTCACCGAAACGTTGGTTACCAATCATATCACGAACTGCATCAATCGCTTCTTGTTCGCTCAGTGCGACAATAACGCCTTTTCCAGCAGCAAGCCCATCTGCTTTTACAACAATCGGAGCACCCATTTTTTGAATGTATGCAACCGCTTCTTCAGCATCTGTGAAAGTAGCATAGGCTGCTGTCGGAATATTGTATTTCTGCATTAATTCTTTCGCAAATGATTTACTTCCTTCAATTTGAGCTGCAGCTTTAGTTGGGCCAAAGATTAGTAAATCGTGTTCATTGAATGCATCAACAATTCCTTCAGAAAGTGGTTGTTCAGGACCAACAAACGTTAGATCAATTGCATTTTCTTTTGCAAATTTGATGAGTGATGCAAAATCTGTTGTAGCAATATTTACACAGGTTACATCTTGTTCCATTCCATCATTACCTGGAGCGACAAATACATTTTCAACAGATGGTGATTGTGCAAATTGCTTGGCAATAGCATGTTCACGACCTCCACTGCCTATAACTAAAATATTCAACGGAAATCCTCCTTATGAAAAGAAAACACGCTCAACTTACGGGCGTGTTCTTTTTTATGAACTATTTGTTAAAACTCACAAAAACGGGTATTTTTATGCGAACCAGTTTTATTTTACTCTTGCTTTGGTTCTCTATATTTGTATTACATTCCACTAATATTTTAGTGTTTAAAATGTCTTACGCCAGTAGTTACCATTGCTATACCATATTTATTTGCAACGTCTATTGAATCTTGATCGCGTTTTGAGCCACCTGGGTGGATAATCGCAGTAATGCCTGCTTTCGCTGCTTCTTCAACTGTATCTGGCATTGGGAAGAATGCATCTGATGCTAATGCTGCACCTTTCGCTTTTTCACCAGCTTGTTCAAGCGCAATCTTAGCAGAACCTACACGATTCATTTGACCAGCGCCTACACCAAGTGTCATTTTATCATCTGTTACAACAATTGCATTTGATTTTACATGTTTAACTACGGACCATCCCAGTTTCAATGCTTCCCATTCTTTTTCAGTAGGTTTGCGGTCAGTCGTTACTTGGATATCTGCATCTTCAAAACCTTTACGATCTGGTTCTTGAACTAATAAGCCACCTTCAACAGATACGGTATTGAATTGATCGCGTTTTTGTTGTTCAAATGAGATTGTAAGTAAACGAACGTTTTTCTTCACTGTTAATTTTTCAATTGCTTCATCAGTGAATCCAGGAGCAATAATAATTTCTAGGAAAATACCCGCAAGTTTTTCTGCAGTTTCCACATCAACTTCACGATTTAGTGCAACAATACCACCAAAAATGGATGTTGAATCAGCTTCATATGCTTCGTTAAATGCTTCTGAAATGGTTTCACCGATACCAACACCACATGGGTTCATATGTTTGACTGCTACTGCAGCGGGCTGTTTAAATTCTTTGATTATTTGAAGAGCTGCATTCGCATCTTGAATATTGTTATAAGAAAGCTCTTTACCATGTAATTGTTCAGCATATGCAATAGAGAAATCTGAACCAAGGCGTTTTTGATAGAATGCTGCTTTTTGGTGAGGATTTTCACCGTAGCGAAGTGGTTGTTTTAATTCATAAGTTAGTGTTAGTTGATCTGGGAACTCTTCACCAACATAGTTTGTTAAGTAATTTGAAATATAGGAATCATAAGCTGCTGTATGACGGAATACTTTTGCTGCTAAACGACGACGTGTTTCAAGTGTTGTATGTCCCTCTGCTTTTAACTCTGCAAGTACCGTATCGTAGTCATTAGCATCTACGATTACTGTTACGTATTTTTGGTTTTTGGCAGCTGAGCGTAGCATTGTAGGACCACCGATATCGATATTTTCAATCGCATCAGCAAATTCAACATTTGGTTTTGAAATTGTTTCAACAAATGGATATAGGTTTACACAGACAATTTCGATTGGTTCGATGCCGTGTTCTTGCATTTGTGCTTGGTGTTCAGGATCATCATATTTTGCAAGAAGACCACCGTGAATCATTGGGTTCAATGTTTTAACACGTCCCCCTAAGATTTCTGGGAATTTTGTTACTTCATCTACAGATGTAACAGTTACTCCGTTTTCTTGTAAATGCTTTTTCGTTCCACCTGTTGATAAAATTTCGTAGTCTAATGCCTCTAATTCTTTCGCAAATTCTAAAATACCTGATTTATCAGAGACACTAATTAAAGCACGTTTCGTCACAATAATTTCCTCCTTGAGTTAAGCCAACATGATCTGTGTTGGTATGTAAATTCTGGCGACGTCTGTCACCATTGTTAATCGAATAATGATTGCAATGCAGCTGGATAAATCTCATGTTCTACTTCATGAATTGCTTGCTCCGTCTGATCTCGATCACCGTCGATTACATCAACGGCTCTTTGCATAATAATTGTACCTGTATCCATCCCTTCATCCACATAATGGACGGTTACTCCAGTAACTTTCACTCCATGAGCTATCGCTTGTCCTATAGCGTCTTTTCCTGGGAAGGATGGTAGTAAAGATGGATGAATATTAACAATTTTTGAAGGGTAAGCAGTTAACAAAGTTTTTCCAATTAATCGCATATAACCTGCCAGAACTAGCCATTCTACCTGTTTATCGCGCAATGTTCTTAAAATCTCAAGTTCATAAGCTTCCTTCGAATTAAATTCTTTTGGGCTTAGTGCTAAGACGGGAATTCCTTTTTCTTTAGCTCTTATCGTCACATATGCACCAGGTTTGTCTGTAATTACTAATTCTATTTTTGCATTTAACCGGCCACTTTCAATCGTATCTTGAATAGCTTGGAAGTTTGTACCGCTTCCAGAAGCAAATACTGCAATAGATACGCGCTCTTTCATTAGACTAAACTCCCATCATGTACACCTTTGAAAATGACACCTTCACCTTTAATAACACGACCAATGGTATAAGCTTTTTCACCAAATTGTTCAGCAACTGTGATGATACGTTCTACCTCAGAAGCAGGAACAGCTAATACAAACCCAATCCCCATGTTGAATACATTAAATAAATCACGATGTTGCAAATTACCTTGTAGTTTTAAAAATTCAAAGATTGGTAAAACTGGCCATGATCCTAAATCAATTTCTGTTGCAAGTCCTTCAGGCATCATACGTGGAAGGTTTTCATAGAAACCTCCTCCTGTTACATGTGCCATACCATGGATATCAGATTGCTTTAACATCTCCAGTACTGGCTTAGCATAAATTTTCGTTGGCGTAAGAAGTGCTTCCCCAATTGGGCCAAGATCTTCAAATCCTGCTACAACTGTATCCGGTGTAAAACCAGCATCTCCAAAAACAATTTTTCGAACAAGTGAATAGCCATTTGAATGTACTCCGCTAGAAGCAAGACCAACTAGTACATCACCATCAACGATGCGTTCACCGGTTACGATATTTGCCTTTTCGGTAGCTCCCACAGCAAAACCTGCTAAATCATATTCTTGCTCATCATAAAGCCCAGGCATTTCTGCAGTTTCACCACCAATTAAAGCAGCGCCAGATTGAACACAACCATCTGCTACCCCTTTTACAATCTGTTCTATTTTCGCTGGTTCAGCTTTACCAACTGCAACATAATCTAAAAAATACAGTGGTTCTGCTCCTTGAGCTACAATGTCATTCACGCACATAGCAACACAATCAACCCCGATGGTATCATGTTTATCTGTCATAAATGCCAATTTTAATTTTGTACCAACACCATCTGTACCAGAAATCAGAACTGGTTCTTTTAAGTTTAGTTCGGACAAATCAAACATGCCACCAAAGCCACCAAATGTACCTAGAATACCTTTTCTCGCTGTACGTTCTACATGTGATTTCATACGTTGTACAGCTTCATAGCCAGCTTCGATATTTACGCCTGCTTGTTCATATGCTTTTGACATGACTTTTCCTCCTCAAATTAATGCACCAATTCTTTTTCGTGCGGTAAGATTGTATCCGGGAAAATTTCTGTAGGATATTTACCAGTGAAACATGCTAAACAATGCCCACAATTTTGACCTTCATCCGTTCTTCCAATGGCTTTAACCATTCCTTCAACAGATAAATAAGTTAATGAATCTGCTCCAATTGCCTCACAAATTTCTTGCACGTTATGACTAGAAGCTATCAATTCTTCATGAGTTGATGTATCAATACCGTAGAAGCATGGATTTGTCATTGGCGGTGAGCTAATCACAACATGCACCTCTTTAGCCCCTGCTTCCTTCAGCATATTCACGATTCTTTTAGAAGTCGTACCGCGAACGATTGAGTCATCTACCATAACGACTCTCTTACCCTGAACTACCTGACGTACAGGAGAAAGCTTCATCTTAACTCCTCTTTCGCGCATTTCTTGAGAAGGCTGGATAAACGTACGACCTACATAGCGGTTTTTAATTAGTCCTAATTCATAGGGAATACCACTTTCTTCCGAGAATCCAATTGCAGCCGAAATACTTGAATCTGGAACACCCGTTACGACATCTGCTTCAATATTTACTTCTTTTGCAAGCTGTTTTCCTAAGCGTTTGCGAGCCATATGGATATTGATGCCATCAATATCTGAGTCAGGACGAGAGAAGTAAACGTATTCCATTGTACAAATTGCACGTTCAGCTGGGTATGCAAATTTCTCCGATTTCAATCCTTCATCATTAATCGTAATGAGTTCACCTGGTTCTACAGCTCGAATAAATTCTGCTCCAATAATATCGAATGCACAAGTTTCTGAAGCAACTACCCACGCTCCATCAAGTTTTCCAAGTGATAAAGGACGTAATCCATGCGGATCTAAAGCAACTAACATTTCATCCTCTGTCATGATTAAAAATGCATATGCCCCTTTTAATAGAGTTAGAGCATTTTTTGCCCGATCATTCATAGAACCAAAGCCACTTCGTTTCAATAAATGTGCCAATACCTCTGTATCAGAAGTTGTTTGAAAAATGCTTCCTTGACGTTCCAAATGTTTTTTCAAATGATTGGCATTCACTAAATTCCCATTATGAGCAATTGAAAGACTGCCTGTAGATGAATGGAAAAGTAACGGCTGAACATTTTCAATACCGCCACCACCAGCAGTTGCATAACGAACATGTGCTATAGCTGCTTTACCGTTAAGACTCTCTAACTTATCCCCATTAAAGACTTCGTTAACTAAACCTTCTCCTTTAACAGCTTGCAGTTTTTCGCCATCTGTTACAACAATGCCTGCACCTTCTTGACCACGATGTTGAAGAGCGTGTAAGCCGTAATAACTCATCTGTGCTGGATTTGGATGACCCCAAATACCGAAAACTCCACATTCTTCGTTTAAACCTCTGATTTCACCAAGCATGGGATAGCTCCTTTCCAAGCATCTTGGAATTCTGAAACTGAACCATCAATTAGAATTTCACCGTTTTCGTCACGAATGACCAATTGTGGATTAGATAACACATTTCCAATTTTAGCTGCATCTTGAACAATTGACTCGAATGCATCCGCGTTTTCTTGTTTTACTGAAACTAAGAAACGAGATTGAGATTCACTAAATAACGCAGTCACTGCAGTGCCTTTTAAAGTTACTTCTGCACCAAATTCGGTACCAAAGGTTTTTTCTGCTAATGCAACTGCAAGACCGCCCTCAGAAATATCATGTGCTGACTCAACTAGGCCAAGTTGGATGGCTTTTAATAAAGTTTCTTGTCTAGCAGCCTCAATGGTTAGATCAATGGTAGGAGACAAGCCAAAAATCTCCCCATTATTTTGTAATTTCTGAAGTTCTGATCCACCAAATTCTGTTTTTGTTTCGCCGATCAGATAGATTAAATGGCCTTCAGCTTTCAGTTTTTGTGTGGTTGTATGAGCTAAATCTTCTACTAAACCTACCATACCGATTGTAGGAGTTGGATAAATTGCAACACCACTTCGTTCATTGTAAAGAGATACATTTCCACCGATAACAGGTGATTTCAATGCTTCGCATGCAGCTGAAATACCATCTGCCGATTTTTCGATTTGCCAGAAGACTTCTGGTTTTTCTGGATTACCGAAGTTTAAACAATCGGTAATCGCTAACGGCTTACCACCTGAACATACAATATTGCGTGCTGCTTCGGCTACTGCAATTTTCCCGCCAACTTCAGGATCTAGATAAATATAGCGAGAGTTACAATCTGTTGTCATCGCAAGCCCTTTGTTTGTACCTCGAACCCGAATAACTGCTGCATCTGATCCAGGTGCTACAACTGTTGATGTACGCACTTGATAATCATACTGGTCATAAACCCATTCCTTTGATGCAATAGTTGATTGTTTTAGAAGCGATAGTAATGTTTCTTTATAGTTTTCTACAGTTGGTTCTTCGTTTTTCATTTGTTGGAATTTAGTGAAGTATGATGGTACGGCAGACGGTTTGTGATAAACAGGTGCATCTTCAGCTAAAGCATCTGCTGGTACATTTGCTACTATTTCACCTTTATGAATAAGACGAAGCATTTTATCCTCTGTGACATGTCCAATAGCTACAGCATCTAATCCGTACTTTACAAATAGATCGATGATTTCTTGTTCATGCCCTTTTTTCACAACAATCAGCATACGTTCCTGTGATTCAGAAAGCATCATTTCATATGGTGTCATGTTCGTTTCACGTTGTGGTACTAAGTCTAAATTCATCTCTATACCGAATCCAGCTTTGGAAGCCATTTCTGCAGAAGAAGATGTTAGACCAGCAGCACCCATATCTTGAATTCCTACTAGACAGTCATACTTTACAAGCTCTAAGCAAGCTTCTAATAGTAATTTTTCCATGAATGGGTCGCCCACTTGAACAGCTGGACGTTTTTCTTCAGAAGATTCGCTTAATTCCTCGGATGCAAACGTCGCACCATGAATACCATCTCTACCTGTTTTAGCGCCAACATACATTACCGTGTTACCAACACCAGATGCAATCCCTTTTTGAATATCCTTATGATCTATTAAACCAACACACATTGCATTTACAAGTGGATTTCCTTCGTAACAAGGATCGAATTGAATTTCTCCACCAACTGTTGGAATTCCGATACAGTTACCATAGCCTGCGATACCTGCTACTACTTCTTCAAATAAATATTGAACACGTTTGGATGCATTCAGTTCACCAAAACGTAAAGAGTTTAGCATAGCAATTGGACGAGCGCCCATTGAAAATACATCGCGAATAATACCGCCTACACCTGTAGCAGCACCTTGATAAGGTTCAATTGCTGAAGGATGATTGTGTGATTCCATTTTGAAAACAACCGCTTGCTCATCGCCAATATCAACAATCCCTGCCCCTTCACCAGGTCCTTGTAATACATGAGAGCCCTTTGTTGGGAATTTACGAAGGACAGGCTTAGAGTTTTTATAAGAGCAATGTTCAGACCACATAACAGAGAATAGACCTGTTTCTGTCCAATTAGGTGTACGTCCTAAAATCTTCTCTACTAAGTCAAATTCTTCATCTGACAATCCCATTTGTGCGTATAGCTTTTGCTCTTTTATTTGCTCAGAAGTTGGTTCAAGCTTGGTTGACATATGATTCCCTCCACTGTTTTACAATTGATTTGAATAAGGCAAGGCCATCTGCTCCACCGATTAATTCATTCACTGCACGTTCTGGATGAGGCATCATACCAAGAACATTCCCTTTTTCATTGATTATGCCAGCGATATTTTCTAAACTACCGTTTGGATTTTCACCTTCGTACGTAAAGACAATTTGATTGTTGTCTTTTAGCTGTTGTAAGGTTACTTCATCACAATAGTAATTTCCTTCACCGTGTGCGATTGGTATTTGTATAACTTCATTTTGATCATATTGATTTGTAAATAATGTTTGGTTGTTTACTACTTTTAAATCAACAGTACGACACATAAATTTAAGATTCTTATTACGTAACAATGCTCCAGGAAGTAAACCTGCTTCTGTTAAAATTTGAAATCCATTGCACACTCCAAGTACAGGTTTCCCTGCTTCAGCTGCCTTTACAACTTCAGCCATTACATTTGAAAAACGAGCGATTGCACCGCAGCGTAGATAATCTCCATAGGAGAACCCACCTGGCAACAAAATACCGTCATACTCGCTTAAGTCTGTTGCATCATGCCATACATATTCTGCTTCTTCACCGAGTTCGTCTTTAATTGCGTGATACATATCTAAATCACAGTTCGATCCGGGAAATACGAGTACTGCGAATTTCATCTTTAGTTAGCCTCCTCGATTTCGTAACGGTAATCTTCAATTACTGTATTTGCTAGTAGTTTTTCACTCATTTCTTTTACAATTGCATCGATATCTCGTTCGGAAGGTTCAATTTGTAATTCTAAATATTTTCCAATGCGAACATCTGCCACTTCATCGTAACCCATTGTGTGTAGGGAACCTTTCACTGCAGAGCCTTGTGGGTCTAAAACACTTTCTCGAAGTGTTACGTAGATTTTCACTTTTTTCATTTAGATACTCCTCCTAGACGGGATAATATGATTTCATATACTTCAGTTAAGTCACCAAGATCACGGCGGAATACGTCCTTATCAAGATGTTGCTTTGTTTTCGCATCCCATAAACGACATGTATCAGGTGAAATTTCATCTGCTAATAATACTTGACCGTTTTCATCACGTCCAAATTCTAGTTTAAAATCTACTAATATAACATCAATATCATAGAAAAATGGACGAAGGATTTCATTTATCTTTAACCCATTGTCGTAAAGGGCTCTCACTTCTTCTTTAGAAGCGATGCCCATTACGTCAATATGTTCTTCCGTGATAAACGGGTCTCCAAGGTCATCATTTTTGTAATAAAATTCTACGATTGGACGTTTAAGAGGTGTCCCTTCTTCGATTCCTAATCGTTTCGCAAGGCTACCAGCTGCGATATTACGTACTACCAATTCAATTGGAATAATATCTACTTTTTTGACAAGTTGTTCGTTGTCTGAAATTTTTTCAACGAAGTGTGAGTCAATACCAGCTGTTTTTAATTTGTCAAAGATCAATGACGTAATGCTGTTATTTAAAACACCTTTACCTGCAATTTCTGCTTTCTTTTCACCGTTGAATGCTGTAGCACTATCTTTGTATTCAACAAATAAGATATGTTCATCTTCTGTTGTATACAATTTTTTTGCTTTTCCTTCATACAAAAGTTGACCTTTTTCCACTGTTTATTCCCCCGGTTTAGGTTTAGTTATAATTAGTTCAATCCTAGACGTTCGAAAATCATATCTACTTGTTTTAGATGGTGATGATAATCGAAGCAATCATCTAGTTCTTCTTTTGAAAGATAAGAAGTGATTTTCTCATCTGCATCGACAAGTTCGCGGAATTGAATTTGTTCATCCCAAGCTTTTGCAGTTAATGGTTGAACTGTATCATATGCTTCCTCACGTACAAGACCCTTGTCGATCAATGCAAGTAACACACGTTGTGAATAAATCAAACCAAAAGTACGTCCCATATTACGTTTCATGTTTTCTGGGAATACTGTTAGGTTTTTCACAATATTACCGAAACGATTTAACATATAATTTAAACCGATTGTTGTATCTGGTAAGATAATACGTTCTGCAGATGAATGTGAGATATCACGTTCATGCCATAAAGAAACGTTCTCGAATGCAGTAACCATATGCCCACGGATAACACGAGCCATACCAACCATGTTTTCAGAACCGATTGGGTTCCGTTTATGAGGCATTGCTGAAGAACCTTTTTGGCCTTTTGCAAAGAATTCTTCTACTTCACGAGTTTCTGATTTTTGTAGTCCTCGGATTTCTGTTGCGAATTTTTCAATAGAAGTAGCGATTAATGCAAGTGCTGCAATATATTCAGCGTGACGATCACGTTGTAAAGTCTGTGTTGAAATTGGTGCTGCTTGTAATCCTAATTTTTCACAAACATATTGTTCAACAAATGGATCGATGTTGGCATACGTACCAACAGCTCCAGAAATTTTACCAGTTTCAATTGTTTTAGCTGCTGCTTCAAAACGTTGTAAGTTACGTTTCATCTCTTCATACCAAAGTGCAAGTTTTAAACCAAAAGTTGTTGGTTCAGCATGTACACCGTGAGTACGGCCCATCATAACTGTGTACTTATGTTCTTTTGCTTTTGTAGCTAAAATTTCGATAAAGTTTTCAATATCTTTTCGTAAGATTGCATTTGCTTGTTTTAGTTGGTATGAAAGAGCAGTATCCACAACATCTGTTGAAGTTAAGCCATAATGTACCCATTTGCGCTCTTCACCAAGTGACTCAGATACAGCACGTGTAAAGGCTACTACATCGTGGCGAGTGTCTTTTTCAATTTCTAATATACGGTCGATATCAAAAGTTGCATTCTCGCGAATTTTCGCAACATCTTCTTTTGGAATTTCACCAAGTTCTGACCATGCTTCACATGCTAAAATCTCGACTTCTAACCAAGCTTGGTATCTGTTTTCATCTGTCCAAATTGCGCCCATTTCCGGACGAGTATAACGTGCTATCATTTTTGTCTCCTTCTATTCTGTCCAAATGGCAGAATTATCAATTTCTCTAATAGTATGATCAAGATCATCCGTCATAATTGTAACATGTCCCATCTTCCGATTCTTCTTCGCTTGTAATTTTCCATAAAGATGAATAGACCAATCAGGGTATTTAGATATTGAGTTCGTTACTGGCATTACATGTTGCCCTAAAATATTAACCATTATTGAAGGACTCCAAAGTTTTGGCTTTCGTAAGGGCCAACCACATATTGCACGAATATGTTGATGGAATTGTGAAATGTTACATGCTTCAATTGAATAATGACCTGAATTATGTGGACGTGGTGCTAATTCATTGATCAAAATGGTTCCATCTTCAAGTACAAACATTTCTACTGCTAATGTACCAATTAGCTGAAGATGGTCTGCAATTCTTTCAGCAGCCTCAATGGCTAATGCCGCCGTCTTTTTGTCAATTCTAGCTGGCACAATGGTTTCATGCAAAATATGATTGACATGAATGTTTTCCCCTATTGGCAAACAATATGTTTCACCTTGCTTATTGCGTTGAACAATAACAGAGATTTCTTTAGTAAATGGAACAAACGCTTCAGCTACACATGCTGAATGTTCAAATAGAGGCGCTGCAAGTTCTAATTCAGTAGCTGAGTGAATTGTTTGTTGGCCTTTACCGTCATAACCACCCCTTGCTGTTTTTACGATACAAGGGTAACCAACTTGATCAATATTTTTCACTAGTTGATTCAAATTTTGACAGACAATATATTTTGCAACTGGACAACCTGCTTTACTAATAGTTGATTTTTCTTGAATACGATCTTGAGTAATTTTAATTAACTCCGCACCTTGAGGTACATAAGCAATTTCTGTTAATCGTTTCAATCCTTCATAGTCAATATTTTCAAATTCAAACGTAATAACATCACTTACTTCAGCTAATTCTTCAAGAGCAGTTTCATCATTATAAGGAGCTACAATTCGAATGTCTGCTACTTGACCACATGGTGAATCCATTGTTGGTTCTAATACAGCTATTTTAAATCCCGCTTCTTTTGCTGCTAGTGCCATCATACGACCAAGCTGACCACCACCAATAATCCCAATGGTTTGGCCAGGAAAAATGGTTTTCATCACTGTAACTCACCTGTGCTTTCTAGGGCTTTCATCTTCATTTTTTGTCGTCTTGTTTCAATTTTTTCAGTAATCTCTTTATCAGTTATTGACAAGATTTGGGCTGCTAACAATCCTGCGTTAGTCGCGCCAGCTTTGCCGATTGCCACGGTCGCTACAGGTACGCCTCCTGGCATTTGCACAATGGATAGCAATGAATCAATTCCATTTAATGCTTTAGATTGAACGGGTACGCCAATAACAGGTAACGTAGTTTTAGCCGCTACCATACCTGGTAAATGGGCAGCACCACCGGCGCCAGCGATGATCACTTGCAAACCTCTGTCACGTGCGTCCTGTGCATATTCAAACATCAAATCAGGTGTACGATGAGCAGAGACGACTCTTTTTTCATATGGAATTTCTAATTCATCTAAAATTTCACAAGCATATTTCATTGTTTCCCAATCACTTGAACTTCCCATGATTACGCCAATTTTTGGATTCATGTATGTATGCCTCCTATCCATTACGCCTCGGCCTTAGTAATTCCAGATTAATGAGAAGTATTAAACTTTTCTTCTTTACTTTCAAAATCTGTGACATCTGCCGGACAAATAAAAAATCCTCAGATACCCCAATTCACACATTATTACCATGCGTGAAAAGCAGATTCCTGAGGATTCAATATGACAGGGTTATGAAATGTAGACTTTCCCCTGTACATAATTCCTTAAGTTGCTTTCCCGCATAGTCCAGCATTTACGGTGCTGGGTAGAGACACTAGAGCCAATCCTCTAGCATATATGGGGATACGATGTTTTTCTTCTCACATTTTATCAATAGAAAGAAAACAAGTCAATAACAAAATACGAACGATAAACTTTTTTAAACATTTCATTGTTCGTAATTCAATTAAATTTTATACTATTCTTCTATTAACAATCCTTTAAATTTAATAATTTGACGAATTGGAACAGGTTCTCCATTTATCATTTGAAAAAGAGGTTCTTCTTTTCTTCCTACAGGCATATAGCCTTCTTTCTTCATTCTTTCCAAACATGCGTCAATTGTTTCTGATTCTTCTACTTCAAACCATACTTGTTTTTTAACCAAAATGTCACTTCCTTAAATTGCTCTTCTGTTATTATCACTTCTAAGACATCTTTCATTATAAAGAGAAATTTCATCCAATGGGAATTTTTTGAGACCTTGCTGCAAGTTTTAAATAAAAAAATACACAGGATGCAATCTCCTGTGTAGAATTTTTTATTCTATAAAACTTCTATACTTTGTTCTTGTGGTTGGATACGTGCTACACCAGTAGCTATAGCAGCAAGTCTTACAGCATTGGAAACAGTATCCGTTACACGCGTATCGAAAATCTCCGGTACAATTCTTCCACTTTTTAAATCTTGTTCAGTAATAAGAGAAGAAATTGCACTAACTGCTGCTAATTTCATTTCTTCATTGATATCTGATGCGCGTACATCTAATGCCCCTCTAAAGATTCCTGGAAAAGCTAGCATATTATTAATTTGGTTTGGATAATCAGATCTCCCCGTTGCAATTACCCTCACTCCCCATTCACTAGCATGATCATATGTTATCTCTGGGTTTGGATTTGCTAATGCAAATACAATAGGATCAATATTCATGGACTGAATCATTTGTTCAGTTAAAACATTTGCTACAGACACTCCTATGAAAATATCCGCACCTTTTAATGCATCTTCAAGTGAACCATCTAATCCATCTAAATTACTATACTTTGCAATACGTTCTTTCATAGAATTCATCCCTATTTTGCGTCCTTTATAAATAATTCCTTTTGAATCACAAACAATCATATGCTCAAATCCTAAACTTCGTAATAATTTCAAAATAGATATTCCAGCAGCACCTGCTCCATTTATGACCACACGTACATTTTTGATATCTTTTTTGACAATTTTCAATGCATTTAGTATTCCAGCACCAACAACAATCGCGGTCCCATGCTGATCATCATGAAAGACAGGTATATGGCATTCTTCACGAAGGCGTTCCTCAATGACAAAGCAACGAGGGGCTGAAATATCTTCTAGATTAATAGCACCAAAGGTCGGACTGATTGCCTTCACAGTTTGTATTATTTCCTCTGGGTCTTTTGTATCCAAACAAATCGGAAAAGCATCCACATTGGCAAAACGTTTTAATAAAAGTGCTTTACCTTCCATTACGGGTAATGCGGCTTCAGGTCCAATATCCCCCAAACCTAGTACTGCTGTTCCGTCCGTTACTACTGCCACTAAGTTACCCTTCATCGTATAATCATAAACAGCACTCGGATTTTTCTCTATCTCAATACAAGGTTCTGCAACACCAGGTGAATATGCTAAACTCAAATCTTCAATTGATTCTACAGGTAATTTAATCTGCACATCTAACTTACCATTCAAATTTTTGTGTAATTCTAAAGCTCTTTCACGTAAACTCTTCAATAGCACACAACCCCTTTTCATTATTAAAGCTTTTTGAGACAATTAAAAATAGGTATTACGAAATTTTTTGCTTTACGTAACATTTTATCTCGAAATGTCATGGAATTCATTGCTGTTATAGAGATATATACTAGTGTACTCTTTATCATTTGTCAATATTATTTGAATATTCATTTTATTTTAGTTATTTAATATACTAAAGTGTTTATGTAATAAAGATATTTCATACTCTATTATCAAATAGAGATTATCTAGCTCGACAAGTTTTGAGTTTATTCGAAAATTATGAGGAAAAGAGGAAAGAATGTACTTTTTTGTTATAGGAATAAATGTGGAGCATTAATTTTGAAAAATAAAAAAGATACTACCGATAATATCAGCAGTACCTTAGTATGCCTAGCAACGTCCTACTCTCGCAGGGGGACAGCCCCCAACTACCATCGGCGCTAAAGAGCTTAACTTCTGTGTTCGGCATGGGAACAGGTGTGACCTCTTTGCCATCATTACTAGACCTTCGATTTACAATCTACTTCGCATTACTTCGTCAACTTCACTCATTCGAATCCTCATGTACATAAGTACACTCCGGTTCTCACTCGTTCGTTTCCTCGTACTGCTCGTATCTTGAAAATCTCATCTATAGAAAGATTTGTTCTTTCAAAACTGGATAAACGTTTATTGAAGTTCTTAAATCAACTTTTGGTTAAGTCCTCGATCGATTAGTATTCGTCAGCTCCATGTGTCACCACACTTCCACCTCGAACCTATCTACCTTGTCGTCTTCAAGGGATCTTACTTACTTGCGTAATGGGAAATCTCATCTTGAGGGGGGCTTCATGCTTAGATGCTTTCAGCACTTATCCCGTCCACACATAGCTACCCAGCGATGCTCTTGGCAGAACAACTGGTACACCAGCGGTGTGTCCATCCCGGTCCTCTCGTACTAAGGACAGCTCCTCTCAAATTTCCTACGCCCACGACGGATAGGGACCGAACTGTCTCACGACGTTCTGAACCCAGCTCGCGTACCGCTTTAATGGGCGAACAGCCCAACCCTTGGGACCGACTACAGCCCCAGGATGCGATGAGCCGACATCGAGGTGCCAAACCTCCCCGTCGATGTGGACTCTTGGGGGAGATAAGCCTGTTATCCCCGGGGTAGCTTTTATCCGTTGAGCGATGGCCCTTCCATGCGGAACCACCGGATCACTAAGCCCGTCTTTCGACCCTGCTCGACTTGTAGGTCTCGCAGTCAAGCTCCCTTGTGCCTTTACACTCTGCGAATGATTTCCAACCATTCTGAGGGAACCTTTGGGCGCCTCCGTTACTCTTTAGGAGGCGACCGCCCCAGTCAAACTGTCCGCCTGACACTGTCTCCTACCCCGCTTAGGGGTACGGGTTAGAATTTCAATACAGCTGGGGTAGTATCCCAAGGACGCCTCCACCGAAGCTGGCGCTCCGGTCTCTCTGGCTCCTACCTATCCTGTACAAGCTGTACCAAAATTCAATATCAGGCTACAGTAAAGCTCCACGGGGTCTTTCCGTCCTGTCGCGGGTAACCTGCATCTTCACAGGTACTATAATTTCACCGAGTCTCTCGTTGAGACAGTGCCCAGATCGTTACGCCTTTCGTGCGGGTCGGAACTTACCCGACAAGGAATTTCGCTACCTTAGGACCGTTATAGTTACGGCCGCCGTTTACTGGGGCTTCGGTTCTCACCTTCGCTTGCGCTAAGCAATCCCCTTAACCTTCCAGCACCGGGCAGGCGTCAGCCCCTATACGTCACCTTACGGTTTTGCAGAGACCTGTGTTTTTGCTAAACAGTCGCCTGGGCCTATTCACTGCGGCTCTCTCGGGCTTGCACCCTACTAGAGCACCCCTTCTCCCGAAGTTACGGGGTCATTTTGCCGAGTTCCTTAACGAGAGTTCTCTCGCTCACCTTAGGATTCTCTCCTCGACTACCTGTGTCGGTTTGCGGTACGGGCACCTCCTACCTCGCTAGAGGCTTTTCTTGACAGTGTGAAATCAGGAACTTCGCTCATACGAGCTCGCCATCATAGCTCAACGTTATAGAGAGCGGATTTGCCTACTCTCACGTCTTACTATTTAGACGCACATAACCAACAGTGCGCTTACCCTATCCTACTGTGTCCCCCCATTACTCAAATGGTAGGGAGGTGGTACAGGAATATCAACCTGTTATCCATCGCCTACGCCTGTCGGCCTCGGCTTAGGTCCCGACTAACCCTGAGAGGACGAGCCTTCCTCAGGAAACCTTAGTCATTCGGTGGATGGGATTCTCACCCATCTTTCGCTACTCATACCGGCATTCTCACTTCTAAGCGCTCCACCAGTCCTTCCGGTCTGACTTCACAGCACTTAGAACGCTCTCCTACCACAGACATCGTAGATGTCTATCCACAGCTTCGGTGAATTGTTTAGCCCCGATACATTTTCGGCGCAGCGTCACTCGACCAGTGAGCTATTACGCACTCTTTAAATGGTGGCTGCTTCTGAGCCAACATCCTGGTTGTCTAAGCAACGTCACATCCTTTTCCACTTAACAATTACTTTGGGACCTTAGCTGGTGGTCTGGGCTGTTTCCCTTTTGACTACGGATCTTATCACTCGCAGTCTGACTCCCGTGCATAAATCACTGGCATTCGGAGTTTGTCTGAATTCGGTAATCCGGGATGGACCCCTAGTCCAAACAGTGCTCTACCTCCAGGATTCTCTATCACGAGGCTAGCCCTAAAGCTATTTCGGAGAGAACCAGCTATCTCCAAGTTCGATTGGAATTTCTCCGCTACCCACACCTCATCCCCGCACTTTTCAACGTGCGTGGGTTCGGGCCTCCAGTAAGTGTTACCTTACCTTCACCCTGGACATGGGTAGATCACCTGGTTTCGGGTCTACGACCACATACTCATTCGCCCTATTCAGACTCGCTTTCGCTACGGCTCCGTCTTTTCAACTTAACCTTGCATGTAATCGTAACTCGCCGGTTCATTCTACAAAAGGCACGCTATCACCCATTAACGGGCTCTAACTACTTGTAGGCACATGGTTTCAGGATCTCTTTCACTCCCCTCCCGGGGTGCTTTTCACCTTTCCCTCACGGTACTGGTTCACTATCGGTCACTAGAGAGTATTTAGCCTTAGGAGATGGTCCTCCCAGATTCCGACGGAATTTCACGTGTTCCGCCGTACTCAGGATCCACTCTGGAGGGAATGAACTTTTGACTACAGGACTGTTACCTTCTTCGGTAGGTCTTTCCAAACCGCTTCGTCTAATTCATTCCTTTGTAACTCCGTATAGAGTGTCCTACAACCCCAAGAGGCAAGCCTCTTGGTTTGGGCTCTTCCCATTTCGCTCGCCGCTACTAAGGGAATCGAATTTTCTTTCTCTTCCTTCAGGTACTTAGATGTTTCAGTTCCCTGAGTCTGCCATCATGACGCTATGTATTCACGTCAAGATACTGTCCCATTACGAACAGTGGGTTCCCCCATTCGGAAATCTCCGGATCATAGCTTACTTACAGCTCCCCGAAGCATATCGGTGTTAGTGCCGTCCTTCATCGGCTTCTAGTGCCAAGGCATCCGCCATGCGCCCTTAATAACTTAACCTTCAGTTTTCAATACACATCGCATTACGTCGTCAATTTCACTCGTTCAAATCCTCATGCACCAAAGTGCACTCCGGTTTTCACTCACTCATTTCCTAGTACTACTCGTGTCTTGAAACCTTTTACAACTTTCAAGTTATTAAGCCTAAAAAATTTAAAACTTAATATAAAAAAATGTGTTACTTAAGAATTTCTTCAATGTCGTTTTATCCAGTTTTCAAAGAACAAGTTTTGAAAGCGATGAGCCTTCAAAACTGAACAGCAACCGTTAATCTTACAGACCCAAGGTCTGTATTCCGAAATATTCCTTAGAAAGGAGGTGATCCAGCCGCACCTTCCGATACGGCTACCTTGTTACGACTTCACCCCAATCATCTATCCCACCTTCGGCGGCTGGCTCCAAAAGGTTACCTCACCGACTTCGGGTGTTACAAACTCTCGTGGTGTGACGGGCGGTGTGTACAAGGCCCGGGAACGTATTCACCGCGGCATGCTGATCCGCGATTACTAGCGATTCCGGCTTCATGTAGGCGAGTTGCAGCCTACAATCCGAACTGAGAACGGTTTTATGAGATTAGCGTGCTCTCGCGAGTTAGCGACTCTTTGTACCGTCCATTGTAGCACGTGTGTAGCCCAGGTCATAAGGGGCATGATGATTTGACGTCATCCCCACCTTCCTCCGGTTTGTCACCGGCAGTCACCTTAGAGTGCCCAACTAAATGATGGCAACTAAGATTAAGGGTTGCGCTCGTTGCGGGACTTAACCCAACATCTCACGACACGAGCTGACGACAACCATGCACCACCTGTCACCAATGTCCCCGAAGGGAAAACTCTATCTCTAGAGTGGTCACTGGGATGTCAAGACCTGGTAAGGTTCTTCGCGTTGCTTCGAATTAAACCACATGCTCCACCGCTTGTGCGGGCCCCCGTCAATTCCTTTGAGTTTCAACCTTGCGGTCGTACTCCCCAGGCGGAGTGCTTAATGCGTTAGCTGCAGCACTAAGGGGCGGAAACCCCCTAACACTTAGCACTCATCGTTTACGGCATGGACTACCAGGGTATCTAATCCTGTTTGCTCCCCATGCTTTCGCGCCTCAGCGTCAGTTGCAGACCAGAAAGTCGCCTTCGCCACTGGTGTTCCTCCAAATCTCTACGCATTTCACCGCTACACTTGGAATTCCACTTTCCTCTTCTGCACTCAAGTCTCCCAGTTTCCAATGACCCTCCACGGTTAAGCCGTGGGCTTTCACATCAGACTTAAGAAACCGCCTGCGCGCGCTTTACGCCCAATAAATCCGGACAACGCTTGCCACCTACGTATTACCGCGGCTGCTGGCACGTAGTTAGCCGTGGCTTTCTAATAAGGTACCGTCAAGGTACGTTCATTTCCTAACGTACTTGTTCTTCCCTTACAACAGAGTTTTACGATCCGAAAACCTTCATCACTCACGCGGCGTTGCTCCATCAGACTTTCGTCCATTGTGGAAGATTCCCTACTGCTGCCTCCCGTAGGAGTTTGGGCCGTGTCTCAGTCCCAATGTGGCCGATCACCCTCTCAGGTCGGCTATGCATCGTCGCCTTGGTAGGCCGTTACCCCACCAACTAGCTAATGCACCGCGGGCCCATCCTGTAGTGACGCCCGAAAGCGCCTTTCAACATTTCACCATGAGGTAAAATGGATTATCCGGTATTAGCTCCGGTTTCCCGAAGTTATCCCAGTCTACAGGGCAGGTTGCCCACGTGTTACTCACCCGTCCGCCGCTAAATCAGAGGAGCAAGCTCCTCGTCATTCGCTCGACTTGCATGTATTAGGCACGCCGCCAGCGTTCGTCCTGAGCCAGGATCAAACTCTCCATAAAAAGTAAAGTTTGAAAGCTCATTTGCTTTGCTAGCGTTATCTATTGATAACATTTTGTCCTTGTCACTAACAGAAGTTAGTGATCAAAGTTTATTGATTAACGTTTGCTTGTTCAGTTTTCAAGGTTCATATCAAGTTCACTCACTAGCGAACTTTTATATCTTATCAAATCTCAAGTATTTTGTCAACACTTTTTTTGAGATTTAATTTAAAATTTGCTGTTTTTATTAGCAACTCAACTAATATATCATATTGTTTTTTTTATGTCAACAAAATTTTATATCAATTTAGAAGATTTATTTATTTTTTGTCGTTTCATTTCAGCGACTTGATAATATTATCATGTATATAGATAGTAGTCAATAGTTTTTAAAAGAATATATGAATATGAATTTTATTTGCTATGTAATTATGATCAAATTGAAACTCAATTTTTCTATAGGATTGATCATCATAACGGCACTATCTTTAGTAATATCTATTACGACACCATCTTTTGAATTACATATACAAATTAATCCTACTCGAATTTCGTCAAATTAAATTCTTTGAATTGAATAACCTATTTCATTAACATCTAACCATTCAATACCTATTGATGGAATCTAATTTTAAAATTTTTTCTTTATTTTCGTCATTTTTAATTTTACATGTGAAGTAAAACTCAATTTGAGAAACATTTGAATCGATGGCTGCATACTGATGACTTTTTTCTATGTATTCTTATTCTTGTATATGAATGGTCTATTCACCTTCATTTTTTTATGTATTTCCTTCTTTACAATCTCTATAATCATTCGGCTCAATATGTCCCATGTTCTTTCCTCTAGGAAAATAATATAAAAACCCGTCTTCACCTTGGTATTAAGTAAGTAATGCTTTTATATCTTTTAAAAATGATTCCCTTATCTGAATTTTGAATATTCACAATGCTCTTTCTTCTTTCTGTAAAGGGTGCTAAATTCATTCAAAACATCAATTCTGAATAATCTGTATGTACAATAGTTAAAAACTTATTTTCTTTTCTCTAGCAAGATAATTACCAAAACAAGAATAGGAGTTTTTAAAAACTGTTGCAGTGTAGATTGGTCTGTTTTTATTATATTTTGATTTATGAATACTATCATCTTTAAATGAGATATTTAAAATATTGATGTACTTCCATCAGTGACATATCATAGTTGAACAAAAGGAAAAAGATTTTCGAAAGCTACTTGTAAAAGAATTTAAAAATATTAAACCATTTTTCATTATTAAGAACCATTGTTTTTATCCACTACTTTTTTTACTAAGTTGAAATATTCTCTTATATCAATAATTCCACAATCATAAATACCCTTCCAATGTGTCATTTGCTCCACGGTCATAAGCTGTTTATTAGCTATGAAACTTAATACTGATATTTTTTATGAAATATTACCAACACATGAATATGGTCCGGACAAGCCGGCATAATATTTTTCCTACATGTTTTTATTTTTCCATATACAATCTGTCTTCTATATTTCGGTACAAAAACAATGTGCTACTTACAATTCCATGTTGTTTGGCTAAACTTTTATTATCCAGTTGGATCCGGATCCCCTTTCGTATAGAGTCGGTTGGCTAAACCTTACTCAATTGTACGACCAGTTTTTTTATTGTTCATAGCTAAAAGTAGCTAAAAGCTTTTAGTACCTCGCATAGCAAAGAGTTTGCAAATTCTACAAAATAAAAAAGCACAACTGAATCATCAGTTGTGCTTTAAGTGTGCCTAGCAACGTCCTACTCTCGCAGGGGGACAGCCCCCAACTACCATTGGCGCTAAAGAGCTTAACTTCTGTGTTCGGCATGGGAACAGGTGTGACCTCTTTGCCATCATTACTAGACTATTGAGATTGTTCTCTCAAAACTGGATAAACACTCATTGAAGTTCTTAAGAACTTTTGGTTAAGTCCTCGATCGATTAGTATTCGTCAGCTCCATGTGTCACCACACTTCCACCTCGAACCTATCTACCTTGTCGTCTTCAAGGGATCTTACTTACTTGCGTAATGGGAAATCTCATCTTGAGGGGGGCTTCATGCTTAGATGCTTTCAGCACTTATCCCGTCCACACATAGCTACCCAGCGATGCTCTTGGCAGAACAACTGGTACACCAGCGGTGTGTCCATCCCGGTCCTCTCGTACTAAGGACAGCTCCTCTCAAATTTCCTACGCCCACGACGGATAGGGACCGAACTGTCTCACGACGTTCTGAACCCAGCTCGCGTACCGCTTTAATGGGCGAACAGCCCAACCCTTGGGACCGACTACAGCCCCAGGATGCGATGAGCCGACATCGAGGTGCCAAACCTCCCCGTCGATGTGGACTCTTGGGGGAGATAAGCCTGTTATCCCCGGGGTAGCTTTTATCCGTTGAGCGATGGCCCTTCCATGCGGAACCACCGGATCACTAAGCCCGTCTTTCGACCCTGCTCGACTTGTAGGTCTCGCAGTCAAGCTCCCTTGTGCCTTTACACTCTGCGAATGATTTCCAACCATTCTGAGGGAACCTTTGGGCGCCTCCGTTACTCTTTAGGAGGCGACCGCCCCAGTCAAACTGTCCGCCTGACACTGTCTCCTACCCCGCTTAGGGGTACGGGTTAGAATTTCAATACAGCTGGGGTAGTATCCCAAGGACGCCTCCACCGAAGCTGGCGCTCCGGTCTCTCTGGCTCCTACCTATCCTGTACAAGCTGTACCAAAATTCAATATCAGGCTACAGTAAAGCTCCACGGGGTCTTTCCGTCCTGTCGCGGGTAACCTGCATCTTCACAGGTACTATAATTTCACCGAGTCTCTCGTTGAGACAGTGCCCAGATCGTTACGCCTTTCGTGCGGGTCGGAACTTACCCGACAAGGAATTTCGCTACCTTAGGACCGTTATAGTTACGGCCGCCGTTTACTGGGGCTTCGGTTCTCACCTTCGCTTGCGCTAAGCAATCCCCTTAACCTTCCAGCACCGGGCAGGCGTCAGCCCCTATACGTCACCTTACGGTTTTGCAGAGACCTGTGTTTTTGCTAAACAGTCGCCTGGGCCTATTCACTGCGGCTCTCTCGGGCTTGCACCCTACTAGAGCACCCCTTCTCCCGAAGTTACGGGGTCATTTTGCCGAGTTCCTTAACGAGAGTTCTCTCGCTCACCTTAGGATTCTCTCCTCGACTACCTGTGTCGGTTTGCGGTACGGGCACCTCCTACCTCGCTAGAGGCTTTTCTTGACAGTGTGAAATCAGGAACTTCGCTCATACGAGCTCGCCATCATAGCTCAACGTTATAGAGAGCGGATTTGCCTACTCTCACGTCTTACTATTTAGACGCACATAACCAACAGTGCGCTTACCCTATCCTACTGTGTCCCCCCATTACTCAAATGGTAGGGAGGTGGTACAGGAATATCAACCTGTTATCCATCGCCTACGCCTGTCGGCCTCGGCTTAGGTCCCGACTAACCCTGAGAGGACGAGCCTTCCTCAGGAAACCTTAGTCATTCGGTGGATGGGATTCTCACCCATCTTTCGCTACTCATACCGGCATTCTCACTTCTAAGCGCTCCACCAGTCCTTCCGGTCTGACTTCACAGCACTTAGAACGCTCTCCTACCACAGACATCGTAGATGTCTATCCACAGCTTCGGTGAATTGTTTAGCCCCGATACATTTTCGGCGCAGCGTCACTCGACCAGTGAGCTATTACGCACTCTTTAAATGGTGGCTGCTTCTGAGCCAACATCCTGGTTGTCTAAGCAACGTCACATCCTTTTCCACTTAACAATTACTTTGGGACCTTAGCTGGTGGTCTGGGCTGTTTCCCTTTTGACTACGGATCTTATCACTCGCAGTCTGACTCCCGTGCATAAATCACTGGCATTCGGAGTTTGTCTGAATTCGGTAATCCGGGATGGACCCCTAGTCCAAACAGTGCTCTACCTCCAGGATTCTCTATCACGAGGCTAGCCCTAAAGCTATTTCGGAGAGAACCAGCTATCTCCAAGTTCGATTGGAATTTCTCCGCTACCCACACCTCATCCCCGCACTTTTCAACGTGCGTGGGTTCGGGCCTCCAGTAAGTGTTACCTTACCTTCACCCTGGACATGGGTAGATCACCTGGTTTCGGGTCTACGACCACATACTCATTCGCCCTATTCAGACTCGCTTTCGCTACGGCTCCGTCTTTTCAACTTAACCTTGCATGTAATCGTAACTCGCCGGTTCATTCTACAAAAGGCACGCTATCACCCATTAACGGGCTCTAACTACTTGTAGGCACATGGTTTCAGGATCTCTTTCACTCCCCTCCCGGGGTGCTTTTCACCTTTCCCTCACGGTACTGGTTCACTATCGGTCACTAGAGAGTATTTAGCCTTAGGAGATGGTCCTCCCAGATTCCGACGGAATTTCACGTGTTCCGCCGTACTCAGGATCCACTCTGGAGGGAATGAACTTTTGACTACAGGACTGTTACCTTCTTCGGTAGGTCTTTCCAAACCGCTTCGTCTAATTCATTCCTTTGTAACTCCGTATAGAGTGTCCTACAACCCCAAGAGGCAAGCCTCTTGGTTTGGGCTCTTCCCATTTCGCTCGCCGCTACTAAGGGAATCGAATTTTCTTTCTCTTCCTTCAGGTACTTAGATGTTTCAGTTCCCTGAGTCTGCCATCATGACGCTATGTATTCACGTCAAGATACTGTCCCATTACGAACAGTGGGTTCCCCCATTCGGAAATCTCCGGATCATAGCTTACTTACAGCTCCCCGAAGCATATCGGTGTTAGTGCCGTCCTTCATCGGCTTCTAGTGCCAAGGCATCCGCCATGCGCCCTTAATAACTTAACCTTCAGTTTTCAATACACATCGCATTACGTCGTCAATTTCACTCGTTCAAATCCTCATGCACCAAAGTGCACTCCGGTTTTCACTCACTCATTTCCTAGTACTACTCGTGTCTTGAAACCTTTTACAACTTTCAAGTTATTAAGCCTAAAAAATTTAAAACTTAATATAAAAAAATGTGTTACTTAAGAATTTCTTCAATGTCGTTTTATCCAGTTTTCAAAGAACAAGTTTTGAAAGCGATGAGCCTTCAAAACTGAACAGCAACCGTTAATCTTACAGACCCAAGGTCTGTATTCCGAAATATTCCTTAGAAAGGAGGTGATCCAGCCGCACCTTCCGATACGGCTACCTTGTTACGACTTCACCCCAATCATCTATCCCACCTTCGGCGGCTGGCTCCAAAAGGTTACCTCACCGACTTCGGGTGTTACAAACTCTCGTGGTGTGACGGGCGGTGTGTACAAGGCCCGGGAACGTATTCACCGCGGCATGCTGATCCGCGATTACTAGCGATTCCGGCTTCATGTAGGCGAGTTGCAGCCTACAATCCGAACTGAGAACGGTTTTATGAGATTAGCGTGCTCTCGCGAGTTAGCGACTCTTTGTACCGTCCATTGTAGCACGTGTGTAGCCCAGGTCATAAGGGGCATGATGATTTGACGTCATCCCCACCTTCCTCCGGTTTGTCACCGGCAGTCACCTTAGAGTGCCCAACTAAATGATGGCAACTAAGATTAAGGGTTGCGCTCGTTGCGGGACTTAACCCAACATCTCACGACACGAGCTGACGACAACCATGCACCACCTGTCACCAATGTCCCCGAAGGGAAAACTCTATCTCTAGAGTGGTCACTGGGATGTCAAGACCTGGTAAGGTTCTTCGCGTTGCTTCGAATTAAACCACATGCTCCACCGCTTGTGCGGGCCCCCGTCAATTCCTTTGAGTTTCAACCTTGCGGTCGTACTCCCCAGGCGGAGTGCTTAATGCGTTAGCTGCAGCACTAAGGGGCGGAAACCCCCTAACACTTAGCACTCATCGTTTACGGCATGGACTACCAGGGTATCTAATCCTGTTTGCTCCCCATGCTTTCGCGCCTCAGCGTCAGTTGCAGACCAGAAAGTCGCCTTCGCCACTGGTGTTCCTCCAAATCTCTACGCATTTCACCGCTACACTTGGAATTCCACTTTCCTCTTCTGCACTCAAGTCTCCCAGTTTCCAATGACCCTCCACGGTTAAGCCGTGGGCTTTCACATCAGACTTAAGAAACCGCCTGCGCGCGCTTTACGCCCAATAAATCCGGACAACGCTTGCCACCTACGTATTACCGCGGCTGCTGGCACGTAGTTAGCCGTGGCTTTCTAATAAGGTACCGTCAAGGTACGTTCATTTCCTAACGTACTTGTTCTTCCCTTACAACAGAGTTTTACGATCCGAAAACCTTCATCACTCACGCGGCGTTGCTCCATCAGACTTTCGTCCATTGTGGAAGATTCCCTACTGCTGCCTCCCGTAGGAGTTTGGGCCGTGTCTCAGTCCCAATGTGGCCGATCACCCTCTCAGGTCGGCTATGCATCGTCGCCTTGGTAGGCCGTTACCCCACCAACTAGCTAATGCACCGCGGGCCCATCCTGTAGTGACGCCCGAAAGCGCCTTTCAACATTTCACCATGAGGTGAAATGGATTATCCGGTATTAGCTCCGGTTTCCCGAAGTTATCCCAGTCTACAGGGCAGGTTGCCCACGTGTTACTCACCCGTCCGCCGCTAAATCAGAGGAGCAAGCTCCTCGTCATTCGCTCGACTTGCATGTATTAGGCACGCCGCCAGCGTTCGTCCTGAGCCAGGATCAAACTCTCCATAAAAAGTAAAGTTTGAAAGCTCATTTGCTTTGCTAGCGTTATCTATTGATAACATTTTGTCCTTGTCACTAACAGAAGTTAGCGATCAAAGTTTATTGATTAACGTTTGCTTGTTCAGTTTTCAAGGTTCATATCAAGTCGTTATCTTAACGACTTTTATATCTTATCACTTCTGTTTTATAAAGTCAAGAACTTTTTTATCAGAAGTTTTAAGTCTTATTTCACTTTTGTTTCTCTAACGAGTCAACGTTGATAACTATACTCCTCTATTAACTAGTTGTCAATGTTTTTATATAAAATTTTTATACTTTAATAAAATCTTAAATTCCCTTCTATTATAAGAACAAAAAAGCAGCTTTCCTAAAAGGAAAGCTGCTTAACCATCTTAAAACTATCTCACCCAAATGAAGTAAGCAAGGAATACGAAGAATAAAACATACATTAATGGATGAACTTCTTTTTTGCGTCCTGCAAGCAACATTGTAATTGGATAGAAGATAAATCCAACCGCAATACCAGAAGCAATACTGTAACCCATCGGCATCATGAACATTGTCATAAATGCTGGAACTGCAATTTCGAATTTATCCCATTCAATTAATCGTAAAGATGATGCCATCATTACCCCTACAATAACAAGTGCTGGAGTTGTTACAGCTGTTGTTACGACACTTAATAATGGTGAGAAGAATAGTGCTAGTAAGAATAGCACACCAATTACAACTGCGGCAAAACCAGAACGTGCACCTGCACCAACACCTGCTGTAGATTCTACATAAGCAGTAGTAGTTGAAGTACCAAAGATAGAACCTACTGTAGTGCCTAACGCATCTGCTAATAAAGCTTTACCCGCACGTGGTAATTTGTTATCTTTTACTAATCCTGCTTGGTTTGCTACAGCCATTAAAGTACCTGCTGTATCAAAGAAATCTACAAATAAGAATGTTAATACAACTACTAAGAATTTCACATTAAATAATGAAGACGGATCATGAATAATTGGCTGTAATGCAACCCCAAAAGTTGGAGATACACTTGGGATTGATGAAACAACTGCTTTTGGCACTTCTACTAAACCGAAAATCATACCGATTATAGCTGTGATAATCATTCCGTAGAATATACCAGCTTTTACTTTACGTGCTAATAAAATAACTGTAATGAAAATACCTGCAATTGCTAATAAAACATTACCATCCGTAAAATCCCCAAGAGTAACGAATGTACTTTTGCTCGCTACAACGATACCTGCATTTTTTAAACCAACAAATGTTATAAATAAACCAATACCTGCAGAAACAGCATATTTAAGTTGAACAGGAATAGCATTAATAATTGTTTCACGAACACCTGTTAATGAAAGAATAATAAAGATTACACCTGAGAAGAATACGCCAGTTAAACCTGTTTGCCATGGAATATGGTAAGTTAATATAACTGTGTATGCAAAGAATGCGTTAAGCCCCATACCTGGTGCTAAACCAATTGGATATCTAGCAACAAATCCCATAATAAATGAACCAACTGCTGCTGCTAAAGCTGTTGCGACAAAAACTGAACCGTGATCCATACGCATTGCAGCAGGTAAATCTTTTACATCTGCTAACGTTAAAATAAGTGGATTTAACGCTAAAATATATGCCATTGCTAAGAATGTTGTGACGCCACCAATTATCTCTCGGCGGTAATTGGTGCCAAGTTCTTCAAATTGGAAATATTTTTTCATGATTACATTAATCCTCCGTATGCCGTCTTATACGTCTGTGAGAATAAAAAAGACAATCAACTTCTTTTAAGTCGACTGCCTACGATTCTTTACAATCATTTTTTCAAATTTGCAAAGATTAAAAGAAGGTATGACCTTCTCATAAATCGTAGTCAAGTCATTTACGGTAACTCGGTAGAAACTCTCGGGCCATATTCCCGACATTATACGACGACGTTATTTAATTTACTCTGATAATATAGCATGCTTCTATTATCATTTCAATACTTTTTCCGAACGTTTCTTTATTTTCTTTAACAATAGTTCGTGTATAAACCTATCATTAACGTAACTGTCTTAAGCTACCAATAATATTTTACTTTTCTCAGCAATATGTGACACTATACTTACTAGATAACAATTAGCGAGGTGATTTTAATGCACAAAATTATAGAACCATCAACAAACTATCATCAAACCATACAGAATGATTTTATTATGCTCGAAGAAATCGAAGATAATACATACTTAATCGATTGTGAAATTGATTGTCGATTTGGAAGAAAACAATTACAGGAAGTACAGTTTGACAATTGTCGATTCTTAACAAACGATTTTACTCAAATGGAATTCTTAGATATCATTTTCATGAAATGTGATCTATCTAACTTCGATTTTAACAAATCAATATTTTATCGTTGTCAGTTTCACTCATGTAAATTAATAGGTTCACAATTTATCGGTAGCAAATTCAAAAATATTTTATGGCAGGATTGTTTGATGAATTATTCTATTTTCTCCGAAAGTAAGATGAACCTAGTATCCTTTGAAGAAAATCAATTAGGCGATACATACTTTCAAGATGTTCATTTTGATAAAGTAAATTTTTTAAAATGTAATTTACAATTAGCAGATTTTACAGATAGCAAATTAAATAATCTCGATTTTTCAACTTGTGATTTTATCGATATAAAATTATCACCTAACTTAGCAAAGGGATTATCCATTCGCTTTGATCAAGCAGCTGCAATTGCAATGATGCTTGGTGTTACGATTAAAAACTAGAAAAAGGGGCTGGGACAGAACAAAATTAGTCCCTCCCAAGGCCGAATAATTGAACTTAATAGAATCAATTTCATAAAGTATCTTTCTTTGAGAAAATCCGAACAAATGTGAAATTTTAAATAGAATTTCACATTATAGTTCGGATTTTTCATTAGCTAAAATACTTTTTTCCCAAACTCTTTTTAATGATTATTTTCCACTAGGATAAAAACACACCCATTGTAAAAACAACCGTAATTAACCCTAAAACGAAAATAATCATACGTTTTAGTAGCGTTGAAGAAAGTACATAAACAAAATCTACGATTAATTCAAATATACTCGATGAAGTTCCAACATATAAATTATCTATATCCTTTTTCTTTCCAAATACACCAAAGAACATCAAAGCAAAGCCCATAATTGCAAATATGGCTAATAATACTTTTAACCCCATTTTACTAACTCCTAGAATAATTAACTTATTAATAAACCATCGACAATCAATTTGGTTTTCTATTCAATAGCCACTTTTCTTAAAAACAAAAACGCCCTCTCATCTACAAAATGGTGTAAATAAGAGAGCGTATTTAAAAATAGTCTGTATGCTTCTACTTAGAAATATTTACTTTAAACATTACAAACCCTATTCCCACTCAATAGTAGCTGGTGGCTTAGAAGTAATATCATACAGTACGCGGTTAACGTGGTCTACTTCGTTTACGATACGTACAGAGAACCGTTGATACTACGCTGATATGACGTTGATTCCTACGCTACTGAGCGGATTTATCATAAAATATGCATTTCAATTATATTCGAAATTTTTGTAAATCAATTGTAGCACGCAAAGTGGCGTTTTACAACAAATCACCTTTCAATAATTGCTATGTATTATTTTAATAAATCGATAATCTCCTGCGACATATTCATAACCTCTTTTAACTTTCGTTTTGCTTCTTCTACATTAACATCGGTATAATATATCTCTTTCGCCTTTTCGCAAGCTAACTTTATGTCTTTTCTTCCGCTCTGTTTTTCTAGCAAATCACCTACATAAGCCATAACTTTTATTTCCTTTTCATTAAAACAACGTTTTCCGTTTAATCTAGCATAACCTGGCACCACTTCCTCCATCACCTTTGCTCGATCATTAAGAGTACTTGGTGCGATTCCGAGTCTATCCGAAGTATCTTTTAGTGTATATGTTTCCATCACCGTATACTCACCGCCTTTCGAACGCTATTATACCTGCAACAAATCACCTTTAAAATAGGCTTTTTAGTCGATGACAGGCGTGTTATAATTTTACAGAAATGAAAATATAGCTGACGAAATTATGACGAAAAGACAGCGATACATATAATAGAAGAAACTCCGAGATTATCCATTCTATCGACCGGCAATACATACTGCAGACTGAATTAACCTTCGAGATTTTAAAATATTATTCGCAAGCATTGAACCTCTGACGAGACGGTATCGGGCGGCGTGCTTGGGGAAAATTAAAAGACAACCGCCGTTACCTAGCGATTGCCTTCTGCTTTGCGTCTTGCGCTTTCTCTTTTAAGTGTTGCGATTGAAATTCCTGTTATGTCAGCGACTTGCGAGAAGCTATGCGTTTCTTTTAGTTCCATCGCATGATCGAGTTGCTTGCGTCCATACTTCGGCTTACGTCCATCTTTGTAACCTTCGCGTTGTCTCGCAGCTTCTCGTCCTGCTTGCGTTCGCTCAACGATCATATCCCTCTCGAACTCAGCAAAGCCCGCTAGCATAGTCAACATTAATCGCCCCATTGGAGTGTTCTCTACTATCCCCATATTGATGATATGTACCCGTACTCCTTCGTCATATAGTCGCTTGATAATCGTTATAGCGTCACTGGCTGAACGGGCAAAGCGGTCTAGCTTCGTAACAACGATCATATCGCCACTAACAACAGCGTCCAATAGCGCTTGAAACTCCGGTCGGTCTTTGCTTGTGCCGGTATAGTGTTCAGCATAAATGACTTCGCAGCCTTCCGCCTTTAGTTGCTTAGTCTGTTCGTCTAGCGATTGATGAAGCGTTGATACCCTCGCATACCCGTATTTAGTCATGACACTGTCTCCTTTTCGTGATACCGATATATGATACCGTTCGATACCTTAATACTATCACGTTGGCCTATCGGTGTCAAATACTTTAATATATGATACCGCTATATGAATTGAGCCTTGATGTTTTCGAGCGTGTCCATCCGCCAGGCGCGTCGAGTAGGTGAAATGAGCGCCAAGCCTTCGGATTTGCCTATTTTCGGAAATTATCGGAATGCTCCGGACGTCGGAACATTTGCAAAGCGTGACACGACGCCGTCTTGTTTGATTCGAAATAGAACGCCAACTTTAAAACCTTCGTCATTCGCTACGCTCATTCCTAGTCAGTCTTATTCGCTTCATAACGTTACCTACGTTTTACTACGTTATATCTAATATATATAGTTATTATGTATAAAAACGTGCACTTTTCACTAATCCGGAAATAAAAAAAAAGACGGACACAACCGCAATTAAGCGATCATGCCCGTAATAATCCGTTCTATTTCAATGTAGCTCGTAATGCCTCGATATTCGCCGCCACTTCCTCCGGCTTCACTTGTGTTCTTGGCTGCTCGCTATTAATCGTAATGCTTTCCTTAAGCGCGCCAGTCAACTTGTAGTAGAGCTCAATCGCCTTAATCGAGCCATTACCGTTATTGGACGTTCCTTCAACTAATTTCATAAGCTGAGCGTCTACAACTTCACGCTTGCTTAAAAGCATCTGATTCGCCACTAGCGTCTTATATTCGTTGAACGCCGGATTGTCTTTGCGATAGTTATATAGTTGACGCACCGTTACGCCTACTTCTTCCGCAATATCCTCGAATGTCCGCTTGTTTCCTTTCGGCGCAAACTCGTTCTCAACGATTAATAAAACTGCGTGCTGTTCTTGCGTAGATAATAACGCCTTCAATTCCGATTCAGTTCTCATTATTTTACCCCTTTCGCTAATCTTCTGTATTCTTTATTCTCGTCAATAATGGCGCTGTAATCGTACTCAAAGCGCTCATATCCTTGTAAATTCATACGTGCCCTAGCTAATGGTTGCGTTAATAAGTTCGCCAATTTAAGCGGTGTCCAGCCTCGTCTAATATTCTCCGACTTATCGCGTATCAAGCAATGTAAGACTGGCACAAGCAATAAACAATCACCATCAACGTGTTTATAACGCCAATACACTTCTTCGCGTCTTAACGAATCCATCCGACAACCAACCCATATCAAGTCAAGCCAGCGCTCTATTTTCGCCACAATCTCGTCATCCGAGCGCAAGTCCGGAAAGTCGTTCGTCTTAAGCAGTATGTCAGCTACTGCGACAATAAACTCGCTTGCCTCATCTACTACTATGGCAGCTGCATTAACGCAAAGCTCCGGATCGATTGGCGATTGTTCAAGCATACAGTAGCCCCGCTCCTCGTTTACCTTATCAAGGTCGCGAGTGACTTCCGCTAGTCTGCGCTTTATTTTTTGTATATCAATATCCATTTTATCGTTCCCCTTTCGTTAAGCCAGGTATAGTAATCGCACCTTTATGCGCAACGTTTACCTTATTTACTCCAAATGGCGACTCTAGCGAAAGTTCCTCCGGAACAACCGGAAGTTGCAACTTATCTTTCGATGAATATTTTAAATAAATCTTAATTCCGGCCATTATCCGACTACCTTCCTTCTACTGAATATTTCGTTAGCTAGCGCCTTCGCGATACTTTCAATATCACTCTCTTGTCGTACATGGAAGTTAGCGCCCGCAAACGATACTTGAACACCACTCGTAGCATTGCGCTCGGCATTTACTTCATCGCGTGTTTGAATACGTTCCCCTTCGTGTAATCTTGCCACATAACCGTCATAAGGCACGCGGTTAAGACCACCTTTATGTCCGGGTAAATTAAGACCGCCGTAATTCTTCGGTGCATAGTTTGTTAATGAGCCAAGTTGCGGATTCTTTTTCGGCAGCTTTTTAGACGGCGCTACTGGCGTGCCTCCCCAGTCTACTTTCGCGATTACCGGAACATTGACGCCTGGCAACTTGTTAATCATTTTAATCATCTCGTTAATGCCGCCAATTACAGAGTTAACCGACTCCGCTGCAGAACGCTTGATTGCGCCCCATACGTTTTCCCATACGGATTTCGTAGAGTCCCAGTTCTTCGCTAAGTCGATTGCTGCGCCGATTAATATGCCGAGCGGTCCCATTAATATGCGGATAGCTCCTGAGCCCCCGCCGATTGCACGCCAAAATTGCTTAGTTTTCTTCGTTACTGTGTCCCAGTTGCGGACTAATACTACTATAATTCCGATTAAGGCTGCGATTGCAACGACGATAAGTCCGATTGGGTTTGCGAGGAGAGCTGCGTTCAGATTCCATTGTGCAGCGGTAGCGATTAAAGTTCCCGTGCGATACGCTTTCATTAACGTATTAATCGTGCTGATAACCGTCAAGCCTGCCATGATTCCTTTAAATGCAACCACGGCGATACCTACGCCGATTACCGTTTCTTTAATTCCATTAAAGTTGTCGCTTATCCACTTAACACCTTTCGATATTTTATCGAACGCTGTGCTTGCTTTATTTCCGAGGTCAACGAAATCAATAGTCTTAACGTAGTTCGCGAGCTTAGATAATGCCGTACCTAACCCCTCATCAATCTGCTTGGCGACTTTATTAAAGGAGCCTTTGTCTAGTCCGGCTAAAATTCCATCGAAAGCCTTTCCGATTTGCGAATTACCGGAAGTACCCATATTTCGGAAGGTTGATTGTAATTTTTCTTTAATCTGATTCCATTTTGACATTGTAGTGCCGCCCATTTTTTGAACTGTCTTGTCCGTAATTCCGACCTTATCAAGATACTGTTGTATTGATACGAGTTGCTCATCGAAACTAAGGTTTTTAATCGAATTTACAACCTTCTTGGGAACCTCAAATCGTTCTGCCATCGAAACCCCATCGCCCGACGCGAGCTCTTTCATTGCATAAACTGCGCCTTGAAGCCCTTGTTCAGGATCCATTATTGATAGTTTTTCTGCAACTTTCCACGCTTGTTTAAGCGCAGGCAATGATTTCGTAATACCAACGAAAGCCTTCGAGCTGCCCATCATAGTTGACGTATCCATAATCGGCGAATCTTGCGCCATTTTCTGAACCATTTTCGCGTATTTAGCGCTGGCCTTCTTGTCATCGAACATCGCTTCGACTAAGACTTCTTGCTGTTGGTAGCGCATGGCTTCGCCGAGAGTTGCGTCTAGCGTTTTTGCTATTCCGATAGCTCCGCCGATTGCAGTAACTAGACCGCCGACCGCCTTAATCGTTCCATTAAAACTGCTAGCGCCTGACTTCGACGTTCTTTGTAAAGACGAATTAAAGCTGTTGGTAGCTCTTTCTGTTCTTTGAATAGTCCGGTCAATACTTTTCATTTTTGCAGATAAATTATCGACTAGACTTAATTTTGCGACTAGGTTTATACTCAATTGCTCATTCCTCCCTGAATATTTCTCGCTCAAGCCGCTCAGCCTCTGCCGCTGCAGCAAGATGTAATTCTTCGACTTCTGCGAGCTTTAGTTTGTTCTCCTCTTTCGCCGCTGTAAGCGCCGCCCATAGCGCTGCAAGTGTTAGTTCCGCTAATTTAGCGAGTGAACCATTTTCTTTAATAATTGATTGAAGAGCCAATATATCGCGTTCGGCCTTCGCTATCCTTTTCTTGCTTACATTTGCGTTATTGTCATAGATTTTTTTGTATTTGCGCTGTGCTGCGATAATCTTCTTTAGTTGCTGCTGATTGATTTTTTCTTGCGTCATGTTTTCGTCTCTCCTTCGCTTTTTAAGTCAAATAAAAAGAGCCCCGTTAGGAGCTCCGTTTTACAAATCACGTGCTGTTACTGTATAGCGTTCAACCTGTGGCTTATCTGCGGTTGCCAATTCGTTAGCCTTTAGAACATCCGCTTTTAATTCGACGTACTTTTCAGCGTAAAAACTGTCAGCACTCGACCGCGCTTTGTCAAATAACTTAGCTAAGTTTTGAACGTTTGGCGTAAAGTTAGCGTATAATGCTCGGTTCATTTCGATAAGGGCTTTTTGCGCCTTTGCTTCGTCTGTTCCTTGCACATCTAATTCCGCAAGAATTTTGTTGCTATCCTTTTGCGCTTTTACTAAGACTTCCTCATCGCCCGAAATTAATAAATTTCCTTCGCGTTTAAATTGTGTTTGTAATGTCATTTAATCGTCTCCCTTTTCGTTTGTTTTTTATATAGAAAGAGCCGGCACTATTGTGCTGACTCTTGCGTTTCTGCCTCCGCCTCAAAATAAACTTCCGGCTCATTGATATGCTTTATATATTTGCTAGTCATAACGGACTCAATCGCTTTAAATTCGTGACTATACTCTGGGAACAAACGAACACCCTCAGCGTTTTCAAAATACTTAAGACCGTATTTAGCGGACTCTTTCGCAGGTGATGTCGCTTTAACTTCTATTGCTTCGAGCATCTTGCTTAGTTTTTGGCGTGTCTCTGCATCATTTCCGTTAGCTAAGACTGCGCCTGCTAGCGTACTGAATTCTGACTGTAAACGTTCAGCGAAATAAGGATGGTCGTACTTACTTACAAATTCGGCGATTGCTTTCATTGACTTTTCAGCGTTAAGCCCAAGCATAGCGTCGACTTTTAATCGTTCGTATTCTTTTTCAAAGAACGCTACTTTTGTAGTGTCTGTGGGCTTTGCGTTAGGCTCTAATAGCGTTTTATTAGCAAGGTCACGGACTGCTTTTGCCTCCGCTAAATATTCGCCTTTAATTCTAGCGATTTCTGTATATAGGTCTCGTTCATATCCACCCATAATCTCAGCCTGTTTAACCTTCCTACCCTCCGGAGATAACAATGGATCCTTTACGATATCCATAATTGTAGAGCCAACTTCGTCTCGTACTTCAGCTGCCAATTTTACTGTTTGCTTTTTGATTTCATAAGCCTTTTCGATATGTCCTTGAATTTGTTCTGCGATTGTCTTAGTCATTAAAATCTCTCCCTTTAGTTAGTGTTTAGAAAGTCAAAAACAGCAATAATGATAAATACTTTCGCTATTGTATTTACGTCTTAAAATAGACGTGGAAAAGCCGGTAAAATCAACGATTTAGAAAGTCTAATCGTTAACATCTGACCTAAGTTTTGCCATGCCCTCACGCGCTCTTTTTCTTGCTTGATCCGTTTGACAAGACGAACAATATTTCTGTCGATTGCTCCTGCGCTTGTACGGCTTTTTGCAGCGTTCGCAAGTGTGTAGTACTATCTCAGCGCCTTGTTTACCTTGCATATATAAAGATTGAATTTGCCCGTCGCCAGGTAGAACGGAAGTTTCAGCGTAAGTGCAACGTGCAGTCAAATTAAAAAAGAGCGGGCATATGTGGCTCCCACTCTCAAAAGTTTGCAATAAGCATTGACCGTTTGCGTCATAATTAGCGCAATGCTTTTCAATGTATCTTCCCACTCTACTACTCAATACTTATCACCAACGATACTTAAAAAGAAATAACTGTACGCGCAAAGCCCCATCATTACTAGTAGATATAACTCCATTGTCCATTTCCCCTTTGTTTTTTGTATTTTGTATGCTGTATATTGTTACTCCGCAACTTTGGCGGAAGTAATAACCGAATTTGTCTCAAATAAAATATCGCGTGTCATTCTGCTTAACGTGCGATTATCGTCGCTAATATGATTTAGACTGCGAATAAAACCTTCGTGATTCGAGGTTACTTCGATTTGATAGCCGTACCCCTTTTTAATACAGCGGTGCAATGTCTTATACATAGCGTAGGCAGCGCCAGCGTCTTTGAAGTGATAAGAGCCATTTTGTCCTGCGCTATCCTCAACAAATACGTACCATTCGCGAAGTTCCCCAGTTGATTCGATAGTTAAGTTTATTTTGCGTTGTTTATTTTCCATTTTCATTTCCCCTTTTTTGTTTTTTTTGTATATAAAAAGCACCCCGCTAATTCGCGAAATGCTCAATTAATTAAATAATGTTGAATCTTTTCCTCTCTAACCACTTGCTCTCGTTTGATTTCCGCTAATAGTTCCGGCGTTATATTCAGCCTTGCCGATAATCTATCGCGGAGTGTATGTGTTAGAGGTACGTATTGTCGCTCGATCATCGAGATATACGCCTGTGTGACGCCTGCAATGCGAGCCATTTGCTCTTGATTAATGCCGAAATATTTGCGGATTACCGGTAAGTCCTGTGCGCTATAGTACGTTTTCATGACGATCACCTCCGATTATAGTTATTTATAAAAATATAAATTAATGCGTAAATAAAAAGGCACTCAATATATGAGAACCAATCCGTTTTATCTCTTTCCCCACCTTTTAAAAATACTAGAAAGTGTGACTTTTTTTCTTTATTCTTTCAATTCTTTTTCTAATTGTTGGTGCTTTAACCCCTAACTTCTCTGCAATATAAGAATGCTTGATACGTGCTTCCCCTGTCTTGTTGCACGAGTACCCTCTCAAATCACCATTTTCTGCATCTATTTCGATTAATTTAAGGATTGCCGCTACGAAAGCAACTTGCATGCGTGAACAATTCTCCGGTTTGTATTCAATATCATCAAATAAGACACGTAAATAGTTTCGGTCATTTGGAAAGTGCGTTTTTACAAAAAATGCAACTGTATTACCCCTGTTATTAAGGCGTTCAATACGCTTTATACCATTTCTGTCTTTTTCTAAGTCAGTGAATTTATTCGTCCATGTACGATTAATAAATCGAACGATTTCTCTATCACTTCGGCTCGGATCAACGTATTTCAGTGCGTGCTTAAGTGCTTCGACCGTGTTCTCGTCAATCGCAGCAAGCGCTTTGTCGTTCGTTTCTTTTTGCAGTGCTATTTCTTGACGGTAGTCTTCACACAGTTTTAAAAACGGCTCCAGATAAATTGGGTAGACTTCGGCGACAAGCTCGTCCATTTTATCGTAGATAGCATCGAGTAGCTCCGTTGTGATTGTGTATTTGCAAAGAATTCCATCCCATTTGTCGTACTTTACATCAAACCAAATATGAAAGTCGACGTTTACAATAGAAATAAGTCTGTTAAACTCCTTGCTTTTCCAATCATTCTGTTTACCACGGTAGCTAGCCTTTGCTAGTTCTTGCTTTGCGCGGATTGTATATGCGATATAGTCCATATTGGAATTTAAGTTAATATAAATCTGTCCGCCTTTTTTGTGCGGTGAATAATAGCGTCTGCGTGTCGGATTCTCCATAAAAGGTTGCGTTGCTTTCCAAAGTATCTCACTAATGATCCAATCATTTCCATCGACTTGAAACTTCACAATTCCGCTCTGTAAATCCGTTAGTTCATTTGTAGTTTTCATATTTAGCTGTCCCCTTTTCGCTGTTTTTAAGTGCACGTTTTTGAACATAATAACTATATATATTAGGTATAACGTTAGTAGCGCTATGAAGCGTAGACCGGCTTCCAACG
Organism: Rummeliibacillus pycnus; assembly: GCF_002884495.1. GTDB lineage: Bacteria > Bacillota > Bacilli > Bacillales_A > Planococcaceae > Rummeliibacillus > Rummeliibacillus pycnus. Next base: position 3,346,253 of record NZ_KZ614145.1, on the reverse strand, counting down.
GTTAGTAAACTCTGTACGTCCTACTAAACTACGAACCTCTTTAAGTTCAAATAGCGCGGTTGTCACATCGGTAATATTGGCAGCAGGCTTTACATCAACCGAGTTCTCGCCGGCTTGCGGTTTGTCTATTAAAAGGCGATATCGATTCGCTTTATAGATCGGGCGCCCCTTCTGTCGTGACTGCGCTTTGTCAATTTCACCTTTTCGCACGTATTCGATAAAGCCGATTTCAACGAGCTTCTTAATAGCGCTATTTACTGTGGCATGTGCAGCCCCCGTCATTTTGCTTGCGGTAGACATCGTTAAATAGAAGGTTTCGCCGTATCTTTTTGAGGTGACGAGCATTGCGTATGCCATTTGCTTTTGGCGGAATGTGCCGGCGTTAAGTACCGCTAGCATTTCGGACTTATAAATCGTAATTTCTTGGTCATCATTGCCGAGCTTATAGTCGCGGTCAAACGCTAAGTCTACTAAGCGGATAGCTTCACACTCCCACATATCTGCCTCGCTGCCTTCGCTGAAATATTCCGGGGGCGTATGGTAAAGGACTTCCATAATCGTATCGACTGCCTCGTCACGCTCAAAGCCTTGCGAATTAAAGAATGACGCTAGCAGGACTGTCGTTGTATGACGTGTGCCTGATTCAAGCAACTGCCCGGCGTCCAGTATTTTCATTGCTTTAGCGTAGGCATCCGAAGTATTAACCACGTTGACGCTCGTATCTGTCTCACGGACCACGCGCTCAAACTCTGCCTCTTGCTCGTCAGTCAATTCGATAAGCGCATCTAAAATCAAGGCGCTGTCCATCGGCTCAACTTCGTTTAGATAGTCGAATGATTCGATAGGCTCTAGTGTTTCGCGGTCCACAAACCAACAATGGCGCCCTGTTTTCAAATGGATCCCTAGCGGAAGTTTTACCGCTTGTGTCCAGGTAGGACGGAACTCTACTTTTTCAGCCGGTAGTCCTGCCGCATTAATTACTTGCGTATAGAATCGGCGTGCTTCCTCCGCCGATATTTGCATATCAAAGAATAGGTCGACGTGGTAGCCTTTATTGCCGGAAAAGCTAACGTGAATATCATTAGCGCTTATATTGAATTCGTCTTGCAGAACGCGAATAACGTTCAATGTAGCCCAGCGCGCCATTTCCTGATCGTCTGCATAATCAACATCAAACGTGATAAATTTGTTATAGTGATTTCCGTTAAAGATGCCGTAAGTTTTTGAGCCAGCTAGGTGATTCGCAATCATGCCGTCATTTAGTGTCCATATAGTCGAAATCTTATCCCGGTTAAACGTAACGTAGCCCGTTTCAGTCTGCATGATATACTTGCGTCGAGTGCTGATGTAAAGTTCGTTAAGTTTTTCGATTGTTTCGCTGTGTCCATTTTGCTGTAATTTGTTCATGCGTTTCTCCCCTTCGATAAATAGTTTTTTAGTTCTTCCGTTGCTTCAAATACGAACGCGACTCGTCCCTGTTGACTTCGTGATGTTTCAACGTCAATGATCCGGAATCCCTCGCGCATTAGCTTGCGGGCAAAGTTAAGGTTTAAAATGTAGCGTTTCTCCATTATTCGTAATCCTCCACGGCTGGCGCATAGTAACGCTTGCGCTCGTATTTTTCTAAAGTTTCTAGCGCTAGCTCGCTGTACGGAATTACTGCGATACATTCTCCGTTTAAAATCTGCAGCGCTTTAATGCCTGCCTTTCTCAACACCGGCAATAAACCGACCTCAACGAAAATAAAATTGTCTTTGCTCATACGTTTCCTCCTTGACTTCCGCCGAATTAACGACTATGATTGTAGTACAAACATTAAAATCGCCTAAAATATGCAAATGAGCATGAAAAGGCATGATAAAAATACGGCGTTATTGAATGAAATTCCGCCGATAATTAACAAATTCAAAACTATTAAAATATCAAATAAATACTAGACTTAATTCTAGCGTTGAATAAAGCTCTCAGACGCGTTTTAAGGTGTTTCAGCTATAATCTATCTAAATCGTGTGTAAAACGTCTCTGAACGCTAAAATCAAAGGGGAATTTAATTGGGCATTTCTTTTTAGCTCGATTTTGAACTTTCGACGGATTACCGCCTTTAAAAAATTACCCTCCCCTCTATAAGCGTCGACACGTTCCAAATTTTAGGAGAAAAAATGACAATACTACTATGAGTTTGTGACAAACTTGTGAACACGTCAAAAATTTCTTATGGTTTTCGCAAGGATAGTGACAAAACTTTTCCCTATAAAAATGTGCAAGTATTTTTTACATAAAATCCCAATAATAATAATTTGATTTTTCGCAGAAAGCGATAATTGAAGTTAAAAATAGAAGTATAGGACCGAGGAAAATATAGTCCTACGTTATATATCGGCGAGTGTTTAGAACGTTTAACACTTTCGCGGATATTTTTTCTATTTTTATGAAAATTTATACTGCCTCGCCAACCTTGCGCAATATCTCTAAGAATAGCGGAGATACTTGTATTAAAACGTAGCCAAGACCGGCATTCATTATCATGCTCCACGCCTTCTCGCTATTACCAAACATGAAGAAGAAGCACGCGCCTACCATGATAACGCTAGCAACCGGAAAGCTAATCGCTACTAAAATATCAATAATCGGATCGAGTATCGTTGCCAACAGATCCAACGACGCATTTGCAACTACGCCCGTCGGATCTCCTATCGAATTGGCCGCTGTTACCACTGCATGCGTCGGCATCGGAGCACTAACCGGCATTATTGGAGCGCTAGCACTGGCCGCCATTACATGATGTGTACTATCCGCTAATAACCGGTGAGCTAATAACCCAACGCTCGCCACAGTGGGCACACACATAGCAACCGCTAATTGTTTTTTGGTTGCATATTGCTCCACTTCGCTAAAATCCGTCCATTCGCTCTCCGGTACTACTTCTACTTTGCTTCTCTTTTTAAATAACATTACATCTTCCTTTCGTTATATGATTTCGTCATACGTAAACACTTTAACTTTCGGTAGTCCTTTGCATAATTCAGCGAGCTTCTTGCGCCTTAATTCGGTAGTCGTCAGCCATATGATTCGCGGAAAGTAAAACAACTTCTGCTCTAGTAGTCCGTTTCTATGCAGTTCTTCAAACCTTCGAACTTTGCTCGCGTTTTCTTTCATCGTCTGCAACCGATCAACCTCTAAAAAGTTGAGCAAATTATTCTTAGTAAACATAGCGTCAACGATAACAGACGTATGGCCGTCTGATACCTTGATTTCGTTTTGCCAATCGCTAGGATAGCCAAAGAAGATATAAAACTCATTCCGCATAATAGCATGCTGAACATGACCGCCCTTCTTTCGGATTTTCTCGCAATCTACATACTCACGCCCTAACTTGCTTAGATAATAAATGGACTGATAGCCTTCGCGGATATTCTTAAGAAATGGCGCTAAGTTTTGAAGCACTCGATTGGTATTGCGCTTTGTGCCAAGCTGGAAAGTTCGGTTAAGTTGATCGCGAGTCAGAAAGTCAAACTCTTTCAAATGTAACAGTATTTGTTCGTCGCGCTGGCTCAACTTTTTTAATCGCAACCTTCTGTGCCTCCTTATGCGGAGTAATAGTTTCGTTAATAATTTCCGAGCTAATAAGTGGTGTCTGCAATATTTCCCGCCTATCTGCCGTCTGATAGATAGCGCGCCCCTTAATCATTGGTAATAGCTCGGCGCCTGTTTCATCTAATACGACACGCGAAGCCGTTGCCGATTGTACTCGGAATGATAGCTTAGCATCGCTATTCTGCTTGCATTGACGCGGAATAACGTCGCCAGTCGGATATTGTGTCGCTAATATCTGCCTAAAGCCTAGCCCTGCGCCAAGCCTAGCAATCTGCGACATTAGCGTTTGGCATTCTTGCTTAAGTAGTTTTTCTTCGCGTGTAACGGCTTCAAGCGGATTTAACTCACCAACCTCATCAATAATGATAAAATAACGCTCCTTAATTCCGCCTTCTTGCACATTCTTTTTACCTTTCGCCCTTAATTGGCGCTGTATTTCTCGCATTTTTTCATAAGCCGTTTGTAGTGTTGCGAGTGCTTCTTCCGGTTCATACGCAATAGACTGCGTTTGCGACAAATTGTCGTAATCACAAAGCTCAACGCCGCCCTTTAAATCAATTAAGAATAAATTGACGTGATCCGGCTCGCTCTGTATTAAACTCGTAATCATGGCGTTTATAAAGTTTGATTTTCCGTATCGAGTAGCGCCACCTAAGACCATATGCGGTATTTGTTCAAAATCGTGGTATTTAAAAGCGTTCTTGTCGCGAGTTATGCCGACTGGTACTCGCCAACCTTCTCCGGCTTGAAACGCCACTTCTTTCGGCATCGGCTCATTGTAGACGCGTATTATTAAGAGCCCGTCAAAAGCTAGCTCGATTTCCTTTCTTTCCGCGAGTTTGTTATTCCATAGCGTTTTAAGGCTTTCGATAATACTGCCATCAAGCTGTAGCTCCTTTAAATCGTTAAGCGTGATGCGTTGACGGCGATTATTCAAGCCATCTTCAAGCACATTCATTTTCGCCTGGTAATCGTCAAAGCTCCGTCCTAGCGGAATCCTATATTTATACTCCCATCCCCATTCGTAATGCTTTTTACGGATAAGCTGTGTTGTTAGCGTGTCTTTGCCGTCTTTCACATTAAGACCGCTTAGCGATATGATTCGTTGTATCTTCCCGCTATCGTTTTGTGCTAGACCATTCTTTTTCGCAAATGCTTTTAATGCTATTCCGCCCATCAATCCAGTTGTTATAATTTCAAAAAGCAAGCGGGCACTCCTTTCGTTTCTTATTGCGCCACGGGTTCTCTTATTACATAAGAGTTGCAGCGATTGAGAAGTCTAAAAACAGCTTCAATGCGTTGATATAAAGGCTTCTTCAACCTTCCCGTTTTATATGGTCGGGTGGACATCAATCGGGCAGTCCATCAGGTAGTCTTTTATACGTAGTCGATTGACGTTGAATTAGCGATAAATGTATTTAGAAGTTCACTAGCTGCGATATAGCGCCCATCAAATAGATGCGCAACTGCTGGCGTTGCTTCGATCTCTAACGTCGGAATACGTAATACGAATTGTTCAATTTCTCCTTCGTGCTCAAAGCGTGAAACTTCAATTTCTCCGTCAATCGCGATTGTGCGTTCAGTTGTAAAAATAGTTACTCCGTCAAGGTCAATGTGGTTTACTGCTTTTGCTTCTGAGAATAAGTTCATTTATAATTCCTCCCTTTTTATTAAGCTACAAATAACTTCTCGGCTTTTGATACGCTAATTTCTAAACATCCTAAACGAGATTTACGAGAAACATTAGGGCAAAGAGCTGCGAATTGTTCTGGATTCATATTGATTACTTCGCCTGTTTTGATGATGTAGACGTTATACCAACCTACAACTGTTTTTACGTATTTAATCTGCATATTATTGCCTCCTAAATTAGTGTGATTAATGCTACAAAAATCATTGTTAAAATACCGCCATAAAACCAGATACGATCACTTAAACAAGCTGGACCATCAAAGAAATAAGAGTCTAATGCGTTTATTAACTTCATGCTCCCTCCTCAATTACGTTTGTCGTAATCTCTATATACATATCTTAATTCCGTTAGTCGTAATTGTCAACAGTTAAAATTACATTTGACGTAATTATTTTTTGTGAGGTATTATAAAAGTGAAATGAGGTGTTTGTATGAGTCGTGTCATACGCATTAAACTTGCGGAGTTATTAACCGTACATAAAATGGAGCAAAAACAGTTAGCTGAATTAACAGGCGTTACTACCCGAGCAATTAGTGAGCTAGTAAATAACAAGCAAAAACGTATTACACTGGATTCACTTGCGAAGATATCTGACGCATTAGAAATTGATGATATTAGCGAATTAATAGAAATAAAAAAAGACACCGTGGAATGATCTCCGTAGTGTCTTTTAATTTTTATGTATTTTATCTCTTGTTTTTTCTTTTGAATTTTGGCATTAAGCTGAGGGCTAACCGGTTCAGGCTCGGAGCAAAAGTTTGTCTGCCTAGTCTAGCGGACTCAAAAAATACGAATCTACTAAACAGACAGACAACTGCATTAAGCGTCGGGAAACGGACGAGTATCGTATGCTCTCATTCAGTTGCGAATCTTTCGACTCTGCGTATCTACTGCTCACTTCTGCCCCAGCAGTTCGTATATACCTCGTATACAGATCGTTGCAATACTCGTCAATGCTTATCCGTTATAAAGGAACTCAGCAAATATATAGTCTATGATACGCCCTACGACTGCCGTAACAGTCCAGACCTTCCACTCCGCGCTATCCTAGTTGCGCTTCACTATTCAGCTACAAACGCGAATGAGAAAACGTTTATATGTAACCTAGACTTAATTATTGCGGCGGCTAAGTCATAACCTGACCAGTTTAATTTAACGTCCTGTTAATGGGCGACCAAGACGGAGCATCCTAAAAAAGACAATAGGAAAGCAGACCTTTGCATTTTTACTTTTTTTCAAGTAAAATGAAGGCATATCAGATACTCATATTCTGTTTTCATTAGGTGTGTAAGCAAATTGAGTATTGAAGGATTAGCATTGTGAGTGCTGGTCCTTTTTTTATTTTCAAATACCCATATCGTTCAGCGGACTATGTAGACGCCCTATTTCTAAGATGTCTGATTGCTCTAAACCTCTCAGATACTTAGATGTTATCTGCGTATCAAAATGGCCTAAAAGACGGCTGAGGCTGTATACATCGATTCCATTGCGTAACTGTTTCTGCGCATAGTAATGACGGCAATCGTGCGGAGAGCATCGTATCTCTTTTCTAACGCCAGCATTACGGCAATGCTCTTTTAATATCTTGTTAATGCGTGAGCGTGATAGTTGTACTGCTGACTGATCTAAAAAGTAATAATCCTCAATCTCGTCCGCAGCTTTATGCTTGAATCGCTTCTTTTTCATCTCGTCATACTTGCGCATATACCTCCGCATAGTCTTGCTAATATAAACGAGACGCTCCTTACTGCCTTTTCCGTGTATTAAAATGTGCTTCCTAGCTATATCGTCGTTCTTTATATTGCAAAGCTCACTCACCCTACAACCCGTCTCAAATAAGCAAATAAGAATTAGCTTATCGCGTATGTTTGAATACGTTTCTTCTTTCACGTCGTTTATAATCCGCGTTACCTCATCGTCATTGAACGTGATGATAACCCGCTTATCCTCTTTTAAGTTCTTTATTCGGCGCATTGGATTATCGGATTCGTCGACATACTCTTCCTCGACTACGTAATTAAAAAATACCTTTAGCGTAGCAATACGATTGTTTATCGTGATGTTCTGCTCGGTGCCCGCCTCTTGACGCGACTGTATATAGCGTTTAACGTGTATCGCTTTGACTTCTTCCACTTCATCAACGTCAAATTCACTTTTCATATACTCCTTAAAATCATTCAAGCGCCAAATACATAAATCGATATACGCCTTTTTCCGACTTTGAATCTGCTGATTAAGACGGAAGTCGTCTATTAGTTCAATAATTTTGGACACAAAAAAACTCCCCCTTATCTCCGGAATTCCGAAAATAAGAGAGAGCATATTTATGATTTCAATTGTTGCGGGTGCGAGCGTATAACCTTTCGCTTAGAACGCTCTCAAACGTTGATATGACGCTGATTCCCCGACAAACTGACCGCTAAAAATAGCGAATCTATTCCCACTCAATAGTAGCTGGTGGCTTAGAAGTAATATCATACAGTACGCGGTTAACGTGGTCTACTTCGTTTACGATACGTACAGAGATTTTTTCTAGTACGTCGTATGGGATACGTGCCCAGTCAGAAGTCATACCATCAATTGATGTAACACCGCGGATACCAATTGCGTAATCATAAGTACGTCCATCACCCATAACACCTACTGAACGGATGTCTGGTAGCACGCAGAAGTATTGCCAGATATCTCGATCAAGACCAGCTTTTTTGATTTCCTCACGTAGGATGAAGTCTGCATTACGAACGATTTCTAGTTTATCTTCTGTTACTTCGCCAAGTACGCGGATACCTAGACCAGGACCTGGGAATGGTTGACGCCATACTACTTCTTCAGGAAGACCAAGTTCTAAACCTAGTGCACGCACTTCATCTTTGAATAATGTATTAAGCGGTTCGATTAGTTCGAATTTCATGTCTTCTGGTAGACCGCCAACGTTGTGGTGAGATTTGATTGTTTGTGCAGTTGCTGTACCAGATTCGATGATATCTGTGTAAAGTGTACCTTGAGCTAAGAAGTCCATATCAGTTAGTTTTGTAGACTCTTCGTCAAATACGTAAATGAATTCATTACCAATGATTTTACGTTTTTTCTCAGGATCTGTTACACCTTTTAATTTGTTCATGAAGCGTTCACGAGCATCAATTTTGATTACTTTCATATCGAAATCTTCTGTGAAAGTTTTCATAACTTGTTCAACTTCACCTTTACGGTTTAAGTTGTGATCTACGAACATACAAGTTAATTGGTCACCAATCGCTTTGTGGATTAATACCGCAACAACTGATGAGTCTACGCCACCTGAAAGTGCGCAAAGAACTTTTTTGTCACCAACTTGTTGACGGATTTTTTCCATTTCGATTTCGATGAAGTTCGCCATTGACCAGTCACCTTTACAGCCACAGATATCTAATGCGAAATGACGTAGAAGATCGTTACCGTATACAGAGTGACGTACTTCTGGGTGGAATTGTACAGCGTAGAATTTGCGTTCAGGGTTTGCCATTGAAGCAATTGGGCAAGAAGCGCTTGTTGCAATTGTAGTAAAGCCATCTGGAGTAGCTGTTACAAGGTCACCATGACTCATCCAAACAACTTGCTCTTTTGGTGTATCAGCGAATAATTTGTTTTCTTCAAGTACTTCGATTTCTGCTTTACCATATTCGCGGTGAGATGCAGCTTCTACTTTACCACCGAGAGTATGTGCCATTAATTGCATACCGTAGCAGATACCTAAGATTGGTAAGCCTAGTTCAAAGATTTGTTCATCGATTTTGAATGCATTGTCATCATAAACTGAGTTTGGGCCACCAGAGAAGATAATACCTGTAGCATTCATGTCTTTTAATTCTTGTGCTGTGATTGTATGTGGGTGTAACTCACTGTATACACCGAATTCACGAATACGACGTGTAATTAATTGATTGTATTGACTACCGAAATCAAGAACGATGATTTTTTCTTGATCTTTTAGTTGTGTACTAACTGACAACAGTTCCACCTCTTCTATAATTTATAAATGACTACCACCTTAATATAGTACATCATATGAAAAGAACGCGTTGAAAGTTTCGTTCTTCCTCCGCGTTCAGTTTCTCCAAAAAGCAAATAAACTATGTCCAAAACACAGCTATATAAGCCTTCATAGTCAAACTATTTACGGTAGCTTGGTAGAAACATTCGAACCATATTTCCGAACATATATGAGGGTAGTTCAATTATTTATAATTTTTCTTAATCTTACAGTTTATAAGAGTCAAAATCAACCGGTTAAATGATTGATTAAATATTCCCAACATTCTTTAATTTCCTTGTTATCAATTAAAGTTGCCTCTTTACTATAGATTTTTTGCTCATATACTTGTGTCAAGATACTCATATGGTTTGTTCCAAAATGTACATCCACTTGTTTTGCAAAATCTCCTAAGGTTTGTCCTTGACCTTTCGATAAACCAATTAAAGAAAGCTGCTTCAATAAATCCTCATACATACGATCGATTGGGATGTCATTTTTTCCTCTTAAGCGATATTTCATCAATAACCATTTTGGCATCCATTTCCGTCTCGTCAAAAATACTAGTATTGTTAATAGAATAATTATGATGACTGAAATGAGCATGGTTTTGTTCACTTGATTACTTGCTGTTTGATCCTTATTACGCTTTTTCTCTTCTTGTTTTTGTTTTTTCTTTTCTTCTTTTTTTACTTTTTCTTTGGCTTGTTTTTCTTTTTTCTTTTGTTCTACTTTCTTTTTCTTTTCTGCTTTTGCCTTGTCATTTTCCTTTTGTTTTGGATTAATAGTACCTTCCTTTTGTTCATCTTTTACATCATCCAGTACATTATCAAATCCATTGAAGCCGATTGTAGGTTCAAAAGACATCCAACCTACTCCTGGAAAATATGCTTCTACCCATGAATGTGCATTATTGTTGGTAATCACATAACGGCGAGTACTATCTTTCGAAAGGACTTCATCCCCTTCAGAGAAACCCTTAACCCAACGTGCAGGAATCCCTAATGTACGAAGCATAACTACCATAGAAGTTGAAAAATTGTCACAGTAGCCTGATTTCGTTTCAAAAAGAAATTGATCTACATAATCTTGTTTTTCTGACGGTACGGCTACATCAGTACGAGAGTATTTATATCCATTGTATTGAAAATACGAAACAATGGCGTTTGCTTTGTCATACAAATTTTTTTCATCTTTTGTGATTTCAACAGCCAATTTATTTACTCTTTTAGGTAAAGAAGAAGGCAGCTGCAAATATTTTTTATAGCCTTTAGGAATCTTCTTTAAATCAGACTTTCTTGTTTTCTCTAATGCCTTCAGACTATATTGAGGTGTTGAATAAGACATTGAATACTGTGGTAAAAGAACCTTCTCTTCGTTTATAGTTGGGCGAATTTTTTCACTATCAATTTCTATATAAAATGATTTATCATCATTTGGCTGATCAATAGTTTTTAATCCATATGGTTGCAATATAAATTTATAATTTTTCTTTAAAGTAATTGTCGCTTCATCGGTGTTCTTTTTTTTGCCCGGTTTCATGGACATTGGAATTTCTTCGCTATAACCAAATGTATGAACGTAAATATCACCTTCTTTACGTTCCCATCCTTTTCCTGTATAAATACTCTTTGTTTCCACACGCCAATATTGATTTTTTTTGGCAGTTGCCTCAAATACCACGGTATTATCTTTTTCGAATGGACCACCTAGTTTACGATCATCTTCTACATAACCAATCTTACCCACACTACCACTTTGACCATTTTGCCAGTTAATTAGTTTTTCTATAGGCTTAGGTACATTCACCATTGCTTGTTTTTTAGGCATTAAATAAGCAAATGCAGCACTACCAATGATCATGACAATGAGGGGAATTAGTAATAGTATATAATGGTTCCATTTCCATTTAACCTGACTATTGGTAAATAAACGATTGATAAATAAAACACCCATAAGTAATATTCCTAAAATCATAACACGAATCATTGCATACTTTGCATTATAATCTGTCAGAGTATCTAAAAAACTTAAGAATATTATGGTTGTAAAAAAGAAATAGAGTACAGAATGTTTTACTGTTAGCCAATGATGAATCAAATAGATTGTCATCCATAACAATAAGAAAAATAATATACTGCGAAATGAATCTGTCACTCCATCCCAGTTTCCGTCCATTAGGGCATGAATACTAATTACAAATTCATTAGCAATTTTCATAAAACTATCTACAGCAAATATTTTCGTCCCCATATACACATACATTAAAAACCATAGTACATATAGAATCTTAATAGTAAAGGACAGCACACCATTTAAATTGAAAATGTTGCTACCTAAACAAATTAATATGAAGAGAAGAAATAGGCCAAGATGCCCTGTGTTTGTAAGAGTGACTACGGGTACGAGCCATTCTACTAGCATCAGGAAAATAATAAGATAAAGTCCGATTAAGCCGATCCATTTCATCACAGGCGAATTCATCATTTCAACACCTCCATAAAGGCATTTGCAAATTGTTCCTGTGTTAAAGGAAATACAAGAATATCATTTTCCTTTGCTATTTTCTCTAATTTTTGCTCATTCTCTGTAATTACTTGTGCATGAGTTCGAACAATAAAACAAATAATACCTTGAGACTTTCGAGACAGATTCTTCATAATATTAAGCCATTCAGATGTCAAAGAACCCGTTACAAAATAAACCATTGCTGCATTTGCCAAAATACGATTTTGTCCAAATTTATGCTCTACTTTTTCGATTATTTTAGGTTGCACTCCTGCTAATTGATATAACGCTTGTTGCAATTGTTCTTCTGTTTGAATCTGATCCAATAAAAATTGGTTTGTAGTCGTATTTAAGAAGGAGATTGCTAAATGCTGACTTACTACTGCTGTTAAAATCGAGGCACATAACTCAACCTGTTCTTCAAATAACGCTGAAGGCGAACCATCTAACACAAGGCATATTTCTTGAGATTGTTGATCTTCAAATTCCTTCGTTTGCATATTTTGCGTTTTTGCAAATGTCTTCCAATGTATCCAAGTCATGCGATCTCCTGGCTGGTATTCACGAATACCAGATACCATTGTTGTATCGCGAACAACTGTATTACGTGCTGTTCCTGCACCACTGCTTTTGGCTATGCGTAATGGCTTGTACACAAGTTTTGTTACCTTTGGATATACAATAACGGATTTTTTAGCAGGAATTAATGCTGTTTTTTTGATCCATCCAAAGAAGTCAGTAATGGTCAGTTCTATTCCTTCTAGTTGATGATGACCACGTGTTATATTAGGAATTTCATAATCCCAAGATAATTGCTTCTTCATTCCCATCATAAAAAAATGTCTTGTTTGATCAGATGCTTCTTGATCGAATATCTCACTCGGTATACTTTCTTGAATAACTGTATAAAGCAATGGAAATCGCGATTTTCTAGTTAAAGTCATCCTCATTCGAAGTGAATCACCATGTTCTAAATGTCTTGTAAGCATTGTTCTTTCAACAGAAAATTGTTTTAACGGTACAAAAAACAGCATGAAAGAGTAAAGTGCAAAAGGCAAAAACATAAAGAAAATAAACCAACTAACAAACCCACCCTGCATCAAAGCAAAGCAAAGCGAAATAACTAGCAATAAAACAACCATCACCAGACGAGAAATAGCTTGGGATAGCCATTTAATTTTATACTTCTTCATCATTTCGAAGTCCTTTTAATGGGTACCGTAGTATTAATCATCACTCTTCCAATAATTTCTTCAGATGTAATCCCATCATAGCGTGCTTCTGGTTTTAAGATTAAACGGTGAGAAAAGACAAATGGAGCTAAAAATTGAACATCATCTGGTGTCACAAATCGGCGACCTTTTAACAATGCATAAGCTTGTGATGCTTTCATCAAAGCAATGGAGCCACGTGGACTTGCACCGAGATATACATATTGGTGTTCTCTAGTTGCCCTTGCAAGATCAACAATATACCCTTTAACTAACTCATCAACATGGACTGTCTTTACTGCTTGTTGTAATTCTTTTAATTCTTCTAACGAAACAACTGCCTGAAGTGACTCAATTGGACGTGTACCTTCTGCTCTACGTAAAACTTCAATTTCATCATCATGACTAGGATAACCCATCTTCATTTTTAGTAAGAACCGATCTAATTGTGCTTCAGGTAATGGAAACGTACCTTCATATTCAATTGGATTTTGGGTAGCCATTACAAAAAACGGTTTTGGAATTTGCACTGTTTCACCGTCAATTGTTACAGCTGCTTCTTCCATCCCCTCTAATAGAGCTGATTGTGTTTTGGGAGATGTTCGGTTAATCTCATCTGCCAAAACAATGTTCCCCATAATTGGACCTGGACGAAAATGAAATTCCATATCTTTTGGATTATAAATGGATACACCTATAACATCTGAAGGGAGTAAATCTGGTGTAAACTGAATACGTTTAAAATTAGCTCCTACTGACTTTGCAAGTGCGCGCACCATCATCGTTTTCCCTACACCTGGCACATCTTCAAGTAAAACATGCCCTTCAGCTAATAATGCTACAACACTTAATTCGGCAATATGTTTTTTCCCAATCATCACTTTTTCTATGTTTCGGATGATTGATTGCAGTTTTTCCTGTATCTCCATTCGTGGTCCTCCTGTAAACTTCTGTTTATACATTTTCTCTTTTATTTCCTCAATTAACATTATTATAACATGACTATTTTCGACACTTACAAAAAACACGACTTCATCATCAGTCGTGTTTTTCGTCGATATTACACTTATTTCTTTTTTAAACCGATTTCATGCATAAAAAGTTCTTCTAAATGATTTGTTTTTGATTGTTGTAAAACAGAGTAAATATCTCCTTGTTTTAGAACTTTCCCTTCATGTAATAGGAGGACATCATCTGCAAGTTCTTCTGCAAATGATAGGAGATGTGTTGAAAATAGAATCGTTTTTCCAAGATCCTTTTGTTCTTGTAAAATATTCTTCAACTCAGCAATCCAACGAATATCTAATCCATTTGTTGGTTCATCTAAAATAAGTAGTTGTTCGTCTCCCAATAAAGCTTGAGCTAAATTTAATCGTTGCCTCATCCCTTTAGAAAATTGCCGAACTCTTTGTTTTTTATATTCCCATAATCCAACTCGTTTTAACACTATTTCGATTTCTTTGAATGGAATATTCTTTAAGCCAGAAAGTAACTGTAAAATCTCAAGAGCAGTTAAAGTTGGTGGAAAATTCACATCATCTGGCATATAGCGAATGGAACGTTTTATCTTCCAATTTAGTTCGCCACTACTTGGCTTTTCCTCTCCAATTAGTAGACGAATCAACGTACTTTTACCTGCACCATTTCCACCCGCCAAAGCAATGATCCTTCCATCATGTAAAGTAAACGAAACATCAAGTAATCCTTGCTCTTTTGAATATCTTTTTACTATGTTTTTCCCTTCAACAATCATATTTGACGCCCTCTTTTCTCCAATATCCATTTTGCGAATACAATCGGGAACCCGATCCATAAAATCGTAATAACTGTATAAAGTAAATAACCTACTGGAGAACTGTAAAACTTAGTAAAACTATAAAATGATGGCCCTAATACGGTAGTTTGTTCAGAGAAAAGAAAATAACCAAATCGAATCCATTCAGCTGGATTAATATGAATCATTACAATGGTTAACTTTTGTAAAATATGACCCGCAACCACAGTACCAATTGCCATTAAAGCATACGATAATAACAATAAAGACAAAGCCCATACAACCAGTGATACAGCTAAAGCATGTAAACGGTTTTTGGCTAAAATTCCACATAGTATAGCAATAGATGAAAAAATAAGCATTGTTAAAATAGATAAACCTAAAAAAATAGTAGGAAAATGAAATTGTTCAGAAATTCCACTCATAGTTAATACAACACCAAAAGCCAATAACAGAATAATCGTAAAGGATAACAGTAAGGCGATGTATTTTCCTATAATATATTGCATAACGGTTAATGGATAGGTTTTTAATAATGAAAACCACCCCGATTCTAAATCACTTGCAACACTCATACTTCCAATTGTTAAGATAAATAAAGGCAGTAGGAATAATAATAGATTTAAAAAACTTGCAGTTTGTCTTGTAAAGCCTAAAACGTTTGGTAAAGCCATCTGTTGGATAAGGGAAATCGATGCAAAGACAAAAACAAAGAGTAATGCTACCGATTGCATCCAACGACTACGTAGCATTTGTCTCCATTCTAAACGAATAAATAGGTAATTTCTCAATGGTGAACACCCCATTTAAAAGTTCTTAAATCTTCAAAGCTTAATAGTTCTCCCTTACCTGCTTTTTTTATATAATTCTTTGCACTTTCTTTTGTTTTAAAAGCAATGACACCATAAGACATTGGTGTCCATATATCTTTATCATAAACGTAGGTTGCTGTTTTGACATTTAACCATTTCTCCCCACTTTGGTCCTTGATAAAGGCTTCACCTAAGTCCTTATCGTTCATACCTTTCATATATTCGATTAAACAACCAAGATCATCAAACATTTCATAATCACCATTTGTTAAGGCAATTTCACCGGCAAAATCTTTAGAGACAATACTCATATTGCAAACTTTACAAACATCCGTTTCGCTTACAATCTCTTTTGGTTTATATTCTTTATCACCACAAGCTTGTAGGAATAATAATGTAGTGAAAATACCTATTAGCAATCTTTTTTTCATCGTTGTATTTCCTTTCTCCAAAACCATAGTATTGAGAAGATGAGAGCTAATCCTATCATAACTTTTCCAACACTCACTGTACTTTCTTGTTGCATATTAATTGCACTATGCATCATTGGTGTTTGATCAACTAATTGTACTTTCTCAATTACATTCGTTTGTCGGTCCATTTCATTTAACAAAACAACACTTGGTGATTCGATAAAGTATTGATATGGTGGTTGTCTCACCATCCATTGTCCAAAACTTTGTAGTGCAACATATGTTTGATCCCCAATACCATCATCATTCACATCAATCCCTGCATAGTCATCATAATAATTTCGAGCGATATTACTAGTTGTCCCATCAGATCGGAGATTCACAATATTACCAACAAAATCATTTTCCCTTACACTGTTTTTTTTATTGGATCGAATTAATTCGACTGCTGTTTGATTCATCAAAAAAGTATTCTTCACTATTTTTGAATTTGTTAAATTTTGAGCAGAAATGGCGGTACGATTCGATTGGAATATGTTCTCAACACTTTTAATATTTTTGGATTGGAATAAAGTCATTCCGGATGCATTCAATCCATTTTGATTCATGATTTTATTTGTTGAGAGTATTGCATTTTCTGACATCATTAACATAATTCCAGTTACATTTCTGTTAAATGTATTGTTGCTTGCTTGACTATTTTTTACAAACATAAAATGAATACTATATCGACCATTTTGAATCTTATTCGCAACGAGTTTGATTCCATTTACATTTTCTACATAAATTCCGTCTTGTACATGATCAATATGGTTATGCGTTGCAATTACATTCTCACTATTAAAAAGAGCTATTCCATTTCCTTTATTAGAATAATGTCCATGGATTCCTTTGATTGAAAGGTTCCGCAGCATAACATTCTTTGAGTTATAAAGCTGAATGCCGCCCCAATTATTTATCAAAGTCACATCTTTGATTTGAAAATGTTGTACATTCTTTGCCACAATTCCTAAATGAGCGTGTTGAATCGTCAAGTTTTCAATATTCACTTTATTTGTACCTTCTATTTTGATTGCAGTTTCTTGTGTATTACTTTCTATAACAGTTTGATTTGAACCTTTAATTGTAATAGATTTACGAATGGTAACATTTTCTTTATACTTTTTTCCTTTTAGATGCAATACGCCCCCATCAGGCGTTTGGTCAATTAGTTGTTGTAAAGTTACTGTTTTTGCTTGAACTTGTGGGATCAGACAAAAAGAAGTGATAAAAAAAGCAACTAGTAGCCAAAATCGTTTCATTTATGTCTATCTCCCTTCCACGACAAAAGGCCAGAGTTCCCCCCAGCCAACCAAAGTATTGTTATTATTTTTGACTATCTGAATTGCTATCATCTGAATGCATATCCATCTTTTTATTTGAATCATTATTTTTCATATCTTGCATTTTCTTCATTTTCATTTCGTATCGCTTATGAGCAACTTCGTCAATATCGGATACTTGAACAACTTGAGCATCTTTATGTTCTTTCATAAATGCATCTGCACTTTTTTGATCCTTGAAGAATGCATATCCATAGTTCATTGGTGTTTTTATGTCTGCTTTTACAATAATAGCGTCATCTAATTTGAACCAATCTTTTGAGTTGTAGTCACGTACAAATTTTTCGTAGGTAACTTTATCTTTTCGCTCTTGGTTTAACATACACCCTATATCATCAAAGAAAATAGTGGAGCCATCTTTTTTAATTGCTTGAGCAGTAAAAGCACCCAATTCTTGTTTTGCATCAAATACCTTCATATTGCAAAATTCACAAACCGTATCTTTTGTGGGTTCTTTTAAGCGTTTATCCACAGCATTACTAGCATTAGTTGCTTGTCCGGCAGTTTGTTCAGTAGTTTGTTCAGTAGTTTGTTGATTTGTTGTTTTGGCACTATTTTGTCCACATGCCCCTAGCAATAATGTAGTTATAATAAGTACAGTTCCTAATTGCTTTTTCATTTCATTCTCTCCCTTCAACTACTTTTACTTTACCGACTAATTGTGAAAGAAGTTAAAAATCCATGTGACTAATCTTTGACTTATTTTAGCCATTTAATAAAAATCAATCGTTGACTAAAGTTTGTGCATAAAATTGCCTTACCATACGAATTATCGAAATTATAGCTCTCAATTATAAAATTACTTTAGAATCGCAAGAGTAAGTTCATTATCGAAAAAACTTTAATCAAACTATATACTTATAAATACTGCTTAATCAGTCTACCAATCTATTTTGTAATTATTTTGTTGTATACAAAAATAACAAAAGGTAACGTAAGGATTTCCTCCTCTCGTTACCTTTTGTTTAAAAACGGTTATGATTTTGCAGTAAGCGATAATGAATAAGTTATTTCCAAAAGTCATCAAAAATTGTAATAGGTAGATGGCGTTTATGTTCAGAACGTAAATAATGTCCTTCTATTTTTCGGCGAGCCTCTTCGGCAATTTCTTTTCCTTCTAAATAATCATCGATTTGGTCATATGTAACGCCAAGGGCTACTTCATCTGGTAAAGAAGGGCGATCCTCTTCTAAGTCGGCAGTTGGTGTTTTTTCATATAAATGTTTTGGACAGTTTAGTTCAGCAAGCATTGCTTTACCTTGACGTTTGTTTAATCGATAAATAGGTGTGAGATCGGCAGCTCCATCACCAAATTTTGTGAAAAAGCCTGTAATAGCTTCAGCCGCATGATCTGTACCAAGTACAACAGCATTATGATGAGCGGCAATTGCAAATTGAACTTTCATACGTTCTCGTGCTTTTTCATTTCCTTTTAAGAAATCAGAAAGCTCTATACCTGCATCTTTTAGTGATTGAACACCTGCATCGACTGCAGGTTTTATATTGACTGTATATACTTTTGTTGGCTTGATAAAGTTAATAGCGTCTTGACAATCTTGTTCATCCGCTTGTATACCATAAGGTAAACGAATTGCCCAAAATGAATATTTTCCTTCTTTAGCTTCCTGATTTAATTCATCAACAGCTAGCTGTGCCAGTTTACCTGTTAAAGTAGAGTCTTGACCTCCTGATAAGCCAAGGACAAATCCTTTTAAGAATGTGTTCTTTTTAACATAGTCTTTTAAAAAGTCTACGGATTTACGAATTTCTTCTTTTGCATTAATTTCGGGAAGCACATGTAATTCTTCAATAATTTCTTGTTGTAAAGTCATTAAATATTACCTCCTAAACCGGCATCAATTTCGCGTACCATATCTTTAACCTCTACTATATTTCTCATTTTGTTATCCCAGCACTTTTGGCTCAAGTCTACTGGATAGGCCTCTGGATTTAAAGAACGCTTATATTCATCCCAAAGTAAGTTTAGGTTTTCTTCTGCATATTTCTTCATTTCTTGTACTGGTGGATTTTCATAAATAATTTTTCCATCCTCAATTACTTTTTTATGAAGATTTTTAGCAGCAAAGTTTGTTACGAATTTTGAAATAAATGTATGGACAGGGTGGAACATTTTAATACGTTCTTCTGATTCAGGATCTTCATCATGCATTGTGATATAATCGCCTTCAGCTTTACCATTTTCAAGATCGATGATTCGATACAACTTTTTCAAACCTGGTGTTGTTACCTTTTCAGCATTCGCAGAAATTTTAATACGATCTTGCATTTTACCATTTGCATTTTCAAGTGATACAAGCTTGTATACTGCTCCTAACGCGGGTTGATCGTAAGCTGTAATTAATTTTGTACCGATTCCCCATTGATTAACCATTGCACCTTGCGCAAGTAAATTTAAGATTGTATATTCATCTAAATCATTTGATGCAACAATTTTTGCATCTGTAAAACCGGCTTCATCTAACATTTTACGAGCTGCTTTTGATAGAAAGGCAATATCTCCACTGTCCAAGCGAATACCTATGAAATTAATCTTATCGCCTAATTCTTTTGCTACTTTAATCGCAGTTGGTACACCAGATTTTAAAGTATCGTATGTATCAACTAAGAAAACACAGTCTTTATGACGGCGTGCATAGGCATGAAAAGCTTCATAATCACTTTTATACGCTTGCACCAATGAATGTGCATGAGTACCAGCAACAGGAATATTAAATAATTTTCCTGCTCTAACATTACTAGTTGAATCAAAACCACCAATGATTGCCGCTCTTGTCCCCCAGATCGCTGCATCCATCTCTTGTGCACGACGTGTACCAAACTCCATCACAACATCATCTTTAACAATTTGTTTAATACGACTAGCTTTTGTTGCTATCAATGTTTGATAGTTCACAATATTTAGTAACGCTGTTTCAATTAATTGAGCTTCTACTAAAGGAGCTTCAATACGAACAATTGGTTCATTACCAAAAACAAGCTCTCCCTCTGTCATAGAGTAGACATTTCCAGTAAAACGTAGATTTCTTAAGTATTCAATAAAATCCTTGTCGTATCCTACTTCTTCTTGAAGATATTCTAAGTCCGATTCACTGAAGTGAAAATCGCGTAGATATTCCAGCATTCTTTCTAATCCAGCAAAAATTGCATAACCATTACCAAATGGCAATTTTCGAAAATACAATTCAAATACAGCTTTTCGATTATGTATTCCATCTGCCCAATAACTTTCTGCCATATTAATTTGATATAAATCTGTATGTAGCGTTAGGCTATCATCTGGATATTTTGATTTCATACTTAGTCCCTTCTTCCACCATCTTGATAACAAATAGTATACACTATTTAACTGTAAATATGTCTTGTTAACTAAGTTGTTGTCATGACAACTGTATAACTGACTGGATATCTAACGGAAAATTCGTAATAATCAATCATTCTTTATATGATACGTTTTCGATGTCCAGCAATTCTTTTTTTAAAGGAATTCCACTTCTAAATCCCGTTAGTTTTCCATTTTTACCTATGATACGGTGACATGGAACAACAATTAGAATTGGGTTTGCACCTATCGCTCCTCCAACTGCTCTTACAGCCTTTGGATTATGGATCATATTTGCAATTTCAGAATAACTAGTAGTTAATCCATATGGAATTTGTAATAACGCTTGCCATACTCGTTGTTGAAATTCAGTTCCTTGTAAATCTAAAGAAAAGTCAAAAGTAGTTCTTTCTCCTGCAAAATATTCTTGTAGTTGTTTTTTGTATTCTAGCATTTTCTCTTGATTTTCTACCAGTACCGCATCCTTATAATGCTTTTGGTACCATCCTTCCAACTCATCCATTGATGTCCCAATATAACTTAACCCTTCATCAGATGCTGCAATGATAATTGTCCATTCTTTTTGATTGAATAAAGTCCAATATATATTCTTCATTATTCTCCTCCAATATAATGTGGTTTTTTTCTTAGTGTTAATTGATCACCATTTCTTATTGGTTGCTAATACTGCCCATTCTCTTGAATTGGAATTGAAGCAATTCCGTGATTATTTAACATACCTCATATTCCATTTTATATAATTGTAGTATACATTCCTAAAGGTGTTTAAAAAATTTGTCCATAATCGAAGCATATTGATATTTTCTTTTTATACAATCAGCATTGAAAATACTAAGGTACCTAGTCATTCAAAATATTATGAAGCCATCATTTATTGTTAAATGCTTTTAAAAAAATAATTTATTATACTCGATTTTGTATTATTATGGCTTGTAAAATATTGGTATTCTAGGATTTGTTCGAGGAGTAGTTAGGGAATTTTAGGGCAACAAATTAGTCGTTCTTTTGTTTATATGTTTAAAGAAGAATCTTGTCGAAAATACGGAAAATGTGTCACGTGAAACAATCGATAATCATTGAATATTTTTCTTATACGGCTACAATTACCCTAATAAAAGATGTTGGAGTACATAATACTTGTTTGTGCTACATTTAAATTAAGAATATTGCTCGAGAGAGGTGTTATATATGAATACAATTTACCAACCTGCTATTCATTTTCATAATGTTGATTTTGAAGTGGATGGACAGAAAATTTTACAACAAGTTACAGGTTCTTTCCCTAAAGGGAAAATCACTACACTAGTAGGTCCTTCGGGTGCTGGAAAAACGACTTTACTTAAACTATGTAATGGTTTAATCTCACCTACTACAGGGGAAATTTATATTGATAATGAACCAATTACCTCATTAAATCCAGTCTTATTACGTCGCCATGTTGGTATGGCATTACAGTCTGCACCAATGATCAAAGGCACCGTTTATACAAATTTATCTTTACCTAAGACATTACAAGGTACGTCACTATCTCGAATCGAAGCCATTTCTTACTTAGAAGACGTAGGATTAGATGAATCATTTCTTGAAAAGGACGCTTTAGACTTGTCTGGTGGCCAGCGCCAGCGTGTTTCTATCGCAAGAACACTAGTAAATAAATCAGATATTCTATTGTTAGATGAAATTACTTCTGCTCTAGATCGAACATCCGTTAAAGAGGTGGAAGAACTAATTATCAAGATTAATCAAAAATACAAAGTAACGATTATTTGGATTACTCATAATTTAGAGCAAGCTATTAAAATTGGTCACTACACTTGGGTCATGATGAACGGTCAAGTGATTGAAACGGGAAAAAGTACTCTATTAACTAATCCAACAAAAGAAATTGTGAAACAATTTGTAGAGGGGGGAATGGAATGAGTTATGCTACTCTTTCATTAACATTACTATTTGTCTTAATCCCGCTAATACTGTCCAAGACTTTACAACTTGGTTTAGAAAAAGATACGCTAATTGCTACGATTCGTTCTATCATACAGTTACTAGCGGTAGGGTATATTTTAAAATTTGTATTTGAATCGAACGGTATTTTTTACATATTTATGATGATTACATTAATGATTGTTGCTGCCACAGCTAACGCACGAAAAAAAGGCAAAAAAATTGGTGGTATCACATGGAAAGTTGCTATTACGATGATTACTGTTGAAGTTATTGTACAATCAATTTTACTTGGCTTTCATATAGTTCCAGCTACAGCACAATATATTATTCCAATTAGTGGAATGGCAATAGGTAACTCTATGGTATTATCTATACTCTTTTTGAATAGATTCCAGGCGGAATTAGAAGCTCATAGAGAGGAAACAGAACTAATACTGTCACTTGGAGGTACACCAAAACAAGCCATCCACAGACAACTTATTCAAGCCATAAAAGCAAGTATGATCCCAACAATCGAAAGTCAAAAAACGATTGGTCTTGTTCAATTACCAGGTATGATGAGCGGTCAAATTATTGCCGGTGCGGATCCAATCCAAGCTGTTCAATTCCAATTGTTAATATTATTTGTATTACTAACGACTGCTGCTATCTCTAGTATTTTATTAGGCTTTTTATCTTACCCATCTCTTTTTAACAATCGCATGCAAATGCTAAAAGGTAAATTTTAAAAGAACGCAAAAAAACGTCTTTCCTATTCCATGTAGGGAAAACGTTTTTTGCGTCATAATATTAATTTTTGTACCTCAATACTAAATTACAGATATTATCTCGTTAATGCAACTTCTTTTTCATAAAAAGTAACAAAAATCGACAAAAAATAGCCTAAAAACGCAAGATATCTTTATCTTTCTAAAATACTCGGGCTACAAACGATTCTTAGAGCAAATTCTGTTTTCGTTTTTCAGTAAAAGAAATTCTTATTTATCCCTTAATATTCCCTTTACTATCTGAAAATATTTATTTATTGGGAAATCTATGAATAGAATGACTTTTCATTTAACTATGATATAATCGAGAAAAATACAATTTCATAACAAAGGGGAATAGCATATGTCACTTAAAGATTTTTTTATCGCATTATCAGAAAACCAATTTTTAAATAACAATGCTAAAAAGTATGGACTAAAGATGGGTGCTGCAAGTGTCGTAGCTGGTACAAATATTAAAGAAGTAATTGAGAGTATTAAAGAACTAAACTCTCATGGAATTTCTTGTACAGTGGACAATTTGGGGGAATTTGTTCACGATCAATCAGAAGCAACTGCAGCAAAAGAACAGATTTTAGCAGTTATAGAAGCCATCCATCAAGAGGGTGTGGACGCACATATTTCGTTAAAACCCTCTCAATTAGGTTTAGATATTGACTATGATTTTTGCTATAAAAACTTAAAAGAAATAGTAGCTTTAGCAGACAGCTATAATATTTTCGTCAATTTTGATATGGAAAATTATGCTCGTTTACAGCCCTCCTTCGATTTACTTAAAGAATTATCAGTAGATCATCATAATATTGGAACAGTCATTCAAGCATACTTTTTCCGTGCAAAAGAAGACATTGAGAAGTTTAAAAACTATCGTTTACGTATTGTCAAAGGTGCTTATAAAGAACCTGCCGAAGTTGCTTACCAAACAAAAGAAGATATCGATCGAAATTACATAGAACTATTAGAATATCATTTATTAAATGGTAAATTCACTTCTATTGCAACACATGATCACACTATTATTAATCACATAAAGCAATTTATTGCTGACAATGATATTCCAAAAGATAAATACGAATTCCAAATGTTATATGGCTTCCGTCGTGATATGCAAATTGAACTTGCTAAAGAAGGTTACAACTTCTGTACATATGTTCCATTTGGACAAGATTGGTATGGTTATTTCATGCGACGTTTAGCAGAACGTCCTCAGAATTTAGAACTAGTTGTAAAACAAGTATTCAATAAAAGAACAAACACAATATTAGGGATTGCGGCTGCAAGTTTTGCACTCGGCCGATTAACAAAACGTAAATAATTGGATTTAATTTTGTTGATAGACTAGATTCCTAAAAAAACCGGATTAGTCACACTAATCCGGTTTTTATTTATTCCAACCTTTTTCCTTAAATCTTGCTATTGCTTCAATGCGATTACTTACTTCTAATTTATCTAAGATCGTAGAGATATAGTTACGGACAGTTCCAGGAGATAAATACAACTCGCTTGCTATTTCCTTCGTCGTTCTTCCTTTTGCTACAAGCCCTAATACTTCACTTTCTCGTTCCGTTAATGGATTCTCTGTCTCTTCTTCATATACAATACCGATCAGCTCCGGTGCATAAATTCTACGTCCATCCACAATAACACGAATAGCATTAACCAGCTCTTCAATAGGACTATCCTTTAACAAATATCCTCTGACCCCCGCTTTTCTAGCTCTCTCAAAATAACCAGGTCTGGCAAATGTAGTTAAAATAATGACCTTACAGTCTTTTTCCTTTAGTTCTTCTGCAGCATCTAAACCGGTTTTCTCGGGCATTTCTATATCCATGATTACGATATCAGGATGATATTGTTCAACAAGTTTTAATGCATCTACACCATTATGTCCTACTCCAACAACTTCCATATCATCTTCCATATTAATCAGCGACTTTAAAGCTCCAAGAAGCATTCCTTGATCTTCTGCAATAACAATTTTAATCATCTTGTCTCACTTCCTCTAATCTCCATCCATTTACTACTATTATAGCAAATAAGATGGTGGGAAGTGGCTGTTTAACTTTTACCAAAAACAGTAAAATCCTATTGATATAATTCTTTACAGGGGTTAAGTAAAAATTTTTAAATTTAAGCTAATTGAAACAATTTTATAAATCTACTCTTGGGTTATAAATATGGATATCTTAATACATCAACTGAAATCGATTCATTAAATATTTTCTAAAATAGATTGATAGATTATTTTAATAGCTTCCTCTAGTTCACTTTGACTCATTGCTAATACGGGTATAAATGTTAATACTTGATCTAATTGACGGACAATAAGTCCCTTTTCTTTAGCAGCTGCAACGATGTCATCTAGTTTATGCTCTTGGATTGGGAAAACTTCTTTTGATTTTTTGTCTTTTACAATCTCTATTCCTATCATTAATCCTCGTTGTCGAATATCTCCTACAATTTCAAGATTGTATAAACCTTCAAGCTTTTCCTTTACAAATAAAACATTCGCTTGCACTTTTTCGATTAATGAAGTTTCCTCCATCAATTGAATATTCCTTAATGCCACAGAACAACTTAATTGGTTACCTGTATAAGTGTGCCCATGGTAAAATGTTTTATGTTCTTCTTTTTCCCCTAAAAAGGCATCAAAAACCTTTTCGCTTGTAATAGTTGCTGCAAGAGGCATATACCCACCCGTTATCCCTTTTCCAATACACATAATATCAGGGACAACATCTTCTTGCTCACATGCGAACATTGTTCCTGTTCTTCCAAAACCAACTGCTACCTCGTCGCAAATTAGTAGAACGTTATATTGTCTACAAAGTCTTTCTACTCCTTTTAAGAAGCCATCTGGATGTGTGATAATCCCTGCTGCTCCTTGCACTAAAGGTTCCATGATTAAACCAGCTACTTCATCAGCTTTTTCTTGAAGTAGACTTTCTAATTTCTGTAGGCAGAAATTTTTTACAGCTTCTTCATCTCCATCTTCCGACATTCGATAAGTATGAGGTGATGGTAAAGAAATACGATTAAATAATAATGGTTTAAAAATTCGGTGATATAAATCCATGCCACCTACACTAACAGATCCAATGGTATCGCCATGATAAGCATCATCTAACGAGATAAATGTATTTTTCTTTTTGTATTTATCTTTATCGATATTTTTCCAATATTGATAAGCTATCTTCAATGCAATTTCTACAGAAGCTGAACCCGTATCTGAATAAAATACTTTACATAAGTTTCCCGGCGTAATTTCTGCTAACTTTTTAGCTAATAAAATTGAAGGAACATTTGCAGAACCCAATAAAGTAGAGTGTGCAACTTTATTGACTTGATTTGTTAGTGCTTCATTCAACTCAGGAATATTATGTCCATGAACGTTAACCCATAATGATGCGTAACCATCTAAATATTTTTTACCCTCAATATCATATAAATAGCTTCCTTCTCCCTTTTCAATAATTAAAGGTTTCGATTTTTGATAATGCTTCATTTGAGTAAAAGGATGCCATACATACTCTTTATCCCAATTTTCTAGTTCTTGAACTTTATTTTGATTCATTTAGGAAAACCTCCTTCATTTCTTTTCTGAATAGTTCTGATTTCATACAGTTTTCTACGTATTCTTCTAAATCACGTTTTACATTTTTTAATTGTGGAATAGTAAAAGTCGGCAAGTTTATCATTTTTTGTATCGTGTCGATATTATCATGATGAATCATGTTTTCTTCATCATATTTATTGAAAATAAATGCGTGAACTGGAATTTGATAATATTCAGCATATAAATTAGTGGTAACAACATTGTGTATAGATCCAAGACCACTTAGACTAACCAAAATAGCTGGAATATTAGCATCTTGAATAAGATCCTTGGTCATATAAAAGCTATCTTCTTGTTCGATTAACGGTACAGCTAACCCCCCAGCTCCCTCTATTAAAACAACATCATTCGTTTGTTCTAATTCCGCTTTTCTTTGTAGAACAGCTTCTATGTCCACTTTAGCTTGTTGTATTTTAATCGCTAGATGGGGTGAAGTTTCTGGTTCCAAAACATAGCATCCAGTATTTTTTACTCCTAGCACCGATTCATACCAACCCAGATCAGGATAAGTTTGTGTTTGTTCAATTAACCCTGTTTGGAAAGGTTTAAACACAGTTGTTTTAATGCCTAGCTTATTTAACGTGAAATATAAAAAACCAGTAGCAATTGTTTTTCCTATATCTGTTCCTGTTCCGGTAATAAAAAATGATTTTCCCACTCTAAACAGCTCCTTTTTAGTTAAACAAAATTTCTTATTCTTGGACGAACTTTATGTATGATAACTGCACTAATAGCAGCTAAAATAAGATCCCCAGGAACGGGCAAATAAAAACCAAATAATAAGGTTTGATGAATAGACAATGGTTTTTCAACAACCCATTTCATTGCTCCGTAAAGCCATATGCATCCAAATAGGTACACGATCAGTAGCGTCACTAAGTTCGCGAAGAAAATAGAATATATTTTTTTGAGAGTAAACTTTTGAATAAGCCAACCATTTGCCAATGCACCTAAGACAAATCCAATTAAATAACCGAATGTCGGTTTAAAAATATAACTAGGGCCACCTCCTTCTGTAAAAACAGGTACACCCACTAATCCTATTAATACATAGCTTAATTGACTAATAAATCCAATTTTCGGTCCTAATAGTGCACCCGCTAAATAAACAAATAGAATTTGTAGTGTAAAAGGAATATACGGAATCGGAATTTTAATAAATGCACCTACTGATGTCAAAGCAGCAAAAAGTGCAGCAAAAGCAATTGTTTTACTTTTCAAAATATCACCTCTTTTCGTTTTTCAATTGTAAATTATTGTGTATCATTTCAAATTATATGTCAACCTAAAAATTATTTTGGTTAACTCATTTAAGAGATTACGATTAGATTGTAAGAAGAAACTAAAAATAAAAACGTACACCACTAATTTCTTAGTAATGTACGTTTTTCTATTTTTTACATAAAATTATGAATAATTTATTACACAAAACCCTTTTACATTTAAATCACATGTTTACTAGACTTTGGAGGATTAACTGACTTTTTTATTTTCTCTAATGATGCTTTTATTTTACTGTCATGTGCTGCCACAAGACCTTGTACATCGTTGAATGTAACAAATGTTTTATTCGGTGTATCATATAATTTATAACGTAATGATTGTAAACTTGTCTTAATCGTAATGGTTGTTGCGCGTTGTAATGCGGGTGTCTTTTTATGTGCTTCTTCTAATTTATAATTTGGTACTCGTGGTGCTAAATGATGCACATGGTGAAAACCAATATTTCCTGTTACCCATTGTAAAACAAGCGGTAATTGATAATAAGAACTACCTTCCACAGCAGCTTTTACATAATCCCATTCTGTCTGATTTTCAAAATAAGAATCTTCAAAGGTATGCTGAATGAAAAATAACCAAATACCTAGAGCCCCTGCAACGAACATTGTGACTCCATGGATAATTACGAATGATTGTACGTTTGTTAATAAAATAATCCCAAAAGCTAGTGCTATGATGGTTAGATTAGATAAATACGTATTGAAGCGTTCTTTTTTTCTAGCATCTTTACGATTAAATCTACTTGAAACTAGTACTAAATATAAAGGACCTAATACAAACATGACGAATGGATTGCGGTAAGCTCGATAGCAGAACCTTTGCCATTTGCTTGCTTCCATGTACTCATCAATTGTCATCACCCAGATATCGCCAATACCTCTTTTATCTAGATTAGAGCTTGATGCATGATGAATCATATGCTCTCTTTTCCATTTCTCGTATGAAAATAATGTAAGAACCCCTGTTATAAAACCAACTAAATCGTTAGCTTTTTTGTTTTTAAAGAAAGAACCGTGTGTGCAGTCATGGAAAATAATAAATGTTCGAACAACAAACCCCGCTGCAATCACACTTAGTCCAACAGCTCCCCATACAGTATATGGTATCATCATGTACGCAGCGATCCATAGTACTATTAATGGTAGAATTGTATTGACTATTTGCATTACACTTTTTTTCGTATCAGATGTTGCATATGGTAAAACAGCTTTTTTTAACTGCGTTGTCTTTTCGCGATCCGTCAAAAAAATCTCCTCCAGCCTTTGTATTGCTACGCTTATCATACTTCGCTATTTGTATTCGTTATAGATATAGATGTCATGATGATTATATGACATCTATCATATACTTGGTACTAATAGCAGATTACAAAAACACCCATGTATTCCTATAAACCTCTAATCCTTATGTCTCTTAAAATTCTTTACACTTGTTCAATACCATAAGAAAGAGGAATTTTTTTCTAAATATTGTGTTTTTATTCACTTCTAATTCCAGATACATATTTAAATAGAAGAATACTTAAAGTATAATATTTTATACATATAACAGATTTTTTCAACATTTTATACTAGTAATCATGTTTTTGGGGAGAAGAGAGTTAGGGGGATTTTGTTATGGAACTTATGATACATCAACGGCAAGAATTAAAACTTTTAATGACAGCTCAACTTCGGCAGTCTATTGAATTGCTCCAATATTCAACTAATGATTTAGAACAATTTATCCGTGAACAAGAATTAGAGAACCCATTAATTGAACTGCAAGAATCAACAATTGCAACACAAATTGAAAAGCTTCCTTCCTTTCATAAATCAAAACGTCCGGCTATGAAAACAACTGATATCTCAACACCTATTCAAGAAAATTTTAGAGACCAATTGGTACAAATGGTTAACTTAAATTTCAAAAATGACCCTATAAAAAAATTATTAATCTATATCATTCATAATTTAAATGATTATGGATATTTGGAATTTGAAGGAACCGATTTAGCCTATTCAACAGAAGAGATTACAAGAGGCATAGAACTACTTCAACAAATAGGTCCAATTGGAATAGGCGCAAGGAATCTTGAAGAATGCCTACTTTTACAATGCCAATATCGCTATCCCGAATTTCCATTACTGAAAGAGCTAATACAATTTTACTTGCCTTTACTTGCTGAAAAAAAGTGGCAAGTTATTGCAAAAAATTTAAAATGTTCGGTTGCACAAGTAGGACATTTAAACGAACTCATTTTAACACTAAATCCTAGACCTTGCTCCTTTATACAAGTCGGAAGTACAGAATATCTGCGCCCGGATATTATTGTAGAGGAACATCAAAACGAGCTCATTTTTTATTTAAACGATCACTATCTACCAAGTATCAATTTAAATGAGAATTATTTAACGGTTCCTACGACAAACCGTGAAGACAAACAATACATTAATACGCACTATAAAAATTATCAATGGCTCATTAACAGTATCGAACAACGACGTAATACCATTATTAAAATCATGCATGTTTTAATGAAAAAACAATTACCTTTCTTTAAAAAGGGGCTTTCCGAGCTAATACCTTTAACTTTAAAAGAAGTAGCAGATGAAATCGAAATGCATGAATCAACTGTAAGTCGTGCTACTTCCAACAAATATATTCAAACACCTATTGGTACATTTGAATTAAAAGCATTATTTACTTCAAAAGTGGCAACAAATGATGGAGGTAACATTTCTCAAGAAAAAGTAAAAACACTATTGAAGCAATTTATCCTAAAAGAAGATAAATACAAACCCTATTCAGATCAGAAAATTTCCGAGTATTTTAAAACTGAACATGCCATACAAATTGCTAGAAGAACTATTAGTAAATATCGAGATGAACTTAACATTCCTTCAGCAAGCATGCGCAGAAAATGGAAATGAAAGCGGTATCATTTTAAGTTTAGTAAACATAAAAAAGAGCGTACCCCATTTTGGGTACGCTTTTTCTCGCTGTTTTTATTCAACGTTAAAGTATCGTGCATCTGGATGTGCAAAAACAATTGCTGAAACAGAAGCTTCTGGTGACATCATATATCCATCTGTTAGCTGTACACCAATATCTTCCGGTTTTATAAGCTTAAATAATTTTTCTTGATCTTCTAAGTTTGGACATGCTGGGTAACCAAATGAAAAACGTTGGCCTTGATACTTTGCCGCAAATCGATCACGCATAGTAAAATCTATTGCATCAGGAAATCCCCAGAAATCTCGCATCTCTTGATGAATACGTTCCGCAAAGCCTTCTGCTAACTCTAATGCAGTGGCTTGTAAAGCGTGGCTTTCTAAGAATTTTCCTTGTTCTTTCAAACGAGCTGCTGCTTCACGTACACCGTGCCCTGCTGTCACCTGCATGAATCCTACATAATCCATTTCCGCACTATTCACTGACTTTAAGAAATCTGCCAAGCATAAAAACGGCTCTTTGTTTTGACGTGGGAATGTGAAACGTTCAATTTCTGTTTTTGTATCCTTTGGATCATAAATAATGACATCATCACCATCTGATTGTGCGGGGAAGAATTGATACATCCCTGAAGGACTTAGAATATCTGATTGTAAAAATCCTGTCACTAAATCATACAATTCCGTAGCACGTTCATCTCCCTTTTCGAGCATTCCTTCATTGAACCCTTTTAACCCCAGATGATGACCAATTAATGTTCTCATATTCACATATGGTTGAAGGTGTGCAACTGAATAATCTCTTAATATATGTCTTGTTAAGTCTTGTGGCACAAAAACAGGTACATCCGTACGAACTGTTTTAACAGGTTTTTGCACTACAGCAACTGCCGTTCTCTCGCCCCTCTTTGCTTCTTGTGCCATTCGTTTTTCCTGAGCAGCATGTAATTCATGCAATAGATGATCTTTATCATTACTTTGCAAGCGATTTGCTATTTCAAGGCCATGCATTGCATCTTTAGCATATAGTACGGGACCATCGTATTCTTTTGCAATCTTTGTGTCCGTAAATTTTCTAGATAATGCTGCTCCACCAACAATAATAGGTGTTTCAATTTGTGCTTCTTTGAAGTCTTGTGCGGTAACAACCATTTGTTGAGCTGATTTTACAAGTAAACCTGATAAACCAACGATATCAGGATTTTCTGTACGAATAGCCTCTATTAATGCTTGAGGCGTAACCTTAATGCCTAAATCAATTACTTTATAGCCATTATTACTCAAGATTATATCCACTAGGTTCTTCCCTATATCATGGACATCACCTTTTACTGTTGCAAGGATTACCTTACCTTTACCTGTGTCATCTTCCTTTTTTTCCATGAAATCTTCCAAGAATGATACAGCTGCTTTCATAACGCCAGCTGATTGAAGTACTTCTGCAACAATCAATTGATTATCATTAAAGAGTTTACCTACAGTTGCCATACCATCCATAAGTGGACCGTTAATAATATCTAATGGCGTATCGTATTGTTCTAATGCTGCTTGTAAATCAGGAATCAATCCCTCTTTTGTGCCTTCTATAATATAATAGGCTAAACGTTCTGGGACTGTTTTTGGAATATCTGCTTCTGTTTTTTCTTTCTTTTTATCACGATAGAAATCCGTAAAGTCCGCTAATGTTTGATTATTCGTGTTGAATAATAAATCATTGGCTAGGTTTATTTCATTTTCAGGAATGGAAGCATAACGCTCAATCTTTTCTGTATTGACAATTGCATAGTCTAGACCTGCTTGTGTACAGTTATATAGATATACAGCATTTAATACTTCCCGACCAACTGGAGGTAATCCAAATGAAACATTACTTACACCAAGTATCGTTAAGGCCCTTGGCAGTTTTTCTTTGATTAAGCGAATACCTTCAATTGTTTCTACAGCTGATCCAATATATTGTTCATCACCCGTTCCTACTGGAAATACAAGTGGATCAAAGATAATATCTTCTGGTGCAATTCCCCATTTATTTACTAGTAAATCATATGATCGAACAGCAATTTCTAACTTACGTTGACGATCAACAGCCATACCTTTTTCATCAATCGTCCCAACGACAACTGAGGCACCATATTTTTTAACGATTGGTAGTACTTTTTCAAAACGTTCTTCACCATCTTCAAGGTTAATCGAATTAATAATGGCTTTACCTTGTGAATATTTAAGCGCTTCTTCAATAACCTTTTCATCTGTAGAATCTATTACAAAAGGCACCTTTACTTTTTTGACGACTTCTTGCATGAAATTCTTCATATCTTCCAGTTCATCGCGATCCGGGTTTGCTAGACAAATATCTAAAACATGTGCACCGTTTTTTACTTGAGCACGTGCTATTTCTGAAGCTTCCTCAAACTTTTCTTCTATAATTAATCGTTTAAATTTACGAGAACCGATAACATTGGTACGTTCTCCTACAAATAATGGACGCATGGAATCATCATAGATTAATGGATCAATTCCGGAAACAACATGACCATGTTCTTGATTTGGCTTTTGACGGGGCTTATGATCCTTCACGACTTCACGTATTGCTCGAATATGCGCTGGAGTTGTACCGCAACATCCTCCAACTAGGTTTAGCCATCCTTTATCTACAAAGCCTTCCAACTTTTTAGAAAGTGTTTCAGGTGTTTCATGATAATGCCCTTCCTCATCCGGTAGACCAGCATTAGGATAGCAGCTAATATAACTTGTTGCTATTTCAGAGAGTGAACGCAAATGGTCTGTCATAAACTCCGGACCTGTCGCGCAGTTTAATCCAACAGATAATGGTTTAATATGTTCAATTGAAATATAGAATGCTTCAATTCCTTGACCAGCCAGTGTTGTTCCCATCGGTTCAATCGTTCCTGATATCATCACAGGAATTGTTTTATGTAACTTCTCAAATGCTTGCTTAATACCGAGCGTGCCTGCTTTCACGTTTAGCATATCCTGACTTGTTTCAAGTAATAACACATCGGCTCCACCTTCAATTAGCCCTTTTGCCTGTATATAGAAATCATGTTGCAGCTCATCGAAAGTAATGCCACCTGTTACAGATAGCGTTTTAGTTGTTGGACCCATTGCCCCTGCTACAAAACGTGGCCATTCTGGAGTTGAAAGTTCATTTGCTACTTTTTTTGCAATTTCTACGGCTTTTTTATTGATTTCTTCAGCTCTACTGCCAAGGTTATATTCGTTTAATACGACAGGTGTACCACCAAATGTATTTGTACTGATGACATCTGACCCCGCTTCAAGATATGCTCGGTGAATCGATTCAACAACATCCGGGCGTGTGATATTCAGATATTCATTACAACCTTCATATTCTTCTCCACCAAAGTCTGCTGCTGTTAAATTTGCATTTTGCAACATTGTCCCCATGGCACCATCTAATACTAAAATATGATTTTCAAGTCGTTCCTCAATGAGATGCTTTGACATAGTTGCTTTCTTCCTCTCTTTTATAATCTAATTCACGAATATAGTTCATTAATTCAATTGACATATCATAACGCATAAATGGTGTGATTAAGTAAATACCATTAAACAATTCAGCTGCTGTATCAATGAGCTCTTTCGCAATAGCAATTCCCTCTGCTCTTGCCGCTGCTGGATCTTCTCCTGTTGCATTCATACGTTCTAATACATCCTCAGATAATTTAATACCTGGGACTTCATGATGCAGAAATTCAGAATTTCTTAAACTTGTTAGTGGCATAATGCCTATAAAAATAGGCGTATCTAAATGTTTTGTTGCTTCATATACTTCAATAATTTTCTCCTTACTATATACTGGCTGTGTGATAAAATAATCTGCTCCTGCTTCAATTTTCCTCTCTAAACGTCCAACCGCCCGCTCTACTACACGAACATTTGGATTAAATGCTGCTGCGACTGAAAAATTCGCTTTTTTTCGAAGAGGTTTCCCTGAAAACGAAATACCTTCATTTAGTTTTTTGATAAGTTGAATAAGTTCAATACTTGAAACATCGTATACACTTGTCGCACCTGGAAAATCACCAACTTTTGATGGATCGCCTGTAACCGCTAAAATATCGTGAATACCTAATGCATCTAAGCCCATTAAATGTGATTGCAAACCGATTAAGTTTCGATCACGGCAAGTAATGTGGGCAAGTGGACGAATATTATTATTGAGTTTTAATATAGAACCCATTGCCATATTGCTTATACGAGGTGAGGCAAGAGAATTATCCGCCATCGTGACAGCATCTGCACCGGCTTCATATAAAGCTTTAGAACCTTCTATAAATTTCTCAACTTCAAGATGTCTTGGTGTATCCAACTCAACAATAATAGAACGTTCTCTTTTCGCCTTTTTATGGATTGGTTCATAACTTTCCTTCGCTGCCTCTTTAATCTTAATCACGTCTTTGTGTTTGACCACTTTATGTTGAATAGGTGGTAAATCAGCTAAACGTTTTTTCACTGCTTCGATATGTTTTGGCGTTGTGCCACAGCAGCCACCGATTAGTCGAACCCCCTGATCTCGTAATAGGACCGCTGAGCGACCAAAATAATCTGCTTCTGATTCATACACAATTTTCCCATCCTCAACATCTAGTAAGCTTGCATTTGGATAGGCAGAAAGGAACGCCTTAGTTGGAAGTTCAACATCTTCAAACGCTTGTATGGTATGGTGTGGGCCTAATCGACAATTGACACCTACGATATCTGCTCCGAGATCTTCTAACTGATGAAGGGCATGATTTAATGACATACCATTTTGAAGAATTCCTGGTTCATGCATAGACACCTGCGAAATAATAGGGATGTTTGTTATATTACGTAAATGCTTAACAGATGCTGTTAATTCCTCAAAGTCATAATAGGTCTCTAATAAAAGGCCATCCGGTTCACCTGCTAATAAATATCCTGCCTGTTCATCCAATGACTGAATGATTTCATCCAGCGTTGCATCACTTTTACGTACACCGCGAATGCCGCCAATCGTTCCTAGAACAAACTGCCCTCCTTTTGAAGCAACTTTTTTAGCAATTTGTATGGCATTTTCATTTAACACTCTTACCGAATTTTCTAAACCATATCGCTCAAGCTTGATGGCATTCGCCGTGTAAGTATTTGTTTGAATAATATCTGCTCCTGCATCAATGTATTGTTGGTGAATATTTTCGATAATTTCTGGCTTTTTGACATTTAACTCCTCATAACAATAATCAATACCATACGAATAAAGTAATGTTCCCATTGCACCATCAGCTGTTAACACTTGTGTTTGAAGTTTCTCTAATAATCCCATACAATCCATCCTTTCTGATTCTAAATATCTCGATTCAGTTATAATAAAGAGTTGTTTCATCAAAACTGTTTAGATTTCATACATTTCGCTAAAGGTGGACGCTTTCCGCAGGTAAACCTACAGCTCTTGTACCATGACTATTTTCTCCTGTTATTACTCGTTGCAGAAGAAAATAGTCAAATTAAAAAACCTTCTCATAACAATAAGAAGGCTTTCGGTTCATACTATATATTCCTTCTTATCTATTGGATTACTCCACTGGAATTAGCACCTGACCATTTGGCTGGTTGCTGAAGCGTCATAGGGCCAGTCCCTCGGCTTCTCTTGATAAGAATACTTATTAAATTTTTAGAATAATTAAAAGAATCATACTCCTTTATATCACTTACGTCAAGACAATATAAAAAATTCCCATAATATCTTTTCTGCTTTTTAACAATTTGAAGATAAATCATTAATTTTAAAATCCCCTTTCCTTAAAGGACAAGTTTAGGGGAAGGGGATTCATTATTTACTGATTTTAAAATAGTTTGTATCATCTGAATATGCTTGTTTTTTAATCAACTTTCCTCGAATAATCATACGTTTCTCACCATTATAGTTGCAAGTTACAAGTGTGATTAGCTTTTGATCTGGTTGGTCTTGTATCACTTCAACTTGTGTTGGTTTTACGATAAACATATCTGAAATATTATATTCATATATATATTTATAATCAGTTATATATATTTTCATGTCTTTTTTGGCTTTTGTTAAAGGGCTGAACAGTGTTTTACCGTTGTTCATATTATGCCCTGCTAAGGCATAGTTGCCCTCCCCCATTGTTTGATCTGCTTTCATCGTTCCTGCACCAATTGTTAAATTGACATTTGAAATACCATAAACGATCGGGAGTTGCATTTTAACATCTGGAACACTTATTACGCCAATTGCATGGATATTTTTCTTTTTTGTTTGTGCATCAATGACATCCTGTAAACTAATATTCCTCACTTCATTAAAATCAAAAGTTGTATCAGGTCTTGCTTTTGCCTTTTCAATATTCGGTTTTTGAATTGTTTCTTCTGACATATTAGCGACAAGATAGCCCATTATTGGTTTTTGAAAAATTAATACTAATCCAGTAAAGAGTAATAGAATACCGAGTACTAGACTTAATTTTCTGATCATCATATTAACCTCTTTCATATACTCTTGTGTTTTCATCTTACATAGCAACAACTCATTTTACAAATTTAAAAACCAAGAGAAAAAACACTACTCTTGGTTCGTAAGAATATTTAAATAGAATATTTTATACTGATTGAGCTTGCATAAAAAAATATGACGATTACACTAATTGTTGTATAATTTTCTCTGCAGTATCTTGGCCATTTTGAATGCAGTTACCGATTCCAACACCATAGTATGAGCAACCTGCTAAAATGACATTTGGATAATTTTCATGTAATTGCTGATTCAATTTGTTTACGGTTTCAGCATGTCCCATACCATAAACCGGCATCAAATCATTCCACTTTGTCACATTGACAGTTGCTGGTTCCCCATCAATATTCAATGATTTCCTAATATCATCTAATGCAATTGCTGTTAACTCTTCTTCATTTAGATTCTTTAGCTCATTATACAATGGATTCGAACTCTTATAAAACATACGCACCAATAAGTTTCCTGATTTAGATGTATGCTTCCATTTCCGACTAGTCCATGTGCAAGCATTACATTTCACATCACTATTTTCAGAAACAATATAACCGGTTCCATCAGCCGGCAAATTTTCATCAGGAATATTAAATCCTACATAGATGGTAATAATAGATGCATTACGAATTGTATTTAGCTCTTCATCAACTGCTTCATCTTTTAAAATGTTACTTGTTACTGCATGAGGAGTTGATAATACTACAAAATCGGCTATTAGATCTTCATGATTATTAAATGTACAAATATATCGATTACCTTGCTTTGCTAGGTTTGTTGTTGTTACACC
Organism: Rummeliibacillus pycnus; assembly: GCF_002884495.1. Taxonomy (GTDB): domain Bacteria; phylum Bacillota; class Bacilli; order Bacillales_A; family Planococcaceae; genus Rummeliibacillus; species Rummeliibacillus pycnus. Next base: position 3,307,635 of record NZ_KZ614145.1, on the reverse strand, counting down.
TTTCATTATTTCTACATCTGTTAATGTTTCCTCTAAGCGGTTAATTAGTTGGGATAAACCATTGTTAAAAGAGATAAATTTTTTGTCTGCTGACTTTTGGAATTTCTCACGATTTGCACTGAAACCTTTAATAATACTGCCATATTGTTCTTTATAATCGAGTAGATAGGGTAACGTAGAAGCCATTGTTAATTTATATAAATCACCTGAGTATACGCCTGATAATACAGGAGCAATCTGTTTTTCAACTAACTCTTTTCCTAAAAAATACTCGAGGAATTCACCAATTGAACTTTCCTTAGTGAAATGATCATTCGGTAATTCTAAATCTTTTAATGCTTCTTTTTTCCCTTGCGGTGATACAAGTGTACTACTATTAAGAGATTCAATACTTGTTGGAATACCAAATACACTATCTTTTGGAATTGCATGCAATGTATTATTTGTATATATATAAGAAATACCTGTTCCGTTATATACTTGGTCATCTTTTAGACCTAATTCTTCAACGAGTGGCATTACACTTTTATGTCGTGCCACAATCGAATCTGCGCCTGTTTCCATGATAAAACCCTTATCAGATGCAGAGTGTATTTTACCACCTAAGTATTCATTTTTTTCAACTAGCACAAGGTGTATATCTAAATTTCTTTCATTTTTTTGTTTTTGTAAATAGTACATGGTGCAAAGACCTGTAATGCCTCCACCAATCACAACAACTGTTTTCAAGTTGCTCATCTCCTTCATCATTACGAACAATATAAGTTTTTATCATGTTCTAGTATAAACTTCTGGCGAAATAGATGTCATGATTTTGGTCACATCTGTTCGTAAAATCCATACGATTTTCTTAACATAGTAACAACTTCGTCAAATTTACGTTTTTTTAAGAGCTATTGTTTGTAGAAATTAGTTTGATATCTTATATTTTTCTTACAATGAAGCGAATATGCTTCTATCTACTCTTATTTGGTAAGGATGATGTTATGGATTTATTGATGATTGTTTTGTTATTAATAGGCTGTTTACTTATTTCTAATATTATCAGCCACTACATACCTTCAATTCCCACAGCCCTGATTCAAATTGCGCTAGGAATTATAATTGCACTTTCTATCAAAGGTGTTTCTTTAGAATTAGAAACGGAATGGTTTCTTTTATTATTTGTAGCACCACTCTTATATAATGACGGTCGTAATTTTCCACGTGAAGACCTCTGGAATATGAAAATGCCCATTTTAGGGAACGCCATTATATTAGTTCTTATAACCACTGTAGCTGGTGGTTACTTTATCCATTGGCTAATCCCTTCAATACCTTTAGCTGCAGCATTTGCCCTTGCTGCCATTCTTTCTCCAACTGATCCAGTAGCAGTAAACGGCATAGCAAAACGTATTCAAATACCTGAGAAAATTTTAAATATTGTTCGAGGCGAATCGTTAATCAATGATGCTTCAGGACTTGTAGCATTTAAATATGCAGTAGCTGCTGTCGTCACTGGCTATTTCTCGATTAAAGAAGCATTATTGAATTTCTCGTATACTTTTATTGTGGGTGCAATTTTAGGTTTAGTTGTTGGTACCATCATCACTCAAATTCGTTTTTCTTTAAGAAGAGTGGGAATACGTGATGTTGTTTTCCATACTCTCTTACAATTATTAACGCCTTTTATTGTCTACTTAGTTGCAGAGGATCTTTTTCATGCCTCTGGAGTAATAGCAGTTGTTGTTGCTGGTATTGCGCAAGCATTAGTAAAAGATAAAACCGAAACTGTTTTAGCAGAAGAACAATTACTTACCGAAAATACATGGTCCATTATATTGTTTGTCCTGAACGGGATTGTATTTTTATTACTTGGTTTAAATATTCCATCTTCAATGAAAGCATCCATTGAAAATACAAGCATCAATAACTGGAAGCTTATTGGATACGCTCTTGCAATTGGTGCTGTCATATTAGGGATACGATTTGTTTGGTCACATATTACTTCCATTTACGAATATAAAAAAGGTTATGATGCAAGTCCTTCATTAAAATCAAGTTTACTTAGTAGTTTAACTGGAGTAAGAGGTGCCGTTACAATGGCTGGTGTATTATCATTACCTATTATTACGGATAATGGTACTGTGTTCCCTGAACGTGCACTGATTTTATTTTTAGCTTCAGCTGTCATCTTATTTACATTAATCATCGCAACACTCTTTCTTCCTCTCCTAATTGATTCAAATCAATTAGGAGAGGAATATGATGAGCAGTTAAATTTCAACGAAGCAAAAAAGAAAATTTTACTTGCTTCTATTAAACAAATTCACCGTGAAATGAATGATGATAATCGAAATGTTGCATATCAATTAATTGGTGAATACCAGCAATTGTTTCGTCAAGCTCAATTAGACGGTAACGCAGCAAAGTCTGGTAAACCTGAACATCAAAGTGAAATTACTAGTGTCCGATTAAAAGCACTTAAAATGGAAGAAGAATATATAAAGAATTTATACGAAAGGCATCATTTAGATGAAGGTATGTATGTTTCCTTTCAAATTACCTTTTCAGAAAGAAAACGTGTCATTCAGCATAATATGCAAAAAGGATTTTCGTATATACTTTATAGGTTTCTACGTGAGTGGCGAATTGCTCGAAAAAAGTATCGCCTTGATAAAGAACAATTTATATCTTATGTTCGTATGAAACAAGAAGTTCGAGCAAATGCTTTTGAACAGGCTCTAAACTATTTAAAAAAACAAGCACAAAAAGCTCAGAATCCCGAAATCTATTATATGATTTCTTTCGAATATGAAAGAGCACTCGATCAAATAAGAAAGCCAGTTACTACGAATTCAAGTAGACAAGAAGAAATAAAAGATGAATTACGGGCAGTGATCACCGAAACAGAACGGGCAGAAATTCATAAGATGTATGAAGCGGGTGAGATCAGTCGTGAACAAGAAAGACAATTACGAAGATTTGTTAACTATATTGAAAGTGTAAACTTATACGAAAAAGTAGAATAACAAAAAGCATGCTAGAAAATCGTACTTATTTTCTGCATGCTTTTTTATTATTTTTCACCTTTTGCAATTTCACTACTAATTAAAGCTGTATAATATACGCCACCCTCTTGATTTGGGTGAATATGATCATCATAGAACAAATCATACTGCCCCTCTGTTACACTATACCAGTCAATAAGTTTTGTATTTTGATGACGTTTAACAGCTTGTCTTATTTTGCGGTTTACATTATCTTGCCAATTACGTGGAACACGGGTATTTACAAGATAAATATGACGATTATCACCAATTGCCTGTAATAAATCATTCAATTGTGCTTCACTGAAATCTCCATTGGATCCTAAGCCTAAAACAACAACTTTACCTAATTTACCTTCCTGCTTTAAGCTGTTTACAACTTCTATTGCTTCATATGCTTGGCGACCAACCTTTGCATCGACAATGATTTGTGGAATTTGTTTTTTCAATGCAGATGCTGCACTCAACATAACAGAATCACCAATCGCTGTTACACTAATGGATGATGGTATATCCATTGCCACGATTTTTTTACGATTTGTTTCTTGTTTCGCTTCTACCTCGACTGACGATTTCTGCTTTACTTCTGTTTTTTCTTTTGTAACATTATTTTGAGTAATCGCCTTTTCATTGTTATGGTGTTTTTCCGTTTTGGCTCTTTCTAATTCTTTCTGTTCTTCTTTTAAATGTTGTTCTAATGCTTCACTATTTGTTTGCTTCTGTGCAGGAGTGAAAATCATCCCCATCACAAATACAATAATGATACACCCTACAAATGCTGATCCAATACGATAAGGTAATGTCCATTCTTTCCAATTTAAAGACCATTCATGTGTTTGAAACTTATGTATCCATATTTTCCATTCACCTTTACGAACAGGATCTTCTACAAAGCGCCAAGAAAGTTCAGCTAATAAAAGTGTTAACGTAATAATTAAAAACGATTTCCAAAATGGAACACCTACGCCCTCTATTCCAGCACCCATTAAAACAACTAATGGAAAATGCCAAATATAAATCCCATATGAACGTACCCCTACCCAAATTAGTGGTTTAAAACTTAAAACATTCCCCACACGACTTGCAGGATGTACGATTGTTGCGATTAATACCGCAGTAACAATCGATGCGAAAAACATTCCTCCATAATATAAAAATGGACCTTCTTCATGCATAAAAAGAAACATCAAAAGAAGAAGAAGAAAACTAATTAATCCTGCACCATCTAATAATTTTTTCGCTCCATCTGTTACATTTGTCTTAAGTTTTCTACTTGGCCATAAAAATGCTAAGGTAGCTCCTATCAATAGAGAAAAGGCTCTTGTATCTGTTCCATAATAAACACGACTTGGATCTTGATCAGGTGTAAACATAATGGCCATTACAATTGCTGATATCAATGCTACTCCAAGAGTACCCAACGCTAATTTTTCTTTATATCGTACAAAGCTCAAAGCAATGATAATAACAAGTGGCCAAATAATATAAAACTGTTCCTCTACCGCTAGTGACCACATATGTTGAAGTGGAGATGGAGGAGAGAACTTCGTAAAATACGAATGATCTTGCACAACATAAAACCAGTTACTCATATAAAATACTGCTGCTAATACCTCTGATCGTAAACCAGCCAAGAAGGATCGTTGGAATAAAGTAATCCAAAAACCTACTAAAATTAACATAATGATTAAGGCTGGTATTAATCTTCTAAATCTACGTATCCAGAAATTCTTTAAATTAATCGTTCCGTATTGTTCCCATTCATTTACTAGTAAATCTGTGATTAAATAGCCTGATAACACAAAGAAAATGGTAACGCCTAAATAGCCTCCTACAATTCCGCTTACATGAAGGTGGTATAATATAACTGCTATTACCGATATCGCTCTCAGACCGTCTAAACCACTTATGTATCTGTGATTCTTCCTTACCGGTTCTGGCATGAACGTACCTCCTACTTACAAATCAATCCTCACAATTTCAATTCATTATCTAGACGATAAAAACTGGAATTTAGTTTTACAACTACTCTATTAAATGACAAAAATAAATAAAAAAGATGAAATTTAGATATATTCTGAGCTAAGTAACTTACATTGTATATCCTTATACCCTTTTAAGCAAAAAAATATAGGTTTTTTTGACAAGGTTCGCCAAATGACCTATATAAAGTATTGTGCAATAATCACGCAGTAATCTCAATGTACCAAAAGATTTATATACAAAAAAATAAATGTGTCATATTATCTATTCACTAATTATCCTGTACCTTGAACGAATTTTGAAGATCAAATTTAAAAAGCCGAGAACAATAATGTGATTGTTCTCGGCTAAAATTTTCTAGTTACATCTATTGAACGTGTAACTAGCTTTTATCTATCACATGAACATAAAATACGTCAAAGTGATGACTATAATTCAATACTTCTATATAATAACTTTCTTCATTAGGAAGTTTCTAAAGTTTTTATTAAAGTATTACTCTTGCCAAGCAAGATCTACAAGGTATTCGAAAAAAGTTTCACTCTCTACATCATATATTAGGTTAACTGTTCGACCATTAGTAACTTTTTCTGTCCTACCTTGACTCGGTCCATCTATATGGATAATACTTGGAATTTCTTTTCGTTTAACAAAGTTCGAACCAAAAACAGTAAGTGTTGTTAATACTTCTCCCAATAAATATTTAGAATTAGCATTATATTGCAATTGTTTTGGGATAATAGCATAGCATTGCCCTAGAAATTCAATACCAAAATCTTGACGATTCCTCGCCCAGTGAGCTCTTATTTCTGTTGTTAATGGAACATTATCGATACTTTCTAATGCTACCAAATCTATTTCAATAGAAGATTCCCAAACCCTTGCAGTAGCATCGGGGTCCCAAAAAGCATTCCATTCCGCTGTACCATCATGTTCTGTATACACTACATTTCCTTGATCCGAAAATGTTCCACCCATCCATATCAACTTTTCAATTTTCTTTTCTATTTCAGGTGCTTCATCCAATGCTCTCGCTAAATCCGATAATGGACCTGTAAATAAAAGCGTTATTTTCTCCTGACTATTTCTTAATTGATCAACTAAATGAAGATGAGCCGGCCTTTCAACAATCATTGGTTTCGTAATGTCAAATTCATTTAATATTGGCAATGCATCTATATAAAACACATCCGTTTGCCAACCTTTTGGAAATGGATTTTTTCCTTTTGAATTGGACTTTGCCACTTCTACCGAAACCCCATGACCGAAACGATTGATAATCTTTTCAGTTGCAAATAGTGCAGGCTCTACATAAGAATTGGTTGGCATAACACCTACACCTACTAATTCTACCTCTTCCATTTGCAATAATAAAAACAGTGAAATTAAATCATTTACTCCACCATTATGATTCAAATAAACCTTCTTCGACATATCAATCACCTCACCTATCATTAATAGTTACTGCTTATCTAATGCTACCAAATATTATTAATTTTTTCCATTTATATTCTATAAACTTTTAACTTTTAAATTTTTCCTGAATTTGTAATTAAATAAATCAAGTTCATAAGTCCGTTTTACGTTAAGAAACACGGACAATTCTACGAATATTCAACGAAAAAGGAATGTCGTATTTAACGGACATTCCTTTGATTATTCTACTCCAATTTTATTTTCCCATATGCTCCTCCACCACCCACCGATAATGAAAGTTTCCCATTTCTCCCTTTATCTATTAATTTGGCAATTTTCGCTGGGACTACTTTTTCGAAATCTTCTTTTGGTACCTCGTGTAGAATAGTCATTTCTGTCCCAAAGGTTGCTAACAATTTTTCCATTGTTTTCTTACCGATACCCGGTATAAAGTCTAAAGGAATTTGGTGAATATATGGTGGACGAATTCTCAAATTTTCATCTGTATCCGTTAATTCTTCTATCCGTACCGCGACACCCTTTACAAGATGTTTTCCTCCACAATTTGAACAAGGGATTTCTGTCGTTCGATAACCACAATCAGCACATGCTGTTTCATGGTATTTTCCTAAAAGAGGATTAAGACCGTAATTTACAATAATTCCTCGGCCCTCTTCTTCTTTTAATGCTTTTTTCAATTCATCGAAAGTTGGCTCTTGCATACGGATTTTTTGATACTCACGTGCCATTTTACCAAGTGAATGTGCATCTGAATTTGTTACAAATGTATAATTTGCTAGTTCGCTAATTCCTTTTACCATGTCTGTATCTGAACTAAGTCCTAATTCAATTGCATCGATTTGATCCATATCAAAAACTTCCGCAAGGCTCTTTCTTACGCCTTTCCCATACGCACTTTTAAATGGCGTAAAGACATGAGCTGGAATAAATAAACCACTCAGTGAATGAACCTTATTTTGCAATGTAATCGCATCACAAGCGATACGCTGTGTACTTAGGTTTATATTGGTAACATAATGGTGCATCCATTTAGAAAATTCTCTTATTGCTTCCCATGTTCTAAAAAACGCGAGAACATGGAGTGGGCCTAGGCAATTTTCATCGTTTACTTCAATCTCTACTCCTGGAATAAGAGTCGTGTCTTGATAACGTAAACCACCACCAGCTAGCTCTTCCATTTTATTTTCTTTTATTAGTGCATCCATTTCTTCTAGCACTTCTGGAGAGTGACAATCAATAACCCCAACAATGTCCAAACCTTTTTGGGTTGTTGCAGTATGCAAAATATTTTCGAGTGTTAATGATTTACTTCCTGTTATCTTCACAGGTTTTCCTTTCCATGTACGACCAATATGAATATGTAAATCTGCATAAAAAGCTGAAAACATTTGAATCACTCCTTTAAAACTAAAATTCGTTGTTCAAACTATATAGTTAGAACCATCCCATACAATCATTCAAAATTTCAAGAATGTATTCTTTATTGCTAAATATCGTACTTAGCAAAACCATTTCATGTTCACTATACTCCCGTTGCGTAAAGTGAAACTACCATCAGTTTTCTTTCATCTCCACTGATGGTTAGCTTTTACTGGAAATTTTCCCCACCTATCTTCCCTCTCAATCTTACGGTGGGGTCTTTTTACCCGAATGCAGATAAAAAAACCTTGCATTTCTGCAAGGCTAGACTTCTCTTATAAAGAACTCGTTTCATTAATCCCCGGCTGATTCCCTTTAAAATTGCCTGTCTCATAAGCAATTAGTGTATAACCAAATTTTTCTTCTAAGTCTTTTAACTCTTTTAACTTTTCTTCACTAAGTGATGCAAATTTGTTCTCTTCCATTTATCATCCACCCTTTCATTTAAAAATTAGTTTGAACTTAATCGGCTAGATTATGTATTAAAGATTAAAGATCCTCTAAAAATGATGCTAATCATATAAAATGAATGTCCTAAAAATCAAAAGCACCCATTCGATCATTCATCAAAATTCAACATTAAATGCCAAATAACGTATAATGCAAAAGTTGAGTTCATATAGATGGAATGATGAAATACAAAGGAAAGGAGGTTTATATGTTTACGCAATTTAAATATTGGAATCCTTATGTCAGCCCCTTTGATCCTTGTAAACCAATACGGGTAAAGAGCTACTCTACTCCACCACAACTCTATATTCCATTCCAACCACCTGGATTACCACAATACCCAACCGCAAAACAAGCATTACACTGTGGTACACTTTGGCCAGATCTTTTCAGCCCTTATCCTAATCCACAAGAAAAGGGGAATTAAAATGACAAAGAAAATGTCTCCTGAGTTTTATAAGCAGCTGGAAGAAATTCAAGCCAATGATTTTGTAATTCTCGAATTAAACCTCTATTTAGATACTCATCCAAATGATTTTGCAGCTATTCAACAATTCAATGAGGCTTCACTTAAAAGTATGGAAATGAAAATTGAATTTGAAAAACAATTCGGTCCACTTATGAATTATGGTAAAAGCTTTTCTGGATATCCTTGGAATTGGAAAGACACTCCTTGGCCTTGGCAGGTGTAAAAGCAGATTGATAGGAGGAATTAGTGAATGTGGTATTACGAAAAGAAACTACAATATCCCGTCAAAGTAAGGGAGTGTAATCCAAGATTAGCTAAATTTTTGATTGAACAATATGGTGGTGCAGATGGTGAATTAGCAGCTGCACTCAGATACTTAAATCAACGCTATACAATACCTGACAAGGTTATTGGCCTTTTAAACGACATTGGTACAGAAGAATTTGCTCATCTTGAAATGATTGCAACAATGGTTTATAAACTTACGAAAGACGCTACACCTGAGCAATTAAAAGCAGCTGGTCTTGGTGAACACTTTGTAAATCATGATCGAGCTCTTTTTTACAATAATGCTGCAGGAGACCCATTTACTGCTACTTATATTCAAGCTAAAGGTGACCCTATTGCTGACTTGTATGAAGATATTGCTGCTGAGGAAAAAGCACGTGCCACATACCAATGGATTATAGATATGTCAGATGATCCGGATATAAATGATAGCTTAAAATTCCTTCGTGAAAGGGAAATCGTACATTCTCTTCGTTTTAGAGAGGCTGTCGAAATTTTAAAAGAAGATCGCAACACAAAGAAATTCTTTTAAATTTAATTTGGCATTCGTTACTGATTGTTTTCATCATGTAACAAATGCCAAAACTTTTTAATGCACTAATCCTTCATTCAATTTACCCGTAATTTTTTCAATTTGCACTTCGAATAGTTCAATTTTAGGAAGAATCGGATATCCTTCTCTTTCAAACGTCCAATCAGGATCTCCATATTTCTCTAATAAGCAATCAAAGAACCACGATTTTTTTTCATCTGCTTCAATACGTTGAATCTTGCCAAATAAAACAACACTTGTATAAACAAGAGCCGATTGGCATGCATATTTTTTGCCAGGATGTAAGTCCCCCATCTCACTTACCTCTATACAAACATTCTGGTTCTTTTTGATGTTCTCCCAAAAATGGCTTTCTCGGATATTGCCAATATGAAGATATACTTTGTCTTCTTCAAAAACATAGACAAGAGGAATCACATATGGAAAGCCCTCTTCATCTACTGTTGCGACATGTGCTACTTTAGCCATCTTCAAAAAGTGTTTTGCTTCATCCTCGGTAATTTCCACTCTCTTATTTTGTATAAGTCCTCTCAACATTTCTCCACTCCCCTATTAAATCATATAAGCATATATCTTACAGAAATTTGGCAATAATATTACTATCATTACTGAGTCCCTGTATTTACCCTGATTTTAACATATATTTTAAATACATCATATATTAGAAGTAAATTTTTTCTATATATCTCTAAAAATGATTATTTAGATAAGACTCCAAAACAAGATAAAGAAAGAATGAAGAAATTAGAATGTGGAGATAATTAAACCTAGATTATGAAAATAGACATTAACTACACTCATCTAACTAAGGAGATTTTTTGTTAATCATGCTGTATATAACCTTTAAATTATTAGCAGGATTCATCATTTTATTTATCATTATTACTTTTGTTGGTCGGAAAATTATTAATCAAATTACACCTTTTACGTTTATAGGATCTATTGTTATTGGAGAGTTTTTAGGAAATGCTGTATACGAAGAACATGTTCGTATATTAGAAATTATCTATTCAATTAGTTTGTGGGGGCTATTACTCTTTATAGTTGAATTTCTGGATAGAAAATTTTTACCCTTTCGCAGACTTTTTCAAGGGAAGCCTAGCGCTCTTATTAAAAACGGAGTAATTGATCGAGAAGAATTAAAAAAATGCCGTATGAATATTAATCAACTACAAAGCTTACTTAGGCAAAATGGGACTTTTTCTGCTCGTGAAGTAGCCTATTGTTTTTTGGAGTCAAATGGTTCACTTAGTATATTAAAGAAACCAAAGTATCAGATGACAACAGCAGAAGACTTCAACCTTCCTGAAAAACCTGTTCACGTTCCTGTTACGATTATTCGTGATGGTAAACTATTAAAAAATGAATTGAAAAGTATTGGTTTTGATGAAACATGGTTAAAAAAGCAATTAGCAATGCATAACGTTTCTAAATATCATGATGTCTTTTTAGCTGAATGGCTAGAAGGTGATGGGATTTTTATTCAGAAGTGTTGATTATTTTCAATAAGATACGTCGCTATTTTGTCATTTAAATCTAACTGATTATGTTAATTATCGATAAGTCTACATATTATTTTCATCTTTGGACATACTTAAAGTATAAAGGAGGGGATAATATGCCGATGTTAGAAAACTGGCAAAAGTGGACATCTTTTTTAGGGCAAAACGTAGCACAAGCTGAACAAGCTGGTATGCCTAATAAAATAATCCAACAAGCCGCTATACAAATTGGAGAGTACTTAGCCAAAAATGTTGATCCAAAGAATGAACAAGAACGCGTACTTTCAGATATGTGGGGCGTTGCTTCAGAAAGTGAAAAAGAAGCATTAGCGAATTGCGTTCTTAAGCTTGTGCAAAATAAAAATCTACAATAAAAAAATAAACTACCCCACTAACCCCTATTGTTAGATTAAGCATCTAATAATAGGGGTATTTGTATATATTTCATGGTTAATGTTGAATGATACGAGGAGCACTCCTATAGATGAACTATACATTTTAATAATCGTGATTCTAAGAGATTCTGTTTTTTTTGAATGATATTCATTTTTTTGTTAAGAATAGTAACAGTAAATTCAAACTGAGGTGATGAATCATGTTACAATTCGATTCAAGAATTGAAGGTAAAAAAGCTGAATTTGGTTATATTCGGGATCTATTCGAACCTTTTGGATGCCATTTTTGTACTAATTTTGAATATCATAAAGGCCAATTTGATACAATTCTTTATCGTAAAGATGGTGAAACGATTTATCTTCGAATGCCTTTTAGAGTTTTAGATGGTGAATTAGATCACCATGCAGCATATATTCAGTTTGGAAAACCCTTTGTGATTAAGCACGTTGTGAACCTTGGCTTAGACTATGACGAAAACTCATTATTAACAGCTACAGCCGGACTTAGTCAATTTCAAGATCCTTTAGATAGAGATGGTGAAATAAAAGATAAAAGTAGATGGGTAAAAGCTGGTAAAGAGAAAATTGATCAAATGCTTAATTCAATTAAAGATGAGTTAGTTTCGTAAATAATGAAAGTAAGTGAAAAAATTAACCGAAACAATTTCTTATTGTGAAAGAGTTTCGGTTTTTTTTATGTATTGGAGGATAAAAATACATGAAGATTCGTTTCGGATATGTAGCAAATGCATTAGGTTTATGGGATGCAAGCCCATCAAAGGCTCTAACTTTCGCTCGATATTCAGCTCTTCCAAAAAGAGAGCGTTTAGAAAAGTTAAAATCGATTACAGCCCAAAATCTGCATCATACCAAAAGAATTTTACATTATAATATTGCACATGAAATAGAATTATATCGATTTTCAAGTTCGCTCGTTCCTTTAGCTACCCACCCTGAAGTTATGTGGGATTACATTACTCCTTTTAAAACTGAGTGGGAAGAAATTGGACAATTGATGCAACGATTTAAGCTATGTCCGAGCTTTCATCCTAATCAGTTTACACTTTTCACAAGTCCTCGAGAGGAAGTCACCATGAATGCTGTTAAGGATATGGAATATCATTTTACAATGCTTGAAGCTATGAATGCACTAGATCGTGGTATTATTAACATTCACATTGGTGGAGCCTATGGAGATAAAAAAAGTACATTAGCGAGGTTCCATCAAAATCTAAAGAAATTACCAAATGAAATTAAAAAACATATGACACTTGAAAATGATGATAAGACTTATGATGTTTTGGAAACACTTACTACTTGTGAAAAAGAAAATATACCCATGATTCTAGATTATCATCATATTATATGGGAAATAAAGGAGATGTTAGTCTCTCCCATTATTTACAACGTATATTTGATACTTGGAATGCATTTCATACTAAACCAAAAGTTCATCTTTCTTCACCTAAGTCAGAAAAAGCATATCGCTCTCATGCAGATTTTGTGTCATTGGATTTCGTTCTTCCCTTTTTAGAAATGACAAAACCAATCGATCGAGATTTTGACATTATAATTGAAGCCAAACAAAAGAATATTGCGATGCATAAATTGATAGAAGAAATAGCTTCTATCAGGGGGGTCAAACGTATTTCAAGCTCTATTTTGCAATGGTAATTTTAAATTTTTGGTCTCTTAAAACCTTCCATACAAATTTAAGGGCAGCTTTTTTATATAAAGTAAAAAAGTTTAACCAGATAACTGCCCTTTAAAGTTCGAATGTCTTCTGCGTCACCTAAAACACTTTATAAAACAAGTTCTTCTGAAGATTCACCATGAGTATTTAAAATACGTATAATCTCTGGCTGAATTTGCAGAAAAATATAGTTTGGATCTTCTGGTCCCTTAAACCATTGGCTAAATGATTCTTCCCACAATTTCATTTTCAGTTCTTGTGATTTATTGATAGAGGCAATCCCCGAAATTTCAACATAGGCATCATCTTGTCCTTTATCTTCATATCCTAGCAATACAGAAACAGATGCATTAGCTTCTATTTCTTCGATTTTCTCTGTATCCATTTTCGTTGGTGTAAACAATGTTAAACCTTCACTGTAAAATGTCATATATCTCGAATGAGGCTTATTATTCTCAACCGATGAGAGAACCCCTAATTTATGTTTAGAAATAATATTAAGAATCTTTTCTTTTAAATCCTGATTGCTCATAAATTCTACTCCTTTTTTTTAGTTATGTTTACTTTCCCTCATAAAACGATATTTTATACTGTAAGTACCTTAAATCGAAACTTCTAGTTCTAAATTATTTTACCGATCAATTTCATTTACACGTATCTTTTCCATATTAAAGAAAACATAATATTTGATACAAAAGGAAAAACTTTATTAATAATAACTAATGCAGAAGAATTTATGGAAAGAATAGGTGATCAAAATGGAACTATTTAATGAAAATCAAAATTATAATGCTGGAGATATTGTTTATGTCTTTTACCGAAATCCACACACTCAGGACGTAGCAAATATTCAATCAGCTGCAGTAGTCAATAACCCCGAAAACCCAAATGAATTAGCAGTATTTCTTTACGAAACTTATTATCCTTTAACTGAGGAAATTGCTATTTTCACTTCGGAAGAAGAGGCAAATGAAGCCTATAATTATTATTACGGTAATCCTTCTGAGAGGTTATCTTAATGAATAATCCCTTTATACCGAGACTTGTATATTTTGAACCAAAAGCATTAGATTACCCGTTAGGAGAACAGCTTTATAAAAAATTCAAAAAAATGGGTATTGAAATTAGATATACTACTTCTCACAATCAGGTAAGAAACCTGCCCGGAGAAAATGATTTCCAGAAATATCGAGTTGCAAAATCTACATTAGTAGTTGGAATTAGAAAAACACTAAAATTTGATACCTCAAAGCCTTCGGCGGAGTATGCGATTCCTTTTGCCACAGGTTGTATGGGACATTGTCATTACTGCTATTTACAAACAACAATGGGCAGTAAACCATACATCCGTACTTATGTAAATGTTGATGAAATTCTAGATACTGCCGACAAATATATAGCTGAACGTGCTCCAGAAATAACAAGATTTGAAGCTGCTTGTACATCTGATATTGTGGGGATTGATCATTTAACTCATACATTAAAGCGCGCTATTGAACATTTTGGTCAATCAGAATATGGAAAATTAAGATTTGTTACAAAATTCCATCATGTAGATCATTTACTTGATGCTAACCATAATGGGAAAACTAGATTTCGGTTTAGTATAAACGCTGACTATATCATCAAAAATTTTGAACCAGGTACTTCTTCTCTTGATCAACGAATTGAAGCTGCTGGAAAAGTAGCTAGAGCAGGCTATCCACTTGGTTTTATAGTTGCTCCTATTTATCTTCATGACGGATGGCAAAAAGGCTATTTTCAAATGTTTGAACATCTCGATGCCGAATTACCCCTTGATGCACGGGATGATATTACCTTTGAATTCATCCAACACCGATTTACAAAACCCGCTAAAAGAGTAATTGAAAAAAACTACCCGATGACAAAACTAGAATTAGATGAAGAGAAAAGACGGTATAAATGGGGTAAATACGGCATTGGAAAGTACATTTACCAAAAGGAACAAGAAGAGGATATCAAAAGTCATTTATATTCCTATATGGAGAAATTCTTTCCAAATGCAAAATTGGAATATTTCACTTGAAATGTTTGAGAATTCTCTTTTATGATCTGTAAAAATAAAAAATTAAAAAGGGAAGGATCATGATCCTTCCCTTTGAATCCATTAGCGACGATGCTCGACTAAATCGATTGCACCTAACACAATATGCGCTAAACCAAAGCCAATAATCGAGCCTCTAATCCACGGTGTAATGTTTCTATTATTCCGTAATGCCACTCCTGTGGTTGTTACAGCTGTTCCGAGAACTGTGGGAATTAAACCTTCTCGTACGTTATCCATAAAAACACTCCTCTCGTTTGTTGCTAAGATTCCCTCTTATGTTTTGCATTAAAAGCCGGATTATACTGACTAACAATAAGTGGAATCGAATTTCACCAACATATTTCTATAAGTTCACTAATAAAAATCAGTTCAAAGCATACAAATAATTATTAGTTAGGCAAGTACTAATGGAGGTGAATGTTATTTTTTCAGCTATTTTAATTTTTATTATTGTGTATTTATTATTTAGTCTATCTGGCATTTTATTTCCTATTGATCGTACATGGTATGCATCGCTAAAAAAGCCTTCTTGGACACCCTCTGGTAAGACAATCGGAATCATTTGGGCGATTTTATATGCATTAATCGCTCTGTCACTGGCAATTGTTGAGTATAAAATTGGGTTAAAAAATACGAGTATCACATTTATGCTGTTATGGGTTATCAATTATTTAGCCAATCAAGCATTTAGCTTTTTTGAATTTAAAGCAAAAAGACTCGATTTAGCTTTTCTCGATACTGCTGTAGTTGCCATAACTACCCTCTTACTCATATTTGCAACCCTACAATATTCAGTATTGGCAGCTATATTACTTATTCCTTATTTAATATGGTCTACAATAGCTACTCTCTTAGCTTGGTCCATTTATCGTTTAAATAAGTAAAGAGGCATTTGAATAAATAATTCTATACAAAAAACCAAAAAGCCATGCAATCGCATGGCTTTAGAAACAATACATCTTTAATCTTTCTTTTTGTTTTTATCTTTTTTTACATCTGTAAAATCGGCTTCTTCACCAAATTCAGTAGACACATCAGGATTTCTTCTGAAATCACGATTTGTATCATATTCCTCATCTTCAATTCTTATAGGAGCAAACAAAAGGGCTATACAAGCTAATCCACTTAAACCCACAAGGCCAAAAATAACTCTTGATAAAAAGGCAGTTTGCCCTCCAAAAATTGCTGATACTAAGTCAAATCTGAAAAAACCAATCAGCCCCCAGTTAATAGCACCAATAATCACTAGAGCTAACGCAATACGATTTAGTACTGACATGAATAGTACACCTCCCTCATCTAGTTGCTAAGATTCCATCTTATCTTTTGCATTTAGAGAATTTTAATACTAAGTAAAGGAATAGCTCCAAAAATAAATTTAACTTTGGTCAGTAATAATAACAGAACAAATGGAAAAAATAAAATTCACTATATCATCCATATTAAATAACATGGATTATTTCCGTAGGTTAGCTCATGGCAATATTTAATATGTAGTTAAAAAAATAAAAATACGCCTACACTATCGTGAAGGCGCATTTAAATGGATTGTAAATTTTTAACCTGGAACAGGCATACAAGGGCCGCAAATGTTTCCACATACAACATCTTGACCAGCTCTTGCCCCCCAAAGAACGTTCGCAACAGTATAAACTTGTGTTGTAGTAAACGAGAAGGTCAAAGGGTTAGTTGGTGGTGTAGTAGTAGGAGTTATTTCAAGAGCAGGTCTCTGTGGTGTCGTAGCTAGACAACCTATTGACCCTTCTGGATTATTTGTTGTTGTAATAGTAACAGGTCCAGTAACGCTACCTGCCACAATTGATACTGGTGTTGTGGTACATGCTACGATATCCAAATGGCTTAAGTCTCTGAAAGGATTCGTATTATTTGTTAGTGTATAGGTCCAAGTTTGTGTTCCATCACCATTTGTTACTACATTATCTAAAGTCAGCGTAAATCCATCAACAGTATTTGACATCTCACAGGCAGGAGGAGTAGTAGGGCACGACCCTGGTCCAAAATCACCACAAGCAACCAATCCTTTATTGGTGTTTTCAGCAACAGCATCAAAGGTAACATCAAATTGCGCACAAAGTTCCTGAGTTATAGTAAATGAGCATGAAGTACCAACTATAGTTGGAAATGTACTTGAGAAACTCGGGTTACCTACACAAAATGTTTGGATGTTTGTTACATTAACAGAGGGTGTAACCGTTAATTCAGCTGCAGCAGTAACACTTTGGTGAACCGTTGTCGTACAAGGAGTAGGTGGATCTACATCTTGTTGTGTTACAGCTTGGCTTTGAGTAGCACTACTAAGTTTTGCGTTTTTATCATCATGACAGCCACAATCGTTTAAAGCCAATTTTTACACTTCCTTTCTTTGTAATACTGTATTAAATGCAAAAAAAATTTAAAAATCACGGCATTTTAATCAATTTTATCTAGTCATTCACGTGATTTTAGGTATAAATTATTATAAAGAAACTAATTACATGGTTTTTCAGAATTACAAATAACCCCGGTGGCTTTCACTTCTGCTTTTGCCTTAAAATTCATAGGGATTTTAACACATAAATCTTGTTTGATGATCAATTGGCATTCATCTTTTTTTGAAATTTCCTTTTTTCTTCTACTGACATGTAGGGGACCTGAACATTTTATTTTTACTTCAGAATCTTTTATCCGGACAGTTGGCTTAACAGTCACTGATGCCACTACACTTACATTTTTCTTAATTGTTTTTGTACAACCGTTTTTGTCCACCGTTTGATGATGCTGAACCAAATTTTCCTTTTGAAGCTTTGAATCCATTGAAATCATTCCTTTTTATAAAAATCACCTGTACTTTACATTTTTGAAATCATCTTAAAGGTCACACTAATATCCCCTCTATTTTATATAAAAAGCATCTGTTTAAAGATAGACGATGCCTTTCTATCCTTTAGTCAGATGAACAAGAGGTTGAAGAGGATTCATCGGAATCACCATCGTTACAAATTACCCCATGTTCTTTTGTTTCTACTTTGGCACTAAAATGAACAGGGATTTTTATCCGAATTAATTGGTTAACATAAAGGGAACATTCCTCAGATGCTCCTTTTCGTTTTGACTTTGGTTCGATTGTAGCCTCCAAGCATTCAATCTTGACATCTCCAATTGAAACATTCGGATTTATTTTCACCTTTGCTTCGACACATATTTCTTCATCAAGAAAAGCACACGAACAATCTTTTTCGTCATCAGAATGTTTTATTGGTTTAGGAGGATTAGGAGGTTTAGGTTGATGTTTAGGAGGTTTTTTGGGCAATGTATTCTTCCTTTCCGTAATTTATTTATACTTTTATATAATGCTTTCCTTCCTAATATGTGTCAGGTTGTTTCTGTTTACGTTAGGCCTACGACTAGGGAATTTATGAAATTTTTTACTATTAAAAAATACAAACCCAAAATACAGAAAAAAGGCCTCCCAAAAGTTCAGTGAACTATTGAAAGACCTTCTCTTATAAACTTTTTATTTACTTAATTTTGGCAAGCCATCATTTCACCTTTAATATAGAGGCTTCATGATGTTGATTACATCATACCGCCCATGCCGCCCATATCAGGCATTGCTGGAGCTGGAGTTGGTTCTGGGATATCAGCTACTACTGCTTCTGTAGTTAAGAATAGCGCTGCTACAGATGCTGCATTTTGAAGAGCTGAACGAGTTACTTTTGTAGGGTCAACGATACCGGCATCGATCATGTTTACCCATTCGCCATTTGCAGCATTGAAGCCTGTACCGACTTCTTCACGTTTTAAGCGGTCAACGATGATTGAACCTTCAAGACCAGCGTTATTTGCAATTTGACGAACTGGTTCTTCAAGAGCACGTAACACGATTTTCACACCAGTTGCTACGTCACCAGTTTCTGCTGCTTCTACTTCAGCAACTTTGTTGTAGATGCTTACTAATGCAACACCACCACCTGCAACAATACCTTCTTCTACTGCTGCACGAGTTGAGTTAAGAGCATCTTCAATACGTAATTTACGTTCTTTTAATTCTGTTTCAGTTGCAGCACCAACTTTGATGACTGCTACACCACCTGCAAGTTTAGCAAGGCGTTCTTGTAATTTTTCTTTATCGAATTCAGATGTTGAATCTTCATATTGAGCACGGATTTGTGCAACACGAGCTTCGATTACATCTGCATTACCAGAACCTTCAACTACAGTTGTGTGGTCTTTTGTAACAACGACTTTACCAGCATGGCCTAGCATATCGATTGTAGCTTGTTTTAAGTCTAAACCGATATCTTCAGTAATTACTTGACCACCAGTTAAGATTGCAATATCTTCTAACATCGCTTTACGACGATCACCAAAGCCAGGAGCTTTAACAGCTACTGCATTGAAAGTACCACGTAGTTTGTTTACTACTAATGTAGCTAATGCTTCGCCTTCAACGTCTTCAGCAATGATTAAAAGTGGTTTACCTTGTTGAACAACTTGTTCAAGAACTGGTAGAATTTCTTGGATGTTAGAGATTTTTTTGTCTGTGATTAAGATGTATGGATTGTCCAAAACAGCTTCCATTTTATCTGTATCAGATACCATGTAGTGAGATAGGTAACCACGATCAAATTGCATACCTTCTACTACATCTAGTTCAGTAGTGAAACCTTTAGATTCTTCAATTGTAATGACACCATCGTTACCAACACGTTCCATAGCTTCTGCAATAAGTTCGCCAACTTCATCATCAGCTGCAGAAATTGCTGCTACTTGTGCAATTGCTTCTTTGTTTTCTACTGGTTTAGAAATTGTTTGTAATTCAGTAATTGCAGTCGCAACAGCTTTATCAATACCTTTACGAATACCTACTGGGTTAGCACCAGCTGTAACATTTTTCAAGCCTTCACGAATCATTGCTTGAGCTAATACAGTTGCAGTAGTAGTACCGTCACCAGCAATTTCATTTGTTTTAGATGCAACTTCTGAAACTAGTTTTGCACCCATGTTTTCATATGGATCTTCTAATTCGATTTCTTTTGCAATTGTAACACCATCGTTAGTAATTAGCGGTGAACCGAATTTTTTTTCAAGAACGACGTTACGTCCTTTAGGTCCTAATGTTACTTTTACAGCGTTTGCTAATTTATCTACACCTTTTAACATAGCGCTACGAGCGTCTTCACTAAAACGAATATCTTTTGCCATTATGAAAAACCTCCTAATATTTTATCTATTTTCTCATTAACTATTTTTTATCATCATTATTCAACGATTGCTAGAACGTCTGATTCACGAAGGATTAAGTATTCTTTACCTTCATATTTTACTTCTGTTCCTGAATATTTAGAGAAGATAATGTTGTCCCCTTCTTTTACATTAAGTGGAACTACATTGCCACCATCAGTTAAGAATCCAGTACCAACTGCAACAACTTTACCTTCTTGAGGTTTCTCTTTTGCAGAGTCTGGTAGTACGATACCGAATGCAGTTTTTTCTTCAGCTTCGATAACTTCGATAATAATACGATCGCCTAATGGTTTTAACAATTGAAACAACCTCCTAGAATTATGGATAAATAATATATTATTAGCACTCTTCTTTATCGAGTGCTAACACAATTATTATATTAATGAATTCTAATTCTTTTTGCAAGTAAGAAGCATAAAAAATTTTGTTTTTATTCACTTATATTTTACAATAGAGGAAACCAAGTTATTAGAGAGGATTCTGATTTTGAAATCTAAAAAAACAGCACTATATATTTTATTGATTTACATTGCGATGCAATTATCCTCTTTCCTATTTTTGCGTCCATTGGTCCACTTTATTCAAGGACGTCATCCGGAAATGAGTAAAAGTGAACTCATATTGACTTCGCAAGGTTGGTATATTTTTATCAGTATGGGTTTTGCGCTTTTAATCTCCCTTATATTAACTTCTCGTGATCAAACCTTTTGGAAGATTTATAAAGGAAGTAAGGCTTCAATACCTTCATCTATCTTGTGGGGTATAACTGGCTTCTTTATGGTATTTGTTGGTCAATCTATCGGTGCTATGATTGAAGGATCTTTAGGCATTACTCAAAAATCAGAAAATACGGCAACCCTTGTTTCAATAGCAGATGTTGCGCCAATTACTATAATAGCGCTCGTATTTATTGGACCAATTCTTGAAGAATTTATTTTTAGACGTGTTATATTTGGTTCATTAGTACAAACTACAAATTTCTTTATTGCAGCTATAGTTAGTTCTATAGTATTTGCACTAATTCACCTAGATTTCAAACACATCATAATATATGCAATATCGGGTTTTATATTCGCATTTCTGTATCACAAAACGAAACGAATTATGACATCTATTATTGCTCATATGATGCTTAATGGATTTGTTACTGTTTTTCAATTATATCAAGAACCAATTCGAAAATTTTTAGAACAATACCAGTAATGAGAATATATAGTAATTTATTCTCCAAAAATCAAAAAAATCCTTCTACCTTTACTTGGTAGAAGGATTTTTTTCAATAGAACTTGCTGCAAGTTCCATTTGATGATTTTGCTCAGCTTTCAAATATTTACGGTAGCCGATACGAGAAATAATAATACTAATCTCGTATAAAAAGCAAAGCGGAATAGATACAATAAACAATGACATAACATCTGTTGGTGTTATAATGTCCGAAATTACTAACAAGATGAAGTAGGCATATTTGCGAACTTTCGATAACATTTGTGGTGTAATGATCCCTAAACGCGTTAAGAATAGAACTACGATGGGTAACTCAAATACAATTCCAAATGGTAATGTAATCTGTAATAAAAATTGGAAATATTCATTAATACCAATAGTTTGCTCTACATCTAACTGAGCAGACATATCGGCCATGAATTTAATCATGTATGGAAACAGGACTTCGTAAGAGAACATGACACCACCGACAAATAAAAGTACAATGTATGGAATATATCTTAATGTTGCTCTACGTTCCTTTGCATATAAACCCGGACTAATAAAAGCCCAAAATTGATATAGGATGACCGGTGATGTCATTACAATTGCCAGGACAAAAATCACCTGAAAGTAAATGTTTACTGGATCCGTTATCTTAAATGAATGGAGCTGTAATTGTTTTGCCTCACTGCTATATTGCAAGAAATGGATTAATGGTTCTGCTAAAAAAAAGCTGCTAATCACAGCAATCACAAAGAAAACGGCAACAATAATTAGCCGTTTCCTTAATTCTTCTATATGTTCGACAATAGTTAGTTCAGTATTATTCATTCAACTAACATCCTAACTTATTTATCTTCAGATTTTGTAGATTCAGATACTTTTTTAGAAGTATCATCATCATCTGCTAAACCTTTTGTAGCATTTTTGAATTCACGGAGAGTAGAACCCATTGCTTTACCAAGCTCAGGCAATTTCTTCGGTCCGAAAATTAGTATCGCAACAACTCCTAAAATAACTGCAGTTCCAGCACTAATTCCCATTTCAGACACCTCCTAACAATATGCTCTTATTTTAACCCATAAATATATTTTTGGCTATTTCTATTATTACCATTTTTATGAATATTTTAAATCAAGGATTGTCGTTTCGAATAAAATAACTTAGTGTTTGTAATTCAACGGTTAAGTCAATTGTGTGCACTCGAATATTATCTGGAACATTTAATCGTACAGGTGAAAAATTTAATATACCTTTTACACCCATTTTAACTAGACGATCAGTCATAAACTGTGCTGAACGTGCTGGTACTGTTAATATTGGTAGCTCTGCACCATATTCTGCGAATTTCTCCTCTAATAAATCTGGAGGAAAAACGGGAATATCATTTATAAATGTACCATCTGGGGTACCACTTGTATCAAACGCCACAACAATTTTCATATTATGGCTTTTTTGGAAATTATAATTTAATAAAGCGCTGCCAAGGTTCCCTACTCCGATTATCGCTACATTCATTCGTTCATCTTGGTCTAATATTTGTCTAAAAAAATTGAGTAAGTATTGTACATCATATCCATACCCTTTTTTACCTAGGGCTCCAAAATGTGAAAAATCTCGTCGAATAGTCGCTGAATCGATCTTCATTGCTTCACTTAGTTCCTTCGAAGATATTCTTTCCTGTCCCGCTTCTGCAAAACTTAGGATGAAGCGATAGTAGAGAGGAAGCCTTTTTGTTGTAGCTTGTGGAATATTATTAGTTGTAGCTTTCACAATTTTCCTCCTGCAATGAATCCGGAATCGTTTCAATCTTACATGACGATCGACTATATGTAAAGCTATCTACGTTGCACACATAAGTATCTTCCTTTAAACTAGGATTGAACTGAGGTGTCTAATATGATCGTTTTACAGGTCAATCAATTATATAAATCTTATATTGCAGATGAAATTTTAAGTGGAGTTAAACTTGAAGTCCAACATCGAGATCGCGTTGCACTTGTAGGTCGCAATGGAGCAGGTAAATCTACACTATTGAAAATAATTGCAGGACAGCTTTCTTATGATTCTGGTGATATTATCATGCCCAAAGATATTCGATTAGGGTATCTAGACCAACATGCTGGACTAGAATCTACACTTACAATTTGGGAAGAAATGATGACGATTTTCGAACCATTAAAAAAACAAGAAGAACAACTTCGAAAATTAGAACGAAAAATGGCTGATCCTGCAATATATGAAAATACAGAAGCTTACTCGAAAATTATGGCTGAATACGATCAGTTACAACATGATTTCAAAGAGCATGGTGGCTATCAATATGAAGCTGATACACGTTCAGTGTTACACGGTATGCAATTCTATCCAGAAAGTTACGACCAGAAAATCTCTTCACTATCAGGTGGTCAAAGAACTCGTCTAGCACTTGCTAAACTGTTATTAAGCAAACCAGAGCTACTTATTCTAGATGAACCTACTAACCACCTAGATATTGAAACGTTAAGTTGGCTTGAAAACTTCTTAAAGAATTATGAGGGTGCTATACTCATCGTATCACACGACCGCTACTTCTTAGATCAAGTTGTTTCAATTGTATATGAAGTTTCTCGTCATCATGTCACGAAATTCACAGGTAATTATAGTGATTATTTAGATCAGAAAGCAAAGAACTATGAACGAGACCGTAAACTATTCGAAAAACAACAAGGTGAAAAGGCAAAGTTAGAGGCTTTTATCCAAAAAAACATTGCGCGTGCTTCTACTACGAAGATGGCTCAAAGTCGACGTAAAATCCTTGAAAGAACAGATTGGATGGATTCACCAGATGGCGACGAAAAATCAGCTACTTTTACATTTAGCATTGAACGCCAAAGTGGAAATGATGTTCTCTCTATAAATGATTTGACCATTGGCTATGAAGGAAAAGAAATATCAAAAAATATCAAAATGCGTGTTTATCGTCAAGATCGTATTGCCCTTGTTGGTCCAAATGGTGTTGGCAAATCTACATTATTAAAAACCATTGTTAAAGATAAAATAGCACTTGCTGGTGATATTCGTTACGGAACAAATGTACAGATCGGCTACTACGATCAAGAACTAGCAAAGTTAACAAGTAATAAAACTGTATTAAAAGAACTTTGGGATGAATGGCCATTAATGAACGAAAAAGATATTCGTACTGTTCTTGGACGTTTCCTCTTCTCTGGTGAAGATGTGGATAAAATTGTTCATGATCTATCAGGTGGCGAAAAGGCTCGTTTATCATTAGCTAAATTAATGCTTCAAAAATCTAATTTGCTTGTTCTCGATGAACCAACAAACCATCTAGACTTAGATAGCAAAGAGGTATTAGAAAATGCTCTTATAGACTATCCCGGTACATTACTTTTCGTATCACATGACCGTTACTTCATCAACCGTATCGCAACAAAGGTAATAGAACTTTCAAATGATGGTACTACAGAATATCTTGGTGATTATGACTACTATATTGAAAAGAAAAAAGAACTTGAAGAAATAGCAGCAGAAAAACTAGCAGCATTACCTCAAGCTAAAGAAACAATCATCAAAAAACAAAAGAATACGCAAATCGATAAAGAAGCAAAGAAAAAAGAAAGGAAAATTCGCCGTCGTATAGAAGAAATTGAAGAAGCTTTAAGTACTTTTGATATCCAAATAAAAGAAATTGAAGAAAAGCTTTGTGATCCTGAAATTTTCCAAGATCACGAAAAGGTTGTGGTACTCCAAACTGAACTAGATGGTATTAAAGTACAACATGAAGAAAATGAACTGGAATGGATCGAACTAAATGAACAATTAGAAGAATTTGAATAACATGATTAAAACGTGAGGTTTTGATTTAAGATTATTGTTATTTCAACTGTTCTACCACTAGGGTCCATTCTTTTAGAATCTAAAATGCATCAAAGGAATTGTCAGAAGCTCATTTTCGACAATTCCTTTGTCGTTTCAAGGGGATTCTTGTCTATATATTGGTCAATAATAAATTTTCATCTAATTTCTTTCCACAGATTTATTCACAGAATATATCCCATTATTTCAATATATAAATAGACTTTTCCACATTATCCACAATTTCAATTAAAGATATAAACAGGAAATTGTGTAAAAGTCACCACTATATATAGAAAACACACATTTTATCCACATGTTATCCACAATTTGTGGATTATTTTCGAATTTTCTTATAATTTTTACTAATAAATAAAGACTTTCACTTTTTTAGTGAAAGTCTTTATCTGTCTATTTTAGTCGTTCCAAGACATTAACTCCAATCCTGGTCGACCATTTAATGTTAAATCACTTCGTTTTCCGGCTTTAAACATAGATGTACCTGCAGCTGCAATCATTGCTGCATTGTCTGTACACAATTTTAATGGTGGCACATAGAATGGTATACCTTCTTTTTTGAAAGTCTCCTCTAATGAAGAACGTAAACCTTTATTTGCTGAAACACCACCTGCTGCAATTACTTGTTTAACATTAAATTCACGAGCTGCTCGCAAAGTCTTTGAAGTTAATACTTCAACAACACTATCTTGGAAACCTTTTGCAACATGCATAGGGTTAATTTCTTCCCCACGTTGATCTGCATTGTGTTTGTAATTAATAACCGCTGATTTTAATCCGCTAAAGCTAAAATCATAAGAATCATGCTCCAACCAAACTCGTGGAAACTCAACTGCACCATCACTTTCATGTGCCAAGCGATCAATTTGTGGCCCACCTGGATAAGGAATATTTAAAACACGTGCCACCTTATCATAAGCTTCCCCAGCTGCATCATCGCGTGTTTCTCCGATTAATTCAAAACATCCATCAGCCTTCATTAGAACTAGTTCTGTGTGACCACCTGATACAACTAATGCAAGCAATGGAAATTCCATTGGTTGCATCAATGCGTTTGCATAGATGTGTCCTGCAATATGGTGAACACCCACTAATGGTAAATTATTTGCAAATGCAAATGCCTTAGTAGCATTAATACCTATTAATAACGCTCCAACAAGACCAGGACCTTCTGTCACACAAACTGCATCTAAATCTTCAGGCTTCATATTTGCTTGTTGTAACGCTTCCTCAATAACAATTGTTACTTGCTCTACGTGATGGCGAGAAGCGATTTCAGGTACAACACCACCAAAACGTTTATGACTTTCAATTTGAGATGCCACCACATTGGAAACAATCTCATGTCCATTTTTTACAATGGAAGCAGCCGTTTCATCGCAACTACTTTCAATGCCTAATATATATAGATCTTTTTCCATTATAAATTCACCCACATGACAAGAGCGTCCTCTTGATTATCAGTATAGTAACCTTTACGAATTCCGCCTTCTTGAAATCCAAGTTTTCGATACAAGTTTTGTGCAACAGTATTTGTTACACGTACTTCTAGACTCATGACGATAACCCCTTTTTCTTTTGCAATGCGTATTGCTTCACGCATCAGACCTTCGCCAATACCTTTTCCTCTACCAGCAGGAAGTACGGCTACATTCGTAATTTGGCTTTCATCTAAAACAATCCACATGCCACAAAAGCCGATTATTGCATCTGTTTCGTCCACAGCAACGACATATGTGGCTTGTGTATTGGTTGTCATTTCATGATAAAAGGCATCAAGTGTCCAAGGTGTAGCAAAAACAGCTTCCTCGATACTATGTACTGCCTCAACATCTTCAATAGTCATTTGTCGATACGCAATCATCGCATCACCTATTGTTTACCCTTCTGCTCTTTCAACCAGTTTGCTTCAGCTTCTGCTAAACGACAATACTTTGGTACAAATGTATGAGTAGCTTCTAGAGAAGGTAGCTCTTGTTGTTCCGCTAAATGAATAAGCTGTGCAGCATTTGGTAGATCTAGTGTATACGGCGCTCTTAATGCCCGTTCCCCTAATTCTTTTTTAATGAGTTCCCAAAAATTATCTACATCATGTCCGACAAATAGCACTGGTCGATCCAGTTTTTTTAATTGTGCTAATAAACCTACCATACTATAATGACCATCTTCTACTATTGGGGAAAGCCCGTTAGTTGCATCGTATACTGCAGCATATACATTTTGGCGTCTTGCATCTATTACAGCACAAATAGCCCCTTGATACATCTCTGCATTTGATGCAAGTATTTTTAAACTTGAAACACCAACTAATGGCTTTTGTAATGTCCAAGATAATGTTTTTGCTATTGTTACTCCTATTCGTACACCTGTATATGAGCCAGGTCCTTGACTGACTGCAATTGCATCAATATCCTTTGGAGACATCTTCACTTTTTTAAAAATCCAATCAATCGCGGGCATTACGCCTGCAGAATGATTTACTTTTATATTTGTCACTTCAGCTGCAATAACTTGTCCATCTTTTACAATGGCAACAGCTAAAGGAGAATTTGCTGTATCTATCCCTAACCAGATCATTTCATTAACTCCTCACACAATCGTTCATAGCGTTTTCCGATTGGTTTCAATAAAAATCTTCTTTTCTTTTCATCAACACGTTGAATATAAATGGCTAACCGTTCAGCAGGGAGATCCTGTTCTATTAAGTGTGCCCATTCTACAACAGAGACTGCATCACCATAGAAAATCTCATCCCAACCAAGATCTTCATCACTATCTGCTAATCGATAGACATCTAAATGATTTAAGGGTAATCTTCCCTCGTATTGTTTTAAAATCGTAAATGTTGGACTATTAACTGTACGGGTTATTCCAAGACCTTTTGCTAAACATTGTGTAAATGTCGTTTTACCAGCACCCAAATCACCTTCAAGAGTAATCGTATCCTGTGCTTCTAATAAATTAGCCAACTTCAACGCTAATCGATTGGTTTCTTCTAAAGAAGTAACCATAATTTCCATTGTCATTG
Organism: Rummeliibacillus pycnus; assembly: GCF_002884495.1. Classification (GTDB taxonomy): domain Bacteria; phylum Bacillota; class Bacilli; order Bacillales_A; family Planococcaceae; genus Rummeliibacillus; species Rummeliibacillus pycnus. The sequence goes on along the minus strand of NZ_KZ614145.1, from coordinate 3,278,992 downwards.
TCTTCGTCCTCTCAAATTCACATTACTTATAGTTTACCTAAAGCTGAACAAATGTTCAAAGTGAACGGGTTGAAACATCTGGACATAAAAAAATAACACAGCTTCTTTAGCTGTGTTTGCATTTACATTCAATAAATGGCGGTTCGGACGGGACTCGAACCCGCGACCTCCTGCGTGACAGGCAGGCATTCTAACCAGCTGAACTACCGAACCATTGCATTTTGACAGGATTTATTATAGCAGGTATTTTATGAATACTGCAATAGTATTTTAATCATTAGCCTTCTTATTTCACATGCGAAATAAGATAGGTATGCGTCACCATTTTCACACAAAAGCACACTACTGATAATAAAATCAATAGTGTGCTTATTTGCCTAGCAACGTCCTACTCTCGCAGGGGGACAGCCCCCAACTACCATCGGCGCTAAAGAGCTTAACTTCTGTGTTCGGCATGGGAACAGGTGTGACCTCCTTGCCATCATTACTAGACCTTCGATTTACAATCTACTTCGCATTACTTCGTCAACTTCACTCATTCGAATCCTCATGTACATAAGTACACTCCGGTTCTCACTCGTTCGTTTCCTCGTACTGCTCGTATCTTGAAAATCTCATCTATAGAAAGATTTGTTCTTTCAAAACTGGATAAACGTTTATTGAAGTTCTTAAATCAACTTTTGGTTAAGTCCTCGATCGATTAGTATTCGTCAGCTCCATGTGTCACCACACTTCCACCTCGAACCTATCTACCTTGTCGTCTTCAAGGGATCTTACTTACTTGCGTAATGGGAAATCTCATCTTGAGGGGGGCTTCATGCTTAGATGCTTTCAGCACTTATCCCGTCCACACATAGCTACCCAGCGATGCTCTTGGCAGAACAACTGGTACACCAGCGGTGTGTCCATCCCGGTCCTCTCGTACTAAGGACAGCTCCTCTCAAATTTCCTACGCCCACGACGGATAGGGACCGAACTGTCTCACGACGTTCTGAACCCAGCTCGCGTACCGCTTTAATGGGCGAACAGCCCAACCCTTGGGACCGACTACAGCCCCAGGATGCGATGAGCCGACATCGAGGTGCCAAACCTCCCCGTCGATGTGGACTCTTGGGGGAGATAAGCCTGTTATCCCCGGGGTAGCTTTTATCCGTTGAGCGATGGCCCTTCCATGCGGAACCACCGGATCACTAAGCCCGTCTTTCGACCCTGCTCGACTTGTAGGTCTCGCAGTCAAGCTCCCTTGTGCCTTTACACTCTGCGAATGATTTCCAACCATTCTGAGGGAACCTTTGGGCGCCTCCGTTACTCTTTAGGAGGCGACCGCCCCAGTCAAACTGTCCGCCTGACACTGTCTCCTACCCCGCTTAGGGGTACGGGTTAGAATTTCAATACAGCTGGGGTAGTATCCCAAGGACGCCTCCACCGAAGCTGGCGCTCCGGTCTCTCTGGCTCCTACCTATCCTGTACAAGCTGTACCAAAATTCAATATCAGGCTACAGTAAAGCTCCACGGGGTCTTTCCGTCCTGTCGCGGGTAACCTGCATCTTCACAGGTACTATAATTTCACCGAGTCTCTCGTTGAGACAGTGCCCAGATCGTTACGCCTTTCGTGCGGGTCGGAACTTACCCGACAAGGAATTTCGCTACCTTAGGACCGTTATAGTTACGGCCGCCGTTTACTGGGGCTTCGGTTCTCACCTTCGCTTGCGCTAAGCAATCCCCTTAACCTTCCAGCACCGGGCAGGCGTCAGCCCCTATACGTCACCTTACGGTTTTGCAGAGACCTGTGTTTTTGCTAAACAGTCGCCTGGGCCTATTCACTGCGGCTCTCTCGGGCTTGCACCCTACTAGAGCACCCCTTCTCCCGAAGTTACGGGGTCATTTTGCCGAGTTCCTTAACGAGAGTTCTCTCGCTCACCTTAGGATTCTCTCCTCGACTACCTGTGTCGGTTTGCGGTACGGGCACCTCCTACCTCGCTAGAGGCTTTTCTTGACAGTGTGAAATCAGGAACTTCGCTCATACGAGCTCGCCATCATAGCTCAACGTTATAGAGAGCGGATTTGCCTACTCTCACGTCTTACTATTTAGACGCACATAACCAACAGTGCGCTTACCCTATCCTACTGTGTCCCCCCATTACTCAAATGGTAGGGAGGTGGTACAGGAATATCAACCTGTTATCCATCGCCTACGCCTGTCGGCCTCGGCTTAGGTCCCGACTAACCCTGAGAGGACGAGCCTTCCTCAGGAAACCTTAGTCATTCGGTGGATGGGATTCTCACCCATCTTTCGCTACTCATACCGGCATTCTCACTTCTAAGCGCTCCACCAGTCCTTCCGGTCTGACTTCACAGCACTTAGAACGCTCTCCTACCACAGACATCGTAGATGTCTATCCACAGCTTCGGTGAATTGTTTAGCCCCGATACATTTTCGGCGCAGCGTCACTCGACCAGTGAGCTATTACGCACTCTTTAAATGGTGGCTGCTTCTGAGCCAACATCCTGGTTGTCTAAGCAACGTCACATCCTTTTCCACTTAACAATTACTTTGGGACCTTAGCTGGTGGTCTGGGCTGTTTCCCTTTTGACTACGGATCTTATCACTCGCAGTCTGACTCCCGTGCATAAATCACTGGCATTCGGAGTTTGTCTGAATTCGGTAATCCGGGATGGACCCCTAGTCCAAACAGTGCTCTACCTCCAGGATTCTCTATCACGAGGCTAGCCCTAAAGCTATTTCGGAGAGAACCAGCTATCTCCAAGTTCGATTGGAATTTCTCCGCTACCCACACCTCATCCCCGCACTTTTCAACGTGCGTGGGTTCGGGCCTCCAGTAAGTGTTACCTTACCTTCACCCTGGACATGGGTAGATCACCTGGTTTCGGGTCTACGACCACATACTCATTCGCCCTATTCAGACTCGCTTTCGCTACGGCTCCGTCTTTTCAACTTAACCTTGCATGTAATCGTAACTCGCCGGTTCATTCTACAAAAGGCACGCTATCACCCATTAACGGGCTCTAACTACTTGTAGGCACATGGTTTCAGGATCTCTTTCACTCCCCTCCCGGGGTGCTTTTCACCTTTCCCTCACGGTACTGGTTCACTATCGGTCACTAGAGAGTATTTAGCCTTAGGAGATGGTCCTCCCAGATTCCGACGGAATTTCACGTGTTCCGCCGTACTCAGGATCCACTCTGGAGGGAATGAACTTTTGACTACAGGACTGTTACCTTCTTCGGTAGGTCTTTCCAAACCGCTTCGTCTAATTCATTCCTTTGTAACTCCGTATAGAGTGTCCTACAACCCCAAGAGGCAAGCCTCTTGGTTTGGGCTCTTCCCATTTCGCTCGCCGCTACTAAGGGAATCGAATTTTCTTTCTCTTCCTTCAGGTACTTAGATGTTTCAGTTCCCTGAGTCTGCCATCATGACGCTATGTATTCACGTCAAGATACTGTCCCATTACGAACAGTGGGTTCCCCCATTCGGAAATCTCCGGATCATAGCTTACTTACAGCTCCCCGAAGCATATCGGTGTTAGTGCCGTCCTTCATCGGCTTCTAGTGCCAAGGCATCCGCCATGCGCCCTTAATAACTTAACCTTCAGTTTTCAATACACATCGCATTACGTCGTCAATTTCACTCGTTCAAATCCTCATGCACCAAAGTGCACTCCGGTTTTCACTCACTCATTTCCTAGTACTACTCGTGTCTTGAAACCTTTTACAACTTTCAAGTTATTAAGCCTAAAAAATTTAAAACTTAATATAAAAAAATGTGTTACTTAAGAATTTCTTCAATGTCGTTTTATCCAGTTTTCAAAGAACAAGTTTTGAAAGCGATGAGCCTTCAAAACTGAACAGCAACCGTTAATCTTACAGACCCAAGGTCTGTATTCCGAAATATTCCTTAGAAAGGAGGTGATCCAGCCGCACCTTCCGATACGGCTACCTTGTTACGACTTCACCCCAATCATCTATCCCACCTTCGGCGGCTGGCTCCAAAAGGTTACCTCACCGACTTCGGGTGTTACAAACTCTCGTGGTGTGACGGGCGGTGTGTACAAGGCCCGGGAACGTATTCACCGCGGCATGCTGATCCGCGATTACTAGCGATTCCGGCTTCATGTAGGCGAGTTGCAGCCTACAATCCGAACTGAGAACGGTTTTATGAGATTAGCGTGCTCTCGCGAGTTAGCGACTCTTTGTACCGTCCATTGTAGCACGTGTGTAGCCCAGGTCATAAGGGGCATGATGATTTGACGTCATCCCCACCTTCCTCCGGTTTGTCACCGGCAGTCACCTTAGAGTGCCCAACTAAATGATGGCAACTAAGATTAAGGGTTGCGCTCGTTGCGGGACTTAACCCAACATCTCACGACACGAGCTGACGACAACCATGCACCACCTGTCACCAATGTCCCCGAAGGGAAAACTCTATCTCTAGAGTGGTCACTGGGATGTCAAGACCTGGTAAGGTTCTTCGCGTTGCTTCGAATTAAACCACATGCTCCACCGCTTGTGCGGGCCCCCGTCAATTCCTTTGAGTTTCAACCTTGCGGTCGTACTCCCCAGGCGGAGTGCTTAATGCGTTAGCTGCAGCACTAAGGGGCGGAAACCCCCTAACACTTAGCACTCATCGTTTACGGCATGGACTACCAGGGTATCTAATCCTGTTTGCTCCCCATGCTTTCGCGCCTCAGCGTCAGTTGCAGACCAGAAAGTCGCCTTCGCCACTGGTGTTCCTCCAAATCTCTACGCATTTCACCGCTACACTTGGAATTCCACTTTCCTCTTCTGCACTCAAGTCTCCCAGTTTCCAATGACCCTCCACGGTTAAGCCGTGGGCTTTCACATCAGACTTAAGAAACCGCCTGCGCGCGCTTTACGCCCAATAAATCCGGACAACGCTTGCCACCTACGTATTACCGCGGCTGCTGGCACGTAGTTAGCCGTGGCTTTCTAATAAGGTACCGTCAAGGTACGTTCATTTCCTAACGTACTTGTTCTTCCCTTACAACAGAGTTTTACGATCCGAAAACCTTCATCACTCACGCGGCGTTGCTCCATCAGACTTTCGTCCATTGTGGAAGATTCCCTACTGCTGCCTCCCGTAGGAGTTTGGGCCGTGTCTCAGTCCCAATGTGGCCGATCACCCTCTCAGGTCGGCTATGCATCGTCGCCTTGGTAGGCCGTTACCCCACCAACTAGCTAATGCACCGCGGGCCCATCCTGTAGTGACGCCCGAAAGCGCCTTTCAACATTTCACCATGAGGTGAAATGGATTATCCGGTATTAGCTCCGGTTTCCCGAAGTTATCCCAGTCTACAGGGCAGGTTGCCCACGTGTTACTCACCCGTCCGCCGCTAAATCAGAGGAGCAAGCTCCTCATCATTCGCTCGACTTGCATGTATTAGGCACGCCGCCAGCGTTCGTCCTGAGCCAGGATCAAACTCTCCATAAAAGTAAAGTTTGAAAGCTCATTTGCTTTGCTAGCGTTATCTATTGATAACAATTTGTCCTTGTCACTAAAAGATGTTAGTGATCAAAGTTTATTGATTAACGTTTGCTTGTTCAGTTTTCAAGGTTCATAAATTGGAGCGGGTGAGGAGAATCGAACTCCCGACAACAGCTTGGAAGGCTGTGGTTTTACCACTAAACTACACCCGCGTAGATTATTAAGTTAAAATATGGTGCGCCCAGCAGAAGTCGAATCCACAACCTTCTGATCCGTAGTCAGACGCTCTATCCAGTTGAGCTATGGGCGCATATTATAAAATTTTCTTGGTGCGATCGAGAGGACTTGAACCTCCACCGAGTTTACCCCGACTAGGCCCTCAACCTAGCGCGTCTGCCATTCCGCCACGACCGCATCCTATCTTAACAACAAGTATTATTATAATATACTTTATTAATCGTGTCAAGGATAAAATGGTGAGTCATGCAGGATTCGAACCAGCGACCCTCTGATTAAAAGTCAGATGCTCTACCAACTGAGCTAATGACTCGTAGCTGAAATAACAAAAAAATGGCTGGGGTACCTGGATTCGAACCAGGGCATGACGGAATCAAAATCCGTTGCCTTACCGCTTGGCTATACCCCAATAAATGGCGGTTCGGACGGGACTCGAACCCGCGACCTCCTGCGTGACAGGCAGGCATTCTAACCAGCTGAACTACCGAACCAAAATAATGACCCCTACGAGATTCGAACTCGTGTTACCGCCGTGAAAGGGCGGTGTCTTAACCGCTTGACCAAGGGGCCATGGCTCCGAAGGCAGGACTCGAACCTGCGACCCTCTGATTAACAGTCAGATGCTACTACCAACTGAGCTACTTCGGAATAACATTTAATTGTTTGTCGTTTCAATGTGTTATCATCTTATCGACATTTATTATTATAGATACTCACAATCTATTCGTCAAGAGTTTTTCTGAAAAAATTATTTTTTTATTTTCAACTTACCCAAACACTTGCTACAACAGTATCTAGCTGTATTTAATCTAATCTTTCGTTGATAGATTGTCCCGCAATTAACACATACATAAGTGTATTGTTTTAGACTTCTCCTTCTTCTATTCCCTTGATCTAAATTTGAGCAAAAACGAGGTGCATTCGTCTTTTTCAAAAGGATTCTAAAATCCGTATCCCTATGTTGATAGCCCTTTCCTTCTAAATGAAGATGATAATGACAAAGTTCATGGCGAATAATCCCTTCTACTTCTTTCAGACCATACTTTTCGTATGCTTTAGGATTAATCTCTATATTATGAGATTGTAAAAGATAGCGACCTCCAGTTGTACGAAGTCTTTTATTGAAATAGGCTTGATGTCGAAACGGTTTTTGAAATACCCGCTCTGAAATATCACTGACAAGTTGCTGTAAATCACAATCTTTCATAGTATACCTCCTAACAAAAATTCAATACTCCATAATAAAGGAGTATTGAATTTTATAGCAAATTTCTTTTTAAATTAAAGGTTTTATCCGAGGACTCTACGCTAATTTCACTTCAACAGTAATGGCAAGGAAAGATTCCCATCATTAAAATCTTGTTCTTTGCTTTTTCAGTATTCTTCTCCACAAACTGCTGGACACTTACTCTTACTAAAAATGAAAGTTAACAAAGACAGATTAATACCTTCTATTAGAGATATCAATATCATTCATTCATTTGTTGCTCAGGTGGAAGCATTGTAAGAGAAATTCTCCCTTTTTCTGCTTCAACTTTATCTACCCAAACTGTTACGATGTCCCCCAGTGCTACAACTTCTAACGGGTGCTTTACATATCCTTTTTTTAGCTTAGAAATGTGTACAAGACCATCTTGTTTTACACCAATATCAACAAATGCCCCAAAATCAACAACATTACGTACTGTACCTTGAAGTTCCATACCGGGTTGTAAATCTTCCATTTTAAGAACATCTTTTTTTAGCAATGGTTGTGGGTAGGCATCCCTAGGATCGCGTGAAGGCTTCATAAGTGAATCGACAACATCTTTGAGAGTTACTTCACCAATCCCCCACTCTTTACTTAACGCAGAAATATTTAATTGTCCAATTGCTTGTTCTGCTTCATATGAACCAATTTGTTTCTGATCAATATGTGCAGCTTCAAGAATTTTTTTCGCTAAATCATAACTTTCAGGATGGATAGCGGTAGCATCTAAAGTGTTTTTAGCATTAGGAATACGTAAAAATCCAATAGCTTGCTCATACGTCTTAGCACCCAATCTTGGAATTTTCTTTAATTGTGTACGAGCAGTAAATTTACCATTTTCACTACGAACTTTTACAATATTCTCAGCTACTGTTTTAGATAAACCGGATACATATTGAAGTAGTGATGGTGATGCAGTATTTACATCTACACCTACTTGGTTAACTGCAGTTTCTACTATAAAGGTTAATGATTCCTCTAATTTTTTTTGAGAAACATCATGTTGATATTGTCCTACACCTACCGCCTTTGGATCAATTTTCACAAGTTCTGCTAAAGGATCTTGCAAACGTCTCGCGATAGATACAGCACTTCTTTGTTCAACTTGTAGTTCTGGGAATTCTTCACGCGCTATTTCCGATGCCGAATAGACACTTGCCCCCGCTTCACTCACAATTACGTAAGCTGCATTGCTATCCGATTCTTTTAAACATTCTGATACAAATTGTTCTGTTTCACGAGATGCTGTACCATTTCCAATGGCAATAATGGAAATCGGATACCGATCTAAAATATCATAAAATGTCTTTTTCGATTTTTCTACATCACCTTTTGCTGTATGAGGGTAGATAACAGAGATTTCAAGCATTTTACCTGTGTCGTCAACAACTGCTAATTTACAGCCTGTCCGATATGCCGGATCCACTCCTAGAACATATTGACCATTCATCGGTGGTTGTAACAATAAATTTCGTAGGTTTTCAGAGAAAATATGAATAGCTTGTGCTTCTGCCTTTTCCGTTAACTCATTTCGAATTTCTCGTTCAATTGATGGTTGTATTAATCGTTTATATGAATCTTCAACGGCTAACTCTACTTGTGAAATAGCAGGTGATGATGAAGTAGGTATCCACTCATTTCGCATAACTTGATGCATACGTTCTACAGGTACTTGAATACTCACTTTTAAAACATCTTCTTTTTCACCACGATTAATAGCTAAAATTCGATGAGGAACAATTTTATTAACTGGTTCTTCATATTCATAATACATTTCAAATACAGCTTTCTCATCAAGTTCAGCATTTTTTACAGTCGTTTGAATCTTCCCTTGCTGCCAAGATATTTTTCGTATTTTCTCACGAATTGCTGCATCATCTGCAAATCGCTCTGCCAAAATATCGCAAGCTCCTTGTAAAGCTTCCTCAACATTGTCTACTTTTTCACCCACAAAAGGTATCGCTAATTCTTGAAGGGACGTTTTTTCAAATACCATTAATTGATCAGCGAGTGGCTCCAGACCCTTATCTTTGGCAATTGTAGCTTTTGTACGCCGTTTTTGTTTATATGGACGATATAAATCTTCAATCCTTTTTAAAATAGTCGCTGCATTTATTTCTTTTTCCAGCTCTTCTGTTAATTTACCTTGTTCATCAATTAAGCGAATAACTTCCTGTTTACGTTGTTCTAATTGTTGAATATAATGATATCGATCTTCGATTGCTTTTATCTGAACCTCATCTAACGAGCCCGTTGCTTCTTTTCGATAGCGTGCTATAAACGGTACTGTATTAGAGGCTTCTAATAATTGAATTACTTGATCGACTTGCTTTGCACGAATCCCAATTTCTGAAGCGATTAACTGATGCATTTTTTTGTCGTCCATAAGTTCACTACCTTTCTTTTGTCTACCTTATTTTATCATAGGAAGAATTTACAAATCTCCTGAAAGCCAAAAAGGAATTGTCCAAAGTTTCTTTGGACAATTCCTTTTCTAATTAATTACGTATAAATTATATCTTTATAAGTGCCTTTTACAATTAAATATTATTTATGACATTAATCATTCTCTAATCGAAGCCACTTCTTAATGGTAATGGTAGTTCCTTTTTTTAATTCCGTCTCTATTTTAAATTCATCCATCAGCCTTCTAACACCCGGTAAACCTGCCCCTAACCCATGAGAAGTGGAGAAACCATCTTGCATCACTTGCTGTATATCAGCTATACCAGGACCTGAATCCGAAGCGACTATACAAATCCCCTTCGAAAATTGCCCAATAATTCTTGTCACTTCAATTTTTCCTTGTTCAGCATATAAATAAATATTACGGGCTAGTTCACTGATGGCAGTCGTAATTCGTGCTTGATCTACTGCACCAAAACCAATTTCTTTAGCTTCCTTACGACCAAGCTGACGTGCGGCAACAATATCCCATTCTGTCAAAATCTCTACAGAAGACTCTTCCATCCAAAATACGCCCCCAAATCACTTAAGTTTTCCAATGTTTTCTTTATTAAGTGCACTAATACTGTTTTCCAAAAGAAAACCATAGCATAATAAAATACATTTCAATTGGGTTAATCACTTAAATAACTTATGTATTCTATTTATTTTTTATGAATAAAGTTACTATTATTATTCTTTCAAGATTTTATAGTGATAACTCCATATTATCTATTTTACTACTAACTTTTTCTAATTGTATAATATATTCTCTAACTTTACACTGTTAATTTCGTAATATTTTTTTATATATTTGTGGATAAATATGCTTATAAATACAAAAAACACCAGATTTTTTCTGGTGTTTCAATATGTATGCTATTTAAAATTTTAAAAGACCCAAGCTAATTTCTAAAGCTTCCTCTACTTTTTCCATCAATGGTCCATCAAGTTGTGTGATTTTGTCAGTTAATCTGGATTTATCGATTGTACGTAATTGCTCTAATAAAATAACTGAATCTCTTTCAAACCCATATTTTTTTGCATCAATCTCTACATGAGTAGGTAATTTTGCTTTTTGGATTTGAGCAGTTATTGCTGCAATTATTACTGTAGGACTGAAGCGATTTCCAATATCATTTTGAATAACCAGTACGGGTCTAGTGCCTCCTTGTTCAGACCCGATTACTGGCGATAAATCTGCAAAAAAAACGTCCCCACGTTTAACGTTCAAGTTTTCATCCTCCGCTTACGAGTCGCTCCACCATATGTTCCGCTTCATACTCAACATGTAAGCATTCACTACATATAGATAAGTTAATTTGTGACATTTCTACATATCCTTTAACCATTGCTTCTCGTATGTGATTTTTTTGATTTGTATGAATAGATCGTTTTGTTGGAATATAAACGCAATCATTTGTTATTTTTTTTATTTGTCTATATGCTTGTTCAATGTTCTCAGAAACTATTCGTTCTGGTAATTGGATAAGGACTTCTTCCATTCTTCTTTGACTCACAGCCAACACCTCCACAAACAAATCACCTATTATGCCTTTAACTTACCTACTATCCTAACATTAAATTTAGGCCTTGAAAAGACAGTATCAGTAAGTATTTGACATAAGCGTTGATTTTTTTCTGAATTTGTCGACTTATAGGACAAACTACTAATTACTTAATATTCATATCATCTATAGATTCTTGGTACTCTTTGTGAAAGCATACATGGTATTTCATAAACAATTGTATCTAGTCGATCTGCCCACTCTTGGATTTGAATCTCATCTTGTTGTTGTTTACCAATTAAAACTACTTTTTCGCCAACTGCCATTTTTCTAGGTAATCGAATCATACATTGATCCATACAAATTCTTCCGATAATAGGTGCTCTAGAACCATCTATTAAAACTTCTTGACCAGATAATCCACGAATAACCCCATCAGCATAGCCAATAGGCACCGTACCAATCCATTCATCTTGTTGCGCTACATATGTACCGCCATAACTCACTGTATCACCTTTAGCTATTTTTTTTACATGCACTAATTCACTTTCTAAAGCTAAGGCAGGATGTAATTCATATGGTAGATGTTTTTCGACAAATGTAGAAGGAGCAAGGCCGTACATAGAAATTCCAAACCGTACAGCATCAAACTGAACGCCTTCTTTAACTAGTGAAGCCGCAGTATTTGCTGCATGTACTAAGCGAGGTTTTACCGGTAAACTGGCAACTAATTCTTTGAAAACTTCTAATTGATGGTCATACTGTTCAGTATCTTCTTCATCTGCAGTCGCAAAATGAGTGAAAATACCATCTACTTCTATATTATTAGCCATTGTTATCGCATCATATACAGCTTTTAATTCTTTTTCTGTCCGTACACCGATACGACCCATACCACTGTCAACTTTTATGTGTACTTTTAAAGGAGCGTTAAATTCTTTTGACATTAATGTAACTTCGTTAACCCATTCTGAAGAAAAAACTGTAAGTGTAATATTAGCTTTTGCAGCGTATGGTGCAAAATTTACAGGAACAGCTCCTAATATCATTATAGGAGTCTTTTCAATTGATGCTCTTAAATGTAATGCTTCTTCTGGTGTAGCAACAGCGAACATGGTTGCTCCTGCTTCTAATGCAGCCTTAGCTACTTGTACATCACCATGACCGTAAGCATTTGCTTTTACTACTGCAATGACTTCAACATTAGATTGCAAATGCTTACGGAGGTTTTCTATATTGTATTGAATTGCTGATAAATCTATAATTGCTTTGGTAGGACGAAATTGAAGAAGTTCATTCATTTTTACTAACCTTCTTATTTTGTTTTTTTCTATTATCGTCCCTTCAAAAGCTTTGGTCAATCATTATGTTATTTGACCTCTCCATTTACCATTGAAGATGCTACCTGAATTAATTCATCCTTGCTTAAATCATTTGATGCGATAAAGAATGAAACCCCATCTGCTTCCCAACTAATTGAATTATCGGTAATTGCTCCAATTGTGAAACCTAAATCTGCAGGATCACCAGGTGAGAATACTGGGAGATAGAATTGGTCAGCTTTTTTCACTTTTTCTTGGATAATTGTAAAGCTCTTATCACCTTCAAATGATAAAATTTTACGAGTACCAGTATCCATTTGTAAGGATTCTTCATCTGTTAATTTAACATTATCCCATTTTAATACAGGGTAATGTGTTTTAAAATCTTCAGAATCTACATCTGCACCGGCATTTTCAGTATTATCTGTAGCATTTGCATCTGCTGATGTTGTGATTGTATCTTCACTTGTCGCTGCATTTCCTTCTTCATTTGTAGACTGTTTATCGGTTGCTTTATCGTCTGTTGTTTTATCATCTGTTGTTTTTTGTTCACTTGTAGTGGCAGCAGTGCCATCTCCCTTATCTGTTTCTTCTGTTGATGCTGCATCTGTTTTAGAGTCTTTGTTATCTGCTTTTGTATCGCTTGTCTTTGTAAAGTCCTCGATTGCATAATCAGAAGCCTTTTTAGCTACACCAAGTGTAATCTTTTTAAAGGTAATGCGGATTTGTTCTTCATTGGCTTCATTTAACACAATTACTTTTGTTGGTAACAAAGTCTTTTTGTCGATATAAACTTGTTGAGATGGAAGCATTTTAGAATGATTATTACGGGTTTTCGCTTTAAAGATATAAGCATTTTTTGTCTCTTTCATTTCTGCAGTTTTATCCGCAGCTAAATCATCTGCCAAAGCATTAATAAGATATCCTTGGCTATTTTGCTTTGGCCAATCACTTTGGAATTTATACGTCTTTTTTAGAGATGGTGTTACAACAAACACGCCTTCTTCGTTTCTTATAATCATTTGAGAGGTTTCTTGACCTTCTTCAGATACTGCAACACGATAAAATTCAGGCTTTGTATGCCATACATTTACATCGTATTTTTTTGAATCTCCATTCGTTTTGATCTCCATAACAGCTTTAACTTCATACCCTTTAGCAGCTGTCCACTTCTTGCTTGTCTTTTTCACAACATCCTCTTTTGAATTTGATCCACATGCTACTAACAATAATACTGCAGTTATCAATACTAGTCCTAAAGTGAGAAATTTTCGCAAATCTCCATCCTTTCTCCATTTTCCATTAAAGCATCTTATGAACGAGCTTTAAGAATTATGCGAGCAGAACTACTTGAGCAGCCGCATATTCTTTTGAATGTGTGATGCTTACAAAGCCTTGAGCAAGTTCTCCTTTAAAATATAAAATCGGTTGTCCTTTTTCATCTGGTAATATTTCTATATCTTGTAATGCACACTCCTTTCCTATTCCTGTCCCATTTGCTTTAGAATATGCTTCTTTAGCTGAAAATCTTCCTGCCAAAAATTCTAATTGTCTTTGAGATTTTAATTGATCGAAAATCCCCAGTTCCCGTGGTGTTAAAATTTTTTCTTTAAACCGTGAACTTAGGTCATTTGCTTTCTTTATTCTTGTTATTTCTACGATATCTAGTCCAATTCCTTTGATCATGTTGCTTCTCCTTTCATTCAGCTAATAAAACAATGTATAATAATTATATTAAAATCGAGGTGAATACATGTTTAATCGTACAGAAAATCTTTCGCAATACATAAAACTATATCCTGTTATTTCTTCCTTAATTGCGATCAATGTTGTTGTTTACTTACTTGGTCTATATCCACCACTTGGCAATAATATTCTTAACTTAGGTGCATCTGTTAATTATTTTATTGCTAACGGAGAGTATTGGAGATTGTTTACATCTATGTTTATACATGGAGGATTCTTCCACTTACTATTCAATATGTTTTCATTATACGTATTTGGTCCAGAATTAGAGCGTATTGCTGGGAAACTACGGTTTTTTACAATTTACTTTATCTCTGGTTTTATGGGGAATGTTGTTTCATATTTAACACAACCACCAAACTATGCTAGTATCGGTGCTAGTGGAGCCATTTTTGGTATTTTTGGTGCATTTGTTGCACTTGTTTACTATACACGTAAAACAATGCCCCAGCTAAAACAAATTATCATGCCGATTATTGTCATTTCTCTAATTATGACATTCTTACAACCTAACGTGAATGGCACAGCTCATATTGCAGGACTTATTACAGGTCTTATTATTGGTCTTTTCGATTTTCACCCCAAACGAGTTTTAAGATGGATTAAAAAAAGGTAATATATAAAAGCTGTTGAGTACTATAAATCTCAACAGCTTGTTTTATTTCTTCCTCTACCTAAAATTCGGCTCATACCAATTAAAAACTTCCTCCATCTTAACTATATCAAAATGCTTAATTTCAGCTACACTACCAAATGTACCTGACATAATATGAACAGATACTGTAGCCAAGTTCTTTCGTTTTGCAAAATAGCTCTGCGAAAGTGATATAGACTGAATACGTTTTTTCACTGTCACAAAAGTAGTTTGACTAATACCTCTATACGTAATTGTAAGTTGACCGTTTCTAATTGCATATCCTGCACTACGGTGTTGCCATACACCTAATAATACGACGAATGGAAGTAGTAAAAACAACCATAATCCGTATGGGAATGTAAAACAAGTGACCAATGTTGCAATTGGTATTAACCAATAAACATGCTTTAATATATAGCGAAACAATGCTTTTTTAGGTGCACGCTGTAACTGAAAATCCCAATCCATTTCTGGAAATAGTTTTTTTAATACCATTAATCCTTGTTGCTTTTTTACAATTGGCAACATGACAATTTTTTTGTCATCCTTTTCCCCTGAACTACCAGCACTTTCTATCACAATAGTTGCATAACCAAAAAATTGTCTAAATGGATTTTCAACAATCCGAATACCCTGAATTCTCTTCATCGGAATTGTAATACTTTTTTTCTCCAATAAACCTTTCGATACGAAAAGCTTATCTTCCTCTTTTTCCACAACAAATCCATAATTATTAACAAAGGTAATGGCAACAGATAACAACCATGAAATCATCAATACAATTAGAGTTACTATTCCAATCATTAGTACCCCAAATTTAATAAAATTTTGAAACTCTCCATAAATGTGTTCATATGGAATCCAATCGTCGAATTGAGATATAATAGCTGCTAAACCTGAAAATACTACCCCTATGCCACTTGAAGTTGTAGCTAAAATCAACAAATCCTTCGTTGACATTTGGTGAATAATAGAGCGTTTTTTTTTCTGTTCTATTTGATTGAAATTATTTATCTGCTTTGAATGATCCTCATGTTGCTTGGCATTCTTCATTTCAATTTCAATCATTGTTGCTTGTTCACGTGTAATTGCAATTAAATCTGCTTCAGCCTCGCCTTTATTATCTGCTGCAGTTTCAATGCTTACCTTAACAAGTTTAAATGGGCGATGGAGAATTCCTTCTTTATAATTTAAACTTTGAATGCGTTCAAAAGGAATGTACCGCTTTTTCTTTACAAATACACCATGTTCAATTCTAAGTTCTTCCTTCTCAAACCAATACACAAACTTTCGCCATTTAATAATGGACATAATAAGAATCGTACATAGCACAAGAAGAACACAACCACCTGATATTAATGTCCCAATAAAATGTGGGTTATTAGGATTCAGTGAATAATGAAATCCTTTCCCTCCCAAAATGACCGCGATTGGTATGACAAAATTCTTCAAACTTGAAAAAAAGCTAATGGCAACTGTAACCGGGTGTAAGTGATTAATTTTTCTAGACATCGTCTTCTGCCACCCTTGCCAATTCCGAAATATGTACACGTAATTGATCCGCTTCTTCAACAGGCAACGCTGGGATCGTATGTGTTGTTGCTGCAGTAGAAATGGACATACTCGATAAATTATAATGTTTTAAGATAGGTCCTTGAGATGTATCCACATGTTGCACACGCACCATAGGGACAAGTGTACGTTCTACTATAAATAAACCTTTCTGTATTTCAATTTCTTGATCTCTAACTTCGTAACGCCAATGATTCCATCTGATTTTTGGAAATAAAAAGACACCCAAAAATACAAAAACAAACCATATAGCTATTCCCATCACATAAATCCAATTTGACCAATTAAAGAAAAAATTAAAGGTACACAAAGTAAACACAATAATAAACAAAACGATGGATTCTATTGCTGCGTGAATTCTCCACACGCTCAGACCTTTTTTTGAAATCTGATATTTTGGCTGTGATGTCATATTCAAGCTCCTTTTATCTATGAATTGATTTGCGCCAAGTCTAATCTCAATAATTTATGGCTAGCTAGTACCTTATATACGTTTTGATAATCTAATAGTTTCAATTCCATAAAAAAGAACATCTTCAAATCGATTACTCGAATTGAAGATGTTCTAAATTGATGAATGGTCTAATCTTCACTACTACGACGTGGCTGACGACGTCCACCATCACGGCGTCCTCCGTCTCTACGATTGTTACGTTCTCCACGACGTCCTCCGCGATCACCACGATCACCACGATCACCGCGATTGCCACCGCGTCCACCACGATAACCGCCACGATTACCACTATGACCATTATGACCACGGCTACCTGTACGACGCATTGGTAATGGTCGTTCTTCAGTAATTTTAACTGGCGTATCATCTGGTTCTTTCGTTAATGATTTAAGAGCTGCAGCAACTAAATCTACTGCGTCATGGTTAGCTAATAATTCTTCAGCCATACCTCGATAATCACTTAAATGATTCTTTTCTACAGCTTCTTTTAATTGTTCAACTGCAAGCGTTTGTTGTCCAGCTAATGCTTCATCAGCAGTAGGTGGTTTTAATGGCGTCATGCGTTTTTTAGTTGTTTCCTCTACAATTCGTAAATAACTCATTTCACGAGGAGTAACAAATGTTACAGCAAGACCAGATTTTCCTGCACGACCTGTACGACCAATACGGTGAACGTAGCTTTCTGGATCTTGTGGAATATCGAAGTTATATACATGTGTAACACCAGAAATATCTAAACCACGTGCTGCAACATCTGTAGCAACTAAGATATCGATTTTATTTTCCTTAAATTGACGTAATACAGAAAGACGTTTTGCTTGGCTTAAATCACCATGAATACCTTCTGCAAGGTAACCACGAATATTAAGTGCGTGGGACAATTCATCTACACGGCGCTTAGTGCGACCAAAGACAATTGCTAGTTCTGGTTGGTGAACATTTAATAAGCGTGATAGGACATCGAATTTTTCACGTTCTTGTGCTTTTACAAAGTATTGGTCGATATTTTCGACTGTCATTTCTTTTGATTTAATTTTAACAATTTCAGGGTCTTTCATAAAAGTTTCAGCAATTTTACGGATAGGAGCTGGCATTGTTGCTGAGAACAATAATGTTTGGCGTTCCGCCGGTACATTTTCCATTATTGTATTGATATCTTCGATAAAGCCCATATTTAACATTTCATCCGCTTCATCAAGAACAAGCGTTTCAACATTTTCAAGTTTTAATGTGCGACGTTTAATATGGTCTAAAATTCGACCAGGAGTACCTACAATAATTTGTGGTTTGTTTTTTAGTGCACGAATTTGACGGCTGATATCTTGACCACCGTAAACTGATAAAATACGTGCGCGTTTATCGTAACCAATTTTATGAAGTTCTTCTGAGCTTTGAATTGCTAATTCACGAGTAGGGGCAATAATTAGAGCTTGTACTACAGGTTTTTTAGGATCAACTTTCTCAATCAGTGGAATACCAAAAGCAGCAGTTTTACCAGTACCAGTTTGCGCTTGGCCAATAATATCGCGACCTTCTAGTGCATACGAAATAGTACCTTCTTGGATTGGTGTTGCTTCTTCAAAACCCATTCTTTTTAGGGATTTTTGTGTAGAAGCGCTAATATTTAGTTCTGAAAAATTTGTCAAACTTCTCATTCTCCTTCTTTGCTTATGCATTTGACAAATGGTTACATTTTCAGATGAAAATAGGGCAAATTCGAGCCTATGTTAGGAACGTTTCCGTTACTTATTATATCTCTGCAATGATGCAAAGGAATTTTATATAAAAAGGGAAAGCCCGGTCTTTGCCGAGCGGTTCAATTCTCAAGTGATTCACACTTGAAATATAGAATAAACCGTAATGTTCAAAAAAAAGTACTCCCCATCACTTTGGAGAGTCTTCACATAAAATGTATCCATTGCTCTCAATATTCTAACATGCGTATCCTATTCATGCAATGAATAACCCTCATTCGAAATGTTCCGACTATTATTTGCAACTATTTAAAAAATTCAATGCTTTTTCAAACCATTTCTCTGCATCCTTGCAATAACAAATAAGATGCTTTCCATCTGGAGATGTAATCAATTCTTTTTTTGTGCTTGCTATTTTATTATACAAATATGACGCTGTTGTATACGGTACAAGTTCATCTTTTTCACCTTGCACTAAACAAACAGGTACTGTAATTTTTTCATAATAAGGGGATACTTTATGTACCAAACGTGTAAATTCCTTTACAGAAGCCACTGGAACTTCTATTAGTTTTCTTTCATATCGTTTAAAAAATTCATTTTCTTTATAGTCGCCATGTAGAGCATCTATAAACAATTCATTTAAATCAATCACAAATTGTTTAGTACGTATATATCTTGCGGCGGGGCTTAATAACAATAATGCTTTTACTTTATATCGTAAAGCAAGGTACATAGCTATTATCCCTCCCATCGAAAATCCAATAATGATGATTTCATCCACTTCTTTGTATAAACGCTTATACGCAATTTCTGCATCCATTAACCAATGTTCTGCTGTAAATAAATCTAGATTTAGCTTTTTACCGTGCCCTGATAACGTAGGTACATGAATTGTCCAATCAGTATGCTTTTCTAGATAATCTGAAAAAGACTTAATTTCATAAATACCACCTGTAAAACCATGTAGGCATAATGCTCCTATTTTCAATTTTAACCCTCCATGATTTTATTTCATAAAAAAGAGTACCTATAAGAAAATAGCTTTCCCTAGGTACTCTTATTTTATGCAATTAACTACATCTTTGTTTAATGACGGTTAGATTTTGATTGTTGAAATTGATTCATTCATTTTATTTTGTAAAAGCTTGTAAGACATGTTCAAGTTCCATGCCACGAGATCCCTTTAATAGAATAATAGAGTTTTCATTTGCTTTTAAGCGAATTTTTCCAATAATGGCATCATAATTATCATCAACCCATAATAAATTCTCAGCCGACACTTTCGACTGCAATTGATCGTATAGCCACTTCATACGTGGTCCAAATAAACAAATTTGGTCTATTTTCACAGGGTCAATTGCATCTGCTAGATCTTCATGGAATTTTTGTTCCAATTCACCAAGCTCTAACATATCACCAAGCACTACCCACTTATCTTGTCGCATATTTGTGGATTGCATAAATTGTAAAGCAGCACGAACTGAAGTCGGTGCAGCATTATAGGCATCGTTTACAAATAATATACCTTGATCACCATTTACTAATTGCATACGCATATTGGTTAGAGAAACCATTTTCAATGCTTGGCGAATTTGTTCATCAGTTAAACCAACTTCATGGGCAATTAAAATAGCAACTAATGTATTTTTTACTTGATGACGGCCAAGTACTGGGATAAAGAAATTACCATTCACAATTCCTTTGACTGTAAAGGTACTACCATTTTCAGTAGATTCAATTTTTGTAGCAACTAAATCATCTGGAGCTTCTAATCCAAATGAAATTGCATCTAATTGTGCTTCACCTGCTACTAATGGTTTTAATAGAGGTTCATCTCCATCATAAAAGAACTTGCCATCTGGTTGAAGCCCTTGAATAATTTCAAATTTTGCTTTAGCAATTCCCTCACGAGAACCAAGCGCTTGCATATGTGCTTCACCGATATTTGTAATAACAGCATATTTTGGTTTTGCCATTTTTGTTAAGAATTCTATTTGACCAAAGCCATCCATACCCATTTCTAAAATAGCAAATTCAGTATCTTCATCTAGCGAAAGAATAGTTAGTGGCAATCCCAGCTGATTATTATGATTACCTTCTGTTTTTTGTACTTTAAAATAAGGTGAAAGCGTTCCTGCTATAAGATCTTTTGTAGAAGTTTTACCGTTTGAACCGGTAACCCCGATAAATGTTGCTTGATGTTCAGCTCGATAAGCATTGGCCATTTGTTGCAATGCTGTTTCAGAATCATCTACAAAAATTAAAGGTACATCTTGAGGTGGATTTGGCTCATCATTTTGCCACAGAGCTGCTACCGCACCATTTTCAAATGCTTGAGTAACATATTTATGGCCATTTGTTTTTTCCCCACGGAATGGGATGAATAAATCACCTTTCTGTAATGTCCTCGTATTAATAGAAACACCTGTTACCATAATATCTTCACGTATATCTTGGTCACTATTAAGCCATTTTGCAATTTGTTGCAATGTTTTTTTCATAGTAGATCACACTCTTTTATTGGTATTGAAGTTGTTGTTTTTCTTCATGGCGTTCAATTGCTAATGAAATAAGTTTTTCGATTAAATCTCCATATGCAACTCCAGTATTTTGCCATAAAATTGGATACATGCTAACTGGAGTAAAACCAGGCATTGTATTAACTTCATTGATATAAACTTCATCTTGTGCATTTACGAAGAAGTCTGCACGTACAAGTCCTGAACAATCTAAAATTTTAAATGCGCGAATTGCCATATCAGACATTGTAGTAATCACACCTTCAGATACAGGTGCAGGGATCAATAAATCTGTTTTGTCATCATTGTATTTTGAATCATAGTCATAAAATTCTGTTACAGGTTTAATTTCCCCCGGTACAGAAACTTTTGGCTCATCATTGCCAAGTACACCCATTTCTACTTCACGTGCAACAATTCCTGTTTCAACAACGACCTTTCGATCATACTTCAAAGCAAGTTCAATAGCATTAACTAGCTCTTCACGATTTGCTGCCTTACTAATACCAACACTAGAACCTAAGTTAGCTGGTTTAACAAACACTGGCCAAGTTAAATTTTCTTCCATTTTAGCAATTAAGGCTTCTTGGTTTTTTTGCCACTCTTTACGGACAAAGTAGACATACGGAACTTGTTTTAATCCTGCAATTTCAAATAATTGTTTCATTACAACTTTATCCATACCAGCGGCTGATGCTAAAACACCATTACCCACGTATGGTAAGTTTAATGCTTCTAAAAGGCCTTGTACTGTACCATCTTCCCCATTTGTACCATGAAGCAATGGGAAAATAACATCGAATGGTTTTTCATTTTCTTCTAATAAAAAACTAGAAATATCATTTGGTCTTGCTTCCTTTAGTCCTGTTTCGAATTGTAATTCAGAAATTGTTTCAACAGGGGCTGTTAGTTTCGCTCCTCTTCTCCATTCACCATCACGTGTGATGAAAATTGGAAATACATCGTATTGATCAAAATGTAATGCTTGTATTACGGCCTTTGCAGTTGATAAAGAAACTTCATGTTCTGCTGATTTACCACCGTATAATAAGCCTAATTTTTTCTTCATGGTTTCTAATTCCTCCAGATTTTTTCTATTCATAGTTTAGCATGAACCTTATAGATTCATGAAATGATTTCAATTTTCAAAAAGTACGGAATTCATACCCTAAAAAAATAACATTTCTATAATAGCACTCTGAAAAAATATTGCATTAAAAATAAAAAGATTCCTACTTATCATATGTAGGAATCTTTAATTCGTTATAGAAAAAATCCATTAATAGGTAAAATAATATATAAGAGCATTACTTATGAATTTCTAAAACCTTATCAGGCTTTTTCTTTAAAATTGCATTCAAATCATCCCAAATTTCATCTGGAAAGTATTCATCAGAAATGTTACGTAACTCAATAACATAAGCAAGTCTCGGCTTTTCTATTTTGTACATAGAAAATAATACGCCATCTTTAATATCTTCATGGAAATTTTGCATCATTTCTTCAGTGAATAACGGTGTAAGATTACTCACTTTTCTTCTCCAAAAAGTTGTTAAACGTTCTTTTTCTTGAATAATGCCATTAAACACTTGCGTTACTAGTTTTTCTACATCCGTTAAATCACGGAAGTAAACTTTCGAGATTTTATCTTCTTCACTAGATAAATATACATACTTATTTTGTAATTGATGATAAAACGGAGAGCGAATTGGTTCTTTTTTATGACCAATATAGAGTAGCTCTGCTTGTTCTTGTGGCGTTAAAAGGTTTAACTTACGTTCATCAGAAAAATCAATCCAACATAAATCTTTTTTTGAATCCATTGCTTTTTTAACAAACTTTGGTATACCTTTCTCCTCTACGAACTCTAACCGTGTATGCATATTAAATGAACCATCTTCGTATTCATTTTTTAGAAGCAAAATATTTTGAAGCGGACCGACTGCAGAGACAAATTCACGGAAAGTTAAACCACTAAAAATAACAAACTGGTTTAATTCGTTCATATGTACATATAAGTGATGTAAAAAATCGTCAGCAGCTCGCATTTTTTTTGCCAAGTCGATCACCTCGTTTCCAATATTATTATAAGATGTTATAGCAAAATTTGAAACATTTGTGATTGGATTTCGTCACAACTTTGTACACGAGCGTGATACAATGATATAGGCTATAATATTTTAAGGTAAAAGCGGCTCGTTGATACTTAATTTAGACGACCTGATAGGCAAAAAAGTTTTCTTTTTCAAGGAAAATTGCCTAAATACAACGTTGTATCGCAAATACTATCGGGATCTGTTCTGTAAACCTTTTTGGATCTACCGCTTGAGCTGGACAAAAATTGTTTTAAATCTACTAATTTAGGTGACTATTATGAATTCAAAGAGAAATTTTTCCGACCGTTTTGACTGGACGCTCGCTTTCATAATGATGCTATTTTGTATTGTAAGTGTGTTGGCTATTGCTTCGGCACAAACTTCAGGGCAATATGGCATTAATTTCGTACCAAAACAACTTTTCTGGTATTTTGTAGGTGCTTGTATCGTAGCTTTCATGATGTATTTTGAACCTGATCAATATAAGAAAATGGCTTGGTATTTATATGGAGCGGGGATTTTCGTCCTTCTAATTCTAATGATTGCTCCTGGTGGTGTTGGTCAAATTGCCGAACCACGAAATGGTGCCAAAAGTTGGTTTCACTTAGGTTTTGCTGATATCCAACCTTCAGAGTTCATGAAAACTTTCTTTATACTTGCGCTTGCAAGAACGGTGAGTAAACATCATGAAGATTATACAATTAGATCATTAAAAACAGATTTCATTTTATTGGGTAAAATTTTCCTAGTGCTATTAGTTCCATTAGCATTTATTATGAAACAACCCGACTTGGGTACTGCATTGGTATTCTTTGCTATCACAGCAGCTATTATTATTGTAGCTGGAATTTCATGGAAGATAATATTACCAGTTGCTGCAGTTGTTGGTGCAATTGGTTCGGCCTTATTGTGGATGGCTCTTTATATGCAAGACTTTCTTTCAAAGGATCTTGGTTTTAGCCCATATCAATTTGCTCGTATCTACTCTTGGTTAGATCCTTACTCTTATTCAACAGGTGATGGATATCATTTAATTTCTTCTTTGAATGCTATTGGATCCGGTGAAATCTTTGGTAAAGGATTCATGCATCGAGAAGTATATGTACCAGAAAATCATACCGATTTTATTTTCAGTGTAATTGGGGAAGAATACGGATTTATCGGTGCAAGTGTTGTAATTTGTTTATTCTTCTTCTTGATTTTCCATTTAACTAAGCTTACTTTACAAATGAAAGATCCATTCTGTACTTATGTTTGTGCAGGCATCATTGCTACAATTACATTCCACGTATTCGAAAATATTGGTATGACTACTCAGGTATTACCAATTACCGGTATTCCACTTCCATTTATAAGTTATGGTGGTAGTTCAATGATGGGGAACGCTTTAGCATTAGGTTTAGTCTTTAGTATGAAATTTCATTATCGAACATATATGTTTGGTAATCATGATAATAACGATGATTTCTAAAAGTAAATCGCCCGATCCTCTTCCCAATATCATGAGGATTGGATCTAGATCCTTGAGGATTGGATAAAAAACAGCCCAAAGATGATATCATCTTTGGGCTGTTTTAATAGTCATATAGGATTTCACTAGACTAGTCCATATCCAAAAGTTTATTTGAACCTGTCCCTAATCATTAAAATTAAATTAACTGTTTCCATACATAGTCAATAAAAAAACTTCGACTCTTTGTCGAAGTTGAATGATGTTCTTAATTTAGTTTTGAGTTTGTGGAGCTGATTTTGGTGGTGCTAATGCTTTTAGTAATTCTAAGCGAGACTTAGTAGTCGTTGCCTTAACGCCAAGTTTAGATAAATTTGCAATAATTTTTGTTACATCTACATCTCTTGACATATCTTCCACCTCTTCTGTTTCTTATATTTATATGACGTAGCATCCGTATTACGGTTGCCACTACTATTTCATCATAACCAAATAAGTCAATATGTAACCCTTATTATCATAACATTTTTTATCGTTTTAGATTTTTTCAATATTGTTACATAAATAATATGGACATATATCATACTATATTCATTGTCAAGTTACAATCACCCTTTTGAAAAGCATTATCATATTGTTTAACAATAATTTATTGCCATTATTAGTTGCTTCACTTTTGAAATCTTTTCTATATTATTCATACCATATTATCCGGCATTAGAATGTAAATTTTTCTTAAAGATTCTTAAACGCTTCACATACCCCCATAGAGTATGTTACTCTATGAGCAGGAGGCGAATATCTATGGCTGAAGAATGTAATAATCCTTCTTGTCGCAAAAGTCATCACCCTGAACAGATCAAAAAAGATTTGACTACTCGCTTAAATCGTATTGAAGGCCAGATTCGTGGTATCAAAGGTATGGTCGAAAAAGATATATATTGCGACGATATTATTACGCAATTATCTGCTACACAATCTGCATTAAACAGCGTAGCAAAAGTTTTACTGAACGGTCATTTAAAAGGCTGTGTAAAAGATCGATTAGCCGAAGGTGATGATTCGGTTTTAGATGAGTTGGTTACAACTATACAAAAACTAATGAGAAAATAAGGAGTGTTTTATCATGTCTGAAAAAGTTCAATTAAAAGTAGAAGGTATGTCTTGTGGGCATTGTGTTAAAGCTGTAGAGAATGGTGTTGGTGAATTAAACGGTGTTACAGCTGTTAATGTAAACTTAGAAAAAGGTTTAGTAGAAGTAACTTTTGACAATTCAAAAGTAACCACTAGCAATATAAAAGAAGCTATTGAAGAAGAAGGATACACTATAAAATAATTTCAATGACTGCATTTTTGCAGTTATTTTTTGCATAACCGTATACCCCTATAAGGTATGGAAAAGGAGTGTTTTGCTATGGCAACTATCGGCTCTCAGAGTAAAGAAGTGACACTTGATATTCAAGGAATGACTTGTGCTGCATGTTCTGCTCGAATTGAGCGCGGACTTAACAAACTAGAAGGAGTAGAACACGCAACTGTAAACCTAGCACTAGAAACTGGCCATGTATCTTATGACAATTCACAGTTGAACGAAGAAGTGCTCATCTCAAAAATTCAAAAGCTTGGTTATGATGCGGTAGTTCATCAAGAAAATAACGAAAAAGATCATCGTGAAATAGAGATTGAACGGAAAACTCGTGTATTGATCATATCAGCCATATTTTCTTTACCATTGCTATGGACAATGTTTGCACACTTCTCATTTACAAAAGGTGTATATGTACCTGATTTTCTGATGAATCCCTATGTACAATGGGCTCTTGCTACAATAGTACAATTCGGTATTGGCTGGCAATTTTATAAGGGTGCCTATTATGCGCTTCGCAATAAGAGTGCCAATATGGATGTACTTGTTGCATTAGGAACATCCGCTGCCTATTTTTACAGTGTGTACATTGTACTGAAGAACCGTGAGCATATTGGTATGCATCAGCTAAATTTGTATTTCGAAACAAGTGCAATCTTAATTACATTAATTTTACTTGGTAAATTATTTGAAGCACGCGCCAAAGGACATTCATCCGATGCTATTAAAAAATTACTGAAATTACAACCTAAGACTGCTATTGTTGAGCGAAATGGAAAACCATTGGAAGTACCGATTCGTGAAGTACAATTAGAAGACATTTTAGTGATTAAACCAGGTACATCTATTCCAGTAGATGCAGTGGTTGTTTCAGGAAATTCTGCTGTTAATGAATCCATGTTAACTGGAGAAAGCTTGCCTGTAGATAAATCCATTGGTGACACTGTCTATGCAGCTACATTAAATGAAAATGGAACATTACGAGTTCAAGCAAAAAAAATTGGACAAGATACAGTGCTATCCAACATTATTCATGTTGTTGAAGAGGCACAGGGTTCTAAAGCACCTATTCAACGATTAGCTGATCAAATTTCAGCTATTTTTGTCCCTATTGTTGTTACTTTAGCCGTGATTACATTTATCGCTAGCTATTTCTTTTTCACCGATGGCAACTTTACACAATCGCTTGAACGTATGATTGCTGTTCTAGTAATTGCCTGTCCATGTGCACTTGGACTTGCAACGCCAACATCCATTATGGCAGGTTCAGGTCGTGCGGCTGAAAGTGGTGTTCTCTTCAAAACAGCTGAGGCACTTGAACATACTAATACAATTGATACAATCGTATTTGATAAAACGGGTACAATTACTAAAGGTAAACCTACTGTAATAAACTTTTTAGTGCACAATCAATATGATAAGAATGAAGTCGTTCCACTTATTGCAGCTGCAGAAAGCAACTCAGAACATCCAGTTGCAACAGCTATAACAGCATACGGTAAAGACTTTGGAGAACAACCTACTATTCAGTCATTTAAAGCAATTCCTGGACAAGGAATAGAAGCAGTAGCTGAAAGCAAAAAAATTATTATCGGAACAAGAAAATTATTTGCTCGTTACGATATTCCAATTAATTGTGAAAGTAATTTTGAAAGTGAAGGTAAAACAGTTATGTATGCAGCAATTGATTTTAAACATGTTGCAACAATTGCTGTAGCTGATGAAGTAAAAGAAACTTCAAAAGAGGCTATTCAAAAGCTACAAAATATGGGTATCGAAACAATTATGTTGACGGGCGATCAAGCAGCAACAGCTTCTTCAATTGCAAAACAGGTGGGGATTAACCATGTGATTGCGGGAGTTTTACCTACTGAAAAAGCAGCTGAAATCGAAAAACTGCAACGAGAAAAACGTCATGTCGCGATGGTAGGCGACGGTCTTAATGATGCCCCCGCACTTGCAAAGGCAGATATCGGTATTGCAATGGGAACAGGTACAGATGTGGCTATTGAAGCTGCAGATATTACCGTTATGAAAGGTGACCTCTTAAAAGTTGTTGATACGATTAAAATGAGCCGATTAACTGTTCGCAATATTAAACAAAATTTATTCTGGGCTCTTGCCTACAATTCTATAGGTATCCCTATCGCTGCATCCGGCTTACTTGCTCCTTGGCTTGCAGGTGCAGCAATGGCATTCAGCTCTGTATCAGTTGTATTAAATGCACTACGTTTACAAAGAATTCAACTATAAAGTGAAACTTCTATCAGTGGTGCTTTCTCCCTGCCGTTGGTTATTTGAACCAATGCATTTACAGGTAGATAAAATTGATCTCTCAATCTGTGGATACTAAAACAGTGGAATAACACAAAAAAGAAAAAAACTGTAGACAAACTTGAAATCCTTCGAATTTGTCTACAGCCTAAGGGGGATATCATTCATTTGATATGCCTCTTCTTTATTTTTTAATTAAATCATGAAGTTCATTTAATACAAACAAACGATCACCGTGGCGTAAAGCATAACCAAATTCAATAGTTGTTTCTTGCTTTTTACCATTTACTGTACTTTTTGCATTAAAAACTTCCATATTTTCAGATTCAACTTCAACATCTGAATGTCCAAGTGATTCTAATACTTGAGTTACTTTGAATTTACGTGCAGGCACCAAATCAATTAGTAAAGGAATATCTAAATCTAAAGTGGATTTTGTACCTTCGTTTGTTTTTATTGTAGCGATTGCTGTAATTTCCATCGTTACGAAATCCTCCTTTATTGTCATTACTTTTATTATAGCACGATACAAACTAAACGAATAAAAGCCTCAATATCGAGTGAATTATAAAGACAAAATAGCAAAATCTCAGCATTGTCCAGACCCTAGTGTAATAAGAAAACATGAAACAGATAATTATTTTTTAATGTGATGAACCATTTCTCACGCTTTTCATTTGCCAAAAATAAAACTTTCGTATTAAACTACCTTTCGTTCTATACTATTTGTGTAAAACATATTTTTAAGTTACCCTTTCTGTTATTGTGTTACTTCACTTATTTCAGGGTAAACTGAACTCGATTACATTCGTATATAGAAAGCAGGGTTATTATGAAAAAGTCCATCATCTTGTTGATGTCAGTACAATTTTTTGTGTACTTAGGATTTGGCTTAATCATCCCCATTTTACCTGAGGTAGTTGTTGAACAAGGATTTGCTAAAATGCATGTTGGCGGTCTATTAACAATTTACTCTCTAGCAAGTTTCTTTACAGCTCCTTTCTGGGGAATATTAAGTGATAAAATGGGTCGCAAAAAATTAATCTTAATAGGATTGCTCGGATTCTGTGCAAGCTTCTTATTGATTGCATTGTTTATAAAATCATTAACAATACTTTATATTTCCCGAATTATCGGAGGATTATTCTCAGGCGCTTTATATACTGCAGTTACTGGATTTATTGGTGATATGTCTACAGATGAAAATCGTAATAAGTATATGGGCTTTATGGGAATGTCGATTGGCCTCGGATTTATCTTCGGACCTGCATTAGGCGGTCTATTAGGAAAAATCAGTTTAAGCATGCCATTTACGGTTTCGAGTATATTAATTTTCTTATTATTTATCTACGCAAGTATTGTTTTAAAAGAACCAGAACGTCATGCAGAAACATCAAAACGTTCAATTGTACCAAAAGGAGCTTCTACTTTATTTAAGTACCGTGTACGTTACTTATTCTTATTCTCCTTCATGGTAACATTTTTACTTGCGGGTGTAGAATCTACACTGCAATTATTCCAAATGGAAAAAATTAATATTACAGCTGCTCAATTAGGTTCTCTTTTCCTATTTAGTGGATTTGTAGATTTCATGATTCAAGGTGGACTTGTCCGACATATTAAAGATGGGACAGAAGTCAAATGGTTAATGGGTGCTCAAATCGTAACTGCAATAGGTTTATTTATGTTTCCATTCACCAAAAGCCTATGGTTTGCAGGATTTGCTCTATGTGTATTCACAGCGGGAAATGCTTTAGCACGTACCTTAAATACTTCCCTATCTTCAAAAGAAGCTGGTGGGAAATATGGGACTGCTGCCGGTCTTTCATATTCTATGGATAATATGGGACGTATCCTTGGACCACTATTCTTCACATGGATTTTAACAAAAGAAGCAAATACAGTTTATGAAATATCGGGTACATTAGCTTTACTAAGCATCCTTATTCTGTTCATATTCAAATTAAGTAAAAAATCATTACGCATTCAAAAGGAAGCATAATATTCTAAATAATGTCTTATGATTAGGAATGTCCTGAAAGACATTCATACTAATACTATTTGGATCAACTTGTGATAAAATTAAAAGAAAAATGCTCTTCTTTACAAATTAAGGAAGAGCATTTTTTTTATGAAATTACTTTATTTCTTATGCTTATTGGATAATCTCTTTTTCTTTTAAGTGAACAGTACCCTTTAATTCTGGATAAATTTGTGTTACTACAGATGAACGCATCATATATGATGTAATTACTAATAAGACAATACATGATCCTAGTAAAACCCATTGGGGCTCTACACGATCAAATAATAGACCAAAAATCATTGTTCCAAAAGGTGTCATTGCCATTGCTACAGCCTCTAAAATTCCAAATATTCTTCCTCGGTATACTTCTTCTACTTCTGTTTGGATCATGACCCCAATCGGCGTATTTACAAATGTCCCAAATGCTGAAAAACAAAAGAATATCATGATAAAAAAAATAAAATTCACATTATACGTAAATACAGTCCACAAAGGTATCGTTGTCATACCTAATGTTATAGCCATTAATAAGATAAATCGTTTAGATTGTAGCAATGGATATTTTGACTGTTTTCTTGTAGAAAGGAAGATGGATGCAACTAACATACCTACTGCACCAGCTGATTCAATCACTCCAACATGCTGTGATTTTATCTTCAACACTTCAACTAAGATAAACGTACCTCCAACACTTACTGCTGAGAAAAATAAATTAATCCATAAAGCTACCCAAAGTATAGTAGAAACTGCTTTATTATTTTTAGTATATTGAAAGCCCTCTTTTAAACTTTGTACTATTCCTATATCTTTAGAAGCTCCAGTATCCGCTTTACTGTATAGCTTAAAATTCATCGTTGCCTCCAATATGAACGCGATCATGTACGCCATCATATGAACCATTAAAAAGACCTCAATGGATACAAAACCATACATCATACCACCAATTGCCGGTCCCCCTATTGCTGCAATCGACATGGACATTTGGTTAAATGACATAGCCTTTTGAATTCGTTCCTCATTTACTAGACAAGCAATGGAAGATGAAAATGTCACACTGTTAAATGTAGACATAATTGCATATAGAGCTGTTACAACATAAATGGATGTAACAGTAATTCCAAATAAATAGCCGTATATTAACAAACCGCCCATTAACAATACAGTTACCGCTTGTGATGTTAAGATAATTGTCTTTTTTGAATATCGATCAGCTATTGAGCCTGCTATTGAAGATAAAATAACACGTGGCAAAATCGAACATACCATATTAACCGCAAAACTCGTCGCAGAACCAGTCATTTTCAAAATGTACAGACTAATGCCAAATGCTAACACATTGGCACCTAATATCGAGATAATCTTGCTTATTGTAAATATCCATAAGTGATAAGTTGCCTTTTTTAACCTTAATACCTCTTCCATCTCTCCACCCCTCTTAGTTTAATATAATTAAAAAGTTTAATTTTATTAAACAAATAATAACATGTATAAGACTTCCTTTGCAAGCAAAAGTTTAATATAATTAAACAAAAGGAAAGAGGTGTTCCCATGGATACGCTTGGCAACAGAATTCGTACATTACGTAAACAAAGAAAAATGACCTTGGCAACACTTGCAGGTGATCATATTACAAAAGGAATGTTAAGTCTTATTGAAAATGATAAAGCAAATCCTTCTATGGAAACCTTACAATATATAGCCGAACAACTACAGGTTGACGTCAGTTCTTTATTAGAAGAAGTAAATATTGTGGAATTGCGTAAAACTTTAGAGAAAGTTGAGGAAATTTATAACGCCAATACACGCTTTGAAGATGGTCCTCGTCTGGAAATTGTAAATTTAATAAAACCGTATATAGAAGAATTGCCTGTATGTTACGAATCTGGCAAATTACTATATTACTATACAGATGTTCTGTCTGATTTAAAAATGGATAACTGGGAACAAAGCTTAGAGCGAGGACTAGCGATGTTCAAAGAGATGAACATGATGAATGAATGGATGAAAATGGAGATTCTCCGATTTTCGATTTATTTTTATGAGCATAATTATGAGCAAGCTTTAAATGTTGGATTAGCTACTGAAGAGGAAGCAAAAAACAAACACTATATGATTGATCCAATCACCGTATTAGATTTACTCTACTATATTGCTGTAACTTATTTAGGAATAAATGAACGTAAAAAAGGAATGGACTATTTACAAAAGGGCTTACAATTATCAAAGAAAAACAGACTATTTTATAAAATAGATGATATTTATCGTGTTGCCTGTTACCAAGCAATTATGGATGGTGATGATCAAGCTCGAACATATTATTTCAATAAATTAGATCAGTATGCTACTTTTGCCGAGGACAAACTATCCTATTCTTATATGTTCCTGATACAAATTCATTACTACAACTCTTTTGCACGTGATTACGAAAAGGCTTCTAATTTACTGGAGCAATATGCTAAACTCAAAATTGAAGATTTTACAAATACCTATTTTTACCTTGTTGAAAAGGGAAAGAATTTATATTATTTATCTCATATTGATGAGGCACTACAAGAATTAGAAAAATTTAAAGAAATGCCACCCTATTTGCATCATCCTTATGATTTATCAATGCTCGCAGAAGTGTATTCATATAAAGCACTTTGCTATGAGCAAAAGGGATATCTCTCTAAAGCACTGGAGGAAGCCAAAAGAGGGGTTGATTTTATCGAACCTTTTATAGATACCCCATACAAGAAATTTATAAACCAAACATACGAATTACTTTGTAATAAAGCAGATCAATTAACATAAAAAAAGCCCTGTTCCTTTTCGCCTTTAGGAACAGGGTTTTTAGTATATCGTTATACTTCGGCTAAATCTTGTGTTTCTTTAGAGTTATAAACCTCTCTGTCTAATTCTCCTGTCATACGAGCTGTTGTAACACCTGCAACCATAGCATCACTGACATTGAGTGCTGTACGTCCCATATCAATAAGTGGTTCAACAGAAATCAATACACCAGCTAAAGCTACTGGTAAATTCATAGTAGACAGCACGATAATGGCTGCAAAAGTTGCACCACCGCCAACTCCTGCAACGCCAAATGAACTGATCGCTACAACAAGGATTAGTGTTGCGATAAATCCCGGATCAAATGGATTAATACCAACACTTGGTGCAATCATTATAGCTAACATTGCAGGATATACTCCCGCACAACCATTTTGACCAATTGAAATCCCAAATGAACCAGCGAAGTTTGCAATACCTTCTGAAACACCTAAGCGTTTTGTTTGAGTTTGAATATTAAGCGGTAAAGTACCTGCACTAGAACGAGAAGTAAATGCAAATAATAATGTCGGAGAAGCCTTTTTAATATACGTGATTGGATTCATACCTGTTAAAGCAATAATAATCATATGAACGATGAACATTACAGCTAGTGCCACATATGAAGCAATAACAAATTTACCCAAATTGTAAATTGCGCCAAAATCTGATGTTGCAACTGTTGACGTCATTATTGCCAAAATACCAAATGGAGTCAAACGTAAGACAATTTTAACAACTTGCATCACAAGTGCATAAATTGCATCAATACCAGTTTTAATGAATTCAGCAGTTTTTTCATCTTTCCGTCTGACTGCTAAATATGCAAAGCCCAAAAACGCTGCGAAAATAACAACGGCGATTGTAGATGATGAACGCGCACCAGTTAAATCAAGAAATGGATTTGAAGGTAATAAATCTAAAATTTGTTGTGGTAATGTTTTTTCACCCATATCTTTTGTTTTTTGTACAATTTCAGCTGCACGCGCATGCTCTGCATCACCTTGTACCAATTGAGTAGCATCTAAATGGAAGCCTAATGCTGAAGCAATTCCAACTGATGCGGCAATTGCTGTAGTTCCAACAAGCATCAACAAAATAAGCATTGCTATTTTACGGAAGTTTTTACCCATTACCACTTTCGTAAATGCTGAAACAATTGAAATAAACACCAACGGCATTGCTACCATTTGTAAAAGTTTTACGTAACCTGAGCCAGCAATACTAAACCAGTCAACAGATTTCATAACAATTTCTGAAGTTGGTCCGTATGTAAAATGTAATATTAAGCCGAATACTATACCAAGACCTAAACCTGTAAATACACGTTTCGAAAATGAAACATGTTTTTTATGCATTACCAGAAGTAGACTAATAAGCAAAACAAGTACCACTACATTGAGAACAATTAAAAATGTATTCAAAATAATTCCTCCTATCTAAATTCAATGTAAAAAATACAATAATTAGATTATAATAATAATTCCTATTGGTCAAGTAGGTTTTTGAACGAAACAAACATTAATACCTTTTAAAAAATTCTTTCAATATTCAGTAATACTTGTAATTCTTTCTTAATAACTGTTATATACGTTATACTTAAAAGAAGATTAGACTTTGGAAGAAGGTGAATAAATGGATACGGCTACTTTATTTTCTATAATTGTTTCTACTAGTTTGATTCTAAACATTTTCCTTGCTGCCATTATTATTTTCTTAGAAAGAAAAGAGCCTAGTTCCACTTGGGCTTGGATTCTAGTATTGTTCTTTTTACCAGTTGTAGGATTTATATTGTACTTACTATTAGGGCGTCAACTTCGTAAAAGGCATCTCTTCCGTTGGGAAGGTCGAAAGAAAATAGGGATTGATAAGCTAATTGATTATCAAATGGAAGCTATCCGTGAAGGGTCTTTTGAATATCGATTAGATGATGCAGCCCATTACGAAGATTTAATCTATATGAATTTAACAACAAATCACGCAGTCTTAACACAAGATAACAAAGTCAAGATTTATAGTGATGGTAAAATTAAATTCAAAAAATTAATTAAAGATATCGAAGCTGCAAAACACCATATTCATATTCAGTACTACATCTTTAAACTGGATCATTTAGGTACTCGAATTTTGCAATCCTTAATAAAAAAAGCAAAACAAGGTGTTCAGGTTCGTCTTTTATATGATGAAATGGGATCAAGAGGTGTACATAAAAAACAATTTAAAGAACTAATAAAAGCTGGAGGAGAAGTAGAAGTCTTCTTTCCTTCCATACTTCCTCTTATTAACCCTCGTATGAACTATCGAAATCACCGCAAGCTTGTCATAATTGATGGACGTATCGGTTATATCGGTGGGTTTAATGTAGGTGATGAGTATCTAGGCTTAAAGAAAAAATTCGGTTACTGGCGAGATACACATTTACGAATCGAAGGTAGCTCTGTACACCCATTGCAAACACGTTTTCTTTTAGATTGGAACCAAGCTTCAAATACAAAAGATATCCAGTATTCAGATCATTACTTTCCTACTATTGCTCGTAAAGGCGAAGTCGGTATACAAATTGTATCAAGTGGACCTGATTCTGAATGGGAACAAATTAAAAATGGTTATCTAAAATTAATTGGTATGGCAAAGAAATATATCTACATTCAGACACCATATTTTATTCCAGACGATAGTTTTATGGATGCTGTTCGTATAGCTTGCTTATCAGGAATTGATGTCCGAATTATGATTCCTAATAAACCAGATCATATGTTTGTTTATTGGGCAACATATTCTTATGTTGGTAAGCTAATTAAGGCAGGAGCTAAAATTTATATTTATGAAAATGGTTTCTTGCATACGAAGATGATTGTGATCGATGACGAAGCATCTACTGTTGGAACAGCAAATATTGATTACCGTAGTTTTAAACTCAATTTTGAAGTGAATGCATTTATATACCACCGTGAGACTTCTCATCAACTCGCAGAATTATTCGAAGAGG
Organism: Rummeliibacillus pycnus; assembly: GCF_002884495.1. Taxonomy (GTDB): domain Bacteria; phylum Bacillota; class Bacilli; order Bacillales_A; family Planococcaceae; genus Rummeliibacillus; species Rummeliibacillus pycnus. Next base: position 3,243,130 of record NZ_KZ614145.1, on the reverse strand, counting down.
ATATGTTATTATCAACTGAACTTACACCAGAATTATATGCAAATCGTTCACGCATTATTAAGATGAAAGAATCCATCTCCCGTTTACTTGCACCGATTCTATAAAGGTGTAAGAGACTGATTAATGTATATAAAACAAAAAGCTTATAGTACAGAGCCAACTCATTCTGTACTATAAGCTTTTTCCATTAATCAGTAATCCCTAAATACTCTTCTAATGTTTCATTTTTATTATAAATTTCTGTAGCGATTTTTTTACCTACATAACGGAAATGCCATGATTCATGCATATAACCTGTAACATCTTCTTTTCCCTCTGGATAACGCATGATAAAACCGTATTTATGGGCGTTTTTTGCAAGCCATTGACCTGCCTTTGTAGCACCAAATTTATTATCAGCAAAATCCGCTTCATCCCCAACTGCGCCTATATCAAAAGCTAGTCCTGTTTGATGTTCAGAGTAACCTGGACGTGCACTATAGGTATCGGCAGCCTTTTTACCATCTCGTTTTACATAAGCATCATATAACCCTACTTGTCTATCATATGAGCGGTATGTACTAAATGCATTAAATTTATAGCCATCTAGTTGAGCTGCAGCATTTAACTCTTCGAAAGCATTTCGAGCATCTTTATTTTCTCCTGGTGCAAAATCAGCTGGTAATGGATATTGTTTACTTGCCACTAAGATACCTTTAATATATTTCGGCTTCTTTGGTAGCTTTTGTCCCTCTATATAGCCACCTGCATCTACCTTCTGCTCTTTGTTGGTAGTTGTTTTCTTAATACTGGTTGTATCATGTGTTACTGCTTTTTGCTCGCTTTTAGACGGTTGGTTTTCTGTCTTTTGATCATCACAACCTACTAATAGACTACCTGAAATAGCCAGAATTGATGCGAGAGCAATTGGAAATCTATAATATCTTTTTTTACTCACTTTCAAACACCTCTATTAAACTTTTAACACGCATACAATTTATACATGAAAATTAATATTTAATCTGTATTATGATTAAATAACTATACAAAAAAACGATATCATACATCAAGATGCAATGATACCGTTTTATCTTATAAAATAGTCATCACTAATACAATTAAAGTAGCAATTCCGAAGAAAATTGCCATCCCTTTCATCCATTTTGCTTCTTTCTCATAGCCTTGTCGTGCCATATCTTTTGCACGGAATGTATTTGTAATAGTAAACATTAATGTAATAAATAGAACAGCTAGGTTAAAGTTTTGTTTAATAACAAAAAAAACTGCGAGTAGACTCGTAATCGTTACAAGTACACCTGATAATATTTTAGTATTCATAATTTAATCCTCCTTCTCACGATGATACTGCCTCGTGGTTTAGATTAACTTAGAATATCTTCATTGTACAGACTTGTCACTAAAAAGTAAAAAAATCGAGACAATAATTTGCCTCGATCTTTTTAACTTATTTTTTTGATTTTTTCTTCGCTGATTTTGCAGCTTGTTTTTCTGCTGGCGTTAATTTTCTATTCTCTACTACTTCCTTTTCAGAATCTTTCACTGCTTTTTCAGGATGTTGTGAATAGAATTTGCGGCCTAAGTATGTTTGGAAAATCAAAATAGCACCACTGACTGACCAGTATAATGGTAATGCTGCCATACTAGAGAACGAGATGAACATAATCATGATTGGTGAAATGTACATCATCAACTTCATTTGAGCTTTTTGTTGCTCTGGTACTGTCCATAGTGATACTTGCGCTTGGATAAAGTAAACTACCCCAGCAATAATTGTCATTACAACATCAGGTTTGCCAAGCTCAAACCAAAGGAAATGGTGAGCTTGAACTTCGCTAGAATATAATATTGCATAATACAAGCCCATAATAATTGGCATTTGAATAATTACTGGGAGACATCCCATATTCATAGGATTAACATTGTATTTTTTGTACAATCCCATCATTTCTTGTTGCAATGCCATTTGTTCTTCTTTTGTTTTTGCTTCTTTTAATTTTTTTTGGATTTCGTCCATTTCTGGCTTCAATTTATCCATTTTCTCTTTCATACCTTGCTGATTCTTATAGTTTTTCAGCATGAATGGCATCAATATTAAACGAATAAGAACAGTGATTAAAATAATAGCTGCACCGTAACTACCACCAAAAACATTATTACCGAAGAAATCTAATAGAAATTCCATTGGTTTTACAAAAGTACTATAAAAAAAGCCTTCTTGGTTCTTTACTGCATTACAGCCAGCCAGCACGAATGGTGCTAAACCAAGCATCGAGATTAGCCAAAATTTCTTTTTCAATATTTTCACCTACAATTTCTCAAGCTATAGTGAAGTATACATTATTTAAAGGATACTAATCAAATCAAAGTCATGCAAGGCATAAATTATATGTAATTTTATTTTTTATAAAAGTCTTTCAGGTAATTGGAAGCGGAAATATTCATAATCTGGGCGATCTCTAAAGTGCTTTGGTGTAATACCAACATATTTTTTAAAGATTCGAGTATAGTAGCTTTGGTTACAGAAATGGAATTGTTCAGAGATATCAGAAATACTTTTATTTGTATGTCGTAAATAATATTGAGATTCTTCTACTCTACGGACATTTAAGTATTCTACTAATGTAATACCTACATGTTCTTTAAAAATTCGTGATAAGTGACTGGTACTAATTGAAAAATACATTGCAATATCTTCAACTGATAAATCTGTTTCAACCTCATCATCAATGTACATAATCACTTTATTGACTGTTTGGTGCTTATAGGAAGGTTGTTTTCTTTCTGAGATGACATAAATATAGAAATCAATCAAATCATCTGCGAATTGCAAATATTCTGCATCATTTAAGCGTTCATCAATCATTTCTACACATGCAGCATTAAAAGCAAAAACTTTTTTAGATGGTGCTTGATTCTCAATCAGCTTTCTTGTTACAACGGACGATAAGATTACAAAATAATGTCTGACTGCTCTAAAAAACTGTTTTCCAGCACGTACTGATAAAATTTCCAGTAATTCACGTAATGAATCTTTGGCAGCTTTTGCTTCCAATTGATGTATCTCTCTCAATAATTGAGCTTCAATGTCGAAGAATCTCTCTATTCCCTCGTAGCGATTCATCGTCTCAATTTCTTGGAAATACCTTTTAGAAATAGCCTCTGAAATGGAATATTGTTGTTGTAGCATAAACTCCCCATCTTTCTATAAAGTCACATACTTTTTTATTACATTATTCTTACTATATAACGAAAATGGTAATATGAAAATAGTTTTATTACCCAACTATGAAGAATTTTTACGGAAACTGTTCATGGGACATTATTCTCACTAAATATACAAATGGAAAAATACATTTTTATTAATAATTATTCAATATTGTTAAAATAAAACAACTACAAATAAATATTTAGCGAAATATTTTCTTTATTTTTGGAATGTATCAAACTATAGTATTTATATAGACAAATTCATGTCACATTTTATGTATGAACTTATACATTTATTAGCTATACTTAATTTTATAATTAATCTATAGTAATATTTGTTGTAAAGAACTTTTAAGAATGGAAAGAAACGAGGTAGGAATTAATGGATCCACGATCTATCGAGGAATTGATACAAGTTATAAAGGAATTCTTTCCTGATAACACTTCAATCGTTATTTCAGATACAAAAAAATATTTATATTATCAACCAAGTAAAAAAATCGACTTGAAGATAAAACCTGGCGATGAAATACCAGAAGGATCTGCAACTCAAAAAGCACTTAATTATGGACAAAAAATAAATTCTTTTATTGAACCTGATGTATTCGGTGTTCCTTATTATGGAATGAGTATTCCATTAATGGAGGAAGGAGAAACAAAAGGTGCAATTACAGCAATATTCCCACAAAAACCTTCTCCTTTCTTAACAAATTACATCACGATTAAAATTGACGACTGTTGGTACCCAGTTAAACACAATGAAGTCATCTATTTAGAAACTCAACTTCGTAAAACATTCGTCAAGACTATGCAAAAAGAAGGTTACCATCGTTTAAATTTAAGCGACCTTGAGCTATTCCTATCGCCTGATACTTTTATTCGATGCCACCGTTCATATATCGTGAACATCGACTTTATCGAAGAAATTCAACCAGATTCACATTCTACATTCCTATTAATTATGAAGGACGGTACTCGAATTCCTGTTAGCCAACGCTACGCAAGTTACTTCCGTCGTTCTTTAGGCTTTTAGAAATTATTCCCATGGATATTATAAAGGAGTTGACCAAAACTATTTTGGAGCAACTCCTTTTCTCTTTTACTCGACAAATTTCTGTCTGATTCGTTTTTTAAACCCTTTCATGCGCTTGTAAACAAAATGTGACAATTCGGTGATAATATTAAAAATGGTTATATAACTATGCAAATAACTTATACTCCAAGTAGAATCTTTTTACAAAATTGATATGAAATTTTTCGTTAAATAGAAGGAGAGATTTCCGTGACAGTAAAAGTAGAAGAAAGACTTCGCAATCCAGAACTTGCAAAAAAAATTATGTCAGCTGATGAAGCTGCTCAAATGATTAAAGACGGCATGACACTAGGATTAAGTGGATTCACTCGTGCTGGTGATGCAAAAGCCATTCCTATGGCATTAGTAAAACGTGCTGAAACAGAAGATTTTAAAGTAAATGTTTTCACAGGAGCTTCTTTAGGTTCAAACATTGATGCTTATATGTCTGATGCTGGTATCGTTAACAAACGTTTACCGTTCCAACTAGACCGTACAATGCGTGGTCACATTAACAAAGCAGATATGCTATTTGTTGACCAACATTTATCAGTAACTGCTGAATACTTACGTCAAAATGCGATTGATAAAATTGACGTTGCTGTTGTTGAAGCAGTAGCTGTAACAGAAGATGGTATGTTAATCCCAACAACTTCTGTCGGTAACTCACCTATTTACATTCAAAACGCTGATAAAGTTATCATCGAATTAAACTTAGCATCTTACCCACAATTAGAAGGTATTCACGATATTTATGTACCAGAAGCACAAGGCGAACGTGGTCCAATTCCATTAATCCACGCTTCAGATCGTATCGGTACAATCGGTATTCCTTTAGATTTAGATAAAGTGGCTGCAGTTGTCATTACTGAACAACCAGATTCACCAACTACAATCACACCAATCGACCCTGAAACTCAACAAATTGCAGATCACATTCTTGATTTCTTCCGTAATGAAATTAAAGAAGGTCGTTTAACTGAAACATTAGCTCCACTTCAATCAGGTGTTGGTTCTGTAGCAAACGCTGTACTAGGTGGCATGGCAAACTCAGAATTCAAAGATTTAGAAGTGTATTCTGAAGTACTTCAAGATGCTGTATTCGACTTAATTGATGCAGGAAAAGTTAAATTTGCTTCAGGTTGTGCAACTTCATTAACAGCTGAAAAAATGGAATCTGTATACGGTAACTTGGACAAATACAAAGACAAACTTGTATTACGTCCACAAGAAATTTCAAACCACCCAGAATTAGTTCGTCGTATGGGCTTAATAGCGATGAACACTGCTCTTGAGTTCGATATTTACGGAAACGTTAACTCAACTCACGTATCAGGTACAAAAATGATGAACGGTATTGGTGGTTCAGGTGACTTTGCTCGTGCCGCACGCATTTCAATCTTTATTACAAAATCATATGCTAAAGATGGCAAAATTTCATCAGTAGTTCCATTTGTATCACACGTTGATCACTCAGAACATGATGTTGACGTAGTAGTAACAGAACAAGGTCTTGCAGATTTACGTGGTTTAGCTCCTCGTGAACGTGCTGAATTGATCATTGAAAACTGTGTACACCCTAAATTTAAACCTGCTCTTCGTGCCTATTTCGAAGAAGCAAAAGAACGTGGCGGACAAACTCCTCACATATTAGAAAAAGCATTATCATTCCACACAAACTTAGCAAAATACGGAACAATGCTTCCTGAAGAAAACTAAGAACGACATAATTCAAAAAGACTCAGCTAATATGCTGAGTCTTTTTGAATGAAATTTATTAGTTTAGATTATTAGGTGGTTTTACGCCATTTAAGGATTCATGTTGTTCTGCGTTTTCATAATGAATAGCAGTTGCAGAACCTTCATTAATCATTTTGGTATCATCATCGTTATAAGTATGATGTGGATCTGCATATCCATCAGCATTTGTTGTATTAAAAGAATCTCCCGCAACGTTTACTGAGGAATTAGATAAATTTTCAATAAAACCATTTAATTTAGATTTGGTGCAATTAAATGCTTCAACTGCCTTCTCTCTATTTTCCTTTTTACGAAAATATGCATATGCACCTGCTGCAAGTCCTGCTATTAATAATGATTTACTTTTAGCCATTTTCATTTCCCTCCCATTTTATCGTTCTAAAATAACTATACCCCATTTTTTAGATATTACACATTTTCAATGAGATATTATAATTTTTTGTCACTTTTACAAACCATATCGATGTGCGGTAAGCATTCAAATTCATATGGATCTGAAATTGCTTTAAAGCCAAATTTACCATAAAAGTTTTGGAGATATGCTTGTGCTTGTATAAACAAATCGTATTCTGGCCATTCTCTTTCGGTTACCGCAATCACTCTTTTTAATAATTCTTGTGCTAGTCCAGTGCCACGTGCTTCTGGTTGAACAATTACACGTCCAAATGATGCCATATTTTCATATTTCTCATTTGGAGGAACAGCTCTTGCATATGCAATAACTTTCCCATCTTCTTCATATGTAACGTGTATACTATTTTGATCATGATCGTCTAAATCTTCATAATAGGCTTTTTGTTCAACAACAAAAACATTAATCCGTAATTGAATAATCTTATATAAATCCTCTGTTGTTAGTTCTTCAAAACGTTGTTCCTTCCATGCCACTTGCATCACTCCTATAATATCATTATTCCACAAATACTATTTCTTTTCGAATAAAATGGTGTACATGTAGGAAAATGATGAAAACGTCTTACAACACGCAAAATACATCAAAATCCCTTTGACTATTGCCAGTGATATTTATCTGTTATCATTAAATCAATCGGGCTTTTACTTTGCATTTTTCTCATTTTTTTGGTGAGGGTCTTTTACTGCCCGCTAACGTAAAAAAGTTGGATTTAACGGAAGTGTGGTTATACTATGAAGGAAACAAAGCATACAAAAAAACAAACAAAAGGGGCATTAACAAGAGAGAAAATTGTCCAAACTGCACGCAATCTCTTTTATAGAAAAGGCTATGATGCTACTTCTACTGCCACTATTGCCAAAGAAGTTGGTGTTTCCGAAGCAGCTTTATATAAATATTTTAAAGGGAAAATGAAACTGTTATTAGCAACAGTTAAACCAGAACGTCTAGATTTTAAGGAAGAAAATGAGTACCTATTATTGTCTGACCAGGAACTCTTACATGTATGGGTTGAGGAGCTTGTAGATACTGTTTTTTATAATCGACTTCAATATTCGATACTTTTCATTGAATCTCCTAAACACCCAGAGCTTTCAGAACAATATATTGCGAATATTCATAGCATGTCCTTTGCAGATAAAGAACTTATGAAACGTATGGATGAAGGAAAGTTGCCTAAACTTGATTTAATCCTCTTTCAAGTAGGAATAATCGGCTCTTTACTAGCTATGGTCACACATAAGCGAATTTATGATCATACTCTCTGTTTAGATCAAATCCCTACAGATATTCGACAAACACTTATTGGGATTGTAGAAGGAAAGTTGTTTAACTAAAAAATCCCTTGCACTCACCAGTAAATTCATAAAATAGAAAAGGAGTTCTTGCAGAAGCTTATAAATTAGCTTAGCAAGAACTCCTTTCATATTATAAATTAGAAGCTTCACTATAAGTTGAATCTGATATATCTGATATCTCTTCCTTTGGTTTACGAACGAAACAAATAATCGCAGCAATATAATAGATGATGGATGTTATCGAAATAATACCCGAAAAAACAGCTGCTACAATAAACATAGCTCCTGCAAAATTCGCCCTTTTATCTTTTGCTCTTGCAACATTTGCAATAGCAATAATGCCCACTATTAAACTAATAATAAAGCATACTACTATAAACCAACTAAAAGGTCCAAAGCCATTTATAATGGTTATCATGCTATCAGAAAAACTTTGCATATCTATATCCTGAAGTTGTGGATCTTCCGAAAATTGTTTTTCAAATTCTGCAAACATCTCGTCTTGAGCTTGTTTATTATTTTGCAATCCATTCATAAGAACCATCATAAGACCCATTAATGCTATTGCAATTATATTAAAAAATGAACCTATAATTCCTAAAACGATTTCGATTGTCCTTTTCAAAAAACCACCTCAATTATTGTTATAGATTACTATACGTAAGTATATCGATAAAGTTTCAAATTTTTTTATCTATCCTCCTTTTTTATATAAAACAACTATTAATCATAAAAAGCTGACTTACAAGTGTTCTTTCAACTATAAGTCAGCTCTCATGGAGTTATTTTGTTTTTCAGTTTTGCAGGAACCTGCTACTTTTTTAAGTTTAAGCCTTTACATCATCATAATCATGTGATGATTCAAAAGCTTTTACGACATATGAACATACTGCATCTATTTTATACCCATTTTCTCGAGCATATGCTGCAGCTCTATCTAATAGTTGTTTCGCAACACCTTGGCCGCGTAATGAACCATCTACATAAGTATGGTCAATTACCATGACATCTCCTAACTGTGTCCAAATAATTTCTGCGATAACTTGACCATCTTTTTTACTTTCGAAAGCGTATTCTTCATTACCTCTATTACTTAACTGAAATTCCATTTGATCACACCCCCATGTTTTTAAAATAGTTTAGCACACTTTATTCTTATTATGATAGAAGATGTAATTTCACTTCAATTATTTTGCTTACTTTCCCGAATCAATTTCTTTTACAGGGTCATTATTAAAAGGTCCTTATCTAACCTAAGCTAAATAAGGACCCTTTATAGATCACAAGTATTAGCCAAAAATGCTGCTAATGCCATCAATTATTTTTTGGAAGAAACTTTTTACACTCGCCCAAAAACCTGAATCACTTTTAATATCATCATTTATTTTATTTAATTGGTCTTTAATATTACCACTTAAATCATTTAATTGTGTTGACCATTTACTAAAATCAATATTTAGTTTACTGATTTTATCCATGAGATCAATTAACAATTGACGGTCTTTGTCGCTTAGATTGATTTCTAATTTTTTTAGTTGTTCATCAACGATTTTTTCAACATCTTCTTTTGTAGCAGGTTTTTGTTCTGCAATTTGCTTTTTAATATCTGTTAGTAGTTGACTAACTTTTTCGTTATCCACTCCAGAATTTTGCGCAATATCAGTAGCTACTGATAACTCTTGATTTGCTACATCTGTTCGATCTTTGTCCAGTTTTTTGCCAGTTGTTACTTCATATGCCTTGTAAATACCAGCTAATGCTGAGTGACCTGTTACCTTTTTAGGCGCTGCTACTTCTACAGTTGCATCTTCAATCCCTGCTGTTAACATTGCATTGGAGTACATATCAGCCGTTACCTCTGTAATATTTTCGGGTGTCACAATATTAATGACTAAGCCCGAACCAGGATCTTTTGGGATGATTTTAGCTGATGAATAAAGGCGTGCATTTGAATTCCCATTTTCAATATATTTGGCGATATCCGCACCTGTAATGGTGATTTCTTGAATATCAGAATTATTTGTAATGCCTAAACTATTTTTTACGCTAGCCTTTTCGCTTTCAGATAAACTTCCACCGTATACAACGATAGGAACGCCTAATTTTTCATTTACAACTTCACCTGATGATTGTGATGAGTTAGTGCTTGCATAACTTGTTGTTGGCGCTACTACAGCTGTTGTTAAGCACATTGCCGCTACAACAGCAAAGATTTGTTTTTTCATTCGTTATTGTCCTCCTTAACATTTTGTAATATTCAAATTCAGTCTATGCTAGTAAATTGTATTTATTTTGAAAAACACATAAGTAATCTTTAATAATAATACGTCAAAAAGAGCAAAAAGTTTCTGAAAGTAACTAAAACTTTCTCCTTTTGCTCTTGCGCTCTCTTATTTAATTAGAGTCCAACCATCTTCTTGTTTGATACGATCTGCTTTCATTAAAGCTCCTAGAGCTCTTTTAAATGCACCTTTGCTCATATGGAACATTTCTTTAATTTCTTCTGGAGAAGACTTATCGCCAAATGGCATTTTACCACCAACTTCTTGAAGATAATTAAAAATTTGATCAGCATCATCCGATAATCGTTCGTATTTACGTGGAAGCATAGAAGCATTAATGGTACCATCTTCTTTTACTTCAATAACACGCACATTCACATCTGAACCTAGACGAGGTTCTGCTCCACGTTCTGATTCATGAACGAAAATACGATATGGTTTATCTACACCCAATAAGAATGTTCCAACTGGCAATAAACGATAAGGGCGAGCCAAAATATTCTTATTAAATAGTTCTGGTTCTGCATCCTCATATATTTCTAATACTTTTTCTTCCGTAATAAGACGACCAAATAGACCACCTTCTCGGTCTGTACGTAACGTAATATAAAGGTGTTGTCCAGGTTCTGGCCAAAGCGGTTTTAATTTTGGTAAATCTTCCGCAGGGACAAGTACTTCTCTAGAGGTACCAATATCCACATAGGCACCTTCTCTATCTTTTACATGTAGTACACGTGCCCATCCATACTCGTCTTTACGAATATGTGGGATTGCAGTAGTTGCAGCTAAATTCCCTCTACGATCTGCATACAAAAACACTTCTATTTTGTCGTGAACCTTTATCGGTTTTGCTACTTCAGAAGCATTTAACGGAATATCTAGTTCATCGTTGGTCAAAATATACTTGGATTCTTGTTGTTCTTTAACTACTAATTTTACTACGTCGCCTGATTTTAATTCTGTCATATTATTAACTCCTTTCATATGACATTATTCACCTGTATGAGATTTTAACTCTCCCAATTTGTGAATAAAATCGGGATTTTCCTCTAAAACTTGTATGAGATCGGCAATACATTCAATGGAATTCCAGCTCAAATGATGCTCAATTCCTTCTACATCATTGTAAATTCGTTCTTCATCTACACCAATAAGTCTTAAAAACTGCTCCAATAAGCTGTGTCGCTCAACTAATCGTTTTCCTAACTTTAAACCTTTTGGTGTTAAAGTTAGACCTCTATAGCGCTCATATATTAAGTAACCATCTTTATCTAGTTTCTGAACCATTTTGGTAACAGAGGAAGGAAGAACTGACAATGCTTCTGCTATATCCGAGACACGTGCATAACCTTTCTGGTCAATTAGTAAATAGATTTGTTCGATGTGGTCTTCCATACTCGGTGTAGGCATCTCAATTCCCTCTCTTTCAAATTCCTATCTCTCTAGTTTACTACATGAAACTTCAAAACGTAACAATTAGCACAAAACAGTTGTAATTTATTCATAAATAATGGCGATGGATTCTTACCCATACAAAGACTACCGATTAATTTTTATTGGATTTTAGCGTAAATGCAGGTATCACGAAGCGTTTTTCCATCGGCTGATCTACTGTCTTGCTTTAATATTCCCTCTAATTCGAATTGTGCTCGATTTGCTACAGCACGGCTTCTAATATTATCACTGTCACAGCGAATTTCCAGACGTTTAGCTCCTAATTCTTCAAAGGCAAATTGAGTAATTCTTCGAACAGCTTCCGTCATATAACCTTTTCCTTCAAACCGTGCATCTAACCAATAGCCAATTTCAAATTTAGGAATAGTCCAATCAATATTATGTAATCCTGTAGAGCCGACAAATTCGCCACTATCCTTCAGAAATACATGTAATCTCAAATCTTTTCTTGTGATAAAATCACCAATTGCTTGTCGAATTCTTTCTCTTGTTTCTGCTTTTTTAGGTAATGTCTGTGCCCATTTCATAAAAGGTTTCAGTGTTTTAGCTGAATGCAAGATAGCTTCCCAAACAGTATCTACATCTTCCATAAAAGGCATTCGAATTATTAATCTTTCTGACTCAAAACTACTTGGAAAATCCCAAGTCTCTTTATAATTGATTGTATCAACTTTTACCTCATCATCCCAACTTACAGGGGTTGTCTTACCTTCTAAATAATCTTGACGTGTTATTCCGTACGTAACAGCATCATAATATGCATTTTCCTTAGGGACGTACCAAGCTTGTCGTAAATGTGCCTCTTTTACAAAACCAGCATTCTCGAAAGTCTTACGCATAGCGATATTATCTTGTCTAGTATGACCTTCTAAACGTATTTTATTGTTTGGTAATGTAAAAACATATTCACTGACTAATTTTAAAGCTTTGGTACCGTACCCTAGTCCTCGCCATTTTTCAGCAATACGCAAATCAAATAGCGGAATGTCATCTTGCAAATCATATATTTTCACCATTCCTACTTGTAGGTCTTCATCATTAATAAGCCAAAATGTCTTAGATTCATCTGATTCATAGCCACCTTCATCAATTGCCTTTTCTATAATAGCTCGTGCAGGATGTGAATTTACATGATATGGCCATACGTTTGTTGTCATAAATTCAATAAGCTGCTCATGTTCTTCCTTTGTCCATTCGATTAATTTCACAATAGTTGCCCCCCGATAGCATTGGTATTATTTATTTTTGGATTCGAATTAAGCGTAATGAATTTAGCACGACTAACAACGTTGCACCCATGTCAGCAAAGATTGCAATCCACAACGTTAGCCATCCCGGAATGATTAGTAGTAATGCTAAAATTTTCAAGCCTAATGCAAACATAATATTTTCTTTAATAATTCGCAACGTTTTTCGACTAAGTCTAATTGTATAAGGTAATTTTCCAAGGTCATCTGCCATTAATGCAACATCTGCTGTTTCAAGTGCTGTATCTGTCCCAGCTCCCCCCATGGCAATACCTACAGATGCTGCCGCTAATGCTGGTGCATCATTCACACCATCTCCAACCATCGCAACAACACCATACTGTTTTTGTAATTCTTTCATTGCATTTAATTTATCTTCTGGTAATAAGTCTGCCTTTACATCCGTAATATGCAATTGTTGAGCAATAGCTTTTGCTGTTGTTTGTGCATCACCTGTTAATATAACTGTATTTGAAATTCCAATCGATTTTAAATTCTGTAATACATTATTACAGTTTGAGCGAACCTGATCAGCAATTGCTATTATTCCTAATAAACTATTTTTAGAAGCTACTACAATAACTGATTTTCCTTCGCATTGTAATGATTCTATTTCTTTTAAAATAATTGTTGGAATTTCCATCATTTCTTGAATCCATTGCACACTTCCAACAAAAATTTGCTGATTATCGACTGTTGCATACGCACCTTTACCAGTTACTGATTGAAAATCTGTACCTTTCACACTGCTAATTGAACGATTATTTGCATAGTTTAATACGGCTTTTGCTAATGGATGTTGGGAACTATGTTCAACACCTGCAACTAACTGAATTAATAGTTCTTCTGAAGTATCTTGAAAGGCTAATACATTAGTTACTTCTGGTACACCTTTTGTAAGAGTACCTGTTTTATCAAATGCGATTACTTTTATATGTCCAAGTTGTTCAAGATGGATACCGCCTTTGATCAGCACTCCTTGTCTTGCTGCATTGCCAATTGCAGTAACTATGGCAACAGGAGTAGAAATCACTAATGCACATGGGCAACCAACTACTAGCACTGCAAGCCCTTGATAAATCCAATGGTGCCAATCTCCAACAATTAGCGGGGGTACTATGCCTACAATGATTGCAACAATAATAATTGCAGGGGTATAATATTTCGCAAATCGATCGACGAATTTTTGTGAAGGTGCTTTTTCCGCTTGTGCTTCTTCTACTAAATTAATGATTTTTGCAATGGTTGTGTCTTTCACATGTTTTGTGACAGTAATTTCAAGAGCACCCTCTTCATTTAATGTACCTGCGAAAACCTCATCCCCAACTTCTTTTTTGACTGGAATAGATTCTCCTGTAATGGGTGCTTGATTAACTGTTGACATCCCATTTATAATTTCGCCATCCATAGCAATCTTTTGACCAGGCTTGACGATAAGAATATCACCAATTTGTACATCTTCTGTAGCTAATTCGACTACTTGACCTTTACGCCGAACAAGTGCGGTTGCTGGTGCAATATCCATCAATTGCCGAATAGACTGTCTCGCCTTATTCATAGAATAAGCCTCAAGTGCTTCACTAACAGCAAAGAGGAAAACAACCACAGCTCCCTCTTTCCATTCCCCTACAATAGCAGCTCCAATGACCGCAATTGTCATTAAGGTTTTCATATCAAAATCAAAATGCAATAAGTTTCTAAAACCGTCCTTAAAAATGGTGTAGCCACCAATTATAATGGCGATCAAAAATAAACCAATCGTTATTATATGGTTCTCACCTTGCAAAGCTCCCATTAAATAGCCTGCAATAACAAATAGCAAAGAAATTCCAGCTAAAATATTTTCCTTTTTTTTATAAAACAACGTATTCGTTTCTTCTTTGGATGAAGCAGGTACTACTTTTATACCATCGAACGCCCCTGCTGCACATAATTGTTCAATTGAAGCATCACCTTTCACCGTCAGCTTAGCAGCTCCAAAATTCAATTGTACTTCTTCTACAGTAGGAATACTTTGCACGTTTTTTTCAAACTTCATTGCACAGTTTGCACAAGATAAATTTTGTAATCGATATTCTTGTATGTTTTTTTTCTTCATTTGCCTTCACCTTCTATCGAATGTTCATAAGCAATTTCCACTAGCTGTTTAACGTGTGAATCTGCTAATGCGTAATACACCATCTTACCTTTCCGATATGAATTTGCTAAGCCATGTTCTTTCAAATAACGCAAATGATGAGATGCTGTTGCATTTGAAGATCCAATAATTCTTGCTACATCACAGACACACAGAGAATTCTCTATAGTTAACGCATAAGTTATTTTGAGTCTTGTTTCATCTGCTAATGCTTTAAAAAATTGAGCCAAATCGTTCAAATTAGGAATTTGGTTTTGGACTCTTTCAACTGCTTCTTCATTTACTTTCGTAATCTCACACATTTCTTTGTCCATTATTCGTCACTCCCTTCATTCAAATACTTGTTTGATTGTTTTGATATCCTAAGTATACTTGTTTTTCTATATGTTATTC
The DNA here is from genome assembly GCF_002884495.1 of Rummeliibacillus pycnus. Taxonomy (GTDB): domain Bacteria; phylum Bacillota; class Bacilli; order Bacillales_A; family Planococcaceae; genus Rummeliibacillus; species Rummeliibacillus pycnus. The sequence goes on along the minus strand of NZ_KZ614145.1, from coordinate 3,227,866 downwards.
AAATGTATATTTGAATGTCAAAAAGAATTGAGAAAATTTTATTAATTTTGTATATTTGATAAAAATAGCTAAAGGGGTGATTTTATGAAAAAAGGACAATGGAATATGATTACGGATGTTCCGAATGTTCATGTTGGGCATGTTACTTTATATGAAAAAAGAAACGAAGTGGATACAATATGCACAGGAGTTACTGCTATTTTGCCACATGGAGGTAACCTTTTTGAACAAAAGGTACCTGCAGCAAGCTTTGTCTTAAATGGTTTTGGTAAATCAATCGGGCTCGTACAAATAGAAGAATTGGGTGTTATGGAGTCCCCTATTATGCTAACCAATACATTTAGTGTAGCTGCTGTATTAGAGGGTACTTTAGATTATATGCTCAAACAGAATCCACAGATTGGTGATTCAACTAGTTCTCTGAACATTGTTGTTGGTGAATGTAATGACAGTCATTTAAATAGTATGAGACTACGAGCAGTAAAACCTGAACATGCAGTATCTGCCATACATAATGCGAAAAACGAATCTTTTGAACAAGGTGCTGTTGGAGCTGGCAAAGGGATGATTTGTTATGAAAAAAAAGGAGGTATTGGATCATCTTCAAGAATTGCTGAACGAGATGGAGAACTGTTTACAGTAGGTGTATTGTCACTTACGAATTTCGGCAATGCTGGGGAATGTCGCTTTGCAAGTTGGCAACAAGATCCACCTATTGAAAAACCAGATGGCTCCGTTATTATTATCGTTGCTACAAATGCACCTCTTAGCGATCGCCAGTTAAAACGTCTGGCCAAAAGAGCAGCTATCGGGCTCGGTCGCACTGGTACTCATATCCACAATGGCAGTGGTGATATTATAATTGCTTTTTCAAATGCTTATACAATTCCACATCAATCAGCTTCCCCGATTGGTGAAGCAATCCCATTTGTGAGAGATGACTCAAAACTAATAAACGATCTTTTCCAAGCTACTATTGAAGCAACAGAAGAGTCTGTTTATCAATCTTTGTTACATGCTGAAACAACGGTAGGACGTAAAAACCGTGTTGTAGAAAAGGCAAAATTTGAACATTAAAAAATGGCTAACAAAAAGAGTCCTAAAATACCGAGGCTACTGAAAAAGTAAAATTAGCAAGATTTTATGATAAAAATCTCGTATTCCAATCTTAGTTGAAAGTGGAATTAGCGAAGAGTCCTCGAAAATGCATTCGCATTTTCTTCGTGCGAGGTTCATTCAGCGAAGTTCATTCATTGTCCTGTGGGAAAAGGTACTAGACGAGTAACCGCAGGAGCAATTCTTTTTACTGCGACGAGTAACCGCAGGAGCAACGGGCTTAGGAATCCAATTTATCTTAATAAAAAAGACTGTAGGCAAACTCGAATTCCCTAGAGTTTACCTACAGTCTGAATTTGACTTTCATCCATTTTTTATATTATTTGATACGCTAACGTAACAAGAATAATTCCTGAAAACAATGTTAAAACCGGGTACAAGAATACCCCTCGAAAATCCTTTTCCCGAATTAGCTTAACTGTATCAAATGCAAAAGTGGAAAACGTCGTAAATGCTCCTAAAAAGCCAGTAGAAAAGAAAGCTGTGGATAATTGTTGGTCTACAGTAATATGAAGTGCTACCCCCATCAACAATGAGCCTACACTATTTACAATAAATGTTGCTACGTAATACGGCTGTTCTTTATGTTCCATCCATAAAACAACTCCATAACGCGTTGCAGCACCTAATCCGCCTCCTATTGCAAGTAAAAGCCAAATCATCCTTGCTCACCTGCTTTCTTCTTTGAGGCAGTTAATAAAAAGCCAAATGATGCTAATACAATACACAATATGGTCATCATACTTGCATAAATAATAGCCATTGATGTACTTGTTTGCATCAATTTAAACCAATTTGCCGAAAATGTGGAAAACGTTGTGAATGCACCGAGCATTCCGGTCGTCAAAAATAGCTTCCAACCTGAGCACTGTGGAAAACGTGTGAATAATCCATTGAATATTCCCATAACAAAACTCCCTAAACCATTCGCTATCCACAGCATCCATTCAGTTGGTGTGCATAGAATGACACCATAACGTAGCAAAGTGCCCAACATGCCACCTAGTACTACTGCTAAGATATTTTTTATCACTTCATCCACCTTCAATGATCCCCACTTTAACGGGGAGTTAAAACCCCAAATATCAATTGAAGTTTTACTTTGCTTTCAATATTAGTACATAACCATTCGTTATTTTACCATTGATTACCGTTTCATGATATGTTCCATTCACCCAATCATCTACCTGATCATGATACCATTTAGATTTCATATGCTCGCTTTGCCCCGGTCCTACGATATGATAGGCTTTCGATAGGTCATTTAAATCTGCAACAAATCTCCACGAAGCTCCATGATTTACAATACCTGATTTATCTGAGGCCGCTGCTCGAACTGTAACCTTTGAACCTGCTACCGGTATTTTCTCTGAATCAAGTAGATCCGCTAAAATTGGAGATACAGAAGATAGCGGATGTTTGAACACAACTTGATGATAATCTCCCCATCTCCATTTTGTAAGGTCATCTCCAAAAGACTCTTTTATCTCACTAACTGCTTTTTGTAGAGCTTTTGTTACCAATTCATCTATGCCACCAGCCTTATCCACAAATTCTCCTGGTTTACCTTTATATGCTTGTCGCAACAATTCATCCGTAATATTATATTTTCCAGGCATCATGGCATACACATCAGACGGCATTGATTTCTTAAAGAGTTGATCTTGGATTTTTAGCATCCATAAATGAAAAACAAGTGGTGCGCCTTCAGAAATAGAATCTTGATAATCCCACGCTTCCATTAATTTCACTACATTCTTTAACTTTCCTTGCTTCTTAACAGATTGAATCATATTGGGCAAAAATTCTTCCGCATATAAATTTTCCGTATCTAACTGCATTTTCTCCATATCTCCAACCGTAAAATCATCTTTTTCCTCTAACATTCTAACAATTCGCTCATAGCGATATGGTTGTGCCCAAAAATCTGTAATATGATAAGGATATCCACTTCCAACTACCTTATTATTAGCTGTTGCAATATATCCACTATCTGGATTTATAACTTTCGGTAATTTATCAAAATCAATATATCCCTTCCAACCATAATCAGCAGAATATCCTGGAACAGGAAATTGACCATCGCCCCTTTTACGAATTGGGATCAGCCCATTTGCCTTATAAGCAATGGTTCCATCTTTAGCAGATGCAAAGACAAAATTTTGTGCAGGCGCCTTAAAATCTTTTAACGCATTTTCAAATTCAATCCAATTCGTAGCTTTATCCATATTCAAAATGGCTTGTAATTCTTGAGTCGATTGTAAAGCTGTCCACTGCATTGAAAAAACAGCAGTTGGCTTTTCTTTTTTATATAGTAGATTTGAAATAATAGGACCATGCCTTGTAACGATCACTTCATAATCTACTGGTTTTTGTCCTTTTACTTTAATCTTTTCTTTTCTTACTTCTGCTTGTTCCCACTTGTTTTCGTACTTAAATTGGGTTGGATTATCTGGATTTGGCATTTCAATATATAAATCCTGTACATCCGGCCCAACATTTGTAACCCCCCAAGCAATGTCCTCATTATGACCTAAAATAATACCTGGGATACCTGCGAAAATAACTCCACTTACGTTTTGTGTTGGAGAGTTAAGGTGCATTTGATACCATATTGAAGGTGTACTTAACCCTAAGTGTGGATCATCTGCTAGTAACGGCTTTCCACTTTTAGTTTTATCACCTGATATCACCCAGTTATTACTTCCATTAAATTCATTTGGAATAAGTGAAGAATCAAATTGACCAGATACTTTTACAGTATGTTCGAGATTCTCCTCAATAATAGACTTGGCATTGTCAGGATAATGAATCATTAACTCTTGAACCTCATCAGGAGACAAATTGGTTAAAGCCCAATGTCTAAAAGCTAACATATCCCAATGTCCGCCTAAATCATACGCCATGTATTTTCCAATAGTTAAAGAATCAATAGGTGTCCAAGGCTCTGGTTCATACCCTAATAATTTGAATTCATAGGGCAAAGTACCTTCCTTTTTAGCTTTTTCAATAAAAGCATTTACTCCTTCTGCATACCAAGTAAGCACTTGTTTTGCTGCCTTGGAATAACCATCATAAGAATTTTCTGCAGCATTCCTTAGACTAAATGTCCTAAAGAACTTATCTGTCTTAAGCGTTGATTTTCCTACTACTTCTGATAGCGTACCGCTTGCTTTCCTTCTAGATAAATCCATCTGAAATAGGCGATCTTGGGCTTGTACATAGCCTTGTGCACGGTAAAGGTCTGCATCCGTTTTTGCTTCTATATGTGGTACTCCTTCTTGATCCCTTGTCACTTTGACATCTTGATCCATCCCATCTACTACAACCTCTCCTTCAATTTGAGGCATAGATTTATCGATATAATAATTGACGTACCACGTTGCTCCAATTATGACAACAATCAGCGTACCAAGTGTATACAAAAACCATTTCCATATTCGACGTTTCCTTTTTTTCTCCATACATCTCCCTCCTAACTTCTCTATATTCCGAAGCCGGTCACATTATCCCATCAACCAAAATAAAAAACACCCGTATTTTATAAAACGAGTGTTCTATATAAAACAGGTGTTTATTTGATTTCAAGCATAATCGGACAGTGGTCACTACCTAAAATATTGCTATGTATTTCAGCTTTTGAAATTTTCTCTTGTAACCGATTAGACAGAATAAAGTAATCAATACGCCATCCAATATTCCGTTCACGTACTGTATTCATGTAAGACCACCATGTGTAGTGATCCGTTACATCTGGAAATAGATAACGGAAAGAATCTGTGAAACCTGAATTTAATAATCTTGTCATTCGTCCTCTTTCTTCATCAGTAAAACCAGAGTTGCCTATATTAGCTTTTGGATTTTTTAGATCAATTTCTTCATGGGCAACATTTAAATCACCACAGTAAATAACTGGTTTGATGTTATCTAAAGATTGTAAATAAGCTCGTAATTCATCTTCCCAAACTACACGATATTCTAAACGTGTTAAATCTCTTTTGGAATTTGGTGTATAAACGTTTACTAAATAGAAGTTCTCATACTCAAGTGTTATAATACGTCCTTCTTCTTGACTCTCCATTTCGCCAACACCATATTTAACTGATAGCGGTTCGTGTTTTGTAAAAATAGCGGTTCCTGAATACCCTTTTCGTTCGGCATAGTTCCAAAATTGATGATACCCTGGTAATGTCAGCTCTACTTGTTCCGCTTGACATTTTGTTTCTTGAATACAAAAAAAGTCTGCATCCATTTCATTAAAATAATCTATAAATCCTTTTTTCAAACAAGCTCGAATACCATTAACATTCCAAGATATAAATTTCATGTTCAAAACCCCCTGTATGTAAAAATACGCCTTTCGTATATATGAACGAAAGGCGTCACTCTTAAAACGTTTTATTTTTTATCAGTTGGTAAATCTTCTCCAACAATTTTAACCTCTGTTTCAAGATCGATACCGAATTTTTCTTTTACAGCTCTTTGAACCATATGAATTGTTTCAATATAATCAGTTGCAGTTGCATTACGTTTGTTGATGATAAAGCCTGCATGTTTTGTTGAAACTTCTGCATCACCAACACCTTTACCTTGCATACCGCTATCTTGAATTAGCTTACCTGCAAAATAACCTGGTGGTCGTTTAAATACGCTTCCGGCAGAAGGATATTCAAGTGGTTGTTTAGACTGACGCTTAAAAGTTAAATCCGCAATTGTTGCATCAATTGTTTCTTTGTCGCCTTTTTGTAATTCAAAAACAGAAGATAAAACATAATAACCATTCTTAGCAATAATACTTTTACGATAATCAAGTTCTAATTGATCTTTAGTCAGTTCTAAGACATCGCCAGTTGGTGTTAGTACTTTACAACTTACGATGACATCTTTAATCTCACCGCCATATGCTCCCGCATTCATCGCCATTGCTCCGCCGATAGATCCTGGAATACCGCAAGAAAATTCTAGACCAGTTAAAGAATTAGCAGCCGCAGCTTTTGAAACATCTATAATCAGTGCACCTGATTGCGCATAGACTGTAGTTCCTTCAATACGAATTTCATTTAGATTTGATAGATTTAAAACAATACCTCGAATACCACCATCTCTAATAACCATATTCGAGCCATTTCCTAATAAAAATATTGATACTTTATGAAGATGTGCGTATCTTACAACTTCAGCTGCTTCTTCTTCAGTTGAAGGCATAACAAAAACATCAGCATTTCCGCCGAGTTTTGTCATTGTATAATTTTTTAGTGGTTCATCTATTTTAACGTTTTGAGGATTTACAATAGTAGATAAATCTTTGACCCATTGTTCTTTCATAATGGAAAGCCCATTCCTTTCATACTTTCTTTTCCTCTATTAAGTATGAATATACAAAGCCTTTTTTACAAGCAAAATTCACTTAAAGCCATCTTTTGGACCAAATTTCAATAGCATCTATTGCATCTTTTAAGCTTAATCCCATTTCTGTAAGACTATATTCAACACGAACTGGTACTTCTGTATAAACTTGACGTTCCACTAGTCCTTCTTTCTCTAATTCCTTTAATCTTTCCGACAGTAGACGTCCACTAATAGGCAGTGCTGATTCAATTTCATTAAATCGTTTAGGCCCTTCTAGTAATTCATATAAGATTAAACCAACCCAACGTTTACCAATTAGATCCATTGCTTTAGATAAACGTGGACATAGTGCTGTTTCCTTCATATTTTTCACCTCTAATAACTACATTGTACCGACAATCGAAAAAAAAGTAAACTTTCCGTAACTTAATTACTTGACGTAATCTATTTACTGTTTTATAGTAAGTTACGAAAAGTAAGTAAAAAGAAATTGAAAGGAGGAACTAATTTGGCATTCAAATTGGATCCTAATATGCAATTAGGTTATGTACAATTGCGTGTTCAATCACTTGAAACTCAAAAAAGTTTTTATAAAAGTTTGGGTTTTAATCTATTAAATGAATCTTCTACTGAAGTTATTTTTGGTGCAGGAAGTTCTGAACCAATTCTTATATTAACCGCTAGTGAAGACGTAGTTCCTAGACCACCACGTACTACTGGCCTTTATCATTTCGCTATTCTAGTGCCAAGTCGTGAAGATCTTGCTTATATGGTGGGGAATCTCATAAAAATGAAAGCACCTTTTAGTGGTGCTGGTGACCACTTGTATTCTGAAGCATTTTATTTAACAGATCCTGAAGGAAACGGAATAGAAATTTACCGTGACAGACCAAGAAATGAATGGACAATTAATGATGATGGTGGAATCGATACAGATACAATTCCTGTTGATTTTAATAGCATCATGGCATTATTTGATCCTGAACGTGAATGGACAGGATTTCCACAAGGCACTATTTTAGGACATATGCACTTAACAGTCTCTGAAATAAATGACACTTTAAGTAGCTTTTATTTAAAAGCTCTTGGTTTAGATTTAAAAACAAACTTTATGAACTCTGCTTATTTCATGTCAGCAGGTGGCTATCATCACCATATTGCCGCAAACATTTGGAATGGTATTGGTGCACCATTAGCACCAAGTATTGCTTCTGGGTTAATTAATTTTTCTTTAAACCTTTCTTCTATAGATGAATTAAACAAATTAAAACAAAATTTGATCAAATATCAAGTATCGTTTGAAGAGGTTGAGGGAAAAATTATTGTAAAAGATCTTAATCAGAACGGTATGATTTTTACTGTAAAAAATTTGTAGTTCAAATATCCTCGTTATCTTTAATTAAAATGTCTTGATTTCGAGATAATGATGTATTATGATATAAATAACAAAACAAACAATGTTTAGGAGGAAATTTAAAATGACAAAATATAATGTTGATGCAGCACACTCTAACTTAGGATTTGAAGTAAAACACATGATGATTTCAAAAGTAAAAGGTGGTTTCGATTCATTTACAGCTGATATCGATATGAATCCAGAAGATTTAACAGCTGCTTCTATCAAATTTGAAATCGATGTAAACAGTGTCAATACAAACAACGCAGATCGTGATAATCACTTAAAATCAGCAGACTTCTTTGATGCAGAAAAGTTCCCTAAAATGACTTTCGTTGCAACTGACATCAAATCAGAAGGTGCTGGCGAATACAAATTAACTGGTAACTTCACTGTCAAAGACGTAACTAAACCTGTTACTTTCGATGTTGAATATGGCGGTAAAGGTACTAATCCATGGGGCGTTGAAGTTGTAGCATTTGAAGCTACTGGAAAAATCAACCGTAAAGAATTTGGCCTAACTTGGAACGCTGCTTTAGAAACTGGTGGCGTACTAGTTGGTGAAGATATCAAAATTAAAATCGAATTAGAACTTAACCCAGCTCAATAATTCTAGCTCATTAGCCCACTCGAATAGAGAGTGGGCTTTTTTATGTTCTTTTTACTGGCTTTCAAATATTGTTACGTAACTCTTTTTTATTAGTATTAGTCCTTATAGTTTTTCATCACCATTTTTATATCCTGTATTCAGTAATTTCTGGAACTTTTTATATAACCAACCGTATAAATATATAAATTACATAATAAACAATTATATTTAGGGGTGAACGATGTTGTTATTATTTGTTGATACAGATTTTGATGGTTTTATGTTTGCTCAACTATTCATTGCAATCATCTTTATATTTGTTATTAGCTTTATCCTCTTTAATGTCATCAAGGGGGTTAGTGAGTGGTCAAAAAATAACGCTTCTCCTATTTTAACCGTTCCCGCTAACATAGTTACTAAACGTACAATGGTTAGTGGTGGTAGCGGTAATTCTTCTGCTCATACAAGCTACTATATAACGTTTGAAGTAGATAGTGGTAATCGTATTGAACTTAAAGTTAATGGACGGGAATATGGAAAATTAGCTGATGGTGATTTAGGTACGTTGACGTTCCAAGGATCTAGATTTCATCAATTTGAACGACAAGAGAAAACGGTTCAAAACTAAGCAAAAAAATCCCGACGCACTATTTGCATCGGGATTTCGATTATCTTATCTATTATGCTTTAACAGTAAGTTCTTTTAAACGTTTTGCTGCAGCTTTTACTTCTTCTAAACCATTCGCAATAATTTCTGGTGCTTTATCAGACATTGCATTATGGCCCTCAATAATAACTTCATCGATAATTTCCATACCGAATACACCGCCGAATACATTACGCATGTAGTTTACTGCCATTTCCATTGGTGCTGTTTCTGGAGTTGAGTAAATTCCACCACGAGCGTTTAAGAAGACGGCTTTTTTCTCTGGCATTAAGCTTACTAAGTTACCATTTTCGTCATATTTGAATGCGAATCCTGCAGCGTATACATAGTCGATGAATGTTTGTAATTTAGCTGGGATTGTTAAGTTCCATAATGGGAAAGCAAATACAACTACATCTGCTGCTGAGATAGCATCCATTGCTTTTTGTTTTGCAGCTAGTGTACGTTTTTGAAGATCTGATAATTCTTCACCATTTTGTAATTTACCAAATGCTTCAAGAAGGTCTTGTCCAAAGTATGGAGTATCTTCTTCGTAAACATCATATATAGAAACGTTAAGGTCAGAACCTTTAACTTCTTCCATGAATGTTTCATACATTTTACTTGAAATTGCTTGATCAGCTGGACGGTTGTTTGCTTTTACTACTAATACATTTGTCAAAATATATCTCTCGCTTTCTATTATTCTTTAATTCTAATATCTCTAATTCGAGATAAGATAATTTTAAAAGAAAACACATTCTAAATCAACGAATGTGCTCTCATACTTTTGACTGAAATTTTAAAGTTCACACTTACCATCTGTGCAAATCCCTTTACCATCTTGCCCCATCATTTTTAAGCTAGGTCTCAAGCCATCTTCTTCAGCAACTTGGCGTACTGCATTTTCAAACACTTCTCCAGGTTGTGCCCCAGAAATGGCATATTTGTTATTGATGACAAAGAATGGTACTCCTCGAACACCTAATTGAGCAGCTTGTTGAATATCAGTAAGTACATCTGCCGCAAATGTATCATCATTAAGAACGTCTTCAACAGCTTGTCGTTCTAAGCCCACTTCTACTGCTAAATCTACTAAAATATCAGTTAATCCAATTTCTTTTGTTTCAATAAAGTATGCTTTCATTAATCGTTCGCTCATTTCTGCACCTTTACCTACAGATTCAGCATACTTTGCAAGACGATGTGCTTTAAACGTATTCGCAGGTTTCATATGTTCAAAATCATAGGCTAACCCAACTTCTTGTGCACGTGCTTTAATACCTTGAGTCTGTGCTTTTGCTTGCTCAAGTGACATACCATATTTTTTTGCTAGATTTTCATAAATACTTTCTTCAGAAATAGCTGGTGCATCTGGACTAAGCTGATAACTTTTAAACGCTACTTCCACTTGATCTTTATAGCCTGTTTTTTCTAATGCATTTTCTAATTCTCTTTTACCAATATAACAAAATGGACATACATAATCTGACCATACTTCAATTTTCATGATTATTCACCTCTTGAAAACATTGTATCTGTCATTTTAATTTTTGTGCAATTTTTCTGCCTCGTATGTTTACTTTCATTTTGCACATGCTACTTTTAAAAAGTAGGAGATTCATAAAATGAATTCATCTATCTGGTTGCAAAATAAACGATCGTACGCTAAATCGCCTCTTGAAGAATCAATACAGACAGACGTTTGTATTATAGGTGGTGGCCTTAGTGGTATTATGACTGCGTATCATTTAGCAAAAGCAGGTAAGGAAGTAGTAGTACTTGAAGGAAATTCTTTACTGCACGGTGCAACAGGACATTCAACTGGAAAATTAACAGCACAACACGGTCCCGTTTACCAATCGATTATAGAAAAATTTGGACAAGAAGCTGCATTGCTTTATTACGAATTAAATCAAAAGGCAATTTCTACAGCCTTGGATTTAGTGGACTCCTCTATTATTCAACCCGCAACGTCCTTTTTGTATACATTAGAAGGGCAAAATATAAAGAAGCTAGAAGATGAATGGGCTGCTTATAAACAATTGCACATACCTGGTACTTTTGGCGAAAAGGGAGAAATTCCATATGAGATGAAGGCCTCTGTCGCTATGTTAGACCAAGCCCAAATTCATCCAGTTCTTTTTGGACAACGGATTATAGATATGGCTATTAAGGCGGGAGCTAAGTTTTATGAAAACTCTCGTGTAGCCCATATTAATGTATCAAAACCCTATGTAGAACTAGAAAATAATCACACAGTTCACTGTAAAGAATTAGTCATTTGCTCTCATTATCCATTAGAGGCCATTATCGGTTTGCAGCTAATAAAACTCAAAGTAAACCGCTCCTATATGATTGCTTTTAAATGTTCTGAACCGTATTCAGGTCAATACTTATCTATTGATCAGCCAAATCGTTCTGTCCGCACAGTTCAAATAGATGATGATTATTACACATTACTAGTCGGTTCCTCACAACGTGCCGGTTCATCATCGAATACGAATATTTTTTACGAAGCCATTGAAAATGAGGCATACGGAAATTTCGCTGCCTCCGATATTCAATACAAATGGTCTGCCCAAGATCCTGAAACCCCAGACTTACTTCCATACGTAGGGCAAATCAGCTCAGGTCATCCGAATATCTGGCTTGCTACAGGCTTTAGAAAATGGGGTATATCTAATTCTCTTGTTGCAGGTCAAATTGTCAGCGATGGAATCTTAGGACGGCCAAACTCTGGTATAGATCTTTACTCTCCAAAGCACACATCGATTGGTGATGCCTTATTACAGGCCCTAAAAGTTGGTGGTCAAACAGTAATTGATTTAGTTGGAGGATATGTAACAAGAAGCTCCATGCCTAGATGTACACATTTAGGTTGTAAAACAAGATGGAATGAAGCAGATGAAACGTGGGATTGTCCATGTCACGGTTCAAGATTTGCAAAAGATGGCTCTGTATTAGAAGGGCCTGCAGTAAAACCATTAAATTTAAAAAAATAAAAAAGACTGTCCAACTCAAGTAATGGGTGGACAGTCTTTTTGGTTTTCATTGAAATTATTTTAATACATCAGTTAGAGCAGGCACGATTTGTTTTTTACGTGATACAACACCTTTTAGTACAACACGGTTATTTTCTAATGTTGCATTGAATGCTGGTGCAGCTTTTTCAGCTACTTTACCTACTGGTACCGCTACTGAATCATTATTTAGGATATCAGTTACGACAAAGAAGAATAAATCTAAACCTTTTTCTTCAACTTCTTTTGTAAGTAATGTTTCAAGTTCACCTTGACGATCAAGAACATCATTTACATCAACGGCATTTACTTGTGCAATAACTACTTTATGATCACCCATAGAAAATTCTTTTGCATCAAGAGAAAGTAAATCTTCTAAAGATTTGTCACTTAAATCAGCACCCGCTTTTAACATAGCAAGTCCATATTCTTCTGCATTAACACCTGCTTTTTCAGCAAGTTCTTTGGCAGCTTTTACATCTTGTTCTGTGCAAGTTGGAGATTTGAATAATAACGTGTCAGAAATGATGGCAGAAAGCATTAATCCAGCATAATTTGCAGGGATTTCAACATCATTTTCTTTGAACATTTTGTTTAAAATGGTTGCTGTACAACCAACTGGTTCAGCACGATAGTACAATGGATCCGATGTTTCAAAATTAGCGATACGATGGTGGTCGATTACTTCAGTAATTTGTACTTCTGCGATATCATCTGCAGATTGTTGACGTTCGTTGTGATCAACTAGGATTACTTGAGAAGCTTCTGGAGCCACTTTTTCAACAAGACGTGGTGCTTCAAAACCAAATTTTTCTAATGCATAAGCTGTTTCGTTGTTTGGTTCACCTAGGCGAACAGCTTCCGCTTCAACTCCAGTTTGTTGTTTTAAATATGCATATACTAGTGCAGATGTAATTGTATCTGTATCAGGGTTTTTATGCCCGAAAACAAGGACTTTACTCATTACAATTCCTCCTATAATTTAACTACAATTTCCGATTTTATTTTATCACATCTAGAAACGAAAAAGAATGAAAGTTCCTTTTAGTAAAGAGGAACTTTCATTTTGTAGACCTCCATAGAATCAACAGTCTAATTGATCTATTGTAAAAGAAAAAAGGCTGCAGACTTAAGGAAAAATGGATACTTTAAAATCGTTATGAAACGTTTTTTCTGTCAAGTGAAATTTCCGTGAAAAAACAGTGCAATTCATTTTGATCCTATGTTAATATTTCTATATATTATTTATCAAAAATAAAGAGGGGTTCAAATGGAAAAAAAGATTGAAAAAAAATACATACCACTAGCTGCTTACTTTGAAGCAACCACAGAGGATAAAATCACCTTAACCTTCTCTGAAATAGAAACTATTATGGGTCAACCACTACCTAACGCCTCTTATCTAAATAAAAGTTGGTGGATGAAAACAAAACCACCATTGAAGCATTATATTGCTTGGACTGAATATGGATACAATGTATCAGATATTCAATTAGGTTATTATGTAACGTTTGAAAAACCAACGACTAATCTTACTAATTCTCAATTAGACTTACAAGCAAGTGATCAACCAACATATATTATTCGTCCAATCGAATTAGATGATGCACGTGATGTAATTGGGCTATATCAACAATTGGTTGCAGAATCTGATTATATGTTATATGGAAAAAGTGATAATACCATTTCGGTACAGAGTTTTCGAAAGCTTATTACAAAATGGAAGGTTACAGATTCCGGAACTATTTTAGTTGCAATTATTAATGGTGAGATTGGTGGTTTTATTTCTATTATAGGAAACGATGCCCCCCGTTCAAAACATTGCGCTTCTATTATAATGGGTGTACTCGAAAGATTTGCTAACCATGGTATAGGTTCAGCATTGATGAGTGAAGCTGAAAAATGGGCTCAAGCAAATAACATTACTCGTTTAGAACTTTCCGTCTTCCAAACTAACAAAAAAGCAATTGCATTATATGAAAAGTTCGGATTTACAATTGATGGACAAAGAAACAAATCGGTAAAGATCAATTCAAACTATATTGATGAGTTTTATATGAGTAAAATATTTATCGCACATTAACAGGAAGGACCTCATCAACTAGCTATCTATAAGTAGTATAAAGAAAACATGTAATAGAAGTTTCAATATCTGATAATTATTTCAAAGGAGCTGTCTAAAAAGTAGTTTTTACTCAAAGAAGATACTAAAAAAATAAAAATCTGCTTATTGGTAAACAGATTTTTATTTAGAATTTATACCTGTTGATCTACGTTTTAGGCGACGACTCTCGCGATGAACATCGCACAATTCGAAGCACTCGGACTGTGTGGAGCGAGAGGAGAAGGATGAGGCTGTGCCCGCGGAAAGCGTCCGCATGAAACGAAAGTCAACATAGCAAAAAAGTATTACTTTGTTTATCATTTGATTTTACTTTCCAGACAACTCCTTTTTTTTGACTTTATTAAAAAATATTACTTAACAGAACCCTTTTTAACGATATTGATATTGTTTCACCGTATAGCGTTCTAATGCTGCGTAATTAATTCGATAACCTATTCCTGGTTCTTGTGGAATATGAATTAGCCCTGCATTTACTTTGACTTCAGGCTCAATAATATCTTCTTCCCAATAATGGTTAGATCCAGCTGTATCCCCTGGCAGTACAAAATTTGATAAAGTAGTTAGTGCTACAGCGTGAGCTCTACCTACACCAGCCTCCAACATTCCACCACACCAAACCTTAATATTATTTTCTTCGCACAAATCATGAATATCTTTTGCTTCCGTTAAACCACCAACACGAGCATATTTAATATTGATCACGCCACAACTTCCTAGTTCAATGGCTGTTTTAGCATCATCATAAGAACAAATACTCTCATCCAAACAGATAGGTGTTTTGATTTGACGTTGCAATTTTGCATGTTCCAAGATATCATCCGCTGCTAAAGGCTGTTCAATCATTAATAGGTTGTATTGATCTAGTTCTTTTAATATGGGCATATCCTCTAATGTATAAGAAGAATTTGCATCTGCCATTAAAGGAACATCTGGATATCGATCACGTATAGCTCGAATAAGCGATACATCTAATCCGGGTTTTATTTTTACCTTTATGCGCTTATACCCTTCGTTTAAAGCATGCTCAATTTTCCCGTAAAGTTCTGCATTTGTTGGTTGAATACCAATACTTACTCCTACCTCAATAGTCTGTCTTATTCCACCTAATGCTGTTGCTAAAGGTAGATTATTTTGCTTTGCATATAAGTCCCATATTGCCGTCTCCATAGCCGCCTTGGCCATATTGTTACGGCGAATTACATGGAATAGTTTACTTACTTCAGATGGATGTCCTATTTCCTTATGCAATACCATTGGTATAAGAAAATCGTTTAATATATGCAAACTTGTTTTTAACGTTTCTTCTGTATACCAAGGTACTTCAAAAGCTACACCCTCTCCATAGCCTGCTAAACCATTTGCATCTTTTACTTCTACAATTAAAAATTGTTTCTCCTGTACTGAACCGAAGCTTGTGACAAATGGTGATTTCATACGCATTTTCAGTTGTCGAATGGTCACATGATCAATCTTCAACGTCACCACTCTCCTATCTTTATTGTGTAGTTTCTTGTTTTAATTTTACATATTCAAATGCACATAAAACGGTACGTGTTAGAATCTCTACTCCTGTAATTAGTTGTTTTCTATTAAACGTCATGTTTGGATGGTGCAATCCTGGTGTTAAGCCACATCCTACGCCTAGCATTGTTGTCTTCACATCAGGACGTTGCTTTGTATAAAAATGAAAATCCTCCCCTCCTGGTGTAAAAAGAGGTGGTCGTACTTTTTTCAGGCCGACTGACTGAATAATGGCATGTTCTAAAATTTCCTGAGCATCCTCATCCACTTTTGCTGCAGCAATATCCGTCAAAACTTTTAAAACAATTTTCGCATCATATAAAGTACTCACTGCTTCAACTATCCGATGAATGTCCTCCACTAACACTTTCATTCCTTCGTTGGTCTGAGCCCTCACATCTAGATTAATAAAAGCTTTTCCAGGAATAATATTCCCTGCTTCTCCTCCTGAATGAAATTTTGTTACTTTAACTGAATAAGGAATCATCGTGTCAATATGAATTGATTTCAATGATTCAACTAAGCTACTACCAATTTCAATCGCATTTTTACCCAAATGCGGTCTAGCTGCATGTGCTTCTACTCCATATATTTCGGCAGCAATCATCATTGATGCACCATGATGTAAAGCTGGAGAAAATGTACCATCCTTAAGTTCTTGAATAGGTCTTAAATGAACACCAAACAAATAATCGATATCATCTATAAGACCTCTTTCTACAAATGATAGTGCACCTTCTCCTTTTTCTTCAGCTGGTTGGAATAATACTCGTAAAGTACCCTTAAATTGTGTTTTCAGTTTTTTGATCATTAAAAGCACACCTATAATCATAGTCATATGCCCATCATGTCCACAAGAATGATTTGCCCGCATTTCCCCATCCACTTCTTGCAATAATGCATCCATATCTGTACGTAAACCAATAACTGGTTTACCATGACCAATTTCTACATACAATCCTGTGCTATTTGAAAAGGTATGCACCTCATAGCCTTCTTGCTTTAAAAGATTGGTGATATAAGTTGTCGTATTATATTCTTGCCAAGCAATCTCCGGATTAGCATGTAAGTAGTCAAATATCTCATTTAGCCTCGGCTCTATATCCTTCAATTGTGTTTTCATCAAAATCCCGTCCTTTTAAACATTTAGTAGCAACTGTATATTTCGACAAAGTTCTATATAATTAACTTATTATATTCTTTATCGAAAGTGGGTTACAATATGCAAGAAATAACGAAAGAAGTTTTAAAGTTCCGCAATGATCGTGGCTGGGATGGCAACCATGATGCAAAAAATCTAGCGATATCCATTTCACTTGAAGCAAACGAGTTGCTAGAATGTTTTCAATGGACAACTGCTGAAGAATCCATTGCAAAAGATAAACAGGCGATTATCGAAGAAATGGCAGATGTCTTAATATATCTTATTCAGATGGCTGATTGTATGCACGTCGATTTAGAAAAAGCAGTGAAAGAGAAATTGATAAAAAACGCAATTAAATATCCGCTTCCTGAAAATACAACAAAATAAAAATAGCTTGCTACCATCAAGTAGCAAGCTAACTTTTTCTATCCTCAAACTCTCATATAAAGACTTCTCTGTAGGGCTATTTAAACAGTTGTGCAGCACGAACAGCTTTTTTCCAGCCTGTATATAGTTCATCACGTTTTACTTCAGTCATTTCTGGAATGAATTGTTTATCTAAATGCCAGTGTTTTGAAATAGCATCTGTACTTTCCCAAAATCCAACTGCAAGTCCTGCAAGATAGGCAGCACCTAAAGCAGTTGTTTCATTAATAGAAGGACGTTCGACAGGGACATTTAGTAAGTCAGATTGGAATTGCATCAATAAATTATTTGCTACTGCTCCTCCATCTACACGTAATGTTTTTAGAGAGATGCCTGAATCGGCTTCCATGGCATCTAATACATCTTTTGTTTGATAAGCAAGAGATTCTAATGTGGCACGAATGAAGTGTTCTTTTTGCGTACCGCGAGTTAAGCCAAATACTGCTCCCCTCACATCACTGTCCCAATACGGAGTTCCTAAACCTACAAATGCAGGTACTACGTAAACACCCTCAGTGGAATCTACTTTTTCAGCATAGCGTTCACTTTCAGCAGCATTACGGAACATACGTAAACCATCTCGTAACCATTGGATAGCTGATCCCGCAACAAAAATACTACCTTCTAGAGCATAGTTTACTTTACCGTCAACTCCCCAAGCGATTGTCGTTAATAACCCATGTTCAGATTTAACTGCTGTCTCTCCGGTATTCATTAACATGAAGCAACCGGTACCGTAAGTATTTTTGACCATTCCCTTTTCAAAGCATGCTTGACCAAATAAAGCGGCTTGTTGATCCCCTGCCACTCCAGCTATCGGAACTTCTTGGCCAAAGAAATGAGTCGTACTTGTTGAACCATAAATTTCTGAAGATGGCCGAACTTCCGGAAGCATTAAAGCGGGAATACCGAGAATATCTAGTAATTCTTCATCCCATTTTAACTCATGAATATTATACATTAATGTGCGGGAAGCATTGGTATAATCAGTAACATGCACTTTTCCACCTGATAACTTCCAGATTAACCAAGTATCAATCGTACCAAATAACAGATCACCATTTTTGGCTTTCTCACGAGCTCCTTCAACATGATCTAATATCCATTTAACTTTTGTTCCTGAAAAGTAAGCGTCGATTAATAGGCCGGTCTTATCTCGGAACAAATCGTTATAGCCTTGTTTTTTCAACTCCTCACAGATTCCCGCTGTTTGTCGAGATTGCCAAACAATGGCATTATAAATAGGTTCACCAGTGTTTTTATCCCAAACAACAGTTGTTTCACGTTGATTGGTAATTCCTATACCTGCAACTTGGTCAGCGCTTACATTCTTCTCAGAAAGCACACCAGCAATAACGGACAAAATAGAACTCCAAATTTCTTCAGGATTATGTTCTACCCATCCTGATTGTGGAAAGTATTGTGGGAATTCTTGTTGAGCTGTATGGAAGATGTTACCTGATTTATCAAATAAAATTGCACGAGAACTTGTCGTACCTTGGTCTAAAGCCATAATGTATTTCTCAGACATACTATTACCTCCTATTTATATTATTTTTCTACTTTTTTTACCGTTGATTGAGCACCTATAAAGATTACTAAAATAATGACAAGCACTACCCAAAATAAAACACTAGATTTGCCTTCAAAAATCTGTTGATAAAATAGTGCACCAAAAACACCACCAATAATTGGACCTACAATAGGTACCCAAGCATAACCCCAACCTGAATCTCTTTTACCCGGAATTGGTAGGATAAAGTGTGCTATACGTGGACCAAGATCACGAGCTGGATTAATCGCATATCCAGTAGGACCTCCTAGAGCCATCCCAATTACTACAATTAATAATCCTACAACAAATGGATTTAAACCATCAGTCATTTTATTAGTACCAATCGCTAAAATCCCAAGAACTAACACAAAAGTTCCGATTATTTCAGTGATTAGATTAGATAATGGACTATAAATAGCAGGCATTGTGCTAAATACAGATAATTTGGCTTCTGAATCGTTTGTTGCACTCCAATGCGGTAAGTATACAAAATAAACCAATACTGCACCAAGAAAAGCTCCAAGCATCTGAGCTAAAATATACATTGGAACGTCTGACCATGGAAACTTCCCTATCGTCGCTAATGCGATGGTTAGAGCCGGATTCAAATGAGCACCACTTATTCCTCCTACAGCATATGCACCCATAGAAACAGCAAGACCCCAAGCAAGAGTAATAACTACCCAACCGCCTCCAAATCCTTTTGATTTATTTAGAGAAACACTGGCTACAACGCCTCCTCCAAATAAAATTAATATCATTGTACCAACTAACTCTGCTGTAAATGTGGACATGTAAAATTCCCCCTTTTGTGATAATTGTGGCGAATAAAAAAACCACATTTAAAGAAATAGCAAACTTATGCTATTTCTTTAAATGCGGACTCCTAAACTCAACCACAGCTATTAACTTAATTGCCATTTTATAGATAGTTAAGCCATTCGTCAACACTTTATTGAAAACGTTCCCACAATTCTTTTCTGGAAGTCGTCACGGCTATTGCACCTGCTTCTAAAGCTTGCTGAACATGTTGTTCACTTCTGACTAATCCTCCTGTGATTACAGGTATCTTAGTATAGGCATGGACCTCGTGAATCATATCCGGAATTATTCCTGGTAGTAATTCAATATAGTCTGGCGATGTCTGTTCAATCAATGAGTAACTCTTATCTAAAGCAATTGTATCAATCAAAAATACACGTTGAATTGCAATAATCCCTTTTACCTTGGCTTTTAAAATCATATTAGAACGTGTAGAGATAATACCTGCGGGTTTAATATCATTACATAGATAATCAGCTGCAAAATTATCTGTTTTCAATCCATGAATTAAGTCAGCATGAATAATGAGTTTCTTATTATTCTTTACCGCTAATTGTTTAAGCAAAGGTAGCTGACTAATATGTGTTTCTAATAATACGACATATTCAAACGGACTCCGCAACACACGATCAAACTGTTTTATGGAGCGTGCTGCTGGTATTATACGCTGTTCTTCTAAAGGCATTTTATAATCTCCTTGAGTTACTTACCTATTGTACTATAACATTAGTATGCAATGGTAGCTTTCCTGATTTCTTCTAATAATTCATGTTCATATTTCTTGTAAACATCCTTATTCCAATTAAAAATTGTTGCCATTTCTTTTATAATACTATCTTTATATTCGATAACACTTGCAATATTAAAAAACATATTCCCAGTTCTACGTACTAAGAAATCAACAGGATGTACAACTAATTCATGTTCAATCCCATATCGTAATTGAGCATAAATACCTTTTGGAAGTACCTTATGTCCTTCTTTTACATATTCAAGTACTTGGTCAATATTTGCACCGTAATGATGAGCTAACTTTGTTGCTTCTTCTTGGGATAGGCCTAATTTTTGAGCCTCTAAACTTTTTAATTCAATCAGTTTTTCTAAGTTTTTTGCCCCTCCTATATTACCACCGGAAATAGGTAAATTTTTTGTAACACATGGAGAAGATTTAATATGGAACTTTTCCTGTAACTCCCGTGCAATTTGGTCTACTACTGTTTCAGCCATTTTCCTATATCCTGTTAATTTACCACCTGCAATTGTGACTAATCCTGATGCAGATTCCCAAACCTCATCCTTACGTGAAATTTCAGAAGGATTCTTACCTTCTTCATGGATTAATGGGCGGACTCCAGCCCAACTTGATTCAATATCTGCATCGGTTACGTTGACGTCTGGAAACATATAGTGAATAGCATTCATAAGGTAATCACGGTCCGATTGCGCAACTTTCATTATTTTAGGATCTCCGTTATAAAAAGTATCGGTAGTTCCAACATATGTTTTCCCATTTCGAGGAATTGCAAACACCATTCGTCCATCAGGTGTATCAAAATATACAGCTTGATGCAACGGGAATTTTGCTTCATCAAAAACAATATGCACACCTTTTGAAAGTATCAAGTGTTTACCATTTTGGTTTCCGTCGAATCCTCTAACTTTATCTACCCAAGGTCCGGCAGCATTTACAACTTTTTTGGCTTTTATTTTAAATTTTTCACCCGTTACTTCATCTGTTGCCTCTACCCCAACGAGTTGATGATTGTTGCTATAGACAAAGCTTGTTGCTTTTACATAATTCAACATAACAGCTCCGTATTCAATTGCTGCTTTTGCGACTTCAATTGTAAGTCTTGCATCATCCGTACGATATTCAACATAAATGCCACTACCAAGTAATCCCTCTTTTTTTACCAAAGGTTCTTTCTGTATAGTTTCGCTAACATTTAACATTGAGCGTCGTTCTGCTTTTTTAACTCCTGCCAAGAAATCATATAAACGTAAACCAATTGACGTTGTAAATTTACCAAAAGTACCTCCTTTATGAAAAGGTAATAACATCCAAACTGGAGTTGTTACATGCGGGCCATTTTCGTATACAATGGCACGCTCCTTTCCCAAATCAGCCACTTCTTTTATTTCAAATTGTTTTAAATAGCGTAAACCTCCATGAACAAGTTTCGTAGAACGACTTGATGTACCTGAAGCAAAATCCTGCATTTCTACTAGTGCCACTTTTAGCCCTCTAGTAGTAGCATCTAACGCGATACCCGATCCTGTAATACCTCCCCCAATTACCACTAAATCGAATTCTTGGTTTTGAAGTTGTTGAATGTTTTCTGCACGTTTTAATGAAGAAGCTGAACCCATCATTTTTTCCTCCTTTTTTGAGCATAAAAAAAGAGAAACCTTAATAAGCCCATCACACTTTTCTCGTGTTTAGACTATTAAAGGTTTCTCAATTGCTCAAACCATGTTATTAACTTAGTTACATTGTAACAATTAAAATTTAATTTGCAAGCTTCCATTCATACAAATTATTAAAACAACTCTTCACCTATCATTAGTTTTTATCAGACAAACCGTAGTAATGAATAACAACTTATGCATTAGCACTTTTCTCTTGCATTTTTCCAGCTTGTTTCTGTTCAATTCTTTTTACAAACAAGACACTAATTTCATATAACAATATCATAGGGATCAGCAAAATAATTTGACTAAAGAAATCCGGAGACGGTGTAATGACAGCCGAAACAACAGCCATAATAACGTATGCCCATTTTCTGATATTCTTAATTGTGACAGAAGATAATACACCTATTGTTGATAAAAACATTGCTATAATCGGTAATTCGAACATCAAACCTATTGGAATGGTAGTCATAACAAGAAAACTCATATACTGACTAGCTGAAATCATTACATTAAAATTTGATTTTCCTATCCCCACAAGAAAATCATAGCTTAATGGATGTAGGATAAAATAGCCGAATGCTACACCAACCACAAATAATACAAGCATCACTGGCGAATATAATCCAAGAAATCCTTTTTCGTTTTCCTTTAATCCTGGTTTAATAAAAGTCCATATAAAATGCATCAAGAATGGTAAAGAAAGCCCTAGTGCCAATGTTGTAGAGATGGACATATAAAATTTTATCACTTCAAGCGGTCCTAAAATAACTAGCTTATGTCCTCTTGTTACATATGGAAGCCAATAATTCACAGTTGACAACACTATAATGAAAAAGGATATAAAAATAACGATACCTTTTATGAGTTGTTTTCTTAAATCTGCTAAATGTTCAACAAAAGCTGCACTCTTTTCAACTAAAGAATTTTCTTCCTTGTTTTCTTGTTCATCTAAAGTATGCGAGCGAGAGTTAATTTCAGCGTTACCTGATTCAAGGGATAGCTCTTCTCCTACTGTTCCCTCTATTTCTTCTTTACTATTCATATCCAAAGGGCTCAGTACTTTTTTTGCATTTTCTTCATACGGATCCATACGAACACCCTCTAGTTATATTTCCTTTTTATCAGCAGTTGATTTTTCCTTTTTTGTCTCATCATCGTCTATCAAATCTCGAGTTGATTTTTTAAATTCTGAAAAAGTTTTGCCTACTGCAGATCCAATTTCAGGTAATTTTTTTGGCCCGAAAACGATTAATACGATTATCAAAATAACGATTAACCCCGGAACGCCGATTGAACTAAAACCCATGTCTAATCCTCCCTTTTAAGGATATTCGTTTAATAACAGAGCTGTTATTAAACTAATGAACCACCTTTTTTAGAATATTTAATAATCCCTTCGGCACAACGGAAAGATAAAGCACCAACTGTGTCTGTTGGATTATACCCTGAGTTATTCGCAAAAGCTCCTGCGCCTACTGCAAATAAATTTTCACAATCCCAATGCTGCAAGTAATTATTTACTACACCATCTTCTGGTGCCTTACTCATAACTGTTCCACCTGTGTTATGAGTAGATTGATAAGGTACAATATTGTAGTTTGTAAGATCTGCACGAACTTCAACTTTTTTAGCCCCCATCTCTTTAAGGATGTCTCCACATTTAGCAGAGATGAATTTGTGTAATTTCTTATCTTGATCCGTGAAGTCATAGTTTATTTGTAATAATGGAACACCATAAACATCCTTGTATCTAGTATCTAAAGTTAAGAAATTTTCTTTGTAAGGAATAGAAGCACCTTGACCCCCAACACTTAATGAACGCGTATAGTTTGTAATAGAATCTTTTTTGAATGCTGCTCCCCATATTGGTGTATCAATATGTGTTGGGTTATTCCCAATAGGACGCAGACCTAATTGCGTTAATGCAATATTTGCACCGTGGATAAATCCAAGTTTAGAGTGATCGAAGTTATCACCATTAAAGTCATCTAAACATTCACCTAGTGATCCTGCTCCCATAAATATATTAAATTGTTCATCAAAGAATCCTGTTGCTCCCGGCATAATTTGATAGCAATAATTGCGTCCAAGTGTACCTCTACCAGTAGCAGGATCATACATTGTACCGATTTTTGATACCATTAATAACTTTGCATTATTCATCATATATGAAGTTAAAACAACAACATCTGCAGGTTGAATATATTCTTCACCTGTTACTGTATCTATATATCTAACTCCTGTTGCTTTTCCCCCTTTAGTAAGAACTTCAACAACATTCGAATCAAAGCGAATTTCATATTTTCCAGTTTTCAAAGCAGCCGGAATAACTGCTACTTCTGGTGTAGCTTTTGCGCCATATTCACAACCAAAACGCTCACAAAAACCGCAATATTGGCATGCGTTAATTGTTTCACCATATATGTTTTTGTATGGTGCAGACAAATTTGCTGAAGGCATCATATATGGGTGGTACCCTAACTTTTGTGATGCTTTTTCAAATTTTTGAAGTAGAGGTGTTTTCTTCATTGGTTTGTTTGGATATTTATCAGAACGTTTTGGGCCTAATGGATTCTCTTCACCACTAACCCCTGAAGTTTTCTCGAACTTATCGAAGTATGGTTCCATTTGATCATAATTCAAACCCCAATCCTGAAACTGGTAACCAGGTCCCAAGAAATTTTTTCCGTACTTTTTATCTGTCATTGTTTTGATCTCAAAGTCATATGGTAAAAAACGGAATACTTGTCCGTTCCAATGAGTACCAGCACCACCAAGACCTTCACCAAGTAAGAAAGAACCTAACTGACGCATTGGTAATGCCTTTTGTCTACGATTATTGCGGAAAGTAACTGTTTCTTTCGATAAATCTTGCATTAACTCATAACGAATTGCATATCGATATTCATCATGAACGTTGGCAAAGTTTACAGTCCCACGTGATTTCCCTCTTTCAAGACCTACAACTTTTAAGCCCGCCTTCGTACATTCTGCAGCAACGATACCACCTGTCCAGCCAACTCCAACAGTTACTACATCAACTTTTGGCATAGTTTTAACCATTGTTTATAACCTCCTCTGATTAGTGCATACCTAGTGATCTTGGTTCGATTTTTTGGAATTCTGGTTTTTCAATCACATTAATATAAGACATTTGGTGACCTGGGAACCCCTTCATTTTCCATCCTTCCATATTCCTGTTTCCACCATACAATGGATCAGAATATGCACCTTCTAAGGTTGCTGAACGAAGTAAATTAAAGAAGAAACTCGCAGTAACACCTTGCATCTTCACTTCATCTTTTTGAAATGCAGTAAGGATTACATCCCTCTCTTGATCTGAAATATCTGTGAAGCTTTTTTTATAACGTTGTTCAGCCTCCGTATCTAATTTTTCAATACCTTGTCTGAAGATTTCTGCACGAGTCAAACGAGATTGGTAACCTTGTGTAGGTAGACCGGATTCAAAAGGTCCCTGCATATATTCTTTTGAATTACTACCGTATTGCCCTGCTAATTGTCGGTCGATAAAATAGGGTACCCCTAAATCAATTGCTCCTGGCCCTAAATCATCTTTAGGGAAAATACGTTCAGTTGCAGAAGCAATAATGTTAAAGTCTTTATCTGTAGTAAAGAACATTTTACCTTCGCTGGTTTGAGCCGTTTTGTTTGTTGTATTATTTGTAGTATTTGGTGATTTTGTTGGCATAGCCATTTTGTTCGAGTTATAGCCAATCAATCCTCCTATTAAACCTCCACCGATCAATGTTCCAGTAGCTATACCCGTTGTTTTCAGGAAGTCACGTCTTGAAATATCTTTATTGTCTTTGTTACTCATTATGAGAATCCTCCCTTTAAATAGTAGAAATAATCATTTCTACTCGAGATATTTAGAAAATACTTACTCTTAAGCCTAAGTATTTCCCGAATTTCCATTATTCTAATCTTGTCTATTCTTAAAAGTTCTAAAAAACTTCACACTTTTAGTGATTGAAATTACCAAAATACGCTTATAATACCAGGTATTTATCTGTCTATTAGACAAAAAACTGTAGATATCCTCAAAGAAATTTGAGTTGACCTACAGTCTTTTCTATTTGAAGCCGCTGATTTTCCGCTATGCAGCATATTGTAATCTTCATTGAAAAAAAACAAAAGGTATCGAGAACTCGATACCTTTTGTTCTAAAGAACGGTAATCAGTAATTACCACCTATATAGTATTCGATTTTCTGAAAATGACCTTTTGATTAAACATCATTGTAAGATTTCTTGTTTTGTTTCTCTCCCCAATAATAGAATTGCTAAGATTCCAATTATAATTGATGCACAGAAAATAGAGAAAATCCAACCAATAGAAATTCCATTTGCCACTAATGTTCCCACTAATAATGGCCCCAAAATTCCTCCTATTCGACCAACTGAAGCGGCCATGCCTACTCCAGTTCCTCTAATCACTGTTGGATATTGTTCAGGAGTATATGCATAAAGTGCCCCCCATGCTCCTAAGTTAAAGAATGATAAAAGCATTCCAGAAACAATTAGAATCCATGTTACATCTGTTAAGCCAAATATTAAAGCACTAATAGCTGTACCTAGCAAATAGGTAGCTAATACAAATTTTCTCCCAGCCTTTTCAATCAACCATGCTGCAGTGAAATACCCCGGTAACTGTGCTAACGTCATAACTAGAACATATTCAAAACTTTTAATTAGACTAAAACCTTTCAAAACCATGACACTTGGTAACCATAAAAACATTCCATAATAAGAAAATACAACAGTAAACCAAACAACCCATAACATCAACGTCGGTTTACTATAAGGTTTTGACCAAACATCTTTTAAATTTTGAACTATACTTCTTGATGGCATTTTTTTCGCTGTAAACTGTTGTGAATCTGGTAAATGTAAACGTAAATAAACGGCGTAAATTGCAGGAATAGCAGTTAATATCAGCGCTACACGCCAACCGTATTGTGGGATCACAAAATATGAAATAAGTGCTGCTAATAACCAGCCGACAGCCCAGAAGCTTTCTAATAGAACAACGACTCTTCCTCTTTCATTGGCTGCTACATTTTCAGAAACTAGAGTGGAAGCAACTGGAAGTTCTCCACCAAGACCCATTCCAATAAAAAATCGTAATACCATGAATATGGTTAAACTAGAAGCAAAAGCTGATAAGCCACTTGCTACTGAAAAAATAACTAATGTCCATATAAAAACTGACTTTCTACCAATTCGGTCGGCAAAAATACCAAATATAAAAGCACCGACAGCCATCCCAATAGAGTTAATACTCCCGATCCACCCCATCTGACCGGTTGTTAAATTCCAATCTTTTGCAAGTGCTGCAATAATAAAGGATAGAATTCCCACATCAAGAGCATCAAATAACCAACCGATACCTGCTACACCTAGTAACTTATTACGTGAAACCGACTGTGTATTTACTGCTTGTCTCATATTTTAAAAGCCTCCATGTGTCTTTACATTTGTAAATTAACTTGTAAATACAACTATACACAGAAATATATTTTGTGACAAGATGTAAAATAAATTCAAATAGTTTCGAAAATTTATAGAGAAGCTATTGAAAACAAGACATAAAATGCGTTAAAATGTCTCTTATAGAAAAACACTTGTATTTATAGAATGAACATTAAAAGATTTTATATACAAAGGAGAATGTTACATATGTGGAAGGGCCTTTTAGATCACTACAAAGAATTTTTACCTGTAACTGACGAAACACCTGCTTTAACATTACATGAAGGTAATACACCTCTAATTCATTTAGATACCCTATCAAAAGAACTGGGAATTGATTTACATGTAAAATTTGAAGGATTAAATCCAACTGGCTCTTTCAAAGACCGAGGAATGGTAATGGCTGTAGCAAAAGCAATCGAAGAAGGTAGCAAATGTGTAATTTGCGCTTCAACTGGTAATACTTCTGCCGCAGCTGCTGCATATGCTGCTCGCGCAGGAATCAAAGCAATTATTGTTATTCCAAAAGGTAAAGTAGCTGCAGGTAAACTCGCTCAAGCTTACATGTATGGTGCAAAAATTATTGAAATTGACGGAAACTTTGATGAAGCACTACAAGTTGTAAGAGATATTAGTGAAACAACTGCCGTTACTTTAGTAAACTCTGTTAACCCATATCGATTAGAAGGACAAAAAACAGCTGCATTTGAAATCTGTGATCAATTGGGTGATGCACCAGATGTTCTAGCTATTCCAGTTGGGAATGCAGGTAATATCAGCGCCTACTGGAAAGGCTTCAAAGAATATCATGAGAAAAAAGAAACAAAATTACCAAAAATGTTTGGTTTTGAAGCGGAAGGTGCTGCTGCAATCGTAAAAGGTGAACCGATCGCACATCCTGAAACAATTGCGACTGCTATTCGTATCGGTAATCCAGCAAGTTGGAAATTAGCAGAAGCTGCTCGGGACGAATCTGAAGGTAAAATTGGATCTGTTACAGATGAAGAGATTCTAAACGCCTACCGCCAAATCGCATCTAAAGAAGGTGTCTTTGCTGAACCAGGATCAGCAGCATCAGTTGCCGGTGTATTCCAATCAGTCGAAAATGGATCTATCCCTAAAGGAAGTCGTGTAGTAGCAGTATTAACGGGTAATGGATTAAAAGATCCTGATACTGCTGTGAAAGCTTCCACAGTGGACATGGTTTCACTACCAAATGATGAAGAAGAAATTCGTAAATATATTGAGGGATTAGTATGAGTAAAAAATGGTCAATTTCTGTCCCAGGTAGCACTGCTAACCTCGGGCCAGGATTCGATTCTATTGGTTTAGCTTTAGGACTATATCTTGATTTAGATGTTACCCTTCATGATCATTGGGAATTTGAACATCATTCAATTCATCTTCCAGAAAAATTTACCGTTGAAGATCATCTAATTTACAAAGTTGCAACTGAAACAGCAGAACGTTATAACGTTAGTTTACCTCCATGCAAGGTTATTATGTGGAGTGAATTACCTTTGGCACGTGGACTTGGTAGTAGTGCAGCTGCAATTGTCGCTGGTATTGAAATTACAAACCAAGTATGTGATTTAAACCTTTCCATTGATGAACGTTGTCGTTTAGCTTCTAAAATAGAAGGTCACCCAGATAATGCCTCTGCTTCTGTATGTGGTGGTTTGACAATTGGTGCTACCTTACCAAACGGACAACTTGAATTAATAAACGTCCAAGATGTTGACGCAGCATTTGCTGTTTTTATTCCAGATGTAGAATTGAAAACAGAAGAAGCTCGTAAAGTATTACCTTCAAATTATGATAAAGCATATGCAGTTCATGCTAGTGCTAATGCAAATATGTTAACTGCTTCTTTATTATTAAAAGATTACAAACGAGCTGGTGAATTTATGGAGCATGATTTGTTTCACGAACCGTTCCGTGCAAACTTAATTCCTAACTATCATGAAATTCGACAAACGGCAAAAGACGCAGGAGCATATGGTACAGCTATTAGTGGCGCAGGACCTACTGTCATTTCACTTATCGCAAAAAATCGAGTAAATCACTTTGTTGAAAAGATGAAACCACTTTTCCCTAGCTATGATATTAAAGCCGTACACGTTGATACAAAAGGTGTAAAAGTAACAATTGCAGAATATGTTGAATAACTAATGACCGAGCACTATTACGTAAAACTTCCATCAATGGACGTCTCACTACCCAATGAGGGATCGGTGCTCGGTTATTTTTTATTGACATTCCATTCAATTGTAACTATGATAGTTACAAACAGGTGGTGAGCCTATGATAAACAGTCGGTTCTCTGTGGCTATTCACATACTTTCATTAATTGCTTCAACGAGAGATACACATACATTAACATCTGATTATATTGCTAGTAGTGTCAATACAAATCCAGTTGTCATTCGACGTATAAGTAGCCAGTTGAAAAAAGCTGGTTTAATTGCTTCACATGCAGGTGTATCTGGCTATAAACTTGTAGTTTCTCCTAAGGACATAACCTTATTAGATATCTACCGTGCTGTACAAGCACCCGAAGATTTATTTGCCATTCATGACAATCCAAATCCAAATTGTGCCGTTGGCAAACAAATTCAATCAACATTAGATGATGTATTCTGTTCTGTACAGCAAGCATTAGAAAGTAAATTAGAAGAAGAGACATTACAAGACATATTAGATCATCTCTTTCATTAAGGGACGATCTATTTTATCACCCTACCTGTAACTAAATTTGTTACATTTAATAAATACCCATTGTATAGGAGGAATTCACCGTGAAAATTGGAATTATCGGTGCATCAGGTAAAGCAGGAAACAAAATTTTAGGAGAAGCAATAGCTCGTGGTCATGAAGTGACTGCAATTGTCCGTAATGCAACAAAATTACAAGGACAATCAGTAACTGTATTTGAAAAAGATGTATTCGACTTAACAACAGCAGATATAAATGGATTTGATGTTGTGGTAAATGCTTTTGGAGCACCAATCGGACAAGAAACACTTCATGTAGAAGTGGGGCATCACCTAATTGCAATCTTCAAAGATGCAAAAGAAACCAAATTATTTGTAGTTGGTGGTGCGGGAAGTCTATTTGTAGATCCAGAAAAAACTGTACGTGTCATCGAAACACCCGATTTCCCTGATATGTTCAAAGCTACTGCATCTAACCAAGCTCAAAACTTAGCAGATTTACAAGCTGCTTCAATCACTTGGACATTCCTAAGCCCATCAGCATTCTTCGATCCAGAAGGTCCTCGCACTGGCAAATATATTGAAGGTAAAGATCATTTATTAGTAAACGAACAAGGTGAAAGCTATGTATCTTACGCTGACTTTGCAATCGCAGTATTAGATGAAATTGAAAACCCTAAACATGTAAACGAACGTTTTACAGTTGCTTCTAATAAATAATAAATTAAATGTTTAATTTTAAGAATCGGCTAAGTAATAGCTATTCTCTAATTCAAACTCAACTTCATAAAAGCAATAAACACCCCTATAAATGTTTGACAGCAAACATTTATAGGGGTGTTTTGTGACCAGTAAAACTTAAAATCACTTTCTTGACCATGTGTTATCTACAATTACAAATCCATTCCCCTTAGGATAACCATTACTTACGAAATCATAAGGCATTATTTTATCTGGTAATACCCATGCATATTTGGGAGCTAATTTAGAACCACTATTTATTTGTTTATATACTTTATATGTTTTTCCGGCTTTATAATATGAGTACCAAACTAATTGACTACAATAAGTTCTTTTTGTACTTTTTAAACTAGCCCCTACCGAATAAGGTATTTTTTTATCCTTAAAATATTTCTTTGCATTTGATGCAGCTTTTTTGCCTAATGATGCCGATTTAGGACGAACTACTTTCGAATTTCCATAGCGATGTTCCCATTGTTTTTTTGTGAAGACAATTGGGTATGGCTCATTTTTCCAGCCAGAAGTATGTAAAATTTGATTCGAACTAATGAATATCCCAGTATGTCCTGCTATTCCATAAGATGAAGTATTTTTTGTAACTATAATATCTCCAGGCTTATTAGTCATTGCTTCAACTCTTAAAGAATGAAAGTTGAAAGAAAAAATAATTAATAAAATCGGAAAAATGAACCATATTTTATTTTTCGAATACATCTCACTTACCACCTTATCTTTTTTACTATTTTTACATTTTTTTCTTTTATAATAAATAGATATTTTGAATTATTTTGTAAAGGGGGGTTTTCAATGAAGAAAATATTATTCGCTGTGTTGACTTTAATATTAATTGCAACAGGATTAGGATTCATAAAGTAGTAAACACGATTGTAGGTACATAAATTTAGGGAAAAATTTACCCTTCAGATATATAGAAGGGATTGCAGATTGCAATCCCTTTTATGCCAACAAAACTAAACTAATTGCCATCACGATCATTCCTAATACTACACCATAAATGGATGAATGTGCTTCATCATATTTTCGTGCAGCTGGTAATAATTCATCCAATGAGATAAAGACCATTATTCCGGCAACTCCAGCAAAAATCATCCCAAACATAACATCATTCAAAAATGGCATTAATACTAGATATGCAACAAAAGCTCCAACCGGCTCTGCTAAACCAGATAAGAATGATAATTTAAATGCCTTCTTGCGGTTACCCGTTGCATAAAAAATCGGTACAGATACCGCAATCCCTTCTGGAATATTGTGAATCGCTACAGCTATAGCAATCGCTAAGCCGAGATTCGGATCATTTAATGCTGAAACAAATGTTGCAATCCCCTCTGGAAAGTTGTGAATTCCAATAGCTAAAGCTGTGAAAATCCCCATTTTCATGAGCTTAGCATAATCATCATTTGATGGACCCCTATGCAAATCTTCTACCATTTTTACTTCATGGGGATTCCCTTGCTTTGGAATTAGTTTATCAATCAATGCAATTAGCAGCATGCCACCAAAGAATCCAACTATTGTGAACAAATAGCCCTGTTTCATTCCTAATTCAGCTACAAGTGCGTGTTTTGCTTTTACGAAAATTTCAACAAGTGAAACATAAATCATAACACCTGCTGAAAAACCCAATGCAAATGATAAAAACTTCGTATTGGTCCTCGAAGTAAAAAATGCGATTAAGCTGCCAACACCTGTTGCTAATCCCGCGAATAAAGTTAACCCTAATGCATATAAAATACTTCCATCCACCCGCATACCTCTCTTTTTATAAACGTTTTGTTCATTGTATGCGTATACTTTTACCTATGAACCATTAATCCACAAAGAAATAGATTCAAAAGCCTATTTTTCTCTAAACTCCCTCATAACAAAATCTCTAAAAGTTGTAGCGGCTTGAGACATATATCTTTTCTTCATGTAGCCAATACCTAATTTACGTTGACATATCGGCTCACTAACACGAATTTTAGATAAATGATACTCATTTAATCCTCTTATATTCGGAAGCAATGCTACACCCAACCCTGCTTCAACAAACCCTGCAAGTGTATGAAATTCTTCCCCTTCGAAAACAACCTCTGGAGAAATATTTGCAAGTGCTAATAATTGATCATTAATTTGCCGAAGAGAATTTCCTTCTTTTAATGAAACAAATGGATCATTGCCTATTTCAGATAAATGAATTTGCTTACGATTTGCTAGTCGATGGTCTTCTGGTACAATCACAAATAACTCTTCACTCCATAGTTCAACCCACTCGAAGGGAATATCTGTATCAACATATGGCACCAAACATAGTTCAAACTCTCCTGCCTCTAATTGTCGCAGCAAATGAAAAGAATTGCTTTGTGTGAATTCAAACTGTACATTGGGATACTTTCTGCGGAACATGCGTACCAAACGTGGAATAAGTTGCATTCCCACTGTATGTGTAAAACCGATAGTTATTACCCCATAATCAGGTGTCACTAAATCTGCAATCTCTTGCTTTACTTCTTCATACAGTTTACTAATTGGCATTGTTCTTTTTAAAAACAACTCACCAAAGCGGTTTAATTTAATGGAACGCCCTTTTCGATCAAATAGCGGGACACCAACTTCCTCTTCTAGCTGTGCAATTGACTTACTAAGTGCTGGCTGAGATATATTCAATTTTTCAGCAGCTTGGGTCATATGTTCTATTCTCGCTACAGTTTGGAAATACTTTAGTTGTTGTAAATCCATGCTATGCCTCCTAATAACCAAATCGAATCAAATTAATAAAAATAATAAATTGTAATTATCAATAGAATGAATCTATAATAAACCGTAACAAAAAAAATGACAATTCAGTTTCCTAATTTGCCATTATATTATGGAGTGATATTTAGAAATGGATGATTATATTAAAAAAGGAACGATGGATTTTCGCAAAGCAAACCTGGCATTATTTGCGGGGGCTTTTAGTACATTTGCGAATTTATATATGACCCAACCCGTGTTACCAACATTATCCAAGGTTTTTCATATTTCACCTACCACAGCTTCCCTATCCTTGTCTTTAACAACTGCTTCCTTAGCTATTAGTATGTTAATTATTGGATCCCTATCTGAAGCTTGGGGTCGTAAATCAATTATGACATTTTCAATGATAGCTGTTGCAATTTTAACGCTATTGATAGCCTTCGCCCCCAATTATCATATGTTACTCATTTTAAGGATCATACAGGGAATTGTCTTTGCAGGACTTCCTGCAATTGCAATGGCTTATCTAGGCGAAGAGATTGATCCTGCTAGTTTAGGTGCTGCAATGGGACTTTATATTAGCGGAAACTCTATTGGTGGGCTTGCTGGACGAATTATTATGGGAACCGTTAGTGATTTCTTCAACTGGCGAATTGGTATGATGACAATCGGTATCATTAGTTTACTTGTTGCGATTGCTTTTTACTTTTTACTCCCCTCATCAAAGCATTTTACTCCTGAAAAACTGGCATTTAAGCCCCTATTCAAATCTTTACTAATGCATCTTAAAGACCCTGCATTACTGAGTCTGTTTGGAATGGGTTTTTTACTTATGGGTTCTTTTGTAACGATGTATAACTATATTGGATTTCAATTATTAGAACCTCCTTATTCATTAAGCCAAACTATTGTTGGTTGGATTTTCTTAATCTATTTAGTCGGAACATTTAGTTCTGCATGGATGGGGGGACTTGCCGATCATCATGGTAGATATAAAATATTATTAAGCGGAATTGGCTTAATGATTGGTGGTGCACTTCTTTCTTTAGTTGGCATTCTATTTATTAAGATTCTCGGTATCGCTATATTCACCTTTGGATTCTTTGGCGGACATGCAATTGCTAGTGGTTGGGTTGGCAGACGAGCAACTCACGATAAAGCTCAAGCCTCTTCCCTATACTTATTCTTCTATTATGTAGGATCAAGTATTGGTGGTACTACAGGTGGTATATTCTGGTCTAACTTTGGTTGGATTGGTGTAATTAGTATTATCTTAATCTTCCTTTTAATAGCAGTCATTTTAACATCTATTATTCATAAGATCACATCGAAAAATGTTTTAACACAAGCATGAAAAAGGCACTGATCATTGATCAGCGCCTTTTCTTATGCCTTTCGTTCTTGTAACTCTACAGTTTTTTTCGATGTTTATACCAAATAACACACAAGATAAACCATGTGTAGCCAATTGACCATCCCGCAATAACATCTGATGCAAAATGATGACTCCCGGCAATCCGAGATAAGCCTATTAAAGCAGTCATTATTGTTGCAAATAGCCATGCGAATAGTTTCATTGTTTTGGACGATGAATGTTCAGTTACTAAGAAAGTAATGGTAAATAGATAAAGAATCCCAACCATTGCATGACCAGAAGGAAAACTAAAACTGCTTAATTGATGTGGTATAACTGGTCTTGGTCTACGAATCCATTCCTTCAATATCTGATTGAACACATTTCCTCCTGCAATCGTTAAAAGTGCAAACATCATACCACGGTAATTGTGGTTTCGGATCCACAACCAAACTAATAGGCAAACAGCTACAATTAAAATAAACTTTGTTTCTCCAAAGTAATGGAAAAATTCAATGAAAGAATTACCTTTCAAAAGAGTTGAAGCCTTTATATCTAGACTAGTTACCCAGGTGCTATTTAAACTGAAATCTAATATAAAAAAGATAACAGCAGTTACAATTGCTAAGAAGTAGAAAAATTTCGTCATTAAAATCCTCCTTTTACGAAATATTCTTTTCTTATAACTATACCTTTTTATTATTCTATGGAATAGCACAAAAAAATACTCAGCTCATTTTATCCACAAATAAAACACCTAGCAAAAATTTGCTAGGTGTTTATGTTTAATCAAGTTTATAAGGCTGCTTCTACTTCTTTCACCATTTCAGTTACAGATTGTAATCCGCCACCAGATAAATACCAAACTTCTGGGTTAAGATAGATCATTTTACCATCTTTATAAGCAGTTGTTTTCTTTACAATATCGTTTTCAATATCTTTTTTCGCAGATGCACCTTGTGTTACTACTGCATCTCGGTCTACTACAAAGATAATATCTGGATTTTTTTCTAATACATATTCATACGAAACATTTTGACCATGTGTTGAAACTTCGATGTTTTTATCAACT
The DNA here is from genome assembly GCF_002884495.1 of Rummeliibacillus pycnus. Lineage (GTDB taxonomy): Bacteria > Bacillota > Bacilli > Bacillales_A > Planococcaceae > Rummeliibacillus > Rummeliibacillus pycnus. Next base: position 3,191,624 of record NZ_KZ614145.1, on the reverse strand, counting down.
GGTTTAAAACCAAATACATCGTGAATTACGCCAAAGCGAGATGCAGGGCCGTAAGCACTGATTTTCCCTTCAGAACCTAAGATGATTAAAGCCTTTTTATCTAAATTTTTCGTTTCAGATTGTACTTTTGCGATTGTTTCATCAACTTTTGCCAATTCATCTTTTACTTGATCTTCTTTACCGAAAATTTGTCCAGCTAATTCTGTATTCTTTTTAAATGAATCCATATAGTTTGATGTATCTAATCCTACATAAACTGTTGGAGCAATTTTACTTAATTCTTCATAAAGACTTGCTTGACGACCTGAGATAAAAATAACATCTGGTTGAATGGTTGCAAGTTTTTCTAAATCAGGTTCTTTTAATGAACCAACATTTTCGTAATCCGTGCTATCATATTTTTTTAGATATTTTGGAATTGAATCTTGAGGAACACCTGTCACTTTAACACCTAGTGTATCAAGTGTATCTAAGAAACCCATATCAAATACGACGACTTTTTTTGGATTTTTCGGAACTTTAACTTCATCTTTTACAGCATCAGATGAGCCATCCTCATTTTGAATACCAAAGTCATTGGTTACTGTAATAGTATCTTCTTTCGAGCCAGAATTTGAATTTTCTTTACTTGTATCTTTAGAACCACATGCTCCTAGCGCAAGAAGCAAAGCAAATACTAATGATAATAATGACCATTTTTTCATTGTTTGATCTCCTTTATTATGAATTGAAATATACGCAAATACGGCAGCTATTCATTTCTTGAATAGGAATGTCCATATCATAAATTTCTTTTAATGATTCCGAGTTAATAATCTCATCTGTCGGGCCATCTTTTACGACTTTACCGTCTTTTAAAGCAACAATATAATCTGAATAAACAGATGCAAAATTTATATCATGTAAAACAATTACTACTGTCTTATCTAATTCATCTACAAGCTTTCGTAAGATTTTCATAATCTGTACGGAATGCTTCATGTCTAAGTTATTTAATGGTTCATCCAACAGAATATATTCGGTATCTTGAGCAATCACCATTGCAATAAATGCTCTTTGACGTTGACCACCCGATAGCTCGTCTAAATAATCATGTTGAATATCTTCTAGATTCATATAGTGAATTGCTTCGTCAACTTTCTTGTGATCTTCCTCATTTAGATGCCCATGTGAATATGGAAATCTTCCGAAAGAAACAAGCTCACGAATTGTTAAGCGAACATTCATAAAGTTAGACTGTTTTAAAATGGATACTCGTTTTGCAAAATCATTTGATTTTAAATTCTTTACATCTGCGTTATCAAGCAACACTTCACCAGTATCTGCATCCAGTAATCGGCTAACCATCGATAATAATGTCGATTTACCCGCTCCATTTGGGCCAATAAAAGAAGTTATTTTTCCACGTGTTATGTCAACGCTTACTTTATCAACGACGACTTTTTTCCCAAAGAATTTGGTTATTTCTTTTACTTGGATCATGCAGATCGACTCTCCCTTAATAATAAGTAAATAAAGTAAATACCACCGATAAAATTGATAATGACACTTAATGTAGTTGAGAACGTAAATACTCTTTCAACAATCCATTGACCGCCAAATAGTGCAACTAAACTTAAAAGAGCAGCACCCACAATCAACACAGAATGTTTGTATGTTTTGAAAAATTGATAAGATAGATTGGCTACGATTAGTCCAAAGAAGGTAATCGGTCCAACCAATGCTGTTGAAACGGAGATTAACATGGATGAAATAATCAGCATATGTTTTACTACCCTATCGTATGGTACACCTAAGTTAATTGCATGATCACGACCAAGTAATAAGACATCTAATTCATGTACCATACGCCATCCAAACATCATAACAAGAACGACAACTACTAATGCAAGCCATACTAAATCACCATTAACATTATTAAAACTTGCAAACATTTTATCCTGTACTCGAGCAAATTCATTTGGATCAATCAATACTTGCATAAAAGTCGTCAAACTTCCTAAAAGTGTCCCAACAATAATCCCTACTAAAAGTAAAAAGTAGATAGGACGTTTACCTGAACGAAATAAGAATTGATAAAGTATTAATGCAAAGCTAATCATTACCAGAACGGATAGAAAGAAATTAACCTGTGCATTCATAATGGCTATATGACTTGATCCAAGGGTGAAAATAATCACTGTTTGTAGTAACAAATATAAGGAATCTAATCCCATAATGCTTGGTGTCAAAATTCGATTATGTGTGATGGTTTGAAAAGTAACTGTTGAATAGGCAATCGCAACACCTGTTATTGCCATCGCGATTACTTTAATCACACGACGAGGTAATATGTAATCATAATTACCATTTAACCCTTGAAACAAATATAAGCATGCGAATATCACAACGAGAATTGCTAGTATTAACATCTTTAAGCTATTACGCATAAGCTTTCCCCCTAAACAATAAGAATAGGAAGACTGCACTACCGATGACGCCTACCATTAAACTGATTGAAATCTCATATGGATATATTAGCAATCGTCCTAAAATATCACATATTAACAAGAAGATAGCTCCTAGCATAGCGGTATGCGGTAAAGTTTTTTGTAAGTGATCACCTTTAAAAATAGAAATAATATTTGGGATGATTAATCCTAAGAAAGGAATCATACCTACTGTTAACACCACTGTAGTTGTTATTAAAGCCACGAGGATTAAACCGAAGTTTACAATACGCTTATAAGCTAGCCCTAAGTTCTTTGCAAAATCTTCCCCCATACCTGCAACCGTAAAACGATTAGCATATAGATAAGCGACAATTAGTACGGGTACACTAATATAAAGAAGTTCATAACGCCCTTTCATAATCATTGAAAAATCTCCTTGCAACCAAGTAGAAATATTCTGGATTACGTTCGACTTATATGCAAAGAAAGTGGTAATGGAGGATAAAATATTACCAAACATTAACCCAACAAGTGGAATGAATATCGCATCTTTAAATTTTATACGGTTCAAAATTTGCATAAATAATATTGTGCCGGCTAATGCAAATACAAAGGAAACCGCCATTTTTTCCAACATCGAAGCATTCGCGAATAACAACATCGATACGAGAATCCCTAAACGGGTGGCATCTAATGTTCCAGCCGTTGTAGGCGACACGAATTTATTGCGACTTAAACTTTGCATAATCAAACCCGCAATACTCATCCCAAAACCTGCTAATATAATTGCCATTAACCTAGGTACACGACTAATAAGGAAAATTTGAGTTTTCTCTGAATGAATCGTTAATAGATCCATTGGAGAGATGCTCGTTACCCCTACAAAAAGGGATAAAATTGCTAAAATAACTAGTGCTAAAAATAAATATCGTTTCTTCATCACAATCCCCGACTTTTTCCATTTTGTGAGTTCAATTTATGAAAATGAAATTCATTATCAATTAGCTCACGGTAATTAGTATATCATATTGATAATCATTTTCAACATCTAAATGAAAATGATTATCAAATAAGTGACGAACGACAATACCCTAAAGTACTCATATTCTGTTCTTTATCATTATTATTTAAAAAGATTTTTATATAGCCTCTATTAAACAATCTAATATATAATCTCTTTCGCTACAGCTGCAAGTTTCTAGCAGGATTATTGGAATGAAGGGTTGAGCATAAAAAAAGACTTGTCCTAAAATTGGTAACACCAATTTAGGACAAGCCTTTTAATAAATTATTTTTATCGAATACTACCCATTTTTTTAGAAATCCAAGGGCTTAGCATTAACATGAATAAGAATAATACTATAGAAGCTCCACCAAGATAACCAAAATATTGAACTTCTGAAATTTTGGCGAATAGTTTTGCAAATTGTGCATTTAATGCTTGTGCAGCAGTACTTGTTAAGAACCAAAGTGACATAGTTTGAGCTGCGAATGCAGATGGCGCTAATTTAGTAGTTGCTGATAGACCAACTGGTGACATTAATAATTCACCAATTACTACTAAGAAGAATGAAATGACAATCCACCATGGGCTAATTAACTCTTTACCACCTGAAGTTATTGCTGGAATGATCATGATTAAGAATGATAAACCGGCAAATAATAGTGACAATGAGAATTTGATTGGCGTAGATGGTTGTCGATTCCCCATTTTAATCCATATCCAGGCGAAGATTGGCGCCATTGTAATGATAAATAATGGGTTTAAAGACTGGAACCAAGAAGCTGGAATTACAAATGATCCCATTGTTAAATCTGTTCGTTGATCTATATATGCTGCAAGAATAGTTGAACCTTGTTCTTGGATAATCCAGAACATTGTACCCGTAATAAATAAAGGGATATATGCAAGAAGATGTGATTTCTCTTCTTTTTTTGTTTTTTTACTAGTGAACATCCAAATAAATACTGAGATTGGAGCTAATAAACCGATAACTGTGAAGAAGTTAACAACTACATCGATTGTTAAGTTACCACTTACAGTTGCAAGAATAACTAATGCAGCTACTACAATAACTGCTACGATGAATTTTTTAAGAATGCTACTACGTTCTTTTGCATTTAATGGATTTTTAGGTTCTACACCTGCAATACCCAATTTTTCTTTTTGGTTAAAAGTATACATGAATAATCCAATAGCCATACCTATTGCTGCAATACTAAAACCTGCATGATAGTTATAATGTTCTTTGACGGCACCTACAACTAGTGGAGAGATAAACGCACCTGCGTTAATACCCATATAGAAAATATTAAAACCTGCATCACGGCGGTTATCGCCCTCTGCGTAAATATCACCAACAACTGATGATACGTTTGGTTTTAATAATCCAGTACCAATAATAATAAATACCATTGAAGCAAATAAGAATGTTAAGCCACCAGGAACTGCTAAGCAGATATGACCAAACATAATTAATATACCGCCCCAGAAGATTGTTCTTCTAGTACCTAAAATACGGTCAGCAATCCAACCACCAATAATACCTGACATATATACTAATGATCCATAAATTGCCATAATTGAAGCTGCTGTGGTTTCATCTAATCCTAAACCACCTTTTTTTACTTTATCGTACATAAAATATAATAGGATTGCTTTCATACCATAGTATGAAAAACGTTCCCAAAATTCTGTAAAGAACAAGCTAAATAATCCCTTTGGATGTCCGAAGAATCCTGTTTGAGGAACTGACTTAACGATTTCCTCTTTTGTTGCCATAAGAAACTCTCCTTCTTTCAATATAAAAAATAGTCTTACAATTCAAACTATAAAGTTTATAAATTTGTAATTTAGCGATGCATGTTGTCCATTATACACGCACATTTGTGCTAAGTCAAAAAAATTTTTTGATATAGAAAATTGTTTATTTTTTGATTATTAAAACAATTAATCCCCTAAATCACAGTGTTTTAATATTAAATTATTATCAGAAGTCGATCAATGTTTTATCCGATGAAATTTCAGGTCATATATACTGTACTTTCCATAAATACATTTTAATCGGAGACATTACTTATCTCATTTTTATGATTAAGCCCCTATTACACTATAGTAACATAGCATTTTTTCTAAAATGCAGTAAAAAAAGAGATGACAAAAGCCATCCCTTAATTAACCTGAAACATTTGATATTTTTGTGCAGTTGATTCGTGTACTTCTACCTTTAATATAGTGCCGTTTTCATCATAACTTGTTTCTATTATATGTGCAGATTCATTCAAATAAGAAACGATATCCCCTCGATCATAAGGAATACAGAATGTACATGTTACATAATCAGAGAAGATATGCTGACGTATTAATTGTAGTAGTTCATCAAGCCCTACCCCTTCTTTTGCTGATATCCAAATTTGATTGTTGTTTACATAAGGATAAGCTAGATTGGCTAAGTCTGCTTTGTTATATACACATATAGTAGGAATATCTTCTACTCCAACTTCTTGTAGTGTGTTGTTAGTAACTTCTATCATGTATTGGTTTTCTGCATTCGAAGCATCTACAACATGTAAAAGTAAATCCGCATCTCTTGCTTCCTCTAATGTAGAACGGAATGCTTTTACTAAATGGTGTGGAAGTTTACTTACAAATCCAACTGTATCTGTAAGTAAAAAGCTCTTATGATCAGGCAAGCTAATCTGTCTTACGGAAGTTTCGAGTGTAGCAAATAGCATATTTTTTTCAACAACTTGCTTATGCTCTTCTTGATTTACTTTGTTTAGTAGTTGATTCATAATGGTAGATTTCCCGGCATTTGTATATCCCACAATTGAAACAATTGGAATTTCACTTTTACGACGCTGTTTTCTTTGGGTCTCACGTTGTTCCTTCACAACTTCTAATTCTTTATTTAGTTTAGCAATTTGTTCTTCAATTTTCCTGCGATCAAGTTCAAGTTTTGTTTCACCTGCACCACGGTTCTTAAATCCACCACCTGTACCACCACCTTGGCGACTTAAAGAATCTCGTAAACCAACTAAACGAGGTAACATATATTGTAATTGGGCTAATTCTACTTGCATTTGTGCTTCTTTAGATTTTGCACGTCTAGCAAATATATCAAGAATAAGCATTGTGCGATCTATCACCTTGCATTCCAAATCTCGCTCCAAATTACGAATTTGCGATGGTGATAATTCATCGTCAAATATGACTAAGTTTGCATCTGCTTCATTATAGAAATTTTTAATTTCTTCGATTTTACCTGTACCAACATAATGCGAAGGATTTATACGTTCTAAATTTTGGGTTACAACACCAACTACCTCAACGTTAAGTGCTTCAGCCAAATTTCCTAGTTCTTCGATTGAATAGTCAAAGTGCAAATCATTGCGTAAATTTACACCAACTAATATTGCTTTCTCGATCAATTGATCCAAAGATATTCCTCCTTCACAAATCTTACATTTATATCTACCTTCACAGCCTATTAAAACGGGCCCTAGCTTTTAGGCTATGTCAAAATATAATGTTTAAACACACCTAATTAAAAAAAGAGTAGATTACCTATTCTACTCTCCTAGTCCTCTATATTATAAGTTATGCCTATCGTATCATAAAAAATGTACACAACTCAAACTTTCACAATATCGATTGTTTGAAGGCGTTCTTTTCCTTCTAGCGATTGTTGAAATACAAAAGTTGTATTAGCTAATTTTAATGTATTTTCTTTGGCAGGTAGCGATAATAATCGTGACCACTGCGTCAATTTTCTTTGGACATCTTTCACATTAAAAATACAACGCTCTATTTGCAGGTCTACATTTGCTTTTTGAATTGTACCATCTGCTTTTAATACATCATACCTTTCATGCAAAGGTTGCTCCCATTCTATAAAAAATGGATATGGCAGCGAATCGTCTATTTTTTGTTCAATAAATAACATATTCCATCGAATCATCTTACCGTCTGCTGTTTTTCTCTCTGCTGGAATAACTCCACTTGTCCGATAGCCCAGTTTTCTAAAATAGAGGTTTTTTCTTTTTAAATCATCGGTCCTTAAGCATAATGAATAAAAACCTTCACCATCATTAATATCATAAAGTAACTGTTTTACAAGTGGTTGGTTCGCAATCTTTGCAATATCAGCATTTTCTACTGCCAACCATTCAATATAACTATTTCTAGTATATAACAACGCATTATACGTTCCCCATTGTAAATGTTGCCCACCTATAACTGGATGAATTCCTTCTATTGCAACTTCTTGAGCAATCTGAGCTGGACTTTTTGTTGTAAAATATACGACATGATCTAACTCGAACATTTATTACCACCCCTTAGAAAAAATTAGCCTGTAGCCGCATTTTGTTGCAAACTACAGGCGGGCCCCCTTTACCCTCTTTTTTCTTGTTCTAATAATTCTATCGTTCTATCAAATTCATCTTCTATTTCTGGATTTGGTTTATACGTAATTAGGCTAACAATTACTGCGACAACTAAACAAATGATAAAACCTGGCACAATCTCATACAAGGCTGCATGCAAATGCTCATTAGATCCCCATATATAAGCAGTTGCTGCACCAGTTATCATTCCTGCAAGAGCACCCCAGTTCGTGATTTTTTTCCAGTAAAGTGTTAACAAGATGATTGGCCCAAACGCTGCACCAAATCCTGCCCAAGCAAATGATACAAGATCTAGAATTTTATTGTCTTGTTCCCAAGCCAAATACATTGCTAAAACAGAAACAAGTAAGACTGCCATTCGTCCCAAAAATACATATTGTTTATCTGAAGCGTTTGTTTTAAATACTGCTTTATAGATATCTTCTACTAAAGCAGAAGATGTAACGATTAATTGTGAAGAAATCGTGCTCATGATTGCAGCTAAAATAGCAGCTAACATAATTCCTGCTATAAACGGATGGAATAGGATTTGACCCAGTGCTATAAATACAGTCTCAGGGTTTTTCAATGTTAGGCCATTTTGGTGATAATACGCAATCCCTACTAATGCAGTAGCAATCGCACCGAACAAACTCAAGAACATCCATCCGATTCCTATACGACGTGCTTGTTTTGTTTCTTTTACACTTTTTATCGCCATAAATCGAACAATAATATGCGGCTGTCCAAAATAACCTAGCCCCCAAGCTACCGTTGAAATAACACCTGTTAGCGTAGCTCCTGAAAATAAGCTTAACAATTTAGGATTGACTTCGTGGATCGAAGTTGCCGTTTCTGAAAAACCCCCAGTCAAGAATAATCCAAAAATCGGAACAATAATCAATGCTAAAAACATAACAAGACCTTGTATAAAGTCTGTATAGCTTACTGCTAAGAAGCCGCCAAATAGCGTATATGCAATTACAACACCTGAAGTAAGCAATAAACCTGTATGGTAGTTATAACCAAATGAACTTTCAAAGAATACTCCACCAGCTACCATTCCCGAAGATACGTAGAAAGTGAAGAATACTAAAATGATGAGACCAGATGCAATTCTTAGTAATTTTGTTTTATCTTTTAATCGATTATCTAAATAACTCGGAATGGTAATCGAATCATTAGAAACTTGTGTATACATACGTAATCGTGGTGCTACAAACAGCCAGTTTAAATAGGCTCCAACAGTTAATCCGATGGCAATCCAAGCTTCAATTAAACCGCTTGCATAAATAGCCCCTGGTAAACCCATTAATAGCCAACCTGACATATCTGCTGCTCCAGCACTTAAAGCAGTAACAGCCGGCCCTAACGATCGTCCTCCTAACATGTAATCCGTTAAATTGGACGTCTTCCGAAAGGCATACCAACCAATGACCAACATCGCAATCATATAAATAAGAATTGCTACTAATTGAAACATATTGTCGGACATATAGACTCCCCCTTTGCATTATTCTATTTTATATCCAGCTTAACTTCCTATAATTGCAATATAAGAGGCACTCTACAGAAATTAAAGATGAATACTTTTTAAATTTCACACCACTCTAATTATTTAATAGAGTTCTGTATATTCTATACTATCATATTATTCAGTTATTAATAACCTTAAAAATAGATGATTATTTATTCATTTTTACTATTAATTTAAGAAAACTTTATACATTTAAATTGTATACGGATGTATATTGCAAACAATATTCTAATTAAGTGAAGCATTACTTCTTATGTAAAGAACTAACTTATTATGTAACTTGAAATGGCTATTGTTTTTTGGTCAAATAATAACGAAAAACCGCAGCCGAGAACCCATAAAAACGTTACCGGGGCTCGGCATCGGTCAATTAAAACATCGATAATATTACTGTTTCCTAATCAAAAAATATAAACTAGTCTTATACATAATATTTTTAAGGCAGCATCCATGATAAGACGTTACTTTGTAGAAATGTAATGATACAAATAACAACTAATAAGATTACACTATATTTTAATGTAAACCTCAGTAATTCAGATTCTTTGCCGGCAAGACCTACAGCTGCTGTAGCAACAGCGATTGATTGTGGAGAAATCATTTTCCCTGTAACACCACCGGATGAATTTGCGGCTAACGATAGTAATGGATCCATTCCAACAGACCCTGCGGTAACTTGTTGAAGTTTTGCAAATAACACGTTTGAAGAAGTATCTGAACCTGTGATGAATACCCCTAGCCACCCTAGAACTGGTGAAAAGAATGGGAAAAGCTCACCTGTTTTAGCTAACACCAATCCTAGTGTAGTAGTCATTCCAGCAGTATTTGTAACATATGCATAAGCAACAACAGCGCAAATTGTGATGATTGGATATTTGATTTCATTGATTGTTTCAACAAATGTTACAATCCATTTGTTCCATGAAATTTTGAAGACAAATTTCGTTACAATGGCAGCCAAAAGAATAGCTGTTCCTGCTGCTCCTAATAATTCTAACTTATACACAGCTGCAATTGGTTCATGTGAAGTACCACTGATCACTTTATTATTCAGTAAAGGAACTTCCGGCATAAATGTAAGTGCATGTCCAAGTACATTTACACCTTTTAAAAGAAAGTTCGTTCCTTCATAGTGACCGGTTAATGCTAATTTTATCGTTGGAATCCCCCAAATAGATATAAACCCAGTCAAAATAATAAACGGAGACCATGCTTTTAAGATTTGACCACTATTATATGAGTCTCCTTGTGATTTACTCTCAGTATGAATTGTATCGACTGTTGCTGCCGTTTCCTGTTCTGATTTAAAGCGATAAATTGTTTTGGGTTGCCAAAATTTCATAAAAACTGCTAAAGCGACTAAGGATACCAATGCTGATAGAACATCTGGTAATTCAGGTCCTAAATAATTTGAAGTTAAAAATTGTGTTAGTGCAAATGAGATACCTGAAACCAACACAGCTGGTAAAACTTCCACAGCTTTCTTTAGTCCAGCCATAATAACAATCAAGAAAAACGGAAGAAATACAGATAGTAACGGTAACTGGCGTCCTACAACTTTGGAGATTTCAGTTGCAGCAATTCCTGTTGGTCCCTCCATTGCAGTAATTGGAACACCAATTGCACCAAAAGCAACTGGTGCAGTATTGGCAATTAAGCAAAGTCCTGCTGCATATAACGGATTAAATCCAAGGCCAACTAATAGTGCTGCAGAGATAGCAACTGGTGCACCAAATCCAGCAGCTCCTTCAAGAAAAGCTCCAAATGAAAAAGCAACCAATAATGCTTGAATTCGTCGATCCTCAGTAATAGAGAGGACAGAGTGACGGATAATATTAAAATTTCCTGTTTTCACGGTTAAATTATAAAGAAATACCGATGTGATAATAATCCAGCCTATTGGAAGTAGTCCATAAACAGCACCCTGTGAAGCAGACATAATTGAAATTCCAACCGGCACTTTGAAAGCGATTACAGCTAAAACTAAAGAAACAAGAAGTGTCGTTAATCCGGCTATATAGCCTTTCATTTTCTTAAAAACTAAAGCCCAAAAAAAGTAGAGAATTGGCAGTACCGCTACAACAGCTGACCATCCTAAACTTCCTCCAACCGCTTTAAAATCTTGTGTAAATGTCATTTTTTATCCCCCTCGATTATTTGTAATTTCTTTACATACCCCTAAACATTTTGCATATCTCCCTATATTCTAAAAAAATGCGGATATTAGGTCATCTGATGACTCTATGTTTATGATTATATTTTCAAAATTTATTAAATTCAATATTTTTTGACAGAAAGACAACTTTTTATTTAAGAAAAGAAACACGATTAAGAGAAATATTGTGTATAATGGAGCTACAACGGTGAATTTAAGTGTTCATGAGGTGAAGCTATTTTGAAATACAAGCAGATAAAAGCAAAAAAATTATACGAAGAAGTGGCAGAAGCTTTACATGAAATGATTCGAACTGGCTCACTAAAGCCAGGGGATCGCCTCGACTCTGTTCAACAACTTGCAGAAAATTTCCAAGTTAGCCGTTCTGCAATAAGAGAAGCATTATCCGCCCTGAAAGCAATGGGATTGGTTGATATAAAACAAGGGGAAGGAACTTTTGTTAAATCATTTGATGCAAATCATATGGTTTTTCCACTATCTACTGCGATTCTGATGAATAAAGATGATATATCCAATCTTTTAGAAGTACGAAAAATTATCGAGGTAGGTACAGTTAGTTCTGCTGCTCGTAATAGAACAGACGAGGATTTAGCAACATTACAAAACATTTTAAATGAAATGAGCCAATTACAAGATGATGGAGAGCTAGGGGAAAAAGTAGACTTTGAGTTCCATACTGCAATTTCTACAGCATCTCATAACCCTATTCTTTCAATTTTCTTAGATCAAGTATCTGGTTTGATGTTCGAAACCATGAAAGAAACTAGGAGAATTTGGTTATATTCTAAGCAAACCACCCGTGAAAACTTATTCAAAGAACATACACAGATTTACGATGCAATTGTAGAACAAGATGAAGAAAAGGCAAAACAAGCTATGTTTTCGCATCTTGAAAATGTTGAAAATATTCTAATGAAGTATTATAAAGAAACTCATCCTATTCAAAAATAGCTACCTGCAAAATACAAGGAGTTGTCCAAAGGTAATTTTGGGCAGCTCCTTGTATTTTAAAATTAATAGTCATGTGCACAGTAAAAATCCAAATTTATATGCATATGCTACCTAACATCTATTTTTTTATATAAATTTTCTATTTAAAATATATTAATTACGTCAAATGTATTGACTAGATATTAAAACATGTTAAAATACTTTATAGCTTCAACGCGTTGAAGCGAAAAAGTATATATCAAGTGATGGACCAACTGTAGTGTTATAAGTAACAGCAAATAGAGACTAGACGGTTGCTGAAAGTCTAGGTTATTACAACATTGAATTACACCATTAGTAAAACTTGAACCTTATGAAGTGGTCAAAGTAATTTTGACAATTAGGGTGGTACCGCGGAGTGATCCTTCGTCCCTTTTGATGGGATTGAAGGTTTTTTTACGTTTAATATTGGAGGAGGAAATATCATGTTTCATATTCAAGCCAAGATGACACCTTCCTTTTTTGAAGCACTCATCTTAATCATTTTAATTATTGCTACTATGACATTTTGTATTGCTGGCTTTAATTCTGTTCCACATATGCCTATCTTAATAGCTATTCTTATACTGATGGGATATGGTCTATATAAAAAGGTATCTTATAAAGATTTGGAAAATGGATTAGTAGAAGGTGCGTCAGCAGGACTTGGCGCAATTTTCATTTTCTTCTTTATTGGTACGTTAATCAGTAGTTGGATTATGAGCGGCACAATTCCTACACTTATTTATTTAGGGTTTGAATCGATTACTCCACATTTCTTCTATGCAGTTGTTTTTATCGTTACTTGTATAGTCGGTATTGCGATTGGTAGCTCCCTTACGACAACAGCAACTGTAGGTGTTGCTTTTATCGGTATGGCTAGTGCGATGGATATCTCACTTGCTATTACTGCTGGGGCAATTGTATCAGGAGCATTCTTTGGAGATAAAATGTCTCCTTTATCGGATACCTGTAATCTGTCGTCTACTATAATGGGCGTTGATTTATTTGAACATATTAAGAATATGTGTTGGACAACCATTCCTGCACTTATTCTTTCATTAATTGTATACGCTATTTTGTCACCAACCAAAGTATTACAAAATACACATAAAATCAAAACTTTCCAAGATGGTTTAATGTCAACTGGTATGATTCATTGGTACACATTACTTCCTCTTGTAGTACTTATTATAATGGCATTGAAAAAAGCACCTGCAATTTTAACATTAGCTGCAAGTACAGTTGTTGCTATATTGGTTTCTTATTTCCACCATCACTATGGATTTGGTGAAGTGTTGAACATTCTATTTAATGGATTTACATCTCAAACCGGTAACAAAGCGATCGATTCCCTTTTAACACGCGGGGGCATTAATAGCATGATGTTTACAGTAGGACTTGTTATTTTAGCTCTAAGTATGGGCGGCCTTTTGTTTACTTTAGGGATCATCCAAACACTACTATTACGTGTTGAGAAACTATTCAAAAGTGTCGGTTCTGTTATTACAGGTGCAGCATTAACCGCAATTGGTGTGAATACACTAATCGGAGAACAATACCTTTCTATCTTATTAACCGGACAAGCATTCCAATCACAATTTCAAAAACTAGGTTTAAAAAACAAAAACTTAGCACGAGTTGCAGAAGATGCAGGAACAGTTGTAAACCCACTTGTCCCATGGAGTGTATGCGGGATATTCATCACAAAGGTGTTATCTGTTTCTACTTGGGAGTACTTCCCTTTCGCACTATTCTGCCTGCTCTCTCCAATACTAACTGTCATTGCAGGTTGGACTGGTAAAACACTTTCGTATATCGATAAAAAGTAGCAAATCTTCCTTCTCAGTTTAGAAAATCCAAAATTATGATACACTTATGCCAATGATTAAATGATAAAGAAGGCGACAGATAATGGATTTTAGTGAAATGAAACAACTATTGCTGGAATACTTATTGAAAGAAGAACTTATATCAGCTACTATCAGCCAACCACGTACAAAATCTAGTGATTTAAAACGTGTTAAGCTGAAACCAATTAAACTAAAAGGAAGCTACCATGTTCAATTAGAATATCAATTTGAACGTGTTTTAAAACATGAAAATATCCCCCTATCTTTGATAGGAAATCATTTAAATAATTTATTTGAGCAATTTCGCCAATTCCAAGGAGAATTTATCTCTGAAAAAGTTCACGTTCAACTTTCTAAGAAAAATAAAGTACTATGGAAAGCTGAAAAAACGGAAAAGAAAACAGTGAATTTAGCACATAACCGTAAGAAAAATTATTTACTGGATCCTGAACAACCGTATCCATTCTTAATTCGCCTGGGTGTTCAATCTCCCGAAGGCAAAGTGAAAAAGCAGAAATATGATAAATTTAAGCAGATTAACCGCTTTATCGAATTTATCCACGATTCACTTGACTACTTACCAAAGAATCGTACAATACGTATTTTAGATTTTGGCTCTGGAAAATCATATTTAACATTTGCTCTCTATCATTACTTAAAAGTTGAACAAGGATTAGATATTCGTGTGACAGGTCTTGATTTGAAAAAAGAAGTTATTGAGGAATGTTCAAAAATTGCAAAAGACCTGCAGTACGGTCAACTTGAATTTTTAGTTGGAGATATTAATAATTATAATAATGAGACTTCTGTTGATATGGTCGTAACGCTTCATGCTTGTGATGTTGCAACGGATATGGCTTTAGCTCGTGCTGTAAAATGGGGGGCTCGTGTCATTTTAAGTGTCCCTTGCTGTCAACATGAACTAAATCGTCAACTGCAATCAACGCCACTCGATATTATGTTACAACACGGTATTATTAAAGAACGTTTTGCTGCGCTTGCAACAGATTCAATTCGTGCTGAAATTTTGAATCTTGTAGGCTATGATGCACAACTTCTAGAATTTATCGATATGGAGCACACACCTAAGAATATCTTAATTCGTGCTTACTATACTGGTAAAAAGCCAACTATTGTTCAAAAAGCACGTTATAATGCATTTACTGAATTTTTGTCAGCGAAACCATTTTTGGAAAATGAATTAAAAGAGTATCTAGATTAAAATTAACCTCTAACAAAAACACGGCGCTGTCTGATAAGTATAATTTTATAAAAGATCTAGTTGTTTGATTCGTAAAAAATTGCTCTTCCTCATTTTTGTGAAGAAGAGCAATTTTTCTTTGGAATTTTATAAAAGTTGATCTACGTTTCGGTTGATGACTCCTGTGGAATTGGCTTGAAGTTGAGGCCCAGAACGGAAATCAACGGATTAGAACCAGACAAAGGTACAATTTTCTCTAATGTTAAAGGGTTATGAAATAACTTTCTGAACAGCTCCATGTTTTTTATGATGATTCATTTCTACACATAGGTTGGTTTATCAATTACTATTTAATATACTGATTACTTACTAAGTCTTTTTGAATCAGTTTGGTCGGAATCTTAAACTCAACTAACCCCATATATCCTGGTGCTACTTCGTATTTATCAAAAGCAATAACCAACTGATGGTGTTTATTAATATAGAAATTTTGATTTGCTTTGATTTCTTTGAAATTATCAACTAAATCCTCATCAGGTACTCCTGCACCCTTTATCCAATACATCTTTTCCATCTTAGATTCTTTCATTTCTTTCTTCATCTGTTCTACGATATAGTTAGAAATGGTATGGATGTAGGAATCGTCTTTAAATAGCATTGGCAGACTTAGAACGACTTTATTTTCTTTATCAATGGTATCGTATTTCATCGTTGTAGAAGAAGAAGCTGCAGTGTTTACAACATATCTACCGATTGATACGAGCTGATCATCATTTAGCATTACAGAGTAACCGCTAGCTACACCATAATGTCCCCCACCATTTTTCTTTAAATCTGCAACGGTGTCTTTAAAATCACTATAAAGCTTTTTCCCATCTTCAATATATTTTTCGTTTAGCTTAGATTCTAACTTATTATCATTTAAACCCTTAATATGCGGTACTTTAATATCCGCATCATACGTTTTTTCTTTTACTTTATATTCACGGAAAGTAAGAATTTTTGCTACTTTATTAATGACCGGTATATCATCTAATGTTTTAGCCATTGCTGGACTAATGTTTACTCCAACAGTGAAAATTGCCACTGTTGCTACGGTACTAACTAGCCATCTTGGTACGGTTTTTTTCTTTCTTCCATTTTTAATAGCTGTTTCAACCACTTCATCCAAATTGTCTGGAATAGGGATACTTTCATATTGATTTTTTAATTCCTTTAGTTTTTTATCCATGGTATTACTCGCCTTCTTCCTCTTGAAGTTCAATTCGCAAAAGTTTCAATGCTTTGTACAATCTAGTTTTAATGGTGTTTGTGTTTTCATTGAGAACATAGCTTACTTCTTCTATTTTCATATCTTCAAAGAAACGTAATATGACAACTTCACGATATTTTGTCGGTAATGTCGATAAAGCTTGTTGAAGGTCAATATTTTCATAATGATCTTCTTGTGATGGTGTCAAAAATAGTAAGGTATCATCTTCAGTTGGCAAATTACGATTTTTCTTTAAGAAATCAAGCGATGTATTGACGACTATTTTATAAAACCAACTTTTTAACTTTTCCTTCTCCATTAGTTGATCATAATATCGCATAGACTTTTGAATACTTTCTTGAATAATATCTAACGCATCTTGTTCATTTTTCACATAACTATACGCTAGCCAATATAGTTGTTTTTTATTTGCTCGAATAAATGATAATAAATCATCATCATAATGTAGCTGCGCTTTTCTTTTTTTCATTCCTAGAGCTCCTTTTGGGAATTTTCCTGTATACATATAAAAGACGATTATACATAGACAAAAAGTTTTACTGCAATTGATTGCAACAAAATCTATCCAAATAATTTAGTAACATTCGTTGAAACAAGCCTGATCTAACTAATTACACTTTTTAGACTTGTGACATATTGTTTTCTTCCCCTCATATATATGAAAATATGATAAAAAGTCCGAATTTTAATATCTCAAATTTCGTTTTATAGGTTCTTGCATCAATCCACTCTTTTAACTTCTTTCAACAATTCTATTGATTTTATCATTGATAATGATTATCATTATTATTAATGAAACCGAACCGAGAAATAATTTAATAGAAAGAAGGATCAGAATGAAAGTTAAATCTTTAGCGGCCATTTTATTAGCAGGGAGCGTTGTTCTGACTGGCTGTAATAGTTCAGACACTGCTAAGAAGGATGCCTCCAAAACAAAAACAGAAGATACTACAGGTGCCAAATCATCTGCTGTTTTACAAAAAGAAGTGAATGCATATAAAGATTTTGCTCTTGAACAATTAGACAAATTCACAATTGAAACTGAAAAATTCGTGAAAGCTGTAAAATCTGGCGATGTTGCAAAAGCAAAAGAAATCTATCCAACCGCTCGTATGTACTATGAACGTTCTGAACCAATCGCAGAAAGATTTGGCGACCTTGACCCTCGTATTGATGCTCGTCTTGCAGATTTAAAAGCAGAAGGACAAGGGGAAGAAGATTGGACTGGTTACCACAAAATTGAATACGGTCTATGGAAAGAAAACACAACAAAAGGTTATGAGAAAGTAGCAGACAAACTTCTTGCTGACGCAAAAGAATTACGTGCACGGGTGGAGACTGTTGAGGTAACGCCCGACCTTATGATGACTGGTGCTGTTGACTTATTAAACGAAGTATCTACTTCTAAAATTACAGGGGAAGAAGAAATTTTCTCTCACACTGACCTTTATGACTTTAAAGCGAATGTGGAAGGTGCCGAAAAAATCTTCACTACTTTAGAACCTCAAATTAAAAATAAAGATCCAAAATTAGCAAATGATTTAACTGAAAAGTTCAAAGCAGTAAATGACTTGTTAGCAAAATATGAAACAAAAGACGGTGGCTATGTTTTATATACAAAACTAACGAAAGAAGATACAAAGGCTTTAGCTGAAGCTGTTAACCACTTAGGTGAACCATTAAGCCAAATGGGAATTATTATGGAGTGATTAAACAATGACTGAAACAAATAATGATGAAAAACTACTTGATAAAAAATTCACACGTAGACAAATGTTAAAAATGACAGGTGCTGGAGCTGCTGGAATTGCAATTGGTGCATCCGGCATGGGTGGCATTTTAAAAGCATTTGGTAAAGATGTTTTCTTAGATGATGATCATAGCGCAACCAATAAAGTAAACTTTTATGGTAAACATCAATCAGGAATTGCCACTGCTGTTCAAACGAATATCTATTTCGCTTCTTTAAATGTTTTGGTTAAGTCAAAAGCAGAATTGCAAGAGCTGTTCAAAATGTGGACACCTCTTGCTGTTCGTATGATGAATGGCGAAACAATTGGTGTTGAATATAAAAATGGAATCCTCCCACCAAAAGATACCGGTGAAGCAAAAGGATTAGATGCACGAAACTTATCCATTACATTTGGTGTTGGCCCTTCTTTATTTGAGATAAAGGAGCTTGGCCTTTCATCTCTTAAACCAGCAGAACTAAAAGACCTTCCACATTTTCCAAAAGACCAGCTAGAAGAGGCTTATACGGGAGGCGACATTTGCATTCAAGCTTGCGCTGACGATCCTCAAGTTGCATTTCATGCTGTACGTAATTTAATTCGTGCTGCATCAGGGAAAGTTTCTTTGAAATGGTCACAAGCCGGTTTTAATTCTTTCCCTATTGAAAACGGCAAAAAGCAAACACCTCGTAACTTATTTGCATTTAAGGATGGTACTGAAAATCCCAATTCCTCCAGTGAAAGCGATATGAATAAGGTTGTTTGGGTACAATCCGGTGATTCTAAACCATGGATGACAGGTGGTACTTATTTAGTTGTCCGTCGCATTCAATTACATTTAGAAACATGGGATCGTACAGCATTAAAAGAACAAGAAAATACATTTGGTCGCCATCGTGATAGTGGCGCTCCACTTGGTAAGAAAAAAGAATTTGATGCGATGGACATTGAACGTAAAGATGAGAATGGTAACTATATAGTTCCTGAAACCTCACATGTATTTCTTGCCAAAAAGGCAAAAGCAAGAATCATGCGCCGTTCTTACTCTTATTCTTCAGGTATTGTAGACGCAACTGGTGCATACGATGCTGGATTAGTGTTCATATCATTCCAAAAAAATCCTGAACAATTTATTAAAATCCAAAACCACCTTGGTCGTTTGGATAAATTAAATGAATATATTACCCATCGAGGCAGCGGCGTCTTCGCTTGCTTCCCTGGCATTAAAAAAGGGAGTTATATAGGTGAAGCATTATTTAATACGTTGTAGTCAATTTGCAATAATCCTTCTCCTTGTTACACTAACAACAATTCATCCAGTTGCTGCTGCGGCATCCTACAGTCATCTGTATATTTCTATCAGCGACGCCATTATGAATTCTAAACAAGGTGACGATGCAAAAGCAAAAGACGCAATCAAAACGTTTGAAAAAGATTGGAATCAAGCAAACATCAAAGATTCTAAAGAAGCAAATGCTGTAACTCAAGCATTAGATGACGCACAAAATGCTTCTTCAAAGGAAAATCGTTTAGCTGCTTTAACAGCACTTTCAAAAGCATTAACAGCTCTTGAAAAAGCCGAAAATCCAGTGGATGAAAAAGCCGAAAGAAAAGCTTTTGCAACAGCTATGACACCTGCACTTAATCAATTACAGGCCGCTATAAAAGAAGAAAATGCTGAAAAACTTACAACAGTTTATAATACCTTCAATTCTTTCTGGAAAAAGAAAGAGATTCCAGTTCGTGAGTATGACATCGCTGCATATGGTAAAATCGAAACGCAAATGTCTTTCATACGAATTACACTGGCTGATGAGCATCCAAACTTTAACGCCATTCAAGATCAATATAATGGTTTAAAAAAAGCAATCACAGATTTCGGTGAAGGAAAAAAAGTAACAGCATCTGCAAAAGGTACTTACTCTTTACAAACATTAATTGCCTTGATAGATCAGGCAAAATCTCAAATCAATACCAAAGATTATTCAAAAGCATCTGCGACCATCAAAAAATTTATTACAATCTGGCCAAATGTCGAGGGAGATATTCGAACAAAGAATGCTAGTCTTTATACAAACATCGAAAGTGATATGCCCATAATTGCTAGCGATTTGACGAAGGATGAAATTGATACAAAAGATATTAATTCTCAACTTGATCAATTTAAACAACAGATTCAACTCATCCAAGGCGATCAAAACTATAGCTTTTGGGATTCAGCATTAATCCTTCTACGTGAAGGCTTAGAAGCATTATTAATTATCATTGCTTTAATTGCTTTCCTAAAAAAATCCGATCAACGTCATATGGAAAAATGGATTTATATCGGAGCAGGCATTGGTATTGCATTAAGTGCTGTCTTAGCGATTTTAATGTCAACTGTTTTTAATTCAGGAACGATTGATACAAGTCGCGAAATGATTGAAGGTTATGTAGGCTTAATAGCTGCAGCTATGATGATTGGTATTGGTGTTTGGATGCATAGCAAATCTAATATTCAATCATGGAATGCTTACATTTCAAAACAAATGAACCATGCTATGTCAAAACAAAGTGTGTGGGCAATGGCTTTCATCAGTTTTCTTTCTGTCTTTAGGGAAGGCGCCGAAACATTAATCTTCTATATGGGAATTGCACCGAATATGTCAACAACTAGCTTTACTCTAGGAATAGGTGTTGCAACCGTCATTTTAGCTGTTGTAGCATTCTTCTTATTACGTGTTAGTGGCAAAATTCCCGTACATCGCTTCTTTGCAGTTGCGACGATATTCATTTACATGCTTGCATTCAAAATTATTGGTGTCAGCATTCACAAATTACAACTTTTAGATATTTTACCTACCGATATTCTTAAAGGATTACCTGTAGTGGCTTCAATTGGATTCTACCCAACCGTTGAAACCATGGTAGCTCAACTTATTTTACTTGTTTTAGTTGTACTAACAGTTATTTATAAGAAGCGTAATGATCAAAAATAAGTCCAGCATAGGAAAGAGCTAACGAAAAATCTTCGTTAGCTCTTCTTTTAATACTTATTTTGTAGGTTTATCCCCAGTGTTTATTAATTCATCGTTTTCAGACTGAACTTAATGGCCATATAGGAGACATCTATTAAAGAATGGTCAACACAAGTGAACTTAGGATTACTGACACAATTGTTAACATGATTACTGGTTTCAAAGCTCTTGCTTTTAATTCTTTTAAGTCAACGGACATTCCTAATGCAGCCATCGCAACAGCTAAAAAGAAAGTACCTGTTTGAGCAATATTATTTTGCATTGTTTCACTAAGCCACCCTTGTTGTGTCCCCCACGTACCCAACGCAGAAACGATTAAGAATCCTAATAAGAAATATGGAAAAGATGCTTTTTGTCCTTTTCCTCCATTTTTAAACTTCATAAACCCAACTAGCAATAATGTTACAGGGAATAATAATAATACACGACTTAGTTTTGCCAATAGAGCTGGCGTTAGTGAAGCATCACCAAATGCAGCTCCTGCTAATGCAGCATGTGCAATTTCATGCAAACTAAATCCAGACCAGTAGCCATAAGCTGCTGGCGTTAAGTTCAATAAATGACCAACAGTTGGATAGATTAATGAGAAAATGGTCCCCATTAAAGCAATCATACCAACTGACATAGCTGTATCTTCTTCTTTAGCTTTTACAATTGGCGAAACTGCAGCAATAGCTGCTGCTCCACAGATTGCTGTGCCAAAAGCCAAGAGCATCATTAGTTTTTCTTCTACGCCTAATAATTTCCCAACCAAAATTGTTAATAAAATTGTACCTACAATAACCCCTGCAGATCGAACAATCAACGGAAGCCCTTCGTTTGCTACAACAGCAATGTTTAATCGAATTCCATATAAGATTATGGCAAATCGTAAAATTTTCTTAGATGAAAAATCGATTCCACTTTTCCACTGCTGTGGATAAGGTCGTGTATTTCTAATAATAACTGTAATGATTATGGCGATTGCCAATGGCCCCAAATAATTCAAGAATGGAAGTTTACCTAGGAAAAACGCTACAATCGCTACAACAACGGTAAATAGTATTCCTTTAATAAATCCTCCAGATTGTTGCATAATTTCATCTCCTACTTTGTCTTCTATACTCATGATAGAATGTAGCTAATGAAAAAGATAATTAATCATTATTATTAAAACCATAAGTAATTACTTATAGGAGGTTCTATGGCTGATAAACTTCAGATATTCTTAACAGTTGCTAAGCATATGAATTTTTCACGTGCTGCAGAGGAGTTGTATATGACACAACCTGCTGTCAGCCAATATATAAAAAGTTTAGAAGTAGAATTAAACGTACAGCTTTTTGATCGGACACAAAAAAAGATACAACTTACGAAAGCTGGAGAGATCGTTGTCTACTATGGAAAAGAAATAAACATGTTATCCACAAAAATGAATCGAGCATTGGACGATCTAACCAATCATGTTGCTGGTGAATTACTACTTGGGGCAAGTTATTCATATGGTGAATATCTACTCCCTAAACGTTTAGCATCATTCTTAACAGATTATCCACAAGTCATACCACGTATTTATATTGATAATACTTCTGAAATTGCTGATAAAATCATTAACCAAACTTTAGACTTGGGGATAATTGAAGGATCTATTCACAATAAACGACTTGTTATGCACAAAATTGCTATAGATCATATGGTGATTGTTGCAAAGTCTGGACAAACTGTGCATAACTTAAACGAGCAGACATGGATTATTAGAGAAGATGGATCAGGTACCCGCGAAGCATTCGAGCACTTTATCGAGGAGCATCATATCGAACCACAACGTATATTAGAATTCGGTAGCACGCAACTTATAAAGGAAGCTGTCGCAAATGGTTTAGGAGTTGCCCTTTTATCTGAATGGACGATTAAAAACGAATTGCGATTAAATACCTTGCAAATCGTATCAAGGAATACCTACAATTATCATCGAGAATTTCATGCCATTCATCTTAATACGCCATTTCTTTCAAAAACAACAGAGACATTCCTTGAGTTTTTAAAACAGCCCTAATTTCTGTTTAAAAATAAAAAGACTGTGGACAATTCCCGAGAAATTGTCTACAGTCTGAAAGCCTGTGTTTTTGTACCCAGGCTTTTTTATGTGAATAACTGATTTTAGAATTTAATCATTTTACTTGGTACAACCCATTCGTTGAATTGTTCTTCTGTTAGAAGACCTGTTTCAAGAGCTGCTTCTTTTAATGTTAGACCATTTTTATGTGCATGTTTTGCAATTTTAGCTGCATTTTCATAACCGATATATGGGTTAAGTGCAGTTACTAACATTAATGAGTTGTTTAAGAAGTGTTCAAGTTTATCTTCGTTAGCAGTAATACCTTGTAAACAGTGTTCATCGAAGCTGCGGATTACGTCAGATAGTAATTCAACAGATTGCATGAAGTTATAAAGAATTACTGGTTTGAATACGTTCAATTCAAAGTTACCTTGAGAGGCAGCAAAGCCAAGAGTAACATCATTACCCATAACTTGTACAGCTACCATTGTGACAGCTTCACATTGAGTTGGGTTTACTTTACCTGGCATAATTGATGAACCTGGTTCGTTTTCTGGGATTGAGATTTCGCCAAAGCCAGAACGAGGGCCTGAAGCTAACCAGCGAACATCGTTGGCAATTTTCATCAAGTCTGCAGCTAGGGCTTTCATAGCACCGTGAGCTGTTACCATTTGATCGTGAGAAGTTAAGGCATGGAATTTGTTTGTTGATGGAACAAATTTAAGGCCTGTTTCTTTAGATAATACATCCACTACTTTTTCATCGAAGCCATCAGGAGTATTTAGACCAGTACCTACTGCAGTACCACCGATTGCAAGTTCTAACATATGTTTAGAACTTTCTTTAATCATTTCTTCTGATTTTTCAATCATGTGTAACCAACCACTGATTTCTTGGCCTAATGTTAGTGGAGTCGCATCTTGTAAATGTGTACGACCAATTTTAATGAGTTGCATAAATTCTTCTGATTTTGCTTTTAATGTTGCTTTAATTTGACGTAAAGCTGGAAGTAAGTTCTTTTCTACTGCAATTGAAGTTGCAATATGAATTGCAGTTGGGAACGAGTCGTTTGAGCTTTGAGATTTATTCACATCATCATTTGGGTGTAGGCGTTCTTCACTACCTTGTGCTTCAAGGTATTCGTTACCTAGGTGAGCGATTACTTCGTTAACGTTCATATTTGTTTGAGTACCACTACCTGTTTGCCAAATAACTAGAGGGAATTCGCTATCCCATTTACCAGCCATGATTTCATCAGCTGCATGAGCAATTGCATCTGCTTTTACTTGAGATAATGTGCCAAGTTCAACACATACTTTTGCTACTGATTTTTTAAGTAATGCATAGCCATGTATAAAGTCGATTGGCATATGTTCAGCACCAATTTTAAAGTTTTGTTTACTACGCTCCGTTTGTGCACCCCATTTATGTTCTGCGGGTACTTTTACTTCTCCCATGGAATCATGTTCAATACGATATTCCAAGATATTCATCTCCATTTCTTTTGCTACGAGTTTTGTTCCCACTCATTCATATGATAGCGTTTTCTCCTTCGATTGTCTTGTATTCTGTTTAAAACATAGTAAAAACCATGTAAAAAAGTGAAATTTCTAACTTCTATCTGAATACTAAAACCGTACAACTACTATGATGGCATTGGTGTTGGTGTAGGTTTTGCGTAACCTTCTTTATAATCATCATCAATTTGCTGACGAATTTCTTTTAAAGAAGCTCCTTCTTGGGCTTGTTTGATGGATTTGATGGCAATTTCAACACAGACAATACAACGTGTGCCATGATCATCCCAGACAACTGAACCATTGTCTTTTACTTCTTTAATAAAGCAATTCAAATTACTTTTATGATCTGCACTTTCAGCACATCCACAATAGCAAGGCATCCATTTCAACACATCAGTGGCTTTACCTGCAGCTTGATAAACCAATTTTAAATCATCTGATTTATCGTCTAAAAAACTAGGTAACTGATCCCGTGATGTTGTTTGTTCTTGTATATCTCCATTAGCTAAAGTATGTTGATTTTGTGATGTTTCTGTTGTATTGGTCTTTTTTTGATTTGTATGATTTTCTTTTGATGACTCATCTGTATTGTTGCCACAGGCTGCTAATAACAATATGCTTGCTAATAATACGGATAACCATTGTTTCTTCACATTCATACTCCTTTAGGCTTTTTCTTTATTATACCTTAGTAGAAGATTACAATATCATGACAAAAAAGAGAATTATTGAGTGTACATAATTGCAATGTAACTCTTTTCATTTTTAACAAAAAAGATCACTCTTCAACCAGATATTTTTGGTTAAAAGAGCAATCTTTTGATTCATTAATCTTCTGTTGTAGCGGCAGTAGATGCACTATTTGTCTTCTGTACGCCATCCGCCAAACGCTCAATACTTGGGCGAATTGTATATTTACCAGAATAATTTTCTAGCATTTCTTTCATATCGATACCTGATGAAGCTTTTAATGTTTCTTGTAAAGTTGCCATTAAATCTGTTGCATAACCTGTTACTTTATTGGCTCCACCATTTTCACCGCTACCAGTATCAACAACTGTAATCTTATCGATATTAGATAATGGACTAGCTACTTGTTTTGCATATTCAGGCATCATTCGGATAATCATATCTAATACAGCCGCTTGCCCAAACTGTTCAAAGGCCTCTGCAATCTTGCGTTTTGCTTCTGCTTCTGCTAAACCTTTTAAACGAATAATTTCAGCTTCTGTCTCCCCTTGTGCTTTCTCAGAATCAGCTTTTGCCAAACCATCTAAGCGAATTTTCTCTGCTTCTGCTTTAGCTTTTGCTTCGATACGATATTTCTCTGCATCTGCTTGCGCTAGTTGTTTCATCTTTTCAGCTGCTGCATTTTGTTCAATTGCATAACGATCTGCATCTGCTTTTTTCTTAACTTCTGAATCATATTGTTTCTCTCGACGTAAAATCTCTTTTTCTTCTAACTCAATTTGCTTTTGACGTTCAATAATTCGAATCTGCATTTCTTGCTCAGTGACTTCTTGTTTTGAACGTGCAGTTTCCAACTCATAAGCTTGGTCAGCACGTGCCTTCGCAATATCTTGCTCTCTGCGGTATTCAGCGACTTTCAATTGATTTTCTTTTTCTGCTTCAGCAATTTCAGTAGCACGTTCAAGCTCTGCTTTTTGGGCTTCTTTATCGGCTTCTGCACGCTTAATACGGGTTTCTTTTTCTGCTTCTGCTGTAGCAATATCCGCATCGCGTTTAACTTGTGCGATTCTTGGCTTTCCTAGTGAATCTAGGTATCCATTTTTATCTCGTACATCTTTTATGGTAAAGGATACAATGGTTAAGCCCATCTTTGCTAAATCTTGTGATGCAACACGTTGAACTTCTTGTGAGAATTTATCGCGGTTTTTATAAATTTCTTCTACAGTCATTGATCCTAAAATAGAGCGTAAATGACCTTCTAATACTTCTCTTGCCTCGTTTTCACGTTCTTCTTTTGGTTTCCCTAAAAACTGCTCAGCTGCTGTTGCAATTTCTCCTATAGAACCACCAATTTTGATAATCGCGATCCCATCTGCCATTACAGGTACACCTTGTTCTGTATAAACTTCCGGTGTTGTAACTTCTAATTTACTGGAAAGTAAGCTTAAAGGCTCTGCTTGTTGGAATACCGGTAATACAAAAGTACCCCCACCACGAATGATTTTAATACGATTCCCCGATTCATCCGTATGTACATTTTTTGATCCTAGGTAACTACCTGTTACGATTAATGCTTCATCTGGACCCGCAGTACGATATTTTGTAACATAAACTCCAATAATCGCTAACAAAATGACAACTACAATGGCACCGACAATCAATAATGGAAACATTTCAAAATTCCTCCTTCTTAAGTTATGACTCTTAACTATATGTTTTTAGCTTTATTTCATTAAAAACCTCTTATTAAAATAACGGCTCATACTCCCTAACATATAAAGTTCCCTTTACTACTTCTACGATGAGCACCTTTGAATCATAAGGTATGGCCACGTTATCATAGCTTGTTGCACGTTTTGAGATAATGCCATTGACTGTCTCAACTACTACTTCACCAAAACCGTCGACAGGAATAGGCACAATTACCTTACCTACTTGACCGCCTAATGATTCTTCAGTATAAACCATTGAGACTTCGGCTGACTTTAACGGAATTAAGATAAAAAAATAAACTAAAACATCTAATAC
The DNA here is from genome assembly GCF_002884495.1 of Rummeliibacillus pycnus. Taxonomy (GTDB): domain Bacteria; phylum Bacillota; class Bacilli; order Bacillales_A; family Planococcaceae; genus Rummeliibacillus; species Rummeliibacillus pycnus. The sequence continues at coordinate 3,163,772 of NZ_KZ614145.1, read as the reverse complement.
TATTGCAATAACTCCAGAAATAATACCGATCAAAATGCTGTTCAGCGATGTCAATGTTTCGAAGATAAACCCTAGTGCCACAAAAAAAGTTAAGAAAGCCAAAATAACAGTTGGATTAAAAAATGGAATTCCTTCGCTAACCCCATCTGCAATATCACCAAAAAATAAATATAGAATCATACAAATTGCTAAAAATATTAATGAATATAAATACCACTGTTCAATGGACCAAGAATTTATGTCGATCATCTTCACCCCCTTGATGATTACTTTTTTCTTTCAATAGGTAATACGGATGCCTAATTGAAAAGTTTCATTTTTTTCTGATTATTTTCTTGGAAAATATGCACATCCTATGTTACGGGAATGTAAATTTTGATGGAATTCGTGTAATTTTCGTATTGATTTATCAAACAATTTGTTATGATTATAGTTGCGTTCAAAATAAGATTAAATTGATTTATATATAGGAGGCTTTATATGTTTAGCTCAAAAAAAGAGGATCCTTTCTTCTCTGCTTTGTTGAAGATTGCTCAAAATGTAAAAGAGGCAACTCATTACGCTGATGATTTTAAAATTACAGGCGTTGCAGACCTGAAAGAGCTTAGCGTAACACTTAAGAAATATGAAACTGATGGAGATTCGTTAATTCATGATCTAATCCAAAAGTTAAATAAATCATTTATGACACCAATCGAACGTGAAGATATTTTAGAATTAGCTGTACGTATGGACGATGTCTTAGATGGCATCGAAGGCTGTATCGCGCACTTCGAAATGTTCTCACTTACTGAAGTTGATGACTATATGAGAGATTTTCTAAAATATATTGTACTAAGTACAGATCAAATCGCTACTGCTATGGAACATCTAACAAACAAAAAATTAATTAATATGCGTGAACATGCTATTCTCATTAAGGATTATGAACGTAAGTGTGATGAAGTATTACGTACTTCTATAAAACAATTATTCTTACATGAAAAAGACCCTATCCGCATTATCCAATTTAAAGATATTTACGAACAACTTGAAGAAGTTGCTGACTATTGTCAAAATGTTGCCAATTCGATGGATACTATCATAATGCGTAATGCGTAGGAGCTGTAGAAACACATGAATACTATAATAATTTTAACCGTTCTTGTTGTTACATTCGCGCTAGTATTTGACTTCATAAACGGTTTTCATGATACTGCAAATGCCATTGCTACAACTGTTTCAACTCGTGCACTTTCACCTCGTGTAGCAGTAATTTTAGCTGCATCAATGAACTTTATCGGTGCGATCACATTTACTGGTGTTGCCAAAGCACTGGCAAAAGATATTGTTGACCCATTTGCTTTAAGCAATGGTACGTATATTATTTTAGCAGCATTATTATCAGCAATAATATGGAACTTACTAACTTGGTACCTTGGGATTCCATCTAGTTCATCGCATGCTATCATTGGTTCATTAGCTGGCGCTGCAATTGCTGCAGCTGGTTTTCATGCCATTAACTTTGGTGGTTTTATCAAAATTATTAAAGGCTTAATCTTTTCGCCATTTATTGCTATCATCATCGGTTTCTTGATGATGTCTTTATTTAAAGTATTATTTAAAAACTTAAATTTGTACCGTTCCAATAAAGGATTCCGTAAAGTACAGATTTTCACAGCTGCTCTACAATCTTTTTCACACGGTACAAATGATGCACAAAAGTCTATGGGGATTATTACGATGGCTTTAATCGCTGCAGGTTTCCAAACTGGAGATGCTGTTCCAATGTGGGTACGTGTAGCTTGTGCAGCTGCGATGGGGATAGGTACTTCAGTTGGTGGCTATAAAATCATCAAAACCGTGGGTGGCAAGATCATGAAAATCCGCCCTGTCAATGGAGTCGCAGCTGACTTATCATCTGCTTTAATCATCTACGGCGCTACTAGCCTACATTTACCAGTCTCAACAACTCATGTTATTTCTTCTGCTATTATGGGTGTAGGTGCTGCCCAAAATGCTAAAGGTGTTCACTGGGGCGTTGCTCGTAGAATCGTCATTACTTGGATTATTACATTGCCTACTGCAGCACTACTAGGGGCATTAATCTTCTCCATTTTTAATTTATTTATATAATAAAACAATATGCTGAAAATCTGTCCCCAGCTGACAGATTTTTTTATTGTCCCATAAAAAAAGATTCTATCGGATTAGCGTAGAATCTCTTTTTTTGATCTCAAATTCGTTCTGTGTCACACTAAGCGTCAAACTTAATGATTTCTGATTTGGTTGATGTGGGTTATTTTTGTAAAAGGCTAAAATTGATAAATAAATTAGAATCACGCAAACAAGAGCAATACCAACGACAATCAATGTCGCCTTCTTTCCTGACATCTTCTTCCCTCTCTCACCTAAAGTTATTTGTTAGATGGTTTAAATCCTTCTTCAAGAAGATAATTTTCAGCATCATCTCGTGTACCAAAACTTTCTTCTAAATTAAAGCCATGATAAATATTCCAGTAAGGTGCATCATTGACTAGAAGTAATTGGTCACCTGTGCGATTACGCCAAATTTGCTCAATTTTCACTTCCTCAACAGGCTCATCTACTTCTGATAAATACATAATAGAATCTTCAATTACCTCACGTAATTCTTGTTCTGAGAAATCACGAATATTAACTAGACCTCTATCGTCAGCGTTGTAACGAAGTAAATCTCCAACATAGACAAAACCATTGCCATTCGGATGTAATTTTTCAACAACAATTTTTTTATCATATTGGCTACCTTCAAAATGGTAATTTAAACGATTCATTGATATTTCTTTGCGAGTTAGTTCTGGAAAACTTTCAATGATTTTTTGCTTTTGTTCAAATGTTAACATAGTATACTCCTTTGTCCTTTACAGTCTATTTAAGTATAGCATTTTTCTCCTATCTTAAGCGCTTCTAACTTGCGTTGAACAGTACTGTTAGGATTTCATGAATGCAAGCTCATATAACAGAACCTAATTAAAAAGAACGAAGTAGGCTGTGTAATCTTCACAGCCTATTTCGTTATTGGAATCTGTCTTTCAATAAACTCATTAATTTAGTCATATAGAAATCGTTATAACGGACAAAATGCTCTGGTTTTGCCATTAAATTTAGACTTTTCTTCTCTCCATTTACAAGTACTTCAAAGCCTTCAATATGTAATTGAACTGTATTACCAGCGATAAAGTTCATCACATCCATCATTTTTGCACGTACAATTCCAGCTACTTCTTCCAACTGAAGATGGAAATTCTCAAACTGTTCAGATTTGACAACTAAATATACATGCGCAAATTCACGATCGAACATTGGAGGCTGTTCAATAACTGTTGGAATAATTGCTAATTTCTCTAAATCTCTAGTTGAGATTGGTAAGCCTAATTCTTCCCTCAATTCTCTAATACCATCACCCGGTACTTCTGATGCCAATAAATGCCCTGCTGCTGTAATATCGAAAAGGGATGGATAATCTTTTTTAGAAGCACTTCTTAGCTGAAAATACATATAATATTCCCCAGCTATTTCACTAATCAGCCAACAATGAAAGGTTTCGTGCCATATTCCTTTAGCATGAATTTCTGCTCTAGTTGCAACACCTGTCCGGTGGTGTTGATCATCAAAAGTTTTTAAAATCTCACTTTCCAAGTGTTTCACCTACACATTCTTGGTTGCTGTTGATCGAATTTCCTTCCAGTGTTCATAGATATTCTTTACAACAACTTTACCTACTGCATACAAAGGTACTCCTAGTAAAATCCCTACAAATCCAGCAATATTACCAGCTGCTAAAATAATGGTGATCACCGTTAATGGATGGATATCTAATGTTTTTCCCATGACATTTGGCGTGATAAAATTACTATCTATTTGTTGAGCTACAAGCGTTACAACACATACCCATACTGCTTGCATTGGATCATGTAATAGTCCCACAATAACAGCAGGAACAAGCGCAATCCATGGCCCTATGAAAGGCACCATATTCATAAAGAAAGCAAAGAGAGCTAGTAATAGTGCATACTCAAGCCCAATAATTTTAAATCCTATAAAAATAATAATCGCTAGTATTAAGCTAATCAATAATTGACCTTGTATATAGCTGCGTAACACGTCATCGATTTCTTTTAATGTTTTCTTAACCCACTGACGACGTGACCCTGAAAACAAATTATAAATAGTTGGGGCAAATTTTTCGTGATCTTTTAACATGTAGATAAAGAAAAATGGTACAAGAATTAAAACAAATGCACCAGAAACGATTCCTGAGATAAGTTGTACTAAAAATTTACTTGTAAATACTGCATAATCTTGAATTGAACTCGTTACTTTATTGATCGTATCATTTAGTTGATCAGGGAAATTTTCGCGATTCTTCAGAATATAGTCGATCATATCAGAAAGCTCTTTTGCTAAAGTCGGAGTGGTTTTAACTAGATTATTAATTTGATCGTTTATAGGTGGTACAACAATTGCTATAAATGCATAGACAACCAAGCATAGTAAAACAATGATAGATAATATGCTTGCCCAACGTGGAAATTTCCTTTTTTCCAAGAAACGTTGAATTGGCTCAGTTACATAATACAAAATACCGCCTGCTAATAGTGGGATGAATATAGCACTTAAAATAACGACAATTGGATAAAAGAGGGCTTTAATCTCCAGGAAATACTTCAAGATTAGTAATGCTAGAAGTATTCCAACACCCACTTGGAACCATAGTTTTTTTGTCAATTACTTCACTTCCTTCATATATTTTACCTAAGTATTATTTTTATACTTCAAGTATACGCTATACGGTGAAAAACTGGAAATAGGCACTCAAAAAAAGATTTGACCAAGCTATATTTTGGTCAAATCTTTGAGATTTCGTCGCTTATTTAATAGATAGATTAACTAACTAAATATAGATAATTTTCGGTGCTTTGCGGATTGATACTTCCCAATTAGTACCTGTACCCACGTGATATGCTTCTGCAAAAGAACCTTGGTTAATGGCAATACCAATATTGTCTAACGAATTAATATATAGAAGGGGCTCGCCTATCCTTAAATCGGCAAAAGAATGACCATATGTCATGATACTTTGGTAAATTTTACGATGATCTGTACTAATAGTTACTTCGAAAGCATCTCCGTAGTTTTTTGCTATGCGCTTAAATTGACTACGACGGACATTTGTCCACAGATTTCCAAAAGGTTTATCTACAATATCAATGATTCCTGTAATGACGCCTTCTTCTATTGTGGATTCTTTTAAAGGAAGTTCTACTATATCTGAAACTTTTAAAGACGGTCCAACTTGTTCATATGTTATTACTCCTGAAGCTAGGCGCGCTCCTGTATAGGCAAAAATATCTCGACCATGAAATGTATGTGATTCACCTGAATTCGGAAGACGATTAATGGTTTCATCGATTTCTCGAATTTCTGCAATGCCATAATAACGTTTGACATGTGTCAATGTTCCGTTATCAGGCGTTACAATATATTGGTCATTTACAGTTTTGACAACAACAGCTTTACGATCCGATCCAACACCAGGGTCTACTACAGAAACAAAAACGGTACCTTCTGGCCAATATTGCACGGTTTGTAATAGACGATAGCTTCCTTCCCAAATACTAAACTGTGGAATTTGATGTGTTATATCATATATCTTCAATTCAGGATTTACACTATGTGCTACTCCATACATTGCACTAACTGCTCCATCACTTATGCCAAAATCAGATTGAAATACTAGTAAACCTTTTGCCATTTGAAACATCTCCTCATTGAATATATTGCCTAGGACTGTTACTAATAAAAAATCCCGTCCCTTACAACCAAATGATTGTAAAGGACGAGATGTATTCTCGTGTTACCACCTTTATTCACTACTTATTCGCACAAGTAGCCTCTATCAGTGCAGAAAATTAAATGCTTCCTAGACTGTGATATAGATAACGGGTATCAAGTCCCGCCGCATCCTACTAATGCCAATGCATGTTCAAAACGGAGCTCAGAGGCCATTTTTCAAATGATGAATTTCTACTTCTTTTCAGCTACCGAAGCTCTCTTTTAGAAATACGTTCATTTTACTTTTTCTCATCATCGCTTTTATTATTTACAAGTATTAATTTAAAGGTAATGATCCAAGTTGTCAATAAATAGACTGAAAATTAATTATAATTTGTCATCTTCAACAGCATCTAAGTATCTTTTAATTGCACCCATTACGGATTCAACACATCCATCTTTAAAAGGTGAAACAAGGTTAGCTTCTGCCACAAGCTTTGTGAAAGACATTTTACCACCTAGTTGACAAAGATGAATATAATCCTTCCATGCTTCCTCATGATTTTCACGTGACTTTTTCCAGAATTGGAAAGCGCAAACTTGTGCTAATGTATAATCAATATAATAAAATGGACTATTGTAGATATGAGCTTGTCGTTGCCAGAAACCACCTTGTTCTAAATACTCTATTCCATCATAATCACGGTGTGGTAGATAAATTTGTTCGATTTTTTTCCACGCTGCTTTACGTTCTTGTGGGGTCATTTCTGGATTTTCATATACAACATGTTGGAATTCGTCAACTGCTACTCCATATGGTAAGAATAATAGTGCTTCACTTAAATGAGCGAATTTATATTTTTCAGTGTCTTCTTTGAAGAATAGTTCCATCCATGGCCATGTGAAAAATTCCATACTCATTGAATGAATTTCACACGATTCATATGTTGGCCAAATATATTCTGGAATACCAATATTACGGCTTGTATATACTTGGAATGCGTGCCCCGCTTCATGTGTTAATACATCGATATCACCAGAAGTACCATTAAAGTTTGAGAAAATAAATGGAGAACCGTAATCATCAATAAATGTACAATAGCCCCCACCTTCTTTTCCTTTTTTCGCAACAAGATCCATTAAGTCTCGTTCAATCATAAAGTTAAAGAATTCTGCTGTTTCAGGTGATAATTCTTCGTACATTTTTTTACCATTTTCCACAATCCATTCAGGCGTTCCTTTTGGTGTCGCATTACCACTTAGGAATTTTAAACCTTCATCGTGAAATTTTAACTTATCCACACCTATACGTTTTGCTTGGCGTTCACGTAATTCTGTCGCATATGGGACAACAACATCACGAATTTGATCACGGTAATTTTTGACCATTTCTGCATTGTAATCGATTCGATTCATCAATACATAGCCAAGTTCCACGAAATTTTTATATCCTAGTGTAACAGCCATTTTATGGCGTACTTTCACGAGTTCATCGTAAATACGATCAAAATCTTCTTCATGTTCTTTAAAAAATCCGAAACGAGCTTCTGTTGCTGCTTTACGAACATGACGATCTGTTGATTCTGTATAAGGTCCTAATTGAGCCAGGGTTAACTCTTTACCATCAAAAGAAATTTGAGCTGAAGCGACGAGTTTAGAATACTCAGAGCTAAGTTTATTTTCTTTTTGCATGAGAGCCATAATTTCCGGTGAAAAACCTTTAATTTGATTTTCGGCTAAATCAAATAATTGAGCGCCCCATTTTTCTTCTAACTCTTTACGGAATGGAGATGCTAATAGCGCTTTATAATATTCTGTCGAAAGCTCTTCCATTTCTGGTGTCTTTTCATCTAAATAATCTCGCTCTTTTTGATAAAATTCGTCATTTGTATCAATAGAAGCTCGAATATAGACTAGGTTATATTGAGTTGAAAAATCATTACGAAAAGCATTAATTTTCTCAATTACTTCGCTTTGTTCGTGAACTGATTTTGCATGATTAAAATCTTTTAATAGTTGATGAAAGTATTCTTTTCCTGCTGCTAAATCTGGACGTTTGTATTCATAGTCCTTAAATGTAACCATCTTCAATCCCCTTTACTTTACATTTTTCGAATTCCGAAGTATTTTCTTCTATTATTTATTATATTCTGAAACATTGCAACTAATGATGTCAAAAAAACGCTAATTTTTGGTAATTTATCACCCATTTCGAAATAGAACGATTAAAACACTTATTTTTTTGCTGAAATTGTGCTAACCTATTTTCATGCCCAATTTTTAAAGAGAGGTGCTTTACATTGGTAGGTCGTAACGATCCTTGTCCATGTGGCAGTGGCAAAAAATACAAAAAGTGTCATGGTAAAAACGCTTTAGGCGATATTACTACACTTGTAAGCGAAGAAATCGATCGTATTGTGGAAGGTTTTGTAAAAGAATCATTCCATACTGCAAGTTATCATGAGTTAGAAAAAAGAAATCATCTTTGGAAAGATTCATTACAACAAGCATTTACAGATAAATTAATAGATACAATTGCAATGGAAACATACATTTATATTGATAGCCCTGAACTGTGGCAAAATTATATAAATAAACAATTGACTGTTCAAAATCGACAACAAGTAAAAGACATTCTTCAATCTTGGTTGAAACCGGTTTATATGCTTGCCAAAGTTGATTCTCAAAGTCCGGAAGTAATTGCATTAACAGATATCGTCACAAACAAAAGCTATGTTATGAATGGTTCACCAGCAAAAACATTCTCAGGTAGCTGGTTGTTTGGTATCTTCATGCCTGATGCTCGTAAAGGTGAAAATGGACTAACAGCAACGAGCAGTGTTGTTTTCATTCCAGATGAGAAGGAAAATATTGTGCAAGCATTACGCGCAAAACTGCAAAATGGCTATACAGATTCCTTAGACCTTTATAAAACATTTATCCAAACTGTATCAACAGATACTGCTACCCCTAAAGAAGCAGATAAGTCAGAAGATACAAAGGTAGAGAGTGAAGTTGCAGTTACAGTAGAAGATTCTGTAGAACTTGCTCCATTTACGGTTGAAGTACTAGAACTTGTTTCAAAATATACAAACGAATACAATCTTGACGCTTCTGAATATATTGAAACTCTTACTAGCTTCCTAGAAAACGCATCCGTGAAAGCGAAAAAAGCAGAAACAGTTGCTGCCGGTGCTGTTTTAGCTGGACAAGCAAACGGCAATATTCCAGAAGGCGGCGTATCAAAAGTCAAGGATGTAGCAGCATACTTCGAAGTATCTGCATCATCAATTTCTAAATATCGTGATCAAATCAGTGAATTTCTCGCAAAATAATAATGCCACATAAAAAACCATCTAGTTAGGCACTAGATGGTTTTTTTATTTTTTGGCTTTATACATAGCTTCACTATAGGAAAACTTCGCAGAGGAACCAACAAGCTCCTCGTGCGCCTAACCTCTGTTTGTTAAGAAATAAGAGGAAGAACTTGAAGTTTAGTTTCTCCAATATCTTTTAGTATGATGTCATAATTTTATGTGTTCCAATTTGTCATTTTCCTGTAATAGCTGATTTTAAAAGTGCGAAACGTTCTCGAAATCTTACTTTTGCTTCAATACTTTTAGGTGTTTTTGCTGCTATTACGTCACATTTTAGATGCAGTTCTTCCGCAAGCATTTTCGCACGTGCTAAATGGTAGTCGCTTGATACGATTGTTATCCCCTTTAAATCGCTCCCAATTATTCTCTTAGTATTTAATAAGTTTTCATAAGTGGATGTTGACCGATCCTCAACAATAATTCTAGACTCAGGGAAGCCTCTATCTATTAAGTATTGCTTCATAACTGAGGCTTCCGTTTCATCTTCATCAGGTCCTTGACCACCCGAAACAATAATATGGATATTTGGATATTGCTTAACATAAGTAAGCGCTGCATCTAAACGAAATGCTAATGCTTTAGAAGGTATTGCCCCTCTCTTCACTTTAGCTCCTAATACGATGACATACTTATATTTGCCATTTGCCTTTGGTTTTTCACCGTTAATTAACCATTTTGTCGTAATGCCCCAAAAGAGTAATATTGGTATACAAATTATTAGTAAGATGAACATCTTCTTTTTTCTCACCTCAGCATCATCCTCTTGTTGAATATTATAGCAACTCTACTTGAACTCTTTTCCCATAATAATTTTATGGGTACCACTTTTACGAATATACATCTTAATATTATCAAAACCTACTTTGATATTTAATATAAGCATAGTCCTTCGATAATTACGCCCAATTGTACAGATCTTCTTATAGCCTTGCTCAAAAACTAATTGATTTTGTAAAATCAAAACTTTGAAACTATATCTTGACCACGGTATTCTGCACTAACAACCACCTGACCAGCTGTAAAAACTGCATCCTCTTTCTCACATCCTAATTTAACCCCCACAACTTTATGGTTATCTAAAGCAATACAACATAGTAAATTCGGTTTTTCTTACATTTCTTTTATAGTAAAGTCAGATTGATCAAAAACTTCTTTATGAAGCTTCTGGATATCTTTAATACACTCTTTATTTGGTAAACCTTCTACATAAATTAACTTTGCAATTTTCCCTCTCTTTTTATTAATCAAACGAATTTTCTTCTGCAATAATTAACATAACTATAAAAGCCACTGAAACAGCCATTTGTTTCAGCGGCTCTATAAATAGTATAAATTATTTCAATTGGTAATTGCTAACAATATTCATCAAACCCTCAGCCGTTTTTGCAAGCTCATCTGCACTTCTTGTTACCTCATGCATCGAACTATTCGTTTGTTCAATAGATGCTGAAGTTTGTTGTATTCCAGCTGCAGATTCTTCTGAAAGTGTAGCTGTATCCTCAACTAGTTTCTTCATCATTTCACTATCTACTAGTATTTGATCTAGTCTATCAGAGATATTTTTTATACGGCCATTTACTTGTGAAACAGACCGATTAATCATCTTTAATGTTTCATCAGTTGTTTGAATTTTAGTTGTTCCTTTTTCTACTTCTTCATAACCTTTGACAAGTGATTCTACGACAGAACCTGTTTCGTGCTGAATATTAGAGACAATATTTGTAATATCCAAAACAGAACTTGACACTTGTTCAGCTAGTTTACGTACTTCATCAGCAACAACTGCAAATCCTTTGCCATGCTCACCTGCTCTTGCTGCTTCAATTGCCGCATTTAATGCAAGGAGATTTGTTTGTTCTGAAATTTCCTGAATGACTAAAACTAATTTTGAAATCTCTTTTGATTGGTCATATAAATGATGCACTTTGTCTACAGAGTTTTTTACAATCGTATCAATTGACTTCATTTGACTAATAGAAGAATCCATTAGTTGACTACCTTTATCGGCCATTTCTAATGCAGTCTCCGAATTATGATGAATATCTTGTCCATTATGCGCTACACTGATAATTTGATTTGTAAATTGGTCCATTTTATTTGACATATTAGCAGCATTATTTGCTTGTGACTCAGCACTACTCGCTAAGTCATTCATCGTTACTGCAATTTGATCAGAACCTTCTGATACTTCATTAGCTGATTGGTTTAACTCTTCACTATGAGCGCTTAATATTTCGGCGTCTGATTTTATTTTTTTCATCAGGAAGGATAATTTGTTTAATACATCATTTGACGATTGCATTAACCTTGATGTTTCATCTCGTAAATTTGTTGAAAGTGGTTCTACTGTTAAATTACCATTAGCAATTTCGTCTAGTTGTGTCATTACTCGATTGATTGGTTTAATAATAGTTGCTGCCGTAAATAGAGCAATTATATTACATACAATTAAGATCACCAGTGATACGATTATTGTCACTTTTAATAATTGAGAACCTGTGTCTATTACAGCATTGCTATTATGTAAAACTTGAGTTTCTCGATGATTAGCAATCTCTGAATAACCACTCATTAAGTCGCGCGCAAGTGTTTGTGCTTTACCATTTAAAAAAGTTTTTGCTTGTTCATGATTGCCTATATCATATGTAGCAAAGACATCGTTAACAATAATTTCTTCCCATTCCTTACTTTTATCTACCAATTCTTTTGCTTTTTTTGAATTTGTTTTTGATATTATTTGTTCTTCAATTATTTTACTTTTCTTTGAATAGCTATTGAATTGGTTTTTATAATTTTGTTCACCAGTTAATACATAGCCACGTGCTAATGCTATTCGTTCTGCGATATTAAAGGACATTTTTTCATCGTTTACTAATAACGGAAGATCTTGTTTCGCAATGTCATTCATACTAGAATTTACAGTTCTCATTGCATAGATATTATAAATTCCTAAACAAATGTTTAGGAACAGCACAGAAACAAAGCCTAATAATATCTTAGTTCTCAAAGATTTGAAATTTAATAATCGTTTTTTCAAATTAAATACCCCTTTAATTAAGTTACATAAAATGTATATAACTAAGACTATAAGTAATAATATGCATTATAAATATCAGTTTAATATTACTATTTTGAATTTAAAACGGCAATAAAAATATGAAAATAAAGACCTAAAAAATTGACAAAAAACGATTACTTTTAATTTATATAGAAATTCCTATTTGAACAATAAAACATCAAAACTGTAGTCTATTCATTCATTACATAAAAGTGAAACTTCCATCAGTGGAATTCTCTATCCCCACTAATGGTTAATTGAAGCAATTGAGCTTCTTTCTTACTACTGGTTAAGCGATAAAATGACAAAAGGTATCGAGCGTATTCATTTCCTCTCGGTACCTTTTGTCCACAATTTAAAAGACTGCCTTTATGGCAGTCTTTTAATTAGTAAAGTATATTTATATAGCTTAATCTATATTTAAGATTAGTGAACTTTGGTTCTTATCCAATCTTGTCCTTACTAGTCATTATAGATCAACATTATGATAAACGTGTTGTACATCTTCTAGATCGTCTAATAGATCAATTAAGCGTTCAAATTTTTCAAGGTCTTCGCCTTCAAGTGTAACTTCAGTTTGAGGAAGCATTGTTAACTCTGCAACACCAAATTCAGTAATACCTTGTTCTTTTAATGCTTCTTGTACTGCATTAAATTGAGCTGGTTCAGCATAGATGATAGTTGATTCGCCTTCTTCGAAAACGTCGCGAACATCTACATCAGCTTCGATTAATATTTCTAAAACTTCATCCGCAGATTTGCCTTCTAAAGCAAAAACTGCAGTAGCATCGAACATGTATGATACTGCACCACTGACACCCATGTTACCGCCGTTTTTACCAAAAGTTGCACGTACATCTGCTGCTGTACGGTTTACGTTATTTGATAATGCATCCACGATAATCATTGAGCCATTTGGTCCGAAACCTTCATAACGTAATTCATCGAAGTTTTCTTCGCCGCCGCCTTTAGCTTTATCGATTGCACGATCAATAATATGTTTTGGTACACTATATGTTTTTGCGCGTTCTAAAACAACTTTTAATGCCCCATTAGATTCTGGATCTGGTTCACCTTGTTTAGCGGCTACATAAATTTCACGGCCAAATTTAGCATAGATACGAGCAGTACCTTGGTCTTTTGCAGCTTTTTTTTCTTTAATATTATTCCACTTACGTCCCATTGGATTCACTCTCTTTCAATGTATTCTATATATTAATTATTCGTGGGCTCACAGAAGATACCCACACGGGATCAGCTAATAATTTACTGTAGTATTATACACTATATTCCTAATAAATTGTATATAGGCTAAAAGTAAAAGAAGCCTCTCATTAAGAGTGGCTTCTAATATCAGCTTCAATTTTTTGCAATAAGGCTTTGCAACCTTCTAAGCATAGTTGGTATGTTTCTTCAAAGTCGCCTGTATAATACGGATCTGGTACGTCCCTTTGATCCTGTATCAAATCAAGTAAACGGAACACCTTTAAACTTTCTTTTTTCCCTAACATGGGTAATGCATTTTTGATATTACTACTATCCATACAAACAATATAATCGAACCGATCATAATCTTCCTTTTTAATCTGGCGACTAACCATTCCTTCAGTAGTAATATTATGTTCAGCGAGCTTTTGAGCAGTCCCATGATGCGGACATTCCCCAATATGCCAATCACCAGTACCAGCTGAGTCAATGTCAAACTGCTCAGACTTTCCTTGTTTCTCAACTAAATGGCGGAAAATAGCCTCAGCCATTGGAGAGCGACAAATATTTCCTAAGCAAACAAATAACACGCCTATTTTCATAACAACGCTCCTCTATTGATGTCATGCATTAGAATTTAAATGGGTAGAATTGAAATTTCACTTCTCCAGTAACTGCAGATTTTTTGATAAATCCATACTCACGACTATCGCTACTATTTTGGCGATTATCTCCTAATACAAAGTAACAATCTTTAGGTACCTTGTCTTTACCGGTTACTTCTTTCAATGTGAAATCTTCAGTGAAATGATCGCCCATTTTTTCATATTCACTAATACCTTTTTTCAGATATGGTTCATTGTAATGTTTGCCATTAATATATAACTTATCGTTTTTTACTTTTATTGTATCGCCTGGTAGACCGATTACACGTTTAATATAGTGGTCATCTTCAACCGGTGATTCAAACACAATTATATCAAAACGGTCAATATGACTTGTTTTACTGATAATAATCTTATTGTTATTTTGATAGGTTGGCTCCATTGACTCACCTTTAACTGTTACTGGTGAGAACAAAAACTGTCTACATAAAACAGCAATAACAACTGCAATTAGAATTGGCCATACCCATGATAATACTTCTTTACTCAAACTTCTTTTTTCCATTTTATATCACCCTCTAATTTGTGGCTTCGCTTTAATAGCTATTCAATATTATGCCATCCTTAGACGAGTTCTGTCATTGAATATTTACTAAATGAATAGAAATTGATTCCAATTTCTCTAAATCATAAGATGTAAAGTGCAGAAATTGCACCATCAACAATTTGAACTCAAACTAAAAAAGGCACCTATTAGTCTAAATATTACCAATAGACACCTCATTATATCCACAGTTATGTATTTGGCTATTCTTTCAGAGCTTCTAAATGTTTCTCTGTAATACCCAAAACCTCATACACTTTCTGTAGAGTCGTTTCTCTAACTTTACTATCACCACGTTCAATGCGGCTGACAGTTTTTTGTGTAACATTTGCACGTTCTGCCAATTCTGATTGCGTTAGTCCTACTGACATTCGTTGTTTAAAAATAATTTGGCTGCGTTTTTCAGCCATCATTTCTAAAGGCGATTTCTCTTGTTTCACATTATGATCTTCTTGTTCGAATAAATCTACAGTAACCATCTAACCACCCCTTAAAAGAAATTGTGTTCTACAGTATTCTTTTATCTAGTTACCTTTCAAGATACTGAATCCAGAAGAAGTAATAATGAACTAAACTTCACTTTCAAACTCTAAAGTTAGTTTTAGAGTCGTTCTCGTGAAATCTTCTCTTCTAGTTGCTCTTTTAAAGTAACTAATTGCTTCTCCAAGTAATGTGTAAATTCTTCTCTACCATCTTTTCCTCTTGCAGTGACATAGAAAGGCTCCCCATAGATTAAGTAACCTTTTTTACGAGCAAAAACCTCTTTTGGCTTATTTGGTCCTATGTATGCAGCTGGAATAATTGGTGCTTTTGAAAGCTGAGCAATCGCAATAGCACCTTGTTTTAAAGACATGCCCTGTGCATTACGTGTACCACTAGGAAAAATCCCTACAACTTCTCCTTCTTTTATCAATTTCATAGGTACCTTAACAACGCTTTGCCCTGGATTTTCACGATCAACTGGAAAAGCGTTCATCTTTGTTATAAACCAGCAAAGTAGTTTATTATCAAAGAGTTGTTGTTTAGCCATAAAATGAATTGGTTTCGGGTAAATAGAAACACCAAGATTCAAAATATCAATCTAACCTGTGTGTACAAGCTATTAAATAACCACCCTCTGTTGGTATATTCTGCTTGTTATAAACCTTTACCTTATTAAAAAGGCCTAAAAACTTAACAACAAATAATCCTATAAATCTTTACAAATTACTTCTCCTAACAAATAAGAAATATAGGCAAACCTTCTTGTTCACCATATTTCTCCACATGCATGACGTAAATCCTAATCTCTTTAATCGTTAATTTATATAATGAACCATTTCCTATTTCCCTTACCTTATATTGTAAACGAAATTTTCAAAATGTGTACCCACTGCACAAAATTTATAGAAAATAATTTGTTTTTTCAAACATTTTAAGTTAGAAAAGTGAAAAGCATATAGATTCGAGCATCAACTATTAATTAAACAGATAAAAAGCAGAAGATTTTATGAGAAAAAATAATAAATCACCCATCTTGTGTGCGCTGGAGGTGGAATCAAAAAAATATACAGATAATATTTGAGTAATCAGCATAAATAGACAGCTAATTTTAGTTTTTTATGACTTGTTAGTTTTTCGATCTGATTTAGCAAGAAAAATCATTAAAGCGATTAAACTAATTAGATTTAAAAACGTACCACCAATTAGCAGGACCCATTGTATATTAGATGGTATATCCTTTGTCACTGCAAAAGTAATACTAAGAGAGCCTATAGCAATCAAAACGATATAAAGTGGTAACCCTTTAAACAATGTGCCTCGCCTCTTTTCTATAGATTTTGAATCTAATGAGATCGTATCACTTGTTGTGCGATTCTTCTAGAAAATATTCTTATGCATGTAATGAATACCTAGCCGCAATTACTTTAGGCAAAAAGATTAGCTGGATTCTACCAAGATATTGCTTATAATTTTTTTCTATAACATTAAAAGCAAGTTCTTCCGTAACAAAATAATATTGAATCGTGGCATTTGTATCGTTTAATAAACGACAATCCTGTAAAAACATGCTCCGTTGGCTAGGAGCAAAATCAGCTGTTAAGGTGTGTGGCGATGTTTTTAATATAGCTGCAATTTTCTCTCCTGTTGCTATCTGATCTTCATATAAAAATGTATAAGCATCTTGTTGTTTGATGTTAGTATTTTTGGGGTCTAAAAGGTGCTTTTCCAGAAGAAAATCATACATTAACTGCTTTGCTAGATAATTTACATCTTGTTCAATTCCAACAAATAGCCGACGCCATTCACAAAATACTCTAAATTGAGATACAATTGTTTCTTCGGTAAAATGCCGATGATTGTTTTCTAAAAAAAATTGTTGGACAGCATCCATTTTCATCATAATTTTTTGGAAGGACTCAAGATCTTTATATATAGCATTTTGTATCGGCTCTGATTTTGGAACAATTGATTCTCTCATCACTTTATTCTTCTTTTTTGTTAATATTTCCTTCGATACTTTTAAAAATTCAACACAATGACCAAACTGGACAAGATCTACTCGAAATCCCGCCTCAAGCCAAGCTGCTGCTTGTACATATGTTCCACTTCGAGTATTGCCCCACCATGCTTGATATTTATACGCAGATTTAGGTAATTTAGCTTGTAAAATTCCCTCAATCTCCTCAAATGTAAGTACAACATGTCTCTCTTGTTGCTTTGATAGGTATTCATATAAAGGAAAATACTTTCCTTGTAAGGTATGTCTAGCCATCTCAATTACTCCTTCATGTCGGAAATTCTAGGTTAATATATTCTAACATAATTGTACTAAAAATTCTAAATATTCTTTTATCAGAATATACCGAACAGCTAATTGATTGGCTCATTAATCCTTCTACGTTTTATGCAAAGAATCTGATACAATCATTTTCATTTTCAATATCAATAACAAAATAATCATTTTTTAAAATAAAAAACGTATACATTTCTGCATACGTTTTTCTTTGATAGTTCCATTGTATTAGCTTATTTCTTTTTCTGTTCCTTTAAAAACAGATCATATAGAGGTTTTAGTGCCTTTGCATCCAGTTCAATATCGTGCTCATAAGCATATTTTACAGCATAGCCAAGCGAAACTGTCATTGCTCCTGCCACACTAGCACCAGCAACTGTGCCAGCTGCTGGTACAAACTTGACTATTTGCCGAAAAATCGTTTTCCCGACATTTCCCACAACTGTAGCAATAACCATTTCTTTTGCTCTGTCTTTTGATACAGGCTTATCATAAAGTGTTGATAATTTAACCATTAACCCTACTTGTAAAGTTGTTAGCGGAATAAAATCTGCCCCTGGAATAGGCACTGCTCCGATAGCCGCTGCAGAAGCGCCCGCTGCAAGAATCCATTTCTTTGCGATCGCTGATTTATCCGCCATATGCTTGGCCATCAGTACTTCCTTTTTTTTGCTTTCTAACAGCTCCAAAATCTTATTTTGTAGCATCTCCATATTTTCACCTGTACGTGATGAAATAGGTGTTACTGGATAAGCATAATTAGTATGGTCTTGTATATATTTCACAAGACTCGGTATATCATCAGCTGCATCAATTTTGTTAAGTACAATAATGATGTCTTTGTTTACTTCACTAATTTTCTTTAAAGAAGCTAACTCTGAATCTGATAAGACCGTACCAGCTGCATTTAAAAAGAATAAAATTATATCAGCTTGCTGATAAAAATTCTTTGTTACTGCAGAATTCTCGGCTTTTATATCATCAAGGCCAGGGGTATCCACAAATATGATCTTATCCTGATAACTATATTTTTTAATCTGTTGTGTTTCTCCTGGTTTTGCCCCAACAAGTGCTACTTCATTATCCATCAATCGGTTGATGGTTGATGATTTTCCTGCATTCACATCACCAATCATTGCGATTAGAATTTCTTTTTCAAGTTGATCATTTACTTCTTTCGATTTTTCAGCAAAAATTCGATCAAATTCCTGGTCGGTAAATGGTTTAAATTCGTTCATAAAAACACCCCTATCACATACAGTTCTTATACTTAAACTATATGATTTGATAAAGGATTGCAATTTTTTACTTTTTCGTACATTTTAATGCTTGTAATATTAATACTTTGGCAAATTCCCCCATATGCGTAAATCGTTTATCCTTTGTTTGTCCTTGATGATAGCGATAATAAATTTGTTGACAAATAACAGCAAGTTTAAAATATGCAAATGTTAAATAATATTGAATATCTGATACATCTCGACCGCTTTTCTCTGCATAGCGATCAATAAACTGTTGTCTAGTATAAAATCCTTCCTGTACAGTTATTGGTGGCTCTCCTAGTCCATACAGCATCATTTTGGGATCATCTGGATGCATCCAATAACTCAAGGCAGCCCCCAAATCTGCTAGAGGATCCCCAACTGTCGTCATTTCCCAATCAAAAAGCCCTACCATCTTTTGATAATCTTCAGAGAACATCGCATTATTCAGCTTATAGTCATAATGAATAATGGTAGATTCAGTGGATTTAGGTAACTGTTCTATTAGCCATTTTGTAAGTTCAGTTACTTCTTTTATATCCTCTGTTTTTGCTTTTTCATAACGACCTATCCAGCCATTTACTTGGCGCTCCATAAAGCCTTCTGGTTTCACAATATCGATTAATGCAGTTTTTCTATAATCGATTGCATGCAGTTCCACAAGTTGATCTACCATAATTTCTGATAATTGTTGTGCCTTTTTCACACGGTCGATTGTACCTTCAGGAAAAGCTGTATCCAAAACAATACCATGCCTTCTTTCCATTACGAAGAAAGGACTACCAACAATCGATTCATCTGCAGAAAAAACAAGTGGCTTAGGACATGCAGGAAACACTTGATGAATAGATTTTAATACCTGAAACTCTCTTTCCATATCATGAGCTTTTGCTGCAACAGGACCTAAAGGGGGCCTTCTAAGAACCGCTTCCCAAGATCCAATTGTCAGTGCATATGTTAAATTTGAATGACCTGCTCCAAATTGACGAATATTAAGCGTTCCTGATGGTAAATCGTCTATAGTTTGCTCCAAAAATTGAAAAAGTTTGATAATATCTAATTCTTCTCCCTCACGAACTGTAATTGTATCAGACAAAGTAATCCCCCTCTTAAATAACAGCCGTCATACCACCATCAACGCGTATGACATCTCCTGTCACATAATCTGAAGCTTTTGATGCCAAGAATAACGCAACACCTTTTAAATCTTCTTCTGAACCCAGTCGTGCTAATGGAGTTGCTTGCATAATATACTCGCGACCCCTCTCAATAACTACCTCTGACATTTTTGTCGGGAAAAACCCTGGAGCAATTGCATTCACATGAATATTATATTGACCCCATTTTGCTGCTAAATCTTGCGTTAAT
Source organism: Rummeliibacillus pycnus (assembly GCF_002884495.1). GTDB lineage: Bacteria > Bacillota > Bacilli > Bacillales_A > Planococcaceae > Rummeliibacillus > Rummeliibacillus pycnus. The sequence goes on along the minus strand of NZ_KZ614145.1, from coordinate 3,143,720 downwards.
GTAATCACAGCACCTTTACTTGCGTTATATCCAACTGTGTCCAAAAATTGAGGATGAGTACCACCTAGCCCTGCAACAGATGCGATATTAATAATTTTGCCTGATTGTTGTTTAATCATTTGACGTCCAACTGCTTGACTCATCAAAAACGTCCCTGTTAAATTTACATCAATTACTTTTTGCCAAGCTTCAAGAGGCATTTCAATAGCTGGTGTTCCCCAAGTTGCTCCACTGTTATTGACTAAAATATCAATACGGCCAAATTTTTCGATTACTGTATTGACTAATCGATTAACATCTTCTTGCTTCGTTACATCACAAGCTACTCCTATTGCTTGTATGCCTAATTTCGTAAGCTCTTGTGCCACTTCCTCACAAGTTTCTACTTTACGAGAGCATAACACAACATTTGCACCTGCTTCTGCAAAACCTTTTGCAATTTGAACACCTAAACCACGTCCACCACCAGTAACAATTGCCGTTTTCCCATGTAAGCTAAACAAGTCTAAAACTGCCATTATACTCGCTCCTTTACTTTCGGTTGATGCTTCTTGAGCTCCATTTTTGCAATTTGATTACGATGAACTTCATCAGGCCCATCAGCTAACCGTAGTGTACGTGAGTTCGCCCATTGTGCAGCTAATGTAAAATCTGAACTGACACCTGCAGCTCCAAAAGCTTGAATGGCTCGATCAATTACACGTAATGCCATATTTGGCGCAGTGACTTTTATCATAGCGATCTCGGCTTTTGCCCCTTTATTGCCAACAGTGTCCATCATATAAGCTGCTTTTAGTGTTAATAGACGTGCTTGTTCAATGTCAATACGTGATTCCGCAATACGTTCCCGAATAACCCCTTGCTCACTTAAAGTACGATGGAAGGCTGTGCGTTCTTGTACACGAATACACATCTCCTGCAATGCACGCTCTGCAGCACCTATTAATCGCATGCAGTGATGAATTCTACCTGGACCAAGACGCCCTTGTGCAATAGCAAACCCTTTCCCTTCACCCCACAAAATATTTTCAACTGGTACGCGTACGTTTGTAAATGTTACTTCTGCATGTCCTTCTGGTGCATGGTCATAACCAAATACAGATAACATGCGTTCCACTTTAACCCCTGGCGTATCCATGGGAACTAGTATCATCGATTGTTGTTCATGAATAGGTGCGGTTGTCCCCTTATGCTTTCCCATGAAAATAGCTACTTTACAACGTGGATCACCGCCACCGGTTGTCCACCATTTACGCCCGTTTATAATATATTCATCACCATCTCGCTCAATACTCGCTTCAATATTGGTCGCATCACTTGAAGCAACTGCTGGTTCAGTCATGGCAAAGCAGGAACGAATTTCTCCCCTTAGAAGTGGCTCTAACCATTTTTTCTTTTGTTGTTCTGTTCCATAGCGAACTAATACTTCCATATTCCCTGTATCAGGTGCATTACAGTTGAATATTTCCGGAGCAATTAATGACCGTCCCATAATTTCACAAAGAGGTGCATATTCTAAATTTGTTAGCCCTGCACCATACTCACTATCTGGTAAAAATAAATTCCATAACCCCTGCTCTTGAGCCTTTTTCTTTAGTTCTTCCATAATTGGTGGAATAGACGCAAAGCCATTTTCTTGTTGTTGCAATTGAGAAGCATATATTGCTTCATTCGGATAAACATACTCCTCCATAAATGCTATTAACTTTTCCTGAAGTGCAACCACTTTGTTTGAATACGAAAAATCCATTTTCTTCTCCCCCTTTATCTGATAATCCCCTCTTATCAGTAATGAATCAACAAAAAATGAATGAACGTTCATTCTTTATGATATATTTTAAGAGACCAGAAAACAAGTGGCTATTTTAGTAATTTTTTTAAAAATTGAGAACTATGGTGTTTTAAAGCAGAAAAAATAACCTGTTTTAAAATATATAATTCATTTTAAAACAGGTTATTAGATTTATGCTTTTTCTGCGTAATATTCTTTTAATTCATTATAGTATTTGTTTAATGAGGAAGTCGAAACGCCAAATTCTTCCGCTAATTCTTTAACTGTTATTTCAACTGGTTCAAAAAGACCTGCTTCTCCACCAAATCGAATGGCGCCAGCTGCAATTGCCACAGCTTTCCTTGCTTTAGGTTGACGTTCTACAACATAATCTTCGACAACATCTAATACAGTTTTATATTCACGACCGCGGGTTTCTAAAAAATGAAGAACTTGTAAAAATACATCTGCTTCGAAATCGGTAAATTCTCCTCCTTCAAAACCATGTTCACCAAGTTTTTCCCAGAAGCTTAAAGAATGTTTTTTCCAAAATGCTTCTTCATCAAGCTGATCTTGTCCTTTAAAGTCAGCTGTTACCTGTCCGAATACCTCTTGATGATCTTTCGGGAAGAAAATCATACTTGATACAGCAAGGTAATGATTTTCCTTATTTGACCCATCAGGTAATATGAAGCAAAATACATGGACATCTACAGGAATTGGCTTTTCACCTTCACGACGTAAATGGAGCATCTCATTTGTTAAGATATTTTGGACTTTCATATATTTCTCTTCAACATCGATTACCTTAGCTACCATCATTGTTGGATGATCCCATGTTTCAAGTACAGCTAATGTAGAAGGGCGCACTATTTCCTTTTTGTTTTTTTGTAAATACCCTTTCCAAATATCTGTTCTCTCATGGAAAAAGAAGGAATCCAATACGATTGCTTCAATCATATCTTCCACTAAATATTGTCCAATAGCTTTGTGCCATCTATCTGCAAATTCACTAAAATCTTTATAATCTTTTCGTAAAGGATAGACATCATAGAAAGTCTGCAAAACTCTTTCTAGTTCTTCCGAATAAACTTCTTCAACTGTTACAGCTTCTTTTAAAGCACAACATTTTTTGTACTTTTTACCACTACCACATGGACATGGATCATTACGTCCTGGCATTTTAACACGTCCTTTATTCTATTAAGTGCTGTTTTAGCATATCATTTTTTCTAGATTATCTAAAGTTCTCCTTAAAAAAGCATTAAAACTATATGAAGACCTATGAAAAATACATATAAGTGTGGTACGTTTTTAATATGAAAAAATATATTCCAATTCTCATTTTAATGTTGGCTATTTTTATCTCATCTAGTCAAATTTATGAGCAGCAAACAATCATACCAACATTACAGAATTATCTTCCAAACGAACCCCTAAAGCCACTATTATCATTACTGCATTTTCATTATTACGGTATGGAAATTTCTGTGGAATCCAGAGGTTATTATTATTTCTTGGAATTTTTATTTAGAAAGTTGGCTCATTTTTGTACATTTGGAGCTGTTGGATTAGCCGTTTATTTTGCTTTACCACGTCTAAAGCATCGAGTGATTATTTCTGCAGTTATAACATTCATTTTCGCATCAGCTGATGAAATACATCAATATTTCACATCTGGTCGTACAGCTTCTTTTCAGGATGTTTTGTTAGATACGACGGGTGCTATTACATTTTTGATTATTTTCATATGTATAAATTTGCTCATAAAAAGAAAGTCCACAAAAGATTAAACTTTTGTGGATTTTTTGGATTATTTAAAAGCACTTTTATAAAGTTACTTTTCCTATTAAAATATCCAAATCAATGGTTACTTCTGTTACTTTGACATAATCAACGTCTGCCGTTTGATGCCATCCCATTGGAGTCATATGCATTAGCATTGGCACAAGTTCAGGGCGAATTTGAATAGTTTGTGTAATACGTTCTATTGATACCTCGCTAAAGTTTTCTTTAAAACGTTCTACCGTACGATCATTAGAATAGGATTCTTTGTTGGAATTTGCAAAAAACAGTTCTCGCAACTGTTGAAGATATCCGCTTTGCGGTACAATCTTCACTACTACTCCTTCTGGTTTTAAGAGTCGTCGAAATTCCGTATAATTTGCAGGAGATAAAATATTTAAAATTACGTCAAAACTTGATGCTTGGTATGGACTATTCGCTAAATCGCCAACACACCAAATAATTTCTCCATAATTTCGACTAGCAGCAATAATACCTTCTTTTGCGATATCGATACCTGCTCCAATTATTTTCTTATCTGTTAAATATTCAAATCGATTTTTTATCATTGCCAAGTGTGAACCTTCTCCGCAACCTGTATCCAATATAGTAAGATCTTGCCCAAACGATTTTAGCACATCTACTATAGCTTTATGCAGTGGTGAATAGAGTCCACTTTCAATTATTTGTTTTCTTGCTTCAAATAACTCTTTTCCGTACATTGATGTTGCAGGATGGGTCATAAAATTTACATACCCTTGTTTAGCTACATCAAATGTATGTCGATTTTTGCAAGTTACGACACATTGATCTGTGACTGCCATGTTCTCATGACAAACGGGGCATGCAAAAATTGTTTGTTGCTCTCTCATATAATTGGCACTTGCCGCCTTTTTAGACAATCCCACGAAAACACCTCGATTAACATTCTTCTCTCATTAGTATACACTGAACTACCAAATAAAAAGAGATAGGATAAACTAAGTTTTACTCTTATGGGACATCCTTAGTCATTATCCCTAACTCTTTTCCAAGTTTGTTATCAGCATAACTACTATTTACTGCTAGTTTTTATTTGGAGAAACAAGTGCATAGCGTTCCCATCTACGACTTTTCCATCTGAAAAATACTAAGATAGCACGGCACCATTCGTCAGCAGCAATTGCAAGCCACACTCCGACGAGACCTAAATGGAGTTGGAAAACTAATAAGTATCCAAGTGTTAAACTCATACATACCATTGAGAAAAAACCAATAATAACCGGATACCTAGCATCACCAGCAGCCCTTAAAGAATTAATAATTGTAATATTAAATGTTCTTCCTGTCTCCAGCAAAATACTTAATAGCAAAACAGATGTACCTATTTTAATAACTGCAGTGTTATTTGTGAATATGCCCATAAGTGGATAACGGAAAATCATCGCAATTCCTACCATTATTAGTGTAAAGGAAATAGCCCATTTCACACTAACCCATAGTTGATGGTAAGCATCATCTTTGCGATTTGCTCCGACATACCGACCCACAATAATCGCAGTTCCTGATCCAATCGCCATTGCAAATAAATACGTAAACATTGAAATATTATAAGCGTATTGACGTGCAGCTAAAGCTTCTGAACCTAAGAAAGTAACATAATACAAAAAGATTATTTGACACCCTTGATACAATACTTGTTCAAAAGCTGATGGTATTCCAATACCTAAGATTTTTTTTATATATTCTTTTGGCAATGCTAAATAATAGTTAAAATTCATTTTAAATTCTAATGCCTGATACAATAACCAAAAGAACACCGCAAGTGCAATGGCACGACTAATCACAGAAGAAATCGCAGCACCTTGCACACCTAACTGCGGAAATCCAAATTTTCCAAATATCAAAATGTAGTTTCCGACAATATGTAACACATTCATAGCTACTGATACATACATCGTTTGTCTAGTCCAGCCATGAACACGTACAATTGCAGCTGTTGCATTAATCAATGCTTGAAGAAATATACCTCCACCAATAATCGCTAAGTAATGATTTGCATAATTCAATACATCTCCATGCAAATTCATTGCTGTCATCATTTGCTTGGAGAAAAACACAAAGAATAGACTTAATACAACACCAATTGTAAGATTCATAGTAATAGCTACTGCTGCAATCTTAGGAACTTCTTCGTACCGTCTTGAGCCTAAATATTGTGCTACAACAATAGACGCTCCGTTCCCGATTACTTCCAAAATTAAAATCGTTATATGAATAAATTGATTAGCCGCACCTACACCTGCTACTGCATCATCTGCTAAGGAACTAAGCATAAAAGTATCTGCTACACCCATCAACGTAAATAAAAATACTTCTAAGAAAATTGGCCATGTTAAATGGAATAAGCTTAACTTTTCCTTTGACTGTTTTTCTTTCATCACTTCTTCCATAAAATCGCCTTTCTTCCATTTTCAAATTTTGAGACAAATTGTATACTATCATATCATAAATACCTACGCTATCGTTATGAAAAAAAATCCGCCGATTTCTCGGCGAATTCGAGTAAACACAAGTATTCTTTTCTTACGTTTTTTCCCTGTTTTTATGAAACCTAGGGAAGATTAATGTTTATTAAGAGAAAAAATAACTTAATAATAAGCCTACTGATGAAAGTAAACCATAGAAAGTATTGGTCATTGCAGTAGATTTCATAGCAAGTCCCAATTTTGCTGGTTCTTTTTCTCCTTGTTTAAAACTTTTAATAGCTGTTATTGGTTTTGGGATACTGATCAGTACTACTAAAAGCCAAGGGCTAACAATACCCATCACAACCAAGACAATCATCCATACATATGCTATTACGAACCATAATCCTAACATATTAATCGCTTTTTCCCGACCAAGGAGAATAGCTAATGTCTTTCGGCCACCGATTGTATCTTCTTTAATGTCACGGATATTATTAGACATATTAATGCCTCCAACTAATATTCCTACAGGTATTGATACAAGAATACTAGTCGTACTGATACTTCCAGCTTGAATAAAATAAGAAATCAAGACAAATGCAAATCCCATACTAAGCCCTGCAAACAATTCCCCAAAAGGGGTATAGGCAATAGGGAATGGACCTCCAGTATATAAATAACCAATCGCCATTCCAACAACACCAATTGCTACAAGCCACCAACTACTACTCATGCAGATATAAACGCCTAATACAACAGCGATTGCATATAATAATAATGCAAAATTTAATACAGTTTGAGGTTTTGTTCCATGTCGTACTAGCGCTCCACCTATCCCTACCGATTCGGCTGTATCTAAACCACGTTTAAAATCATAGTATTCGTTAAATAAGTTCGTTGCAATTTGAAGACATAAACAGCATACAAGCATTGCTATAAATAGTAACCAGTCAATTTGTACATCAAACATTGCTAGGACTGTCCCTAAAATAACTGGAGAAAATGTTGCAGTTAATGTATGCGGACGTGTTAATTGCCACATTAATTTTGCCGTGCTAATCTCCTCAATTTGTTGATTACGATTATTACTCATAATCTACTTCCTTTCAATCTTTATATACAACTATTCTATCTTAACTGATTTTTTCTTCTGTGCCAAAAGAGAATCATGCAAACGTAAAGTGAAAATATTGAAAGCTCTTACTTTTCTCCATCAGAATTTTTTTATAACTTCATTTAATTTTTATGCTATTTTCTCATTACTTTTACATATAATGCAAAGTGACAAATTAAGAAGGATGTGAAAATATGTGTGGAATTACTGGCTGGTGTGATTTTTCAAAAGATTTATCATCCCAATTGTCCTCATTACATACGATGACGAAAACACTCCAAAAACGTGGTCCAGATGCAGAGGGTATTTGGTGTGACGGTCCCATTGGCTTTGGTCATCAGCGTCTAGCCATCATTGATCTTGAAGGCGGAAAACAACCGATGACCTATGAAAAAGAGCAACGTCTATATACAATTACTTACAATGGTGAATTGTATAACACTGATGAATTACGAAAGGAGCTAAAACAGAAAGGTTATCACTTCCATACAACTTCTGATACTGAAGTTCTACTAGTTTCTTATATAGAATGGCGTGAACAGTGTGTGGAAAAAATCAATGGTATTTTTGCCTTTGGTATTTGGGATGCTACAGAGAAAAGCTTAATACTTGTTCGTGATCGACTTGGTGTAAAACCATTGTATTATAGTGTAGTACAAAACCAGTTACTCTTTGCTTCTGAGATCAAAGCTTTACTTACTCATCCTGATGTTCCAGCTACCGTTAGTTATGAAGGATTAGCTGAACTATTTGGATTAGGCCCTTCACACACTCCCGGCAAAACTATATACAAACATATTCAAGAACTACGACCTGGACACCTCTTAAAATATGACTTAAACGGTCTGAAAATAAATCGTTATTGGCATGTAAAAAGTAAAGAGCATGAAGATTCTTTTAATGATACAGTTACAAAAGTTCGAGACTTAGTCGTGGATGCTGTGGAACGGCAGCTCGTTTCAGATGTACCCGTTTGTACTTTATTATCAGGTGGACTTGATTCTAGTATTATTACAGCCATTGCGGCAAACAAATTTGCAAATACTCCCCAATTCCCTCTCCATACGTACTCCATCAATTATGAGGATAACGCACAATTTTTCAAAGCAAATGATTTTCAACGTTCAGACGATACGTTCTGGATTGATAAAATGTCACAAACCTTCCATACCGTTCACCACTCAGAAGTGATCCTACAAGAAACGCTTATAAAAGAACTGACCGAATCTGTTTATGCAAAAGATATGCCAGGAATGGCGGATATCGACTCATCGTTATTATGGTTTAGTAAACAAATTAAAAATCAGTTTAAAGTAAGTTTATCAGGCGAATGTGCAGATGAAATTTTCGGTGGCTATCCATGGTTTTATGCTAAGGAAACAGAGGGATTCCCTTGGATGCGATCTACTAATGAACGTATTGACTTACTCCGTCCAGAATGGCGGCAAAGACTAAACATAGAGGAATATGTTCAGCATGCTTATGAGGTTGCAGTTAAAGAAACCCCTATATTAGAAAATGAATCCCTCATTGATGCAAAAAGGAGAGAACTATTTTACTTAAATATGACATGGTTTATGCCGACATTACTCGACCGAAAAGATCGTACTACAATGCGTGCAGGCCTTGAAGTACGAGTACCGTTTGCTGATCATCGACTTGTCGAATATGTGTGGAACATTCCCTGGGAAATAAAAAATACAGGAAATATGGAGAAAGGTGTCTTACGAAAGGCAATGGAAGATTTGTTACCTCAAGAAGTTCTATACCGTAAAAAGAATCCATATCCCAAAACACATAATCCTGCCTATACAGAAGGGGTTGGAAAATGGTTATCCTCAATCTTACAGAGCAAAAACTCAATATTACTTGAGTTCTTTAATAAAAAACAACTCGATTCACTTATCGAATCAGGAGGCTCCTCCTTCACAGCCCCTTGGTTTGGCCAACTAATGACAGGTCCTCAATTACTCGCATATCTAATTCAGACTCATATTTGGTTTGAAAACTATAACATCAAATTAACTAATTGACATTTTATAAACAAAATTATATTATGTTTATAAATTAATAAACGTAATATAAAAAAGTTTATAAAGGTGATGAAAATGAAAGATACAGATCTATTTGAACATGCATCTATTCAAGAATTAAAAAATGGATATATTGAAGATGATTATTGCTATACTTGCTTACTTTGCAACGAAAAAATCGAAAAAGGTATCATCTATCCACATAACGATCAATTATTTGAAGCAAAGAAAATGATGCAAGCACATATCAAAGAAAAACATGAATCCGTATTTAATTATCTAATTCGTTTAAATAAAAAGATGACAGGTTTAACTGAACATCAAAGTAACTTGTTACATCTTTTCTATATTGGTAAATCAGATAGTGAAATTCAAAAGGAACTTGAAATTGGTAGTACCTCTACAATTCGACAACATCGCTTTGCACTGAAAGAAAAAGAACGCCAAGCAAAGACCTTTTTAGCTCTTATGGAATTATTAAAAGAAAAAGATACTGAAACTCCTGATTTTGTGCCTATCCACTCAACCGCAACAATGATTGATGATCGATACAATATTACCAATGATGAACAACAAGAACTTATTGCAAAATATTTTCCAAATGGTACACATGCGAAAATTGTAAGATTTCCAAAAAAGGAAAAACATAAAATTGTGATATTACGTGAAATTGCTCAGCACTTTTCAGAAGACAAAATTTATACAGAACAAGAATTGAACACAGTTTTAAAAACATATCATGAAGACTACGTTCTCATTCGACGCTACTTAATTGAATACGGATTTATGGATCGTAAAGAAGATGGTAGTGCCTATTGGATTAAAAAATGAAAAAGGTAGGTTTTATACTATGGATTATAAAAAAGAATTAAAAGCACAATATAAAGAGCTCCCTATTCAATCAGGCGTATTTAAAATTACTAATAATGAAAATGGTAAAATCTATATTGGTAGTTTTAATAATTTAAAACGGTTAAACGGCCTAAAATTCATGTTAAAAACGAATACTTTTACAAATAAATTATTACAAAAAGAATGGAATCAATTTGGTGCAGATACTTTCAGCATTGATACGGTTGAAATGTTAAAGAAACCTAAAGAAGGCTACTTTGACGAGAAAAAAGAATTGGAAAAACTTGAGCAAAAGTGGATTGAACAGCTTCAACCATTTGGTAACAAAGGATACAATAAAGTGATTGAAACGCATTAGTTCATTTGTTATGATAAAGACAATTAAATAGTGACAATGATTTCTAGGGTTCCGCAATTAGTTGGTCTGGTCCGAGAGAAATCACATAGCATTGTTGCTATGCCACGGAAGGATAAAAGCCTGGGAGATGACTGATTTAATCAGTGGTCTTTCGGGCTTTTTCTATGTAGAAAGGATGATGTTCATGAATAAGCATTGGTCTATTGTGTTACTTGCTGTTTTATTTGAAGTCATATGGGTTATTGGATTAAAGCACTCACACAGCATTTGGGCTTGGGGAGGCACTGCTTTTGCGGTTGTCTTTACCTTCTATCTCTTATTACTCGCAGGACGCTTTCTACCAGTAGGAACTGTGTATACCGTTTTTACGGGTTTAGGCACTGCAGGCACAGTTATGGCCGGCGTACTCTTTTTCGATGAATCACTAAGTATCGCGAAAGTTTTACTATTAGCAATATTATTAGCGGGGGTTATTGGGTTAAAAACCGTCACCTCGCATGATGCAAAGGAGGGTGATGCATAATGGCATGGCTTGCAATTATTACGGCTGGATTATGTGAGGTATTTGGAGTTACGATGATGAATCGCTGGCAAAATGAAAAGAAATTCTCGATGATCGTGTGGTTAATTGTTAGCTTTGCTTTAAGTTTAGCATTATTGTCATATGCGATGAATTCAGTTCCAATGAGTACAGCATATGCTGTTTGGACGGGTCTAGGTGCTTCAGGCGGAGCTTTAATCGGCATGATCTTCTTTGGTGAATCAAAAAATTGGAAACGGATATTATTTATCACCATGATCTTAGTCTCCGCTGTTGGATTGAAATTAATTTCATGAAAATCCCCTTAAACCCTAAACTAAATAAGTACTATTTTCTATTTATAACTCTACTTTCTTATTTTTTTCATATATAATATGCAAAAAAGTCATCTAAATTTTCTATAAGTCTAGTATCAGCCACATGTATATAAACTAAATGAGAGAGGAAGATATTTGTGAAAGTATTTGAAATTACAACAAAAGAAGATTTACAAAGAGAATTCGATATCCGTATGAAAGTTTTTGTAGAGGAACAACAGGTTCCTAAAGAAGAAGAAATTGATTCATATGATCATCTTGGCGGGGAATGTTATCACTTCCTTGTGACAACTGATGAAGACAAAGCAGTCGGTACTGGTCGTGTTCGATTAGTGGATGGAGTTGGTAAACTACAACGTGTAGCCGTCCTAGAAGAATATCGTTCACATGGAATTGGTCGAATCATTATCCAAGCATTGGAAAACAAAGCGAAAGAACTTGGCGCATCTAAAGTAAAATTAGATGGTCAATTACAAGCACAAGGCTTTTACGAGAAACTAGGCTACGAAGTGCAGTCAGATATTTTCCTTGACGCTGGTATTGAGCATGTATTAATGGTTAAAACATTCGCATAAGTTGAAACTTCCTTCAATAGAATAAATAAAGAGCACTCAAGCATTTTTGAGTGCCCTTTTTTATTCTGTAATTTGTTTACTAGGTTTCACTAACGTATAAATGATACCGCCGAATATTAGTACAATACCGAGTGCTTGTATGATCGTTGGTCTGAAATCTAAAATTAATATATCAAGCAAAATGGCAACAACCGGATCAACAAACACCAATGCTGAAACAACAATCGTTGGTAAATGACGTAGACTATCAAAGAACAGATAATAGACAAATCCTGTATGTATGATTCCAGTTCCTATTATATAAAACCAATTCCAACCTGTTAAACCATGAAAAACACCAAAATTCATAAGTGGAAATAACATAACAATTCCAACAATTGTCTGTACAAAAGTTAATGCATAGGCACTTAAATGTGTAATTCCCTTTCCCACAAACATTGTAAGTGCATAGCAAATAGCCGAAAGCATAGCCCATACAAAACCAGAGTTAAATAGTGCCGAGAGAGAAGAAAATTGCTCTAATCCAATAATTAAAACACTACCTAAAAAGCATACGATTACTGATATAACTGCAGTTACTGTCATTTTCTCTTTTAAAATAAAACTACCTAAAATCATGACAAAAATGGGCGCTAAATTATAAATTGAAATAGCAACCGAGATCGACATTTCATCAAATGCTTTAAACAAAAATACCCAGTTCAGAACTAAAAATACACCACAAATAATTGTCCGTACTACTTCAATTCGTGACCATTGTTCTTTCTTATAGTTACCTGAAAAAAGCCACATACCACCTAAAATAAGTGTTGCACAAATACAACGAACAAACACAAGCTCTTCTGCAGGAATTCCTGTATTTACTGTAAAAAAACCAATTGATCCGAAGATAGCCATCGCTAACGTCATCTTTACCATTGCTACTACATTCAATTTTATAGATTCCTCACTTTCCACACTATTCATTAAGCATTCTGACTTCATAATCTATTCGATTCAAAAAAAGAAACGTAACTCCAAGTTAAATAGAAACTTATGAATCACGCCTCTTATAAATAGACTATTCAAAGGGATAATGGATTTCTTTACTATCCTTTTATTTTGCTATTTGGTTCTAACTCTACAGAACCTGTGATTTCTTTTTTACCATTGGCTCCTTGACTTCCTACCAAACGATCGTTAGTCAATAAGAAAACAAAGATGACTACCAAGATAGCTGGAATCATCGCCCATGAAAACGTGTATCCGATGGAATTGGCAAGTGCATGAATAATCTTAGTAAGCACCTGTTCAGGCATACTTGCTCGAGCTTGCTCAGAAAGCAAAGCTCGTGGATCACTATTTGCTCCACTAAACATATTATCAGCCCCATGGAATGCCTCTTTCAGTTTGTCAGAAAAAACATTTCGCTGAATAATACCGTAAACAGTAATTCCGACTGTCATTCCTAATTGACGGACAAATGACACGGTTGAATTCGCAGATCCACGTCGTTCCGGTCCTATATTGTGAATGGCTGCCATATTCAATACAGAAAAAGAAGCCCCTGTACCTAGACCAACGATAATCATATACCAAGTAATTGTCGCTCTCGTTGTGTCAGCAGTTACAGTACTTAATAAGTATATCCCTGTAACAAAAATAAGAGCGAAAACTATCATCACATTTCGATAACCAAATTTCGCTGCACTGATAGCTCCTGTTTGTGCAGACACTACAACCCCTAACATCATAGGAAGTAAGATTAATCCTGAGTTAGTTGCAGTTCCCCCTGTTACTCCCTGTATAAAAATCGGTATATACACAGAACCAACTATAAAAGCTACTCCGTATAGAAGACCTAAAATCGTACTTGCAGCAAATATTCGATCTTTAAACATTGAAAACGAAATGACAGGTTCTGCTGCCCTTCTTTCAGCAAATATAAATACAATAAATAAGACAAAAAAACCCGAAAATAGACTAATAATATTTACTGAATCCCAAGCATATGTATTGCCTCCTAGTTCAAGAGCGAACATCAGACATACAACTGCTCCTACAAGTGTAATAGCACCAAGCCAGTCAATTTTCTGTTTCTGATGTTGAAGTGATTCAGTATAGTTTAAGGAAATAAGAACGAGAGATAAGATTCCAAGTGGAAGATTGATATAAAAAATCCAATGCCAACTAATATAATCTGTTATATATGCTCCAAGTAAGGGCCCAAATACACTAGATAACCCGAAAACCGCTCCAAAAAGTCCTCCCATCTTCCCTCTTTTTTCCGGAGGGAAAATATCAAACATAATGGTAAATGTAATCGGAATCAAAGCACCCCCACCAATTCCTTGAATGGCGCGATATATACTTAACTGTTCAATGCTTTGAGCTGTACCACATAAAATGGATCCCACCATAAATAAAGTAATCCCCATGATAAAGAAGCGTTTTCTTCCAAACATATCTGAGAGTTTCCCGAAAATAGGCATTCCAGCCATCTCTGCTACCATATAAGCAGATGTTACCCAAATAAACTTATCTAATCCACCTAAGTCACCTACAATAGTCCCCATTGCTGTAGCTACGATTGTATTGTCCATAGATGACATGAGAATTGTCAGCAACAGTCCAGCTACAATCCACTTTTGTTTACTTTTTTTATTTTCCATTTAATGTCCCCTTTATTGCTTATTTTTTTATTGCCATTTACCACATAGAGATAACAAAGTCGAATAATAATTCACCTATAGATACAAAAAACGATATACAATTTATAAGTAAAAAGCAATAAAAAGTGGAAAATAATAAAGAGAAACTTTCTTCTGGTGTGAGTGATAAACACATCTCTCGAATTATAAAAAGGATGTCTCATTAAACATTCTAAGCAAATGAGGCATCCTATTCTATTATTCTAAATAATATCGCTGTAATCGTTGGCGTTTTGAGAAATCTAACCCAAATTCAGCTTCTAAAAAACGATCAGTATCCCCGTAATTTTGATCGATTGCGTTAAAGACTGCTTGTAGATAGCTTTCCTTAGCACTCATAATATCCCCGAACTGTTGCATTTCTTGTTCGTTTAAATGTTGAGACAAAATTGGAATCATTGCATCTCTCATCGGCTTCATATAATCATTGGTCAATAAATAATCCACTAGTATGGTAGCACGCGAAATTCCTAATGTCAGTAATATTAATGCTCCTCCGACACCTGTACGATCCTTTCCAGCAGCACAATGATGAAGTAACCCTAATTGATCTGGTTCTTGAATAATCTCCATTAACTTTTTATAAGATGGATTATTGAAAGCCATTTGGCTGTACATTTTATTGAAAATATCTGCGTTAATATTTTTTAGCAATTCTCGATTATTTATATCTTTTAAAGTCACTGTTGGCATTTCAAATCCCACATTCCCTTTAGCTGGAATGCGAATATTCACCACATTAGAGAATTCAGGATCTGGTTTTGCTTTGGCTTCTCCATGATCTCGATAATCGAAAATGGTCCGAATACCAAGCTTCTCAAATACAGCTTTATCATTTTCTGTCATTTTGGACAAATCACCCGAACGATATAAAATACCCTTCTTAACACGTCTTCCATCCTCTGTTTGATAGCCACCCATATCTCTAAAGTTCATCACCTTTTCAAATGGATTAACGATCATCTTACTCTTATTGTTCAACTTTGCACCCCCTAGAATCTCCAAAAATATCCTTTAAATATAGACTACCATGTTTATCCTTTAAAAGAAATTTATTAAAAAATAAAAGCTACAGATGTATGATCTGTAGCTTTTACAAATATTAACTTAAGCAATTGGTACCCAAAGTTCAATCCCGTGAATTTCTGCTTCATCATAAAAGTGATATTTTTCAAAGCATGGTGCATGCCTAAAGTTAATTCCTTTAACATTTAATAATGCTTCAAAACTTGCTGGAATGTCTTCAATTCCATGCTCTACGACTCCTACAAGATAACGGCCTGCTGAGACTAATACTTGATCTGGGGCATGAATACCTTTGACTGTATTAGAAGCTAAACCGGCTACATAATGCAAGCCTTCATCACCCATGGATACACAAACACCATACGTAATTTTAGGTCGAAGATTTAGCTTTTCTAGTTCTTGTTCAAGAATATCCCATTGAGCTGGAATGTCTGCTCGACCACCACTTTTTACAGCGAACCCCTTTACAATAAAGCCTTCTATCTCTTCGAATCGTGCGAACATATACTCACCATCCAACAACTTTTTCTTAAATGCAACACTTATACTTATTTTTAATTTGTCTTACCAGGTAGTAATAAAATACCAATACCAAATGTAATAATGCCAATGTATAAAATATACTTAAAAATATTCGCTTCCCCTATGCCTAGTGGATATGCAAGCCCCACTATGAACAGTACTAACCCTAGATAAAACACGAAAAATCTCATTGGTTTCTGCCTCCCCAACATGGATAAGCACCTTTTCCATTTATAACATTCAAGGTAAGCCGTGTTTTAATGTCGCTTATTTACTTACAGTTACTATACCCAATTCCTCCAAAAACACTCCTTGTAAATTTACAAAAATTTACTTATTTTGATAAATGGAATGGCACTGTAATAACGACTACATCTTTTCTGTATAAAAGTGTTGTTCTAATTAGCAAACTTGATTGGTTATGCAAGATATTATGCCAACCTTTTTTCGGTATAAATTGAGGAATAACAATTGATACTTGGCGATTTTCTTGTTTTGCTTTGTATTCAATTTTATCGACCACTTTCGTAAGTGGTGAAACTAAGCTACGATATGGTGAATACAACGTTAACAGCTTTACATCTGGAAATCTACGAGTCCATTTCTCTTCAAATGTACGTAAATCTTCTTTATCGAATCCTACATAGATTGCGATTAGATGTTCTGGATTTAATAACTTCGCATAACTTAGCGAATGTTCCACTACCTTGCTAATTCCTCCAACAGGGACTAACACAACATTGCCATCGATAGAAGGAAGTACATTATTCAATTTATCAACTCGTAATTGCTCACCAACCAGTTTATAGTGATGATTAATACGATGAAACACGAAAATTAAAGTTGGTAAAAAGATAATAACTGGCCACACATGGTCAAATTTTGTGATAAAGAAAATCATGGCTACAACAAAAGATATAAATGCTCCTACTGTATTAATAGAAAACTTAACGATCCAACCCTTTGGTCTTTCTTTCCACCATTTCACCATCATACCTGTTTGAGCTAGTGTAAATGGGATAAATACACCAACAGCATACAAAGGAATTAATTTTTCTGTCGAACCTTGTGTTATTATGATAAGAATAACAGCAAATACACCTAAAAAAATGATCCCATTTGAATAGCCTAAACGATCACCTCGGACTTGGAACATTCTAGGAATATATCTATCCTTCGAAAGATTTACTGCAAGTAATGGAAATGCAGAATACCCCGTATTAGCAGCAAGCACTAAAATAAGTGCTGTCATTCCCTGAATAACAAAGTAAAAAATAGTACGCCCGAAGTTTTCTTTTGCAATTTGTGATACAACAGTTTCTGTTGGACTTGGGCTAATTCCTAAATAATATGCAAGAAAAACGATTCCTGAAAAAAGAATTGCCAATAGTAATCCCATTGCCATCAATGTTTTTGAGGCATTGTTTGGTGCTGGATCTCTAAAATTAGGAATTGCATTAGAAATCGCTTCTACCCCAGTTAATGCAGAACTCCCAGAAGCAAAAGCTTTTAACAAAATAAATAAACTAATTCCTGCAACTGGTGTACCAATTGAAGCATGAAGGTCTGGAGAAACTTGACCGGTAACAATTCTATAGACCCCAACAACAATTAAGATTAGTAAAGATGCCGCAAAAAGATACACTGGATAAGCTAAAACAGATGCAGATTCAGTTATTCCACGTAAATTGATAACGGTTAAGATCAGTACAAATAGAACTGACATCTCTACACTATATGCATGTAGTCCAGGAAATGCCGATGTAATTGCATCTGTACCTGCAGAAACACTAACTGCCACCGTTAAAATATAATCAACTAACAGTGAAGCACCTGAAACAAGACCTGCATTGACCCCTAAATTTTCCCTTGAAACAACATAAGCGCCACCACCATGCGGATAAGCGAAAATGACTTGTCTATAAGAAAGGATTAAAGCTACTAAAAGGATGATAACAAAAACTGCAATTGGGAGCGAATACCAAAAAGCTGCAGCCCCTAAAGTCATTAAGACGATTAAAATTTGCTCAGGTCCATATGCTACTGAAGACAAAGCATCAGATGATAATATTGCTAGAGCTTTCGTTTTATTGAGCTTTTGTTCCCCTAATTCTGTAGATTTTAAAGGTCTACCTATTAACATTCGTTTTAACGAAAACTTCAATTATAAACACCTTCTCCGAAAAAAATGTGTTTCCTACTTCTAGCTGAAAGAAAAGAAAAAATCTACAAGCCATGATAAAAATGACTTGTAGACATATTGGTTTGCCTAGCAAGCTCCATTTTTCTTCTCCTATAACGCTTACGAGGTTAGCTGTCGGATTCGGGCCATGAGTAGCCCTACCATAAAAGGATTCACCCCAAGGATGTAAATTATACAACCCAAAAATTGGTTCCCCCGTGAAATTACACTTCAGCGATTTAGAAATATGAAACTTAATTTGTGAGGTTATACTACTCTCATTTTTCCAAAAAGTAAATACATAGAAGCAAATAAATTTAACTTATTTCCAAATTTTTATGTTCATATGTGCTTTCCATATGGGAATTACTTTTTATTAATTCGTCCATTCATCACCATGCCGACCAATTTTAGATGTTCTCATTAACCAAGCAATACATACTATCAAGAGTAAACTCGTACATAGGAAAATTACTTTTGCATCCACTACATCAAATAACGCACCGAAGATAACCGATCCAATTGGTCCCATACCAACAGATAAAGTTTCGATTATACCAAATACACGTCCTCGATACTCATCATCAATTGCATTTTGGATAACTACACCTGTTGGGGTATTGGCAAACACACCTAAAGCAGAGAACATTATCATTAAGAACATATAAAAGATAAACGTGTATGTACTATTCACTGCTAAAAATAATGGAAGTGTAATAGATGCAACAACGATACACATTGTAAATGCGGAATTCTTAGCAAAATGTAATGGCGATCTTAGATCACTTCTCGATGATAAATAGAGAGAGGCAACTAGCATTCCAATTGCTCCAGAACCCTCGATAAATCCAACTTGTGTAGAAGGTATGCCTATTTTTTGGACTAACACAAAAACTAATCCTACACTGACTGCTGAGAAGAAGAAATTCATCCATAAAGTAGTCAACAATAGTGTTTTGACAAGTGGCTTCTTATTTAAATATCTTAGTCCCTCTTTCATACTTTTTAGCACGGATTCTCTCTTTTTTTCAATCTTTGTTTCATATAAAGAAAAATCCATTGTAGCCTCTAAACAAAGTGCGATGAAATATGCAACCATCATGGAAATTAGAAACACTTTCATCGAAACAAATCCGAACATCATCCCTCCAATAGCTGGACCACCAATTGAACCAATAGAATAAGAGACTTGGTTAAATGACATGGCTTTTTGCAAACGTTGTTTGCCAACCAAGTTAGGAAGTGAACTTGAAAAGGCAACACCATTAAATGCACCAATCGTAGAGAAAATAACTGTAATTGTATAAATAGCCGGAACAGAAATACCAAACATGATTGTATAGATGATCAAGACTGCTACCGATAGAGTAATCCCAGCCATACTTGCAACAACGATGCGCTTTTTCGGAAAACGGTCTGCCACATATCCAGCTAAGGGGGCAGCTAAAGCTCTTGGTAATACATTAAATAGAATATTGGTAGCAAAGCTCAATGCGGATCCCGTAACAGATAATATATATAAACTAATGCCAAAATTAAAAACCCCAAAACCTAAAGAAGTTAACATTTTACTTACCAAAAACGTATAGAGATTTCTAGTGGCTCTCTTTACCTTTAATTCCTCTGACATCCTTAAACCTTCTTTTTTCAAAAATTTCGCAATAATTCATTTTAAGATTCTACCTTTTAAATGTCAAAGTCATTAAAACCATCTAACAGACACATTCCTGTGTTAGTTTATAAATAAAAATTTCAAATACTATTTAAATGATTTTCTAAAAAGAAACTGCACCACCTTTGCTATATAGGCAAAGATGATGCAGTTTTTTAACTTACTTTGAAACCATTGGCTGATCTTTAAGAATAGCCTGTAAGTCTTCCAAACGCGCAATTTCGTACTTTGGTTGTACGGAGGTTTTATTGACTTTATGCTGTGGATTAAACCAACAAGTATCAATTCCAGCATTTAAACCACCCTGTATATCCGATGAAAGTGAATCGCCAATAATTAAAGTGGAATTCTGATCAAATGTTGAGATATGCTCAAATACATAGTCAAAGTATTCCTTCATTGGCTTTTGATAACCTGTATCCTCGGAAACAAAAACTTCCTTGAAGAACGGATATAAACCTGAATCTTTTAAACGTTTATACTGTGTTGCCGTCACACCATTTGTCACAATATAAAGATCATATTGATTGGCTAAACCTTGGATTAAATTATATGCACCATCGATAAAGTCATGATTTTCCGCTAAAAAGTGTTGATAACGCTCACCTAATTGCTTGCCATCTACTTGCTTGCCATACTCCTTAAAAAGTAACTCAAAGCGTGTATTTACAATCTCTTCTCGAGAAATTTCTCCTCTTTCAAATGCAGACCATAGTGCTCCGTTAATCTCTCGATAATGTTTTTCTACTTCGTCTGTTAAATCTAAACCATTTTCTGCAAATAGACGATGCAATGCTTCATCTTCTGCTGCTGAAAAATCTAGTAATGTATCATCTACGTCAAATAATAATGTTTGATATTTACTCAAAGTAATTCCCCCAATACACTTTATTTATAACAAAAATCAGTAGGAAAAGACATAGATTAAGTTTTTAAATAGTAGAAAGAGATACGCAACTTTTCTATGATTCACCCCATAATCTTTCTACTAATATTAATTTATTTCGTTTAAATTCCAGTTTATAAACGTCTGGCATTGCCAGCTTCTCCCAAAAGGATAGATTGTAACGTTCATCAAAGTATTGCATAATGAGGACCATTAAATTACCATGTGTACCGATTACGATTCTTTTCCCTTCGTATTGTGCTATTACTTTAAGTGTAGCTTCTACGCCACGTTTTTGCGCCTCAATATTGGATTCTCCTCCTGAAAACGAAAACGATGGATCAGTCCATACTTTAGTAATGGCCTCTTTAAAATTTTCTACCGGTTCTTTTGAGAGTAAACGTTCACGAAAATCAGAGTGGATATGTACATCTTTGCCTATTCTATTAGCTACGCCTTCGACCGTTTGAATCGCGCGTTTATAAGGGCTTGAAATAACAATGTCTATCGCTTCAGTAGATAATAACTTTGTTAGCTTATCCGCATCACATAAGCCTTGTTCTGAAAGAGGTCTTCCCATTTCATCTGGCGTATAAAGCGAATGTGCATGACGAACAAAATAAATGATTGTCATCTGTTCGGTTCCTTTCAAAGGTAGATGAATCAAAGACTCACAATACCAAAAATAAAATCCTTCTTTTAAGTCAAAAATAATGGCTGTATTTTTTATCCAAACCATTATATAAGCAGACTAAAAATAAATTGTACCTACAATACTTTTATTTTCGTACTCGGTCCCATCTTCTAGCTCTGTTTCCGTTCTAATAAGCCAAGTATTTCCGATTCCGTATTCTATAAATTTCATAATCAGGCCCTATTATAGATACAGAACCATATGATATTCATCCCAATAGGTTGAATCACTGGATTTCAATGCTCTTTTTTCTGTTCCAAATATTTCAAAACCTAAAGAATGATAAAGTTTGATTGCAGCAGTATTTGTTGTGACAACAGAAAGATAAATTTGTTCAATGCCTTCAATTTGCTTTGCATACTGGATAGCTGATTGCATTAAGTTTTTTCCAACTCTTTTTCTACGGCCCTCTGGTGTTACATACATAGCAACAATTGATGATCGGTGGCGTAATTTACGTGCCTGCTCTCTAATAAGAGAAACAACACCAACTAGTTGACCGTCATCAAAAGTACAAAAATCTTTTCGGCTTAATCTATCTCGATAATCTTCCAATGACTTTTTTATCTCATCTTCATATGTAGTAGCAAAAGCATCTGGACTATCTTGCAATGCTTCTAGCCTTAACCCTCTATATGCTATAGTATCGGATTCTTCTAACAGTCTAATAATCAAATGGATCCTCCTTTGTGTAAATCAAGTCTACTCAGGAACAATCGTTCCTTGATGGAAAAACATCTTCCACTGACTATCAACTTGCTTCCAAATTGAACTACGTAAAGTGTGGTTACCACGAGTTCTATTTTCAAGTTGATAAGTCGCCAAGGCAACATCGTCAGCTAAAAGGTGCAAAGTAAAGTTGGAAACTGAGGCATCCATAATGCCAATTCCCTTTTCGTCAAGGCAATCTTCTCTACACCAAATATTTCCGGAACTACCAAACTCAAAAAAATCTTCAGATAAATACTTTCTTATCTCTTGTGAATACGTTCTTACTTCATCAGATAAGAGTTTATCCTCTAATTCTTTGGATGTGTTTTTAACTCTTGCTCCTTCATAGTAACCACCTACTTTAAATTTTCGGAAAATTATAACATATAAAAAATTGATAAGTCAGTATGCTATGTTATTTTGACGGGGTTCTTTTTTGAACACATAAAGTTATATTGAGATTCGTGGATAAAGCATTATCTTCCATGGATTGAGAGCTGAATTTTGTGGATAAATCTCTACATCTTCCGCTTCACAATAAACCACATTTTGAAATAGATTCGTTTATGAATTAATTCATAAAAAAACAGGGCCCTTAGGAAACCCCGTTTCATCTTAAATGTGACTAGCAAGAATCTTACTTCATTGATGTTGCAATTTTCAAAGCATCAAGTGGATTTTTCACTTTTTCAATTGAATACACAATATTATTATGTTGCCATTTCACATTATTTTCCGTTGATTTAATAGCATCTAAACGAATGGAACCATTAGGTTTTGGTATCGGTAATGTATTCTTTTCTAAAAAATCTACTGCTTGTTTTGCCAACGCAAGCCCTAGTTCTGGTTTAGTTGTTCTTGTATGCGTAGCAAGTGCCCAACGACCTTCGTTCCAGCTGGTCCATAATGCTCCCGCTCCTGCATCTTGATAACCTATAATATTATGACCTAGATTCATCTTTTGACCGCCGACTTTACTAAAATCCTCAAAACCAATTACCTCATTAGCCTTTTCTAAGCTGTTGTATTTCACCACACTGTACTTTGCAAGTATCAATTTTTCTAAGCTATTCTTTTTTAAAGAAGTATCATTTATTGGCGTTCTCTTCTTAGTCTCGTAAAAAACAATTGTGTATTTGTTTTTCTCTATTTTAGTTGTCGCAGTTAAATAATTTCCTTCTTTTATCGGAAGTTGACTTGGTAGCAACACAGGTAACTTTGTATTTAGTTCTTTCTTTATAGAAGCAATTACATCTGCTTGATTGTTTACTTTTTGATCTTTATCATCCAAATTTGTTGTTTGATCATCTACAGCAGTTTGGCTATCTTTTGTTTGGTCAGATTCCGTATTGGTACTTTCCCCGTTCGTTGTTTCCTCGACTTTTTTCTGATCTGTTTGCTCTTGTTTTTCTATTGAATGATCCGTATTGTTTTCAACATTTTTCGTGGTATTTTCAGAACACGCACTCAATAAGACCATCGCTAACATACAACTTAAAATTTGTTTAGAATATTTCATTTGCTACACCTCTTTTTTCTATCTATTCTTACTCTTCCCACTTTTATTATATCGAATCGTAAAAGAAATGAATTACAGGAAAATTAAAACGAAATGACAAGGAAATTACAAATACTTATGGCATAATATCTTCCAAGGAGGTCTATCATGAATTCAAAATTTAAAATAAGCGAAAGTACAAAAGTCCATATTCATAACGCACCCGACACTTTCTCATTAGAAGGCGTTACACTGCTACCACTAAACCCTATGATCGCGTAATTGCATTTGTGTTTTCTATTGATGAATTAACAGCCTATTTACAAAAGTGCATCGAAAATCATTTAATTACTGAGCAAGGCTATCTATTCTTTGTCTATCCTAAAAAGGGGAACAAAACGTATGATACATTTATCCATCGTGATGCGATTTTCCCTGCTATTACTGTTGATGATCAAAAATATATCTCTGGTAGCGACTATAAATTTGCCAGTTTATCTTCATTAGATGAAACGTTTTCTATTCTTTCTATAAAAGTTGATGGCAAACAAAAAGGAAAGAAAAACACAGCCAAAAGTCAATGTGTAGATGATTATATTCAAATGATTCCACAATTAAAAGAAGCTTTAGCACCAGACGCAAAGTTGCTTTCTTTTTATGAATCACTTACCCCAGGCTACCAAAAAGATTGGGCACGCTATGTATACAGTGCAAAAAGAGAAAAAACACAAATGAACCGTCTAGAAGAAATGAAGGATATTTTGGGACAAGGATTTAAAACAAAAGAACTTTTTCGCCAAGCACAAAAGCAAAATTCTTAAACAATAGGAGAATGTCATATGAAAGATGCTAAAGCATTTCTAATGTTCCAAGGGCAAGCAAAAGAAGCAATTGAACAATATCAAGAATGGTTTCATGATCTATCGCTCGTTAACGTAGCGTATATGCCTGATTCAACTCAAGTTGCAATGGCAGAGCTTGATCTTAACGGCTATCGTATTTTAATGAACGATAGTACGATTAAGCATAACTTTGATTTTACCCCCTCTTTCTCCCTCTTTATCGTATGTGACTCAAAAGAAGAAATTGAACGCTATGCTAAAGTAGTTGCTGACGATGGTATGACTTTGATGGAATTAAACAATTACGGTTTCTCAGAACTATTTACTTGGGTACAAGATCGATTTGGAATTTCATGGCAATTTACTTATAATCCTTTCGTGTAAAAAGAAGATTTCTCATAAAACATTGTGCAAAAGAAAGAGGCTACCAAAAGTTTCGGAGCCTTTTTCGTAATTATTATAAGTCATTTTTTACGGCTGCTTTACTTTAGGTTGTACCCTTCCTACTGTCCAATTTCCAGAGTTACTATGTTGCATCACTCGTTTTACCCCATTTGATATTTCGTCATTAGTTAACCAACGAGCTCGATTATTTTCGCGTATAAATCCAAGTTGAATTGTAGTGTAGTTACAACTAGATGAGACTCCTATTTCATCAACAGTGGGTATCTTATGGGTACTACCTATCCTATATCACAGAGCCAAAAATAAAGAATCCATTCCGAAAAATAGATTCTTAAGTATTTGACTTCTATTGTTTTTGCATTTCTCTTGTTGGTCCCATTACACCTGGTACAGCTAATCCAGCTTGACGTAATAATACTGTCATTTGTCCACGGTGATGTGTTTGATGGTCGATTAATGAGCGCAAAAGCTTACCACGTAATGTCGGTCCACCAAATCCATTAACTTCTTCTACTAAATCTGCATCATTTAGTTTTGCGACTTCTTTCTTAAAAGCTTCTGCAAGTTGTTCATAGGCATCAACGATCTCCGCTATGTCTGTTGGCATTTCTTGATGACGGCCTGGTCCAGGTACTTGAAGTTCAGCCAAATGTCCAAATGCCGCACCGACACTAACAAGATGCCATGCCAACCATCCAAGTGTATTATGTCCTTCAACAATCGCTTGATTAAATGTATCATTTGTAATAGCTTTCAAAACTTTTAGTGTTCCCGATGAAGAAACTGTCCAATCTTCAAGAAAATCCTCTACTTTGCGGTACATACATTTCACTCCTATAGAAAGATAAATTTTACATTTCCATCATATCGAAGAGATAATAGACATGCAATTTTAATGACACGCCTTTAGATAAGACCCGTTTGTAGAGCATTTCTGATATGAGCTAAGTGATGTTTACCATGCCATGCATAAATACCAATGCTTTTTTCAACAGTCATTACGCCTGAAACAGGATGATAGAAAGATTTTTTCAGCTGTTCATCATTTAAGTTTTGAAGCAAATAAACCCATCTCTCATGAAGCGATTGAATTAATTGCATAGAAATGGATATAGGTAAGCTATAATCTGGTAACTTTGCCCAATCTGCCTCTTCATACGGTTTAATGGTTGGTTCTTCTTCCGTTAATGCAAGTTTTATGCGAAGATAACCATTTAAATGACTATCAGCAATATGATGCACAAGTTGACGAACTGTCCAACTATTTGGTCGATATGTACGATTGAAATCTTCCTCATTTAAATCTACTACCACTTCTCTTAATTGTTCTGGTAATAGATAAATTTCTTCTATCCATTCTGCTATCTGTTCCTTTGAAATAACCTCATCACTTTCAAACTGGCCAATCGGGTATCTTTCATTAACCATTACACTTTCTCCTCGCTTTCCGAATTTTTCCTGATTATATCATCATTGTATACCTATAAATCATTAATAGCTAAATATTCAGAAATTAAATAGGCCACCTTAGAAAGAAATTTTCAAGATAGCCCTTTAGTCAAATAGATAATACCATCAATTTAGGTTAAAAAAATTAGATTCTCTCTTTTTCTACTGACGAAATTAGTCTTCTATACTTTCACTAGTTGATACTAAAAAAATAACTACGTTTAATACAAAGAATATAAAGGGCTTCATAGCGATTTCAAAACCTTGTCCGACCATTAAATGTGTGGAGGTCGCTCCAACCATCAAAACTGCTAACGAACCGCTAGAAATAGGAACAAAACCTTTCTTCCAAAAACCGATTAATAAGCCGATAGCTGATGTGACTTCAACAGCACCTACCCCATACATAATGATCTTTCCATACCCATATACTTCAGTAAAATTCTCTACATGGAGTGGGCTAGCGGTTAATTTCATATACCCAAAATACATGAACGCTAGTGCCAACAAAAATTGGATGATTCCAACAGAAGATTTCTTTAAGATCACAACTCCTCCTCTATCACAAATTACACTTACTACTATATATCATAGTATCGTCGTAATTAGTTTAGAAGTAGATTTATCAAAAACTCAAGTAGATGAACAACAAATCTAGCATCTATTTTAAGTTATAACTTTTTAAGTAAGTCAAAAAAAGCGCTCTAACATATACTAGTTAGAGCGCTTTCCTTATTCATATTTAACTAGAGAGGTGCTATTTATGCAGCTCTGGCTCGTGATTTAGTTACCTTTTTAAATCTAGGGCTCTTCCACAATTGTACCCACTTTTTAGCTGCTAATACGACAACAATTAGCCCAAGTGCAAGCATGATTACAGATAATACACCATTTAGTGGTTTGTAACCTGCAGATGCAGAATTCCAATAGACATTTTTGATCATCCAATAACCTGCATAGTTTACGGTTACATAAAGATATGCTAATGGTACAAGACAAGTTAGTACATACCAACGTTTATCTGCTATTTTCAAGACAACAGTTGTACCAATTACCAAACCAATAGATGCCATTAACTGATTTGATACCCCAAAGAGCACCCAGATGGAGCTAATATCACCAGAATACAATAGATACCCCCATATAAAACAAGCGAGTGCACTGGCAAATATAGAGCCAGGTACCCAATCCACTCGTTTAAGTGGTTTATACATATCCCCGAAGAAATCTTGGATTAAATAACGAGCAACACGTGTACCTGCATCAATTGCCGTTAAAATGAATACAGCTTCGAACATAATAACAAATTGATAGAAGTATGATGCCATATCATAGAACCATGGAATCTTCGCAAAAATATAACTCATTCCGACAGCTAATGTAACAGCTCCCCCTGTACGTCCTTCTAGATCCATACCAATTTCTTGCGAAAGCTCAGGTAAATGAACTGTTTGCATACCCAATGTTTTAAATACTTCTGGAGTGGAGTTAATCGCAAAGTAGTCACCAGGCATTAGAGCAGTTGCTGCAATTAACGCCATAATCCCTACTAAACATTCAACTAGCATTGCTCCGAAGCCAACTGCTCGAATATCTTCCCATTTATTGAGCATTTTTGGAGTTGTACCTGATCCAACAAACGCATGGAACCCAGAAATTGCACCACAGGCAATTGTAATAGAAACAAATGGCCAAACTGGACCTGCAATAACAGGGCCACCACCATGGATAAAATCAGTAACTGCTGGGAACTGAATAACGGGATTTACAAAAAATACACCAATAATCAATGCGATAAACACACCAATTTTCATAAAACTACTTAAGTAATCTCGTGGAGCTAATAACAACCAAACTGGCAATGCTGCTGCGAAAAATGCATAAACAGGTAAAATAATTGCTAAAGTTTTAATATCAAAATTTAAGAATTCCCCTAGTGCTGTTTCTTTCATATAAGGACCGATAAATACACCAACCATCAATAAAATAAATCCTAATGTTGAAGTAGCAATAAGATTTCCAGTCTTTTTATATGCAATCCCCACAAGCATAGCGATTGGAATTGTAATTGCCACAGCAAAAGTTCCCCAAGGATTGTGCACAAGTGCATTTAATACAACCATTGATAAACCTGCCATCGTAATGGTAATAATAAAAAGCATCGCTAAGCCTGTACAAAAACCTGCTACAGGACCAAGTTCTTCTTTCGCTACTTCTGATAAAGATTTTCCCTTTTTCTTCATTGAAGCAAATAACACCACTGCATCATGAACTGCTCCCCCAATTACTGCACCAATTAATAACCAAAGTAATCCCGGTAAGTATCCAAACTGAGCAGCTAAAATAGGACCAACAAGTGGACCTGCAGCGGCAATTGCTGCAAAGTGATGCCCGAAGGCTACCCACTTATTCGTTGGAACATAGTCTTTTCCATCTTCCAATTCATGTGCAGGAGTAGGTTTCGTTTCATTAATTTTCAACACCTTATTGGTAAAGAAATATCCATAAAGACGGTAAGCAATAACTAAAATACAAATCGAACCAATAACAACCGAAACCGCATTCATTTTCCTCATCTCCCCTCAATTGATACATTCTAATTATATGGATCTATTTTTGTAAAAATAGAAAATACAGAATCTTTCGAACAAAACTATTATATAACAGTTTTACACTTTGGATAAAGTGTTTTTTTAAAATCCTTTTCAATTAGGGTAACTCTAGAAATTTCAGATAGAATATCTATGGAGTTTCAATTCTTTTTTGATTTTATTTGTTAAAAAAATCATTTAATCAACAAATAGACGATATAAATAGTGACTATCAAATCAAATTATCCAATATTTTATCTTCTAGCATAATCAATTTATTTATTAATTGATTATACTGCTAAAGATTCTTGTTATACTTTCTGTATTACATTAAACATTTAGATATCTTTTAGTTTAATTAATATTGTTAAATTTCTCTATTTATGTATACATTTTAATTGAAATAGCGTAGACTAATATCATTAGTTTATTTGCGAATCAAATTAGTTTTTTGAGAGGAGACTATCATGAAAATTACACAACATGACCAGTTATTTCAGTTATCTTTTATGCCTCGACTCTTTCCTGTGAATTGTTATCTTATTGAAGAGACCGATCGGCTTACACTAATTGATGCAGCACTTCCTTATAGTGCAAAAAGTATTATTAAAACTGCACAGCAAATTGGAAAACCTATTGCAAACATTATTTTGACACATGCTCATAATGATCATATTGGTTCTTTGGATACGTTAAAGACTTTAATACCAAACGTCCAAGTTAGTATTTCTGCTCGTGATTTTCGTTTATTAAAAGGTGATACAACTCTACTGGAAAACGAGCCCACAACTCCCATTCGGGGAGGTATCCCCAAAAAAGTTCAAACAAAGCCAGATAGGTTATTAAAAGATGGGGATCTTATCGGTTCTTTAGAGGTAATAACAGCACCGGGTCATACCCCTGGATCCATTGCATTGTTGGATACTCGAAATGGTCATCTAATTGCTGGAGATGCTTTTCAAATTAGAGGTGGAATAGCTGTTTCTGGTGTTTTAAAACCCGCCTTTCCATTTCCAGCATTTGCTACATGGAATAAACAAGTTGCGGTTGACAGTGCGAAGAAACTAGTGAACCTAAATCCCAGTTTACTGGCAGTTGGACATGGGCAAATGATTGAGCAACCAGTACAAATAATGAAGCAAGCCATCGAAGAGGCATCCCGATTAATAGAAATGCAATAGGACGTGAAATAATATGGCAACTCGTAAGAAGATAGACTTTAATATAGTTCTACAAAAATCGATTAATCTCATAGATGAAAATGGATTGGATGAATTATCTCTGAGTTCATTAGCTAAAGAATTACAAATCCGTCCACCTTCTTTATATAATCATATAAATAGTCTTTCAGAATTGAAACAGGCTTTAGCTATTCAAGGTCTAAAAGAGCTTTATCAATACATGCTTCATGCTGCAATAGGAAAGTCAGGAGACGATGCAATACGTAATCTTAGTTATGCTTATGTTCAATTTGTCAGAACACACCCAGGTCTTTATGATACTACAACTCGCTTTCCAAATCCTGAAGACCCAGAACTACAGCATCAACAACAACTAATCGTTGAACTCGTGATGCAAGTTCTCGAAGCCTATGGTTTACAAAAGGAAATGTCCATTCACATGGTTAGAGGATTTAGAAGTATTTTGCATGGATTTACGTCAATTGAGCAAACGGGTGGCTTTGGAATGCCTTTAGATACTGATCAAAGTCTATCCTTACTAATTGATACGTTTATTAGAGGAATTCATTCTATAACCAATTACTCTAGCGACAATAGAAAGCGATTATAATATGAACTCAATAAGCACTAAGGTGAAGTCTACATCGTGCAACAGCACTTCGACTTAGTATCATCCTTCCTGCGGGATTTACAGCTCTAGCTTTTCCCGTAGGACTTTGGATAAACCTCACTTCATTAACTCCGTATATAGAAAGAGCAAGTGTATTTTCAAGAAGTCTCAATTCAACTAAAATAGTCACACGATTTTCATCATAAAAGTCAAGCTCCTTTTACTTTTTCAGTTTCCTTCATCAGCTAATTTATAACCTTACACCGATTACTACCTCTTATAAAAGAAACTTTATTTAGATATAAATACCTATACATATTTTTTATTATACATTTCTCTGTTCCTAATCAGTTGATTTTGCCTATAAACAAAATAGTCTAAAAGGTAGATAATTGAATAAGGAATTATAATACAATTTAACCAATATATCGAGAAAGGTAGGAGCTTTGATACGTGACTTCAAAAAAGAATATCTATGTTATTTGTTTGTTACTTCTTATTATTCCTAATGGATTTTTACTGGCTAATGCACTAACTTATGGTTTAAATTTGCTTAGCTTACTGTCAATGATTTCTTCACTTGTAATTTTTTTGATTCTTTTCTTCACAATAGGTTCTATTCCAAAAGAAAAAGAAACTGTTATTAAATCCATTAATTTACCACCGAAAGCAGACATAGAAAATACAATCGACACAAACAATAAGCGCTCACAAAATGCAACTATTGAAATAATTGAAGTAAAAAATAATTATCAAAAAATAAATAAACTATCAGAAAATATTTTAAACGGGGCTACTATTCAAGTAAAAAATGTTGAAAAAAGCACTGGTTTGATGATTGCCATTTCGGATAGCGTGGAACAAATTGCTACGAGCACAGAAGCAGTGGCCACCACCTCACAATTAACCAATGAAGCAACAACAAAAGGTTTCGAATCACTGGATATTGTGCTTAAACAAATGGATGCTATTAATATTTCTGTTGAAAATCTTTCAGCTGTTCTTACCGATTTAGCTAAATTCTCAACTGATATTGGCAAAATCGTTCATACAATAACAGATATCTCTAGTCAGACAAATCTATTAGCATTAAATGCTGCTATTGAAGCCGCACGGGCAGGTGAACATGGCCGGGGTTTTGCGATTGTAGCTGATGAGGTAAGAAAATTATCCGAAGAGGTTCAAAATTCATCCAATCAAATTATACAGATTGTTTCTTCGATTCAAAACAATGTGGATAAGTCTGTGAATTTGATTGAAGAAGGGAGAGAAACAGTAAAACACGGAGTACAGAGTGCCAATGATATACAACAGACCTTTGGCATTATTCAAAATGAAATTATGGAGGTATCTAACCAAATTACAGATGTCTCTGCTGCAATTCAAGAATTAGCTGCTGGCTCAGAAGAAATTACGAAGACAGTAGAATTCACCAAAAAGGTTCAGGATAGCGGTGTTAATATGATTGAAGAATTACATTCAATCATTCAAGAGAATATTACAACTCTCGAAAAAGCCGATTAGTTCATACTAAATTTTATTCATATCAACAAAGTTCTTAGGAGGATTCATTATGAGTAATAAATTCTTTATAGAGAAAGCGTTGAAATCTAAATTTTATCAACAAAAATTAGTAAATGTAAATTTAGAAGACTGGTCCAACATTCCTTTTACCACTAAGAGTGATCTTAGAAATGTAGATACATATGACGTGCTAGGCACCAATCGACAAGATATTGCAACATACCATGAAACTAGTGGCACTACGGGTACACCAACACCAAGTTGGTTTAGTTATAACGATATACAACAAGAGGCGGATGTTTTACTACGTTCGGATCTCAAACTGAACGAAAATGACCTAATTTTAAATCGTTTTCCATTTGCCGTTGCCTTACCTGCCTTTATCTTGTACTGGGCAGCAGAAAAGGCACACGCAGGTCATATAGGTGTTGATCAATGGAGTCAAGCAACACCACTTAAAAGAGTAGTAGAAATAATAAATAGAACATCTCCTACTATTCTAGCTTTAGGTCCTACAGAAGCGGTAAAGCTCTATCAAACCGGGAAACAAATGGGACAACAATTCCCAGTACAAGGATTAAGAGCTCTCATTTTAGGAGGCGAATTAGTTTCCCCAGCAAGAAAGAAATATATTGAAAAACTATGGGGTGTTCCAGTCTATTTATTATTTGGTAGTACGGAAACAGGAGGATTGTTTGTGACTTGCCAAGCTGGGCACTATCACCTTAATCATCCTCAAGTAAAAATAGAAGCTGTGGATGATAACGGTCATCCAGTACGGAATAATACAATCGGCAATTGTGTTATATCTTCTGGTAGAGAAGGAATGCCTCTTCTTCGATATTATAACAATGATCGAATAGAAATTCGTGAAGCAAAAATGTGTAGTTGTGGTGATGACAATCCAATTGTTGTTCACTATGGTCGACAAGATGATGCCATTACTATAAATAATAGAGTAATAAGTCTGTACGAAATTCAAGAAGCAGTGTACGCTCTTAGCCTTGTTCCATTTATGTGGAATCTTAGATATGAACATGAATCGATTGTTTTTATTTTGCAATATTTGAATACTATCAATTGTGGTCCAATCCAAAAAGAACTATCTGATTTACTTGGCATGGATGTTTCAATAGAATTACAAGATATTATCCCGATTGAAACTTTAACTGAAAAGCCTGCATTTGGTAAATACTCATATGTTAAAAAATTTGAAGATGCGGAATTAGTTACTCATTAATGAATGTTTTAAAATAACATATATAAAACGAAAACCACCTTGGTATTTAAGGTGGTTTTCGTTTTATGATAATGCTTTAAATGTTTGAATAGTAGCTTGTATATTTGAACTTTCACAAATTGCTGAAATAACTGCTACACCATCTGCTCCAGCTTGAATTACTTCTGTAGCGTTTTGTTCGCTTATGCCACCAATCGCGACAATTGGGAACTCGGGGTAAATTGTTCTTGCTTGATGTAAAAACGTTACGCCCGCTGGTTTCTTCGCATCAGATTTTGATTTTGTTTCAAATATTGGTCCAATACCAACATAATCTGCTCCTCCTGCCACTGCGTTGTCCATTTCTTCTTTTGTATGCACAGAGACGCCAACAATCTTTCCATCGAATCTTGTGCGAATTTCTCCAAGTGCTATATCATCTTGCCCCACATGAACACCGTCAGCGTTGATTTTCAAAGCAAGTTCGACATCATCATTTACGATAAAAGGAACATTGTACTCTTTACATAGCATTTGGCATGCTATGGCAAAACGCTCTAAATCTTTCCCTCTTAACGCATTCTCTCCTTTTTCACGTAGTTGAAATATCGTTACACCTGCTTTTAACGCTGCCTCAAGAACTACTAGTGGATCGTGCTTACAATTTGGAGTCCCCATAATAAAGTAAACAGCTAAATCAGTTCTGTTCAAGTATTCTCACCTCGCAATTTCCATTTAGCTTTTTATATGCAAAGTGATTAGTTGGACCATGACCATGACCGATATTTAAAGGATTTTGAATCGCTAATTGAACATATTTCTTTGCTTCAATAATTGCTGCACGTAAGTCGGAACCCTTTCCTAAAAAGGCCGTGATTGCAGATGAAAATGTGCAGCCTGTTCCATGTGTTTGTTGCGTTTGAATACGTTTGGTTTGCATTGAAAATGATGTACCATTCTTGAAATAAACGGTATCAATCGCCTCTTCACCTTCTAAATGTCCACCCTTCATGACAACGCAAGCAACGCCCATATCCAATATAATATTGGCTGCTTTATCAATATCTGCGGTCGTTTTAATGGTCATTCCACTGATTACTTCTGCCTCTGGTATATTTGGTGTTAGTACCGTAGCAAGTGGTAATAAGGAACTCTTTAATGCTTTTACAGCTTCTAATTGAAGGAGAGATGCACCACCTTTAGCAATCATGACTGGATCGATAACAAGTTGGATCTCTTTATCTTTTAAACTTTGTGCAACTGTTTCAATGATTTCTGCCGAAAAAAGCATACCTGTTTTGGCTGCTTTAACAGGCAAATCTCTCAACACTGCTTCAATTTGTTGTTGTACAAATTCTGCTGTTGAAGGAAAAATCCCCTCTACACCCAGAGTATTTTGTGCAGTTAATGCGGTAATGGCTGATGTACCAAAAACCCCTAACTCTTGGAATGTTTTTAAATCTGCTTGGATTCCTGCGCCTCCACCACTATCAGAACCTGCTATTGTCATTACAATATCCATTATTGTTCACCTCTAGATAAATCGTGCAATCCATTAACTACTTCTACTTGGAAGGAACCTAATGGGCCAGCAATGGATGCACGTTCTGCAACATTCTTATAATCTTGTAAAACATCATGAAGTACAATTAACGGATCGCCTACAACAGCTAATGCCGCAGTACAAATGGCACTAAGTAAGCAGCCTGTTCCTGTTACTTGTGTCATTAACTCGTGACCTCCTGCAATGCTATAAGTTTGCTCGCCATTTGTTAAGATATCTGCAGGACCCGTCACAATGACTAGACAATGATATTGACGAGCCACTTGTTGTGCAACTTGTACAACATCGATCTCTCCTTCACCACTGTCTACACCTTTCGCTTGCCATTTAACACCTGCAATGGTTGCTAGTTCCCCCACATTACAACGGATTAAAGCAAATTTCACTGCTTCTAGTAATTCTTGAACCGTTTGTTTTCGAAAAGCTGTAGCACCTACGCCAACAGGATCCAGTACAACCGGTATTTGTCTCTCGTTTGCTTTACGCCCTGCAAGTATCATTGCTTGCTTTGTACGACTGTTAATGGTTCCGATATTAAGCAATAATGCAGATGCATTGGATACCATTTCTTCAACTTCTGACACTTCATCTGCCATTACAGGTGAAGCGCCAATTGCCAACAAACCATTCGCTGTAAAGTTTGCTACTACATAATTTGTAATACAATGAACAAGAGGACTTGTCATTCGAATTTTAGATATACTCATAATTTACTACTTCACCTTTCCAATCTTCTAAAGTCCATGGCATTTCCCAAAACTTCCATTCATAAAAGCAACTTTTTTTGAAATGCGACTTCAACAATGCTACTTTTTCTGGTTGTTCTTCTGCAAAACGATTCATCATCGATTTTTGTAATTCAATTTTTTCTTTATAATCAGGGTCACTGTACATTGCAATCCATTCTTCGAAGAGTTTGACACCCGGTTTAGCATCTTTATACTTTTCTCCAATTTCTTGATACAGCCAAGGGCATGGGAACAAGGCAGCAAACGCTTCAGCAACATCGCCATTATAAGCAGCATTGTACATATGACTCACATAATTGTATGCGGCTGGTGCTGGTTCAAAATTTGCTAATTCTTGCTCTGTAACACCAAGCTCTTGGAAAACTGTTCGATGTAATTCAAGTTCAGCTTCATTGATGTGACGAGCTGTTTCTAGGAAATAGTTGATATCTTCATTGGTTGTTGCTTTTGAAGCGGCAATAGCTAATACTTTCGTGTAATTTTTTAAATAATAAGCATCCTGCATAATATAAAATTTAAATTTCTCAATTGGTAATGTCCCTTCAACTAACCCTTTTACAAATGGATGATCAAAACTCCCTTCCCAATACAGGTTCGTTTCTTTTCTTATCTCTTCGCAAAATGTCATTCTAAGTCCTCCTTTTAGTGGACGTAGACGCAAAAAAGTCTCTATGTTGGAACATAGAGACTTATATTGACTCGTTGCTCCCTACGTCAGTATTAACTGTCAGGTTCTAAGGGTCAGGTTTTACCTTCTCAACACGAACGTGTCCCCCCGCACATAAATATTTGGTTGGATACAAAAAAACTCTCCAATACTGGAGAGCTACTGTACATAATTGATATTGTGTACTTTGCTCCCTACGCCAGTGTTAACTGTCAGGTTCTAAGGGTCAGGTTTTACCTTCTCAACACAAACGTGTCCCCCTGCAAATATTTAAGTTGCTTTTATCGTAGCATTTATTAATCGACTGCTCAAGGTTAAATTGATCGATCACTTATCACCAATACCAGCGGTGTTCATTAAGACAATTCTCCATCCATCAGGGTCTTCAATCGTAACGCCTTTTTCTCCCCAATAGCCATTCTCTGGCTCAACTGAATCATACCCCATAATTTTTAATCGATTAGTGATTTGTTCAATTTGTTTACGATTAGGCATATAGAAGACTAGAAGATTATCCTTTGTTGGTGCTTTACAAGGACTACCCTCAATATGTTGGGTAAATTCTAAATGATAGTCAAAACCAGGAAGTCCAATCATTACTCCTGTATATCCCCGATGTCCCTCAAATGATCCAATCTTTTTTAACCCTAATCCCTTACAATAGAACTCTACTAGTTTATCTAGTTGATCTGTAGGACGTGCCACCCTTATTTGCGCTACTTTCATTTCATATGGCCAATTGTTTTCCATTTCCTCATCCCCTTATTTAAATGTTTAACATTCGAATAACTACCAAAAATTATAACAAGCAGATAATCATACATACCTTCAGTAATTAGGCTGAACTTGGATGAAACAACTTAAGTCTATATTCTGATTTGGAATTAATACACACTTTATCAATCATATCTCTTCTATTAAATTCTCTGTTATGCTCATCTAAAGGAGATGATTAAATGAGTGAATGGAATGCAGCTTTATATGATCAAAAGCATGATTTCGTTTCAAAATTTGGTGGGAGTTTAGTCGAATTACTAGCACCACAAAAAGGGGAAACTGTATTAGATTTAGGCTGTGGTACAGGAGATTTAGCTAGTGAAATCGCAAATCAAGGAGCCTTTGTGCATGGTATCGATGCATCCGATACAATGATTCATCAAGCACAAAGAAAATATCCACAATTACAATTTTCTGTACGGGATGCGACACAAATTGATGTACATGATCAATTTGATGCCGTTTTCTCCAACGCTGCATTACACTGGATTAAACAACCTGAAATGGTTGTCCAAAATGTTTACAATGCTTTAAAAGCAAATGGTCGTTTTGTTGCTGAGATGGGTGGGAAAGGAAATATTTCTTCAATCGTAAATGCGATTAAACAAAGTATGGATGAATTGGGTTATACGTATATTGAAGATTATTTTCCATGGTACTTTCCAACTGCAGAAGCGTATAGAGAATTATTACAACGTGCCGGTTTTCAAGTAAAAATGATGACATTATACGAACGTCCGACTCCTCTCATTGGAGATGATGGTATCAAAAATTGGCTTCAAATGTTTAGTACTACTATTTTTCAGCATTTGTCTGAAGATCAAAAAAATAATGTTGTTCAATTATGTGAGAAGATTTTAAAACCTCAGTTATATAAAGAACATACTTGGATTGCCGATTATTGGAGAATCCGTTTTGTTGCAGTAAAATAGACAAAAGAAAAGGCATTTCTGTTAATTTGAAATGCCTTTATAACTTCCATCAGTGAAGGTCTTACTGCCTGTTAATGTAGAATAAATAGCTTTGCTACTTTCTAGAAAAGCCTGGATATCACTAGATATGTATTTAGAAATAAAATAAGTTTGCGACATGATATGTTGAAATAAGTTTAAAGAACGAATGCAAAGTATTCCTTCTTCTCCCTCTTTTTGCACAATACTTTGTGGTAAAAACGCAATACCCAGCCCTTGCTTAACAAAATTTTTGATAACTTCAGTTTGGTTAACTTTCATGCTTTTATGTGAGGGGAATTTGCTTATAAGCACCTGTTGAATATCCTCCCAATATGGTGCATACTCATGGGTTAAAATTGTCTCATTTTTTAATAATTCAGTTGGCTCTACTTCACTTTTAGAGGGTGGGCTTACTAATTGAATAGCTTCATCGGCAATTACCTCAATTTGTAATTCTCGTATAGGTATTATTTTCGATAGACCGATATCAATAGCACCACGATAAACAGCTTCTCCTATTTCATTTGAATTTAATAGTTCAAGTGATATCTGAATATGCGGTTTATTGGTATTAAAATGCTCGATGATCATCGGTAAAATTGAGTTGGCGATTTGTGGTGCTACACCAATTGTTAAATTAGATGTATAACCATCCAAAAAAGCTTGGGTACTCTTTAGCGAATCATCAAGCATTTCAATTAACTTTTCAGCTTTAACAAAAAAATAAGCACCCGCCATATTTAACCGTACCTTTTTGCCACTTCGTTCAAATAAGGATGTTTTTAGTTCTTTTTCTAAATGGTGAATATGTTTAGTGACAGTAGATTGTGATAAAAAGCGTTTTTCAGCTGCTTCCCCGAAGTTCTCTGTTTTAGCTGCAACCAAAAAAGTCCTTAACCATTCAGTTTCCATAAGCGCTTCTCCCTCATGTAGTATTCAAACTAAAACTTTTTGAAGCTCAATTTCATCTCTAATTGGAATTCCACCATCTCCTACAAATGGAATTTCCGGTTTGTATTTCCTCGCTATTTGTACTGCATTGGGGTAAACCTTTGTTAAAAAATATCCTCTCTTTTGGTAAAACTTTAATGCGCGTAAATTATCATTTGTTGTGATTAAAGTAACTTGTTTACATTTCTTTGCAAGAGCTGTTTTTTCAACCTCCTGAACGAGTTTTGTCCCAATACCATGATTCTCTTCGATGCTATCTAATGAAACAATTTCGCATTCTTCTCCTCGAATAATATAAGTGATGAGGCCAATAATCTTGCGTTGATCATTAAGAAAAACATAGCCATCTAATTTGCTACAATCGTATACTCCTGATGAAATAACCATTTCTGTAGTGCCCCATTGTTGAATAAAGAAATTGATCACTTGTTCCTTCGAATATTCTTGGAGTGAAGAAATTTTCATCTAGCTATTCCCCTTTTATATTCTAAACATTGGATTTATTTTATTGTAACAAATTTCCTTTATAGGGAGTAACTAAATACTTTTTCACACTTTTCTTTAATTCGTTGAAAAATAATACTTGCGAATTTGAAGCTTTTTCTTGCGATATCAGGTTATTTTCTTGCGAATTTGAACTTTTTACTTGCGACTTTTCAAATTGTATTTGCGTACATAGCAAATTATGTACTTAGTAGCAGACTTTTGCTTATTTAAAAAAGGCCCCTGCAAATGCAGGAGTCTTGTTTTTGATTTTCGAACTATTAAATATATAATTTCATCCAATTCATAAAGTTTTCCACGACGGAATCTAAGAATTTTACGGTTCCTTCATCGGTTAGGTTGCCTTCAGCATCGAATTTAGTATGAGCAGCACCTACATATACTTCGTTACCTTGTAGTACAGGAGAACCAAGACCAGATGCAAATAGGATATCACGCAAATGCATTTGTGCCTTTACTGTTCCAAGATTCCCCATTGAAGCCCCCATAATCCAAGATGGTTTACCAATCATGACTTTATCAACACGTGATAACCAGTCGATCGCATTTCCAAGAACACCTGGGATAGATGCATTGTATTCTGGTGTTACCCAAAGAACAGCATCAGCAGCTTTAACTTTTGCTTTAAAATCAAGAACAACTTGAGGTGCATCGTTTTCGATATCTTGGTTGTACATTGGCATATCTATTAAACTTAAAATTTCTAAGTCAAATTTGTTAGCATAATGTTTTTGTATAAACTTTGCTAATTTTAGATTGTATGATTCTTTACGGATACTCCCTACAATTGCTACAACTTTCATGGTTGTATTACCTCCTAAATAGAATTATGTATTTCAATTCAAGAATATTATTAATTCGAGATAATTTCAAATAATTAGCTTATTCTTTTTTAATCTTAATAAACCACCGTATTTTATTGAAGTTTTTCACAAAACTAAAGAGTAAGGAGCATTTTGATCTGTTGTCCTTACTCTAAGTGTAATTATTTTTTAATTTTCGGATTCATGTCTCCCATAAGTTCAGAAATGGTTACAAATTTATATCCTTTTTTCTGTAATATCGGCAAAATCTGCTCAAGAGACTTTATGGTTTGCGTGCGATTACCTCCTCCATCATGAAACAGAATAACATCGCCTGGTGTTGTACCATTTAATACTTTCCTCACAATTCTTCTAACACCTGGGTTTTTCCAATCCTGTGTATCAAGATGCCAAGACCAAATCACTACCTTAAAGCCACTTTTTTGAGCGGTGTTAATCATCTCATCTGTATAAATACCGCCTACAGGTCGAAATAGAACTGGAGAATAACCCGTAATACCTTCAATAATTTCATTTGTCTTATTTAACTCATCTACCAATTTCTTTCCTCTTGCTTTGAACGGATGGGAATATGTGTGGTTTGCAAGTTCATGGCCTTCATCGTATGCTCTTTCAATAATCTTAGGATACTTTTCAGCACTTTTACCTAATACAAAAAAAGTTGCTTTAGCATCGTATTTAGCCAACAAGTCTAAAATCTCAGGTGTATATCTTGGATCTGGACCATCATCAAATGTTAATGCGATTACTTTTTCTTCTGTTTGGATATCCCATAATACCTGTCCAGTCTGCTCATAATAGTACCTTCCCTTGTCCGCAGCCTTACTGAAGCTTGCGTAAAAAATGGAGATGACTAAAACGCAAACAGTCATAATTATTATATTGTTTCGTTTCAAAATATCACCCCCACAACTTTTTTGCTTTCTAAAGAACATTGTGACTTTAATATTTGCTGAACACGATAAATTATGCTTTCAAAACCGTTTACATTTATTGTTTTGGAAGCTTTGCCAATTATATTAGTAAATAAAAAATCTAATTTGGGTAACAATACTATCATTAAAAGATTTGCGTATTGATATTTCTTTTATTATACTAATAACTGTAAATTCAGAAAAAAGCGTTGATAAGGGAAAGTAAATGAGGGAATAATGATAGAGAGCTTCTGATGGTGGAAATGAAGCATTTTGAACCTGATTGAAAATGGCCTTTGAGCTGTGTATCGAAAAGCATGCTGAGTAGAATACACCGAGATGGCACTCGTTATAACGGAAGCAGTATCTCTTTTATAGACGTACTGATAGAGGCAAATAGTGTAAGCTATTTGTAAAACTAGGTGGTAACACGATTATACTCGTCCTAATCTTTATTCGATTAGGGCGTTTTTTATTTTGCTAAATTCCATCCTAGCTCAACACGATTCCCGCAAAACTTTCTACGCTTAAAAAGTTAAGGAGGAATTCAAATGACCATAGTTATTGGCGGCGCTTGGCCCTATGCAAACGGTTCTCTACATTTGGGACATATTGCAGCACTTTTACCTGGTGATATTTTAGCTAGATATTATAGACAAAAAGGAGAAAAAGTTCTTTATGTTTCGGGTAGTGACTGTAATGGTACACCGATTTCGATTAGAGCCAATCAAGAAAATACAACTCCTGAAGCCATAGCCAATCATTATCATCAAGAGTTTAAAGATAGCTTTAGACAACTTGGTTTTACTTATGATTTTTATACCCGAACTGATACGGATCATCATCATCAGTCTGTGCAGAAAATATTCAAGCAATTACTTCATAATGGTTATTTATATAGAAAGAATATTGAACAGGCCTATTGCGAACACGACAAACAGTTTTTACCAGATCGATTTGTTGAGGGAATTTGCCCAAATTGCGGTGCAAACGCTCGTGGAGATCAATGTGATCAGTGCTCTACAATACTCGATCCACTCGATTTAATCGATAAAAAATGTAAGATTTGCGGAAATGAACCTATCATTCGAGAAACCGAGCATTTTTATTTTGCGTTTAGTCGTTTTCAACATACTTTAGAAGATTTTGTTCAACAGGCTGAAAGTGAACATCGATGGCGTGATAATGCGATCCAACTAACAAAACGTTATCTAGCTGAAGGTGTACCTGATCGTGCAGTTACGCGTGATTTACCAAATGGCATCTCAGTCCCTGTTGAAGGTTTTGAGGACAAAAAAATTTATGTGTGGATTGAAGCCGTTTCAGGTTACTTAACAGCCAGCCTTGAGTGGGCAAACCAGCATGGAGAAGACATTGAAAATTGGTGGAATGATCAAACAATTTCTTATTATATTCATGGAAAAGATAATATTCCTTTCCACTCAGTTATTTGGCCATCTCTATTAATGGGTATTGGTAATCCAGCATTGCCTACACATATTATTTCAAATGAGTATCTAACTTTAGAAAAACGTAAACTTTCAACAAGTCAAAATTGGGCAGTTTGGTTACCCTATATCATTGAAAAATATGATCCGGATTCCATACGCTATTTTCTAACAATCAACGCTCCAGAAAATCGTGATACCGATTTCTCATGGAGAGAATTTATCTATAGTCATAATAGTGAATTACTTGGTGCTTATGGAAACTTTGTAAAT
Organism: Rummeliibacillus pycnus; assembly: GCF_002884495.1. Classification (GTDB taxonomy): domain Bacteria; phylum Bacillota; class Bacilli; order Bacillales_A; family Planococcaceae; genus Rummeliibacillus; species Rummeliibacillus pycnus. Next base: position 3,100,598 of record NZ_KZ614145.1, on the reverse strand, counting down.
AGAACATTCAAATTTATTGAAAATTCATTTGAAGCTAAAATTCCAATTGGTTTCATCCATCCTGAAATTCAAAATAAGACTAAATTTCTTTATATAAAGGTAGGGAAGCTAATTGAAGAGGGTCATTTTAAACATGCATTAGAGGCGGTTTTTGAATACATTCGCAATGCCAACAAATATTTTGACGAGCAACAACCATGGGATCAAGTAAAACAGAGCCCAACTGACGGAAAGAATACATTATATACATGTTGTTATATTATTTTGAACTTAACTCAACTGTTGCATCCCTTTTTGCCATTTTCAACAACAAAAATGAAGAAAATGTTAGGGATACAGAAGAATGAATGGAAAGAGCAAACAGTAATTCCAACCCACATCAATCATGTTACTCCGTTATTTGAACGATTGGATATAGCTTTAATAGATGAAGAATATAGACGGTTACTAGATGAATCTATTTCATAAATACAATGGATGATGAAATTGTTTCCGAAACAAATAAATGCAGCTTGCTAGATATAAACCTGCAAGCTGCAAAGTTAATGACTAACTATTCGTCTTTCATCTGATCAAGGAGTGTAATAGCATCTACAAGGTGGTTGTTAAAAATTTGCTTAGCAACTTCTAACAATTCGATAATCATAGGATCTCTTAATGAGTAAATGACACGATTTCCATCTTTTGTTCCATAAACAATATTTTTTGCCCTAAGAACTGTTAATTGTTGAGAAACGGCAGATCCTTCACTGCCTAGCTGAGTTTGAATTTCATTGACACTCCGATTACCTTCTGATAAAACTTCGAGAATTTGAATTCTTAATGGATGGGCAAGTGCTTTAAAAAAATCTGCTTTAAACTCATGTAATCCTTTATTCAATGTAATTCCTCACTTCCTACTATAAAACGTATTCTCTAGATGATTTTTTAAAAATACACAAAATTCTATTTTACTTGTATTTCTTCCACGCGTAATCTTACTTCTCTCTTCTGATTATCTTCTTTACAGGATAATGCTTTACATTCATTAAAAACAAATCTCTTACAACCCATACATTTATTTTTGTCTAATTGTAATAGCGCATAATCAATTGCTTCCCCTGTATGATCAAAGAAATGTTTTTCGCCTATTAGATCATATAATCCCGTTTTTTTGAAAAACGCTTTAGGTTCATCTTTTAAACCAGATACCAAGATGATTCCATGTTTTGAGAAATCTTGCACAATGCTCGTTAAATAATAATTTCCCGTTGCATCGATAAAAGGCACTTTGTTCATTCTTAAAAGCAATACTTTCGGCTTGTAGTGAATAGAGTTCATAATATCTTCTGCAAATGATTGGGCAGCACCAAAGAATAGCGGTCCTTCAATATTGAAAATACTAATTTGTGGGCAACCGTGTTGTGAAGTTGTCTTTTGCGCTTCAACCTTCGCGTGTTTTCTAGAGCGATTCGGTATAGCTTTTTTGGTAACCATATGATAACTCATATTCTTTATAAATAAAATAACTGCTAGTAAAAGACCGAATTCAACTGCAACTGTTAAATTGATGAACACCGTTAATATAAACGTAACAGCTATAACTAGCGAATCACCTGTTTTTGTTTTTAAAACATTGTAAAATACCTTTCTTTCACTCATGTTCCATGCAACTATCATCAAAACTGGTGCCATACTAGCAAGTGGAATATTTGATGCGTATGGGGCAAAAAGCATTAATATGATTAAAACAACAAGGCCATGAATAATACCAGAAATAGGTGATACCGCGCCCGTTTTAATATTTGTTGCTGTTCTTGCAATAGCACCAGTTGCAGGAATCCCTCCAAAAAGTGGTGTCACCATATTGGCTACTCCTTGTCCTATTAGCTCACGATTACTGTTATGTTTACTATTTGTCATACCATCTGCCACAACTGCGGATAATAATGATTCGATACTGCCGAGAATAGCAATTACAAAAGCCGGTTTTAAAAGATAGATTATTTTCTCCCAAGTCAAATCAGGAAATTGAAACTGAGGTAAAGAGTTTGGGATTTCCCCATACTTAGAACCGATTGTTGCAACTTCTGTCGGGTAGAAAATGGATGCAATAATTGTAGACACAACAATACCTATTAAAGGCCCAGGTACTTTTGGGAGCACTTTGGGTACGAATAAAATCAAAAACATACAAATGCAGGCAGTTAAAATACTATAACTATTCACTGTGTATAAGTGAACTGCAATTTCTTTCAAATTATCTATAAAAAATTCTTTGCTTTTGACATTTTGAAGTCCTAAAAAATTGGCAATTTGCCCAACAAAAATAGTTACCGCTATTCCTGTTGTGAATCCAATTGTTACGGGTCTTGGAATATATTTTATTAAGGTTCCAAACTTAAAAACGCCCATTAAAATTAGCAAAATTCCAGCTAAAAATCCCGCTAGTAATAAGTCTTCATAACCATAGGAAATGACTATACCAAACAGAATTGGTATAAACGCTCCTGTAGGACCACCAATTTGAAATTTTGAACCACCCAAAAGTGAAATTAAAATTCCAGCAATGATAGTTGTATATATTCCATACTCAGGTTTTACTCCTGAAGCAATTGCAAAACCCATCCCTAATGGAATTGCAATGACCGCAACGATTAGACCTGATAGTAAATCTTTTTGAAAACTCTTTAAGGAGTAATCTGCGTATCTTCCTGAAAAATTTAATTTTTTCAGCATAATGATCCTTCTTCCTTTATCTTTTAATAATTGAATATCTGATTATTTGAATATACTGTTATATGAATATATAGCGTAAAGTAAAATTTGTAAAGAGTACTTCTATTTTTTGTTTGTTAAAAATAATTTTGTTCATCGTTGAGAGAAAAAGGCAACACCTGTGGAAAAACAAACTAGATGAGTCAGTGCCTGCGGAAGGCATTCGTCTGTAGCGGGATTAAGAGCTTATTATTTATTCTAATCAGGTGAAAAATATTCGTATTTTTAGCTAGAAAAACTTTTATAAAATTGACTCAATGAATAAAATATCTATTTATATTAAGTTCATTTCACCTATTAGGATCAAAAATATTGTAAAATAAATGCATACTTCTATGCCAAAAGGAGAGGTATTATATGGGAATTAATATCTATTATTATGAAAGTAAAATAGAGTGTCAGTGTTGCAAAAAAAAATTTACTACCTATAAAGTACGTCCAAACCGTTATAAAGTCATAGATCAAGATACAGACTTTATGCCTATCTACGAGGGATTAAATCCAATGTTATATGAAGTGGAAGTTTGTCCTTATTGTGGATACGCCTACCATAAATCAATGGTTCGCACATATGGACCTTTTATGGAATTTGTGAGAGAAATCTATATTAAACCACTGCAAAAGCCAATGCAAATTTGCCAAGAAAGAACATTGGATGATGCCATTGCCAGCTTTAAATTAGCTTATCTTGTAGCTAAAGCTTCAATGGAAGAACCACTTGTTATGGCCAACGTTGCGATTAAAATTGCATGGCTTTACCGTTTAAAAGGAGAAGAAAAAGCTGAAATCCATTACCTTCGTTCTGCGAGAGATTTTTACAGCCAATCATTTGCTTCAAATAAGGACGGAGAAGAAAGAATTCAATTTCTGTATGCCGAATTAAGTCTTCGCATTGGTGAAATTGAGGAAGCTAAAAAAGGATTTTCCCATTTAATATCAGGCCGTGCTGTTTCAGATAAATATCAACGATTAGCCCGTAATCGTTGGGAAGATTATAAATATTATACGGAAAAAGTTGAAAAAGAGAATATAAAAGAAGGATAATCACATCTTTACTTAAAGGAGATATTTTTATGATAGCAAATAAACAAATGCAATTAGGTGTTACAGAAGAAGATATCTTTTCAGAAGTGATCCACTTTCTACTCAGAAAAAACAATCGCCTGTTTTCAAATGATCAATTAATCGAAAAAACAGGCATTTCTTCTGACTTAATTTTCAAATGGGTAAAATCAGGGAAATTAAATCCATCCCTCTTCCCTAATCTTGGCGCACCATGCGAAAAATGCGGTCATCTAACAAATCATTCAAAAATCTGTAGGGAATGCGCTCAAACAATTACTCATACCCTTAAGCAAGAAGAAAAAGATAAAATATGGTTTGATAAAATTCAGAAAAGAGCACCAAAGGGGAATGCCTATCGTTATAAATTATAAGCTAAAATAATTGATACAAAATTTCCATCATAAAAACTTGGGCAGAAATTAGTTTTTTCTACCCAAGTTTTTGAAATTGTTGATCAAATCAATATCATAATTTTAAATAAATCCCATCAAATCTTTTACATGTCTAACATTTTCTTTAGATGTTGGAAGAACAACAAGTAATTGAAGGTTATCATGCTCATCTAAATTTGAAGAAAATAGACCGTCCGATTTGTGCCATTATTTTGTTCGAATCAAAAAATTGTAAAGCATTAGCAAAATTTTGTCATAGCCATCCAGATGTTTTGGAATGTTACCGTGTTGCTGGAGAAATAAGTTATATCGTAAAATTAGCAACAAATTCTGTTGAGACTTTAGAGCAATTTATCGATGCATCAATGCCATACGGTACTCCATCTACTAATATCGTATTATCTTTGCACGAAAAGAAGAGTATTGAACCTTTTACAATTGAAGACTAAAAAAACTTGGATATACAAAAATCGGGTAAAAAATTCACTCGATTTTTATAGAACGGCTAATTTAAAATGTCTTATAATTCTTTTGTCATAAAGACACTATTAGGGTCTTCCTTGTAATCTGCAAAGGGCTCACAATAGTGAAATTCAAATTTTTCATATAGATGTCTAGCCGAATCAAATGCAGCCATCGACCCTGTTTCCAAACTTAATCGCCTGTAACCACGCTTTTGAGCTTCTCCTATAATATGCTGTAAGATTTGCTTGGCAATACCTTTTCTTAAATGATTCGGAGAGGTTTTCATAGATTTGATTTCTCCGTGACTAGAATCCAGCTCTTTCAGTGCACCACATCCAACTAGTTCATCTTTTTCCCACGCACTCCAAAACGTAATCTCAGGTTTCTTTAATTCCTCAAGACCTAAAGCATGAATACTTTCAGGTGGAGAATGTAATGCCATATTTTGAAGATGTCCTCCTATTAATTTCGCCACTTCTATACCAGACAGATCATCTACTTTAATTTCCATCAACAATCCTCCAATTATTAATGTAGTCACTGCTTATCGATAATTATTATGAGTTGGTTCAAACAAATCTTCATCAGCATTTCTAACAATCGAAAAATGATCTACATTATAATGCCCATGTAACGTTGCATTGTAATGACGAATAATTTGCCCAGCAGATAAAATTTTCGAGTCTTTTGTGGAATGTCCGTCACCAACTAATGTCACATCGAAGCCATTAATGGTTGCAGTCCTAACTGCAGTGTCTATACAGTATTCTGTCTGACATCCCATTATCACAAGATGTTTAATATTTTTCCCCTTTAAAAAATCAAGTAATGGCGTACCGTAAAAAGAGTTTGTTGCAAACTTATCAAAGATTACAGCGTCAGAAGGGACATGGATATCCTTGTGTATTTGAAATCCACTACCCTCTCCATTTGAAACGTCTCGATCTCTAATAAAAACAATTTGCACTGCTTTCTTTAATGCCTTCTCTACAGCAACATTGATATTATGGGTTACATTATCTTTCTCAAAAACGCCTTGGTTTTCCAACCCACCATCCATTAACTCTTGTTGTGCATCAATTACAAGTAGAGCCTGTTTCAAAAAAATTGCCCCTTTAAAGGTTTTCATCTAATTTAATCCAAACACGTAAAGGACCTATTGCTTTCCATCCTGATAATTTGGCTACTCTAAGACTGCTACCATGTTCATATCCTACCAATGATCGTTTTGGAAATTCTTTTGATATGATTTTAGGGATTTCCTTCCATAGTTTTTCCTCTTCATAACCTATTGAAAATACATTTGATATTCCAACAACTCCAGTACTTAAATTAGCGATAAATCCTAAAGTCCCATCCTCGGTCTCACAAATATAGATCTTCACATTGTGTTCCTTTAATAGTTCAGATTTAATGATATTTTCTAATTCACTTACTGCAGTCCACTTTTTTAAATCCTTTTCAGTATCTACTACTCTCCAATTTGTTTGAATAGGATCAAAATCCAGAACAGGTGCATGAACAAGCCATTCAGCCTCAAATAAAACATCAAACCCTAATAGTGCTAAATCTAGATTTGCATAGCTGTCTTTAATGCTTGATACCTTTCCATCTTCAATAAAACTCTTTACTTCTTCAATCGTTGCACATTTATTGGAAGTAATTAGTTCAGGGTAAAACTTTGGAGCTTTAGAATGTAGTCCCCATATATTTTCTTTTGAAACCCCAACAATCCCATGTGTATTACATACAATTTGACACCAAGCTATATTATTTAAAACCACTTCATCAATTTTAGAGAGCATCTATCAGTCTCCTATACTATAGAAATTTCCTTACTCAAATGTAATTGATTCATTTTATGCATGTGAGGTTAACGGAAAAAGAAAATGTGTTGTCGGAACTTTTAATAAAGGCCTTACAAACAATGTATCTACCTTATCTGTTATAAAATCGATCTGCATGTTTTGATCATCATAATCAGGTGTAAAATAGAAATGAACTTTTTCTATTTCAGTAGTAACAATACAATCTAAAATTTTAGTCATTTCTACTCTTCTTTTGCTTACTAGATCAAAGAGATGCAGATGTGTCCCTTCTTGCTTAAATACAACCACTACATCCTCCTCTTCGATGTAAAAAATAGAATCATTAAATACTAAGATAAAATAGAACATTAGTAAATGTTCATTATTCTTTACTCCCCATATTGAAGATACAGGTATACTTTCAGCAGCAAAGCCCTTCAGCAAATTGAAATCATTTTCATTATTAGTATCTAAGCGCCGTAACGTATTCATTTTTACTGTATGTCTTTTTCTATCTGAAATATGTAGCGAAAAACTGCTTTCTGTTACCCTTTTAAAACCGAATTTAGGATAGAAATCTAGAACTGTATTATTGGCGAACAAATAGATAAAATCATACTCCTTTTCATATCGATCAATAATGACGTTTATCAGTTTTCCTGATAACCCTTGATGACGATAATCTGGATGCGTCATCACAGTGCCGACTTGAATTGCTTGATATTCCTTGTCATTAGCTACTAGGGTCATTTTGCTTATCGAAGCATTTGCGATAATTTGATCGCCATCAGCGAATGAATAACAAATATAATTGTCATTCCAGCATCCTTTTTCATACCACTCTTGAAAGTCAATCCCAAAGACCAATTTAGCCAGTTCATTAAAACTTTTTCTATACGTTTCATTGAACTTGTAGTCGCTTACTAATTGATAATTATTCATATAAGCCCCCTATCTCTGGATAATCACTTAACTTTTGGAAACCTTAAAATACATTTACCTATTATTGTAACCTAAGGAAGGAAAAGTCGACACTACTTATTTAAGTGTCGACTTTGGATTTTAATGAAAGAAAATTTATGAAAATATCACTTTTAACAATTTACCGATCATTCTTGGGATGAACATCAATAAATTGAGCATTATATCGCTTACTATTGAATCACCTATACTACTTAGCCAATCTTTTATATTGTTATTTACCATACCTTTTTTAGTGTCAGCTTTCTTTTTCTCTTCTGGTGTATTTGGCATATGAAGTATCTCCTCTTTTTTGCCTAAAGTTTTTAATGACGCGGAGCAAATAATATAACCGCTGCACCAATTAAACAGATAGCTGCTCCAACCCAGTCATATAGATCAGGTGCTTTTCGGTCAATTCCCCATCCCCACAGGATCGATAGAACTATAAACACCCCACCGTATGCGGCGTAGACCCTGCCGAAAGAGGGGAAACTTTGAAATGTGGCTATAATTCCGTATATGGCTAAAATAATTCCTCCCAAAAATCCCCAAGATAAAGGTTTTCCTTCTCTTAAAGCTAGCCAGATTAAATACCCTCCACCGATTTCGGCTAAACCAGCTAAAATAAATAACACGATTGCATTAATCATTTCATCCACTTCCTTAAAACTTCAATTAATATATATAAGCTATTATAACGTGTTCATATGTAAGCAACTTCTTTATTCATGAGAAAAAACCTTAGATAGGCAATCATCATGAACAAATTCGGGCGAAGGTAATATATTATGATATGCATTTAATCGGAGGGAGAAATAAAATTGAACTACCCACAATACGCAGGTGGAGAACATTCATTACTAAAGGCTCTCCAACAAGGTGGATATATTTTGTATGCTAGGCATGGGGAAGCTAATGTAGGGACGGATCAACCATATCTCGACTTCAATAATTGCTATACGCAAAGAAATCTAAGTGATACAGGAAGAAGACAAGCCATGCTTTATGGAGATACTTTACGGCGTTTGTATATCCCCATTGAATCCCCTGTCTATGCTAGCCCCTTATGCAGAACGAGGGAAACGGCTGCACTAGCCTTTGGTGAAATGAATGTCCAAGTAGATCCAATAGGTTATGAAATTTTTCAACTAGGTGATCACTTAAACTGGTGGGAACAAGAAAGGATTTTAAACAATCTTCGATCAGAATTAGAAATACCACCAAGTATAGGGAAAAATAAAGTAATTGTCGCACATAGCTTTCCAAGCGGTGTTGGATTAGGGAACATCCCTTACATGGGAACTGTAGTGGTGAAACCTCTCGGAAGAGGAAATGGCTATGAAATTGTAGCAAAAATACCTTTAGAGCAACTTCAATACTTGTAAGTTTCATAACATCATAAACATCTATATATAAAAAGGATGGAAAAATAAACCCATCCTTTTCTTATTTGGTGATTCACATTACGAATCACCTTTTACTCATAATTCGAACTTGTAAATTCTATAAACAATTGTGCAGATGCACTTAATGTTGTATCTGCCTTCCACGCTAGTCCTACTTCCCGTACACAGTCAATATCCGAAATTTCGAACCGATGTACCGGTAATGCTTCTAAACCTGAATAATAAGGTAAAATCCCAATTCCTAAGTTAGCTGAAATAAGGCCAGCAATCGTTGGCACCTCTGTTCCTTGAAAAACAATATTGGGTGTGAATCCAGCATCACGACACCATTTCATCACTTGTTTTTGCATCAATAAATGATCTTTATAGCCGATAAAAGGCTCATCTCGTAATGCTTGAATGGAAATGGATTTTTCTCTACTCAATGGATGATTGATGGAGCAATAGCCATAAAGCTGCTCCATTTTAATAGGCACCCAGTTTGATTCACCAAAAGAACGACTAAAATTCGTTACAAGGCATAAATCGACTTCATTATTTTCAACAAGTTCTAATGCTCTTTGTGAATTACATTGTTGCAAATCAAACTGTACATCTGGATAACATTCCTTAAATCTTCTCAGAATCCCTGGTAAAATCGTTGTACCAATGGTTTGTAAAAAAGCAAGTCGAATCGTCCCTTGTAGTGGATCCTTCATACTTTGAATCTCCTGTACGCCACGATCAAGTAGCTGTAGACTTTCCTCCACATAGCTTAGAAATTTCTCTCCATAGATACTAATATCAATTGAACGACCAATTCGATTAAATAATGGAATCCCGAGTTCTTCCTCCAATTTATGAATAGCCTTTGTCAGTGCAGGCTGTGATACATGTAAAAGATGCGCTGCCTGATTATAATTTTTGGTTTGAGCAATCACTTGAAAATAGCGCAGCTGATGCATTTCCAAAGAAAAATACCTCCTTTAATAAACAGTAGTTATTAAATCAATAATAACTCAATATTAGACGTTATGAATATATCGGCGTACATTAGTAGCTGTAGGAGGGAAAATTGAATGGATGTTTCAGAAGAATCCAAAACAACCAAAATTACATGGGGGATGTTAATTGGGAGTCTTGTAACCTTTGCAAATCTTTACGGACCTCAAACTTTCATCCAACATTTTACGCAAGACTTCCATATGAGCGCATCAGAAGCAAGTTTGGCATTATCCATTTCAACTTTTACACTTGCATTTGGCATGCTTGTCATGGCAGCCGTTTCTAATACATGGGGACGCAAAAACATAATGGTATTTTCACTAGTAAGTTCATCCGTGATCTATTTACTAGTTGGCTTTGCGCCGAACTTTGAAGTGCTTTTAATCCTTCGGGCTATTGAAGGATTTGCAACAGCTGGCTTCCCGGCTATTGCAGTTACGTATTTAGCAGAAGAGTTGTCTGGCAACCAATTTCCTAAATCACTCGCTGTCTATATTACAGGTAGTGGCTTTGGTGGTTTCCTTGGTCGAATAGTTTCTAGCTCTGTTCTGGATTTATCCAATTGGCATGTTGCTGTATTTGTCCTTGGTACTTTAACAATGATACTTTCGATTGTGTTTATATTCTTAGTGGAGCCATCTAAACATTTTGTATCGCAAGAATTTTCTTTCAAAAATTGGATCAGCGGTATCATCGCAGCATGTAAGGATACAAAGCTTTGGTATTTTTACGGACTTGGCTTCCTTGCACTAGGCGTTTATGTTGCGATGTTTAACTATATCGGCTTTCCATTAATAAAGGATTTTGGATTAAGTCAAACACTCGTCGGTTTTATCTTTATCTTTCAATTAATGGGCTCAATAGGGTCTATGACCGTCGGCAAATTAAGTGATCGTTATTCACGTGCTCAAATGCTCTGTGCAAGCCTTATAATTGCTCTAATTGGGATCTGTTTAACTGCTGTGCATTTCTTACCCGTTGCGCTAGCCGGTTTATTTATCCTATCATGCGGCTTCTTCGCCTGGCACAACATAGTAAGCGGCTGGGTAAGTAACTCTGCTATTCCAACAGCAAAAGCTTATGCATCTTCTCTTTACCTATTGTTTTATTATATTGGCTCAAGTGTAATCGGTACAATTGGCGGCCACTTCTACGATGCAAATGGTTGGAATGGAGTTACCGGTATAATGATTACTTGCTGTATCGTGGGATTGATCTTACTTGGACTTGTTGAAATAAAACTTAAAAAAATGACAAAACATGCAACAATCTAGCATCCTAGAGATTAAAGCAGAACGGAGATTTTCTCTTCATTCTGCTTTTTCACATTATTTATCTTCATTATTTTGCATTTTAATGATGAGATGGATGGCAGCAACATTTAACTATGTGGTCATTCACCATTCCTACAGCTTGCATATAGGAATAGCAAATTGTACTTCCAACAAACTTAAATCCATCCTTTTTTAACTGCTTGCTCATTTTATCACTTATTTCATTTGAAGTAGGTACGTCTTTTTCTGTTTGCCAATGATTGAGAATTGGCTGATTATCTACAAAGCTCCATATATAACTAGAAAATGAACCATACTCTTTTTGAATCTTCAAAAAGGCCATTGCATTTGTTACGACGCTTCGGATTTTCATTTTATTTCGAACAATCCCCTTATTTTCCACCAATTCTTGTAATTTGTCGTCTGTATACTTAACAATTTTCTCTGCTTCAAAACCATCAAAAGCCTTTCGGTAATTTTCTCTTTTTTGTAAGATTGTCCACCAACTGAGGCCTGCTTGTGCCCCTTCTAGGCATAGCATTTCAAACAATATCCGATCATCGTAAACAGGAACTCCCCATTCTTGATCATGATACTCGACATATAATGGTTCTTTTGTTTGTACCCACGCACATCTTGTAATCATTACTCGTTCACCACTCCTACATCAAATAGATTTTGTACACTATACTAATTATATATAATTATCCCCGATTAAATCTTTTTCAGAAACCGCAAGAAAACAGAAGAAAAGCCTCTTAGAAATACATTCCAAGAGGCCATTAGAAATTATAGATTTGGACTAAAGAATCTTCCAACTACTTTCAATAGCAATTAAGACTTCTTAATCAGAGCATAAATGTAACCAATCAACGCACCGATAATGGCAGGAATTAACCAGCCTAAACCAATTTCATAAAAAGGTAACACGTTTGCATAGAACTTTTCAATTGAATCTAAAAAGCCCACTTGTGCTTTAGGTAATCTTTCAACTAATGCTTTATATCCGTCAATCAGACTGACAAAGAATGTTAAAAACATCGAAACTGCATAAACGCTACGGCTCGCTTTAAATAAAGGTGCAATTAATGTCAATAAAATAATGACGATTGCTAATGGATATAAGAACATTAAGACAGGAATCGCAAATAGGATAATATTATCTAAACCAAAGTTTGCAATAACAAATGATATAAAACTTAAAATGAATACAAACCATTTATAACTTACTTTAGGGAACACTTCATGGAAGAATTCACTACATGAAGTAATCAACCCAATACTTGTTTTTAAACATGCTAAAACAATGATGATTGCTAATAGAATGCCACCGAATGAACCGAAATAATGCTTCGCAACAGCAGCAAAAATCAAGCCACCGTTTTCAAATGATCCAACAGCTTTTACACTTGTTGCTCCCATAAAAGTGATAAAGCCATAAATAAGCATCATCAGTAACATAGCGAAGATTCCTGATTTCCAAGTTGCCTTTGCTATTTCCTTTGTACTTGTAATGCCTTTACTCTTGATGGCATTAATCACGACAATACCAAAAGCTAATGATGCAAGAGCATCCATTGTATTGTATCCTTCTTTAAAACCTGTCATAAATGCTTGATTCACATAATCTCCTACTGGACTTTTGAAGCTACCCATAGGAAAAATAATACTTGTAATAATCAAAATAAATAAGAAAACTAAAAATGCAGGTGTTAAATATTTGCCGATATAATCCATAATTTTCGCTGGATTTAATGAGAAATAATAAACAATTGCAAAGAACACCAAACTAAACAAACCGAGCGCCAAAGGTACATGGCTTGATGACACATAAGGCTGAATCCCTACTGCAAATGGTACTGTAGCTGTACGTGGAATCGCAAAGAATGGCCCAATTGTTAAATAAAGTGCTAATGAAAAAACAAGTCCAAACACTGGATGGACACGATTACCTAAGTCACGTAAACCATTACTACCTGATAAACCAATTGCTAGAATCCCCATAAATGGTAGACCGATTGCCGTCACTAAGAAACCAATCAGCGCTGTCCAAAAATGTGTACCCGCTAACTGACCAAGTTGGATTGGGAATATTAAATTACCTGCTCCAAAGAACATCCCAAAAAGCATTGTTCCAATTACCGCATATGTTGAAAAAGGTATTTTCGATGTCATGGCAAAATCTCCTTATAACATAAATTTTTTATTTTATATAGTAATTTTAGTATCTTATCAATATTTCTACGAAACGACAACCCTCCAAGACCAAAAAAAGAAACTGTCCACATAAGACAGTTAATTGTGTAGTATATTTTAATTTTTCACTCTTATAAGAAAACTATTACATTATTTAATAATAAAAATTCACTCTTTTAGTTTAAGCTAAACAATTCATATTCTCCTTTTCGATTCTATCGCCTTATCCTTTAGATTAAAATATATTTAGTTAAACTTTTAACTATCTTAAATACACTTTATAAATATCAGTTCTTAACAAAATATAAACGTATAGAAGACAACAATACAAAAACGCCATTTATAATATAAAGCCCCGTAAAAACAACAGTTAATATTCCTGCCCCCCAACCGCCTTCATCAAAGATTAATACAAAAAATAAAGTACCGAAGAAGATAAGTGGTGACAACAGAAGGAAGATAACACCCGCCCATATCCTTTTTACAGCATTTTTTTGAGAAAGTTTGAAAGTATAATAATTGAATAGACCAAACACAATCACTTCTAAAATAATGGTTAATATCAGTCCTAATACATCAGACATACAACATCTCCTTTTAGAATAAAGTCTGTCTAATAATATCTTTATTTTTTTGAGAATTTAACTCTTTATCTCCCCCATTTTATGATAAGCCTTCGAAAATTTATACATTACCGTATCTATCATTAGAATAACGTTCTAATAGTTTCTTTTTATGTGAATGAAAAACTTCTTCTAGAGGGATATCGTACCTGTTTGCGATCACAATTAGATTACCTAATACATCACCTAACTCTTCAGTTAACTCCTGTCGATTTTCCTCATAAGTTCCCTTTACTTCATCCGGTCTATCTCTACCTATCTCAAGGGCTCTTATTGCTCGTGCAACCTCACCCGTTTCTTCTGCTAAAAACCCTATACGAATAAAAATATCTAACTCAGACCAGCCCCTACTTTCATAATAACTCTTTACCCATTGCTGAAATTCAGTTACATTCATTTTTATCTGACCTCCAATTCAATTATTAGTTTAACAAAGTACTGAAAGTCTTGTATAATATTGTCTGATATTTTTAGGAGGAGATGGAATGAAAAGGTTAGCTATATTTTGTGGATCAAGTAATGGAGCATCAGATGTATATATAGAAGGTGCAAAAAAGCTTGGTAAAGAACTTGCAAAGCGTAATATTACACTTGTTTATGGTGGCGCTAGTGTTGGAGTCATGGGGGCTGTAGCAAATGCCGTTTTAGAAGAAGGCGGGTATGTAATTGGTGTTATGCCAAGTTTTTTGGAAAAGAGAGAGATATCTCATCAGAATTTATCAGAATTGATCGTCGTAGATTCTATGCATGAAAGAAAAGCAAAGATGGCTGATTTGGCAGATGGATTTATAGCTTTACCTGGTGGACCAGGAACATTAGAAGAGTTCTTTGAAGTTTTTACATGGGCTCAATTAGGTCTTCATCGTAAGCCATGTGGTCTCTTAAATATTAATCACTATTATGATCCGCTCATCACGCTATTTAATCATATGGCTGATGAGAAATTTTTGCATGAACAATACCGTTCGATGGCAATTGTAAATGAAGAGCCAAAGGAACTGCTCAATCAAATATCTACTTACAATCCTCCCACTGTAAAAACTTATATTAAGGAAAAAGCTTAATTCCGTTAAGAAGGCACCACTTCTTTTTTTGAATATTAGATGCCCTTGCTCTTTGGACATAAAAATACCCCTTTGGATAATCATATCCAAAGGGGTTAAACATTAGCCATAACAACACTCGGCTAATAAACTAAAACTACTCAACCGTGACGGATTTAGCCAAGTTACGTGGTTTATCCACATCACATCCACGGTATAGTGCTGCATAGTAGCTGATGAGTTGTAAAGCTACAACAGAAACAAGTGGTGTTAGAAGCTGATGCACTTGTGGTAAGACGATTGTGTCGCCTGCTTCTTCCATACCTTCCATTGAGATGATACATGGGTTGGCGCCACGTGCTACGACTTCTTTTACGTTTCCGCGAAGGTTCAGGCTTACGTCTTTTTGAGTGATTAGAGCGAATACTGGTGTGCCCTCTTCAATTAGAGCAATCGTACCATGTTTTAGTTCGCCACCTGCAAACCCTTCTGCTTGGATGTAAGAGATTTCTTTTAGTTTTAATGCACCTTCAAGGCTTACGTAGAAGTCTACGATACGACCGATGAAGAACGCATTACGTGTTGTCGGTAAGAATGAATCAGAAATCTTTTTCAATTGATCCTTGTCATCAACCATTGATTGAATGCCATTTGCAGCTATTGCAAGTTCTGCTTTTAGATCAAAGTCTGGTTGTTTACCTTGTGATTGAGCTTCTACATAAGCAACGATAGCAAGAACTGCAACTTGTGCTACGTAAGCTTTTGTTGATGCTACAGCAATTTCAGGACCTGCATGTAATAACAATGTGTAATCTGCTTCACGAGATAAAGTAGAGCCAGGTACATTTGTAATCGTTAATGCTGGATAACCAAGTTCTTTAATCTTCACTAGCACTTGACGACTGTCAGCTGTTTCACCTGATTGTGAGATGAAGATGAAGAATGGTTTTTTCGATAATAGCGGCATATTGTAGCCAAATTCACTTGAAATATGAACTTCTACAGGGATGCCTGCGATTTTTTCAAAGTATTGTTTTCCAACAAGACCAGCATGATAACTTGTGCCTGCTGCAATAATATATAAACGATCTGCTTCATGTAATGCTTCCGCAATTTCAGAAGGGATTGACAATTTGCCTTCTTCATTTTGGTAAGCTTGGATAATTTTACGGACAACACCTGGTTGTTCGTCGATTTCTTTTAGCATGTAGTGAGGATATGTGCCTTTTTCGATATCGCTCATATCTAGCTCAGCTGTAAATGGAGCACGTTCCACTACAGTGCCATCTAGTTTTTTAATTGTTACAGATTCTTTTGTTACAATGACAACTTCTTTGTCTTGTAATTCGATGAATTGGTTTGTAACTTGTAACATTGCCATTGCATCAGATGCGACAACATTAAAGCCTTCGCCTACACCTACAAGCAATGGACTTTTGTTTTTCGCTACAAAGATAGTGTCTGGGTTTTCTGCATCCAATAATGCAAGTGCATAAGAACCGTGTACAAGTGATAATGTGTGACGGAAAGCTTCTTCAGTTGTCATACTGTCCTTCACAAATTTTTCTACAAGTTGCACAAGCACTTCTGTATCTGTTTCAGATTGCATTTCAACACCTTGTAAAAATTCATCTTGTAATAGGTGATAATTTTCTAATACCCCATTGTGTACTAAAGTAAAACGACCTGAAGCACTTTGATGAGGGTGAGCATTGCGACGATTTGGGACACCATGAGTTGCCCAACGTGTATGTCCAATCCCAACAGTTGCTTCTACTTTTGGATCTACTACTTTACGTAAATCTGCAATACGACCTTTTTCTTTAAAAACGGATACACCTTCAGCATTACTTAACGCAATACCAGCAGAATCATATCCGCGATACTCTAGTTTTTCTAAACCTTTTAATAAAATTTCTTTGGCATCGAGAAAGCCATTATAACCTACAATTCCACACATTTAATTTTCCTCCGAGCTTTGCAAAATTAGCCACAAGAAATCCACTCCTCCTTAATAGGCGAAGTACACTTATTTTGTAGCTGCTATTTTGCCTTCTTACTTCTTTGTCTACTCAATTGCTTGAGTAATTTAAAAGTAAGCTAACGATCGGGCATTGGCGATCGGGAGGCATCCGCCGAAAAATTCGATACTCCTCCACCTCGTCTACTGAAGATTGTACGTTTGATTTCTTCAGTACTGGCGCTATAATTGTTTTTCCGATTTATACTTGACGACAATCCTCCTTAGCAGTTTACTTATAAAATTTAGAGGTTAGACCTTTTAAATTCATCAGCAGTTTCATCATACTTAAAACACTTTCCATAGTCAATTACAAACATGCATTGAAAAGGTTTACAATTACAA
The DNA here is from genome assembly GCF_002884495.1 of Rummeliibacillus pycnus. Taxonomy (GTDB): domain Bacteria; phylum Bacillota; class Bacilli; order Bacillales_A; family Planococcaceae; genus Rummeliibacillus; species Rummeliibacillus pycnus. The sequence continues at coordinate 3,083,257 of NZ_KZ614145.1, read as the reverse complement.
AAAATAATGAATCATTATATAATACGTAACATATTCCAATTTTGTTGCACTTTTTATAAAAAAGATTCTTTCTGACTACTTCACAAATTTTAATTTAACCATTCTATAATTAGTCCAACCTGTATTTATATCCTTCCGCAATTTGGTGTTTTTAAACACATGGAGTACTTCTTTGAAGTCTTTTACAAGTAGCGCCAAGTATTAAAAAAAGGAGATATTCTCAAAAGTTCTATGAGAATATCTCCTTTGCTCTATTTGTATAAGGAATTGTTCTTATGCCATTCCTATTTCTAATTAATCCTTTAATCCCATTTCATCACGAACAACATCTGCAATTCGTGTGCAATAAGATTCGCAAAGTTCACTTGATGGTGCCTCCACCATTACACGAACTAATGGCTCTGTACCAGATGGTCTTACTAAGACACGTCCATCGCCATTCATTTCTTGTTCAACTTGTGTAATGATAGCTGCTACTTTTTCATTTTCTTTTACAGCATGTTTATCAGTAACACGAACGTTAATGAGTTTTTGTGGGAAGACAGTCATTTCAGATGCAAGTTCTGATAATTTTTTGCCTGTCACTTTCATTGTATTAACTAACTGTAAGCCAGTAAGTAAACCATCACCTGTTGTGTTATGGTCTAAAAATACAATATGTCCTGATTGTTCGCCACCAACATTGTAATTACCTTCACGCATCGCTTCTACTACATAACGGTCGCCTACTTTTGTTTGGACGCTATGCATACCGTGTTCTTCTAAAGCTTTGTAGAAGCCCATATTACTCATTACGGTTGATACGACTGTATCTTGTTTTAACTGCCCTTTTTCATGTAAATGTTTTGCGCAAATGTACATGATTTGGTCACCATCAACAATTTTACCATTCTCATCTACTGCGATTAAACGGTCACCATCACCATCGAATGCCAGTCCAACATCAGCACCTTTTTCTACTACGAATTCGGCAAGTTTTTCTGGATGTGTAGAACCTACTCCGTCATTAATATTTAAACCGTTTGGAGAAGATCCCATCGTTGATAAATCTGCTTCTAAATCCGCAAATAAATGCGTAGCTAAGGATGATGTTGCACCATTAGCACAATCTAATGCAATATGAATACCTGTAAAATCTTCATATACAGTTTGTTTCAAAAATTGAATGTATTTTTGACCACCTTCAAAGTAATCACTCACAGAACCTAGGTCTGCTCCAGTTGGACGAGGTAGGTCATCGTGTTCTTGGTCTAGTAAAGCTTCTATTTCCGCTTCTTGTGCATCTGAGAGTTTAAAACCATCTGGACCAAAGAATTTTATGCCGTTATCAGCAACAGGATTATGGGATGCTGAAATCATTACACCTGCTTGTGCACTCATTACTCGTGTAAGATAAGCAACTCCTGGAGTACTAATTACACCTAAGCGCATTACTTCTGCACCTACTGATAATAGACCTGCAACAAGTGCGCCTTCTAGCATTTCCCCTGATATACGTGTATCACGTCCTATTAATACTTTTGGACGCTCTGTGGTTTCTTTCGTTAAAACGTATCCACCAAACCGTCCCAATTTAAACGCTAACTCAGGCGTTAGCTCACTATTGGCGACTCCGCGGACGCCGTCTGTTCCGAAATATTTACCCATTTTGTTATTCTCTCCTTCAAAACTGAATGCAATTTAAGAACGAACTTTTTTATGAAAGTTGACTAATTTTTAGTTTTATAGAACTTGGGTTGGCCTTCCATGTTGTACCAGAAGGACTACTTCCTAAAATATCTAAGGTATTAGTTCCTTCTCTCACATCATTAGCATCTACATATAAATGAATATCTGATGCAGTTATGTTCGCAATTTCTTGCTCATCACCCGTAACAAATACTGAAACATAATTAGTTGTTTCGTTGTCAATGGTGTATTGTTCTTTATCTAGATTTTTTACACTTACTTTAACATTGTCAATAATCACTGTAGATGTTGTTTTACTTGTATTTTCTTTTTGATTATTCGTTGTTTCATCAAATACATTTTTGCTGCCGCCTAAAGAATTATCTAGTGTCACATGTACTTTTATTTGATTAGTTGATAGCTTTGTTACGCCAGTTGGTTTCGTCAAATTTACTGTAACATCATCAGATTTCTTTAATTTTGAAACATCTACATCGACAGGTAATGTATTGATTTTATCTAGTTCACTCTTTGGACCAAACAACGTAATATGACTCGTATCAGCTTTTAATGATTTTACGTTTAAATCATCTTTGGGATTCCCCTTTACATTCAACGAGATCGGCACTTCCTTATTATACTCCCCAATGTCAACTTTTACAGGCACAGTAGATGGGCTAATTGTAATATCTAACTTATTCATATCACGATCTAGCACCTTTACAGGGGCTTCTTTCGTAAAGGACTCTGTCACTCCTGATTCACCTGATAACATTGCTTTTACATAAGCAATACTATCGACTACACTTTTAGCACCTGTAACTGTAACTTCATCTGGATTTGCTGTCATTGTTTTTACAAAATAATTAGGTGCTAATTGACTTTCGTTGAAGTCAGGATCCACTTTAAAGGTTCGTGTCACTTTTTCCTCTATAGATACATCTATTGTAGATGGTTCAATTTGAATTTGGAGCTTATCTGAAAAACCCTTATATTTGAATTTAACCTTGTGTTTTCCGATTGTTTCTTTACTTAGATCTAAGTAAACTTGATAATCCTTAAACGCTTTTGTTTGTAATACAAGTGCTAACGGACCCTTAACGGAGACATCTACTGTCTGTGGGACCCCGGTAACGATTAAGTTTTTGTCATCATAAAGCACTTTTACAGGAACGTCATGAATTACTTCAGCTTGACGATCGGAAGTGGTAGTTGTATTTTTGTCCGTACTTGTTTCAGATCTTACAGTAAAGAACATTAGCAAAGTCAATGCGAGTGCGGTAATTCGTAAAAACCATGGACTGTCAATTAGTTTATCCATCACTTTTTATCCCCCCTCCAGTTCCATTTGGAGGTACTGATTGCTGCAGTTGATTCGCCAAACCATGCGCGCTGTAAACGTGATTCGAATTCTTCAATCGATAAATCACGATGCAAATCGCCATTAATCGTTAAACTAATTGCTCCTGTCTCCTCTGAAACTACAATTGTTACAGCATCCGTTACTTCACTAATACCGATTGCAGCGCGATGGCGTGTTCCAAGCTCTTTTGAAATAAATGGACTTTCTGAAAGAGGCAAGTAACAAGCTGCAGCTGCTATTTTATTTTTTTGTACAATTACTGCACCATCATGAAGTGGCGTATTTGGAATAAAGATATTGATAATTAACTCTGATGAGATTTCAGAGAACATTGGAATACCTGTTTCTATATAATCATTCAATCCGGTTTCTCTTTCAATTGAAATAAGGGCGCCAATCCGTCGTTTTGCCATGTAACTAACTGATTTAGACATAGCTGATATCAACCGTGCTTGTTCTTCTTCTTCTTGTAAATTACTTCGAGCAAACAACTTTCCTCGCCCTAATTGTTCCAACGCTCTACGTAATTCAGGTTGGAAAATAATGATGATGGCTAAAAATCCAAATTCAATTACTTGTTGCGTCATCCAGGCTAATGTTGTTAATCCTAAATAAACGGTAATAATTCGAATGATTACAATCACAAAAATACCTTTCAAAAGCTGAACGGCCTTTGTGCCACGAATCAAAGTAAGTATATTATATATAACCAACCATACTAATAAAATATCAATGACGTTTAATACCATTCTTACCCATTGATTGTTGGTGAACTGCGTAAATTCATTAATTAAAGACATGTGGATCCCCCACTTTTCTAGCGAGTACGTATACGTTAAGTATAGCACAACTACCTTACTTTCTGCCTGTTTGAAGCAGAAAAGTCCACTATTAAATTAGTAGACTTCTCAATTAGTTTATTCATTTTTATCAATAAAAGACCAAGCACTTTTCACGCTACTTTTAATTTTATACCAAAGCCATTCAAAAACTTCATCAACTTCCTCAATCTGTCCAGTAACATTTGCAGTTGAAGCCATATATTTACCATTAATAACCGTAATATTGCCATCAACTTTTCCTTTTACAAGGATATCACCATTCTTCACAACGATATCGCCTTTAACCGTCTTCCCTTCTGGTACGATTACAGTTTGACCTTTCACTTGTAAATCAGGTTGTTTTGAAAATGAAAATTCTTGATCATTATTGTAGCCAGAAAAGAGGGAAGCACTCATCAGAATGCAAAACATTGCTGCTGCAACCAAAATTGGATGTCTACGAATCCATCGTTGCACACCAGTACGCATCTTTGTTTTTGGAAGCCTTTGCATCACTTGTTCCACAAAATTTGAAGGTGCTTCAATAACGGCTGCACTTTTTACGAATGCTATTGTCCTAGTTAACTCTTGCATATGTTTTTGACAATCATCACAATCTTTCATAAATGACTTCAATTCTTGCTCATGTTCGCGACTAATATCCCCATCTAAATATTCATGCATGTATCGCACGATATGGTCAGGGCATTTACCCATAGTGAAAACCCCCTACAAATTGCTCAATTGCTTTCTAAGCACTTCACGCCCTCGGTGAATACGCGTTTTCACAGTCCCTAGTGGCATATCTAGTATTTCGCTAATTTCCTGCAACGGCAATTCTTCAATATACTTCAAGATAATGACGGTTCGATACTTTTCTGGCAAGCCACTAATTTCATATTGAATTCTTTCTTGTAGCTCCATTCTTTCAATCTCTTCTTCAGGGAGCCGATCTGTTGAAGAAATCTGAGAATACATATCGAGTCCATCCGTACCTGCAACTTCTGCATCTAAGTAATAGTCCGGTTTCTTTTTTCTTATTCGGTCTATACACAAATTTGTTGCAATACGAAATAACCAGGTAGAAAATTTCCTTTTTAAATCGAAAGTGTGCAAGTTTGTATATGCACGTATAAAAGCTTCCTGTGCTATATCCTCTGCTTCGTGTTGGTTGTTAAGCATGCGGTAGCATACTTGATAAACTTTTTGCTGATAGAGACTCACAATATCTGAATACGCATGTTGGTCACCTTTCAGCACTTGCTTTATTCTTTTGTTGATTAACGCATCCATGTGAATTCTCCTCCGCCATGCGGCTGTCCATAATATACGAAACGACCTCTCAATTAGTTTCACTTTTGTTTCACATTTTTTAAATTATGATATTATATTTATTATACCAATTTTACCTTACAACTTTTATCATTTTATACACATTCATGTAAAATATAAAAAAATAGATTAAAAGAGAAAATACTTCATCATAATTGAAATAATTATGTATCACCTGATTAAGGCTACCGGAGAATTAATAAACACTGCGCGCAAAAAGTATCTATCATAGCTATAATCACCTTTCTTATTTATATCTTTTAAAGAAAAAAACTGTAGATAAACTCTATTTTCTTCGAGTTTATCTACAGTCGGAGATATAAAACAGGGAAACCGCTCATTCTTTTTAAACTAAAGTCTCACCAAATAATGAACCCATTAAAGCAACTGCTACGTCAGCTGTTTTATTTCTTTCATCAAGTATTGGATTGACTTCTACAAATTCTGCAGATGTAACTAAACCTGATTCTTGCAACATTTCCATGGCTAGATGACTTTCTCTGTATGTTATTCCACCTGGTACTGGAGTTCCTACTCCTGGAGTATATATCGGATCAATGCCATCTAAATCTAGAGATAAATGAACGCCATCTACATTTTGACCTTTTAAATAAATAATTGCATCTTGTATAACATCAGTCATGCCTAGACGATCAATTTCATGCATTGAATATACTTTTATACCTTTTTCACGAATTAATTCCTTCTCACCCTGATCAATAGAACGTGCACCGATAATAACAATATTCTCAGGTTTTACTTTAGGCGCATATCCTTTAATATTTACCAAACCTTCATCACCAATACCCATGCTAACAGCTAATGGCATGCCATGAATATTTCCTGAGGGTGATGTTTCACTTGTATTCATATCTGCGTGAGCATCATACCAAATAACACCTAGATTTTCGTAGTGATCTGAAATTCCAGCTAATGTACCTATCGCAATACTATGATCACCACCCAGTACTAAAGGGAATCTTCCTTTCTCTACTATTTCATGAACTTTTTGAGCTAACTTAGTATTTGCTTCAATAACTGCCTCTAAATTTCTTAATGCTGAATTTGTAGAACTTTCTTTTTTTGAATGGTCAATATAGATATCCCCATCATCTATTACTGTATGACCAATATTTATTAAACGTTCAACCGCGCCAGCATAGCGAATTGCACTTGGTCCCATATCAACGCCTCTGCGTAACTGCCCCATATCCATAGGAACCCCAATCATTGATATTTTTAATGATTCCATGAATTGATCCCCCCTTTGTCAGCTAATTCTATTGTAACGGCAGGAATACTCATGGCTCAACTTATCATTTTTCTGTATTTTTATTCAATTCTAAATTCTTTTAACATGACTAACCCTTTTTATACAAAAGAAGTAAGAAAGAGATTATTTTACTTACTAAATAAAGAAATAGAAACCAAGGGATCAATTCTAATCACTTACAGGTAAAATAACTAGTGATAAACTTGCATCGATAATAGAAAACAAAAAAACCTTCTTCCTTAATAAATAAGAAGAAGGTTTGAATTTATGAATGATGAGTCATGCAGGATTCGAACCAGCGACCCTCTGATTAAAAGTCAGATGCTCTACCAACTGAGCTAATGACTCATAACATAAAAAATGGCTGGGGTACCTGGATTCGAACCAGGGCATGACGGAATCAAAATCCGTTGCCTTACCGCTTGGCTATACCCCAATAAATGGTGGAGGGGGGCAGATTCGAACTGCCGAACCCGAAGGAGCGGATTTACAGTCCGCCGCGTTTAGCCTCTTCGCTACCCCTCCGTTACAGTGGTGGAGGATGACGGGATCGAACCGCCGACCCCCTGCTTGTAAGGCAGGTGCTCTCCCAGCTGAGCTAATCCTCCAAATGGTAAATATTTATTTATTAAAAGTGGTGACCCCTACGAGATTCGAACTCGTGTTACCGCCGTGAAAGGGCGGTGTCTTAACCGCTTGACCAAGGGGCCGTCCAAAAAATTATGTGTCTCTAACAGGACATGAATTATAATATCACGTTTCAGTTATCTTTGCAACCCTTTTAAGAAAAAATTTCAATTTTCCTCTAATAAATTTTGAAAGCTTCCAACCGGGCTCGAACCGGTGACCTCTTCCTTACCATGGAAGCACTCTACCTGCTGAGCTATGGAAGCACAGACAAAAAAATGGCTCCGAAGGCAGGACTCGAACCTGCGACCCTCTGATTAACAGTCAGATGCTGCTACCAACTGAGCTACTTCGGAACAATATTATTATGATGCTACTTCGAATACACTTATTATTATAACAGGATATTAAAAACTTGCAAGTATTTTTTTCGGAAATTACTAAATGTTTTCTCTTTTTTATGCTTGTAGTCTAATCGATGTTTTTTCTGTGAAATTTTGTATTTACACTATCATTGCAATCTTATTATATTAATATATAAAAAAGGTACTACTGATAATATCCGTAGTACCTTAGTGTGCCTAGCAACGTCCTACTCTCGCAGGGGGACAGCCCCCAACTACCATCGGCGCTAAAGAGCTTAACTTCTGTGTTCGGCATGGGAACAGGTGTGACCTCTTTGCCATCATTACTAGACCTTCGATTTACAATCTACTTCGCATTACTTCGTCAACTTCACTCATTCGAATCCTCATGTACATAAGTACACTCCGGTTCTCACTCGTTCGTTTCCTCGTACTGCTCGTATCTTGAAAATCTCATCTATAGAAAGATTTGTTCTTTCAAAACTGGATAAACGTTTATTGAAGTTCTTAAATCAACTTTTGGTTAAGTCCTCGATCGATTAGTATTCGTCAGCTCCATGTGTCACCACACTTCCACCTCGAACCTATCTACCTTGTCGTCTTCAAGGGATCTTACTTACTTGCGTAATGGGAAATCTCATCTTGAGGGGGGCTTCATGCTTAGATGCTTTCAGCACTTATCCCGTCCACACATAGCTACCCAGCGATGCTCTTGGCAGAACAACTGGTACACCAGCGGTGTGTCCATCCCGGTCCTCTCGTACTAAGGACAGCTCCTCTCAAATTTCCTACGCCCACGACGGATAGGGACCGAACTGTCTCACGACGTTCTGAACCCAGCTCGCGTACCGCTTTAATGGGCGAACAGCCCAACCCTTGGGACCGACTACAGCCCCAGGATGCGATGAGCCGACATCGAGGTGCCAAACCTCCCCGTCGATGTGGACTCTTGGGGGAGATAAGCCTGTTATCCCCGGGGTAGCTTTTATCCGTTGAGCGATGGCCCTTCCATGCGGAACCACCGGATCACTAAGCCCGTCTTTCGACCCTGCTCGACTTGTAGGTCTCGCAGTCAAGCTCCCTTGTGCCTTTACACTCTGCGAATGATTTCCAACCATTCTGAGGGAACCTTTGGGCGCCTCCGTTACTCTTTAGGAGGCGACCGCCCCAGTCAAACTGTCCGCCTGACACTGTCTCCTACCCCGCTTAGGGGTACGGGTTAGAATTTCAATACAGCTGGGGTAGTATCCCAAGGACGCCTCCACCGAAGCTGGCGCTCCGGTCTCTCTGGCTCCTACCTATCCTGTACAAGCTGTACCAAAATTCAATATCAGGCTACAGTAAAGCTCCACGGGGTCTTTCCGTCCTGTCGCGGGTAACCTGCATCTTCACAGGTACTATAATTTCACCGAGTCTCTCGTTGAGACAGTGCCCAGATCGTTACGCCTTTCGTGCGGGTCGGAACTTACCCGACAAGGAATTTCGCTACCTTAGGACCGTTATAGTTACGGCCGCCGTTTACTGGGGCTTCGGTTCTCACCTTCGCTTGCGCTAAGCAATCCCCTTAACCTTCCAGCACCGGGCAGGCGTCAGCCCCTATACGTCACCTTACGGTTTTGCAGAGACCTGTGTTTTTGCTAAACAGTCGCCTGGGCCTATTCACTGCGGCTCTCTCGGGCTTGCACCCTACTAGAGCACCCCTTCTCCCGAAGTTACGGGGTCATTTTGCCGAGTTCCTTAACGAGAGTTCTCTCGCTCACCTTAGGATTCTCTCCTCGACTACCTGTGTCGGTTTGCGGTACGGGCACCTCCTACCTCGCTAGAGGCTTTTCTTGACAGTGTGAAATCAGGAACTTCGCTCATACGAGCTCGCCATCATAGCTCAACGTTATAGAGAGCGGATTTGCCTACTCTCACGTCTTACTATTTAGACGCACATAACCAACAGTGCGCTTACCCTATCCTACTGTGTCCCCCCATTACTCAAATGGTAGGGAGGTGGTACAGGAATATCAACCTGTTATCCATCGCCTACGCCTGTCGGCCTCGGCTTAGGTCCCGACTAACCCTGAGAGGACGAGCCTTCCTCAGGAAACCTTAGTCATTCGGTGGATGGGATTCTCACCCATCTTTCGCTACTCATACCGGCATTCTCACTTCTAAGCGCTCCACCAGTCCTTCCGGTCTGACTTCACAGCACTTAGAACGCTCTCCTACCACAGACATCGTAGATGTCTATCCACAGCTTCGGTGAATTGTTTAGCCCCGATACATTTTCGGCGCAGCGTCACTCGACCAGTGAGCTATTACGCACTCTTTAAATGGTGGCTGCTTCTGAGCCAACATCCTGGTTGTCTAAGCAACGTCACATCCTTTTCCACTTAACAATTACTTTGGGACCTTAGCTGGTGGTCTGGGCTGTTTCCCTTTTGACTACGGATCTTATCACTCGCAGTCTGACTCCCGTGCATAAATCACTGGCATTCGGAGTTTGTCTGAATTCGGTAATCCGGGATGGACCCCTAGTCCAAACAGTGCTCTACCTCCAGGATTCTCTATCACGAGGCTAGCCCTAAAGCTATTTCGGAGAGAACCAGCTATCTCCAAGTTCGATTGGAATTTCTCCGCTACCCACACCTCATCCCCGCACTTTTCAACGTGCGTGGGTTCGGGCCTCCAGTAAGTGTTACCTTACCTTCACCCTGGACATGGGTAGATCACCTGGTTTCGGGTCTACGACCACATACTCATTCGCCCTATTCAGACTCGCTTTCGCTACGGCTCCGTCTTTTCAACTTAACCTTGCATGTAATCGTAACTCGCCGGTTCATTCTACAAAAGGCACGCTATCACCCATTAACGGGCTCTAACTACTTGTAGGCACATGGTTTCAGGATCTCTTTCACTCCCCTCCCGGGGTGCTTTTCACCTTTCCCTCACGGTACTGGTTCACTATCGGTCACTAGAGAGTATTTAGCCTTAGGAGATGGTCCTCCCAGATTCCGACGGAATTTCACGTGTTCCGCCGTACTCAGGATCCACTCTGGAGGGAATGAACTTTTGACTACAGGACTGTTACCTTCTTCGGTAGGTCTTTCCAAACCGCTTCGTCTAATTCATTCCTTTGTAACTCCGTATAGAGTGTCCTACAACCCCAAGAGGCAAGCCTCTTGGTTTGGGCTCTTCCCATTTCGCTCGCCGCTACTAAGGGAATCGAATTTTCTTTCTCTTCCTTCAGGTACTTAGATGTTTCAGTTCCCTGAGTCTGCCATCATGACGCTATGTATTCACGTCAAGATACTGTCCCATTACGAACAGTGGGTTCCCCCATTCGGAAATCTCCGGATCATAGCTTACTTACAGCTCCCCGAAGCATATCGGTGTTAGTGCCGTCCTTCATCGGCTTCTAGTGCCAAGGCATCCGCCATGCGCCCTTAATAACTTAACCTTCAGTTTTCAATACACATCGCATTACGTCGTCAATTTCACTCGTTCAAATCCTCATGCACCAAAGTGCACTCCGGTTTTCACTCACTCATTTCCTAGTACTACTCGTGTCTTGAAACCTTTTACAACTTTCAAGTTATTAAGCCTAAAAAATTTAAAACTTAATATAAAAAAATGTGTTACTTAAGAATTTCTTCAATGTCGTTTTATCCAGTTTTCAAAGAACAAGTTTTGAAAGCGATGAGCCTTCAAAACTGAACAGCAACCGTTAATCTTACAGACCCAAGGTCTGTATTCCGAAATATTCCTTAGAAAGGAGGTGATCCAGCCGCACCTTCCGATACGGCTACCTTGTTACGACTTCACCCCAATCATCTATCCCACCTTCGGCGGCTGGCTCCAAAAGGTTACCTCACCGACTTCGGGTGTTACAAACTCTCGTGGTGTGACGGGCGGTGTGTACAAGGCCCGGGAACGTATTCACCGCGGCATGCTGATCCGCGATTACTAGCGATTCCGGCTTCATGTAGGCGAGTTGCAGCCTACAATCCGAACTGAGAACGGTTTTATGAGATTAGCGTGCTCTCGCGAGTTAGCGACTCTTTGTACCGTCCATTGTAGCACGTGTGTAGCCCAGGTCATAAGGGGCATGATGATTTGACGTCATCCCCACCTTCCTCCGGTTTGTCACCGGCAGTCACCTTAGAGTGCCCAACTAAATGATGGCAACTAAGATTAAGGGTTGCGCTCGTTGCGGGACTTAACCCAACATCTCACGACACGAGCTGACGACAACCATGCACCACCTGTCACCAATGTCCCCGAAGGGAAAACTCTATCTCTAGAGTGGTCACTGGGATGTCAAGACCTGGTAAGGTTCTTCGCGTTGCTTCGAATTAAACCACATGCTCCACCGCTTGTGCGGGCCCCCGTCAATTCCTTTGAGTTTCAACCTTGCGGTCGTACTCCCCAGGCGGAGTGCTTAATGCGTTAGCTGCAGCACTAAGGGGCGGAAACCCCCTAACACTTAGCACTCATCGTTTACGGCATGGACTACCAGGGTATCTAATCCTGTTTGCTCCCCATGCTTTCGCGCCTCAGCGTCAGTTGCAGACCAGAAAGTCGCCTTCGCCACTGGTGTTCCTCCAAATCTCTACGCATTTCACCGCTACACTTGGAATTCCACTTTCCTCTTCTGCACTCAAGTCTCCCAGTTTCCAATGACCCTCCACGGTTAAGCCGTGGGCTTTCACATCAGACTTAAGAAACCGCCTGCGCGCGCTTTACGCCCAATAAATCCGGACAACGCTTGCCACCTACGTATTACCGCGGCTGCTGGCACGTAGTTAGCCGTGGCTTTCTAATAAGGTACCGTCAAGGTACGTTCATTTCCTAACGTACTTGTTCTTCCCTTACAACAGAGTTTTACGATCCGAAAACCTTCATCACTCACGCGGCGTTGCTCCATCAGACTTTCGTCCATTGTGGAAGATTCCCTACTGCTGCCTCCCGTAGGAGTTTGGGCCGTGTCTCAGTCCCAATGTGGCCGATCACCCTCTCAGGTCGGCTATGCATCGTCGCCTTGGTAGGCCGTTACCCCACCAACTAGCTAATGCACCGCGGGCCCATCCTATAGTGACGCGAAAGCGCCTTTCAGCATTTCACCATGAGGTGAAATGGATTATCCGGTATTAGCTCCGGTTTCCCGAAGTTATCCCAGTCTACAGGGCAGGTTGCCCACGTGTTACTCACCCGTCCGCCGCTAAATCAGAGGAGCAAGCTCCTCGTCATTCGCTCGACTTGCATGTATTAGGCACGCCGCCAGCGTTCGTCCTGAGCCAGGATCAAACTCTCCATAAAAAGTAAAGTTTGAAAGCTCATTTGCTTTGCTAGCGTTATCTATTTGATAACAATTTGTCCTTGTCACTAACAGAAGTTAGTGATCAAAGTTTATTGATTAACGTTTGCTTGTTCAGTTTTCAAGGTTCATATCTTATCGTTATCTTAACGACTTATAAATCTTATCACATCTAACTCGTAAAGTCAACAACTTTTTTTATTAGAAGTTTTAAGTTTTATTATTTGTTTGTTTTCTCTTAACGAGTCAACGTTGATAACTATACGCCCCTTTTAAATAAATGTCAACATATAAGTTAAAAGTTTTAAAAAGTTGATTGCAATCATATATATACCCATGAGGTGAGCATACTGATTAAAAGAATACTTATATCGACAATTGTTATGATGGCTTTACTGTTAATTTTTATTCCTTCTAAAAATTCAATAATAGAAGTTTTTCGTTTAACAGATGAACCAAACGTAATTACAAAAGGAACTTATGGTATGTCTTTGACGATAGATTTGTCCTATGCAGATGCGCAGTTTATAGAATGGTTAAACGAAATTAAAACTCCCTATCCTTTATTAATGGTAGATACTGACTTATTAAAAAGATCTCCTACTCTTGTTAAAGTTATTCAATCAAAAAATATTCCAATAGGGCTGTTGGGGAAAAGCAGTGATTTTTATGAGATGAATCCTTCTCAACTTGAAAAGGATATTAGCACTTTTAGTACAATTATGAAGCAACCACCTCTTTGGTTTAGAACAAAGGATTATATTTTCCTACCAGGAGTAACCAAAGTTTTATGGAAGGAACAGATTAACATGTTAGCGGCATCTAAAATCCAAACAAGTCAAGATGATTTAAAGCTTTCAAAAGGTGATATTGTATCTATCCCTTACCACCAAGAAGAACGGTTACAACTAAAACAAATTGATCGACTAATTGAAAGAAACTCTTTTCAATCAATAGAACAAACTATTTTTGGATACTCTATTAAAACGAAAAAATCTCCAGAATAAAAAGAGATGCTCAAAATCACTTTGAGCATCTCTTTTCGAACCAGCACAAAAAAAGTTTAAGGACAACTCGACAGTTTCATTTTGTTTTGCCTTATTGTTTTGCCTTATCATTTTGGCTTTCTTCTAAGTTATTTTTCATTTAGTATTTTTACTTCTTGTCCATTACGTATTTTACGGCGTTCTTCCCGTTTTTTTAGATCTTCAGCAGACTTTGCATTATATTTCGGGAGCTCCAATAATTGGAACGCATTTACTGCAAGAATTGGGAATAATAATAATGTAATATATTCATTACCCCCAAAAGATCGTACCCAAAGTGCAATGAGCCATTCAATAATGCTAACAAAAATCATAAAAAACAATGCTGAAATTAGAATATGTTTTTTACCAGTCATTTTAACTTTTTTAATTGCTGTTATACTTGCTGCTACAACTAATACAAGTAATAATCCTATGTATAGGAGCCAATCATTAGCGCTGTGTGCATATGGCTTGAAGCGGAATATTATAACGTCTATCAATGCAATCATTATTAATAATATTTGTACCCAATTCCATAAAGTTAATGATCGGCAAATATTAACACCAATCTGATGTACTGTTAAATAGGCAAAGTATCCCATTTGGCAAATCATACTCATTGTAAAACCAAGAAAGATAAACCATAAAAGGCCTCCAAATGCTTCTCCCCATTCACCCTTTGAAAAATGTAGTGCATAAAAGTCTCCCCAACGAACGATTAAACTCATTAACCCGGTAACAACTCCACCAATTATGAGTGCTCTAAATGCAAATTTAAACCAATTTCGTATTGTCACGATTAAAAGGCCTCCGTTTTTTACAGGTTCTTGTTTTATTCTAACAACCAATGTAGGAAAAATCTATTTCTTCCCTCCATCCGTACATAAAGTAAATGCAATTGTGAACAATAATTGAAACGACTTATGCGAAAGTGAGGGAAGTATAAATGTACAAAAAAGCCGCTGTAAGTTTCACTCTTCTATTCGTTATTCTATCTGGATGCTCTAACTCCTCTCCCGTACAACCAAATCAGTCCTACGATGATATAAAAAAATCCACTCTTGATGCTTTACAAACAGAAGAAGGGAAAAAGATATTCCGAAAGATATTAGAGGATCCATCGATGCGTGATTTACTCGTATTGGAACATGATGATGTAAAAAAAGCGGTACAGGAAACTTTAATGTCAAAGAAAGCAGAAGAGTATTGGAAAAAACAATTTGAAGACCCTAAATTCCGTGAGACTTTTGCAAAAAGCATGAAAAAAGAGCAAAAAGATTTAGCTAAAGATTTAATGAAAGATGCTTCATTTCAAAAAGACTTAGAACAGTTCTTTTCTCAACCTGATATGCAAAAGCAATTAGAAAAAATTATGAAGTCTTCAAATTCTAAAAAGGAAATGGAAAAAGTTATTACAGAGGTCATTAATAGTCCACTACTACAAGAAAAATGGGCAAAGCTTATTCAATCTGCAGGTGAAAAAACATCAGAAGAGGGAAAATCAAAATCTGGTGGTGGCGGTGGTGGTGAAAATAAAGGGAAAAGCGAAGGCAAATAAAATTCAAGTTCGTTCTAAATTACTGTTAACTTTGTCTTCAACATATTGACAATATAAAGAGATGTATCATAAGTATCTGTGAATACTTATGATACATCTTTCTTTTTTATTCTTTATCTAATTTATCAATTACACGTTGTGCAATTTCAAGATAAGTTTGGCCAGTAGAGTGATTTTTTGCATAAACAGATGGAGCAAAGTCAACATCATTCCAATCTGGTTGTCCTAAAGGAATTTGTCCTAGTAACTCTGTACGAAGTTCGTCAGCTAATTTAGGACCGCCACCTTGACCAAATACATATTCTCGTTGTCCTGATACATCAGATTGGAACCAAGACATATTTTCAATAACACCTAGGATATTATGTTCTGTCTTAATAGCCATTGCACCTGCACGAGCTGCTACGAATGCTGCTGTCGGGTGTGGAGTTGTCACAACGATTTCGTTAGATTCAGGTAGCATTTGGTGAATATCCAATGCTACATCCCCTGTACCTGGAGGTAAATCTAATAGTAAATAATCAAGATCTCCCCAATCTACATCACGGAAGAATTGATCCAACACTTTACCAAGCATTGGGCCACGCCATACAACTGGTGCATTGTTTTCTACAAAGAATCCCATAGATATCATTTTCACACCAAAGCGTTCAACAGGAATAATACGATTTTCTTCAACAACAGGCATTGTTTGTACACCCATCATATCTGGAACACTAAAGCCATAGATATCTGCATCAATTAGGCCAACATTTTTGCCAAGGCGAGATAATGCAACTGCTAAGTTAACTGAAACAGTAGATTTACCTACGCCACCCTTACCTGATGCAATGGAAATAAATTTCACTTTATTTAATGGTGACAATAGATCTTGTGCTTCTGCACGTGTTGCAGTTCCACGGAATTTTTCAATTGCTTCAGATGAAAGTTCTGAGAATCGAATACCAACAGTTTTGCATCCAGCACCCTTTAATACATTAACTATTTCCATTTGAAGAGCAAGCTGTTCAGGTGTATTTGTTTTTGCAATCGCAATTTTTACACTAACATGTTCCTTTTCTTCTTTTATTGAAACTTCAACAATACCGCCAGTTTCAGTCAATGTTTTATGTAGAAAAGGATCTTTTAATTCTCCTACTAATTCTCGAACTTGTTGTTCATTGATCACTGTAGACACTCCTCTGATTATCATTTCGATTTTAGTATATCATAACGCTTTCAAATAGTATTGTGGCGCTACTCATTCTACAATAGAATCTGAATAGCGCTCGATTCCAGCTACAATTGCTTCGGCCATTTTTTGTTGGTAATCTGGTGAGGATAGTAATTCTGCTTCATTTGGATTGCTTAAAAACCCTGTTTCTATAAGTACTGATGGCATCTTAACCTTTTTGAGTAAATAGACTTGCTTAATAGCTAATGCTTCACGATCAGTATTTTTTAGCTGTTCTTTGATTGAATCTTGAATCGCTTTAGCTAATATCTCACCCGCAGGATGACCATCTTTATGATAAAATACTTGAGCGCCATGCCACTTTGATTCTGGAATGGCATTCGCATGAATGCTAATAAACAAATCTGGCTTTGCTTCATTCACCAATTTCTCTCTTAGAAAGATATCTTCTTTTTTTCTTTCTCTTAATGTTGAAAATTCGGCATTCGGTTGATGCTCAGTGATCACATCATCATCTTTCGTGCGTGTCATGACGACTTTTGCTCCCTTTTCTTTTAAGAGCTTTTCCACTTTTTGCGCAATTGCTAACGTTATATTTTTTTCTACAAGTTCTGATGTGGATGCACCACCATCAATTCCGCCATGTCCAGCATCTACTACAATTTTAACGCCACCTAAAGTTTCTGAAATAAAGAAGCCACGATTAGATGCTTTTGTTTCATACACAACTAAGAGTATACAAGCTAATAATACTACACTCCATATGAACCAACGTTTCAACCATAGACACCCCCTTTTACACTAACATATGCCTGTGTAAAGAAGTATATGTCGTCCCCTCTATTCAAAGTTGGACAATAATTATGTACATTATTCATTTCGAAATCACTTTTGGATGTGGATAAAAATACGCCCCGCTTTTACGGGGCGTTGAACCATATCTCTTGTTGTGAATATACACTATTTTATCCTGCTTAAAGAATCGTACTAGCACCAAAGGAAGTTTTACTTAATATATAATCCTGCCACTTCATCTTTATTATTAAAACTTATTGTAAAAACTCGATTGTTCTCACTATATTTTGCAACGAGAATGACAATATAAATACCATCTTTTTCTTCAACGGAAGATTTATCAATCTTTTCAAATTTACCAGATTGCTTGATAATAGGTGTAAGGTCTTGCATTTTATTTACGGATAATCCTGCAGTCATTTCAGCATCAAACATAGTATGCACTTCTTCATATTTGCCTTCATTTAATAATGAAACAATCTCCTCCCCTTTTGAGATATATTTTTTTGAAGTTGACTCATCCACTTTATTGCCACCACATCCGACAAGTCCTAGCATTACTAAAACACTAAACATTACAAATAAAATTTTCTTCATAGCAATACACCCTTTCTTTTTATCCATAAACTATAACTAAAAACAACTAACGCATAAATTGCTAAAGTTACTTCCAAAACCAATAACACTCGATCTTTGGGCAGGTATAACGGCATAATCCCGATGAGCGTATCAATAACACCATGTAGCATAATAGGAAGTATGATATAAAGAAAGCTCTTTCGCACAACACCTTGTAACACAATAATTGAAAGTCCAATATGAAGTAGCATCGCAAAGAAACGCTCGATACCACTGATAAAATAAGTACTACTATTGGAAAGAACGGTAGGATAAATCAATAAGGTTACCACACTACTACCAACCAATAGTACAGCTTCAATACCACCGTGCCCTGTTCCTAGTAAAAAGCCTGATTGCCAGTCCCTTTGTTTCATAAAAAAGCGTATAGAGATAAAACGAGCGAGCTCTTCAAAAATACCTGCTGATAAACCAATCATTATGGCAAATAAAATAGGTTGCGTAGCACTAAACATTGAATAGGCAACGCTATGCTCCGCTAAATATTGCAGTAATGGTATACGAAGTAAAACTTGCGAAACAACAAATGTAAGTACACCCAATACAAATGGAATATACCGCTTTTTATAACATGCATAGATCAATGCAATAAATGGTAACCCTATGCTTATGATTGCAGTGAAAACAATACCAGCCATTATCCCCCTCCTTAATGGAAGTGTATAAAATGAACGGTTTAAAAGATGTAGTTTGATCTTACTTGGTTCATTTTTCATCATAAATGGTCATAAAAAAATAGCGACACTTTTCGCATCACTATTTTTTTAGTATTAAAGTTTGAGTAAAATATGGGGCTTCAAAAGTCGTTTCTAAAGTAGCATAAGTGGTATTATCAATTATTCTCTTTAACGAAAACAGTCCATATCCTCGATTTCCTTCTTTGCTAGAATAACGTTTTTTGTATATCTGTTGTAAATTAATCACTTTGTGCTTGCAACTATTACACACAATAAAATACTGAGATTTTTCCATTTCAAAGAAAGCAAATTGTAATACTTTGTCCTTACTACAAACTGCTTCTTCAATCGCGTTATCTAAAATAACGGAAATGGCACGAATAAAATTGACAATGGGCATTGCAATCTCTTCAATTGTTTCTGGAATATCAACCATTACCTTCAATTGTTGTTGCTGCGCACTAATCATTTTTACACTCAACACACTTTTTACTTCAGGAATAGTAACACGTGATAACTTAACGATTTCCAACTTATGATTGTTGATCAATTTTGAAGTAGGGGCTAAAACATCATTATAAACCTGTTCGATTTGCTCTAAATTTTTGGCTCGAACAGCTTCCTCTAACGCTAATAGCACATTCATGTAATCGTGACGGAAAGTTGCTAATTCATCATGCATAAGTTCTAACTTCTCTACATAATTTAGGAGTTCCTTATCTAAACGCTCCTGTTGTTCTTCTAATAATTTACCTTTAGCTAAATGTGAACCAATTAAAACAATTAACAGCAACACGAAAAATAAAATAAATGCAGTAATATAACTTATTCGTCCATACTGTTGGTGCAATGTAGCTAATAGATTAGTGGCAGGATAAGTTAAAATTAACACTACAATAAGTCCGATACCCAGCAGCACATAGCTTACCTGATAAAGGGGGCTTTCCACAATAAACTGAGCTAGCCTATGAATCTGCTTTCGCAAAAGTAAAATACAAATGACAATTACAAACGAAACGATGAGGTGAATTATACTAGCTGTCCATAAATATAAATTAAATGGTGTTAGCATAAACAACCACATACCAACTTCTATTAACACCATTTTTACTAATGTAATACTTACCATACTGACTAACGCAAAATAAAAGTTTTGCATAAATGTTAGCGCATCTTGCATCAAACCTAAACTTAATAAGAACAGCAATAACATAATTATATTCAATTCAGGATAACCAGTGACTGTTACAACGAATCCAAGCAAAAATGTAAAGACGAGGCTTAAAGAAATCACCATTACATAGGACAGGCGATTGTACCGTATTAACTGAACATACAATAAGACATGACTTATCCCAATAAATACCAACGCCACCATATCATATGTATACATTACAACTCATCCTTTAACATTTGACGTACTTTGCGCACTGAACGGCGCGATACAGGAATGCGTTTCCCACTTTTTATTACAATCATTTTTTGTGCCACATCATAAGAAGAGATTTGTGCTTTATTGACAATATAGGATTGATGGCATCGGAATAATCGCGCATCTAAAGATTCAATTTCTTTTAACGTGCCATAAAAATGAATTAAACGATTAGCTGTCACTAAAGCTAAACGATGTGGCTCGTCAGTCATAATATATTCCACAGTAGCAAATGGTACCCGTACAGTTGTGTGCGTATTATCAACAATGAAATCATCATTTTCAATGTTATCGATATTTCGTGCTTGATAATGGAGCAAGCATTGTTCAAACATTCGGTAGCGTTCATCATATAGCAATCCTTTATCAATAAAAGTTAATGCTGAAACCATATATTGATATGAAATTGGAGCAAATTCGGAATGGGTTGTCACAAACACAATAATTCCTTGCGCATCATATTTTCGAATCTCTTGTGCTACTTTCAAACCCTTACGTTCCTCATTCTTAATTTCAATATCCAAAAAATATATCGGTATGTAATTGGTCAGAGGAATTTTTTCAATAATACGCTCACTCTTGCGTGTTACTTCAATGAAATCATACGGCAATTGGTATTCCCCGCAAATTTTCTCAACCATCCGCCGCATATGCTGTGCTTGAATCACATCATCTTCCAATATAAAAATACTCATGCAATCACTCATTTCAAAGCAATATATCAATAGCATACCATTCATCTCATAATATTTTCCAATTATTTTCATGTATAGAAGTTTATCTCCACATAATTTTTTGATCGCATTATCTTTTTAATAGATTTTTAATAATACTTTCATTTTATTTTTATTCATAAACTTTTTTACTGTAGTATCCTGAAATAGCGACAACTTTAATTAAGTTAATTCGTCAATTAATATAGAATTTATTTTGTGGAGGAATTAAAAGAAATGAATTACGAGCTATTTCAACAAATTAATGGACTAGCCGGACATTCCACATTATTGGATAATTTGATGATATTCCTTTCAAATAGTCTCCCATATGTGGTTGTCCTTCTGCTGTTATACCTTTGGTTTATAGGGAATAAACAAAAGGGTATCGAAATAAGATACACTACAGTATATGCTGCTTTTTCTGCAGCAATTGCATTATTTATTAATGTAATTATCCACTTTTTCTATTATCACCCCCGTCCATTTGTAACACACCATGTCCACAAATTAGTAGCGCATGCAGCAGACTCTTCATTCGTAAGTGATCATGCAGTATTAGTATTTGCGATTGCATGGACATTGTTTTTACGAAACACCCGTGGTAAATATATTATTTTACTGTGGGCTACAATGGTTGGACTTTCACGTATATATATTGGCGTTCATTATCCATATGACGTGATCGGAAGTATCGTACTTTCTTTGGCAACAAGTAGTCTTGTGGTTTATTTCTCAAAAAAACTTGAACCACTAGTACAAGTACTATTCCGCATTTACCATCGGATCAACAAGTTGGATAAGAACCAAAAAGAGCTATACAGATAGAAAAACGATTTCTAAGTGACCGTATAAAAGCGGTCACTTTTTTTATTATCGAAGAATTTCATATGCCTACCTAATTTCTCAACCTTATGGTTCTTACTTAAAAGGCATATAAAAAAGACTCCCAACCAAATCGGTTGAGAGTCTTGGAAGCACCAATAATTAACGTTTTGAGAATTGAGGTGCACGACGAGCGCCTTTAAGACCGTATTTTTTACGTTCTTTCATACGAGGGTCACGAGTAAGTAGACCTGCTGATTTAAGTGCTGGACGGAAATCAGGGTCAACTGTTAGTAACGCACGAGCGATACCGTGGCGGATTGCGCCTGCTTGACCTGTGAAACCACCACCGTTTACATTTACGTAAACATCATAGCTGCCTAGAGTTTCAGTTGCTACTAATGGTTGTTTAATAACTTCGCGTAAAGATGCGAATGGGACGTAGTTTTCAACGTCGCGGTTGTTGATAACGATTTTGCCTTCGCCTGGTACTAAACGTACGCGGGCAGTTGAGCTTTTACGACGACCTGTGCCGATATATTGAACTTGTGCCAAGGTTTGTATCCTCCTCTAATTATTATCCGCGAAGCTCGTAAGCTTCAGGTTTTTGTGCAGCATGTGGGTGTTCAGAACCAGTATAAACGTGTAGTTTGTTGAACATTTGACGACCTAAAGAGTTTTTAGGAAGCATGCCTTTGATTGCTAATTCCAACATTTGAGTTGGATATTTTTCTTTCATTTCGCCTGCTGTGCGAGTTTTTAAACCACCAGCAAATTGAGTGTGACGGTAGTAAATTTTATCTTTTAATTTGTTACCTGTTAACTCAATTTTTTCAGCGTTGATGATGATTACGTGATCACCTGTGTCAACGTTTGGTGTATAGATTGCTTTATGTTTACCACGTAAAATAGCAGCTACTTCAGAAGCTAGACGACCAAGAGTTTGGCCTTCAGCGTCTACAACTAACCATTTACGTTCTACTTCGTGACCTTTAGCCATGAATGTTGTACGCATTTTAGTATCCTCCTACAATTATCAAATTGTTTCTATTACTCTGTTCCAATTGTTTTCTTTATCCTCAAAAGCTAAGATTCGGGGCTTATCTTGTGGGGTAATGAAAATACCATATGTCATCTTACAACAAATAGCAATGTAAGTCAAGCATTTAGAGAAAAACACCTGGAAATGTTGCTTCAAGTATTATAGTGCACATTTTCTAGGTATAAACCTTGTGCTGGCGCAGTTTTCCCTGCTTTTCCTCTGTCCATAGATGCTATGATTTCAGCCAACTCGTTAGGCTTACGTTTAGCAATCCCAACTTCCCAAAGAGTACCTGCGATAATGCGCACCATATTATATAAAAAGCCATTACCTTCAATCACCATATGCAATTCTTCTCCATGCCACTCGAACGCTAAAGAAGAGACTGTTCGAACTTTGTCTTTCACACTTGTATTTGCCGCACAAAAACATGAAAAATCATGCGTTCCTAGAATGTACTGTGCTGCTTCCTCCATTGCCTCAACATCTGGCTTCACCCCATTGGTAGGTGTTGCATAAAAACGTCTAAAAGGACTCTGAATTGCTTCACATGACCAAATATAGCGATACCGCTTACCATGGACACTATAGCGCGCATGAAAGCCTTCAGCTACTTCCTCTATTTTCATTACACGAATATCTCTTGGCAATTGAACGTTTAATGCTCGTACATAACGATCAAGAGGAATAGATAAAGTTGTATCAAAATGGATAACCTGTCCTGTTGCATGAACCCTGGCATCCGTTCGACCACTTGCTGTCACATGGACGATCTCACCTTTATGCATTTTAGTCAGTACCTTTTCAATTTCCTCTTGTACAGTTCTTTGTTCAGGCTGTACTTGATATCCCGAAAAATTGGTACCATCATATGCGATGGTGGCTTTCATTCTTCTTTTCATCGTTATGCAATCTCCTATTTCTATTAACTACGCAAATATATTAATAAAACTGTCATCACCACAATAGAAAGAAGTACTACCGTATCTCCAAAACGCCATTTTAATTGACGATAACGAGTTCTGCCTTCTCCTCCACGATATCCTCGCACTTCCATAGCTGTTGCTAGGTCTTCAGCTCTTTTAAAAGCACTTACAAATAACGGTACTAATAATGGAACAACTGCTTTTATCCGTTCTGTTATTGGCCCAATAGTGATATCAGAACCTCTAGCCATTTGTGCCTTCATAATTTTATCTGTTTCATCCATTAATGTTGGGATAAAGCGTAACGAAATAGACATCATTAATGCCAATTCATGTACAGGTAGTCTGAACCTTTTCAGGGGATTTAACAATACTTCCATCCCATCAGTAATAGATATTGGTGAGGTAGTTAATGTTAGAATCGAAGTAACCAAAACCAATACTAAAAATCGAACGGAAATATATATTCCTTGTCTAAGCCCTTCTTCATAAATATGGATAAATTTCCACCCAAATAATAATGGGCCTTCTTTCGTAAAGAATATTTGCAATAAAAAAGTAAATACCATTAATAGTAAAACCGGCTTTAAACCATTTATTAAAAAGTACACTTTAATGCGTGATATCAATATGATTAGTAAAGTGAACACTAATAATGCAATGTATGACGGTGTATTATTGGCCAAAAAGACTACGATGATAAACGCAAATACGAATATAAGCTTTGAACGTGGATCTAATCTATGAATAAATGAATCACCTGGAATGAATCGACCGAAAATCATTTTTTCCATCATTGATCATCACGCTCCTCACGTAACACTTTCGCAATCAATTTTGCCAGCTCTTCTTCTGTTAAACAAAGCTTTGGTAGCCTACGACCAATTTTCTGTTCAAATTGATTTTGAAAACGAACAATATGAGGTACTTCCAAACGGAAGTTAGCTAATTTTTCCGCATCATTAAAAATTTCTTGAGGTGTACCTGTTAAAACACACTGCCCTTCATGCATAATTGCAATATGATCCGCATAACGTGCTGCGTCCTCCATGCTATGTGTTACCAAAATAGTGGTTAAATTTCGTTCTTTGTGTAAATGATAAAACAATTCCATTATTTCTTTACGACCTCTAGGATCCAGTCCTGCAGTTGGTTCATCCAAAACAATTACCTCTGGTTCCATTGCTAATACACCGGCAATCGCAACCCGACGCATTTGTCCACCTGATAAATCAAAAGGTGATTTCTCAAGTACTGTTTCAGGTAATCCTACTAATTTTACTAATGTATGAGCACGTTCAATTGATTCTTCCTCCGACACACCAAAGTTCATTGGGCCGAATATGATATCTTTTAAAACAGTCTCTTCAAATAATTGATGTTCAGGAAATTGAAAAACAATGCCCACTTTTTGGCGTACTAGATGGATATCCTTATCTTTTTTTCCTGACGTAATGGTTTTATTTCCAATACGTACTGCTCCATCCGTAGGCCTTAATAAAGCGTTTAAATGCTGCAAAATTGTTGATTTACCTGAACCAGTATGTCCAATGATGGCTTGATAACTACCTGAAGGAATAGCTAAATCCACATCAAATAAAGCTCTTTTTTCAAAAGGAGTGCCTGGTGCATAGGCAAAGTTTACTTTTTGAAGTTCGATATCCATAGATCATTCACCAACTGTTCTTCTGTCATGTGTTCACCTAGAAGTTGTAAACCTTCTGCCTGTAGGAGCTTTGTAAGCTTCATGGCAAACGGCAAATCCAATCCCAGTTCAACTAATTGATCGCCTAATGTAAAAATTTCAGAAGGAGTCCCTTCAGCAAACTTTTTGCCACCATTCATAAACAATAGTCGATCAGCCATAATTGCTTCTTCTAAATCATGTGTAATCGATAAAACTGTTAACCCTGTTCTCTCACGAAGGTTTCTCACTATTGAAAGTACCTCTTGACGCCCTTGCGGATCAAGCATGGATGTTGCTTCATCTAATATAAGTAAGCGTGGTTGCAATGCAAGTGCTCCTGCTATAGCAACACGTTGCTTCTGTCCACCTGATAGATGCTGTGGCTCATGATTTAAAAAATCACCCATTTTTACTTGATCTAAAGCCTCATGAACACGCTTGACCATTTCATCATAAGGTATACCATTATTTTCTAAGGCAAATGCTACATCATCTTGCACAGTAGCACCTACAAACTGATTATCAGGATTTTGGAAAACCATTCCGATTTGAGAACGTATTTCCCATAAGTTTTCTTCGTTTAATAGTTGCCCCATAATTTGTACTGTTCCCTTTTGTGGAAAAAGTAATCCATTAATAAGGCGAGTAATAGTTGATTTACCTGAACCGTTGTGACCTACAATTGCAATCCATTCGCCCTCTTCTACCTTAAAGGAAACATCTTCAACTGCATTTTTTATTGTGGGCTCGTCAGGTGTATATGTGAATGTCACATTATTCAGTGATAAGATTTCATGCATGTGTTTAATCTCCTCTCGCTAGACAATCCTAAGCTCTACTCTTCTATAACTTACACTGTTTTATGTATGATTACTAGCGGGAAATAGTTTTATTTAAAAAAATACGACTTTGCCCAATATGGCAAAAGTCGATTCTATAAATACCTATCAAATTGAAATAAAAAAGCGCGCACCCCATTCAGAGAAATGCGCATAATTCGATATCTCGCGTTCTAAGGTTGCTCAGACCTTAAACGTGAATGGGGTGCGTAGAGCTAAACGAGACAGCACAAGTCCGCTCATCATAACGCTCAGCTTTTAAATTTGTCGTATAAATCTTCATTTTTGAAAAAAAGAGGGTGTAAGTTCAAATTATTGTGAACAAGTACACCCTCCCCCGCATTGTCATAATTAAACTAATTCAATTACAACTACAGGCGCACCGTCACCACGGCGAGGTCCCATTTTCATAATGCGAGTATAACCACCTTGGCGGTCAGCGTAGCGTGGTGCTACATCATCAAACAATTTTTGAAGAGCAAAAACTGTTGATTCGTTACCTTCAGCATCAGTTGAAGTTGCTACTTCATGACGGATAAATGCAGCAGCTTGACGACGTGCGTGTAAGTCACCGCGTTTACCTAGAGTAATCATTTTTTCAACTACTGAGCGTAATTCTTTCGCACGAGTTTCTGTTGTTTCAATACGTTCGTTAATGATTAAGTCTGTTGCTAAATCACGTAACAACGCTTTACGTTGAGAACTTGTACGTCCAAGTTTTCTGTAACCCATGGATGTTTCCCTCCTTCGTTCAATTACTGATCTTACATACTATAAAGTCGCTTAGTCTTCTTCTCGTAACCCTAAACCAAGCTCTTCTAACTTCGCTTTTACTTCTTCTAATGATTTACGTCCCAAATTACGTACTTTCATCATATCGTCCTCAGATTTGTTAGCCAATTCAAGAACTGTATTGATACCTGCACGTTTTAGGCAGTTGTAAGAACGAACAGAAAGATCAAGTTCTTCAATAGTCATTTCTAGAACTTTTTCTTTTTGATCTTCTTCTTTTTCAACCATGATTTCAGCAGTTTTTGCTTCATCAGTTAAACCAACGAAGATATTTAAGTGCTCGGTTAAAATCTTAGCTCCGAGCGAAATCGCCTCTTTTGGACCGATGCTGCCATCTGTCCACACATCAAGTGAAAGTTTATCGAAATCGGAAGATTGTCCAACACGAGTACCTTCAACTGTGTAGTTGACGCGTGAAACTGGAGTGTAAATAGAGTCGATCGGGATCACGCCGATAGGAAGATCCTCACGTTTGTTTTGATCAGCTGGAGTATATCCACGTCCACGTTGCGCATACATACGCATACGAAGATGACCATTTTTAGCAACAGTTGCAATG
Source organism: Rummeliibacillus pycnus (assembly GCF_002884495.1). Lineage (GTDB taxonomy): Bacteria > Bacillota > Bacilli > Bacillales_A > Planococcaceae > Rummeliibacillus > Rummeliibacillus pycnus. The sequence goes on along the minus strand of NZ_KZ614145.1, from coordinate 3,055,817 downwards.
TATAGATCTGGGTTTAATACTTCTACGTCACTGTCATGTGTAATATCAGCAGCAGTTACAACCCCATCACCTTTAAAATCAATTTCAATGACTTTTTCTTCATCAGAATAGATTTTTAAAGCTAGCTTTTTAATATTCAAAATAATTGATGCAACATCTTCTACAACGCCTTCAATAGTAGAGAATTCGTGTAGTACGCCGTCAATTTGAATTGAAGTTACAGCAGCTCCTGGTAAAGAAGACAGAAGGATACGACGTAGTGAATTACCCAAAGTAGTGCCATACCCACGTTCAAGTGGTTCTACAACAAACTTGCCGTATTTTAAATCATCACTGATCTCAACGGTTTCAATCTTTGGTTTTTCAATTTCGATCATTCAATTTACCCTCCTTCAAAACATCGAATATATGGTATTATTTCCAATAAAATCGAATGTCAATCAATCATTAAGATTGTTAAATTCTGTTTGTGTATAAAAAGTGTACTCAATACATAAGAGAGTTGCAACTATTATACACGACGACGTTTTGGTGGGCGGCAACCATTATGAGGAACTGGAGTTACGTCTTTGATAGCTGTAACTTCTAAACCTGCAGCTTGTAGTGCACGGATAGCAGCTTCACGACCTGCACCAGGACCTTTAACAGTTACTTCTAAAGTTTTTAAACCATGTTCTAGAGATGCTTTAGCAGCAGTTTCAGCAGCCATTTGAGCAGCGAATGGTGTAGATTTACGAGAACCTTTGAAACCTAGTGCACCTGCTGAAGACCATGAAACAGCATTACCTTGCATGTCTGTAATGGTTACAATTGTATTATTAAATGTAGAACGGATGTGTGCAATACCAGATTCGATATTTTTTTTCACACGACGTTTACGAGTTTGTTGTTTACGTGCCATGTTAAGAAGAAACCTCCTTTACCTATTATTTTTTCTTGTTAGCTACAGTTTTACGAGGACCTTTACGCGTACGCGCATTGTTTTTAGAATTTTGTCCACGAACTGGTAAGCCACGACGGTGACGAATACCGCGGAATGAACCGATTTCCATTAGACGTTTAATGTTAAGTGAAGTTTCACGACGAAGATCACCTTCAACTTTATATTTATCTAATTGTTCACGGATTTTGTTTAGTTCGTCTTCAGTTAAGTCACGAACTCGAGTATCTTCTGAAACACCAGCGTCAGCAAGAACTTTTTTAGCTGTTGTGTTACCGATACCGAAAATGTATGTTAATGAAATTACAACGCGTTTTTCGCGTGGAATGTCAACACCAGCAATACGTGCCATGTACGATGTACACCTCCTTGGGAATTATCCTTGTTTTTGTTTGTGTTTAGGATTTTCACAGATTACCATTACTTTACCGCGTCGGCGAATAACTTTACATTTTTCGCAGATCGGTTTCACAGATGGTCTCACTTTCATCTAACCTAACCTCCTTAGTGGTCCGGAGTGCAAAAGATTATTTAAAACGGTATGTGATACGACCGCGAGTTAAATCATATGGAGATAACTCAATTGTTACCTTATCTCCAGGTAAGATGCGAATAAAGTGCATACGAATTTTGCCTGATACATGTGCAAGAACTGTATGACCATTTTCTAATTCTACCTTAAACATCGCGTTTGGCAAAGTTTCAACAACTGTGCCTTCGATTTCAATTACATCGTCTTTCGCCATCGACCCTGTCTCCCTTCTATATGTGCAATTCAGGTTCTTATCGTCAAATTCTTTCGGAATTTGCTGCAAGAGTAAGTTACATGCCTCAACATATGTTTGGATTGTATGAGAGATGTTCGAAAGACGCTACATCAGGCTTCGCTTCTCGAACCAAGATTTATGTGCCAGGTTATACCTGTATCTCACACGATCCCCGGCTGTCCTAGATGAGATCCTGCATACCCGTTTACACAGATACTTTTCCACGAAACCCATTATACCCTTTCAGAATAGAGATTGCATCAAGGATAAATGGTATCCTACAAAAGATACAAATTATTCATCAGTGCATAGACCGGGTACAATATGCTTTTGCAGCTCTCGAAAATAACTTTCCGCTATGCTACCACATACTCCCGCGGTTGCAGATATCTGCGCCCTTAATCGGGTATTAGTTGCGGTTGCCTTTTAATAGAGCATCAACATCAGCAAATACATCATTGATATCTTGCTGACCATTAATGTTAGTTAAAACATTTTTCTTACCGTAAAAGTCAAGTAATGGTTGAGATTGCTTGATATTTACTTCCAGACGGTTAGTGACCGTTTCCGGATTATCGTCTGCTCTTTGATAAAGTTCTCCTCCATCTTTATCACATTTTCCTTCCTCTTTAGGAGGATTGAAAACTAAATGATAAGAAGAGCCACATACTTTACAGATACGACGACCTGTTAAACGTTTAATCAATTCTTCTTGTTCTACTTCGATGTTCACAACATACTCTACTTTTTTGCCAAGATCAGATAGAATACCATCCAATGCTTCAGCTTGAGTAGTTGTACGTGGGAAGCCATCTAGTAAGAATCCTTGATTACAATCAGGTTGGCTTAAACGTTCACGAACGATGCCAATCGTAACTTCATCCGGTACCAATGCACCTTTATCAATATACGATTTAGCTTTAAGCCCTAATTCCGTACCGTTTTTCATAGCTGCACGGAACATATCGCCTGTAGAAATATGAGGGATGTCGTACTTCTCAACAATTTTGTCTGCTTGAGTACCTTTACCAGCACCAGGCAAACCCATTAAAACGATATTCATACGGTGTGCCCCCAATATCAGTATGAAGGTTTTTAGGAACGGATAACGTTCCAAAAAACCAACTATTATTTCATAAAACCTTTATAGTGTCGTTTTACAAGTTGTGATTCTAGTTGTTTCATCGTTTCTAGTGCAACACTTACTACGATTAGTAAACTAGTACCGCCAATTTGTGCAGATTGTGGAAGATTAGCAATATTGATAAACAAAATTGGAAGAACTGCCACTACTGCTAAGAAAATCGACCCTACAAATGTTAAGCGATATAAAACAGTTGTTAAATAATCTTGCGTACTTTTACCTGGGCGAATACCTGGTATATAAGCACCTTGCTTCTTCAGATTATCTGCAACCTTTTCTGGATTTACTTGAACAAACGCATAGAAATACGCAAACGCAATAATTAACGCAACGTATAAGATCATACCAATTGGTTGACCATAATCAAACGTTTTTTCAATAAATTGTGTTACTTTAGTGTCTTCAAAGAAAGTAGCAATCGTTCGAGGTGTCACGAGGAATGCGACTGCGAAGATTACTGGAATAACCCCAGCAGAGTTAACTTTCAATGGAAGATGAGATTGTTGTGCTCCACGTTGTGCTCCAGAACCTTTTGCATATTGGATTGGAATTTTACGATTCGCTTGTTGAACGTAAATAACGCCAATTACAATTGCAAGGGCTGCTAAAGCAATCACGACAAGTGTGACAATGTTGATAAACAATTGGCTACCAGCATTTTCAAACTGCTGAGCGTAAATTTGGTTCACTGTATTTGGTAATGCAGCAACGATCCCAGCGAAGATGATAATGGAAATACCATTTCCAACACCTTTTTCTGTAATCTGTTCGCCTAGCCATAATAAGAATGCTGTACCAGCAGTCAACACGATTGCAATTGTGAGGTAAGTCATTACTCCTTCTTCTCTAATCAATGAACCGCCGTACATACGGTTAAAACCGTAAGACATAGCGATTGATTGAATAAAAGCAAGAATAATTGCAAAGTAACGTGTAAATTGGGCAATCTTACGTCGACCAACTTCACCTTGTTTTGACCACTCGGTGAACTTCTTCACAACATCCATTTGTAACAGTTGAACAATAATTGATGCCGTAATATAAGGCATAATCCCCATCGCAAAAATAGAGAAGTTTTTAAGAGCTCCACCGCCAAAAGTATTCAAGAAACCAACCAAGCTATATTGATCAGTTTGTTGTAATACTTCAGCATCTACATTTGGTACTGGAATGAATGATCCTATACGGAAAATAACCAACATCAAAAGGGTGAAAATGATTTTATTTCTTATATCTCTCACGCGCATAAAGTTAGAGATTGTTCGAAACATTAAATCACCTCAATGTTTCCGCCGGCATTTTCAATTGCTGCTTGTGCAGACGCAGAGAATTTATGAGCTTTAACAGTAAGCTTTTTATCAAGTGATCCATTACCTAGAACTTTGATACCTGCTTTTTCTTTACCCACAACGCCAGTTTCAACAAGTAAAGCTGGTGTAACTTCTGTGCCTTCTTCAAAACGATTTAACGCGTCAAGATTTACGATAGCGTATTCTTTGCGGTTAATGTTAGTGAATCCACGTTTTGGTAAACGACGGAAGATTGGGTTTTGACCACCTTCAAATCCAGGGCGTACACCGCCGCCTGAACGTGATTTTTGACCTTTTTGACCTCTACCAGAAGTTTTACCGTTACCTGTGGCAATACCACGACCTACACGGTTACGTTCTTTACGTGAACCAGCAGCTGGTTCTAACTCATGAAGTTTCATTAGATGGCACCTCCTTGTTATTAAATTTAAAATTATTTTTCAGTAACTGTCACTAAATGAGCAACTTTAGTAATCGCACCGCGAATAGCTTCGTTGTCATTGTGTTCAACAGTTTGATGTAATTTACGTAAGCCTAATGCTTCGATAGTTTTACGTTGAGCTGGTTTAGCTCCAATTAAACTTTTAGTGAGGGTAATTTCTAGTTTATTTGACATGTTATTTCCCTCCCTTAACCTAGTAATTCTTCTACTGATTTACCACGAAGTTTTGCAACTTCTGCAGCTTGTTTTAGTTCAGATAAACCTTTAATAGTTGCACGTACCATGTTAATTGGTGTGTTTGAACCTAAAGATTTAGAAAGAATATCAGTAATACCAGCAAGTTCAAGTACGGCACGTACTGGACCACCAGCGATAACACCTGTACCAGGAGCAGCAGGTTTAATCATGATATGACCTGCACCAAAGTTACCAATTACTAAGTGAGGTGTAGTACCACCTACACGTGGAACTTCAATTAGGTTTTTCTTCGCATCTTCAACAGCTTTACGAATAGCATCAGGTACTTCTTGAGCTTTACCTGTACCAAAACCTACATGGCCATTACGATCTCCAACTACAACTAATGCAGTAAAGCGGAAACGACGTCCACCTTTTACAACTTTAGCAACGCGGTTGATAGTAACAACGCGTTCTTCAAGTTCTAGATTGTTTGCGTCAATATTAAGACCCATGAAAAGTGTACCTCCTTCTTATTAAAATTCTAAACCGTTTTCGCGAGCAGCTTCAGCTAAAGCTTTTACGCGTCCATGATATAAGTAACCACCGCGGTCAAATACAACAGCTTTGATGTTTTTTTCCGCAGCACGTTTAGCGATTGTTTCACCAATTTTTGTAGCAGCTTCCACATTGCTTGCAGTACCTTCAAAATCTTTATCCATAGTTGAAGCTGAAGCAAGTGTTACGCCTTGAGTATCGTCAATAATTTGAGCGTAGATGTGTTTATTTGAACGGTAAACATTTAAACGTGGACGTTGTGTTGTACCTGAAATTTTAGCACGTACGCGAGCATGACGTTTTTTACGAACTTGATTTTTATCTTGTTTCGTAATCACAAAGGGTCACTCCTTTCTAATGCTTAGGCAGCATTATTTACCTGTTTTACCTTCTTTACGGCGAACATATTCGCCTTCGTAACGGATCCCTTTACCTTTATAAGGTTCTGGTGGACGTACGTCACGGATGTTTGAAGCAAGAGCTCCAACTTTTTCTTTAGAAATACCTTTAACTACCACTTTAGTGTTAGATGGTACTTCGATTTCTAATCCATCTTCTGGTGTGAATTCAACTGGGTGAGAGTAACCAACGTTCAATACAAGTTTTTTACCTTGTAATTGAGCACGATAACCAACCCCAACTAATTCTAAAGATTTAGCGAATCCTTCAGATACACCTGTTACCATGTTAGCTAGTAACGCACGAGTTGTACCGTGGTTTGTACGATGTTCTTTAGATTCAGAAGGACGTGTTAAAGAGATCACATTACCTTCTTGTTCGATTTTAATATCTTTATTTAAAGCACGAACTAATTCGCCTTTTGGTCCTTTTACAGTTGCTACGTTATCAGCATCAATTGATACAGTAACACCTGCAGGCACCTCGATTGGCTTTTTACCTATACGAGACATTTAATGTTGCACCTCCATTCTTTTGTTGCTAATTACCAAACGTATGCTAGAACTTCGCCGCCAACTTTTTTAGCGCGAGCTTCTTTGTCTGTTAATAAACCTTGTGAAGTTGATACTAAAGCGATACCTAGACCGTTCAACACTTTAGGTACTTCATTAGTTTTAGCGTAAACGCGTAGACCTGGTTTAGAAATACGTTTTAAACCTGTAATAACACGTTCGTTATTTTGACCGTATTTTAAGAAGATACGGATAATACCTTGTTTGTCATCTTCAACATATTCAACGTCACGAATGAAACCTTCACGCTTAAGAATTTCAGCGATTTCTTTTTTAATATTAGAAGCTGGAAGCTCTAATTTTTCGTGACGGACCATGTTAGCATTACGAATGCGTGTAAGCATATCTGCAATTGGATCTGTCATAGTCATTACAATTTACCTCCTTCCCAAATTAGGGGATTACCAGCTGGCTTTTTTAACGCCAGGAATTTGTCCCTTATAAGCAAGTTCACGGAAACAAATACGGCAAAGTTTAAATTTACGGTATACAGAATGTGGACGGCCACAGCGTTCACAACGAGTATATTCTTGAACTTTGAACTTTGAACCACGTTGTTGTTTAATGATCATTGATTTTTTAGCCACGTTCTCGCCTCCCTATATTATTTTTGGAATGGCATACCGAATTGTGTTAACAACTCGCGAGCTTCTTCATCAGAGTTCGCAGTAGTAACGATAACGATATCCATACCGCGTACTTTTGAAACTTTATCATAGTCGATTTCAGGGAAAATTAATTGTTCTTTTACACCAAGAGTATAGTTACCGCGACCATCAAATGCTTTTTTAGAAACACCGTGGAAGTCACGTACACGTGGAAGAGAAATAGAAATTAATTTGTCCAAGAAGTCATACATACGTTCACCACGTAATGTAACTTTTGCACCGATTGGCATACCTTCACGAAGACGGAAACCAGCGATTGATTTTTTAGCTTTTGTAATAACTGGTTTTTGACCAGTGATTAATGTTAATTCTTCTACAGCTGCATCAAGAACTTTAGAGTTTTGAACTGCGTCACCAACACCCATATTGATAACGACTTTTTCAACTTTTGGTACTTGCATAGTTGAAGTGTATTCGAATTTGCTCATAAGAGCTTTAGAAACTTCGTTTTCATATTTTTCTTTTAGGCGGTTCATGTTTGTACCTCCCTTCTCTTTTAAACTTATTTATCGATTACTGCACCTGATTTTTTTGCTACACGAACTTTTTTGCCATTTTCCTCTTTATAACCTACGCGAGTCGGCTCGCCAGATTTAGGATCAATTAGCATTACGTTCGAAACGTGAATTGCTGCCTCTTGGCTGACAATTCCACCTTGTGGATTAAGTTGGTTTGGTTTCACGTGTTTTTTAACAATGTTAACACCTTCAACTAACACACGGTCTTTTTTAGGAAAAGCAGCTAGGATCACACCTGTTTTACCTTTATCTTTTCCTGTAATAACCATTACTTTGTCGCCTTTTTTAACATGCATTCTGTCGCACCTCCTTGATTGGCACTTTCATGTAATTAAAGAACTTCCGGAGCTAATGAAACGATCTTCATGAAGCTATTGTCACGTAATTCACGTGCAACTGGTCCGAAAATACGTGTTCCGCGTGGTGATTTATCATCTTTAATGATTACACATGCGTTTTCATCAAATTTGATGTAAGTACCGTCTTTGCGACGAACACCGCTTTTTGTACGAACGATAACAGCTTTAACTACATCGCCCTTCTTGACAACGCCACCTGGTGTTGCTTTCTTAACTGTACAAACGATCACATCACCAATGTTAGCTGTTTTACGTCCAGAACCACCAAGTACTTTAATTGTTAATACTTCTTTTGCACCTGAGTTGTCGGCAACTTTCAAACGACTTTCTTGTTGAATCACTTAGGTTACCTCCCTTCGGACTATGTTGTTCCGAATTTTATTAGATAATAACCGCTTTTTCTACAACTTCAACTAAACGGAAGCGTTTAGTAGCTGATAGCGGACGAGTTTCCATAATGCGTACGATATCTCCAACTTTAGCTTCGTTGTTTTCATCATGCGCTTTGAACTTTTTAGAGTATTTTACACGTTTACCATATAGCGAATGCTTTTTGTAAGTTTCAACCATAACAGTGACTGTTTTGTCCATTTTATCTGAAACTACTCGGCCTGTGTAAACTTTGCGTTGGTTACGCTCAGTCATGCTTGCAAACCTCCTCTTTATCAGTTATTTGCACTGATTTCTCTTTCACGAATCACAGTTTTCATTCGCGCAATCGCTTTACGTACTTCACGAATGCGAGCTGTGTTTTCTAATTGACCAGTCGCCAATTGGAAGCGAAGGTTGAAAAGCTCTTCTTTCAGTGATTTTACTTTTACTTCGATTTCTACAGTTGTAAGTTCACGGATTTCATTAGCTTTCATTAGATTCACCACCAATTTCTTCACGTTTAACAATCTTACATTTAACAGGTAATTTATGTGATGCTAAACGAAGTGCTTCACGAGCGATTTCTTCTGAAACGCCACCGATTTCAAACATAATTCTACCTGGTTTTACTACGGCTACCCAACCTTCAGGAGCACCTTTCCCTGAACCCATACGTACTTCAAGAGGCTTTTTAGTGTATGGTTTGTGTGGGAAGATTTTAATCCAAACTTTACCGCCACGTTTTGTATAACGAGTCATAGCAATACGTGCAGCTTCGATTTGACGGTTAGTGATCCAGCTAGCTTCAAGAGCTTGCAAACCAAATTCACCGAATGCAATTTCAGTACCGCCTTTAGCTTCACCACGCATTTTGCCACGGTGTACACGACGGTATTTAACGCGTTTTGGCAATAACATATTATTTGCCTCCTTCCACAGAGTTCTTCTTAACTGGAAGGACTTCACCGCGATAGATCCATACTTTAACACCTAATTTACCATAAGTAGTGTCAGCTTCAGCATGAGCATAATCAATGTCAGCACGAAGAGTATGAAGCGGAACAGTTCCTTCACTGTAGTGTTCAGCACGAGCGATATCAGCGCCACCTAGACGACCAGATACTTGAGTTTTAATACCTTGAGCACCTGCACGAATTGTGCGTTGAATTGCTTGTTTTTGTGCACGACGGAATGATACACGGTTTTCTAATTGGCGAGCGATGTTTTCAGCTACCAATTTTGCATCAAGATCAGCACGTTTAATTTCAACGATGTTGATGTGTACACGTTTACCAGTCATTTCGTTAAGGTTTTTACGAAGTGATTCAACTTCAGTACCGCCTTTACCGATAACCATACCTGGTTTCGCAGTGCTAATTGTAATGTTGATTTTATTTGCAGCACGTTCGATTTCAACTTTAGAAACCGATGCTTCTTTTAAACTAGTTTCGATGAATTTACGAACTTTAATGTCTTCGTGAAGTAATGTAGCATAGTCTTTTTCTGCGTACCATCTAGATTCCCAGTCACGAATGACACCGACACGTAATCCTATTGGATGTACTTTTTGTCCCACGTATTATCCCTCCTTCTTCTCAGATACCACGATTGTAATGTGGCTTGTACGTTTGTTAATTGCGCTTGCACGTCCTTGAGCACGTGGACGGAAACGTTTTAATGTTGGACCTTCGTCAACGAATACTTCTGAAATTACTAAGTTGTTAACGTCTAAATCATAATTGTGTTCAGCGTTAGCGACTGCAGATTTTAACACTTTTTCTACTACAGGAGATGCTGCTCTTGGAGTATGGCGTAAAATTGCAACTGCTTCGCCAACTTGCTTGCCTCGAATTAAATCAACTACTAAGCGGACTTTACGAGGAGCAATTCGAACTGTGCGAGCAATAGCTTTAGCTTGTTGCATCAGGATTTACCTCCCCTCAAATTAGCGTACTGAAGTTTTCTTATCATCTGCACCATGTCCTTTAAAAGTACGAGTTGGTGCAAATTCGCCTAGTTTATGACCTACCATATCTTCAGTCACGTATACAGGCACGTGTTTACGTCCATCATATACAGCGATTGTTAAACCGATAAAGTTCGGGAAGATTGTAGAGCGGCGAGACCAAGTTTTGATCACTTGTTTTTTTTCTGAATCTTGTTGAGCTTCCACTTTTTTCATTAAGTGTTCATCAACAAAAGGTCCTTTTTTCAAGCTACGACCCATTTTGGAACCTCCCTCCGTGATTTCACCACGGTTCTCTCATTGAACCGTAGTCTAATCACATTATTTTTTACGACGACGAATGATAAGTTTGTCGGATTTGTTTTTCTTGTTACGAGTTTTGTAACCAAGTGCTGGTTTACCCCATGGAGTCATTGGTGATTTACGTCCTACAGGAGCTTTACCTTCACCACCACCGTGTGGGTGATCGTTAGGGTTCATTACAGAACCACGAACAGTTGGGCGTTTGCCTAACCAACGAGTACGACCAGCTTTACCAAGGTGAATTAGTTCGTGTTGTTCGTTACCAACTTCACCGATAGTAGCGCGGCATGTACCTAGAATCATACGAACTTCGCCTGATTGAAGACGAACGATTACGTATTTATCTTCTTTACCTAGAATTTGAGCAGATGTACCAGCAGAACGTACTAGTTGACCACCTTTACCAGGTTTCATTTCAATATTGTGGATTGTTGTACCCATTGGGATGTTTGATAGTGGTAGAGCGTTACCTACTTTAATATCAACTTCTGGACCAGATACAATTGTCATTCCAACTTCTAGACCTTTTGGTGCTAGGATGTAACGTTTTTCACCATCAGCATAGTTAATTAATGCGATGTTTGCAGATCGGTTTGGATCATACTCGATAGTAGCAACGCGTCCTGGAATGCCATCTTTCAAACGTTTGAAATCGATGACACGGTATTGACGTTTGTGGCCACCACCATTATGACGAACAGTGATTTTACCTTGGTTATTACGACCAGCTTTGCGTTTTGTAGATTCTAACAATGATTTTTCAGGTTTGTTAGTAGTAATCTCAGCAAAGTCAGATGATGTCATATTACGACGACCATTTGAGGTAGGCTTATACTTTTTAATCGCCATTTGTGTTCCCTCCTTCTTTATTGTTCATATTGAACGATTACATTTCGAATAATTCGATTTCGCCTTCAGCTAATTTAACGATTGCTTTACGACGTTTGTTTGTGTAACCACCGAATTTACCGACACGTTTGAATTTACCTTTGTAGTTCATGATGTTGACTTTTTCAACTTTCACGCCAAAGATTTCTTCAACAGCGTCTTTTACTTCTGTTTTGTTGGCACGAGTGTCAACTTCAAAAGTATATTTGTTTTCTGCCATTTGTTCTGAAGAACGCTCAGTAATGACAGGACGTTTTAATACTTCACGTGCTTCCATTAACCAAGCACCTCCTCAACTTGTTGTACAGCAGCTTGAGTGAATACAACTTTATCATGACCTACAAGATCAAGAACGTTGATTCCAGCAGCAGTTAGAACTGTTACACCTGGGATGTTACGAGCAGATAATGCTACGTTTTCATCTAGATCAGCAGTTACGAATAATGCTTTAGATTCGATAGAAAGATCAGTAAGAACTTTTACGAAATCTTTTGTTTTTGGTGCATCTAGTTTTAGAGCATCCAAAACTACGAAGTTTGTTTCAGCAACTTTTGAAGATAATGCTGATTTAAGAGCTAAGCGACGAACTTTTTTAGGAAGTTTGTAGCTGTAGCTACGAGGTGTAGGACCGAATACAGTACCACCGCCACGCCATTGTGGAGAACGGATAGAACCTTGACGAGCACGACCTGTACCTTTTTGACGCCATGGTTTACGACCACCACCAGAAACTTCAGAGCGGTTTTTAACTTTATGTGTACCTTGACGAAGTGAAGCGCGTTGAGCGATTACAGCGTCAAATAATACTGATTGATTAGGTTCAATTCCGAAGATCGCATCGTTTAGTTCGATTTCACCTACAGAAGAACCTGTTTGACTAAGTACGTTAACTTTTGTCATTCCTGTTTCCTCCTTTCTTCGGAAAATTAATTAGCTTTAATAGCAGATTTAACTGTTACTAATGCTTTACGAGAACCAGGAACATTACCTTTAATAAGTAGCAAGTTACGTTCAGCATCAACTTTAACAATTGTTAAGTTTTGAATTGTTACTGTGTTGCCACCCATTTGACCAGGTAATTTTTTTTGTTTAAATACGCGGTTCGGAGCAACTGGACCCATTGAACCAGGACGACGGTGGTAACGAGAACCGTGGGCCATTGGACCACGAGATTGTCCGTGGCGTTTGATAACACCTTGGAAACCTTTACCTTTAGTAACACCTGTTACATCTACTACATCGCCTTCTGCGAAAATTTCAACCTTGACTTCTTGACCAACTTCGTACTCAGCTAAGTTTACATCGCGAATTTCGCGGATGAAGCGCTTAGGAGTAGTGTTTGCTTTAGCTACATGTCCTTTTTCAGGTTTGTTTGAAAGTTTTTCACGTTTATCTTCGAAACCGATTTGGATTGCTTCGTAGCCATCTGTTTCAGCTGTTTTCTTTTGAAGTACTACGTTTGGAGCAGCTTCAACAACAGTTACAGGGATCAAATCACCATTCTCAGCAAAAACTTGCGTCATACCGATTTTTCTACCTAAGATTCCTTTGGTCATTAGTCACACCTCCTAAAATATTTGGGATTTTATTATACTTTTTACCATTATAGTTTGATTTCAATATCAACGCCTGATGGTAAATCTAATTTCATTAACGCATCAACAGTTTGTGGTGTTGGGTTAACGATATCGATTAGACGTTTATGCGTGCGCATTTCAAATTGTTCACGAGAATCTTTGTACTTGTGAACTGCACGAAGAATAGTGTAAACAGATTTTTCAGTTGGTAGTGGTATCGGACCTGATACACTAGCACCTGAACGTTTAGCAGTTTCCACAATTTTCTCAGCAGATTGATCAAGAATTCTATGATCATACGCTTTTAAACGAATGCGAATCTTTTGTTTTGCCATTATTTTCCCTCCTTTTCGCCTATTCCCTAGACATTCTCCACGGAAATTTCCCACACACGCGCCATGGCAATGCGGCCGGGTGTGCCGGCAACCTCCCGCTTCATCGCAGTCAAAGACCAACATTCAATATTATACATAAAAGATTAAAAATAAGCAAGAGATTTCACGAAATTCTTTTCAATGTTATAGATTTTCTCCACTCTTCTTATTACTGCTTTTTTCACGCTTTACAGTATATAAAAAATTATTCACTTTGACAATTATTTTGTTTATGTTTTTTATATTTTTTCAGGGGTTATGTTTCTTAGAAAATAAAAAGTTTTAAAAACGATCTTCTAAATCAAAATATAGTTATATTCTTAAATCGATTAATAAATGATAGAACAAAATTATATAGCATATATTAATATCTTAATTCATATATGCATAAACTTCTTATAACCAATAAAAAAACCATCCCGTGTGCACTCGGGATGGTTTCATAAAGCGAATGATCTTTAAAAACTAAAATTATTTAGAGATTGAAGATACAACGCCAGCGCCTACAGTACGGCCACCTTCACGGATTGAGAATTTAGTACCTTCTTCAATAGCGATTGGGTGAATAAGTTCTACGTTCATTTCAACGTTATCGCCAGGCATTACCATTTCTACGCCTTCTGGTAGAGTGATTACGCCAGTAACGTCAGTTGTACGGAAGTAGAATTGTGGACGGTAGTTAGAGAAGAATGGAGTATGACGGCCACCTTCTTCTTTTGATAATACATAAACTTCAGCTTTGAAAGTTGTATGTGGAGTGATTGAACCTGGTTTAGCTAATACTTGACCACGTTGGATATCTTCACGAGCCACACCACGTAGTAAAGCACCGATGTTATCGCCTGCTTCTGCGTAGTCTAATAATTTACGGAACATTTCAACGCCTGTTACAGTTGTTTGTTTAGTTTCTTCTGCGATACCTACGATATCAACAACATCGCCGACTTTTAATTGACCGCGTTCTACACGACCAGTAGCAACTGTACCACGACCAGTGATAGAGAATACGTCTTCGACTGGCATCATGAATGGTTTATCAGTTTGACGTTCTGGAGTTGGGATGTATGAATCTACAGCATCCATTAATTCGATGATTTTTTCTTCCCATTCTGGTTCGCCTTCAAGAGCTTTAAGAGCAGAACCTTTGATTACAGGAACATCATCGCCTGGGAAGTCGTATTCAGAAAGTAAGTCACGAACTTCCATTTCTACTAATTCAAGTAATTCTTCGTCATCTACCATATCGCATTTGTTTAAGAATACTACTAGGTAAGGAACACCTACTTGACGAGATAATAGGATATGTTCACGAGTTTGAGGCATTGGGCCATCAGCAGCAGATACTACTAAAATACCGCCGTCCATTTGAGCAGCACCAGTGATCATGTTTTTAACATAGTCAGCGTGTCCTGGGCAGTCAACGTGAGCATAGTGACGAGTTTCAGTTTCATATTCGATGTGAGAAGTGTTGATTGTGATACCGCGTTCTTTTTCTTCAGGAGCGTTATCGATTTGATCGTATGATTTAGCTTCCCCACCCATTTTTTTAGAAAGAACTGTTGCGATTGCAGCAGTTAAAGTAGTTTTACCATGGTCAACGTGTCCGATTGTACCAATGTTAGCATGTGTTTTAGAACGGTCGAATTTTTCTTTAGCCATTTTAAAATTGCCTCCTCAGGGATTTAAGTTTTAGTTTATAGTTATGCACCTCAGGATAGCAGGGCCCTACTTCCTGAAGATTACATAGCTTACATGTTATTTATACTTGATAAATAGGTAAAATTCAATTAAAAAATTGAATTAATATTATTCACCTTTGTTTTGTTTAATGATTTCTTCACCGATAGATTTTGGAACTTCTTCATAATGGTCAAATACCATTGAGAATGTACCGCGACCTTGTGTAGCTGAACGTAAAGTTGTTGCATAACCAAACATCTCAGCAAGTGGAACCATTGCACGAACAACTTGAGCATTACCGCGAGCTTCCATACCTTCTACGCGACCACGGCGAGAAGTAATGTTACCCATGATATCACCAAGGTATTCTTCTGGCATTACAACTTCTACTTTCATAATTGGTTCTAATAGAACTGGGTTACATTTAGAAACCGCGTTTTTAAGAGCCATTGAAGCAGCAACTTTGAATGCCATTTCGTTTGAATCGACATCATGGTAAGAACCATCGAATAATTTCGCTTTAATATCGATTAATGGGAATCCAGCAAGGACACCATTTTGTAAAGAATCACGAAGACCTGCTTCTACAGCTGGAATGTATTCACGAGGAACTACACCACCAACGATAGCATTTTCGAATTCGAAACCTTTACCTTCTTCGTTTGGTTCAAACTCGATCCAAACGTGACCGTATTGACCACGACCACCTGATTGACGTACAAATTTACCTTCAACTTGAGCACCAGTACGGAAAGTTTCACGGTAAGATACTTGAGGAGCACCTACGTTAGCTTCAACGTGGAACTCACGTTTCATACGGTCAACGATAATATCAAGGTGAAGTTCACCCATACCAGAGATGATTGTTTGGCCAGTTTCTGTGTCAGTGTGAGCACGGAAAGTTGGGTCTTCTTCTTGTAGTTTTTGTAAAGCTTGTCCCATTTTATCTTGGTCAGCTTTAGATTTTGGTTCTACAGAAAGAGAAATAACTGGTTCAGGGAATTCCATTGATTCAAGAATAACTAGGTTACTTTCGTCACATAGAGTATCACCAGTAGTAGTAGCTTTAAGACCTACAGCAGCTGCAATGTCCCCAGCATATACTTTTTCAATTTCTGAACGAGAATTAGCGTGCATTTGTAGGATACGACCTACGCGTTCACGTTTACCTTTTGTAGAGTTTTGTACGTATGAACCTGATTCAAGAACACCTGAGTACACACGGAAGAAAGTTAATTTACCAACATAAGGGTCAGTCATAACTTTGAATGCTAATGCTGAGAATGGTTCTTCATCAGATGAGTGACGTACGATTTCTTCTTCGCCATCAACAGAAGTACCTTTAATAGCAGCAACGTCTGTTGGAGCTGGAAGGTAATCAATTACTGCATCAAGCATTAATTGAACACCTTTGTTTTTGAATGCAGTACCACAAGTTACAGGGTAGAATTCAACGCTCAAAGTTGCTTTACGAATAGCAGCTTTAAGTTCTTCTTTAGTGATTTCTTCACCAGCGAAGTATTTTTCCATTAAATCTTCATCAAGTTCAGCTACAGCTTCAATCAATTTTTCATGATATTCTTCAGCTTGTGCTTTATATTCTTCTGGAATTTCTTTAACTTCTGCATTTGAACCATCATCGCCTTCTTTGTAGAAAGTAGCGTTCATTTCTACAAGGTCAATGATTGCATGGAATTCATCTTCTGCACCGATTGGTAATTGGATTGGATGAGCATTAGCTTCTAGACGTTCATGTAATGTTTTTACAGAATATAAGAAGTCAGCACCGATTTTATCCATTTTGTTGATGAATACAATACGTGGTACGCCGTAAGTTGTAGCTTGACGCCATACTGTTTCAGTTTGTGGTTCTACTCCTGATTGTGCATCAAGAACAGTCACAGCACCATCAAGTACACGAAGAGAACGTTCAACTTCAACAGTGAAGTCTACGTGTCCTGGTGTGTCAATGATGTTAACTCGGTGACCTTTCCATTGAGCTGTTGTAGCAGCAGAAGTGATAGTGATACCACGTTCTTGTTCTTGCTCCATCCAGTCCATTTGAGAAGCACCTTCGTGAGTTTCACCGATTTTATGAATCTTACCAGTGTAATAAAGGATACGCTCAGTTGTTGTTGTTTTACCAGCATCAATGTGAGCCATGATTCCAATATTACGAGTATTCTCAAGGGAGAACTCTCTAGTCATGCGGTCTTTCTCCTTCCATAATGGATTAAGATTAAATTGTGATTACCAACGGTAGTGAGCGAATGCTTTGTTCGCTTCTGCCATTTTGTGCATATCTTCACGTTTTTTAACTGATGCACCAGTGTTGTTAGAAGCATCTAGAATTTCGTTAGCTAGACGTTCTTCCATTGTTTTTTCGCCACGAAGACGAGAGTAGTTTACTAGGTAACGAAGACCAAGAGTTGTACGACGTTCTGGGCGTACTTCAACTGGCACTTGATAGTTAGCACCACCTACACGGCGAGCACGTACTTCAAGAACTGGCATTACATTGTTTAATGCAGCATCGAATACTTCTAGTGGATCTTTACCTGAGCGTTCTTTCACTAATTCGAAAGCTCCGTATAAGATTTTTTGAGAAGTACCTCTTTTACCATCTACCATCATTTTATTGATTAAACGAGTTACTAGTTTTGAATTATAAATTGGATCTGGTAACACGTCACGTTTGGAAACAGGACCTTTACGAGGCATTTGTTTTCCTCCTTTCAGCTAAAAGCTAATTTACATTATTTTTTTTCTTTAGGTTTTTTAGCACCATATAGAGAACGAGATTGCATACGGCCGTTTACTGCAGCTGTATCTAATGCACCACGTACAACGTGATAACGTACCCCTGGTAAGTCTTTTACACGACCGCCACGAATAAGAACAACACTGTGTTCTTGTAGGTTATGGCCTTCACCAGGAATGTAAGCATTAACCTCGATTTGGTTTGTTAAACGTACACGAGCGTATTTACGTAACGCTGAGTTTGGTTTTTTAGGAGTCATTGTACCAACACGTGTACAAACACCACGTTTTTGTGGAGAGTTAACATCAGTCAATGATTTTGCAAAGCTGTTGTAACTTTTGTTTAACGCTGGTGATTTTGATTTTTTACTTTTGGATTGACGAGGCTTACGTACTAATTGGTTAATTGTAGGCATCGATTTTTCCTCCCTTCATTTTGTTTCTTTAAATCCACACATCCAGGTGGTTCATTTTTGGGTAAAAAACAAAGTCTTTGCGTGATCATCGCAAAAACTAACTTTCAGCAACTGCAGTACCCACTTAATTTTAGTAGGATTAACCAAGTTTTCTCTTCGAGTCTACAAATACAACGGGAATACCATTTTCTTGTGCTAAATGCACCGCATGCGTGGTAATTCGAACGTCTGCATTTAGAGCAACGAAAACTTTGGTTACATGAACAGTTTGTAATACTGTAACTATTTGTTTAATACCAATGATTGTTTTGTTTGTCTATTTGACTTTTTCATAAGACATTTTCATATCCTTCAAAATGATAAATGATAGACAATCAACTATCAACCTAGAATATATTAACACCCATCTGTAATGATGTCAACGAATATTATAAAAAAATCCAAGGAGAAAAACTTTCTCCCCTTGGATTTTCTTTAAAAAATTACTCAGCAGCAATTGTTTCTTCTGTTTTTTCTGCTTCACTTTCCGCAATTTTAATTTGACGATAGCGTTGCATACCTGTACCAGCTGGAACAAGTTTACCTAAGATAACATTTTCTTTAAGACCAAGTAATTCATCACGTTTACCTTTAATTGCAGCATCTGTTAAGACACGAGTTGTTTCTTGGAACGATGCAGCAGATAGGAATGATTCTGTTTCAAGAGAAGCTTTTGTAATACCAAGGATTACTGGGCGACATGTTGCAGGGATTTTACCCGCATGTACAGCTTCAGCATTTGCTTCAGAGAATTGGTGAATATCAAGTAATGTACCTGGTAGTAATTCAGTTTCACCAGCTTCAATAACACGTACTTTACGAAGCATTTGGCGAACCATTACTTCGATGTGTTTATCTCCGATTTCTACACCTTGCATACGATATACTTTTTGGACTTCTTTTAATAGATATTCTTCAACTGAAGCAACATCTGTTACTTTTAATAATTCTTTAGGATCTATAGAACCTTCTGTAAGAATTTGACCATGTTTAACTTGATCGTTTATTTGTACTTTTAAACGTGCATTATATGGAGCCAAATATTTACGAGTTTCTACTGCACCTTGAACTGTAATTTCTTTTTGACCATCACGAACTTCATCGATATCTGTAACAACACCAGCAATTTCAGTGATAACAGCTTGACCTTTAGGGTTACGTGATTCAAAGATTTCTTGAATACGTGGAAGACCTTGAGTGATATCGGCACCTGCTACACCACCTTGGTGGAATGTACGCATTGTTAATTGTGTACCTGGTTCACCGATAGATTGAGCAGCGATGATACCAACTGCTTCACCCACTTCAACTTTATCACCTGTTGCTAAGTTCATACCATAACATTTTTTACATACACCATGTTTAGTGTTACATGTAAATGCAGATCGAATTGTTACTTCTTCAATACCAACTTCAACAATTTTACGAGCAAGTTCAGCTGTAATTAAATCGTCTCTCGCTACCATTACTTCGTTTGTTTCTGGATGACGTATTGTTTTCTTAGCATAACGGCCAGTCATACGTTCTTCTAATGATTCGATGATTTCTGTTCCTTCTTTTAGAGAAGTAATCGTTAAACCACGGTCAGTACCACAATCATCCTCACGAACGATAACATCTTGTGCAACGTCTACTAGACGACGAGTAAGATAACCTGAGTCAGCTGTTTTAAGTGCTGTATCGGCAAGACCTTTACGCGCACCGTGAGTAGAGATGAAGTATTCCAATACTGTTAAACCTTCACGGAATGAAGATTTGATTGGAAGTTCAATAATACGACCAGCTGGGTTGGCCATCAAGCCACGCATACCAGCAAGTTGTGTAAAGTTAGATGCGTTACCACGGGCACCAGAGTCACTCATCATGAAGATTGGGTTTTCTGCTGGAAGTGAGTCCATCAGTTTAGATTGGATTTCATCTTTTGCAGCACTCCAGAATGAAATAACACGATCGTATCGTTCTTCTTCAGTAATTAAACCACGGCGGAATTGTTTCATTACTTTATCTACTTGTTCTTGTGCATGGTGTAAAATTTCTTGTTTACCAGGTAATACGATGATATCTGAGATACCAATTGAAATACCAGCTTTAGTAGAGAATTTGAAACCAAGGTCTTTTAGACGGTCAAGCATCTTAGATGTTTCAGTAATGTGATAACGTGAAAATACTTCAGCAATAATTTTACCTAGATATTTTTTCGTAAATGGTTTAATAACTTCTTGAGATGCTATATGTTCCTTAACGTTAGTTGTTGTTGGAACAAAGTATTTATCTGGTGTGCCATCTTGTAAGTTTGAAGTTGTTGGTTCATTGATGTAAGGGAAAGAATCATCTAGGATTTCATTGAAGATAACTTTACCTACAGTTGTAATCAACAATTTATTATTTTGTTCTTCAGTAAATGTTTTGTTATTTAAAGATGAAGCTTTAATTGCAATACGAGAATGCAAATGTACTTCACTGTTTTGATAAGCAACATTTAATTCGTCTGGTCCATAGAAGATTGTACCTTCACCAACAGCACCTTGACGTTCAAGTGTTAAGTAGTAATTACCTAATACCATATCTTGAGAAGGTGTTACGACTGGTTTACCATCTTTAGGATTTAAGATGTTTTGTGCTGCAAGCATTAACAAACGTGCTTCAGCTTGTGCTTCAGCTGATAATGGAACGTGAACCGCCATTTGGTCACCATCGAAGTCAGCGTTGTATGCTGTACATACTAATGGGTGAAGACGAATTGCTTTACCTTCAATTAGAGTTGGTTCGAACGCTTGGATACCAAGTCTATGAAGGGTCGGTGCACGGTTAAGTAAAACTGGATGTTCTTTCATGATGTCTTCAAGTACATCCCATACTTCTTCATGCATACGTTCAATTTTACGTTTTGCAGATTTGATATTATGTGCTAAACCACGTTCAACAAGCTCTTTCATTACAAAAGGTTTAAACAATTCAATTGCCATACCTTTTGGAAGACCACATTGGTACATTTTAAGTGATGGACCTACTACGATTACAGAACGGCCAGAGTAGTCAACACGTTTACCAAGTAAGTTTTGGCGGAAACGGCCTTGTTTACCTTTTAACATGTGGGAAAGAGATTTTAATGGACGGTTACCAGGGCCAGTAACTGGGCGACCGCGACGACCATTATCGATTAAAGCATCTACCGCTTCTTGAAGCATACGTTTTTCGTTTTGAACGATAATTCCAGGAGCTCCAAGATCAAGAAGGCGTTTCAAACGATTATTACGGTTAATAACTCGACGATATAAGTCATTTAAGTCAGATGTTGCAAATCGACCACCATCTAGTTGTACCATTGGACGTAATTCTGGTGGAATTACAGGAAGTACATCTAAAATCATCCATTCTGGACGGTTACCTGAATGACGGAACGATTCAACAACTTCTAAACGTTTTATAGCACGTGTACGGCGTTGGCCTTGTGCTGTTTTAAGTTCTTCTTTAAGTGCTTCTGTTTCTTTATCAAGGTCAATTTCTTGTAGCAATTGCTTAATAGCTTCTGCACCCATTGCAGCTTCAAAAGTTTTACCGTATTTTTCGCGGTATGCACGGTATTCTTTTTCTGAAAGCAATTGTTTTTTCTCAAGTGGTGTGTCTGCTGGATCGATTACTACATAAGAAGCAAAGTAAATTACTTCTTCAAGTGCACGAGGTGACATATCCAAAATTAGCCCCATACGGCTTGGAATGCCTTTAAAATACCAAATATGCGAAACTGGAGCAGCTAACTCGATGTGACCCATACGTTCACGACGTACTTTTGCACGTGTTACTTCTACACCACAACGATCGCAAACTACACCTTTATAGCGTACGCGTTTGTATTTACCGCAATGACATTCCCAGTCCTTTGTAGGTCCGAATATGCGTTCACAGAACAAACCATCTTTTTCTGGTTTAAGTGTACGATAGTTAATAGTTTCTGGTTTTTTTACTTCTCCATAAGACCATGAGCGAATTTTATCAGGTGAAGCCAAACCGATTTTCATGTACTCAAAATTATTAACGTCTATCAAGGAGCCTACCTCCCTTTATTCTGAAGTCTTGAATGACTTTTCATTAGCTCGACGATTGATTTATTGATATAACGGGAAGGAGGACAAGCCCAAAACTGGTCCTGTCCAACATCCCCAATACTGTTAAAATAAATGATTATTCAGGAGATCCTACTGATGCTTCTTCATCGGCGTTTGAAGTGATATTGAATGAATCATTAGGTTGAAGATCATCATCATCTTCACTATCACGTAATTCAATTTCTTCATCATCGATTGTTAGCATTTTCACATCTAATCCTAAAGATTGAAGTTCTTTAATTAATACTTTGAAAGATTCAGGAACGCCTGGTTCAGGAACGCTTTCACCTTTTACAATAGCTTCGTAAGTTTTCACACGACCTACAACGTCATCGGATTTAACAGTTAAGATTTCTTGTAGCGTATATGCAGAACCATATGCTTCAAGTGCCCAAACTTCCATTTCACCAAAACGTTGTCCACCGAATTGCGCTTTACCTCCAAGAGGTTGTTGCGTAACGAGTGAGTAAGGACCTGTTGAACGAGCGTGAAGTTTATCATCAACCATGTGAGCAAGTTTGATCATATACATAACCCCAACTGATACACGGTTATCAAACGGTTCACCTGTACGACCATCATAAAGTGTTGTTTTACCGTCACGATTCATGCCGGCTTCTTCCATTGTTTTCCATACATCTTCATCAGATGCACCATCGAATACTGGTGTTGCCATGTGAATACCTAAGTAACGAGCAGCCATACCTAAGTGTAACTCTAATACTTGTCCGATGTTCATACGAGATGGTACACCTAATGGATTTAACATGATATCAACTGGAGTACCATCTGGAAGGAATGGCATATCTTCTTCAGGTAAGATACGTGAAATTACCCCTTTGTTACCATGACGACCGGCCATTTTGTCCCCAACACGAATTTTACGTTTTTCAACAATGTAGACACGAACCATTTGGTTAACACCTGGAGATAATTCATCTCCATCTTCACGGTTGAAGACTTTGACATCTAGGACGATACCACCAGCACCGTGTGGAACACGTAGTGAAGTATCACGAACTTCACGAGCCTTTTCACCGAAGATTGCATGTAATAAACGTTCTTCAGCAGTCAATTCAGTTACACCTTTAGGCGTTACTTTACCAACTAAGATATCTCCATCATGTACTTCAGCACCAATACGGATAATACCACGTTCATCAAGGTTACGTAATGCTTCTTCTCCAACATTAGGAATATCACGTGTGATTTCTTCAGGTCCGAGTTTCGTATCACGAGCCTCTGATTCGTATTCTTCGATATGAACAGAAGTATAAACGTCATTTTTAACAAGACGTTCATTCATGATTACGGCATCTTCATAGTTATAACCATTCCAAGTCATGAATGCTACGACTACGTTACGACCAAGTGCTAATTCTCCGCGTTCCATTGAAGGACCATCAGCAAGAATATCACGAGGTTGAACACGTTCGCCAACTTTCACTAATGGTCGTTGGTTGTAACTTGTACCTTGGTTAGAACGTACAAATTTTTGTAATTTATATTTTGTTAAATCGCCTTTTACTTCTTTTCCATCGATTTCTTCGATACGGCGTACGTGGATTGAACGTGCTTCTACATGTTCAACAATACCTGCATATTTTGCAACTACTGCTGCACCTGAGTCACGAGCATCTACGTGTTCCATACCAGTACCAACGAATGGAGCTTCTGGGTTTAACAAAGGAACAGCTTGACGTTGCATGTTGGCACCCATTAGAGCACGGTTAGAGTCATCGTTTTCTAAGAATGGAATACATGCTGTCGCTGCAGATACTACTTGTTTTGGTGATACATCCATGTAGTCAACTGTTTCACGTTTGAATACAGAGTTGTCTCCACGGAAACGACCAACAACTTCTTCTTCAGCAAATGAACCATCAGGATTTAATGGAGAGTTTGCTTGAGCAACTACATAGTTATCTTCTTCGTCTGCAGTTAAATAATCGATATGGTCAGTTAAACGACCTGTTTCAGGATCAACACGGCGGTATGGTGTTTCGATAAAACCAAATTTGTTCACTTTCGCATAACTTGAAAGTGAGTTAATCAAACCGATGTTAGGACCTTCAGGCGTTTCAATCGGACACATACGACCATAGTGAGAATAGTGAACGTCACGTACTTCGAAACCAGCACGTTCACGAGTTAAACCACCAGGTCCTAGTGCTGATAGACGACGTTTGTGAGTTAGTTCCGCTAATGGGTTTGTTTGGTCCATGAATTGTGATAATTGAGAGCTACCGAAGAATTCTTTAATAGCTGCAATTACAGGACGAATATTAATTAATTGTTGTGGCACAATAGACGCTGTGTCGTTAATAGACATACGTTCACGTACTACACGTTCCATACGAGAAAGACCGATACGGAATTGATTTTGTAGAAGTTCACCTACAGAACGTAGACGACGGTTACCTAAGTGGTCGATATCGTCTGTGTCACCAACTCCATATAGTAAGTTAAAGAAATAAGATACAGAAGCTACTACGTCTGCAGGAGTGATATGTTTCACTTCTTCTTCAACATAAGCGTTACTGATTACTTTAATTTCTTTTTGTGATTCATCATTTGGAGCATAGATTTTAATTTCTTGAATTTGAATATCGCCTTCTAGAACGCCACCAACTTTAGAAATAGTTTTGAAACCAATACCTTTTTCTAAATATGGAATTAAACGGTCTAGTACTCGACGATCAATCAATGTTCCAGCTTCAACTAAAATTTCGCCTGTTTCAGGATCTGCTAATGTTTCAGCAATTGTTTGATTGAATAGACGGTTTTTAATGTGAAGTTTTTTGTTCATTTTGTAACGACCAACGTTTGCTAAATCATAACGTTTTGGATCGAAGAAACGTGAATATAACAGATTTTTTGCACTTTCTACTGTTGGTGGTTCACCAGGGCGTAGACGTTCATAGATTTCTAATAGTGCTTTTTCTGTGCTATCAGTGTTGTCTTTTTCCAATGTGTTACGTAAGAACTCATTATCACCGATTAACTCGATGATTTCTTGGTCAGACGCGAAACCTAGTGCACGTAAAAGTACAGTGATTGGTAATTTACGTGTACGGTCAATACGAACATAGACAACATCTTTTGCATCTGTTTCGTATTCAAGCCATGCACCACGGTTAGGAATAACTGTAGCGCCAAAACCTTTCTTGCCGTTTTTATCTGTTTTATCGTGATAGTATACACTTGGTGATCTAACTAATTGTGAAACAATAACGCGTTCTGCGCCGTTAATGATGAAAGTACCAGTTTCTGTCATGAGTGGGAAGTCACCCATGAATACTTCTTGTTCTTTCACTTCTTCTGTTTCCTTGTTAAGCAAACGTACTTTTACGCGCAACGGTGCTGCATAAGTCACGTCACGTTGTTTACATTCATCGACATCATATTTCGGTTCTCCGAGACTGTAGTCGACGAATTCTAGTGATAGATTTCCTGTAAAGTCTTCAATTGGTGAAATGTCACGGAACATTTCACGTAAACCTTCTTCAAGAAACCACTCGTTAGATGCGGTTTGAATCTCAATAAGATTCGGAAGTTCCAGCACCTCTTTAATACGCGCAAAGCTTCTACGCTGGCGGTGTTGTCCGTACTGAACTAGTTGACCTGTCAACTCATTCACCCCTCAATAAAGCGATAATAGGTCTTTCAGAAACCATATAAATGTTGTATGATTACGAAAGACAAAAAGAAAACGAGTTCGTTGATGAGCTCATTTTCGATTAACCAAAGTTAAATCTGAAAGCTCTAGCTATTTACATTTTCAGTCAATAGGCAAACGCCTTCAAATTAATATTTTTGCATTGTATTATAATATCACAGCGTTTTTGTCAAGTCAATCTATAAGTTTTGACAAATTTATTTTATTGCTTTGATAATCCAATATCCTTTTTTCTTTTCTACTATTTCCACTTTAGAAAATTTTAATTCCAAATGTTCCACAGTAGACGGTGCTCCCTGCTTCTTCTGAATAACAATCCATAATTCTCCTGAATCAACTAACTTCTCAAATGCTTCATCATAGAATCTGAAAATCGTACTTTTGCCTGCGCGAATCGGAGGATTTGTCAAAACAACAGCGACTTGTTCTTCATGAACAGATGAAAGTGCATCACTCTCATAAATTCGCACATTTTGAACCCCGTTCAATTCAGCGTTTTTCTTTGCTAGATTGACCGCTCGCTCATTAACATCCATCATTTGAATTATACGATTTGGATAGCTTTTTGCAATTGATAAACCAATTGGTCCATATCCACAACCTACATCCAAAATACACCCTGCAACTTCTGGCATTTCAAAACTATCAATTAATACACGGGAGCCAAAATCTACTTCGCTTTTACTAAAAACCCCTGCATCCGTTTCAAATACAAATGAAAATCCTCGAAGTGTAAAATTCCATCTGCGAGGTTTACTTTCAACTAGAGGTTTTTTTGAATAATAATGTTCTGACAATAATAATGCCCTCCATCATCTTTAGATAAAGAAAAAGCTCGTCAAAATTGACGAGCTTTTCACAATCAATCAGCAGAAATTATTTAACTTCTACAGATGCGCCAACTTCTTCAAGTTTAGCTTTGATTTCTTCAGCTTCTTCTTTAGAAGCACCTTCTTTAAGAGCTTTAGGAGCGTTATCTACAACTTCTTTAGCTTCTTTAAGACCTAAACCAGTGATTTCACGAACCACTTTGATTACTTTAATTTTTTGATCGCCAGCAGAAGCTAAAACAACATCAAATTCTGTTTTTTCTTCTGCAGCAGCAGCAGCGCCACCAGCAACAGCTACAGGAGCAGCAGCAGTAACACCGAATTCTTCTTCGATTGCTTTTACTAAATCGTTTAATTCAAGAACTGTCATAGCTTTAACAGCTTCTAAGATTTGCTCATTGTTCATTATATTTTCCTCCTATACGGAATGTAAGTTTTTGGTTTGGTATATAAATACCTAAAGATTAAGCTACACTTAAAATTAAGCGCCTTGTTCTTCTTTTTGTTCTGCAACAGCTTTTGTTACAAGAGCTAAGTTGCGCATTGGAGCTTGAAGTACTGATAATAGCATAGATAGTAAACCTTCGCGAGATGGAAGTTCTGCCAATGCTTTAACTTCTTCAACGCTAGCATATGCGCCTTCGATAAGACCAGCTTTGATTTCTAATTGTTCGTTTTCTTTCGCAAACTTGTTGATGATACGCGCAGGAGCAACTACATCTTCATTTGAAAATGCGATTGCGTTTGGACCTGTAAGAACTTCGTTAAGTTCTTCGTGGCCAGCTTCTGCAGTAGCACGACGAACTAAAGTATTTTTGTATACTTTGAATTCTACACCAGCTTCACGTAATTGTTTACGTAAATCAGTAACTTGAGCTACAGTAAGACCACGGTAGTCAACTACTACTACTGATGCTGCGCTTTTAAACTTGTCAGCGATTTCTTGAACAACAGCTTGTTTAGCTTCAACTGCTTTGTTCATCTTGACACCTCCTATAAGAATGGGTCATTTATACCAACAAAAGAAAAGCCTCTTGCCATTGTAGACAAGAGGCGGAATTTCATCATCTTAAGTAAGAGTCTGACTTCCTTTGTCCTCGGTAGGATGATTAAGCGATCAATCGCCCCTACGGTCTACGGTACAAATGGATGATTCACAACGCTATAAATCATAGCAAATGATAATAGGTTTGTCAATCAAAAATTATTTTGCTACTGTAGCAGATAGTGGATCCACTTTAATAGATGGTCCCATTGTAGTAGTTACATGTAATGATTTGATGTAAGTACCTTTTGCAGCAGCAGGTTTTGCTTTAAGGATTACGTCAACAAGAGTTGATAAGTTTTCAGCTAATTTGTCAGCTTCAAATGAAACTTTACCAATTGGAGCGTGAACGATACCAGCTTTGTCAGCACGGTATTCGACTTTACCAGCTTTGATTTCGTTAACTGCTTTTGTTACATCAAAAGTAACAGTACCAGTTTTAGGGTTTGGCATTAAGCCTTTAGGTCCTAATACACGACCTAGTTTACCAACTTCACCCATCATATCTGGAGTTGCAACGATTACATCGAATTCAAACCAGCCTTGTTGGATTTTTTGGATATATTCTGCATCGCCTACGTAATCTGCGCCAGCTGCTTCAGCTTCTTTAATTTTTTCACCTTTAGCAAAAACTAAAACGCGTTGAGTTTTACCAGTACCGTTTGGAAGTACAACTGCTCCACGGATTTGTTGGTCGTTTTTACGAGTGTCGATATTTAAGTTAAATGCTACTTCAACTGTTGCGTCAAAGTTAACAGTGCTTGTTTTTTTAGCAAGTTCAGCTGCTTCAGCTACTGTGTATTGTTGGTTACGGTCAACTAATTTAGCTGCATCTTGCAATTTTTTACCTTTTTTAGCCATTATATATTTCCTCCTTGATTGTGGTTGTAACGGATTAAACCTCCCACGAATAAAGGCTGCGAGTTTCAAATATCACTATAAGAAACAATCGCAACCTCCAAAAACAATACTTTATCAAGTAATGGGATTAGTCTTCGATCACAATACCCATGCTACGTGCAGTACCTTCTACCATTGACATTGCAGCTTCTACTGATGCTGCGTTTAAGTCTGGCATTTTAGTTTCAGCGATTTCGCGTACTTTATCACGTTTCACTGTAGCTACTTTTTTACGGTTTGGTTCACCTGAACCTGATTTAATACCAGCTGCTACTTTTAGTAACACTGCTGCCGGTGGAGTTTTTGTAATGAAAGTGAAAGAACGATCTTCAAATACAGAAATCTCAACTGGAATAATCAAACCTGCTTGGTCCGCAGTACGAGCGTTGAATTCTTTACAGAATCCCATGATATTAACACCTGCTTGACCCAATGCAGGACCTACTGGTGGCGCTGGATTTGCTTTACCAGCTGGGATTTGAAGTTTTACAACTTTAACAACTTTTTTAGCCACGAGACACACCTCCTTAAGTCCGTGATGTGGTAATTGGGTTTCCCCTCCCACTCAATATCTGTCTGTCGGCTTAATCCGATAACATTAAAATTACTATGTCATAACTTGTGTTATATTTGCACAGTATGACCTATGAAATGATAACACTTTTTAAAATGCAAGGCAAGTACCTTACATTTTAAACTTTTAGAACTTGGTCAAAATCTAGTTCCATTTTTGTTTCGCGCCCAAACATATCAACTGTTACATTGACTTTGCCTTTATCCGCGATTATTTCATTAACAATTCCTTGGAAATGAGCAAAAGGTCCTTCTAAAACTTCAACTAAATCACCTTCGTTGAAATCTAAATCAACATTTGTTTCATTTTCGCCCATTTGTTGTAGAATCGCTTCTACTTCTTCGGGTAGTAATGGTGTTGGTTTTACCCCCCCACCTGAAGAGCCGATAAATCCAGTTACACCAGGCGTATTACGTACAACATACCAAGCATCATCTGTCATAACTAGTTCAACTAAAACATAGCCTGGAAAAGTTTTACGCATATATGTTTTTTTGCGACCATCTTTAATTTCAGTTTCTTGTTCTTCTGGAATAATTACACGGAAGATTTTATCTTGCATACCCATTGTTTCAACACGTTTTTCTAGGTTTGCTTTAACTTTATTTTCATAACCTGAATAAGTATGAACGACATACCAATTTTTTTCCATAATAGATAGGACTGTTCGTCCTTCCCTCCTTTTCTAAAAGGCAAAATGAAAAAACCCGTTACAACACACGGGCAATTTCAAACATATTAACTTTATTAAATCATAATTCTAAGTACCAGCGCAATAATTTAGAAATACCTAAATCGACTACCATGAAAAACGCTGCCATTATCACTAAAGTTGAAACAACAATCATTGTATATTTTGTTAATTCTTTACGCTTTGGCCAACTAGTTTTTCTCATTTCTGATAGAACACCGCGTAAAAATTCACCTATCTTACCCATCCAACCAAACCTCCGAATATAATCATATATACATAACGAATCGTATTATTTAGTTTGTTTATGTAATGTATGCTCATTACAATGAGAACAATATTTTTTCAGTTCTATTCTCTTTGAATTGTCCTTAGCTACGGGTAAATGATAATTTCTAGCCCCGCATTTTTCACAGCTTAGTGCGACTTTTTGTGCCATATTATCACCTTTCGGCATTTGTCCTTTTAAAAGCCTATCACCTATTATACAAGCTGTCAACTAACCTCTTAATGCTATTAAATTGCTATTCTACCTCTAGATGTCTTTCTAATTTCCTTTTAATACGTTGTAATGCATTGTCAATTGATTTGACATGACGATCCAATCTTCCAGAAATTTCTTGATACGAACAACCTTCTAGATAGAGAGCTAATACTTGACGTTCTAAATCACTTAATACTTCTCCAATTTTTTCTTCTAGATGATTGAACTCTTCACGATGAATCATTAGTTTTTCAGGATCATCAATTGTTGCTCCTGTCAGCATGTCCATTAAAGTTTTTGTAGATTCCTCTTCAAAGACCGGTTTATCTAATGAAACATAGGAATTAAGCGGTATATGCTTTTGTCTTGTAGCTGTTTTGATAGCTGTAATAATTTGGCGTTTAATACAAAGTTCAGCAAAAGCTTTGAAAGAAGCTAATTTATCACCTTTAAAATCTCGGATTGCTTTATATAATCCGATCATACCCTCTTGCACAATATCCTCTTTATCAGCACCAATTAGAAAATAGGACTTTACTTTTAAGCGCACAAACGGCTTATATTTGTTGATTAGAAAGTCCAACGCTTCTGTATCTCCTTTACGCGCCATACCCACTAATTGCTCATCAGTTAAGTCTTCAAATTCTTGATGCTTCATGTGTAAATGATCACTTGTTAACAAAGTATCACCCCGATTGCGCTAGCCTATTTAAAAACAGTATAACGGAATTGGAAAATATCAGTCAATCACTCAATTTATTTCCTCTACGCATTTGTTCGAATTTTTCCATAACTTCGGATGATAAAGGAATTTTTGAACTCGGTTTTTGTGTTTGTATATTTTTTACTTTTTGCGAAATTTGAATGCGTACATTTTGCATTTCAATTTCAAATTCACGCGCTGATTTTCGTAATGCACCATTTCCGAATATGACATTTTGTTCTGCCATATCCGAAGTGGCTACATAGATTTTGTCACGTTTAGTTGTCAGTTCAGCCGTTAGCTTTTCAATACGATCATCTGCAGTTTCTTTTGCCCTTGTATAGATAATTTCAACATTATGTTGCTTCACCTTTGTTGCAATTCCCGGAACGAGATACGCATCAAAAACAACGATGACGCGCATTCCTGAATAGGCTTGATAGTCTGCCATTAACTCTATCAGTCGATCTCTCGCATCTATTAGCTTATGTTCTTTTAAAACCTGTAGTTCCTTCCATGCACCAATAATGTTATAACCATCAACTAAGAGTATATTCATCAGCAGTCACCTTTAAACTTCTTGGCGTTTACGGAATACTTCATACATCAATAATGACGCAGCTACTGAAGCATTTAAAGATGTGACATGACCAACCATAGGGAGATTATAAAGAAAATCACATTTTTCTTTAAGGATACGGCTCATACCACGTCCTTCACTACCGATGATTACCGCTAACGGTAAAGTTGCGTCCATTTTTCGATAGTCCACAGAACCTTTAGCATCGGTTCCTGCAATCCAAACACCACGATGTTTTAACTCTTCTACAGTTTGAGATAAGTTGTTAACACGAACTGTTGGAATATACTCGATAGCACCTGTAGATGCTTTTGCAACAACTGCTGTCAAGCTAACAGAACGTCGTTTTGGAATAATAATACCATGTGCACCTACTGCATCTGCAGTTCGCATAATAGAGCCCAAATTATGAGGATCTTCTAATTCATCTAAGATGATAAAGAAAGGATCTTCCCCACGTTCCTCAGCTACTTTAAAAAGGTCTTCTAATTCTGCATAGTTATAAGCAGCAACTGAGGCGACAATTCCTTGATGGTTCTCTGAAGATAACTGATCCACTTTTTTCTTAGGGACAAATTGAACGATTATACCACGTTCTCTTGCCAAATCTAATAGTTCA
This sequence comes from Rummeliibacillus pycnus, assembly GCF_002884495.1. Classification (GTDB taxonomy): domain Bacteria; phylum Bacillota; class Bacilli; order Bacillales_A; family Planococcaceae; genus Rummeliibacillus; species Rummeliibacillus pycnus. The sequence goes on along the minus strand of NZ_KZ614145.1, from coordinate 3,023,377 downwards.
TTGATCCCGCTTTTTTTAACGCCTTCAGCTATCCAAATCTTGTTGATATCTCTTGTAGATCGAAGTGCCTCTAAAACTGGATTTTTGCCAGCTATTATTTCTTTTGATTGTTCTGCCATTATTTTTTTGACACTCCTTTCTTATCTTCAATCATATTGACTGCATAACGAATAATCTCATCAACGCGTTCTTTTTGATCTGTTAAATATAAAAATCCAAGAACTGCTTCAAACGCTGAACTATAATTATATGTTTGAACATCTGTATTTTTGGGCACTGATCCTGATTTTGCGTTACGACCACGCTTTAATACAGCCATTTCTTCTTCTGTAAAGTAATCTTCATCAATCATTTGATGAATTACCATAGCTTGTGCTTTTGCAGAAACATAATGTGTCGCTTCACGGTGAAGAATGTTTGGTTTTACGCGTCCCGCTCTTAATAAATGCTCGCGAATTGCAATTTCTAATACGGCATCACCCATATATGCTAAAGCGAGGGCATTTAATTGTTTAACATCTGCATGACGAAGTTCTCTCACTTCATTAACCTCGTTTCCATCGAACGCCTTGACGTGTATCTTCTAAAATAATATTCATATCCTTTAGTTGATCACGAATTTCATCAGCGCGTTTAAAATCACGATTTTTTCTTGCTTGTTGACGTTCTTCGATTAATGCATCGATCTCTTCATCTAATAATTCTTCTTTAACTTGAAGTTCGATTCCTAAGACATTTGAAAGTTCGTTAAATGTATCGATGAATGCTGTTAAAGTTTCTTGATTTGTGTTTATTTCATTCAAATATTTATTGGCTTCTGTAGATAAGCTGAATAGAGTAGCAATTGCATTTGCAGTATTAAAATCATCATCCATTGCAATTTCAAAGTTATGACGTTCTTGTTGGATTGCATTGATCCAAGCTTGCTCTTTTTCTCCTAGATTAGCAGTGGCATTTAGACGATGTTGCAAGTTGTTATAAGAAGTACGGATACGTTCTAAACCAGCAGCTGCTGCTTCAACTAAATCTTGTGCAAAGTTAATCGGATGACGATAATGCACTGACAACATGAAGAAACGCAATACTTGTGGATCAATTTGTTGAATAATATCATGCACCAAAATGAAGTTACCTAGTGATTTTGACATTTTTTCATTATCAATATTAATATAACCATTATGCATCCAATAGCGCGCAAACGTTTTACCTGTATATGCTTCTGATTGAGCGATTTCATTTTCATGATGAGGGAATGTCAAATCTTGACCACCAGCATGAATATCAATTGTATCCCCAAAATGATTGTGTACCATTACTGAGCATTCAATATGCCAACCTGGTCGACCATCTCCCCATGGACTATGCCAGAAGATTTCACCTGGTTTAGCAGCTTTCCAAAGTGCAAAATCTAAAGCATCTTCTTTCTTTTCTCCAGCTTCAATACGAGCACCAATTTTCAAATCATCTACTGATTGGTGTGACAATTTACCATAATCTTTAAATTTACGAGTACGGTAGTAGACATCTCCCTGAGATTCATAAGCATAGCCCTTTTCTATCAATACACTAATAAACTCAATAATTTCGTTCATATGATCGGTTACACGTGGATGTGCATCAGCTTTTTGGCATCCAAGTGCTGTTATATCTTCAAAATAAGCCTTAATAAAACGTTCTGTTAGTTCTGATACTTCTTCTCCTAACTCATTTGCCGCTTTAATAATTTTATCATCCACGTCTGTAAAGTTAGAAACATAAGTAACTTCATAGCCACGGTATGTTAAATAACGACGCACTGTATCATAGACGATAACAGGACGTGAATTACCTATATGAATGTAGTTATAAACAGTTGGACCACATACATACATTTTGACCTTACCCTCTTCAAGAGGTACAAATGGTTCTTTTTCACGTGTTAATGAGTTAAAAATTTGAATACCCATGTGGGATTATCTCTCCTTATTCACAAGTTCTTTATATAATACATTTATTTTTTGTTCTAATTGTTGGCAACGATCTTCTACTGGATCAGGAATATTTTGATGGTCTAATTTTTGTTCATGATTTACACGAACACCATCTTGAATAACTACTTTGCCTGGAATACCAACAACTGTTGCATTTGGTGGCACTGGCTTCAAAACAACGGATCCAGCACCAATTTTACTGTTCTCACCAATTGTAATTGAACCAAGTACCTTTGCACCAGTAGCAACTAAAACATTATTCCCTAGCGTTGGATGACGCTTACCTTTTTCTTTCCCTGTCCCTCCTAATGTTACACCTTGATATAAAGTACAATCATCTCCAATTTCACAGGTTTCACCAATTACAACCCCCATACCATGGTCAATAAAAAAACGTCTCCCTATCTTCGCACCGGGGTGAATTTCAATACCTGTAAAGAATCGACTAATTTGTGAAACAGATCTCGCGATAAAATAAAATTTACGTTTATACAAAGCATGTGCAATTCTATGAGACCATATAGCATGTAACCCAGAATAAGTTAATACCACTTCTAGTGTACTACGAGCTGCTGGATCATTTTCAAAAATTGTTGCAATATCTTCTCTCATTCTCTTAAACATATTTATACCCCTCCTAATTCATAAAATTTATCCCGCAAAACCGGGATAACGTAAAAGCCCGGTTGGTTCAACTAACTATCAGTGTGGATGTAGAAAATCACCACTGATGGAAGTTTTACTCTTTCTAACTTTTAAATGCATATTTGGTTGAAAACGCTGTTGGTATTTCAGCTTTTACTTCAGATGGATACTTAAAGTCAGAAGTTGCCACCTTATGGCCAAGTAAAGAAGATAGTAGAGACAGAGCCAAATAAAAAACGTCCCTGTCTTATTACAAGACAGAGACGCCGGTTTCGCGCGGTTCCACTCTGGTTGGAAGTATCGCTAAAATACTTCCCGCTCAATCGCCTTTAACGGTGACGAACCGACTAGACCTACTAAAATATAATTCAACCTAGTACTCAGAGGTGCATTTCTGTTTTACATTGGCTCAGACCACTTTCAGCCGGTGATGGTCCTCTCTTTAGAGCATGCGCCACATACTTCTCCTCTTCAACGTTTTTTCATCATTTAATAGCTTTATTGTACAATGAAGTAGAAAAAAAGCAACTAAAATTATTTAACAAATTTTCCAATGCGATTTAGTACCGTTTCTTTTCCCAGTAAAACAAGTGCATCATTTAATTCTGGGCCATGCATTTCACCAGTAGCAGCAATACGAATTGGCATATAAAGATTTTTACCTTTGTGACCAGTTTCTTTTTGTACAGCTTTTATTGCCTTTTTAATTTCTGCAGGTTCATATTCTTCTAAAGCTTCAAGTTGCGCTTTGAATGCTGCCATTACTTCTGGCACTTGTTCCCCTGCTAAAACTTCTTTTTCTTCATCATTATATTCAAGTTCCTCTGTAAAGAACATACGAGTCAATTCAACGATTTCAGCACCGTAACTCATTTGTTCATGATATAAACCAATTAGTTTTGAAGCCCATTCATGTTGTTCTGCAGTTAGTTCTTGAGGAAGTAAACCTTCTTTTTGTAAGAATGGAAGAGCAAGAGCAACTACTTCTTCATGAGAAAGTTTCTTCATGTATTGGTTGTTCATCCATTTTAATTTATGTGTGTCATACATAGATGGTGATTTAGAAAGACGTTTTTCATCGAATTGAGCGATTAACTCTTCAGCAGTGAAAATTTCTTCTTCACCTTCTGGGGACCAGCCAAGTAATGCTAGGAAGTTAAGCATTGCTTCAGGAAGGTAACCAAGATCTTTGTATTGAGAAATAAATTGGATGATTGATTCATCACGTTTTGAAAGTTTTTTGTGATTTTCATTAACAATTAATGTCATATGACCGAAACGAGGTGCTTCCCATCCGAATGCACGGTAAATCATCAATTGTTTTGGTGTGTTTGATAAATGTTCTTCGCCACGGAATACGTGTGTCATTGCCATCATGTGGTCATCAAGTACAACCGCAAAATTGTAAGTTGGGATACCGTTTGCCTTCATGATTACCCAGTCGCCGATGTCTTTTGATTCGAATGTTACTTCACCACGAATTAAATCATCAAATGTATATGTTTCATTTTCCGGTACTTTAAAACGAATTGTATAAGGCATACCAGTTGCTTCTTTTTCCGCAATTTCTTCAGCAGATAGATGACGGCAAGTACCTTTGTACATTGGTGCTGCAACACCGTTTGCGCGTTGAGCTTCGCGTTCAGCTTCTAATTCTTCAGAAGTACAGAAACATTTGTAAGCCATACCCATATCAACTAACTTTTCTGCGTATTCTTTATAAATATCTAAACGTTCCATTTGGCGGTAAGGAGCGTAAGGACCACCGATTACTGGTGATTCTACCGGGTGTATACCTAACCAAGCTAGGTTTTCGATTTGTGAAGCTTCGCCATCCTCGATGTTACGAGCTACGTCTGTATCTTCAATACGAAGAATAAAATCTCCGTCATAATGTTTTGCATATAAATAATTGAATAGTGCTGTACGTGCGCCACCAATGTGTAAATGTCCAGTTGGGCTTGGTGCATAACGAACACGAACTTTGTTAGTCATGATTTAAATCCTCCTATTTTTCGTTCAAAAGTTAACTTTGTCCATTTTACCACTGCCAGTATAAAAATTAAAGGAAGTCAATTCTTAATAAGTAAAATTGTTGCCATTGAAGCGATTCCTTCTTCACGTCCAGTAAATCCTAGTTTTTCAGTAGTGGTTGCTTTGACATTAACTTGGGATGGTTCTGCATGTAATAATTCTGCGATACGATTACGCATTTGTTGAATATATGGTGCTAATTTCGGACGTTGTGCCATAATTGTACAATCAACATTTCCTAAAGCAAAGCCTTTTTCTTCTACCATTTTCCAAATATAAGCTAATAATTTTGCAGAATCTGCATCCTTAAATTCTGGATCAGTATCAGGAAAATGACGACCAATATCTCCTTCTCCAATTGCGCCAAGTGCTGCATCCGTTACTGCGTGCAATAATACATCTGCATCCGAATGTCCCAGTAAACCTTTATCATGAGGAATAGTGATTCCTCCAATAATTAGTGGGCGACCTTCTGCAAAAGCATGTACATCGAATCCTTGTCCTATTCGAAACATTGTTATCCTCCTATACGTTGACTTAAAATTGCTTCACCAAATACTAAATCCTCTTTAGTAGTTATTTTAACGTTTTCATAGCTACTTTCAACAATATATACAGAATGCCCCATACGTTCAACAAGCATTGCTTCGTCCGTTCCTAAGAAATGATCTCTTTCTGCTAGTTGTTCTGCACGTTTTAACACTTCAAAATCAAATGCTTGTGGTGTTTGAATCATCCAAAGACTTGAACGGTCTACAGTTTCTTCAATCATGCCATCCTTTACTCGTTTCATCGTGTCTTTTGCACGTACTCCGGCAATAGCTGCACCTTTGCTATGAGCAACTTCTGCCAATTTATGAATAATTGGAATTGTTATAAAAGGCCTTGCTGCATCATGCACTAATACAATATCTCTGTCTTTAACCTTTTTCACACAGGCATTTACACTATATTGACGTTCAGCACCGCCATCAGATAATGCTTTTACCTTTGTAATATTATATTTCACTAAAAGCGATTCAATATATGAACGCTCTTCAGGTTTTACTGCTAACCAAATTCCTTTACATGCATCATCCTGTTGAAATACTTCTAAAGTATGTATCAAGATTGGCTTTTGACGTAATTCCAAAAACAACTTATTGCATCCTGCTGCCATACGTTTACCACTACCCGCTGCTGGTAATATTACATCATATTGCATGTACCATTTCACTTCCTCATCAATGAAAAGGACAAGGCACACTTTCGCCCTGTCTCTTTCCTATTTTATAATATTATGCTGTTCTTCCATTTTGTTTTGGTTTTGCAAAAATCATTCGACCTGCAGAAGTTTGTAATACACTTGTTACCGTTACAACAATCGCTTGACCTATAAAAGATTTCCCCTCTTCTACAACAATCATTGTACCATCATCTAAATAAGCTACACCTTGGTTATGTTCTTTACCATCTTTAATAACAACAACATTCATCTCTTCACCAGGAATAACAACTGGTTTCACTGCATTTGCTAAATCGTTAATATTTAGAACTTTAACATTGTGCAGATCACAAACTTTATTTAAATTAAAATCATTTGTTAAAATCTGTCCACCCATTTGCTTTGCTAGGCGTACTAATTTTAAATCTACTTCTTGAACGTCTTCGAAATCAATTTCCGTAATTAACACTTGTGAAGCTCTTTCGTCCTGAAGTTTTCTTAATATATCTAAACCGCGGCGACCTCTTGTACGTTTCAATGTATCTGAAGAATCTGCTATATGCTGCAATTCTGTTAATACGAATTGAGGGACAACTAATACCCCTTCAACAAAGCCTGTTTCAGAAATATCAGCAATACGGCCATCTATAATAACACTTGTATCTAAAAGCTTATACATCGATCCTAAGATTTCGGATTCCTCTACTGCTTTTTTTCTTGATCCACCAAGTGAAGATGCTTTACCAGATGTGAAAACATTAATTAACTCATCACGCTTTTTGAAGCCCACTTGAAATCCAAGGTAACCTAATACTATTGACAATAATATTGGCAAAATTGTTGTAATTACAGGGATTTTAATACTATCAATTGCAAACCCTACTAAATATGCAACAATTAATCCAATAATCAACCCTAATGTACCGAACAATAAATCTCCTACAGGTGCTTTTAATAGTTTTTCTTCCATCCATCGGATAAACTTCACAAAATAATCCGAGAATAAAAATGAAAATCCAAATAATATTAATGCGCCAATTGCAACAGAAGTATACGGATTATTTAACCATGGGTTTGAGGATAAATGAATCAATTCGTATAATGGCGGTAAAATAAATAAACCCATCGTTCCCCCGATAAAAAGAAACGCAATTTGGACAATTCTCTTTAACATTTAATGCACCTCCTTTTGATAATTTAATTATACATAGATTTTCTTAAAAACGCTTTGTACATCATTTTATAATACAATCTATGTCATAAAGGCATTTTTATAGACATTAAACGACAAATAAATTGTTTAACAACTTATAATTCCTTAAAACTCAACTTTAATGCTTGATTCACTGTTTCTACACCAATCACTTCAATATCACTTGGATAATCCCATCCACCTAAATTAGATGCTGGAATAATAGCACGTTTAAAGCCTAATTTTGCAGCTTCTTGAACACGTTGCTCTATACGAGATACACGACGTACCTCACCTGTTAATCCAACCTCTCCAATGTAACAATCCATTGGTTTGGCAGCAATATCCCTAAAACTAGAAACAATACTTACTAGTACAGCCAAATCAATTGCAGGTTCATCTAACTTCACCCCACCAGCAACTTTAATATAGGCGTCTTGTGCTTGTAATAACATACCCATTCTTTTTTCTAATACAGCCATTAACAAGGAAATTCGATTTTGATCAACACCTGTAGCCATTCGTTTTGGGTAGTTAAAGCTTGATGGCGTTACAAGCGCTTGAATCTCTACAAGAATTGGACGTGTACCTTCCATAGAAGCAACAACAGTTGAGCCTGGCGCACCTTGCGAACGTTCTTGCAAAAACAATTCGGAAGGATTCAACACTTCTTTTAAACCATTTTGTAGCATTTCAAAAATAGCAATCTCATTCGTAGAACCAAAGCGATTCTTTTGACTACGTAATATTCGATACGTATGATGACGTTCGCCTTCAAAATACAACACGGTATCTACCATATGTTCTAAGATACGAGGGCCAGCAATTTGTCCCTCTTTCGTCACGTGTCCAACAAGAAAAATGGCAATATTCTTGGTCTTTGAGATTCTCATAAACTCAGCTGTACATTCACGAACTTGTGATACGCTCCCTGGTGCACTTGTCACATTTGGATGATAGACAGTTTGAATGGAATCTACAATAACAAACTTTGGTTTCACTTCTTCAATCGTTTGATTTAAAAACTCTAAATTTGTTTCTGAGTAAATATACAGCTCCGGTGATTTGACTCCAAGTCGCTCTGCACGTAACTTTGTTTGCCGAATTGATTCTTCTCCTGAAATATAAAGAACTCTGTGACCTTTATTGGATAGCAATGCTGATACCTGCAATAATAATGTGGATTTACCGATACCTGGATCACCACCAATTAAGATTAATGAGCCTGGTACTACCCCACCTCCTAGGACGCGATTTAGCTCTTTTAGTTCCGTCTCAACTCTTGGTGCCTCTTCAGATTCTACAGAAATAATGGGTGTCGCTTTTTGCGATACATTTGCAGAATGTTGAAATGCCCCTCTCGGCCCTTTTGATACCACTTCTACTTCTTCAACCATCGTATTCCATTCACCGCAACCAGGACATCTACCAAGCCATTTTGGTGATTCATAGCCGCAGGCATTACAAAAGAACTTTGTTTTCTTTTTAACCATAATTCCGCCCCTTAGAAAGAGTATTTCTCTTTTATTTATATTATAAAACAAGGCATTCCAAATTTCGTATTTGGAATGCCTCGCGTGTGCTAATTAACAAAATTGCCATACATTATTTTGCTACTAATTCTTTAACATCCACAACAAACTGGTCGTCTTTCACATCAAATACAACACGTTGTCCTGTTAATACAGTACCTTTTAAAATTTCTTCAGAAAGTCGATCTTCTACATGCTTTTGGATAGCACGACGTAGTGGACGAGCACCATATTGTGGATCGTATCCTTCCTTCGCAATTTTTTCAATTGCAGCTGGTGTTAACTCAAGTGTAATATTTTGTTCTTCTAAACGTTTTGTTAATGTTTTAGCCATTAGTACAACGATTTGGTTTAGCTCTTCTTTTTCTAAAGAATGGAACACAATCATTTCGTCAATACGATTTAAGAATTCAGGTCTAAAAGCCTTTTTCAATTCTTCCATCATAACGTTTTTAGCATTTTCTTGGCTTTGTAATGCACTTTGTGCACCAAATCCTAGCGATTTACGATATTTTAATGCCTCTGCGCCAATATTTGAAGTCATAATAACTACTGTATTACGGAAATCAACAACACGTCCTTTAGAATCTGTTAATCGTCCATCATCAAGTACTTGTAAAAGAATGTTGAAAACATCTGGGTGTGCCTTTTCAATCTCATCTAATAAGATAACAGAATACGGTTTACGACGAACTTTTTCTGTTAATTGACCACCTTCATCAAAGCCTACATACCCTGGAGGTGATCCAACAAGACGTGAAGTCGAATGTTTTTCCATGTATTCAGACATATCAACTCGAATCATCGCATCTTCATCACCAAACATAACCTCTGCTAGAGCACGGGCAAGTTCAGTTTTACCAACACCAGTTGGCCCTAAGAAAATAAATGAACCAATTGGACGTTTAGGGTCTTTTAATCCAGCTCTCGCACGACGAATAGCTCTAGAAATTGCTTCAACAGCTTCGCCTTGCCCCACTACACGTTTATGCAATTCTTCTTCAAGATGTAATAGTTTTTCGGATTCTTCTTGTGCTAATTTAGAAACAGGCACTCCTGTCCACATTGATACGACTTCAGCAATATCATTTACTGTTACTTTTGATTCTGCTTTACCTTGAGCTTCTTTCCACTCTTTTTTTGTTGTATTTAATTTATCTTTTAGTTTTTGTTCTGTATCACGCAATGATGCTGCTTTTTCAAACTCTTGAGACTGTACTGCAGCCATTTTCTCAGAGTGTAAGGAATCTAATTGTTGTTCTAATTCCTTTAAATCTGGCGGTGTTGTGAATGAACGTAAACGTACTTTTGATCCTGCTTCATCAATTAAGTCAATGGCTTTATCAGGTAAGAAGCGATCTGAAATATATCGATCTGACATTTTAGCAGCTGCTTCAATTGCAGCGTCTGTAATCTTTACTCGATGATGTGCTTCATAACGATCGCGTAATCCTTTAATAATTTGGATTGCTTCTTCTACAGAAGGTTCATCTACTTGAATTGGTTGGAAACGACGTTCAAGCGCTGCATCCTTTTCAATGTATTTACGATACTCATCAAGAGTTGTAGCACCAATACATTGTAATTCACCACGAGCAAGTGATGGTTTTAAAATATTTGATGCATCAATTGCACCTTCCGCACCACCTGCACCAATTAACGTGTGTAATTCATCAATGAATAAGATGACATTACCAGCTTGTCGAATTTCATCCATCACCTTTTTCAAACGATCTTCGAATTCACCACGATATTTTGTACCTGCTACAACAGTACCCATATCCAATGTCATAACACGTTTATCTCGCAATGTCTCGGGTACTTCATTATTTACAATTTGTTGCGCGAGTCCTTCAGCAATCGCTGTTTTACCGACACCAGGTTCTCCAATTAAAACTGGGTTATTTTTTGTGCGTCTAGATAGAACTTCTATAACACGAGTTATTTCTTTACTACGACCAATAACCGGATCTAAGCTTCCTTCTCTAGCGATTTGAGTGAGATCACGTGCTAAACTGTCTAAAGTAGGTGTATTCGCCGCTGGAGCAGTATTATTGTTTGCTTGTGGATGATCACTACTACCTAAAAGCTGTAACACTTGTTGACGTGCTTTGTTTAGACTTACTCCTGCATTATTTAATACTCGAGCTGCTACACCCTCACCTTCTCGAATTAGCGCTAAAAGTAAATGTTCTGTTCCAATGTAAGAATGACCTAGTTTACGAGACTCATCAACTGACAATTCGATTACTTTTTTCGCACGAGGTGTATAATGTACAATTGGTCCAACATTTTTGGTACCCATGCCCACTAATTCCTCAATACCTTCTTCAATCATTTCCGAACTTACATCTATAGCTTCTAAAGCTTTTGCAGCAATTCCGCCACCTTCTCGAATTAATCCTAACAGTATATGCTCCGTGCCAATTGCTTCGTGTTTCATACGAATTGCCTCTTCTTGCGCAAGTTGTAATACTTTTTGTGCACGCTGTGTAAAACGATTGTACATCATAGATATCCTCCCCTTCTTCACCGTTATATTATTGTTTAGAGTCTGAATTATTAAATTGCAACTGTTCTCTAATTATGGATGCGCGATATACATCTCTTTCATTTGGCTGGAGTGTCGTACCCGCATGTTGTTGTAAAAAGCCTGGTTGCATAATTAACATACATTCATTTAAAACACGATCTGGAATCGTTGGAATAAGCCCTAAATCTATGCCTAACCGGACATTTGACAAACAATTAGCCGCTTCTTCACTGGATAAAATTCTGGCATATTTTAAAACGCCTAATGAGCGATTTAAACGGTCAGATACAGCAATAGACGCATGTTCTAATAATGCCCGTCTTGCACCAATTTCCTTTTGAATAATTTGTTCAGCTACACTTTGTAAATCTAAAATAATATCTTCTTCAGGTTTTCCAAGTGTAATTTGATTTGAAATTTGATAATAGTTTCCGACAGCTTCTGTCCCTTCACCATAAATACCTCGTACAACCATACCTAACCGAGCCATTGTATTAATAAGTGAGCCCATTTGGTTTGTTACGGTAAGAGCCGGTAAATGCATCATTACTGATGCTCTAAGCCCCGTACCAGTATTAGTCGGGCAGCATGTTAAGTAACCAAATGATTCATCAAAGGCATAAGGTAATTTGTCTTCTAACAGTCGATCAACTTCATCTGCTATTTGATAAGCTTTATCTAATTGTAAACCCGGTTGTAAGCATTGAATTCGGATATGATCCTCTTCATTTACCATAATACTAATCGTTTCGTCTTCTGATACTAAGATTGAGCCGGATTTTGTTTTATTTGCTAGTTGCGGACTAATTAAATGTTTCTCTACTAGTACTTGTCGTTGCAACGCTGGCATCTCATGAAGTGAGAAATAGGAAAATGGAATATTAAACTTTTTATCTCCGTCGATTAGAGCATTCGATACCATTTTATCGATTTGTAAAGCTTCTTCATCTGAAAATGCTCTTGGAAAACGAAAACCTGTTAAATTCCTTGCTAATCGGATACGTGTGCTCATTACGATATCACCATAATCAATATCTCCTCGCATCCAAATAGGCGGTTTACTTTTCAAAAAGTGTTCAATGTTCACCCTTTTCCTCACCTCCTATTTGTAGCTTTTTTTCTAATGCACGAACTTGGTCTCGAATATTCGCTGCATCTTCAAAACGTTCTTCGTCAACTGCCAATTTCATATCTTGACGTAGAGCTTCGATTTGACGTTTCATTTGATAGCTTTCGTTTATCGAACCTGGAACTTTTCCTATATGTTCTGTTGCACCATTATGGAGTCGTTTTAACACTTGCGGTAACTGTTCTTTAAATGTACCGTAGCAAGTTGGACAATTAAATTTACCTTCTTCTAAAAACTTTCTATAAGTCATTCCACATTGTGGGCAGCTTTCATTTGGTACTTTAGTTTGTGGGTTACTAATTGGCACTGATTGTACAGACCAGCTCGGTGTTCCAAACAAATTTGAAAATAATTTTTGCATTGCATTCGGACTTTCATCTGAATCAAGGTTCAAGTGAAAGTGATCCAATTGCTTATTACATACATCACAAAAATGTCTCGTCACTTTTTTACCGTTTTTCATCTGTGTAACTGTAATAGTAGCGGGACGCTGTTTACAATTTTCACAAATCATCTCTCTTGCACCTCTTTACGTTTGCTTATCGTACTTTAACGCTAATAACATTGCATGCAAAATTCGAGCACGTAACTCATCTCGCGCAGGCAGATTGATGCATAGAACCGAACGATCAAGAGCAGCAATCATCAGCTTCGCTTCTCTGCGACTAATAACATCCTCATCAATCAAACGGAAAATATAGTCTTGTGCCATTGTTTGAGAAATTGAATTACTAACCTGTTGCAAAATTTCATCAATTAATTCTGCTTCAGAATCAGCCTTGATACGTAATATTCGAATATAACCGCCTCCACCACGTTTGCTTTCAACTAAGTAACCACGCTCAGCAGTAAATCTCGTATTGATAACGTAATTTATTTGTGATGGTACACATTGAAATTTATCCGCAATTTCACTTCGTTTGATTTCAATATGTCCTTTACCACCTAATTCAATAACTTCCTTCAAATACCCTTCTATAATGTCAGAGATATTTCGCATTTTAGCTTCCACCTCACTTGCACCACTGACTTTGACTATCTTTGACTATATTATATAAGGTCATAAAATGTGACGCAAATATTCTGCACTTTCTGTTTAATTCCGTATCCTACTACTGTACACAAAAAGCATACCGCTACATGCAGTATGCTCATTAATTATCGTATTAAATCCATTTTCCAACTATCGGATATTCCCATACCTCATCTTGTAATGCTTTTACAATACCAATAATAGGTACGATAAACACCATAAGCCCAAATATAATCATCATTGGAATACCAACTACAGCTAAAACAATTGTAAATATCAAAACCCATCCAATACTTATCAATAACCACATAACAAATTGGAATAATAACGCTTGAACAGATAAACGTTTAACTTCTTCATCTTTTATAAAAATAAAAAAGAGAATCGGTACTAAACATGGTGCAAAGAATGCACTTGCATGTAATATTACTTTCAACCCTTTGATTTCCAATTTTGTTCACCTACTTTCAATTCAACATAATACCTAATTTACGTTATGCATTTGGAATAGTTTCATTCTCAACAAAATTATTTTAAAATTCTTCAAATTTTTTAGTGGAACATTTCACATCTTTGTGCGTCCTTTCTAATATCACATAGTAAGGGGGATTTTCTCCTATGAAGAAGGCTTTTTTGTTAGTAGGAATGATTCTGCTTAGCTTACTCATTTTCATCGGCATGCCATACTGCTTATTAAAAAGCTCACTATTGCATGACTGTAATAAACAAACAACAACGTGTAACAACACAACCATTCAACATCAACTATCTCGTACGAATTCAGAACATGAACACTCTAATACACGAGATTCTTATATATTAGAAAAGGTTTCTACTAGCACATCCTTTGAACATTGGTTAGCCAACCACTAGTTAAACTTTTACCATAGCCCTCTCATATGAGTGGCTTTTTTTATATATTTTTTAAATGGTCAGGCTTATCATTTACTTATGGGTAAAATCCATGGCAACATTAACCTTTTTGTGAGAGTATAGAAATAACAACAGTTGAAGTGAGGAGTAGCTATGATTCGAACACTTGGATTAACAACTGACCAACAACTTAAAATGGATTTTCCATTAGAAGAAATAAAACAAGGAAAATTTGAATGGTATTGGGTAGACTTCGATAAACCAAGTGCAACAGAAGATGTTCTATTAGATCAATTCTTTCATTTTCATCCACTTGCAATTGAAGATTGCTTAATGCGATTACAACGTCCAAAATTAGACTACTACGATGATTATCATTTTCTTGTTGCCCATAAGATCAACCAGGAAACTTTTGAGGCTGAAGAAGTCAACTTGTTTGTTTCACCAAACTTCGTCGTTACTTATCATAAATCATTTGTTCCAGAATTTGATATTGTCAGAAAACGTTTGATGAATCGCCCACAGATGTGGGATCGTGGTGCACTTTTCGTGATGTATCAGGCAATTGATAAAATTGTCGATAGCTATTTTCCAATGGTTTACAATATCGAAGACCATCTAAATGAAATTGAAGACCAATTGAATTATCAAAATAGCACAAAGTCTATGCGCTATGTATTTGATTTGAGAAGTGATTTACTTCATATACGGCGAACTATTTTACCTATGCGAGATTTACTTTATCGAATTTTAAATTCTTACCGTTTCCATCTTGACGATCAAGAACGTGCTTATTTCGGAGATATCCATGACCATTTAGTTAAGTTAACGGAAATGGTGGAATCTAATCGTGAACTAACTGCAGATATGCGTGACAGCCATATGTCTGTAAACGCTAGCCGAATGAATGGTATTATGATGATTTTGACAATTATCTCCTCTATATTCATTCCTTTAACATTTATCGCTGGTGTATATGGCATGAATTTCAAAAACATGCCTGAGTTGGAATGGCACTATGGTTATTTTATCATCCTATTGGTTATGTTAGGCATTGCTGGTTCTATGCTTGCATGGTTTAAATATAAAGGGTGGTTTGACTTATTTAAGCCATAGATTCTATCATCTAGTGCATTTTCACTTGGGGAAAAAGTATCTTTACCTCAGAGAAAACGGGCTAAGATAAGGCTCTCAAGTGAACGTAGGTAAACAACATAGCAATTCCGGCTGAAGCAAAAAATGACACCCTTTGTTATTGACAAGAGGTGTCATTTTATGTAGAAATATAGATTTCATGTATTTACTTTTCTTGATCTTGTAAACCAAACAAAATAAACGACAAAATATACGCTACAACTGTTGCACCTATTGTGATGATAATACGATGATTCATTGGCACTTCTGTAAATTTAGAATTTAGCATCATCATTGAAGTCACTGTAACAACAGCTGCTAATGGTAAGGCATATTTCATACCTCGCTGTTTATCCATTTTGAGTACATCCTCCCCCTAAATTCTCCTACATTGTAACACGCTAACATCTTTACATAACTTAAAAACGACATTAATATCTATTTTTTATAAAATAACAATTAACAACCTTTTGTAGGTCTTTAATCATAAATAACACTTAATCCCCCAGCCTGATAGGCTTTAAAAGATCCAAATTGCTTAGGACAAATTTACATATTATTCTTTTATCTCCTATAAAAAATGATAGAATAGAAATAATAAAGATTAATTGTCTAACAATAGAATGGAGAATTTAACGTGGCACTTTGGTCTAGTAAACATAATGCAAAAAAAAGTGAAAATTATTTTAAAATTGACCAATATATCGGTCAAGTAAAATTAGATCTATCAAAGAACCCGGAATTACGAAAACAAATCCAATTATTGCAATTAACCACTGAAGACCTAGCGATTATTAAACAATTACAATCCTTTTCTAAGGATTTAACAGTAGAAATGGTTGAAAAATTTTATGAATCGATTAGTCAATCTTCAGAATTAATCCAAATTATCAACAATCATTCCGCAATTGAACGATTAAAGGTAACATTAACACGTCATATTAGTGAAATGTTTAACTGTCAAATTAATGATGAATATGTTCAACAAAGAATTCGAATCGCTCATGTGCATGTACATATTGGACTTCAATCAAAATGGTATATTAATTCATTCCAATCATTGACGACTACATTTGCTAACTTTATACAACATCTCGAGTTATCAGGCAAAGATACTGCTTTAGCGATGAACGCCTTTTCTAAAATTATTAACTTAGAACAACAACTTGTAATTGAGGCTTATGAAAACAAACAAGAAGATCAACGTACCGAAAACGATGAATTCAAACATAAAGTCGTTTTATCCGTTCAAAATACTGCAGAAGAGTTAAGTGCAATTAGCGAAGAAACAACTGCATCTATTCAATCATTAGCAAATCAAGCAGATGAAATTGCCCAGTCAACACAACAAGGCCTTTCATTTGTCACTGCTACACAAGAAAAGTCAGAGAGCGGTAAACAATTGCTTGACACGCAAACCAAGCTAATGAATCAAATGTCAAAAAGCGTAGCATTACTAGATGAAACGATGAGCCAATTACGTGTATCATCTCATAAGATAAATGAAATTGTACATCTTGTAACTGACATAGCAGATCAAACAAATTTGTTGGCATTAAATGCTTCCATTGAAGCTGCTCGAGCTGGCGAACATGGTAAAGGGTTTGCTGTTGTTGCTGATGAAGTACGTAAACTTGCAGAAGAAACAAAAAGCGCAGTCCAAAATGTATCACAGCTAATTCAAGAAACAGAAGATAATATTGAAAATATGTCTAGCTCCGTTAAAGGTGTGGATACGCAAATTACAAAAGGTGTTAGTATGCAAAATGACCTTTCTCAATCATTCCATAAAATTGCGGAAGCCGTAGCAGGTATCAAAGAGATTAATGAAGATACAATGGCAGACATTACAACAATTTCTCAATTATTAAATGATTTGAGCGAAGGGGCAAGCCAAGTTTCCGCATCTGCTGATCAATTAACCAACATTGCTAGTGATTTAGATTAAAAATAACCGTAATAAGTGACTATTATCTATAGCCTTTAAATTAGCTATAGATAATAGTCACTCACTCTTTTTTATCCTAATATTGACGATAATTGTTCAGTTATTTTCTCTTCTTCGTTTTGAACCTTTTGTTGTTTTTCTTCTAATAAGCGGCATAATTCTTCCACAGTATTAAGAATTCCCTCGACATTCTTTTGCGAAGATTGAATGCTAGAGTGAATGCTAAAAGCAGAGAAGATATCATCAAAAAAGTAATCTGCAAACTTCGTAAAACTTTTTCTTTCTAACTTTAGTGAATCTAGATCCATCTCTTGTACATCTACTAACTCTGTATAGAATCGTTGTAAAGCCCTTTGTGCTTTATGTATGGTATCTTCAGCTTCATTTAATTCACTATGCTTTAATGCAGTTGCAATAATTCCTCCACCAAATACCATATCCCATAATGAGTAGTCTTCTGCACTATCTAATTTTTTTAAGGTGAATTTTAATGCTCTGTTCGCCTCATCTCCAGCTGTTAAAGCCTCGTCTATCTCTCTTTTCAATAGGTGGATTTCATCTTGCCTTTGATATAAGGATTTTATTATTTCTCTTTCAGGCAAATTATTATCAAATATCCATAACTTTTTCTGAGCAATCGCAAGTTCTAATCGTTCGTCTAAATTGCTCCACTTTGGATCTGCTATTTCTACTTTAGTTTCCTCTAAGTCCTGTTCCAATGTAGCAATCATTTTTTGCGATTCTCGCCATTTCGCCTCGACAGCAGCCATTTGAGCAGTTTCCTTTTGACGAAATCCCTCTTGTTTCCCCGTTAATTTGCGAAACATTTTCAGGAAAGAAAAACGATCTAAGTCTTCAATATCCTTTCTTTCTTTAAGTAATTGTTGTTCGAAACGATCCTTTCTCAAGTGTTCATCGATCAACTGTTCTTCAATTACTTTAAGTCTTCTTAACACACGATCTCTTTTATGCTTTTGCAATTTAAGATATGATATTTCAGTCGTTAATTCCTCAATGATCATTCTAAACCATCCCTTTAAAAAGTTTTCTATTTCTATTTACGGGGAAAAGTTAGAATTAGTTTCAGTTGGTTAAAGAGCTTCTAGTATCTTTCTAACATAAGTTAAACGCCGACTCTTCGTAGAGAGCCGGCGCATAGTCTTTTATATGAATATTCACTGAATCTATAAGTCTATAATGTAAAGAATTTATGTGGCATATCACGTTTTTCTTTTCGATGTTGTCGACGTTGTGGACCAGATTCAAATAATCTCTTTTCTTCTTCTGTTTCAGGAAAAACTTGTGCAACTTCTTGCGGTTTTCCTTTATCATCTACAGCTACCATCGTAACAAATGATTCTGTTGTTAATTTCTTTTCTCCTGTATGAATATCCCGTGATTGGACAACGATATAAAGTTCCATAGACGTTCGTCCAGTAGAGCTCACAATTGCTTCAAGCTCTAAAATTTCCCCTGAGCGTACTGGAGAATAAAAATCAACGGAATCAAATGAAGCTGTAACAGTTTGCATTTTGGCATGTTTCATCGACGTAATCGCTGCAATTTCATCAATATACGCTAAAACTTTACCCCCAAAGATTGTATTCATATGATTGGTATCTGGCGGTAATACTAATCTTGTTTGAATTGTTCTAGATTGGCTCATTGGAATTGGTTCAAGCATAAACAACACCCCTTATTTATCATCTGTATTTATGCTAACCTTAAATCTGTACTAATGCAAGAGTTATCATTTTATTAAATTATACTAAGATGTTATATATATTAATATAATTATTGTATTACAGTTTCACTTTTATTATGATAACTTTCATTTCTGCGCTTCATTCACTATATAAATGCATAATATTGCGATTCAATGTTGAAACATTGTTAATGATAACTCTTCTAATCTCAGATGAGCAGCTAGTCATATATTCTTGAAAATACAAGCATTTAATCCAAGTCGAAATAGTAAAAAAAAGTAATAGCTTCGTCGAATGTTTCATATGAAACATTCGACAGAATCAGTGCCAATGTTTCTTGACATACAATTTTCATATAAGATTTGATATTTATCTTAAAAATTGTTGTCAAAGTTGTTCTGTAAATGTACAACTTGTTACAAGTGTAGCACTTCACTTTTTACCTTCACCATTCATTTAATTCCACTACCTATTTCAATTTCTGATCCCATCTTTGAAATGTTACTGATTACAACTACTACTTAATAGTTTTTGATTTCATGATTTGAATACAATAGGATTTTGAAATTTAAAATGCTAGCCCTACTTTATGTGCTACAAGCTTAAGGAAGTTAAAGAATGACACAGACACACCACCTAATTGTTTAATCTATGTATTATTTAATACTTAGTAATTGAAAATTATACCTATTTCTATAATAATTAGTAATAACGAGGTGATACTCTATGACAGAATTTGATATTATTCAAAAAACAGATGAATTTCAATCTAAAGAAACTTTAATAAGGCAGCTTCATTTACTTGGTATTCAAGAGGGAGATTCGATTATTGTTCATTCTTCACTTAGTCAAATGGGGTGGATTGCTGGGGCAGAACAAGCTGTAGTAGAGGCATTAATGCACGTTATTACGCCAAATGGCACAATTGTCATGCCAGCACAATCTACTGGTAACTCAGAGCCTTCCTATTGGTCTTTACCACCTGTACCAGAAGCATGGCAACAACCCGTTCGAGATAGTATACCGGCATATAATCCTCATTTAACACCCTTACGTGGTATGGGGAAAATTGCGGAGTGTTTTTTAAGACATTCTGATACAATACGAAGTGCTCATCCTGCACATTCTTTTATGGCATGGGGTAAAAATGCGAAAAATTGGATGAGTCATCATCCTCTTGAAAACTCCTTTGGTTTGGAATCACCACTTGGGAAAATGTATCAAACATCTGTAAAAATCATGTTAATCGGCGTTAATTATGATTCCTGTACAGCTTTACACCTTTCTGAATATCTAGCCAATCAAAAATATTATTTCAAACAAGGTGCAGCAATTTTAATAAACGGCAAAAGGCAATGGGTTACATATAATATGTTAGATGTAGATTCTGAACGTTTCCCCGCTATTGGAAAAGAGTTTGAAGTACAAAATGGGAAATCTATTCACTATGGAAAATTAGGTCAGGCTCGTACACGCATCATCCCTATGAGACCACTAGTTGACTTTGGTGTTGAGTGGTTGAACACACATCATGTGCAACACGAACAATAAGATCAATTTTCAATTTATCTCTCTTCTGATTGAAAGAAGAAAAAATCTCCAGTCATAAAGACTGGAGATTTTTTATAGTAGCTTTTTAATCTCTTCATATTCTTGATCTGTAAAAACCCGTGAATTTGTGATGAAATGCTTTTCCTCTACACTATCCAATGAAAAGGTTGCACCTCTCCCCTCCACTGCATCAATAATTAGTTGCGTATGTTTCCAATAATCATATTGACTCCTATGCATATAGAATGGGACACCACCTATTGATCCAAGATATTCATCTGCAGAGCCTAGTTTAAAGTCTCCTTTACTATAGCACATAGGTGCCGAACCATCACAGCAGCCACCAGATTGATAAAACATGATAGGTCCATGAATACTTTTTATATGATGGATTAATGCAAGTGCCTCATCTGTTGCAATTACACGTTCTACCATGTTCTTCCCTCCCTCAGTGCTTAGAAGAATCCTTGTGGGTTACGGTTATAATTTACAAATAAGCATTTTGTTTGTTGATAGTGTTCAAGCATCATTGCATGATTTTCACGCCCAATGCCTGATTGTTTGTAACCTCCAAATGCAGCACCTGCTGGATATTGATGATAAGTATTTGTCCAAACACGGCCAGCTTGAATTGCACGACCAGCACGATATGCTAGATCACCTGAACGAGACCAAACGCCTGCACCCAAGCCATATAAAGTATCATTTGCAATTTCAATTGCTTCATCGAAGTCTTTAAAAGTTGTAACACCCAATACTGGACCGAAGATTTCTTCTTGGAAGATACGCATTTTGTTATGACCTTTAAATACAGTTGGTTTAATGTAGTAACCATTTTCAAGACCGTCAATTTGGTTTTCTTCACCACCAATTAAGCATTCAGCACCTTCTTCTTTGCCGAGCTTAATATATGATAGGATTTTTTGTTGTTGTTCATTAGAAGCTTGCGCACCCATCATAACATCTGTATCAAGTGGGTTACCGATTTTAATCGATTCAACACGTTGCAATGCACGTGCAATGAATTGCTCATAAATAGATTCTTGAACTAATGCACGAGAAGGGCATGTACAAACTTCACCAGAGTTTAAAGCAAACATAACCAATCCTTCGATTGCTTTATCTAAAAATTCATCGTCTTTTTCCATGACATCTTCAAAGAAAATGTTTGGTGATTTACCACCAAGTTCGAGAGTTACAGGAATGATGTTTTCAGTTGCATATTGCATAATTTGGCGCCCTACTGCAGTTGATCCCGTGAATGCAATCTTCGAAATACGTGGACTTGTAGCAAGTGGTTTACCTACTTCGATACCAAAACCATTCACAACGTTGACTACACCAGCTGGTAATAAATCTTGGATTAATTCGATCACAACCATTATAGAAGCCGGAGTTTGTTCTGCTGGTTTTAATACCACACAGTTACCTGCTGCTAATGCTGGGGCAATTTTCCAAACTGCCATTAGAATTGGGAAGTTCCAAGGGATTATTTGTCCCACAACGCCTAGTGGCTCATGGAAATGATAGGCTACTGTATCATTATCTAATTGACTAATATGTCCTTCTTGCGCACGAATTGCACTTGCAAAATAACGGAAGTGATCAATAGCTAAAGGGATATCAGCGTTTAATGTTTCACGAACTGCTTTACCATTATCCCAAGATTCAGCAACAGCAATCATCTCTAAATTTTCTTCTATACGATCTGCAATTTTATTTAAGATATTAGCACGTTCTGCTGCAGAAGTTTTGCCCCAAGCATCTTTTGCTGCGTGTGCTGCATCTAAAGCTAATTCGATATCTTCAACAGTTGAACGAGCTGCTTTCGTAAAAACTTTACCCGTTACTGGTGATTTATTTTCAAAGTATTGACCTTTGACTGGTGCTACCCATTCGCCACCAATAAAGTTATCATATTTTTCTTTGAAATTTACGACTGCGCCTTCAGTATTAGGATTTGCATAAATCATACTAGAATCTCTCCCTTAAATTTTATTGAAAACTCACTCCCTCGAGCTTGGTTGTAATTCTATACTAAAATGGAATAAATTTTTAGAGAGCGCTTTCACTTATTATAATGTTCTATTTATCTGATATATTCAAATAATTTGAATTTATTTTCGGAAGTTTTTTAGATTTACTAATTTTCTATTCTATTAAAATAGAACCTATCATTTTTATACAAAGAAAAAACTGTATACATAAAAAGTGCCAGACAAGTATTTTATGATTTGTATGACATTTTTTTATCCTATACTTCATTTTACAAGCGGCTTATTTGTATTGGTAATGGTAATGATTACGTGGTAGTGCTGAATTATTTAAAATAACACCTAATATTTTAGCTTGTGAATTATTAAGAGATAACTTTGCTTTCTTAACATCTTCTTTTTTAGCAATATTCATATCTACTATCAATATTGTACCGTTACATTTATGAGATAAAATTTGAGCATCCGTTACTGGTAATAAAGGCGGTGAGTCAAATATAACTAGATCATATTCTTGCTCTACAATTCTTAATAATGCCTCCATTGTTTTTGAAGCGAGCAGTTCTGATGGATTAGGAGGAAGAGGGCCACTAGTCATTACATATAGTCCTACTATAGATGTTTCTTGTACTACTTTTTGAACAGTTTGCTTTCTAACAAGTACATTCGATAAACCATCTATATTTGGTAAACGAAAAGTATGATGTAATGTTGGTCTACGCATATCTGCATCTATTATTAATACTTTTTTTCCTTCTTGTGCAAAGACAACCCCAATGTTAGCAGCATTCGTTGACTTTCCTTCACCTGGTATAGATGATGTCACTAAAATTGTTTTTAACTCTTGATCAGTTACAGAAAACGTAATATTTGTACGTATAGTTCGAAATTGCTCAGATATGATGGACTTTGAATCTGAAATAGTAACAAGATTACGTTCTAATTTCAACTGTTTTCCTTTTTTTGGTTTTTTAGAATAAAACATTTCTATATCCTCCTTACTTCACTAGACTGCGTCGATATTACTTGTTTGTCTTTTTAATCTCGATGTTTTTTTATCTATATTAATCGGGCTGACTAAACCGATAATAGGAATATCTAAAATGTCCTCTACATCCTGTTCTGATTTAATCCTTGTATCAAGTGTTTCTATTAAGATTGCAAGACCAATTCCTATCATCAAACCGATAATTCCTGAAATCCCAATGTTTAGTAGTTTATTAGGTTTTGCAGGAATTGGATGTTCACTTAATTTCGCATAGGATAAAATATTGATATTATCAACCTTCATCAACGTTGGGATTTCACTTTTAAATATTTCCGCAATAGTGTTTGAAATATCTACAGCTTGGGATGCTTTAGCATCTTCTACATGAACGGTAAAAACCTGTGAATTATTAGTGTTTAAAATGGTTATTTGATTTGTTAAAGTTTCAGGTGTACTATTTAAATCTAGTTTTTCAATAACCTTCGATAAAATTAAGGGACTTTTAATTACGACATTATACGTATTAATCATCTGAAGATCAGCATCAATTTGAGATGAAGCTACATATGGATCTTTCTTGTCACTTTTTTGGTTGACTAGTATTTGTGTATCTGCAGTATAAATTGGTGTTAGCACAAAATAACTAATAATGGTAGCAATGCTAACCGAAACTACTGTTATAGCAATGATTAGAAATAGATGGGCTTTTAGAATTTTAAATAGATCACTTAGTTTAATAGTTGCTTCCAATTATTTTCCCTCCTTATCCGGTCTATCTATTACTCTCATCTGTTAGTAGTATAGTGTTCACTGTCGGAAGTTATTCATACTTTTAAGGAAAATTCCTACTAGATTAGTAATTAGCTTATTCAATTTTCTTTAAAGGATTATTGAAGGGATTCATCTTTGCAAGGTTTGAACGAAGAATATTTTACTATTAATTATCTGCGTTTTTTACCATTTACCTTATGTTAAAAGCCACTATAAAGAAATTGTCCATTTACCGAACTCCTTTAAAGTGGCCTTACTTTTCCAATTTTATTCATTTGTCTGCTCTAAATACTATACACTTATTTACTTATGAAGAAATTCCACCATTTTTTTTTCCCTATATCCATTGGTTCAAATGCAATTATTTCTCGATTTGCAATAATTCGTCGATTATTTTCTAAACAGAAATCTACGAAATTAGGACGTTTGTGCTTTTCTAAATAAGTTAGTCCCTTGTCAAACAAAAATGGTCTTGTCTTCAAATTATGTACATCTGAACCATAAGTATGTACTAAATTTGCATCAATTAGACTTAACGCTGTGCGCTGAATACTTTTTCCAAAATGACCGATAACACTACCTGCCGTTATTTGAGAGAGAGCCCCTTGTCGAATTAACTGCTCAAGTAGTTCAGGTCTTTCTGTAATTCCTTTATTTCTCTCAGGATGAGCGATGATTGGTACGATATTTTTTGCTTTCAACTGATTGACGATTTCAAATGTATATTTTGGCATTCCGTATGATGGTAATTCTATAAGTAAGTACTTAGAGTTAGCTAAGGTTAATGCGCTGCCTTCATCAATTTGTCGGCAAATATGTTCATTGATACGTACTTCATGCCCAGCTTGTAGTTTTAAAGGAATATTATGTACTTCTAATCCATGCTGTAATATATTTAGTCTTTCCTTAACTGTTTTAGCATTCGCATGATAAAGAGGGTGGAAAGCATGAGAAGTAAAGATGATTTCTGTAATACCTTCAGTTGTTGCATTGATTAGCATTTTTATAGAATCTTCCAAACTTTTTGGACCATCATCAATATCAAAAATAATATGACTATGTATGTCAATCATTAAGATTTCTCCGTTCTTTTAGAATATAATCATGGGTATTTAACTAATTTATTTCTACAATTTAAGAATATATCCCTTTATTTATGTATATTAAAAAACCATATTCCCAATGATTTAAAAACATTGAGAATATGGTTTTTCCTTGATTACAATCCGCCTAAATATGCGGCTTTTACTTGTTCAGTTTCTTGTAATTCTTTTGCTGTGCCAGATAATACAACACGCCCAGTTTCAATTACGTATGCACGATCGGCTATTGAAAGTGCCATATGAGCATTTTGTTCAACTAATAGAATAGTGGTTCCTTCTTTACGAATTTCTTCTATTGTATTAAAAATCGTCTTTACCATGATTGGCGCTAATCCCATTGATGGTTCATCTAACAATAGTAATTTAGGTTTTGCCATAATTGCACGACCCATTGCAAGCATTTGTTGTTCTCCACCAGATAAAGTACCGGATAGTTGCTTGCTACGTTCCAACAAAATTGGAAATATATCAAAGATACGTTCTTTATCCTTTGCAATCTCTGCTCGATCTTTCCGTAAATACGCACCTAATTCAAGATTTTCTTCTACAGTCATATTAGCAAATACACGCCGTCCTTCTGGAACATGCGAAATGCCTACTTTTACGATAGATTGTGCCGGCTTTCCAGTAATTGAACTACCGAGATATTCAATAGTTCCTTGTTTCGGTTTTAATAATCCTGATAACGTTTTTAACAGTGTACTCTTACCTGCTCCGTTTGCTCCTATTAACGTTACAATCTCACCTTCATTTACCTCTAAGGAGACACCCTTTAATGCTTGAATATTACCGTAAAATACATTGATGTCGTTTACCTTCAGCATCCTAATCCGTTACCTCCTCACCTAAATAAGCTTCAATTACTTTTGGATTATTACGAATTTCTTCTGGATTACCATGAGCAATTAGTTGACCATGGTCAAGAACATAAATACGTTCACAAATTCCCATTACTAGCCCCATATCGTGTTCGATTAAAAGAATCGTCAAATCGAACTTTTCACGGATAAGCGCAATCAGCTCCATTAGATCATGTGTTTCTTGTGGATTCATCCCTGCTGCTGGTTCATCTAGCAGTAAAAGCTTTGGTTTAGCTGCTAAAGCCCTAGCTATTTCAAGTCGGCGTTGCATCCCATATGGAAGGTTCTTTGCTAATTCGTGCTTATACTTATCTAAACCAAAAATCTTCAAAAACTCGATTGATTCTTGTTCCATTTTCGCTTCACCTGAGAAATAACTAGGTAAACGCAGAATAGAGCTAAAAACAGAGTGATGTGCGAGCGAATGATTTGCTACCTTTACATTATCCAAAACTGATAATTCTTTAAATAGTCGAATATTTTGGAATGTACGACTAACACCACTTTTTGTTACTTGGTGGGGAGACATATTATTCGTCTTTTTGCCATCGAATGTAATGACACCCTCTGTCGGTTTATAAACACCCGTTAACATATTAAAACTTGTAGTTTTCCCTGCACCATTAGGGCCAATTAATCCAATAAGTTCACCTTGATGCATTTCCATGTTCAAACCAGATACGGCTTTCAAACCACCAAATTGAATCCCTACATTTTCCACTTTTAAAAGAAGGTCACTCATTTACATTTCCTCCTTTTGATTTATTGCCAAATTTGAAGATATCCGTAATTTCTTTTGTACCCATTAAACCTGATGGACGATAAAGCATAACGATGATTAATACTAAACTGTAGATAATCATTCGAGTTTCAGGGAAATCTTGTAAGTACAATGAAATAACAGTAAGGAATATTGCCGCTATAATAGATCCAGATAAACTTCCTAAACCACCTAGCACTACATAAATTAAAATATCAAACGACTTTAAGAAGCCAAATTGTGATGGCTGAATAATAAAGAAATTATGAGAGAATAATCCTCCAGCAAGTCCAGCAAAAAATGAGCCAATAGCAAAAGCTAATACTTTATAATAAGTAGTATTAATCCCCATTGCATCTGCAGCAATTTCATCTTCTCGTACAGCAATACATGCACGCCCATGACGTGAGTTCGTAAAATTTGAAATGACAATAATGGTGATGAGAACAGCAAAGAATGCATAAGTCCAAGTTGTCATATAATTGACTTGCATACCAGCTGCTCCGCCTACATAGTCAATGTTCAAGAATATAATGCGGATAATTTCTGCAAATCCTAGTGTTGCAATTGCTAAATAATCCCCTTTTAAACGGAGTGTAGGAATACCTACAATTAAACCGGCAAGCGCCGCTACAATAGCTCCGATTAATAATCCTACTGGGAATGGCCAGCCTAAATTGGTTGTAAAAATAGCTGAAACATAAGCACCTACTGCTAAAAAACCAGCATGGCCAATGGAGAACTGCCCTGTAATACCAATCACTAAATGTAAGCTAACCGCCAATATTATATTGATGGCAATTGTGATAAATAAATTTGAATAATACATATCCAACTGTTCACTAGAAATCAAAAACTGTACAACAGCGTAGAAAACAAGAGCTATAGCTACATAGATCCAAAATACTTTAGACTTTTTCATAAGTACCACTCACCTACACTTTCTCACGGGTGTTTTTACCAAAGATACCCGACGGTCTAAAGATTAAAATCAAGATTAAAATAACGAATGCTGCAGCATCACGCCACAACGAGAAGCCTAATGCACTCACAACTGTTTCGACTACCCCAAGTACCATACCACCAGCCATAGCACCCGGAATAATACCTATACCACCAAGAACTGCAGCAACGAATGCCTTAACCCCTGGGATAATCCCCATTAAAGGATCAATTTTTGTATAGTAAACACCGAAAATAACACCGGCAGCACCTGCTAAAGCAGAACCAATTGCAAATGTTACAGAGATGGTATTATCAACATTAATGCCCATTAGGCGGGCTGCTTCTACGTCATATGATACTGCACGCATCGCTTTACCTATCTTTGTTTTATGTACTACGAATTGTAGAATAATCATTAGAGCAATTGATACAGACAAAATCATAATCGATTGCATGCTAATTTGAGCACCTAAAAAATGAAATGATTTATTTGAAATAACATCTGGATAAGCCTCTGGTTGTGCACCACGGAAGAAAATCGTCGTATATTCGATTAATAAGGATACCCCGATTGCAGTAATTAAAGCTGCAATACGCGTTGCATTACGTAGACGTTTATAGGCAATACGCTCAATAAATACTCCTATTATTGCACATACAACCATTGCTAAAAATAGTGCCGGGAAAAATCCAAATCCCCATCTTGATATAGCAAAAAAACCGATAAAAGCACCGATCATAAACACATCTCCATGTGCAAAGTTGATCAATTTAATAATGCCGTATACCATTGTATATCCAAGAGCAATTAGCGCGTAAATACTGCCGAGTGAAATACCATTAACTAATTGTTGCAACCACTCCATATACATCTCACTCCTTTTCAAAAGCTTTATAAAATCATGACAAAAGGGAGGTCAGTGCCCCCCTTTTGTCTAACTAAAGTACATTAAGGATTAACTTTAGAGTTGAACACTTGTTTACCGTCTTTAAATTCAAGAACTGTTGCTGTTTTCACCGGGTTGTGTTTGTCATCTACTGAGAATTTACCTGTAACTAGTGACAAGTCTTTTGTACTTGCTAATGCATCTTTAATTTTTTCTCCATCTGTTGAACCTGCACGTTCAATGGCATCTTTTAACCAGTAAACTGTGTCATAACCTAACGCATTGAATGCATCAGGTGCTTGGCCACCATTCGCTTCTTTAAATGCTTTTACGAATTTTTGGATTTTCTCATCAGGATCTTCGGCAGAGTAGTGGTTTGTAAAATACGTATTGTTAAGTGCTTCCTTACCAGCTAACTCAACCATTTTTGGTGAATCCCAACCATCTCCTCCCATCAGAGGTACATCAATACCTGCTGCACGAGCTTGTTTAATAATTAAGCCCACTTCTTCGTAATAACCTGGAATATAGATAAAATCAGGCTTTTTAGATTTTAAGCGTGTTAACGTTGATTTGAAATCTGTATCCTTTGCTACATAAGATTCTTCAGCTACAACCTTACCGCCGTTTTCCTCAATCGTTTTCTTAAATGATTTTGCTAACCCTTTTGCATAATCACTTGCACTATCTGCGAAAATGGCTACATTTTTTGCTTTCAAATTATTTAAAGCAAAGTTTGCTGCAATTTGTCCTTGGAATGGATCGATGAAGCATGTTCGGAATGCATAATCATTTAATTGACCTTTTTCGTTTACAGTTACTGTTTCAGATGTTGCAGAAGGTCCGATAATCGGCATTTTCTTCTGATTAGCAATTTGTACAGCAGCTACTGTATCTCCTGATGTTGCAGAACCAATTTGTGCTACAACCTTTTCTTGTGTTGCTAACTTAATTGCTGCAGATGTAGCTTCAGCTGCATCTGATTTATTATCAATTTCGACGGGGACAATTTTTTTACCATCAATGCCACCGGCTTTGTTGATTTCGTTAATAGCAAGTTTTGCACCCTTAGAGATACCTGATCCGTAGGAAGCTACAGCACCAGATAATTCTAGATTCAGACCCACTTTGATTTCTTTGCTATCACTTCCCGAGCTACCTGAAGATGAGTTATCTTTACTACCACAGCCTGCTAACGCACCAACCACTAAAGATGATGCTAAGAATACTGAAGCATACCGTTTTAATTTGTTATTTGATTTCATATAAAATCCCCCTTTTACAACCTATTCTTTTTTATATTTCAGATAATTTAAAATAATCTGAAATATAAATAGATAAAATCTTACTCTAGTTTTAAAATTTCGTTAGACTTTTTTACAAATCATATTGTAAATGATTTATATCATATAGTCTATATTAATTTTTAGTAAATTTAAAATATTTAAAATTTCTAAGAAAAATAGTATTTTTTTATTATTTTTAATTTAAAATAGTATTTTCATGTCTTTTTATTATGATATATATTGCTTTAATAACATAGTATATTTAGTCTTATAATAAAAAGCTAAGAAAGGTTACTTTCTTAGCTTTTAATATACTTATTTGGTTCTAAATAGCTTACCTGGCCAAAACGCATATTTACCAGAAACAGTTGTTAACGCCGGTACAAGTAATGGACGTACAATAAATGTATCTAATAGAACACCAATTGCTGTAACAACACCAAATTGTACTAATACTTGAATTGGTAATGTAGCTAACACTGCAAAAGTACCAGCCAATATTAGACCTGCAGACGTAATTACATTACTTGTATGCACTACACCATCCGAAACAGCTGATTGATGATCTTGAGTTTTTCGTTTTTTCCAAATTTCAGACACCATAAAGATATTATAATCTTCCCCAAGTGCTACTAAAAATACGAAAGAATAGAGCGGTATAGATCCTTGAATAGCATCCGCACCAAAGAAATAATGTAATACTAACCATCCTGCTCCAAGTGCCGCAAAATAGGATAAAACGACAGTAAAGATTAAGTATACAGTTGCTGTTATCGAACGCAAGTAAACGAGCAATAATAAGGCGATAATAGCAATCATGGTTGGCATGATTATGGATTCGTCACGTTCAATTGTACGTTTCGTATCATATTGAGTTGCTGTCTCCCCGCCAATCCATACATGTTCACTAGCATTTTCCACCCCTGCATTATTTAAAATCTTTACTACTTGTTTTTTTAATTCCGGTATGTGTTCGATTGCCTTTGAAGAATATGGATTCCCTGCTAAATACAGTTCATACAATTGAAGTTCTTCACTGTGTTTCCCAGCAATAGGCTTTTTCACCTCATCAACATACGAAAGATTCTTTAAGTTTTTCTGTAAATCCATGTTTTTTTGATCAGTATTGACAATTACTTTAACGGGTGCCAATTCACCTGGAGAAAAGTTATCAGAAATCAGTTGAAAGCCTTCTCGAGATGCCATATCTTTTGGAAAGGATGATAGCAAGTCAAAAGTAAATTGTATTTTTGTAACTCCTGCCGCTAAGCCTCCCAGTAAAATCAACGTTGTCAAAATAACAATCCATGGCTTAACGGTTACAATTTCACCAATTCTACGACTAAAACGATGTTGTGGTTTAGGTTGTTTGTAAGGCTTACCTTTCTTTTCAGCTCTTTCTTTTTCCATCTCTACGGTACGAGGGATAAATGGATAAAATGCTATTCGACCAATGACCACTAATAATGCTGGTAAAACTGTTAATGATGCAATACCCATTAAAAGAACTGCAAAGCTAAATGGTACAGAGAATCTCTGGAACGAACCGTAATGTGCTAAGCTAAGCGTCAAAAGACCAATCACAACAGTTAAAGCACTCATTGCAATTGCGCCACCCGATTCCTTTACAGCTATCTTCATCGCTTTATAACGATCTTCAACCTCAAATAAAATTTCACGATATTTTGAGATTAAAAATAAACAGTAATCTGTACCTGCACCAAATAGTAGTACAGTCATGATTGAAACAGCTTGAGCATCTTTACTAATCCATCCTTGCTCAGCAAAATACCCCAAAGCAGGACTTATAATTCCGTATGCAAACCCTACAACAATAAGTGGAATTATTGCTAATAATGGTGAGCGATACAACAAAATAAGAAGAACCAATACAAGTAAGACTGTAGCAATCATTAACTTTACATCTGCTTGCGAAAACAAATTCACTGCATCTAGTTGTATCCCAACTGGTCCAGATAATCGCAAATGTAAGTCGTTTGTTGATAATTTTCCTTCAGTCGGGTTCTTTCCTAATTCTGACTTCACTATTTTTTGAAAATCATCAACATTCTTCTTCAGAACATCAGTTTGAGCATCAGAGTCAAAAAATATTGGCGTTACAATGGTTGTTCCGTTTTCTGATACACTTGCTTTAAGTGATTGTAAAGGCACTTTGCCCAAAGGTGGAATTGATTTTTGGGCCGAAAGTGGATCATCCTCTAATTTGATATAAATACGTTGAATGGCTTTAAGATCTTCATCCTTCAATGCTCCATTCCGATGCCAAACAAGTAACAATGGATTGCCCGTACCATCTGAAAATTCTTTATCCATTAGTTCATTTGCCTTTTGTGACATCATACTTTTTGGTAAATCATTAGTTGATGCATTTTCTATACTATTTACCTGTGGCCATATAAAAGACAAAACAGTAACTAATAATACCCAAATAATTAATGTCATCCAATGTGATTTTTTACCACTAACGAGTGATCCCCACAGCTCAAATGGATCTTTTTTCATCCAAAAAACACCTTCCTTTCATCATTGATTTAATTATATATACTGGTAAGTTAATTATTCAAGCTTTTTATTGATATGTTATACTGTATTTACAAAATGGCGGATTTAGGAGCGATTTAAGTGCAACAAAAACCAAGAAATCTAGGAAGACCTCGACATGATCAAACCACAAAACCTACAAAGTCAGTTATTTTAGAAACCGCAACTACATTATTCTTGCAGAATGGCTATAAAATTGTCTCGATGGATGATGTAGCTAAAGCTTGTAATGTAACGAAGGCAACCATTTACTACTACTATTCTACAAAAGCAGATTTATACACGGACTGCATGATTGTAATGATGGTTCGTATTAGTGAAAATATATCCAAAGTATTAGCAAATGAACAACCTTTAAAAATACGCTTATATCAACTCATTAAAATTCACCTTTCAGCTACAGAGGATATTGACCTAAATAATTTTATGCGTGATGCCAAGATTAATCTGTCTAAAGAGCAACAAGAGCAGATGAAACAATCTGAAGAAAAAATGCATGAAGCTATTCAACATGTTTTAGTGGAAGCTATGGAAAAAGGAGAAATTCCTCACCATGATAGTAAGTTTGTTACACAGCTATTTTTATCATTATTAAACGTGGGTAACTACCGAGATGCAAGTGGACAAGCTATTTTCTCTTCCATTGAGGAAATGGCTCAGCATATTGTAGATTTTTTCTGGAAAGGCTTAGGGATTTCATGATTCATTTATTTCAATCTGTTCAAACATGATAACACTTAAAAATTTATTGGATATCTGTAAGGAAGGATGTACCATGAAGAAAATAATTGTATGGTTTAGAAGAGATTTACGTTTACATGATCATGAAGCGTTATTTAATGCTGCTGAACAAGGTCTAATACTCCCCGTTTTTATTTGGCCCAATAATAGTGAACGTCATGAACACACAAAGAGTACAGCATCGAATTGGTGGCTACATCACTCATTACTTTCATTAAAGCAAGAACTTGCTAAGTATGATATTCCGCTGATCATTCGTAAAGGATCAATCGAATCAGAGTTAAAAAAGCTTATTCATGAAGTAAAAGCAGATGCCGTATTTTATAATGAATGTGCTGATCCAATGTTTCAACCAAAAGCGAATATAAATGAACTTCTATTATCATTGAATGTTGAAGTGGCTACATTCAATGATAATTTGTTATATCCATCAGGACATATATTGAACAAACAGCATCAACCCTACAAAATTTTCACTTCTTACTGGAAAAGGGCAATACACGAAATCGTCGCACTCCCACTTCCTGTTCCGAAATTGAAACCCATCAAATGTAACATCAATTCTGTTATGATTAAAGAATTGCATTTACTAACTTTTACTAACTGGCACCATAAATTCAATGATATCTGGGAACCTGGTGAACAAAATGCTATCAAAAGGTGGCATTATTTTTTGGAAAATATATTGGAAGAATATAATCATGGACGAGATTATCCAAGTGCCTCTGCAACTGCACGTATTTCTCCTTACTTAGCATGGGGTAACATTAGCATTAAAGCAATTTGGCATTCTTTATACAATAATATTGGAAATGAAAATAGATTGAATTCATCAATGGATGAATTTGCTAGGCAACTCATATGGAGAGATTTTGCTTATGATCAACTGATCCATTTCCCCGATTTAATTAAAAAACCATTACGTAGAAATTTTGACAGTTTCCCTTGGATTGATGATGAAGATGCATTCCAGCTTTGGACTCGCGGTAAAACAGGATATCCACTTGTAGATGCTGGAATGCGTGAGCTGTGGAATACAGGCTATATACATAATCGTGTACGTATGATTGTCGCATCTTTTTTAGTAAAACATCTTCTGATTCCATGGACAAAAGGATCCAATTGGCTTGAAAACACCCTAGTTGACTATGATGTTGCCAACAACGCCCTGGGCTGGCAGTGGACAACAGGCTGTGGTATTGATGCAGCTCCATACTTTCGAATTTTTAATCCCATCGCACAAGGACAACGATTTGACCCTGATGGCAGCTATGTGCGTAAATGGGTACCTGAACTTAAAAATCTACCGAATAAATATATTCATTGCCCATGGAAAGCACCTAACCAGATCTTAGCTAACGCTGCGGTTGAACTTGGGAAAAACTATCCTTTCCCAATAGTAGATCATAATGCTGCTCGTAAACGTGCTCTGGATGCATATAACCAGATAAAAGGAAAAGCTTAGTTCTTACGATAAGAACTAAGCTTTTTCTTATGGATTCTTGCTGACCGTTAATAATAACTTTTGCTGGATGGACAGATATTGTTCAATTTCTTCCTCACTCAACACACTGAATAGTTCTACTTGTATCTGACTTCCAACACGTTGAGCTTCTTCTAATGCTTTTAACCCTAGGTTGGTGATAGCTAACAGTACATTTCTGCGATCATCAGCATTATATTGGCGTTCTGCGTACCCTTCTTTCACCAATTTTGAAGCGATATTGGTCATTGCCCCTGGTGTATAACCTAAATTCTCTGCTAGAACCGTTTGCCTCTGAGCGCCTCTTAGTTTAAGCTCATTGAGCACTAAAATAGGTGATATCCCTATATAGTTTTCAATGCGTTGTGAAAATCGAATGATATTGGCATTGTTCACTAATTCATTTGCATGTATAAGTTGAAAAATATTCGTTTCTTTCAAAATGTCCTCCTAACTCCTGCAACTACTATCGAAGCATAATGGAACCACCATCAACCATAATTGTTTGACCAGTGATATACTGTGAGTCTTCTGAAGCTAAGAATACCGCAACACGGCCGATATCTTCCTCAACATCACCAAAACGCCCCAATGGAATTTTGCTTCTTACAGCTTCATAGTATTCAGGCTGTGCTTTAGCCCATGCTTGTACACCTGGAGAGTTTGCAATAGGGCTGATTAAGTTTACATTGATACCAAAACGTCCCCATTCATTAGCCGCTACACGAGAAATACCACGAATTGCTTCTTTTGCAGCAGCATAAGCACCTTGTGTTTCATGTCCGTTGAGACCTGCACCTGATGCAAAGTTAATAATATTACCTTTTGTTTCTTTTAAATACGGTAGTGCAGCTTGCATCAAATAAAATGTTGGGTAGAATCCTGTACCAAATGATAAATCAAGATCAGCTTGAGTTGTTTCTTCAATTGTTTTTTGTTTTGAAGCATGTGCATTATTCACTAAGATATCTAGTTTACCATATTTTTCGACAACAGTTTTAATGATATTTGGAAGATTATCTCGATCCATTAAATTTGCTTGAAGGAACATGGACTGTGGTGAGAATTGTTGTAATTCTTTTTCCATCGCTTTCCCTGTTTCTTCGTTTAAGTCAACGATTGTAACAATGGCCCCTTCTTTCACCATTGCTTTTGCCATACCACTACCAATACCACCTGCACCACCTGTGATAATTGCGACTTTACCGTCTAATTTCCCCATTGTTTACAACTCCTTTTATTAGAATAAATATATTTTAACATTAAAATATTTAATAATAAAATATATTGCATCCTATAAAAAAGCTTGTAAATTTATGCTATATTTTTTCTAAAATCAAATGATCTTTTCGTCCATGTAATACAAGATAAAACCCAATTGTAACAAAGATGAAAATTCCTAATGATACATATAACTTTCCATAACCTAATAGCGGAATTAGATAGCCTAGTAAATAAGGCCCTACACCAAGTCCTCCGTCCAATGCGATGAAATAAGTTGAAGTAGCCAGGCCCATACGATGTGGGGGCGTAAGTTTTACTGCAATAGCTTGTGCAGTAGATGACAGATTACCATATCCTGCACCAATCATCGCACCTGATAGTAACAAGATTACACTACTATGTGCCGTACTTAATAATAGTAAACCCAGTGCAAATAGGACAAAACCTGGATACATGACAAAGTTCGCACCTTTCGTATCCATTAATCGTCCAGTAAATGGACGAGTTACTAAAATAGCTACAGCATAAACAAAGAAGAAGAAGCTTGATGCTGCTACTAAATCTCGTTCTTTAGCAAAAAAGTTAATAAATGAAAGGATTCCTGCGTAACCAAAAGCTATAAAAATAGTAATAATGGCAATGGGGATCGCCTTTGGTTCTAAGTATTGAGAAATACTGAAACCTTTTTGTACTTCTTTTGATTCTGGTGCTTTCAGTACTGGTGGTACTTTCGCTATAAAAGATATTGCTAAACAAAT
This sequence comes from Rummeliibacillus pycnus, assembly GCF_002884495.1. Classification (GTDB taxonomy): domain Bacteria; phylum Bacillota; class Bacilli; order Bacillales_A; family Planococcaceae; genus Rummeliibacillus; species Rummeliibacillus pycnus. The sequence goes on along the minus strand of NZ_KZ614145.1, from coordinate 2,986,531 downwards.
AACACCTAATAACATACAAAGTGAGAATATGACATTATATGTTGTATGCTGACTCATCAAAATACCGATAAATGGGCCAATTGCTGTACCAAGAGTCGCACTCATACTATAATAACCAATCCCTTCACCTTTGCGAGATTGAGGTAAGATTTGTGCTACAATTGTACCTGTTGCAGTTGATGCAATACCTACAGAAAAACCATGTACAAAGCGACATAAAAGTAATACCGTAATCCCTGCATGAATGAAGTAAAGTGACATCGTAATCACGAATAATATTAATCCAATAATAAGTACTCGTTTGCGTCCAAATTGGTCAATAACCCTTCCTGTTCCAAGGCGTCCAATTAAAGTACCAATAATATAAATCCCTGTAACTAGTCCTGCCTGACTCGTTGAAGCATGGTATTCCTTCACTGCAAAGGAAGCAATTGTTACCATTAATAAATAAAAAATAACCAAAATGAGAAAGTTTATGATCGACATAATAACAAAGTCTTTTGACCATAATTTCTCTTTCGCATGACTCATTCAAAATCCCCCTATTTTTTTAATAAATTCTCTCTGATTTTTTGCATCGTATGAATAAATGCTAATTGTTCTTCCTCTGGTATCCCAACTAACATTTGTTGTTCGAATTCATCAACAGTAATTCGGATTTGGTTATAAATCTCTATGCCTTTAGCTGTGACGATCATATGTTTTTCACGTTTGTCTTTACCTGTTTTAGTCTCTATATAACCTCTCTCTACTAAACTCTTCATAGTCCTTGTAATATTTGGCTTTTCTACACTTAACAATCTTGCCATTTCTACTAATGTCATGGACTCAGATGTAACTAAATAATATAAGATTGACCACTCTGTCCGATGCAAATCGTGCTTTGCTAACCTCTCATTCAATCTCGTTTCAAATGGTCTATACGTTAAAATCAATTGATAAAATAAGCTTCTAAATGTAAACATATTCCCTCCTAAATAGTTAACAATGATAACTAATTAAATGAACTTTCTCATCATATCAAAATCTGCACTTAATTTCAAGTAAATTCGTAGGAATTGTAGTTTTAATTTCTCAATAAATGTCATAAAAAAAGACAACTCCATAAAGAGTTGCCGTTTAGTTATTTTTTTCAACAATCAGTTGTATCACATGTGCAAGTCCTTTATGCAGTTTTCCTTCATGTCTTGTCTGTTCACCTACAAAAAAATGTAGAATTTTCCTTCCTTCACACCAATCTAAAAGATCCTGGGGTTTATAGAGCATTTCTAAGTTTTTGGGACCTCCAGTTTGATAATCTAGTTGATCTTCTGAATATACTTCCATCATGATCTTACCACCTGGTTTAACTGAGTTTACAATTTTGTTGAACACAAGTGATTGTTTTTCTTTTGGAAAATGTCCAAATACCATAATAGCTCCATCAAATTGTTCTGCAGGGATATCTCCTTCTAACAAATCTACCTGAACAGTATTCACTTCTACATGATTTTTCTTTGCTAATTGTTTCGTTTTGCGTAATCCACTTTCTGCATAATCAAAAGCTGTTACTTCATGTCCTAATGTTGCTAAAAAAACAGCATTCCGACCTTCTCCCTCAGCAAATGCTGCTACATTTTTTAATCCACCTAGCTGTGAAGAAAATTTCTCAATAAATGCATTTGGTTTTTCACCATACATATATTCTTCTGTATTAAAGCGCTCATTCCATGAATTTGTCATTTATAACTCCTCCTTTGATTCAAAAATCATAACCCGTTCGTGCATATTATAAGTAGTAACATTCGGTATTAGAACATCTCTCACAACCTTAAAATGCGTTTCATCTCGTAAAAATTGAATATATTCAAAAGATGGATAATACAACATTATATATATCTTACGTGGACTTTTTTGTTGTGAATTCAATATATTATAAATAACTTTTCGAAAAATTTGGATAGAGAAAGGATTAAAGAAAAAGAAAATATTATCAGATGGTTTTATTTTGTAATGTTCAGCTTTCCCATAAAGAAAATTTACAGGGGCATTTTCTAGTTGATGACCTTTTGAATAGTCAATCTTATTTTTTAAAGCATCTTCTACATATCCTTCATTCATTTCAACACCAAGCGTTTCAATATGGAATCGATGATTCACATAAAAAGGTACGCGTCCCTTACCACAGCCAAAATCAATTAAACAATCATCTTTTTCCAACTCAATCTTATCAAAACATAAATCTAATACATCATAAGGCGTTGGCTCATACGGATAATAATGTGCTAACATTGGAAAATCATTTTGATTTCCTATTGTGTTTATATGTAGTAACTGATCATATTGCTGATCATTCATAGAAATCCCCCATTTTTATAGAGATAAATATTTTAACATTAAAACACTTGATTTTGGATCACTTTCTTTTAAAACGAGAACGTAATTTAATCATAAAATAATTTAAAGAAAAAAGTGAATAATATGACTTGGTTTAAAATAAAGTTGCATAATCCACAAGCACATTTATTTCCAAGGATAGCACCAAATCTTTTTAAGTTGGTAGCGACACGTAAAATGCATTGAAAAACAACAAAAGGCTATCCCCATCGATGTGCTAGTCGATCGAAAATAGCCTTTTGCCATGTGTAAGTGTAAAATTGGGTGGGTTTTCACTGCCCGTATCGTCAAACAGATACGGGCAGTGCTTTACCCTATACTATATTTCTTTTATATCCTCTTCGTTTAAACCAGAAAACTAAAATAATCGTTATGATTAATATGCAAACAGCAATTAAATTCATAATACTAGACGATTTAGTGTTTTCATAAGTTGCTTGTTTTGATGGATCCTTTTGTCCTATATTTTGTACTGAATTATTTTGGTCAAATTCGCCACCACCAGGTCCCATTTGCTCATCCTGTTGTGGGCTTGGAGATTGGTTATTTTTCTGAACTAACTTTGAATGAACCAGAAAGTTGTTAACTTTTACTTGTACTAGTTTTAGAAGATTTTGATGTAGAGCTACTATTGGTATCACTTAATTTGTTTTCAATTTTGTATTTTTTATAGAGTGATGATAACCATGTACTATAGTTTTCGTTCATCTTCTGTTCTACAACGGCTTCTTTCACTTGATCCTTAACATCTGCATACATAGCTTCTTGTGCCGACTTTTTCCCGGTAACTTTAATAATGTGATAGCCATAAGATGATTTAACAATGCCACTGATTTCGCCAACTTTTAATGAAAAAGCTGCATTTGCAAAGTTTTCATCCATATCAGATTTCGTAAAGTATCCCAAATTTCCTCCATCTGTTGCATTGCTTGAATCTTGCGAATATTCCTTAGCTAATTTATTCCAATCCTCTCCATTGTTTAATTTGGCTAAGACTGTTTTAGCTGTTTTCTTATTGTTCACTAGGATATGGCTTGCTTTAACTTGAGCTGCTTGATTATAGGTATCCTTGTTTTCTTTAAAATACGATTTTAATTCTGCATCGGTAATTTTCAGAGAGGGTTCAATTAATTTTTTTGTTAGCAAATAGGTTTTAATACTATTTTTCGCATCGCTTACTGTCATGTTATTGGAGGAAAGTGCTGATTCAAGAGCTTCTTCACTGCCATATTGTGAAGCTAATGTATCAAGCTGAGATTGGATTGCCTTTTTAGAAACCGTTACGTTCTGTTTTTTAGCTTCTAACTCTATCACTTTATCTGATATTAAGGTGTCAAGAACCGTTGTACCATATTGCTTATTTAAAGTTTTATTTAAATCTTCTTGTGAGATTTTCACATCACCGATTTTCGCGACGTAGCTATTACCTTTATCTACTACATAGAAAGCTATTACTGCTACCACACATATGAGGGGAATTCCAATTGCTAAAATGATCTTGCCGAATCCTTTCTGTTTGAACTTATTTATCTTGTTCATCTATATCTTCCTTCCTTTTATGTGATATGGGGTTTGATCTTCTTTACAAGACTTACTATACAGTTTGATTGTGTCAGTTACATGTCATGAGGAAAACTTTAGAAAAAAGTAAAAATACCTAATAAGTTTAGTAATAACTTATTAGGTATTTTCATATTATCATTGTTTTGGAATACGTAATTCGAAGACTGTACTGTTTTTTGTACTATGAACAAGACGTAAATCACCATGTATTGATTGCGCCATCATTTTACTTAATGGTAAACCAAGCCCCAAACCACGTACTGCATATTTCTTATTTTCTCCTCGATAGAAGCGTTCGAAGATTAGAGTTTGTTCTTCATCTGGTATTCCTTTTCCTGTGTCAGCAACTCGAATGAATAGATCCTCTGCTGTTTCACTTAGTGTGACAGAGATTTTCCCAAATCCATTCATCGCTTGTTTTGCGTTGGTAAAGAGATTTGTAAAAATTTGTTGAAAACGAATGAAATCAATCTCAACCTCTCTAGGCTCTGGTAATTTAACGAACGTCAATTCAACATCTTCCGTATCTTGTGTTAGTTCCCATTGCATTAGTGTTTCTTCTAGGATTTGATTGATTTCAAATGTTTCAAATTTTACAGGGATTGCATTTACAGAGAACGAATTAAATGCGAGTAAATCGCCTACCATCGTTTTTAATTTTGTCGTTTCATTTACTGCCATTTGGATAAATTCTTTTTGCGTGTTCCCTTCAACAACCTCGTCTTGAATCGCTTGTAACAAACCACTAATAGAAGTAACTGGTGTTTTTAATTCATGTGTCACACCTGCTAATAATTCAGTTCTCATTGCTTCTAACTGTTGAAGCCTTGTAGCCATCTCTTTAAAGGAATGAACAAGTTCATAAACTTCCTCTTCTTTAGTATTGTCTGGCAATTCAATATTATAGTTTCCTTCTTGAACTTGTTTTGCTGCATAAGCTACATCCTTGATTGGTTTAGCCAAACGACGAGATAAAAAGTAAATTGCTCCTACACCAAGTAAAGCCAAGCAACCAATCATAATTGCTAATTGACTATATTCTTGGTTTAGATGTGTCAAGTTTTCTTTCGTTTCACTAATAACAATATAGCCAACCGTTTTGTTATCAATCTCAATCTTCTTTTTTATGGCATAATATAATTGCGCAGAATTGTCATATTTGAATTTAACAATATCACTTTTTGATGCCATCACCGTTTTGGGTATTGTTTGTTCATTTAATGGTTCTTTAGGGTGATTCATAGAAAGAATATTGCCTTCGGTATCAACAATATATATGGTTGGGTTAATGCCCATATCCATAAAACGCTCACGATCTCTAAATACACCTGGATTTTCCTTATCTTCATTTGGTCCTTTTATTGGTCTTATTGAAGGATTATTTATCGTATTTTCTTCTAAGCGATTCGAAATTTCTTCCCCCATAAATTCCAACATATCCAAACGATTTTGCAAAGTCGTATGTCGAATCCATATTGCAGATAGAAACGCAACAATTGTAAGTCCTATACATAATGTAAGTAAATAACGGCTCGTCCAATACTGCGTTAAAGAGATCCGCTTTTCTTTATCATGATTTGACACTTAGTTGATACCCCAATCCACGTAACGTTTTGATTTCTCCTTCTGTTTCAGGCCAATCTTGTAGCACTTTACGTAACCGTTTAATAGCTAAATCCACTGCACGATCACTTCCATCATATTCCCATCCCCAAACTTGCTCGATCAATTGATCTCTTGTAAAGGTATGATTAGGATGTTCCGCAAGAAACATTAAGACAGATAAATCTCGAGGCGTTAACTCTACTTCGTGTCCTGCTACCTTGACTTGATGTGATTGAAGATTAATTTCCAAGCTGCCGAACTGACGTTTTGGTCCTGTGCCACCTTGTGTTCTTCTTAAAACAGCTTTCACACGTGCAACTACCTCTTCTGCTACAAATGGTTTTGCTATGTAATCATCCGCTCCTTCATTTAAACCTTCCAATCTATAATTGACATCACCCAATGCAGTTAGCATAATAACAGGGCAACTACTTTCTTTGCGAATCTCTTTTAAAATTTGCCATCCATTTTTTTCAGGTAACATCACATCTAACAAAACAATATTAGGGGCACAAGTACGAAATTTTTCAATCGCTTCAGTGCCTGTATATGCTTGTTCAGTTAGAAGGTGTACTTTTTGTAAATATGCCTTTAACACTTGACTTATGGCAAATTCATCTTCCACAATTAATACTTTGTCCACTACTTGACCCCCAGTAATTTCTACATTTTATCTTATATATTATCATCTCAATAAGTCAGCTTGATGTCTAATTTAGTTGTATAACAAAAATAAAAAAAGCTCTACTAACATGAACTACATGTTAGTAGAGCCTCTATTTAAATGATTAAGCTAATTTATTGCTATCTTCGTTACCAAAATAATTGTCGTATTTATTTTTATCAAGTCGACCTTCCCATTTAGCCATAACAAGTGAAGCTAATGAGTTACCAGTAACATTGACAGCAGTACGAGCCATATCTAAGATACGGTCAATACCTAAAATAAATGCAAGACCTTCTACTGGAATGTTCACTGCAGTTAAAGTTGAAAGTAATACTACAAATGATACCCCAGGAACACCAGCAATACCTTTAGAAGTTACCATTAATGTAAGCACTAATGTAATTTGTTGACCTAATGTTAAATCGATACCGTACATTTGAGCGATAAATAACGCTGCAATAGATTGGTATAAAGTTGAACCATCTAGGTTAAATGAATAGCCAGTTGGAATAACGAATGATACGATATCTTTCGGTACACCTGCTTTTTCCATTTTCATCATAATACGTGGCAATACCGATTCAGAACTTGAAGTTGAATAAGCAAGTAATAATTCATCTTTTAAAATGCGAATTATATGGAAAATATTTAGGCCGAATAATTTCGCCACTAAACCCAGTACAATTACAACGAATAAAATCATTGATACATAAACAAGAATAGCTAATTTACCTAGAGGAATTAATGATTGAATCCCAAATGTTGAAACCGTAACTGCGATTAATGCAAATACTCCATAAGGAGCAAATTTCATAATTGTATTTGTTACCCAGAACATAGCATCCGCCATACCAGAGAAGAATGCTAGAACTGGTTTACCTTTTTCACCAATTGCTGCAACACCTAGTCCAAATAATACAGAGAAGAAGATAATCGCAAGCATATTACCATTTACCATTGCTTGAACAACGTTTGTTGGCACAATATTAATAATTGTTTCGGCAAAACCGCCGCCTTCTTTTACCGTTTTACTTGTTTCAACGTAAGTAGAAATATCACCTTTAGTTAGGTGTGCCATATTTACGCCTACACCAGGATGGAAGATATCTGCTGCTGCAATACCAATAATAATGGCAAATGTCGTAATCAATTCAAAGTAAACGATGGTTTTAATACCTAGTTTACCAAGTTTTTTAAAGTCCCCTTGACCAGCTACACCTAAAATTAATGTTGAAATAATAATTGGAACAACAATCATCTTGATCATGTTCATAAAGATTGTTCCAACAGGTTGAAGATATTTGGTTACGTTTTCATTTCCGTAAAAAACTGCACCTACTATAACACCAAGAATTAGCCCAATCAAAATTTGCCAAGCTAATCCAAGTTTACGTTTTTTCATAACAAGTCACCCCTTCAAAATGTGGTTGTTCTAAATAAGACTAATAATCATAACTTTATTATAAGAGTGACTTATAAAATCCGACACCATCCGACAATTCCAAAGAAATAAAAATTCAAAAAAAATATTTTTTTATATAAATTTTCTATAAAATAGATAGGTTTTATGCTAAATTGAGATCGCTTTTTACAATATATTACTTATTTTGACGGATGTTTGAATTTTTCAGTTGCTTCTACATATAGCACTTGTAAAAACTTCTTCACATTAATTTTCATCTTTTTAGGTACAACTTCATTCTCTTGAATAGTTTTCATCAATGCTCGTATTTCTGCAAACTCAAAATAACGAGGTGCATAGTATTCAAATTCCGGATTTGTATAGTCTACTACTCCAAGGGTAGCTAAATTATTCATCGCAACGGAAATAGTACGACGAATCCTTTGTTCAATCGCTTTACTTTCTTTAATAATTTCTACACTACTAAATTTTGTTTTACTCGCAAGCTCTTCATAAATATCTTTTAATGGTGGAATCTGCATCGTGCTTTCTTCTCTTGAGGATAAATAGTCAATAATGGAAACAATATCATCACTCCCTACCTCACCTACAATCCCCATATCATTTAATATGGAAGAAACAACGTCTTTCATTGTACGATGAGATTCTTCTTTCGCTTCTTCTTCAAAGTTCAAAATTGATTTTCTAATAGTCAGTAGAGATCTTTTTAAAAGAAACCGTTCTGAAGTTTTTCTGAGAATACTTTGCACTTCAATGCGATTAATGGGCTTGTGTATAAAAAATTCTACATCTTTTTCGTAAGCCTCACCAACCATCTCTTTGTTTTCTACTTGCGAAATCATGATAAAATGACCTTTGAAACCTTGTTTACGAAGTTGTTCCATTGTTTCGATTCCATCTAATCTTGGCATTAAAAGGTCAATGAGCACAAAATCTGGATCACTTGATAAAATAGGCTCCAATGCGTTCATCCCACTATCAGCTTCCCCAATTATTACGCCCATATCCCCTTCTACAATAATTTGTTTTAGCATTCGACGGCTTGCTGCATCGTCATCAACGATAAAATAACGCAAAGTTACTCAACCCCTTTTTGTATATTTTTGCGAGGAATCTCAATACAGAAAATCGTCCCTACAGTTGGTCGATCTACGTGGATTTTACCGTCCAGCATTTGAACAATTTCTTGTACATGGGATAAGCCGATTCCAGTCGCTGCTACCCCTTGTTTGTTATATTTAGTTGTGAAACCTGGTTCGAAAATTATATCTAAATCCTCTTCAGCTATTCCTGTTCCTGTATCTTGTATCTTAAAGAGAATAGTTCCTTGTTGATCAGATACTTGAAATAAAATACGCCCAGAATCTACTATAGCTTCAATTGCATTTGCTGTAATGTTATTAAGTATTGCAAGTAAAGGAATTTGCTGCGTTAACTCAAAATCCACATTATTTTCTACTTTAAATTCAATCCTCTTATTTAACATTTCGCTGTATTTACTATTTGCTGTTACAACGAATTCTACAATATTCGCTAAATAATAAACTTCTTCTGTCTTAGGCATGGTAATATTCGACAAGCCAGCGAAAATCCGTTGTGCATCTTTTTTTACTTCATGAATTTCCTGGGAAATATGCAATGCCCTTACACCTTGATCCTGTAATTGTTGTTTTTTAAGATTGCGATATAAGTCATAACTATCGGCCATTATTTGTTCGATATGATTCATCATTTTTTGCAAATATAATGTTTCAACATACAAATCTGATCCTAGTGTAAGTTGTTCATCTAATCGTTTGCGTTGTTCAGACATAATAATAGAGCTATAAATTCCTACTACAAAGAAACTTCTTAATAACGCTACCATCACAATTAAAAACCAATCATAAAAAACCAAAGTAGTATTTGGGTTCATTAAATATCGAACAATATGTTCAGCACTATTTGCAATAATCTCCATAAACATTGCTAGTATACCTAATTTAAATGGTTGTTCAATTAGTTGCTGTACTTTTAATAGTTTAAATAAGCAAACATAAACAAAGTAATATAAAAATGCAGGATAATTTTCTATAACACTATCCCAAAAAGCACCATTATAAAAAGTTATATTTGAAAATATTCGAAATAAAACGACGGTTAATCCTGTAATAATACCCGTTTGAATCACAGATTTAGGTAAACGAATTAAAATTAATAATAGGAAGGTTATACTACCTAAACCAAATCGAAAATGCTCTCCATTAAATGGTATGAGTTTAATTTCACTACTAATTGCTGTAAATATCGCAATCAGCAACACCCAAATTGTTTCAGATTTTAACCATTTTGATGACATTGGATTCATGAGAAATCACCTAACTAAAAAGACATAAAAATTCACATAAGCCTATTTTAACATTTCCATCTTCATAAAGAAAAATATTTATTAAACGAGAAAGATAACCCTTACAAAGATAAATAACCTCTACACCTTTTAAGTGTAGAGGTTATTTAATCGCATTGATCCTGGATTTTCAAGATACCATACTTACTTCATCATATCTTTCACAATTTTACGATTGCGTTCTTTAAATACTTCGTTATGAGAAGATACCATACCAGTAGCTACGGCATCTGGTTGAATATAAACTTTCGCCTTATTCGCAGCATTTACAGCGTCTTGAAACGCTCCCGTAATTAGATTTACTTTACCCTCATAGCTAATAATATCTCCAGCAGCGAACAGTCCTGAGATAGAAGTTTCCCCTAATGCATTTCCTTTTATAAACCCATCGACTAATTGTAAATTTACAGAACTATTTTTTAGTAATGATGAATCCTGTTCAAAACCATGATTAATAATAACTTCATCAACATCGACATGAATAGATTCACCTGTTTGTTTATCTGTTAGTTCTACTGTTTTAATTAGCGAACTGTTTACACTATCTGCGATTAGTTTGGTAATAGATGTATTACGAAATACTGTTGCATCACTTTTTAATAACTGTTCAACTTGTGACTCATGTGCAGATAATTTTCCCTTATGATAACTCACATATACCTTTTTAGCTACTTGTTGCAGTTCAATTGCCCAGTCAACAGCAGAATTACCCCCACCTGAGATGAGAACAACTTTATCTTTAAAACGCCGCAACGATTTGATTGTATAATTAAGATTTGATACCTCATAACGCTCTGCACCTTCAACCTCTAATTTTTGAGGATTTAAAATACCGCTCCCTACTGCAACTATTACAGTTTTTGAATAATGTTCCTTACCGCTTGAAGTTTTTAATGTAAATAGATGATCCCCATTCTGACTAATTGTCTCAACTTTCTCTCCTACTATTACTGTTGGATTGAATGTTAATCCTTGTTCTACTAATTGTTCGGTAAGTTGAACGCTAGACAATGGTCTATGTCCCCCCACATCCCAAATCATTTTTTCTGGATAGACATGAAGTTTGCCACCTAATTGTGCTTGATATTCAATTATTTTCGTTTTCATACCCCTTAATCCACTATAAAAAGCAGAGTATAAACCAGCTGGCCCTCCACCAATAATCGTAACTTCAAATATTTCCTCATAGTTCATATTGAACACTCCCATATTGGATAAATAATCGCTTTTATTCTGCAAATCTTATTGACAATCATTATCAATTAGAATTATGATTGTGTCAAATGATATTGATTATCATTATCATTTTATCTTAATTTACGCGAATGTTTGTAAATGGAGGGTAGAAAATGGAACGCCTACAAACTAAAGACTTGAGTGTTGGCTATGGTGAAAAGTTGATTTTGCAGAATTTAAATATTCATATTCCTGATAAAAAAATTACAACCATCATCGGTTCAAATGGTTGTGGAAAATCTACTTTACTGAAAACAATGACTCGAATCATCACTCAACAATCTGGCTCAATCATTTTAGATGGTGAGAATATTGCTAAACAAAAAACAAAGTTACTTGCTCAGAAAATAGCTATTCTTCCCCAAACACCTGAAAGCGTCAGTGGATTGACTGTTGGAGAATTGGTATCTTATGGACGTTTCCCTTATCAAAAGGGTATTGGGAAATTAAAAAGGCATGATCTCGAAGTAATTGATTGGGCATTAGAAGTAACCGGAACATCTGATTTTAAATTTCGTTCCGTCGATGCGCTTTCAGGTGGCCAACGTCAGCGAGTATGGATAGCAATGGCACTTGCTCAGGAAACAGAAATTATTTTCCTAGATGAACCTACTACATACTTGGATATGGCTCATCAATTAGAAGTTCTCACATTACTTCAAAAGTTAAATAAAGAGCAACATCGCACAATTATCATGGTTCTACATGACTTAAACCAAGCTGCAAGATTTGCAGATTATTTAATTGCTCTCAAAGATGGCAAAATCATTAAAGCTGGTGATTGTGAGGAAGTCATCCAACCTGAAGTATTAAAAACAGTCTTCAATATCGATGCTTATATCGGTAGAGACCCGCGAACAAAAAAACCAATGTGTGTCACATACGACATTATTAAAGGAGTAGAATAATGAAAAAATATCTTTTTCCAATCTTATTAATATTCGTTTTAATGATGAGTGCTTGTAGTAATACATCAAGTAAAACAGATAATGGTTCATCAAAATCAGATACAAAAGAGCCAACAACTATTACGTTTAAATCAGAAAATGGTGACATTAAAGTACCCGCGCATCCTAAACGTGTTGTAGTCTTATCATCATTCGTAGGAAATGTTATGCAGCTGGGCGTTCCTATTGTAGGTGTTGATGCTTGGTCAAAAGCTAATCCAAATTTTAAAGACAAATTAAAAGATGCAAAAGTCGTTACTGAAGATGATTTAGAAAAAATTATTGAACTAAAACCAGACTTAATCATTGGTCTTTCAACCCTTAAAAATGTTGATAAACTAAACAAAATTGCTCCAACTGTCACATTTACATATGCGAAAGTTGACTATTTAACTCAACATATCGAAATCGGAAAATTATTAAACAAAGAAAAAGAAGCAAGCGCTTGGGTTGATGATTTTAAACAACGTGCTGCAACCACTGGTGCTGAAATAAAAGACAAAATAGGTAAAGACACAACTGTTTCTGTTATTGAAAACTTTGGTAAAGATTTATATGTATTTGGAGATCATTGGGGGCGTGGAACAGAAGTACTTTACCAAGCTATGCAACTAAAAATGCCTGAAAAAGTTGAAAACATGACCAAAAAAGATGGTTACTATGCACTTTCTCAAGAAGTAATGGGCAACTATGCAGGAGATTACTTAATTTTAAGCAAAAACTCTGATGGAGATACTTCATTTATGAAATCCAAAACATACAAAAATATTCCAGCAGTCAAAAATGGACATGTTTATGAAGCAAATGCAAAAGCATTCTACTTTAATGATCCCATTACCTTAGATTATCAATTAGCATTCTTTAAAAAGCATTTCCTTGGAAAGTAATACTATTGAAGGAAACGATGATATGATGAAACAACAAAAACAACGTACAACTCCATTTCTCATTCAGTTGATTGTTGGCCTTAGTTTATTAGTAATCTTTTTTGCAATAGCAATGGTATGCGGGGCAGCCAATACCACACTAAAAGAAGCATGGCTTGCCATCGTATCACAAGAAAAAATAAGTGAAACCATCACAATGATTCATGAAATTCGATTACCTAGGGAAATTGGCGCCATTTTCATTGGTGCCGCTCTATCCGTCGCTGGCGCTATTATGCAAGGAATGACTCGAAATCCGTTAGCAGACCCCGGGTTACTTGGTTTAACAGCCGGGGCAAATTGTGCATTAGCTTCTGCAATGGCTATACTCCCTTCCCTAAGTTATTTTGGAATTATGACCTCATGCTTTATCGGAGCAGCTTGTGGTGCATTGCTGGTGTTCGGTATAAGTATGTTACAGAGAGGTGGATTTTCACCACTTCGTCTAGTCCTTGCAGGTACTGCTGTTTCTATGTTTTTATATGCTATTGCAGATGGTATTGGTTTATTGTTTAAAGTTTCGAAAGATGTATCGATGTGGACATCTGGAGGTTTAGTCGGAACTTCCTTTGATCAACTACAAATTGTGATACCGACCATCTTAGTCGGTATATTCATAGCCATTATATTATCTCGACAACTTACCGTTTTAAGTTTGAGCGAGGAGGTTGCAGTAAGCTTAGGCCAACATATACTATTGATCAAGTTTCTTCTCTTTATGGTCATTATTGTACTAGTAGGAACATCCGTTGCACTTGTAGGAAACTTAGCATTTATAGGATTAATGGTCCCCCATATGGTTCGTGCTTTTGTCGGGACAGATTATCGTCATGTCATCCCGATGACTGCTATTTTCGGTGCATGCTTAATGCTTCTAGCAGATACTGTGGGGCGTACCATTAATGCCCCTTATGAAACACCACTTGCAGCAATTATTGCGATTTTAGGATTGCCATTCTTCCTTATCATCGTTCGAAAAGGAGGAAAATCATTCTCGTGATTGCAACATCTGTAATTCGTAAACAACGTATCACTTTGTTAATATTAATGGTTCTTATCCTCGTAGCTGTTACAGCTAGTCTTGGAATGGGGGCATCTGCTGTATCTTTCGATCAGATTTTCCCCACAATAATGGGCTATGGAACGTTTAAAGATGAATTTGTGCTATTTTCCATTCGTTTACCTCGTATCATCATTACATTACTTGCTGGTATGGCCCTTGCCCTTTCTGGTTCAATCTTACAAAGCATTACACGTAATGATCTAGCGGATCCTGGTATTATCGGTATTAATTCTGGGGCGGGCGTTGCGATTTCTATCTTCTTTTTGTATTTTCCAATTGAAGCAGGATCATTTGTTTATACATTACCTATAGTTGCCTTTCTAGGTGCTATCTTTGCTACTATTCTAATCTACATTTTTTCATATAGTAGAAAAGAAGGGATTAAACCTGTAAGAATGATATTAGTGGGTGTCGGATTCCAAATGGCATTATCAGGTTTAATGATTGTTTTAATCTCGTCTTCTGATAATAGAAAGGTGGATTTCATCTCAACATGGCTAGCAGGGAATATCTGGGGTACCGACTGGCCGTTTGTATGGGCGCTTCTTCCTTGGCTTGTTGTTTTGATTCCGTTTACATTGTATAAAGCACATCGGTTGAATATCTTAAATCTAAATGAGCCAGTTTCGATTGGCGTTGGAATTTCAGTACAAAAAGAGCGAATAATCCTATTGATTATTGCTGTAGCATTAGCTGCTTCCGCTGTATCCGTTACAGGTGGGATTGCCTTTATCGGCCTTTTATCTCCACATATCGCAAAGAAATTAGTAGGGCCACGAAACCAATTGTTTATTCCCATTGCTATTTTGATTGGTGGTTTGCTTCTGTTAGTCGCAGATACAATTGGACGTAGCTTACTAAGTAATATCTCTTTACCAGCAGGAATTATTGTATCCTTAATCGGCGCACCCTACTTTATTTATTTATTGTTTAAAAAATAGCCCAAGCATGGATGGCTATAAGCTTAGAGAAAAGCTTATTAGCCATCCTTTAATATGTATACCATCGTTAGAAGTTGACTTAACCAAAAGTTCGTTTTACAATTATCTCGAATTAAAGATATTTTCGAATTAAATTGAAGGGATGATTTTTATGCTTAGAAAAGTTGATCATAAACAAATGGGAACTAGCCATCTAGGTTGGTTGAACAGTACATTTCATTTCTCATTTGCAGAATATTATAATCCAAATAATATACAATTTGGCGCTTTACGTGTTATCAACGATGATTTAATTGCACCACATACAGGATTTGACCTACATCCTCACCGAGATATGGAAATTATTTCTTACGTCGTAAACGGTGCTCTTACTCACCAAGATAGTATGGGGAACAAGCATACGATTACTCGTGGTCAAGTGCAATACATGAGTGCTGGCACTGGCGTTTTCCATAGTGAACATAATATGGGCGACGAAGAACTTCGTATGTTACAAATTTGGATTTTACCTGATCGACATGGCCATACACCTCATTATGGTGAGTTCCTTTTTGAAATGGAGGATCGCAAAAACAAATGGCTTCATATGGTTTCAGATAAGAATGGGACTGCTCCTATTCAAATTAACCAAGATGCCAATTTATACGCTATTACACTTGAACCCGGTAAGGAAATCGACTTCCCAGTGGCTACAGGTCGTCAAGCATATCTTGTGCAAATTGAAGGCAAAGCCATGATTAATGATGTAGCACTTGAAACACGTGATGGCTTAGAAATCATAGAAGAGAACATTCACATTAATGCTGAAGATACCGCACATATTTTAGTCATTGAAATGGCTAAAATTGACTAATATAAACAATCCGTTGATTAATATGGAGTAAAACTAAAACCATACAAGAGTACTCTGTTCTTGTATGAAAGATAGACATCTATTTATGAAATTAATTCATTTGAATTGAAAAAATACTGATTTTATCATCAGGCATCCCCGAAGGAAAAGTGGGGATGCTTTTTCTACTGCTTTAAAGGATTATTAGAAAGTGCAATGTCTCGTTACATCTCCTATTAGCCAATTGGCTCGATTACAATAACTGACCATCCTTTTCCTTTGTAAGCATTGTATCCTTGCGTTAGGCAATAAGCGCAAATTTGGTTATTCTCAATTTCATACCCTCGAGTTTTCTGACCACTTAATACACGGTTTACAGCTTTCATATCAGTTAGTTTTTTAGTCAAAATATTTTCTCTATTCTTTGATGCTATAACGATGCCTTCTTTATTGATGACGAATAGTTGTGATTGCTCATCAATTTTAACATTATCAATAATGTCGTATATAAAATCCCAATTAAATCGAGTAGAGAAGACCCCTATGACATTGCCCTGATCATCTCGAATTGGACTAGAGTAGCTCATCGTATACCCTTGAGCAACTTCAGAGTAATACATATCCGTTACATATACATCATTATTGGCTATAGTCTCTTTAAACCATTCACGATCAGCCATACTCTTGCCTACTTCATGTTGATTTTTGGCAGTGACTACAATATTCCCTTCCAAATCCACAACTAACAATTCAAAATATACTTCATAAATTTCATAGATATTCTTCAATAATGCTTGCGCAAGTTTTTTCGTTTC
Source organism: Rummeliibacillus pycnus (assembly GCF_002884495.1). GTDB lineage: Bacteria > Bacillota > Bacilli > Bacillales_A > Planococcaceae > Rummeliibacillus > Rummeliibacillus pycnus. The sequence goes on along the minus strand of NZ_KZ614145.1, from coordinate 2,969,751 downwards.
AGATGTTGGATTTATTATTACATTCCTTACTGCATCAAAAGTAGCCCATGCTTGTACATCACAATTTCTTTCAAATAAGTTTCGGTCAATTTTATCAATGGTGTCAAAAGCAATATCTACTGTACGAACAGCAATAATGTCATTTGCTTTTTGCTGAATAGAATGAATAATCCCTTCACTTTCTTTACTAGCCTCCATACTAGCTGCCGCAAATTTATTGATTTCCTTTGCTACTACAGAAAAACCACGACCTGCCTCTCCTGCACGAGCCGCTTCAATGCCGGAGTTTAAAGCTAGTATTTTTGATTGCATAGATATCGTTTGAAGCTTATGCATAACTTGTTGCATGACTCGATTTTCATATTTTAATTCATTCATCAATGTTGATACATTGAGATTCTCATCTTTTGTGTCAATCATATACTCAGCCCCTTATGTATAACATCCTTCTATTAGATAGTATACCATGTATATCTCTAAATTTTCTGATTTTTATGTAATATCTCCTCACATATTTAAAGCAGATTATGTGACATTATATGAGATAGTGCTACATCTTTTTATTGGTTCTATTTCTAATTTTGTTCATCAAAAAAACTGCCTTCTCAAAGAGAGACGACAGCTATAGCTCAAATTATATAAGCTCGTTGCAAGAAAGCCTTGGAACGTTCGTGTTTAGGATTATTGGATACCTCATCAGATGCACCATCTTCAACAATAACACCTTGATCCATAAATACGATTCGTTCAAACTTCTTTTGTAAATTCCGTTATTCATTTTAACTAACTGAAACTATCTGTTGAGGCCTCTATTAATCTCCCTCTTTTAGAATATCTGCATCAATATAGTGAACTTCACCTGTTGTTGCATCAATTCTTTCTATTTCCCCTCTTTGCGGGAAATTCATAACATAATCTAATCCATACACTGTTACTTCCTCATCTTCATCATCATAACTAGAAGTTCGAGCAAGTTTCATATGTAATTGCTCTTTATATATGGCATCGACCTGTTCTAGAGACAATACAGGATTTATATCCATTGAAACTAATTTATCCTCATTTGGTAATATGACTGTACAATCCCGGATAATACCCGTATAAATACCCACGTTTACATGTATGGCATATTCTTCAATGCGAATTCCTTTATGATGGCGTATAAATGTAAAAGTTGTAAAAGGCTCAAAATCGAGATCATCATCTTCTACAAAATCTTCTTCGTCTTCTTCCATCATCTCTAATTGTTCAAAGTATTGACGTTCCTCTTCTGATAAATCTTCCTCTCTAAGGATATCAAAATCATCATCTTCTAACTGATCTTCAAGTAAATATTTTTGATGAATATTCCCTATTGTTGCTTCTAAGAACATTTTCGCTTTTTCTTCTAAAACGGTTACTGGCAATTCTTCGTCTAATTCTTCCCAACTAACCGATGACTCATAGTCCTTTTGCATCTCATCTGAATGTTCAATTTTTATAATTGGTTCAGCAAGTTCAATATTTTCTTCGTCTTCTGCTTGATACCAATATTGCCCATTTGAATTCTCTACCCTCAACATATCATCTGTAACACCTAAAAGACTTTCAATCGTTTCAGTAACCGTTACTTTGTTAAATGTTTGAGCCTTTACATACTCGTCTTCAAAAAAGTCCCCTGCAGTTACAATATGACCATCTACATGAACTGCAGCATACTCACGTTTTGGATAATAAACAAGCTTCATCTCACCATTGTCTTCATAAATTCCAAGCTCCACTAAAGGATACTGGCATAAAATTTCTTTTGCATCCTCCGCTGAAATTTCAATATCAGGATATGATAATTGATAATACGATTGGAATAATGTTGCTGAAAGAATAAACCCTTGTTTATTAATTTCAATGGTAGCGCCTGAATTAGGCAAGAATAGATTAAGTGCCACATCTTTTGCCTCAAAAACAACTAGATAAGATTCCCCATTCCATTCCGTCATCATATTAAAATACAAGTGATCACGACAAAAATCCTTTGTAAAATCTTCTGCACAACCGATGATTTCATCTGGAGTTAATTCCTCATATTCATCTAGTGAAACATCATTATGTGCCAGAATCTCATCTAGATCCACCATAAATGAAGTAAGTTTTCCATCATCCGATAACTCAATATGGCCATATACTAAATCTCTATGAGCATCTATAATTTCACCTACAGTAGAATCATCCTCATCATAATCAATCGAAATAACTGGTCGCCCAATGATATAATCCCGTAATACAAATTCCCAATTTTTCATTACTTGCTTCCTCTCATTATTCTCATTAAATATATATCGAAAATTATTATTTTTTATGTAAAAGTAGGAAATAAATTAACTGTTGATTTTTTCTGTCCTTAAAACCTGATTTTAACATAAATATGTTAGTTCGTCTTAAATTGTTTGGAATATAAATGCATCTTCTCCGTTTAAAGAGGGTCGTTCATTCCACAGCATATTTCTATTTTATTAGCTTTTTTGTCTTTATTTTTGCTTAAATTTATAAAACTAAGAAAATATTTTGACATTGGGACGAAAATAATGTAAATTACCAAAGGACGAACATTTTTATCGATTAAAAAAATAATATTCGTTTTTAGGAGTGTGTTTCATGGATAATGTATTTGATTACGAAGATATTCAATTAATTCCCGCAAAATGTATTGTTAATAGTCGCTCTGAGTGTGATACAAGTGTAATGCTTGGTGGTCACAAATTCAGACTCCCAGTTGTCCCTGCAAATATGCAAACAATTATAGATGAAAATATCGCAATTCAATTAGCTGAAAATGGTTACTTCTATATTATGCACCGCTTCAATCCTGAAAAACGTGCAGATTTTGTAAAAGATATGCAAGCACGTGGCTTAATTGCTTCGATTAGTGTTGGGGTAAAACCTGAAGAGTACACTTTTATCGAAGATTTAGCTAAAGCAAATTTAACACCAGATTATATTACAATTGATATTGCTCACGGTCATTCAAATGCTGTAATTAACATGATTCATCATATTAAAAGATTAATACCTACAACTTTTGTCATTGCAGGTAACGTTGGTACACCAGAAGCTGTACGAGAACTTGAAAATGCAGGTGCAGACGCAACAAAAGTTGGAATTGGACCTGGTAAAGTATGTATTACTAAAATTAAAACTGGCTTTGGTACAGGTGGCTGGCAATTAGCTGCACTTCGTTGGTGTTCAAAAGCCGCAACAAAACCAATTATTGCTGATGGTGGTATTCGTACAAATGGTGATATTGCTAAATCAGTTCGATTTGGTGCTACAATGGTGATGATCGGCTCACTATTTGCAGGACATGAAGAATCACCAGGGAAAACAATTGAAATTGATGGTAAATTATATAAAGAATATTTCGGCTCTGCATCTGAATTCCAAAAAGGTGAAAAGAAAAATGTCGAAGGCAAAAAAATGCACGTTGAACATAAAGGAAATTTGAAGGATACACTAATTGAAATGGAACAAGACCTTCAATCCTCTATTTCATATGCTGGCGGTACAAAACTTGATGCGATTCGTAATGTAGATTATGTTGTCGTAAAAAACTCTATTTTCAATGGAGATAAAGTGTACTAGGGAAACACCATTTCTTACTAATTCGAGCTACATCGTCAATTATTACAATTGCCGGTGTAGCTTTTTATATTATTTGAATATTCTAATTTGTTTTACTAATATTGATATATTTCTATCTTTTTTTCACAATTTTGGATTATTTATAATTATTTTTATCTAAATGTGGTAAAATTGACTCATCCATCTCAATTGTTTGAATCATCACATACTACTATATATTATATATCTTCATACTAACCACCGTAGTATGTTGATGATTCAAAGGACAGAGAAGTGAGATAACAAAACAACCATGTAGCGAGGTAGCTTTAATTGAAAAAAATTCTAAAATTGAATCTCCGTACAAAATTATTCAGTGCATTCTTATTAATTTTAGTGATTCCTTCTATTATTCTTGGAGCAATTTCATATGAAAGCACCAAAAAACAAATTGAATTGGAACAAATTAATAGTGCAAAATCAACCATTAATCTACTAAATTCAACGATTACAGATACAATCCAACCTAAAACTCATGATGTGGGGTATTTGTCTAAAAAAGTTACGTTATCATTATTAGATGCTTCAAAGGATTCAAATCTCCGAAATATTTTAGATCAATATGTCAACGAACATCCAGAAGCTGCAATGGCTTATGTGGGAACTGCAAAAGGAAAGATGATTCGTATGCCATATTTTGAGTATCCAAAGGATTATGATCCACGCGAACGTCCATGGTATAAAGAAGCACTTCAAAGTAACGATGTTGTAATAACTGAGCCTTATACTTCCTCTACAAGCGGTAATTTAGTCATTACAATTTCAAAGAAACTAGCGGACGGATCCGGAGTCGTTGGCGTTGATATTGCCATCGATAAATTACAGGAAATTGCCAACAGGGTTAAAATTGGAAAATTAGGTTTTGTTTCATTAGTTGATAATAGTGGAAACTATATTTCAAATCCTCATATTAAGAGTGGAAATACAGCAAAAGAATCATACATGAAACAAGTTTTATCCAAATCATATGGTCAAACAGATTACAACGATCAAAAAATACTTTATCTGACGAATAACGAAACTGGTTGGAAGATAATTGGAACAACATTTAAATCGGAAGCCACAAAAGATGCTGCCGCGACATTAGATATTGAACTAATTGTTGAAATCATTTTCATTGTTATTGGGTGTATTTTAATACTATTCATCGTTCGTTCAATTATAAAACCAATCGATAAATTAAAAGAAAGTGCACACAGAATGGGAGAAGGCGACTTAACAGAGGAAATTGCTATTCATTCAAATGATGAAATTGGTGAACTTGCCCAATCGTTTAACACCATGAAAGACAATCTATCTTCCTTAATTCAAAAGGTAAATAGTAGTGCAACACTTGTTCGCTCTTCATCTGAGGAGTTATCGGCAAGCGCTAGCCAAAACATCGCGGCAGCACAGCAAATTGCTTCTGCCATGCAACAAGTAACCCTAAATACGGAACAACAAACAAATAATATTGAACAGAATGCCACATCTGTAGAGGAAATTGCAGATGGTATGACAGTTATAACGGATGCAGTTTCTGAAGTATCTTCTCTATCTGTACACGCAACAAAACAAGCAGAAGATGGTGAACAATCCATCAAACATAATGTATCTCAAATGGACTCCATTCATCAATTTGTTACAACATCCGATGCTAAAATTAAATCTTTATATGATCGTACAAAGGAAATTGGTGCAATTTTAGATATCATTGGTGATATTGCGGATCAGACAAATTTACTCGCACTCAATGCATCAATTGAAGCTGCACGTGCAGGGGAACACGGTAAGGGTTTTGCTGTTGTAGCGGATGAAGTAAGGAAACTTGCTGAAAACTCCCAAGAATCAGCTGCGAAAATTGCCGCACTAATAACTGCGGTACAACAGGATTCTGGAGAAGCTGTGAAAACGATGGTCCTAACATTGGAAAATGTACAAGAAGGTATTACCATTTCGCAAAATACAGCTGCAAAATTTAAAGCCATTATTTCAAGCATGCGTGATATAACACCAAAGATTGAGAATGTATCTGCAACTTCCCAACAAATATCTGCATCCATTCAAGAAATGGCGGCGACTGCTAATAAGTTAAACGACCATGCCAAAGATAATGCTGCTGCTTCTGAAGAAGTATCTGCTTCTACAGAAGAAACACTATCTTCAATGGAAGCAATGGAAGCTGCTGCTACACAATTACTAAACATGTCTGAAGATTTGCAAGATGTTGTTCAACGATTCAAAACAAAATAATAAAACAAGCTCTGTGGTGATTTCATAAACTACCACAGAGCTATTTACTTTTAATATAACTTGTTCACTCTGGTTGAAAGACTGTTCCATCATCTAAATTAAACTGCCAATGCACGCCAAACTGATCTTTTACGCTTCCATAGCATGGACTCCAAAATGTCTTTTGTAATTCCATTATTACTTCTCCACCATCTTGTAATGCTCTGAATGCTGAGCGAATATATCCTTCATCATCACTGACTACTGCTAATGTGACGTTATTTCCAACTGTGTATGGATTCCCAGGGAATGTATCAGAGAACATAATATCACTTCCACAAACCTTAATATTAGCATGCATCACTAAATCTTTTGCTTTCTGTGGTAATTTAGAGTTTGAATCATTGGCTGCATCACCAAAGGTCATAATTTGCGGCTTTTCAGTTTGAAACGCTTTACTATAAAACTCGAGCACATCACGACAATTCCCATTAAAAATTAAATACGCATTTACTGTCATTGATTATTCTCCTCCTATTAAATTAGTTATATCCTCCTTTATTTTCTCTCTATTACTGCAAAATAATTATTTTCAGGATCAGCAAAGTTAAATATTTTCCCACTAGGTATTTCTACTAAATCTCCTACTGTAATTTCTTTTGCTTTAAATTCTTCATATAAGTTTTCAACATTATCTGTAAAAAACATTAATGAAGGTGGTCCTACGTTTAGATATGGCTCCATTTTTGCAACAAGTTGCTTATTCTGTAAAACAAAACTTGTTTCTGCATCCTTTGTTGGTGCAATCTCAATCATATGAAACTGTCCATTCGTCTCTTCTGAACGAACTATACAACCTACTTTTTCTGTCCAAAACGTCTTTGCTGCTTCCTGATTATCTACATAAATCATAACTTGTCCTAATTGTTGGATCATTGTATATCCTCCTAAAAATATAAATCCGCTTCTTAATACCGATGTACTTTTTCGACTTCTTTCATATAAATTCCTTGTTAGCATAAATTTATATAAAAAAGGTGGTGTCTGTTATTTTTAGTGACTTGCAAATGATTCGTTATTTTTTACCTCCAACGGCTTCGATTTTAGAATTACCACAAAAAGGAGCTCTTATTCAACACGTCGATGTAGATGGTGATTCTGTAGAAGAACTAGTCAGTGCATACATCTATCAAGGTGATACCTTTCTTCTGTTACTTAAACAAATAAACTTTCAATTGTACCCCCTTATTCATCTTAAAATAGACGAGCACACCATAGCTGGACTACATGCTATTAAACTTGATCATAGTGCAAAAAAGGCGCTAGTCATTGAATGGAAAACAAAACATTTACCCTCATATCTAGATTATTTACAATGGACTCCTAACGGCTTTGAACGACTTCCTGTAGACTCCGCTCAAATTGTCATTACAAAAAGTTATGGCGATGTTACTGGAGATGGTAACATCGATACAATTTATCTTACGGGTACAAAACAAAAGGATAGTCCCTATTGGCAGAATATTAATCTTATAATATTCTACCATTCAAAAAATACTTATGAAAAAATACCTCTTAAAGAAAACAGTGGATATGATCCAACCATTTTCCTTGGGGATTTCACAGGTAATCACATTAAAGACATATTCGTTACTATTGATACAGGCGGAAGTGGCGGCACCATATATACCGATATTTTTTCTTATATAAATAGAAGAATGACCTTAATTTTCAATGGTGATACTTATCAGCAACAATCAAAATACTCCGTGGATTATGAGAATTTTTATAAAGTACGCGTAACTAGCTCATCACCTAAAAAGCGATATCTCTTGGATATACGCTATAAGGGAAAGGAATACTTATCCGAAATTTATAATCTAGATGGTACATTAAAAGCCCCCATTGAGGGATGGGTTGATCCGTTAGGAGGACTTTATCCAATTGACTTTGATCGTGATGGAACATATGAACTTCTAGCGTTTCAAAAAATATCCGGTAGATATCATGCAGACGGCTTAGGTTATGTACAGAATGTATTACAGTGGAATGGCAAGAAATTTGTAACGGATCGCCAAAATGTTTCGATTGAAGGCGAAAATTTATAATTTCTAGCTGCCCAACCAAAATAAAAAACCATCTAGCTCATAAGTTAGATGGTTTTTTATTTGAATATTGTTATTAAGAGTGATGTATATAAAAACTTATATTTATTTAACGTTTTTTAATTTCCTTGTTTGCTGTTGATAATTATTAAAGTTTAGTGCAATTTCTAAGTAATTCCCCTGTACATCTTGTAGCTCTAATCCTTGGTCAATTAACCCTTTCCAAATTGTTGCATCTAACGAATAAGGAGTTTCATGTTGAAGAATGTCTACAAAGTTTTTAGATAAAACAACTTGATACGTTTTTTCGCCATTTTGTACACATAATGTATATGTCCTCCAAGTTTCAACTGTAACTTTATAATCTACATGCCATTCTTGTAACTGACTTTTAATATCCATTGCTACACGTTTAAAAAACTTTCTTGTTGCAAAATTATTAGCCATTGTTGATCTAAAAAAAGCATTTGTATTCATTTCAATCTCTCCTTTACTTTTTATTCCCCAGTTATCTTATAGGTATTATATAAAATTGTTTAGAAGATGTAAACTACTATTGTAAAAATAATATAAAATCTCAATGGATCAAAATTCTCTCTATAATAACCTTTCATATTTTAACGTTCTTTAGCATAAAAATTTGGTACAGGGTATCGAAAGGTGGATTTACTAATACCCTAATGTTAAAAAATTTTTGAATTCAAGCTATTCTCTTCAGAGTAAATAAAATGGAACAGGAGCGAAAAATTGCAGAAGATGCTGCCAAGGAACAAGCCATTAAGATTGATACTGAGAAAAAGGCAAAAACAATTGCTTCGAGAAAAAAGGAACCAGCTAAAAAAGCCCATAAAGAAAATCCCAAAAGAGGAATCCCTTATTACTAATTAGCCAGTATTTCAGATCATTTCAATATGCCATTCCCGAATTCGGCACCATCATTGGAATTAGAAAACCTGTAATTGTATAAAAAACAAGGAGTTTCCAAAAATTATTTTTGGACGACTCCTGTCATATGGTGAAAGTATGATTAGTATCTCGAATAATAGAAGGGAGGCTAAAAAGTGATTCAATGCACTTTTTAGCCTCCTCTTATTGTTTTATCGTATTTTTTAGCTTTATTTTCCTTTTCATTATTAATCCGCTCAAATGCAACTCTTACATTCCAAATATAAACAAGGGAAATTTTTTGAGAATATAGGTACTAAGCCAAAACTGACCTTATTCTACTACATATACATATCGTAAGGAAGATTAGAGCATTTTGGAAGAGGTGATACGTACAAAATAATCGTAAAAATCCATTAATAACAATAATATTCAAGCCAGGAAGGAGGTCCATATTGTATGCAACCAACGGCTTGGATAACAATTATCACTTTTGTGGTTACACTTGTATTTATTCTTTGGAGACCTAAAGGTATTAATGAAGCTATACCAGCTACAATTGGCGCTATTGTTGTATTACTAAGTGGCAGTGTCTCTCTTGCTGAACTTGGCATTATCACAGAAACCATAAGTGGCGCAGCAATAACAATTATGGCAACTATCGTTATGACAATCGTTTTAGAAAGCTTTGGGTTCTTTAACTGGGTCGCTGAAAAATTAGCTGAAAAGGCAAAAGGTTCAGGAATTCGCCTATTCTGGTATGTGAATCTTTTATGCTTTCTCATGACACTATTCTTCAATAATGATGGCAGTATTTTAATCACAACTCCTATTTTGGTTATGTTATTAAACAATATGGGGTTGAAGAATCATCAAAAGATCCCCTATTTATTGTCTGGTGGATTGATTGCCACTGCATCAAGTGCTCCCATTGGTGTAAGTAACATTGTAAATTTAATAGCCCTGAAAATTGTCGATATGAGTTTAATCTCTCATACAGCAATGATGTTCGTGCCTGCAACCCTAGGTTTACTATTTCTAGTTGTACTCCTTTTCTTAAGATTTAAAAAGGATTTACCTAAAAATGTCCCGACCAAAATTACCGGATTATCGCTTCCAAATTACCATCCCCTGAAGCAGAATTCTTTGTATGCTTCTGGGAATGATCGTACAAAATTTATGAGGAACATCCTACTATTCGTCTTAGCTGTACGTCTTAGCCTATTTGCTGCTTCCTTTGTTTCCATTCCAGTTTCCACTATGGCGGTTTTAGGTTCACTTGTTCTTTTAGGGTGGAGATGGATTTACTTAAAAATCCCCCCAGGTGACATGTTGAAAAAAACCCCTTGGTATATCATTATTTTCGCATTTAGTATGTACATTATCATATATGGTCTTAACAATATTGGTTTAACAGAATGGTTAATTAGTTTTATGAGACCAATGGTTTCTGGAAGTCTTCTTCATACTAGCGTGTTAATGGGCATGCTACTTTCTATACTCTCTAACATATTTAATAATCACCCAGCCCTTATGATCGGAACATTAACATTAACCAACATGAATCTAGATCCACTTTCCTTAAAAGTTGCTTATTTGGCCAATGTTATTGGCAGTGACATCGGTTCTCTTTTACTTCCAATGGGTACATTAGCCACCCTAATGTGGATGCATATCGTAAGACGTGGAAATGTAAAAATTACTTGGTGGAAATATATTAAAATCACTACTGTTGTCATACCACCAGTAGTGTTGTTTACATTAGTTGTTTTATATTATTGGGTAACCTGGCTTTTTTAATACTGTATTAATTTATGAGACCACGCATTTTTATAGCGTATTTTTAGTCATAGCAAAATTACTAGAATCACGTTGAATTTAATTTTATTTCAAGCACGCCCCATAAATAACCCATTTCCTCTTCAATATAATAATTGGAGGCTAATAGTGCATTCAAAAATGCACTATAATTCTCAAATCCTTATTTTCTACTTAAACGAAGTTGCGTGGTAAGTTTAAGTAGAAACCTTCATCTATAGATAAACCCGCTTAATCAAACTAACACTCGTTCTTTCTTTTTATTTCTCTTTTCTTCATACATTCGGTTGTCCGCTTCAATAAATAACTGCTTCATTTTTGAAAGGGATGATGAGCTATATGCATACCCCTTCGACATTTTTATATAAAATGATGGGTTACCGTTATTGAATGCATCTATTTCAGATTGTACATTAGTTAAAAAAACTTCAACCTTAGATAGATCTGTATCAACTAACATAATTACAAACTCATCTCCACCTATTCTTGCAACGATTTCGTTCTTACTAGAGCTTCTATATAATAGATTCGCTGTTTCTTTTATTAATGTATCTCCCATTTTATGTCCAAAGTGATCATTTATAAATTTAAGTTCATCTAAATCACAAATTACAATTGCTATTGAACTATTGCTTTCTTTATCGTAATATTCAAACTTTGATTCAAAATATTCACGGTTAAAAATATTTGTTAAAGTGTCATGCGAAACTTTATATTCCAACTTTTTCTGCAATTCCACTTTTTCATTTATATTTCTATAAATCCCCTGAACGGCTACTACTTCCCCGTTTTCATAAACTGGTGTTGCATATTCCTCAAACCATATATATTGTCCTTGAGTGTTTTTCAATCTCAGAATGATTGGTTTACTGTAATCTATCTGCCCTGTTGTTTTCTTTAATAAGGTTTCATAATCATCTGGATGAACAATTTCATACACTTTATCTGGATAATTTAAATGTTCTTTTAATGAATTTGGCCCAAGTATATTATCGATTACAGGACTTAGATAACGATATTTTAATTTTGGCTTTGTATCGCAGTAATAGAGAATATCTTTTGCATTCTCAACAACTTGTATCATAGGACTTAAATGGTTAATTTGTTGCTGTAATTTTTTTCGCATCGAGTTTAATTGAAGGCATGTTATGACAAGCCCTATTGTAAGTAATACAGCTACTATCCACATAAAAAAATCCTTTCTTCTTATAGAATAAAACAAGAACTTCCGACATTTTTTTACTTATATTTTATGATTTACTGTTTTAAAAACATTATACCTTTTATTTCTAATTTAATAAAAATATATAATATATGAATATTTGAGTGAGGTTACCTTTATTTTCTCCATTTATGGATGATCATAAATTAATTATTTTTCTAGCTCATCGCTTCAGTGCTTCAATGCATAAAAGTTCTCTTATTTCGTGAATAGTTCCTCAATTTCGACACAATTCGTGTTAATTCGACAATTTTGATTGACATAGATTATGTAAATGTTTAGAATATTTATATAATTTAAAATAGAATTGAGTGTTTCCAATGAAAAATACTATTTTCCGAAAAAAGTCCGTAAGTGATCTTTTACATCAACAAGGGAAAATTCAACTGAATAAAACGCTTGGCGCATTTGATTTAATGCTACTAGGCATAGGTGCCATTGTTGGTACAGGGATATTCATCCTACCGGGAACCGTTGCAGCTGAACACGCAGGTCCAGGAATTATTTTCTCCTTTATCATCGCTGCGATTGTTTGTGCATTTGCTGCCATGTGTTACTCAGAATTTTCATCATCTATCCCAGTAACTGGTAGCGCCTACACATATACCTATGTTGTTTTTGGTGAAGTTGTTGCTTGGCTTGTTGGATGGTCATTAATATTAGAATATGGCTTAGCTGTTGCAGCTGTTGCTACGGGTTGGTCATCTTATCTTGGTTCGCTATTAACTGGTTTTAATATTCATATACCACAAGCAGTTTCAGGAGCATTTAATCCTGAAAATGGAACTTATGTAAATTTACCTGCGATTGTAATCATTTTAGTAATTGCATTCTTACTTACTATGGGTATAAAAGAATCAACAAAATTCAACACAATCATGGTTAGCTTAAAAGTGGCGGTTATTCTTCTTTTTATCTTTGTAGGTGTTTTCTATGTCGAGCCTACAAACTGGAAACCATTCATGCCATTTGGGACAAGCGGTATATTATCGGGTGCTGCACTTGTATTCTTTGCTTATCTTGGCTTTGACGCAGTATCATCTGCTGCTGAAGAAGTGAAAAATCCACAACGTAATATGCCAATCGGTATTATTGGCTCATTGCTCATCTGTACAGTTTTATATGTTATTGTATCGCTTGTTTTAACAGGAATGGTTCCTTATACAAAGTTAAATGTAAGTGATCCGGTAAGCTATGCGATGCAACTAGTACATCAAGATTGGATTTCTGGCATTATCTCTTTAGGTGCAGTGATTGGTATGATGACCGTAATCCTTGTCATGCTCTATGGTGGTACTCGTCTTATTTTCGCATTTAGTCGTGATGGTTTACTTCCAAAAGTAATGTCAGAAGTAAATGCGAAGCGTCAAACACCAGTAAAAAACACTTGGATTACAGCAATCTTAATCGCTTTCTGTGCCGGATTTGTCCCTTTAGATAAGTTAACTGAACTTGTTAACATGGGGACTTTATTAGCCTTTACAGTTGTATCAATTGGCGTAATCCTTTTACGTAAAAACAAGGACATTAAAACTGGTGGGTTCAAAGTTCCATTCTTCCCAGTCATTCCGCTTATCTCATTTGCCTTATGCATTTTCTTAATGACTCAGCTATCCATTCATACCATTATTTTCTGTGGTATTTGGATCATTGTAGGGTTAATTATTTACTTCATTTATGGTAAAAAACATAGCTTATTAAATAAATAAACCTAAGCTCATATGGCACAGCTATATGAGCTTTTTTGTCGAAATAGCGAATGTCTATACATCCCTCTTCCATTAAGATATATTAAAACTAGGTGATGATATGAAGACAAACATTTACTTAAATAATGAAAAGTTTATTGCTGGGATTACGCTAAGGGATGAAAATGAACTTGAACAAGGAAATATGGCACTACATACTTGTATAAATCCTGATGAAGTATTAGAAAACCGTAAGAAATTAGCTGTTTTAATTGGTTGTGGGCTTGATCAATTCGTATGCGCCAATCAGACCCATAGTGCAAATATTCATAAGGTATCGCTTGCTGATAAAGGCAGTGGGGCTGAAAGTAAGGATACTGCTATTCCAAATACTGATGCTTTATACACTTATGAGCCTAATTTATTATTATGCTCATTTACTGCAGACTGCGTACCCGTCACTTTTTATAATGAATTGAACGGCCTCATTGGTGTCATTCATTCTGGATGGCAAGGGACAGTCAAAGAAATTTCTTTGAAAACCTTTGAACATCTAAAACAAGTAGAGAACTGCAATCCGATTGATTTTCATATCCATATTGGTACAGCTCTAAGCCAAGGAAAATTTGAAGTTGATGAAGATGTCTACGAAAAGTTTAAAAAACTTGGTTACGCTGATGACTTTATGTATTACAATGATCAAACACATAAGTATCATATTGACAATCAACAAACCGTCAAAAAGCAATGCGAACTAGCCGGTATTCCATCTGACCATATCACAATTGATTCCACTTGTACGTTTTTAAACCCAGAGGGATTTTCATATCGCCAAGATAAAAAAGCCGGAAGACATTTGAGTTTTATTATGAGGAAGCAAGTAATATACTAAGATTTGAAAAGGACAGAGTGAATTCATCATTCACTTTGTCCTTTTCCTTTAAACCCTATTTTGTAATTTCCCTCTAAATACATAAACTACATTGATTTTCCCATTCTTTCTAAATACATATTTCAACAATTACCATTTTAATGATTGCATATTTTTATTAATTTTTTATAAATTAGGAATTAAACCCTTGTGTTAGAAAATACTGGATGTTATATTATAGCCGTTAGGTATTATTCAAAGTACTGTACTATACAATATATAGTAGTTGTAAGGACGAGAGGTGATTCAGTTGTGAACGTGCAATTTAAAAAAGGTGTCCTAGAGCTTTGTGTACTGGTGTTATTAGATAAACAGGATCGTTATGGATATGAATTGGTTCATAAAATTTCTAACCAAATTGAGATTTCTGAAGGTTCTGTCTATCCTCTTTTAAGACGCTTAACAAAGGAAGAATATTTTACAACCTACTTACAAGAATCATCAGAGGGCCCATCTAGGAAGTATTACAGATTAACTGACAAAGGAAGAGAATATCTCCATGAACTTATTGATGATTGGGGTAAATTTTCGAATGGGGTCAATCAATTAATTAAAGAAGGTGAGAATATTGACTAAAGAACAATTTTTGACACAATTGAAGAAATCCCTTAAAGGGATTTCTTCAGATGAACGACAAGATATTTTACAGGATTATGAAGAACATTTTGCCATTGGATTAGAAGAAGGGAAAACAGAACAGCAAATTGCTGATTCACTTGGCCAACCTAGTCAAATTGCCAGAGAGTTAACGGCCATGCACCATCTTGAAAAAGTTGAAACAACCGCTACTACAGGGAATGTTATTCGTGCTGTTTGGGCTGTTATTGGTTTAGGATTTTTTAATATTGTGATCGTTCTTGGACCTTTTATTGGATTATTGGGAGTAATTTTTGCTGGTTGGGTTACAGGAGTATCTTTTGTTGCCTCACCATTACTTGTATTAGTAAATGCTGTCGTCAACGTTGGCACTTTCCAACTTTTCGACTTATTTGCATCAATTGGACTCTGCGGACTTGGCCTATTGATTGGACTGGGTATGTTTTTTATCACGAAGTGGCTTACTTATTTATTTGTAAAATATTTGAAGTTTAATATATCTCTTGTGAAGGGCGGTTTAAAGGCATGAGTAAACTATTAAAAGTCTCCATTATTGCACTTGTTCTTCTTTTAATTGGTGTTATTGGTTCCCTTCTAACTTTCCGCTCCAGCAATGAAGTTGTTGCAGTAGCAGAAACAAAGAAAATTGCTCAACCAGGCATTAAATCAATAGATGTGAGTGTTGAGAATGCAATTGTAGAAATAATACCTTCAAAAAATAATATAACTAAGGTAGAACTGACTGGCAAGAGAGAACCCTCCTCTAAACAAAAGCTATCAGCTACCGTTAACGGCGAAACACTTTCGGTTAGATTAAACGAACAGCAGTTTAAATTTTTCAATCTAAACTTTCTGTCCACGGAACTAACCTTAAAAGTATTTGTCCCAGAAAAACTATACAAATCGATCAAAGTAAAATGTGATAACGGATATATAAAAGCAACGGATTTACAAGCAAATGTTTTATATGCTAAAACAGACAACGGTCGGATTACTTTAGAAAATATAAAATCAACTGAAGCAAATGTGAACTCAGATAACGGTATAATAGTCCTTAATCATGTAGAAGGGAAACTTTCTGGAAAAACAAACAATGGGAAAATTACTTTAAAAACAAAAAGTTTAGATCGTCCGATTCAATTAGAATGTGATAATGGGTCCGTCACGGTTCAAACAGAAACTGAACCAACTAATGCAACATTTGACGTTCATGTAGATAATGGACGAGTGAATATCCTTGATAAATATAGTGGCTCTGCAGTAATTGGTAAAGGGGAAAATTTAATTAGGCTTTCTACCGATAATGGACGTATTACAATAACCAAGTAAGAACATTCATGATTTCTCCAAAATGAATGGGCAGATATCGCATCATTTTAATACAGTAAGAAAAGCACATCAGCTTTAACATGATGTGCTTTTTACTATTCCTCTTCTTTTAATAACCCCACTGGCAAATAATAAGAAAGATTATTAGTGATCATACCCCCAACTCTATAACCTAGTGCTGCTGATTTTCCGTTAAGAAGAAAGCTTCCAAGTAGAAGATGGCCTTCCTGTTTCCCTTTTTCACTATTGAATGTTATTGTGGGATGTTTGATAAATTGCTGATAAACAGGGATATATTCAGAATAAGTCTTTTGAGTGTCTGAATGGAGTAACCGACCATACCCATTATATATTTCAACCGTGTCTCCTTCTCTTCCGAATGCAGGCTTTTTCACAAAAGAAAGACCTCTTTGTAAAAAATAATCTGATTCAAGATACGTCGGAAGAAAATATTCCTCAATCCACATATGCTCTTCTTCAGTAAAGAAAGAATGATTCTCTTCATGTAATCCCCAAATGACAGCCTGAACTACTTTATTTTGTAGTAAAAAAGAAGAAGGGGGATTAATGATCGAGAGTTTCTTCTCCTTCACAAGTTCCAACAACCATAAACCAATCTTGTTTCCTTCTCCATCTTCATCCGTTATCAAACTTTCTATAGGGAACGTTTGCCTATAAAGAATATCTATTTTGATTCCATCCTCATCAAAAAGCCCCACACCTCTTTGAATCTGAAGCTTATGGAGAGGCGTAAATTTAGATATGGGCACACCATTTTGAAGATATAATACGGTCTCACGGTCCTCAATGTTATCCTCATGGGCAGTAAAAACTATATGGGGCGATTCCTTATCGGTACTCTGGCATATGCTGTCGGAGATAGCTTGTCTCAAAAAGCGCTCCATGTCCTCATTTGGATTACCTACACCAAATTCTCGGCAAACCAATTCATTTATACTAAATAATTCCTTGATAAATGTTGGCGTATCGGCATTGATTTCAATACATTTATAGCTATCTCCATACGAAATAAGATCAAGTCTCGAGATAACGCTTTCTGTCGGGAGTATTTTTAGCCTTATAAATGACAGTGTCTCCTTTGGAAATCCCATTTCAAGAAGAGTTTCATCGGGTACTTGTCGGAGTAAAGGACCTATTTTAAAAAATATAGAACCAACACGTTCACTAATAAGTCGAATTTTCGCAACTTCCTTTTGGTTTAAAAGCTTCATATCATAAAGAGCATATTCCTCACCATAAAGATCTGCCCAAAAGCTTTCCAGTTTCCCATATAACTGCAGTCGTTTTGTATGATACATTTGTACACTCAATCCTCTTCTAAATCCTTAACATAGATGACATATACACCTCGATCTTCATCAATTTCCGTAGAGGTTACAAGCTGTTGACCAATTTCCGGAACATCAACAACATCCTTTAAAAGAAAGCGAATCGCATCAAAATGAGTACTACAGGGGATTCGAGATAATAGCCGAAAATTTTCTCGTTCATGGGGACTACGAAACTCGATATGAATACCTTCACCACGAAAGCTTTTTTCATCTTCTCCTCGCAAATTTCTCCCTATTTCTTTAATCACCAAAATGTCATCTTCCCCATCCATCTCATTAGAAGCAAGTTCGTATTGTGTCCCTCTTATTATAAAATATGTACATAGCTGTCTTGCGTAAAATTCATCAACCCCAACATTCGAAATTGTATATTCAAAGAACGGTTCATAGCAATCATTGCCTTTATCAATATAATAAGTTAATTGTTTCATATATTTCTCCGATCCAATTAGTAAGACAGACATTTTGCTAAAATCCAACCAACTGCCAATGATAGAGATACTAACAAAGTACCTACTGCTCGATTATCCTCTTCAATTGCTTTATGAATACTAAAACGTATCGTTATGATCTCTGCTAGAATGAACACAATAATTTGAGAAACAATCCCGATGGCTCCCCAAATTACCATATCCACAAGTGATACTGAATATTCAGCCGCAGCTCCTAAAACAATTGCTAATCCCATGACCTTTCCACCGAGTGACATTGCCGCTGTTACATTTTTCTCAGTAATCAAGTGGAATTCCTTTAACTTCGGCGTACTAATTGCAAATAATGCAACTCCTACTATAAGAAGAAGCAACGCAACTCCTAAATAAGATAGAAAATTGATATATAAATTCACATTCATCCTCCTTTTTTGCTTTAAACTAAGTCATTTTATCCTCCAAAGCTTTTAACCCCACTACCAAATCCAGAGCTCGCTTTAATTCCACCTTTAAATGAAGAGCTTTTTTTATAACTTTTATAGCCATGGCTTTTTAATAGTGAATTTTTATTGTTGTAATAATGACCGCCATAATAATAATGACCATTGTGACTTGAACTGCTGTCTTCACATGCCCAGACACCTTTATCATCGTCCCATTCCCAATCATCACAATTTTTATCAGTAGGTTTAGGAGGGAGATTAGCACTATTTGAAGCGCATCCAACAAGACCAAGTGAAAGTGCGGTCGTTGTAATGCCTATCATGATTTTTTGAGTTTTCCCCACTATTTTCACCCCTCTTCCTTTTTGCAATATACTTTACGAACTGATTTCAAAAAAAGATTCAAAAATATAAAATGAAGCTGTTTTGTTCCTAATTAAAATTATCAGTCACAGTGTCTTTTGGTTATGTCTGCACTTGTTCAAATGATAGGAACATGTAGAGTTTGATTGATTCATTTTTCCACAAAAAAGGATATCCCTAACGCAATACTTTGGGATACCCTCTCTTTTTTCTTTATATTTAAGCTATGAAATCTAGGACTTTAACGGCTGACCATCAAATGCTTTAACATCTAATGGCGCAGTCAAAAAGCCTTTTGCTTTTGTTACAAAGCTAGTGAAGTGTTCACTTGAATTGTGGCTAGCAACAGCTTGCATATCCTCCCAAATTTCCACCATCGTAAATACATTTTCATTTTCTATATCCTTTTGAAGACGATATGAAATATTTCCGTTCTCTTCCCTTGAAGTAGCAATTAGCGGTTGAATTTCTTCCAAAAACATCCCCTTCTTTTCTGGATTAATATGGAACGTAGCATGAATAATAATCATCTTACTTCAATCCTTTCTTATTTATATTTTTATTATTTCCATTGTGCGACTTGTTCAATAGGTAGACGTACAGATTTATGACCATTGTCGGCTGCTTTACCAATAGAGATTAACATAACCGGAACATAACGATTTTTATCTAATCCAAAAGCCTCTGCAATTTTATCTTTTTCATAGCCACCGATTGGATTCGTATCATATCCATACGCACGTGCAGCAAGCATTAACTGCATAGATACAAGGCCTCCATCCACTAAAACAACATCTTCCATATCTTCACGTGAAATTGTTTCAAAATAGCCAGCAAAAGATGCATGAATTTGTTCTTTTACTTCTAAAGGCATAAATCCTTTCTCTACAGCAGCACCATAGATTTCTTCGAATTTCTCATAATTATTTACATCACCAAAAACAGCAATTACTGCTGATGATGTTTCAACTTGAGTTTGGTTGAAACGAGCCAATGGTGCTAGTGTTGCTTTTGCTTCAGGGCTTTCAATGACAAGAAAACGCCATGGTTGCATGTTAACAGATGAGGGAGCAAGAGTTGCCATTGTTAAAATCTCAGTCATCTCTTCGTGGCTAATTTTCACGGATTTATCATAATTTTTGATGGAGCGGCGTCCTGTTACAATTTTATTAAAATCATTCGTTACTTGTGTTGTATTCATGGTAGTTATATCCTCATTTCATATTAGGTTCTTACATAAATTCACCTTATTCATTTTAGACTGTTTTGTTATAAAGTGTCTAAAATGAAACTATGTATACCTTACTCTACTTTTTTTCAGTTGTAAACTAAAAAGATTTGGAATATTAAAGTATGAATTAACAACATGGGATTATGATATAATTTTGGTATAAGGGAGTGGTATATTGAGAAAAATTGCACCAAATGAAAGACAGAAGATGAGAAAAGCTTACGTAAAAAAACTAATTCATGTCATTCGAACTCAAGGATTTCTTTCACTTACCATTCAAGATATCGCAAACACAATGAATTTGAGTCGAGCTTCCTTGTATAACTATTTTTCTTCCAAGGAAGATGTCATCATGGAGCTGACTAATATCTGTATTGATTATATAAATGAAGCTGGTCACACTATTTCTAACGAAGAGTTATCCTATCCACTTCGGTTTCAAAAAGTATTTGAACAAGCTGTTTTTTCAGCTGTGTATTCTTCTGATATTTATTTGTCTGAATTAAAAAGAAGTTGCCCACATCTTTATGAAAAAAAAATGCAATCAAGAAAAGAACAATTATCTACAATTCATACCTTTTATCAAAAGGGCATGAGAGATGGAGTTTTTAATAAATTGAATCCTTCAATCCTGATTATTCAAGATGAAACTGTTTTAGGGAAATTAGTTAATACCTCTTTTTTAATAGATGAAGATTTATCATTGAAACAGGCTCTATTTGATTATTATATGGCGAAGAAGACCCAGATCATTAAGCCTCAATACTTGAACAATATGATAAATGAAGATATTCATGGAATGATGGATTGTATCCTAGAAAAACTAGCTATCTAATTAAAAAGACTGTCATCTATATGACAGCTTTTTGTTGGGCCGTTGAGAAAGCTAATGTCTCAACGGTTATTTTTATGATTGTTCAACTTTTATATCTCAACAAGTCCTGGGATAACATGAAAAAGCCGCTAAATAGTTCCCTATTTAACATTTCAAGCTCATTTCATATATTTTTGCTTTTCCCCACATTTATACATTTCCATTTTCTATCTCATCAAAATAAGATATCTTATATGTTTGTAACTATCTCCATGATATCATCATAACAATAGAGAGAAGGCTTGGATGAGCAGATGATCAGATGACATAATCCGGTATCTTTTCTGTTAAAAGCAACTTATTAAAAAATATTAGCTAAGTAAGATTGTATTGATTTAGGTAATGATTGAAAGAATAATCCTTGATATTTGATATCAAGTAGACCTGCTATAAAAATTATAATAACGATGAATAATAAAAGAGGTTTCTTATTCTTTTTAGAAATCCATTTCATTAGATTCCCCTCCTTCGAAAGTTAGCTTAGTTAGCAAATTAAGTATATATTACTGTATGTAATCTTTATATGATTTCTTGCAAAGCAAACATCACCTACTAATGATAAGGTTCCCCTGTGAATATTTAAATATTTTTTTACTAAAAGGTTTCGTTTATCAATAGTGTTGCTAGTTCAATCGTTTTGCTACAGGCGAACCTTTTCAGTAGGATGATGAATGAACTCTCTCTGAATTAATATCCACCCAAAAGATACGAATACATTTGGAGATTGCCACCTTTCACTCAAGTATGATGCATAATCGACAAAATGACAGCTCCTACTAATGTAGATTCAACTTATTCTTTGTCACCCCTGTTGGAAACTTTACATAAATTAATTAAAACCGTACAAAATGTACCTACTTTTTTCGCTCCAAATAAACAATACCCTAAACAAGATTGATCAATTGAGATTTGATAAAGAAAGGAATGGCTATGGTAAATTTTAAATCTTTTCGAGGAATCGTTACCCAGATAAATGATTTTATAATTGGGCAAAATGGGGAAGGAGAAGGTTGTTATAAATTAATGACGGTGGAAGATGGGGTTGGCGGCATCGCTAATTTTGTGATCTCACCTACTACTTATTTTGTTAATCAGGAAATTGTGAACCTCGGCGATCGTATGACTGGATACTATGATGGAGATGCACCTGTACCTTTAATATACCCACCACAATATCGAGCACTTGTTATTGTAAAGGAAAATAACTATCAAAATGTAAAGGTAGATTTTTTTAATAACCAATTAGTAAGTAGTGATGGCCAATTAAAACTAAATATCTCTCCTTATACCATTACTTTGCTTACAAATGGGCAACCTTTTTCAAAAAGTCCTGCAAGTCGAAACCTAATCGTGATATATGGCCCTACTACAAGAAGTATTCCTGCACAGACTACACCTTATAAAATAATTGTTTGGTGTTAAAGTTAGTTTTTTTATTCTATTCTACAGACACTATATTAGATGCTGTATTACCTGTGACTACAGCTTGTAAAAAGCATATCAATCGTAGATTAAGAAAATAAAATACCTCCCGTGTGTTTTATGAAACCAACGAGAGGCATTGTCTTATCTTATTGCTCTTTCACTTTCTCTTTTACTTCGTGTAATTGCCGCTTAATCAGATCTAAGTGTTCTTTATTTTGCTGAATGGTATCCATATGCTCCCCATATTCCACTGCATTCAAGAGTGCATTTTCTGCATGGTCTATTTGATTGAAAGCATGCTCAATCGCTATCTCCTCTGGGTGTGACTTCGCTTGCTTTAACAAACGCTCTGCCTTTTGGACAGAGTTGCCAAACAAAGTACTCGGATGATCCTGTTTCCAACTCATATCTGAATGCTTAGCCAATTATGTCTCTTCCTTTCCTACCAATTAGATAAATAATCTAGATATAGTATTGTAAAATATCCGAAAAATATGCATGAGTGAAATAGCCAATATCTATGTAAACGTGTCATATTAAAAATAACTATAACTTTTGATACAACTTCAGAAATAGAAAGGAAGATACCTTTAACTAATTGTACTAGAACAGAAAATCATAAATTTCTACATTAGTACATAAATATGCCCTTATTTGATAAATTTTAATCATTTCATAGTTTTTCTTTTTTAATAAATCTTGTTAAAAACATCAAATATTCATTCATTAATAACCTAGTTCCCTTTGAATCAGCCTTATCTATGGTTATCATACGTAACATAGTTTAAACTCAACGTGTTCGAGAAAATTTACATCAAGAGTTAGGAGAATTTGAATGACACAATCAAATAACATTAAAATTGTAACTGCAGATCCATCTGCTATCGGTCTATTCGGTTTAGCCATCGTTACACTAGTTGCTTCATCCGTAAAGCTAGGTTGGACAGAAGGATTAGGTCTAGTCATTCCTTGGGCAATCTTTCTAGGGGGAATTGCACAATTTTATGCATCAATTTTAGATTCAAAACATAACAATGTTTTTGGCACAACTGCATTTGGCGCATATGGTCTCTTTTGGATGGGAGTAGCTACAAGTTGGTTTGTTCAAGCGGGTGTCTTTGGTAAAGTACTTCAGAACAGTGCGGATACTCATCAGCTAGGGATTGTTTATATAGGTTATCTAGGCTTTTCAATTTTTATGACAATTGGTGCATTAGAAACTAACAAAGTATTATTTGCAATTTTCTTCTTAATAGACTTACTATTTATTGGTTTAGGATTCAGTACTCTTGGGATTATGGAATATAACATGCACTTACTTGCAGCCTATTCAGAGCTAGCAATTGGTCTTTTATCTTTATATGGAGCAGGTGCTAACGTGTTAAACAAACACTTTGGATTTGACTTTCTGCCAATCGGTAAACCATTTGGGGTTATTAAACCTCATGAAAAGAAAGCGATTTCAGTTTTAAGCACTGAAAATTAATAATAAGCTACGACTTGTAGAATACTCCATAAGTCGTAGCTTTTATGTTTATTCTAATAACTACTATAGCACTTTGACCAGTTTCGTAATAAATCTATTGGGGTTCCACAAATCAGACTACCAACAATTATTACAATACTATTTAAACAAAACCTTGCTCTTCAAATTTAGGAAACATGGTTTTAAAAACATCACTTACTTATGATACGGTTCACCCTTCATAATTCGAAAGCTACGATAAATCTGCTCCACTAAAACAAGCTTCATCAATTGGTGAGGCAAAGTCATCTTCCCAAATGACAATTTATCATCTGCACGATTTAGTACATCATCATGCAATCCTAGTGAACCACCAATAACGAAGGCTATTTTACTGTGACCGTATGTCATAAGATTTTCAATGTCTTTTGATAAATCCTCGGAACTTCTCATTTTTCCATTGATGGCTAGTGCGATCACATAATGGTCTGGTGTGATTTTAGCAAGGATACGTTCACCCTCTTTCTTTTTGACAATTTCCATCTCTGCTTCACTGAGTTGTTCGGGAGCTTTTTCATCAGGAACTTCAATGAGGTCAATTTTTGTATAACCACTGAGACGTTTAGCATATTCTTCGATTCCCATTTTTAGATACTTTTCTTTTAATTTCCCAACGCTTATTATTGTAATACTCACAGGTTATCCACCTTTACATTTAATTTACAAACATTTTATCCACAGAAGTTATGCACATATCCACAGGCGTTTCAAGATATTGTGTACGCTCATTTGTTCGCCACAATATATGTCGCTTGCTCGTCGCAATAACTACATTTTGTGGATAACTTTTCTTCCTCCTCTACTTTTTCCATAATTGGAACTTCTTTTTCCGTTGCAACAAACATATCTAAAGCGTGTCCTATATGGGTTTCACAGCTATATATTTTCAAAATATTTCATCCTTTCGATCTCTTTGATTTCCACAGACTTATGCACATTTTCTCTATTGTTATCCACAACCTATTGTAACAAATGAAAAGCGAGTAGGAAAGATAGGCTTTTTTTCCTTACTCGCTTTGTGTATAATTTATCTTTTTGTACTATTTATCCACACTATTGATTTTTTGTACTATCGCCTAAGGTAATGGTTTTTTGAATTATTTCCCCGCCACGATAAGCTTTGATTTTTACTTGATCGCCTACATGCTTTTGGTTATAAAGGATTTTACGTAGGTCTATAGAATTATCAATTTTTTCGCCATCCATTTCGACAATGACATCGTATTTTTCTAAACCAGCTTTTGCAGCAGATGAATTTTTTAGAACTTCGCTAATGACAACGCCAGATGTTACTTCGCCCGGTAATTTAAGTGTATTTCTTTGGTGATAAACTGGAACATCCGTTAAGTCAATTAGTGCAACTCCCATTGAAGGTCTTTCTACTTTACCCGTTCGTTGTAATTCATCAATAACTGGAATCGCAGTATCGATTGGAATAGCAAAACCTAATCCTTCTACTGTTGATTCGGAAATTTTCATGGAGTTAATGCCAATTACTTGTCCTGCTAAGTTAATCAGAGCACCACCACTATTACCTGGGTTGATGGCCGCATCTGTTTGTAAAACTTCAGCTTGCCAATCTTCAGTACCGTCTCCATTTAAATCAACTGGTACTGTACGGTCAGTTCCTGAGATAACCCCAGTTGTTACGGATCCATAGAAATCCATTCCTAATGGGTTACCAATTGCAATAACTGACTCGCCTTGTTTTAGTTTATCTGAATCGCCAAATGTTGCAACGGTTTTTACTTTTTTGCTTGAAATTGAAATAACAGCTAAATCAGTCCAAATATCTGTACCCACAAGTTTTGCTTGTTCTTTGGAGCCATCTGAGAACGTTACTTCAAGTTGTTTAGCGCCTTCTACAACGTGATTGTTTGTCACAATGTATGCTTTGTCTCCCACTTTTTTATAGATAACACCTGAGCCACTGCCAACTTCTTGTTTACCATTTTTTTCGTTCGAAGAATTACTACTGCCACCATCTTGGAATGGAAATGTACCCCATAAATCATTTGGACTTTCTTGTATGTTTGTAATTCCTACAACTGCATCCTTTGTTTTCTCCACTGCATCCGTTATATCGGTCGAAATAGATGTCGAAAGTTGTGGTGTTGCAGTTTTGTTTGCGGTAGCTGCAGTATTGGATACATTTGAACTACTTGGCAAATAACCTACCATCGAAGGTAATAAAAGCCAAACAAGTAATGCACCGACAATGACTCCAACAACTCCACTAAAGAAATAGCCCGACTTGCTACCACCTTTTCTACGACTTTTTGTTTCATCATTATTATCGTAATATCCCATTATACCCTTCCTTCCTGCGCTCTTCTGTTTTGTTACCTATACTTTAACCTGCAAAGATTAAAATCAGATGAAAATAAATTTAAAATCAGTTCAAAATTGCAAAGAACTTTTGTGTACATATCTTAATTTCCCCATTTATGCATAAAAAAAACCCCCGAAAATGGGGGTCAAATACTTTTATACTGTAACTAATTCTGTTGGCTCATTTGCATCTGTATCGTATAAGTTTACAAATTCACCAGGCATAATACCACATGACTGTAAAGTTTGTGAAACACTCATTCTTGCTAAATCTTTCATATTATTATCCTTACTCAAATGGGAAAGATAGATACGAGTTGGTTTTTGTTCAACAACCTCACTCATTGCAACTGCTGCATCTTCATTGCTAACATGTCCGAGATCACTTAAAATTCGTCTTTTAATAGACCAAGGATAATGTCCCATTTGTAGCATCCCTACATCATGATTACTTTCGAAAACAAATGAATCCGCACCTTTAATAATACCTTTCATACGATCACTTACATAGCCTGTATCAGTAATGACAACAAGCTTTTGACCGTTCTCATGGAAACAATAGAACATTGGATCTACGGCATCATGAGAAACAGCAAATGATTCGATATCTAAAGAACCGAATGTTTGAATGGTTTCCATATCAAATTGAAATCTTTGTTCGATCGGAATATTACCAACTAATCCATCCATTGCTTGCCATGTTTTTTCATTTGCAAAAACGGGGATATTATATTTTCGAGCAAGTACTCCTACACCTTTAATATGGTCAGAATGCTCATGAGTTACTAAAATACCGCTTAATTTCTTAATATCACGGTTCACTTTTTCAAATAGCTGCTCCATTTTTTTACCTGTCAATCCTGCATCAACGATAAAAGAATGTTCTCCACTCTCTACATATATAGAGTTGCCCGTACTACCACTGGCTAAAACACTGAACTGCATGATAAAGACTCCTTACTGCTTTTGTAATTCTGATTCTTTTGCATTTTGTTCGATATCAACAATTGTACCATCTACAGCATTCACAAAGTAATCTGCTTGCTTCTCATCTCCATTTTTGTCTTTTGGAAATACTACGTGGATATACCATGTAGGTGATAATACTTGTGTCTCTGTTAGTGGTACAAGTGTAGAATAACCAAGCTGTGTTTTGGTAACTGTTGAATTAGCCATTAAATAGCCTTTATCAAAAATTACTCTAACTGCTTTCTGTGTTGAATTAAGTGTATATTTTTCTCCAAAACTTTTTAATGAATCAAACATTTTTTGTTCATAACGAGTAATTTCTAAGTCATTATTCCAATGAATTTTAATTTCTGCATTTTGATTATAGTAAATCATACGGTTGTCAGAACTTTGAAAGAAAACAGCTTCTTTTTCTTCTTCATTGATTTTCCATAGCTTATAGGAATCACCCTTATATACATTGTGCTCTACAAAGTCTGTTAAACTCTCATCTGTAATTTTCGTCAACGGAGTTGGGCTAATAATTTTCGCAAATAACTCTGTACCGTTATTATGAATTTGGATATGTTGATTTGGTAAATGGGATAATTCATCCTGCGTAAATTGCTTAATCTTTCCTGAGATATAGGACACATTTTGACTCTCTTCAACTTGATCTTTCACTGTAATATGTTCATCCTTAAGACGCGTTGAAATATCAGCTTCACCAATAAGTTCTACTTTTTTATCCTCGTTGTATTTGTTTACATACATTGAATAAAGGAAAACATTTAATATAGAGAAGACAATGATGAAAATTGTTTTTGTTTTATTCCAATCCAACTTGACCACCTCCTACTGTGGTAGGTGATAAGGGCATCCATTGGCCATTTATTAAATAGAACCATGATGGTTTAAGTACGAATACATTTGGTCGATCATTTTTCGTTAAATAATACCCTGGTCGGATTTCTTTAATATTATTGAAATCTACTTTATTAGACTCTTCCAAATGATTTACTACATCTTGTCCACCCATAATCGTTAAACTATGATTTTCTGGAACAGATACTAGCTTATAATAGGGTCTTATATATCGAGCAATTTGATTGTCTCCCCATACAGTTTCAATTTGCGTAGAAGTCACAAGAGAATCTGTATATACAGGGTAATCTTGTGTATATAATTGATACACAACCTTATTATGATTATTCTGGTTATCTAATGAATCATATCGAAAATCACCGGTCCATCCACCGTGTTCATTGATAAAATCAAATGTATTTAAAATCAGCTTTGTGTCTTCCAATGTAACAGGGTTATCTGATTCTGTCGTATTAACAAAATTCAATACTCTCTCATTGCTGTTAACTGTTAGCATAGATACACCATCAGTATAGTTTTCCTCTGAATTTGAATCATCTACACTATTTTTTACAATTTTCGGTTTTAAAAATAACGCGTTCTTAAATCGATCAATAGATGAAGTAGAAATCAAATACGTATACTGCATCATTTTCGTTTCCCTTGCCGGCAAATAAAGTGCACTATTGTTATCACGCTTAAATGCAGCATATTTTTCTAAACTATGGGAGTACTCAATAATTTGCTTTTTAAATATCACAGCACTATTAACATGTATTTTTGCTTTAAATAATTGATTTTTCTTGGTATTCACAAAAAATACGGTTAACTCTTCTGTATTTGACAGTTGATTCCAACTAACAATCATTTGATTAAATGACATGTTTACTATTTTATCCTCAGTTGATGACAATAATCCTTGGAAAATCCGATAAGGTATGACGTCTGGGAAAAGTAGTGTAAAGCGATTGTCACCCTCTATTAGTCCATCCACAGTTGCGCTATTAGCATTTGTTCTAATGAGTTGAAGATTGGTTACTTGCCAATTTTGCATCTGTTGTAGAATGCTGTCCATTTCTTCAGATTGATCTGTTCCGCGCCATATACCGGCCTCATGGAATACCATTCGATAGGGCTTTATAACCTCTATTAGTTGTTTTTTCTTTTCTACCGAAATAGGAACCGACTTTGTTTTCTCTATCGTGGCATAATGCGGTTTATATGTCCAAATGGAAAATGTCAATGTAATACTTGATAACACTAAGACAAAGAGTATGACTGATTTTATCTGCTCGATATATTTCAATCCCACTCACCTGCCTCTTCTTCTTCATAAGGTAATGTAAAGAAAATTGTTGTGCCTACTCCTTCTTCACTTTCTGCCCAAATCTTACCGTTATGTGCTAAAATCATTTCCCGAGAAATGGCTAACCCTAATCCTGTGCCACCCATTGAGCGTGCTCTTGCTCTATCTACACGATAGAAACGATCAAAAATACGTTCCACATTTTCCTTCGGTATACCCATACCATCATCAGAAATCATTACTGTTAAAATGCCATCATTTGTGGTCATACCAAAACGAATATTACCGCCATCCGGTGAATATTTTAAAGCGTTAGATATAATGTTATCAATTACTTGAGTAATCTTATCTGTATCAATTTCAACATAGCATGGCGCTGATGGAAGTAATCGCTTGAATTCAACATTTTTTGACTTCGACATTTCAAAGCGGTCAATAATGCGATTGAAGAATTTGTTGAAATCAACTATATCAGCATTAATTTCATATTCTCTACTGTCCATGCGAGAAAGTTGTAATAAGTCATTTACAAGACGAATCATACGTTCAGTTTCAGTCTGTGTTACATTCAAAAATTGTGGAGCCAGATCTTTGTTTTGCCATGCGCCATCAGCCAATGCCTCCAAATAACTACGCATTGTTGTAAGAGGGGTGCGCAATTCATGAGAAACATTGGATACAAATTCGCGACGTTCCATTTCAATTTTTTCTTGTTCCGTAATATCATGTAATACTGTAATTAATCCATTAACAAAACCGGTTTCCTTTTGAATAACTGAAAAGTTAGCACGCCAAATATAAGGTCGTTCAGGTGAACTGAAATCTAGATTAATGGAATCTTTCATATGAATTAAATCCTCAAAAGTATGCTCATTTTCTAAGCCTAATACTGAGATTAGAGGTCGCCCCATTAGTTCATTTTGCTCACCATTTAATAGTTTTTGAGCTGGCGCGTTAATCAAAATAATCTTTCCTTTTCGGTCTGTTGCTATAACACCATCTGTCATATTTGTTAAAACAGAAGCTAATTTTCTTCGTTCACCTTCAGTAATTGACTGGGCTTCCTGCAACCTATTGGTTAAATGATTAAATGCAATGGCTAATTGTCCGATTTCATCATTACCGTAAACTTTAACTTTGCGAGAGAAATTCCCTTTGGCCATAGCCTGTGCTTGTCTACGCATATCTGAAATAGGTTTTGTAATTGTTCTTGCGATGAAGATGCCCAAAATAATCGTAATCGCTAATGCTAATGCCGTACCACCTGCTAATATTTGATTAATCTCGTTCATCTGTTCAAATATGCGTTCAATATTAGATTTAACATAAACAGTTCCTATTACTTTACCATTAGATGACATAATAGGAGTGGCTACTACCCAAATTCTTTTTCTTGTCTTATCGTCGAGGGCAATTTTTTCGTACCGTGTTTGTGTACTTAATGATTGACTTACAAGTGTATTCATTGAACGTTGTCCTATAATTGACTGATTACTCATATCAGATGATGCTAAAATACGATTACTTGGGTCTATTACCCTTATCTCTTTAATATCCTCTGATGATAATCCAGTTAATACGCTCTTCAAGCTCTGTTCAAGTGTTGGGTCTTTATCTGTACGTTCTTTTAATATTTCCTCTTTCACGCTAAAGTTTACTAGCTTTAGACGCTCTGTAATAGACGTCTCAAAATTCCTTTTTAATGTTTGTTCTATTCCCCTTGCAAAATATAGGCCAATAATTTGCATCGCAATTAATATGAGCAACACATAAATCAGTACAAGTTTGACCTGTACTGATTTTAAAAAACGAACCTTTTGCATTATTCTTTACTCCTGTTCAGGGTTTCTTAAATAATATCCAACACCACGACGAGTTACAATCCATGTTGGATGACTTGGGTTATCTTCAATTTTTTCACGTAAACGACGAATCGTCACATCTACTGTTCGTACATCTCCAAAATAATCGTATCCCCAAACAGTTTGAAGTAAATGTTCACGTGTCATTACCTGGCCAATATGTTTTGCTAAATAATGCAGTAATTCAAATTCACGGTGCGTTAATTCTATTGCTTCATCTCGTTTCAGTACTAGATATGCATCAGGTTGAATCACGAGAGAACCAATAACGATATCATTATTTTCTTCAACTACTTCTTCAGTAGTAGTAACTGTTTGGTGTCTACGCATATTTGCTTTAACACGTGCAATTAGTTCACGTGTACTAAATGGTTTTGTTACATAATCATCAGCGCCAAGCTCAAGACCAAGTACTTTATCAATTTCTGAATCCTTTGCTGTCAACATAATGATTGGTAAGTCATATTTCTTACGTACTTCACGGCAAACCTCCATGCCATCACGTTTTGGCAACATAATATCTAAAAGAATCAAGTCGGGCTTAATTTCCTCAACTTTTTCTAATGCTTCGTCTCCATCATAAGCACAGACAACTTTATATCCTTCTTTAATTAAATTGAATTGTAATATATCTGCAATCGGTTTTTCGTCATCTACAACTAAAATTGTTTTATCCACAGTTTTTTCCCCTTTCTTACAATCAGTTTAGGTTGTTCATTACTGTTAGATTACATTTCTATATACTAACTCTACCATGCTTTCTTATTATTCGCATCTTTCACTATTTCATTAGTTTTGTATTTCCTGGGCAATAATTCGCTATTAATCGACAGTAAAAAGAGTATTCTATTTAAGTTTAACATAAAGTCAACCAGCAGGATTTCCTATTGTAGCAGTAAAAAAGGTCCATATTTTATCGAAACAATTTCATAATGCATAAAAAATATACGCAGATGGAACGTAATTTTGTTCGTTACAACGCTAGAGTCGATAAATCCTTGAAAATGCATACAGTCCTTTTAAACATTTTCTATTTTTTTAACATGGTTTTATTTTAAAAGAAACTATACGTTTTTACTTCTTTATTCCTAAATTTTCAAATAAAATATAAATATAACAAATCTTTAAGAAGATTGGGGAGATTCTATGATTGATTCGAACAGGTCCAATACGGAAACAATGCTTTCCGCACCAATGACAGTAAATAAAGTACGGAATAAGCTATCCAAAAAGAAATTGTTTCAGAGGATCGTAATGGTCATGCTTGGTGCCTGTATTATGGCTATTGGCCTTGAGCTATTTTTAGTTCCAAACAAAATTCTAGACGGTGGAATTGTTGGAATTTCCATCATTATTTCTCATCTAACTGATTTACCCCTTGGGATATTTATTTTCCTCTTAAACATTCCGTTTATTTTCCTCGGTTATAAGCAAATTGGAAAAACTTTTGCCTTATCAACTGCTCTTGGCATTACCACCTTATCAACTTTCACTATTGTTTTACATCAATTTGAACCGTTTACTAATGACTTATTATTATCTACTGTATTTGGAGGTATCGTTTTGGGTATAGGTATAGGACTTGTTATTCGATATGGTGGTTCACTTGATGGCACAGAAATATTAGCAATTTTATTTAACAAGAAATTGCCATTTTCTGTTGGTGAAATAATCATGTTTTTTAACCTCATTATTTTCACAATCGCGGGTTTCATCTTTACTTGGGAACAAGCAATGTATTCAGGGTTAGCCTATTTTATTGCTTATAAAATGATTGATATCGTCATTCAAGGTTTAGACGAATCCAAAGCAGTTTATATTATTAGCGACGAATACAATGAGATTGGAAGAGCTATTATTGATCGTTTAGGACGTGGGGTTACGTATTTAACTGGGGAAGGTGCCTATACGGGTGATTCAAAAAAGGTTATTTTTACAGTCATTACACGTTTAGAAGAATCGAAGTTAACCACTATCGTAGGAGAGCTAGACGCCAATGCTTTCTTAGCAATTGGCAATATTGCTGAAGTAAGGGGCGGACGATTTAAAAAGAAGGACATTCATTAAAAAAACAGGTAATTTCTGTTATTTAGAAATTACCTGTTCCCTTTCATTTGTTTTACTTAATCTATAAAATTCAACAATCATCCATACGCTAGTAGTAGCTTCCACAACAGCAATAAAAATACCCAAAATTCGAGCCCAATTTTGTGGAATATTCATAAGAAATAATGAAATAAATAACGATATTAGTAAAATAATTGGTACTTTATTTGATAAACTTTTTAATGATGCTGCTAAGTACAGATAATCTTCTTTTACTAAATGTGAATAAAGGATCGATAATAAATAATACAAATATACAACCCAAATCACGCGAAAAGTAAACATTAAGTAATTCAGAAGATTACTGGTAATGTTAATATATAAATCAAATGGTATTGCTACTATTATTAAAATGCATGTTGCAAAGTATAATTTACCATAATGTTTATGTGATTGTGCAGTTTTAGTAATTCCCTTACTTATAAAAAAATAGCCCAAAGCATCTGGTAAAACATCAATAATGAAACGCAGGTCCACAAGAATCAACAAAAAACCGATAAATAAATAGTGAAATCCTTTATTCATCGACCATACTCCTTCACCAAATTTTCTATATCCTTCTCTGAAATAGTTGAATTATTTAGTAGAGAGATAAATCCAACCCTATCTTTATCTGATAGTAAAGGGATAATGGCATCATAACTAAAGGGTATATTTCCTTTTATTTTTGTATTAATACTTAATGTTTCCCCTTTGTTCAACTTGATCGGTAGATCTACTCTTTGATTGGACTTCATCACTTGCACGTCATAATACTTCTTTAACTCTTTGGGCATATTGATTAGTGTAAGATTCATATTCTGTTTTGCCTTAAACTTTGTATATCCTGTTCCATCAGAAGAACCTCCAGATGATATAAATGATAGCTTTTCTTCCTTTTTTGTCTTTAAAATTTCAAAATGTTTTATATTAGCCGGTATCTTTGTACCATCAGATAATATAACTTGAATATCCTTTGCTAATATGTCCTTTTTATAAATATCCGCTATTTCACCTGCCGATATATGAAAACTTGCTCTATTTAGTGTTTGATAGTTAAAAGTATCAATGGTATGTAATTTCGATGTATTTTCTTCAAAAAAATGACTGGTATCTCCTTCAACTGCTGTATCAGTATCTCCAAATGTTATCTTCTGAAGGGTACGTTTATCATGACGATCTTTCACATAGTACAATGTAATTTCCATACTATCATCGGCTAAAGTTGAAATATAAGATGGTATTACAATTGGTAGCCCCATCTTCTTGTTATTTGCATACCAATTATTAAGAAAAAAGCTCGCAATAATGACAGTAAGTACACTATAGAATACTTTTCGCTTCACATTTACCCCCCCATTTACCCATTTTATCCTTTATTATACATTAATACATATAAAAGAGCAGCTAGCTTCTGCTAACTGCCCTTCAAAATAAGTTTTGATTAAGCTTGTTCCCAAACATCTACTAATACATTTGTTTGTTCGCGGTCTGGACCTACTGAGAATGTTGCAATACGGATACCTGTTAATTCACTAACGCGTTTTACGTAGTTACGTGCATTTTCTGGTAATTCATCAAGTGTTTTGCATCCTGTAATATCTTCTGTCCAACCAGGAAGTTCTTCATAAATTGGTTTACAGCCTTCAATAATGTGAAGGTTTGCAGGATATTCAGTAATGATTTCGCCATTGTAATCATATGCAGTACAGATTTTAACAGTATCAAGACCTGTTAATACGTCAATTGAGTTTAGAGCTAAATCTGTAATACCTGATACACGGCGAGAATGACGTACAACAACTGAGTCAAACCAACCAACACGACGAGGACGGCCAGTAGTTGTACCATATTCACGGCCAACTTCACGAATTTGATGACCTACTTCATCAAATAATTCAGTTGGGAATGGACCATCACCAACACGTGAAGTATAAGCTTTACTTACACCAATTACGCGGGTAACTTGAGAAGGTCCTACACCAGCACCAGTTGCTACACCACCAGCTACTGGGTTAGATGAAGTAACATATGGGTAAGTACCATGGTCAACATCAAGTAATATACCTTGGGCGCCTTCAAATAATACTTTACCACCTTCATCTAAAACATCATTTAATACTTTAGAAGTATCTGTTACGTATTTAGCAATTTCTTGTCCATAGCCATAATATTCTTCAAAGATGTCTTCAAATTTTAAAGGTTCTACTTCATAGAATTTCTCGAATAAGCGGTTTTTAACAGTTAGATTTGAGCGTAACTTTTCTTCAAATACCTCTTTGTCTAAAAGATCTGCAATACGGATACCAATACGTTGAACTTTATCTGTGTAGCAAGGTCCGATTCCTTTACATGTTGTACCAATTTTTTTATCACCGCGAGATTCTTCGTCCACTTTATCTTGGTATACATGATAAGGAAGGATAACTTGTGCACGATTTGAAATACGTAAGTTATCTGTATTGATGCCACGTTCTTGTAACCCTTTTAATTCTTCAACAAGTGATTTAGGATTGATCACCATACCATTACCCATTACTGAGCTTTTGTCTTTATAAAAAATACCTGAAGGGATTAAGTGTAATTTATATGTTTCGCCTTCAAATTGAATTGTATGTCCTGCATTATCGCCACCAGAATAGCGGGCGATT
The DNA here is from genome assembly GCF_002884495.1 of Rummeliibacillus pycnus. GTDB lineage: Bacteria > Bacillota > Bacilli > Bacillales_A > Planococcaceae > Rummeliibacillus > Rummeliibacillus pycnus. The sequence continues at coordinate 2,933,620 of NZ_KZ614145.1, read as the reverse complement.
GCATCTGCCTTTTTAGATAAGAAGTCAGTAATTTTACCTTTACCTTCGTCTCCCCACTGTGTTCCTACTACTACAACTGATGTCATGATCAGCACCTCCGTCAGACACTACCATTGTGTCCTGATTCAAACAGACTTATTGTAACAACGAAAACTTCTATAGTCAATAAAAAACATTAAAAAACACGAACGTATGATATATGTCAGACATCAATGTTCGTGTTTTATTGTTAATAACCACCCGCTGGCGCCTCTGCACTCCAGTCAACACTAACAAATTTATTGAACTCTTTTTTAAACGCTAACTTTACTGTATCTGTTGGGCCATTACGTTGCTTAGCCACAATAATTTCAATGGTATTAGCATCTTCAGTTTCTTTATCATAATAATCTTCACGGTATAAGAATGCGACAATATCTGCATCTTGCTCAATACTTCCTGACTCACGAAGGTCACTCATCATTGGCCGTTTATCTTGACGCTGTTCAACACCACGAGATAATTGAGATAGCGCAATGACAGGCACTTCTAATTCACGAGCTAATGCCTTTAGAGAACGTGATATTTCGGACACTTCTTGTTGTCTGTTTTGCCCTGCCAATCCACTACCTTGAATAAGTTGCAAGTAGTCAATTAATATCATGCCAAGACCATGTTCTTGTTTTAAACGACGACATTTTGCCCGAATTTCACTTACTCGAACACCTGCAGAATCATCAATGTAAATTCCAGCTCGAGACAATGTTCCTGTTGCCATCGTTAGTTTACGCCAATCTTCAGAATTTAAAGCACCTGTACGTAAAACTTGTGCATCGATATTCCCTTCTGCACAAAGCATACGCATTACGAGTTGCTCAGCACCCATTTCAAGCGAGAAAATCGCTACATTTTCCGTAGTTTGTGTACCAACAGCTTGTGCTACATTCAACGCAAAAGCTGTTTTCCCAACTGATGGTCTAGCTGCCACAATAATTAAGTCACCACGCTGGAAACCTGCAGTTAAACGATCCAGATCACGGAAACCTGTCGGAATACCAGTAATATCCCCCTTGCGATTTTGTAAATGTTCAACATTGGCATATGTCTCAACAAGAACATCCTTTACATGCTTAAAATCACCGGCATTTTTTCGATTCGCCACTTCCATGACTCTACGCTCTGCTTCAGATAATAATGCATCTACTTCGTCTTCCCGCGTATAGCCATCTTCTACTATTTTTGTTGCAACTCTAATTAAACGACGTAGCACAGCTTTTTCTGAAACAATTTGAGCGTAATATCCTACGTTAGCTGCTGTTGGTACAGCATTCGCAATTTCAGTAATATAAGATATACCACCTACATCTTCTAATTCGTTGTGAGTGGACAACTCTTCAGTAACTGTTACAATATCGATTGCCTTACCTTGGTCACTTAAGCGCAACATAGTTGAGAAAATTTTCTGATGTGCAGAACGATAAAAGTCTTCAGGAATTAGTATTTCTGAAGCTGTAATCAATGCTTGTGGTTCAAGGAATATAGCCCCTATGACAGATTGTTCAGCTTCTTGGTTGTGAGGCGGAACGCGGTCCAATTGTGGATCGTTCATAAGCGTCTCTCCTTATGCTTGTTCTGCAACATGTACTTTCAATGTAGCAGTTACTTCATGATGAAGCTTTACAGGTACTTTTGTAACACCCAATGTACGAATAGCTTCTTTTAGTTCCATTTTACGTTTATCAATTTTAATATCATGATCTTTTTGTAATTGTTCTACTATTTGTTTAGAAGTAATTGAACCAAATAGACGACCATCTTTTCCTGGTTTCGCCTTCAGCTCTACAGTTAAACCTTCTAATGTTTCTTTTAATGCTTTCGCATCTTCTAATTCTTTTTCAGCATCAGCAGCAGCACGTTTGTTTTGTGCCTTTAACTTTGCTAATTCAGCAGCCGTTGCTTCTACTGCACTTTTTTGTTTTAATAATACATTACGAGCATAGCCATCTGAAACCTCTTTCGTTTCACCTTTTTTACCTTGCCCTTTAACATCTTTCAAAAATATTACTTTCATGATTCAGTACTCCCTTCTAATACATCATCTATTGCGATTTTTAACTTTTCAATTGCTTCATCAATCGTTTGGAGTTCTAATTGGCAGGCGGCATTTGTTAAATGGCCTCCTCCACCTAATTCCTCCATAACCAGTTGGACATTTATCTCACCTAATGATCTTGCACTAATACCAACCGTTCCATCATTACGATGAGCTACAACGAAAGATGCTGAGATATCTTTCATTGTCAGTAAAATATCTGCAGTTTGAGCAATTAATACAGAGTTATATATTTTATCGTTATCACCACGTGCAATAGCAATACCATTATGAACAAATTCAGCAGTTTGGACGATTTTAGAACGTTCAATATACGTATTAATATCCTCTTTCAAAAGGCGTTGCACAAGTACCGTATCCGCCCCATTAGTCCGTAAATAAGATGCTGCTTCAAATGTTCTTGCGCCTGTCCGTAACGTGAAGCTCTTTGTATCAACTATAATACCTGCTAATAAAGCCGTTGCTTCTAGCATTGTTATTTTATCATTTTTTGGTTGATATTCTAATAGTTCGGTTACTAATTCAGCAGTAGAAGAGGCATATGGTTCCATATATACAAGCATTGGATTTTTAACAAATTCCTCTCCACGACGATGATGATCAATAACTACAACTTTATCCGACTTATTAAGTAACCTTGCTTCTATTGTCATACTTGGCTTATGCGTATCTACTATAACTAGTAATGATTTGTCTGTAATCTTATCTAATGCAGCTTCTGGTGTAATAAAGCGATTAAATAAATCAGATTTTTCTTTCACCACTTGCATTAAACGACTAATACTATTATCAATATTATTGAAATCTACAACTACGTAGCCATCAATTCCATTCATATCTGCCATTTTGCGAACACCAATGGCAGCACCTATAGCATCCATATCAGGCATTTTATGACCCATTACAAAGATTTGATCACTATCCTGGATTAAATCTCGTAAGGCATGTGAAATAACACGTGCTCGTACCCTTGTACGTTTCTCGACAGGATTCGTTTTACCACCATAGAATTTCACCTTACCATTAGGTTGTTTAATTGCTACTTGGTCACCACCACGTCCAAGAACTAGATCTAAACTGGATTGTGCAAGCTCTCCTAACTCAAGCAAAGATTGTGAACCAGCTCCAACCCCTATACTTAATGTTAATGATAGATTTTGCTGAGCTGTAATTTCTCGAATATCATCAAGTATTGAGAATCTTTTCTTTTCCAATTCTTGCAAAATGGATTCGTTCATTACAGCGATAAACCGGTCTGAATCGGTACGTTTTAAGTATATACCGTTTGTTGAACTCCAATTATTAACAAGTGATGTTACAAGTGAATTAGTCTGACTACGCGTTTGGTCGTCCATTCCTTGTGTAATTTCATCATAGTTATCGACGAAGAGAATAGCAATTACTGTACGGTCATCATGGTAAAGTGCTTCAATCTCGACTTGCTCTGTAATATCAAAGAAGTAAAGTAACTTCTCTTCTGGTTTATAAAATGCCCGATATTTACGATCTTTTAATGTAATGTTTAGCTCATTTGATTCTTCATGTTTAATAAGATTATATAAATCTTCTGATAAAGAAAAAATTTCTTCACCAATCAGTGAATCGGTTCCTAATATCCGTAGCATGTAGGGATTTGTCCATTGAATTAAAAACTGCTCATCAATCAACACGATACCAATTGGCATTTCCAGTAATGCTTCCTCTCCTACCTTTTTTAATCGGTAAGAAAGCATCTCTATATGCTTCTCAGTCTCTTTATATGTGTCAGATTCAGCTTTCCAAGCTAATATCAATACTAGTACAAGGACAATACCATATACGATACCTGTTACTATATTCCACATCGCACATATAACAATGCCTGCTATTCCTAGCAATGACAGGATTAAAAGAGGATATCGTATTGGTCGTTTTCTAAAAAGAGTACCCATAAATCTCAACTCCTATTTTCTTGTCATGCCACTAATAAGCCCTCGGATATTGAATCCTAAATCGGCAATGCCAAGTAATGTGACGAACGAGCTTAGTGGAAAGGCTAAAATAGTACCAACAACTGCTGTCCACTTTGGCCAACCTTGTTGATACATATAAAAATGAATCAACGAAATACCCTGTACCAAAAATAATATACTTAAAATTGAAGATAAATTTAGTACAACCATATAAATAAAAGTTCCTGCATCAGGTTTTACAAATAAACTCAGTGATAATACCACAAGATAATACCACAATGTTGCACGTGGTAATTGTAAATCTCTAAATGGGGAAAACTTAGGAACTTCTAAACCAAAGCGGCGCAATAACGGTAAATTTGCTGAGATAATGATAAATGCCATACTAACAACAAATAGCGTTACTATAGTCGGCATTAGCACTTGTATTGTATTTAATATAATGTCTAATTTCTCAGGTGAAATAGGTACTTGCCCTGACATTGATTGTACTATTTCGTTTGATTGTTCATAACTTTCACGAATACGGGTTATTATTTTCTTCAGAAAATCCATATTAAAAAATTTAAGCGCAATCAAATACATCAATGTAAAGGAAATCAAAACAGTAAATGCTGTCGACATAAATAAAAATAGTTTACTTTTCTTTGTCCGTATTGCATCTCCTATAGCAAATCCAGCCATTGTAAACGGAATTGCGAATAGTAGAGATAAAAGACCTCCGATTAAAAGTGATACGACGATACTAACGATTGCAACGAATACCGAAGAACTACGACTGTATTTTGCACTATACCAAGCTATTGGTAAAGAGATAAACCAGATTGTTACAATACTTACCACAGGTACATATAATGAAATGGCTAATATTATTGTAAACAATGCAACCATCATGGCGCCGTGCGTAATTCTTCGCGTCTGATTTTCCGGCATTTAAAACCTTCCTTTTCGTAAAGAAAATCTATCATTTCATCTTATTATTGTACCATGTTTCATGTTATCGAACAAAAAGCATACTGCTATTGGATTAAATGATTATGAGTTGAACTTTTCGAAAAAAAGGTTTCGCAAGCGGACTCAAAACTTTACTAAGTTAAAAATACGATTATTCTACACTTTGGATAGGTGCTAAGTTCTTCATCTCAAGCTTAACTTATGAAATTGGTTGATCCTATAAAAAAAGGACCAGCATTATGCTGGTCCTTTTTTAAAAGATGACTATTTATCATCTGCAGTGAATGGTAGTAAAGCCATTACACGAGCCATTTTGATAGCTGATGTAAGTTTACGTTGGTATTTTGCGCTTGTACCAGTCACACGGCGTGGAAGAATTTTTCCGCGTTCAGAGATGAATTTTTTTAATAAATCAACATCTTTATAATCGATGTGTTTGATGTTATTAGCAGTGAAATAGCAAACTTTACGGCGTTTGCGGCCTCCTCTACGTGGTGCCATTTGTAGTTTCCCTCCTCGTTTAATAATTCATATATGACGTGCAATAAGTCATTTGCTTAGAATGGTAGATCGTCTTCTGTTACGTCGACTTTCCCTCCACCATTGCTAACAGGTGCAAATGGATCTTCATCTACACGCGTATAATTTTGCTGACTAGGTGATTGATTCTGTTGATAAGATGGTTGTTGATAGTTACCTTGTTGTGGTGCACCATATGATTGGTCATTGTTATATGACGGTTGTCCACCAAATTGTTGTGGACGGTCACCTGCTGCTCCACGTGGTTCTAAGAACTGTACGCTATCTGCAACAACTTCAGTTGTGTAAACACGTTTACCATCTTGTCCTTCATAACTACCTGTTTGGATACGTCCTTCAACACCTGCTAAACTCCCTTTACGTAAGAAGTTAGCCGTGTTTTCAGCTTGTTTACGCCAAACAACGCAATTAATAAAGTCCGCTTGTCTCTCACCTTGTTGGTTAGAAAATGTTCTATTGACAGCTAGTGTAAAACGAGCTACTGCTACGCCACTTGGTGTGTAGCGAAGTTCAGGGTCTTTAGTTAATCTTCCAACTAGTACGACACGGTTAATCATCAGAATGCAACCTCCTTTATCTGCATTTTGTTAAAATTCAAATTTAAATTATTTTTCTTCTTCGCGAACTGCAATATGACGAATGATATCTTCGTTGATATTTGCAAGACGAGTATATTCATCGATTGCTTTTGAATCAGCATTTACTTTCACGATTTGGTAGAAACCTTCGCGGAAGTCTTCGATTTCGTAAGCAAGGCGGCGTTTGCCCCATTCTTTTGATTCGATGATTTCAGCACCGTTAGAAGTTAAGATTTCGTTGAAACGTTCAACTAAAGCTTTTTTAGCTTCTTCTTCGATGTTTGGACGAACAATATACATTAATTCGTATGCTCTCATTTTATAAGCACCTCCTTATGGACTTTGGCCAAAAGTTAAACAGTTGGCAAGGAGTTAGTAATTTTTACTACTCACATCAACGAATTGTATCATAATATACATTAATAAGCAACTAACTTTACTAAGTACTTATGATTTATGTATTACTACTAGACTCCTTGACGAAGCTAACAAAACACTAGAAGAGACCATATTTCAACAGACGAGGAGGTTCGTCCGTTCATCATGTTATACACTAACTATCTAAGAAATTCCTAAAAAGAGGTGATTATATGGAAAAAGAGTCAGAACCAATTGAAATTATTGAATTAGATACTCAAAAAGTAGCTTTGCAAAATCTATTTTGGACAATCTTTTTAATGATCATATTGCTTTTTATAAATATATTAATTCATCAGCATATAACATTTCATATAACGATAAAAGAGTTGCTTTTCAATAGCCTATTATTTATTTTTCTCTATATCCTACTGATTATCTTCCATGAGTGTTGTCATTTATTAGGGTTTGTTATTTTTGGAAAAGCACCAGTTAGCAGTCTAAAATATGGCCTCAATTTAAAACTCGGCGTTGCATATGCAACAACTTCTGAAAAATTATCAAATAAAGCCATGAAAAAAGCATTGTTACTCCCATTTTGGTTAACGGGCGTAATCCCTACAATAATTGGCTTTATAGTAAATCGTAAATTATTGATTTTACTAGGAGCATGGTTAATAGCAGGAGCAATTGGAGATTTTATCATGTATGCTAAACTTCGAAAATATCCAAAGGCATATTTGGTCAAAGATGATCCTAATTTCCCTAAGTTATATATTTATAAGGACTAAAAAGGCAGCCCACTATTGGACTGCCTCCTTTACATTGTTGAAAATTAAACATTAAAACGGAATAACATGATATCGCCATCTTGAACGACATAATCTTTACCTTCTAGACGAACTCGCCCTGCTTCTTTCGCACTGTTCATTGATCCATATTCCATTAAATCTTCATAAGATACTGTTTCTGCACGAATAAAACCTCGCTCGAAATCAGAGTGAATAACTCCTGCACATTGTGGGGCTTTCATACCTTTACGGAATGTCCATGCTCTTACTTCTTGTACCCCTGCTGTGAAATAAGTAGCTAATCCAAGTAGACTGTATGCAGCTCGGATTAATTGATCTAAACCAGATTCTTGGATGCCAAGTTCTTCTAAGAACATTGCTTTTTCTTCATCATCTAACTCAGCAATTTCCTCTTCAATTTTTGCGCAAACAACAATTACTTCTGCCCCTTCAGCTGCTGCATATTCACGTACAGCTTGTACGTATTTGTTGTTTTCTGCATCAGCAACTTCATCTTCTGATACATTTGCTACATAAAGCATTGGTTTAATTGTTAATAAGTTTAATCCTTTAATTACTTTCTTTTCATCATCAGATAATTCAACAGAACGAGCTGGTTTTTCTTCGGCAAATGCTTCTTTAATCTTTTCAAGAATAGGTGCTTCAATCATTGCCTCTTTATCTTTTTGTCGAGCCAATTTTTCCACTTTTGCATAGCGTTTATCTACTGATTCTAAGTCAGCAAGAATTAATTCTAAGTTAATAACCTCAATATCGCTAATCGGATCTACTTTACCATCAACATGCGTAATATTTTCATCTTCAAAACAACGCACAACTTGAGTAATTGCATCTACTTCGCGAATATGTGCTAAGAATTTGTTACCTAGACCTTCACCTTTACTAGCACCTTTTACAATACCAGCAATATCTGTGAATTCAAATGCAGTTGGAACTGTTTTCTTTGGTTCTACTAATTCAGTTAATTTATCTAAACGTGCGTCTGGAACTTCTACAATCCCAACATTAGGATCAATTGTTGCAAATGGATAGTTCGCTGCAAGTGCACCTGCTTTTGTAATTGCGTTAAATAATGTTGACTTACCGACATTTGGTAAACCTACGATACCGGCTGTTAAAGCCATGTTATCCACAACCTTTCAAAAATATTAATGCTCATAAATAATAGTTTGATGTATTCATCCAAATCTTACTTGTTTAACACACTTCATCCAAGAACTTAGCTTATGGAAAATCCTTTAAATATCTTTTCTAAGAATACCAATGGTCAACTTTCCAGAAATATGCTAAAAGTGGTCAAATGTAAAACTATTCAACTTGTTAATTATAGAGATTAGACTAATAAAAGTCTATTCCCTCTATTCTTCGGTTGGATTTGCGAATACAAGTACTTTCTTCATCTTTTTTTCAAACTCTCTACGTGGAATCATTACACTATGTTGGCAACCTTCACATTTAATGCGAATATCCGCACCCATACGGATAATTTTCCACTCATTTGTTCCACATGGATGTTGTTTTTTCATTTGAACAATATCGCCAAGTCCGAATTTTTTTGGTTCCATTATTCTTCACCCTCTTCAACTATTTGACTGTTATTATCACGTTCATAAACCATCATCTTAGGATAAGGAATTTCAATACCATTGCGGTCAAAAATATCTTTAATATCACGGCGAATCATTCGTGAAACAGCAAAATGTTGCATTGGTAGTGTTTCTACAGAAATACGTAATGTAACCTCTGCACCAACAACATTTTGAACGCCAAGTAACGTTGGTTTCGTGACAATTTCCTCATGATTTGCCGGTAAGGTTTCTAAATATTGCTCTATTAACTTTTCAGCTTTAGCAATATCAGAACTATAAGCTACACTAACATCTACAATTGCGATTGAGTTATTAATAGAATAGTTAACAACTTCTGTAATTGAACCATTAGGAATAATATTAATTTCTCCAGATGCGCCTTTAATCTTCGTTGTACGTAAACCAATTTCAAGAACTGTACCTTCCGTAGAAGTAATTTTAATGTAGTCACCTACACCAAATTGATCTTCGAAAATAATAAAGAAACCAGTAATTATATCCTTAACCAAGCTTTGTGCGCCAAACCCAACAGCTAAGCCGACGATACCAGCACCTGCTAATAAACCAGCGACTTTAATACCCATTACAGATAAAATAGCAATGATTGCTGAAAAGTAGACTGTGTAGGAAATAACACTTTGTAATAATCGTAGAATCGTTAAATGACGACGTTCTGAAGCTGGTTGCAAAGCAATTGGTCCAGTCATTCGAATATGAAAGAACTTCTTAATTGCCATCTTTGCAATACGAACAACAACCATCGATAAAAGCCAGATGCCAATAATCTGCATTGTTGCAATTCCTATAGTGTTCCATAGCTTTTCATTAGTTAAATACTTCATTAACCAATTCCAATTATATATACTCTCAAATTTCACTTTTGTTGCTCCTCTTGCATAAAAAATTTTAATCATACGTATACTGCTGAAAAAGAAGAAAGTGAGACTTCCTATGACACTTCCTATTTCTAATTCGTCATTCTCATACGCATTACATTATCAGGATTCAGGTGCCATTTGGCGTTTAAGCTCTTTCTTATTAGAGCATATACCATTTCAACATGAAAATCTTGTATTTTGTTGTATAGGCTCTGATCGTTCGACAGGTGATGCTTTAGGACCTTTAACCGGCAGTTTACTATCAAATTATATCTCATTCCCTTATAAGATAATTGGATCCTTAGAGCAACCATTACATGCATTAAATTTAAATGAAACTGTAGAATCTCTATTGGGACAAACCATTTCTCCATATGTTGTAGCAATTGATGCTTGTCTCGGGGAACAAAAACGTATTGGTGAAATTCTTTTTCAAACAGGTCCTCTTTTACCAGGAAAGGCCGTAAAAAAAGAATTACCACCAATTGGAGACGTATCGATAAAAGGAATCGTCAATTTTGGTGGCTTTATGGAACATACTATTCTACAAACAACAAGATTAAATATCACATACGAAATGAGTAATCGTATTGCTCGTGCAATTTATCTAGCTTGGCACCGTCATTCCTTAAAAAATATGCATGAACGTAACTACAATCGCCACCACTAAAATGGCTGGTAACATATTAGCTACTCGTATTTTCGTAAGCCCTATCATATTCAGGCCGATAGCGATAATCATGGCACCACCTGTTGCAGTCATTTGTTGAACAAATGTATCAAGTAAAACTTCCGGCACAATATTACTTATTTGCCCTGCAAATAAGGCAATGGTTCCTTGATATATAAACACAGAAACAGCACCAAGTAGAACACCAATACCCAAGGTTGACGCTAAAAATATTGCAGTGAATCCATCAATGATCCCTTTTGTGATTAATACAGAGTGGTCATTCCTTAAACCACTATCTAGTGCACCAATAATAGCCATTGAACCTATAACAAAAATTAGAGTGCTTGTTATAAATCCCTGGGCGATATCGCCTTGATCGCCCTTTTTCCCAATTTTATGTTCTAACCACTTTCCAAATCGATTTAACTGTAAATCTAGATCAATCCATTCGCCAATAATAGTTCCTATTACAAGGCTAACAATCACTACTATAAAATTTTTACTTGTTATACCCATTTGGATACCAAGCACAGTTACGGCTAGTCCTATTACTTGCATAACTGTTTCTTTCATCTTATCGGGGATTCCTTGCAAGAACCTACCAATAATTGCTCCTACTGCAATTAGTAATGCATTAATAATTGTTCCTAATAAAACCAACGGAAATCCTCTCAATCCTCAAGTAATTCAAGTATTCGTTCTAAATCATCTTCAGAGAAAAATTCAATTTCAATCTTCCCTTTATTCTTTGTCTTTTTAATTAATACATTCGTTCCAAAATAATCCCGTAATTGTGATTCCTTTTCTGCAATAAAAATATCCCTATTAGCCTTTTTTTCTGTTTCACGTGGAACTTTATCATTTAATGAATGTACTAAGTCTTCTAACTGGCGAACATTAAGTTGTTGTTTTATAACTTTATCAGCAACAATAGGAATTTGTTTTTTATTTTTCAACCCTAATAATGTTCGGCCATGCCCCATTGATAGTTTTCCTTCGTTTACTAGCTTTTGTATATCCTTCGGTAATGTTAAGAGGCGAACATGATTTGCAATATGGGGGCGACTTTTCCCAAGGCGTTTAGATAACTCTTCCTGTGTCATATTTAAATGTTCCATTAAATTATGATAAGCCTCGGCTTCTTCAATAGGTGTTAAATCTTCACGTTGAAGATTTTCTAAAATGGCTAACTCCATCATTTCAGTATCATTCAACTCACGAATAACAGCTGGTACCTCTTTTAAATTAGCCAATTTAGCTGCTCGAAAACGTCTTTCTCCAACAACAATTTCATATTTAGAATCTTTTTTACGTAAAGTTATAGGTTGTAAAATCCCATGTTCTTTAATAGATTGTGCAAGCTCCTGTAATGCTTCTTCATCAAATACTTTACGAGGTTGATATGGATTTACTCGAATATCTCTTATAGAAATTTGTGTTACTTTATCAGTTTCTAAAAGCGCTTGGTCTTGAAAAAGTGCACCAAGTCCTTTACCTAATCCTTTAGCCATTTTTAATCACCTCTCTAGCCAATTCTAAATATACTTCTGCACCTCGAGATTTACGGTCATAGATAATAATAGGTTCACCATGACTTGGTGCTTCACTTAAACGGACGTTTCTTGGCACGATTGTTTTATAGACTTTGTCTTGGAAGTATTTTTTAACTTCATCAATTACTTGAAGCCCTAGATTTGTACGAGCATCTAACATCGTTAACAATACCCCATCAATAATGAGTTGATTATTTAAATGTTTCTGCACCAGCCTTATAGTTGATAACAATTGGCTTAATCCCTCTAAAGCATAGTACTCACATTGCACTGGGATTAAAATTGCATCAGCGGCTGTTAACGAATTAATGGTTAACAATCCTAAAGATGGAGGACAATCAATGATGATATAATCATAGTCCTTCTTAATATCATCGATTGCATGTTTCAAACGTACTTCTCTGGAGATTGTAGACACTAACTCGATTTCTGCTCCTGCTAGTGCAATTGTTGCGGGTACAGTATATAAGTTTTCAATCTGAGTCTTACAAATAGCATTTTGAATCGGTTCATCATCAATAAGTACATCGTAAATACATTTTTCTACATCCCCTTTATTGATTCCTACACCACTAGTAGAGTTTCCCTGTGGATCCGTATCAATCAGTAGAACTTTCTTTCCTAATGTAGCAAGGCACGCGCTTAAATTTACAGATGTTGTGGTCTTACCAACGCCGCCCTTTTGGTTTGCAATAGCAATTGTTCTTCCCATGGTGCACCTGCTTTCAAAAACATTTTTTTCAAAATATATAACATACCTTTTCATACATTCTATCAAAAAAATGTTTTTTCGGCTCCATTTACTAATCTAAATGTAAATAAAAAACTCTTATTCTAATAAACTAGAATAAGAGTTTTAATAAATAAGCAGCACTATACTTTCTTTTTAGGAATCTTTACTGTGATTTGATAGAACTCATCGTGTTCTTCTTCTTCAGTTTCTACATGAATTCCCGTTTTATTTACCATTGTTAAAGATTGTCGAATTGTATTAAGTGCAATGCGAATATCCTTACTGATTGCTTTTCGGCGAGATTTTGCCCTTTTAGGTTTTTCTTCAGGATTTAATATTTCATTAATCCGTTGTTCTAATTGTCTAACGTTATAGTCGTGCTCAATTGTTTCTTGAAGTAACTGCATTTGTAAACCTTCATCTTTAACTGGCACTAGTGCACGGGCATGGCGTTCGGATATTTCCCTTTTCAAAATTGCTTTCTGAATTGTTTCTGGTAATTTTAATAACCGCAATTTGTTGGCAATTGTTGATTGTCCTTTACCCAATCGTTGAGCAAGAGCCTCTTGTGTTAATTCATGTAATTCTAAAAGTTTTTGATATGCTTGTGCTTCTTCAATTGATGTAAGTTCTTCACGCTGTAAGTTTTCAATTAGAGCAACCGAAGCAGTTTCCTTGTCATTCATATCTCGAATAATTGCAGGTACTTCTGTCCAATTTAGTGATTTCATCGCACGATATCGACGCTCTCCTGCAATGATTTCATAACGGTCATTCTCTAATTTACGTACGACAATTGGTTGAATTACGCCATGCGTATGTATAGTACGCGCTAATTCTTCAATCTTTGAATCATCAAAAATTGTTCGTGGTTGATAGCGGTTTGGGCTAATTTTCTCTATAGCAAGCTTCACAACCGATTCCGTATTATCCACTTCATTTTTTGAGGCGTTTTCTACTTTCTCACCACTTCCAAAAAAACGTGAAAAAGTACTTTTCATCCCTTGGCACCACCTTTATTGATATTCCCCTCCACAATTAGTTATCCAAGTAATTTTATTAGTTTGTGGAGATGACTATCTATCTATATATATTTACTAACATTATACAAAAAGTAAGTATGTCCATTTATCATTATAGTTACTTTCGATAAAAAACGGTAGATTCCTTTTTTCTGTTCCATGTGAAACATATACTAGTGAATTGGTGATTTATTTGGTACACCTGGCTTACGAGGATATTTCTTTGGTGTATTTTTTATTTTTTCAAAGACATAGATAGTACGTTCACTATTTTCTATTGGTAGTGAGAATTCAAACTTCTCGAATAACTTTGTGCCAAGAATTGAAATGGCCTTTTGAGCATCTTTTAATTCTTCTTCGCCGCTTGCTGCTTTCATTGCAACAAATTGCCCACCTGATTTTACTAGTGGAATACAAAGCTCAGATAATACCGATAATCTCGCAACAGCACGTGCTGTAACCATATCAAATTGTTCACGATATGTTGTAATTTGTCCAAAGTCCTCTGCACGAGAATGAACAAAGTGCATATGTTCTAAATGTAATACATCACTTAAATGATTTAAAAACTGAATTCGTTTATTTAATGAATCTACAATAGTAACTTTTAAATGTGGAAAGCAGATTTTAATAGGGATGCTTGGAAACCCTGCACCTGCTCCTACATCACATAATGACTGCACATTATGAAAGTCAATATAAAAAGCAGCACTAATAGAATCATAAAAATGCTTTAAATAAACAGATGGCTGATCAGTGATAGCTGTCAAATTCATCTTTTCATTCCATTCTACCAGCGTTTCAAAATAAATATGGAATTGTTGAATTTGTTCCTCTGATAACTCAATTCCTTGTTGTTTTAAAGCTTGCACAAACTGTTCCTCGTTCATGATATTCCCCTTCCATTAGTGCTACTAATACTTTATAAATTAACGGATATGTTCCGTTTCGCTTCGTATCTTATCCAGCTATAGTCTCTGGATCATGTACTATCATGACGTCGAATTAGATGTTTATTTTATACTTATTCTTCGTCATGATTACAAAATTTTAAATCTAAATTAGTTATATTTTCGCTATTCTACCATGTTCAATATACACTAGTAAGATTGAAATGTCAGCAGGGTTTACGCCCGAAATACGTGAAGCTTGAGCTACTGATAATGGGCGAACTTCTTTTAACTTTTCTTTTGCTTCTGTTGCAATACCTGAGATTGCATCATAATCAATATTCTCTGGTATTTTCTTATCTTCCATTTTTTTAAGTTTTTCAACTTGTTGAAGAGCCTTTTCAATATACCCTTCATATTTCACTTGAATTTCAACTTGTTCTTTCACTTCAGCATTCAATTCAATGGATGATGGAGTTAGTGAAGATACTAATTCATAGTTTATTTCTGGGCGTTTCAATAAATCTGTTCCACGAATACCATCTTTTAATGGACTACTGCCTACCGCTTGAATTGATGCTTGTGTTTCTTCGTTTGGTTTTAGGATGATACCATACAATCGAGCAATTTCTTCCTCCACTTGAGCTTTTTTTACAAGGAATCGATCATATCGTTCTTTTGAAATTAAGCCCGCTTTGAAAGCACGTTCTGTCAAACGCATATCTGCGTTATCATGACGTAGTAATAAACGATATTCTGCACGAGATGTTAATAATCGATAAGGTTCATTTGTACCTTTTGTAACTAAATCATCAATTAATACACCAATGTAAGCATCTGCACGACCAAGAATCATTTCTTCTTTACCAAGTGCTTTTGCAGCAGCGTTTATACCAGCCATTAAACCTTGACCTGCTGCTTCCTCATAACCAGAAGTACCATTTATTTGACCTGCTGTATAGAGATTTTGTATACGTTTGGTTTCAAGGGTAGGCCATAATTGAGTTGGAACAATCGCGTCATATTCAATGGCATATCCAGCACGCATCATTTCAGCTTTTTCTAGTCCTGGAATAGTTTCAAGCATTTGACGTTGGATATGTTCTGGAAGGCTAGTTGATAAACCTTGTACATATACTTCTTGCGTATTACGTCCTTCTGGCTCTAAGAATAATTGGTGACGTGGTTTGTCATTAAAGCGTACAATTTTTGTTTCGATTGATGGGCAATAACGAGGACCAGTACCAGTAATAACACCTGTGAACATTGGTGATTTATCAAGGTTTTCATTAATTATTTTGTGTGTTTCTAGACTTGTATATGTTAACCAGCACGGAATCTGATCTGTGATAAATTCCGTTGTTTCATAACTGAATGCAAGAGGCTCTGGGTCCCCAGGTTGAATTTCAGTTTTGCTGTAATCAATTGTTTTACTATTCACGCGTGGTGGTGTACCTGTTTTAAAACGAACCATATCAAATCCAAGTTCACGTAAGTTATCGGCAAGTTTGATGGATGGTTGTTGATTATTAGGACCACTTGAATATTTTAAATCTCCAATAATAATTTCACCACGTAAGAATGTTCCAGTTGTGATAACAACAGTGTTTGCGCGGTAAATAGCACCTACTTGTGTAATAACACCTTTTACTTGTCCATCTTCAACAATTAGTTCATCTACCATTGCTTGATGAATTGTAAGATTTTCTTGATCTTCTAATAATTTTTTCATTTCACGTTGATACATGACTTTATCTGCTTGTGCACGTAATGCACGTACAGCTGGTCCTTTACCGGTGTTTAACATACGCATTTGGATATGTGTTTTATCGATGACTTTCCCCATCGCACCGCCCATTGCATCAATTTCTCGTACAACAATTCCTTTTGCAGGTCCTCCAACTGATGGATTACATGGCATAAAGGCAATCATATCTAAGTTTATTGTTAATACTAATGTTTTCGCACCCATACGAGCTGAGGCATAAGCTGCTTCTACACCTGCATGACCTGCTCCAATGACAACAACATCGAACGTGCCTGCTTCATATTTTGTTGGCATGCTCGTTACTTCCTTTCTATAGTTAGAATTTATATCTTGATAACGGTAAGAAATTCCATTTCTTAATCTTAACAGAGTAAGTAAATGAACTATCTACCCGTAGACAAACCATTGGTCAACTAATATTTACCGAAAGTTAAGAACTTCGTTAAATGTAGTTTTCCATATATTATTTACCCAAACAGAATTGGGAGAATAGTTGGTTGATTAGACTATCTTGTACTGTATCGCCAACGATTTCACCTAGAATTTCCCATGTCCGTGTGACATCAATTTGAATCATATCTACTGGTACTCCTGCTCCTGCTGCTTCAATTGCATCATTAATGCGATCAAGGGCTTGATGCAATAATGCAATATGGCGTGCGTTGGAAACATAGGTTAAATCGCCGGCTTCAACGGAACCTTCAAAGAATAATGCTGCAATTGCTTCTTCAAGCTCTTTAACACCTTCTTCTTGTAATAAAGAAGTTGTTACTAATTTATGATTACCTGCAAGCTCTTTTACTCGGTTTAAATCAATTTTTTTAGGCAAATCCGTTTTATTAACAACTACGATATAATCCATATTATGAATCGTTTCAAATAATCGCTCGTCTTCTTCTGATAACTCATCATTATAGTTTACAACAAGTAGGATTAAATCTGCCTCTTTTAAGACTTGGCGGGATCGTTCAACACCAATTCGTTCTACGATATCTTCTGTTTCACGAATTCCTGCGGTATCAACTAATCGAAGAGGTACACCACGTACATTGACGTATTCTTCTATAATATCACGCGTTGTACCAGCTACATCAGTGACAATTGCTTTATTTTCTTGAACTAAGCTATTTAGTAATGAGGATTTCCCTACATTTGGTCGCCCCAAAATAACTGTTGATAAACCTTCACGTAAAATCTTGCCTTGTGAAGATGTCTGTAAGAGTTTTTCAATCTCTTGTTTTACCCATGTTGATTTTTCTAACATCAACGGAATAGTCATTTCTTCTACATCATCATATTCTGGATAATCAATATTTACCTCTACTTGTGCTAGAACTTCAATTAGTGCCTGACGTAATTGATAGATTAATCGCGATAATTTACCATTCATTTGGCCAAGTGCTAAATTCATTGCTTTATCTGTTTTAGCTCGTATCAAATCCATTACAGCTTCAGCTTGTGATAAGTCAATACGTCCATTTAAAAATGCCCGTTTTGTAAATTCACCTGGTTCAGCCAATCGTGCGCCGTTACGAAGTACAAGCTGAAGAACACGATTAACAGAAACAAGCCCACCATGACAATTTATTTCTACTACATCTTCACGCGTAAAAGTTTTAGGTCCCTTCATCATCGATAACATGACTTCTTCTACTACTTCACCTGTTTCAACCTCTTTCAAATGACCATAATGGATGGTATGTGAAGGTTGTGTGGATAACTTTTTGCCACTTGGTGAATGAAAAATACGATCCGCGATTTCAATTGCTCGATCACCACTTAAACGAACAATTGCAATCGCTCCTTCTCCCATTGGTGTGGATATCGCTGCGATTGTATCGAACTCCATAAATACTACCTCCTATGTTAAAAATTATCCACATGTGGATAATCCAATGCCCTCTAACTCTCTAACTTACAATAATACCATAAAGCAAAAAAATGAGCCCTTCTCAACTTTTGAGAAGGACTCTTTCACAATCCTTGTAACTTTTAATATTTATTTAGTTATCGAATTGGTTCAATAACTAAGTGGCGTTTTAAGTCTTCACCCTCTGAGTAAGTTTCAACATCCACTCTATCAGCTAATATATGGTGAATTATTTTACGTTCATTTGCTGGCATTGGCTCAAGTTCAACTTTACGTCCGGTATGAACAGCCCTATCTGCCATTCGACTTGCCAAAATTTCCAATGACCGTTGCCGTCTTTCACGATAATTTTCAACATCAAGTTTAACCATAACGAAGCGTTTGATATATTGATGAGCAACTAATTGTGTTAATTGTTGAAGGGCATTTAATGTTTGGCCTCGTTTCCCTATAAGGAGTGCCGCTTTTTCACTTGATAATTTAAAAATGATTGTTTTTCCCTTTTGTTCAACATTAATATCAAGATCTTGGATACCAAGTTGTGTTGAAATATTTTCCAGATATATTTTAGTCTGTTCAATTACTTCTGAATAATCGACTGGGTCATTTTCCTTTACTTCTTTAGCAACAATTGAATTTTCTAGTTGAACATTTTTGGATGATTCCTCTAATGTAGCTATAGAGCTTATCCTAGTATTAGATTCACTATGTTGTTGCTCGATGGTCGTTTGAATTTTCTCATCATTTTTTTCAATGATTTCTTGTGCGATATTTGATTTTTCTACGTTTTTTTCTGTTACACGAACTTGTGCTTTTCGTGATCCAAAACCTAAAAAACCTCTTTTTGCTTCTTGAATAACTTCAACATCTACTTGTTCTCGAGTAAGGTTAAGCTCATGCAAGGCTAGCAAGATTGCTTCCTCTACAGTTGCGCCTAGTTGCGTAATCTGTTTCACTTTGGGCCCCTCCTGTCTTCGCAGGTTCTGTTGTTTTGTTCAATGCACACAACAAGATTCAATAAGTTGAGAACAATATTCAACGAAACCCCCTGCAAAATACTTTATTATTTTTTCATTATTCTATCATGGGATTTCTTGTTGTCTCTACTACTTCTTCTTAAAACTTTTGCAATTTTTAAAACATGTTCTAGACTTTTCTTTGTTTCATGAAAATCTATGGTGGCCGCCGGATTACGGGCGATAATGACGTAGTCCATGTTTTGTAAAAGCTCCTCATTTAATTCTAAAAAGCTTTGTCGGACATAACGTTTAATTTGATTTCTTGTGACTGCCTTTGCAATTTTTTTACTTACCGATAATCCAATTCTGAATTCCTCTTGCCCTTCTTTTTCAAGACAATAGACGACAAATTGACGATTTGCAAAAGACTTACCTTTTTTAAACACTTTTTGAAAGTCTTCATTCTTTTTGATTCTGCGGCGTTTTTTCATTTTTGCACCTGCTTATTCTTTTTTTCTCTTCTCCCTCATATATAAAAGAAAAAAAGACCACTGAGGAAATTCAGTGGACTTATGCTGATAATACTTTTCTTCCTTTACGACGACGAGCTGCGATCACTTTGCGACCATTTTTAGAAGCCATACGTGCACGGAAGCCATGTACTTTACTATGCTTACGTTTTTTTGGTTGGTATGTGCGTTTCATTTATATGACACCTCCTGATGAAAGTCTATTATCTAAATACTACAGACAGTCTTGCATATTATAGCTATTTTCACTCCATTTTGTCAACTATGTGTGGAAAATTGCTCTTCAAATTCTTTAATGTTTTTATTTTAATTCTATGTTAAGGTTATCCACAGTTCATTTTAATATACATAAATTCCTCTGTGAACATCATTCTCCCCTTCGAAATTTATCCACAACACTTACTGACAACTTTTACACAAGTCAAGATACTGTGGATAACTAAACAGTGCATAATTATTCATTATGTGGATAACTTCTTAAAACTCTTGTCATTCAATACTTTTCCTGATACAATTATTGTGTTTTATTCTGTAAATAAATCTTTTCATACATTATCTTATCCACAATTGTTAATAACTTGTGGATAATTTTATCCACTACTATAGAATAAGGTTTATCCACAGAATGTGTTTACTGTGATTATCAGTTACAACATAATCTGATTTTGATATAATTTTTCATTCAACCACAACCACTTGTAAAACTTTTATAGAATAGTTTTTTAGAAAAGGAGAAAGAGCTTGGAACATATTGAAGAGTTATGGGACAAAGTTCTCTCAGAAGCAAAGCAAAAGATCTCCAAACCAAGCTTTGAAACTTGGTTGAAATCAACGAAATTGTTAGCTTACAATGGCGACACTGTTACAATTGCAGCACCTAATTCCTTTGGGCGCGAATGGCTTGAAAATCATTATGTACATTTAATTGCTGCTATTCTGGCTGAATTGACAGGAAAAGATTTGCACATTCGTTTCGTTGTTCAACAGGATCCAAACTTAGAGAATTTTGATATTCCATCACCTGGCATCCCAGAAAAACATACTGATCAACCTGAAACTTCTTCAGGAATGCTAAATTTAAAAAACACATTTGACACATTTGTAATTGGTGCAGGCAACCGATTTGCACATGCAGCTTCTTTAGCTGTAGCAGAAGCTCCAGCTAAAGCATACAATCCTCTATTTATCTATGGAGGAGTAGGTCTTGGTAAAACTCACTTAATGCATGCAATTGGCCACTATGTATTAGAACATAATCCAAAAGCAAAAGTAGTTTATCTATCATCCGAAAAATTTACGAATGAGTTCATTAATTCAATTCGTGATAACAGAGCAGAAGAATTTCGCAACAGATATCGTAATGTAGATGTACTTCTAATAGATGATATTCAATTTTTAGCTGGAAAAGAATCAACTCAGGAAGAATTTTTCCATACTTTTAACACTTTGCATGAAGAATCAAAACAAATTGTCATCTCAAGTGATCGACCTCCTAAAGAGATTCCAACATTAGAAGATCGGTTACGTTCACGCTTTGAATGGGGACTCATTACAGATATTGCACCACCAGATTTGGAAACACGAATTGCAATTTTGCGTAAAAAAGCCAAAGCTGATAACTTAGATATCCCAAATGAAGTAATGCTCTATATTGCAAATCAAATCGACTCTAATATTCGAGAGTTAGAAGGGGCACTAATTCGAGTTGTGGCCTATTCTTCACTTGTCAATGAAGATATAACGGCTGAGCTAGCTGCACAAGCATTAAAAAATATTATTCCTAATGCTACGCCTCGGACATTAACTATTTTAGATATTCAAAAAGCCGTTGGAGAACATTACCATATCAAGTTGGAAGATTTTACAGCTAAAAAGCGTACAAAATCAATTGCATTTCCAAGACAAGTAGCTATGTATTTATCGCGTGAAATGACTGACTGTTCACTACCTAAGATAGGTGATGAATTTGGTGGTCGAGACCATACCACTGTCATTCATGCACATGAGAAAATAACATCACTTTTAAAGGATGATCAAGGTCTCCAACAAGACATTAAACAGATTAAAAGTATGTTAGGTAAATAATTTTCGCTGTGGATAACAAGAAAGTTAACAACAAACTTATACACAGTCTATCTACATGTGGATAGACTGATTTTATTTGGATTGAATGGCTTATCCACAAATCCACAGGCCCTATTACTATATCTATTAATCTTTTAAATAAAAATAAATAATCTATAAGTGAGGTAGTAACAATGAAATTTGATATCATGAGAGATCGTTTACTTGATGGATTAAATGATGTCATGAAAGCAGTAAGTTCCAAAACAACAATTCCTATTTTGACAGGGATTAAAATTGATGTATCAACAGATGGTATGACTTTAACAGGTAGTGACGCGGATATTACCATTCAAACTTCTATTCCTGTAGAAGAAAATGGCGAACAACTAATTCATGTAACAGAACCCGGATCAATCGTATTACAAGCAAAAATGTTTAATGAAATTGTCCGTAAATTACCTACAAATGATGTTGAAATTGAAGTAGCTGATCATTTTCAAACAAGAATTCGCTCTGGTAAATCCGATTTCCATTTAATTGGTCTTGATGCAGCTGAATATCCTATGCTTCCTGAAATTTCACCAGACCGCCAAATTACTCTACCTGCAGATCTATTAAAGTCTGTTATTCGAGAAACTGTTTTTGCTGTTTCGACAAGTGAAAGTCGCCCAGTGTTGACAGGTGTAAAGTGGCAAATCAAAGAAGATGGTTTAGTATGTGTAGCGACAGATAGTCATCGACTTGCACGTCGTAAAGTAACATTAGAACATTTACCAACTGAAGAGGCAAACGTTGTAATTCCAGGGAAAAGTTTAACTGAATTAAGTAAAATTCTAAGTGATTCTACAACTCCTGTTGATATATTTATGACGAACCAACAAGTTTTATTCAAAACTTCTGATGTTTTATTTTTCTCTCGTTTACTAGAAGGTAATTATCCAGATACATCTCGCTTGATACCTGAAGAATACAACACTACTGTAACAATTAACGGAAAATCATTATTGCAAGCTATTGACCGTGCATCATTACTTGCTCGTGAAGACCGAAACAATGTAGTTCGATTTTCAACGCTAACAGATAACAATATCGAAATTTCTTCAAACTCACCAGAAATTGGTAAAGTTGAAGAGGAAATTCAAGTTGAATCTCTTGAGGGTGAGGAATTACGTATTTCCTTTAGTGCAAAATATATGATGGATGCATTAAAAGCGATTGATGGACAAGAAGTAGTGATCCAATTCACTGGTGCAATGCGTCCATTTATCATACGTTCCGTTCATGATGATGCAATCTTGCAATTGATATTACCTGTTCGCACGTATTAATTATTTTAGTAATATAATTTTAATAAGATTATTTCCCAAATCAATTTAGTACCAGGTGCTAAATTGTGATTTTTCTTTAAAAAGGGTAGTCGTTTCGGTGACTATCCTTTTTACTTATGTACAAAAGTTCGGTAAAATAGAATTAGACATGATATAGAAGTAGAGGATGGAAAATAGTGAATGATATTGTATTAGAAAGTGAATTTGTAACGCTGGGACAGTTTCTAAAAATGACGGATGCAATTAGCTCAGGTGGAATGGCCAAATGGTTTTTACAAGAAAATGATGTCTATGTAAATGGTGAGATTGATCGTAGAAGAGGTCGTAAACTACATGTAGGAGATTTAGTTAATATTCCAGGGTGTGGAAGATTTCGCCTTATAGAACCAAAGAGCGAGGAATAGCATGTACATTGAGAGACTAAAGCTGACCAACTATCGAAATTATGAATCTCTCGATTTAACGTTTTCTCCAAAGATTAATGTTTTCATTGGTGAAAATGCACAAGGTAAGACCAATGTTATGGAATCTATTTATGTTTTAGC
Source organism: Rummeliibacillus pycnus (assembly GCF_002884495.1). Taxonomy (GTDB): domain Bacteria; phylum Bacillota; class Bacilli; order Bacillales_A; family Planococcaceae; genus Rummeliibacillus; species Rummeliibacillus pycnus. The sequence goes on along the minus strand of NZ_KZ614145.1, from coordinate 2,909,930 downwards.
TATGGCTAAATCACATCGAACAACTAGCGAGAAAGAATTGATACGGTGGGAGCAAGACTATGGTAAAATAGAAGGTGACGTTCAAAAGAAATATGGTCACTTACCGTTAGAATTGGTGATTTCTAAAAAAGGGAAAAAGGCAAAAGTGAATCATATCGAACAAGGTCGCTTAAGCGATTATATTGGACAAATGAATGTCGTAATGTTTGCCCCAGAAGACTTAACTGTAGTTAAAGGCAGTCCTCAAATTAGAAGACGTTTTCTCGATATGGAAATCGGGCAAATTTCTCCAGTATATTTACATGATTTATTGACCTTTCAAAAGTTGTTAAAGCAACGTAATCATTTACTTAAACAAAATCAAGGAAAACAAACATTACAAAACGTTATGTTTGATGTTTATACAGAGCAGTATATTGAAGCGGCTACTAAGGTTATTCATAAGAGATTCCATTTTATGGATCTATTGCAAGAATGGGCAGGCCCAATTCATTATGGAATCTCCAGAAATCTTGAAGAAATGAAAATCCGCTATCGTCCAGTTAGTGGCATGGATGCTGAATGGTCGCAAGAACAGATAGCTACTCATTTAGCTATAAAATTAAAAGAAGCCTTGCCTCGTGAGTTAGAAAGAGGCGTTACACTAATTGGTCCACATCGTGATGATTTGCAATTTATTGTAAATGGTTATGATGTTCAAACTTATGGATCACAAGGGCAACAAAGGACAACGGCTTTATCACTCAAATTAGCTGAAATCGAACTTATTAAGCAAGAAGTTGGGGAAACGCCTATCTTACTGTTAGATGATGTTCTTTCAGAATTAGATGATTACCGTCAATCCCATTTACTGAACACGATTAAAGGTGAAGTACAAACTTTTGTGACTACGACAAGTGTAGATGGTATAGACCATGAAACAATTCGCGAATCAGCAATGTTTCATGTGAAACAAGGTTCCGTGGATGCTGAGTAAGACTAGTATTCTGCGGATTTTGTAGGTTTAAGAGAATTACAAATAATGCATACTAATGCCATGAAAGAGTAGGTGGAACAATAATGGCAATCGAAGACAATAAAAAGCCTGTTGCATATGATGCAGAACAGATTCAAGTATTAGAAGGTTTAGAAGCCGTTCGAAAACGTCCCGGTATGTATATCGGCTCAACAAGTTCCAAAGGGTTACATCACCTTGTTTGGGAGATTGTAGACAATAGTATTGATGAAGCGTTAGCTGGATATTGTTCCGAAATTACGGTAGCGATTGAAAAGGATAACTGGATTCGAGTAGAAGATAACGGCCGTGGTATTCCTGTGGACACACAAGAAAAAGTAGGGAAACCTGCCGTTGAAGTAATTATGACTGTACTCCATGCTGGTGGTAAATTCGGCGGTGGTGGATATAAAGTATCAGGTGGTTTACATGGTGTAGGTGCTTCAGTTGTAAATGCACTTTCAGTAGAAACCATCGTACAAGTACACAGAGATGGCCGTATTCATGAAATTAAATTTGAACGTGGTAGAACTGTACAACCTCTAACAGTTATTGGTGATACAGATCATACTGGAACAACAACTCGTTTCAAGGCAGATGGGGAAATTTTTAAAGAAACAACAGTTTATGAATTTGATATCCTAGCACATCGAATTCGTGAACTTGCTTATTTAAATCGTGGCATTCGAATTTCAATCATTGATGAGCGAGGAGAAGAAATTCGCAAAAACACTTATCATTATGAGGGTGGGATTAAATCATACGTTGAACATATCAACGAGAAGAAGGAACCACTACATGAAGCAATTGATTTAAAAGGCGAAAAAGATGGCATATCTGTTGAAATAGCGATGCAATACAACGCAGGTTTCTCATCTAATATTTTTTCTTTCGCAAATAATATTAATACTTACGAAGGTGGTACGCACGAGTCAGGATTCAAAACAGCTCTTACTCGTGTAATTAATGATTACGCCCGCAAAAATCATTTGTTGAAAGATTCAGATGCAAATTTATCAGGCGAGGATGTTCGAGAAGGTTTGGTTGCTATTGTTTCTGTAAAACATCCCGATCCTCAATTTGAAGGTCAAACCAAAACAAAATTAGGGAATTCTGAAGTAAGTGCTATTACAAACTCTTTGTTCTCTGAACGTTTTGAAAGATTTTTGCTAGAGAATCCGACAGTTGCTAGAACAATTGTTGACAAAGGGTTAGTAGCATCACGTGCTCGAGTTGCAGCCAAGAAAGCACGTGAAATGACACGACGTAAATCGGCGTTAGAAGTATCAAGCTTACCAGGTAAACTAGCTGACTGCTCTTCTCGTCATCCTGATGAATGTGAAATTTACATCGTAGAAGGTGACTCTGCTGGTGGTTCAGCAAAATCAGGTCGAGATCGTCACTTCCAAGCTATTTTGCCTTTGAAGGGTAAAATTTTAAATGTCGAAAAAGCTCGTTTAGATCGTATTTTATCTAATGCAGAAATTCGAGCTATGATTACTGCGATTGGTACAGGCATTGGTGAAGAATTTGCTTTAGATAAAGCACGTTACCATAAAATCGTTATTATGACGGATGCTGATGTTGATGGAGCGCATATTAGAACTTTATTATTAACGTTCTTCTTCCGCTTTATGCGTCCACTTATAGAAGCAGGATATGTTTATATTGCCCAACCACCTTTATTTAAAATTGCTCAAGGTAAACATGTAGAATATTGCTATAGTGATAAAGAGCTTCAAGAAATTTTAGATCGTTTACCAAAACAACCTAAACCAGGTATTCAAAGATATAAAGGTCTTGGTGAAATGGATGCGGAACAATTATGGGATACGACAATGGACCCAGAACACCGCATATTATTACAAGTGGAATTAGATGATGCGATTGAAGCAGATCAAACATTTGAACAATTAATGGGTGATGATGTTGAACCAAGACGTCAATTTATTCATGAGAATGCCGTTTATGTAGAGAACTTAGATATTTAATGATTTCTGAAGGGAGGTCAGCACTTTGTCTGAAATAAACAACTCCGGTGTAAAAGGAGTTAATATTACCAAAACAATTAGAACTTCATTTTTAGATTATGCAATGAGTGTTATCGTTTCTCGTGCTTTACCAGATGTCCGCGATGGCCTGAAACCAGTTCAACGTCGTATTTTATATGGTATGCAAGAGTTAGGTAGTACTTCTGATAAACCATATAAAAAATCTGCCCGTATTGTTGGGGATGTAATGGGGAAGTATCACCCACACGGTGACTCGTCAATATACGAGGCAATGGTACGTATGGCACAAGATTTTAGCTATCGTTATATGTTGGTAGATGGCCATGGTAACTTTGGTTCCGTCGATGGTGATGGTGCTGCTGCAATGCGTTATACAGAATCACGTATGTCCAAAATCTCAATGGAAATGTTACGTGATATCAACAAAGATACAATTGATTATCAAGATAACTATGATGGAAATGAAAAAGAACCAGTAGTATTGCCCGCTCGTTATCCAAATTTGCTTGTTAACGGTGCATCAGGGATTGCTGTCGGGATGGCAACAAATATCCCACCTCACCAATTAGGAGAGGTTATAGATGGTGTATTAGCTGTTTCAGATAACCCTGCAATAACTACAGAAGAACTTATGGAAATTATTCCTGGACCAGACTTTCCAACTGGTGGCTTAATTCTAGGTAAAAGTGGTATTCGCCGTGCTTATGAAACTGGCCGTGGCTCTATCGTAACTCGTGCGCGTGTGGAAATTGAACAAAAGTCAAGTGGTAAAGAAGTTATCGTCATTCACGAGCTCCCTTATCAAGTCAATAAAGCGCGTTTAATCGAGAAAATTGCAGAACTAGTACGAGATAAGAAAATCGATGGAATTACAAATATTCGCGATGAATCTGATCGTACAGGAATGCGCGTTACAATTGATGTTCGCAAAGATGCGAATGCAAATGTTGTATTAAATAACTTATATAAACAAACAGCAATGCAAACTACCTTTGGTATTAATATGTTGGCTCTTGTCGGTGGGCAACCAAAAGTATTAAGTTTAAAAGAAGCACTATATCATTACTTAGAACACCAAAAAGTAGTGATTCGTAGACGAACAGAATTTGAATTACGTAAAGCAGAAAACCGTGCCCATATACTTGAAGGTTTACGTATTGCACTCGATCATATCGATGAAATTATTAGCTTAATTCGTGCGTCTCAAACAGCGGAAATTGCCAAAAATGGATTGATGGAAAAATTCACTCTGAGCGAACGGCAAGCACAAGCAATTTTAGATATGCGTTTGCAAAGGTTAACTGGTTTGGAACGCGATAAAATTGAAGCAGAGTACCAAGAATTACTAGCACTAATAAAAGAATTAAAAGAAATTCTTGCGGATGAAGCGAAAATCCGTCAAATTATTCATGATGAATTATTAGAAATAAAAGAACGTTTTAATGATGGTCGTCGCACAGAAATTACTTCTGGCGGTATGGAAATGATTGAAGATGAAGATTTAATTCCTCGTGAAAATTCTGTTATTACAATCACTCATAATGGTTATATTAAACGTCTTCCAGCTAATACTTACCGCAGTCAACGTCGTGGAGGACGTGGTGTCCAAGGAATGGGTACACATGAAGATGATTTTGTAGAACATTTACTTTATACATCTACCCATGACACGATTCTATTCTTTACATCTAAGGGTAAGGTATTTAAAGCAAAAGGTTATGAAATTCCTGAGTTTGGTAGAACAGCAAAAGGTTTGCCTTTAGTTAATTTACTAAACGTAGATAAGGAAGAGAAAGTAACGGCTGTTATTCGCGTTGCATCTTATGATGAGGATGCTTACTTTGTCTTTACTACACGCACTGGAGTCACAAAACGTACACCATTGTCTAACTTTGCAAATATACGTACCAATGGATTAATTGCCATTTCACTTCGTGAGGATGATGAATTAATCTCAGTTCGCCTTACAGATGGTAAAAAAGAAATCATAATTGGTACACACAATGGTATGCTAGTTCGCTTTAACGAAGAGGATATTCGCTCTATGGGACGTACTGCAGCAGGTGTCCGTGGTATTCGATTAAGAGATGAAGACTATGTTGTAGGGATGGAAATTGTTGAACCAGGTCAAGAAATTCTTGTAGTCACTGAAAAGGGTTACGGAAAACGAACCCCAGAGACAGAGTATCGTCTACAAAATCGTGGTGGAGTAGGAATTAAAACTTGCCAAATTACAGATAAGAATGGCCCTCTTGTAGCTGTGAAAACAATCGATGGTCAAGAAGATTTAATGCTTATGACGATTAATGGCATGTTAATTCGAATGGACATTGATGATATATCAGTTACAGGTAGAAGTACTCAAGGTGTTCGCTTAATTCGCTTAGCTGATGATGAATTAGTGGCCTCTGTAGCTAAAGTTAAAAAAGAAACTGATGAAGAAATAGACGAAGATGAAATAACTGAAACTGAAGATGATCATGAAACATCAGAAGAAGATGAAATAATTGAGACTGAGGATAATCATGAATCATCAGAAGAATAAATTAGAAGTTATTTATTAATAGTTTAGAAATTAACAGGAACACATTAACGTTCCTTTCAAAATGTAGGCAAACCGGAAAAATCGAGTTTGTCTACATTCTTTTTTTATTAAAATATAATTAATCGTCTTTGAAATAGAGTTAGTTGATTTCTGTTTCGGCGGATGCTTTCCACGAGTGGCAACCTACACTACAATCAACTATTAATGCATATGATGACAAAAAATCAAGGAAATGAACGCGATGAAATAGAGATGGAATAGCAAAATGACTATTACAATTGGAAAAAAATTCAGTTACAATAAGTCTAATATAATTAATTTAATTCCAAAGGGGGTTAATTTGTTTGGATAGTAGATTAGTAAAAGTGTCTGATTTACGGCTAGGAAGTATTCTTGCAAAAGATATTATTGCGAATACTCAATATCCTATCATGTATAAAAATACTAAAGTTACGCGTGATCACTTACCAGTATTAAAAGCCTTTCAAATTTCCCAAGTACCAGTATTAACTTCTTCTATAGAGCCCAAAAAAGATACTCAAAATGAAAATGCAGCTATAACAAGTGATCAAAAGGAAAGAATAGAAGAAACCTACATAACGCCATTTGAAAAAAAGTATAGAGATGTTGTAGAAAAGTTTAAATTGGAGTTTTTAAATTGGGAATCTGGCAGTAATGTTGATATAACGAAAGTTAGATCTAATCTTTTACCTTTAATAAATGATGTTTTAGAAAATAAGGAAAAAATATTTATATTAAACGAGTTCTCAGATAGTAAAAACTATATTTATCATCATTCAATTGCAATTAGTTTAATTTGTGCAGTCATTGCGCAAAAGATGAGCTATAGCAAAGGTGATATTATCCAAATTGCAATAGCAGGTGCAGTTGCTGATTGTGGTATGGCGAAAATTCGTAAAAGGATAAGAGAAAAAAATGGCCCTTTAACAGAATATGAATTTAAGGAGATTCAAGAGCATCCATATTATAGCCTGCAAATGATCAATGGTATATCAATTCTCAAATCAGATATGAAGATCGCAGTATATCAGCATCATGAACGACTAGATGGAAGCGGTTATCCCCGTGGCGATAAAGGGAATGCAATCTCAATCTATTCGCATATTATTGCTGTAGCAGATGTATTTCATGCAATGACTTGTGAAAGAGTATATCGTACAAAAGAGTCTCCGTTTAAAGTTTTAGAAATGATCCGGGAATCTGAATTCGGCAAATTCAATATTAAAGTAGTACAAGCATTAATAACTTGTGTAGCAGACCTATCATTAGGAACAAAAGTAGAATTATCTAATGGTTATGAAGGATCTATTGTTTTTACTAACAAAACATCCGCAACCAGACCCGTAGTTAAATTAGACGGATCAAATGATATTATCGATCTTGCAAAAAATAGAAGTATATATATTGAACGTCTAGTATTGTGATAAACATTGATTCTTTACTATAATAGAGATTGGATTAGACCCTCTTTTATAGTAAAAGAATCTTTTTTGAAAAATATATTGACTTAGTTCAAATAGATAGATATAATATATAAGTCGCTAATAAGTGACGGCAAAAAATATATTAAATTTGTTAATGAAAGCTCTTTTAAAAAAAGATGTTGACATTAAAAAGTTATAATGATATAATAATTAAGTCATTAAGATGACGACGAAATATGAACCTTGAAAACTGAACAAGCAAACGTTAATCAATAAACTTTGATCACTAACTTCTGTTAGTGATAAGGACAAATTGTTATCAAATAGATAACGCTAGCAAAGCAAATGAGCTTTCAAACTTTACTTTTATGGAGAGTTTGATCCTGGCTCAGGACGAACGCTGGCGGCGTGCCTAATACATGCAAGTCGAGCGAATGACGAGGAGCTTGCTCCTCTGATTTAGCGGCGGACGGGTGAGTAACACGTGGGCAACCTGCCCTGTAGACTGGGATAACTTCGGGAAACCGGAGCTAATACCGGATAATCCATTTCACCTCATGGTGAAATGTTGAAAGGCGCTTTCGGGCGTCACTACAGGATGGGCCCGCGGTGCATTAGCTAGTTGGTGGGGTAACGGCCTACCAAGGCGACGATGCATAGCCGACCTGAGAGGGTGATCGGCCACATTGGGACTGAGACACGGCCCAAACTCCTACGGGAGGCAGCAGTAGGGAATCTTCCACAATGGACGAAAGTCTGATGGAGCAACGCCGCGTGAGTGATGAAGGTTTTCGGATCGTAAAACTCTGTTGTAAGGGAAGAACAAGTACGTTAGGAAATGAACGTACCTTGACGGTACCTTATTAGAAAGCCACGGCTAACTACGTGCCAGCAGCCGCGGTAATACGTAGGTGGCAAGCGTTGTCCGGATTTATTGGGCGTAAAGCGCGCGCAGGCGGTTTCTTAAGTCTGATGTGAAAGCCCACGGCTTAACCGTGGAGGGTCATTGGAAACTGGGAGACTTGAGTGCAGAAGAGGAAAGTGGAATTCCAAGTGTAGCGGTGAAATGCGTAGAGATTTGGAGGAACACCAGTGGCGAAGGCGACTTTCTGGTCTGCAACTGACGCTGAGGCGCGAAAGCATGGGGAGCAAACAGGATTAGATACCCTGGTAGTCCATGCCGTAAACGATGAGTGCTAAGTGTTAGGGGGTTTCCGCCCCTTAGTGCTGCAGCTAACGCATTAAGCACTCCGCCTGGGGAGTACGACCGCAAGGTTGAAACTCAAAGGAATTGACGGGGGCCCGCACAAGCGGTGGAGCATGTGGTTTAATTCGAAGCAACGCGAAGAACCTTACCAGGTCTTGACATCCCAGTGACCACTCTAGAGATAGAGTTTTCCCTTCGGGGACATTGGTGACAGGTGGTGCATGGTTGTCGTCAGCTCGTGTCGTGAGATGTTGGGTTAAGTCCCGCAACGAGCGCAACCCTTAATCTTAGTTGCCATCATTTAGTTGGGCACTCTAAGGTGACTGCCGGTGACAAACCGGAGGAAGGTGGGGATGACGTCAAATCATCATGCCCCTTATGACCTGGGCTACACACGTGCTACAATGGACGGTACAAAGAGTCGCTAACTCGCGAGAGCACGCTAATCTCATAAAACCGTTCTCAGTTCGGATTGTAGGCTGCAACTCGCCTACATGAAGCCGGAATCGCTAGTAATCGCGGATCAGCATGCCGCGGTGAATACGTTCCCGGGCCTTGTACACACCGCCCGTCACACCACGAGAGTTTGTAACACCCGAAGTCGGTGAGGTAACCTTTTGGAGCCAGCCGCCGAAGGTGGGATAGATGATTGGGGTGAAGTCGTAACAAGGTAGCCGTATCGGAAGGTGCGGCTGGATCACCTCCTTTCTAAGGAATATTTCGGAATACAGACCTTGGGTCTGTAAGATTAACGGTTGCTGTTCAGTTTTGAAGGCTCATCGCTTTCAAAACTTGTTCTTTGAAAACTGGATAAAACGACATTGAAGAAATTCTTAAGTAACACATTTTTTTATATTAAGTTTTAAATTTTTTAGGCTTAATAACTTGAAAGTTGTAAAAGGTTTCAAGACACGAGTAGTACTAGGAAATGAGTGAGTGAAAACCGGAGTGCACTTTGGTGCATGAGGATTTGAACGAGTGAAATTGACGACGTAATGCGATGTGTATTGAAAACTGAAGGTTAAGTTATTAAGGGCGCATGGCGGATGCCTTGGCACTAGAAGCCGATGAAGGACGGCACTAACACCGATATGCTTCGGGGAGCTGTAAGTAAGCTATGATCCGGAGATTTCCGAATGGGGGAACCCACTGTTCGTAATGGGACAGTATCTTGACGTGAATACATAGCGTCATGATGGCAGACTCAGGGAACTGAAACATCTAAGTACCTGAAGGAAGAGAAAGAAAATTCGATTCCCTTAGTAGCGGCGAGCGAAATGGGAAGAGCCCAAACCAAGAGGCTTGCCTCTTGGGGTTGTAGGACACTCTATACGGAGTTACAAAGGAATGAATTAGACGAAGCGGTTTGGAAAGACCTACCGAAGAAGGTAACAGTCCTGTAGTCAAAAGTTCATTCCCTCCAGAGTGGATCCTGAGTACGGCGGAACACGTGAAATTCCGTCGGAATCTGGGAGGACCATCTCCTAAGGCTAAATACTCTCTAGTGACCGATAGTGAACCAGTACCGTGAGGGAAAGGTGAAAAGCACCCCGGGAGGGGAGTGAAAGAGATCCTGAAACCATGTGCCTACAAGTAGTTAGAGCCCGTTAATGGGTGATAGCGTGCCTTTTGTAGAATGAACCGGCGAGTTACGATTACATGCAAGGTTAAGTTGAAAAGACGGAGCCGTAGCGAAAGCGAGTCTGAATAGGGCGAATGAGTATGTGGTCGTAGACCCGAAACCAGGTGATCTACCCATGTCCAGGGTGAAGGTAAGGTAACACTTACTGGAGGCCCGAACCCACGCACGTTGAAAAGTGCGGGGATGAGGTGTGGGTAGCGGAGAAATTCCAATCGAACTTGGAGATAGCTGGTTCTCTCCGAAATAGCTTTAGGGCTAGCCTCGTGATAGAGAATCCTGGAGGTAGAGCACTGTTTGGACTAGGGGTCCATCCCGGATTACCGAATTCAGACAAACTCCGAATGCCAGTGATTTATGCACGGGAGTCAGACTGCGAGTGATAAGATCCGTAGTCAAAAGGGAAACAGCCCAGACCACCAGCTAAGGTCCCAAAGTAATTGTTAAGTGGAAAAGGATGTGACGTTGCTTAGACAACCAGGATGTTGGCTCAGAAGCAGCCACCATTTAAAGAGTGCGTAATAGCTCACTGGTCGAGTGACGCTGCGCCGAAAATGTATCGGGGCTAAACAATTCACCGAAGCTGTGGATAGACATCTACGATGTCTGTGGTAGGAGAGCGTTCTAAGTGCTGTGAAGTCAGACCGGAAGGACTGGTGGAGCGCTTAGAAGTGAGAATGCCGGTATGAGTAGCGAAAGATGGGTGAGAATCCCATCCACCGAATGACTAAGGTTTCCTGAGGAAGGCTCGTCCTCTCAGGGTTAGTCGGGACCTAAGCCGAGGCCGACAGGCGTAGGCGATGGATAACAGGTTGATATTCCTGTACCACCTCCCTACCATTTGAGTAATGGGGGGACACAGTAGGATAGGGTAAGCGCACTGTTGGTTATGTGCGTCTAAATAGTAAGACGTGAGAGTAGGCAAATCCGCTCTCTATAACGTTGAGCTATGATGGCGAGCTCGTATGAGCGAAGTTCCTGATTTCACACTGTCAAGAAAAGCCTCTAGCGAGGTAGGAGGTGCCCGTACCGCAAACCGACACAGGTAGTCGAGGAGAGAATCCTAAGGTGAGCGAGAGAACTCTCGTTAAGGAACTCGGCAAAATGACCCCGTAACTTCGGGAGAAGGGGTGCTCTAGTAGGGTGCAAGCCCGAGAGAGCCGCAGTGAATAGGCCCAGGCGACTGTTTAGCAAAAACACAGGTCTCTGCAAAACCGTAAGGTGACGTATAGGGGCTGACGCCTGCCCGGTGCTGGAAGGTTAAGGGGATTGCTTAGCGCAAGCGAAGGTGAGAACCGAAGCCCCAGTAAACGGCGGCCGTAACTATAACGGTCCTAAGGTAGCGAAATTCCTTGTCGGGTAAGTTCCGACCCGCACGAAAGGCGTAACGATCTGGGCACTGTCTCAACGAGAGACTCGGTGAAATTATAGTACCTGTGAAGATGCAGGTTACCCGCGACAGGACGGAAAGACCCCGTGGAGCTTTACTGTAGCCTGATATTGAATTTTGGTACAGCTTGTACAGGATAGGTAGGAGCCAGAGAGACCGGAGCGCCAGCTTCGGTGGAGGCGTCCTTGGGATACTACCCCAGCTGTATTGAAATTCTAACCCGTACCCCTAAGCGGGGTAGGAGACAGTGTCAGGCGGACAGTTTGACTGGGGCGGTCGCCTCCTAAAGAGTAACGGAGGCGCCCAAAGGTTCCCTCAGAATGGTTGGAAATCATTCGCAGAGTGTAAAGGCACAAGGGAGCTTGACTGCGAGACCTACAAGTCGAGCAGGGTCGAAAGACGGGCTTAGTGATCCGGTGGTTCCGCATGGAAGGGCCATCGCTCAACGGATAAAAGCTACCCCGGGGATAACAGGCTTATCTCCCCCAAGAGTCCACATCGACGGGGAGGTTTGGCACCTCGATGTCGGCTCATCGCATCCTGGGGCTGTAGTCGGTCCCAAGGGTTGGGCTGTTCGCCCATTAAAGCGGTACGCGAGCTGGGTTCAGAACGTCGTGAGACAGTTCGGTCCCTATCCGTCGTGGGCGTAGGAAATTTGAGAGGAGCTGTCCTTAGTACGAGAGGACCGGGATGGACACACCGCTGGTGTACCAGTTGTTCTGCCAAGAGCATCGCTGGGTAGCTATGTGTGGACGGGATAAGTGCTGAAAGCATCTAAGCATGAAGCCCCCCTCAAGATGAGATTTCCCATTACGCAAGTAAGTAAGATCCCTTGAAGGCGACAAGGTAGATAGGTTCGAGGTGGAAGTGTGGTGACACATGGAGCTGACGAATACTAATCGATCGAGGACTTAACCAAAAGTTCTTAAGAACTTCAATGAGTGTTTATCCAGTTTTGAGAGAACAATCTCAATAGTCTAGTAATGATGGCAAAGAGGTCACACCTGTTCCCATGCCGAACACAGAAGTTAAGCTCTTTAGCGCCGATGGTAGTTGGGGGCTGTCCCCCTGCGAGAGTAGGACGTTGCTAGGCATACATAAAGCACAACTGATGATTCAGTTGTGCTTTTTTGCATATGTTCAGGTATTTATGATTTAATATTCTTGAATTAAGATATTTAGCATAGTTGCTTTGTTGTAGATCAATTTCTAAAAGAATAGAGTGATAGTAAAGAAAATAATAATTTATAAGAAAGGGGTTCTAAAATGTCAACCATATATGATTTTACAGTTGAAACAATTAATGGTGAGCAACAATCATTAAAGTATTATGAGGGGCATCCTTTACTAATTGTTAATACAGCTTCTAAATGTGGATTTACACCACAATTTAAAGAATTACAAGAACTCTATGAAAAATATAAAAATGAAGGATTCACCATTCTAGGTTTCCCTTGTAGCCAATTTAATAATCAGGAATTTAATACTATTAATAAAACGATTTCTTATTGCCAAAAGAATTATGGAGTTGAGTTTCCTATGTTTGCTAAAATAGATGTTAAAGGTAAAAATGCATCACCGTTATTTAAATTTCTGATTTCAGAAAAAAAGGGATTTTTAACTGAAAATATTAAATGGAATTTTACAAAGTTCTTAGTTGATTCAACTGGTCATGTTGTGGCAAGATATGCTCCACAAACATCCCCATTAAAAATAGAAAATGATATAAAAAACTTAATATAGAGAAAAATCTAAATAATCTTACTTATCTTAGATTCCTTGACAAGAAAACGTTTCCGTTGTTAATCTTACAATTAATATATTTTTTATAGGAGGAGTTCAAGAAATGTGGGAAACGAAATTTGCCAAAGAGGGTTTAACATTCGATGATGTACTGCTTGTACCAGCACATTCTGAAGTATTACCGAAAGAAGTAGATTTATCAGTCAATTTAACACCAAAGATTAAATTAAACATCCCTATTATTAGTGCTGGAATGGATACAGTTACTGAAGCGTCAATGGCTATTGCAATGGCACGTCAAGGTGGCCTAGGTATAATTCATAAAAATATGAGTATTGAAGAACAAGCTGAACAAGTTGAAAAAGTTAAACGATCTGAAAATGGTGTAATTACGAATCCGTTTTTCTTAACACCTTCTCATCAGGTTTTTGATGCAGAGCATCTAATGGGGAAATATCGTATTTCAGGTGTTCCGATTGTGAATAATATGGAAGATCAAAAATTAGTAGGTATTATTACAAACCGTGATTTACGTTTTGTACAAGATTACTCTATTAAGATTGATGATGTGATGACGAAAGAAGATCTAATCACAGCTCCTGTTGGTACTACATTAGAAGAAGCAGAAAAAATGCTACAACAATACAAAATAGAAAAGCTCCCTATTGTTGACGAAGACGGTGTTTTAACAGGATTAATTACAATTAAAGATATTGAGAAAGTAATGGAATATCCAAATGCAGCAAAAGATGAGCACGGACGTTTACTTGTAGGGGCTGCGGTAGGTGTAACAAAGGATTCAATGCTTCGTATTCAAAAATTAGTCGAAGCACAAGTTGATGTAATCGTAATTGATACAGCTCATGGCCATTCACAAGGCGTTATAGAACAAGTAAGAAATATTCGAAATGAATTCCCAGACTTAACTATTATCGCAGGAAATGTAGCAACAGCTGAAGCAACTAAAGCATTATATGAAGCTGGTGCAGATGTAGTCAAAGTTGGTATTGGACCTGGCTCTATTTGTACCACTCGCGTTGTAGCTGGTGTAGGTGTACCACAAATCACAGCTATATATGATTGTGCTACAGAAGCCCGTCGTCAAGGTAAAACAATTATTGCTGATGGTGGTATTAAATATTCAGGTGATATAGTGAAAGCTTTAGCAGCTGGTGGACATACTGTTATGCTAGGAAGCTTACTTGCAGGAACTTCCGAATCCCCTGGGGAAACAGAAATCTTCCAAGGACGCCGTTTCAAGGTATATCGCGGAATGGGTTCAGTAGCTGCTATGGAGAATGGTTCAAAAGATCGATATTTCCAAGAAGATGCAAAGAAACTTGTTCCAGAGGGTATTGAAGGACGCCTTCCATACAAAGGACCATTAGCTGATACTATTCATCAATTACTTGGTGGTGTTCGTGCAGGTATGGGCTACTGTGGATCAAAAGATCTTCATGATTTACGTGAAAATGCACAATTTGTTCGTATGACAGGTGCAGGCTTAAAAGAAAGCCATCCACATGACGTACAAATTACGAAGGAAGCACCAAATTATTCGCTAGCATAAGATTATATCTTTAGCACCCTTTTCGTATCATTTTATGAAGCGGAAAGGGTGTTTTTTATATCCCATGGTTGAATGTACTTATTCTATGTTAAAATGAGCGAGACAAGTCTATATATATAACGGAGGTAGAATGGTGAAGACATCAAGAAAAAGCAAAATCTTTAGCATTTTTATAGCTGTTGCACTTATGTTAAGTATGATTGCAACTATTCCAGCAGGAAATACAGCAAGTGCTAAAGATAATCTAGGTTTACATGTTAAAGGTGCTATTTTGATAGATGCTGATTCAGGAAAAATATTATATGAAAAAAATGCCAATCAAGCATTAGGAATAGCAAGTATGTCAAAAATGATGACAGAATATATTCTGTTAGATGCTATTAAGGCTGGTAAAATTAAGTGGGATCAAAAATATAAAGTTTCAGAATATGCTTATAAAATTTCTCAAGATCGTGCATTAAGTAATGTTCCACTACGTGCAGATGGTGAATATACCATTAGGGAATTATATGAAGCAATGGCTATTTACTCTGCAAATGCAGCAACAATTGCTATCGCTGAAACAATTGCGGGATCTGAAACTGAATTTTTAACATTGATGAACAAAAAAGCTAAAGAAATAGGCTTAAAAGATTATCACTTTGTAAATGCTACAGGTCTTAACAATGCACAATTACAAGGGATGCAACCAACAGGTACACCAAACAATGCAGAAAACAAAATGCCTGCAAAATCTGTTGCAAAACTTGCATATCACCTTCTAAAAGATCACCCTGAAGTATTAAAAACGTCTAGTATTCCAAGAAAAACATTCCGTGAGGGCACAGATGATGCTATTAAAATGGATAACTGGAATTTTATGTTGCCAGGGCTTGTTGCAGAATATAAAGGAGTCGACGGACTTAAAACAGGTACTACAGATTATGCTGGGCAATGTTTTACTGGTACAGCAAAACGCAATGGTACGCGCTTGATAGCTGTTGTAATGCATGCGGATGGCCCACAACATATTGCGCGTTTCAATGCAGCACGTACACTATTTGACTATGGATTTGGTCAATTTACAACAGAAGAAATTGTACCAGCAGGCTATACATTTAAAAATCAAAAAACAATAGCTGTTAAAGATGGTAAAGATTCTAATGTCAAAATCGCTACTAAAGAAGCTGTTTCTATGATGGTCAAAACAAGTGAAGCAGATGATTATAACGCGAAACTTGTATTAGATAAAAAATCATTAAATGCTCCTGCTAAAAAGGGAACAGTTGTTGGTCACGTTGAAATCAATAAAAAATCTGGAAAAGATTATGGCTTTATTGATGGATCAGTGAGTAATGCAGATGTTGTAACAACAGCAACTGTAGAAAAAGCAAGTTGGTTGTCATTATCATTCAAGAAAATTGGAGATTTCTTCTCAGGATTATTCTAGTGATATAAAATATTAAAAAAGGATTGGCAATAACGCCAGTCCTTTTTTTATGCCTTTTGTATTCCCCAACAATCCATTAGTTGGTGAATAGATGTTGAAATTTCTTTTTCCTCTATACCACCAAAACCAAGTAAAAATTGGTCTTCTCGATTTTGTGCTGTAGGGGCAAGCATATATTCTTTGATTGGTGTTATGCGTATCCCTTTCTGTAAAGCAATCTTACTCAAAGTAATAGCATTTAAGGCGTGCTTGACTGTTAAAATAACGTGCATACCAGCTTGTTCACCAGAAACTTTGACGATTGGAGCGTATGGAGTAAGTGTATTCGTTAATTTTTCTAATTTTTTTCGATAAATTTTTCGCATACGATTTAAATGCTTTGAAAAATGTCCATCTCTCATAAATTGTGCTAGAATGTGTTGCTCAAAACGTGGAACAGTAGAAGTATAGTAAGTAAACATATTATGATAGCGGGCTAATAATTTTTTAGGTATAACAAAATACGCAATACGTAGAGAAGGCATTAAGGATTTTGAAAAAGTACTAATGTAAATAACTGTATCACGGTGATCCATTCCTTGTAGCGAAGCAATAGGCTTACCAATATAGCGAAATTCACTATCATAATCATCTTCAATAATAAACCGTGATTCATCTTGTGCCGCCCAATTTAATAGTTGAGAGCGACGGGAGGCTGAAAGTACAGCTCCCGTTGGAAATTGATGAGAAGGGGTAACATAAGCAATATTTGCACATGAATTTTCAAGGTGTTGAACTTGTATACCGTCATCATCAACTTCTATCGGGATAACTCTTTGGTTATATTGATTGAAAATATGATGGGTTAAGGAGTAACCAGGATTCTCAATAGCATATTGGTTATCTTCGCCTAAGAGTTTCATAATCATTGGAAGAAGTTGTTCAGTACCAGAACCCAATACAATTTGTGCAGGAGAGCAAAGAACACCTCTTGATTGATATAAATAGCTGGCAATCTGTTCACGTAATTCAGGTTCGCCCTGTGCAGAGCCGATTAGCAATAATTCCTTTTCGTGATAATCAATTGCATCTTTTGCGTATTTACGCCAAGTAGTAAAAGGAAAAGATGCTGTATCAATTTTACCAGGATTAAAATCGATTAGTATTGTAGGTTCTGGTGGGTACTTTAACACATTCGAATCAGGAGTTGTTTTCTCAACATAGGCTAACTCCTCAATTGCTTCAACAAAAAAGCCCACACGTGGTTTTGATGTAATATATCCTTCAGCTATTAACTGTGAATAGGCAAGTTCCACTGTTGTCTGGCTAATTAAAAGGAATTCTGCAAGTTTTCGTTTCGAAGGAAGCTTTGAATTGACGGCAATTGTACCTTCAATAATTCCTTTTTTTATTTCTTCATAAAGCTGTTCATAAAGCGGAGTTGTTGAATCTTTTTCCAATTGAATCATAAGCATATCCATAAAATCGCCCCTAACTGGCCATATCAAAAAACGGATAACTGAATCTTTTTATATGGTCAATTTTCTTTATACTTACATCATACTAGTTTTTAGGAGGGAAATAAATGGTTATTCAAACAGGTACAGAACGAGTAAAACGAGGTATGGCAGAAATGCAAAAAGGTGGCGTTATTATGGACGTCATTAATGCAGAACAAGCAAAAATTGCAGAAGCAGCTGGAGCTGTCGCAGTAATGGCATTAGAACGCGTACCATCCGATATTCGTGCTGCTGGTGGTGTTGCACGTATGGCGGATCCACGTATTGTGGAAGAAGTAATGGGGGCTGTCTCTATCCCGGTTATGGCAAAAGCACGAATTGGGCATATTGTAGAAGCACGTGTTCTAGAATCTATGGGTGTGGATTATATAGATGAAAGTGAAGTACTAACACCAGCAGATGAAGAATTTCACTTATTAAAAAGTGAATATACTGTACCATTTGTTTGTGGCTGTCGGGACTTAGGAGAAGCAGCTCGACGTATAGGTGAAGGTGCATCAATGCTACGCACAAAAGGTGAACCAGGAACAGGTAATATCGTTGAAGCTGTAAGACATATTCGTAAAGTTAATGCGCAAGTACGGAAAGTTGCGAATATGACAAAAGATGAGTTAATGACGGAAGCCAAAATTTTGGGTGCACCTTTTGAAGTGTTACTTGAAATTAACCGTTTAGGCCGTTTACCAGTTGTCAACTTTGCTGCTGGAGGGGTTGCTACACCAGCTGACGCAGCGTTGATGATGGAACTAGGAGCAGATGGAGTATTTGTAGGTTCAGGTATTTTTAAATCAGAAAATCCAGAGAAATTTGCACGCGCAATCGTTGAAGCAACTACAAATTACCAAGACTATGAACTAATCGCAGAAGTATCAAAAGAACTGGGAATACCAATGAAAGGGATTGATATTTCAAAACTTGCACCACAAGACCGTATGCAGGATCGAGGATGGTAGTATGACAATAATTGGCGTATTGGCATTGCAAGGAGCTGTTCGTGAACATATACGAGCAATTGAATCAGTTGGAGCAAAGGCAATAGCTGTTAAACATAAGGAAGATCTTGAGCATTTAGATGGGGTAGTTCTACCGGGTGGAGAAAGTACGACAATGAGGAAACTCATCAATCGATATGATATGATGCCAGCGTTACGATTGTTTGCCGCATCAGGGAAGCCAATGTTCGGTACTTGTGCTGGATTAATTCTCCTAGCAAAAAAACTTGTTGATTATAAAGAACCTCATATTGGCGTAATGGATGTGGAAGTTGAACGAAATTCATTTGGACGCCAAGTTGATAGCTTTGAAGTACTTTTAGATCTAAAAGATATTGGTACGGACTTTCCAGCGGTGTTTATCCGCGCACCACATATTGTAAACATTGGTGAAGGTGTAGAAGTCTTAGGCAAGTATGACGGACGAATAGTACTTGCACGGGATGGACAGTTTTTAGGGTGTTCTTTTCACCCAGAATTAACTGAAGATACACGTATAATTGAATATTTCGTCAATATGGTGAAAGAAAGTAAAAGCACAGTACTTGCGTAACTCCTCGATGTATTGTAAAGTATGGTTAACTTAAAATTTAACACGATGATAGGAAGTAGTAGCGAGTACGTTTTTTTTAGAGAGTCGACGGTTGGTGTAAGTCGGTAGAAACGCTTGTGAATCCGTCCTGGAGTTGCTCAGTTGAACGAATAGTAGACTGTAGCCGGTTTTAAAACCGTTATGAAACAAGTGGATTAGATTTTTGGTCTAATCAATTAGGGTGGCAACGCGGGTATGCTCTCGTCCCTTTTATAGGGATGAGGGCTTTTTTATGTGCATTTAGAAACGTTGACATTAGCTACTTTTCTAAAGTCGAATTTACAATCGGAGGAATTGAGTATGTTAGACATTAAACGAGTCCGCTCAAACTTTGCGGAAATTAAAGAAAAATTATCACATCGTAATGAGGATCTTGGTACAATTGACCATTTTGAAGAATGGGACCAACAACGTCGTGATTTAATAGCAAAAACAGAAGTGTTAAAAGCAGAAAGAAATAAAGCATCTGAAGCAATTGCTGTAAAAAAACGCGCAAAAGAAAATGCAGATGAAGATATTGCTAATATGCGCGCAGTTAATGATGAAATCAAAAAATTAGATGCTGAATTAAACGAAGTTGAAGCGAAATTTAATGATATGATGATGCGTTTGCCTAATATTGCACATGAAAGTGTACCTGTAGGTGACTCAGAAGATGATAACGAAGAAGTATTTAAATGGGGCGAAGTGCCTGAATTCGATTTTGAAATCAAACCTCATTGGGACCTTGGAACAGATCTTGCTATTATTGACTTCGAACGTGCTGGTAAAGTGACAGGAAGTCGTTTCGTATTTTATCGTGGTTTAGGTGCTCGACTTGAACGTGCATTATGGAATTTTATGATGGACCTTCATGCTGATAAACATGGTTATGAAGAAATGTTACCACCATATATGGCTAATCGCGCAAGTTTAACGGGTACTGGTCAACTTCCTAAATTTGAAGAAGATGCGTTCTTAGTTGAACAGCCAGATTATTTCTTAGTGCCAACAGCTGAAGTACCAGTTACAAACTTTTACCGTGATGAAATTCTTGATGGTGCAAAACTTCCACAAGCATTCACAGCATTTAGTGCTTGTTTCCGATCAGAAGCAGGTTCTGCTGGCCGCGATACACGTGGTTTAATTCGCCAACATCAATTCAATAAAGTGGAACTTGTACGCTTTGTTAAACCTGAAGATTCTTATGATGAACTTGAAAAACTAACTGGTCACGCTGAAGAAGTTCTTCAATTATTGGGATTGCCATACCGTAAATTAAAAATGTGTACAGCCGACCTTGGTTTCACAGCTGCGAAAAAATATGATTTAGAAGTTTGGATTCCAGCCCAAAATATGTACCGTGAAATTTCTTCTTGCTCTAACTTTGAAGATTTCCAAGCTCGTCGTGCAAATATTCGATTCCGTCGTGAACCGGGGGCAAAACCAGAATATGTACACACACTAAATGGTTCAGGGCTTGCCGTAGGCCGCACTGTTGCTGCAATTTTAGAAAATTACCAACAAGCTGATGGAAGCGTGAAAATCCCTGAAGTGTTAGTACCATATATGGGTGGTATTGAAGAAATCAAAGCGCCAGTTAAATAAAAATAGATGTTTCAATTG
The DNA here is from genome assembly GCF_002884495.1 of Rummeliibacillus pycnus. Lineage (GTDB taxonomy): Bacteria > Bacillota > Bacilli > Bacillales_A > Planococcaceae > Rummeliibacillus > Rummeliibacillus pycnus. The sequence continues at coordinate 2,889,268 of NZ_KZ614145.1, read as the reverse complement.
TTTGAGACTGTAGACAACTATAATTTTGTCTACAGTTTTTTCTTTTTGAAAAATGATAAAGCGATAATGCTATTGCAGGACCAAAGGATTTTCGTACGAGGAGGTTCGTCAGTTCACTCATGGAGCAGAGCTAATCCTACTTCATTCAATTACATATATACTATAAATTTTTGTGTGATTGCACTTTTTCATTGACCTTGTTTTCGAGTGCAAAGCCAAGAAATATACCAACCTATATACCTCATCATAATGGATTGGATTTTGTCTTTGTTAAATTTCTTGCCTTCTTTTCTGCCTTTTTTCGGGCACGAAGTTCTCTAAAAAAATTTGTTAGTAACCCACTACATTGATCTGCTAGTACTCCCTCTGTCACTTGACATTCATGATTGAAACGACTGTCATTTAAAAGGTGGTAGAGTGAATCAACACATCCAGCTTTACTATCACGTGCACCATAAACTACACGGGGGATTCGAGATTGCAAAATAGCACCTGCACACATAGGACAAGGTTCTAATGTAACATACAATGTAGTTTCCTCTAAACGCCAACTACCGATAACATCACAAGCTCGTTGAATTGCCATAAGCTCTGCGTGTGTTACAGCATTTTGTGAAGTTTCTCGTAGATTATGGGCACTAGCAATTACCTGATTTTGATAGACGATGACAGCTCCTATAGGCACTTCGCCTAGGGATTCTGCTTTTTGCGCTTCTTCAATAGCTAATTGCATAAAATAATGATCTTTGTTCATTTAGACACGCTCCTTGCCAAATAGTTTAGCATGATTTGCAATGTTATAGCATATGTTAGTAATCATGAAGAAGGAGAGGAGGCTGCATTTGATCTATGTTGTAAAACAGGGAGATAGTTTAAATAGAATTGCTAGAGATCATCATACGACAGTTGCAACAATTGTTGCGATCAATGAAATTCCAAACCCAGACGTACTAGTGGTGGGACAAACGCTTGTATTACCAGAAACTCCAAATCCAAATCGTCAAACAATTGAGACGAATGCTTATGTGGAATGGTATACAAAAAATGTGCCAGTACGTCTCTCACAGGAGTTAAGAAAAAGAGCACCTTTACTTACTTATATGATGCCATTTGCATATGAGGTAAAAAGGGATGGAACATTGACTACTCTTGACTGGGGAGATTTAGGGGACATTGCAGCGGCAAATAGAACCGCTTCTGCAATTGTACTTACCAATATTGAGAATGGCGCATTTAGCGATACGCTAGCGCATGAAATTTTTATGGATACCAATTTACAAGATTTAATAATTGGGTCAGCATTACAAGAAGCGAAAAAGCATGGTGCAAAGGATATTCATGTTGATTTTGAATATTTACCTCCAGAAGATAAAGAGAAGTACGTTGAGTTTCTTAAAAGGTTAGTTTCAAAAGCTCATCCAGAGGGATTAACCGTTTCTGTTGCATTAGCACCTAAAACAAGTGCTAATCAACCTGGAAAGTGGTATGAAGGACATGATTATAAAGCAATTGGTGAAGTCGTTGATTTTGTGATATTGATGACATATGAATGGGGATATAGTGGTGGACCACCGATGGCTGTATCTCCAATTGGTCCGGTAAAGCAAGTTCTTGAATATGCAGTAACAGCAATACCGCCCTCAAAAATTATGATGGGGCAAAATATATATGGGTATGATTGGAAGTTGCCGTATAAAGTGGGAAACCCAAATGCACTTGCTGTTAGTCCACAATATGCAATTGAATTAGCTAAACAAAATAACGCTGCAATCTTATATGATGAAATTGCACAAGCACCATATTTCCATTATTGGAAAGACGGGGTAGAACATGTTGTTTGGTTTGAAGATGCGAGATCTATTGAAGCAAAATTCAAGTTACTAGAGAATTTAAGGTTGAAAGGGATTGCCTATTGGCATCTTGGATTCTCATTTCCACAAAATTGGGCACTTTTACAGCAAATGTTTCATGTGAAACATATTGTATAATAAAATAGTAATTTAGAGTCTTGGCATTGTTGCTGAGACTTTTTTATTTTGTCTCTATTAAAATGAAGAATATGTAAAATGTTTTCTTGGACTGTCCTTCATTTTTCTACTGTGTTAGAATTATAGTCATTGACTAAAAAAGATATGCGAAGGGGGATTTCTGATGCCTGTTCCGTTTATTACTGTAGAAGGGCCTATTGGCGTCGGAAAAACGTCACTTTCTAAAATAATTTCGGAGAATTTTGAGTTTCATTTATTGAAAGAAATTGTTGACGAAAATCCGTTTTTAAATAAATTCTATGAAGATATTAATGAGTGGAGCTTCCAAACGGAAATGTTCTTCTTATGCAATCGATATAAACAATTAAATGACACAAAAAAACTTATTTTGTCTAAAGATCAGCCAGTTGTAGCAGATTATCATATCTTTAAAAATTTAATATTTGCAAAACGTACGTTGCAACCATCAGAATTTCATAAGTACAAAGATATCTATCAAATTTTAACGATGGATATGATAAGACCCAACATTGTTATCTATTTGTATGCGAGTGTAGATACGCTAATGAAGCGTATTGCTATGAGGGGTAGAGAATTTGAAAAGATGATATCCAAGGATTATATGGAGCGGTTAGTAGGAGATTATCATGAGTTTATCCGTGCTTTTGAACAAGAGCATCCTGATATACCTGTTATTCGTTTTAATGGTGATGATATGGACTTCGTACAAAATATTGAAGATTTACAGGAAATTTTAAATACAGTTAAGGACACGTTAAAAAGAAGGAGCTTTAAGGCATGAATTTAAGAGAGAAATATTGCATTCCATCAAATGCTGTTATTACCATTGCAGGAACAGTAGGTGTCGGTAAATCAACAATGACAAAAGCGTTAGCAAACGCATTGAATTTTCGTACGTCATTTGAAAAAGTAGATACAAACCCCTATCTAGATAAATTTTATGATGACTTTAGTAAATGGAGTTTTCATTTGCAAATTTACTTCCTTGCTGAGCGATTTAAAGAGCAAAAACGTATTTTTGAGTATGGTGGCGGTTTTATCCAGGATCGCTCTATCTATGAAGATACAGGTATTTTTGCCAAAATGCATTATGATAAAGGGACAATGAGTCCAACTGATTTTGAAACATATACTAATTTATTTGATGCAATGGTAATGACACCATATTTTCCACATCCGGACTTGTTAATTTACCTTGAAGGTCCAATTGAAGATATCATTGCGCGTATTGAGGAACGTGGTCGTCCGATGGAGCAACAAACGGATAAAGAATATTGGTATGAAATGCATAACCGCTATGAAAATTGGATTGATGATTTCAATGCTTGTCCTGTACTTCGATTGGATATTAATGATTATGATTTAATGAAAAGTCCAGATACCATTGAAATCATTTTAGAAAGAATTGGCCATTTCATAGAGCAAACCTCTCATTTGCGACGTAGATAAATCAATTAATGGAACTATACGGAAAGTTGAAAATCATCTTTCCGTATAGTTCTTTTATTATCTAATGGTATAGATATAATAAATTTTCAAAGGAGTAGTCGAATCAATTTCATAAGTCAATTTTGTCAGTTTTCTGTTAAAAGATACGGACAATGCAACTTATAAAAGTATAAAATCTGTATATTCGAAAGTTCTACTTCGGAAAGCATTTCCGTGGGCTTAGCTTCAATTTCCTCGGATCAACATGATGTTAGTCACGGAGTCATTGACACAGGACGTGATGTTCTTAGGCCTTGTTTCTTAAAGCCATTCCTACGAGGCCTTTAACTTAAGCTATTCCCGTTGGACATTGAATTAGCATCCTCAAGTTAGCACTGCGCGAAGAAAATGCGAATGCATTTTCGAGGAGTCGCCGCCAAGCCCGAATTTTAATATAGATTTTGCATTATAAAATTGACTCAGTTAATAAAAGATTATAGTTTATTGTACAGTTCACTTGCTTGAATAATGTTCTATTTTTAATATTCTTTTACATATATATATTAAATGTAGTTCAATTTCTAACATTTTAGTATTAGATAGTATTTTGGAAATACGCTGCTAAATAAGGGAGAGTATATATAAATTATCTGATATTGGGGGATATTATGCGAGTAGGAATTTATTGTGGATCAAAGGTGGGGAAAAACCCGATATATGTACAAAAAGCCGAAGAATTAGGTGCTTACTTAGCCAGAAATCAAATAGATATCGTTTATGGAGGATCCAATCAAGGATTAATGGGGAAAATAGCTGATGCAGCTATTGCTAATAGTGGTCATGTTATTGGCGTAATGCCAGATTTTTTTCACTGGAAAGAAGTAATACATGAACATATTACTGAATTACATTATGTGAAGACCTTGCATGAACGTAAGGCTAAAATGATGGAATTAGCAGATTTACTAATTGCCTTACCTGGTGGAGCAGGAACAATGGATGAGTTTTTCGACGTTGTGACATTATCTCAAATAGGGCAGCATCATAAGCCAATATGTTTGTACAATATAAATCATTACTATCAATTGCTGCGATTACAACTACAATATATGGTTGATGAAGGATTTATGCAACAAGAACAATTAGACTATATTTATATTGTTCAAAAGCCAGAGGATTTACTACAAATTATTCAAAAAAAGGATGAAAGATAAGAAAATTCAAATGATAATCTAATAAAGTTCTTTTTCTATAGATTGTAAATCTATACTTTATAAAATATAAAAAAACAAACCACAAAGTAGTTTGTTTTAGAATTTTCAGATTATATAGCGTTAAGAAAAATTCGTTACAATTTGTAACGAATACAATCTCAATATTATGCGCGTGTTTTTTTATAAAAATAAAATGGAGGAGGAAGAGGGATTCGAACCCCCGCGCGGTTTGACCCGCCTGTCGGTTTTCAAGACCGATCCCTTCAGCCAGACTTGGGTATTCCTCCGAAAAAGTATTGCTGTCTTACTGACAAAATATACTTTATCACCATTTTTAAAACTCGTCAATAGTTTCGTGGAAAATTATTTTCTTTTTTAAAAAGATAAATTGTTACTTTCGAAACCGATCAATGAGTTGTTTCGTAATACATGAGTTCAATAAAATTCAGCGTAGTAAACGGCAGTATAAGTGAGCAATGACTATGATTTATGCTCATATATTTATTTAGATTAATTTATTTAAAAAAGACGGTTCAGGTAGAAAATCATTTTAAAAAGCTTCTCTCAAACGGGCGACAGCAGAAATATTTCCCGCATGAGGCATGTTACTTCGCATGCGAGAGGATGCTTTTTAGCGGAATGAAATGTCGGTTGTATTGTTAATATTAAAGCTTTTATTAAATGGTAAATTTTTTTAGTTGATTTTTTTTGTAACAGTTCGTATACTAGGAGTTGCCGTGCTAGGTGGGAAGGTAGCGGTGTCCTGTAACTCGCAATCCGCTTTAGCGAGACTGAATCCCTTTTTGAGGCTGTCCGTATGTTTGGTCTGCCTCTTGCACGTGGCGTTGACGATTGGGTCCTGCGCAATGAGTCCCCATGAACCATGTCAGGTCCGGAAGGAAGCAGCATTAAGTGGTCTCACTCATGTGCCGCGGGGTAGCCTAATCTGAGCTAACGACAAGAGTAACGCTTATGTACGGCTGTCGAGAAAAGGTGCACGGCATTAACCGTGTGAATTCAAACTCACTTGTCTTTTTGACAAGTGAGTTTTTTCTTTTTTATACATACTACAATCAAGGTTTCTAACCAGCTTTATGCTATAATAAATTTATTAAACTGTAACGGCAGAAAGGAGAGAAAACCATTGACATATCAGGCTTTTTATCGAGTGTATCGTCCACAATCATTTAGAGAAATGTCAGGACAATCTCATGTGAAACGAACACTTCAAAATGCTCTCCTAGCCAATAAAACAACTCATGCTTATCTATTCTCAGGTCCACGTGGTACTGGTAAAACGAGCACAGCGAAGATCTTTGCAAAAGCATTAAATTGTGAGCATGCTCCAACTGAAGAACCTTGTAATGAATGTGCAACGTGTAAAAGCATTACAAATGGTTCACATCCAGATGTGATTGAGTTCGATGCTGCATCCAATTCAAGTGTAGATGAAATGCGTGAGATTATTGAGAAAGTTCGTTTTGCACCTGCAAGCGCTCGCTATAAGGTTTATATCATTGATGAAGTGCATATGCTTTCTACAAGTGCCTTTAATGCGCTATTAAAGACACTAGAAGAACCTCCTTCGCATGTTGTCTTTATATTAGCCACTACTGAACCACATAAGATACCAGCAACAATCATTTCTCGTTGCCAACGTTTTGACTTTAAACGTTTATCTTCTGTAGATATTTTAGAACGTATGAAGGTAGTGCTTGAAGATATTCATTTGTCTTATGATGAACAAGCGCTAAAAGTAATCACTAAGTCTGCAGCTGGCGGTATGCGTGATGCGTTAAGTATGTTAGATCAAGTAGTTTCATTTAGTGGTGAACAGCTAACTCTTGAAGATGCACTATTTGTAACAGGGTCTATTAGTCAAGAAGTTTTTTATGAGTTGGCAAAAAGTTTAGCTGAAAGAGATGTAGCAAGAGTATTAGCTATGCTAGAACAATTAATGAGTGAAGGGAAAGATGCAGTTCGTCTTTCAGAAGATCTTATTACATTTTTTAGAGATCTATTATTAATTCAAACAGCACCAGATTTAGATGATTTACTTGAATTAGCTACGACAGACGAGAAGTTTCAAACGTTAGCTAACGATTTTTCGATGAATACACTTTATAGCTTTATTGATATTCTTTCGAAAACACAACAAGAGATGCGACTTTCATTACATTCAAAAGTATATTTAGAGACTGCCTTATTGAAAATGTCACAATCAAATACAATGCGGCCATCTACTGCACTTGTTTCTTCAGGAAATACTTCAGCAGATTCTCAGATTGTAGAATTGCAATCAAAGATTACAGAGCTAGAATCGTTAATTCACCAAATACAACAAGATGGCATAATAACTCAGAAGCAACCACAGGCACAATCTCATACAAGACAAAATGTTAAATCTTCAAGTACATTTAACGTTCATGTTGGTAGAATTCAAGAGGTTCTAAAAGCAGCTACAAAACACGATATTCAGATGATAAAAGGTGCATGGGCTGATGTGCTCCATCAGTTACCAAAGCCTCAATCTGCTTTACTTGAAGAATCAGAACCAGTGGCAGCATCAGCAAGTGCTTTTGTGTTAAAATTCAAGTATGATATTCATTGCCAAATGGCAGCAGATAATCAAGAATTAATTTCTAATTTTAGACAGTATATGGCGGGGGTAACAGGGAACCTTTATGAAATAGTTTTTGTGCCAGAAGAAAATTGGTTGAAAATTAGAGCAGATTTTATTCAACATCATAAGACGGAAAAAAAGGTTGAATCGGAAGATGTGGCTGGCGAACAAGTGTCTGAGGTTGTACAATCTATTTTAGTTGAAGAACAACAAGCTTCAGAAGATCCACTTGTTTTGGAAGCTGAAAAATTATTTGGTAAAGACTTTGTTGAAATTGAAGATTAAATTTAAATATTAGGAGGAATTTAACGATGCGTGGTATGGGTAATATGAATAACATGATGAAACAGATGCAAAAAATGCAAAAGAAAATGATGCAAGCACAAGAAGAATTGGCGGTTCAAACTTTCGAAGGAACTGCTAGTAACGGGCTTGTAAAAGTGGTGATGAATGGTCAAAAACAAGTGCAAGAAGTTGTTATTAGTCCAGAAGTTGTAGATCCGGAAGATGTTGAATTATTACAAGATATGATTATTATTGCTACGAATGCTGCAATTGCTAAAGTTGATGAAACAACAAATGCAACAATGGGGCAATTTACCAAAGGAATCAACCTTCCTGGATTTTAGGGGGAATAAAGGATGCATTATCCTGAACCAATATCCAAATTAATTGATAGTTTCATGAAGTTGCCAGGTATCGGGCCAAAAACTGCGTCCCGTCTGGCGTTTTTTGTGTTAACAATGCAAGAAGATGTGGTGCTTAATTTCGCTAAAGCTCTAATTGATGCTAAGCGAAATTTAAGCTACTGTTCTGTATGTGGGCACATTACTGATGTGGACCCTTGTCATATATGCCAAGATCCACAACGTGATCGTTCAACAATATGTGTAGTACAAGACACAAAAGATGTTATTGCGATGGAAAAAATGCGGGATTATCATGGTCTTTATCACGTGTTACAAGGTGCCATCTCTCCAATGGATGGTATAGGGCCAGAAGATATAAACGTTCCGTCTTTATTAAAAAGATTGCAAAACGAAGAAGTACAAGAACTGATATTAGCAACAAACCCTACAATAGAAGGCGAAGCTACAGCTATGTATATTTCGCGTCTTGTAAAACCATCTGGTATTCGTACAACTCGTATAGCCCACGGTTTACCTGTGGGAGGAGATTTAGAGTATGCAGATGAAGTAACTTTATCGAAAGCGTTAGAAGGTAGACGCGAATTGTAGAATGGGGTGCAAGAAGAAATGTTTTTTCGAAAACAAAAGTTGCGCAAAGAATACGATGAGAAGCTCATTCAGTTAATGCGTCTTACAAAGGAAGATTGGCAACATACACAGGAAATCGAAAACTTAATGGTTGATTACGATTTAAACATAATTGCACAGCGTAAGATTGCTGAGAGTAAACACTTCTATTTATTTAAAGAAGCACGTATTCGGAAAATTTTAATTAAATAACGAATGACATACAGTATTCCTGTCATATATATCAGTTACATCATATATTAATGGAGCGTGATTTATATGGCCAAGCTTGTAATTAGCTTGATAGGAGTGCTGTTTGTTTTTTATTGGGTATTAAGTAAACCAAAGGGGATAAAAAAGATTTTCGAGTTATTATCAAGTGTAGCATTTCGTATTACATTATCATTTTGTGTTTTGTATGCTCTGTCATATGGTGCAGGTTATTTAGGGGTATGGGTTCCTCTTAATTTTGCTTCTATACTCATTGTAGCGTTATTAGGGTTACCTGGAGTTGTGCTAGTAGTATGCTTAACGGGGTTTAATCACTTTTTTTTATAAAAGCATTGCAACATCCTGAATAAAGTGTTATATTAGGTGGGTTGCTAATTTAAATAGCAATAAAGAACATATCAATTATATTTAAAAAGTATTGACATTAAAGTGATAGATTGATATAATGTATAAGTCTTTAACGAAAGGCACTATAAATTATATCAAATTCTATAATGAAAACTCTTTTAAAAAAGATGTTGACATTAAAAAGATATGATGATATAATAATTAAGTCGTTAAGATGAAGACGAAATATGAACCTTGAAAACTGAACAAGCAAACGTTAATCAATAAACTTTGATCACTAACTTCTGTTAGTGACAAGGACAAAATGTTATCAATAGATAACGCTAGCAAAGCAAATGAGCTTTCAAACTTTATTTTTATGGAGAGTTTGATCCTGGCTCAGGACGAACGCTGGCGGCGTGCCTAATACATGCAAGTCGAGCGAATGACGAGGAGCTTGCTCCTCTGATTTAGCGGCGGACGGGTGAGTAACACGTGGGCAACCTGCCCTGTAGACTGGGATAACTTCGGGAAACCGGAGCTAATACCGGATAATCCATTTCACCTCATGGTGAAATGTTGAAAGGCGCTTTCGGGCGTCACTACAGGATGGGCCCGCGGTGCATTAGCTAGTTGGTGGGGTAACGGCCTACCAAGGCGACGATGCATAGCCGACCTGAGAGGGTGATCGGCCACATTGGGACTGAGACACGGCCCAAACTCCTACGGGAGGCAGCAGTAGGGAATCTTCCACAATGGACGAAAGTCTGATGGAGCAACGCCGCGTGAGTGATGAAGGTTTTCGGATCGTAAAACTCTGTTGTAAGGGAAGAACAAGTACGTTAGGAAATGAACGTACCTTGACGGTACCTTATTAGAAAGCCACGGCTAACTACGTGCCAGCAGCCGCGGTAATACGTAGGTGGCAAGCGTTGTCCGGATTTATTGGGCGTAAAGCGCGCGCAGGCGGTTTCTTAAGTCTGATGTGAAAGCCCACGGCTTAACCGTGGAGGGTCATTGGAAACTGGGAGACTTGAGTGCAGAAGAGGAAAGTGGAATTCCAAGTGTAGCGGTGAAATGCGTAGAGATTTGGAGGAACACCAGTGGCGAAGGCGACTTTCTGGTCTGCAACTGACGCTGAGGCGCGAAAGCATGGGGAGCAAACAGGATTAGATACCCTGGTAGTCCATGCCGTAAACGATGAGTGCTAAGTGTTAGGGGGTTTCCGCCCCTTAGTGCTGCAGCTAACGCATTAAGCACTCCGCCTGGGGAGTACGACCGCAAGGTTGAAACTCAAAGGAATTGACGGGGGCCCGCACAAGCGGTGGAGCATGTGGTTTAATTCGAAGCAACGCGAAGAACCTTACCAGGTCTTGACATCCCAGTGACCACTCTAGAGATAGAGTTTTCCCTTCGGGGACATTGGTGACAGGTGGTGCATGGTTGTCGTCAGCTCGTGTCGTGAGATGTTGGGTTAAGTCCCGCAACGAGCGCAACCCTTAATCTTAGTTGCCATCATTTAGTTGGGCACTCTAAGGTGACTGCCGGTGACAAACCGGAGGAAGGTGGGGATGACGTCAAATCATCATGCCCCTTATGACCTGGGCTACACACGTGCTACAATGGACGGTACAAAGAGTCGCTAACTCGCGAGAGCACGCTAATCTCATAAAACCGTTCTCAGTTCGGATTGTAGGCTGCAACTCGCCTACATGAAGCCGGAATCGCTAGTAATCGCGGATCAGCATGCCGCGGTGAATACGTTCCCGGGCCTTGTACACACCGCCCGTCACACCACGAGAGTTTGTAACACCCGAAGTCGGTGAGGTAACCTTTTGGAGCCAGCCGCCGAAGGTGGGATAGATGATTGGGGTGAAGTCGTAACAAGGTAGCCGTATCGGAAGGTGCGGCTGGATCACCTCCTTTCTAAGGAATATTTCGGAATACAGACCTTGGGTCTGTAAGATTAACGGTTGCTGTTCAGTTTTGAAGGCTCATCGCTTTCAAAACTTGTTCTTTGAAAACTGGATAAAACGACATTGAAGAAATTCTTAAGTAACACATTTTTTTATATTAAGTTTTAAATTTTTTAGGCTTAATAACTTGAAAGTTGTAAAAGGTTTCAAGACACGAGTAGTACTAGGAAATGAGTGAGTGAAAACCGGAGTGCACTTTGGTGCATGAGGATTTGAACGAGTGAAATTGACGACGTAATGCGATGTGTATTGAAAACTGAAGGTTAAGTTATTAAGGGCGCATGGCGGATGCCTTGGCACTAGAAGCCGATGAAGGACGGCACTAACACCGATATGCTTCGGGGAGCTGTAAGTAAGCTATGATCCGGAGATTTCCGAATGGGGGAACCCACTGTTCGTAATGGGACAGTATCTTGACGTGAATACATAGCGTCATGATGGCAGACTCAGGGAACTGAAACATCTAAGTACCTGAAGGAAGAGAAAGAAAATTCGATTCCCTTAGTAGCGGCGAGCGAAATGGGAAGAGCCCAAACCAAGAGGCTTGCCTCTTGGGGTTGTAGGACACTCTATACGGAGTTACAAAGGAATGAATTAGACGAAGCGGTTTGGAAAGACCTACCGAAGAAGGTAACAGTCCTGTAGTCAAAAGTTCATTCCCTCCAGAGTGGATCCTGAGTACGGCGGAACACGTGAAATTCCGTCGGAATCTGGGAGGACCATCTCCTAAGGCTAAATACTCTCTAGTGACCGATAGTGAACCAGTACCGTGAGGGAAAGGTGAAAAGCACCCCGGGAGGGGAGTGAAAGAGATCCTGAAACCATGTGCCTACAAGTAGTTAGAGCCCGTTAATGGGTGATAGCGTGCCTTTTGTAGAATGAACCGGCGAGTTACGATTACATGCAAGGTTAAGTTGAAAAGACGGAGCCGTAGCGAAAGCGAGTCTGAATAGGGCGAATGAGTATGTGGTCGTAGACCCGAAACCAGGTGATCTACCCATGTCCAGGGTGAAGGTAAGGTAACACTTACTGGAGGCCCGAACCCACGCACGTTGAAAAGTGCGGGGATGAGGTGTGGGTAGCGGAGAAATTCCAATCGAACTTGGAGATAGCTGGTTCTCTCCGAAATAGCTTTAGGGCTAGCCTCGTGATAGAGAATCCTGGAGGTAGAGCACTGTTTGGACTAGGGGTCCATCCCGGATTACCGAATTCAGACAAACTCCGAATGCCAGTGATTTATGCACGGGAGTCAGACTGCGAGTGATAAGATCCGTAGTCAAAAGGGAAACAGCCCAGACCACCAGCTAAGGTCCCAAAGTAATTGTTAAGTGGAAAAGGATGTGACGTTGCTTAGACAACCAGGATGTTGGCTCAGAAGCAGCCACCATTTAAAGAGTGCGTAATAGCTCACTGGTCGAGTGACGCTGCGCCGAAAATGTATCGGGGCTAAACAATTCACCGAAGCTGTGGATAGACATCTACGATGTCTGTGGTAGGAGAGCGTTCTAAGTGCTGTGAAGTCAGACCGGAAGGACTGGTGGAGCGCTTAGAAGTGAGAATGCCGGTATGAGTAGCGAAAGATGGGTGAGAATCCCATCCACCGAATGACTAAGGTTTCCTGAGGAAGGCTCGTCCTCTCAGGGTTAGTCGGGACCTAAGCCGAGGCCGACAGGCGTAGGCGATGGATAACAGGTTGATATTCCTGTACCACCTCCCTACCATTTGAGTAATGGGGGGACACAGTAGGATAGGGTAAGCGCACTGTTGGTTATGTGCGTCTAAATAGTAAGACGTGAGAGTAGGCAAATCCGCTCTCTATAACGTTGAGCTATGATGGCGAGCTCGTATGAGCGAAGTTCCTGATTTCACACTGTCAAGAAAAGCCTCTAGCGAGGTAGGAGGTGCCCGTACCGCAAACCGACACAGGTAGTCGAGGAGAGAATCCTAAGGTGAGCGAGAGAACTCTCGTTAAGGAACTCGGCAAAATGACCCCGTAACTTCGGGAGAAGGGGTGCTCTAGTAGGGTGCAAGCCCGAGAGAGCCGCAGTGAATAGGCCCAGGCGACTGTTTAGCAAAAACACAGGTCTCTGCAAAACCGTAAGGTGACGTATAGGGGCTGACGCCTGCCCGGTGCTGGAAGGTTAAGGGGATTGCTTAGCGCAAGCGAAGGTGAGAACCGAAGCCCCAGTAAACGGCGGCCGTAACTATAACGGTCCTAAGGTAGCGAAATTCCTTGTCGGGTAAGTTCCGACCCGCACGAAAGGCGTAACGATCTGGGCACTGTCTCAACGAGAGACTCGGTGAAATTATAGTACCTGTGAAGATGCAGGTTACCCGCGACAGGACGGAAAGACCCCGTGGAGCTTTACTGTAGCCTGATATTGAATTTTGGTACAGCTTGTACAGGATAGGTAGGAGCCAGAGAGACCGGAGCGCCAGCTTCGGTGGAGGCGTCCTTGGGATACTACCCCAGCTGTATTGAAATTCTAACCCGTACCCCTAAGCGGGGTAGGAGACAGTGTCAGGCGGACAGTTTGACTGGGGCGGTCGCCTCCTAAAGAGTAACGGAGGCGCCCAAAGGTTCCCTCAGAATGGTTGGAAATCATTCGCAGAGTGTAAAGGCACAAGGGAGCTTGACTGCGAGACCTACAAGTCGAGCAGGGTCGAAAGACGGGCTTAGTGATCCGGTGGTTCCGCATGGAAGGGCCATCGCTCAACGGATAAAAGCTACCCCGGGGATAACAGGCTTATCTCCCCCAAGAGTCCACATCGACGGGGAGGTTTGGCACCTCGATGTCGGCTCATCGCATCCTGGGGCTGTAGTCGGTCCCAAGGGTTGGGCTGTTCGCCCATTAAAGCGGTACGCGAGCTGGGTTCAGAACGTCGTGAGACAGTTCGGTCCCTATCCGTCGTGGGCGTAGGAAATTTGAGAGGAGCTGTCCTTAGTACGAGAGGACCGGGATGGACACACCGCTGGTGTACCAGTTGTTCTGCCAAGAGCATCGCTGGGTAGCTATGTGTGGACGGGATAAGTGCTGAAAGCATCTAAGCATGAAGCCCCCCTCAAGATGAGATTTCCCATTACGCAAGTAAGTAAGATCCCTTGAAGACGACAAGGTAGATAGGTTCGAGGTGGAAGTGTGGTGACACATGGAGCTGACGAATACTAATCGATCGAGGACTTAACCAAAAGTTGATTTAAGAACTTCAATAAACGTTTATCCAGTTTTGAAAGAACAAATCTTTCTATAGATGAGATTTTCAAGATATGAGCAGTACGAGGAAACGAACGAGTGAGAACCGGAGTGTACTTATGTACATGAGGATTCGAATGAGTGAAGTTGACGAAGTAATGCGAAGTAGATTGTAAATCGAAGGTCTAGTAATGATGGCAAAGAGGTCACACCTGTTCCCATGCCGAACACAGAAGTTAAGCTCTTTAGCGCCGATGGTAGTTGGGGGCTGTCCCCCTGCGAGAGTAGGACGTTGCTAGGCACACTTAAAGCACAACTGATGATTCAGTTGTGCTTTTTTTTATGACATTATTTATCAATAGACTTAGCAAATGTTTATTGATCGTATTATTCATGATTTATACTTTCATTAAGATAGTACATAGATAAAGTATCTAAAAAATATTTACCAGGAAATAGCCCGTCAATGTATTTGAAATGGTCAAATCAATTGCTAGCGAAGCATTATTAGAATTATATAAATGAGAGTAAATAGGTTATGGGAAAATAAATGATAACAGGATATCCATAATTTTTTTGTGGTAAAGCTATAATCTGGAAGAAATAATTTGTCCGAAAGGAGTATATATGTCCAAGAAAATATCCATTTTAAAGCCGATGATAGTTATTGTAACATTCATAGTAGGATTCTTATTTAAAAATAAAAACGCAAAATAGAGCGGATTTTTTATCTTATGGTTAATTTCAAACTATAGATACTTTCTTTGAATTGAATTGAGGAAAGACATTCAAAGAATTATTTTAATTAATTGAAGTTTTAGTAAGGTAAATCTAACAAAAAATAATTTCTGTGGTTTCACATCATATAACATATTGTCATCAAATGAATACTTTTATATGATTTCTTTGATTCAAGCATGATCTGTTTGTTCATCATATTTTAGCATATCCAATAGTATTATTAATTAGAACCAATCATGTATAATGATAAGTAATAGTATATATGAGAGGATTTCGTTATGACGAATAAATTATTTTTTACATTTGAAGGTCCAGAGGGCGCAGGAAAGACTACTGTACTTAAGTTGGTTGTTAATAAATTACAAGAAGAGGGAAGAAAAGTAGTGGCAACACGCGAACCAGGAGGTAGCGTGATTGCAGAAGAAATTCGACAAGTCATTTTAAACCCCGCACATACAGAAATGGATCCGAAAACGGAAGCACTATTATATGCAGCGGCAAGAAGTCAGCACTTTGTGGAAAAGATAGAACCTGCTTTAAAGCAGGGAAAAGTGGTTTTATGTGATCGCTTTATTGATTCATCATTAGCATATCAAGGTATAGGACGTGGATTAGGAATTGCTGGGGTAAAATCTATTAATCAATTTGCTATTGGTGATCGTATGCCCGATATGACCATCCTATTTGATTTAAATCCTGAAATTGGGTTGGCCCGTATTAATGAACATAAGGATCGAGAAGTTAATCGCTTAGATGTAGAAAGTCTTACTTTTCATGAAAGAGTGAGAGATGCATATTTGAAGTTAGCCGAAGAATTTCCAGAGAGAATTCAAGTAATTGATGCCAGCCAACCATTAGAAGTTGTTTTCCAAGATGTCTGGAAAGTTTTGAAAAATGCATTGTAAAGTAAATGAAGAGATTATATGAATTATGTTATACTTATAAAAGAACCTATTAGAGGAGTGAATGCCGATGAAATTAGTTGTGGCAGTTGTACAAGATCAGGATAGTAACCGTCTTTCAAACGCTTTAACGAAAAATGATTTTCGCGCAACCAAGTTGGCCAGTACTGGAGGATTTCTTCGTTCAGGAAATACGACGTTCTTAATTGGTACTGAGGATTCACTAGTTCAAAAGGTATTAGATGTTATTCGCGATAATTGTCGTTCTCGAGATCAAATGGTAGCACCAATTTCACCGATGGGGGGAAATGCAGATGCATACATCCCATATCCGGTAGAGGTTGAGGTAGGTGGAGCAACCGTTTTTGTTTTACCAATCGAACAGTTTCATCATTTTTAGGAGATGGAGGAGACAATTAAGTGAAGATCAACCAAGATCTGCGCATTGGATTGGATACAACTAGACAAAAGCTACCAAATCACCAGCCAACAACGAGATTTGGGGAATTTGTAGTAAAATCTGGACAACGCATGCAGACCGAACAAATTACAAAATTATTAGGCGATATTTCAACAGCTGGCGATCGTATTGCGAAATCTAAAAATTTACGTGATTTAGCGAAATTTAAGATGTTAGTCAAACGGTTTTTAAAGGAAGCAGTTTCATATGGTATGGAATTGAAACAATCGCATACATGGAATCGATTTGGTGAAGGCCGCCGCTTGAAAATAGTAGATACAATTGATGAAAAACTAATTGAGTTAACGGAAGATGTTCTAAATGAAGAAAAGGATTCTGTTGATTTGTTAGCTAAAATAGGTGAGATTAAAGGATTGTTAATCAACCTTTATACGTAAAACCCCGTGTCTCTTGGTATTTCGGAGCACGGGATTTTTTCAAACAAGAAAAAGGTGTTGAATGATGATGCATACAGCTGAAGAACTACTTAAATTACAACCAGTAGTGATGAAGCAGCTCCAAAAAATCTTTCAAAAAAGCAGAGTGGGGCATGCGTACATATTTGAAGGTGGTAAAGGTACTGGTACTGAGGAAGTTATGCTTTTCTTTGTTCGGCTACTATTATGCGAAAATCCACAAGAAGATGTTCCATGTGAAACATGTCGAAGCTGTCAGCGTATAAAATCAGGAAATCATCCTAATTTTCACCAAGTATATCCTGAAGGCCAATTTATAAAGGTAGATGCGATTGAGAAATTGCTAAATGAGATGAGTAAAACAGGACTAGAGGCAGGACGCAAAGTATATGTAATCCATAGTGCTGAACGATTAAATGTAAAGTCCGCCAATAAATTATTAAAGTTTTTAGAAGAGCCTGAGGGTGTAGTAACAGCTATATTTGTAACTCAAAATATTAACGCTATAATACCGACAATTCGTTCACGCTGCCAGCATATTAAATTTCAAGAAATTTCACGTGATGCAATGATGAAAGAGTTAGTCGCTACAGGGATTACTCAGTCAATGGCAGCAACAGTAAGTATGGTAACAAGTGATTTAGAAGATGCTTTTTCTCTTGCAAAAGATGATGCGTTTGCACAGGCTAGAAAAACAGTGTTAAAATTGGTAGAAGCAACCTTTAAAAATGTTCATGAAGCAATGCTAGTTGTACATGAAGATTGGTTACCTCTATTTAAAGAAAAAGAACAATTAGAATTAGCATTAGATTTAATGTTATTTGCTTTCCGAGATATAGTAGCAATTAAGGCAAATCCAGAGGCAATGTGTACGTATCCTGATTTACTTTCAACATGGAAAGAGGTAGCACTTCACACAACCTTCGATAAGCTATCATCGCAATTGCAGGCTATTTTGAATGCTCGCAAACAATTGCAAAGTAATATGAATAAGACATTGATGATGGAGCAGCTGATGCTGAATCTGCAGGAGGGAAGATCCTTTGTATAAAGTAGTAGGTGTCCGCTTTAAAAAGGCGGGTAAAATATATTATTTTGATCCCGGAGATTATTCTCTAGAAAAAGGTCAGTATGTTATTGTAGAGACTGCTAGAGGTATTGAATATGGGAGAGTCGTTGTTTCTATCAAACAAGTTGGAGAAAACGATGTTGTTCTACCATTAAAACAAGTTGTGCGACCAGCAAATGAACGTGATCGTATACAAGTAGATGAAAATGCAATTGAATCTAAACGTGCTTTTGATTTAGCTACAGAGAAAATCATTGCCCATGAATTAGAGATGAAGTTGGTCGATGTTGAATATACATTTGATCGAAATAAAATTATTTTTTATTTTACGGCGGAAGGAAGAGTCGATTTCCGCGAATTAGTTAAGGATCTTGCTGCTATTTTCCGTACACGCATTGAACTAAGACAAATTGGTGTGCGGGATGAAGCAAAAATGTTAGGTGGTATTGGTCCTTGCGGGAGAATGTTATGCTGTTCAACATTTTTAGGTGATTTTGAGCCGGTATCAATTAAAATGGCAAAAGATCAGAACTTATCGCTCAATCCTTCAAAAATATCAGGTTTATGTGGACGTTTAATGTGCTGTTTAAAATATGAAAATGATGAATATGAAGAAGTACGAGGGCAAATGCCAGATATTGGTCAAACAATTACGACACCTGATGGCAGAGGAAAAGTCATTGGATTGAATATATTAGAACGAGTGCTTCAAGTTGAATTATTTGAGGAACAACGAATCTTAGAATATACATTGGATGAAATATTACAGTATGAAAATAGTTCAGTCCAATAGAGGGAATAATGAGGTGGCTTGAGTGAAGGACCGTAATTTCTTAGATACTGTTATGGAGTTCGAACAACAGCTTGAATCGATGCAAAAACAATTTGAGGCATTGAAGAAATTTGTTGCACTCATGATGGAAGAGCATCAAACATTGCAAATGGAAAATCATCATCTTCGAACGCGTTTAGAAGAAGTTCTTTCAGTAAAACCGGAGGGACAGGTTAAACTAAATGATGAGGAAGAGAAAAAAGAGATGATTGATGTCGGAGAAGGTTATGATAATTTAGCCAGACTATATCATGAAGGATACCATGTTTGTCATGTGCATTTTGGTAGTTCAAGAAAAGGTGAGGATTGTTTATTCTGCCTATCATTTTTAAATAAACAATAATTGATAAAGAAGACTGATCCCGCTTCAATTAGTGGTTGTCAGTCTTTTGTTATGTTGGAGGGTAAATAAATGGAACAATGGTTGAAGGAAGATGAAAGAATGGATTACCTATTAGCAGAGAATTTACGTATTATTCAAAGTCCATCTGTTTTTTCATTTTCATTGGATGCCGTTTTATTATCAAAGTTTGTAAGTGTCCCTTATCAAAAAGGAGATTTAGTTGATTTGTGTACGGGAAATGGTGCTATTCCTTTATTCCTAAGTGCACGTACGAAAGGGAAAATTATAGCAGTTGAATTGCAAGAACGACTTGTTGATATGGCGAAAAGAAGTGTGGAATATAACCAATTACAACAGCAAATCAAAATCATGCAAGGTGATGTTCGAAATATTGCTCCAGTGTTAGGAATTGAAAAATATGATGTAGTAACATGTAATCCTCCATATTTTCCAGCACATGAAGCAAGTGAAAAGAATTTAAAGGAACATGTCGCTATTGCTCGACATGAGATTTATTTAAAATTAGATGAAATGATCTATTCAGCCAGTAAGCTTCTAAAGCAAGGCGGAAAAGCAGCATTTGTCCATAGACCAGGGAGATTACTCGATATCGTTACAGCAATGCGAGCAAATCGATTAGAGCCAAAACGTATTCGCTTTGTTTACCCTAAGGCAGGTAAAGAAGCAAATACATTATTAATAGAAGGAATTAAAGATGGCAAACCAGATTTAAAAATTTTGCCTCCATTATATGTATATAATGAAGATGGTGAATATACTGCTGAAGTGAGAGAAATGCTATATGGAGAAAGTCAATGATCATTTTATGTATGTTTTAGAATGTGCAGACGGTACGTACTATACAGGATATACAACTGATTTGAAAAAACGCGTTGCTGTACACAATTCTGGGAAGGGTGCAAAGTATACGAGAGCACGTAGACCTGTACACTGTATTTATTTCGAAACGTTTGAGACAAAACATGATGCTATGAGTGCTGAGTATTATTTTAAAAAGCTATCGAGAAAACAAAAAATGAATTATATTGCAACAAGGAGTGAATCGAGTGAAATCACAGAAAAGCTCAATACACGAGGATGGTAGTTGCTTATATTTAGTAGCAACGCCGATCGGTAATTTAGAAGATATGACAATGCGAGCAATTAGAATTTTAAAAGAAGCAGACATAATTGCGGCAGAAGATACACGTAATACGAAAAAACTTTGTAATTACTTCGATATAGATACACCTTTGATAAGTTATCATGATCATAATCAAGAGCAAGGTGGAGAAAAGTTATTACAATTCTTGCGTGAAGGGAAAACAGTGGCACTTGTCAGTGATGCTGGATTACCTTGTATTTCAGATCCTGGTGCGGATATTGCGGCAAAAGCTATTGAGGAAGATTTTGCGGTTGTTCCTGTACCAGGTGCAAATGCAGCAATAACAGCTTTAATTGCTTCGGGATTAGTACCTCAACCATTCTATTTTTTGGGATTTTTAAGTCGACATAAAAAAGACCGTAGAGAATCATTGGAATCATTAAAAAAACGGCATGAGACGATTCTATTTTACGAAGCTCCACATCGTTTAAAGGATACACTGAAAGATATGCAAGCTATATTTGGCAATCGTCGAATCGTGATGGCACGTGAGTTAACAAAGAAATTTGAAGAATTTTTGAGGGGAACTTTAGAAGAGGCAGTAGAATGGGCAAATAATAATGAAATACGTGGAGAATTTTGTCTAGTAGTTGAAGGCAATTTAAATGAAGAAAATATTGATGAAGTAAATTGGTGGGATCAGCTGTCTATTGTAGAACATGTCAATCACCTCATTGAGAATCAAAAGATATCATCAAAAGAAGCCATTAAAGAAGTAGCGAAGGTGCGTAATCTGGCTAAAAGAGATGTTTATCAACAATATCATATTGAAAACTAAATAGTTTCTGTAAGAAAAATTTTATATACGGTTGTAAATAGTTTATGCTGGATTACCCACAAAAGAAGGATATCTTGGATATAAATAAAAAGCCCATCCGAAATGGCGAATATTTCGGATGGGTTTTTTAATATATAAAAAATCACATTTGAAAACAAGGTAAGGTAATAAAGTAAAAAATAACTCATTATTGTATATCTTGTTGATCGAATTGATTTGTCCAAGAAATTATTTATTTAATTTTGCTTGGATTTCTTTCATAAGGATTTGTGCACCTTCTGGGCTTAGGATTAAGTTACCGCCAGCTAAACGGAAGTTATCATCTGATACTTCACCAGTTACAGCACAAGTCATATTTGGCATATATTTTTTTAAGATGATTTTATCATCATCCACATAAATTTCTAAAGCATCTTTTTCTGCGATACCTAAAGTACGGCGAAGTTCAATTGGAATTACCACGCGACCAAGTTCATCAACTTTACGTACAATACCAGTAGATTTCATAACAAGAGTTCCTCCTATAGTTTCTTAATATTATTTTTCGTCAAATTTCGACATAAACTCTGTGTCTGTCCTATATCATACCAACTAATGACATATACGTCAATTATTTTTGACTGTATTTTAAACACTTTTTCAAAATATTACCGTTCTTTAAGGATTTTAATCATATTGATTTGTTTTATTTTGCTCAATTTTTGTACTTTTATACGTTTTTTTGCTTAGATTTCAGGATAGATTTGTCTATAAATATTTTTCGACAAAATTAGACAAAATTAAGGTGAGTAAACTTTAATTGAAAGGTTTTTCGGACTCCGATAGAATAGAAAGTATACTGTATAGCACTGGAGGAAGTTTTCGTGACGAATGAAAAGAAAACATTCTATATTACAACACCAATTTACTACCCAAGTGGTAAATTTCACATTGGTACAGCCTACACAACTGTAGCTGCAGACACAATGGCACGTTACAAACGATTACGAGGTTATGATGTTCGATTCCAAACAGGTATGGATGAACATGGCCAAAAAATCCAAGAGAAAGCGGAAGAAGCAAATAAAAATCCAAAACAATATGTCGATGAAATTGCAGCTGCTGCAAAGAAACTCTGGAAGCTAATGGACATCTCATATGATGACTTTATCCAAACAACAGAAGAACGCCATACTGTAACGGTAGAGAAAATTTTCAAAAAATTCTTAGATAACGGCGACATTTATAAAGGAGAATACGAGGGTTGGTATTGTACTCCGTGTGAGTCTTTCTTTACTGATACACAATTAGATAACGGCAACTGTCCTGATTGTGGACGTCCTGTTCATCGTGTAAAAGAAGAATCTTACTTCTTTAATATGAAGAAATACGCAGATCGCCTTTTACAATATTATGAGGAAAATTCGGAATTCATCGAACCAGAATCTCGCAAGAACGAAATGATTAATAATTTCATTAAACCTGGTCTTGAAGATCTTTCTGTTTCACGTACTTCATTTGATTGGGGAATACGTGTTCCTGGAGATCCAAAGCATGTCATTTACGTATGGGTGGACGCGTTAACAAACTATATAACAACATTGGGCTATGATACAGAAAACGACGGAGATTTCAAAAAGTATTGGCCTGCAGATGTACATGTAGTTGGAAAAGATATTGTACGTTTCCATACAATCTACTGGCCAATCTTCTTGATGGCTTTAGATTTGCCACTTCCTAAAAAAGTATTCGCACATGGCTTCATCATGATGAAAGATGGGAAAATGTCGAAATCTAAAGGAAACGTCGTTTACCCTGAAATGTTAATAGAACGTTATGGTTTAGATGCAACAAGATATTTCTTATTACGTGAATTGCCATTTGGTCAAGATGGTGTATTCTCGCCAGAATCATTTGTCGAACGTACTAATTTTGATCTTGCTAATGATCTTGGTAACCTATTAAACCGTACTGTCTCTATGATGAATAAGTATTTTGATGGCATTGTTCCAACTGAAGGATTAGAACCTACAGAATTTGATGCTGCTCTAAGCGCACAAGCTAAAGAAACACAAGCGAAATATGAAGCTGATATGGAAAAAATGCAATTTAGTGTTGTTTTAGCAGATGTATGGGCATTAGTATCACGAACAAATAAATATATTGATGAAACACAACCATGGGTACTTGCAAAAGATGAATCCCTTAAAGCACAACTTGCAACTGTAATGTATAATTTAGCAGAAAATTTACGCCGTGTAGCAGTCATGATTCAACCATTCATGACACACGCACCGAAGGAAATTGTCCATCAACTTGGGTTATCAGAAGATTTACTTGCTTGGGATTCCTTAAATATAGAAAATGTAATACCTGCAGGAACAAAGGTTATTAACAAAGGAGTACCTATTTTCCCTCGTTTAGACGCTGAGGAAGAGGTTACTTACATTCGAGATCAAATGCATGGATCCGTAAAAACTGTCGAGCAACCAAAAAAAGTCGAGAAAAAGGTAGCAGCAGATCAAGATGATGTACAGGAAATTACAATTGATGACTTCATGAAAATTGATTTACGAGTAGCAACAGTTACAGCTTGTGACAAAGTTCCAAAAGCCGATAAATTATTAAAGCTTCAGGTAGATTTAGGTTATGAAAAACGTCAAGTTGTGTCTGGTATTGCAGAATATTACACATCAGATGAATTAAAAGGTAGAAAAGTGATTGTTGTAGCAAACTTAAAGCCAGTAAAACTTCGTGGTGAACTTTCTCAAGGAATGATATTAGCTGGTAGTAAAGATGGCATTTTAACTTTAGCAACAGTAGATGAGAAATTAGAAAATGGAGCCAAAGTTAAATAAGTTATCCAATCTATGTAATATAAAAACCTGCTGGGGACAAACAGCAGGTTTTTGTATCTATAGAATTAAAAATATAACAAAATTTTATATAAAATTGATAATTTCGAGTTCCTTAAATAGATAAAAAGAATTAACTGTAGCAACGGTTTTTTTGATTCTTAGGTATTAAGTATAATGCTAGTTGTAATATTCGTAATGAAATTGTAATTTATCTGTGAACTGTGAAATGGATTATTTAGCTAAAATGAAAATCATGTGAGGAGAATGAATATGTTTATAGATACGCATGTACATTTGAATGCTGAACAATATGAAGATGATTTGTCCGAAGTAATCAATCGTGCTTTAGCTGCAGATGTAAAAGAGATGGTCGTAGTTGGATTTGATCAACAAACTATTATCCGTGCGATGGAGTTAATTGAGGAATATGATTTTCTATATGCTGCAATTGGTTGGCACCCTGTTGATGCAATAGATTGCACAGAGGAAGATTTACAATGGATTGAAAAGTTAGCAGCCCACCCAAAAGTTGTTGCAATTGGTGAGACGGGGTTAGATTATCATTGGGACAAATCACCTAAAGATGTCCAACAAGAATTATTGCGTAAACAAGTTCAACTAGCAAAACGAGTAAATTTACCAATAGTCATTCATAATCGCGAGGCAACTGAAGATTGTGTGCGTATCTTACGAGAGGAACATGCCGAAGAAGTCGGCGGTGTGATGCATTGTTTTAGTGGAAGTGTTGAAACCGCTAAAATTTGTATTAAGATGAATTTTATGATTAGTCTAGGAGGCCCTATTACATTTAAAAATGCCAAAAAACCTAAAGAAGTAGCAACGGCAATTCCTTTACAATATTTGATGATTGAAACAGATGCTCCGTACCTTGCACCACATCCGAATCGTGGCAAGAGAAACGAGCCTTCGTTAGTACCATTAGTCGCTGAGGAAATCGCACGATTAAAAGGTTTACCAGTTGAAGAAGTTGCGCGAAAAACAACCGAAAATGCGCATCGCTTTTTCAAAATTAAAGCTTAAAAAAAGAGTGAAAATAAACAAACGTCTCCCACATTCATAACAGGATCTCTATCTCTTTTGTAAAATTTTTGAAAATAACTTATCTGTTGACAGTCAAAAAAAGAGTCTATATAATCCAACGAGTGATAAGGAGGCGTTTTTCATGTCAAATAATTCCATGCAAAAACTGTTCTTAAAATCATTGAGGAATCAACAAATGACACCTAGTATTATGTTTTTTGTGCTAGCATTTGCTGTTGTAGTAGCTACTCTATTTGGTGCTACATTTACTACCGTCAATGCGAAGACAAACGGTACACAACAAGAAAAACAATTGACAAAAAATAAAGTTAGTAAATTATATGCTAACAACTTTGCAAACCCACCCTCATTGAATACGAATAATTCGTATGAACAGGAAAAAAATACTTATAAGAAACCCGCAGGAGCAACTTCGACTACGGTCGCTGACTTTTTAAAGCAACCCACAGTTGAGTCAGGAGAAAATAGCGAACTTCTAGATAATGAGAATACGCAAAATGCAAATGACACTCCCACATCTGACGTTCGAGTAGAAAAGGTCATCGATGTAGTGGAAGACTCACATGTTTCTGCTAATAGAAACTCTAACAAAGAAATTACACAAGTAAGTCAGGCAAGACAATACCATACAACTGGTAAACTAAATATGCGTAAAGGTCCAGGAACAAAGTATAAACTTATTAAAACAATTCCTAAAGGCAAAAATGTTACGTATAGAGGCCGAAAAGGATCATGGTATAAGGTATCCTATAGTGGTAAAACAGGTTATGTATCAAAAAAATATTTAAAATCAGGTACAATTAAAAAAGTATCCATTTCTAATCAATCAATGTATGTAACATCAACTGCATATACAGCATATTGTAATGGTTGTTCAGGTAAGACGAAAATCGGCATAGATTTACGTAAAAATCCTTATAAAAAGGTGATAGCTGTTGATCCAAGAGTAATTCCTTTGCGTAAGATGGTATATGTAAACGGTTATGGCTTAGCAATTGCTGGGGATACAGGTAGTGCAATTAAAGGACGTAAAATTGATGTTTTTATGCCTACAAAAAAGCAAGCCTATAACTGGGGAAGAAGAACAGTTAAAGTTACAGTTCAAAATTAATAGATGAAAAAAATACAACTTTCTTTTCCATACTGGAGAAGAGAGTTTTTTTATTGCAATGATTAATTTCTCACGCGTTACTGTACAATAAGTGTAAAATCGAAGTAAAATGGTCAAAGGAACTTTTTAGGAAAGAGGATTTGATGTCCGTGGATATAAAAGAAATTATTGTTGTCGAAGGAAAAGATGATACGACAGCTATTAAACGTGCTGTTAATGCAGATACAATTGAAACAAATGGTTCAGCCATTTCAGAAGAAACTTTGCGTAATATTCAACATGCTCAAGATGTGAGAGGTGTTATTGTATTTACAGATCCTGATTATCCTGGGCGCCGTATTCGCGCTATTATAGAAGCACGTGTACCTGGAGTGAAGCACGCTTTTTTACCGAAGAAAAAAACAATCGCTAAAAACGGTAAAGGGTTAGGAATTGAGCATGCAAAAGATGAAGATATCCGTTATGCACTATCAAAAGTCTATACACCACAAGAACTTGGACAAGAATTAGCATGTGCGATTACTTTAGATGATTTAATTGCAGCAAAATTATTATCTCATCCTAATGCAAAAAAACGTCGCGAACGATTAGGTGAGCTTTTGAATATTGGACCCACAAACGGTAAGCAACTCGTTAAAAGATTAGAAATGTTTCAAATTACAGAAGAACAATTTGGCAAAGCCATTGCGCAAATGAATCAGGAGGAAAAACATGCATAAAGATATTGCAACACCTTTACGCACCCAAGAAATATTAAAAAAATACGGTTTTTCATTTAAAAAAAGTTTAGGACAAAACTTTTTAATTGATCCTAATATCTTACGTAACATCGTTAGTTATGCAGATTTAACAAATGACAGCGCAGCTATCGAAGTTGGCCCTGGTATTGGTGCATTGACGGAACATTTAGCACGGGAGGCAGGTAAAGTCGTTTCTTTTGAGATTGATCAACGATTATTACCAGTTTTAGAGGATACTTTAAGTCCTTATAACAATGTGAAAATTGTACATTCTGATGTTCTAAAGGCAGATGTAGCGAATATTATAAAAGAGGAATTAGCAAATTATAAAGATATAATGGTTGTAGCAAACTTACCATATTATGTGACTACACCAATTTTATTAAAGTTACTGATGGAAAATCTACCGATACGTGGGATGGTTGTTATGATGCAAAAGGAAGTAGCAGATCGTATTTCGGCTGTACCAGGCACCAAATCTTATGGCTCTTTGTCCATCGCAGTACAATACTACATGAAAGCGGAAGTAGTGATGACAGTACCTAAAACAGTATTTATGCCACAGCCAAATGTTGACTCCGCTGTTTTACGCTTAACACGTCATGCAGAGCCTCCTGTGAAAGTAATTGATGAGTCATTTTTATTTGAAGTAACTCGTAGTTCTTTTGCACAGCGACGTAAAACAATATTAAACAATTTACAGTCACAATTGCCACACGGTAAAGAGAAGAAAGAACAAATCTTATTAGCATTAGCTGAAGCGAATATTGAACCAACGCGAAGAGGCGAAACATTATCTATTATAGAATTCGGGCAATTAGCAGACACTTTATATCCATATTTCAAAAAATAATCCATATATTAGTATAATAATTGAAAAATATATGTTTTCTATAAAAAAGTCATTGACATAGACTTATTGGATTGTTAAAATATAATTTTTGTGTTGACAAAATAACCTCTGTTATGTATAATTGTTATTAGTGAGGTGTAAGCGAAAATGCCAAAAACTTTAGCCGACATTAAAAAGTCGTTAGATTGTCATTTGGGTAGACGTTTGCAATTAAGAGCAAACGGTGGTCGCAAGAAAACGATTGAGCGAGCTGGAATACTACGTGAAACGTATCGCGCAGTATTTGTAGTTGATCTTGATCAAGACGAAAACGCCTTTGAGCGTGTGTCTTACAGCTACACAGATATTTTAACAGAAGCAGTAGAGATTACATTTGACGACGAGGCAACTAAAGTTGCTGCAGCCAAATAAGTAAGAGTAATTATAATCGAATATTTTGTTCGGACACTTGTAGAGCATTCTTTTTTATAAGGAATGTTTTATGAGTGTTTTTTATTTTTGAGGACATACTATCCTCGTCAGTCGTTAAAGGAGGAATTTCGTATGGCGAGAAAGTCAATTATGTCTGATCGTTTGAAAGTAGAAATCGCAAAAGAATTAGGCTTTTACGATACTGTAGAACGCGAGGGCTGGGGCGGGATCAAAGCACGAGATGCCGGGAACATGGTGAAAAAAGCAATTGAAATGGCAGAGCGCCAACAAGCAATGCAAGATAGCCAAAAATAGGGTTATCTAAACCAAGTTAAATAATACGATACGTACTGGCAAGAAACAGTTCCCCCTAAATACTTAGGGGAGAGCTGTTTTTGTTTATGAATGATAATACATGGGTATGCTTTAATAGATTATAGACGAAATAACTCAACTTTCTTTTCCTGTGGTAGAATAGAACTCAGTTAAAAGAACGGAGATTGAAATCTTCTTTTTATATATTTGGGGAGGAGGCGGAAATATGCTTTATGTTAAAGCACCTGCCAAAATAAATTTGACGCTTGATGTATTATATAAACGACCGGATGGTTATCATGAAGTTGAAATGGTGATGACGACAGTTGATTTAGCGGATCGTGTGGGTTTAAAAATTCGTAATGATGGACAAATTCTAATCCATTCGAGCAGTAATTTTGTTCCTGATGATCAAAGAAATCTAGCATATCAAGCTGCAAAATTATTGCAAGATACATATAGCGTTCAAAAAGGTGTATCTATTACTATTGATAAGCAAATTCCTGTAGCTGCTGGTTTAGCTGGTGGCAGCAGTGATGCAGCAGCAACATTAAAAGGTCTAAATACATTATGGAATCTCAATCTATCAATTGATAAATTAGCTGAGCTAGGAGCTAAAATTGGTTCAGATGTTTCGTTTTGTGTTTACGGTGGAACGGCAATTGCTAGAGGAAGAGGCGAAAAAATTGAGCATATTGCTACGCCACCCAGCTGTTGGGTGGTTTTGGCAAAACCAACAATTGGTGTTTCAACAGCAGCAGTTTATGGTGGTTTGAATATTGAGGAAGTAAAACATCCAAATACATTGCAAATGAGACAAGCCATTGAAGACAAAGATTATACTCTATTATGCAGTACTATTGGTAATGTATTAGAGAGTGTGACACTAAAGTTACACCCAGAAGTAGCAGTAATTAAAGAACAAATGAGCCGCTTTGGAGCAGATGCTGTATTAATGAGTGGAAGTGGTCCAACGGTATTTGGCCTTGTACAAAACAAGGCACGTGTTAGTCGCATTGTAAATGGCCTTAGAGGTTTTTGTGATGAAGTATATGCTGTACGCTTGTTAGGTGAAAGAGATATTCTTGCTTAAATGCGTATAATTGTGGTATTTTTTGTATAAACATTCGTGTTCAGGAGAGGATTTTATGAAATGGAAGCGTAGCGAGCGCCTAGTTGATATGACGCATTATTTAATGGAGCATCCACAGCAGTTAGTCCCCCTTACATTTTTCGCAGAATTGTATCAATCTGCAAAATCTTCAATAAGTGAAGACTTGTCGATTGTTAAAGATACATTTGAGGAAAGAGGGATTGGTTTATTAGTGACAGTCCCAGGAGCTGCAGGGGGTGTTAAATATATTCCCAAAGTGCCAGATGCAACTGTAAAAGAAGTAATACAAGAGTTGATAAAAGAATTAAGTCATTCCGATCGTTTGTTACCTGGCGGATATTTATTTATGACTGATTTATTGGGGAATCCCGAATTAATAAATCGTGTAGGAAAAGTATTTGCCTCTGCTTTTTGCGATCAAGAAATAGATGTCATCATGACAGTAGCAACAAAAGGAATTTCAATCGCACATGCGATTGCTAGACATTTAAATGTGCCAGTTGTTGTTGTACGTCGTGACAATAAAGTAACTGAAGGCTCAACTGTAAGTATTAATTATGTTTCTGGCTCTTCACGTCGTATTCAAACGATGGTCTTATCAAAACGTAGTATGAAAAGTGGCCAACGTGTACTGATTACCGATGACTTTATGAAGGTCGGGGGTACAATGAATGGAATGAAAAACTTATTGGAAGAGTTCGATTGTACTTTAGCAGGTATTGCTGTATTAGTAGAAGCTGAACATCCCGATGAGCGTTTAGTGGACGATTATTATTCATTAGTAAAATTAAAAGAAGTAAATGAAAAAGATCGTACCATTGCTTTATGCGAAGGAAACTATTTTGAGAAGGGTGGAAATAAGTAATGAATGAAGTAGCAACAAAAAATGCACCAGCAGCAATTGGACCTTACGTTCAAGGCATGATTGTTAACAATCTATTTTATAGTTCAGGACAAATCCCTTTAACACCAACAGGCGAGTTTGTAGATGGAGATATCACAGAACAAACAAACCAAGTTTTTGAAAATCTTAAAGCAGTTCTAGCAGAAGCAGGTTCATCATTGGACAAAGTTGTAAAAACAACTGTCTTTATTGCTAACATGGAAGATTTTGCAGAAATGAATGAAGAATATGCTAGACACTTTGGTACGCATAAACCAGCTCGTACAACAGTTGAAGTTGCAAGATTACCAAAGGATGCAAAAGTAGAGATCGAAGTTATTGCATTAGTTTAATTGTTAAATCTCGCAAATTTTATTTAGTACTATTTAGACAGTAAGTTGAATGGAAAACAAGCTATTATTAATGGCTTGTTTTTCTTTATTTAGGATGATTAAATCAGGTATATTGATTATTCAATTTCAACCAAAGTATTATAGATAATTCATAGTGTTACGCTACGCATCGCTTGATTTCCTGTGGCGAGTTGTGAGCTGCTTCATAGCTAGGTTCCTGAAGTGACCCCAAAAAGTTAGACATCTCAATTTCTTTACCCATTTCTCTTAATTAGCATGCCTCTTATTATATAGGGCTATTATTTTCTGATAGTAAGGTTTATCTAAGGAAATATAGAATTCAATAATCTAACACTGAAGATTAAGATTTAAAGCTATTCATTATAGCAATTGTAAATTTTTCTCTACAAAATTGAAAATAATTTTTTAAATTTTTAAAAAATTGTTTAAAATTAAGAAGGAAATAGTTATACTTTTCTTGAATATATGTAAATAGATTCTAATTACACATCCAAGATGAGAGGTGGTGAAAAAATGGAAGTAACAGATGTGAGACTTCGCCGTGTAGAGACTGATGGCCGTATGCGTGCCATTGCTTCCATCACACTGGACAACGAGTTCGTCGTGCATGATATCCGTGTTATTGATGGAAATACTGGCTTGTTTGTAGCAATGCCAAGTAAAAGAACGCCAGATGGTGAGTTCCGTGATATTGCGCATCCAATAAACTCGGGCACACGATCAAAGATTCAAGAATCTGTATTAGCTGCATATGCTGATTCAAAGGAAGAAGTAGTAGAAATATTGGAAGAACAACGATAAAGGTATAAAATAAGAGCCTTTCAATAATGTATTGAAATAGGCTCTATTTTTATTGAACATAGATAGATTTTAGAAGAAAACTATTGAACATGTTCTAACATTCGTTGTAATGCCAATTTAGCATCTGTAGTAGTCTTCGGATCAACGTGAATAATATTACCTTCCTTGCCTTCTATAATCAGTTCTAAGGACCATAGAAGGTGCGGTAAGTCAATTCTATTCATTGTCATACAAGGGCACATATTTGGATTCAATGAGATAATATTTTTGTCAGGATACTGACGAATAATTCGACTAACAAGATTCATTTCTGTACCAATTGCCCAAGAGGAACCAGAAGGAGAGGCTTTAATCGTATCGATAATATATTTAGTAGAGCCATTGTCATCAGCTCTAGAGACAACTTCATGGCTACATTCAGGATGTACGATAATACGCATGTCAGGATGTTCATCTCGTATTTGTTTGATATTATAAGTGGAAAAACCTTCATGTACTGAACAATGCCCTTTCCACAATATTACGCAGATATCTTCTAATGTCCCGTCAAAAATCAATTCTTCCCTCATAGGATCCCAAATAGCCATTTGTTCTAATGGAACTCCCAAGTCAAAGGCTGTATTTCGACCTAGATGTTGGTCTGGCAAAAAGAGTAATCGTTTTTTTTGTGTAAATGCCCAACTTACCATTGTTTTCGCATTGGATGAAGTAACGCACGCCCCACCATTCCGACCTGTAAAAGCTTTAATAGCTGCTGTTGAGTTTACATAGGTTAGTGGAATAATAGTATCACCAAAAAGCTTTTGAAGTGACTCCCATGCTATTTCAGTTTGATGGATATTCGCCATGTCTGCCATTGAACATCCTGCACGCATATCAGGTAAATAAACTATTTGTTTATCTTCTGTAAGCATATCTGCTGTTTCAGCCATAAAATGTACGCCACAAAATATGATATGTTTTGCATCCGCATTATTAGCACAGATTTGAGCAAGTTGAAGAGAATCTCCAGTAGCATCAGCAAACTGAATAACTTCATCGCGCTGATAATGATGGCCTGGTATGAAAAGTTTCTTACCTAGTTGTTTTTTAATCTCCCATACACGTGATTCCATCTCTTCTTTTGTAAGCGTGTAATAATGTGGAGGCAACTGGGACATTTTTTCAAATAATGTAAGGTTAGTGGGCATTTTGAGTAGCTCCTTTCCATTGTACGAGTGCACTTATATCAAGCGCTTTAACGGAGTGTGTTAAAGCGCCAAGTGAAATCCAGTCAACTCCAGTTGCTGCATAGTCTTTAATTTGGTTATATTGAATACCACCAGATACTTCTGTTGTAATATGTTGTGGTACGAGTGGAAGCCATTCTTTAATTTCTTCAGGAGTTCGATTATCAAACATTATAATGTCAACTCCTGCTTCGATTGCCTCAATCAATTGATCTTTTGTTTCAATTTCAATTTCAATCTTAATGGTATGTCCGATTTGCGACCGTACTGTATTGATCGCACTTGTTATACTTCCTGCAAATGCAATATGGTTATCTTTTAACATTACACAATCATAAAGTCCATTTCGATGGTTAAATGCACCCCCTATGCGTACAGCATATTTTTCTAGCATTCTTAAACCTGGTGTTGTTTTACGTGTATCACAAATTCTCGTCGTAGAGTGAATTGTCTGATTAACAGCTTGTCTGGTAGCAGTAGCAATGCCAGACATACGTTGTAACAAATTTAGGATAACTCGTTCTCCAGCAAGTAGTGTTTGCATAGGTCCCTCAATTTCTGCGATGAGATCGCCTTTGTTTAAGGAGTCTCCATCGTGTTTTAACAGATTGCATTTCACCGCATTACTTAATAAAGAAAATCCAGTTGTAATAATATCTTCCCCACAGAAAATTCCTGCTTCTTTTGCATAAAATGAGAAAATTCCTATTGTGTTTTTTGGAAATAGACGTTCTCCTGATAGATCGCCATCACCGATATCTTCTATAAAAAATCTTTTAAGCATGGATTCGAGTTTTAGTTGATTCATGCCATACACTCCCTTTAATTAGTTGACCTTGTTTTTGGATAAACCATTGTTTTTCAAGTGCTTGATCTGTTTGCGGATAGTCTGTACGGATATGAGCACCCCGTGATTCTAATCGTGCAAGCGCACCTTTTGTAATCAGTAAAGCAACAATATGCATAAATAGAAGTTCTAGTTGCCCCATAGACAAATGGTCCAAATTTAGTTTTGCTATATCTTGAAGAAAGGAAAAATGTTGAACGGCCCTTTGCAATTTCTGTTCGTTACGAATGATTCCAACATTAGTTGACATTAATTGTTGTAGGTCATGCTTTTGCAGTAATGGCAGTTCTTCGTAAAAAGTTGAAGGAGATATGGAGTGAAAGTCAATATGACTGATTTCTTCTTGCAAAATATACTGGGCCATTTGTTTTCCGAATGTAATACCTTCTAAAAGAGAGTTACTAGCAAGTCGATTTGCACCATGAACTCCTGTGCAAGCAGCTTCACCTATTGCAAAGAGACCTTCAATCGATGTGCGCCCATAACCATCAGTAACAACTCCCCCCATCATGAAATGACTACCTGGTGTAATCGGTATAAGATTTTTCCTCAAATCAATTTCTGCTTTATGACAAAGGGCTGCAATCGTAGGAAATCTTTCTTCAAATTTTGTAATGGCTGAAATATCAATAAAAACCTCTTTTCCAGATTGTCTAGCTTTATACATTTCATATGCCGTAACATGTCGTGGAGCAAGATCACCTAATGGATGAACACCTTCCATAAGGGGATACCGATTACGATCAACAAAGCGACCACCAGCACCACGTACAGCTTCTGATACAAGACCTAAAATTTGTCCATTTGCTAGAAGAAGGCTTGGATGGAATTGAACAAATTCCATATCTGTTACAGCTGCTCCAGCTAAGTATGCTAATGCTATACCATCACCAAAGTTGTTAGGGCGATTTGATGTATGTGTATAGAGCGCACCAGCACCACCAGTTGCAATAATAATATGGGGTGCAAAGTAAGTATTTTTTTCTCCATTAGGTTGTATTGTATGGACACCGATACAACGGCCAGCTTTGTTTTTTAAGAGTTGGTATGCCATTTCATATTCGTTGATTGTAACGTTGGTTGTAAGTTGTTGTAGTAAATGTTCAATCACATGTTTACCAGTTGCATCCCCGCCTGCATGGATAATACGGTGCCTACTATGAGCACCTTCTAATCCAAGTGAAATTTGTCCATTTGTTAACCGATCGACAGGAAAACCTTCTTCAATTATTTGTTCTAAACTTTTAATGCCTTCTGTAACCAAGGTGTCAACATGTTCTTTGTGATTGTGTTGACCACCAGCATCTAATGTATCTTGAATATGAAGTTGGAGTGAATCGTTTGGACTCTGAACACCAGCGATCCCACCTTGCGCGTAATATGTGCTACTACTTCGTAAATTTGACTTTGTAATAATCTGGACGCGGAGTTTTTGACTAAGAATACGCGCTGATTGAAGTGCTGCAACCCCACTGCCTAAAATAATGACATCTGTATAAATCTCCATGTCTATAACCTTCTTTACAATTGTCTTGTCACATATCTTGACATAAAATATTAATTAAAACAAGTATTTTTAAGGTTATGATTCTGCTAAATATAATGTTGCTTTTATGTATCGTACTTGACAAAAGGAGGCAGACTTATGGTTTATGCTGATTACGCAGCAACAGCGCCAATGACTGAACAAGCTATAGAAACATACAGAGATATAGCAAAAAGGTTTTATGGAAATCCATCGAGCCCTCATAATGAAGGGACAAACGCGAAACAAATAGTAGAGAATGCCAGACGTATGATCGCACATTGTGCAGGTGTTATGCCAGAAGGGATTTATTTTACAGGGAGTGGAACGGAAGGAAATCTAATAGCTATACTTTCAATCGCTCGTGCTAATGCTCAGAAAGGGAAACATATCATTACTAGTGCTGCAGAGCATACTTCTGTGCATGCTGCAATGAATACACTAGAACAAGAAGGATTTCGAATCACCAGATTACCACTCGGTCAAAATGGGCAGGTTAGGTTACAAGCAATTCGTGAGGTTATATGTGAAGATACCATACTCATTTCTATTCAGCATATCAATTCGGAGATAGGATCCATTCAACCTATCGAGCAAATCACTAAATTAGCAAAAAAGCATCAGATCCGTTGTCATGTAGATTGTGTTCAATCGTTTACAAAGTTTCCTTTAGAAAGTTTTGCTAGTGAAGTAGATGCAATGACATTTTCTGCACATAAAGTTGGGGGACCGAAGGGGTGTGGAGCCGTATACATTCATCCTAAATGTAAAGTTGCTCCTCTATTTCCTGGGTTGACACATGAAGGGGGATTACGTGGTGGTACTGTAGATGTACCAGGAATCGCTGCTTTTGCAGTAGCAGCAATAGAAAGTAAAGAGCAAACAAACTTATTGTATTTATCAACATTACGGAATACATTAAAAAAATTATTAGTAGATAGTCCTTATCAATTTGTTGAGGCACCCACTGAAGCACAATACCCGGCTATTTGTGGCATGCGAATGAATGGATTAGAAGGGCAATATATAATGCTACGTTTAAATGAACGAGGAATTTATATCTCAACAGGTAGCGCATGTGATGTCAATAATTCGGTTGGAACGAAAGCAATAATAGCGATGGGTTATCATAAGGATGAAGCGCGACAATTCTTTCGAATTTCCTTTAGTAGTCATACAACTAGGGAAGATATTAAAAAAGTTGCTGAAGGATTAATTGAGGTTTCCAGATATACAAATAGTTTAGAATTGTAAATTTTTATTACTCTAGGAATTTTTATTAAAATAAAATAGACAAAATTTATAATATTAATTTGAACTTCATTGTTTTGTCAAGCCGTAAAGTCTTGAAAATTAATTAAATTTGCTTTATAGTCTAAAGAGAAAATCTGCTTAAATGGAGGACTTGCGAAAATGACGAATATTTATGCCGTAATTTTGGCTGCTGGCCAAGGCACGCGTATGAAGTCCAAATTATATAAAGTTCTACATCCGGTTTGTGGCAAGCCGATGGTTGAACATGTAGTAGACCATATTCAAGAATTGAATACAGAACGTATTGTGACGGTAGTTGGTCATGGTGCAGAAAAGGTTCAAGAACAATTAAAAGATAAAAGTGAATATGTGTTACAAGCTGAACAGTTAGGTACAGCTCATGCAGTACAACAAGCAGAGCCACTACTTGGTGATTTAGAGGGCACAACCATTGTCATCTGTGGCGATACACCATTAATTCGTCCAGAAACAATGAAAGCGCTATATGAATATCACGAAGCAAATCAGGCAAAAGCAACAATATTAACTGCGATTGCCGAAGATCCTAAAGGTTATGGCCGTATATTACGTAGGGAAGATGGTCAGGTAGCTCAAATCGTCGAACAAAAAGACGCAACACCTGAACAACAAAAAGTAACCGAAATCAACACAGGAACGTATTGCTTTGATAACAAGGCCTTGTTTGCTGCGTTGAAACTAGTCAATAATGATAATGCACAAGGTGAATATTATTTACCAGATGTGATTGAAATTTTGCAAAAACAAGGAGAAGTTGTAGCGGCTTATGTTACAGATAACTTTTCTGAAACACTTGGTGTAAATGACCGATTTGCTCTATCCCAAGCGGAAAAAATCATGCGTAATCGCATTAACGAAAATCATATGCGTAATGGCGTTACAATTATTAACCCTGAGAACACATATATCAGCGTTGATGCAAAGATTGGTCGTGATACAGTTATTCAACCAGGTGTGATGATTGAAGGCCCTTCTGTCATCGGTGAAGATTGTTTAATAGGACCTAATAGTCATATTCAAAATAGCCAAATTGGTAATCGTACGACAGTACATTCCTCTGTAGTTGAAGATAGCCAAATTGGAGATGATGTTGCAATTGGTCCGTTTGCGCATATACGTCCAGCATCAAATGTTGGTAACCATGCGAAGGTTGGTAATTTTGTAGAATTGAAAAAAACGACACTTGGCGAAGGTAGTAAAGCATCGCATTTAACTTACTTAGGAGATGCGAAAATAGGTACTGACGTCAATATTGGTTGTGGCACAATTACTGTAAACTATGATGGTAAAAATAAATACCAAACAGTAATTGAAGATCATGCTTTTGTTGGATGTAACGCTAATTTGATAGCTCCTGTCACAGTTGGCAAAAACTCATTTGTCGCTGCTGGTTCAACTGTTACAAAAGATGTTCCAGAAAATGCACTTGCTATCGGACGTTCTCGACAAGAAAACAAAGAAAACTATGTTAACAAATTAAATTTAAAATAATTAAAAATTAACAGGAGGCCATCATGCCGTATCAATATGCTAACTCAAATTTAAAAATCTTTTCACTAAATTCAAATGAACCACTTGCTGCAGCAATTGCTAAAGAAGTAGGTGTAGAATTAGGGAAAAGTTCTGTAAAACACTTTAGTGATGGAGAAATCCAAATCAGTATTGAGGAAAGTATTCGTGGTTGTGACGTATTTATTGTTCAGTCAACTTCAGCTCCAGTAAATGAAAATTTAATGGAACTACTGATTATGGTTGATGCTGTAAAACGTGCATCTGCACGTACAGTAAACGTAGTAATGCCTTATTATGGCTATGCTCGTCAAGACCGTAAAGCACGCTCACGTGAACCAATTACGGCAAAATTAGTGGCAAACTTATTAGAAACTGCTGGTGCAACACGCGTAGTTGTTCTTGATTTGCACGCTCCACAAATCCAAGGTTTCTTCGATATTCTAATTGATCACTTAATGGGTGTTCCTTTGTTATCTGATTACTTTAAACAAAAAGGTTTCAACCCAGAAGATGTTGTGGTAGTATCTCCTGACCACGGTGGCGTAACTCGTGCTCGTAAAATGGCCGAACGTTTAAAAACACCAATTGCTATTATCGATAAACGTCGTCCAAAACCAAATGTTGCAGAAGTTATGAACATTGTTGGGAATGTTGACGGAAAAGTTTGTATCTTAATCGACGATATCATTGATACAGCTGGTACAATTACAATCGGTGCTGAAGCTTTAGTAAAAAGCGGTGCAAAAGAAGTGTATGCTTGCTGTACTCACCCAGTACTATCAGGTCCAGCAATTGAACGTATTGAAAACTCTGTAATTAAAGAATTGGTTGTTACAAATTCAATTCAATTACCAGATGAAAAGAAAATACCAAAAATTAAAGAATTATCTGTTGCTACATTACTTGCAGATGCAATTGTTCGTATTTACGAAAACAAATCTGTAAGTAAATTATTTGATTAATTTTTAATAATAGTTTAGCTCCACGTCTTCAATAGATGTGGGGCTTTTTTTATTTCTTGATGGAATGATCAATGTTGCTAAAGTTAATAAGTTGAAAGAACTCAGTTAGAAAAAATTTAATGTTTCATTCTTAAAATAAATGGGCACATTGGATAATGGTGATATTTTATTTTGAAAGGGGACAAAAAATATGAAAACTGTAGTTCATGCAAAAAAGCGTGAGGCCGGGAAACGTTCTGTGATGTCATCCATAAGAGCAAATGGTTTCGCGCCAGCTATCGTATATGGAAAGAACATAACTGCAACACCCATCGCAATTCATGCAAGAGATTTTGAAAAGACATTACGTAAAAATGGACGAGGTACAATTTTTACATTGGATATTGAGGGCAATCAAATTCATGCAATCATCAAGGATTTACAATGGAATTTATTAAAAGAAGAGCTCACGCACATAGACTTTTTTGAGACGAAAGGTAATGTTATAGAAGTAGAACTTGACCTTAAAATAGAGGAAGAAAAAGCAGTATAATCGGTTTTGTTCAGTTATAAAGTTACACAAAATTGGCGAACACCTTACTTTTCTCTAGAGAAGTAAGGCTTTTTTATGGAGAATTGAGATAGTTTTAGTTTCTTAGTGAATAAAAGAAATAAAAGATGTATTTCAACATGTTATGGACGCTATTTTTTCTAATTCTCATAGCATATGTTAAAATAACAGGGATTAGTTAGAAAAGGAAGATGCCAAATATGAAACTAATTATTGGTTTAGGAAACCCTGGAAGAGAATATGAACATACACACCATAATGTGGGATTTGATACAATTGATTGCTTAGCAGAAAAATGGGGAATTACATTAAATCAACAAAAATTTAATGCTATGTATGGAATAACACACCGTCCAGAAGGCAAAGTAATGTTGATGAAACCTCTTACGTATATGAATCTATCAGGAGAGGCAGTTCGCCCCATGATGGATTATTATGATATTGATGTAGAGGATATTGTGGTGATTTACGATGATCTAGATTTAGAAAAAGGTAAATTACGCCTACGCCAAAAAGGTAGTGCAGGTGGACATAATGGTATTAAATCGTTAATCCAACATATTGGTACACAAAACTTTAACCGTATTCGTGTCGGTATTAGTCGTCCACCGGCTGGTATGAAAGTGCCGGATTATGTACTTTCTAGATTTTCAAAAGAAGAACAACCTTTAATGCAGGAATCATTTACCCGTGCTGCTGACGCTTGTGAATATTGGTTAGAAAAACCTTTTGCTGAAGTAATGAATCGTTTCAACTAATTTGAGAAGCATAAAACAAGTCAAAGCTGTCTATACTTTTTATAAAGGGAGGCATGCTTATGGCTATTCGTTACAGATGTCGTCATTGCAACACGGAAATAGGCGTATTGCCATTTGATTCTGAAGAAAGTATTCGTAAACTTCATCAACTAAATGAACAAGATGCTAAAGAATTTATCCGTCATGAGCAAAATGGCGATACAACGGTAGAAAGTATTTGTGAACATTGCGAAGAC
This sequence comes from Rummeliibacillus pycnus, assembly GCF_002884495.1. GTDB lineage: Bacteria > Bacillota > Bacilli > Bacillales_A > Planococcaceae > Rummeliibacillus > Rummeliibacillus pycnus. The sequence continues at coordinate 2,848,891 of NZ_KZ614145.1, read as the reverse complement.
TCACTGAAGAAGTTCCCAAATTATTATGCACTAAAAAATTGGTTACAGTAAAATGCTTTGGCGCAATATGCGTCCAAGGCCTTTTTCTGTACATTGAAGATATATAGCATGTATTTGCTAACGAAGGGAGGACATTATGGAAATATTACGTCAGTTATTATCTCAGGATGCACATGTGAAAAGATTGTTAGAAGATATAAAAAATGGTCAGGATGAGCAATTGATTACGGGCCTTTCTGGAAGTGCTAGACCTGCTTTTTTGGATACTATTTATGCTTATATTAATAAACCTATTTACATAATTTCACCTAATTTATTGCAAGCGCAGAAAATGTTTGATGATTTAGTGAAACTTGTTGGTGAAGATTATGTTCACTATTATCCAGCAGATGAATTTATTGCTGCAGATATGTCGATCGCTAGCCCAGAGTTACGGGCACAGCGTATTGAAACATTAGACCATATGTTACATCAGCAGAAAGGTATCTATATTATCCCAATTGCTGGTATGCGCAAAATAATGGCTCCAAAAGAAGATTGGTTAACATTACATCTAACTGTTGCTATTGGAGAAGAAATTAATGTAGAAGAATGGCTTCGAAAATTAGTAATAATGGGTTATTCTAGAAGTCAAATGGTTACAACTCCTGGTGAGTTTGCTTTACGGGGAGGCATTTTGGATATTTACCCACCTTATTTTGAAAACCCTATACGAATAGAATTATTTGATACAGAAGTAGATTCTATTCGTACATTTTCGGCTAATGATCAGCGTTCGATTGGAAAATTAGATAAACTTCATGTTTTACCGGCATCTGAATTTGTGTTAACGAATACTCAACGTCTAAAATTAGCGGAAAAACTAGAAAAAGCATTAGCAGATAGTTTAAAAAAGGTAAAGAAAAAGGAAATTCAGGAACAACTACTTCAAAATGTTCAAGCAGATATAGAGTTGCTTAAGCAAGGGGAATTACCGGAATTCTCCAATAGATATGGTTCGTTATTATACAATCGTCCCACATTCTTAGGTGATTATTTTGCCCACGATGGACTTGTTGTTTATGACGAGTTTGGGAGAATCCAAGAAGTAATGGAAGCTTGGGAAAAGGAAGAAAAAGAGTGGTTTTTATCTCTGCTCGAAGAAGGAAAAATGGTGCATGCGGTGAAGCCTTCTTTTTCATTAAAAGAGATTCTCTCTATGATTCATTTACCAACTATTTATTTTGCTTTATTTACAAGAACATTTGCAGGTATTCGTTTTAAGAAAACGACAAGTTTTTCTTGTAAACCAATGCAACATTTCCATGGGCAAATGCCATTACTCAAAAATGAAGTAGAGAGATGGCAATTAGGGAAATTCACTGTCCTATTTGTTACAGAAGATGAAGATCGACTAGCAACAATTCAAACTACTTTAGAAGATTATGATATTCATATACAAATTGGTGAACCAAAAGAAGAAGGTATATTTGCTATTACAGGTAAATTAACTGCGGGGTTTGAATTACCTTTACAGCGTTTAGCAGTTGTTACTGAGGAAGAACTCTTCAAACAAAAACCGAAGAAGAAAAAAAGACGTCCTCAAAAAATGACAAATGCAGAACGTATAAAAAGTTATACAGAAATAAAGCCTGGTGATTATGTCGTACATGTTCATCATGGTATCGGGAAATATATAGGCATAGAAACACTTGAAGTCAATGGTAAACATAAAGATTACTTACACATTCGATACAGAGCGGATGATAAACTATATGTTCCCGTTGACCAAATTGATTTAATACAAAAATATGTTGGGTCAGAAGATAAAGAGCCAAAGCTTCATAAACTTGGTGGGGCGGAGTGGAAAAAGACAAAAAGTAAAGTGTCATCAGCTGTGCAAGATATTGCAGATGATCTTATTAAACTTTACGCAAAACGTGAAGCTGAAAAAGGATTTGCCTTTTCTCCTGATGGAGATGAACAACGGGCTTTCGAGGAAGCGTTCCCATATGAAGAAACAGAAGACCAATTACGTACAATCCAAGAAGTAAAGATTGATATGGAAAAAGAACGTCCAATGGATCGTCTTGTTTGTGGAGATGTAGGATATGGGAAAACGGAAGTAGCTATTCGAGCAGCATTTAAAGCCATTATGGATGGTAAACAAGTAGCCTTTTTAGTACCAACTACCATTTTAGCTCAGCAGCATTTCGAAACACTGCAAGAGAGATTTCAGGATCAAGCAGTTACAATTGGCTTATTAAGTCGTTTCCGTACACGTAAACAACAATCTGAAACATTAAAGGGATTGAAGGATGGTACAGTTGATATTGTTGTAGGTACACATCGTCTATTATCAAAAGATGTTGTCTATAAAGATCTAGGGTTACTCGTTGTGGACGAAGAACAACGTTTCGGGGTAACACATAAAGAGAAGATCAAACACTTAAAGACAAATGTCGATGTGTTAACGCTAACAGCTACACCAATTCCTCGGACATTGCATATGTCAATGGTTGGTGTAAGAGATTTATCTGTTATTGAGACACCTCCTGCGAATCGTTTTCCAGTGCAAACATATGTTATGGAACATAATGGAGCATTAGTACGTGAAGCAATAGAACGTGAAATGTCTCGGGGGGGACAAATTTTCTATTTACACAATCGTGTCGATGATATGGCACGAAAAGTGGATGAAATCCAAATGCTTGTACCGGATGCAAGAATTGGTTTTGCACACGGCCGAATGTCAGAGACTGAACTAGAATCTGTGATTCTACGATTTTTGGATGGAGAGTACGATGTCTTAGTCACGACTACTATTATTGAAACAGGTATTGATATTCCAAATGTGAATACGTTAATTGTGAATAATGCAGATCGTATGGGACTATCACAACTTTACCAATTACGTGGACGTGTTGGACGATCTAACCGAGTGGCATATGCTTATTTCATGTATCAACGAGATAAAGTACTAACTGAGGTTGCTGAACAACGTTTACAAGCTGTAAAAGAATTTACAGAACTTGGTTCTGGTTTTAAAATTGCCATGCGAGATTTATCTATTCGCGGAGCAGGAAATTTACTAGGCTCCCAACAACATGGATTTATTGATTCTGTAGGATTCGACTTATATTCTCAAATGCTACAAGAAGCGATTACTGAACGTCAAACAGGTGTGAAAAAAGAAGAAGAAAAAGATATTGAAATTTTGCTTCCGTATGATGCATATATCCCAGATGCATATATTCCTGATGGCTATCAAAAAATTCAAATGTATAAACGCATTAAAGGAATGGAAGAAGAGGAAGACTTCTCTGAAATTATCGATGAACTACAAGATCGATTTGGTGATTTACCTATAGAAACGGAACGTCTATTACGAATAGCACGCATTAAAGTATGGGCTAAAAAAGTTGGAGTTGATTCCATCAAGACTAAAAACAAGATTATCACCATTGATATTTCAGAAGATGGAACAGCAAAACTTGATGGTGGGAAAATTGTTTCTGAATCGATGCAATTTGGTCGTGCAGTGGGATTCCAGTTAGAAGGACAGAGACTTATTTTAACAATTGATGAGAAAAAGGCAGCTAAGCAACTGCCATTTGATATGTTAGAAACATTGATGAAATTGCTACCAAAAGCAATACGGGAAAAAGTAGAGGTCAGGGACTAATAATTGTCATGTATAAATTATATTTGGATGCACCATACTAGCGACAAGTAGTATTATGAAAATTTGTCGAAAGTGAGGCAACACGAATGAAAGCGACAGGCATTGTACGTCGAATCGATGATTTAGGACGTGTAGTAATCCCAAAAGAAATCCGAAGAACTTTACGCATTCGTGAAGGTGATCCGTTAGAAATATTTACTGACCGTGAAGGTGAAATTATATTAAAAAAATATTCTCCTATCAATGAATTAAGTGATTTTGCCCTATCCTATGTAGATACATTATTTGAAACATTAGGAACTAGTGCACTTATTAGCGATCGAGATGAAATTATTGCCGTGGCAGGTGTATCGAAGAAAGATTATATGCATCGTCAAATTTCATCGTTCGCAGAAGATTGTATTCTACAACGCACCATCATTGTTGAAAAACATGAAAAATCGGTAGAAATTGTACCTGGTCAAGTTGAACAAATTAAATCCTATTGTATAGCACCGATTGTTGTTGCAGGTGATGCAATAGGAGCTGTTTATATCTTATCGAAGATGCATTTTATTGGTGATACAGAGCAGAAAGTAGCGGAGACAGCTGCACATTTCTTGGCGAAGCAAATGGAAGATTAATGACAAAAGACCATTTATCTGTTGATAAAATCAATAGTGAATGGCCTTTTTGTTTTATAACTTCTAGTAAGATTTCACATGGAGAGAAGTGAGATAAAGGCAGATGAATAAAACTTCCCGTGGATGGAAGTTTCACTTTATTTTTTAAGAGAAATTGATCTATATTGAGAAGATATATTGAGATAATCTAACATCTCCATGGAAGTATTTGAAGTAGGTATTTGAGATTTTCCTTTAGAAAGTAAGGGCTGTTCATTTAACTGCAATTCTGAGATTAAAATCTTCTTGCCATTTCCTTTTAAGAGATATTTACGAACATAGCCATTTTTTCTTTCTGTAATCATACGAGCAGTTTTATTCTTTGGCTTTTTCTCTACTTGTAAATAACTTTCCTGTGTAAATAAAGATTGTTTGAACTGTGCTGTATTATGAAATGTATTTATTTTTACGACCTTCATAAAATTCCCCTCTTTTCCTTTTTGTTATAATAATTATCGGTGGATATTCCTGTTAAATGAATATAGCGAGAATTATACCTTGATATAATTGAAGAATTGTCTTTCAAAAATAGCTATGATCGATAAGGGACGTTTCAGGGAGTAGCATTAATATGCTATACTGTTGACAATTATTTTGTGTTGAAATATGAATTTACAAGGAAAGAGGAATATTATGTCCGAAAAATGGGGCATGAAGGTTTATTTAAGGGGAGTTGCTTTACTTACCGTAGCAGCTCTTTTTGTAAAGGTATTAAGTATGGTTTACCGTGTACCGTTTCAAAATCTAGTGGGAGACCACGGCTTTTATATTTATCAACAAGTATATCCCTTTGTAGCTTTATTCGTTACATGGACATCTAGTGGTATAGCTGTAGCCATCTCCAAAATGCTAGCTGATTTGGATGAAAGCAATCAATGGGATGAGCGACGTGCAATGTTACGTATAATATTCCGTTTTTTAATTTTTCTTTCAATTATCTGCTTTGTCATCTTGTATTTTGGAGCGCCATTTTTCGCTCAGTGGATGGGGGATTTAAAACTTACAGGTCTTCTTAAAGTAGGTGCATTTGTTGTATTTTGTATGCCGTTATTAGCTATAGATAAGGGATTATTTCAATCTACCGGTATTTTGAAACCAGTAGCTTATGCACAAGTAGTAGAACAATCTGTCAGAGTTTCTGTTATTTTAGGTGGTACGTGGATTATCATGTCCACAACAGAAGACTTATATAAGGCAGGGGAAATAGCTGTTTCAGGAACCGTTGTGGGAGAGTTTGCGGGTATTCTTTTGTTAGTAGGGTATTTGAAGAAGTATGCAGCTCTTAGTGGAAAAAAATATGGTAGCCGTTCAAAAACAAGTCTAGCAAAATGGCCAATACTTAAAAAGCTAATGATATTAAGTATTAGCATTAGTATGAGTAGTTTATTATTGCTTGTATTTCAGTTAGTCGATTCATTTACTATTTATAGTGCATTAAAGCAGTTGGGATTATCATCATTGGAAGCTATGGAAATGAAAGGGGTATATGATAGAGGTCAGCCATTAGTACAGGTAGGACTTGTCGTTGCATCTTCCCTTGCACTTGCTATTGTTCCACTTGTAGCACATGCTTCAAAACGGGGTAACGGAAAAAATGCTGATCGATTTATCCAGCTTACCTATCGTACATCTTTATTATTTGGGATAGCTGCAGCAGTAGGATTAGTTTTGGTTATGCCAAATGTTAATACAGCGCTTTTTGAAAATGCAGATTTATCAAATGTGTTATCTGTATTTGTCGTTCAAATTGTTTGGTTATCATTAATTATGACATTAACGGCAATGCTACAAGGGTTAGACCGATTAAAAACACCAGCATCGTTATTAGTTATAGGAATTATTTTTAAAATACTATTCAATAAACTACTTATTTTAAAGTTTGGGATTGTAGGGGCTGCATGGGCTGGAAATTTAGGCCTTTTTATAACGGCAATAGGATTAATATGGTACTTTAAAAGAGTAAAAAATATCCAGTTATCACCTCTCCAATTTTATAGTGGCGCGGCGCTCGCTACGCTCGCGATGGTATCGATTATTGTACTATTTACAATGTTCGTAGATTCAATAATCTTCCCTTTCTTACCAGGGCGCGTGCGAGCGTTGATTCTTTGCTTTTTAAAAGCAGGAATAGGTGCTTTTGTATTTTTGTCGGTACTAGCAAAGTTAAATGTTTTATCTGTTAGAGATTGGTATCTACTTCCATTAGGCCGTCGTATGGCTAGTTATCAACTTTGGATCAATCGAAAAAAATAAACAAAATAGGTGAAGAATATGTATCAACTTACAGTGATAGGATTAGGCGCAGGAGATTTTGAACAGCTTCCTATTGGCGTCTACCGTAAATTAAAGCAAGCAAAGAAAATTTGTGTTCGTACAAAAGAACATGCAGTACTAGATGAATTAGCAGAAGAAGGTATTGAATTTGAAAGTTTTGATACAATCTACGAAAAACATCATGATTTTTTACCTGTATATCAAGAAATTGTTGCCACATTACTAAAATACATTGAGACAGAAGATGTCATTTATGCTGTTCCAGGACACCCATTGATGGCAGAAATGACCGTGCAACTTTTGATTGAAGCAGAGAAGCAAGGAAAGGTTCAACTTAAAATAGAAGGAGGTCAAAGCTTCCTTGATGCAATTTTCGGAGCACTTCGAATTGACCCAATAGATGGATTTGAACTGGTTAATGGTACTACCTTTTCTATACATGAAGTGAATATGTATAAACATCTATTGATTGCACAAGTATATGATCAATTTAGTGCTTCTGAAGTAAAACTTACATTATTAGAAAAATACCATCCAGATTATCCAGTAACAATCGTAACAGCAGCTGGTTCAAAAGATGAATATATTCGTACAGTGCCGCTTCACGAATTAGATCATAGTACAAAAATTAATAACTTAACGACAGTTTATGTTCCCCCTGTAAAAGACAAACAAGATGCACTGCGGGAATGGTCGACATTCCGCGGTATTATTTCTACTTTACGTAGCCCAGAAGGCTGTCCTTGGGATCGTGCACAAACACATGAAAGTTTAAAACGTTATATGTTAGAAGAAGTTCATGAATTCTTACAGGCCATTGATGAACAAGATGATGAACATATGATTGAAGAACTCGGAGATGTATTATTACAAGTGTTTTTACAAGCTCAAATTGCAGAGGACTCAGGCTACTGGAACTTAGAAGATATCCTTGAGGGGATTTCTGGAAAAATGATTCGCCGCCATCCACATGTTTTTGGAGATGTGAAGGTAAATAGTGTTGAAGATGTTAATGTTAATTGGGAAAAAATTAAGAAAAAAGAGCATCAAAATGATAATGTTGAACCACTATTAAAAGGTGAATACCGTGCTACTTCCTCACTACAAACGTCTTACAATTATCAACGTAGAGCAGCAAAAGTAGGTTTTGACTGGCCAACTATTGAAGGTGTTTGGGATAAGGTTTCAGAAGAATGGCAAGAATTCCGCCAAGAAATCGAAAGTGGAACACCAGAAACAAAACTAGATGAATTTGGTGACTTGTTATTTACTCTTGTTAATTTAGCGCGTGCTTATAAAATCTCTGCGGAAGATGCAATGCTTCACGCAAATGCTAAGTTTGCTAAGAGATTTGGCTACGTTGAGCAAAAAGTAATGGCAGGTCGTAAAGATTTTAAGAACTATACATTTGAAGAACTAGATCAATTTTGGCAAGAAGCTAAACGATAAGAAAAGAGGTTACTCACATGAGATTAGATAAATTCCTGAAGATTTCCCGATTGATTAAACGCCGTACTTTAGCAAAAGAGGTGGCAGACCAAGGTCGTATTACCATTAATGGGAAAGTGGTAAAAGCAAGTAGTGCGGTTAAAGTTGGAGATGAGTTAGCGATTCGCTTTGGTCAGAAAATAGTAACTGTACGTGTTGAAGAGTTAAAAGAAATTGTTCGAAAAGAGGATGCAGCAAAATTATTTACAATTTTAAAAGAAGAAAAATTAGATAGAGTTGAGCCACAATTTATTGATGACGAAGAATAATGTTCCTTGTGATAGCTACTATTAAGAAATTAGAAAATGCTATATTTAATAATTTCTAAAAGAATTATAAAATCACTATCAAGATTATTGGTAGTGATTTTGCTTTTTCTCTCATATTAAGAAATGTCCAAGCATATAGTTAATAGACAGGACAAGGAGGGGAAGAGAAGATGACATTTCAACAGGATAATGCCACTTATACAATTCCAACAGGAGATCATTTACTAACGGTACGTAATCGTAAAAGAATGGATGTTACATCTGTAAAATCAATTGAACGCTTTGATCAAGAGGAGTTTTTTGTACTCACCTCTCAAGGGCATTTGCAAATTCGAGGAGAAGATTTAAGGATCGTACATTTAGATGTAGATAAAGGTTTACTCACATTAGAAGGTACTGTGAAAAACCTTCAGTATGATGAAGAGGAAAGTGGACTATCGCGTGGAATTTTGCATAAATTATTTGGATGACAGTTTCTGAACAATTCCTTAGTATAACAACACTTATTATCAGTGGTGTTATAGGAGCAGCTAGTATTGATTTGGTACGAACATTAAGTTATTATGCGCCACCGAAATCTTTACGGCGAAAAGGCTACATCATATTTGAGTTATCTACATGGATTCTATTAGGAATTGGCACATTTTTATTGTTAATGATTGTAAGAGACGGAGAGTGGCATTTTGTGGACTTTCTCTCTCAATTATTAGGGTTTTGTATTTATCAATTATTTTTGCAAAGGTTTTTCCGGTTTTTAGGACGACTTGTAGACTCATTGGTAATACGACCAATATGGTTTATATGCCATTTGATAGCTAGTCTGATCCGGCACATATTCCGATTGTGTCTTGCAATTTATAGAATCATTACGTATCCTTTTGTTTTTGTTGCTAAAAAAGTCAAAAAGTTATCTCTTAAAAAATAGGGAAAACTTAGGTATAATAGGGTTGATATGTAAATACTTATTAATCGCACGAAATTTACTCAAGGGAGGGTACCAGCATGCCACTAAAAACTAAACAACCGTATAAAAAAACTACTCAAATGCCAACAGATTATACAAAAATAGAGACACATAAAAAAATGGTAAACCGTAATCGTAAAATTGGTTTATATCGACGTCTAACATGTATGACACTAGTATTTATGCTTATTGCAGGTTCCCTTGTTTTCATGTTAATTAAACAAAAGCAAACATTAGTTGAAAAGGAACAGCAAAGAGTTGAACTTAAACATGATTTAGCAAAGCAAAAAGAGAAAAAAGAAGATTTGAAAATTCAAATTGCTAAATTAAATGATGATGACTACATTGCTAAGCTTGCACGTAAGGATTTATTCTTATCTGAGGATGGTGAGATTATTTTCTCAATTCCGAAAACTTCTGAAAAAGATAAGAAAAAAACAGATTCAAAAGAGTAGTCTTATTGACACTCTTTTTTTGTTGGCTATAATTAAAGTAAGAATTACTCAAGATTTACAAATTGATTATAAGACTTATAAGTCGCTTAAATTTTAAGGAGGAGCATTTTTTTTATGTCAATTGAAGTAGGCAGCAAGGTACAAGGTAAAGTAACAGGTATCACAAATTTTGGAGCATTCGTGGAGCTGCCAAATGGCTCAACAGGTCTTGTTCATATTAGCGAGGTTGCTGACAACTATGTAAAAGATATTAACGAGCATTTGAAAGTTGGAGACATGGTTGAAGTAAAAGTAATGAATGTTGAAGCTGACGGTAAAATTGGATTATCTATCCGTAAAGCAAAACCTCAAGCAGAACGACCAGAACGTCCTCAACGTTCACGCCACAACAACAATCGTTCAAATGATCGTGGCGAACATCGTCAAACAAAAGAAAACTTCGAACAAAAAATGGCACGATTCTTAAAAGATAGTGAAGATCGCCTTGCAACATTAAAGCGTGCGCAAGATTCTAAACGTGGTGGCCGTGGCGCAAGAAGAGGATAACTTGCTGGCTATTTTAATCGTAGAAAAAGTGTTTTAATGATATTCAAGAGACTACTTTATACGTGTAGAAAGCACATATAAAATAGTCTCTTTTATATTGAAAATTTTATAGCAAAATATCGACAAAAAAAGAAGCTTTCCATTAGGAAAGCTTCTTTTTGATGACCCCTACGAGATTCGAACTCGTGTTACCGCCGTGAAAGGGCGGTGTCTTAACCGCTTGACCAAGGGGCCGAATACAAGTGACCCAAACAATGGCCAACTACAAAATAATATGGCGGCAGAGGGGATCGAACCCCCGACCTCACGGGTATGAACCGTACGCTCTAGCCAGCTGAGCTACGCCGCCGAACAACATAATACATAATACAAGAGAATATTATAGTGTGTCAAGCGATTTTTGTTAAAAATTTATGGTCTATGCGATTTATCGTCGAACGATTTATAGAAAACTTTTCACGAACAGACAAACTTTACACAACTTTCCAGGTATACTAGCAGAAATGTATATTGGAGGTTTTGTACTATGAGAAAAGCATTCATACAACCCAATAAGCTATCAATCCCAAAAGTAAATGTGAGTTTGAAACAGCAGTATCCTGTAATCTTTGCTATATCAATATGTTTCACTGCTTTTTTCTTATCAAAAGCCGTACTTTTTGAAGCAATTGTTCCATTCTTTTTACCAATTATGGCCATCGTGTTGGTTAATCACCGGGATTATTTAATATGGGCCCTTATTGGTGGAATTGTTGGAAGTATTACATTAGGAATTGGTGAATTGGCTATTCATATAATTGAATTGCTTCTCTTTAGTCTATTTATGAAAACATTTATTCGCAAATGGCCAATCGCAATTTTAGTAGGTACTTCAGTGCTTTTAACACAAATTGGTTGGCAGATGGTTTCTTATCACGGAGAACCTCCAACGATGATTCTATTATATGTTGGTTATGAAAGTATACTATCCATTTTTATGACTTTATTTTTAATGCAGTTCTTTTTGCCAATGCCAGCTTTATGGACTGCTTCATGGTCCTTAGAAAGAATAGGAGCAGCTTTAATCGTTTTGGCAACAATGTTAACTGCAACAAATAACGTTGTTTGGAATGTGTTGTCACCTACCTATATCGCATTACAGTTTATCATTTTAGGGTCTGCGTACGTAGGGGGGGTAACTTTATCTACTGCTATTGCGGTTTTGATGGGAACCATTATTAGTCTTTCTCATCTTTCCTTTAGTGGGATGATTGCTGTGTATGCTTTAACAGGTTTATGCGCTGGGATTTGCAAAAAGTTAGGACGTTTTGGAATTGTACTAGGTAGTAGTATTGCGACTGCATTTTTTGCTCTCTATGATGCTACACTGCCAATTGATCAAACATATTATGTAGCGCTAGGTGTTGCTACGCTTCTCTTCCTTACTATGCCTAAAAGTTGGTTGGCTTATTGGCAAAGACAATTGTATCCAAATCATGAGGATGTATTATTAGAAAGGCAACGTTGGCTTACAGAAAAGGTAACGATGAAATTAACTAATTTTAATGATTTTGTTGTTTTTATGAAGGAACTTGTCAATGATCGATTTGGTATGACGGAACAACCTTCAACAAACGATATAGAAGCAAGACCGTTGTCACCGTGCGAAAGTTGTTATCAATTTGAAAGATGTTGGGGAGCTGGAAAAAAAGAAATGGCACCGATAATGCAACAATGGTTAATGGCCCAAACAGTTGGTCATAATGCATCTAAGTTACAATATGACGATAAAGTTCGTAATAAATGTGTACGATCTTCTTTGTTTTTAAATGCTTTAGTTGAATATGTATCTAAACAACAACTAAGTGGTCAGTTCCAACATGGTAAGAAAATGATTGCATTACAATTAAGAGATATGTCTACACATATAGATCATGTTATGAAGGATATGAAAAATGATACAGTGTCATTTCAGCAACAGGAAGACCAATTAACAAATCGTTTCAATGAAATTGGTATTGATTTTTTTCAAATAGATATTTTATCCAATGAATCCGGCAACAGAAAAATTGTTTGTTGTATTCCATATAAGAAAACACAGTGGGAAACAGATCAAATGGTTGCAGAAAGATTAATTTTACCTGTTTTACAGGATGTCTTTAAAGAACCATTTGAAATTCACCAAACAATTAAGAAAACGAAGCCTTATGCCCATCTACAAATCACTTTCCAATCTGCTATAAGATTTACAATGCAATATGATGTATTATCCATTTCGAAAAATAATACGATGTATTCAGGAGATTCACATGCTGTATTTTCTCTAAATCCAGGATTAACTGCTATTATGTTATCAGATGGAATGGGACATAATAAACGAGCACATAAAGAAAGTAGGAAACTTATTCGTCTTATGCGTGAATGCTTGCATCATCAAATGTCTCCTGAAACAGCAATGCATACATTACATTATGTTATGTCACTAAAACAAGAGGAAGAAATGTATGCAACAATGGACTTTGCTTTAATAGATTTGCAACACGGTAAACTATGGTCTTGGAAGGCGGGAAGTATGGCAACATATTTAGTGAGAGGAAGAGAAGTTACACGGCTAGAAAGTGCTAGTGAACCAGTTGGTTTATTCTCGTCATTTTCGGTAGAGGCTGAGCAAAGAAATCTAAAGGCAGGAGATATTATTTTCATGTGTACAGATGGCCTATTCTTCGAAGATATGCCATGGAATCAACAGGAAAAGTTACTGCGCAATAGTTTATTACAGCATAGAAATCTCCCAATACAAGAGATTTGTCCACAAATCTTGAATACTTTTCGTAGTGATGACCAACCAATTGACGATTGTACGATCGTTTGTGTTGAAATCCAACATAAAACAGTAGATTGGTCATTATTTAAGCCTACTTTACAAGAAATTTCCCGGGAAAGGATGGTAAAATAGTGATGAGGTGAGAAGATGACAAAACTCGAACAAAAAGTGTTTAAATATATACAACAATATGATCTATGTCATGCTGGAGATCGTCTTCTTATAGCTTGTTCTGCTGGAGCTGATTCAATGGCTTTACTACATTATTTACATCGAGAACAACAACACCTAGGTGTTAAAGTTGCTGCGGTACATGTAAACCATATGTTACGTGCGGAGGATGCTACTGGGGATCGACATTATGTGGAAACATTCTGTAAAGAACGGAATATTCCAGTGTATGCCACTGATATTTCGATCCCATCCATATTAGAAGCTGAACGTGGTAATATGCAAGCTGTTTGCCGAAGAGAGCGATATGCTTACTTTGAACAAGCGATGATAGAATCTAACAGTACCAAATTAGTGGTTGCACATCACGCTGACGATCAAGTTGAAAGTGTCCTTATGAATTTAATCCGTGGATCGCATGATATTGGAATACAAGGTATTAGGCGTCGTCGTCCATTTGCGAATGGAGAATTGATTCGTCCGTTTCTTTCTATAACAAGAACAGATATACTAGAATATTTGCAAACATACAACCAGGGGTATAGAGAGGATTGCTCAAATCAAAAAGATTCATACACACGTAACCGTCTCAGACATCATGTTGTCCCTCTTTTGAGAGATGAAAATCCAAAAGTAGCGGAAGCGGTGCAACATTATACAGAAAAAGTACAAGCTGATGAAGAATTATTACAATCATTAGCTGAACATGCTTTAGAAGATGTTTTAGTTGAAAAACAAAAAGATTTGTGGAAAATTAATATAAATGCATTCCAAAATAAACCACTTGCTTTACAAAGAAGAATCATTCTACTACTATTAAAATATCTTTATAAAGATACAACCATTGTACAAAGTTACACCCTTTGGAATGCCATTTTAAAACTGACACAAACAACAGCTGGTAATGCAACAATTGATTTGCCAAAAAAAGCCAAAGCGATTCGTCAATACGATGAATTAATCCTTATAAATACAGTAGAAGATTCATCTAAGTTACTATCTAAAACAATACAATTTGGTCAATGGATGAATTTAACAAATAATTTACGTATTTATATAGGAAGAGTAGATGGAGATATTCCACAAGACACCACTTCTCAAGCTAAAAGCTATTTTGTAAACTCAACAAGTTTTGCTCAACCACTACATATTCGTGGCAGAATGGATGGAGATCGCATACAATTGCTTGGAGCAAATGTTCAAAAGCGAATTTCTCGTCTTTTTATCGACGATAAAGTTCCATTGGCGCTTAGAGAAGATTGGCCAATTATCGTAACAAATGATAATGAGGTCATTGCCGTCCCAGGGCTCCGTGTAAGTAGCTATTTTTCTAATAGCAAACGATTGACAGATGATACAATATTTATTGTCGATCAACAAACTTTGTAGTGTCTATATACAATCAAGGAGGAACTAAAGATGCTTCAGAAAGACATCGAACAAGTATTAATTTCAGAGGAAGAGTTACAAAATAAGATTAAAGAGCTTGGGGAATCTCTAACATTAGAATACCAAGATAAATTTCCATTATTAATTGGTGTACTTAAAGGTGCTATGCCTTTTATGGCTGATTTGATGAAACGAATCGATTCATATGTTGAAATCGACTTTATGGATGTAACAAGTTATGGTAATGCAACTGTTTCATCAGGAGAAGTAAAAATAGTTAAAGACTTAAACACAAGTGTAGAAGGTCGCGATATCGTTATCATTGAAGATATTATTGATAGTGGTTTAACTTTAAGCTATCTTGTTGATCTATTTAAATACCGTAAAGCAAAATCTATTAAAATTGTTACTTTATTAGACAAACCATCTGGTCGTAAAGTAGACCTACAAGCTGATTATGTAGGTTTTGAAGTTCCGGATGCATTTGTAGTAGGGTATGGTTTAGACTACGCAGAGAAATATCGTAACTTACCATATATTGGTGTTCTAAAGCCAGCCGTTTACTCATTCTAAGAATGATGTTTGAATTTTGACAATTTTATAAGGAAACATCTTGAATAAGAGGCTTTTCATTGTACGACCAAAAGTTCATATGTTAAGATTTACTATAGTTTTTCTGTTTATCTTGTGAGGAGGCTGGGGATGAATCGAATATTTCGATACACCATATTTTATTTATTAATTTTCCTCGTGATTATAGGAATCTTTGGGACGTTTAATAATGCGAACCAACCTACGAAAGAGATACAATATCACGAGTTCATTACAGCATTAGAGAATGGCAAGATAACTGAGGCTGAAATTCAACCAGATCAGTTAGTCTATGTCGTAAAAGGTAAGATAGAGGGATATAAAAAGGGCGAATCATTCGTTACGAATATACCTCGCGATGACCAAGAGTTGATGAATAAGATTACTGCAGCAGCTAAAGGTAATTCAAAAATCAACTTCTTAAAAGCTCCAGAAACGAGTGGATGGATTCAATTCTTTACTGGAATTATTCCATTTATCGTCATCTTCATTCTGTTCTTCTTCTTGTTGAATCAGGCTCAAGGCGGCGGTAATCGTATGATGAGCTTTGGTAAAAGTAAAGCGAAACTGTACGACGATCAAAAGAAAAAAGTTCGTTTTACAGATGTAGCTGGTGCCGATGAGGAAAAACAAGAACTTGTAGAGGTTGTAGATTTCTTAAAAGACCATACAAAGTTTGCTGAAATCGGTGCTCGTATTCCAAAAGGGATCCTATTAGTAGGACCTCCAGGCACAGGTAAAACTTTATTGGCTCGAGCAGTAGCTGGTGAAGCTGGCGTTCCTTTCTTCTCAATCAGTGGTTCTGATTTTGTTGAAATGTTCGTCGGTGTTGGTGCTTCTCGTGTTCGTGATTTATTTGAAAATGCTAAGAAAAATGCACCATGTATCATTTTCATTGATGAAATTGATGCAGTTGGTCGTCAACGTGGTGCTGGTTTAGGTGGCGGTCATGATGAACGTGAACAAACATTGAACCAGTTACTTGTTGAAATGGATGGTTTTGGTGCCAATGAAGGTATTATTATCATCGCTGCAACAAACCGACCAGATATTTTAGACCCTGCATTATTGCGCCCTGGTCGTTTTGACCGCCAAATTACTGTAGGTCGTCCTGATGTAAAAGGTCGCGAAGCTGTACTTAAAGTTCATGCTCGTAAAAAACCATTAGATGAATCAGTTGACTTAAAGGCAATTGCTCAACGTACACCAGGTTTCTCTGGTGCAGATTTGGAAAACTTATTAAATGAAGCAGCATTAGTGGCAGCTCGTGAAAATAAGAAGAAGATTGATATGGGCGATATTGATGAAGCAACAGACCGAGTTATAGCTGGGGTTGCGAAAACAAGTCGTGTTATTTCTGAAAAAGAACGTAACATTGTTGCGTTCCATGAAGCTGGTCACGTAGTGGTCGGGCTAACATTGGACGAAGCAGAAAAAGTGCATAAAGTAACAATTGTCCCTCGTGGTCAAGCAGGTGGTTATGCTGTTATGCTTCCAAAAGAAGACCGTTACTTCATGACAAAACCGGAGCTTTTAGATAAAGTAGCTGGTTTACTTGGTGGGCGTGTAGCCGAAGATATCGTCTTTGGTGAAGTTTCAACAGGTGCTCATAATGACTTCCAACGTGTTACAAGTATTGTTCGTTCAATGGTAACCGAATATGGTATGAGTGAAAAACTTGGACAATTGCAATTTGGCTCTAGCCAAGGAGGTAATGTATTCTTAGGTCGTGATTTGAACTCTGAACAAAATTATTCAGATCGAATTGCTTATGAAATTGACCAAGAAATGCAACAAATTGTAAAAGAACAATACGAACGTACAAGACAAATTTTGACAGAACGCCGCGATCTTTTGAATCTAATTGCTACAACTCTTCTCGAAGTTGAAACATTAGATGCAGAACAAATCGAACACTTAGAGAAATACGGTAAACTTCCAGAACGAGCTTATGAGAAAAAAATCATAAAACTGAAAATGGGAACAAAGTAACTGAATCTACTGATGCTAAAATTGTTCAAGAAACAAAAGTAGATGTATTAGGCACTTCTGATCCAACAGTTAGTGATCTGCCTAAAGATTCTAATGGTGGACAACAAAACAATGGAATCCAGGAAGATCGTAAATAATCTTTATATAAAAAGCTGACCACTTGCATTATGTAAGTGGTCAGCTTTTTTTTATTCATGCAAATATGTTATGATTCATGAAGAAATTGCATTTAAGTGAGGATAAATTTCATGATTTTAGTGATGGATGTAGGAAATACAAATATTTCAATAGGGGTATACAACGCTGAACGACTGGAGCATCATTGGCGTATGAAGACGGATCCTCAAAAAACAGAGGATGAATATGCAATGCAGATTAAAACGCTGTTTATGCATGAAACTTTATCTTTTGAGGATGTAAGTGGTATTATTATTTCTTCAGTAGTACCACCAATCATGTTTGCGCTAGAAACTATGTGCCGTAAGTATTTTTCGATTGAACCAGTGGTTGTTGGTCCGGGTGTAAAAACAGGGCTCAATATTAAATGTGAAAATCCAAGAGAAATTGGAGCGGATCGAATTGTAAATGCTGTTGCGGCTATTCAGGAATATGGAGCACCACTTGTTGTGGTTGATTTTGGTACTGCAACAACATATTGTTACATTGATGAAAATAGTGATTATATGGGTGGAGCAATTGCCCCTGGAATTTCAATTTCAATGGAAGCACTTTTTACGAAAGCATCTAAACTTCCAAGAGTTGAAATCGCGAGACCTCAAAGTGTGATCGGTAAAAATACCGTATCTTCAATGCAAGCAGGTATTGTTTATGGTTATGTTGGACAAGTGGAAGGTATTGTAAAGCGTATACGTGAACAAAGTAAAGAAGATCCACTAGTTGTTGCAACAGGTGGTTTAGCTAGTATGATTGCAAAAGAATCAAAAGTAATCGATATTGTCGACCCTTTTTTAACTTTAAAAGGATTAAATTTAATTTATAAAAGAAATCATGAAGAAAAGAGGAAAAATAATGGCTGATTATTTAGTAAGAGGACTTGGTTTTAATGGTAGTGTTCGGGCATTTGCAGTTTGCACTACAGAGACTGTAGGAGAAGCACAACGTCGTCACAATACATGGCCAACAGCTTCTGCAGCTCTTGGACGTACTATGACAGCTTCTGTTATGATGGGAGCAATGCTGAAAGGCGAAGATTCTATTACTGTTAAAATTGATGGTAATGGTCCAATCGGTCCTATAATTGTAGGTGCAAACGCAAAAGGCGAGGTTCGAGGATATGCAACACATCCTCAGGTTCATTTTGATTTAAATGCTCAAGGGAAATTAGATGTTCGCCGCGCGGTCGGTATGGAAGGGTCATTAACCGTTGTGAAAGACCTTGGTATGCGCGATCATTTTACAGGGCAAGTACCGATCGTTTCTGGAGAAATTGCAGAAGACTTCACATATTACTTCGCGAAATCCGAACAAGTGCCTTCATCTGTAGGACTTGGTGTATTGGTTAATACAGATAACACAATTCTTGCAGCAGGTGGATTTGTTATTCAGGTATTACCTGGTGTAGATGATGAAACAATAACTGAAATTGAAGAACATTTAGCCACTATTGAACCGGTCTCTAAAATGATTCAAAAAGGGTATACGCCAGAAGAAATTCTAGAAGCTGTTCTGGGTAAAGGAAATGTTCAAATTTTAGATACAATGCCTGTTAAATTCCAATGTACATGTTCTAAAGAACGCTTTGGTGCAGCAATTCTTAGTCTTGGTGAAAAAGAAATTCAAGATATGATCGATGAAGATGGTATGGCAGAGGCGCATTGTCACTTCTGTGAAGAAAAATATCATTACTCTAAAGAAGAATTAGAAGGTTTTATCGAAGAAATTCACGAACAAAAAGCTAATTAATCTCTAATGTAAATAAATAGACAAAAACAGCCTACATGATTTTAAAATGTAGGCTGTTTTTATTGACAAACTATTCCTAATAGTTGTAAAATCAAATTAACAAAACCTATTAAAATACTAGGGATTAGGAGTGGAGTAGAATATGAGTAAATTAGTTAATTCAGTAGTAGATTTAATCGGAAATACACCAATTGTTAAATTAAATAATGTAACAGGCCCAAATGATGCGGATGTATATGTAAAAGTTGAATACTTTAACCCAGGTAGTAGTGTTAAAGACCGTTTAGCATATGCAATGATTAATAAAGCAGAAAAAGATGGCTTATTAAAAGAAGGTAGCACATTAATTGAACCAACAAGTGGTAACACAGGTATTGGCCTTGCAATGGTAGCAGCTGCAAAAGGATACAAAGCAGTTATTGTAATGCCTGATACAATGAGTATGGAACGTCGTAATTTACTTCGTGCTTATGGTGCAGAGTTAATTCTTACTCCTGGGGCAGAAGGTATGAAAGGTGCTATTGCAAAAGCAGAAGAACTTTCAAAAGAAAACGGTTGGTTCTTACCACAACAATTTGAAAACCCTGTAAACGCAGTAGTTCACCGCGAAACAACTGGTCCAGAAATCATTTCTGCATTTGAAGAAGCAGGTCTTTCATTAGATGCGTTTGTTTCGGGTGTTGGTACAGGTGGTACAGTAACTGGTTCTGGAGAAGCATTAAAAGGGAAATTCCCAGAAATCGAAATTATTGCAGTAGAACCAAAAGATTCTCCAGTCTTATCTGGTGGTAAACCGGGTCCACATAAAATCCAAGGTATTGGTGCTGGCTTCGTACCAGAAGTATTAAAACCAGAAGTAATCACTTCAATTTTCCCTGTTGAGAACGATGATGCTTTCGAAACTTCTCGCAAAGTAGCAAGAGAAGAAGGTATTCTTGGTGGTATTTCTGCAGGTGCAGCAATGTATGCAGCAATTGAAACTGCAAAACGCCTTGGTAAAGGTAAAAACGTTCTAGCTATTCTTCCTGATAATGGTGAACGTTACTTAAGTACACCATTATATCGCTACGAAGATTAATCAAAATAATCTACAAGGTCAAACAGAGTGCCTAATCATTAGGTGCTCTTTTTTTATTATTATTTTGCTAAATACATAGGTGTTGTTATACTGAAAGCAGAATTAGAAAGACATAGATTACAACGGAGGTTTTCAATTGAACGTTCAATTAGTTAAGTCTAAGCCTTTTTCAATACAAAAAGATAATTTTTTTAATCGTTATAAAAAGAAAGTAGAAAATGAAACACATAGTGTATTTTTAGAAAGCGGAAGGGGCGGAACTAAAACAATTGCTGCTTGGAATCCGCTTGCAATTGTCCAATCTACAGAAAATGGTTTACAAATTAATTGGCGAGATGGTAAGACGGAACAACGAATTGGAGAACCGTTGCAACTATTGGATCAATTACTTTTACAATATAAAATAAATACTCCTAGCGATTCATTTTATGGAGGAGCGATTGGTTTTATTGCATACGATTATGTACGGCGAATTGAAACCCTACCAGCTATTGCTAAAGATGACCTGCAAGTACCAGATATTTATTTTTATATCGTGGATTGTTGGACAGTCCTGGATGTTGAGAGTGAAAAAGCGACAGTCATGAAGTTATCAACGAGTAATGTAGATGTTGAAAAACTGGCAAATAGTTGGAAAACAGAACATTCAAAGAATTATTTTGATGATACAAGCGCCCAGGTAGTAGAGAATGACCATTCTCGCAAAGTTTCCATGACAAGCGGGGAGTTCAAAAGTGCTGTTGAAAAAATTCAACATTATATTGCACAGGGTGATGTATTCCAAGTTAACTTATCTGTTCGTCAGGCTAAAAAATTCGAAGTAGAACCTATAATAATGTACGAGGCACTTCGTAAATTTAACCCATCTCCTTATATGGCGTATATTTCATCATCTGACTTTGCTATTGTATCAGGGTCACCAGAGTTATTGATTCAGAAATATGGAGAAAATTTATCAACTCGTCCAATTGCAGGGACGCGACCACGTGGTGAAAATGATGATGAAGATTTAGCGCTTGCTAACGAATTAATACATCATGAAAAGGAACGTGCCGAACATGTCATGCTTGTAGATTTAGAACGTAATGATTTGGGGCGTGTTTCTGAATATGGTACGGTTCATGTTGATGAATTTATGGTTATTGAAAAGTACTCCCATGTTATGCATATCGTGTCCAATGTACGAGGAAAAGTATCTAAGGATTACAGTAATACAGATATTATTCGTGCAGTTTTCCCTGGAGGAACAATTACAGGAGCTCCTAAAATTCGCACGATGGAAATTATTGAGGAATTAGAACCTGTCCGCCGTGGTCTGTATACAGGTTCAATTGGTTGGATGGGCTTTAACGGAGACATCGAGCTTAATATTGTCATTCGTACTTCCTTTATTAAGGATGGAGTAGCTTATATTCAAGCTGGAGCAGGTGTTGTTATTGATTCAGTACCTGAGCGTGAATATATAGAATCACTTAATAAAGCAAAAGCATTATGGCAGGCGAAAACAATGGCAGAAGGAGTAAAAGAACTATGATTTTAATGATCGATAATTATGATTCCTTTACATACAACTTAGTTCAATATTTTGGAGAGCTGGGTGAGCAATTACTTGTAAAGCGTAATGATGCAATTTCTATTGGAGAGATAGAAGAACTAATGCCTGAAATAATTGTCGTGTCACCAGGGCCTTGTAGCCCCAATGAAGCTGGAATTAGTCTTAAGGTCATTGAGTACTTTGCAGGTAAAATTCCTATATTTGGTGTATGTTTAGGACATCAAGCGATTGCGCAAGTGTTTGGAGGAAAGGTTATACGTGCTAAACGATTAATGCATGGTAAAACCTCACCGATACACCACGATGGTAAAGGGGTTAATAAGGGTCTATCACTTCCGTATATTGCCACAAGATATCATTCGTTAATAGTTGAGAGGGAAACCCTCCCAGATTGTCTTGAAATAACTTCCTGGACAGAAGAAGGGGAAATTATGGGGATACGTCATAAAGAATTAACGGTTGAAGGTGTCCAATTTCACCCTGAATCGATCATGACCCAAGACGGTAAAAAGTTGTTGAAAAACTTTATCGATACGTATTGTAAGGAGCGAGTGCATTGATTTGTTGGATGAATGGAAAATATGTTGAGAGTATGGAACTTTCTGTTTCTCCAACAGATCACGGATACTTATATGGGTTAGGTTTTTTTGAGACGTTTCGTACATATAATGATGTGCCTTTCCTATGGGACGAGCATTGCGAACGTATACAAGGTGCTTTAGAAGAATATCGGATTGAGATGAACTACACTTTTGAAGAATTACGGAATGTTATAATGGAACTAAATAGACGAAATGGTCAGACAGATGGCTATTTTCGATTGAATATTTCCGCTGGTGAAGGTGGACTTGGTTTAAACATAACCAATTATTTAAATCCTAATGTTATTATTTTTCGTAAAGAACTTCCCGTAGTTCCAAGAGGACAAGAAAAAAATGCAGTATGGCTAAATACAATACGTAATTCGCCAGAGCAACCCATTCGTTACAAGTCTCATCATTATGCAAATAATATACGGGCTCGTTTTGAATTACCTTCCTTAAAAGATGTAGAGGGATTCTTTATCAATGCAGATGGATATGTGGCTGAAGGTATTACTTCGAATATTTTCTGGGTAATAGAAAATGAATTATACACTCCATCTCTTTCAACGGGAATATTACCAGGTATTACTCGCCAACATGTATTAAATTTGGCCAATAAAGCTGGCCTCAATATTCACGTGGGAAAGTACACACCACAAGATTTGGAGAAAGCAGCGGAATGTTTTGTAACAACATCCATTCAAGAATTGATTCCAATTCGAGGGCTTGGTGAAAAATGCTTTTTAGGTAATAAAGGGGTAATCTATCGCAATCTACATAACATGTACATTGCGTCTATTGAAGAGGGGTAGAAGAATGAATCTTGATAAATATAAAATAGTAACTATTGATGGTCATGAACTCGATTTTGCAAATGAAACATTTGTTATGGGAATTTTAAATGTAACACCAGATTCATTTTCAGATGGAGGCAAGTTTAACTCTGTTGAAAATGCGGTGAAGCATGCTAAAGAAATGGTTGCTGATGGTGCAAAAATTATTGATATCGGCGGTGAGTCTACTCGACCAGGCCATACACCAGTTTCGGCAGAAGAAGAACTTTCTCGTATTATTCCAGTCATAAAAGCTATTCGGGAAGAAGTGGACGTATTACTCTCAGTAGATACGTTTAAATCAGAAGTTGCACGTGCTGCTATTGAGGCAGGAGCACATATTATCAACGATATTTGGGGAGCTCAATATGACCCGGATATTGCTAAAGTTGCTGCAGAATATAATGTACCAATCATTTTAATGCATAATCGTACGAGTGAAGATTATGGAAAAGATTTTTGGGAAGATGCTAAGAAAGATTTAGAAAAAAGCATCGATATTGCTTTTAAAGCTGGTGTAAAGGATGAATACATTTGGTTGGACCCAGGTATTGGCTTTGCAAAATCACATGAGCAAAATATTGAAATGATGAGAGCATTACCAAAACTTGTGGAAATGGGCTATCCAGTATTATTAGCGACATCTCGTAAACGTATGATTGGAACAGTGCTTGCCCTACCTGTAAATGAACGTATGGAAGGTACTGGAGCTACTTGTTGCTATGGGGTAGACAAGGGTTGTCACATGGTACGTGTACATGATGTGAAACCGATAGCAAGGATGATGAAAATGATGGATGCATTAAAATAAATGAAACTAAGAGCATCTGTTCTGTGATAAAGTATCAAGAACGATGAAGTTCATCTTTAGGAGGCACATAATGGATTATATTCATATTAAAGATATGGAGTTTTATGGCTACCATGGCGTACTGCTAGAAGAAACAAAGCTAGGTCAACGATTTCGTGTTACACTATCTATCGCGACAGATTTAGAGCATGCGGGTAAAACCGATGAATTAACTAATACAGTTAGCTATGCGGAAGTGTATGAACTTTGCAAAGAAGTTGTAGAGGGGAAACCTTATAAGCTAATAGAAGCAGTTGCAGAAAAAATTGCAACGGTAGTTTCTGAAACATATCCATCTGCAGTCAAAGGAGTTCGTGTTGAAATTATTAAGCCAGATCCGCCAATCCCTGGTCACTATAGGGAAGTATCTGTAGAAATTACTAGAGGAGTGTTTGCATGAATGAAGTCTATATCTCATTAGGATCTAATATGGGAGATAAAGAAGAAACTTTACGTCATGCCGTGCAACTTTTGCAAGAACACCAAGAAGTCGAAGTCATTAAACTTTCTTCTATTTATGAAACAGATCCGGTTGGTTATACAGATCAAGATGTATTTTTGAATATGGTAATACTAGTGCATACTACATTAACAGCTCAACGAATGCTTGAAGTATGTCAAGATATAGAGCGTGAGTTAAAAAGAATTCGAGTTATTCATTGGGGTCCGCGAACGATAGACCTTGACATTTTGCTTTATAATCATGACAATATTGAAACAGAGACACTAATCGTACCTCATGCTCGTATGCATGAACGTGCATTTGTTCTCGTACCTTTAGTAGAAATTGCTCCAGAGCTGAAGTACCCTTTAACTGACGAAGCATTAAAGACAATGCTGAGGAGAGTAGGAAATAAGGGAGTTAGACTATGGAAATCAATTGCTAGGGTCTCAGAATTTGTGTATTCAGAAAGTGAAGAGGAATGAATAACAAGCCGAATTCATTAAACCGAAATACACCATTCCATTTTGGGGAAATCGAACAGAAGAACGCCAGGTAACTGACGAAGAGCTACAAATTACCGTAAATAATTTTGAAATAGATCTAAACGAATTAAAGGTGAAGCATGAACTTCACGCATTAAAGGAGGAAAAACGGTGACTGAAATACAAGAGAAACCGTTTAAAATTGGCGATATTGTCATGGATAACCGGGTTGTACTTGCACCTATGGCTGGAGTTTGTAACTCTGCATTCCGTCTAACTGTTAAAGAATTTGGAGCGGGTCTAGTATATGCAGAAATGATTTCTGATAAAGGAATTGTTCAACGTAATAGTAAAACCATGAATATGCTTTATATTGATGAACGTGAAAATCCACTTTCACTTCAAATTTTTGGAGGAGACAAAGAAACCCTTGTTGAAGCAGCTCAATATGTAGATAAATACACTACAGCAGATATTATCGATATCAATATGGGTTGCCCAGTCAATAAAATTATTAAATGTGAAGCAGGGGCTAAATGGCTTTTAGATCCTAATAAAATTTATGAAATGGTTTCTGCAGTAGTAGATGCTGTAGATAAGCCAGTGAGCTGTAAAATGCGTATTGGTTGGGACGAAGACCATATCTATGCAGTAAAAAATGCACAAGCTGCAGAACGTGCAGGAGCATCTGCTATTGCAATGCATGGCCGTACTCGACTTCAAATGTATGAAGGAAAGGCAAACTGGGATATTCTAAAAGAAGTAAAAGAGAATATTAATATTCCATTCATCGGTAATGGTGACGTTGAAACACCAGAAGACGCCAAACGTTTGCTTGAATACACTGGAGCGGATGGTGTCATGATTGGACGTGCAGCACTAGGGAATCCTTGGATGATTTATCGTACTGTAGAATACTTACAATCAGGTAGATTAATGCCAGAGCCGCCGATTCGTGAAAAAATCGATGTTTGCTTACTGCATTTTGAACGATTAATGTCTTTAAAAGGAGAAAAAATTGCAGTACGTGAAATGCGAAAACATGCTTCGTGGTACTTAAAAGGTGTTCGTGGTAATGGTAAGGCTCGTAACCTTATCAACCAAGCTGAAACTGCTTTAGAGTTACGTACAATTCTAAATGAGCTAGTTAATGAAATTGAAGAAGCTGAAGCAACTCATCAATCTATTCAAATTGGCTAAAAAACTTTCTCGTCATCAAAAGTCGCCCTAAAATAGTGGCGACTTTTTCCCTCTTTGTCACATGTTGTGTTAGTTTTAAAGGGGAAAATGAGTAGAAAGACGTGAATCGTTAGTGAAAATTGTGTACAATAAATACATTATGGACTGCTTAGCGGAACAAATATAAGGAGTGAAAATCGTGGCAGAAGAATTAAATGACCAACTTTTGGTGAGACGCCAAAAAATGGATTCTATAAAAGAAAAAGGCTTAGACCCATTCGGTCAACGCTTTGAACGCACACATTTATCAAACGAATTAAAAGAACAATATGCTAATTTTTCAAAAGAAGAACTAGAAGAAAATGAAAATGCTGAACAAGTCGTAATTGCTGGTCGTATTATGACTAAACGTAGTAAGGGTAAAGTTGGTTTTGCGAACATTCAAGACTTAGGTGGTCAAATTCAAATTTATGTACGAAAAGATGCTATTGGTGAAGAGGCCTATGATATTTTCAAACATGCAGATCTTGGTGATATCGTAGGTATTAAAGGCACAGTTTTCAAAACACATGTGGGCGAATTAACTGTAAAAGCACTTGAGTTCACTTTCTTATCAAAATCTTTACGTCCACTACCAGAGAAATTCCATGGTTTACAAGATGTAGAGCAACGTTACCGTCAACGCTACCTTGATTTGATTACAAATGATGATAGCAAAAAAACTTTCATTACTCGTAGTCAAATCATCCGTTCTATCCGTAACTTCTTAGATAACAAAGGTTACTTAGAAGTAGAAACACCAATGCTAAACTCTGTAGCTGGTGGTGCAGCAGCCCGTCCATTTGTTACACACCATAATGCTTTGGATGCAACCATGTTTATGCGTATTGCCATTGAACTATACTTAAAACGCTTAATCGTAGGTGGACTTGAAAAAGTATATGAAATCGGCCGTGTATTCCGTAACGAAGGTGTGTCTACTCGTCACAACCCAGAGTTCACATTGCTTGAATTATATGAAGCATATGCAGACTTCCATGACATCATGGACCTTACTGAAGATTTATTTGGACATGTCGCTCAAGAAGTACTTGGAACAACTCAAATTCAATATGGTGAAGATACAATTGATCTTTCTAAAGGTTGGAAACGTCTACACATGGTAGATGCAGTAAAAGAGGCTACAGGAGTAGACTTCTGGAAAGAAATGACGAAAGAAGAAGCACAAACTTTAGCTCGTGAACACCATATCGATATCAAAGATACGATGGAAGTTGGTCATATTATTAATGAATTCTTCGAACAGAAAGTAGAAGAAACATTAGTTCAACCTACGTTTGTTTATGGTCATCCAGTTGAAATTTCTCCGCTTGCTAAGAAAAACGCTGAAGACCCACGATTCACAGACCGATTCGAATTGTTTATCGTTCGTCGTGAACATGCAAATGCATTTACAGAATTAAATGATCCAATTGATCAACGTGAACGCTTCGAAGCACAAATGCGTGAAAAAGAACAAGGTAATGATGAAGCACATGAAATGGATGAAGATTTCTTAGAAGCATTAGAATATGGGATGGCTCCTACTGGTGGTTTAGGCATCGGTATCGACCGCTTAATCATGCTTTTAACAAACTCTCAATCTATTCGTGATGTATTATTATTCCCATTAATGCGTTCACGTGACTAATATACAGGTTGCTTTACTCTGGTGTTCTCAGACGCTGAGAACACCATTTTTTGTCGATAAAATATTTTGTTTGTAAAATAATGAGGGATTATATAAAATTGAAGACAAGCCATAAGAAATGAATTACAAGTGATTTAATATTTATTTAATTTTTTAGTGAAAAGGCTTGTAAATACAATGATATGGTGATATAGTAATTAAGTTGTTAATTTCTTTAAAAGTTAACTACTAAACAAATAAAAAAGTAGTTGACATTTTAAATTGAAGTTGATATAATATTTAAGTCGCTAACAAGTGAAATTAATTTATTTACAAGAACTTAAAAGTTTTTTAAAAAAGTTCTTGACAACGAAAAGTTGTTGTGATATAATAAATGAGTCGCTGAAAAGCGATGAAACATGAACCTTGAAAACTGAACAAGCAAACGTTAATCAATAAACTTTGATCACTAACTTCTGTTAGTGACAAGGACAAAATGTTATCAATAGATAACGCTAGCAAAGCAAATGAGCTTTCAAACTTTATTTTTATGGAGAGTTTGATCCTGGCTCAGGACGAACGCTGGCGGCGTGCCTAATACATGCAAGTCGAGCGAATGACGAGGAGCTTGCTCCTCTGATTTAGCGGCGGACGGGTGAGTAACACGTGGGCAACCTGCCCTGTAGACTGGGATAACTTCGGGAAACCGGAGCTAATACCGGATAATCCATTTCACCTCATGGTGAAAT
Source organism: Rummeliibacillus pycnus (assembly GCF_002884495.1). Taxonomy (GTDB): domain Bacteria; phylum Bacillota; class Bacilli; order Bacillales_A; family Planococcaceae; genus Rummeliibacillus; species Rummeliibacillus pycnus. Next base: position 2,820,276 of record NZ_KZ614145.1, on the reverse strand, counting down.
GTTGAAAGGCGCTTTCGGGCGTCACTACAGGATGGGCCCGCGGTGCATTAGCTAGTTGGTGGGGTAACGGCCTACCAAGGCGACGATGCATAGCCGACCTGAGAGGGTGATCGGCCACATTGGGACTGAGACACGGCCCAAACTCCTACGGGAGGCAGCAGTAGGGAATCTTCCACAATGGACGAAAGTCTGATGGAGCAACGCCGCGTGAGTGATGAAGGTTTTCGGATCGTAAAACTCTGTTGTAAGGGAAGAACAAGTACGTTAGGAAATGAACGTACCTTGACGGTACCTTATTAGAAAGCCACGGCTAACTACGTGCCAGCAGCCGCGGTAATACGTAGGTGGCAAGCGTTGTCCGGATTTATTGGGCGTAAAGCGCGCGCAGGCGGTTTCTTAAGTCTGATGTGAAAGCCCACGGCTTAACCGTGGAGGGTCATTGGAAACTGGGAGACTTGAGTGCAGAAGAGGAAAGTGGAATTCCAAGTGTAGCGGTGAAATGCGTAGAGATTTGGAGGAACACCAGTGGCGAAGGCGACTTTCTGGTCTGCAACTGACGCTGAGGCGCGAAAGCATGGGGAGCAAACAGGATTAGATACCCTGGTAGTCCATGCCGTAAACGATGAGTGCTAAGTGTTAGGGGGTTTCCGCCCCTTAGTGCTGCAGCTAACGCATTAAGCACTCCGCCTGGGGAGTACGACCGCAAGGTTGAAACTCAAAGGAATTGACGGGGGCCCGCACAAGCGGTGGAGCATGTGGTTTAATTCGAAGCAACGCGAAGAACCTTACCAGGTCTTGACATCCCAGTGACCACTCTAGAGATAGAGTTTTCCCTTCGGGGACATTGGTGACAGGTGGTGCATGGTTGTCGTCAGCTCGTGTCGTGAGATGTTGGGTTAAGTCCCGCAACGAGCGCAACCCTTAATCTTAGTTGCCATCATTTAGTTGGGCACTCTAAGGTGACTGCCGGTGACAAACCGGAGGAAGGTGGGGATGACGTCAAATCATCATGCCCCTTATGACCTGGGCTACACACGTGCTACAATGGACGGTACAAAGAGTCGCTAACTCGCGAGAGCACGCTAATCTCATAAAACCGTTCTCAGTTCGGATTGTAGGCTGCAACTCGCCTACATGAAGCCGGAATCGCTAGTAATCGCGGATCAGCATGCCGCGGTGAATACGTTCCCGGGCCTTGTACACACCGCCCGTCACACCACGAGAGTTTGTAACACCCGAAGTCGGTGAGGTAACCTTTTGGAGCCAGCCGCCGAAGGTGGGATAGATGATTGGGGTGAAGTCGTAACAAGGTAGCCGTATCGGAAGGTGCGGCTGGATCACCTCCTTTCTAAGGAATATTTCGGAATACAGACCTTGGGTCTGTAAGATTAACGGTTGCTGTTCAGTTTTGAAGGCTCATCGCTTTCAAAACTTGTTCTTTGAAAACTGGATAAAACGACATTGAAGAAATTCTTAAGTAACACATTTTTTTATATTAAGTTTTAAATTTTTTAGGCTTAATAACTTGAAAGTTGTAAAAGGTTTCAAGACACGAGTAGTACTAGGAAATGAGTGAGTGAAAACCGGAGTGCACTTTGGTGCATGAGGATTTGAACGAGTGAAATTGACGACGTAATGCGATGTGTATTGAAAACTGAAGGTTAAGTTATTAAGGGCGCATGGCGGATGCCTTGGCACTAGAAGCCGATGAAGGACGGCACTAACACCGATATGCTTCGGGGAGCTGTAAGTAAGCTATGATCCGGAGATTTCCGAATGGGGGAACCCACTGTTCGTAATGGGACAGTATCTTGACGTGAATACATAGCGTCATGATGGCAGACTCAGGGAACTGAAACATCTAAGTACCTGAAGGAAGAGAAAGAAAATTCGATTCCCTTAGTAGCGGCGAGCGAAATGGGAAGAGCCCAAACCAAGAGGCTTGCCTCTTGGGGTTGTAGGACACTCTATACGGAGTTACAAAGGAATGAATTAGACGAAGCGGTTTGGAAAGACCTACCGAAGAAGGTAACAGTCCTGTAGTCAAAAGTTCATTCCCTCCAGAGTGGATCCTGAGTACGGCGGAACACGTGAAATTCCGTCGGAATCTGGGAGGACCATCTCCTAAGGCTAAATACTCTCTAGTGACCGATAGTGAACCAGTACCGTGAGGGAAAGGTGAAAAGCACCCCGGGAGGGGAGTGAAAGAGATCCTGAAACCATGTGCCTACAAGTAGTTAGAGCCCGTTAATGGGTGATAGCGTGCCTTTTGTAGAATGAACCGGCGAGTTACGATTACATGCAAGGTTAAGTTGAAAAGACGGAGCCGTAGCGAAAGCGAGTCTGAATAGGGCGAATGAGTATGTGGTCGTAGACCCGAAACCAGGTGATCTACCCATGTCCAGGGTGAAGGTAAGGTAACACTTACTGGAGGCCCGAACCCACGCACGTTGAAAAGTGCGGGGATGAGGTGTGGGTAGCGGAGAAATTCCAATCGAACTTGGAGATAGCTGGTTCTCTCCGAAATAGCTTTAGGGCTAGCCTCGTGATAGAGAATCCTGGAGGTAGAGCACTGTTTGGACTAGGGGTCCATCCCGGATTACCGAATTCAGACAAACTCCGAATGCCAGTGATTTATGCACGGGAGTCAGACTGCGAGTGATAAGATCCGTAGTCAAAAGGGAAACAGCCCAGACCACCAGCTAAGGTCCCAAAGTAATTGTTAAGTGGAAAAGGATGTGACGTTGCTTAGACAACCAGGATGTTGGCTCAGAAGCAGCCACCATTTAAAGAGTGCGTAATAGCTCACTGGTCGAGTGACGCTGCGCCGAAAATGTATCGGGGCTAAACAATTCACCGAAGCTGTGGATAGACATCTACGATGTCTGTGGTAGGAGAGCGTTCTAAGTGCTGTGAAGTCAGACCGGAAGGACTGGTGGAGCGCTTAGAAGTGAGAATGCCGGTATGAGTAGCGAAAGATGGGTGAGAATCCCATCCACCGAATGACTAAGGTTTCCTGAGGAAGGCTCGTCCTCTCAGGGTTAGTCGGGACCTAAGCCGAGGCCGACAGGCGTAGGCGATGGATAACAGGTTGATATTCCTGTACCACCTCCCTACCATTTGAGTAATGGGGGGACACAGTAGGATAGGGTAAGCGCACTGTTGGTTATGTGCGTCTAAATAGTAAGACGTGAGAGTAGGCAAATCCGCTCTCTATAACGTTGAGCTATGATGGCGAGCTCGTATGAGCGAAGTTCCTGATTTCACACTGTCAAGAAAAGCCTCTAGCGAGGTAGGAGGTGCCCGTACCGCAAACCGACACAGGTAGTCGAGGAGAGAATCCTAAGGTGAGCGAGAGAACTCTCGTTAAGGAACTCGGCAAAATGACCCCGTAACTTCGGGAGAAGGGGTGCTCTAGTAGGGTGCAAGCCCGAGAGAGCCGCAGTGAATAGGCCCAGGCGACTGTTTAGCAAAAACACAGGTCTCTGCAAAACCGTAAGGTGACGTATAGGGGCTGACGCCTGCCCGGTGCTGGAAGGTTAAGGGGATTGCTTAGCGCAAGCGAAGGTGAGAACCGAAGCCCCAGTAAACGGCGGCCGTAACTATAACGGTCCTAAGGTAGCGAAATTCCTTGTCGGGTAAGTTCCGACCCGCACGAAAGGCGTAACGATCTGGGCACTGTCTCAACGAGAGACTCGGTGAAATTATAGTACCTGTGAAGATGCAGGTTACCCGCGACAGGACGGAAAGACCCCGTGGAGCTTTACTGTAGCCTGATATTGAATTTTGGTACAGCTTGTACAGGATAGGTAGGAGCCAGAGAGACCGGAGCGCCAGCTTCGGTGGAGGCGTCCTTGGGATACTACCCCAGCTGTATTGAAATTCTAACCCGTACCCCTAAGCGGGGTAGGAGACAGTGTCAGGCGGACAGTTTGACTGGGGCGGTCGCCTCCTAAAGAGTAACGGAGGCGCCCAAAGGTTCCCTCAGAATGGTTGGAAATCATTCGCAGAGTGTAAAGGCACAAGGGAGCTTGACTGCGAGACCTACAAGTCGAGCAGGGTCGAAAGACGGGCTTAGTGATCCGGTGGTTCCGCATGGAAGGGCCATCGCTCAACGGATAAAAGCTACCCCGGGGATAACAGGCTTATCTCCCCCAAGAGTCCACATCGACGGGGAGGTTTGGCACCTCGATGTCGGCTCATCGCATCCTGGGGCTGTAGTCGGTCCCAAGGGTTGGGCTGTTCGCCCATTAAAGCGGTACGCGAGCTGGGTTCAGAACGTCGTGAGACAGTTCGGTCCCTATCCGTCGTGGGCGTAGGAAATTTGAGAGGAGCTGTCCTTAGTACGAGAGGACCGGGATGGACACACCGCTGGTGTACCAGTTGTTCTGCCAAGAGCATCGCTGGGTAGCTATGTGTGGACGGGATAAGTGCTGAAAGCATCTAAGCATGAAGCCCCCCTCAAGATGAGATTTCCCATTACGCAAGTAAGTAAGATCCCTTGAAGACGACAAGGTAGATAGGTTCGAGGTGGAAGTGTGGTGACACATGGAGCTGACGAATACTAATCGATCGAGGACTTAACCAAAAGTTGATTTAAGAACTTCAATAACGTTTATCCAGTTTTGAGAGAATAAAAAACTTTTTTGAAAAAGTTCTTGACTTTCAACGAGAATATGATATAATAATTCTTGTCTTTAAAAAAACATAGTCTAGTAATGATGGCAAAGAGGTCACACCTGTTCCCATGCCGAACACAGAAGTTAAGCTCTTTAGCGCCGATGGTAGTTGGGGGCTGTCCCCCTGCGAGAGTAGGACGTTGCTAGGCTTGTATATGGAGGATTAGCTCAGCTGGGAGAGCACCTGCCTTACAAGCAGGGGGTCGGCGGTTCGATCCCGTCATCCTCCACCATATAATTTATCTTGCCGGTGTAGCTCAGTTGGTAGAGCAACTGACTTGTAATCAGTAGGTCGAGGGTTCGACTCCTTTCGCCGGCACCATATTTCTTTTAAAATGAGTCATTAGCTCAGTTGGTAGAGCATCTGACTTTTAATCAGAGGGTCGCTGGTTCGAATCCTGCATGACTCACCATTTTAATTTAATATTGCGGGTGTGGCGGAATTGGCAGACGCACTAGACTTAGGATCTAGCGCCGCAAGGCGTGGGGGTTCGACTCCCTTCACCCGCACCATTTATATAAAGTATAATAAATTGCCAGAATAAATAACACATGCATATGCGGAAGTAGTTCAGTGGTAGAACATCACCTTGCCAAGGTGGGGGTCGCGGGTTCGAACCCCGTCTTCCGCTCCAAATATGCCGGGGTGGCGGAACTGGCAGACGCACAGGACTTAAAATCCTGCGGTTGGTGACAACCGTACCGGTTCGATTCCGGTCCTCGGCACCATTTTAATTATTAAAATTATAAAAATTACGATATGCGCCCATAGCTCAACTGGATAGAGCGTCTGACTACGGATCAGAAGGTTGTGGATTCGACTTCTGCTGGGCGCACCATATCGGGAAGTAGCTCAGCTTGGTAGAGCACTTGGTTTGGGACCAAGGGGTCGCAGGTTCGAATCCTGTCTTCCCGACCATTTTGAATAAAAGATTGGGGCCTTAGCTCAGCTGGGAGAGCGCCTGCCTTGCACGCAGGAGGTCAGCGGTTCGATCCCGCTAGGCTCCACCAATAATTTTATGAACCTTGAAAACTGAACAAGCAAACGTTAATCAATAAACTTTGATCACTAACTTCTGTTAGTGACAAGGACAAAATGTTATCAATAGATAACGCTAGCAAAGCAAATGAGCTTTCAAACTTTACTTTTTTATGGAGAGTTTGATCCTGGCTCAGGACGAACGCTGGCGGCGTGCCTAATACATGCAAGTCGAGCGAATGACGAGGAGCTTGCTCCTCTGATTTAGCGGCGGACGGGTGAGTAACACGTGGGCAACCTGCCCTGTAGACTGGGATAACTTCGGGAAACCGGAGCTAATACCGGATAATCCATTTCACCTCATGGTGAAATGTTGAAAGGCGCTTTCGGGCGTCACTACAGGATGGGCCCGCGGTGCATTAGCTAGTTGGTGGGGTAACGGCCTACCAAGGCGACGATGCATAGCCGACCTGAGAGGGTGATCGGCCACATTGGGACTGAGACACGGCCCAAACTCCTACGGGAGGCAGCAGTAGGGAATCTTCCACAATGGACGAAAGTCTGATGGAGCAACGCCGCGTGAGTGATGAAGGTTTTCGGATCGTAAAACTCTGTTGTAAGGGAAGAACAAGTACGTTAGGAAATGAACGTACCTTGACGGTACCTTATTAGAAAGCCACGGCTAACTACGTGCCAGCAGCCGCGGTAATACGTAGGTGGCAAGCGTTGTCCGGATTTATTGGGCGTAAAGCGCGCGCAGGCGGTTTCTTAAGTCTGATGTGAAAGCCCACGGCTTAACCGTGGAGGGTCATTGGAAACTGGGAGACTTGAGTGCAGAAGAGGAAAGTGGAATTCCAAGTGTAGCGGTGAAATGCGTAGAGATTTGGAGGAACACCAGTGGCGAAGGCGACTTTCTGGTCTGCAACTGACGCTGAGGCGCGAAAGCATGGGGAGCAAACAGGATTAGATACCCTGGTAGTCCATGCCGTAAACGATGAGTGCTAAGTGTTAGGGGGTTTCCGCCCCTTAGTGCTGCAGCTAACGCATTAAGCACTCCGCCTGGGGAGTACGACCGCAAGGTTGAAACTCAAAGGAATTGACGGGGGCCCGCACAAGCGGTGGAGCATGTGGTTTAATTCGAAGCAACGCGAAGAACCTTACCAGGTCTTGACATCCCAGTGACCACTCTAGAGATAGAGTTTTCCCTTCGGGGACATTGGTGACAGGTGGTGCATGGTTGTCGTCAGCTCGTGTCGTGAGATGTTGGGTTAAGTCCCGCAACGAGCGCAACCCTTAATCTTAGTTGCCATCATTTAGTTGGGCACTCTAAGGTGACTGCCGGTGACAAACCGGAGGAAGGTGGGGATGACGTCAAATCATCATGCCCCTTATGACCTGGGCTACACACGTGCTACAATGGACGGTACAAAGAGTCGCTAACTCGCGAGAGCACGCTAATCTCATAAAACCGTTCTCAGTTCGGATTGTAGGCTGCAACTCGCCTACATGAAGCCGGAATCGCTAGTAATCGCGGATCAGCATGCCGCGGTGAATACGTTCCCGGGCCTTGTACACACCGCCCGTCACACCACGAGAGTTTGTAACACCCGAAGTCGGTGAGGTAACCTTTTGGAGCCAGCCGCCGAAGGTGGGATAGATGATTGGGGTGAAGTCGTAACAAGGTAGCCGTATCGGAAGGTGCGGCTGGATCACCTCCTTTCTAAGGAATATTTCGGAATACAGACCTTGGGTCTGTAAGATTAACGGTTGCTGTTCAGTTTTGAAGGCTCATCGCTTTCAAAACTTGTTCTTTGAAAACTGGATAAAACGACATTGAAGAAATTCTTAAGTAACACATTTTTTTATATTAAGTTTTAAATTTTTTAGGCTTAATAACTTGAAAGTTGTAAAAGGTTTCAAGACACGAGTAGTACTAGGAAATGAGTGAGTGAAAACCGGAGTGCACTTTGGTGCATGAGGATTTGAACGAGTGAAATTGACGACGTAATGCGATGTGTATTGAAAACTGAAGGTTAAGTTATTAAGGGCGCATGGCGGATGCCTTGGCACTAGAAGCCGATGAAGGACGGCACTAACACCGATATGCTTCGGGGAGCTGTAAGTAAGCTATGATCCGGAGATTTCCGAATGGGGGAACCCACTGTTCGTAATGGGACAGTATCTTGACGTGAATACATAGCGTCATGATGGCAGACTCAGGGAACTGAAACATCTAAGTACCTGAAGGAAGAGAAAGAAAATTCGATTCCCTTAGTAGCGGCGAGCGAAATGGGAAGAGCCCAAACCAAGAGGCTTGCCTCTTGGGGTTGTAGGACACTCTATACGGAGTTACAAAGGAATGAATTAGACGAAGCGGTTTGGAAAGACCTACCGAAGAAGGTAACAGTCCTGTAGTCAAAAGTTCATTCCCTCCAGAGTGGATCCTGAGTACGGCGGAACACGTGAAATTCCGTCGGAATCTGGGAGGACCATCTCCTAAGGCTAAATACTCTCTAGTGACCGATAGTGAACCAGTACCGTGAGGGAAAGGTGAAAAGCACCCCGGGAGGGGAGTGAAAGAGATCCTGAAACCATGTGCCTACAAGTAGTTAGAGCCCGTTAATGGGTGATAGCGTGCCTTTTGTAGAATGAACCGGCGAGTTACGATTACATGCAAGGTTAAGTTGAAAAGACGGAGCCGTAGCGAAAGCGAGTCTGAATAGGGCGAATGAGTATGTGGTCGTAGACCCGAAACCAGGTGATCTACCCATGTCCAGGGTGAAGGTAAGGTAACACTTACTGGAGGCCCGAACCCACGCACGTTGAAAAGTGCGGGGATGAGGTGTGGGTAGCGGAGAAATTCCAATCGAACTTGGAGATAGCTGGTTCTCTCCGAAATAGCTTTAGGGCTAGCCTCGTGATAGAGAATCCTGGAGGTAGAGCACTGTTTGGACTAGGGGTCCATCCCGGATTACCGAATTCAGACAAACTCCGAATGCCAGTGATTTATGCACGGGAGTCAGACTGCGAGTGATAAGATCCGTAGTCAAAAGGGAAACAGCCCAGACCACCAGCTAAGGTCCCAAAGTAATTGTTAAGTGGAAAAGGATGTGACGTTGCTTAGACAACCAGGATGTTGGCTCAGAAGCAGCCACCATTTAAAGAGTGCGTAATAGCTCACTGGTCGAGTGACGCTGCGCCGAAAATGTATCGGGGCTAAACAATTCACCGAAGCTGTGGATAGACATCTACGATGTCTGTGGTAGGAGAGCGTTCTAAGTGCTGTGAAGTCAGACCGGAAGGACTGGTGGAGCGCTTAGAAGTGAGAATGCCGGTATGAGTAGCGAAAGATGGGTGAGAATCCCATCCACCGAATGACTAAGGTTTCCTGAGGAAGGCTCGTCCTCTCAGGGTTAGTCGGGACCTAAGCCGAGGCCGACAGGCGTAGGCGATGGATAACAGGTTGATATTCCTGTACCACCTCCCTACCATTTGAGTAATGGGGGGACACAGTAGGATAGGGTAAGCGCACTGTTGGTTATGTGCGTCTAAATAGTAAGACGTGAGAGTAGGCAAATCCGCTCTCTATAACGTTGAGCTATGATGGCGAGCTCGTATGAGCGAAGTTCCTGATTTCACACTGTCAAGAAAAGCCTCTAGCGAGGTAGGAGGTGCCCGTACCGCAAACCGACACAGGTAGTCGAGGAGAGAATCCTAAGGTGAGCGAGAGAACTCTCGTTAAGGAACTCGGCAAAATGACCCCGTAACTTCGGGAGAAGGGGTGCTCTAGTAGGGTGCAAGCCCGAGAGAGCCGCAGTGAATAGGCCCAGGCGACTGTTTAGCAAAAACACAGGTCTCTGCAAAACCGTAAGGTGACGTATAGGGGCTGACGCCTGCCCGGTGCTGGAAGGTTAAGGGGATTGCTTAGCGCAAGCGAAGGTGAGAACCGAAGCCCCAGTAAACGGCGGCCGTAACTATAACGGTCCTAAGGTAGCGAAATTCCTTGTCGGGTAAGTTCCGACCCGCACGAAAGGCGTAACGATCTGGGCACTGTCTCAACGAGAGACTCGGTGAAATTATAGTACCTGTGAAGATGCAGGTTACCCGCGACAGGACGGAAAGACCCCGTGGAGCTTTACTGTAGCCTGATATTGAATTTTGGTACAGCTTGTACAGGATAGGTAGGAGCCAGAGAGACCGGAGCGCCAGCTTCGGTGGAGGCGTCCTTGGGATACTACCCCAGCTGTATTGAAATTCTAACCCGTACCCCTAAGCGGGGTAGGAGACAGTGTCAGGCGGACAGTTTGACTGGGGCGGTCGCCTCCTAAAGAGTAACGGAGGCGCCCAAAGGTTCCCTCAGAATGGTTGGAAATCATTCGCAGAGTGTAAAGGCACAAGGGAGCTTGACTGCGAGACCTACAAGTCGAGCAGGGTCGAAAGACGGGCTTAGTGATCCGGTGGTTCCGCATGGAAGGGCCATCGCTCAACGGATAAAAGCTACCCCGGGGATAACAGGCTTATCTCCCCCAAGAGTCCACATCGACGGGGAGGTTTGGCACCTCGATGTCGGCTCATCGCATCCTGGGGCTGTAGTCGGTCCCAAGGGTTGGGCTGTTCGCCCATTAAAGCGGTACGCGAGCTGGGTTCAGAACGTCGTGAGACAGTTCGGTCCCTATCCGTCGTGGGCGTAGGAAATTTGAGAGGAGCTGTCCTTAGTACGAGAGGACCGGGATGGACACACCGCTGGTGTACCAGTTGTTCTGCCAAGAGCATCGCTGGGTAGCTATGTGTGGACGGGATAAGTGCTGAAAGCATCTAAGCATGAAGCCCCCCTCAAGATGAGATTTCCCATTACGCAAGTAAGTAAGATCCCTTGAAGACGACAAGGTAGATAGGTTCGAGGTGGAAGTGTGGTGACACATGGAGCTGACGAATACTAATCGATCGAGGACTTAACCAAAAGTTCTTAAGAACTTCAATGAGTGTTTATCCAGTTTTGAGAGAACAATCTCAATAGTCTAGTAATGATGGCAAAGAGGTCACACCTGTTCCCATGCCGAACACAGAAGTTAAGCTCTTTAGCGCCGATGGTAGTTGGGGGCTGTCCCCCTGCGAGAGTAGGACGTTGCTAGGCATACATAAAGCACAACTGATGATTCAGTTGTGCTTTTTTCGTATTTTCTTAATAGTACTATAATCTACTTAGTAGTAATGTGAATTTGTGATTAATTTATAGTCTGAATTTTTAGCTTATTATATAATGTTTCTAAACTGATAGTTAAGAAAAAAGCTAGGAGATAAGAAATGGATCATACATATTTAAAAGAGCATTTACAACAACTCGAACAAGATCTCTTAAAAACTGAAATACGTCAATCTAAGGAAAGGTTGAGTGAATATTTATCACCTAGTTTTTTTGAAATTGGTAGTTCAGGGAAAACTTTATACAAAGAGCAAGGAATTGCTACTGAAGGACTTAGGGTAGTAAAAATGAGTTTAAGTAATTTTGAGATATATCCTTTATCTGAAAATATTGTTTTAGCAACATATAAAATCTTTGATGAAATAAGTAAGCAAACTTCATTGAGAAGTTCTATTTGGAAGAGAGAAAACGGGAAATGGAAAATGCAATTTCATCAAGGGACAAAGGTTCTATAGGTGTTATTAAACTTAATTAGATTCTTAAATCCATAAGGAAAGAAGGTATAATATAATAATATTACGTTCTTTTGTTTTACTTGAAATGTTCAAATTGGTTATCCCATACTTATAATACGTTCCTATATATACTTAATTAACACAGCAAATCATCGAAGGTATTGCTATTGGAGCTATAAAACCAGGTGAATCACTACCTTCTGTACGTTTACTTGCTGCCGATTTAGGTGTCAATATGCACACAGTTAATAAGAGTTATCATGAATTAGAGAAAAAGGGACTGATTACAATTCAGCCAAAATCAGGTGCTATTGTAAATCCATCTGATGAGATGGAGAAGGCAAAAGCAAAGCAATTAGATTACATGGAAAAAATGCTAAGACCTGTAATAGCTGAAGGAATCGTTTATGGTTTAGAGATGGGGGATTTTGAACAGTTGGTTGACAAGATAATAAAAAAATTACAATAGGGGGCTAGATATGATTGGATTCTGGATTTCATTTGTTATGTTATGTTTTACAGGAATTATTCAAATATTTTTACCGTATCTTTTAAAAAGGACCGTTGTATTTGGTGTTACGATACCTGCGACACATATTGAAGACAAATTAGTTATTCAAGCTAAAAAAATCTATAGTATCATTTTAGCCAGTATTTGGTTACTTTTGCTATTTGGTTATAGCATTTGTTCAATTGTTGTAATTCATAATGAAGATTTTCAAATCATAATTGGTATAACACTAATGTTTCTAATAATGATAATAAGTATGGTACTCTATGCATATTTTCATTGGAAATTGAAAATAAAGAAGCAACAACAAAAATGGGGAAAACATTTAACTGAAATAAGGGTAGTCGATGTGTCCTTACGTGCGAAAGATGAGATGCTACCTCTTTCTTATTTTATAAGTTTAGCTTTTGTCCCGTTATTATTAATGATTTACACGTACTATCAATACGCTCTATTACCTGAGCAGATTCCTACACATTGGGGGCCAAGCGGAGAGGCTGATGCTTTTACAGAAAAGAATCGTTTTTCAGTAATTTTGTTACCTCTTATGATGTTAGTTATGCAAGGGTTATTTGCTGCTTTAACAGAAGGAACTAAGCGTTCTGGTATAAAGATAAGTGCTATTAATCCCCCAAAATCAGCTCATAAACAACTAAATAAACGAAAATATACTAGTTGGTTTATGTTTTTAACTGCTTTCCTTATCACCATCTTATTTAGTTTTTTACAGTTAACAACTATTCATCATGGTATTGTTGGGAAAGGTATTATGCTCACTATATTTATAACGTTTATATTGGTTATCTTAATAGGAAGTATTATTTTCTCTGTTAAAGTCAGTAATTTAGAAGAAATGGGTGAACGCTCAGGTTTTTCAGATGGAATTACCGATATAGATGATGATCGTTACTGGAAAGGCGGATTATTCTATTTTAATAAAGAAGATCCATCTCTTTTTGTTGAAAAACGATTTGGCATTGGTTGGACCATTAATTTTGCTAGGCCAATGGGGTATTTGATCGTGTTTATTCCATTAATTATCATATTATTCATAGCATTATTATCATAAAAAGAGTTGATGCGGGTGTGGCCCCATCAGCTCTTTCGTTATAATGGAGAAAAGTAATGGGAAATGGAGCGATTAAAGTGTCAAGAATTTTGATCGTAGATGATGATAAGAATATTTTAGATTTAGTACGTATTCATTTAACACAAGCTGGTTATCAAGTGCTAAAAGCTGAAAATGCAATTCAAGCGTTAGGTATTTTAGAAACTGAGGTACCCGATTTGGTAGTAGTAGATGTGATGATGCCGGGAATGAATGGCTATGATCTAACAAAACGTATACGTGAGGAATTTGATTTGCCTGTATTGCTATTAACTGCAAAAGGTGAATTAGATGATAAGGAAAAGGGGTTTATTGCTGGTTCAGATGATTATATGGTGAAGCCTTTTGAACCAAAAGAGTTATTATTCCGAATCGCGGCCATCTTACGTCGTTATGATAAACTGAGCAACTCGATTCTCCGAGTAGGATCTGTTACCATAAATCGAAAAAGTTATGAAGTATCAGCTGGGCAGAGCACCCTACTTATGCCGTTAAAAGAATTTGAAGTGTTTGCTTTACTTGCTTCACACAAAAATCAAGTCTTTGAAAGAGCAGATATAATGGGAAAAGTCTGGGGATATGATTATGAAGGAGATGAGCAAACATTAAATACACATATAAAAAGAATTCGCCAACGATTAGCAAAAATTGCAACAGATGTAGAAATCGTAACAGTACGTGGAATCGGTTATAAGTTAGAGGTGCATAGCAATGAAATCTCTCTATAGTAAATTTTTATGGGTCACAATCATGATTATGCTTTTTAGCTCAATAGCAGGTTTTTTTATCATGAACACTTATTATCATCAGGTAACGAAGGCAAAAAATGATGCAAAAAACGTTGCAATTGCACAATCTATTATTAAACATATTAATGAAGTACAGGATCTCAATTTAGATCATTATTTAAAAACGATTGGCGATGTGGGTTATCAAATCTATCTTGTAGATGACGAGAAAATACATAAATTTTATGGTGGTAATTATCGTGTTAGAGATTTACCTGATTCAACTGTTCAAAAAGTATTAAACGGTAAGATTTATCATGGTATGCGAGATTTTCCTAGAGAAACCTTTGTAACAGGATTCTTTGCTAATTATTTATCCAATACTGTAGGGGTCCCATTCCAATATCATCAAAAACATTATGCGATGTTTTTAAGACCAGATATCAAGCTTTTGTTTAATGAAGTACATACGATTATGGGTGGATGGACACTCTTTATGGGGATTATCAGCCTAGCGGCGATGCTATTTTTTGCAAAGTTATTAATTAGACCGATTACAGAGCTGACTGCAGCAACAAAACGAATTGCACGTGAAAGATTTGATACACCACTTAAAATTGAGAGGAAAGATGAAATTGGACAATTGGCAACAAGTTTTAATACAATGATGGGTCAATTACAGGAAAATGATTTAATGCGGAAAGAATTTATTAGTAATGTTTCACACGATTTTCAGTCACCATTATTAAATATTCAAGGTTATGCTGGGTTGTTAAAATCAGAGTTAACAGAAGAGGAACGTCATAATTACGTAGCCATTATCCAAAATGAAACACACCGATTATCAACTTTAACCAAGCAGTTATTATTATTAACTTCACTTGACCAAGCAGCGCGTCGTATAGAGAGAAAAGAGTATTCTCTAGATCAGCAGTTGAAAATAACAATACAAAAATATCGTTGGTGGCTGGAGGAAGAAGGTATTAATCTTTCAATGACTTTAGAACCTACAATTTTCAATGGTGACGCTGGCCTATTAGAAAATGTCTGGGAAAATTTATTGACCAATGCGATTAAATATAATCGCTCTGATGGAGATATTTATGTAACACTTGCCTCGTCAATGAAAGAAGTCAATGTAATCATACAAGATACAGGAATCGGTATGAACGATGTGACGAAAAAACAGTTATTTGAACGCTTTTATCGTGCAGATGAATCGCGTTCAAAAGAAGGAACGGGACTTGGTTTATCTATTGTAGAAGAAATTATTCATCTTCATGAAGGGCATATTAAAGTAGAAAGTGAGCTTAATAAGGGGACAACTTTTATCATTTCACTTCCAAATTTGTAATATAGAGTTCATATGGAGTTCATGTTGACAGGCTATATTTACACCATAGTATTAAAAGTCTGAATCTATGGAGGTAAATGTTGTGGAAAGAAAATGGGGTTTGCGGTTAATTCGATTAGCAGCAATTTTTGGTTTAATCGGTGCATTTTTAGGCTCACAAATGGCTGGCTCAGGTAGTTATCAATTTCGGCCAATTCATGCACATATTCTAGTAGTTGGTTGGCTATCTGTATTTGCATGGGGAATTTTCTATAGCGTATTTAAAATAAAATCCTCTAAACTATTATCTTTTCATGGCTGGACAACAATAATTGGCTCAATCGGGTTGACAGTAGGTATGTGGCTATACACCTTAAAGCCATTTGGTATTAACAGTACTTTTGCGTTACTGTTTTATATTTTGGGTGGATCGATTCTGTTAATTAGTTTTGGGTTATTTATTATTTCAACATTTACGATAGATTCTAGCTCTAATAGAAAGTAGTGACAGTGTATGAAAATATTTAGAGAGAAAAAAAGATGGATTGCGATCCTACTAACTTGGCTCATTGTAGCTGGCCTATTATCGGGCATTGCACCACATGCAAAAGAAGTGACATCTCCAAATAAAAACGCAGGTCTTCCTGAAACGGATGCATCGATTCAAGCTGAAAAAGCACTAAAAGCGTATTTTCCTTCATCTGAAGGTGTTCCATTGTTTGTTGTCGTTCATGATAAGGAAGGATTAAAGGAACAAGTAATCGATCAAGCTATTACCAATATTGAGAAGGTTATGAAAGATGTAAATGATGATTTCACGATTGTGCCGCTTTCTAAAATGCCAAAGCAAGCACGTGCATCATTTTTCTCAAAGGATCAAACAACCTTCTTTTTACCAGTGTTATTCCCAAAAGGAATGGAAAATAAAGTTGTTAAAACAACAATGGATGATTTAAAAAAGCAAGTTGCGAAAGAACAACCTGCTAATTTAGAAACTTATTTTACAGGCCCTGCTGGGATCGTAGCAGATACATACGAAATGTTTTCTAAAGCAGATGTTGTCTTAATCTTAGGAACTGTTGGATTAATCTTCATACTATTAATTGCTATTTATCGTTCTCCATTGTTAGCGTTTATTCCGCTTATTGGTGCTGGTATTGCGTATTCTGTTGTTGATGGTTTACTCGGTTTGATGGGAAAAGCAGATTGGTTTGCAATTGATAGTCAATCATTATCCATTATGATGATTCTGTTATTTGCAGTTATCACGGATTACTCATTATTATTATTTTCGCGTTTCCGTGAAGAACTTGAAAAAGGCTTACATGTAAATGAAGCGATGAAAAATGCTCTAAACTTTGTTAAAGAACCAATTGTATTTAGTGGTGGTACTGTATTCTTAAGTATGCTAACGCTGTTCTTTGCAGTATATGAATCGTATCGAGGATTCGCACCAGTATTTGCAGTAGCGGTTGTTTTAATGATTGTGGCAGGATTAACTCTAATGCCAGCATTATTTGCTATTGCGGGTGAAAAATCATTCTGGCCATCTAATCCAAGAAAACGCGCTGAAAAGCGTGCTGGAAAAGAAAATTTCTGGCATAAGCTTGGTCGATTTGTTACTGAAAAGCCCTGGATTGCGATGGCTCCTATACTTATTATTTTAGTAATCTTTTCTTCAATGGTTAGGCATGTCAACTATTCATTTAATCTGTTGGATTCATTTCCAAAAGACATGTCTTCTATTCAAGGTTATAATGTATTAAATAAGGCATTTTCTGCAGGGGAAATAGCACCAAGTACAGTGATTATTAAGGCAAAAGATGAATTAACGACCGAACAATTATCTGCCTTAGTAAATGAGTTGAATGATCAAAAGAGTGTAAATAAAGCAGAAATTCAAGGAAATCCTTATGCCAAAGATCATCTAAATATCGCGAAAATCAATCTAGTATTAAATAATAATCCGTATACTGAAGAGGCATTTGATGATATCGAAATGCTTCGCGAAGATTCAAATCAACTTTTAAGTGCCAGTCATATTAATGATGCGAAAATGCTTATAGCTGGTGAAACTGCTCAAAATGCGGATATCCGGGCGGCAAGTCATGGGGATGAAATTCGTATTATTATTTTGATGACGGTATTAATTATGGTGATGCTTGGCATTCAAACCCGTTCATTAGTAGCACCGATTTATATGATGGCAACTATTTTACTTTCATACGGAGCAGCCCTAGGATTTAGTGTATTCTTCTTCCAAGATTTATTGGGTTATAAAGGTATTAGTTATCGAATTCCACTATATACTTTCGTATTCTTAGTCGCTTTAGGTGTCGATTATACAATTATGTTAATCTCACGTATTCGTGAAGAACAAAAGAATTTACCAATAAAAGAAGCAGTACGTGAAGGCGTAGGGAAAACAGGTGGAGTAATTTCATCAGCGGGTTTAATTTTAGCGGCAACATTCGCTGTATTAATTACACAACCAGTCATGGAACTTCGTGCATTTGGTTTTGCAGTAGCAGTAGGTGTACTTGTAGATACATTTCTTGTACGTCCAATTGCTATTCCAGCTCTTATTGTGATTCTTGGAAAGTTTAGCTTTTGGCCTAAAAAATTGAAACATAATTGATTTTAAGACATTGAAAAGCCTGATTGGAACCATAAATTCCATTCAGGCTTTTTGTGAGAGAAAATGTTTGGGGATTATTTTACAATAAATTCTTTCACTTCGTGATCATGTAAGCCTTCATTGTTTTCAACATGCAATTTAAGTTGATATTTACCGGCTTGTGTAAATGTATGTTTACCTTCATATGTTCCTTTAGAAGTTTCTTTTAATGTGATCCAAGTTGGTTGTCCACCTTTGAATTGTGGGATAACCTGATAATGTATATCTGCACCCGTTAAGGCTTTTCCATCATGTTTTATTGTGACACTAAGATTAATGGCTTTGTCCTTTGCTACAGTATGCTTATGGTTGTATGTGATAGCCACATCTCTATGATAATGGTGTTGTTCAGTAGCTGATTCAGATGTAGATTGATGATCATTATGTGAAGAGGTAGCATCTTTGGAAACGGTCATATCTGCATTTGGCATTGCATGTCCACCGTCTTTTGCAGAAATGTGAGCAGTGATTTTATATTTGCCTGCATCATTGACATCATAAGAAGCAACATACGCATCATCTTGTACTTTAGCAGTTATCATTTTATCAGAATTTGTATCATTGTTTTTAACTTCAAATGCTACATCTTTTGCGGTTGTAACAGCTTTTCCATCTTGAGTTACATCAACTTTTAATTCAATTTTATACCCAACTTTTGCTGTTTCAGGAACAGTTAAAGTGGCTTTCAATGGTGCTACTTCTTTTTTTGTATCGTTTGCTGTATTTGTATTACTATTGCATGCTGCAAGTGTTGCTGTTGTAGCCAATGCCATTAGTAACATTGTCATTTTTTTCATCAAAAAACTCCCTTCTATTTTGCATAAATCATTGTAGCAAAAAGAATTAGGGAGTTTGCGAAATAACTGTGAAGTCTCGTTATTTAACTAATTTTTTTTGTAAAAATGTCGGTAAAGTCATACCTATTAACACTAATATGATCCCGCATACTTGGAACAATGTTAGGTGTTCTTGAAGTACTAAAACGGAAGTAATAATGGCAACTGGTAGCTCCATTGCACTTAAAATAGATGCAATTCCTCCCCCAACTTTAGGAACGGATATCGTAAATAGTAGTATAGGTAAAACGATTCCGAAGAAACCAAGAGCTAGACCAAAATAAAGAAGTTCAGTTCCAAATAGCTTTCCATTGAACACAATTTCGGGTGATTGAAATACCATGACAATTAACATTGCAAAGAATGACATTATTGTCATACGCCCAATTTTTGATATTCCTTCGACTGGTTTTGAATTGAATTGCATAAAGCAAGCAAAGCTAAGTGCTGATGCTAGACCAAATGCCCATCCACGCCAATCGAGACCGCTTAAATCTACATCTAAAATTCCTGCGGCTAAAATTGTACCGATGACAAGGAATACAAGGGAGATTAATTCACTACGTGTTGGTCGACGACGACGAATTATGCAATCTAAAAATAGACCTATCCATGTAAATTGGAATAGCATAACTACTGCTAGAGAAGCAGGTAGATAGTGAACTGCTTGCCCATATACAATGCCAGTATTCCCAGTTAATAACCCAGATAGCATAATTATTAAAAAGCCTTTACCCGTTAATTTCGGTAAAGCGCGTTGAGTAATGATAAATAAGATAAATGCTAGAAAGAAACCGATAAAATATTGGCTAGTAACAGCTTCCTTCGTCTCAAATCCATGATTCATAGCTACTTTGATAATCGTGGATAATATCCCATATGAGCTAGATCCAATAACAATCAGCAATGGATATATTAAATTTTTGTTCATATTTGACACTCCTGTATATAAAAAGACTAAAGAAGAATTATACCATAAATAGAAATTTTCTAAGAATAGAACGTTATTTTATATTTTGACTTCTACCATCATAGCAATTCAAATTATAATGAAAAAGGACATATGTCCAAAAGGGAGATGTTTTTATGAAGATTATCGAGGATCGGTTATTACTTCAAGAAAAATTAATCGAATATAAGTTTCATAAAATTTTCACCAATCTAGATGCAATACCGTTCTCCCTGCAAAAGTATAAAGCAGGAGAAATTTTACTGCACGAGGGTATAAAACTTCACTCATTATTCTACCTAGTTGAAGGAAAAGTAAAGGCTACCTCAAGTGTTGAAACAGGGAAATCTCTATTATTACGTTTTAATCATCCACTTGCTATTATCGGTGATATAGAATTGGTACGTCATGTACCTGTACAATCACAAATAACAGCAGTAACAGATTGCTTATGTATCGTATTGCCTTGTGATTATATATACAATTTTGAAATGAACAATCCACTATTTTTACAGGATTTATTGAATCATGTCAGTTACAAACTTCAAACAAGTACAACTGCGTCTCGCGTTAATTTACTTGCATCTGTAGAAAATCGTTTTGCAAGCTATTTATTGTCCACAACAACACCAGACAATGAGTTTGGCTTAGAATTGCAAACAACCAAGATTGGGGAGATTGCTGATTTACTTGGTACAACACATCGACATTTAAATCGAGTGGTTCGTGATTTATGTGAGCGAGGCATTATTGAAAAAAAACGGTGTTCTCTCCGTATTTTAAATAAACAAGTACTAGAGGAGATGTCCCAGGGGATTCGGTATGAGTGAAATATAGTAACTTTCTATCTTTTATATTAAAATTGAACATATTATTAATAAAGGTGGGTAAAGATGAAAAAATTTATCGTAGCATTTCTAACATTAATTTGTTCAATTTTCTTTGTTATTGGTAATCAGTTTGAAGCATCAGCTGTAAATGCGCCGTCTAAGCCTTACATTTCAGTAAAGGCTACAAGTACAACTAAGATTAAAATCTCTTATAAGAAGGTAAAGGGAGCAACTACTTATCAAATTTATCGTGCTAATTCAAAAGTGGGTAAGTATAAACATATAGTTACAACGAAAAACACTTCCTATACCGATCGTAAACTGAAATCTTCTACAACGTATTATTATAAAGTTCGTGCCATAAAAAAGGTAGGAAAGAAAACATATTATAGTAAATATTCAATAGTAAAATCGATCAAAACGCTTATTCCGTATGCCAAATATGCAGGTACATATAAAGTAGGTAATGATATTGCTGCTGGAGAGTACATGATTTTTGGTAAGGACGTCTACTATGAAATTGCAAAAGAACCATCAAATTTTGAAGCAATTCTTTCAAATGATATTGTATACAATCAAGCATATGTCCGTTTGTCAAAAGGGCAATATTTCAAACTGGATGACTATGGGACAGGTGCTTACTTTATCCCATCTTCAAAAGTAAAACATATACTTTCCACATCTGTTAAAAAACCAGGTATGTATAAAATAGGAACAGATTTAAAGGCGGGTACTTATAAGATTTCTTTTGGGAGTTACTATGAGGTCATGAATGACTCAGCAATTTTAGATTTTGAAGCAATTGTATATAATGGAGAGATTAACGGAACTGAATATGTAAAGGTAAAAAATGACCAATTCTTAAAAATTTCACCAACTTATTATTAAGAAATAGTTATAGATAAAATTTCCAGATAAATTTTGACGCGATTTCTACTGTTCATTTTTTGCTTTAAATAAAGATAACAAAAGACAGACAAATTGCCTGTCTTTTGTTAAAGTGCGCAATATTATATTTTCTTCACCATATGATCAAATTCTTCACCAATAATCATCCAAGGTTCTGAATAAATAAAGTTCATCTTTTCGTATAGATGGCGAGCACGGTCTTTTTGTTTTTCTACACTTAAGGATACTCTTTGATATCCTTTTTTCTTAGCGACATTATCTGCGTATTTTAATAATGTAGTACCAACGCCGTGGCCTCTGTATTGTGGTGTTGTGCAGATGGTATCGATGTAGAATTCATCTGGTCGTGCTTCAACTTCTATTTTTTGCACACAAGCCCCTTTGGCTGCTAACCATTGTTCCAAGTTATGATCTAATGTTGGTGCTTGATCTCCTCCATAGACAACCATGATACCAGCAACTTCACCACTAATTTCTGCAATATAAGTATTTAGGTAGGAATGTCTGTTATCGGTACGTTTAAATAGCTCTTCAAGTGATTGAAGAATAGCTTTTGGCTCATCTTCACCTGTAAGGCGATTTGCAATTTCATCTATAGCATCTACGATTAATGGTGCTACAAATGGTGCGTCTGCTAATTGTGCAGGTCTTACAGTAATATCCATTTGTTATCAATCTCCTTCAGAAGATAGTATAACAGAGGACGTAAATATTTGCTTGAACTAGACATAATTTAAAGTAATTATCCAAAATTGGATATGATTATTTGCATCTTATGATTTTTTACCTAAATTATTTCTTAAGTTACTTTTGTGTTGTCAGACTTCATGATACGATAGAAGGAAGATATGTGTGAAGGAGTTTGTAAATGTTAGAGACCAAAAAGGAATTCGTTCTCGTCTATGGGGATGCATTCGTTGATTTTATAGCTAATGATACTACAAATACGTCGTTTACTAAGTTTTTAGGTGGTGCAACTGTTAATGTGGCTGCAGGGATTAGTCGCATCGGTGCTCCAGCTGCACTGATTACCGTAACAGGAGATGATGAAACTTCTGAGTTTGTTCGTCAAGAACTTGACAATGAAGGCGTTATTATGAACTATGCAAAAATCATTCCTGAAAAACGAGTAAGTGGAGTCCATGTACATTTAACGGAAGCACATGAACGAATTTTTACAAATTATATTGATGAAACACCGGATCTTCAAGTAGAATCAGAACATCTGCAAGAGGAAGCTTTCAAACATGCGTCTATTTTTAATTTTTGCTCCAATACGATGTTTCATCCGACAGCTTTAGAAACAACAAAAGCTGCAGTTGCTTTGGCAAAAAAATATCATGCACTTGTGGCAATGGATGCCAACATTCGCCCACTTCGTTGGAAAAGTGCCCAAATTTGCCATGATACCATTGCGACTTTCTTAAAAGATGCAGATCTATTAAAATTGGCAGATGAAGAAATGTTTTTCTTAACGCAAACAAATACTTTGGAAGACGGCATTGCGGCTTTGAAAAAATTTGATATTCCACTAATCATGATTACAATTGGTGAAAAAGGAGCCTATGTAGTATTTAATGAAGAAATAAAACACGTTCCTTCTATTAAGATCGATTGTGTGGATACTACAGGTGCAGGAGATGCATTTATGGCAGGTATTCTTCGTCAAGTCCATTTATATGGTATGCCTAAAACAATTGAAGAAGCTTATAATTATGTTCATTTTGCTAATCGCTTAGGTGCAAATGCAGCAACAAAAGCAGGTGCTATTACAGCAATGCCATGTTACGAAGAAATAAAAGAATTACTTAACGAAGGGGGATTAAGAGATGAATAAAAACTATCAGGAATTAGTTAAGAATCGGATTTTCTTTGGAGGTGTAGCAGATGTTGAATCTGCTATTGCAAACGAAAATGTCGATGTAGTAATTGATTTACGAGTAGCTGAACCAGAAGAAGTAAATTATTTACGAATTCATGCACCGATTGCAGATGAGGAAGCGGAAATTATACCATCCATTCAGCATGCAGTATATGAAGTGATGAATGCGTATCGTGATGGTAAAAAAGTTTTCTTCCATTGTGGTAGTGGAAGTGGTCGTGCGGGCACAATCGCTACGGCTACATTGCTGGAATTGGGACAAGCAAAAACGGTAGAAGAAGCAGAACAAAAAGCAAAAGAAATACGCTCAAAAGTGAATGTACGAGAACCAATGAAAAATGCATTACAACAAATTTATGAGTAAATATGATGAACTTTAAATAGATAAAAAGGAGTTATACCAAAGCTACAAGGTATAACTCCTTTTTGATGTATTCCTGACATAAGAGAAAAGTGGCTATTGATATTTCCTGGGGAATTATCGTGAATAGTACAAAAATTATTAAAATAATATCTAAGTTTGTTTTGTTTTGTCGTTTTGTGCTGCTTTATTTTCTTCACGGGTACAAATATATAAGGAACCATCAGGTTGAAGTTGTGCATAAAATACTTCTTCGATATTTTCAATATTTTTTTTCTTAAGCTTTTTCATAAGCGAATCCTCTGTTATGTTCATTTCCTCCATTGAGTTCCACACAATATGTCCATCCGCAATGATCTCTATCGGAATATGAGGTGGTATGGAAACGTCAGCTTTAACATCTTGTTTTGTAGACGATTGCTCTGCGGGTTTTTTTAAGATACTTAGTTGGCCATTTGTTTCTAAAATTGCATAGTGAACATCTTTGATAGAAAAAACGGATTGCTCACGGAGCATCATAAGCAAATCATCCATATGAAGTTTGGAAGTTTTCAACGCTTGGACAGAAAGCTCACCATTTTTAATAATTACAGTTGGGCTACCATCCACAATATTGCGAAGTTTTGAGGATTTTAAAGCAATTAAACTTGCGATAATAGTTAAAATTGACCACCATATTAATGAAATCATGCCATCAATAAACGGAGTTTCTTCCACTGAAGCTACTTGAGCTGCTGTAGACCCAATTGTAATACCGGTAATATAATGGAAATAGGTGAGTTGACTTAATTGTTTTTTACCGAGTAGACGAGCTAAAAAAAGTAATACTATAAAGGAAAGAGTTGTTCTAAGTATCATTTCCCAGAAGTTTACTTCAAAAAAGTTCTCCATTTCTAATTCACTCCTCTTTCAAATCGCTTTTAGTATGAACAAGAAAAAAGAGGATATGCTCATATAATGAGATAAATGATATTAAAAAATTGTTATAATGAAATCACTTGAATTTTGGTATTTAAAGGAAGTGAACTCATCGTGTCAACAACAATGTCAAGGTCTACTTTAGAAAATCCTATCTATCCTATTATGGTTGCAATTGGGATTTGCCATCTTTTTAATGATACGTTGCAAGCTGTAGTTCCTGCAATGTTTCCAGTGTTAGAAAAAGAAATCGGTTTATCTTTTACACAATTAGGTCTCATTACATTTGTATTAAATATGGTTTCCTCTGTATTACAACCTGTTGTTGGTTTTTTTAGTGATCGAAATCCAAAACCTTATGCTTTACCACTCGGAATGTCTTGCACATTTGTAGGTTTAGCTGGAATTGCTGTAGCGGGCAATTATTGGTTGATCTTGCTTTCTGTTATTTTTTTAGGTTTAGGCTCTGCTATATTTCATCCAGAAGGTTCTAAAGTTAGCTTTATGGCGGCAGGAACAAAGCGTGGATTATCCCAATCTATTTACCAAGTTGGAGGAAATTCTGGACAAGCATTAGCGCCGCTGATTAGTGCGTTTGTCCTTGTACCATTTGGTCAAATTGGCGCTGCATGGTTTTTAATCGTAGCAGCGATCGGCATCCTTTTACTATCACGAATATCTGTATGGTATAAAAAACAATTAGAAGAGGAGAATGTTACAAAAACAAAAAAAGTATTAGTTTCTAATTTGCCCACTCTAACGAAAAAACAAATAGGAATTGCTATTGGTTTATTAATGGCAGTTATTTTTATTCGTTCATTTTATGTTACGAATATGACCAACTTCTATATATTTTACGTAATGGATCAATATCATTTAACCATCCAAAAAGGTCAATTATTGATTTTTATCTTCCTTGCTATTGGCGCTATTGGCACATTCTTTGGTGGTCCAATGGCAGATCGAATAGGTAGAAAAAATGTGATTTTGCTATCGTTTTTAGTTCCAATGCCATTAGCACTTATGCTGCCATATATACCGTTGTGGTTAGTTGTAGTATTTCTTTCTGTAATAGGATTTTTCATCATGTTAAGCTTTTCTGTTACGGTTATTTATGCTCAAGAATTGGTGCCAAGTAAAGTTGGTACTATGGCAGGCTTAACTGTAGGACTTGCATTTGGCATGGGAGCGATTGGCTCAGTTGTTATTGGGATGCTAATGGACCACTATGGTGTTTTAGATACAATGATTTTTATCTCAGTTTTACCTATTTTTTCTATTGTTGCACTTTGGTTGCCAGCAGATCATAAAGTAGCATAAGTATCTAGAAGAAAAGTTACGATGCAAAATGAACTATTCATCGTAACTTTTTTTATGTTTCATTTACAAGTTAATAAAAATATTCCAAATGACAAGTTTTTCATAAGAAAAGCATAGGATAAGCAGTATGAACAATACGGAAGGTGGAATCCTATGAATCATCAAATAGCAAATAGTCTATTACGTGTTATCACGGTAATAGGTAATGGCAAGATCACTGCTATTCCAAATTATGTTCAACTCCAAATAGAAGTACTCACAAATGGAAAAGAAGTTAGTACGGCATCTCAGGAAAATGCAGCAATTATGAATCGTGTGATTCAATCACTTTTAGCATTAGGCATTTCGAGAGAAGATATTCAAACAGCAGCTTATACGATTACACCAACTTATGATTATTTTGATGGTAAGCAAGTTTTTAGAGGATATGAAGTAATGAATGCTATAACTGTGAAAGTGAGAGACATTAACCAAGTAGGTACTGTTATAGATACGGCAGTAAAGAATGGTGCAAATCGTGTTTCAGGCATTCAATTTAAAATAGATCATGTAGATGACTACTATCAACAGGCCTTATCTTTAGCATTGCGAGATGCACAAATGAAAGCAAATACAATCGCTGAAACCATGCATTTACATGTTCCTCCACAACCAATTGAGGTCATCGAAGAAAATACTGTAGAGCCCGTATTGTACAAAACAGCGGCTATGGCAAGTCAGAATTTTGCTACGCCAATTGAGCAAGGATTAATTACAATTAGTGCAGCATTAAGAGTGAAATTTCAATTCTAATCCTTATAACAAATTTAGTTCTATATTTTTTAAAAATGATTACACTAAAATATAGGACAGTCTAAACAAGGTGGAGATGACATGGCAAAGAAAATAGGCATAATAGCTCTATTATTATTTGGAGTGTATGCTGTAGGAATGTATTTTTATATTTTTCAAAGTGGCAGTGGTGAAATACCAGCAGCATTAAAGGGAACTGTTGCTGATCCAGCAGTTTTTATGTCTCATCACGAATTATTATTGAGTGGGGAATATTCAAAAATTAGGAACTACCTCTTTTTTGTATCAACACCGCTCGAATGGCTAATCTATTTATTTATTTTACTTGCTGGGCTTTCAAAATTGTTTGAAAAATGGTCTGTATCGCGTGCAAAATCAACGCTTTTTCAAACCATTATTTATGTGTTTTGGCTATCACTTCTCATGTATCTTGTATTATGGCCATTAGATTATTATAAATATCATTTAAGTAAAGACTATGGGATTAGCACACAAACTTTTCCTTCTTGGATGAAGGATGGCATAATTGATTTTGGCGTTAATCTTGTCACTTCTATTTTAGTAATGTCAGTTGTCTATTGGCTGATTAAAAAAAGTACTAAGAGATGGTGGCTATATGCTTGGCTGTTATCGATACCATTTTCAATTTTCGTCATGTTTGTGCAACCGGTGTTGATTGACCCTTTATATAATGACTTCTATCCATTACAAAATAAAGAATTAGAAGCCAAAATTCTAGCATTAGCAGATCAAGCCAATATTCCTTCTGACCATGTCTATGAAGTGAATATGGCAGAAAAGACAAATGCTATGAATGCTTATGTTACAGGGATAGGGAGTAATTCACGAATTGTATTATGGGATACAACTCTAAATCGACTAACCGATAAAGAAATTCTTTTCATCATGGCACATGAGATGGGGCATTATGTAGAAAAGCATATTTATATTGGGATAGCTTGTTATATACTGCTATCATTTGTTGGACTTTGGCTAGCAGCGAAGATGATGAATTTGGTTATCTCACGTTATGGAAAACCATTAAAAATTAGCAAAATAAGCGATCTTCGTTCGATGCCATTGTTCTTACTCGTTACCTCTTTTCTGCTATTTGCATCAAGCCCCTTGTCGAATTATATTTCAAGATATCAAGAGTCAAGAGCTGATCAATATGCAATCGAGTTAACTGGAGACCATAAGGCAGCTGTTACTTCATTCCAAAAGCTAACGAAGGCCGGGTTAAGCGAAGTAAATCCACCACTCCTTGTAAAATGGTTCCGCTACACCCATCCACCAATGTTAGAAAGAATATATAAAGTATTCGATAAAAGCGAAAATCTAGAGCCAGAGAAAAAGGAAGAAAGAAAAATAAAATAATACAATAATGACTACTGATCAGGAGTTGGAGTTTCCCACTCTTGATCAGCTTTTTTTCATTTTAGGTAATCCTATTTATTACCTAGAAATGTATTTATAAAAGTGATTCAAAAGAGTATATTTTCTCTTATATAATCACATGATTTTGTAAGAAAAGTAAGCAATGATAGAATATGAAAGAAAGAAGCTGGAAGGGGAAGTTCTATATGAAGCTGGCTATTTTCGGAGCAACTGGAAGAGTTGGTGGTGAAATGATACGCTTGGCATTGCAAGATGGACACCAAGTAAATGCTCTAGTACGTACACCAACAAAAATAAGAAAACAAAATCATTTAACAGTTCTTCAGGGGAATGTCTTTAATAAAGAAGATGTTGAACAGACAATTACTGATACAGATGTTGTGATAAGTGCACTAGGAACAGATCGAACAACCACATTATCAGATGGTATTTCCCATATTATTTCCTCGATGAAGAAACATGATATAAAAAGAATCGTCACTATAGGCACAGCAGGAATATTAGACAGCCGGAGTGAACCCGGGAAATTTCGGTTTCAATCGACTGAATCAAAACAGAAATTAACATTTGCTGCTGAGGAACATGCAAAAGTATATAAAATGCTAGCCGAGTCGAATTTAGATTGGACAATCGTATGTCCAACCTACTTACCAGACGGAGAAGCAATAGGGAAATATCGTATAGAAAAAAATAAATTACCACTAGACGGGAAAAAGATAACGGTAGGCGATACTGCCAAATTTTCATATGAAGAATGCTTCAAACAACAATTCTTACATATTAGGGTGGGAATTGCTTATTAAGAAAGCGTACGGGGAATGAGGAGAGTACATGAAAAAACGTCATAAAGCTGTAATGGTTGCTTTATCTTTGGGCTTTGCTTTAGTAAAATACTCCAAAAGTAAAGATGGTAAAATGACGCTATTGAAGGCTGTACATCAACAAGATCTACATGCAGTAAAAAAATTGATAAGAGCAGGTGTGGATTTAGATCAACAAAATGATAGAGGACGTACACCTCTTATGATTGCAACATATAACAATGATGTAGAAATCGCAAAAATGCTAATAGATATTGGTGCTGACGTGAATATTCAAGATGATATGCAAAATACACCGTTTTTATATGCTGCAGCTGAAGGTTATTTAGATATTTTAAAACTTGCTATACAAGGAGGAGCCAACCCTACTATTACGGATCGGTATGGTAACACAGCCTTAATACCAGCTGCAGAACATGGCAATCTAGAGGTCTTAAAATTCTTATTAAATAAAATAGAAATAGATGTGAATCATATTAATAATTTAGGTTGGACCGCATTATTGGAAGCTATTATTTTAGGAGATGGCGGAAGAAAATATCAAGAATGCGTAAGAATATTACTACAACATCAAGCCAATCCAAATATTGCAGACAGAGATGGTGTAACACCTATCGAGCATGCAGAAAAACTTGGCTATAAGGAAATTGAAATATTATTGAAGAGTTATACTTACTAATGAATGCTAAATGGGGACCTTTCCGATCGGATGGGTCTTTTTTTAAAAAATAGAAACAGAAACATGCATTTGAAAGCATTTCAATTTCGATGTAAGTGGCAATTACTAGTAAGATGTACTTCTTTGAATGATCAAATGACAAAGTTCATGGAAACATAAAATATTTAATGGGATTTTACAAGAATTTTTGCTATCAAATTAGACGATGAAAAAGAGTCCCTACAATATAAGTAGTGAAAAATAGTGAATATTGTAATAATCCAAAGGAATAGTGAAAAATTCTCTAGTCGCATGTCACATTTATTGATAGAATAAGCATAATGATTTTAGTATTTTGCAATTTGGTCTGTAATTTGAAAAGGAGGCCCTTTAAGAGGACATGAAGGAACATGAGAATTGGCCTTTACAATCTGTGTCATTCAATGAGCATGATACGAAGAATGACCAAAGAAATCTAAAAAGCACATTAAATTTCGAAAAAATAGAAAGAATTAAAAAACAATATAAACAAAATGCTGAAAGTAGATTACCTCAATATTTTTCTGCTAATAAGCGCATGAGAATGCAGGCACTAACAAAGGAAGAAATTGAATCAAATGGTTTACCAAAGGAAATATTTTGGAAAATGGTTGAATTTAACGTTAGTGCAAGAGGTGGAGTTTCATTTGAAAGAATTTCTGCTATTAGTGAACATATTAACTACCTAGCATCCGAGTATATTACGTATAAAGCAAGGATTGAACGTGATTTTGAAGGCGAAGAAAAAAAAGCACATCTTGAGAAATTGCATAATATTTTAGGACGTGGATTTGAGCGCCTGTCTAATGCTTACGTAGATACAGTTGGCACGTTTTTTGAGCTTAATGAGATTGATGGAGAAAAAGAATTAATTCGCCAATCCATTCGAGTTTTATATGAACGTAAAATTCAGCAATATGATCAATTTATTAGTATCAACCCTGATTATGCCTATATTCAAGGCACAAAAGATGAATGGCTAGAAAGAGATTCCTACTTTATGGGGGATATTCTACGTTTAGCTGTTTCAAAAATCTATACACAATGTATTTACTTGCCAGAAGGTTTATATACAACACTCGATCTAGCAGCAGCCGGGATCTTTTATCAATCAGCATTTAGGTGGCTTATCAATCAAAAATCAACTGCCGTAAGTGAAGAACAGTTAGGGATAGAATTAGGGTATTTAGGTATGAAATTGGAGATTTTGTTGCGTAAAGAGGGACTATCTCCAAGTTTAAAAGAGAAACTCGTAAAAGTTTACCAATCCTTTACTCTTTACAAGATTGAAGATATTAATAAGCGACAAGAAGAGGCCAAGCATTATCCGTATTCACGTCTCAATACAAAATATGCAATACTAGATGATGCCGTTGTTTTACATTGGGCAAATATGATGCGTAGCCAAATCCAAGAAGGAAATATTAAAGCAGTATTTCTAGAAGTCATACCGGCTGCATTCGCAGAGTTCCAGAAAAAGGTAGAAGTTGGGAGTCCACTCGAACGCTATCAGGAACAAAATGATTGGGATGGATTCTATGTGGATGCTGAATCTATAACGTATCCTGCAGGGAAACCGGATGTCTTTCATTTTTATACGATGGTTGAAGACTGGAATGGTTTTATCGAAAGAATGGCAGTACAACCATCGATGATTTTTACAATTGGGAAGATGTTCGACTGATTGATGCAAAACATGATAATAATATAAAACTGTGGGTACTGATTATGTATCCACAGTTTTTTGTAACAGTTATAAGACTGATTATACTTGTTTTAATCATACAAATTGGGATAGCTTATTTTAGGATTCTGCTAATACTTTTATCATTTGTTTAAGTAATTCTTCAGAAGAAATAGTAGCTTCACCGCCACCTTGGACAAAAGTGTCATTTCCGCCACCCTTACCGTTAATAATAGGTAATATATTGTTTGCGATTTCTTTCATACTACCTGTCCCTGCCGCATCACCTTTTGCTGCGACAAATTGTAGTTTATCAGATTGTTTTGAAACGAGTAGTGCAGTGTAAGTATGATCCGTTGATATAATTGTACGTGCTAGTTGCTGTAACTCTTGAACAGTACGGGATGGAAATGTTTTGTGAATAAGATGGTTATCAGATTCTTGTAATAATATCTTTGCTTCAACAGTAAGTAATTGACTATTGGCATTATCTAAAGCTTTCTCAAGTCCCTTTTGTGTTTGTAATAACTTTGATACAGCATGTGCAGTTCCTTCTTCAGGACTGTTTGCAAGACGTGCTGCTTCTGATAATTCGCTTTTCCGCCAATGCAATTCATAAAGTACACGCCCTCCACAAACAAAATGAACACGTGTTTTTTTCTTTTGCTTTTCAGTCGCTAAAATCTTAATGGCTTGGACTTGTCCCGTAGAAGTAGGATGAGTACCTCCACAGCCGTTGTAGTCGAAATCTGGAATAATAACCAGACGTATTTCTCCTGTAACAGCTATTGCCTTGCGTAAAGAGTAATGAGCAAGTTCTTCTTCTGTTACCCATTTTGTTTCGATTAATCGATTTTCTAAAATAATGTCATTCGCTCTTTTTTCGACTGCAGCAAGTTCCTCTTCAGAGATATTTGGTGTATCAATGTCAATGGTCACTGTTTCGTTTCCAAGATGGAAACTTACAGTTGGATAGTTGAAAAGCTCAACAAAAGCTGCTGTCAATATATGCTGACCAGCATGCTGCTGCATATGATCGAAGCGCCGTTTCCAATCGAGTACGCCATGAACTTGTGTTGTATTCTCTGGTAAAAACTCTGTTACATAATGTCGGATTTCACCATTAATCTTTTCCACATCAATAACTTTGACACTATTTATCATGCCAGTATCATGTGGTTGCCCACCACCAGTAGGATAAAATGCTGTATTGTCTAAAAGAATATATTTTCGTCCTTCTTTATCTTTTTGCTGTGCTTGGACAGTAGCATCGAATTCTTTCATCATGACATCTTGGTAATACAAAAGTTCTTGCATTTTTCCACACTCCCTTATGTTATCGCTCATTTTTATCATAAAACTTTACTAATTGCCAATTTCCTATATTATAAAGTAGTGAAAGATGTAAAAGGAGCGATATTATTTGGATATTTTAGCATATACAATGGAAGAAATTATAGATCCCACTCAAATTATTGATGGTGAGCGTTTCGAATTTATGTTGGATATTAAAGTAGATGAAGATGATGAACTATATACAGAAGGGGGACTTGAAATTCGTGCAATTGTTGCTAAAAAAGATGATGAAACATCACTAGCGAATTATTTTATTACTACAAAAGCAAATCAGGAGTTATTAGATTTCGCACTAGAAGATGAAGAAGAAGAAATGATTTTAACTTTTTGTAAGGAACATATTGCTGCAGGAGAATAAAAAAAGCCTATAATATGCTTTGGCTAATAGACATTCGGGAATACTTATTTAGAGGATTTCTGGATGTCTATTTCAATTCGAATTAAAGAAAAGGGAGTTGGAAGTAATGGATGCTTATATTCAACCCATCAATTTGTTTATTACTGTATTTACAATATTGGCATTTGTGATTTGGATTCCATGGCTAATTTATACATACCGCAAATATGGATTTTTGCCATTATCAAAGATGTTAATTTCATTTTCTTTTATTTTTTACTTTTTTTCAGCTCTATTCCTAGTAATCTTACCATTACCAACCATTAGAGATACTTGTTCTATGCAAGAACCTGGAACTCAGCACTATTCTTTAGTTCCCTTTAGATTTATATCCGACATTTTCAAGAATAGTGGAATGGTCTGGACTCAGCCAGGGACATTTATACACTTATTCGAACAAACTGCTTTTTATCAAGCATTTTTTAATTTTCTAATGTTAATGCCCTTTGGCGTCTATTTGCGTTATTTCTTAAAACAAAAGAAACAATGGAAGATAGCTCTTGGTATCACATTTGTGCTGACACTTTTTTTCGAAATGATTCAAGTGACAGGAATACTTGGTTATTATAATTGCGCATATCGTATATTTGATGTGGATGATCTTCTATTAAACACATTGGGCGGCATCGTAGGATTTTTCATTGCACCAGCAGTATTAGCATTATTTCCATCAAAGGAAAAAATCCATGAAAAGGCTGATTTCCTATTAAAATTGGATGAAGTAAGATCGTTATCAGTGCTAATAGCCGTTGCTTTGGATTTGTTCTTTACGGATATTGCAACACAGATTTTCTTACATTATACGAGTGTAAATGACGTAAACGAATTCCTCGTTCGTTCTATATCATTATTTGTATTTTTCTTTGTAATTCCAATATTTTGGAATGGACGAACAATTGGAACATTCATCATGCGTTTCCGGTATGATAGTAAAGTGAGCAGAAGAACAACTATAAATCGCCTATTTAAACGATTTGCTGCGATTTATGTGACGTTTTTTATCACCTTTGTGATTAATGTTTTAACCACATCACAAATCTCAATGGATTCACCTTATTATCATGTTTCGTACTTTCTACAAATAGGGACAATGATTCTATATGGAATTGTAACGATTGTGTTGTTTATCCATATCATGTTAGTTGTATTTGGAAAAGGGAAACGGCGTTTCTATTTTGATGAAGCATCTGATTTATATACGACTAAAAAGTAAAATGAAAATATTTACAAAATTGTAATTAGAGCTTACTTAATGATAAGATGTATGTAGTTTTCTTTACAAGGAGGAATCTAAATGATCGCATTAAATAGTAATGCATACTCTAGAACACAAAACTTCATGGTCAAAGAAATCTCCATCGAAGAATTGTAAATGTCTTAAATCCAAATTAGATAATTTACCCAACTGCAATATGGATCATTTCTTTAGGCCAATAACTCATTTTAAAAGCCTAAATAATTGGAGTGATTTTGATGGAAAAACAAACAATTCAACCGTTCTTATCAGTGGCAAATTATCATTTAATCGAGCAACAATTAAATAAAATTTTAAATGCATATAGCACAACAAAAGATAAAAATGTAATTCTTGCTGTAAAAGGGCTTGTTGATACAGAGCTAACGGAAAATCTGTCTCTTGATTCAACTCAATTAAACCTAATAGAGGATCTATATCATATTACAGATTACTCGCAAGGTGAATTATTTTTGGAAACTCTAAAGCAGTATGTTATTCCATTTAGGAAAGTAACTTTAAGTAATTTAAAAAGCATTTTTAAGAAACAAAAGAAATTAAAACTACCTAAATTAGAAAGTATAGATTTTCAACATATTTGTTATTTGACTTGGGATGATGTCAGTACTCATCAAAAGTATGTAATATTTGAACAGCAGGGAAAGTTAAAAGGTGTAAAGGGTAACAAAGATACTAAAGTGGTGAAAGGCATTTGTGCAATTTGTAATCATCATTCAGATGTAAGCCTATTTACAACTACAGTTAAAGGACCAGTTGTCGATACATTTAAAAAGCACAGTAACTATATTTGTACAGATGGTGAGAGTTGTAATAAAAACATTGCAGATCTGGAAAGAGTGACGAATTTTTTTGAACGTATTACACGGTAATTGAAAAGGAAAGACTTCTCTAAGTAGCTATGGAGAAGTCTTTCTTTTTTTAACATACCCTACTTTTTCTATATTATTTTTATAAAGCTATAAATTACTAATTGACAGTGCTTATCATTGAGATTAGAATGAAAACTGTATTTTGAAATTGAAATTCATTATCAATTAAAGATGGTTGTATATATATGAGGGAGCGCTTATGAGAAAAAAAATACTATTTATAATTTCGGTCCTTCTATTAATCATTGGATTTGGAATTCATAACCCTGCATTTGCAGATGGAAACTCCAATGATGATTTGAAGAAGGCTGAGAAATCTGTTGATAAAGCTATTGAATTGGCCAAAAAAGGGGATCTCTCAGAGGCAGAGAAAACTTATAACCATTTTGATACGACTTGGCGTGAAATTGAAACTGGTATAAAAAATGATTCAGCAAAAGCTTATCAAGATATTGAATCGAATATGGGACAAGTAGTTTATGCGTTTACTCTAAAAAAGCAAGATCAAGTAGTCCAGGCTTTACAAGGGTTAAAATCTGTAAATGATAAATTTGCAAATGGGGAATATCCAAAAGAATCAGGATTTAAGAAAAAAGATATTTCCCTAGACGATTTTATTATTCTTCTTCAACAAACAAAGAAGGAAATTGGAAAACAAAATCAAACCGAAGCTCTTGCGGATATAAAAAGGGCAAGCGATAGTTGGCTAAGTGTTGAGGGAGTAGTCGTTGCACAATCTGCGTCTGTCTATAGTGATTCGGAAAGGGATTTGGTGAAAATACAAGCAATGCTATCTGCTAATCCACCAAATTATAATCAAGCTAATAATACAATTGATCATATGATTAGTTATCTTACGCCATTAGCAGAAAAATCTAGCTACACTTATTGGGATGCGGCGATGATCCTAATTCGTGAAGGGTTAGAAGCCTTACTTGTTGTCATTGCCCTTATGTCTTTTGTAAAAAAATCAGGAGAGGTAAGAGGGAAAAAGTGGATTTGGAGTGGGGTTCTAGGTGGATTTGCAGTAAGTATCATCCTGGCTCTAATCGTTAAATTTGTCATCTCTTCTGG
This sequence comes from Rummeliibacillus pycnus, assembly GCF_002884495.1. GTDB lineage: Bacteria > Bacillota > Bacilli > Bacillales_A > Planococcaceae > Rummeliibacillus > Rummeliibacillus pycnus. The sequence continues at coordinate 2,784,255 of NZ_KZ614145.1, read as the reverse complement.
TGCGTTTGGCAATAATAATGCACTGATTGGTGGTTGGACAGGGGTATTTGCGGCTGTCATGTTATTGTATATGAGCTATTGGCTTCACAGTCAATCAAATATCGCTGATTGGAATCGCTATATTCGCGAGAAAAGTCAAGCAGCCTTATCTACAGGAAAACTTGTTTCACTTGGGATTCTTGCTTTTCTAGCAGTATTTCGCGAAGGTACAGAAACTGTCTTATTTTATATCGGCATGGCAAGCCAAATTAAGCTTCAATCACTTCTACTTGGTTTTCTAATAGGAGCAGCTATCCTGGGAATTATAGCTATTTTAATGGTGTATGTAGGCTTGAAATTGCCACTTCGACCATTCTTTATGGTATCAAGTCTAATTGTCTTTTATCTTTGCATTAAGTTTACGGGGATGGGCATTCATAGCCTACAATTAGCGGGATTAATTCCAACTACTAATGTTGAAAGTATTCCAAGCATTGAATTTTTCGCACTGTATCCTTCATGGGAGAGTGCTATTCCACAAGTGGTTCTTATTATTCTTGCGATTGCTATCATTCTAGTGAAAAAATTTAAAAACAATAACAATCAGTAGTTATATTGAAAGAGGGAAAAAGTGATGAAAAAAATAGCAACAATGGCTTTATCAATTGGATTTGCAAGCGCCTTATTATTAGCTGGTTGTGGTTCAAATAATGACAATGCAGTTTCTAATGGGGTCAATAAAATGCTTGATACAACAGAACAGTTATCAAAAGCAATTGACAGTGGAAATCAAGCAAAAGTCAAAGAAGTTGGTCCAAAATTAGAAGATCAATGGTCATCTTTTGAAGATGAAGTAAAAAAAGATAATAAAGATCTTTATACCAAAGTTGAAAAGTATCTAGATCCAACAATTGCAGGTTCAAAAGCACCTACTTTAGATAAAAAAGCATTAGGTACTTTAAATAATGAACTCACTGGTGCATTGAAAGAATTAGCTGATAAAACGAAATAAAAAAAGTAATCCTTTCTTTGTATTTAAAATTACTTAAATTAGGGCTATTCCATAATGGTTAATACCAGATTTTGGAATAGCTCTTTTCAATACTAAGACGTTTTTAATTCTAATTTTCTTGCTACAATTGATAGTGTGTAGTTAACAACCCAATACATAAATGCAGCTAATAGGAAGATTGGAATAATGAAATTAATGTTCTGTGCATTTATGACTTGTGCATTATGCATAAGCTCAGGAAGAGCAATAACAACCGCAAGCGATGTATCTTTTAAAAGTGAGATAAATTGGCTCACAATTGGCGGTACCATTCTTTTTAAAGCCTGTGGTAATACAATGTGCCACAGAGTTTGGACATATGTAAGACCTGAAGAACGCCCTGCTTCAATTTGCCCTTTATCTATAGAGTTTAAGCCACTTCGAATAACTTCTGATATCATCGCAGATTCAAATATCGTTAATGCTACAATAGCAGCCATTTCAATACTCATTTGAATCCCTACTTCTGGTAATGCAAAGAAAGTAAAGAAGATGATTAAAAGCAACGGTAAGTTTCGTATGATTTCTACTACAACTGCAAATATTTGAGAAATCACGGGTATTTTCGTATAGCGAATAATTCCGACGAACGCTGCAAGTATAAAGCTTAAAATAATTGAAATTGCCGCAATTTTTAATGTTACAACAAAACCATTCAACAGGAATCTTAAATGATCTGGAGAATAAGCACCAGCAAAATCCATAATAATTTCGCCCCCTATTAATTACTCTTTGCAAGGCGTTTTTCCAAATAATTAACGCCAGTGCTTAAAGGTATAGTAATCACTAAATAAAATACTGCAACAAAAATATATACATCGAACGTTACAAAAGTACGTGTAGATATTAAATCAGCTTGATACATTAAATCTCCTGCAGCTAATATAGTTAAAATTGATGAGTTTTTAACAAGATTAATAAATTGGTTACCAAGAGGTGGAATAACAATTTTAATCGCTTGTGGCAAAACAACATAGCGCATCGTTTGAATATAGGTTAACCCTGAAGAACGTGCTGCCTCTGTTTGCCCCTTAGAAACGGATAAAATACCAGCTCGAACAGCTTCTGCAATAAATGCAGAAGTATAAATAATAAGTGCCAGTGTACCAGCCTGAAAGCCATTTAGTTGAAGACCAATCGTAGGTAAGGCTGTATAAAAGAAAAAAGCAATAATTAATAAAGGAATATTGCGAAAAAATTCAACATAGGCTGTTCCGATCCAATTTAATGGTTTAATTGGTGCAATTCGAAGAACGGCTAGTATTGTTCCCAATAGAAAGCTACCCACTAGGCCAATTAAACTTATATAAAGTGTATTTAAAAAACCTTCTATGTACATATTCCAATTTTCTATTAAAATATTAAAATTTGGCATTTTTATCACTCCTAACGACGATGAGTGTAGAGTACATTTTAAAAATTAGGTATCAAGAAAGAACGGGCAGTAACAACCTAAGATCTAATTTATTCCATTAGAATAGGTGACTGCCCGTTAAAATCTAAATGGTTAGATTAAGCATTGTTAAAAATACATTAGATTTACATTAACAAGTGACTGGTATTACCAGATATTATTTGTTACTTGTTTTAATCCATTTTTTGTAGATTTCATCGTATCGACCATTGTCTTTCATTTCTTTTAATGCATCATTTATTGCTTTTACTAATTCTGGACTGTCTTTTTTCACAGCGATACCATATGGTTCATCCGTGAAGATGTCACCAACTACTTCATAGTTTGGATCTTCGTCAACCATTCCGTAAAGGATTGCATTATCAGTTGTTAATGTATCACCTTGACCAGCTTTTAAAGCTGTAAATGCTTCAGCATAGTTTTCAAATTCTAATACTTGGGCATCCGGAGCCTTTTCGCGAATGTTTACAGCAGAAGTAGAACCTTTAACGGCAAGAACTTTTGTACCTTTTTTTATATCATTAATACTTTTAATTGGACTACCTTTTTTCACAAGAAGTGCTTGCCCAGCTTTGAAGTAAACATCAGAGAAGTCTACTTCCTTTTTGCGTTCCTCAGTAATTGTCATGGTTGCTACGATTGCATCAATATCCCCTTTTTGTAGCATTGGAATCCGTGTTTTTGAAGTTACTTCTTTAAATTCTGCTTTGGATTCATCACCTAAAATAATTTTTGTTATTTCTTTTGCAATATCAATATCAAACCCTTCAATATTACCTGTTTTGGGATCTTTTAAACCAAATAAACGAGTATCGTTTTTTACACCAAATACAATTTTATCTTTTGCTTTAATCGCTTCTAATGAATTCTTTCCAGTGTTGCTAGAAGAATCACCGGACGAATCCTTTTTGTCTCCACATGCAGCTAACATAAATACTGAAAGTATTGCTAAGAATAAAACTGTAAGTAAACCCTTTTTCTTTTTGAACATAAATATTTCCCCCTTATGAAACTATTAATGATTTAAAATCCGGCTTAGGAATAACTTTGCACGTTCTTCCTTTGGTTCTTGATAGAACTCAACCGGATCTGAATCCTCAAGTATTTGGCCTTTATCAACGAAAATAATTCGATCAGCTACTTCCTTTGCAAAGCCCATTTCATGCGTTACAACAACCATTGTCATTCCTTCTTTAGCTAAATTTTTCATAACATCTAATACTTCTCCAATCATTTCGGGATCAAGTGCAGATGTTGGTTCATCAAATAGCATGATTTCTGGATGCATTGCTAATCCTCTTGCGATCGCAACACGTTGTTGTTGTCCTCCAGATAGTTGTGACGGATAAGCATCTGCTTTATCCGGAATTCCTACTTTATCCAAATAGGCTAATGCTGTTTTTTTTGCTTCTTCTTTGGTTTGTCCAAGTGCTTTAACAGGAGCAAGCATAATATTTTCTAACACGGTTTTATGTGGATAAAGAAAAAAGTGTTGAAATACCATTCCAATTTTACGGCGAAGTTTGTTAATATCTGTTTTTTTATCATTTAGCTCAATATTATGAATCTTTAGCGATCCCCTAGAAATTGTTTCCAATCGATTGATACATCGAAGCAATGTACTTTTACCAGAACCAGATGGTCCAATAATAACAACAACCTCTCCTTTGTTAATGGTGAGATTAATATCTTTTAATACATGGAAATCCCCATAATACTTATCTACGTTCTTAAATTCAATCATTGTGAGGCCCCCTTAGCAAACAAAGACGGAATATTCCGAAATTTGTAGTTGGTATTTGAATATATGTTTAACTAATTTTTATATTTTTAATTTTTTATTATCATATCGTATTGTATATTTATAAATCAAGTAAATATTGTAATAAATATAATATTTTTGGAAATTGTGATAATAATAGTTAATTTTTTCTTAAGAAATAACCATTGGCAGGTTAAAAATATGAAACCAATTATTATGAACGAGAGGATACAGGAGCAAAAGAAAATGGTGAAAAAGCTCAATATTGAATTTGCCTTTGATAAAGATTTAGTTGGATTTATGAATTCAAAAATAAATGATAATAATATCAATCATAATTTATACAAAGATTATCAACTATTTATCTTAATCTATTTGTAAGTTGTGGATAAGATTTTTTATGATAATTTTTTTGTGCACAGTTTATAAAAAACTTATGCACAAATTGTGAGTAACAGATGGAATAATAGTCTATTTAGCATTTTGTCCACATGAATGTAGAAAGTATCCACATTTATTAAAAAGAAATGATGTTGAATTTATTTTTTATGCACAATTTAATATAAAACGCAAAACTTATTTCCCCTGAAACTTTTCTTTATAAGTTTACGTAAATATAGTAGAACACCGTAAATGAAGGAGGAATGCTTTATGTTAAAAAAACTAGCATCGGATGCACTTGGATTATCGGATATTGGGGTTGTTGTACCAAAAGAAGATTTTGATAAAACAGAGTCAGATGACTTTGTTAAACATGAATCAGGGGAAGTTGTATATTTCTTGATTAAAACAAAGTCAGATGAGTACTGCTTTACAAATCAAGCATTAATCCATGTAGATGGTGATTCAGCTATTAGTAAAAAACGTTTATTGAAACGATATGATTACGAACATAGCACAATATCTGAGGTTATGTTAGAAACAGCAGGAACCATTGATTTAGATATTGAAATTAAATTCACAATCGATAACATTCCAATGTCAATTGATATTCATAAAAAATTTGATACTGAAATTAAAGATCTCTATAAGGCATTGCATACTATTTCGATGGAGATGCTTCATAATAAGAAAAATTTCGAAATCGCACAAAATAGTCTAAGCTATGCAGCACAATCAATCGGAAAAATAGAATCTAAAGAAGTAACACCAGCACAATCCTTCGAACAAATTACACAATTTGCGACTAATTGGGTTATAAAGAATAAAGAACAATATATTAAAAAAGATTTTGGAGACATATTCGAACTATATATTAATCAATAATACTATAAAACCTTTGTTACTCTTAAGAATAACAAAGGTTTTTGTCTTTACATAGGAATGTAAACAGTGGAAATGGGTACATAGTGGTCGCTTCAACTTGTGTCAAAAATTAACACAAATAAAAAAGAGTCTTTGGCTTTCGCCAAAGACCCAAAATTAGGTTTATACTCACACGAAGTTCAGATTTTATTTTGAAATAAAACACCGAACTTTTAGGATTCTATCATACTATCAATTCATGTTCAAGGTTTGTAAAAATATTGACACAACAATGTGAATTATTACCAAACTATTGTTTTTTGCTGATAGATTCTTCTATCTTTATGCGTTATTGGTTTTTTCGTAACTAAAAACGGCTACAACTATATAAAGTAATAAAAAAAGAATTATAGATCCACTCCAAGTGACGTTAATACGCTCAAAGCCTGTAACTATGAACTTTTTAAAGAGCACGACACTTATAACAAACTGTACAAAAGTACTAATAGTATCTATGGATTTTGTCAATTTTATATTGCAACTAGCAATAATAAACAAGCAGATAATATCAAGTAAGATAATCATAGAAAAAATTAGTATGATAAACCAACCGAAGTAGAAAAGGTCTTGGTACCACTTTTCGAAAATATCAATACTTGCTAAGTTAAATTTAGCTAATATAGTATATAAACCATAAAATCCAAAGTAAGGAACTGTAATGGCCAAAGTAAGGGAAATACATAAAATAGCAATAATGAGTAATAATGCTGACCATCCAGAAACACGAATTTTAATCTTTTTATGTTTAAACATAGAAATCCCTTCTTTACCTATCAAATAATATAGGCTTCTATTCTCTCTTATTTCGAAGTTTTTAAGCTTAATCTATCACATTATAGAACAGTAGCGATCACAATGCACATGAACTGTATGCTGTTCTAGAGGAGATATTATTTTTGTGCTATTAAACTATGAAATATAGCTTATATTTGCGAATTGTTACAAAAACTTAATTTGCTTGTAAGAATATCATACTCCTATTACATGTTACTATAAAACTGTTTAGAAACAACCTTAAAGATATTGGAAATATACATTCCTATACATACCTAAAGAGACAGGTGAAATTATGTTGAAAAATGCAAAATGGTGGATGCCCTTTGCTTTAGTACTATCCATATTGGCTTATAATCCTCATCATACTTTTGCTTCTTCTTCAACAGAGACAGCATACAAAGATGTGATGATTGTTTACAATAATGCAACGGGAAAACAGCAAATTTTGAAATTGGCGTCTTCTATTAAGAATAATTTTGATTTATTAAATATTGTGCAAGGGGATTTTAGTGCAAAGAATCTAGAACTATTAAAACAATCTCCAGATATTAAGGTAGTTGAGAAAAAAACTGAACCACTAGAGACAAATAGTACATCCTTAAAGGGGATTATGCCATTAACGAATATGAGATTGCTGGGGGTACAAAATGCTTGGAATCGCAATCTTACCGGAAAAGGCGTAAAGGTAGCAATTTTTGATACAGGTGTAGCTAACATTCCTGCGTTAGCAAATGTTAAAAAATATTCTTTTGTAGATGATGATCCTGCAACTCCTGAAGATGAAAGTTCATCATTAGATACAGATGGACATGGGACTGCTGTTGCCGGAATTATAGCAGGACAAGTAAGCAAGCTTATAGCAGATGGTTACTTAGTCGGTTTAGCCCCTGATGTACAATTATACAGTGTTAAAGTTTTTGAACCTACGGGTGCAAAAGTTGAAACAATCCTAAAGGCTGTTGAATGGTCTATAGAAAATAATATCGATATCATCAACATGTCACTTGGCACTGAACAAGATGATCCCATACTCTATCAAGCCATTAAAAAAGCTAGTTTAGCTGGTATTACAATGGTTGCAGCAGCTGGGAACGAAGGGAAATCAAGTGTTGATTATCCTGCAAAGTATAGTGAAGTAATTGCCGTATCAGCAATTGATAATAATAAAAAGCTATGGAGAAAGTCTAATACAGGAAGTCAGGTAGAGTATGCTGCACCCGGAGTAGATATTTATACGATGAGTTCGACTAGACCTTTTGTACAAATGACAGGTACATCGATATCGGCACCACATGTAACAGGAATCATTGCACTACTTAAACAGCAATATCCAACCTATACTCCAGGTAAACTACGAAGTGTAATCCGAAATTACACAATTGATTTGGGGAGTACAGGTAGAGATTCTTTATATGGTTATGGAATTCTAAATACAGCTATAGCAAGCCCAGCTAATGTGAGTAAACTCTCTACATTAAATATTACGAAAACATCAGCAACTTTACACTATGAAATGGCACAAAATGCTGTTGTTCCAGTAGAAAAATACCAAATAGCTGTAACAGGCGAGAAGACGATTACAACAACCCACACAAATTATGTATTAAGAAGCTTAAAGCAGGGTACTACATATCACGCAAGAGTTACAGCCATTAGTACACTTGGTAAAGAAGCTACGGGAAAGACTATCAAATTTACAACGGCAAAAGATTCTGAATCCAAAATTTATGTAAGTAAAAATAAGGAAAAGATTAATAGTATTATTAAGAAAATCAACCAAAGAAAAAAACTAAGTCTAAAATATGAATTTTTACCACTTTATACGGTTTACAGTGATTTATCTGCATCTCAAAAAAAAGCTGTTAAAAAATATCGATATAGACTTCATTTAACGGCTATTTCAACTACTGCGAAATCAAAATATGAAAAAGCAACTAATTTATCTAACATGAAAAAGAAAAGATACACAACAATCATATTTAAAAAGCCAATCAAAGCTTCAGCATTAAAAACAAATCATATTTATGTCAATGATTCAGGGAAAAATAGAACAAGCTTCAAATTAGCAAAAAGTAAAAATGGGAAAACTATTAAACTATCAACAAAAAAATCATTAGCTCCAGGGAAATACGTTATTTTTATAGATCGAAAGGGTCTTAAAACCTTAAAGGGAAATGCATACAAAAATTCACTTGCAGTAAAGTTTACAGTGAAATAACTTGATTTTGTGATAATCGAAAAATGCTAGTATTCGTAAATTTTTACGAATAGCTAGCATTTTTTTATGTACTAACGTAATTGCAAAGCCTTTTCTAGATAAATAATTTATATTTCTCAAACTTTTAAAAAAAATTAGTTTCATTTTGAAAAAAATATGTTAACCTATATTTATTAATAGTTAACTCAAAGGATGGGGAATAAATGACTTCAAATGTTTCTGGAACAAAGACAAAGAGTAAACTAACAACATTAGAAATTGTGTATTGTGCAATGTTTGCTACATTAATGATGATTGGTGCTAACATTACATCTTTTGCACCGTTTTTAGTAGTTGGTGGGGTGCCAATTACACTTCAACCTTTATTTGCTATTTTAGCAGGGCTAGTTTTAGGTAGCCGTTTAGGTGCTATTTCTATAACTGTTTATACACTTCTTGGTTTAGTGGGTGCTCCTGTTTTCGCTAAGTTTAGTGGTGGTTTTTCTTCAATATTAAGTCCAACTTTTGGATTTATCGTAGTGTTTATACTATCCGCTTATGTAGCAGGGAAAATGGTGGAATACCGACGTACAAAAACAATGTATATTGCAGCAGCACTTGTTGGGATAGCTCTTGACTATTTAATCGGTACAAACTGGATGTACTATGCATATAAACTTTGGGCAGCAGCTCCAGAAGGATTTACTTATAAAATGGCTTGGTTATGGATGATGCCGCCTCTTCCAAAAGATATTATTTTAGCTGTATTTGCAGGAATTCTTGGATTCCGTTTACAAAAAATCATAAAGGTGGGTCACTAATATGGATTACGCAAAATTAGCTCAGCAAGTCATTGAAGGTTACCAAATTACAGATGAAGAAGCATTAGCAATTTTAGAGTGTTCAGATCTTGATTTATTGAAAGTGCTAGATGCTGCTTACCAAATTCGTCATCATTATTTTGGCAATAAAGTGAAACTTAATATGATTATTAATACAAAATCTGGATTATGTCCGGAAAACTGTGGCTACTGTTCACAATCTATTGTTTCCAAAGCACCAATCGAAAAATATCCAATGATGAAGCAGGCAGAAATTGTAGCTGGAGCAGATCGTGCAGCAGCATTAAATGTGGGTACCTATTGCATCGTTGCAAGTGGTAGAGGTCCTGTGAATCGAGAAATTGATATTGTCGTAGATTCAGTAAAAGCGATTAAAGAAAAACATAAAGATATGACTATTTGTGCATGTTTAGGTATATTAAAGCCTGAACAAGCAGAGCGTCTAAAAGAAGCAGGTGTAGATCGTTATAATCATAATATCAATACATCTGCAAGAAATCATTCCAATATAACAACATCACATACATATGATGATCGTGTACAAACAGTTGAGCGTGCAAAAGCAGCAGGAATCTCTCCATGTTCAGGTGTCATCGTTGGTATGAAGGAAACTAAACAAGATGTTATTGATATGGCACGTAGTTTACATGCATTGGATGCAGATTCTATTCCCGTAAACTTCTTAAATGCCATTGACGGTACACCACTTGAAGGTACCCATGAACTAAATCCACGCTATTGCCTAAAAGTATTAGCGTTATTCCGCTTCATCAATCCAACTAAAGAGATACGAGTATCGGGAGGCCGCGAAGTTAACTTAGGCTCACTTCAACCATTAAGTCTATACGCTGCAAACTCTATTTTCTTAGGTGACTATCTTACAACAGACGGTCAACCAGGAGCTGAAGATAAGAAAATGCTTGAAGAACTAGGATTTGAAATTGATTTAGCACCAATGCAAAAGAGTGCTTGTGTTTAATAAAATGAAATTCTCCAATAAATAAAGGGACCGTTAGATAAAAATAGGACTTTTGTTTTCATTAACTGAAAGGAAATGACTTCTGGAGGATAGTATTCCCTATAGCAAAAATTAGGGAATATTAAGGCAGAGCAAAATAAAAAGGTGCATTAATCCCCTGCTAATCAGGGGTTAATGCACCTTTTTTGAATTTCATTGGTAATCGATTCACAGTAAAATATTATTTGCTTAATTTCTTGATGAATACGACTTTTAAATAATTGAACTCCGGAAAGTTACGATTTGCACGGAAATCTTTGGGTAATCCGTATTGGTCGATGATTTTATATTTAGTATTAGTTGATTTAAATGCTTGGTCGATAAAGGTTTTGAATTTTTTCATTCCAAAGCTGGCGTTATTAGTTGAAGCTACAATAATGCCATCTTTTTCAGTAATAGCAATAGCATCTGCCAATAATTTTGGGTAATCTTTTGCTGTAGAGAAGGTCATCTTTTTGGTGCGAGCAAAGCTTGGTGGATCTAAAACAACTAAATCAAATTTTAATTCATGTCGAATAGCGTATTTAAAGTAGTGGAATACATCCATTACTTTAATATCCTGAGCTTCATAGTCGATACCATTTACACTAAATTGCTCAATCGTTTTAGCTAAACTACGTTTTGCTAAATCCACACTTGTTGTTTTTGTAGCACCCCCTAATGCAGCTGCAACTGAAAAAGCACCTGTATAGGAGAAAGTATTTAACATATTTGTTCCATTTGCATAATGATCCCGAATAGCACGGCGAACATCACGTTGATCAAGGAAAATTCCCGTCATTGCTCCATCATTTAAGTTTATAGCAAAGTTCATGCCATTTTCTTTCACAATGATAGGAAAATCGCCAGCAGTTCCCATAACAAAATCATCTTGTTCAATATATTGCCCTTTTGTATCGAAACGCTTTTTCTCATAGACTGCTTTGAAATCAACAAGTTCATTTAATGCGTTATAAATATATTCCTTAAATGTATAGATTCCTTCACTATACCAGCTTACCAAATAATATCCATCAAAATAGTCGATGGTTAAACCACCGATACCATCACCTTCGCCATTGAAGACGCGAAAAGCTGTAGTTTGGCTGTCATTAAAAAAATCTTCACGATGTGATAAAGCAATATTTATCTTCTTATTAAAGAAAGATTGGTCAATTTGTTCATGCTCTTTTGTAGTTAAAACCCAGCCAATCCCCTTATTTTGATGGCCGTAATAGCCGGTTCCAATATAATGATTATGCTGGTCTGCTAAACGGAAGATTTCGCCTTCTTCCAAAGATTCTTTACTTTGAATTGCATCTTTTAATATGAGTGAATAGCCTCTTTTTAGTTCAGGAACATACTTAGGGTCTATTCTTAAAGTACTTATATTTGTCATCTTGTCATCCTTCAGATTTATTTTCCTCATTATCTCATTTTTTCGGAAGAAATGCGAAGGTAAGTAGTCTTAGTTAGCTATGGAGTAATGATAATTATTTAAATACAATTATACTGATCCGATTTTAAAGGATAAGAAATTTTCTTCAATTTATTTATATACTTTGCATACTATACATTATGGGCTCCTGACTTCCAAAGGCGAAAATCAAAAACCCCTTACTATTTCATGAAATAATATTAACTAATAAAGGGATATCAACTTGGTTGTAAGCTGACATCCCTGGATTACTCTTAGAATAATCCACCAACATACTGCGCATTATGTTGATGGATTTGTCTTTTACTGGAGCCTGATCATCATTCTAGGGTAATGCTTGAGTGTCGCCTAGCTTTTAGAACAAAGCATACTCTTGCTTACCTTAGAACTTGTAATTTAAGGAGAAGGAGACTTTTACATCTGTTGTTCCTGTTGTTAAACCTTGAACTTGAATAATGTGTAAGCCCCTTACAGTTAGAGCTACAGTTTGCCCAGGAGCGATGTTCACATCAGTACCCGAACTACCTGTAATAATTAATCTAACAGTTTGTTGAGTTGCATTTCCATCTTGTAATGGGTTTTCTACTACAATTGTTCCGTTTATGTTAAACGGAGATTCATTGGTCCAAACTGTAACTAAAGATTGGTTCACTACATGAACGGTTGAACAAACTGCATCATTCACGCAACAAGGTTCCATATGACAATTTCCTAATTTAGCCATGTATTCACCTCCTGAATTTCTTTTTTGTACATGTACAATGTATTGTATGTTATAGGATCTGATGAGTATTGAACAATTTGTCTAGATAGTTTTAAAAATAAATGATATTTTTTTCGCCAACGTTTATTTGAATATCAAGGTTTCCGTTTACGAGTTCAACTGTTGAGGAAGTTTCAACTGATTCTAAATCTGAAATTGTTATATATTCGTAACGTCCTTTTGGGACCACCAATGAAATGGAGCCTTGTTTTGAGTGGAAGATGAGATTTAGTTCGGGATCAATCCCATCATATTTAATACCAAGGGTCACTATGTTTTCTAAGTGTTTTTGTCTGTTTACCCATAATTTCTTTGGATCATCTGTATTTGTTAAAGTAAAAGGTAAACATAATTCTTCTTTGATCACAGTAGATTTGATTAAGCAATCGAAAACAGGGATAGATACAAATTCTATTCCACAAAAGCATGAAGGATCTATAGTAACTAGTGCCTGTGTTCGAAACAATTTTTTTGCACCGCATAGGGGTTTTAGTAATTCCACTACAGCACAATTGTTTTTTAAATCAATAGAAATAAGGTTAAAAAAACAAGATGTAATGAAGCATCCTCTCGAGATTCCAATTGTAGAAAATAATTCGCCGTTTCTTCCTATTAATATGAATGGATGTTCAGTCTTTGATTTTAGAACATGAGGTACGTGATTAAATAGTTGGTTTATTACGTTAGACATAAAAAATGTCACCTCCCTTAACACGATTAAATTAGCGTGTATTATTATCATACGTAGGACTATAAAAGGTGGATACACTATGCTTCTTCATTTTGTAAAAAAAGTAGGAACCATAGGAAGCATTAATAAATGCAAGCATAACTCTATATCTATAAGTTATAAAAATATTCTGTTTTTTGACCAATCACATGCCTAAAAACCCTATAATATGATTAAAGCAATTAGAAAATAGGGGGATTTTGCATGCAAAATTATGATGTAGTTGTGATCGGCGCAGGCTCTATGGGGATGGCAGCAGGGTATTTTCTTGCGAAGAATGGTAAAAAAACGTTACTACTAGATTCATTTAATCCACCACATGATCATGGTAGTCATCATGGGGAAACGCGAATTATTCGTTATGCTTATGGAGAAGGGGAACAGTATGTACCATTTGCATTACGTGCAAGAGATTTGTGGCAGGATCTAGCTCAAAAAACAAATAAAGAACTTTTCTTACAGACAGGTGTTATCAATGTAGGAGATCGAGATGACCGATTTATACAAAACGTTATTACTAGTGCAGGAAAGTTTGATTTGCCTTTAGAGGTATTATCATCAGGGGATATACATAAAAAATGGGAAGGTATCTATCTTCCAGAGAATTTTATTGGGTGCTACGAGCCAACATCGGGCATCTTAAAAGTAGAGCTTTGTATGGAGGCTTATCGAGAATTAGCAGTAAAAGAAGGTGCAGAAATTCGCACCAACAGTAAAGTAATTCAAATTGATACACAGTCTGATCATCAGTTAATCATTACAACGGAAAATGGAGAATCATTTACATCGAATTCAGCAGTTCTATCTGTTGGAGCGTGGGCCGGGGAATTGTTAAAGCAGTTGGATCTTAATTTACCGTTAACTCCAATACGCAAAACCTTTGCTTGGTATGACGTAGATGAAGGTTTATATAGTAGAAGTAAATTTCCAGCATTCGCCTTTGAATTATCAGATAGTATCTTTTATGGATTCCCAAGTATTGATGGAGCAGGTTTGAAAGTTGGCCGTCATGATGGGGGGGAAATGATTAATCCAGATGAAGACAAGCTCCCTTTTGGAGAAGTTCTTGGAGATGAGGAAGATTTAACAAGTTTTCTTGATCGATTTATGCCACATGAACATACATTGAAATTCGGCAAAACATGTATGTATACGATGACACCAGATGAGGACTTTATCATTGATACACATCCGAACTTTAAAAATATTGCAATCGCTGCAGGATTTTCAGGGCATGGCTTCAAATTTGCGAGTGCTGTTGGAGAAGCATTAAGTAATTTAATTATTAAAGGCAAAACAGATTTAGATATAACACCATTTGCTATTAACCGATTTAATAGGGAAAGCAAGTAATACCAATCATTAGCATTTTGACTCAAAAGAGCTCAAAATGCTTTTTTTACTTTTTGTATGTAAAAAATAACCAATAAAATTGCTAAAGTATTAAAAATCGAGTAAATGTATGTCATTTTGTATTATTTGTAATAAAAAGTAATAGCTTTGTAAATGAAATCGCGTTGTTTCTTCATTAAATTTTCCATAATATTAGTATATAAGTTATTAAAAATACAGCGAAAATTATCGAATACATCAAATATAAACTATACTAACTATGGAGGAACAATATCTAAATGAATAAGAAAAGCGTATTAAAAGTAATTGCCGCAAGTACATTGACCCTAACATTAGGACTTGGAACATTATTAGGAGCTACTCCTCAAGAACAAATACAAGCTCAAGCAAAAACAAACATAGAACATACTTCAATTACAACCGTATCTAGCTCAAAAGCTGTCAAAATTTCTGGTAAATATAAAACAAAAGCAGCCCTAAACATGAGAAAAGGTGCTTCAACTAAATATAAAAAAATTACAACCTTAAAAAAAGGTGCGGTTGTTACTGCTACATATAAGAAAACGGTTAGTAACAAAAAGTGGTATAAAGTAAAATATAAAGGCAAAACAGGCTGGGTTTCAGCATCATATTTAAAAAAATATACAAAAACGAAAAAAGTATCGAATGCAGTAGCAGGCAATAACCTAATTAGCATTGGTAAAGAGTATTTAGGCGTTCCTTATGTATGGGGCGGTATGTCTCCATCAGGCTTTGACTGTTCAGGCTTTACAGCATATGTTTACAAAAAAGCAGGTTATGGCACATTACCTCACAGTAGCCGTACACAATATGCTGTTACAAAGCGAGTAAGCAGCCCTGATGTTGGTGATTTAATCTTCTTTGGTGCCACACCAGGTAGCAATACAATTACACATGTAGGAATCTATGCAGGGAATGGTGAAGTGTTACATGCAGCTGGCAACAAAGTACAATTCCAAAGTGTAGCTAAAGGTAGCTATTGGTCAGCACGTGTCATTGGATATGGTTCCCTATAAGAAAAACGAATAAAAATTGAATAGTTGGATGATATTGATTTCCTCCATATAAAGTAAGTCACGCTATTAGTCTATGTAGATAAAAGCGTGACTTTTTGTTTTGTTCTTTTTCCCATGTTTATTTTCAATTGTAGATGGAAATGGCTGAATATATTGATCATCAAGGAGGTAAAGATGGATGGATATAAATGAACAACAAAAGGGAGGACAACCTGCTCAAACCCAAAGTAACCAACCAGGTATTGAATCCATTATGAAACCAAGGCCACTTCAACCTATTGACTATATCGGAAGTGGTAAGCTAAAGAACCGTGTGGCAATCATTACTGGTGGGGATTCAGGAATAGGAAGAGCGGTTGCGATTGCTTATGCAAAAGAAGGTGCACATATTGTTATAAATTATTTAGAAGAGCATGAGGATGCTAATGAAACAAAGAAATTAGTTGAGCAAGAAAAGGTAAAATGTTTATTAGTAGTAGGAGATATTTCAAAAGAAGAGACAAGTAAAAAAATTGTCGATCAAACAATGCAAGAATTTGGTTCAATTGATATTATTGTCAATAATGCAGCAGTACAATATCTTGTAAAAAATTTTACAGATATAACAAGTGAACAGTGGCATAAGACATTTGCCACAAATATAGACCCTGCCTTTTATTTAAGCAAGTATGCGATGCCACATTTAAAAGAAGGCAGTTCGATTATTACGACCACTTCGGTTACTGCTTACAAGGGGAATGAGCAATTAATTGATTATTCTGCTACAAAAGGTGCAATCGTAGGATTTACACGAGCACTTGCTCAAAATGTAGCGGGAAAAGGGATTCGTGTGAACATGGTAGCGCCTGGCCCTATATGGACACCGCTTATTCCATCTACATTTGATGCACAGCAGGTAGCAGTTTTCGGAGTGGATACACCAATGAAACGACCAGGACAACCACGTGAATTAGTTGGCGCATATGTATTACTTGCGTCAGATGAAGGAACTTATATGACTGGACAATGTATTCATGTAAATGGTGGAGCAATTATGAATTCATAAAATATAATTTGAGAATAGCCCAAAATTCTTGTTAAATAAAATAAGAACTTAAAAAGCTCTAGTAAGAGAAAATTGATCTCTACTAGAGCTTTTTTTAATGTTAAGCTTGTGTAGCAGCACCAATGCTTGAAACGATTTCTGCAACGACAATTTGGCTACCAAGTAATGGAGATTCCTTAGGTGCTTCTCCTGGTTTAGATTCAGGGCGTTTATGAGCTTGTTTGAACGCATCACTTTCACGCCATTTTTTGAAGCCATCAAGATTTTGCCAGTACATATTTACGCTCATTTCGTCATACTCTTCAAAATCTCTGCAAACAGCAACTTCTACTTTTATGAAGCCTTCAAATGATTGTAATGCGCCAGGACGTGTAAAGTTTGGTGCCATTTTTTCTGCAAAGCCTTTTTTTACTTTAATACGGTTCGTTACTACGTACATGTAAAATCGCTCCTTTTCATTCAATTGCATATCTTCTATGAAAGCTTATATCATTTTAGGATTTCTATGCAAATAAGAGCCATGAAAAGAAAGTAATTTTTTGAGAATTTATTAATTTGAAAAGAAATTATAAATGTCTATAACCAGCAAAATGGTTTTTCCAGTAAGATTCATTTACTGAACTTACTTGGACTTTCGTACCGCTTGCGCTGATAAATTTACCACTTCCCATGTAAAGGCCAATGTGAGAGATGCCAGGTTTATATGTATTTTTGAAGAATACTAAGTCCCCTATTTTAGGTGAACTTGTAGCGGATGAAATGGAATAATATCCCGCAGCACTCGTTCGATAGGTAGAGATACCAGCACTCTTATAAGCATAGTAGATTAATCCGCTACAATCAAAGCCACTTTTTGAAGATCCGCCAAAAACATAACGTACACCTTGTACAGCTTTTGCAATGGACACTGCTTTTTGTAGTTTTGTATTGGCAGAAGATGCCGAAGTGCTATTGCTAACTTTTTTTGTCGATGAATTTATCTTTAGTTTTTGCCCAACTCTAATTTTGGTAGATTTTAAGTTATTCCAGCTCATAATGGTTTTATAAGATACACCATATTTTTTGCCAATCCCTGAAAGTGTATCCCCAGATTTAACTGTGTATGTAGTAGTGGATGTACTAGTTTTTGAAGTGGTTTTGGTTGATGATTTTTTAGAAGATGCGCTTGCCTTTATTTTTAGTATTTGTCCAACTCTAATTTTGGTAGATTTTAAGTTATTCCAACTCATAATGGATTTATAAGATACACCATATTTTTTGCCAATCCTTGAAAGTGTATCCCCAGCTTTTACTTTGTAAGTAGAAGAAGTAATACTACTTGCTTTACTTGAAGACGAGTTTGTCTTAATCGTTAATTTTTGTCCAACTTTAATTTTGGTGGTTTTAAGGTGGTTCCAGCTCATGATGTTTTTATATGAAGTATGATATCTTGCACCAATTGCCGATAATGTGTCCCCGGCTTTTATTTTGTATGAAGTAGTTGCTGCTGAAGCAGTAAAATCGCCTAGTGTTGAGAAAAACATTATTGAACTTAACGCGACTGCTGATAATTTTATTTTTTTCACTTTTTATCCCCCTAATAATTTTGCACATGTTCAATTATAGAGAGTGTAAATGGCAAGATTGTAATAACAATATCAAACTAATATTACAAAGTAATAAAGCTATATTACAAAGTGAAAAATATAAAAATATATAAAAAAACACCAGTAACCATTGAGGGGTGGCTCTGGTGTCTAAAATAGGAAAGCTCTTCATTTTTGCTATACAATAATTCAAATTAAAAATTAATGCATAACACTCTACCATTAGAAAAAAGAAGGGATTAATTCCTACTATTCTAATTGGCTAATATTATAGAATGTTAGCGCGTCAAATGCAATAAAATAACTATAAAAATAGTAGAAATAAAATCCAAAAATAAAATATTAAGAAATGCAAAATGAAAAATGATTTGAAGCAGTATTTAAGTCTAGAAATGAAATAATATCCGAATGGTCGAATAATTCATTTAGAAAATAGGCCCCGTTAAATAAAATTTTACGTAATATAGAAAATATATGAATATATATGTCTAATTTAAGTCTCATCCAGCTTCTTTTTAGGCATTAAAACAGTGTTTTAATAGAATTTTATATTAATTTCATGTAAAATATAAGTAAAGAATATTCAGAATAGTAGATGACCGTTTTAGCGAAATGCATGTACAAGTTAAGGGGATGATTGTATGTTGAAAAAGCTATTAAGGTTTTTAGGGTTCATACAAGATGATTTAGATGATGACTACGATGATACAATACACCGTTTTAATGCTTAGTATGATTGAGGGACTAAATTGATTCATTTCGGTTTAGCCCTTTTTTATTATTCCAAAAAATAGTTTATACTATTTGGTAACACAAATGAAAAATACAAAGAGAGAAAAGTATATGAAAAAATATCATTTAAAGCTGCAACATTTAATCATTGGCGTTGCAATTCTAGCATTCATCCTCACCATTGCAAGTAGTCTATGGAGCAGTTACCGTATGAACAATCAAACGTTAATGGATAACACATTAGAAACGAACAGAGTATATGCAGAAAAAATGGCAACTACCGCAAATAATTATTTAAAGGAAACCATTCAAACACTAACATATAATTCAAATACAATAGCAAAAAACATAGATGACGAAGAAAGGCTTATTGCAGAGGCTAATCGTCTTAGAATGCAAACCAATACATTTAACTCTATTTCCATAGTGGATGCAAAAGGAAAAGTGTTAGCTACTTCTCCACAAACGTTAGATCTGAAAGGTAAAGTTTTAACATCCAAAGCTGTTAAAGATGCAATCAAAGAAAAAAGACCAATGATATCAGATCCATATAGAGCCCTTACAGGTCGCGAGTTAATCTATATTTCTGCACCTGTTTTTAATCAAAAAGGTAAATATTTAGGGCTTGTAGGTGGGACAATTTATTTGGAAGAAGATAATATTCTTTCTGAGCTATTAGGGAAGCATTTTTATGATGATGGTTCTTATGTTTATGTAGTAGATCGTAATGGACGTATTATTTATCACGAAGATCGCTCGCGTATTAATGATGTAGTGAAGGATAATCCTGTAGTTCAAAAAATCATGAATCATGATGAAAGTGGTGCGCAACGGGTAACCAATTCACAAGGTATAGATATGTTAGCTGGTTATGCACCTATAGATAAAGCTGGTTGGGGAGTTGTTTCACAAAGACCAACAGAGATCTCATTACAACCTGCCGAAAATATGGTAAAAGAAATGCTCTATGTAGCATTACCATTACTACTCATAACTTTAGTAATCATTATTTGGGCAGCAATAAGAATTTCAAGACCTTTGCAAAGACTAGCTGAATTAACAGAGAGTAGCATGAAAAAAGATGAAGAAAAAAATCTTTCCGCTGTTCCAGCCTGGTATTACGAAGTTATACAGCTAAAAAATGCGTTAATTCACAGTTTAAGCTTTTTACATCAACAGATAAATTTTTTTATGGATCAATCGACTACAGATCCATTGACAGGATTAACAAACCGAAGAACATTAACTGCTAAAATGGATGAATTAATAACTGCAAAAACACCATTTTCAATTATTTTAATGGATATCGATCATTTTAAACTGGTTAATGATACTTATGGACATGGTGTAGGCGATGAAGTGTTACAATATTTAGCATATAAAATGAAAACTGTCACTCGAGCAACCGATTTATGTTGTCGATATGGTGGAGAGGAATTTATCGTTCTATTACCAAATACTACTGTTCAAGATGCCTTTGAAGTTGCAGATATTTTACGGAAAGACCTTGAAAATACACCTAGCCCTACAGGTAAAGCAGTCACAATTTCTGCTGGTGTAGCGGAATACCCTTACACAGAAACTACAGCTGTTATGCTAATAGAACAGGCAGATCTATGCTTATATCAAGCCAAGGAACAAGGACGAAATCGTGTGATAATCGCCAATAGCTTTAGCCCAACTAGATAAATTAGTTGGGTTATTTTAATGGTTTTTTAAGATTAAGTTTCTAAAAATATATCTAGAATAAGGTTACTTCATCATCATAATTGAATAGCGACTCTTTTTATTTAGCTTGAAAAGTTTCATAATAGAGGAGGAATAAGATAGGGGAGAGAAGATGAGTTATTTAAGTTTAGTATTCTTTCAAGTAGTTGCACCTATTTTAGTTTTACTTGTAGTTGGTGGAATCATGCAACGCAAATTTCAATTTAACTTGAAAGCATTGTCGAATCTAATCACATATTGTTTAATGCCAGCTGCTGTATTTGTTAATATATATGAAACAAAAGTAAACCCAGCAGTATTAGGGAAAATATTAATTTATTTATTTGCCTTTAGTCTAAGTCTAATGGTTATTAGTACGGTTATTAGTAAAGTATTAAAACTTGAAAAAAAGAAAGCAGCAATCTTCAAAAATAGTATCGTCCTTATTAACTCTGGTAATTATGGCATTCCAGTCAGTCAAATGGTATTCCATGCTCAGCCATTAGGTACAGCAATTCAAATCATTACGGTTATTTTTCAAAATTTAACGACCTATACATACGGGTTGTATAATTTGATTTCAACGGCAAAATCAGGATGGGAAATTGCTAAAAGTATTGTGAAATTGCCGATTGTACATGGTTTAATATTGGGTGTTATTTTAAATGTAGCAAATATTCAACTACCACAGTTTTTATCCATTGCTGTTAATCATATGGCAGATGCTTTTGTTGCCATTGCACTCCTTACATTGGGTGCGCAGTTATCTAAAATTCATGTCAGCACGATGTTTAATAAAATGTTATATATGAGTTGTATCGGGAGATTATTGATGGGGCCGTTAGTAGCGTTAGTCTGGATTTCGGTTTTTGGGTTCCACGGTATAGTGGCACAATCCTTATTAATTGCTAGTGCGTTCCCTACATCACGCAATAGCTCAACCTTAGCTTTAGAATATGATGTAGAGCCAGAGCTTGCTGCACAAACCGTTCTATTTACGACTGTAGTTAGTTGTATAACAGTAACAATTGTAATTTATGTGGCGAAGATTTTATATGCTTAAGGAGAAACATTGAGGGAGAAATTGAATACAAATTAGAAGTTTAAAGAATCTATTTTGAACAAGGATTTCAAAATAGATTCCTTTTTTATGCAGAATATAGCCAAATCTTAAGAAATTCTTCAGGATTTTGATATGGAATTATTAAGAAATCTTCCATATACTGATAGATAGACAAAGCGAGGGAGGTTCCTATTTTTGATTAACGTACAAAATGTCAGTCATACATTTAAAATTGGTAAAAAGGGCAACGAAAAAAGAGTTCCAGTATTAAAGAATATCTCTTTTGACATTGATAAAGGAAATATTATTTCAATTGTTGGAAAAAGTGGTTCTGGAAAATCGACATTACTAAATGCTATTGCAGGTTTTCTTAAGCCTGAGCAAGGATCGATTGTCATACAAGGAAAAGAAACCATCCATCTATCTGAATCGGAGTGTGCAAAATTCCGATCTGAGAATATGGGATTTATCTTTCAAAATTTTCAACTGATGCCTGGCTTAACGGCCTTTGAAAATATTGAATTGCCATTGAAAATTCAAGGTGTGGGCAAAAATGAACGATTTCAAATCGTCCAAAAAATAGTAAGAAAGGTTGGATTAGATACAGTTTCAGATCATTATCCTAATGAACTGTCAGGTGGTCAACAACAACGTGTTTGTATTGCTAGAGCACTTGTAACAAATCCACCTATTATTTTAGCAGACGAGCCAACTGGAAATTTAGATTCAGAAACTGAACAGGAAATTTTACAGTTAATCAGGTTATTAAACGAATCAATGGATATTACATTTATCATCATTACACACGATGAAGAAGTGGCAAATACAGCACATCGGAAATTCCTAATGCATGATGGTGTATTAAAGGAGGTTGTTCCAAGTGCAGTTTAGAGATCAAGTAGATTTTGTAAGACAACATGTCAAAAAAAATCGTATGCGCATTTTCACGACCATATTAGCGACAACAATGGGGTGCGCGTTTTTAATCGTATTAGCATCAATTGCATTTGGTCTACAAGGTTCACTTAGGAAAGAAATTTTGTCAGATAGTGCTGTGACGAAAATAGAAGTATATAATTCTGAAAAAGGAATCGATCAGAAGACTATTAAAGAAATCCCAAATGTTCAGGCATTTGTTGAAACAACGCAATTCAGTAATGCATTAAGTTCAAATGTAAAATTTGAAAATCGCTCTGGATCCGGTGAGGTGAATTTTAATAATTTTGAAGAGCAGCGAAAAGCGAAAATTAAATTATCTAAAGGTACATATCCGACAAAAGAGAATGAAATTGTTGTTGGCTATAATTTAGGACAAAACTTATTGACGAAGAAGGAAGAACAAAGTATCAAGGATGAAAAAAATGAGGAAGGAACATTAAAAAAAGGTTATCAACATTCATTATTAGGTAAAACCATTTCCTTATCCTTTACATCCGAAAATGGAGATAAGCATACGAAGGTACGACAATATAAAATAGTTGGAATTGGTGAGAAGCCTTCTAAAGAGTGGGCTATGGATACGACAATACAACTAAGCGATACGATGAAGCCTTATATTTTAAAGGATTATAATGCAATAGTCGATAAAGCGATGAAAGAAAAAGACTTTTACTATGTAAACTACAATGTTTATGCAACTGATATCGAAGCGGTTAAAGGTGTACTAAAAGAGTTGAAAGCAATGGATTTATCTGTCTATTCCGTAACTGAACAATTAGATCAATTAAATGTATTTTTCCTAGCCTTAAAAGTAGGACTTATTTTTGTGGGAACAATAGCGGTTTTAATTGCTTCTATTGGTATTTTTAATACAATGACAATGGCAGTTACTGAACGTACGCGTGAAATAGGTGTGATGAAGGCGATTGGAGCTGGTCCAAAGTTAATTCAAAGACTGTTTGTGATGGAAAGTGCTTATATAGGTATTTTAGGAACTTCTATTGCAATTATCATTTCTTATATCATTAGCTTTTTGGCGAACTTTGCATTACCCAAAATCTTAGATGCAGTCATGCCAGATAGCGGTATTGAAAAAGCAGGAATTCAATTTTCAACGATACCATGGGAGCTTGTCGTAATTGCATCACTAATTAGTGTAGGTGTTGCTATTATGAGTGGTTGGCGCCCAGCTCGAAAGGCAACTAAGATTGATGTCATTCAAGCGTTACGTCAAGAATAATAGGTTGTATTAAAAGATAATGGATCGATGCTAATCGTTATAAATGAAAATCCCTGGGGCATCATATGTCTCAAGGGATTTTTTATTGTAAGCGATAGAAAAGTAGTTTTTGAAGGAATAGACGAAAAAACAATTGCAGATCTTGTTGTTACTAATTTCATTGTATTAAAAATCTAACCCACATTTTTTCAACGAAAATAAAGAGACTGTAGCCAAACTTTACTTATAAGTTTGGCTACAGTCTTTTTTATGGGATATTTTGTCGAATTGTTTTTAATTATGAATCTTAGTGGTATTGAACTTCTTTTAGTACATCAATCGTGTTAATGTCAATACCCATTGCTTTTGCAACACCTTCACCGTATTTTGGATCTGCTTTGTAGCAGTGGATAATATGACGTTCTTTGATGAAGGATTCAACGCCTTCCATATTACGAGCAGTGTTTTCAAATAAACGTTGTTGTTCATCTGAGCTCATGATGTTAAATAATTTACCTGGTTGTTCGAAGTAGTTATCATCGTCTTCACGGAAGTCATAGATATCTGCTGGACCTGCCTCTTCAGCAGGGTTTTTAAATTGTGGTTGTTCTTGCCATTCACCGTAGCTGTTTGGTTCATAGTGTAAAGTACTACCTAAATTTCCGTCTGTACGCATTGCACCATCGCGGTGGAAATTGTGAACGGGGCATTTTGGAGCGTTTACCGGAATTAAGTTGTGATTAACACCTAAACGATAGCGTTGTGCATCCGCATAAGCAAATAGACGCGCTTGTAACATACGGTCTGGTGAGAAGCTAATACCAGGAACTACATTTGAAGGAGCAAATGCGGCTTGTTCAACTTCAGCATAGTAGTTAGCCGGATTACGGTTTAATTCAAATTCACCAACTTCAATTAGAGGGAAGTCTTTTTTATACCATACTTTTGTTAAATCGAATGGATTGTATGGGAGATTTTTTGCTTGTTCATCTGTCATTACTTGGATGTACATTGTCCATTTAGGGAACTCACCACGTTCAATTGCTTCGTAAAGATCACGTTGTGAAGATTCGCGGTCTTTTGCAATTACTTCAGCAGCTTCTTCATCAGTTAAATTTTGAATACCTTGTTGTGTTTTGAAGTGGAATTTCACATAAATGCGTTCGTTTTGTGCATTAATCATGGAATAAGTGTGTGAACCAAAGCCGTGCATATGGCGGTAGTCAGTTGGAATACCACGATCACCCATTACATAAGTAATTTGATGTAATGCCTCAGGTAAATTTGTCCAGAAGTCCCAGTTGTTATTTGCTGATCGCATATTTGTACGAGGGTCACGTTTTACAGCATGGTTTAAATCAGGGAAATGCATTGCATCACGGAAGAAGAATACGGGTGTATTGTTACCCACTAAATCCCAGTTCCCCTGTTCTGTATAGAATTTCAATGCGAAACCTCGAATGTCTCGTTCAGCATCAGCAGCACCACGTTCACCTGCTACAGTTGAGAAACGAGCAAACATTTCTGTTTTCTTACCAACCTCAGAGAAGATTGTTGCTTTAGTATATTTAGTAATGTCATGAGTTACAGTGAAAGTACCAAAAGCTCCTGACCCTTTTGCGTGCATACGACGTTCTGGAATTACTTCACGGTTGAAATTAGCCAATTTTTCAATCAACCAAACATCTTGTAAAAGTACGGGACCACGTTTACCTGCAGTCATCGAGTTTGTGTTACTTACGACAGGAGCACCAGCAGCAGTAGTTAACTTTTTGTTGTTATGATTTGTCATGAATTAATTCCTCCTTAAAAAAAATAGAATTACCTCTTCGAAAACAACTATAACAGAATTCAAATTGAAAGTAAATTATAATGATTCTTTTTAAGGAATATTTATTTTAAAGAAAGTAATATAAAAACAACTTACAGTTTATGTATTATCGAAGTCCCCTTTTACAATTACTTTATTTCGTTATAGTCAAGAATAATTCGAAAATGGTTCTATAACCTAATTTTTTTTGTTTAAACTAGTGAAAATTAATAGTGGTATGGAATGTTTTAAATTATCTTGCATTCCCATTAGTGAAAAAATAAATAGTTAATTGCATATTGTAATAATTATTATTATCATTTCTGATATAAATTCAATATTAATTGAAAAAATAATTAGCTTTAGTGAAACTATTAATCTTCCAACATCGCTGTTGTTGATTGACATTTTTATGGAAAAATAATAAATTTATGAAAAGATAAATCCATTAGTATTGGCACTTTTATGCCCCCTATAAAAGAACGCTAAGCTAATTAATAAAAGGAGAGTAACCAATAGATGAATCGTCCAGTATAGAAATTACCTAAAAAGCATATTCAGAACATGTTTAATAGGGGGATTAACATGCATTTTAATCGTAATTTCTATTTGTTGTTAATGGGTCAGTCAATTGCTAATTTAGGGGATTCTTTTTATATTATTTGTGTCATTAGCTTGCTATATCGAATAACGGGTTCTGCAGCATTAAGTGCTTTCGTACCATTTACCATTACCATGTCTATGTTTGTATCAAGTATTTTATCTCCAATTGGTATGAGAAAATGGTCGTTAAAGTCATTATTAGTTAGTTCGCAGATTGGGAAAACGATTCTACTGTTTTGCTTGAGTCTGTTTATGATTTTTTTCGTTACTGAAGAAAACTACTTTGTGATGTTCTTATTAATTGCTGGTATTGCGTTATTAGATGGTTGTGCAAACCCTATTATTCATTCGCTTTTACCTTATTATGTAGAAAATCATGAATTAGTAAAGGCTAATAGTGTAGTCGATTCTGTTTCGCAAACAATACAAATTGCATCTTGGCTTTTTGGTAGTTTACTTTTAATTTGGATGGGTACTAATATATTGATCATTCTTGTAGCGACTTTATTTGTTATTTCTTCATTACTCTTTGGTGGACTTACACCTGTAAATAATCAAGGAAAGCAAGAGGACAGTAGTATCCGTGAGAGTTTGGTAAAAGGGTGGCAAACAATACGAGCAACACCTATTTTAAAGGTACAACTTATTATAGAAATACTAGAAACACTAGCTAGTACAGTTTGGATTGCTTCTATCCTTTATGCTTTTGTAGAAAATGCATTACATGCTAGCCAAGAATGGTGGGGCTTTATCAATGGCTCTTTTTTTATAGGGCTATTACTTGGGAGTTTGTATATGATGAAAAATGCAGCATTAGCAGATGACCGGAAATTTTTCTTCATTATAACAGGATTTATTGTTACAACAATAAGTACTATACTCTTTGGTTTAACGAGTGTACCGATTACTGCGCTTGTCATGTCAGGATTAATGGGGATGTTCGGTCAGCTTAAGAGTATTCCACAAATAACAATTATTCAAAAATCAGTCAAGACAGAAGACTTACCGACAGTTTATACTTCAATGGGTACCGTAACTTTAAGTATATATGGCATGATGGCGTTGCTAGTTGGCGTTTTGGTAGACTGGATTGGTGTTCGTATTGTATTTATAGGGTCAGGGTTATTATTATTTGTGGCGATGATGGTAATTATAAAAAATAGACGGCTAATTATATAATAGAATTAGAATCGATGCCTGAAGTTTTTACTTTGGGCATCTTTTTATGTCTAAGTTTGCTAAAACCCATAGAAGCGGTTTATAGGATTCTTCATTTACAATAGAGATAAATGAATGTAATACCAAATAATAATCATATTAGATATTCATATAAAGAAGTACTCTATGAAAAGAACGTTATTAACATTGGTTGTATAGTGATTTGTCTCTTTACTTTATAAGTAGCTTTAACTATTTTAATCTATTTGAGCCAAAAGGTCCCGAAGCTAAAAATGGTCTATTAGCTTAAGTCGTCGAGATTTTCAGGATAATGAAAATGTTAATTTGGATGGTGAGTGGCAATTTAATTGCTTCGGATAAAAATCTGCACACCTTTAATGAAAATCATCATAAGCTAGCAACTATTCATCATGTCCCGGGAAATTGGAATATTAGTATTAGATTTAATGATGCCATCAATCCCGGATTAGAAGTTTGTGAGATTGTACGAAGGGACTATGATGTTGCAGAATTACCAATTATCATATTAACAGCAGCAGGACAACTAACGGATTTAGTCGTATCTTTTAAAGGAGGGGCTAATGATTTCTTGAAAAAGCCTGTTAATATGGAGGAATTGAAGATTCGTATAGATTCGTTGTTATTAATCAAAGAATCCTCAAAAGAAGCGATTAAAAATGAACTAAATTCCTTATCAATGCAGATACCTCCACATTTCTTGTACAATACATTTAATACGATTATTGGCTTAAGTTATAAAGACCAAGAGAAAACAAGAGAAGCTCTGCAATATTTGTCAATCTATTTCCGAGCTAAATTAGATTATAATACTCAGAATAATCTTATTCCGCTTGAAAATGAGATTGAATTGGTACAAGCCTACTTAGCGATAGAAAAATTACGATTTGGTGAACGATTACACATTAAATACGATATTGACGATAATATTGAGGCTGTAATACCTTCTATGACTATTCAACCGCTTGTAGAAAATGCAGTAAATCATGGAGTAGTATCGAAACAAAGTGGTGGTACTGTCAAAGTTGTTATGAAGAAAGTAGATCAAGGTATTAAAATAATAATTGAAGATAACGGAGTAGGGATTCCAATTGAAAAACAAGAAGAACTATTAAATGGTAAGGGAACAAGAATTGGCTTCTCTAACCCATTTAGAAAATTAAAGTTGATTAAAAATGCGACATTTTCATTAGAAAGTACAGTTGGAAAGGGAACGAAAATTACAATAATATTACCAGAGGTAGATTATAATGAGAGTCTTATTAATTGATGATGAGGAACCTTCTTTAGAAGTGATGGAAATCATGCTTCACAAGATAGAACAAATAGAGATTGTTGGAAAATATACTAATCCAATTGAAGCGTTAAAAGATCTAGAAACGCTTCATGTTGATGTTATATTTTTGGATATGGAGATGCCTGGAATTCACGGACTTGAGTTTGCAGAGAAAGTGATGGAGAAGGATGATGGTATTGAAGTCCTTTTTGTAACAGCACATCCTCAGTTTGCATTAGAAGCATTTGAAGTGAATGCAATTGATTATTTATTAAAGCCTGTTAGTATGCCAAGACTTCAAAAAGCGATCAAAAAGATAAAAGAAAGATTAACTTTTATACCTAAAGAAAAGCATATGGGAGAATCAGATAAACTTTTATATGGATTTTTTATGCTCAGCTTTAGACTCATGGATTATCAAAATAATGAGGTAAAATGGCGTACAAAAAAAGTAAAAGAATTATTTGCATTTTTGTGGCATAATCGAAAAAATCCTATCCATAAATCACTTATTATCGATGAACTTTGGCCAGATAAGCAGGTTGAGAAAGCCGTATCATTACTACATACGACCATCTATCAACTAAGGAAAACATTAAAGGAGATTGGCATAGAAAATCCAATAATACTAGTAAATGATCATTATAGATTATCGATTCAATTAGAAACGGATGTACTTGAGTTAGAAAGGATTATTAAATCGGATTGTTTGGATTCAAAAAAAGTTGAAAGCATTTTAAAACTTTATAGTGGCGATTATTTGGAAAATGATGATTTTATATGGTCCATTCAATATCAGCAAGAACTGAAACAAGAAGTGCTCCGTTATCTACAAAAATTTGTTGTCGGTTCAAAATACGAAAAGGAGCATACAAAGTTAGTTGGTGCATGTTTAGAAAAAATGTTACATCTTAATCCTTATGATGAAAACATAATGTATCAATTATTAGAACATTATTGCGAGTTAAATGATACAAGAAAAGTGAAAGACGTATTTCAACTTATTACACAGCGCTTAATAGAGGAGTTGGAAGTTAACATACCAACCGATATTGTAGAATTGAATAATCATTATTTTAATAAACAATAAAAAAGAGTTTATGGTTTCTAATACAGAAGTCATAGGCTCTTTTTATATGGAGAAACGTACGATTTAGAACTGTGAGAGGAAATAAATACCTATATTGATTTTGAAGACACATATAAAATGATCATTTTACCAAAAACCATGATTAAATACCTATTTTATAGTAGATTTTATAAAAAATGATGTAAAGATAAGTATTTTAGTCTGTTTGTAAATATAAATTTCAGAATTTGTTTAGTATGCACTGATAGAATGTACTAAATCATATGTAAATTAAATCTAATTTTTTTGCTAATGTTTTAATTTGCACATAAAAAACAAGAAATAATAACTGGAAAGGGGACAATATGAAGAAGTTATATTTTATAGTTGCGTTGATCGTATTGCTTGCTAATAATTTTTTAATACCACTTGCTACATATGCCGCGAATACAAATGATCAATTGTTTACTTTAGGTGAAGCGAAAGTAAGTCAAATAGATGAATCATCAGTAAAAGTACAATATAATTGGAATTTTACAGCTGGTGATAAGGAATCAGATACAATATATGATTTTCAATTACCTGAAAATATTACAGTTGAACAATCACAAACAAATTCTTTGAAAATTAACGAAACAACAATAGGTTCATACACTGTTTCAGGCAATCAGATAAAGGTGTCTATTTCTCCTCACCAAACAGTAAGTGGAACAGGTACGATAGAGATCCATGCAAAAAAAGAAAATAATGTTATATCTACTGATAGTGCAGAAAAAGATAAACTATCAGCCCAAGAGGAACAAACAAAACCTGTAACAGATCAACAAATAGAATCAGAAATAAAAAAATTAGGAGATTTAACAGGTAATACTGAAGAACAACCTCAAGCGATTACAAATCAAGATTCTGAGCAAATTGACAATCCGAAAATACAAAATACGGATATCAATGAAAATATTTTAACAAGTGCAAAATTAACTTTTACAAATTCACAAGGAAGCACTATTGATAAGGTGGATCGTGAATCAATCATTGCTGTAGATTATACGTACGCCCTTCCGAATGGTCATAAGTATACAGATGGGGCTACATTTAAATTCCACCTACCAAAGGAATTAGAAGTATACGAAACTGTGGATCACCAGCCACTTAAATTTGATAATGAAACGATTGGGGAATTCTCAGTAGCTATGGATGGTGAGGTTACTGTAGTTTTTAATAACTTCATTGAATCTAATTCTAATATCAAAGGTACACTCCAAGTTTTATCTAAACTTAGTGAGAAAGTAGTAATTACTGATGATAAAAAGGTGACTGTAATACCAATTGAAGGACAAGCATCTATAGATATTCCGATTAACTATATTTCGAATGGTTCTGCTATAGATAAAAGTGGCATTCCTAATAAGAACTACAATGCAAATTCAATCGATTGGACAGTTGATGTCAATAAAAATCTGAATGATATCAAAAATGCAGTACTAAGTGATCCGATTCAAGATGGTCAGGTATTACAAGAGGGTTCTATCAAAGTATATAAATTAGTTACACATCTTGATGGAAGCGTAGAACAAGGTGAAGAAGTACACGGATTGGGAATTGGAAAAACAACTGAAAGTAAGGATTTCCAACTAAATCTAGGAGATATTCATTCAGCTTATCGAGTAGTGTACACAACCAATATTACAGATCAAGATAAAACTCAATATGTCAATACAGCCACACTATCTGGTGATGATATGAATAATCAGTCTGCAAGTGCAACTGTAAATGTTGGTCGTGGGACGGCATTATCAAAAAGTTACACAAATTATGATGGCTCAAAACAAACTATTAATTGGGAAATTAAATACAATTACAATGAAAAAACAATCCCTGCAGACAATGCAATCTTAAAAGACTACTTTAATAATTCACAAGAGCTTGTAGATCATTCAGTTAAAGTATATAAAGTTACTATTAATGATAATGGAAGTGAAGGAAGTTTAATCCCTGTTACATCTGGTTTTACAATAACGAAGGATTCACAAAATGGGAAAAATGGATTTGAGCTAAAATTCGACAATGATATAGATAATGCATATAAGGTTGTCTATCAAACAAAAGCAATTGATCGTGTCTTTGATGGAGAGAATATTATTAATAACGTAACAAATGGTGATGGTAAACAGGCGACTGGTACTAAATATATCAATCAACAAATATTGACGAAACAATTTGCAGGTGCAAATTATAAAGATAAGACTGCAAGTTGGAAAATTACTTTTAATAATGATAGTCATTCAATGAAAAATGTTAAATTGAATGATACCTTTACGAATAAGGGATTAACAATCCTTCTAGATACATTAGTGATTAAAACTGGTGCAACAACGCTTCAATTAGATACGGATTATACAGTTACATCAGATAGCGATGGTTTTAAAATTGAATTTAAGAATGACATGGCTACTCCGTATACCATTGAGTATAAAACTACATTTAACTATGAAGAGCGTGATGATAAAACTAAAAAATCGCTAGATAATAAAGCGCTTCTTACATGGATAGACGAAAACGGTAATGGGAAGTCGAAAGAGACAACTGCCACTTTCACGCCGGATAACTATACGCAATCCAATGGTTTTAAAAATGGTTCATACAATGCCGTAAATAAAGAAATCACATGGAATATTGGGGTTAACTATAATCTTAAAACACTTTCAAATGCTTCAGTAGAAGATTATATAGTAGATGGTCAAAAGCTTGATCCAGATTCAATAGTTGTTACTAAGATGACGTTAACCGGTGGAGCAAACGGTGTTGCAAGAGTGGATAAGGAATTAGTTGAAGGTGAAGATTATACTATAGAAAAAATTGGACCAAATGAAGCCGGAAATTCAGGTTTTAAAGTAATATTCAAAAATGAAATAAATGACCCCTATCAAATTTCGTATAAAACGAGCTTAAAAGATTTACTTATAAAAGATAAATATAACAACACAGCTACGGTTTATAATAATGGAGAAAAAGTAACCAATCTCTCAGCAACTGTATCCATAAATCATGGCGGAGAATATACAACAAAATCAGGTGAGCAAAAAGGTAAGATTATAAATTGGAAAGTTAATCTTAACTTTGGACAATCCTCAATTTCTGATGTTGTATTAACGGATAAACCAAGCGAAAACCAATCCATTTTGGAGGATTCTTTCCATTTATATGACACGACCGTTGATCAAAATGGAAATGTTACGAAGGGAAAAGAGCTTAAAGAAGGAGAAGACTATACGATTACCAAGACATTTGGTGATGAGTCATTTGAACTTAAGTTTACAAACGCTATTAATGCACCATATATACTAGAATATCAATCACTTATATTAGATAAAGTAGGAGCAAGAATTAATAATGATATCAAACTAACAGGTAAACAAATAACAACAGAGAATACTCAATCTTCGTCTTCTATTACCGTTAAACAAACTACAGGAATGGGAACAGGTGAGGGTAAAGTAGGTAGCCTAACAGTTAAAAAGGTAGCAGCAGATGATGCAACAAAATTTTTACAAGGTGCTGTATTTTCATTAATTGATGAGGAAACTAATACCGTAATTAAAACATCAACTACTGATGTTAATGGGATTATACTGTTTGATAAACTTCTTTTTGGAAACTACTTATTAAAAGAACTACTTGCTCCAGATGGGTATGCAATAGATATTAAGGATCCTCAAAAAGTAGAGATAAATGATGAAAATAAATTAACCATTAAAAATTCAAAAGTCATACGAGCTGTGGAGCTTACAAAAGTAGACTCAGATAATGATAAAAACCCATTAAAAGATGCTGAATTTGAATTGCAGCAAAAAGACTCTGATGGGAATTATAAAGTAATTGAAGGAAATTCCAAATTCTCAACTGATGAAAACGGTAAAATCTTTGTGAATAATCTTACACCAGGTGACTATCAATTTGTTGAGACAAAAGCTCCTGAACATTACTTGTTAGATCAAAAACCTGTTTCATTTACGATTGAAAAAGATCAAATAGCAACAAAAGAAGTAAAAAAGACAAATGAAAGAGGTAAAGGCAGTCTTTCTATTATTAAAGTAGATGGTCAGGATTCATCACAGGTTTTAGAAGGTGCAAAATTTGAACTTTATAATAGTCAAAATAACTTAATGGATACGAAGGAAACTGATAATAAAGGTAAAATTACCTTCACAGATTTACCTTATGATCAATACACATTAAAAGAAATAAAAGCACCAAATGGTTATGCAATCGATAAAGAAGATGGCAATATCTCAGTAGATTTAGATCAAGAGCACAAAGAAGTGCAGGTTAAAAACAATAAAATTATTCGTGCATTTAAATTGAAAAAAGTAGATGCTAATAATACCAATCTTGGATTAAAAGGTGCCGAATTTAAATTAATGTATCAAAAATCAGGTACGGATGGTTATCAAGTTGTTGTTGGGAAGGAACAACTAGTAACAAATGATAATGGAGAAATCTATGTAGAAAATCTAGAAGAAGGTAATTATCAACTAATAGAAACAAAAGCACCAACAGGTTATTATTTGGACAGCAAGCCAGTTGAATTTACGATTGATAGAGAACAGATTAATATTATAGATTTATCAAAGTCTAACGTACGTATACCTTATATTCCAGGTCCAGGAGAACCGAGTAAGCCAGGAGAACCAAGTAAGCCAAGTAAGCCAAGTAAACCAAATAACTCTAAAAATCCAACCAATCCAAATAACCATGAAGATGATAATAATCAAAAAACAAATCATTCTGGTAAAAAAGGTAAAGAAGATCAACCGAATTCTTTAAGTAATTATTCAAAGCCAAACACATCTAAAAATGTGAAAAAAGAAAAAGAATTAAATGAATCAACATCTTCTACCAAAGGAAAATCTCTACCTCAAACAGGTATGGAATCTTTATGGAAATCATTATTTGCAGGCTTTATAGTAATAGTGTTAGGTTTATGGATATTATTTAATAAAAGAAATAAAAAAGCATAACTTTATAAGAAGCTTGGACAAAAGTATTTTAGCTAATGAAAAATCCGAACGATAATGTGAGATTCTATTTAAAATTTCATATTTGTTCGGATTTTTTCTTCATCATCGAATAATCGGATTTTCTCGAAGAAAGATGCTTTATGAAATTAAATTCAATTAAGTTTCAATTATTCGGCTTTGGGAGGGGCTAATTTTGTTTTGTCCCATCCTCTTAGTGTAAAAGCGAAGTTTTAAAACAAATGATAGATTTAGGTATTTGATACTATTTTAGTATTCTGTTTTTATCTATTAGTAAAAAATGTGGGTAATTATACTATTAATATTCATGGTTTTAAATAGCCTATACGTCTAATGAAATATTCTTGTTTTATGTAATTTCTATTACAATTAAAGAAAAAGAAGTGATAGGAATGATACAGATGAGGGAATTAACGAAATTATTACTATCCATTATATTAATAGTCAGCATCGCTCCTATGCAAGGATTTGCAATGGAGAAAGACTCCATACATACACTAAATAAGGAACAACAATTGATCTATAATATTACACTAAAAAGCCTCTCAAATATAGATAGTAGTGCTAAATTTAACCCTGAAAATATTAGCTATAGAGATGTTGGAGATATTGTAAATCGAGTTGTCAAAGAAAATCCAGAGATTTTTTATTATAATGGCGTGACGGTTGTATCGGATGGAACAATTATATTTAAATATAATGATAGCAAAAAAAATATTATTCAAAAGAAAAATAAAATTAATACTGCAGTAAAAAAGGTCATAAATACAGCTATAAAAAAGAAAATGAGTGATTTCGAAAAGGTAAAAGCTCTCCATGATTATCTAGTTTTAAATGTAGAATATGATGATAAAAATTATCTGAACAATACAGTCTCAGATGATTCTTATCAAGTTTATGGAGCACTAATAAATAAAAAATCAGTTTGTGATGGTTATTCAAAAACGATGCAATTATTGCTAAAAAAGGTTGGTATACAATCCTTTTATGTAACAGGAACAGCAAATGGTGAAGACCATTCATGGAATTTAGTAAGATTAAACGGTAAATATTATTATGTAGATACTACATGGGATGATCCCGTGCCAAATAAAAAAGGGGTAGTAAACTATAATTATTTCCTATTAACGAACAAACAATTGGAAAAAGATCATTACTGGTCGCAAAGTACGTATCCAGCTGCTACTAGTGAATATTATAATTATTTTCATACTATGAATAATATGATTGAAAAAAATGGGTACTATTACTATTCAAATACACAAAATGATATTCTTTATAAAATGAAAAAAAACACCAAAAAAATATCAAAAGTAATCAATGATCGGGCTCCATATTTTGCAATAATTGGTCAGTGGATTTATTACAGTAACTACTCAAATGGTGGTTATTTATACAAGGTAAAGCTTACGGGTAAAGGTAAGAAGATAGTGAAAAATTTCCATGTTATAAATTTATATACTCGGAGTAATATACTGTATTATACAATAGTGAATTCGGGGAAAATAGGTCAAATAAAGCTTTAGAGTAAATACGTAATAACAGTAAAAGCAAATCCTAAAAGGGTTTGCTTTTATTTACGGGTTTATTCTTTCCTATTCGTTATGTACTAAATGATAGTTTTATATTCCTACTAATAAAAAGATAAATTAAAAGAAGGAAATGGAAACCTGATAGTAAAGACTATAACTCTTTATTGAAAAGGACAATACAATACAATAGGGATGTGTATTCCACAACTTTTATACAGACTCTAGTATGAAAAAATTATGGGGAGCATAAGTGGGTGAATAATTATTCAGTGAGCGAAACAGCAGGAATCCAAGAAGGGCTTGTTTATGTGAATAAGCATGGAAAGTTATTAGATTCATTTCCAAGAATAGAAAATAAAATGATTCCTAAATTTAAACAATATAGCTGGGATAATTGGAATTCACCAAACTCAGCCTATCGATTAAAAGAATCGTATTATATTTTGCAAAAAAAATATACTTCTACGAATGATTAGCTTAATTAAAGTCTGTGGGAAACAGATGAACTGTACACAATAAAAGAACGGAAATTTATGAAAAGGCCCTAATTATTTAGGGCCTTTTCTATAATTATGTAGTATTTATACATAAAACCTAAAAAGTATGTTTAGAATTTGTTTATTGATAATGGGTTAATATGACTATAAATATTGATAATAAAGGATATCTATTTATCTTTTTTATGTATGATCTTTGATTGATCTAAGATAGAAAGCAATTCCGTATTATATAATGCAAATGTATAGTAGAGGGCTGGGGATTTAATGATTGGAGTGACTATATTATATGCTTGATAACAAGCACATAGAAAATTGGGATTTTCGACAAGAGAGATTGTTGGAAAATATGTCTCGAATACTTTTGACATCGAAAATATTTATCGGTGTTATCATATGGGCTGTCTTATTGAATACCTATGCTGTATTTTTTATGAATTTCCAACCTGTATTTTCTGTAGCGTATCTAACTTTGTATTCTTTATCGGGTGTATTTAATAGTGCATTTTTTTATATTGTTCATACTCGAATGAAAGAATCCAAATGGGCTATGAGAGAAATTGTAAAGTGGGAAAAAATCGTATTAATTTATTTAGTCTTTTCAATTGTTTGGGGAGTAGGAGTCTCTTTAATTGATCAGATAGGATATCAGCATATATTAATGCTCTCAATTTGTTTGTTTCTTTGCGCTGCATTATTTTATACTTCTGCAAAGCAAATGATAATCATTAATTTACTTGCTACTATACTATTTTGCACAGGTCTTGCACTCATTTCGCCTTACAAATCTAATTATTATGCCATATTATATCTGTTCTTTCTTATATTATTTGTATCATTTATCTTGTCCCGTATTGTTTACAATGTATTTGTGAATTTATATTTTACAAAGCAAAAGTGGTGTGAGGAATTAGAAAATAATGCTTTGTTAGCAGAGCAGCTACAATTTGCAAATAGAAAATTAGCGAAACAAGCCCACTATGACGAATTGACCAATGTCTTAAACCGTCATGGTTTTCAAGCGTATATTAATAACCTATTTGAGCACAACGAGAAACAAGGTATTTCCTTTACGACTGCTATAATCGATATTGATTATTTTAAAAATTTTAATGACTATTATGGCCATTTAAATGGCGATGAAGTATTAAAACTAGTAGCCAAAACAGTTGACTTGATAGCAAATAAATATGGCTATATAACGGTCAGATGGGGTGGAGAAGAATTCATAGTTGCGGGAGCTGATATATCAGTAGAACGAGTAGAAAATCTTTGTAAGGAAATTGAAAACGCGGTTTCAAAACTTAGTATATTTCATTCAGAATCAAGTGTTTCTCAAATCATAACAGTCAGTATTGGTGCCTCCACAGGATTTTGTATCAGCTCGAAAGAAATTGAAAATGTGATTAACAATGCAGATCATGCTCTATATGTGGTAAAAGATAGAGGTAGAAATTCATATCTTATTTTGCAATAAGCGCTTATGGATTAGATCCACTTAAATTTATTGGAAGTATAAAAATCATCTATTATTTTCGTGACAAAAGGTATCGAGAACTCCTTTCGATACTTTTTATTTTATTTTTTTTAGTCTGTAAACAGGTGATGTATTTCTATATGTAAAAGTAGGAATTCGAAAACCTTTTATTTAGCATCCAGGAAAGTGTGTCGAGAAGCAATGAGAATTCCTTGGGTTTATTTACAGTTTTGCATTTTCCATGTATAAAACCTTTCAAGGTTGAGAGCCTATAGTTCATGAACTGTATTTTTATTTTACTACTAAAAATAAAGATATAAATTGGTATTTAATCTACATATTTTTTAGTGAGAATAATTCATTTATGATAGAAGTACTTGGTTTTTAATAGGAGGTTTTTAGTAATATTATGCCGATGTTAAATGAGGCTGTTGATTTTATAAAGTTGTACTATACGGAAAATAAATTGCCTAAAGATCAATTAGATAAACGACTTAAAGAAGTTGAAAAGGAGATTATGGAGTATGGACATTATACACATACTTCTGATGAACTTGCTTACGGAGCAAAAGTAGCGTGGCGAAATAGTAACAAATGTATTGGTAGATTGTTTTGGCAATCACTTCAAGTAAAAGATCAACGCGCTATAACAGATGAAGAAATGATTTTCGAGAAGCTTTTAGAACATATCGAGTTCGCCACAAATAATGGGAAGATAAGACCTACAATATCCGTTTTTGAACCGCAAAAAGTCCGAATTTGGAATCATCAACTTATTCGTTATGCAGGCTATGAGCAAGGGGATGGTTCTGTAATAGGGGACTCTGATTCCCTCACATTTACAAGAGAATGCATAAAGTTAGGGTGGCAAGGGAATGGTGGTCAATTTGATGTTTTGCCTTTGGTTATTCAAGTAGAGAATAGAGAGCCTCGTTTCTTTGAGATTCCAAAAGCGTATATTAAAGAAGTTCCTTTACGTCATCCTGAATTCACTTGGTTTACTGATTTACATTTGAAATGGTATGCAGTACCAATGATCTCAAGTATGAAACTTGAGGTAGGAGGTATTACATATGAGGCAGCTCCTTTTAACGGGTGGTATATGGGTACTGAAATTGGGGCTCGTAATTTAGCAGATGAATATCGTTATAACCTTCTACCAGTTGTTGCGGAGAAAATGGGGTTGAACACATCTTCAAATTCAAGTTTATGGAAAGACCGTGCGCTAGTAGAACTTAACACAGCAGTACTTTATTCCTTTAAAGAGGATAGTGTGAGTATTGTCGATCATCATACAGCTGCACAACAATTTAAACGTTTTGAAGCAAATGAAGAAAGTGCAGATCGTAAAGTAACAGGAAATTGGACATGGCTGATACCGCCATTATCACCAGCTACAACACATATCTTTCATAAGCCGTATGATAATACGAAAAAGTCACCTAATTATTCGTATCAAAATATACCTTATTAAAAAAACTCGAGCGACTTCAAATTCGCTCGAGTTTTTTACTTATCAGCCGTTACATAGCGATCTTTTGCTGAAATCCATGATGCAATGAGTAACCCAATAACTGTTAGGGCATATAGAATATTTGCGGCATGCCAACTATTCCATAAATCATGTATGTAGCCGTAAAGAACTGGTCCCGCCGCAGCAAGAAGGTAGCCAATTGATTGAGCAGTACCTGAAAGTTCGGCTGCTTCTAATGCATTACGAGAACGTAAAGAAAAGAACATCATCGCTAGTCCAAATGATGCGCCACCAGCAAGTCCAAGTAATATCATCCAAACTATAGTCAATGCAGTCCAATTCATCAATATTCCGGCAAAGCCAACAATGTAGAATATACCAAACATTGCTACAAGAGAGCGCTGATTTGATCTACGCCCTGCCAAAATAGGAATAAGAAATGTCATAGGTAATTGTGAAAATTGCATGATCGAGAACATCCACCCTGATTGACTAGGGCTCATTCCTTGAGATTCTAACATTGCTGGAATCCAAGCGGCTGTTGTATAGAAAATTAGAGATTGCAATCCCATTGCGAACGTAATCGCCCAAGTTAAAGGGTATTTCCAAATAGGTTTACTTAGCTTCGCATGACTATGATTTTCTTTGATTTCTACTTTTTGCCGTAACTGGGGTAGCCAAATTATAATTGCGATGATAGCAAGAATAATCCAACAACCAAGTGCACCTTTCCAACCAAAAGAAGTGTTGGCAATTGGGTAGCTTATCCCAGCAGCTATACTTGCCATAATATTCATTGCAACAGTGAAAATGGATGTGAGTAAGCCTACTTGTAAGGGGAACTTTAACTTAATAAGAGCTGGTAGTAAAACATTACCAAATGCAATTGCAATCCCAATTAGTGCAGTTCCTAATAATAGAAAGAATGTATTTCCTAGTGAACGGCTGAAAATGCCTACTGTTAAAATAACCATTGCAAAAAGTAATGTTTTTTCAAAACCGTAGATTCTTGAAAATTTCGGCGCGAATGGTGATACAATAGCAAAAGCTAATAACGGAATGGTTGTTATAAATCCTGCTAGAACATTTGAAATGTCCAAACCATCTTTTATATAAGAAATGATGGGGCCTACTGAAGTAAGTGGAGATCGTAATGTGGCAGCAATGAAAATAATACCGAGTACGAGTATCCAAGAATTTCTGTTCCAAGTAATTTTTTTACTTTCTTTTGTTGATTGATGTGAAGTCAATCTCTTAACCTCCTTTGTAATTGATTTTCTTTAGCAACCGTATCATTAATAGATAGTAATTTTCAATATTTAGACACAAAATAATAGATGAAGATAATCAAAACTATATTGTATTAAAATACCAGGTGTTTTTTATCTTGTTATCAGGTATATCTTGTATTATAATGGGGTACATATTAAAACTATATATTGCATGCCTCATCCAATAGATGAGGTAGAGGTCGCGATATTCATAAGTATAATCGACGAGATGAAAAAGCATTATAGACTCGATTAAAAAGGGAATATTGCCGAAGTGTTGGTAAGCTTTTTATTATCAATGCTGGGGCTGTTATCGAAAGGTACAGAACTGTCACGCCTGAAACGACGTGTTGAGCTATCTTTATCAAGGTTGATGGGGAATTCTAGATACCATCTCAAGCATCCTTGTGATGGTTTTTTTAATTTTAAAAGCGGAATGGGTAGAGCTACTATTTATAGTAACATGCTCTTAGTGTTATGATCCGCATCTTGATTGACTTCAACCCGACCTTTCTTGCAATGAAAATCGGAAAGAGGAGACATATGAGTACAAAAAATACAAGCTCTGTAGAGAAACAGAGCTTAAATAGAGGTTTAAAAAGTCGTCATATTACGATGATTTCACTTGGTGGAACAATCGGTACAGGTTTGCTATTAGCAAGTGGTAACTCAGTTGCTGCTGCTGGACCTGGTGGAGCATTACTAGCTTATGGTTTAATAGGTATCATGGTATTTTTCTTGATGACAAGTCTTGGAGAAATGGCTGCATATATGCCAGTTTCTGGTTCATTTAATACGTATGCATCTAAATTTATCGACCCAGCTTTAGGATTTGCGCTAGGTTGGAACTATTGGTATAACTGGGCTATTACCATTGCCGCAGAAATTTCAGCAGTTTCTATCGTTATGAAATATTGGTTCCCGAATACGCCTTCGTTTATCTGGAGTGCAGCGTTTTTAGTTATTATTTTTGTGTTAAACTATTTATCTGTTAATAGTTTCGGAGAAAGCGAATATTGGTTTGCTTTCATTAAAGTCGCTACAGTTATCATCTTCTTAATTGTCAGCTTCTTAATGATATTTGGAATTCTTGGGGGAAAAGCACCAGTTGGATTTACAAACTTCTTTAAAGGAGATGCTCCTTTCCATGGTGGTTTCTTTGCAACATTGGGTATTTTCCTAGCAGCAGGTTTCTCATTCCAAGGAACAGAATTACTAGGCGTTACGGCAGGTGAAACAAAAAATCCTGCTAAGACAATTCCAAAAGCGGTTCATCAAATTTTCTGGCGTATCTTGTTATTCTATATTCTCGCA
Organism: Rummeliibacillus pycnus; assembly: GCF_002884495.1. Lineage (GTDB taxonomy): Bacteria > Bacillota > Bacilli > Bacillales_A > Planococcaceae > Rummeliibacillus > Rummeliibacillus pycnus. The sequence continues at coordinate 2,741,763 of NZ_KZ614145.1, read as the reverse complement.
ATTCTAGCAGTTGGATTGTTAATCCCATATACAGATCCTCGTTTAGCAAATAGTGATGATGTAACAGTCAGTCCATTTACATTAGTGTTTGAACATGCTGGCGTTGCATTTGCAGCATCTATTATGAATGCAGTTATTTTAACAGCTATTCTTTCAGCTGGTAACTCTGGTTTATACGCATCATCTCGTACATTATGGCAATTAGCGATGGAAGGTAAAGCACCTAAAATCTTTAAAAAATTGAACAAACGAGGTGTACCAGTAGCTGCACTTGTTGCAACAGTATTAGTAGCTTGTTTATCATTTTTAGCATCATTATTTGGTACAGGTACAGTATATACATGGCTTTTAAATGCTTCAGGTATGTGTGGATTTATTGCATGGCTAGGGATTGCAGCAAGTCATTATCGTTTCCGCAAAGCATTCGTTGCACAAGGTCATGACTTATCTGAATTACCATATCGCTCAAGATTTTTCCCATTTGGTCCAATCTTTGCATTTGTATTATGTATGATTGTCGTACTAGGGCAAAATTATACCGCATTTACTGGAGATCATATTGATTGGTATGGAGTGTTAGTTTCTTATATTGGTGTACCAATTTTCTTAATTTTATGGTTCGGTTACAAGTTAAAAAATAGAACCAAAATTGTTCGTTTAGAGGATGCAGATTTTACATCGAATCCATCAAATCATGATTAAATTTAAAGCTAATCTATTTTAGGCGAGTTGCCTGAATAGATTAGCTTTTTTCTTGGGTTAACTAGAAAACAGTATAAATTCTTCATAAAAGCCTTGTGAATGTTCGTAAAATACTTATATTATTTAATTTGTATTTTAAAATATTCGGGTTTTGTAATTGTCTGAATAGTTTTATATTTTAATGTTTTGTTGAAATTTGTCGATGGCATGCTATAATTGTGACATTCTCAAATCTAAAATAATATATCATTCACTCATATAATAGCGAGAATATGGCTCGCGAGTCTCTACCAGATCACCGTAAATGATCTGACTATGAGAAGCAATAATATAGTAATTAGATTACTCACGTAGTAATCATCATTACTATTTCTTTCGACTATATAGCTCGAAGGACTTTGCTCCACTCATAGATGATTGGATGTACAAGTTCTTCGAGTTTTTATTTTAGGCTTTGTTAGATCACTAACTAAAAACAAGAAGAATATGAAATCAAGAAGGGAGATCCTAAGGTTGAAAGCACTTCAGGACAAAATTGTAAGTGAAGGTAAAGTCTTATCAGAAGACGTTTTAAAAGTAGATTCATTCTTAAATCATCAAATTGATCCAAAGCTTATGCAGGAAATCGGAAAAGAGTTTGCAGATCGATATAAAGATGCAGGTTTAACAAAAATCCTTACGATTGAATCATCAGGAATTGCACCAGCAGTTATGGCGGGTCTTATTTTAGGAATCCCTGTTGTCTTTGCTCGTAAACGTAAATCTGTAACGCTAACAGATAACTTCTATTCTGCAGATGTTTATTCATTTACGAAGAAAGTATCCAATACTATTTCTGTATCAAAAGATTATTTAAATAATGATGATGTTGTTTTAATCATCGATGATTTCTTAGCAAACGGAGAAGCTGCCAAGGGGTTACTTGATATTGTAAAACAATCAGGTGCTACTACAAGTGGTATCGGTATTGTGATTGAAAAAGGTTTCCAACCTGGTGGCCAATTATTACGCGAACAAGGTTACCGCGTAGATTCTCTCGCTATTGTTTCTTCATTAGAAAACGGAAAAGTACAATTTGCTTAGGAGGCAACTAATCAGATGAACAAGGCAAAACTGGCGACACTTGGAATTCAGCATTTACTAGCGATGTATGCAGGCGCAATTTTAGTGCCATTAATCATTGGTGGAGCATTAAAATTTAATTCCACTCAGTTAACGTATTTGGTATCTATTGATATTATGATGTGCGGTATTGCTACATTATTACAAGTTGCTCGTGGAAAAGTATTCGGTATCGGATTACCACTAGTTCTTGGATGTACATTTACAGCAGTAACACCGATTATTGGGATTGGTACAAGATTTGGTTTAGGTGCTATTTATGGTGCGGTCATCGCATCAGGTATAATTGTAGTTCTTATTTCAGGCTTTTTCGGTAAACTCGTAAAATTCTTCCCTCCAATTGTTACAGGTAGTGTAGTAACTGTTATCGGGATTACATTAGTTCCAGTTGCCATTAATAATGCTGGTGGTGGACAAGGGGCTCCAGACTTTGGTTCTGAAGCGAATATCTCACTTGCTTTTGGTACATTAATCGCTATTATCTTGTTATACCGTTTTACGAAAGGTTTTGTTCGTTCTATTGCTATTCTAATTGGTTTAGTATTAGGAACAGTTGCTGCAGCATTTATGGGAAAGGTTGATTTCACACCAGTTAAAGAAGCTGCATGGGGTCAATTGGTAACACCATTTTACTTTGCAACACCAGAATTTCACGTTGTGCCAATTGTTACAATGACATTGGTTGCACTTGTATCACTAGTAGAATCAACTGGTTCGTATTTTGCATTAAGTGATATGACGAAGACACCAATAAACGATAAAGCACTTGCGCGTGGTTATCGATCAGAAGGTTTGGCTTCAATTATTGGTGGTATTTTCAACTCATTCCCTTACACTGCATTTTCTCAAAACGTTGGTCTAATGCAACTTACTGGTGTAAAAAATCGTGCAGTTATCTTTATTACAGGACTTCTTCTTGTAATGCTTGGTTTTTTACCTAAAGTTGCTGCACTTACAACGATTATTCCAACTGCTGTTCTGGGTGGCGCAATGATTGCTATGTTCGGTATGGTTGTTTCTCAAGGTATTAAAATGCTGGGTAGCGCTATTCATGAATCTGAAGGCAACGCCATGATTATTGCTTGTTCAATTGGTATGGGTCTAGGTGTTACAGTTGTTCCTGATATCTTCAAAGTGTTACCTGAAAGTGTTCGCATCTTAACAAGTAACGGTATTGTTGCAGGAAGTGTTACAGCAATCGTTTTAAATATTATCTTCAATATGATTCCATGGAGAAGAGATAAACAAGTTGAAATGGAACCTGTACAAGTAAATGAAGAAGTGAAAGAATCAACTGCTAAATTCACTGAAAAACATGCTTAAAAAGTAATAATTTGAAACCTCATCCGTGTAGGGTGAGGTTTTTTTATTTATTCAATATGACAGTAATAAGGAGCAAACCATAAGTGCTATGAATTTTAAATTGAATATAGAGTTCGCATTGTATCGTAAATTTGTATACAATCTAACTCTTTCTGTGAGTAACTGATTATATTTTTCGATTATATTAAAAATAAAAAATAGTTTGATAATTTAAAATGCTAGTATTATAATGGGGAAATATTAAAGGAGGTTGTTACCATGCAGATGTTAGAAAGGGTTGGTAAATTCGCGGGTAATACGTTTGCGTTTTGGGTATTGTTAGCCGCTGGTTTAGCATTATATGCACCAAATCTATTTACTTGGATTGGACCTTATATTTCATTATTACTGGGAATTGTCATGTTTGGCATGGGGATGACATTATCACTTGGAGATTTTAAATTAGTTTTAAAGCAGCCTAAGGGTGTTATCGTTGGTGTTTTAGCACAGTTTATCATCATGCCATCAGTAGCATACTTATTAGCTAAAGGTCTTCAGTTATCACCTGAAGTAGCAGTTGGTGTCATTTTAGTTGGAGCTTGTCCAGGTGGTACTGCTTCAAATGTTATGACTTTCCTTGCAAAGGGGAATACAGCTCTATCTGTGACCATAACTTCTATTACAACATTACTAGCACCAATATTAACGCCAGCAATTATTTATTTCTTAGCAAGCGAATGGTTAAATGTTTCGGCAAGCGCTATGTTCTTATCAGTTGTTAAAATCGTTTTAATACCAATTTTCTTAGGCATTATTGTTAAACTTATTTTTAAAAATAAAACAGATGTGGCAAATGGTGTGATGCCTCTTGTTTCGGTAGTAGCAATTGTAGCAATAGTAGCTGCTGTTGTAAGTGGAAGCCGAGATAAAATTCTTGAAACAGGTCTATTGATCTTCGCCGTTGTCATTTTACATAACGGTCTCGGATTATTAATCGGATTCTTAGTAGCAAAAGTGTTAAAGCTTAACTACGAGGATCAAAAGGCTGTTTCTATTGAAGTTGGGATGCAAAATTCAGGTCTTGGTGCAGCGTTAGCATTAGCACACTTTAGTCCGTTAGCAGCAGTACCAAGTGCAATTTTCAGTGTGTGGCATAATATTTCAGGCCCATTATTAGCAACCTACTGGGGATGGAAAGCAGAGCGTCTAAAGGAAAAAGAATCTTTTGCTAAGGGGAATACAGAAGAAAAACAAGTAGTATAAAATAATTGCAAAACGCACATGGGATAAATTCAGTTGAGTTTATCCTGTTTTTTGTTTCAAGTGATTAACAAAGAAATAGCTATTTTACAAAGGAATTTATATAAGATTATCGAATAAATACCTATAATTGACGGTAAAATGCAAGTTAACTGACAGTTAGGGGGGTTATTCGATGACAAGTTATATACGAGGTAAACAATTACGTGATTTAATAAGTTTGTCTGAATCAAATCTTAAAAGGTATTATGAGTTGTTAGAACAACATGGCTATGTATTTGCCCGGAACAGTAGAGGGCATAGAATCTATAGTGAAGATGATATTAAAGTTTTTCAAGCTGTAATTTATTTGAACAAAGGAAAGAACATGTCTTTAGATGATGCAGCATCATTTGTCTGTTCAAAAGGAATAGATATAGATGCTATTTTCACTGACACTAAGAATGACAGTCAAAACGATCAGAATTTAACGTCATATACTGTAATGCCTTCAGAAGTACGGTCAGAACAGACCGTAAAAATGTTAGTTGAAATACATGAAATGCAAGTAGCGCATCAGTCTTATTTTGAACAGTTGAAAAAGGAAAATAAAGAATTACAACACCAATTATTAAGGTTTGAAACACAGATTGATGAGCGCGATCAGCTTATCGATCAAATTTTAGAAAAAGTCAATCAACAAGCAGCTACCATAGAAAGTAAAATGGATAACCATTATCGACAATTGAAGCAAAAACAATTTGAACAATTTGAAAAAATAAAACAGAAAGAGAAAAAGGGATTTTTCAATCGTTTATTTAAAAACTAACATTGACAGGAGGATCAATCAAAACTCTTTCCACTGATATTTAATGGAAATACAAGCTATTATCATCAATCTAATAATAATTTGACATTCCGATTATGCTTTTAGACATTTTAACCTAGTCTTGATGTCGGTTATCAATTTTAATAGTTTAAATAAGTTAAATGGAAGGAAATAAGAATGATATGAAAGGGGAAAATGATGTCTTTTGATACTGAATAATGAACGGATGTATATTGGTAATTTAAAGATGAAGTTTAAACAAATTATACAAAATAAATAAGGAGAATTGAAAAAGAAATTCAATACAGAAATTATCTTCTTTACGATTGCTCCCAGTTTTTTATTTGTTCTTCTTCTGCGACTACTTGTAAATCGTAAGCATTAATTAAAAAAATCTCATACTCATATCTTTCTGCATATTGTTCCGCCAGTTTTTTTATATATTTTGGAGATCCTTCGTTTTCTTCGTCATAAACAATTAACATACCATCGGAATTTTTTAGGAAGAACTTATTTTTTTCGATGAATTGCCAAGGAGCTTCATATGGTCGTTTTGTTAAGCTGGTTACAAAGTCTGCTTGAGCTAAAATCATTTCATATTTTTCTTGCTTTGCTTCATTCCAGTTTTTTTCTTGATCTAAAAAGGGAGTCATAATGGCATACTTTAACTCTGGATATTCCATTTGTAAATCCATTACAATTTCAGCAGCCCATGTTTCAACACCTAGTTGACCACTTAAAATAATCCATTCAAGTCCATCGTTAATGAGTGGAATAAGGCGATCCTGTATAGCTTTTTTAATAATTGATATACCTGGATGAGTATCGTTGAAGATACCTAGTTCATGTGCCTTGTAACCTGTAATGACGAGTCGGTTTAGCATAATTTGACCTCCTAAAGTTTAATATATGTTTTGTACTTTTGCTGATCTAGCTACAATAGAGCTTTCGAAATAGAATAATACTTATAATGTGAAGTAAAAGTGCTTTGCTTTCTAATAAACTTTGTGTATAGACACAGTTGATAGTTTATCCGTTTTATTATTAGCGGTCAATTTATGTTCAACGTGCATACCTCCATTTTATAGCTCTTTCTTGCCTGCAGAATTCGTACCTTTCACTTACTTGTGTGACAGAACAACAAAGATATTCTAAATAAAAATGCGCACTAAATCGTTTTATTGGATTTAGTATAACAATTTCAATTTTTTTCTTCTTACTATATAACAGAATTCTTCTAATTACGATAGAATGTTTGTGTGAATTTATCCGTATGGGAATCGATTTGATTGTAATTTTTTTAGAATAACTTTTTGTGTATTTTATTGATTTTATTATCTAGATTTCATCAAAAAATATTATTATATATAGTACTAATCTATTTATATTCAGACTAATTACCGATATTTGAATATTCAGGATTAATAAAGTGCATTTTATAAAAAAGTAAACTATACTAAAACTGTACTAAAAAATAAGTAGAATAATATAGTACAATTTTCAAAAATGTTTCCGGAAACCTACTTTTAAAAGAGCTCATTTACCTCAAAATTTTTAGTAAGTTAGAAATTATCATTTTTCTTGGAGGGTTCAACGATGAAAGCAGCAGTATGGTATGGACAAAAGGACATTCGTGTCGAAGAAAGAGAATTAAAGCCTTTAAAAGACAATGAAGTAACTGTTCGTGTTGCATGGGCAGGTATTTGTGGTAGTGACTTACATGAGTATCAAGAAGGACCTGTATTTGTGCCGGTAGAAAAAGAGGATGAATTAACAGGCGAAATGGCCCCAATAATCATGGGTCATGAATTCGCTGGTGTAGTTGAGAAAGTTGGTAAAGACGTAAAAAAATATAAAGTAGGGGATCGTGTAGTTGTTAACCCAACACTAACACATGGCAATAAACCAGAAGATATTGATTGTTATGATGGTTTCAGCTTTATCGGTTTACATGGTGATGGCGGCTTCACAACATTTGCAAATGCTCCAGAATCTAATTTATATCGCTTGCCAGAAACTTTAACACTACAAGATGGTGCTCTAGTAGAACCTACTGCCGTAGCAGTACAAGCTGTTAAAGAAGGTGACTTACATTTTGGTGATACTGTAGCAATATATGGAGCTGGCCCAATAGGATTACTTACAGCAATTGCAGCAAAAGCAGCAGGGGCAAGTAAAATTATCGTTCTTGACCTATCAGAAACTCGTTTAGAAAAAGCAAAAGAACTTGGTGCTACTCATATTATTAACTCTGGTAAAGTAAACGGCCCTGAAGCAGTTCGTGAAATTGTGCCTGGTGGGGTAGATGTTACATTTGAAGTTGCCGGTGTCGCTCCAACATTCAAACAAGCAATCGATTCTACTCGTGCACGCGGTACAATGGTTGTTGTTTCAATCTTTGCTCGCCCAATCGAATGGAATCCATTACATTTAACAAACACTGGTGTTAAAATTACTTCCACTATTGCTTACACACCAACTTCATTCCAACAAACTGTAGACTTAATGGGTACTGGCCAATTAAAGCCACAAGGTATTGTGACATCGCAAATTGTACTAGATGATATCGTAGAAAAAGGCTTTGAAGCATTAACAAATGATAAATCCCAAGCGAAAATTCTTGTTGAACTAAGCGGAGAAAAATAAGTTTTTATATATTGACCATATTATTTTATAGATAAAAAAACTGCAGATACATCCTTGCTTAAGGGGAGTATCTGTAGTTTTTCTTTTCTAGTGTCTGTTTTCTGTATCTACTTTAATGGAATTTTCTATTATTAATAATGAAATAAGTTTATTTCTTTCTATTAAGATGGGAATTTCCTTTTTGTGCTAATAAAAAAGTGCACAACTGACGACCCTTTCGTAGCATTATGTATTCTTCCATAAATACTGATTAAATGAGAGGGGTGATTAGTTAAAGTTATAGAAAGTAGAAATATATAGGAACTCTTATAGACCGGAAAAGAATATTATTTTAGGGTGGGAAAAATGTTGACGTTCAAATAAATACATGATAATATAATCAAGTCGCTAAAACACGGCATTCAAAATAATATTAATCTTTTAAAAAAGATAAATATTTGTTGACAAAATAAATATAACGCGATATAATTGATGAGCTGTTAAAAAATAGCGAATTAAATTAAATCTTCGTTAAAAAAGTTGTTGACAAGCAATCGGAGATTTGATATAGTATAAAAGTTCGCTAATGAGCGAATTTATATGAACCTTGAAAACTGAACAAGCAAACGTTAATCAATAAACTTTGATCACTAACTTCTGTTAGTGACAAGGACAAATTGTTATCAATAGATAACGCTAGCAAAGCAAATGAGCTTTCAAACTTTACTTTTATGGAGAGTTTGATCCTGGCTCAGGACGAACGCTGGCGGCGTGCCTAATACATGCAAGTCGAGCGAATGACGAGGAGCTTGCTCCTCTGATTTAGCGGCGGACGGGTGAGTAACACGTGGGCAACCTGCCCTGTAGACTGGGATAACTTCGGGAAACCGGAGCTAATACCGGATAATCCATTTCACCTCATGGTGAAATGTTGAAAGGCGCTTTCGGGCGTCACTACAGGATGGGCCCGCGGTGCATTAGCTAGTTGGTGGGGTAACGGCCTACCAAGGCGACGATGCATAGCCGACCTGAGAGGGTGATCGGCCACATTGGGACTGAGACACGGCCCAAACTCCTACGGGAGGCAGCAGTAGGGAATCTTCCACAATGGACGAAAGTCTGATGGAGCAACGCCGCGTGAGTGATGAAGGTTTTCGGATCGTAAAACTCTGTTGTAAGGGAAGAACAAGTACGTTAGGAAATGAACGTACCTTGACGGTACCTTATTAGAAAGCCACGGCTAACTACGTGCCAGCAGCCGCGGTAATACGTAGGTGGCAAGCGTTGTCCGGATTTATTGGGCGTAAAGCGCGCGCAGGCGGTTTCTTAAGTCTGATGTGAAAGCCCACGGCTTAACCGTGGAGGGTCATTGGAAACTGGGAGACTTGAGTGCAGAAGAGGAAAGTGGAATTCCAAGTGTAGCGGTGAAATGCGTAGAGATTTGGAGGAACACCAGTGGCGAAGGCGACTTTCTGGTCTGCAACTGACGCTGAGGCGCGAAAGCATGGGGAGCAAACAGGATTAGATACCCTGGTAGTCCATGCCGTAAACGATGAGTGCTAAGTGTTAGGGGGTTTCCGCCCCTTAGTGCTGCAGCTAACGCATTAAGCACTCCGCCTGGGGAGTACGACCGCAAGGTTGAAACTCAAAGGAATTGACGGGGGCCCGCACAAGCGGTGGAGCATGTGGTTTAATTCGAAGCAACGCGAAGAACCTTACCAGGTCTTGACATCCCAGTGACCACTCTAGAGATAGAGTTTTCCCTTCGGGGACATTGGTGACAGGTGGTGCATGGTTGTCGTCAGCTCGTGTCGTGAGATGTTGGGTTAAGTCCCGCAACGAGCGCAACCCTTAATCTTAGTTGCCATCATTTAGTTGGGCACTCTAAGGTGACTGCCGGTGACAAACCGGAGGAAGGTGGGGATGACGTCAAATCATCATGCCCCTTATGACCTGGGCTACACACGTGCTACAATGGACGGTACAAAGAGTCGCTAACTCGCGAGAGCACGCTAATCTCATAAAACCGTTCTCAGTTCGGATTGTAGGCTGCAACTCGCCTACATGAAGCCGGAATCGCTAGTAATCGCGGATCAGCATGCCGCGGTGAATACGTTCCCGGGCCTTGTACACACCGCCCGTCACACCACGAGAGTTTGTAACACCCGAAGTCGGTGAGGTAACCTTTTGGAGCCAGCCGCCGAAGGTGGGATAGATGATTGGGGTGAAGTCGTAACAAGGTAGCCGTATCGGAAGGTGCGGCTGGATCACCTCCTTTCTAAGGAATATTTCGGAATACAGACCTTGGGTCTGTAAGATTAACGGTTGCTGTTCAGTTTTGAAGGCTCATCGCTTTCAAAACTTGTTCTTTGAAAACTGGATAAAACGACATTGAAGAAATTCTTAAGTAACACATTTTTTTATATTAAGTTTTAAATTTTTTAGGCTTAATAACTTGAAAGTTGTAAAAGGTTTCAAGACACGAGTAGTACTAGGAAATGAGTGAGTGAAAACCGGAGTGCACTTTGGTGCATGAGGATTTGAACGAGTGAAATTGACGACGTAATGCGATGTGTATTGAAAACTGAAGGTTAAGTTATTAAGGGCGCATGGCGGATGCCTTGGCACTAGAAGCCGATGAAGGACGGCACTAACACCGATATGCTTCGGGGAGCTGTAAGTAAGCTATGATCCGGAGATTTCCGAATGGGGGAACCCACTGTTCGTAATGGGACAGTATCTTGACGTGAATACATAGCGTCATGATGGCAGACTCAGGGAACTGAAACATCTAAGTACCTGAAGGAAGAGAAAGAAAATTCGATTCCCTTAGTAGCGGCGAGCGAAATGGGAAGAGCCCAAACCAAGAGGCTTGCCTCTTGGGGTTGTAGGACACTCTATACGGAGTTACAAAGGAATGAATTAGACGAAGCGGTTTGGAAAGACCTACCGAAGAAGGTAACAGTCCTGTAGTCAAAAGTTCATTCCCTCCAGAGTGGATCCTGAGTACGGCGGAACACGTGAAATTCCGTCGGAATCTGGGAGGACCATCTCCTAAGGCTAAATACTCTCTAGTGACCGATAGTGAACCAGTACCGTGAGGGAAAGGTGAAAAGCACCCCGGGAGGGGAGTGAAAGAGATCCTGAAACCATGTGCCTACAAGTAGTTAGAGCCCGTTAATGGGTGATAGCGTGCCTTTTGTAGAATGAACCGGCGAGTTACGATTACATGCAAGGTTAAGTTGAAAAGACGGAGCCGTAGCGAAAGCGAGTCTGAATAGGGCGAATGAGTATGTGGTCGTAGACCCGAAACCAGGTGATCTACCCATGTCCAGGGTGAAGGTAAGGTAACACTTACTGGAGGCCCGAACCCACGCACGTTGAAAAGTGCGGGGATGAGGTGTGGGTAGCGGAGAAATTCCAATCGAACTTGGAGATAGCTGGTTCTCTCCGAAATAGCTTTAGGGCTAGCCTCGTGATAGAGAATCCTGGAGGTAGAGCACTGTTTGGACTAGGGGTCCATCCCGGATTACCGAATTCAGACAAACTCCGAATGCCAGTGATTTATGCACGGGAGTCAGACTGCGAGTGATAAGATCCGTAGTCAAAAGGGAAACAGCCCAGACCACCAGCTAAGGTCCCAAAGTAATTGTTAAGTGGAAAAGGATGTGACGTTGCTTAGACAACCAGGATGTTGGCTCAGAAGCAGCCACCATTTAAAGAGTGCGTAATAGCTCACTGGTCGAGTGACGCTGCGCCGAAAATGTATCGGGGCTAAACAATTCACCGAAGCTGTGGATAGACATCTACGATGTCTGTGGTAGGAGAGCGTTCTAAGTGCTGTGAAGTCAGACCGGAAGGACTGGTGGAGCGCTTAGAAGTGAGAATGCCGGTATGAGTAGCGAAAGATGGGTGAGAATCCCATCCACCGAATGACTAAGGTTTCCTGAGGAAGGCTCGTCCTCTCAGGGTTAGTCGGGACCTAAGCCGAGGCCGACAGGCGTAGGCGATGGATAACAGGTTGATATTCCTGTACCACCTCCCTACCATTTGAGTAATGGGGGGACACAGTAGGATAGGGTAAGCGCACTGTTGGTTATGTGCGTCTAAATAGTAAGACGTGAGAGTAGGCAAATCCGCTCTCTATAACGTTGAGCTATGATGGCGAGCTCGTATGAGCGAAGTTCCTGATTTCACACTGTCAAGAAAAGCCTCTAGCGAGGTAGGAGGTGCCCGTACCGCAAACCGACACAGGTAGTCGAGGAGAGAATCCTAAGGTGAGCGAGAGAACTCTCGTTAAGGAACTCGGCAAAATGACCCCGTAACTTCGGGAGAAGGGGTGCTCTAGTAGGGTGCAAGCCCGAGAGAGCCGCAGTGAATAGGCCCAGGCGACTGTTTAGCAAAAACACAGGTCTCTGCAAAACCGTAAGGTGACGTATAGGGGCTGACGCCTGCCCGGTGCTGGAAGGTTAAGGGGATTGCTTAGCGCAAGCGAAGGTGAGAACCGAAGCCCCAGTAAACGGCGGCCGTAACTATAACGGTCCTAAGGTAGCGAAATTCCTTGTCGGGTAAGTTCCGACCCGCACGAAAGGCGTAACGATCTGGGCACTGTCTCAACGAGAGACTCGGTGAAATTATAGTACCTGTGAAGATGCAGGTTACCCGCGACAGGACGGAAAGACCCCGTGGAGCTTTACTGTAGCCTGATATTGAATTTTGGTACAGCTTGTACAGGATAGGTAGGAGCCAGAGAGACCGGAGCGCCAGCTTCGGTGGAGGCGTCCTTGGGATACTACCCCAGCTGTATTGAAATTCTAACCCGTACCCCTAAGCGGGGTAGGAGACAGTGTCAGGCGGACAGTTTGACTGGGGCGGTCGCCTCCTAAAGAGTAACGGAGGCGCCCAAAGGTTCCCTCAGAATGGTTGGAAATCATTCGCAGAGTGTAAAGGCACAAGGGAGCTTGACTGCGAGACCTACAAGTCGAGCAGGGTCGAAAGACGGGCTTAGTGATCCGGTGGTTCCGCATGGAAGGGCCATCGCTCAACGGATAAAAGCTACCCCGGGGATAACAGGCTTATCTCCCCCAAGAGTCCACATCGACGGGGAGGTTTGGCACCTCGATGTCGGCTCATCGCATCCTGGGGCTGTAGTCGGTCCCAAGGGTTGGGCTGTTCGCCCATTAAAGCGGTACGCGAGCTGGGTTCAGAACGTCGTGAGACAGTTCGGTCCCTATCCGTCGTGGGCGTAGGAAATTTGAGAGGAGCTGTCCTTAGTACGAGAGGACCGGGATGGACACACCGCTGGTGTACCAGTTGTTCTGCCAAGAGCATCGCTGGGTAGCTATGTGTGGACGGGATAAGTGCTGAAAGCATCTAAGCATGAAGCCCCCCTCAAGATGAGATTTCCCATTACGCAAGTAAGTAAGATCCCTTGAAGACGACAAGGTAGATAGGTTCGAGGTGGAAGTGTGCTGACACATGGAGCTGACGAATACTAATCGATCGAGGACTTAACCAAAAGTTGATTTAAGAACTTCAATAACGTTTATCCAGTTTTGAGAGAACAAATCTTTCTATAGATGAGATTTTCAAGATACGAGCAGTACGAAGTAATGCGAAGTAGATTGTAAATCGAAGGTCTAGTAATGATGGCAAAGAGGTCACACCTGTTCCCATGCCGAACACAGAAGTTAAGCTCTTTAGCGCCGATGGTAGTTGGGGGCTGTCCCCCTGCGAGAGTAGGACGTTGCTAGGCAAAATACATAGGCGAGAAGAAAACATACAGTTTTCTTCTCGTTTTTTTTATTTTGTTTAGATTGTCTACTATCAATTTAAAGTATAAATTCATTTTAGAATGTAAAAAGTAGAAAAGAATGTAGAAGTAAAGTACTTCTACTTATTTTTGAACACTAAACCTCCGATGTGCTAAAAGGGCAATTTCCTAAAAATAATAAAAGAAAGGATTATTTATATGAAATTAAAGGGCTATTTGTGGAGTGCTTTCTTAGTAGCATTTATCTCGATTATAGGGTTTAGCTATATAGCCATTCTTATAAGCAATCATAAAATTATACAATTTGACCAAAGAGTTATTACCTTTGTACAAGGTCTTGAATCACCATTCCTCACTTTGATAATGAGGTTTTTTACATATTTGGGCTCTTTTCCTTCGGTAATGGTTCTATTTATTGTCATATCGTATTATTTATATATAGTGTTAAAGCATAGAGCAGAATTTCTGTTATTTGGAACAGTAGTTGTAGGGACAATCATATTTAATGAGATGTTAAAGCACTTTTTCCATCGAGCACGTCCAGACTTCCATCGATTAATTGAAGCAGGAGGTTATAGTTTTCCTAGTGGGCATGCAATGAGCGCGTTTGCCTTTTATGGAATTGTTGCATTTTTATTGTGGAGACATATACCTGATCAATTGGGGCGTACTATTTTGATTTTAGTAAGCATTCTATTCATTTTTATAATTGGTATTAGCCGAATTTACCTTGGAGTACATTATCCAAGTGATATAGTTGGAGGATATTTTGCAAGTGCTTTATGGCTAACAATTGCTATTTGGTTTTTCCAAAGATATAAAGAAAAACAATATGAAAGAAGTTATCGTTCTTAGTGTAGATGAATTTAGAATTTAAATTAAGAGGGGGACTAATTTGGAAAATTGGATTATTGAAATGATGAATTCTTATGGATATATTGGCATTCTCCTCTTAATTGCTTTAGAAAATATTTTTCCACCTATTCCATCTGAAGTGATTTTGACATTTAGCGGATTCCTTACTACTACTTCAGACGCAACGATAGTAGGCGTTATTATTTTTTCTACGATTGGTTCAGTAGTTGGGGCGATTGTTCTTTATGGTATAGGATTACTACTTGATGTCCATAGACTTGAAAAAATTGTGGATAAGTGGGGCCATATTTTACGATTAACACGGAAAGATATTCGTAAAGCAGATGCTTGGTTCCATAAGTTCGGAGTTTGGGCAGTATTAATAGGAAGGCTTGTTCCATTAGTTAGAAGTTTAATTTCTATACCGGCTGGCATGGCACACATGAACTTTGGGGTATTCTTATTATTTACAACAATTGGTTCATTAATCTGGAATAGTATTTTAGTTAATGTGGGAGCTACTGTAGGTTCCTCATGGGGTACTATAGCTGGCTATATGGATACATACTCTAATGTTGTTGTTGTCATTTTGGGTATCCTCTTTTTGCTATTTGTTATTCGCTATATTAGAAGTAGACGTAAATAATAGAATGCCTTTTAGCTGTAGTACGCTTTTTCAAAAGTATCTACAGTTTTTTATTTGCTTGGATGCACTTCTGTCTATTCGCCCTTAAACTGGTTCACTGTATTTAGTATTTTATGTACAATTAAAAGGAAAGACATACAGTATGATTTTAACGGAGGGATTAGATATTCGCTTTGAGTACATATTATTTGATTTGGATGGTACATTAACAGATCCAAAAGAGGGTATTACAAGAAGTATAGCTTATGCATTAGAGAAACTAAATGCAACAAGTTTAGATGAACAAACTTTAGAATATTTATAGGACCACCATTAATGGAATCATTTTGTGAAGTTTGTGGTTTTGATCATGACAAAGCAGAAAAAGCAATTGAGTATTATCGTGAAAGATTTCAGCAAGTTGGTTTGTATGAAAATAAAGTCTACTCTGGAATAGAAGCATTACTCTCTGAATTGAAGAAGAAAGGTGCCAAATTAGCTTTGGCTACATCAAAGCCGACTATTTTTGCTGAAGAAATATTAAACCACTTCAACTTAAAACAGTATTTTGATGTAGTAGTGGGGAGTAATTTAGATGGTACACGTTCAGCTAAAAATGAAGTCATTCAAGAAGCATTAAAACAGTTATCCTTCCCACCTAAAGAAAAAGTAGTTATGATTGGTGATCGCAAATATGACATGATAGGTGCAAAAAAAGAGGGGATTTCGAGCATTGGCGTATGTTACGGTTATGGTAGCCAAGAAGAATTGAAAATGGAAGAAGCTATGCATATTGTTCAAGATATACAGATGCTTAGTGAGTATTTAATGAAGTGATTAGAGTTTCTTAATGATCACTAAAAAAGGGATTAATAAATAATAATTTTTCCTATCAAAAATATCATGGATGAATATTTCAGATTTTCACCCATGATATTCTTAATACTTTTATAACTGAGGAATTATACTAGGTTTCCCAAATAAGTACCCCTGAAAAAGCTGATAGCCATTTTGCTTTAACCAATCAAAATCTTCTCTACTTTCAATCCCCTCAGCAAGTGGGATAGCTCCTAATTCTAATGCTTTTTTTAAAAAAGACTTAGAAATTTCTTGTTTTTTACGATCCATACTCACATTTTGTACATACTTAATGTCTAATTTCATATAATGAGGCTTTAAATCGGTAAGCATGTCTAATGTGCTATATCCTTCCCCGACATCATCTAAAGCATACTGGAATCCCTTTTCATTATAGTAATTTAAAATTCTTTTTAAATGATCTATATCATCAACTTTGTCGGATTCTACTACTTCAAATACAAATTGGGTAGGGTCAATTCCTAATTGGTTTGTGAGTTGGACCGTTGATTTTAAGCAATACTCAGGTGAGTAAATAGATGTCGGAATAAAATTAATAAATGTTTTTTTCTTTAAGCTCGCTGAATATTTAACTGCTGACATCCTACATATTCGATCTAATGCATATAAGCGACCACGGTTTCTTGCAGCAGTAAAAACCTCATTTGGATAAATAAGAGATCCATCTTCTCTTGTAAATCTAGATAATACTTCATATGCGTAAATTTCTTCATTTATATCTACAATTGGTTGAGAATAACTAATAACAGATTTCTTTCTAATGACTTCATCAATCCATTGCATATCGATTATGTTTTGAATATCGTCAATCGGTCTCCACTCCGCATTCTCTAAGCGGAAAAACACATTTTCTTCATCCATATAATCTTTACAGAAATCCAAAAATTCTCTTACGCCGGATTCATTGATAAATAGATGATTGTCTTTAATTTTTATTATTAAATTTCTTCTAGTAAAGTGGTTAAATATTGTGTCCGTCATTGAAATGTTTTTGTGCCCACTTAATAGAATTTCAAACTGTAACTCCAAGATTAAGCAATTCTTACATGTCATCTTTATCCCCCCATTAGTTTTAATTTAAACATAAAAACAATCATAGAATATAACTTTATTTTTTCCACTTTTCTTAGCTTTATATAGTGCTTGATCTGCCTGAGAAAATAATTCCTTTCCACTAATCTTGGTGAATTTGTTTTTGGAAATTGTTGCAACTCCTATACTGATTGTAATAAAAGGACTGATAGTGGAGGAAACATGGGAGATATTTAACTGTTCTACTGTTTGACGAAGTGTATTTGCTAACGTAATAGCGTCTTTTTTATTGGTTTTTGGTAAAATAACGCAAAATTCTTCTCCACCAACTCTACAAACAATATCCTTCTCTCTTACATGTTCCTTTAAGGTAGTTGCTACTAAAGTGAGACATTTATCACCTTCTAAATGTCCGTAAGTATCGTTGTATTGTTTAAAATAATCAATATCAATCATTAATAGAGAAAAGTCATTATTAGACTCATAGTATTCTTTAAATTGCGTATTCAATAATTTATTAAATAGCCTCCGATTGTGGACACCTGTTAGTTCATCTAGAAATATTGCTTTTTGTAATAATTTTTTCTCTTTTGAAATTTGCTTTATCTTTAGTTGTTGCTGAGTAATATCACGGGATATACAAATAATCTCTTTATTATTTTTAGTTGAGGATGATAGAAATTGATATTTAGTTTCAAACCAGATATAACGATTGTTTTTACAACGTATTCGGTAAGTAATGGTTTGAATCTCCTTTTTCTTAAATGATAAACTGTGAAATTGCTTGAATTTCCCTAAATCTTCAGGATGAAAAAAGTCACTAGCAGATTGGCCGATTAACTCGGACGGATTATATCCTAATAGTAGTTTACATATCGGTGAAGCATAGGTAAAAACGCCGTCTAGTGTATGTATTGAAATAAAGTCTGTTGAATTTTCAGTAATTAGCCTATATCGTTCTTCTTTATGAGCTAATTTCAGTTCGGCCAGTTTACGTTCAGTAATATTAACATGGGAAATTACTGCCCCATAGTTAATACAATTTTCAGTTCTAATAGGAGTAACCCTTAGCAGAAACCAACGTAATTCTTGTTCAGTATGACAAGGATATTCAAATGTGAATTGTGTTT
Organism: Rummeliibacillus pycnus; assembly: GCF_002884495.1. Taxonomy (GTDB): domain Bacteria; phylum Bacillota; class Bacilli; order Bacillales_A; family Planococcaceae; genus Rummeliibacillus; species Rummeliibacillus pycnus. The sequence continues at coordinate 2,723,650 of NZ_KZ614145.1, read as the reverse complement.
TTTCCCCGTTTAAAACACATCTAATTCCCTCTTTTATCTCTTCCGGACAAACATTTAAATAATTAGTCCCTATGTATCCATTAGAAGTATTGCCGTTATTTTCTTTAGAAAAGTCAATCCAAGATTTATTTACTGCAATGATAATCCCATTATTATTAATTACTGCGATATTGTCTAAAAGAGAATCCAAAATAGCTTGACTAAAATCCTTCATTAAAGCATCCTCCTGAATCGTATTTTCCTCATCTAACTACATTTCCATATCTAAATTCTTTTGGTTTCATTATGAGCGAGCTTTTTCACTTTATATTAAAATAAGCATGCCGCTTATGATTTAAAATTTTCTGAAGTAAGTCGTTGCACAAATTAACACAGGATCGAACTATTATTTGTAAAACAACTTTAATAGAATTTTTGATGGATCTCTTTTGAGGTATCGTATATGATAATTCTGTTTAATTGTAGCGAATACTAGAATAGTATCATTTAGAAAAGGTTTTGTTTAGATTATTCCTCCTATTTAGTTTACAGATTTTGAATAATCAATGATATTTTAAAGCAAAAAAATAGACCGTTAAAGATATACGGCCTATTTTAAGGAAGATAATTTAACAGCTTACTTAAAGAAATAATCATAAATATTTTTTGCTAATAATGAGCATGTCACCATGATAAATAATACTCGGACATAACCTGTCCCTTGTTTTAGTGCAAATTTTGAACCGACAATGGCACCGAAAATTTGTGCAATGCCCATTGGTATTCCATATGCATAGTGTATTTGTCCTAAAGACATGAACATTAGTAATGCAGCAATATTACTTCCGAAGTTTAGAAATCGAGCATTACCTGCTGCCCTAAGAAAATCAAAACCTACCATTAAAAAGGCGAAAATGAGAAACGACCCAGTCCCGGGTCCTAAGAAACCATCATAAAATCCAATGACAAAAATGACTACTATAAATAAAGCAAGTTTAGCTGGCGATAATCTTTTATAAGTGGAAACGCTACCCCAATCTTTTTTGAAAATGGTATACACAGCAACCCCAGCAAGCATAATCAGCATAAGTGGTTTTAATATCTCTGGATTCATCAAATGGACAATCCATGCACCGATACCTGATCCAATAAGAACTAATGGGAAAAATTTTGCAACAGATTTGAAATCCATCTTGCCAGAACGGTAAAAAGTTATTGTACTCGTTAGAGACCCCATTGTCCCTGCAAGTTTATTCGTTGCAACGGCTGCAGCAGGTGAAAGACCTACAAATAACAAGGCTGGTAATCCAATTAATCCACCACCACCGACAACAGAATCAATAAATGCAGCTAAAAAACCAAAAATTACAAGAATTAATAAAAGTGAAAAATTAATATCTACGTCAAATGACATCAAATCAACCTTCCTGTATAGTAACTACTAAGATAGTAACTAAAATCTTTTTTATTGTAAATAGTTACAAATAGATTTGGTAAGATGAAGATAAGAAAAAATGGAGGAATGCAGTATGGAGAGCTTAGTGAAGCAGCTAAAGGCAATGGGATTCACTGAATACGAGGCAAAATCCTATGTTGCTTTGGTCAAATTGGGGGCTGTAACAGCATATCAAGTAAGTAAAGACTCTGGTATACCGAGAGCACGAATCTACGATACTTTGAAAAACCTAATTGAGAAGGGAATTGTCTTAAAAGAGGAAAAAAACGATGGGGCTGTGTATTCACCACTACCAGTAGACGTCTTTCTAGAAAAGGCACAATCCACTTGGGAAACAAATTATCAAAGTTTGAGCAAAAAGCTTAAAGAACTAGAAACAACAGAAGAAAAGCCAGACAACCGTGTTCTTACATTAAAAGAGAAAACGACGATTGCTAGCTATTGCAAATCACTTATTAAAAAAGCCCAAAAAAGAATTATCATTTCGATGTGGGATGATATGTATGAAGAGTTAAGAAAAGATTTAGATGAAGTAGATGAAAATATCCAAATTCAAGGAATTACACTACATGTAAATGAACCTGTAAAAGGGGTAGATCTACATCGAATCACTCATTTTACAGAAGCACCAACAAGTAAGAGGTGGTTTATTTTATCCATTGATGCAAAGGAAATGATATACGGGTCATCATTAGATGATCGTGAATTGGCTTTTTATACAGATGATCCCGTTCATATTTATTTATTGGAAGATTACGTTTGGCATGATGTATTGGTTAACCGCTTAGTTAGGAAAAGTGGAGATAACCTAGAGGAATGGATATCCACGGAACGAAAGAAATTCTTTATGGAAGATTAAATTGTGGATATGTATTGATGAAATAATTAGTTATACACAAGTAGCAATAGGGAGATCAGAAAGGTAGATAAGTTGAAAGGGAAAACCTGCGTATTGATAGACAGTAACGATGAATTGAACCTATAGGGCAATAATTACCTTTGCAACCCTCCCTTTAAAAGTGAAGGTTGCAGGTAATTTATAAATTGAATAAATAATTTCAAATTGATTTAGGATATATAGGTATCATACCAAATGAATTGTTTTAAAATGATTTAGATTAAGATAAACAGAATTTGTTCTGGCAGTTTTTATTTCTACAATTTCCCCTTCGATCGCAATTATTTTTCCAATATAATTGCTTTTCTCTCCAATATTAATGACAACCAGTTCATTTTTCATATGCTCAACTTGAATTTCTAAGTTGTTCGATAATGGTTCATTATAAGGTTGAATAGAAAAGGTTTGATCTGCCAATTCGTAAGGCTTTTGATTAAAAGAATAAGGAATAAGCCATTTTAAATGTTTTAATGCAATAAACATGGTTTTATAGATAGGTGATTGAAATACGATGTAATTATTCATAATGTTCGAGATATATCCATGCAATGAAGTTTTACCTGTTACATAAATTTCTGTATACATTCCTTGTGCTTGGGTAAGAACCTGAGTCAGGGTTAAATCTTCCTTCTCTTTGTTCGAAATAATAGTTGGAGGTTCTGAAGGTTTATCGATTTCATCCCCATTATCATTATTTAGGGATAAATGTTGAATATGTTCAATAGGAACGTATAGATAATCACTTCCATTAAATAAAACAACTATTTCACTGCCGATATCGATCATAGTACCTTTAAGAAATTTCCCTCCGGATATCTCAAGCTCTACTATTTCATTGCTGAATTTTTGTAGTAATTTATTCATGTCACCATCCTTTTTAATAAATTTTTCTACATAAAGATTTAAGCTAACTAAACCAATAATTGAATCATCAATATAAAGTAAACTATTAAAGAAATGAGATTGTTTTGTTCATGTGATTTCCTCTAATGTTCTTTCTTTAAACGAGCATTCTTTAATTGCAGATACATTTTTTCAGCATGTTTCATTAGTGCATAGTATTGTTTTTCTAAAACAATCTTTTCTTCTTTTGAACTGGTTTTATTTACAATGTGGCAATTAGATGATGATTGTTTATAGTCTAAATTGTTAGTTGAATGATGTAAATTTTCATCAATATCGCCTTCTTTGAGTACTTTTTGTGTTGAAAGATCGAAGGAGTTAGAAAATAATGGATCAGTATAGTGATTACTAGAATTCGGATTATCATAAAAAACTTCGTAATCTTCATTTAACATGTTTGGTTTATCTAAAAGTTTTTTATCAGTTAAAGAAGCGATTGAAAACGTAATATCTTTCTTTCCTTTTTGATATACGTTAGATTTGGTTAGCTTAAATTTTCTTTTTCTAATTTTTCTATTTCTGTTCATTATAAAAGTATTTAGATCTTCTTTTGTTAAATTATTTGATTCATTATCGTATTCTTCAACATTTGATGAATGAACGTAAGTATTTTGGGTTGTTGATCCTGCTTCGTTGGAGTTCTGGATATCTAGGTGATTTGTTTCATCGTTATAATTTTTTCTTTTAATAGCATTGAAGTATTCTTGTGCAGACATCTTATTTTTGTTTTTTTGTTCGTTTTTAGTTGGTTCTACTAGATGGTGAGTACTTTCATTCCTTGAATCAAATTCATTAAATTGAACAGTTTTGTTGGGTATAGGAAGTTGGACAGAATCAGGTAATGTAGTAACAGGATTAGTTTCAGAGGATAAGGTAGATTCGGATGTAGAAGGAAGAATAAGATCAGTTTCAGAAGATAGGGTAGGCTCAGGTGTAGAAGTCAGAATAGAGTCAACTTCAGAAGATAAGGTAGACTCAGATGTAGAAGGAAGAATAGATTCATGTTCAAGGAGTTGATTTGATTCGTCTTCTGGAGATAATGATTGGATAGTATCTTTTATAACATTATTCTTTTGATTTTGTTCAATATTTTCGTAAATACCTTTATAGATATTAGAAATATAAGATTTTTGTACAAAGAGTTGTTCTGTATTGTTAACTAATATAATATGGTCTTCGCAAATCCTACTTAACAATCCAGCAAATGTTTGGTTACTCATGCAATTAATAGTGACCCAATTATATTTCAAGTCATTCAATATATCTGTTAAATTATTACGGTTTAGGTAGGGAACTACGTTAGATGATACTCGAAAGTCTTTAGCATTTTTTGAACATGCATGAATTTGATTGAGCGCAAAATAAATAACACTCTGATTCACCTTTACAATTAGGTGATCTCGCTTAACGTTTAATAAAACGCCTTCGATAAATTGGTTATCGTTGAGATAAAAACCAATTTTCGAACCTACAAGACCCCCTATTGATTTTTCAAAGTTACCCTCCATCAATTAGGGGGCCCCTTTCATAAGTTATTTTTTAGTTATTTACTATTGCTTTAATTTACATTGTGCTTTTTTTCAAGGTATTTAGATCAGTGAAATTCTATTGTTTTTTCTCATTACTTTCTTTTTCTGTTACATCTTCTGCCGCTTCTTTTTCAATTTTAAGTCCATAGCTAATACTTCGAATATGGAACGTAGAAACTCGAATGACTTCCTCGTTCAAGATGATTGTTAAATAATCATCAGTAACTGAATCTAGAACGCCTTCCAATTTTTCAGGGCCGCCACGATTGATTTGTACCCATTGATAGCGTAGGGAACCTAGAACACTTTTAAAATCCTCCCCTTTTACATACTCAAAATTTTCAGGAATTACAGTGTTAAATTCCAATCCGCCTTTTGAATCATGTGTTAAGCTTTTGATATGTTGTGTTTTATAGTATATAATGCCATCGTTTTCTGTAAGTATTGTAATGTGATCTTCTCCAGCGCCTAACAACATGCCAATATTGTTTTCTGGGCCTCCCCTATCTACTTTAATGACTTGATTCACTAAAGAACCTAATAACTCTTTGTTCATTACTCTTAGCCTCCTTTTTTTTGTTCTTACTATCCATATGTATTATTGGGTGATAATTCAATGTCAAAAGCCCAATATCCATTGAATAAGTTTTATTTGTAGGTTCAAAAGCTTACATTTTCTTTTTTAAGGATTTCTATTTAGACATTTATAATATTAGAAAATAGAATACTTAATAGCACAAAATAAAATCGCAATATTAGTAGCGTTTCGGAAAATCTCCAAGATTAAGCTATCTGTTTTACGGTTATTCATTATAAAAGTTAGGCCTTGGTATTTGACAGTATCAATTTTAAGACAATTTATTGGTAAAAGGCGGTGGTCTTTGAGCAAAGGAAATTCAGTTACAGCCTTCTTAATTTAACGAATATTTTTGAAAACAAAGAAGTAGAAGTAATGACAGGTTTTAAAAAATCAACAGTTACTATTTGCTTAAAGGAGGTAAGAAGTGAATTTGAACTGTGTAAAAACTTTTATACAGATTTTCTTATTATAAAGTTGAAGTAAATCATTTTATTTATAGTATATGGTTAGCTAATACGATAGTGATACTTGAATACCTCTATCAACATAGATAAAAAATTTGCTGTGATAAGTTTTTTATCAATAACAGAAAAAACTCATAAATTTATAAAATATAATAAAAATATATTGACTCAAATAAAATAGCATGATATATTATTTAAGTCGCTAAGAGATACAGCGAAAAATGAGTAAAAAATATTAAGTTAAAAAAAGTTATTGACATAGCTTTTGAGATTTGATATAATAAAAAAGTCGCTAAAATAGACGACGTTAAATATGAACCTTGAAAACTGAACAAGCAAACGTTAATCAATAAACTTTGATCACTAACTTCTGTTAGTGACAAGGACAAATTGTTATCAATAGATAACGCTAGCAAAGCAAATGAGCTTTCAAACTTTATTTTTATGGAGAGTTTGATCCTGGCTCAGGACGAACGCTGGCGGCGTGCCTAATACATGCAAGTCGAGCGAATGACGAGGAGCTTGCTCCTCTGATTTAGCGGCGGACGGGTGAGTAACACGTGGGCAACCTGCCCTGTAGACTGGGATAACTTCGGGAAACCGGAGCTAATACCGGATAATCCATTTCACCTCATGGTGAAATGTTGAAAGGCGCTTTCGGGCGTCACTACAGGATGGGCCCGCGGTGCATTAGCTAGTTGGTGGGGTAACGGCCTACCAAGGCGACGATGCATAGCCGACCTGAGAGGGTGATCGGCCACATTGGGACTGAGACACGGCCCAAACTCCTACGGGAGGCAGCAGTAGGGAATCTTCCACAATGGACGAAAGTCTGATGGAGCAACGCCGCGTGAGTGATGAAGGTTTTCGGATCGTAAAACTCTGTTGTAAGGGAAGAACAAGTACGTTAGGAAATGAACGTACCTTGACGGTACCTTATTAGAAAGCCACGGCTAACTACGTGCCAGCAGCCGCGGTAATACGTAGGTGGCAAGCGTTGTCCGGATTTATTGGGCGTAAAGCGCGCGCAGGCGGTTTCTTAAGTCTGATGTGAAAGCCCACGGCTTAACCGTGGAGGGTCATTGGAAACTGGGAGACTTGAGTGCAGAAGAGGAAAGTGGAATTCCAAGTGTAGCGGTGAAATGCGTAGAGATTTGGAGGAACACCAGTGGCGAAGGCGACTTTCTGGTCTGCAACTGACGCTGAGGCGCGAAAGCATGGGGAGCAAACAGGATTAGATACCCTGGTAGTCCATGCCGTAAACGATGAGTGCTAAGTGTTAGGGGGTTTCCGCCCCTTAGTGCTGCAGCTAACGCATTAAGCACTCCGCCTGGGGAGTACGACCGCAAGGTTGAAACTCAAAGGAATTGACGGGGGCCCGCACAAGCGGTGGAGCATGTGGTTTAATTCGAAGCAACGCGAAGAACCTTACCAGGTCTTGACATCCCAGTGACCACTCTAGAGATAGAGTTTTCCCTTCGGGGACATTGGTGACAGGTGGTGCATGGTTGTCGTCAGCTCGTGTCGTGAGATGTTGGGTTAAGTCCCGCAACGAGCGCAACCCTTAATCTTAGTTGCCATCATTTAGTTGGGCACTCTAAGGTGACTGCCGGTGACAAACCGGAGGAAGGTGGGGATGACGTCAAATCATCATGCCCCTTATGACCTGGGCTACACACGTGCTACAATGGACGGTACAAAGAGTCGCTAACTCGCGAGAGCACGCTAATCTCATAAAACCGTTCTCAGTTCGGATTGTAGGCTGCAACTCGCCTACATGAAGCCGGAATCGCTAGTAATCGCGGATCAGCATGCCGCGGTGAATACGTTCCCGGGCCTTGTACACACCGCCCGTCACACCACGAGAGTTTGTAACACCCGAAGTCGGTGAGGTAACCTTTTGGAGCCAGCCGCCGAAGGTGGGATAGATGATTGGGGTGAAGTCGTAACAAGGTAGCCGTATCGGAAGGTGCGGCTGGATCACCTCCTTTCTAAGGAATATTTCGGAATACAGACCTTGGGTCTGTAAGATTAACGGTTGCTGTTCAGTTTTGAAGGCTCATCGCTTTCAAAACTTGTTCTTTGAAAACTGGATAAAACGACATTGAAGAAATTCTTAAGTAACACATTTTTTTATATTAAGTTTTAAATTTTTTAGGCTTAATAACTTGAAAGTTGTAAAAGGTTTCAAGACACGAGTAGTACTAGGAAATGAGTGAGTGAAAACCGGAGTGCACTTTGGTGCATGAGGATTTGAACGAGTGAAATTGACGACGTAATGCGATGTGTATTGAAAACTGAAGGTTAAGTTATTAAGGGCGCATGGCGGATGCCTTGGCACTAGAAGCCGATGAAGGACGGCACTAACACCGATATGCTTCGGGGAGCTGTAAGTAAGCTATGATCCGGAGATTTCCGAATGGGGGAACCCACTGTTCGTAATGGGACAGTATCTTGACGTGAATACATAGCGTCATGATGGCAGACTCAGGGAACTGAAACATCTAAGTACCTGAAGGAAGAGAAAGAAAATTCGATTCCCTTAGTAGCGGCGAGCGAAATGGGAAGAGCCCAAACCAAGAGGCTTGCCTCTTGGGGTTGTAGGACACTCTATACGGAGTTACAAAGGAATGAATTAGACGAAGCGGTTTGGAAAGACCTACCGAAGAAGGTAACAGTCCTGTAGTCAAAAGTTCATTCCCTCCAGAGTGGATCCTGAGTACGGCGGAACACGTGAAATTCCGTCGGAATCTGGGAGGACCATCTCCTAAGGCTAAATACTCTCTAGTGACCGATAGTGAACCAGTACCGTGAGGGAAAGGTGAAAAGCACCCCGGGAGGGGAGTGAAAGAGATCCTGAAACCATGTGCCTACAAGTAGTTAGAGCCCGTTAATGGGTGATAGCGTGCCTTTTGTAGAATGAACCGGCGAGTTACGATTACATGCAAGGTTAAGTTGAAAAGACGGAGCCGTAGCGAAAGCGAGTCTGAATAGGGCGAATGAGTATGTGGTCGTAGACCCGAAACCAGGTGATCTACCCATGTCCAGGGTGAAGGTAAGGTAACACTTACTGGAGGCCCGAACCCACGCACGTTGAAAAGTGCGGGGATGAGGTGTGGGTAGCGGAGAAATTCCAATCGAACTTGGAGATAGCTGGTTCTCTCCGAAATAGCTTTAGGGCTAGCCTCGTGATAGAGAATCCTGGAGGTAGAGCACTGTTTGGACTAGGGGTCCATCCCGGATTACCGAATTCAGACAAACTCCGAATGCCAGTGATTTATGCACGGGAGTCAGACTGCGAGTGATAAGATCCGTAGTCAAAAGGGAAACAGCCCAGACCACCAGCTAAGGTCCCAAAGTAATTGTTAAGTGGAAAAGGATGTGACGTTGCTTAGACAACCAGGATGTTGGCTCAGAAGCAGCCACCATTTAAAGAGTGCGTAATAGCTCACTGGTCGAGTGACGCTGCGCCGAAAATGTATCGGGGCTAAACAATTCACCGAAGCTGTGGATAGACATCTACGATGTCTGTGGTAGGAGAGCGTTCTAAGTGCTGTGAAGTCAGACCGGAAGGACTGGTGGAGCGCTTAGAAGTGAGAATGCCGGTATGAGTAGCGAAAGATGGGTGAGAATCCCATCCACCGAATGACTAAGGTTTCCTGAGGAAGGCTCGTCCTCTCAGGGTTAGTCGGGACCTAAGCCGAGGCCGACAGGCGTAGGCGATGGATAACAGGTTGATATTCCTGTACCACCTCCCTACCATTTGAGTAATGGGGGGACACAGTAGGATAGGGTAAGCGCACTGTTGGTTATGTGCGTCTAAATAGTAAGACGTGAGAGTAGGCAAATCCGCTCTCTATAACGTTGAGCTATGATGGCGAGCTCGTATGAGCGAAGTTCCTGATTTCACACTGTCAAGAAAAGCCTCTAGCGAGGTAGGAGGTGCCCGTACCGCAAACCGACACAGGTAGTCGAGGAGAGAATCCTAAGGTGAGCGAGAGAACTCTCGTTAAGGAACTCGGCAAAATGACCCCGTAACTTCGGGAGAAGGGGTGCTCTAGTAGGGTGCAAGCCCGAGAGAGCCGCAGTGAATAGGCCCAGGCGACTGTTTAGCAAAAACACAGGTCTCTGCAAAACCGTAAGGTGACGTATAGGGGCTGACGCCTGCCCGGTGCTGGAAGGTTAAGGGGATTGCTTAGCGCAAGCGAAGGTGAGAACCGAAGCCCCAGTAAACGGCGGCCGTAACTATAACGGTCCTAAGGTAGCGAAATTCCTTGTCGGGTAAGTTCCGACCCGCACGAAAGGCGTAACGATCTGGGCACTGTCTCAACGAGAGACTCGGTGAAATTATAGTACCTGTGAAGATGCAGGTTACCCGCGACAGGACGGAAAGACCCCGTGGAGCTTTACTGTAGCCTGATATTGAATTTTGGTACAGCTTGTACAGGATAGGTAGGAGCCAGAGAGACCGGAGCGCCAGCTTCGGTGGAGGCGTCCTTGGGATACTACCCCAGCTGTATTGAAATTCTAACCCGTACCCCTAAGCGGGGTAGGAGACAGTGTCAGGCGGACAGTTTGACTGGGGCGGTCGCCTCCTAAAGAGTAACGGAGGCGCCCAAAGGTTCCCTCAGAATGGTTGGAAATCATTCGCAGAGTGTAAAGGCACAAGGGAGCTTGACTGCGAGACCTACAAGTCGAGCAGGGTCGAAAGACGGGCTTAGTGATCCGGTGGTTCCGCATGGAAGGGCCATCGCTCAACGGATAAAAGCTACCCCGGGGATAACAGGCTTATCTCCCCCAAGAGTCCACATCGACGGGGAGGTTTGGCACCTCGATGTCGGCTCATCGCATCCTGGGGCTGTAGTCGGTCCCAAGGGTTGGGCTGTTCGCCCATTAAAGCGGTACGCGAGCTGGGTTCAGAACGTCGTGAGACAGTTCGGTCCCTATCCGTCGTGGGCGTAGGAAATTTGAGAGGAGCTGTCCTTAGTACGAGAGGACCGGGATGGACACACCGCTGGTGTACCAGTTGTTCTGCCAAGAGCATCGCTGGGTAGCTATGTGTGGACGGGATAAGTGCTGAAAGCATCTAAGCATGAAGCCCCCCTCAAGATGAGATTTCCCATTACGCAAGTAAGTAAGATCCCTTGAAGACGACAAGGTAGATAGGTTCGAGGTGGAAGTGTGGTGACACATGGAGCTGACGAATACTAATCGATCGAGGACTTAACCAAAAGTTCTTAAGAACTTCAATGAGTGTTTATCCAGTTTTGAGAGAACAATCTCAATAGTCTAGTAATGATGGCAAAGAGGTCACACCTGTTCCCATGCCGAACACAGAAGTTAAGCTCTTTAGCGCCGATGGTAGTTGGGGGCTGTCCCCCTGCGAGAGTAGGACGTTGCTAGGCTATATAAATGGAGGATTAGCTCAGCTGGGAGAGCACCTGCCTTACAAGCAGGGGGTCGGCGGTTCGATCCCGTCATCCTCCACCATTTTTTTACTTAAATGAGTCATTAGCTCAGTTGGTAGAGCATCTGACTTTTAATCAGAGGGTCGCTGGTTCGAATCCTGCATGACTCATCATTTAATTTTATAATGCGGGTGTGGCGGAATTGGCAGACGCACTAGACTTAGGATCTAGCGCCGCAAGGCGTGGGGGTTCGACTCCCTTCACCCGCATCTTTAAAGTATTTGCGGAAGTAGTTCAGTGGTAGAACATCACCTTGCCAAGGTGGGGGTCGCGGGTTCGAACCCCGTCTTCCGCTCCATTTTTGCGAATTTTATTAATATAAAATGATATTATGATAATATGCGCCCATAGCTCAACTGGATAGAGCGTCTGACTACGGATCAGAAGGTTGTGGATTCGACTTCTGCTGGGCGCACCATATTCGGGAAGTAGCTCAGCTTGGTAGAGCACTTGGTTTGGGACCAAGGGGTCGCAGGTTCGAATCCTGTCTTCCCGACCATTTCAAATTTACATATGGGGCCTTAGCTCAGCTGGGAGAGCGCCTGCCTTGCACGCAGGAGGTCAGCGGTTCGATCCCGCTAGGCTCCACCATATAAATATTATTTCGGAGGAATACCCAAGTCTGGCTGAAGGGATCGGTCTTGAAAACCGACAGGCGGGTCAAACCGCGCGGGGGTTCGAATCCCTCTTCCTCCTCCATTAAAGAAATAACAAGGTCCGGTAGTTCAGCTGGTTAGAATGCCTGCCTGTCACGCAGGAGGTCGCGGGTTCGAGTCCCGTCCGGACCGCCATTTTTTTTAAATCACAATTCAAAATTATTATGGGTCGGTAGCTCAGTTGGTAGAGCATTAGATTGAAGCTCTAAGTGTCGGCAGTTCGATTCTGTCCCGACCCACCATAGTAATTATGCCGGTGTAGCTCAGTTGGTAGAGCAACTGACTTGTAATCAGTAGGTCGAGGGTTCGACTCCTTTCGCCGGCATCATTTTTTGGAGGGGTAGCGAAGAGGCTAAACGCGGCGGACTGTAAATCCGCTCCTTCGGGTTCGGCAGTTCGAATCTGCCCCCCTCCACCATTATTATGGGCCTATAGCTCAGCTGGTTAGAGCGCACGCCTGATAAGCGTGAGGTCGATGGTTCGAGTCCATTTAGGCCCACCATAACGTAATTCCGAAGTAGCTCAGTTGGTAGCAGCATCTGACTGTTAATCAGAGGGTCGCAGGTTCGAGTCCTGCCTTCGGAGCCATGGCCCCTTGGTCAAGCGGTTAAGACACCGCCCTTTCACGGCGGTAACACGAGTTCGAATCTCGTAGGGGTCATCTAAAGAAATCCTTAAGACAAAAATGAGTCTTAAGGATTTTTTCTTTATATCTGTCAAAAATTTGGTCAAATATATAAGTCTGTATCGGCTTGAACAACTTAAAGATAGTTGATTTCATCTTTTTATTTATCACATTTTTCTTATTAGTTTTCTAAATATTTTGTAAAATGATATGATGAAAGAAACAAAGGGGGAATTACAATGTTTGCAGTTGATGTAGAAAAACTTCGTCCACTTGTGACAATTGATATTGATCATTTAGATCGTCAACAACTAATAGCAATTAAGGACATGAAAGAACCCTTTTTATTTTTAAAAAGACAAGGGAAGTTAGAGTCATATATTAATATGAATACATTGCAACAAGATGTACAACAAAACCCTCATTTAACGGTAGAAGAACTTTGCCAATATGCCACTTCACTTGATAGCATTTGTCAAGTCGACAAACATCTATCTGTAAAAGTATTGTTTCAAATTATTGGGGAGCCATTTGCACTTGTGCAAGGAGTTAAGGGAGATATAATCGGATATTTGCGTCGCGAAGAGATGCTTGTTGAGCTTTTTAAGCAAGATAATCAGGCAATAGATTTGTTAAAGATTATTTTGACATCTATACCAATGGGGATTTTTGTGGTGGATCACTCGCACCGTATTGTCAATTATAATGATGCATCGTTGAAGATGATGAGATTAGATAAAGAGTTTGTAGAAAATTGTGATGCTGAAGCAATTTTTAATCGATCCTATTTACATTATGTTTTTAATACTGGAAAGACGATATTAAATCAGCTTCAGATTGGCGATGAGGCGATTGTACTTGTAGATTATTGCCCAATTATTAATTTTGAGCAGGCTGTTGAAGGTATTGTCATTGTCGTTCAAGATTTACCAAAAGTAGAAGAAATGGCAACAGAGATTGAAGATATTAAAGGGCTTAATAAAGATTTGAATGCTATTTTATCAAGTATTTATGATGAAATATTAGTTGTTAATGGGAAAGGAGAGTTAATTCGTACAAGTGAGAGACTGATTCCTGGGGTATGGGATACGAATTTGAATGAATGGATAGGTAAAAGTTTATTAGAATTAGAAAAAGAAGGACGTTATTGCCCAACTGCTATAAGCCAAGTACTTAATAGGAAAACAAAAGTTTCAATTGTTCAGGAAACGAAAAATCAACGTAAAATTTTATCAGTGGGGAATCCAATTTTTAACGAACAACGGGAAATTAATCGTATTGTAATCGCGTCGCGGGATATTACAGAGACGACTCGATTAGAGAGTGAATTACAAGAAATGAAAAAAATCTCCGCACAATATAAAAAAGAACTTGATCTTTTCAAAAATAAGGAACGTTCAACAGAACAGCTTATTTACCGTAGTCAGAAAATGGAGCGTATCGTTCAACAAGCGAAGCGAATTGCGGATTTTTCATCAACCGTTATGCTATATGGTGAATCTGGTGTTGGAAAGGAAGTTATTGCACAAGTTATACATGAGCTAGGACATCGTTCAGAGAAGCCATTTTTGAAACTGAATTGTGGAGCCATTCCAGAAAACTTACTGGAAAGTGAATTGTTTGGTTATACAAAAGGGTCATTCACAGGCGCTGATAAGAATGGTAAAATCGGATATTTCCAACAGGCGCATGAAGGAGTATTGTTTTTAGATGAAATTGGAGAAATGCCATTACATTTACAAGTAAAATTATTACGTGTATTGCAAGAGCACGAGATTGTCCCAATTGGGAGTACAAAATCGATCCCTATTGATGTGCAAATTATTGGAGCGACAAATAAAAAATTGCAAGAAATGGTAGCGAAGGGGACTTTCCGTGAGGATTTGTTTTATCGTTTAAATGTTATTCCGTTACATATCCCCCCCTTAAGAGAGCGGGTAGAAGATATCCCCGTATTGGCCTTTCATTTTTTAGAAAAGTTGAATAAACGTTATGGGAAGAACTATACCTTAACACCAGATGCCATTAATATTTTGGAATTTTATTCATGGCCGGGTAATGTACGTGAATTGCAAAATATGATTGAACGATTAGTTGTATCAGCTGACGAACCCGTTATTACTTCCGAGTTCGTTAGCCGCTTTTTATCACTTGGTTATAGTGTTAATCATAATAAACCAGTTATTACACGTGTAATGCCATTAGAAGAGGCACTTCAAGATGTAGAGGAACAATTAATCATGCTCGCTATGAAACAATATAAGACAACGACACGTGCTGCGAAAGCACTTGGAATTAGTCAATCTTCAGTAAGCCGTAAGTATCAAAAAATTTTAAAAAAAGAATATGAATTATAGAAGTATCCGTTAATGTATGTGAATGCATTAACGGATATTTTTTTATGCAATTCGGCATTGATTTATGCTCAATTGCATAATTGTATGCTTAATTGAATAAAAAGATTTTTAAAATATAGATAGATACCTAGTTTTAAAGTTGGCATGATTCTTGCTTTATATAAATTGACAACGGTTAAAGGAGGAACAACATATGGTAGAAGTAAAAGTAGATACACTTGAACTGAATATGTATATCGATGGTCAATGGACAAAGTCTTCAAATAATGACATGCGTTCAGTCATCAATCCAGCAACTGGTGAGGAAATTGCACGAGCATCTGAAGGAACAGTAGAAGATGCCAAAAAGGCGATACAAGCAGCACGTAATGCATTTGATACGGGTGTTTGGTCAGAAGTACCAGCAACAGAAAGAGCAAATTTTTTATTAAAAGTAGCAGATAAAATTGACGAACATGCTGAGGAATTAGCACGCCTTGAAACATTGGATAATGGTAAGCCTTTACGTGAAGCAGAAGCTGATATAGCAGATGCAGCTGCCTGTTTCCGTTATTATGCTGGTATCGTGACAAAGCCAGATGGCGAGACATACCATGTTGCAGACCCAATGCAAGCTATGGTTGTTCGTGAACCAGTGGGGGTTTGTGGTTTAATCGTTCCTTGGAACTTCCCATTATTAATGAGTGTTTGGAAACTTGCACCCGCTTTAGCTGCAGGGAATACTGTTGTGTTTAAACCGTCCGAAGTAACACCAATTACTCCAACAAAGTTATTCGAAATTTTTGAGGAGGCTGGCTTACCAAAAGGTGTAGCAAATATGGTTATGGGTGCTGGCAATATTGTAGGCGATGCAATTACAGAAAGTCCTGATGTTGATATGATTTCGTTCACGGGTGGTACGAAAACAGGGAAACATATTATGAAAAAGGCAGCAGATACAATGAAAAAAGTATCGCTTGAACTTGGTGGAAAGTCTCCAAATATTATTTTTGCAGACGCTGACTTTGAAGTAGCAGTAGATTTTGCACTATTTGGTATCTACTGCGGCGCTGGGCAAGTATGTTCTGCGGGTTCTCGTATTTTAGTAGAAGAAAGTATTTATGAACGTTTTGTTAATCGTTTTGCAGAGAGGGCAAAACAGATAAAAGTAGGCTCGGGTTTAGCAGAAGGGACAGAAATGGGTCCATTAGTAAGCCAACAACATCTTGAGAAAGTACTAAACTATATCGAAATTGGTAAAGAAGAAGGTGCTCGTGTTATCTGTGGCGGTAATCGCATTACAGAAAATGGCTATGATAAGGGCTATTTTGTTGAACCGACAGCCTTCGTAGATGTAGACCAAAACATGCGAATTGTACAGGAAGAAATTTTTGGGCCTGTTGCAGTCATCCAAAAATTCAGAACGGAAGAAGAAGCCATTCAATTAGCTAATGGTACGAAATATGGTTTGGCAGGGGCAGTCTTCTCAAATGATGGTACAAAAGCATTGCGCGTTATTAAAAAATTACGTTCAGGTATTACTTGGATTAATTCATATCATCCAACTTATAATGAAGCACCATGGGGTGGCTATAAAGAAAGTGGTATCGGGCGTAGCTTAGGTACTTACGGTTTCGATGAATTCCAAGAAATTAAACAAATTAATATCAATTTACAAGTAGAACCAGTGCAATGGTTTGAAAAATAAGGAGCGGATCATATGAGTATCAATTTGAATAGTCAATTAACGAAAAAAGAAGCAGAAGTATCAGAGTATCTAGATAAAGTATTAAACATCATTGAAAAAAAAGAAGTGACAGCAGAAGAAGCAAAATGGATTACTGAAGAAACCGTTAATGGTTTCCGTGAAAATGTAAACCCAGGCTTCCTAGAATATCGTAAAACCGTTACGAAAGACGGCCAATTTGCAGCTGTTGAATGGTCTGATGGTGAATCTTGCTTTAAAGACTTAAATGGTAATGAATATATTGACTGCCTAGGTGGATTTGGTATCTATAATGTTGGACATCGTCACCCAAAAGTAATGAAGGCAGTACAAGATCAGTTGCAACGTCAAGCACTTCATAGCCAAGATTTACTAGACCCACTACGTGCTATGCTAGCAAAAGTATTAGCTGAAATTACACCAGGAGATTTAAAATACGCTTTCTTCACAAACAGTGGAACGGAAAGTGTAGAAGCAGCGCTAAAATTAGCAAAAATGTATAGTGAACGTACAACTTTCATTGCAACAACTAAAGCATTCCATGGTAAAAGTTTGGGTTCATTATCTGCAACATCAAAAAGCATGTTCCGAAAACCATTTTTACCTCTAGTACCTGGTTTCCGTCATGTTGCATTTGGTGATATTGACATGATGCGTAAGACATTTGAAGCATGTGCATTAACGGGTGAGGACGTAGCCGCAGTTCTTCTCGAACCAATCCAAGGTGAAGGCGGTATTATTATTCCACCAAAAGATTATTTAAAAGAAGTTCGTGCACTTTGTGATGAATATGGTGCATTAATGATCTTAGATGAAGTACAAACAGGTATGGGACGTACAGGGAAAATGTTCGCATCAGAGCTTTATGATGTAGTACCAGATATTATTTGTTTAGCAAAAGCATTTGGTGGTGGTGTTATGCCAGCAGGAGCCGTTGTAGCAAAAGAAGAAGTATTCAAAAGTTGGTTCCCAAACCCATTCATGCATACAACAACATTTGGTGGAAATCCATTAGCATGTGCAGCAGCTCTTGCTACAATTAGTGTACTAATCGAAGAACAATTACCTCAACGTGCAGCAGAGGTTGGTGAATACTTCTTAAAAGGATTGCGTGAAGTAGCGTTAGCACATAGCGATAAAGTATTAGAAATTCGTGGTCAAGGTTTAATGATCGGTATTGAATTCCATGATGATGAAATTGGCTACGAAGTATCAAAAGGTATGTTTGATCGTGGTGTACTAGTTGCAGGGACTTTAATTAACTCAAAAACTATCCGTATTGAGCCAGCACTAACGATAAAATATGAAGAAGTTGACGCTGTAATTAGCCGTTTTAAAGAAGTGTTAGAATCACTATAATGTAAGTTCCTTATGATACTGAATAGCTAGGGAGGCATTTCTTGATACTATCGAGAAATGCCTCCCTGTTAGCTGTTTTAAGGTAAAATCTCAAGCGTGTTAATTAGGAATATTCTCTTCTGCAATCTTACTCTCAAGGTGTCTGTGTCTCATTGTTTACTGATTATAGTGGAGGATTGCTCGATTTTCACGGGAAAAGTATGCAGTTGAGACTCTTCAACATCTTAAGGAACGGAGTCTAAGACACCACATCCTGTTGTCCGAAATAGCTCAGCGCTCGCCCTCAGGAAAGCAAACAAATCCATAGCAGATATCGGTTAATGTTCTATTTTTTTAAAGGGGAAAACTGGATAATCATAGTAAAATCTTTTCTACTAGATATCCATGCTAAACGTACAAACCGCATGAGCCAGCTTTGCTCGCTCATGCGGTTTGTTTAGTTTATGCAAATAGTTATCACTTTTTCTTTAGATAAGCCCTTCGATTAACTCGTAATTTGCATTTCAGGTAACTCGTTTACTAAATCTTCTTCTTTAAATTGAGGTGGTGCTTTGCGGAATGCCTTTGTTAAATAAAGTAAGTAAATGAACCCAATTGAGAGCCAAATGACGCCCATAATGAGTGAACTTTTTTCAATATTGGCCCAAAGAATACCAACAGACAGGGCACCTAGCACCGGTATTACTAAATAATTGAAGAAACCTTTTACTGTACGATGCTTTTTTTCACGAATAACAAAATGACTAATAACACAAAGGTTAACAGATGTGAATGCCATTAATGCGCCAAAATTAATAAGTGAAGTGGCTGTTACCAAATCAAAGAAAATAGCAGACAGCGATATTGCTCCCACAATTAATACATTAATAGATGGCGTTTTCCACTTTGGATGGATAAAGCCAAACCACTTTTCAGGGAAAACCTGATCTCGTCCCATTACATAAAGTAACCGTGACACGCTTGCATGCGATGCCATACCAGAAGCAAGTGTGTTAACAAATGTTGTACACAAGAAAATAGTCTGAAATAGTTTTCCACCTACATAAAGTGCAATTTCAGGTAAAGCAGCATCTGGATTGTGAAAACGTGAGACATCTGGGAAAAATAATTGTATAAAAAATGAAGCAGTAATGAAAATCACGCCACCCCATAAAGCCGTATAAAGAATGGCTTTTGGAATTGTTTTTTTAGGATTAGGTGTTTCTTCTGCTAATGTTGTGACTGCATCAAATCCAAGAAATGAGAAACATAAGATTGTTGCACCTGTAATAATATGCCCCATATTCATATCTTCAGATATAAATGGCTGAAGTGAGAAGACCGTTCCCGTTCCTTCTCCTGTTTGAAGGCCACGAACAACAAGAATAACAAAGACAATCATCATTGCTATTTGTATGAATACGAAAACTGCATTGAAATTGGCAAGCAAGTTAACACTTCGTAAATTTAAATACGTCACTAGTGCGACGAATAATACAACCCATATCCATGATGGGACTTCTGGAAATAAAGCAGTCAAATATATTTGCGTCAATAACGCATTCACCATAGGTAAAAATAAGTAATCAAGTAATGATGCCCAACCAATTAAAAAACCCAGTCTCCGACTCAGTGCTTTTTGCGTATAGGTATAAGCGGATCCTGCTGTTGGAAAGATACGAACAAGTTTGCCATAACTTGAGGCGGTGAGTAACATGCCAACTAAAGCAATGACATAAGAAGTTGGAACATGTCCATCTGTCACATGTGATACGATCCCAAACGTATCAAATACAACCATGGGCGTCATATAAGCAAGTCCAATCATTACAATTTGCCATAATTTAAGTGATCTTCTTAATGTAGAAACATTTTCCATCTATCATTCCCCCTTCTAAAATTCCCCTTTACTTTTCATGTGCATAAATTGTGCCAAAAATAAGAAAAGCATTTTGAAAAGAAGAATTGTATAAAAATAGATTTACTTTCTAGCAAATTTTTATGCAAATAAGCATAGAAAATTCAAAACTGCATTATTCACTTGAATAGAAAGATGAAGATAATAATGTATTTATTTGGCATGAATTATGCATGTATATACACAAAGTAAAATCTATTAATAGGGAGGTATTTTATGAAAGAAATGAAGAGAACATTAACATTAGTCCCTGTTGTATTGTTTGGTTTTTCGTTTATGGCATTAGCGACAGTTTTTAGTACGTATGGTATTGCTGCTGAAATTTCACATGGCATGGTACCAGGAGCATATGTCTTGGCACTTGTGGTGATGTTGTTTACAGCATATAGCTATGGTCAGATGGCAAAGGCAATTCCGTCTGCCGGTTCTGCTTATGCTTATACGCAAAAAGCCATTAATCCATATTTAGGTTTTTTAGTCGGTTGGTCTATTTTAATGGACTATTTGTTTATACCGATGGTAAATTATCTATTATTTAGCATTTTCTTTTCGGCTACCTTTCCATCAATTCCTCCATACGTTTGGGTATTAGGATTATTAATCCTTGTAACAGTTGTTAATGTACTTGGAGTGCAGATGGCAACAAAGGCGAATATTTTGTTAACAGGTGTATCGCTTTTGTTTATTGTTATTTTTATTGCGCTATCAATTCAGGAAATTAATGCAGGGACAGGAACGGGGAGTATTTGGAACTTTGATGCTTTCTATAATACAGGCCAACCATTTTCATATGTGGTTGCAGGGGCAGCATTATTATGCTTTTCTTTTTTAGGCTTTGATTCTGCGACAACATTTGCAGAGGAGACAATTAATCCACAAAAAACCATTCCACGTGCTGTCTATTCGATTGTATTTATGGGAGGGCTTGTCTTTATTGCTGTTTCCTATTTTGCTCATAATGTTTGGCCAGATTACAACACATTTACAAATGCAGATGCTGCGGCAAATGACATTATTAAACTTGTAGGCGGTAAAACATTCACTTCCTTCTTTTTAGCTGTTTACGGATTTACCGCTTTTGGTTCTGCTATGTCATCACAGGCGAGTGCATCACGTGTGTTGTTTGCGATGGGGCGTGATGGCCAGTTGCCGAGTAATTTTTTCGGTAAGCTTCATAAGAAATATGATACGCCTGTTAATAACATTTTATTAATTAGCGCTTTTTCATTATTAGCACTCGTACTTAGTTTGACTCTAGTTGCATCATTTATTAACTTTGGTGCCTTTTTAGCATTCACATGTGTAAATTTATCCGTCATTGCTTATTACTTTGTAAAAGGTAAGAAAAGGTCTATAAAAGGCATATTTTTATACTTAATTATTCCACTAATAGGAGCACTATTAGATATTTGGTTATTGATTAATTTGGATCGGCATTCAATTATTTTAGGAAGTATTTGGTTTGCTTGCGGTGTTATTTATATGTTGGTTTTGACAAAAGGCTTCAAGAAGGCTCCACCAGAAATCGATTTGTCAGGACAAGCACAATTATAGCAAAGGGGGATGTAAAATGACTGTAGCAACAACTATTATTAAAGGAAATCGTATTTTCACTGGACTAGCAAATGAACCACAAAAATTAGCAATTGCTATTCAAGATAATCGAATTGTAGCTGTTGATTGTTGGGAGAATATTGCAAGATGGCAAGGGAATTCTACAGAAGTGATTGAAGTGGGGGATAAATTGGTTATGCCAGGCTTTCATGATGCACATATGCATATTATGCTTGGTAGTGTCTTTAGTACAAAGTCAGTGTCTCTATTTAATGCTACTACTGCTAATGAAGCGGTGCAAATGGTAGTAGATTATGCGAAGACACAAACAACAAGAGATTGGATTATCGGAACAGGCTGGGATCATACCGCTTGGGGTGACACGTCGTTTCCGACTCGTGAACAATTAGATGTAGTATTGAAAGATCGCCCTATTGTCTTATTACATGCAGAAGGGCATTATGGTTGGGTAAATACGAAAGCTTTGGAGCTTGCTAACATCACAAAAGATACAGAAAATCCTGATTACGGAATTATCGTAAAAGATGAAAATGGTGAACCTACTGGCATTTTAATTGAGACAGCTATATCAATGGCAACAGATTTAGCCTATGATTTTTCAAAAGACACGTTTAAAGAAATGGTTGAAAGCTTCTTAAAGAAATCAGCTAAGCTTGGCATTACATCTGTTAATGATTTGTATGCAAGTCGTGCACATGAACGATTGCAGCAATATGACATTTATAAAGAATTAGATGAAGAACAGCGTTTAACAACAAGATTACATGTTTATCCGCCATTAAATGGTGATATGGTAAAAGCTCGTGAACTACGTAAGCTATTCAATTCTGAAAGACTACAGTTAGGTGGATTGAAACAGTTTATAGATGGCGTAGTGACTGGCCATACAGCATATATGCTTGATCCGTATTTAGATAAGCCCGATTCTGTTGGAGAAGTGGCTTATCCAATAGAAACTCTTGAAAAATGGGTGATGGAAGCAGATCATGAAGGTTTTGCAATTCGCTTTCATACAATCGGAGATGGTGCAGTTCGCTTAGGTTTAGATTTATACGAGAAAGCCCAGCAAATTAATGGAAAACGAGATGCGCGCCATTCATTAGAACATATTGAAATTATATCGCCGATTGATATTCCACGTTTCAAAGAGCTTGGTGTAATGCCATCTATTCAACCATATCATATGGCATTAATGCCACGTGAAAGCCATACAACTCGTGTTAGTAAAGAAAAACATCCATATATTTATCCGAACAAATCATTAATTGACTCTGGAGCCATTGTTTCTTACAGTAGTGATTATCCAATCGTTCCCCTTGATCCAATGCTAGAGATTTATCATGCAGTAACAAGAATGGATATTACGTTAGAAGACACTTGGAATGAACAAGAAAAAGTATCACTTGCACAGGCACTAAAAGCATATACACAAGTACCTGCTTTTAGCGTATTTCGTGAGCAAGAGCTTGGTACATTAGAAGTAGGAAAATTTGCAGATATTATTGTATTAGATCGAGATTTATTCACATGTCCAAAAGAGGAAATTTTAGAGGCAAAAGTAGTTCTCACATTAATGGATGGTCAAAAGGTCTGGGAAGCAATTATGGTAAAATAATGCAATAAAAAAATCATATAGGTGGTTAGTCTTTCGTTAACGAATTACCTATTTTGTAGATTAGTATTCATATAGTTAAAACCTATTATATTTGTCATATTATTTCTATGACACAGTGTACTATGTCTATCATCCAAAATATTGAATAATAGGAATAGAAAGAAGTGATGATAGTGGCACATACTGTAAATATAGAGAGTGGCTACAGTAAAAGGGAAGAATTTTGGAATGCACTAACTCATGGAGTGGCTTTCCTGATAACAATTCCTGGATTAATCTTACTCGTTCAAAAGGTATCTGGATCGAAAATTGAATTATTTAGTTACATTGTGTTTGGTGTATCGATGATGTTATTATTTTTAAGCTCAACACTCTATCATAGTGTTCCAACGCATAAAAGCTTTTTCAAAAAGTTAGATCATTGTTCCATTTTCTTTTTAATTGCGGGTACTTACACACCTATTGCACTTGTTGCAGTTGGTGGTCAAACAGGTTGGACTATTTTCTGGATTGAGTGGATTTTAACGCTTATTGGTATTGTTATGAAGATGTTCTTTGTTTACAGATTCAAAACGCTATCTTTAATTGTTTATATCGGTATGGGGTGGCTTATTATTTTTGTCTACAAGCCATTAGTATCACATATTTCTGGGAATGGCTTTTTAGTACTATTGCTTGGTGGTGTTATTTACACAGCAGGTACTTATTTTTATAAGAATAAACAGATTCCCTATAATCATGCAATCTGGCATGTTTTTGTTATGGGTGGATGTGCAGCAATGTTTGCAAGTATATATTTTTATATTTAAATGTTATTGGAATCAAAAAGACAGCTATCTATTCGATAGCTGTCTTTTTCTTATTCCATAGTCTTTTGATCATTTGGATTTCCTATGAGCATTTTAAGTAATTCTCTTGTTGCAAAAGAGTGATAGGCATTTTTTTTAGTGATAATGCCAAGTCTCCAGAGAAAAACAGAACCTTTAATAGGAATCATTTTAACATTAGGATGATTTTGTTTATAAAAGATTGACTTTGGCAATAGAGCAATGCCCATTTTAGCAGCGATCAGTTCCGTGATTAAATCCCATTGAGAGGTTTCGTATGAAACGTTTGGTTCAAATCCATTTTCTTTACAAGCATTTATAACTGAATCATGTAACGTAAAATCATTTGAAAATAAGATGAAATTTTCATGTTTTAATTCACTTATAGATAAGAATTCTCTTGCTGCAAGTGGATGGTCATCATAAATAAACACGACAAATTCATCTGAAATAAACGGATATACGTTAAGTTTTTCCTCGTCTACTGGTAGTACACAAATCCCTAAATCAACTTTGTTATCTTCTACTAGAGGGACAATCCGTTTGGCTCCTAATTCAACAAGTTGGAGCAAAACTTTTGGATATTTTGCATGAAACTTTAGTGCCATATCAGGGAAGACAAGCGTCCCTACTAATGGCGGAATGCCTATTTTTATTTTTCCTGTTTTCACATTCCTAAGCTCATCTAATAATACCTTAAGTTCGGAGAGGGACTCTAAAGATTTTTGGCCTTGTTGATAGACGATTTTACCGGCATCTGTAAGGTGAAGGTGTCTTGTAGAGCGATCAAATAGTTCAACTTGTAATTCCTCTTCCAGCTTTTTCACAACTTTACTGAGTGACGGCTGAGATAAGTAAGTATGCTCCGCAGCTTTTGTAAAACTTTGTTGATCTGCTACCTCCATAAATAAAAGTATTTCACGTAAATTCATTATTCCTCTCCCCATTTATTCTCTATATTCATGTTATTTATTCTATTTATGAATTTTACTTATAAACAAACGAATTGTAAACTAATTTATATAGTAATCAGAATCTTAGCAACATAGCAAAGGGGTAATCATATGAAAAAAAGTAAAGTGATGAATTCATTTTTGGAAGCGGTTTCTGATATTGAAGATGGCTCTACTATAATCGTTGGGGGATTCGGACTTTCAGGAATTCCTGAATATTCTATACAAGCACTTAAAGAACAAGGAACAAAAGATTTGACCATTGTCAGCAATAATTGTGGAGTTGATGATTGGGGATTGGGATTATTGTTAGCAAATCATCAAATTAAGAAAATGATTGCTTCATATGTAGGTGAAAATAAAACATTTGAACAACAATTTTTGAGTGGCGAATTAGAAGTCGAGTTAGTTCCACAAGGTACTCTTGCAGAGAGGATTCGTGCTGGTGGAGCAGGAATTCCAGGTTTCTATACTGCAACAGGCGTTGGTACTCCAATTGCGGAAGGAAAAGAAACAAAAGATTTTGATGGGAAAACATATCTTCTAGAACGTGGGATCGTAGGAGATTACGCACTTGTAAAGGCTTGGAAAGCAGATACACTGGGGAACTTAGTATTCCGAAAAACTGCACGTAATTTTAATCCAATTGCAGCTATGGCAGGGAACATAACGATCGCTGAAGTAGAAGAAATTGTTGAACCTGGTGAATTAGATCCTGATGAAATTCATTTACCAGGGATTTATGTGCAACGACTATTACTTGGAACGGATTATCAAAAAAGAATTGAGAAACTCACAGTTGTAAAAGCTTAATATATCTATAGAATGGGGTGTCAGAAATGAAAGATACACATCGTAAAATTGTGAAAAGAGCCGTTATGGAAGTTGAAGATGGTATGAACGTAAATCTTGGTATTGGCATACCAACGCTAGTTGCAAATGAAATTCCGACCGATTTCAATGTTTTGCTTCAATCAGAAAATGGATTACTAGGCATTGGACCTTATCCCTTAGAAGGAATGGAAGATCCTGATTTAATCAACGCTGGTAAGGAAACGGTTACAGCAGTACCGGGAGCTTCATTTTTTGATAGTGCAGAATCATTTGCAATGATACGTGGAGGACATATCGATTTAGCCATTCTTGGAGGTATGGAAGTATCTGAGCAAGGAGATTTAGCTAACTGGATGATTCCAGGCAAAATGGTAAAAGGTATGGGCGGAGCAATGGATCTTGTGAATGGTGCCAAAAAAGTAATTGTCATAATGGAGCATGTAAATAAGCATGGTGAGTCAAAAATAAAAAAAGAATGTTCATTACCTCTTACAGGTAAACAAGTTGTACAGCGATTAATTACTGATTTAGCAGTTTTTGACTTTACCTTTGACGGAATGATTCTAGTAGAAACACAACCAGGGGTAACGATTGAAGATGTAAAAGAAAAGACAGAAGCTACATTTACAATATCTCCAGAATTGATTTTTTCATAATAATTTTAATACGATAATACTTTTCGGAAAAATTGGTTGTTTTACCTTTTTAGTAGAGAACAAAAATAGAGCTTTATAAAAAATATTATGGATAAATATATAATTTTAGTATCAATTAAAATAAACAAAGGGGATAGGCATTATGCGAGATGTTGTTATTGTAAGTGCTGTTAGAACTGCAATCGGTAGTTTTATGGGGGCTTTGCATAATACACCTGCTACAGAGTTAGGGGCAATTGTCATTAAAGAAGCTATAAATCGTGCAGGGATTCAAGGAGAACAAGTAGATGAAGTGATCATGGGGAATGTTCTTCAAGCTGGTCTTGGTCAAGGCCCAGCTCGACAAGCTGCACTTAAAGCGGGATTGCCTATTGAAGTAACTGCGATGGCGATCAATAAATTATGTGGATCTGGATTGAAGGCTATACATCTTGCTACGCAAGCTATTCAAACAGGTGATGCGGACATTGTAGTAGCAGGTGGAATGGAAAATATGAGTATGGCTCCATACCTACTGATGCAAGGGCGATCTGGTTATCGAATGGGGGATGGTAAAGTTGTTGACAGTATGATTATGGATGGATTGCAATGCTCTATTAATTCGTATCATATGGGAATCACTGCTGAAAACATCGCTGAGAAATATAACATTTCAAGAGAAGAACAAGATGAGTTTGCAGCTTGGAGTCAACAAAAAACAGAGAAAGCCATTAAAGAAGGAAAATTTAAGGCTGAGATTGTACCTATTGAGATTCCACAACGTAAGTGTAATCCAATTATTTTTGATACAGATGAATTTCCGCGTGAAGGTGTAACTACAGACACACTTTTCAAATTAAAGCCAGCCTTTAAAAAAGAAGGTACTGTAACAGCAGGTAATGCATCAGGGATAAATGATGGAGCTGCTGCGTTAGTGCTAATGAGTCGAGAAAAGGCAATAGAACTTGGTATTAAACCAATGGCGATAATTCGAGGTTATGGTTCTGCTGGTGTAGATCCAAAAATTATGGGGATTGGACCAATACCCGCTACAAATAAGGCACTAAAAAAAGCAGGGTTAACAATTGATGAAATAGAACTTGTTGAAGCAAACGAAGCATTTGCTGCACAATCACTTGCAGTTGGGCGAGAGTTGAATATTTCAAGAGAAATATTGAATGTCAATGGTGGTGCAATTGCTCTAGGACATCCGATTGGGGCTAGTGGTGCACGTATACTAGTCACACTTTTGTATGAAATGCAACGCCGTAAATCTCGCTATGGATTAGCTACATTATGTATTGGCGGTGGTCAAGGGGTTGCAACTGTTATAGAAATTGAAAAATAAGAAGAGAAACAAAGTGTGAAAATATAGGGATTTTTCTATAAAGGCTTACTTAGATGGGAGTTTACACTATGTTCAACGTTAGAGGGGGATCCTTATGGATTTGATTATTATCCTACTCGCGCTAGGGCTGTTAATATTTTTTGCCTACCGCGGATATTCAGTTATATTAATGGCACCTATTTTTGCACTATTAGCAGTACTATTTATAGATCCAGCGAATATCTTACCATTCTTTTCTGGAATATTTATGGAAAAGATGGTTGGGTTTATTAAAAATTATTTTCCTGTCTTCTTATTAGGAGCTATTTTCGGGAAAATTATCGAAATGTCAGGTATTGCGGAATCAATTGCAAAGACAATTATCCGTTTGATTGGTAAAAAGCAAGCGATGTTAACAATTGTCCTTTTAGGTGCAATTTTAACATATAGCGGAGTAAGCTTATTTGTAGCTGTTTTTGCCATTTATCCATTTGCAGTCCAATTATTTAAGGAAGCAGATATTCCTAAAAGACTTATGCCAGCTACTATTGGACTAGGTGCGTTTACGTTCACAATGGATGCAGTACCAGGTACACCACAAATTCAAAATGTTATTCCCACTACTTTCTTTGGAACAGACATTTACGCCGCACCTATACTTGGGATTATTGGAGCCATTTTTGTCTTAGGAGGTGGCTTGACATACCTAGAGTTTAGAAAGAGACAAGCTAAAAAAGCTGGGGAAGGTTATTTTGGATTTGCAGATGAAACAGCCGCAACAATTGAGATGGACTTAAATGAAGAAGCTAAGATTGATATGAAATCAAATCAATCTGTAATGCGACAAATCTTTGCATTTGTACCACTTGTTCTCGTCGCAGTGATGAATAGATACTTGACTACGGCTATACCAAAATGGTATCCAAATGGGTTTGATTTTGCAGCTATTGGATTAGATAGCTATACAGTTGATGTAAAAGCAAATGCTGCAATTTGGGCAGTTGAAATTGCATTAGTCGTCGGAATTGTTACCGCTCTTGCTTTTGGTTGGAATCGAGTAACAAAAACCATGAAAGAAGGACTTAATGCGAGTATCGGTGGTTCACTACTTGCGGTCATGAACACTGGATCTGAATACGGTTTTGGTGGAGTTATCGCTGCACTTCCTGGATTTGCCCAAATCAATCATGCATTATCTGGTACTTTTTCAAATCCTTTGGTTAATGGAGCAGTTACAACTAGTGCTCTTGCAGGTGTCACTGGATCTGCATCTGGAGGTATGGGGATTGCGTTAAGTGCGATGGCTGAAACATATAATAAAGCAATTGCCGCAGCGAATATTCCACCAGAGGTAATGCATCGTATTGTTGCAATGGCATCAGGGGGTATGGATACACTTCCTCATAACGGAGCAGTTATTACTTTACTTGCGGTTACAGGGTTAACACACAAACAATCATATGGTGATATTTTCATAGTTACATTGATTAAATCATTAGCTGTGTTTGTTGCCATAGCTCTTTACACTTGGTTTGGAATTGTATAAAGAGAAACTTCTGAATAGTATTGGTGCCTTATGGTCATAAAACAATAGCAAATTAGTATATTAGAGAGAAGAACAGTAATAGAAAAAGGAGGAGAAATTATGAGTGGGACGTTAGAAGGGAAAGTAGCATTTATTACAGGATCTGCAAGTGGTATTGGATTGGAAATTGCTAAAACTTTTGCTCAGGAGGGGGCAAAGGTTGTCATTTCAGATATGAATAAGGAAAAAAGTGACCAAGTATCAGCCCATTTAAATGAGCAAGGATTCGAGACTTTATCTGCTCCTTGTGATGTTACGGATGAAGGAGCTTATAAAAGTAGTTTGGAAACTGCATATAAAGAATTTGGTAGAATTGATATTTTAATCAATAATGCTGGACTTCAATATGTAGCACCAATTGAAGAATTCCCAACTGAAAAGTTCGAATTGTTAGTAAAAGTTATGCTAACTGCACCTTTCATTGGCATTAAAAATGTATTCCCTATTATGAAAAAACAAGGATTTGGAAGAGTTATTAATATGGCATCTGTAAATGGTGTAATTGGTTTTGCAGGCAAGGCTGCCTACAATAGTGCAAAACATGGAGTTATTGGATTAACAAAGGTTGCAGCATTAGAAGGTGCGGAACATGGTATTACAGTAAATGCTTTGTGCCCAGGCTATGTTGATACACCACTTGTACAAAATCAGCTAAATGATTTAGCAAAAACAAGAAATGTAAGTGTAGATAAAGTTGTAGAGGAAGTATTTTTTTCACTAGTTCCTCAAAAAAGATTATTAGATGTATCAGAGATTGCTGATTATGCTGTATTCTTGGCAAGTGAAAAAGCAAGAGGCGTCACAGGACAAGCAGTAATCTTAGATGGTGGTTATACTGCTCAATAATCTTCATCTTGTTCTTTTTCATCTGCCTACTTTTAATTTAATACAAGAATTCAACAGAGCGAATTTAACTAAGCATGCTTTTTCTTTTTGAAATAAAAACGGTATAAAGGATTATAATATTATGTCTAATCCAGTAAGAGGATAATATGTTGTAACGATTAGGAGGTTAAATTAAATGAGAGTACAAGATATTAAAAAAGTTGTTTGTGTTGGTGGTGGAACAATTGGAGCTAGTTGGGCAACATACTATCTTTGGAAAGGACTAAATGTTTACATCCAAGATATTAACGAAGAGGCGCTAGCAAGAGCAAAAACTTTAATAGATTCTAACCTAGATTTCCTAGTTCAAAAGGGCATTATAACAACTGAAGTGAGTAACGATGCTAAGGAACGTGCAGTTTATACTGTTGATATGGAAAAAGCGTTTACTAATGCTCAATTCGTTCAAGAATCAGCTTATGAAAGCTATGAAGTAAAGCAAAAAATTGTTAGTGAAATGGATAAATACGCTCCTAAAGCTATCTATGCAAGCAGTTCTTCAGGTCTTTTAATTAGTGAGATCCAAAAATTTTCCGAATATCCAGAAAGGTGTATTATAGCGCATCCGTTTAATCCGCCACATCTTATTCCTTTAGTTGAAATTGTTAAAGGGGAAAAAACGAGTGATAAAATTGTATCCATAGCCTACGATTTCTTCAAATCAATTGATAAAGAACCGATTATTGTTGATAAAGAAATTCCAGGTCATGTGGCAAATC
This sequence comes from Rummeliibacillus pycnus, assembly GCF_002884495.1. Classification (GTDB taxonomy): domain Bacteria; phylum Bacillota; class Bacilli; order Bacillales_A; family Planococcaceae; genus Rummeliibacillus; species Rummeliibacillus pycnus. Next base: position 2,692,819 of record NZ_KZ614145.1, on the reverse strand, counting down.
GCATCTCAATGGCAGTATGGAGAGAAGCCGCTGATTTAGTTTTAAATGGTGTATGTTCAGTAAAGGATGTAGACAGAGCTGTTTGTTATGGTCCAGGATTGCGCTATGCATTAATGGGTCCACATTTAATATATGAACTTGCACATCCTAATGGTATTATTGGCACTTTACATCACCTTGGGCCATCTATGAATTCTTGGTTAGAAGATATGAGAGATTGGAAAGAAATACCTGAAAATGCTGCAGAAATAATTCAAGAGGGACTTCGAGATGAGATGGAAAACAATTCTTCTCAAGAGTTTATGACATGGCGTGATGATCAGCTTATCGAAATTTTAAAGCAAATAGGTAAACTGTAACACTATTTTTTAGTGTTACAATTGAAAGGGCGTCCCAAATGGATGGCCCTTTTAATAATAGTAAAAATGTGTGAGGAAAGATCAATTCGATTCGTTTAAAAGGAAAAATTCTTGTCCTAAGTGAAACAGAAATGATACGATAAAAAAAGTAAATTTAGAATGAGGTGGCTCGATTGGGGAGAGACCGTAAGTTTTCAAAGATTGATCTGTTTGTTGCAACAAAAGAACAAATTCTTCTTGTTGGATACGATGGCTTTACAATCAGTCATTTAGCAGGAACTTTAGAAGTTTCAAGAGCAGCGATATATAAGCAATACACAAATAAAGATGAATTGCTAATTGATTTCATGTTATACGAAATGGAACAATGTATAAGTGATTTGCAAAAGGTTCGACAAGATGGAACTTTTGAGCAGCAACTTGAAGATTTATTAAATCGTATGTCTAATTTTAATGAAGTTCATCAGATATTAGGAATGGCTTCACTTATACAAAATGTATCGGAAGAAGTAATTCAAAAAAAGAAACAATTGTCTTCAATGCATGGAGATCTGTATGCTCCATTATTAAGAATTGTAGCAAAGGGAAAAACTGAAGATTATATTGCTTCAGATATGCCGGAAGCACTGGTGTTAGCTTTTATCTTTCAAACAATAGATATTCCACGCCAACAAAATCTTACGAATGATGAACTACTTCAATATATAAAGCGATTAATTTTACATGGTGTTTGTAGTGAAAAATAAGTGACATGTGTGTAACTTATGTGTATAATAGTTTTAAAAGTACTTTTATTTTATTTAAAAGTGACACATGTGTAACTTATAAGGAGGAACAACAGCATGTTTTTAGCATTAAAAGAGTTAAAGCACGCAAAACTACGCTATACGTTAATGAGTGTCATCATCGTATTAATAGCATGGCTAGTATTTATCTTATCAGGCCTTGGGAACGGTCTTTCTACATTAAGTGCTGCAGCAATAAAGAACTTAGATGCAGATTATGTAGTGTATGAAGATGGAGCTAAAGCAACATTTAGTAAATCTCTAATCTCGGAATCTTTAATAAATGATATTAAGAAGAATAAAGAAGTGAAAGATGCAACACCATTTGGTGCAGCAATGGCAGCAATTTCACATGGTAAATCAAATGAAGAAAAAACAGATGTTGCAATCCTAGGAATTAAACCAGGTGGGTTTATCGAACCGAAAACGATTGAAGGTAAACAGTTGGATCCTTCAATTAAAAATGGTGTAATAGCCAACACTACATTAAAAGACAAAGGCTATAAACTTGGAGACGAAATTCAAGTAGATGGTTCTACAGTTAAACTAAAAATCATTGGTTTTGTAGAAAACGAAACCTACAATCATTTGCCTGTATTATTTTCTACATTGAATCAATGGAGATCTTATGCATATGCCGCTCCTGGTTCAAATAATGGTATTGAAGATGCTATAAATGCGGTCGTTTTACAAGCTCCAAATCTGGATGCAGCTCAATTAGACAAGCAAATTGATGGTATAGAAACTGTAACAAAAAATGCCGCAATTAATGGTATGCCAGGTTATATGGAGGAAAATGGAACAATACTTATGATGCTTGCGTTCTTAATCGTTATTTCAGCATTTGTAATTGCCGTATTCTTCTATGTTATAACTATTCAAAAAACACAACAATTTGGCGTTATGAAAGCGATTGGTGCAAGTAATAGCTTTATTACTAAAGCAATTGTGTCACAAGTATTTGTATTATCAGTGGTTGGTATCTTAATAGGTGCTGCATTAACATACTTAACAGCTTTAGTATTCCCAGAAAATATGCCATTTGATCTGAATGGAACACTAGTTGTTCTTTATGGTATTGCATTACTATTGATTAGTTTACTTAGCTCACTTATATCTGTTCGCCAGATTACGAAGATTGACCCACTAACTGCATTAGGGAGAGTGGAATAGATGAATGGGTTACAAATAAAAGATGTTACAAAAACATATAAAGAAGGAAACTCTACTGTTACAGCCTTAAATCATGCTTCTATGGAGGTAAAACCAGGAGAATTTGTTGCAATTGTTGGTCCCTCAGGATCTGGAAAAAGTACACTTTTATCTATAGCAGGTGCATTATTAAAGCCAACTTCAGGAACAATTAGTATCAATGAGAAAGAGATTACGAATTTAACAGCAAAAGCGTTGTCAAAATTCCGATTACATGAAATTGGTTTTATCTTACAAACCTCAAATTTAATACCTTATTTAAAGGTTATAGATCAATTGATCTTAGTGAAAAAAATGACGGGCAAAGTGACAAAAGAAGATCAAGAAAAAGCCAAAAAATTGCTTACTGAACTTGGGTTAGGTAAAAAATTGAAAAAGTATCCTAATGAACTTTCTGGTGGGGAACGTCAACGAGTCGCAATTGCTCGTGCATTAATGAATGACTCGAATGTCATTTTAGCCGATGAACCAACAGCTAGTTTAGATTCTAAACGCGCTCATGAGGTGGTAAAACTAATTGCAAATGAAGTGAAAAAACGAAACAAAGCCTCTATAATGGTAACGCACGATGAACGTATGTTAAAGTACTGCGATAAAGTGTATAGAATGGAAGATGGTATTCTAACTTTACAAAAATAGATTGCTATAGTTTTAAATGATAATTTTAGAGGGACTGTCCAATAAGTGGATCAGTCCCTCTTATTTCATAATAAGATGACGTTCTTTCGTAACAAAAAGCACTTACAAAAAAGTAAGTGCTTAAACGTCTAAAGTGATAGTGTATTCATTATTGTAAGCCGCCTTTGCCGTAATTTTAAAATATCGAAAGTTTTAAACCACCACTCCTCAAAGTGGGTGTTCGCAGAGTATTTCATGTTCGTCCGCATTAACGTGGAATGCGGCATACCAGTCCGTACTCAATTAAAACTCCCTTTTACAGTTCAAAGGTTAAAACTTAATATTATTACGAACAACGCAGCTTGTATTGATATGTTACTGCATGATTAAAAAATGTGCAAGAAAGAACTCCAAAAAATATTGCGGGAATAAGTACCAAGTTAATTTCTATATTTTGTGAACATATTAGCAAAATATAGAAATTAACTAAATATTATACGTATAATCCTCAGGTAATACGCGTTTTAGGAACTGCCTTGTCCGTTCCTCTTTTGGGGTAACAAAAATATCATGAGGTGTGCCTTCTTCTACAACCACTCCACCGTCCATGAAGAGTACACGATTTGCAACATCTTTGGCAAAAGACATTTCGTGTGTCACGACAAGCATTGTTGTACCTTCATTTGCGATATTTTTCATCACATTTAAAACTTCTCCAACAAGTTCTGGATCAAGTGCTGAGGTCGGTTCATCAAATAGGATAATATCGGGATTTAATGCAATAGCTCTAGCAATACCAACACGCTGTTGCTGACCACCAGATAGTGCACTAGGGTAAGCATCGTATTTGTTAGAAAGGCCGACTTTACTTAGAGCGTGTTTAGCCATTTCTACCGCATCTGATTTTGGTATTTTTCTACCGATAATTAATCCTTCGGTTACATTTTCAAGAACTGTTTTATTATTAAATAAATTATAATTTTGGAATACAAAAGCTACTTTTTGTCTTACGTCGTGAATTTCTTTTTTCTTCGCGTGATGTAAGTCAATTTCAATGCCACTAATAGAAGCATACCCTTTATCAGCGCGTTCTAAGAAGTTAATACAGCGAAGTAACGTTGTTTTACCAGAACCACTTGGGCCTAAAATAACTACTACATCCCCTTTGGCAATAGAAATATCAACACCTTTTAAAATTTCATGATTTCCAAATGATTTGTGTATATCTTTAATTTCTAACATTGACAAACACCTCTATTGTTAAGAATGAGCAACCTTATATTTGTTTAAATATCTTTCATAACGTTTTAGTAAGTATTCAACGATACTACATAAAATCAAGTAAACAATGAAAATATCTAAATAGGCTTCAATGTAGTTGTATCCTACATTTGCAGCTACCTTTGCTTTTAAGGTAATTTCTGATAATGATAAGGCATATCCTAAAGAAGTTGCTTTTATTAGATTGACAATTGTCGAAGTAATATTGGGCATTGCAACAATGAGAGCTTGTGGAATAATGATTCGATGGTATGCCTGAAATGTTGTTAATCCAACAGAGTGTGCTGCTTCCAACTGTCCTTTATCTACCGTACTTAAAGCTGAACGGAATACCTCTATTAATAATGCTGTGGTACTGAACGAAAAAATTATAAATGCATACCAAATTGGGTTAATTTTATATAGATCCATGTGTATATCATATTTTTCAAAGATAATTTTTAATATGAGCGGAATACTACTATAAATAATAAAAATTTGAATTAATATCGGTGTGCCGCGAACAAAGGATACATAAACTTGTGTAATTCGCTGAATAATTGGCGTTTTGTGTATGCGAGTCAGTGCTAATATAAAACTTAATGGAACTGCAATGATTAAGGCAACAATTGTCACAAGTAAGGTAATGGGTACACCAGACAAAGCGACAAAGAAAGTGTCGATAAAAAATTTTTCGTTAAATCCAGTTGACATAGCTGTACCTCCTTACGTTGTTTCTAAAGTCTTTTTTCCTTTACTAAAGAGCTTTTCTAATGCATTAAATACACGTTCTATAAGGATAGATAAAATCCAATAAATAACTGCAAGAGCAATGTAGATTTCTAAAGCATGTGCATTTAGATTTGCTGCTATAAGCAAGTTAGCTTTTCCCACAACATCGATTAATCCAATAGTGTAGGCAAGTGAACCTTCTTGAAGAAGTGTAATCATTCCGTTTCCGAAGTTTGGTAATGCAACGACGAGCGCTTGAGGGAAGATAATCCGTCTATATGCTTGAAAAGGTGTTAAGCCAACACTAACAGCAGCCTCATATTGCCCACGATCAATTGCTTCATATGCTGAGCGTATTACCTCTGACATAATAGCCGCAAATTGAAGGGTAAAAGTAATCACTACAAAAATTGCTGTATCAATATTGTGTAAATTAATATTAAAATTTGCCACAATTGCAGGAATACCATAATAGACAAGGAATAATAATACGATTGATGGGGTACAACGCATAATGGTTGTGTAACCTGTAGCAATTTTTTTCAAGATACGGCGATTACCAAGTTTCATGGTAGCAAGTAGCAAGCCTACTAATATTCCAAAAATAATGGAAGAACCAGCTACAGCAAAGGTTACTTTTAAGAATGGCAAAAGTTGTGGAATTGAATTCCAAATATAAGAAGCATCAAAATATTTACTCATGTAAGAATCACCATCTTTTTAATGTAATAGGCTACTGAAGATCAGTAGCCTATAGCTTTTATCCTGTATTACCCGGTCAATAAACGCCTACCTGAAAATTGAAAGAAGCAAAGAAGGTAGGTGTGTTAACTGATCAAAAAAGCCCGAATAGTTCAACTACCAGTGGGAAGAAAATCATGCTGATAGACTTCACTTAAATTAACGTTCGGCTTTATCTAATACTTCAAACAAATCGCGACCATAGAATTGCTTGCTTAGCTTGTTTGGTATCTTTTCTTGTTTTAATTTTTTGATGGCTTTATCATATTCATCCGCAAATTTTTGCTGATTTTTGTTGAATAATGGCCATGTTTTAATCACACCAAATTCGTTGTAGACAACATCATTTTTTAAATTATGGTATGCACCTTTATCAGAAGTAACTTGTTGTTGGAAGGCACCTTCAATCATAACACCACCATCAACGCGGCCTTCGTTTACCCATTGCACGACGTCTACTGTGAACTCATCACCAGCTTTAAGCTTTACTTTGTTATTTGGATTTTTGTCATTGTATTCTTTAATAACTGTGTATTGAGCGTTGTTTGCTGCAATAGGTGCTAATGAGTAACCCTTAGAAGCAAAATCTGATAATGATTTTACGTCTTTATTAGAGGATTTTAAGACAAGCCCAATACTGCTTAATCCTAGGAATTCTTTAGGAAAGATGAATTTTTGTTGACGTTCTTTTGTAAAGAATGCATTCTTTACACCAGCTTGGTATTTACCCTGCTCAACACCAATTAACAAATCATCACTAGTTGTTCCTACATATTCAAACTTATAATCTGGTAATAGTTTGTCAACTTCTTTCATAATTTCAACATCATAACCAGTTGGATTTCCATTTTCATCCGTGTAAGTCATTGGTTTACTTGCTTGGTCATAAGCAATTTTCACGGTTGTTACTTTTTTTGAACTAGCTTCTGAAGAAGTATCTGACGAGCCATTTGATCCACAACCAGCTAATAATCCTACCGTTACCAGACTAATTGTTGCAATTTTCGATAAATTTATTTTAAACATATTCTATAACCCCTTCTCTTTATATAAATAATGATTCTTTGTCTTGTTCTAAAGCTGTTTTTGCCAATTTTGTAATGGTCATATCATCCATAGGAGGGTTGTGTAGACCGGCGCGTACGTCTCGATAATAACGCTGTAATGGATTAGAATTTTGAAGACTTTTTGCGCCTACGATGCGCATGGCTAAATCTACAATTTCAATTGCGGCATTCGTAACTATATGCTTTGCAACTGCTAATTCATTTGTTAAATGTTTGCGACGTGCGCTATCATCGTATGCTTCTGCAACCCCGTATAGAGAGAAGCGAGCTTGATCTAATTTTAGTTCTATTTTCCCTAACTGTTGCTGTACATTAGGTAATGTACTAATAGGTGCATTCAAACTGTTAGGTTGGTGATGTTTTGCAAAATGTACGGCGTAATCACGTGCAGCTTGAGCAATACCAAGATAAGTAGCAGGGATATGCAAGATCCAGCCGTTAATATGATTGCCACCAAAAGAACTTTGAGGGTACTCAACAAGTGCTTTCGATTCAACATAGACATCTTTAAGAAGTAAATCATGACTACCTGTTCCACGCATCGAAATGACATTCCAAGTCTCTTCTATAGATAGGCCAGGAGTTTCACTTTCAATAAGGAAAAAACCAATTTGTTGCTTTTCCTCAATCCAAGCACTTACAAGAAAATAATCAAGAATTGGAGAGGCCGTAGTAAAAATTTTCCGACCATTTAAGATCCAGCCATTAGAAGTGTTAACTGCAATTGTTCCTGGGCGTCCGCCACGAGTTGGACTACCAGTCTGTTCTTCACTTACTGCACGGTTAATGAATACATTTTTTTGAACCTCTTTTGAGAACTTCTCAAGTAATTCAGGACTCCAAAGGTGATGTTCATACAATTCACCTACAACGCCAAGCGTCCAACCAATTGCTAGTGAAGTATTGGCATCATAACTAGCTAAAGTTTCCTGAAGTAAAATCATGTCATAAACAGATAAACCCTCACCACCGTATTCTTTCGGCAATGTTATTTGTGGATAACCAATAGCTCTGAGCTTTTCAAAATTGCTAAAAGGAAAGAGTGATTGTTCATCGATTTTTTTAGAATCTGCTATTAGGTCATTACGCAGGTTTTCGATTTTTTGTATCCATTTTCTCTGTATATCCGTTCGAATAAATATTTCTTTCACTAAACATACCTCCTTTTAAAATGTACAAAACATAGTTGAATAGTTGGTATAAAGACGCGACGTAACCATTAAAGAAGTAAATAACTAATTATGGTTTATTTTGTATTTCACTTTTATTTTTTACTAATGATAAAGGATAGAAAATGTAAAGTCAATATAATTATAAGTATTTTTATAGGAATAGAAAACTATAAAAATATATGTGCCACAATAGATGATTTTGGAAACTTAAAAAAGCACTTACCAAAATGGTAAGTGCTTAAACGTTAATACGTTGATAGTAAGCGATTTGTAAGCCGCCTTTGCCGTAAATTTAAATATCGAAAGTTTTAAACCACCACTCCTCAAAGTGGGTGTTCGCAGAGTATTTCATGTTCGTCCGCATTAACGTGGAATGCGGCATGCCAGTCCGTACTCAATTAAAACTCCCTATTACAGCTCAAAGGTTAAAACTTAATATTATTACGAACAATGCAGCTTGTAATCTTATATTACTGCATGAATGATAAATCTGCAAGAAAGAAGATCTGGTATTATAGCGGAAATATATGGAACTAATAGTAGATTTTCAACGAATCAAATGAATGAATCTTATTTATAAAAAATAATAAAAAAGGTGAATTGTCATGCCTAGGTTCATCTATCCTAAATTTCTTATTTTCCCTGTGAATGATTTTGTTGATGGCTATAGAGCGAAATCGATTTGGCATTTAGCAACTTGGTGCATAAGATAAAAAATATACAGTTTATGGATTGAGGGAAATCATAAAGAATAATAGAAGTTAGACTTTCATGGTATTCAAAGTGGACTTAGTGGAGAAAAAATTAAATCTGTAGAGGAAAGACCCATGATATCAAAAATAATATGGAGGGAAGATGTAAAATGATTGATCAACAGGAAGAATTTAAAAAAGCGTTAGGAAATTATCCTACAGGTGTAACGGTTGTCACTACTTTTGATCAAGAAAACAACCCAGTTGGTTTAACCGTCAATTCATTTGCTTCTGTTTCATTGGAGCCATTATTAATTCTTTGGTCTATTGATAAGAAATCCAAGTCTTTAGGGATTTTTACGAGTGCAGATCAATTTGCAGTCAACATTTTAGCCAGTGACCAAGCAAAGCTATGCTTTCTTTTCTCTAGTAAAGAAGTAGATCGCTTTACACAATGTGAATGGCAACGCTCAGAAAAAAATTTACCGATTGTAAAAAATATCGCATCCGTTTTAGAATGTGAAAATGTTCAGCAAATAGAAGCAGGGGATCACGTCATATTGATAGGAAAAGTAATTCATATTATTCATACTGATAAGGCTCCATTACTATATCATCAACGTAGCGTTGGGGAAATTCCGAAAACCTTTTATCAAACAAATTAAAAGAACGTTTAAACTGCAAGCAACAAGTTATTAGTTTGTTTGCGGTTTATTTTTGGGTAAAATAAAAAAGCATATGCCTTATGCATAAGGCTTAAGCTTCTGATAAAACTTCCTCGGTCAATGCAGTAATATCTACTGGTGATTTTTCATTAATGACATCTGCCAATATAACATTTTTGAAGTAATTTACACTTGTTGGTAACGGAATCACTAACAATTTTTTTAGTGCCTCTTGATACATGCTGACAAATTCTTTGTCTGTATTGCCTCGCTTAAGCTCTGCAAATGCTTCATAAAAGAGGTCGAGTTTATCTGCAAATTCGAGTAATCTTCCTTCGATGGTTGCGTCTTTTCCTTCTTTCATACGCTCGAAGAATACCTCTTGAAATTCTTCAGGAATTTCGTTGAAAATGAATTTCTCCATCATTTTCTCTTCTACATGTGCAATCATTTGTTTAAGCTCTGGCGATGCATGCTTTACAGGTGTCTTAATGTCGCCAATAAATACTTCTGCAAAGTCATGGTTAATCGTTTTTTCGTATAATGATTTCCAATTGATAATTGATCCGTTCATTTCTTCAATTGTCCCAAAAAACATAGCGTATTGTGATACTTTCCAAGAGTGTGCTGCTACATTATGTTCCTCAAATTTGAAGCGACCTGGGCAACGTATAATACGCTCTAAATCATTTAAACTTGTAAAAAACTTATGGATTCCTATAAAAATCCTCTCCTTTTTAATTTTATTTATTGTATGCTACTTTACCAAGAATGTGATTAGGATGTCCACTAATTTCTTCTTGATACCGATATTATACAATATAATTTCTTCACAATTTAGGTATTTACAAATACGATTGATTATCTTTACATTGAGTTTACAAAATAGGAATGTTCACCTTATTGTCGTTTGCTTGTATGCATTCATTCCTTTATTGTTGAAGTAAGAAAAATATAGAAAAGGAAGCCTATCTATGCTTTATTTAACAGCGCTTTATATACATGTGATAAGTGCAATTTTATCGATTGGGCCTTTTTTTGTACTTATTCCAATGCTCAAAAAAATGAGAATAGCAACTACACATCAAGAAATGACGGCATATGTATCTACCTTTTCTCTTGCTATTACGGTAGTTAAGCATTCTGGTCATGTACTTATTTTATCGGGAATATACATTCTTTGGCGCGGCGGTTATTCCATTGCAACACCTTTTATTGCAATGACAATCACTTTGTTAGTTTTTTCAATTGTCTTTTTAGCACGTGCATTTAAGCCAACGATGCGAACATTTAATACAACACAATACAATCAACAATACTTTGTCAATAAATTAACTAAATCCGTATGGATCTATACAATATTATTATTAATCATGCTTTGGTTTATGGTCACAAAACCCACATTATGGTAGGAAAAAGATAATATTCTAGCTATTGATAGACTAACTTTTTTCTATAGTAGCCTTGTACTAAAAACATTATGATTCAAAAATAAAAAGGATGCCTTATTTTGTATTTAAACAATTCTAAGGCATCCTTTTCTATTTATTTTTCTAAATCTTGTATTAAAGGTTTTGCAAGCTCTGTAGCTGTTTTTCCAACTTTTTTATGGTCTTCTACAACAGATAAAACGAGAAAATTATGGTTTTTTTTCGTATCAAAAGCTACAATAAAGCTATTTTCCTGACCCTCTGTTCCTTGTGTTTGTTTTAATTCGGCTGTACCTGTTTTAGCAACTAGAGTAGAGCTAATACCGTTTAAGGTATGTGCAGTACCATTTGGATTTTGTACAACTTGTATCATTGCATTTTGTATAATTTTCGCGGATTGGGCACTAACAGCTTTTTTGGTCTTTGTTTGTTGACCCTTTAACAAATTCGCATATACCACTTGACCATTATTTGCAAAAGCGCTGTACGTAATGGCTTGTTGAATGGGGGACATTAATACTTGTCCTTGTCCATAAGCTGTATCGGCCAATAGAATATCGGATTTAAAAGAATTATTGTTTGAAATTTGTGCAGGTTTCATATCAAATGGTAAATCTAATTTTTCACCAAAGATAAACTTATTGAACCCTTTTCTTAATACATCTTCGCCCATTTCTAGTCCCTCTTGAGCAAAGAAAATATTATCTGAGTAGATTAAAGCTGTTTGTAGATTTACTTTTGGGACATTAGAAACGCGAGTGACAAAATAATTACCCCAAGATTTATCCTTTTGCCATTTTAGTCCATTGATTGTCCGAACTTTTTTGGTTGTTAATGTACCTGCATCAAGTGCCACACTTGCTGTAACGGTTTTCAGCGTAGAACCAGGTGCAAATCGTTGAGTAAAACGATTGATAAATGGCTTCTGTTCGTTGTTCATATAAGCATCGTATTCTTTTTGTGAAATTCCTCGAACCATTTTATTTGGATCGTAGGAAGGCTTGCTTACAAGTGAAAGTAAATTACCACTTTTAGGATCCATGATGACTGTAGCACCAGTAGCATTTTTTAGTGCATCGTATGCTTTTAATTGTGTATCAGCATCTATGGTTAATTGAATATTTTTACCGTCTTCGCGATAGGCTTCAAGTAATACTTCTTTGACTTTACCATTTGGATTGATCAAAGATATCTTTCCACCGTTTTTTCCACGTAATTCTTTATCGTAAGCTCTTTCTAAACCGCTTTTACCAATTATGGCATCAGCAGAGAGTGTGGAATCTTTTGCAAGATCTTCTTGAGTTACTTTCCCTGTATAACCAATCATTGTAGAAGCAGCTTCAGCAAGGGGATAGTAACGAATATCCACGGCTTGATATTGTACACCAGCCATTTTCTTTATTTGATTATTATCAATTACTTTTAATGGGACAAACAAATCGTCTTTGACCCACTTTTGGTTGAGCTTTGTTTCAATATCTTTTTCAGTTATATCGAATTGTTTTGCAATAGCCTTAATATTGTCTTCTTTTGTTGTCCCTTTTCCAAGTTCTTTAGGGATAATTCCCGCTTGACGAAATTCAGCATTTGTTGCTAATTCATTGCCATTTTTGTCGAGGATTTTCCCTCGAATAGCGTCTTCTTCTGAATAGGAAATCTTATCAGTTGCCTTCATATGGGGGAAGATAAGTTCAGGACGCCAATTAACAACAAAATCATTTCCTTGTTTTATAATTGTTCCTTTATAAGAAAGGCTGGACATTTTTCCAAGTGCTGTTGTTAAATCTAATTTATACGTAAATGAGTATTGCCCACTTTTAATCTTGGTTATGGTAACATTGCTAGCTTTCATATTTTCTGCACCAATACCATGGAAAATGTTTGTATACTTATTAATCAATGTTTGCTGATCATAGTTGTATCTTTTTAATGCTTGAGAGGATATTAGTGTAGGTAATTCTTGATACTGTTGTTTTGTAATGATTTTGACAAAATTTTTGGCTGTTTGTTCAGCCTTTTGATCGGCATGTTGTTGTGCCATATAATATGTGCCGCCAGAAATGACGGCGATTAGTATAACTACTAGGCTAATGAGCAGTTTTTTACTTTTCAAGTAAATCGCCTCCTTATCGTTATTATAATGATGTATGGTTAAAAGTATAATAGAATGAACGATTAATGTTAAAATAATAATGTGAAATTTCACAATTCTATTCTTAAGTATTAGTAGAAATTGAGCATTTATCCCGTATTTAAATAGCAGTAAGATCGTATCTGAAGATGAGAGAAGCAAGAAGATAAGTTTTGGAAATTGCATTATCTAACTATTAGTGAGGGGAATTGTGAGAATAGATGACGAAGTGAGTATAGAAAGAGGATTAAATATGAAGAAAATGAGGATTGGTCTCATCCTTATAGCAGTTGTCTTGATTGTTTTGGGATGGGGTGCACATAAACAAAAAGAGGAAAAACAACAAATCAATAAAATCATTAATGAACAACAAGATGTCAATCAAATTGAAGTAAAGGATAATAAATTTGATAAAGTTATTTTTTCAACAGAACATGAGGCGGAACAGTATAAAGAATACTATCCATTAAGCCATATTGAAAAATTAGAAAAAGCAGATCGTAAGTTATTCGAAAATGATCCGGATTATACGATTATTTATAAGGTGGATGGCAAAGAATTATATTCTGTAGAAATATTACGATTAAAAAATAATGATGTAGCAATTTCTGAAGAATTGCAACCGTTCTTGTTTCAGATAAAAGGCCATACGTATGTAATCTATTGGCCTGATCAAAATAAAATACTTCAACAGTCTAAGAATACACAGAAATTATTAAGACATCTATAAGGTAATAATCTATAAAAAAGCTAGAGAATTTATATTTCTCTAGCTTTTTTATAGATACGAAGAACATCTAGAAACATTGGTGTATGCTTTATAAAATTCCCATTTACACTGTTGAAGAAAAGGGTAAAGGGTGGAATTTTGTCACGGGAAATTTCCCGAGAAATAATTTTAGATAATTTTGTAGATATTTGTTAATGGAATAATTGATATAAATAATGATATAGACCGTTTTCATCATTCGTATAAGTAGTGATATCGTCTGCTTTAGATTGAATCTCTTCACGGGCATTTTTCATTGCAACACTTTTACCCACTCTTTGGAATAGGGGTAAGTCATTACCTCCATCTCCAAATGCAATGACATTTTTGAAATCGAGATGTAATTTGGATAGTACAGTTGAAACACCAGCGGCCTTCGTAGCACCCAAACCATTCACATCAATTAAGTCAGATGATGATAAAGCTGCTGCAAATGGATGGGTTAATTGCATTTTTTGTAACTTCTCGAACCATTTAGACACTAGTGAAGCACGATCATCGAAGAATAATATCTTTTCCACATTATTTGTATGGATAGAAGCTGTCCATTTTGTATGCTTATACTTGTGAGAATTCAAATTTGTCATTTCAGACTGTAACGATGTTTTCTTAGCTGTTTTGGATCCATCTTGGTGATATATTTCATGATAAATACCAAATTCAATTGATTGCTCGATTAAATATTGAACTGTAGCAGATGGAATTTCACTTTTATGAACTTGTTGTTTACCAACAAATATATTCATACCATTAGAAGCAACTACTCCATCTACTATAAATTCCTCTGGAAGAATGTCATTTACTTCGTTAATCGTTCGCCCAGTTGCGATTAAAACTAGCAATCCGCGTTTCCTAAGTGACTGTATATACTGTACTAATAATGGATTAACAGTCTTTTTAGTTGTCAAAGTTGTTCCATCGAGGTCTAGAACGATTGCTTGTGAATTCATTTTAGGTCATCTCCTATATAGCCACGTTCTATTACTTTTTTTAAAATGTAAGTAAAAATAAGTTTAAGTTTATCATTATTTTTGCCATTATTAATTTTAATAGAAACGATATTTATGTAAAGGGTCACTTACTCATTATGGATCCTTCACTAAAGGCCAGTAAGACAACCTATCTGTGAAGATTGAGGCTACAGAACGTAGATTGTAAAAATATATAGTAAATATCTGCTGTTGAATAAAAGTGGAATTAGCTCCGCTTTCCGTGGGCGAACTGACGAGCCTCCTCGGGGCAACAGGATGTTGGTCACGGAGTCGTTGCCACAGGACGTGGCGTTCTTAGACTCCGTTCCTTATTTCTCTCTTTTGGGGTTTCGTCTAGTCCGTTTTCCAACAGGAGTCTACGCTAATTCCACGTTCAACTAAGATTGTAATACAAGATTTTTATCATAAAAATCTTGCTGCTTTTACTTTTTCAGTAGCCTCCTCGTTCGTTCTTGTGGGAGATTTAGAATTACTTTTCCATAGAAGTCTAAGTCACGATTGGTTTAACTAATCAGGGAAGAACACATAGTAGGAAGTGTTAATATATAAGGCCGATACATATAGATTTAAGTTTCTTTGTTATAATGAAGGAAGCTAAAGGACGGTGAAAAGTATACGTGACAAAATGGTATAGTGTGTTTCCGAAAAATCCAGTAATGAGCTTGGTAGCATGGATTGCTTTTTGTTTTATTCCGTTTTATTTAATATTTCACTCATCATCAAAGCTTGAGGGGTCAATTGCTCTTGCAGTCCTTATTATGTATTTAATATGCTTCAGATTTGCGTATACTGCGACAAATGGACTTGTGTATATGTGGATTGCTTTTGGGATGCTGATCAATGCTGGGATGACGGTTTTATTTGGGTATATATATTTTGCTTTCTTTACAGCATTTTCAATAGGGAAAATTCATCATACTGTTGGCTTTTATATTATGTATGGACTTCATATTGCGATGACGGTAGGCTCTGTTATTGGTGGTTTTTTTATCGAGACAGATTTATTCATCCAAGAAATTCCATTAATTGTTGTGATTTTGTTTAGTGCGATTTTAGGGCCATTTTATCTTTATAGTGAAAGTAAGAGCAAAAAACTTGAAGGAGCATTAGAAACAGCGAATGCACGTATTTCAGAACTGAGTGTTTATGAAGAAAGACAACGAATTGCAAGGGATTTACATGATACCCTAGGACAAAAACTTTCAATGATTGGATTGAAAAGTGATTTAGCTGTTCGTTTAGTAGAAAAAGATCCAAAAGCGGCTATTCAAGAACTTCATGATATTCGTCAAACTTCTAGCATTGCATTAAAAGAAGTACGTGAGATGGTATCTAATATGAAGAATGTTAAATTGCAAGAGGAATTAATGCATGTACAGCAAATTTTAAGGGCAGCTAATATAAAGTTAACGATGGAAGGCAATCCACAATTCGAAAAAATTCCAACAATGCTTAGTAACTCATTGAGTATGTGTTTAAAAGAAGCTGTTAATAATGTAGTGCGGCATAGTCAAGCAACAGATTGTATGATAGCAATTTTGCAGACTGCTGATTTTATAGAAATGATTATTAGTGACAATGGAATTGGCTTATCAAATAGCCAAAGAAAACCTTCTTGCAATGGGTTAAATGGTATGAAAGAACGTGTTGAATTTGTAAATGGCGAATTAGAAGTACGCGAAAAAAATGGAACGACTGTGAGAATAACTGTACCAATTGTGATCGCACCTAATGGTGAATAATTTTTTTGCTCGAGTATCTTATAGGTATTCGAGTTTTTTATAATATTCTCTTCCGGAAGAATATTTTCTTTTTAAGGATAAAATTCACTAAAAAGAAAAAGGATTCATGTCATTTACGTCGAAATGTAAGTAGTATGGAAATTATTTTATACAGAAAGGTGTAAGGGGTATGGTTAAAGAGTATAGTAAAGCAATTCAAGATGATTATCCAGAAGATTTTGCTTGGTGCTATGGATGTGGACGACTAAACAATGAGGGTATTCATGTGAGAACGTTTTGGGATGGCGATCAAACAATATCTTACATTCAACCGGACAAAAAGTATACGGCATTACCTGGTTTCGTGTATGGTGGATTTATAGCTTCTTTTATAGATTGTCATGGAACTGGGTCAGCATCATTAGCATTGCATCGTAAAAATGGCTACAAACCGGGTGATGGAGTAGAACCACCTCGTTTTGTTACGGCATCTTTACATGTAGATTATCTAAAACCAACGCCACAAGGGGTGCAATTAAAGGCGATTGGAGAGGTAGAAGAAATTCATCCAAAGAAATTTAGAGTGATGATTCAAGTGTTTGCAGGTGATCTTCATGTAGCGAATGCTGAAGTAGTCGCTGTTGTTATGCCCAAAAGCTTTTTGATAAGTGAAGGCATATAAAACGATCTTAATATTCTAGATAAAAAGTAAGCGCTTGGCATCATTTTGACTAACACAAGGGAGAGATGGCGATGTTTAATCCACAAGATTTTGGTGAAAAGTTAAAAGAGTTACGTATTCAAAATGGGTATTCAATGCTATCGTTGGGCAAAGCAATCGGTACATCGGCAAGCCGTATTAAAAGTTGGGAAATGGGTGAAAGTGTACCTTCTGCTAGCTGGATCGTTAAGCTTAGCAATATACTACAGGTATCGGCTGATGAATTGCTACTTAACATACTTGAGGAATCACCTTCAAAGGGGGAGAAGGTATTTCCTAAAAAGCGCAATGTCATATTAAATGATTTGAATATTTTACTACATGAACTAGATAAAAAAGATTTATGGGAACTTTATACCTTAGCTGAACTAAAAGCAATGCAAAAAGAAGTATCATTATAAAGGTAAAGTTCAACTATAAAGAGTGAAAATTTATAAACCTTTCATTATTTATGAATAGACTAGTAAAATGTTTCAATAAAAGGAGTTATACAAAAGTTTTTCTTTTGTATAACTCCTTTTTATATTTCTATTAGAACAACCATGTCTCTTTAAACTAAGAATATTAGATTTTATGAATACTTAAATTCTTATAAATAGATATATTTCCATTATAAAGAAGAAGTTTTGTAATATTTCAATGCGAAAAAGTCGTTTTTTTGCATGATTTTCGTTATTTTTTAGCGTTACAAAAAAGTTTTTTCGTTATTTTCATGAAATAATACGTTCTTTTGTAAAAAATATACTTTATTTATTTTAGTAAAAGTAAGAATATTCCACGAGCTATTAACTCAGTCATATCAATAGCTATGAAAATATCTCTAAAAAAATATCAATTATGATGTATTAAATGTCAGAAAATTGGCAAAGAATGTAACACGATTGTTACAGTGTGTACATCGAATAGCAATAGTTATGACATGTGACGATGGTAAAGTTAGTCGTGTTAGTACAAAGGAGGTCGTTTTTAAACGATGAAAAAATATTTAATTGCACTAGCAGGTGTTTTCGCACTAGGTACAGCAGCTTTAACAACTCAAGCATCAGCTGCTAGTTACAAAGTGGAAAAAGGTGATACACTTTGGGAAATTTCTCAAGACCAAGATGTAACCGTACAGGACTTAAAAAATTGGAACGAACTAAAATCAGATGTTATTGTTCCTTCACAACAGCTAGAAATTGGCTCTAAAGCTAAAACATATACTATAAAAAAAGGTGACACCTTATTTAAAATTTCACAAGCGACAGGCGTTTCTGTTGGAGATTTAAAAGCTTATAATAATCTTACTAGTGATGTAATCTATGAAGGTCAATCGCTTGCGTTATCAGGAGATTCACATAATGTGAATGTTGCTTCTGTTTCGGACAATCAAACACCAGCTAAAACACAATCAACAAATATACAACCAAAAAATAAACAAACGACTAATACACAACCATCAACTAGTCAATCTACACAACAATCGTCAGGGAAAACGATGACAGTTACAGCTACAGCTTATACACCAAATTGTGCAGGTTGCTCAGGCCGTACTGCAACAGGTATTAATGTAAAAGCTAATCCAAATATGAAAGTAATTGCAGTCGATCCTAGGGTTATTCCATTAGGTTCAAAAGTGTGGGTTGAAGGTTACGGAACAGCAATTGCTGGTGATACAGGCGGAGCAATCAAAGGTAATAGAATTGATTTATTAATGCCAAACAATAGCCAAGCTAATAGCTGGGGCGTACGAACAGTTACCATTAAAGTATTAGATTAAGTAAACTATTGAATATCAGTCATAGTGATATAAAACGTTCTTAATGTGTTAAGCATTAAGAGCGTTTTTTTTAGAAGCTTATAAATATTACAGAGATTTTCTTCGAAAAAAGAACTTATTGATCTAACATTCACAAAAGATTTCGAAAAAAAGAAAGAAATTAGGCAACGTTAACTGCATAATTGTTGTCTTAATTGTATAGTAGAGTATATGAGAATTATAAAATTGGGTGGATGTGGATGAAAATCAATAAATCGACGCTTGTTCAATGGCTAAAAGTCATTTTGCCAATTTTGCTGATGATTTTTGCAATTCATGAAATCGGTAAGATTTTAGGAAATGTTAATGGTCGCGAAATTGCGAATAAATTAGAATCTTTAGATGTCAGAACAGTAACACTAATGGCTGTGATTCCTCTAATACTTGTATTTCCAATGTTTTTCTATGATTACTTTATTATTAAAAAATTAAATTTAAAAAGACCGTTACGACGTCTAATGAAAGAATCATTAATTATTAATTCTTTTTCAAATCTAATTGGTTTTGGTGGCCTTGTAGGGGTATTATTAAGGACTCATTATTTTAAGAAAAAAGAAGTAGATAGTACAACTTTTTTTAAAACAATTGCATCTGTCACTTTGTTTTATCTTGCGGGGATTTCACTTTTCACTTGGATTTTACCTATTTTTTACAGAGATTTTCCTATGTTTAAAGAACATAAGTTGTTAATTGTTGCAGCAGGGATAATTGGATTATATGTTCCTTTTCTAATTGTTAAAGCAATTGTGCAATTGATTAAAGGAACAACAACTAAACGCCAAATATTAGGTGATGTCGCACTGTTAGGTGTCTCGATTTTAGAATGGCTTGGTGCATTTACATTTATGATGATTTTAGTGTTTATGTTACAAGTACCGATTAACATAGCGAATATTATTCCAATTTTTATTGTTGCATCTAGTGCAGGAATTGTAAGTATGATCCCCGGAGGCCTTGGATCATTCGATTTGGTTTTTATATGGGGAGCACAAAGTCTACAAATTCCCAATGAATCGATTTTAGTTCTGTTGTTATTTTATAGAATTGGCTATTATGTGATTCCGTTTTTGGCGGGACTTGTACTCTTTTTACGTGAGTTATGGGGCAAGTTTAATGTTGGTTTTAATGCGATTCCTCGATTCTTTTTAGAAAAAACTAGCCATATATTAGCAACTGCACTTGTATTTTTAGCAGGACTTGTACTGCTAGTTTCATCTGTAGCGCCTGGAGCAATTGAACGTATTCGATATGCAAAAGAGCTGATGTCATTTCCAATTGTGAGTATTTCACATCAATTAGCAGTTGCGACGGGCTTTGTATTACTCGCATTATCAAATGGAATTTCTTATAAAGATAAAAGTTCTTATCGGATGACAGTTTTTGTTTTACTCTTTGCATCGGCTCTTTTTATCATAAAAGGAATTCAATATAAGCAAGCTCTATTTATGCTATTTGTAGCAGGCTTGTTATTTTTATCACGTGGACGATTTTATAGAGAAAGTTATATTGTGACGTGGGGACGTAGTATTTTCAATACATTGCTTATTATAGTGATCTTGTTACTTTATATCATTATCGGTCTATTCACGAACCCTTACGTAAAATATTCTATTCCCGAAAAATTGAAACCATTTTTGACAACGGATTCTGAAGATCTATTTAAAAGTGCATTTATGGGTCTTATTGTGATAATAATTGTAGTAGTTTTTGAGATCTCTTTACGTAAACTTACACAATTTACAAAGATACCATCATTGGCATATGAACAGGAAATTTTTTTACATCTCAATAAGTATGGAGGTAAGGAATTATCTCATTTAATCTTCTTACATGATAAATATGTGTTTTGGAATAAGAAAAAGACGGTTCTATTTGCCTATCAAGAAATTGCAGATAAACTTGTCATACTGGGAGATTTAGTAGGGGAAAAGGAAGATTTTAGAGAAGCTATTGAAGAATTTATAGCCTTTGCCGATTCGTACGGGTATACCCTTGTTTTCTATGAGGTCAGCGATCAATTTGTACCTTACTTACATGGCTTTGGATACAGCTTTTTCAAACTTGGAGAAGAAGGGTATATCGATTTACTAAAAATTCATAATTCAAAAAAGGTAATAGAAAAGACGTCTGAATTGAATCAGCTTTTTAAGCAAGAAGGTTATTCATGTGAAATCTTGCATCCGCCATATTCTGCTGAAATCATGGACCAATTGCAGAATATTTCAGATGAATGGCTTGATAATCGAAAAGAAAAAGGTTTTTCGCTCGGCTATTTTAATGAAGATTATTTACAATTTACGCCTCTTGCTGTGTTGAGAAATCATCATTTTGAAATTGTGGCATTTGCCAATCTCATCCCCCTTTATGATGAAGAACGAACAGTGACAATTGATCTGATGCGTTCTAAAAAGGGAGAACTTCCAGATAAGGCAATGGACTATTTATTTTTAAATATTTTCGCATCCTCAATCGGCCAAGGGTTTAAACGATTAAATGTGGGGATGACTCCATTGTCTCATGTCGGGGTTTCAAAATTTGCCGGTATAAATGAAAAAATTGGGACACAAATATTGGTAGATGGTCAGGATTATTATAATTTTAGGGATATTCAACGATTTAAAGAGAAGTATGCGAACGATTGGCAACCTAAATATCTTGCATATCGAAAACGAGTTTTTCTGCCATTTACAATTTTACAAATAATGATGTTAATTGGTGATAATAAATATTCATCCATGAGAGAAAAAGTATCGGAAGCAAAACAATCGAGAAAATGAACATAGGAAACAGAAACAGGATTCTTTCAGACTGTGGGCCAATTTGTCTACAGTCTTTTTCTTTTTTATCATAAAATACACCCCTGGTAACACATCAAAACAAACTGCAATATGACATAATGTTATGTTAAACTAATAGTGAATAAATAGGAAAAAATAGAATATATGAAAAATATTATGCGAAAAACTGAAAGGAGTGCGGATTTTGCAAGATGTAATTTTACGTTTAGAAGATGTGAAAATGTACTTTGGTCATAAACAAGTATTAAATGGTATTAATTTAACCGTTGGAAAAGGGCAAATCATTGGTTATATCGGTCCGAATGGTGCTGGTAAAAGTACAACTGTTAAGTTGATGTTAGGTTTGGTAGAAGGGTACGAAGGAAAAATAGAAATCTTTGGTCAAGATTTAGCAAATGGCGATTATACATATAAAAAACGTATTGGTTATGTACCAGAAACCGCAGAGATTTATGATCAGCTGACAGCATGTGAATTTTTAACTTTTACTGGAGAAATGTATGGTTTAAGTCATAATGAAGCAGAAGAAAAGTCATTAAAGTTGTTACAAGAATTTGGATTAGAACATGCTTTTCACCAAAGGTTATCCTCTTTTTCAAAGGGGATGCGTCAAAAAGTATTAATCACCTCTAGTTTGCTGCATAATCCGGATTTACTGTTTTATGATGAGCCATTAAGTGGTTTAGATGCAAATAGTGTTTTAATCGTGAAGGAAATTCTGGCAAAACTTGCAGAGCAGGGTAAGACGATTTTTTACTCATCTCACATTATGGAGGTTGTTGAGAAAATCAGTGATCGAATCGTGTTATTAAATGATGGGCAAGTGGTAGCAGATGGATCGTTTGAAGAGCTACAGGAACAAAGTGAAGAAGGGACATTAGAAGAAATTTTCAATGAGATGACAGGTTTCAACGAGCAAGAAGCAATAGCAAATCGTTTTGTATCAATTGTAAAAGGTGAAGATGCCGATGAAGGATTATAAATCTTTAAAGGCATTGGATCACTTTAAAAGACTTTTTGAGAAATTTGGTATTGACTATGATTCGATGCGTAAAATTTTACAGCTAAAGTTAACAATGGATACACGTCGTATCCCTCCCATGTTAAATGGACAAAAGATTAAAAAAGAAAAAAATCTATTTTTAAGTTCGCTTTGGATTTATGTACTATACGGTACATTGGGATTGATGCCATTTTTATTTTTACCTTCCCAATATATTTTTCCAATGGGTATTGTTTTTACGGTTCTAATGTTTATTTCAATGACAGCAATGGTATCCGATTTTTCTGCCGTTTTATTAGATATTCGCGATAAAAATATACTACAACCGAAGCCTATCAATAGTCGAACATTAAATGCTGCGAAAATCATGCATATCGTTATTTACCTATCGATGCTTAATAGTGCTCTTATTTTCATACCTTTGATCGTAGGGGTTATTCGTTTCGGCATTCTTTTTGGGCTACTATTTATGTTGATGACAGCATTACTAAGCTGTTTTATTGTTGTATTAACTGCCTTAATCTATTTAGTTATTTTACGTTTCTTTAGTGGTGAAAAGTTAAAAGACTTGATTAATTATGTACAAATTATCTTAACCGTTGTCATCATGGTTGGCTATCAATTTATGTCACGTTCATTTGAACTTACACGATTTTCTGTGACATATCATTTTGAGTGGTGGCATAGTTTTTTACCTCCCCTATGGTATTCAGCGTTTGTAGAAATGATTTTGCATCAACATTGGTCAGGACAACTTGTATTATTAAGTATTCTTGGGGTGTTAATGCCGATCTTATCAATCGTTCTATACGTAAAACTAATGCCTACTTTTGAGAGGAATTTATCAAAACTATTAAGCGATTCTTCAAGACAAAAAGGAAAGATGTATCGATGGACCATAATGTGGTCAAAAATATTATGTAAAGATCCCCAAGAGCGAGTGTTTTTCAATTTCGCGTCATTAATGATGAGCAAGGAACGTTCATTTAAACTAAAGGCTTATCCACAAGTTGGGTTTGCTCTCATTATCCCATTTATCTTTTTGTTTAATACTTCGCGTTCATTTTCAATGCAAGTTATACAGGAAAATGGTAGTGTGATGGTTTTATACTTTACTTTGATTATGCTTCCTGCTTTGATACATCTTTTAAAATTCTCGGATAAATATAAAAGCCATTGGATTTATAGAGTTGCCCCTGTTCAAGATGAAAGAATTTTCTATAGAGCAACATTAAAGGCATGTTACGTGAAATTATTTTTACCGTTATTTAGTTTAGTAAGTATTCTTTTTATAGCTATATTTAAATGGAGGATATTACCTGACATAGGTATTATGCTTCTCATTTCAATTTTATTGTTATGGGTTTCTTATGCAATCGGTAATAAAGAAATTTATCCATTTTCAAGTTCCTTAGAAGCTACACAAGATACCAATACGATTCGATTATTAGGATCCATGTTGTTATTGGGATTACTAGTATTAGTCCACCTATGTTTAAGCTATGTACCCTACGGTATAGTCTTTTATGCAGTGCTTCTAATTGGTGCTATTTTGTGGGGCTGGAAGTATTCGTTCGGAAAAAGAAAAGTCAAGAATGCATAGCTATTCTTGACTTTTTTGACGATCAAGATCGAGCAGTTTAGAGTCAGAAGATGTTCCTTGAAATTGTTTAAGTTCTAATCGTAGTTTTTCGTTTTGATCCTATAATTATTTTGTTTTATTTATTCAATTAAAGAATGATTTCTCCGTTTAAGATAGTTTTTAGAAATATGCGTTGCTAAGGGTAAAAAATATAGAAAAATTATTTGTTTGTAGTTGAATTTTTAAAGTTTTTCATGTATGATTAAAAAATCAGAAAATTCAATTAAATTAGGAGGATGCCCATGGAACCATCGAAATTTGAAACCTATTTATTGGATGAAGAATATGATTTTCAAACATCAAGTGAAAATTCATACCTTGAGTTAAAGCCATACGAAGTGGAACAATATCCAGAGGGATTTTTTACGGAATTATAGATCGTTGATACAGCCCAAAAGGCTGTATTTTTTTGTTCATGCTGTGATAAATAAATAAGATCTTTTGGAAAATACATTGATTTTGCAGTATGATGTAAGTCAAATGAGGTGTAAAAAAGATGACAATTGATGAACAAATTTTAGAGTGGTTTGATTATTTTCACGAACATCCTGAGATTAGTTGGAAAGAGCATAAAACAACCAAGAAAATTGCAAGTATTTTAGAAGAGCTACATATTTCTTACCAATTGTTCGGAGATATTCCTGGTCTTGTCGCTGAAATAGGTGAAGGGGAAGAAATTGTTGCAGTACGTGCAGACATTGATGCATTATGGCAAGAAGTTGATGGAGAATGGAAGGCTAATCATTCATGTGGTCATGATGCCAATATGTCGATGGTACTTGGTGCATTATTACACTTGAAAAATCAGCCGCTAGAACATAAAGTACGTTTTATCTTCCAACCTGCTGAAGAACTTGGAAATGGTGCAGTTGCTGCATTTGAACATGGTGCAGTGGATGGGGTATCATATCTATTTGGAGTACATTTGCGACCTATAGAAGAATTGAAATTAGGTGAAGTTTCACCGGCCATTCATCATGGTTCTGCGATTTTCCTTGAAGGAGAAGTACACGGCACAGATGCACATGGTGCTCGTCCACATCAAGGACAAAACTCGATCGATGTTGTAATGGCGATCCATCAAATGATTAAAAGTATATATGTTTCCCCATTTGATCCCCATTCTGCAAAGCTTACGAAGATTGTAGCTGATGGAGGAAGTATGAATATTATCCCTGGCGCTGCAACCTTTACAATGGATATTCGCGCACAGAAAAATGCTGTGCTAAATGAGCTTCAAGATAAGATTGAACAAGGTCTAAAAGCAATTCAGCAACAATTCAATATCGATGTAAGTTGGAAATGGGTTGACTATACGCCAGGGGCTGAAGTTTCAGATGAAGCAGCTAAAATGGCAGAGCAAGCTATTGTCGAAACATTAGGGAAAGACCATTTAGCTCCACACGTGATGACACCTGGTAGTGATGATTTCCATTTTTATACTATTAAGAAACCTGAGTTAAAAGCGACAATGATTGGAATTGGGGCAAATCTAGCACCTGGATTACATCATCCAAAAATGACTTTTAATCATGAAGCATTACTTGATGCCTCAAAGGTATTAGCAGCTGTATTGGCTAAAAAACCTTATTAATAGGATTAAAAACATCTATCTTTTAAAGGATGGATGTTTTTTTATTTGTAAAATAGAATAATTATACATTTTTAAATTTCAATGATTTAATATTTGCAAGCGCTTTATTTCTTCAAAATGGAATAAATATAATCGAATATGTATTGAATATGACATTGACTTATAAAATAGTAAATTATAAAATATTCATATTAACGACAATATAGCGACTATTCAGAAAATAATAAGGGGATGATGGGGTGAAAAAAGAGATAGGTGCATTGTGGGCGATACTTACTTTTGTTGTAATGATACTAACAATGCTTGTGACAGTTGTTGTTTTAGAACAAAGTCCACACGTTCCATTAATTGTTGGTACGATTGTAGCGGCAATTGTAACTTGGAAACATGGCTACAAATGGACTGAAATTGAAGAAATGATGTACAAGGGAATTAAATTAGCACTACCTGCCATTGTAATTATTATGCTGGTTGGATTAACCATAGGAGCTTGGATTGGTGGTGGAGTTGTTGCAACCATGATTTTCTATGGTTTAAAAATGATTTCTCCAGCTTGGTTCCTTGTAACAATCTTGCTCATTTGTTCGATTGTATCTTTAGCGATTGGGAGCTCTTGGTCTACAATGGCAACAATTGGTGTTGCAGGTATGGGAATTGGCTTGAGTATGGGCATTCCTGCACCAATGATTGCGGGAGCAGTTATTTCTGGATCCTATTTTGGCGATAAAATGTCGCCTTTATCAGATACGACCAACCTAGCATCAGGTTTAACCAATACAGATTTATTTGACCATGTTAAACATATGCTTTATACAACAATCCCGGCTTTAATGATTTCTCTTGGCGTTTTTGCATGGTTGGGGAGAAGTTTCGCTCACGTAGGTATGGATACTAAAGAGATTCAAACAACCTTACAAGTTATGCAGGATAGCTTTGTCATTAGTCCTTGGTTGTTGCTTGTTCCAGTCATTGTAATTGTTTTAGTGGCAAAAAAAGTACCTGCAGTTCCGGCTTTAATGATTGGGATTATTCTTGGCTTTTTATCTCAAATATTCATACAGGGTGGATCTGTTTCAGCTGCTGTTAATGCATTACAAGAAGGATTTAAAATCCAAACAGGCAATGAAATGGTGGATAATTTATTTAACCGTGGAGGTTTAGATTCCATGATGTTCACGGTTTCAATGACCATTGTGGCTATGACATTCGGAGGTATTTTGGAATTCTCCGGTATGTTAAGTTCTATGATGAGCTTAATAGTAAAAGCAGCGAAATCGACTGGAAGTCTAATTGCAGCAACAATTGCTTCGTGTATTACTACAAATGCTACTTGCTCAGAACAGTATATTTCCATCGTTGTGCCAGCACGTATGTTTGTTAAAGTTTATAAGAAACGTGGGTTGAATTCTAAGAATCTCTCTCGTGCTTTAGAAGATGGTGGGACATTGTCATCCGTATTTTTCCCATGGAATACTTGTGGTGTATTTATACTTGCTACTTTAGGTGTAGGTGCAGCAGAATATGCCCCTTATGCTATATTGAATTATACAGTGCCAATTATTTCGATTATTTATGCGTACACAGGATTTACGATTGTAAAACTTTCGCCTGAAGAAATGGAAGCAGTGGAAAATGAGGAAAGTAATTCGGAAAGGGAACGTAGTGTATCATCTGTATCGATTTTATGATTGATAAAGATAGTGAGGATAACTGCCTGCCAAAGCCTGATTGTTTCTAAACCCATCAGTGGGGATGAAGAAAACTCCACTGATGGAAGTTTCACGATCAATAGCTTATAAGCCAAAATATGCCCTTTCTCTAGTGATACGTCGAAAAGTTAAGTTCATAAACAGCCCTTGGGCGCCCTTGTTGATAGGACATTTCCTCTCCAACTACTTTGGCGTATCCATGTTCTACTAATTTCTTTAAGATTCGTTCAGTTGTTCGCCGTGTAACTTGTAAGTATTCTGCCAAATCTAGAGCTGTAAATTGTAAAGATTTTCTTGAGACGCTAAAAGCCATGATTTTAGAAATATTAAGAGGACTCAATTTTGTTTCTTTTGCCATCTGAAGTACATATGGATCCTTAGTTTGCAAGGATAGTGTAGTAGGTTTATTTGGAAACGGTCCCTGTAACTCTTTATTTTCATTCATGATGAAAACTGCATTTGGTGTTGCAAATTTTAATGCTTGTTGCGCATTTTTTTGTGCTTCAAGAATAGATCCTCCATAGCCAAATGTAAGTTTGATGGGATATTTCGATATGCTAAAAAATGATTCTAATAAATTGTAATTAAAAGCATTTTGAATATGGCCAAGGGTAGTATATAATTCAAAACAATTGTTATTGAGTTTTTGATAGGATGCATGTGTAGTGGTTATGATTCGTTGCAATACTTGTTGATGATCTTCCGTAGATTCAAGAAATTCTAGTACGCCTACAACTGCTTTTGCAGATTCTGATTTTGTCATTTTCGATAAAGCTTTTGTTTGTTCTAATCGACGAATAATCGAGCTATTTGGGTCATGCATTCGCATAACGGGAATATCTTCAGCCTTTAGAGCATCGTAAATACTGTGGATGCTTGTAATGACAAAATCAATTTTCCCTTCTTGCCATAATTGTTTGTGTTCAAGAAAAATATGATTGAATGGTTTGTCAATGTGAATTTCTTGTATATAGGGTAGTGGTCCTTCATAGAGAATATCATTTACAACATTGCGTACATGTTGTATATTCATCACATCAATTGATATTCTAGAAAGGGACAAGTTTCTATTGGCTAATGCAGTTAATAGAGAGGTTGTTATAGAGAATTCCTCTTGCTGTAAGTATGTCCAAGGAATTGGCCAGTTAGATAGTAATGGTTTAGCGTATAAATAAGGCAATGTACCAGATAATAATAATACATCACATGGTTTTATTTTTTTCATTAACGTAGGTGTTTCATCTGGCGTATTATAGATGTAAAATTCTAATTGGATATTATCGACTTCTTGTGCGATACTTATTAAACGATCTCTAAAGGCAAGAGAGCTAATAACGGCAATTTTAGTAGACATTACATCAATTCCTTTACTATTTTTTTAACAATAATAGCGACTATTTAACGACAACTATATCAATAGAAAATCATTTTGTAAAGAAAAGAGTGAAAAATGTTGAAAATAACTGAAATAGAAATTTTTGCAATCAATTTACCTTTAATCGAGCCGTTTATTATTAGTTACGACACTTATGATACAATGCCTTCTATTATTGTGAAAGTATCAACAGATGAAGGTATTGTTGGCTACGGTGAAGCTGTACCGGACGAACATGTAACGGGTGAAACTTGGGAAAGTACTTATAGGGTGTTAAAGCATCAACTGGCACCAACAGTATTAGGACAAGATCCTCTAAGTTTTGAAAAAATTCACGAATTAATGGATAAAACTGTTTATCAAGTGCCGGCAGCTAAGGCTGCTATTGATATTGCATGTTTCGATATAGCAGGGAAAAAGTTACATGTCCCTGTTTATCAACTAATCGGAGGTCGTTATCACGAAAAGTTCCCAATTACTCATGTTTTAAGCATTGGATCTCCTGATAAAATGGCAAATGAAGCTGCAGAACGTGTTGCAATGGGGTATCGCTCTTTCAAAATGAAAGTCGGTACTGAAGTGATGAAAGATGTAGAGAGAATTCAAGCAGTGCGTGAAAAAGTTGGTGATGATATCGATATTCGTGTAGACGTTAACCAAGGGTGGCATAATGCTGCTACTACTTTAAAAGGTTTACGAGCATTACGTAATGTCAATTTAGATTGGTTAGAGCAACCAGTGGATGCAGATGATCTAGATGCAATGGTTGAAGTAAAGTCAAAAACAGACGTAACCTTGATGATTGATGAAGGTTTACATGGTGCCAAAGAAATGCGTGAAATTATCGCAAAACGTGCTGCAGATAAAGTAAATATTAAATTGATGAAATGTGGAGGTATTTACCCTGCTATGAAGCTAGCAAATATGGCAGAAATGGCTGGCATTGAGTGCCAAGTAGGATCGATGGTTGAATCATCAATCGGTTCAGCTGCAGGATTCCACGTTGCATTTTCGAAAAAAATTATGAAAAGCGTGGAATTAACAGGACCTCTTAAATTCTCAAAAGATGTTGGTAATCTTCACTATGATGTTCCATTTATTTGCTTAAATGAGCGACCAGGGTTAGGCATTGATGTTGATGAAAATGTAATACAAGAACTTTGCCACAAATCATGCATTGTTCGTTAGAAGGGAAGTAAAATAATGGATAATATTGCGCAAGGTTTCCTTGGTGAAACACTATACACTGTTAAAATTTTAACGCGAGAGCAAGTGCCTCAACTTAGAAAACTACAGTCTGAAGTTATCGCTGCACTGCCTGATGCAAATACATTACAACCACTTAGTGATGAAGAATTTAGCTATATTTTAACTGGCCATGGTTTAATGATTGGTGTATTTGTAGCAGATGAGCTAATTGCATTCCGAGCATTACTTGAGCCAATGATTGATGACGAACATTTAGGAAGAGATTGCGGTATTCCAGAACAAAAACTCCCTAGAGTGTTATATCAAGAGATATCCAATGTTTCTCCACGTTATCGTGGTTATGGCTTACAGA
This sequence comes from Rummeliibacillus pycnus, assembly GCF_002884495.1. Taxonomy (GTDB): domain Bacteria; phylum Bacillota; class Bacilli; order Bacillales_A; family Planococcaceae; genus Rummeliibacillus; species Rummeliibacillus pycnus. Next base: position 2,662,272 of record NZ_KZ614145.1, on the reverse strand, counting down.
AAACAATGGCACAAATTATTATGAAACAAATCGATTTAAGTCGTTTTGATTATATTTGTGCAACCGTAAAACCATTGAATATACCAAGTTTGAAAGATAAATTTGCACAAGGAATGGTAGTTGCGGGATTAAAGGAAAAATACGGTAACAAACTTCGCTATATTTTCTATAAAGAGCTTAATGGTGAAAAACCAACATTTACAGAAGCTCGACTCTTATTAATGAGCGATATTACGGGACAACAGCAATTGTTAAAAAAAGGTTTTGTTGGAACAGATATGTTTGAACAAAACGAACAGTGGTACGTCACGTATAGAAAATAATAAAGATTTGTGTTTTTCTTTAAAAGAATAATTCTTCCAGATAAGATACAATAACAACGATACTTAATCAAAGAGGAAAGCCAGTATGAGGAGTGTGAATAATGAATAAAACCCCAGTTATCATTGACTGTGATCCGGGAATTGATGATGCAATGATGCTTGCTTTAGCATTCTCACGTCCAGAATTAGATATTAAACTAGTTACTACAGAAGCAGGAAATTTATCAACTGATAAAACAACATATAATGCTTTGAGCTTTTTAACATATATAGGGCAGGATGTTGAAGTAGCTAGAGGGTTAGAGCATCCCATTTTTCGTACTTTAGAAGTGGCAGAAGATATTCATGGTGAAGGCGGATTAGGAAATGTAAAATGGGCTGATCCAATTTTGAAAGAGAGTCAACGTCCAGCGATTACAGCTATATATGAAACTTTATTAGCTAGTGATGAACCCGTAATTATTGTTGCAACAGGTCCATTAACGAATATAGGTGCGTTATTACTTGCACATCCTGAAATAAAACCTAAAATTAAACTTATTTCATGGATGGGTGGAGCAGCTGTGGGAGGGAATATGTCAACTACAGCAGAATTTAATGCCTATGTTGATCCGCATGCTGCAGAGCTTGTTTTTCGTTCAGGTGTTCCAATTATAATGAGTGGTTTAGATGTAACACATAAAGCGTATATCACTCGAGAAGAAATGGCAGAACTTCGCACACTAGGTACACCATTTGCTGAAAAAGCAGCAGATATGATGAAATTCTATACATTTACACAAACACAGACTCCATTCCACGCACCACATTTCGAAGAACAAATTAGGGTTCATGATGTTTGTGCAGTTGCAGTGTTAGTAGCACCCGAACTATTTGAAGGTGATGACTATTATGTAGAGGTAGAGCTAGAAGGTCGATTAACTGCTGGTTCTACAATTGTGGATTATACACGTAAAACCGGTCACGAACCAAATGCCAAAGTATTACATAGCGTTAATCGAGAAGGCTATGTAAAGCTTTTCTTTGAAGCATGTACAACAGTTGGTGAAAAACTTTTAAGTAAATAGATTTTGATATCTTCTTTTTATCGACAAAAAGACATTCAGATAATCTCATCTGAATGTCTTTTATTGATATGAATGGATTTATTTTAAATAGTACCAACCTATTACTTATTAGGTGAAAAAACAGGGAAAATGTAGATAAACTTGAAGAAACTCATGTTTGTCTACAGCTTTTTTCTAAGTCCATTTACCATCATATTTATCATCTTTTGCTTCGGACTCTAAATCTTCGGTTTGTTTAGAAACAGGAATTGGATCTACTGTATGCATATCTTCGTGTAAATCATAAATGCTAATGTTTTCTGAATCTAACATATCAGGTCGACTTTGATAGGGTAGATCTGCGAATATCTTTTTGTCTTTAGGTAATGAATCCTTCTTCATAACAACACACTCCTTTTTAAAGAGTAGTGTGCGTTTATCGAATAATATTATACACCAACAGCAGTTTGATAAAGGAGATATAAATTTAAAAATATAACAATTGTTGCAACAATCCATCCAACGATGGTTGTTAATTTATGATTGACAAGACAACCCATAATTTTCTTATTACTAGTAAACATAATCAGTGGAATTAAGGCAAAGGCAATTCCAAAAGATAAAATAACCTGACTCCAAACAAGTGCTTTTGTAGCATTTGCTCCAAAAGCGATGATTAATAGAGGAGGAATCATTGTAATGGCACGACGTATATAAATCGGAATATGTTTATTGATAAACCCTTGCATCACAACATCACCAGATAAAGTACCTACTGATGAACTTGCAAGGCCAGCAATTAATAATCCTAAACCAAATGAGACAGATGCCATTGGACCAATCATATCATGGAAAGAATGGAAAGCGACATCTAAATCTTCGACATTCATACCCTTTGAATGGAACACAGCGGCTGCGATCACTAACATACTCATATTGATCGCACCTGCAATAATCATGGCAATAACAATGTCAATGAATTCAAATTTAAAAATTTTCCGCTTTTCTTCGTCATTGTTACCTACAACTCGATGTTGTGTCAAAGAAGAGTGTAAGTATATGGCATGTGGCATAACAGTTGCACCTAAAATCCCAGTAGCAAGGAGTATAGAGTTGACATCCTCAAATTTAGGAATAAAGCCTGTAGCAATATCAGTAGCGGCTGGATGTGCCAAAAATGTTTGGAATGCAAATGCCAAAACAACCATCATGACCATAGCAGAAATCCCAGCTTCAAATGCCCGTACGCCACGACGTTGAAGCTCTAATATAGCAAATGAGCCAACAGCTGTTATTAGTGCTGCAGGTAGCATAGGAATATCGAATAATAAATATAAACCAAGTGCAGCACCGATAAATTCTGCTAAGTCAGTTGCCATAATAACAAGTTCTGATTGAATCCATAAAAAGATAGCTGTTTTTTTTGAGAAGTTTTCTCGTGCCACCTCAGGTAAATTTTTTCCTGTAGCGATACCTAGCTTTGCAGATAATGATTGGATTAAAACGGCCATTAAATTTGAAAAGGCAATAACCCATAATAGTAAATACCCATACTGAGATCCAGCAGTAATATTCGTGGCAAAATTTCCTGGATCAATATAGGCTACGGCAGCGATAAATGCCGGTCCCAAGAAGGGGAGAATACTTCTTATCCCATGCACTTTACCAGTTAGAACATCTTGAGCTGTTGGATATTGTAACCTTGAGATTTGTTTTTCTTTATAAATTTTACTCATGTTTTTCCTCCGTTCCCAAAAGTGTTATTCCTGAAATAAAGTTTCCTGAAGGAAAGTTTTAGTGTACTTCAATTGTTCTGAAAAGTAAAGATATTAGATTCATATTCTTTTATTTTCTTTATAGGCTATAGCACACACTTTTTTCGAAAAGAATTGGCTATTTCAATGGACAATATCCGCATTGCATCCATCCGGGGATATCTTTTGAAAAACAGCAAGTCTTCCGAACAGGTATATTGATGAGCTTTGAAGGATGCTCTCCACCTGTATATTTTTTAAAATAGGACTGATTTGCGAATGAAGACCATAAAGAGTCATCTTCTAAGAGTGTAAGATCCATTTGCGCTTGTTCACATGTACCTGGATTTGAAAGTAGTACATGCAAATGCCATAACAAATAACCAAAGACATTTTCCCAAAGCATTTTAGGGGAAACCGATGTAATCTTTCGAAGCTGAGCAAAAATTGTATGACATTGTTGCTCTAAAATTTTTTTAAAAGTAGTTTTTCGTTCTTCTTCATCAATCATTTTCCAGTCTGAAGAAAGTGTAAACATACATAATGCGTTGTTTCCAAATTCTTTTTTAACACCAAATTTTAAATGATCTAAAGTACCATCCCATACTTCGTCATACATAGTTAGCATATAAAATTGCATAGCAACAAACATACCATAACGACGTGTAAAATAAGACAATGCGATTGTATCGGATTCTACATTACTTATTGCTTTTATAAGCGTTAAAAAATCAGGTAAAAACTCATTATTATGTAATTGCTGCAGATTAAATATAGTATTACCTGAGTAATCTACATAGATACTATAGGATTGTAATTGTTGTAGTTGATCTCTTGATAAAGAACTCATATCATCACCTCTTAGTTATTACTATACAATTACTGATGTAATTTTCAAAAAACAATGTAGAATAAGTATTGACATTTTAATTGATAATGATTATCATTGTCATATAGAGAAATAAAACTCCTCTAAAACTCAATGTAGAGCAGGAGATATTAAAAAAGCTACTTTTCTCCAAAAATTAGCTAAACAAAAATTCCTAAAACCCCCTCAAAAATTTAGGAATATTCGATAAGACTGGGCGATAAGATTTTATTAATCTTATCGTTTTTTGTTATACAAATAATAAAAAGATGCCCCAGAATAGGGCACCTTCATAATCTATTTGTCTTTCATTCTATCTTTTCCTGAGTTTGCAAAATGATATTACTTTTTTTCTTCAATAATGAAGTGTAATAGCTATGTAATGACATTCCAACAATAATAGTGGCTATACCAAAGAGAGCAAGTGACTGTGGAAGTGGAATGCCTAGAAGTAACATTTCACCGACAATCACAAATAGGATTTCTGTAGATTGTGTTGCTTCAACAGCCGCGAGTTTGCCTTGGTCGTTATGCACGCGATCAGTTGCGATAAAGAATAGCACAGTAGCAATAACACCTGAGCTAATACCAACAATTAATGACTGAACCATTTGGCTAATAGAAGGAAGCCCTACAGTTGCAAGTGCATAAATTGCTAAGATAATCCAGCCTGGCAAAGATGCTATTGTCATACCAAGTACTCGTTGAAATGTATCTAGACGACCATCACAAATATCCATCATTTTGCGGTTTCCAAGTGGATACGCAAAAGCCGCAATAATTACAGGAAAGATTCCAAATAGTAAGCTTTCCAAGGAAACACTTTTTGCACTTGGAATTTGTATTAAGATAATGCCGACTAAAATAATACTCGAAATAAGTAAAGAAATGAGTGGTACTTTTTGTCGAATGGCTTTCCCCTCAACATATTGAACAAAGAATGGAGCAAGTAACACCCCTGCTACAATGGTAAACTGCCAAGTTCCTGATACGAGCCAACCAGGACCGTATGCAGCAGCAAAAGTAAGAGGAGCATAAAAGAGTACAAAACCAACAAAGCTCCAAAGAAGCCAATCTTTTGGCTGAGTTTTTATCTCTTGTACCACTGCAGTAAGTCCTTTACGTGATGAGACAATTATGAGCAAGAAGGGGAGCATGAAGAGATAACGTAAGGATGAACTCCACAACCAACTTCCACCTTCAAGTTCCATCGAATGATTTAAAATAAATGTTACGGCAAAGAATAATGATGCTAATATTCCAAGTGCAATTTCTTTCACAATGTCACCTGCCTATCGATTCATTCACTAAGCTTTTTGCTCAAACAATTGAACGATTTCAATGATTACTTCAGTTGCTTTCACCATAGTTTCAGCTGAAACATATTCATATTTACCATGCATATTTTCGCCACCAGCGAAGATATTAGGTGTTGGAAGTCCCATATATGACAGTTGAGAACCATCTGTACCGCCGCGAATTGGTAAAATTAGAGGCTTGATATCTAAATTTTCCATAGCTTTTTGTGCAATGTCAACAATTTCTTTTACAGGGAGGATTTTTTCTGCCATGTTGTAATATTGATCAGAAAGTTCAACTGTGATTGCCTCTTCGCCAAATTCTGATTTAATTGCTTTTTCAGCTTCTTTCATTAATGCTTTTTTTGCTTCGAAGGCTTTACGATCATGATCACGGATAATGTAAGAAAGACTAGCTTTTTCAATTTCACCATTGAAGCTCATAAGGTGGATAAATCCTTCATGATCTTCTGTTAATTCTGGAACCGCTTCTTTTGGCAGCATTTCTTGGAATTTAATGGCCATTGTAATTGCATTAACCATTTTGCCCTTTGCAGAACCTGGATGAACGCTAACACCATGAGTTGTTACTTTAGCACTTGCTGCGTTAAAACTTTCGTATTGTAGTTCCCCTAGTGGACCACCATCCATTGTGTATGCATAATCTGCATTGAAACGTTCCACGTCAAATTTATGAGGTCCACGACCGATTTCTTCATCTGGGGTAAAGCCTACACGGATTTTGCCGTGCTTTACTTCAGGATGATTAATCAAGTATTCCATAGCAGTCATAATTTCTACGATTCCTGCTTTGTCATCTGCACCAAGTAATGTAGTACCATCTGTAGTAATCAATGTTTGACCAATATAGTTAGCTAATTCTGGTGAATTTGTTGGAGATAAGACAACTTCAGGATTTAGTTGGATATCGCCACCATCATAATTGTCATGGCGTTGTGGATTTACATTTGTACCTGTGTAGTCAGTTGCTGTATCAACATGAGCTAAAAATCCGATTGTTGGTAATTCTTTATCAGAATTTGCAGGTAAAGTTGCAAATAAATAGCCATTTTCGTCTACTTCGATTTCCTCCATACCGATTTCTTTCAATTCAGTTTCTAATACACGTAGTAAATCCCATTGTTTTTTTGTAGAAGGTGTTGTTTGGCTTGCTTCGTTAGATTGTGTATCAATTTTAGTGTAGCGAACTAATCGTTCGATTACTGTTTCTTTCATTATTAGAATCCTCCTTATATTTAAAGCATTGTCATAATTCTAACACTTTCTTTCGAGCTACGGAATATTTTAGCGTGCTCAAGGTAAATAAAAGTTGGGCACTATAGTAACTAGTCATGATCAGAATATGAGCCGTAGGAATATCTGTTATAAACATATCCATAGCTAAAATGGAGTCTGAGAAAATAAAAGAAAGGGCACCAAGAATAATAAATGGTGAATACGTTTGAAAAGCAGACCATCCCATTGTTAAAATAACCGCAATATAGCAGCAAACCGCTATCCCCAGTCCATAATTACCAGTTCTAAAAATATTACCAGCAATCCATGCAACCATTACCATCCCATATGCCAATAATGATATTGCAATATAGGGATTTATTGTTTTCACTTTTACCTGAAAAAATGCAACAATATAGCAGATATGACCAATTAGAAAGAAAGATAACCCCAATAAAAACCAGTGTAGAGTGGCATCTCCAAACATGCAGAATAATAATCCTATAAGAAGCCATTTTGAAAATAGTGGATTGTTTAAATCACGCTGTAAATAGATGAGAGTAAGCATTAAGATGATGGGAATAATTTTAAACAAAATTTTCAGTAAAAAGGATTGTTCAGGTATGAAGAAAATATAAAGAACAGAAAAGAAAATTATGAGTGTAATAAGATGTATTATTTTCATACATACACTTCCTTTTCAAAATATTTTTCAATACATTTATACCCAAATCTAGTTCTTTCAATCATTGATCAGCAAAATTCTACGAAACTTTCTATGGAATCATTCGTATCTTAATATGAGAAAGGATGAGTAAGTATGACAACGACTTTTATCATGTCAGCAATTGTTGCAATTGTAGCTACATTTCTGATTATGCCGTTTACAGGTAAAACGTCCGACGGTGACTTTAAGACTAAATTTAAAATTCAATTTGGTATAGCAATGTTTCTACTGGTGTTTGCAATTACCGCAATTATTTTTTATATAACAAAGATAGACCAAAATTGGTCTCAGTTGTGGGTAGAAGTATTTGTGATGGCGTTAATTGGAACATTATTATCTAACGGAATCGAAAGAAAGATGAAAGGATTTATAACGCTTGCAAGCATTATTTTTGGTGTGTATCTTTTATCAGCTCCGTTTTTTAATGCAAATCAAAAATACCAATCTGCAGAGATGTCAAAAAAAGTTGAAATTAAGCCATTTGATGATACAAAAACACCCGCAAGTGTACCACCTAAATTTGCACGAAACAAAATGAAGAAGGCTTTTAGCCAAGTGCCAAACACAAGCTACTATGAATTAGGGAATCTTCAAATTCAAAAAGTAAATGGTGAATATGTTTATATTGCACCAGTTGAATTTTCAGATTTCTTTAAATGGTTGAAGGGAAAAGAATCGCCGGGTTATTTAATGATGAGTGCAACAAACTCATCAGACAATCCGAAATTTGTAAAATCACCAATGGTGTATACTACCTCAGCCTATTTAAATAACAATGTAGAGCGTCATATGAGATTAGCAAACACGAAAGCAATATTTTATGGAGATGCACAATTAGAAGTAGATGATCATGGAAAACCATATTATATTCGTACATATGGTAAGTTTATCTCAGGACGTAATGGGTTTGACCCAGAGGGAATTGTTATGGTTGATGCGAAAACAGGTGCTTCAAAAACTTACGCATTAAAAGATGTACCTGAATTTATCGATGGCGCTATTTCTCCAGAAGCGGTCAGCCTTCAAAATGAGTATTTTGGTAAATACGTTCATGGTTATTGGAATAGTATTATTGGGAAAAAAGATATGAAACTGCCTTCTGATGAAGGAACAGAAGCAAATGTTAGTCCTGTATTCGATGAAAACGGTGTAATGTATTACTTTACAGATTTTACGAGTCCCAAAAAGGGTGTAGATTCGATGCTTGGTTATTCATTGACTAATGCACGTACAGGTCAAGCTACTTACTATTCAGGTAATAAAAACGAAGCTTATATGGATTCACAAGGTGCCATTCAAATAATAGAGAAAAAATTTATCGAGAAAAAATGGCAAGCTTCTATGCCTATAATCTACAATTTCTATGGTGAAGCAAGTTGGTTAGTACCAGTGCTTGATTCCAATGGTTTCTTGCAAAACTATTCAATTGTCTCAGCAGCAAATCCTGAACTCTCTGTTTCTGCTGCAACACCAAACGAAGCATTAAGACAATATAAAACCATTATTAATCGATCAGGGAATAGTTCTTTAAATAGCAGTTCTTCCAATGAAGAAAAAACAGCTAAAGGTAAAGTAGTTCGTGTATATAAAGAGAAGAATGGGGATTACACAACCATTTCATTTTTATTAGACAATAAAGAAAACTATATTGTTAGCTCTGAAGCTGCACCTCTGGCAGTGTATCTAAAAGAAGGTGATCAAGTAGAAGTGAAATACGTGAATTCCAACGATATTTTCTTACCGGTTAAAGAAATCACCATTAAAGGAATAGAAGAGAAGTAGTTTGAGTAGATAAAAGAGCCAATGAAAACATTTTTTTCATTGGCTCTATTTTTATGCATGTTCTTGGGAGTATCAATTTAAATTGGATACACCCTATTATTTCCAACTGAATCCTTTCTTAGCTAAGAAATCTTTTATAAAAGGACGACGTTGTTCGATTAGGAAGTCGGCCATTTGTTTTGTCCAATTGGCCATTTTTTGATTTGAAGAACGACTTGCGTAGTATTTTTCTAATGTAGCATCGTAATCATCTAGTAGATGATCATATTTTTCGACATCGTAGCTATTTTCATGCAGTACGGCATCTAAAGGTAAACGTGGTTTTGTTTCGTTCCGTTTTGTAGGCTTACCGATTGTCATTGCAAATAGCGGGAAGACGTAATCAGGCAGATTGAATAATTCACTAATTTTCTCTGGATTATTACGAGCACCGCCGATATAACAAATACCGTAGCCTTCTGCTTCTGCTGCAATAACAAAGTTTTGTGCAAAAAGAGATACATCTGCCACACCTGCTAGGACATTTTCAGCAGAATCGGCTACAATTTCAATTCCTTGTTTTTTACCAGCGACTTGCAAGCGTTTAAAATCCACACAGAATAAGAAAGTTGCACCTGCAGTTTGGAATTGGAAAGCATTATTGGATAGTTCACCAAGTTGTTGTTGTTTTTCTTTATCTGTAACCCAAATAACACTATATGCTTGGATAAAATGTGATGAAGCAGCCATTTGAGCAGTTTCAATTAAATCTCTCACGACTTCTTTTGGAATTATTTCACCTGTATATTTTCGAACAGATGTATGACTACGTAATAGTTCTTTAACCATAATGTCAGCTCCTTTTTCAATTCGGTATCATTTTCACTATACGGGATTTTATTGAAAGTGACTAGTCATAAGGAGGTCAAAAGATTTTCAACCGAACAAGTTTATTAGAGTTTCAAAATACGAATACGAATTGAATCTGTTTTGTAAAATTTTTATTGAAAAAGTGTTTTTGATAATATGTATTAATTACTAATACAGCGTTACAAGAGTTGATTTATTTTAAATAAAATTCGCTTTCTTTTTGTTGATCTGGCTTATTTCGATTTCCTTTTAATATCAACTGAATTATTCAGATAGTAATCGCTTTATTGTAGAGATATTATGGAAATAGCAGAAAAATTTTATTTGTAAAAAGTAATAAAGATATACATCCGAAATGTTGAAATTAAGTAAGATCGGGATGTTAGAGATGGAAAATTAATTGTACTTATTTATGTCATTATAAATTAATTACAGATAAAGTCATTTTCAAAAATAATTAAAAATTCAGAAAAAAACATTGACAATTATTCTAAGAATCTTCTATACTTACGTCAACAAGATGGAACAGATACTAATAACCTTTATCAAGAGCGGCGGAGGGATAGGCCCTACGATGCCCAGCAACCAGTAAGTTTCTAAACTTGCTACGGTGCTAATTCCTACAGATCTTAATAAGATCTGAAAGATAAGGGGAGGATAATGCTAATTAAACCCTCTTCTTACGTGAAGAAGGGTTTTTCTTTTTATTAGGCGCTGTTAAATTGGATTGTTGATATTTAAGAAATAGCTATTGTGCAAGCATGCCTTACATAAAGCGTATGAACATGGTTTGTACACTGAGCGTGCTGGCACTTTAGATCATATGTCAACAATATCCATTCATATAGCCTTATAGTACTGAAACCCTTTAACACACCTCCGTTTTCCATCTATAACTTATAACTTTTTAGGAGGAATTAAAATGACAGAATTACGTAAAGAGACTTTAGCAGTACGTGGTGGTCAAACGCCAGACCCAACAACAGGAGCAATTACAGTACCAGTGTATCGCACAACAGCATATAAATTTAATGATTCTGAACATGCACGAAGATTATTTGCACTAGAAGAGCCTGGTAATATCTATTCTCGTATTATGAACCCAACAGTAGATGTTTTTGAAAAACGTATTGCATTATTAGAAGGCGGTACAGCAGCAGTTGCTCTATCTTCAGGGATGGCAGCTATTGCATTTTCTATTTTGAACATTGTACGTTCAGGTGACCATATTGTTTCAGCAGCTAGTATTTATGGTGGAACATACAATCTATTTGCAAATACATTGCCTCGCTATGGTATTACAACAACATTTGTTGATGAAACAAATCCAAATGAATTTGAAGCAGCTATTCAAGAAAATACCAAGGCAATTTATGCTGAAACGATTGGTAATCCAAGCCTTTCAATTGTTGATATTGAGGTATTGGCTGAAATTGCACATAAACATGAAATTCCGTTAATAATCGATAATACATTTGCTTCACCGATTGGATGCAACCCAATTGAATTCGGTGCAGATATCGTCGTACATTCTGCAACAAAATGGATTGGCGGTCATGGAACAACAATTGCGGGAGTAGTTGTTGATGCAGGAAAATTTGACTGGACTCGCGGTAAATTCCCAGATTATACAGAGCCAGATGCTTCTTATCACGGTTTGCGATACGGTATTGATACTGCAGAAGCAGCTTTTGCTACGCGTTTACGTGTTCAATTATTACGCGACTTTGGCCCAACATTGAGTGCAGATGCAGCATTCCAATTATTACAAGGATTGGAAACGTTACATTTACGGGTACCATATCATAATGAAAATGCTCGAAAAGTAGCGGAATATCTTCGAGAAAATAACCAAGTAGAATGGGTACATTACAATGGATTTGATGATAGTCGATTTGCTGCTAATGCAAAAAAATACTTAAAAAATGGCTATGGCTCAGTACTCACATTTGGGATTAAAGGCGGTCGCGATGCTGGACGTCAGTTGATCGATAATATTGAACTATTCTGCCATGTAGCAAATGTAGGGGATGCTCGTTCATTAATTATCCATCCAGCATCTACTACACATCAACAATTAAATGCAGAAGAATTGAAAAAAGCAGGAGTGCCAGAAGAATTAGTGCGTCTTTCAATTGGTCTAGAGGCAGCAGAAGATATCATTGATGCATTAGATGCAGCATTTGCAAAAGTAAATACACCCACAGCTACAAAATAAGAAGGTTTTCAAATAAAAGAATATAGAAGAGTGACGCATGCATAGCGCTCACTCTTTTCTTTTCTTAAATGTGACGAAATTTTTTTGCGTTTTTGAAAATCGGAAAATTCCATCAAATCAACGATGTAAGCGATTTTCATGACCTCCCAGAAAAAACATTTGTCCTTCTCAGAGAGATTTTTCTTGTAATCTGTCTGTATGTAGTCTAAAATCATCAATAAGTTCAATAATTTAGAATTTTTATAGATGAACAGGGTTACCTGTCTATGTCATAAAAAAATTACATGAATGCGTATGGTGAATTGAGATTACGTAATTCTAAATATAAGGAAGAAAAAATTTTGGAGGCGAGAATATGACAACAGTGAAGGTAGCAATTCTAGGATTTGGCACAGTGGGCCAAGGTATTTATCGTATTGTCAATGAAAAGCGAAAGCATTTTAAGAGCACTTTAGGTGTAGATATTGAAATCGCTAAAATTCTTGTAAGTAATGTGAACAAACCACGTCCACATGCACCAAAAGAATTACTAACAGATAAGTTCGAAGATATTTTAGCAATTCCAAACTTAGAAGTTGTTTTTGAAGCAATTGTGGGGGAAGAACCTGCATTCAAATATTTATCTCAGGCAATTGAAAAAGGGATCAACATTATTACAGCAAATAAAGTGATGTTCTCAAAACACGGTTTAGCTTTACAAGATAAAGCAAAGAAATATGGCGTACAGGTTGGATACGAAGCTACAGTAGCCGGTGGGGTACCGGTAATCAAAACAATGCAAAATATACTACGGGTAAATGAAGTAAGTCATATTCAAGGAATCTTAAACGGTACTTCAAACTACATCTTAACTCAAATGCGTAGTGAAGGTATGCCATTTGATGAGGCGTTACAAGATGCCCAACGTTTGGGTTATGCAGAAGCTGACCCATACAATGATATCTCTGGTCAAGATCCGTTCCGCAAATTAATGATTTTAAGTGCTTTGGCATTTGGAGAACAACCAAATTGGGATGAAGTGGATGTAGCGGGTATTACTGAAATCACAGCAGAGCAAGTGGAGGATGCAAAAACAAAAGGATTACGTTATCGCCATGTTGCTGATGTCCGTCGTGATCAAGCTACAGGTAAAATAATTGCAACAGTTGGCCCTCAATTAGTAGGTCCAGAGCATCCATTGTATTCAATAGAAGGTGTAAACAATGCTGTGGCACTAGATACAAACTATATCGGAACCCTCACTTTAGTTGGTCCAGGGGCAGGTATGTTCCCCACTGCAAGCGTAATGGTAGAAGACTATGCTGATATGCTAGTAAAAGCACCTGCAGTAGTATCAATTTAATGTTTCTTTGAGAGCACGTTAAGAGATCCTTCAAATAAAATAATTAGCTACATACGTGCATGTTAATAGCTTTCAAAGAAAAAAGATGAAAAAAATTTAAATAATTGAATAAAGTAAGGACATCTATGGATAACGCTCGTTACTTATAGATGTCCATCTTTGTTTTAATCTACACTTATGAAAAGCAAAACCCATGCTTCTAGATTCAAAGGTAAAGAAGAAAATAGGGGATTAGTTCCCTGATTTGCTAAATTAGTCTTCATCTTTAATATCAATATCCTCAGGAATCGGTGTATTTTTCCATATTTCAATTTCCTCTTTTATTCTTTCAAGCTGCTCGTGGTATCGATCGAATTGATCACTACTAATTAAAAATTGTTTACCGTCATGTACGGCACGAATGCGGCCTTCTAAAATATAACGCATCACTTGATGTTCCGGCATTGAAATATCTTTTGCTGTATCCGCAACTGTTTTGTACATAGCGTAAGGCCTCCTTTTGCTTCATTATAATAAAAGAAAAGTCAGTCCTCAACTTTCTAAAATATATGGTATATTGAATGGATGGTAGAGGATTATTTATAAAAAAAGTAATTTTTATTTCGCCATTGGGGTAGAAAAAGATGACGATATGAATCTGTTTTCATACATTTTGGTGCTTTTAACGGCTACTTTATGGGGAACAGTTGGTACAGCACATACCTTTTTAATAAATGGTATCTAGTTACTTAAAAAGACCGTCTCGCATGGGGAATAGGCCCCGGATTATCAATCTTAGGTTATGTACTTACTTTTTATCAATAAAGGACAAGAACTGTTAATGTGATGGGGATAAGTTTAGCCTCATGTGCAGAAATAGCATTCTGAACTTATACACATGTGGGTAAGTCATTAATGGATAAAGAGAAGCGTTACCGGATGTGGCAATAACATTCTCAATGTGTGATTGTAATTATCTATCGCTTTAGATTAGAGACGTGCATGGGTAACTAAATAGAACCTAGAGTTTAATAATCTGTGGACAAACTGTTTTATAAGTCAGTAAAGGCTTTCAAAACAGTTTTTTTGTGGATAACTTTCTAAAAAATTTGAGTAATCCTGTAAAATAGGAATTATCATAAAAAATCTTAAGAATTTCTTCATTTTTATCATCACTACTTTTTAAGATTTGATCTGTAAAGTAATAATCATAAAAAACCATTGAAATGAGGTGTGACAAATGTCGTCATATACCGTATTAGTAACAGATGACGATCAAGATATACGAGATGGTATAGAAATCTATCTAAAAAATGAAGGATACAATGTACTAAAAGCTGCGAATGGTTTGGAAGCACTTGAACAATTAATGGAACAAGAAGTGCATTTAATTATTTTAGACATTATGATGCCAGAGCTAAATGGTATTCAAACAACATTTAAAATCAGAGAAGAGCGTAATATTCCAATTATTATGCTAAGTGCAAAGGCAGAGGATACAGATAAAATCCATGGATTATCCATTGGTGCGGATGATTATGTAACGAAACCTTTTCATCCTTTAGAGCTAATGGCTCGAGTGAAATCACAACTAAGGCGTTACGTTAAATTAGGAACTTATAATGAGCAGCAGGGGAAAGTTGAAGTTGGAGGACTATCGCTTGATCCAGATGCGAAAGAATTGTTGCTAGATGGTGAACCAGTAAAGTTAACAAAAATTGAATATAACATTACGGAGTTACTAATTACAAATGCGGGGCGAGTTTTCTCTATTTCAGAAATTTACGAACGTGTATGGAATGAACCGGCTTACAATGCGGAGAATATCGTCGCAGTACACATAAGAAAAATACGGGAAAAAATCGAAGTGGATCCAAAGAATCCGAGATACTTAAAGGTGGTGTGGGGCATTGGTTACAAAATTGAAAAAGCATAGTACCTTTATTTGGTCAATCATTGCACTAATCCTTGCAATATGTAGTTTACTATACTGTTTAGGATTTATTTTTCATTTAATCGATTTTAGCTTTACAAGAAAATTTGCTCAGATGACACGTGCGATAGGAGGAGTGTAATATGAGAAAATCCAAAAACACTCTTTTCCTTTCTTTCATCTGTATGCTTTTAATTGGCGCTTTTTCCTTTTTGGATTATGGTGATCAGTATTTTGCCAAAAACTTTTTTGAATCAGATACTTTTCAATCACAATATAATGATTTTACCAATAGATTAGGGCCACTTGTATTAAATCCCCTAGATACAGCACAAGCAAAAAAGAATATTCGAGTGACAAGTTCGGAAATTGAAGAATACAGAAATTATTATGGTAGTTTAAGTGAACAAATTGCGAATATCAACGAGCAATATAAAGACAAAATAGAAGAAGCTAAAAATGCAAAGTCCACTTCAGTTGAAAAAGCCCTCATCACAGAACGGGACAAAAAAGTAAAAGATATTACTAAAAACTTTGAAGACGATGACTATGTATTCCGTAAGATTGTGAAGATAAAGGAAGAAGAAATAGATCAGTATGACAAAAATGTAAAGGAACAAAAACAAGAATTTCTAAATAACTACGATTATTTTTCCTATGAATTAACGGATTTACAAACAGGTCAAACTTTTACTTCGGGGAATTACTCACAAGATGATGTTGTTTATACACACACATATAAAAAGAATCAAAATGTATTTCAAACTTCTACGATTGACAATAATTATGCTGCAAATTTAGATGATAATAAAATTTCATTTGATATAAAAGAGGCAATACCGAATACAACACATCAATATACAGGGGAAATCCGTATTTCAAAGTCAGCATTCATGAATTCATACTACTATCATGAATATAAAACTTTTCAATCTAGCCAAAGATTATTAGTGTTCATATGGATTTTAAGTTTGCTTTCAAGCATTGCATTATTTTTCAATAGACCATTGAAATTTGAAATGAAGAAGGAAATATCCATACTACGGGTTATAAGGAAATGGCCGATTGATGTAAGAGCAATGGGTCTACTTATCACTGGTTATGGCGTCATCATAGATTTACTTATCTTATCGGATCATCTAACTCACGTAAGTTTTACGAATATATTTTCATTTATAGCTGTGTTAATTATTGGCATTCTGGTGCTCTACCTATTAGTGTGGTTCGTTTTGATGCAGTTCTTTCTATTAATAGAAGATATGAATACGGAAGAAAAACGATTAATAGCCTATAAGAGTTCCGTTAGTCTACGTGTTGTACAGAATCTTCGGAACTTGTTTTTATCCAGGAGTATTGGTTTACAGTCAGTAGCACTTCTAATTATTGTTTTTTTATCGGGTGTAGGCATTGTTGGAGCAGTTTATGATGGAGGTCTATTGCTAATCTATATCTTTTTATTCTTTACGATTGCTTTACCAGCTGTTCTTATTTTCTTATTGCGTATCGGCTATTTAAATAGAATCATGAAGCAAACAGAAGATATGGCGGAAGGACGATTAAATAGCGAAATTAAAGTCCAAGGTAAATCTGTTTTTGCTAAACATGCAGCTAATTTAAATCAGCTACGTGAAGGAGTTAGAACTTCTTTATCAGAACAAGCAAAAAGCGAACGTTTAAAAACGGAACTGATTACCAATGTTAGTCACGATTTAAGAACGCCACTTACTTCTATTATTACGTATACGGATTTGTTGAAGAATCCAAATATAACAGAGGACGAGCGCAATAGTTATATAGCCATTTTAGATAAAAAATCTCAGCGTTTAAAAACACTGATTGAGGATTTGTTTGAAGTTTCAAAAATGGCTTCGGGTAATATGGAATTACAAAAGCAAAAAGTGAATTTAAACCAGCTGTTGCAACAAGCCCTTGGGGAACATGAAGAAGATATGGACAAAGCAGAAATCGATTTCCGTATTCAAATAACAGATGAAGTATTAATGGCATATGTTGATGGCCAAAAGTGGTGGAGAATGTTGGATAATCTTATCATTAATGCTTTGAAATACACACTAGAGGGAACGCGAGTTTATATTTCGTTGAATAAAGTAGAACAACATGCACAATTTGTAATCAAAAATATTACGAAATATGAGCTAGGCGATCAAAATGTTGAGGAGTTATTTGAACGTTTTAAACGTGCTGATACATCTCGCCATACAGATGGGTCTGGACTTGGTTTGGCCATTTCTCAATCAATTGTAGACTTGCACGAGGGCAAGATGGATATTACTATAGATGGTGATTTATTCAAAGTAACTGTCAATGTGCCAATCATCTAAAGTTCGAGAGCTATACCGGATTTAGGTACAGCTCTCTTTTTGTCTATTCAGTATATTATGACAAATCTTCCCATACTTTTATATTTTGGATTGCATACATTGCTTCAGTAGCTTTTTGGTAATAAAATGTAGCTTTTTTATATTCGTTTCGTTCACATAGTAAATTGCCAAGCAATGTAGTATATTTATAAACATTTTGATAGTCTTGTGTTTGTTGAAAATAATGGATAGCGTCTGCAATGAGTTCCTCATTAAATGCACTCAAGTGATGAAAGATTTTATAAATATTAAAATGATAAACAAATTCTTTAGCGGTTTCTTCAATATGATTCTTCTTTATTAGCTGTAATCCTTTTTGGCACCATGACTCCACACTAGAAACATTATTTAATTTTGAATATTCTTTAACCATAGAGTGAATGGAAATAAGAATACGTATTGGATCTTTTTTTACAGCTAAACTTTTTCTGTAATAAGAAATAGCCCCTCTGGAATCGCCTTCTAAAGCATAAATATAACCTAAATTTTGAAAAATGAGGCCGTTGTTTTCTTTTAAATTATATTTGATACAGGCATCATAGCAGTTGTCGAAGATTTCGAGTGCACAATTATAATGGCCATTCTGGATGTGTGATAGCCCTAATCTTATATAGCAGTTGACCATTTGTTGATGATAATCTAATTCTGTATAAAGTTTCATAGCTTGCTCTGCATACTCAATTGCATTTAATGTTCGATGTAATTTATGGTATACAGAACTTAACATGTAATAATAATCAGCCTTTTCCCATTTAGTAAGCTTAACTGTAGACATTAATAATCCTGCTTTTTCTAGAAAAGATAATCCTGTTTTGTATTTTTTAGAGCGAAAACAATACAAATAACAGTTTGTATAGTAGAGGAATTTTTGACGATCATTCAAATTTTCTTCCATAGTCGTCAAAGCATTCAATATAGTATTAATTTTATCTAATGGTTCATTCGCCATAAGACACATGCGAAGTAATCTTAGATTAAAAGTATAGAAGTTTTCAACTTTACTAAATTCCAGATTCATCGATTTATAATGTTCTATTGTATTTTTTATGAGTATAGGATCATTTTTTAGAAGAACTTTTTTAATTACAGCATAGCTTTCTTCCATAAATTGTTGTTCATCTATATCTATATAATGATCTAAGTTTATATCTAATTTTTGTAGAAGTGCGTTTTTTACTTCATCCTGTGGAATTTGTTTTCCACTTTCAATCTTGCTTAAATAGGAAGTTGAACAAATATTTTCTGCCAATGCTTTTTGCGTTATATGTTGTTTAATACGCTCAGATTTTATAATATCCCCAATATTTCGCATGATAATCCTTTCAACTTTTGTACTATTTTAAGAATTATTACATGATTTTAATGAAATTTGAATCGGTAGAAAGGTGTATTTTTCGCAGACTATTTACAAATTTGCGAAATTTTTATTATAAAAAGGAAATAAAATGGAAAAAACCACCCGTTTTTGAGTGGTTAAATCTAATTAATTGGAACGAGTTGATGATTAAAGGCATAAACAACCGCTTGCGTTCGATCTTGTACTTCTAATTTGGAGAGAATATTACTTACATGTGTTTTGACAGTTTTAAGAGCGATAAATAATTCATCTGCAATGTCTTGGTTTGTTTTTCCTTGAGCCATTAGTAAAAGGACTTCGTGCTCACGTTCTGTTAAGTCCTCGTGAAGTGGTTGATCTTTGTGACGCATTCGTTGCATCATTTTATTGGTCACTTCTGGTTCTAAAATAGGTTGACCATCAAAAGTGCTTCGAATAGCCTCAGCAATTTGCTTGGCATTCGTTGTTTTCAGCAGATAGCTAATAGCTCCAGCCTCTAAAGCAGGATATACTTTATCGTCATCTAAAAAACTAGTAACAATCATTATTTTAGCTTCTGGCCATTGTTTGATAATCATTTTAGTTGCCTCAGCACCATCCATAATGGGCATGACCATATCCATTAATATGATATCAGGTCGATGTTGTAGTGCTAAATCGACAGCTTCTCTTCCATTTGTAGCTTCAGCAATAACCTCCATATCAGATTGTACCTGCAAGTAGGCAGAAACACCAATACGTACCATTTCATGATCATCAGCTAACAGAATTCGAATCATTCTTTGATATCTCCTTATCTACTGGAATTTGAACTTCAACAACTGTACCCTGTGATGGGACAGATACAATTTTACATGTTCCACCTATTTCAACTGCCCGTTCTTCAATATTGTGTAAACCATAAGAACCTGATTTTTCATCAACTGTTTTGAATCCAACACCATTATCTTGAACTCGGAAAATTACACGTTTATTTCGTTCCACTAGTAGTAATTCTAGTTCTGTTGCTTTTGCGTGTCTTAATGTATTAGATAAGGTCTCTTGAGCAATTCGGAATAAATGATCCTCAGCACCTTTTGATAGATGAACATCTTCTAAGCGATATTTGATCTTAAAGGATACTTTTTGCTGTAATTCAATTAGTAAATCTTCCATTCCTTGCGTCAATGATTTATTTTTTAAAGCCACAGGACGAAGGTGAAGTAAGAGCGCGCGCATTTCAAGTTGTGCTTGTTGAACGATTTGTTCAGTTTGTAGAAGGGTATTTTGTGTATGTTTAGGTAAATCATCTACTGCTGTTTCGTTTACAGTTGAAAGTAGCATAGAAGCAGCAAATAGTTGTTGGGAAACCGAATCATGAAGTTCTCGTGCTAAACGTTGTCTCTCTTGAATGATACGATCTTGAATGACTTGGTCTTGAGTAATGGCTTTATCATTTGTTAGTTTTTGAAGACTTTTTCGCTGCGTATGAATTAATTCTCTTGTGGCATTTAATTGTTTCTGTAAACTAGCATTTACATCAATTGTTTCATGTGGAATATTGTCGTCTTTTATTAAATTTTGTAAAGCTAGCTCGAATTGTTGTTCCTTTTGATGTGTCAATAGTAGGCTCCAAGAAGCTACACAAACGCTAAAAAGAAAAAGTAATGAAATATACAATATGATAATAGGTAAATTCCAATATTGAGTGGTCCATAGATATTCCCAGTTTGAGAACTTTGTACCGTAAAGGATAAAGAAAATTGAAGCTAACATAGCCACTTCGAAAAAGAGAATGCTCATTATTCGCGTTAAAAATTTTGTCATTGGCGTATCACCTCAACATCCCCCAAAAATGTTGATACGGTAATAATTAGTTCCGTACTGGCATCTTCAATATATTCATAGCCATCACGAAGAGAGATGGTATCGTACCATATACGTGGAAAAATCTCCCCGAAACAACTTGCATCTCCAACAAATGCATTGTAATGAAGACGTACAGGTATTTCATAAGGCACGATAATCTTAACTTTTCCAAACCCTTGGCGAATAGAAATCAGCGAAGTACCTTTCGGTAATACAGTTTGTGTTGTATCAATATACAAGTCTCCTACCAAACTTTGAATATGTACATCCTGCCACTCATAAGATTGCAGGGGTGTGCTTTGAAATGAGAAAAACTTGTTTTTAATAGGTTGATCAACGGTTTGGTTAGATACAGGCTTTGCAAATGAAACTTGTATTGGATCGCCTTTTTTCATTTGCCATAATACATAAATTAAAGTAGATATTACAATAATTCGTAAACTCCACATAGACATTAGCGCAATGACTAAAGAACATACACCAACCCAAAAGAGCCATTTGCGTCTTTTACGCATACTAATATAAATGAAAAAAGCACCGAAAATTGCAAACATGATACTGCCGTTTTCAAAAAACGTAGCCTCTATAAAAATAAGTAAGATAGCAGTAATCACCATCATTGATATTTTGTTTGTAGAAAAATGAGTCATTGGTCGCCTCCTTCTAAAACATAAAAGCAAAAAAGAGAAGGGAAACCTCCTCCTTTTCAGTATAACGATCGCCTTGTGGAAGTCTAGTTATTACGCTAAATCTTGAGTTTCTTTTTTCGTTGTTTTTTGTTCAAGTAAGGTTAACCGTTCTTCCATAGAGGTAACTTCATGTTGATGATCTATTTTTTGTCCTAGTCGTTCGATATAATTTTCCATTGTTTCGAATGTATCTAATCTGTCATTAATGTTACCTGTTGTTTCTGGATGAAGAATATGATCCATTTGGTTATGGGCTCTGACAACATTTTCTTTTCCCATTAGTTGTAATTGGCGAACTTTCATATCTTTTATCTTGTGTTTCATTTCTTCATATTTACGTTCTAGTCCAAATAGTTCGTCAGCGTTTTTGTCGATACTATTTCTTAAAACAATGCTACGTTGTTCGTATGCTAAAATTTCATGTTCTGCAAAGTCAATTAGGTCTTGTTCGCCACTTAATTTGGCAAGATCTAATTGTTTTGAGCGCTTATCGTGCATTTTCTTTGTTTCTTCAAGTTCCTTTTCCAACTTTTGTTTGAGAGTTGCTTGTCTTTCTAACCATTTACCAGTTTCTTCTGTTTGTTTTTCAGCTTCACGAATGTATTGATTTAACATTGCGATTGGATTTTTTTCTTCTTTCTTATCGAATAGATGATGAAGATCTGCTTCAATTGTATATTTTAATCGTTGTAATAAGTTGACCATTAGCTGTATCCCCCTGTTATTTTGTTAGTTCATGCCATTGATTTTCAAAATTAGTGAACGGGTCGTCCTTTTTTTGAGTAAAGAAAATATTACTTTTATCGGAGTTATTCCCCCTGCCGATGATTAACCATAAAATTGCAATTGCAGCTAATCCGATAAATCCTGGAATATTGGCAGTAGCTGTTAGTATTCCTGCTATGGCAACAAGAACCCACACAACTTTAGAAAAAGTGGAATTGCTTTTTACATAAAAATGGATTCCAGCAAATAAAATAGCTGCTGAAACAGCTAATCCTGATAAAGCTCCTAAAGAACATAAAATTGTAATTCCTGCGACAATGCCTATGATGAATAAACCAAATTTCTTCATTGGTCACGTCCTCCTTTCGTTTGTACCTTTATGATACGCAGAATCTGGATTGGCCAAAACGGGCTTGAAATGGATTTTCGTCTAGGTCTAGAGGCTGAGATAATCTAAGACTAGATATTATTTGAAGATTTTCGTCCAGTATATGTAAAATGATTACACAGAAAGTTGACTATAAGATTAAAAAAAGGAGATTCCAAAGTATGCTTAAAAAAGTAATTGTGAGTTTTTCGACTTTTCTTTTATATAATGTGGTTATCTTTTATCTTGGTTGGAATGTTTACCATTGGTTAGAGGTAGCGTTTCATCTGAATACACCAATTGTTTTTTCAATTATATGGTTGTACTTCGCATATAGTATTGTTATTAGTAATCTCAATGAACGATTTCGTATTACAAAGGTTGTTAGTTGCTACTGGATGATTCTAATGGAATATGGTTTGTTATTATTTCCAATAGCAAACTTGTTGTTATGGCTTGTACCTTCAGTACATATGTTGTGGATAGGATATATTATTTTAGTCCTTTTTGTAGCAATCATTGGATTTGGTTCATATATGGCTTATTCTCCAATTGTTCGCACAAAAACCATACAAGTAAAAACACAACATAAGAGTGAAAATTTCCGAATGGTTATTGCTTCTGATTTTCACCTGGGGATCCTATCCAATAAAAAACTTTTACAAAAATTCGTTGAACGTTCGAATGCTGCCAAACCGGATATTGTTTTTCTTGTTGGAGATATTGTAGATGATCATCCATATTGGTATAAGGTATATGAAATGGATGAAGTGATGAAGAAGTTAACCTCTACATATGGTATTTATGGTGTACTAGGAAACCATGAATACTATGGGAAGCAGATTCCTATTTTTATAGATGAGATGAAAAAATCAGGGGTAACTATATTAAGAGACGAAACAATTTGTATCGCAGATTCGTTTTACGTTACAGGAAGAGAAGACAAAACAAATAAAAATCGTAAATCTCTAGAACAATTATCTACTTCGGTAAGGCATCGATTACCATGGATTGTTATGGATCATACGCCATCAGATTTAACAACACCAGTTGAATTAGGGGTAGATATTCATCTATCTGGTCATACTCATTTAGGTCAAATGTGGCCAAATCAGTGGATTACAAAAAGAATTTTTGAATTGGATTATGGTTATCTTTTGAAAAATACGACACATCTACTGGTATCTTCGGGCTTCGGTTTTTGGGGTCCACCAATTCGTACAAATAGTCGAAGTGAAATGTGGGTAATTGATGTAGAGCTAACAAATTAATTTAATAAAACTTTAAAATAGCTTCTACTTCTAGTGTGTTATGATAGTCTTACTAGTAATGAATGTTTGTAAGTATCATTCGTAAATAATAAGAATAAGGAGATATTATGGACTTTTTAGAAATATTAAAATCCATTATTTTGGGTTTTGTTGAAGGAATGACAGAATTTGCTCCAGTTTCATCTACAGGTCATATGATTATTGTCGATGATATGTGGCTGAAAACACAGGAGTTTTTAGGAGAATCATCTGCTAATACTTTTAAAGTAGTTATTCAGTTAGGGTCTATTTTAGCTGTCGTTGTTGTTATGTGGAAGCGTATGTTAAGCCTTATCGGTTTATATAAAATTGAAGGGCAGCGGCCACATCATCGATTCAATTTACTACATGTAATTGTAGGAGTTATTCCTGCGGGGGTATTAGGTGTATTATTAGAGAATTTTATCGATAGCTATTTATTTGGTATTAAAACGGTCATTATCGGCTTATTTATTGGCGCGATACTGATGATCATTGCAGATAAATTTGGACCAAAGAGACCAAAAATTACTTCTTTAGATGACTTATCTTATGTGCAATCTTTTAAAATTGGTCTTTTTCAATGTTTATCATTATGGCCAGGATTTTCACGCTCAGGAGCCACAATTTCAGGTGGGGTATTGTTTGGCTTAGACCATCGTACAGCATCAGATTTCACGTTTATCATGGCGGTGCCAATTATGGCAGGGGCTAGTGGTTTATCACTACTAAAACACTGGAACGAAATCAACTTCGGTGATATGGGCTTCTATGTAGCTGGTTTTATCAGTGCATTTATCTTTGCACTTATTTCAATTAAATTCTTCTTAAAACTAATTTCAAAAGTAAAATTATTGCCATTTGCAATTTATCGTATACTATTAGCGATCGTGTTAGCGATTATTGTTTATATGTAATGAAAAGAGATACCTTTTAAGGTTCTTCTGGTTGTAGACAAACTCTAGGAATTCTGAGATTGTCTACAACCTTTTTCTTTTACTCTAAAGAGGGCAGAGTCTTTTTCTTCTCAGCAAATTCTCATAAAGAAATGGTACGATAGAAGAAACGATTAAAATGGAAGAATACTGCCCATTAGATAATACATAAGAGATAAAGAGGCTGGTGATTAAGATTTGGCAGAGCGAATTTTAATTATAGAAGATGAAGAAAAGATTGCTCGTGTACTGCAATTAGAGTTAGAGTTCGAAGGTTATGAAACGGGAATTGCTTATACAGGTTCAGATGGCCTTATACTTTATCGCGAACAGCAGTGGGACTTGGTCTTATTAGATATAATGCTACCTATTATGAGTGGAATAGAGGTATTAAAAAGAATCCGTGCAACAGAATTTTCAACCCCTGTCCTTATGTTAACTGCAAAGGATGAACTGGATGATAAAGTTTTAGGGTTAGACCTTGGGGCAAATGACTATATCACAAAACCTTTTGAAATAGAAGAATTACTTGCACGAATACGGGTAGCATTAAGATTTCAAAAGAAAAATCGACAAGTTAATGCAACTACTAAAGAAAAGGATATCTTTTTCCACGAATATGCAGGACTTTCAATGCATGAAAAAACACGTGAGGTATTGAAAGATGGTGTTGCAATCGACTTAACCCCACGTGAATTTGAACTGTTGCTGTATTTACTGAAACATCCAAAACAGGTACTGACACGTGAACAGATTTTAAATAGAGTGTGGGGTTATGATTATTATGGAGATACAAATGTTGTTGATGTTTATATTCGATATGTCCGCCAGAAAATAGATAAAGGAAGCAATCGTCCACTGATTCAAACTGTACGTGGAGTAGGTTATGTATTAAAGGAACAATGACATGAAACTAAAAACAAAAATTCATATCTTTTCAACGATACTTATGCTCATCATTTTAACTTTGACAACAATTGGGATTTACTTTTTATACGAAAAAATGGCATATGATACAGAATATCAACAATTATTAGATGAATCACAAGAACTTGTAACATCTATTAGCCAAACAAGTATGATTAACGATCCAGCAACAATTTTACGGGCGTACATACCATCGAATGGTGCCATTCGTATTGTTGATGATCATGGAAAATCACTGGTAGCTGTACAATCGATGGAAGGTATTGAAGACTATAAACCAAAACTACAAGAGGACCATTATTTAGTAGAAACATATAAAGGGAAAACCATTTTATCATTTAAAATACCTGTTATTTGGATGGATGGCTCAGTCGTATATGTGCAAATGATGCAATCGATGGAAAGTGTAGCAAGTACCCTATCACTATTAAAACTAGTTTTAAGTGGAATGGCGGTATTAGCAGCTATTCTCGTATTGTTGTCTAGTATGACACTTGCTGAAATTGTTCTAAGACCCATTCAACGTCTCACAGCTACGATGAAACGGAGCAGTAAATCAGGAACATTCGAAAAAATTGATGTTACAAAGCAAGGTAAGGATGAGCTAGGAGAAATGAGCCAAACCTTCAACGATATGATGTCTCAACTCGAACAAAATTATCGTAAGCAAGAGCAGTTTGTTTCAAATGCTTCCCACGAATTAAAGACGCCCTTAACGGTAATTGAAAGTTACGCTAGATTATTAAAACGTAGAGGTTTTGACAATAGAGAAGTTGCAGTTGAATCAGTTGAAGCTATTTTGAGTGAATCCATTCGAATGTCTGAAATGATTCAACAAATGCTAGAGCTTGCCAAAAATAAAGAACGAGCACCTTTACAAATGAATAGATTGGATGTTCATACTTTATTAAATCAAACACTCCAGCAAATGCATCAAGCATATAATAGAAATTTTTATTTACACGGAAAAGGGCCAGTTTTCATTACCACAGATGAACAAAAAATAAAGCAATTGTTCTTTATTTTCTTGGAAAATGCCCGTCGCTATAGTGAAGATGATATTCATGTATATATATCTAATCATCCCCTTGTTGTGAAGATTAAAGATCAGGGAGACGGTATTGCAGAAGAACATATACCTTATCTTTTTGAACGCTTTTATAGAGTCAGTCAGGATCGAAATCGTAAAACAGGGGGGACTGGCCTTGGACTGGCTATTGCAACAGAAATTGCTGCACAATTGCATATCTCCTTATCTGTAAAAAGTACAGTTGGAATCGGTACAACCATGATCTTGACTTTTAATGAGCAGGAGGAGGGGCAACATGAGAAAATATAAAAATTGGACACTCCTATCGTTCATGGTATTAATAATTATCGCTGCTCTAATCGGATTATTTATGTGGAGTCATATGTCAAATTCAAATAACAAATCAACTGAAGAAGTGTATAAAAATATTGAAACAATGTATGGGGGAGAGATCAAAACATTTAAAAATAATGGCACGAAATATGAAATGGAGCTTTCCAAAAATGGGGCAGTTTATTATATCGAAGTAGAATCGAAAGACGGAAAAATTTTGCAAATGAAGAGAATTGATTTAGCAGGAATTAAACAAAAAGATTTAATTTCAAAGAAAAAATTGCAAAAAATTATCAAGGAAAATTATCAGGGCAAAATTTCACGTATTATTTTATATACTGGACAAAATACACCCATTTATCAAGTTCAAATTAACCAGCAACATAAAAAGTTGAAAATCCATGTCGATGCCACTACAGGTGAAGTTCTATCTGAAACTTTGATTGATTCAAAAACGGACAATTCGATTATAAATAAAAAAGAAGCTGAGAAAATTGCTAAAAAGAAATTGAATGGTACTATTCAAAGTGCGACTTATTTTGAAACAAGTAATGGTGGTTATTATTTAGTAGAGATTGAAACAAAGGGAAAAGTAGAAACTTTCCAAATTCATGCAGTATCAGGAAAAATAATGTCCATTACGAGTAACTAAGATTCTCACTGAATTCTAATAGAGTTCTTTGAGTATTTTCATTTTCATCCTATACATTTTAGTAAATGGGGTTGTTAAATTTTCATTGTTGATTGTAAAAAGGAAATAAATATCTTTGACCATTTTGGGAGATCCACAGTGAGCATTAACATAGCCTAGTTGATAAAAGGAGGACAGTAAAAATGAAAAAAATAATTATTTCATTTGCTATAGTAGGTTGTCTAGCAGTATCAGGAGTTGTTGCCATTGCAGCACAAAATACTGGAAAACAGAATATTTTATCTTCCAAGGAAATTTCCAAAAAAGCTTTGAGCTATGTAAAGGGAAAAGTATATAAAGTTGAGCTGGATTACGAAAAAAATGGTCCTGTATACGATGTAGATGTGAAAAGTGAACAAGCAAAGTACGAACTGAAATTAGACGCTAAAACAGGTGAACTATTAGAAAAGTCAACAAAGTATACGTCTGGTTACTCATCAAAAGATATAATTGGACTTGAAAAAGCGAAGAAAATCGCTCTAAAAATAGTAAATGGGAAAATTCAAAAAGCAAAATTTAATGAAGAAGACGGCCTCTATGAATTTGAAATTCTTAAAGGAAAATACGAATATGACATTGATATTAATGCTTATTCAGGAGAAGTTCTTAAAAAAGAAAAAGAAAAAATAACTACCCTAAAAAATAGCAAAGCAATTAGTTTAAAAAAGGCAAAACAAATTGCACTTAATTATATAGACGGTGTTGTTCAAAAAGTAAAATATGATCGTAATCGCGGTATATATGAAATTCATGTTGCACAAAATGCTAAAACTTTTAAATTTAAAATCGATGCCTATACTGGACAAATTATAAACAGTGGAAGTAATAGTTCAGTGAATACGGAATCTAATTATGGTATAGGTGTTGAGAAGGCAAAGCAAATTGCCTTAAACGAAGTAGGTGGAACAATTATCGATGCTACCTTCGATAGTGAAGATGGTGTTTATGAAGTAAAAGTGCAAAGTGGAGATGTTGTCTATGACATTGAGATTAACGCTGTTTCAGGGGGAATCGTAAAACAAGAAAAAGAAGACTCCACAACATCTTTAAATAACAACGGAACTGTAATAGGGATTGAAAAAGCAAAACAAATTGCTTTGTCAAAAGTATCTGGAACCGTAACATCATCAAGCTATGAACAGAATGATGGTGTCTATGAAATTTCAATTTTAGCAAATGGAACTGCATATGATTTCGACATTAATGCATATACAGGAGAAATTAGTAAACAAGATCAAAAAACAGTAGAAGATTCATCAGTTAGTAGTAGTGATGCAACTATTATTACAACGCAACAAGCATCTCAAATTGCCTTAACAAAAGCAAAAGGAACTGTTACAAAAATTGAGTTAGTCAATGGTGTATATGACGTGGAAGTTAAAGATGGTACATATCAATACGAAATTGAAATCGATGCAAAAACAGGGGATGTATTAAGTGTTGATAAAGAATATGATGATTAGAGATCGTTAATAATTTTAGCTACCCTACAAACAATAACTTTAGGGTAGCTTTTTGCATGAAAATACGTATCTTTTTGATATGAATTAATTTCATTTATGTTTAAGTGAAATCACGAATGTATCAATTTTATTATGATAAAGATTAAATTTATTAAATATATATGTTAACTTAGTAGCTCTTTTTCTTTAATTTTGCGATTGTGCTTGTTTTATATAAACACAATATGTTAGATTATATATATTATAAAAACACAATATATAGTATGAAGGCGAAAATTGGTACCAGTAATGGTGTAATAGGGAATTCGGTTCAATGCCGAAGCTGTCCCCGCAACTGTAAGTGTGGACATTTGTCGATTAACCACTGAGCAATGCTTGGGAAGGACGACAAAATGGAGGAAACACAAGCCAGTAGACCTGCCATTTCGTTTTGCGACACTTTCTTCGGGGGTTGAGAAGTGGAAGCAAATAATTACAGCTAAATTTATTCACTTTCAGGTGAAATGTTTTTTTGCTGTATGTTGTTTCCATTTCAGTTAGAGCGATTGTTCTGCCGATGAAGGCTGACAATCGCTTTTTTATTTGCTCTGGGATGGCGAAACTAGAGCTAGATATATATTTTGTGTAAAAAGGAGACGACAAAATGGTAACAACAATTATAGATATAAAAGAAACAGTATTGCAGCGGTTAGAGGATGAATTTGGGAGAGAGGAAATGAGCCCTTTAAGACGTAAGCATGAACGTTTTGTGCAAAAACATCCTGATGCAACAGAAGATGAGTGGACAAGGGCACTGGCATTAGATGCATTAAGTTTTCTAGACGAAGAGGAACCTTATTGGACATTTACGGCTGCTCGTCTATTACTAACTGAAATCTATCGAGAAGCTTCCGCTATAAGGAAAGTCGCTGTAAAAGATATCTATAAGGTGTTTCCAGAACAAGTTCGTAAACTAGTTGGAAAAGGTCTTTATAATCCTATATTAGTAGAAGCATATTCTGAAGACGAACTACAACAATTGGCTTTAACGTTAGATCCAAAACGCGACGAACTTTTTACATATATTGGGCTTAAAACGCTAATGGATCGTTATGTAACCCGTGATTTTGACAAAACACCTATCGAATTACCACAAGAACGTTGGATGGTTATCGCGATGACACTCATGCAAAAAGAAAAAGAGGACCGAATTGAAAAAGTAAAAGAAGCATATTGGGCAATGAGCAATTTATATATGACAACAGCGACACCTACACTGTCAAATGCCGGAAAAACTCATGGTCAACTCTCAAGCTGCTTTATCGATACTGTAGATGATAGTTTGCAAGGAATTTACGATTCAAACACAGATGTTGCAACGCTTTCTAAATTTGGTGGTGGCATCGGTGTTTACATGGGAAAAGTTCGTAGTCGTGGTTCGGCTATTCGCGGATTTAAAGGGGCATCTAGTGGTGTTATACCATGGATCAAGCAATTGAATAATACAGCAGTTTCGGTAGATCAACTTGGACAACGTCAAGGGGCGATTGCAGTCTACTTAGATGTATGGCACAAAGATATTTTTTCATTCCTTGATTTAAAACTTAACAATGGTGACGAGCGGATGCGTGCACATGACATCTTCACAGGAGTGTGTCTTCCAGATATTTTCATGGAAGCAGTAGAGAATCGTGAAGATTGGTATTTATTTGATCCATACGAAGTACGATCTATTATGGGATTTGACTTAGAAGATTATTATGATGAAAAACGCGGCGAGGGATCATTCCGTGACAATTATTTGGCTTGTGTAAAAAATACATTATTATCCCGAGATGTTGTTCCAGCAATTGATATTATGAAGCGAATTATGCGTAGTCAGTTAGAAACAGGTGTACCATTCATGTTCTATCGTGATGAAGTCAATCGAAAAAATCCAAACAAACATAAAGGGATGATTTATTCGTCTAACTTATGTACAGAAATTGCACAAAATATGAGTGCAACAGAATTTGAATCTGTGGAGTTAGAAAATGATATGATCGTTACTCGCCGTAAACCAGGAGATTTTGTTGTATGTAACTTATCTTCTATTAACTTAGGCAGAGCAGTGCCGGCAAACGTGTTAGAACGTCTAATTCCAATTCAAGTCCGAATGCTAGATAATGTGATTGATTTAAATAATATTCCTGTTAAACAAGCAGCACGCACAAATGAGCGCTATCGTGGCATTGGCCTAGGTACTTTTGGATGGCATCATCTATTAGCAACTTCAGGCATCGCATGGGAGTCTGAAGCAGCAGTTACATTCGCTGATGAATTATATGAAAAAATAGCTTACTTAACCATTCAATCTTCTATGAAGTTAGCAGAAGAAAAAGGTGCTTATTTGTTATTTGAAGGTTCTGATTGGCAAACAGGTAGCTATTTTGAAGAACGTGGGTATCATGATGAAAAGTGGGAAGCCTTAAAACTGGAAGTTGCTAAAAAAGGAATGCGTAATGGCTATGTAATGGCTGTGGCACCAAATTCCACAACGTCCATTATTGCAGGAAGCACGGCAAGTATCGATCCAATCTTCCAGAAGAGTTATTCTGAAGAGAAAAAAGATTATAAAATCCCAGTTACAGTACCAGATTTAAATGAAAAAACCACATGGTATTACAAATCAGCATACTTTATCGATCAAAACTGGACTATTCAACAAAATGCAGCACGTGCACGTCATATTGACCAAGGCATTTCGTTAAATCTTTATGTACAAAATACAATTAAAGCAAAAGACCTGCTAGCACTTCACTTAAATGCTTGGAACAGCGGTATAAAAACAACTTATTATGTCCGTTCTACATCCGTTGAATTACTAGAATGTGAATCTTGTGCAAGCTAATAGGGGGAGATAAAAATGGCTGAAGTAAAAAAGCGTTTGTTAATGGATAAGGAAGCACCCAATCGTTCGACTAAAATCGTCAATGGTCGTTCTTCAAATATACTAAATTGGGATGATGTTCAGTTCAACTGGGCATATCCAAAATATAAAAAAATGCTAGGCAACTTCTGGACACCGTTTGAGATTAATATGAGCAATGATATTAAACAGTTTCCACAGCTAACTGCTGATGAAAAGCAAGCATTTAAGAAAATTATTGGTTTACTTGCATTACTTGATAGTATCCAAACAGATTATGCAGGGAGAATTGCTGATTATTTAACAGATTCGAGTCTCAATGCATTGATGATTATTTTGGCACAACAAGAAGTGATTCATAATCATTCCTATTCTTATATACTATCTAGCCTTGTTTCGAAAGAT
The DNA here is from genome assembly GCF_002884495.1 of Rummeliibacillus pycnus. GTDB lineage: Bacteria > Bacillota > Bacilli > Bacillales_A > Planococcaceae > Rummeliibacillus > Rummeliibacillus pycnus. Next base: position 2,629,610 of record NZ_KZ614145.1, on the reverse strand, counting down.
GAGCAGGATGAAGTATTTGATTTTTGGCGTACTGAACCTGTACTTGAAAAACGTAATGATTTTGTCATTAAAGGGTATAAACAATTTGCTGAAGAACCAACTGTTGAACATATGCTCGATTCAATTGTTTATGATGTGATTTTAGAAGGCTTATTCTTCTATTCAGGTTTTTCTTTCTTCTACCATCTAGCACGCAATCAAAAAATGGTTGCTACTAGTACGATGATTAACTATATTAATCGCGACGAACAATTACATGTTGATTTATTCGTAAAAATATATAAGGAATTATTAGAAGAGTATCCGGAATATGATACACCTGAGCGTGCAAGGAAAGTAGAAGCTATTTTCCGTGAAGCAGCAGAACTTGAAATCGAATGGGGCCGAGAAGTCATCGGTGATAAAATAGATGGTTTAGATAGTGAAGATGTAGAAGACTATATTTACTTTTACGCCAATGTTCGCTGTGCACAACTAGGTTACGAGCGACCTTTTGAAGGCTATCGTAAAAATCCGATGAAATGGATTAAAGCTTACGAAGATGTTGATCTTGGCAAAACAGACTTCTTTGAACAACGCTCACGCCAATATGTAAAAGTGAATGTTCAAGATAATGGATTTGATGAATTATAAATAGCATAGATTTGAACAAATGAACAAATCCTAAATTTAATAAGAGAAAATGCCACGTTTATCATTTATTTGACTAACGTGGCATTTTTATTGCAATGTTATAGATGATATTCTCTTAACATTCGTAATAAAAATAGTAGAATTGGTAAGATCAGTATCACAGATGATGCGATACCACTTGCAATCGTTGTATACAATGCAAATGTTCCAATAATAGGGCCACCCAAAATTTGACCTATTGCATCTAATTGTCCGAACATAGATAAAATAGTAGCACGACCTTTAGGCTCTAATCTTTCATTTGTCATAATACTTATTAAAGGATAGTGAATTTTACGTAATGAGCTAGCCATCAAATAGGTTATAACAGCAATTGCGAAATTTGAGCTAAAAGCAAAGAGTAGTACCATAATGATTAACAAACTATTTGTAATGAACAGAACCAGAGGATAATTTTTGTTAAAATGACGTTCTACAAAATATAAAACAATAATATTTAGCAAAAATGTAGTGGCATAAAATGCACCAAACCAATAGATAGATTTTTCCTCAGATACATGAAAATCCTCTATGAAGTGTGCTCCCCATAATCGGTCAAATCCCTCACTTGCTAATCCTGAAAATATGGTAATTATGGCTATACTTACAAGTATTTTATTGCCTTGAATTTGTTTTGCACCTGCTCTAATTGTTTTCCTCAAATGTCGAATTGCCGAAACATTTCTCATACTTGTGATTTGTATAAACTTTGTTTCATGCATAAAAAATAACATGGCAAAAGCAAGTAATATAAGCATAGAACCTGCAATAATAATCGAAACTTTTACTGAATATAGTATGGCTATACAAACACTAAGAATGATACCGATAAATTGTCCTAACGATTCAAACTGAGCACCCTTCAAGAATACATAATCAAGATTTTTTCCATCTAACTCATCTGCAATCCAAGCCTCTTCCGCCCCGCTAATAAATGTCCAACCTAATCCCCAAAGTCCTGAAGCAAAAGCAATTGACCAAAATGATGGAAAAACACCTTCAAGTAGATGTGCAATTCCTACGATTAGAGTACCGATGAATAATGAATGTTTGCGTCCAAAATGATCAGCAACTAATCCAGTAGGCATTTCGAATAAAAAAATCGTAGCTTCCATAATTGTTCCAATTAGAACAAGTTGTAGTGGGTTAAGGTTTGCATTCACAACATAGTAAATGGCATTAATCGTAAAAACCATTTGTATAAAGAGAGAGCGTAGACTAGTGATTGTAAAATAGATAGTTTGTGTTTTCAATTTTTCCCTCCGAATAGTAGAATATCGGAGGTCAAACTCTCAATATTAAGACAGTATGCCCTCCGAGTTTATGTTGAAAGTTTGAAATAAGCTTTTCATATTCGTTCACTCCTTAAGTAAAAGTAAGTACAGTATATCATACGAAAATATAAATAATGTAAATTTTATAAAAAATAGGATTATTTAAATGGAGATTTGAAGATGAAAAAAGTCGTTCGGTGTATCCATCCCCTTTTCAGTAAGGTCAATAAAAAAGTGTAGTAAAACAAAAAGATGGCACTTTGTTCTGTAACATTAAAGAAAAGTAATTGTACATGATGCTTGACTTCATCATATCTTGTTTATAATGTTGCACATATTATTAAAATGTACATTACTAAATAAATTTTAGTGGTGTACATTTTTTTGTTTAGTGCAATTTATTAAAGAAAGTATGTACCATATTACATAGAAAAAAGTTAAAGTAAAATAGTTGTTTTTAATTGTGGAGGTGATTGCTTTTGTATTGGTATGAATACTGCCCAAAGCATATAGAAAGCAAGTATAAGCTTTTAGTATTTAAAGAAAACCAACCATTTTTACCGCTAACAGATTATTATAATGATTGTTTAGGAAGAATCGATAAGAGTTCTGCAACATCTTACTTAAACTGTTTACTTCCCTTTTTCAAATGGTTAGAGGAAGAAAGTAATTTTCAAGGTGAACGAGTGCAATGGAATGATGCAGAAGAAAAGATACGAGTAGTTGTTGAAGATTATTTAATGCATGAAATGAACTGCAAGATTCGAGATCGAGAATCATTTCGTTTTATAAATCTAACCAATAAAAGTCCAAATACAGTTAGTCGCTTTTTATCAGCATTAAAATCATTTTATAAAGCAATGATCCGATTAAATCAATATACTTATAATAATCCATTAATTGATGGTCAAGCTATATCGAATCGATACAAAGAAGAAATAAACGGTGTCCGAGTTGATAAACCTAGAATGCCTTCTGTTGCCGGAACAGAAGATCCTTTAATGCATCGCAGATTAACAGATTCCTATTTTAAAATCATTAACGAAGAATGGCAACCACAAATTATTGATGATATTAATCTCCCTTATCAAGTATATCAAGCTGGAAATAAAGTAAATTGGTCACAACGAGAAATGATCATTGCCCGTATGCTATTTGAAACAGGTGCAAGAGCATCTGAAATTATTGAATTAACTATTGGAGATTATCGAAATAGAAAAAGCCATCAAGAAGTTATTACTTTTAACAAAGGTAGTTATGGGAAAAAAGTAAAGTTTCTACGATTCAGTAAAGACACCGTTAAACGGTTATTTCACTACATTGATACCGAACGGAAATTCTTTGATAAAGATCATTTATGTTCTCATGAATTATCCGATGGTGCTCCTATTTTTTTATCATCTAATGGTACTCCTTTTACTTATCATGCTTGGTACTATCATTGGAATCGAGCAATGCATGCAAATAAGTTAAGTTTAAATCCTCATAAGGCAAGACATTGGTTCGTAACATCAAGACTACGAGAGATTTATAATATTTCAATAAATGAATCTGAAATAGAGCAACGGAAAAATGAACTGATTAAATATATGAAGTGGAGAAATCCTGATACGATGAATGTATATGAACATTATTTTGATGAAACAAAGCATCGTGAAGCCCATGATCAAATGTTAAAACAAATGAAGCAAAATGAAAACGATTATAATAAGCTACGGAAATCTTCGAAAAAGTTACAAGTATCACAAACGCTAAAAGATGAAATTTTTGATGAAAATTTAAGAGATTTGATTGAAGGGTTGGAGTAAATGTGAATATAGCTGCACAACAGATACCAAAATCAGAATGGTATCAGCAATGGAATGGAAAAATAGATATTAAGTTACTGTGTCTACAAAATAATCGAAAGGAATTTTTACTCGACAAAGTTGATGAAAGACTCCTTTACTACATAGATAATAATTGTATAGAAACTGTATGGGTAAATCATTTATTATTTGGGGTATTCGTTAGCACTGATAGAAATTTAGATTATCAATCAATTTCTAATAAAATTAGAACTATTAACGTGAGATTCAAAGATATTTTTTCAGTCTTTAACTTAACATCAATGGAATCATTTGATGTAGAAACACATGGGTATAAGTATCTAAAAGGTGATATATTTCCAGATGATTCGAATAGCAAAAGATATCAGTTCATTAGTCAATATAAGATATTAACCTACGAAACAAATAAATGGTTACATCAGAAACTTAACCTTGAGGAAAGAAAATACTTCAAGCATTTCTTACTCATTGATCCTAAATTTGATCTAAGAGAATTTTCTTTACATAAGATAGTCAAGGAGGAAGCCCAAACTATTCGTAAAGATGATACAGATGCTATTGCGCCGAATCTTCCGAAAATTCGTATAGAAGCAAATTTCCGATGGAATCAGATAAAAAGACTTCGAGAAGCATTCAGAGAGACTATTGAGAATGTTCAAACAAAGTCATTAGAACTACCATTAGAATTTCAATATGATGAGCCTGAACGAGTAGGAGAACGTTTTTATTTTCGGTTATGGGATAAACGATCTTTTGTTCTTAATCATCAAGAAAAATTTAGTTCACAAACTATTTGTTCAGCTACCAAAAGAAAATCAACATACTCCAACAAAAACAACTCATACTTTCTTGAATTTATAAAAGCTGAATCTTTAAATGGTGAATCAGAAGTGGAAGGTCTGTGGTTTAATGAGTTAATTGAAAATAACGTTCTTTCGAAATTGCCCGAAAATTGCTCAAAAGAAGTGTTTGAAAATAGACTTGAATTTTTATCTTTATGGGGTTATGTGGAAAAAAAATCAGAACTTCCTAACCCATTCAGTTTGGCACATAAAGGCATTATCACAAACTCTTCTTTCGTAACTAGACATAAGGACAAAGTAAAGGGTCTTCTATTTGATGTAGAACCGTTTTATACAGGCTGTACTTTCGGTTTATTAGCAATCGATATTTTGACAACAACTGGTGCAAGAGTAAATGAACTATTGCAAATCAATAATACAAAAGAGTGCATTGAATTTAAAAAAATAAACGGTAAAATCCACTTCTCTTTTAAAGCTATTCCAAAAGGGAGGGATGCTTTAGAAGAATTCTATATTAGTAAACAAACAATGGAGCTAATCCAAATTGTTTCGAGGATGTTGAAAGAACATTATTCCAACTCTAAGATTCCGAGTATTATATATCGTGATAAAAGAAAACATTTATTCAAAGAACCAAAACCATATTTCTTTCAATATGCTGGTAAGGGGCTGCTAAATGCTACCATCAGCTCTTGTATTCGTTTTCTTCTACACGGTCTATATTTTGAAACACAAAATGGAAAACCTATAAAAATCAAAAGCCATCTCCTACGCCATGCATTCGCTACAGAAGCCGTACAACGTCAAAAAATACCGATTGATATTGTAGCAAAAATATTGCATCAAAAAGATTTAAGGATTACTGGTTATTATTCAGCACCAACTCCTTCACAAATTGCAGAATCAGTTAGTGAACTGCAAGATGTGATTTCAAGTTATGTAGATATAGATGATGCGTATTTAAGAAGCCCAAAAGAGTTACAAGAAGAATTAGATGATTACAAGGAGAAAGTTGGTGTATTCAACAAAGTACTAGGTGGTACATGTGTCACTGATTATATATGCCCAAATAAAATGCAATGTTTAGGCTGTAAGGCCAAAGTACCCGAACCAAGCCAAGAAGAAGAACTTTTAGAGGTTATAAAATTATCTAAAGATATGGAAAAGCGTTTTAAAGAGTTAGGATTAGAAGTTGAAGTTCGAAAAGCAAAAGAAATGGCAAAACAGGCAAAAATCGAACTTAAGGAAATTGATTTAATCAAAAAATATAGAGAGGAACGTCATCATGAACCATCCATACAGCAAAACCCATTCAGATAATCGAGAATGGCTTGATAAAGTACATCAACAACGTAAAGAGCGTTCTGTTTCCATTGGGATTGAAACAATTGAATATCTTATCGAACAAGGCATTCCTGTAACCTATCATAATATTAGTCAGCATTCGAAACATTTTGACACTCAAGAAAAAGGGATTCATCCCAATACAATAAAGAGTAATGATGAATTGTATACCTATTACAAAAAGCATAGCAAAACATATAAAGTAAATATGGTTCGTAAAAAGCTCAAAACGCCTCTTAAATTTGATGAATCAAATTTAAGAAAGATTTCTCCTAATCGTAATATAGATGTTGTTAAAAAGAAGTACATGAAGCTCTCAAAGGAAGAATTAGTGAACAAGCTAATAGCTGTGGAACAATATATAGCGGAGAATCAAAGTCGTTGGGTTGCTAACCATTTTGAGCAGTTTAAATAGATATTAATGGGATACAAAATAGCCTTGTTAAATTATAATTAACAAGGCTACCTTAACTTTCTTGTTAAACAAAAGCACCCTTTAGTTGAAAGAGAAAAGAGACGCTTCTTTAACAATCGCGCCCTATAATGGAATAACTATAAGAAGTTCTCAAACCTAAAATCACTTAATTCATCTTTAACTAACGCTCCCGATTGTTGAACAACCCATTACTCTACACTCAAAGAGTTACCTACCTCTTAATTTACCCAATTTATTACTATAAATAATTTGATATAAATCAAACCAATTGACATATTGGTATATTTCAATATAATAACACTATAACATATTGATATATTTCAATATGTTAATATTAGGAGGTTTTATCAAAATGGAAAACACAAATCTTTTATTACAACGTCACTCAATTCGTGACTTTACAGATAAGGAAATTGACATCGAATTATTAAAACAAATTATTGCTGAGGCACAGCGAGCGCCTTCATATGAAAATAGCCAGCCTTGGAAAGCATATATTGCAACAGGTGAAACACTAAAAAACATTCGTAAAGTACACGCTGAAAAAGTTGCAGCTCGTCAAAGAAGTTATACAGAGGTAGTTCCTCCTCGTGAGTGGAAAGAGTATCCTAAAAATAACGTAGCAAATTATATGAAGGAGACAGAAGAGTTGATTGGTGCTGATGGTATTCAAGATTTATTAGCACAAAATGCTGTTTTATTTAATGCACCAGCTATCGTTTACTTAACTCTACCAAAGGATTCTTCACTGTATTCTGCATATGATGTAGGTGCATTTGGTTATGGTATTTTACTTTCTGCTTGTCACCACGGTTTAGGGGCAGTTCCTGCTTACGAACTTATCCGTTATCCAGATGAAATTCGTGAAAACTTTGATATTTCAGAAGAAGAGTCAATCCTTATGGGAATCGCAATCGGCTACCCAACACCAGACAAACCATTAAGCACTTTAGTTATGTCACGTAATAGCTTAGATAACGTTTTACAAATTAACAAATAATATATTCCCCCTTTTCTTTCTGTGACTTAAGTTTAATTGTTTGAACGTAGAAAGGGGTTTTTAAATTGATTACATTGAAATATTGCAATATGTAGTAGATAATAATGATACTTTTAAAAACTTGCTCTTAATATAAGGAGGGTAATATGGAAAATATTGATTTAGAAATGATTGACGTGTTTAAGGCTATTTCCAATGAAACACGATTAAAAATATTGAAATTACTAAAAGAACCAGAAGTGAATTTTGGTTATGAAAATACAAAAGTACCAGAGGCAAAGCCATCCGAAGTAGGTGTTTGTGTCGGTCAAATTACAGAAAAAATTGATATGAATCAATCTACTATGTCACAATATTTATCGATGATGGCGAAAGCAGGTCTTCTAATTCCCACGCGAATGGGGAAATGGACATACTATCGTCGCAATGAAGAAAAAATTCAGCAAATTAGTCGATATCTAAGTACAGAAATATAAACTTATAATGCAATTAATCTAATTAATATAAAGTTGCTTGTAGAGCAGGTGTAGCAGAGGCTTCATCTGTTTTTTTATGAACAGTTTTTATATCTAATTTGGTGTAACAATTGCAACCTTCCTTACCTAAGCATCTTTTGGCAACATTTCACAAAAGAATGTTATTCAACAATATGGCCCGATTATTGAATATAAGTTATATCTTTAAACACAAATAAAAGCTGAACTAATTTTGTATTAGTTCAGCTTTAAAATAACTTATTATAATGTTACACATTGTATAAAAAATACTGATACATCAAGTGAATTACTTATAATCTTGACTTTTAATAAAATGCATTAAGCTGCCATCTTTTTGTTTTTTCGTAGAGTGAGATCCTAATTACCAAAGTTTAAACCCTTTTGATCCTAGCGGAGAATTTTGCACGATATCATATATTGGGAAGGTATATGCGATTAGGATTAATGCGACTAAAACAACAATCCATACTTTGAAATTTTCCAAAATAGGAGGAGTCTTTTCTGCATGTGGAGCTACTTCTGCAATAGGGAATTCTTGTTCACCTTTAGGTGTGAACCAGCAAAGCTTTACAAAAATATATAAGAAAATAATAATACCTATGAAAAGAAGCGTCCCTCCAATCGCCTCAGCAACTTGGTAAGAAGCCCAGGTTTTAGCAATTTCCGCTCCACCATAATCTGAAATTGCCGAACGTCTAGGTGCACCTAATAATCTCTCAAAATGCATCCCACCAGACATAATAGCCATACCTAGTGCCCAACAGATTGTTTGCGCTATGCCTAAATTATTTAAGGGTTTTGTAAATGCACGGCCTGTTAAATGTGGGATTAGCCAGTAAGCTGCTCCGAAGAATGTCAAAGCAACAGTTGTGGCTACAGTTAAGTGAAAGTGACCTGTTACCCAAATTGTATTATGAACAACCTGGTTCATTTGATAAGAGGCATTGATAATACCCCCTGCACCACCAGGGACAAATGCTACCATCCCGATGAATGGAGCAAGAAAACGTGCATCCCCCCAAGGGAGTTTTTTTAACCAACCAAACAGTCTTTTTGCACCGAGCTCACGACCACGCATTTCAAATGTAGCAAACATTGAGAAAGCTGTAATCATTGAAGGAATAACGACCATCATGGTTAAAACTACTTGTAGATATTTCCATGAACCAGAATAAGCCAATATTTTTCATACTTATGCAAATGCATTTTGGTTCCTTCTTTCCTGTTGATTAAAAGCGATTAAGGTACAGGTTTAAAATAAGAGTCCAAGCAACTACAATGAAAATACCAACGAACATAACAAAAAAGAAAGTCCCTTTTAAATTTGCTTCAGGTTGTTTTTTGTCGCCCATAAAAAGCCTCCTTATCCTATGGTTCGAAACAATTCTTCACGTACAATCTACTTATTAAAATCAAGGTTAATCCTATAGCATTAATTCTTGACAGAGTTAAACTTTATCAAACGAAAAAGTCGAAATATTATTCTAAATAGATGGGATTTTATCTTTTTTTGAATTGTGAATTGTTTTACATTGTGGAAAATAGTTGTGGATAAATGTAGATTGAGGAGACAATTTTGTCCTTGTAGATAAATTTAAAAAAATATTGTTAAATAGGAGTTATCTAATTGGTATAACTATACTTGCCCATTTCAGAGGGTCTAAATGACAAGCCTCAATTTTTCTCAATTAAAATTCATTAGAAAACCGATAGATGTATATTCCAAATGCAAAATAAAAAACAGCCTATGGCTGTTTTTTATTTTGCATTATTATTCATAATTTAGTTTTAGTCGTCACTGAAAAGATTAAACAGTCCACCAATGCCTTTTTCGTCTGCTGATGAACCACCTAATCCTTTTGGTGCTGCTGCGAATACCCTACTTGCTAAGCGACTGAATGGAAGAGATTGTACCCATACAGTACCTGGTCCGCTAAGTGTTGCGAAGAATAAACCTTCACCGCCAAATAAAGCTGTTTTAACGCCACCTACCGCTTCGATGTTATATTCAACTGAACCTGTCATGGCAACAAGACATCCTGTATCAATTCGTAGTTTTTCTCCTGGTTGTAAATCTTTTCGAATAATTGTACCGCCAGCATGAACAAATGCCATACCATCGCCTTCTAACTTTTGCATGATGAAACCTTCACCACCAAAGAAACCAGTACCTAATTTTCGTTGGAATTCAACCCCGATTGAAACGCCTTTTGCAGCTGCAAGAAAGGCATCTTTTTGACAGATAATTTTACCGTTAAATACGCTTAGATCCATTGGAATAATTTTTCCTGGATAAGGTGCTGCAAAAGAAACATGTTTTTTTCCCATGCCTTCATTTGTGAATGTAGTGATGAATAAGCTTTCTCCCGTAATTAAACGTTTACCAGCGCCCATAAGCTTACTCATAAAGCCTCCACCACCAGAGTTTGATCCATCACCAAAAACAGTTTCCATATGGATCCCATCTTCCATCATCATTAAGGAACCGGCTTCAGCAACAACTGTTTCGTTAGGGTCTAATTCTACTTCAACAAATTGCATATCATCGCCATGTAACTTGTAATCAATTTCATGATTATTCATATTATTTACCTCCGAATCGTATAATCTGTTCAGTATAAGTATAAATGCGATGTGCTAATAAAAAAAGTTTCAACTTTTCAAACTTATGAATACTAAGACAAAAATATCCTTGGTAAATAAAAGGGTATTTCTGCGTTTTGTAGAAATATTATTAGTTAATACAGCAATTTAATGCATTGGATGAGGAGGGTATACATGAGTATACAACTACAGCATTATTTTGACGGGAAATTTCAGACATTTGAGAATGAAAATTATGTTGGGGTTTTTAATCCAGCAAATGGACAGAAATTAGCAACTGTACCAATGGCATCAAAAGGTGTGGTAAATGAAGCAGTGGCTATTGCTAAAGAGGCACAAAAAAAATGGGCTTTAGTGCCTGCGCCAAAAAGAGCTGATTATTTATTTGCAATTGGCCAAAAGATGAAAGAAAAGAAAGAACACCTTGCACAAGTCCTAACGAAAGAAATGGGTAAAGTGATTGAGGAAGGCAGGGGGGAAGTACAAGAAGGAATAGATATGGCTTTCTATATGGCCGGTGAAGGTCGTAGGCTCTTTGGCGAGACAACGCCTTCTGAGTTAGCCAATAAATTTGCTATGAGTGTTCGTGCCCCAATCGGTGTTGTGGGTCTTATTACACCGTGGAATTTTCCTGTAGCAATCGCTACGTGGAAGTCATTTCCTGCTATTGTAGCTGGAAATACGGTAGTTTGGAAACCAGCGACAGAAACACCGATGATGGCGTATGAAATGGCAAAAATTTTTGATGAGGTTGGTTTGCCAAACGGAGTAGCAAATGTTGTCTTTGGCTCAGGAAGTGACGTTGGTACATCATTGATTGAGCACCCGGACGTCAAGGTAATTTCATTTACAGGCTCAACGGCGACTGGTAGAAAAGTAGCAGAACTTGGTGGACATCATTTGAAGAAAGTATCTCTTGAGATGGGTGGCAAAAACGCTGTTATTGTGATGGATGATGCAGATTTAGATCTAGCTGTGGAAGGTGTTTTATGGAGTGCATTTGGTACAGCCGGGCAACGCTGTACAGCATGTAGCCGTGTAATTGTGCATAAAGATATAAAAGAAGAGTTAGAAAAACGCCTATTAGAAGAGATGGGAAAATTATCTATAGGTGATGGGCTTGATGAATCTATTAAAATTGGTCCAGTGATTAATAAAGCCGCATTGTACAAGATTAATAGTTACGTAGAAATTGGTCAGCAGGAGGGAGCAAAATTATTAACAGGAGGCAAAATCTTAAAAGAACCTCCATATGATCAAGGTTATTTTTATGAACCAACATTGTTTACAGATGTAGCTCCTAATGCACGTATTGCTCAAGAGGAAATCTTCGGACCTGTTGTATCATTAATTACTGTTTCGAGTTTAGAAGAAGCAATTGAAGTCAACAACAGCGTTCAATATGGCCTTTCCAGCTCTATTTTTACAAACGATATCAATAAAGCTTTTCAAGCTCAACGTGATTTAGACACGGGGATTGTCTATGTAAATGCAGGGACAACTGGTGCTGAAATACACTTACCATTTGGTGGAACAAAGGGTACGGGGAATGGTCATAGGGATTCTGGAATTGCTGCATTGGATGTTTATACAGAGTGGAAAAGTATTTACATTGACTACAGTGGTAAATTACAAAGAGCTCAAATCGATACAGAATAATCCTAAGAGGGGGAGTACAGTATGAAAATTGCAGTTTTGGGTGCTGGTTTAATGGGTAAAGAAGTAGCTCGCGATTTAGTGAGAAACCATAATGTTGAAAGAGTTTACTTGGCAGATTTAAATGTAGCACAAGCACAGCAATTTGCAGATACACTTCAGACGGATAAAATTGAGGTGCTACAATTAGATGCGACAAATGATCATCAACTTAAATCAGTTATGTCTAAAGCAAACGTTGTAGTCAATGCGTTATTCTATCAGTTTAACGAAAAAGTAGCACGAACAGCTATTGAGGTTGGCGTTCATTCAGTTGATTTAGGTGGACATATAGGTGGCGTAACAGATGAAATTTTAAAACTAAACAATGCAGCGAAAGCAAAAGGTATTACACTTATCCCAGATTTAGGTGTGGCACCAGGTATGATTAATATACTAGCAGGTTTCGGTGCTTCTCAATTAGACCATGTAAAATCTATTAAAATTTATGTAGGTGGTATTCCGGTAGTAAAAGAGCCACCATTAGAATATAATGTTGTTTTCTCTTTGGAAGGTGTATTCGACCATTATACGGATGTTTCTCATGTTGTACGTAATGGCAAGCTAAGGGAAATTCCGTCATTATCAGAAATTGAACCATTTTACTTCAAAGGATTTAGTGGTTTAGAAGCTTTCCATACTTCAGGTGGTTTATCGACATTACCACAATCATTCCCAAATGTTCAAACTTTAGAATATAAAACTGTTCGATATGCTGGACATGCAGAGAAGTTCAAATTACTTGTCGACTTAGGTTTAACAAGTAAAGAAACGGAAGTTACGATTAACGGATCTACGATTAAGGCGCGGGATGTATTGCGTGAAGTCTTACAAAGTAAAATTGAACTTGGGGATAAACAGGATGTCGTTTTACTACGTGTTGTAGTAAGTGGAGAAAGTAATGAAGAAGCTGTTACTTATGAATATGAAATGGTTACTTATAGAGATCAAGAAAATAATGAAACCGCTATGGCATTAGCAACTGCAAACACTATTTCAGTTGTTGCCCAATTAATTGGCGATGGAACAATTTCTGAAAGAGGTGTTTTCCCACCAGAAAAAATTGTACCAGGAGTAGAATACATGCGTGAAATGCAACATCGTGGGGTTGTTATTAAAGAGACAAAACATCGCTCAACAAATATTGTTAAGGGATAATATCTGACAAATATAATTAGAAAAAGGGGCATCTAAATGTTCTAATTGAACTTTTAGATACCCCTTTTGTATTATTTCCTTTTATTTGAATTTAATGCCGAAACGGTTACAAATGTATACCCTTGTTTTTGAAGATAAGTAATCACAGCTTCTAGTCCATCTGCAGTTGGCATGTGAATATCATGCATTAAAATAATAGCACCTGGATAAGTTTCCTTTTTTACATAGTCTAATATTTTTTTTGAATTATGATGTTGCCAATCCAGTGTATCAACGCTCCATAAAACGACAGGTAATTTCGTTTGGGCACGCACTCTTTTGTCTACAGATCCATACGGTGGTCTAAAGAGTGTAGGATTATGACCAGTCGCTTTTTTTATAGCCGTAGTCGTTCTAGATAATTGGTTTTTAATTTGAGCATTTGTAAGGTTTTTTAAATTAGGGTGTGAATAAGTATGATTTCCAATTTCATGACCTGCTTCTTGAACTTGTTTTGCCATTTTAGGATTTTCATCGACTTGAGAACCAACCATAAAGAATGTTGCTTTTATATTGTGTTTTTTCAAGGTTTTTAGGATTTTGGGTGTGACAGTTTTACTAGGACCGTCATCAAATGTTAATGCTACAAGTTTTTTCGGTTTTTTCTGAACTATTTTTTTCTCTTCTACTTTAAACGGTTTTGCAAGTATACTATTAACAGTAGATAAAGGAATATTGACAGTCTTTATTTGTGTAATATTAGTAGATAGTTTACTGCCATCAAAATAAAAAGTAAATGCCTTGTCAGTAAGAGAATGGTTTTCAAAGTTTGCCCAAATTGGTTTTGTCTCTTCTTTAACCGCAGTCGTAGTCATTAATTTTTTTAAATCTGAATCCTTACTCATTTGTGCTTTTACTGCTTTAGATAATAGAGTAAGATCTTTTTGAGATTGAATAACATCTTGAAGCAAAATTTGTTTTTTGTTTTTCTGATCATACATAAAAGTTTTTACATTTTTTTGTTTAGAACCTATACCATTGTATTGATTTTGTGTTAAAACAAATGAGTAATAGTTTTTTTTATGTATTGTAGTTTTATAGGTAATGTTAAGGCTACCAACTAATTTGTCGTCTTTATGAACTGAGACTTCCATATCTTTTAAATATTGATCACGAATTTTATGTATAGTATCTGTTACAGATTGATTGAATACTTTACTAGTTGTATTGGGATATTGGATAATATAAGGTGCATTTTTATTGTTTGACTTTTCTGTCACAATAAATAGTCCATCGTATTTTGATTTTTCTTTCACAATATCTGATGAAGCAGCCAATGCAATGTGATCCGAATTGTTGGAAGAAACATTCTCATCTTGTGCAGAAACTATAAATAGTATTAAAGCGGTTAATGTCAGGATGGTGCCTATTATTAGAAGGTTAACCCAACGTGGTTTCTTCTTTGAATAAATAGTAGTCACTTCACAACTTCCTCCTTTTATATTTGATGATTTCATTCTAACTTATTAGACATGGAAAAAGAGTAAAAAGTTTTAAAAATATTACATTTTGTTAAATTTTTTTTAAGAAAGATAAATTTACTCATGAGGTGAGAGGGAAAATGATTGAAACAACACAAGAAGAATTAGCTATTGATTGTTTTCTTCTCGCTGGACGTATGCTGATTCAGAGCGGAGCGGAAACGTATCGTGCAGAGGACACGATGCTTAGAATGGCAAGTTCTCAAGGATTAACAGATGCCCAAAGTTTCGTTACACCTACCGGTATTATATTTTCTGCCGGTCATAAACGTCCTACAAGAATTGCACAGATTTCGAGTCGAACGACAGACTTAGAAAAAATTGCACTTATTAATTCAGTCTCCAGGAAATTAACTGCTGGAGTGTTTACTCTGGAAGAGGCATATGAAGAGTTACTAAAGATTGAACGTACTAATTTATTTTTTCCAATTTGGGTCCAGGTTGTGGCCTCAGCAATTGCGAGTGGCTGTTTTTTAATTTTATTTAATGGTACTTGGATTGATGTTCCGTTTGCTGTCATAATTGGTGGAATTGGTTATCTGATTTTTTTAGCAATGCATTCTTTAACAAAAGTAAAGTTTTTTGCAGAATTTACAGGATCCTTATTTGTGGGGTTACTTTCAGTTTTAGTGATTAAAGTGGGCTGGGGATATCAACTTGATAAAATTGTGATTGGTTCTGTCATGCCATTAGTGCCGGGGCTACCAATTGCAAATGCTGTACGTGATTTAATGGCAGGACATTTTGTATCTGGTGTTGCAAAAGGAATGGAAGCACTTCTAACAGCTTTTGCAATTGGTGCTGGCATAGCTCTAGCACTTTCTTTTTAGGAGGAATTATATGGATTGGCTAATTCAAGGAATGCTTAGTTTTATAGGGACTGCAGGGTTTGGAATTATATTTAATGCACCCAAAAAGACATTATTCCATTGTGGCTTAGTTGGTATGATAGGGTGGCTTATCTATTATGCTTTTTTACAAAAAGGTGTAGATGCAGTTTTTGCTACCTTTGCAGGTGCTTTTTTGATCTCCATTGTGGCCCATATTCTTGCAAGACAATTTAAGACACCAATGATTGTATTTAGTGTTGCAGGAATTATTCCTTTAGTCCCGGGTGGCCTAGCATATAATGCCATGCGTACTATTGTAGAAAATGATTATGCTAAAAGTATTCAATATAGTGCAAGGGTTTTTATCATTGCAGGTGCTATCGTAATGGGGTTAGTATTTGCAGAGGTATTTATGCAACTTATTTTTAATGGAATTCGTAAAAGAAAAGCAAAACTATCCAAGCTATCTTCATAAAAATTTATTATAAAAGCGATTGAATTCCTGTTAAAAAAGATTCAATCGCTTTTTACTATCTATTATGGATAGAATGTTCTTCATGTGAGAGGAAAATTATATAAGTGAAGTGTCACTTTATAGTAGCTTTTCAACTTCTTTTGCTTCAATTGGGCGACTTACATGGTAACCTTGGATAGCGTCGCATCCAAATTCTGTTAAGATATCTTGTTGTTCTTGTGTTTCAACGCCTTCTGCAAGTACGCACATATCGATTGACTTTCCAAATTGAATCATACCTTGAATTAGCATTTGACTTTTCGGTTGATATTGAATAGTTGAGATAAACATTTGGTCAATTTTAATTTGTGATAATGGCAATAGTTGCATATATCTGAATGAAGCATATCCTGTACCAAAGTCATCAAGTACAAATATAATCCCTTCATTTTGCAATTGTTTCATTTGTTGTATGATAGACGTTTCTGCTTCTGCTTCTAATGCAAACTTTTCTGTAATCTCAATATGAATTAAATTTGCTGGACAACCAGTGTCTTCAAGGATTCTACGTATTTGTTTCACCATATTTTTATCACGGAACTCACGAACAGATGAGTTAATGCTGACTTTTAAATCTAATCCTTTTTTATGCCACTCTGCTGCTTGTAAACATGCTTGTTCTAACATAAATGAACCAATATCATTGATTAGTCCAGTTTCTTCAGCTATTGGAATTAATATTTCTGGTGAAACTGTACCAATTTCTTCATCATCCCAACGAACTAAAGCTTCTACTGTTGTAATTTTTCCGGTTTTTAAATCTAACTGTGGCTGATAAAGAACTTTTAAATCTTTTTTATCAAGTGCCACTAAAAGTCGTTTTTCAATGATAGATTTTGTATGTAAAGCTTTATGATCTGCTTTTGTAAGACTTGAGATGCTGCCACCACCTTCAGATTGCACTTTTTGAATTGCAGCATATGAAGCTTTCATAAGATGTGAAAAAGAAATTTGATCATCTGGATATTTTGTAATACCACCACTAATTGAAAGAGGTAAAGTTGTATTATTTATATAGATTGGATGCTGTTCTAAATATGTAAGAAAACCTTGAATAAACCATTCACCAAGTGGTGTTAAAACAACAAATTCATCAATACTCACGCGAGCCATTGAGCTGTCTTGAAAATACATTTTCATTCGTTGCGTAAATTCTTGAAGTAATTTTTGTTCAGCTTGATCGCCATATAGTTCTTTTAAAGAATAGAATTTATCAATGCTAAAATAGACAAGAGTAAAATGATGATTTTCTGTAATCATTTGATTGACAACTTGTTCTAAACGATAACGATTCATTAACCCTGTTTCTTGATCAATATAGGCAATTTTTTCAAGTCGATTTTGTAATCGCTTTTTCTCAGTAATATCGTTTTCTAACAAGATAAAACTAGAAGGTTTTTTTGAAGAAGTGGAAACGGGAATCGCTGTTAAATCTACCCAATAGGATTGGCCATCTTTTGTGATTTTTTCAACTTCACCTTTCCATTGTTTACTGTTTTGTAAAGACTCCCAAATTGTATCTGCTATGACTACGCTTTCAGGAGTTTGAGGGAACATTTGCCAAAAAGTCTTTCCGATAATTCTTTTTGGTGTCCATTTGCTATATTTTAAGAATAGATTATTTGCGTATGTAATTAATCCATCTTGATCTATAGAAAGCATCATAAAAGAAGATTCTAGACCATTTCGAATACTTGAAAATTCACTGAAAGCTAGTAAATCTTGTTGTTCATCAGCTTCTAAGTTAAATTGACAGAAAATATAGCGATTATTATCAATCGTAAATGCTTTTAAAGTGATCGGTGTATTAATTACTTCACCTTTTTTTGTTGGAAAAGTTATGGATTCAACATGCATTGGATCGGTAGAATGAATAACTTTTTGCCATAAGTCTTTATAAAAATAGTTTACGTTCTTTTCGATAAAAGGAGTAAACTTCCCTAGTATTTCTTCTGCACTATAGCCAAATGTTTTTTCTGCTTGACGATTCCATGCGATCACAATACCATCCGTATTTAAAATCATCATAGGATACGGTATCTGGCTCAATATCGGATTAGCAGTTTGAAAAATTGTTTGAATATCATTCATGAATTCTAGGTCTCCTTGAAATTACTGTATTACTATTATAGTAAAAGTAGAATGATAAGTCATTAGTAATAGATAATCAAGTAAAAATAATTTTTTTAGGAAAAATGAATGTGGAATTTAAAATACCCAAAAAATTTGTTTGAAATACAGTAATATATATTCAAAGGAAAGGGATGATGTAGTGGATCATACAACAAATAGGATAAAAGGAATTGTCATGATTATATCAGGTGCCATGCTCTGGGGAGCCACCGGACCAATGATGGAATGGGTTTTGGCAAATAGTGATTTGACAGTATCATTTATGTTAACCATTCGATTATTTTTTGCAGGGTTATTATTGCTATCATTTTTACTCATAACCAAAAACGATATTATGTCTATTTGGAAACACCCTGTATGGTGGAAAAGACTTATTATATTTAGCGTTATAGGCATGTTAGGTGTTCAATATACGTTTGTAGCTGCAATAGACGCTAGTAGTGCGGTCTTAGCAACATTGCTACAGTTTTTGGCTCCTATCTTTGTAGTGCTATTTGTTTCATTTGCAAATAAAATGTTACCACCAAAGTACCAGGTGTTTGGTATATTAGGGACTTTAGTTGGTTTGTTTTTGTTATTAACAAATGCATCATTTGATAATTTGCTAGTTAGTAAAACAGCTCTTGCTTGGGGGATTGGTGTAGGATTTACATTTGCCTTCTATACACTATATCCAGTTACACTAATGAAAGAGTGGGGCGTATTAATTGTTGTGGGCTGGGGAATGCTCATTGGTGGCTTAATATTGGGAGTTGTGATCAGTGTATGGAACTCTCATTTATGGAATACTCTTTTAGAACCAACTATAGCATTTATGTTAATCGGAATCATATTCTTTGGCACAATCGCATTTGTATTATTTTTAAGCAGTATGAAATACATAACGCCAGTTGAAACAAGTATTTTATCAAGTATGGAGCCATTAACGGCAATGGCGATATCAGTTATTTGGCTTGGAAAAACACTTGCACTATGGCAAGTTGTTGGCGTTATCATTATGCTTATTTGTGTTACTTGGCTCTCCATTGAAGGGGATCGCCAACAAAAACAAAGAAAGCAAAATTAAAAAAAATAATCCTATCCATATTTTTTTAGATGTCTATAAGTAGAGAACGTCACTTATAAGACATCTTTTTTTATCTCGTATTAACAAGCAGGTTGACTCTTTAAAGAGGCCGTATGCTATAGGATTATGAAATTCCATTTTCATAAAAATTTGCTTGGAAATTGAAAAGGTGAAGAAGATAGGTGTGTGAAACTACCCGTAAAAGCTTGGTTAGTTTGTTTCAACAGGAAGTTGAACCCTTTGCTATAGGAAGGGAGTTCTTTTTAGTGGAGATAAAGGAACTATCACTAAAGGAAGTTTTACTCTATGGAGCTTCTTTATTTCGAGTAACGAATATATATGGCATAATTAATGACAATTACACTATATAGAATATCGGGAGGGGGCTTTATATTGAAAACAATTTTTCAATACATAAAGACATATAAAGTGCCTGCTTGTATTGCGCTTATGTTAATGTTCGTTGAATTAGCCGTCGAGCTTACACAACCATTACTGATACGGAAAATTATTGATGAAGGAATAGTTGTAAAAGACCTTCATACGGTTGGGTTATGGGGAACTATTATGTTAGCATTAGCATTTTTAGCGTTTTTTGCTGGTATCTTAAATTCTTTTTTTTCAGGGTATGCAGCGCAGAATTTTGCCTATGATTTACGAAATGCTTTATTTAGAAAAGTACAGTCATTTACAATGACAACCTTTTTACGTTTTCCTTCTGCAGGATTGATTACAAGGATAACAAATGACGTATCACAAGTACAGCAAGTATTCTTTATGAGTTTACGTATTATGATGCGTGCTCCATTAGTTGTAATTGGTAGTTTAATAATGGCGTTTTATGTTAATCCATCATTAGCTGTGTACTTAGTTATAGGGGTACCGATACTCGTACTGTTTATGTATTTTATGGTGAAAAAAAGTATTAGTCAGTTTGCAATGGTACAACGTAGAGTAGATAGAGTAAATCGTTTAATCCAAGAAAATCTACAGGCTATGCGATTAGTAAAGGCATATTTAAGAGGCTTATACGAGGCAAGTCGTTTCGAAAAGATTGCAAATGCTTTGAAAAAGGATACATCAAATGCACTACGGTTAATGGAATATATTCAACCTATATTGTTAATTGTCATGAACTTAGCAATGTTAGCCGTTTTATGGTTTGGAGCAGTACAAATACAAAAAGGGCAAACGCAAATAGGAGACATAGCAGCAATTATTAATTATACAATGCGTATGACAGGATCATTTTCAATGTTTGCATTCATTATTATGTTATTCTCACGTGCGAAGGCATCAGCTACTAGAATGGAAGAAATTCTTCTTATCGAAGATGGGGTTGAAGATGTCATCGTACATTCAACAAAAGAGGTACCATTAAACAAAGGAATCATAACATTTAAAAATGTGTCATTTAAATATCCACACACTGATCAATATGTATTGAAGAATATTTCATTTACTTGTGAACAAGGTGAAAAAATTGCCATTATGGGTTCAACAGGTTCAGGAAAATCAACCTTACTACAGCTTATTCCAAAGTTTTATGCTATTGAGGAAGGTCAAATTATAATTGATGGTGTAGATAGTAAGGAATGGAATGTAGAGAATTTACGAAATGCCATTGGCTATGTACCACAACGTTCTCTGCTTTTTACAGGTACTATTTTCGAAAATGTAACTTGGGGTAAAACCGATGCTACATTGCAAGAAGTAGAAAAAGCTTCACGAAAGGCACAAATTCATGATTCAGTCATGCATTTTCCAAATGGTTATCAAACACGGGTAGGTCAAAAAGGTGTTAATCTATCAGGTGGACAAAAGCAACGATTATCAATTGCTAGAGCGATTATACGTAGACCTGAGTTTTTATTATTAGACGATAGTACAAGTGCTCTTGATATAAAAACGGAGTCTGCATTATGGGAGGCTCTTGCTGATGAACGAGCAACTATGCTTGTAGTCACGCAAAAAATTCATACTGCACAAGGTGCAAATCGAATTCTACTGTTAGAAGATGGCGTTGTATCTGCCTTTGGTACACATGATGAACTAATGAATAGTTCAACGCTGTATCAAAAAATTGCACAATCTCAGGCAGGAACAGGAGGTGGCAAGTGATGATTAGATCGTGGTTACGTTCTACTGGTTATGAGCCAGTTCTTACGAAGGATGATATTAAATCTTCTAAAAAGAGAAAAGGTGCAAGAGCAAGTGATTGGCGATCAACTTTAGGTAGCATATGGAGACTTATTGATGAGCAAAGAGGGCTATTAATAGTTGTATTAGTAATGGTTGTACTTAGCTCCATTTTGTCATTATTAGGTCCTTATTTTATTGGTAAGATAATAGATGATCATATAATGAAAAAAGACTTTTCTGGTTTGAAAATGATGATTTTAAGCCTTGTATTGATCTATATAGGTTTATCGGTGTCGCTCTTTTTACAAAACTACTGGATGATTGGTATTGCACAACAAACCGTTTATCGTATGCGTACAAGTCTATTCACAAAATTACAACAATTACCAATAGCGTTTTTTGATAAAAGGCAGCATGGTGAATTAATGAGTCGAATGACAAATGATATGGATAATATTAGTTCAACATTAAATAGTACTTTTATTCAAGTGTTTTCCAGTATATTAACATTAGTAGGTACAATAGTAGTTATGCTAACAATGAGCCCACTACTGACATTTTTGACGATGCTAATTATTCCTATTATGTTTATTTCTACTCGTTGGATTACAAGGAGAACAGGCCAGTTATTTAAAGCGCAACAGCAAGCTCTTGGGGCACTTAATGGGATGATTGAAGAAACAATTTCAGGACAACGAGTTGTCAAAGCTTTTTCTCAAGAACAGCGTATGATGGATGAATTTGCAGAAAAAAGTAGTCACTTACGGCGAGTAGGCTATTGGGCAAATGTCTACTCAGGCGGTATTCCAAAAGTGATGAATTTGTTAAACAACGCAAGTTTTGCTGTTGTGGCAGGTGTTGGAGGACTACTTGCTTTAAAAGGCCATGTTTCAATTGGGACAATCGTAGTATTCGCTGAGTATGCACGTCAATTTACCAGACCTTTAAATGATTTAGCCAATCAATTTAATAATGTCTTATCTGCAATTGCTGGGGCAGAACGGGTATTTGCGATTATGGATGAGAAAGAAGAGTTAGACAATGCTAGAAATGCTCCAGAGCAGAAAATACAAGGGGACGTCAAATTTGATAATGTATCATTTAAATATGAAACGGACGAAGAAAATCAGACAATTTCACAGATCAGTTTCCATATAAAAAAAGGCCAAACAGCTGCTTTAGTCGGTGCTACGGGGGCTGGTAAGACAACGATTATGCAACTGCTTGCTCGTTTCTATGATGTCCAAAATGGTCAAATTTTAATCGATAATCGACCAATACAAACCTATTCAAGAAAAAATATACGCAGCCAAATGGCCTTTGTTCTTCAGGAACCATTCTTATTTGAGGCGACTGTGAAAGATAATATTCGATATGGTTATTTAGGAGCGACGGATGAAGAAGTGATCGAAGCAGCAAAAAAAGCGAATGCACATGACTTTATCATGTCTTTGCCACAAGGTTATGATACCTATTTGACAGCAGATGGCAGTCAAATAAGCCAAGGACAAAAACAGTTACTATCCATTGCAAGAGCACTTGTAGCAGATCCTTCAATCTTATTGTTAGATGAAGCTACAAGTAGTATTGATACCGTAACCGAATTAGAAATACAGGAAGCGCTTGAACGTCTAATGGAAGGGCGTACAAGCTTTGTTATTGCACATCGTTTAAATACTGTAAGAAAGGCTGATGTTATTTTAGTGATGCAAGAAGGCCACTTGGTGGAATCAGGTATGAGGAAAGAACTAATTAAGACAAAAGGATTATTCTATCAAATGCTACAACAAGCAAAGTTGTAATCAACAAAAGCTTCATTTGAGGGAGCAATTATTATTGTATGATAAAAGAGCTGTGTATAAGTGAAATACTTATGAACAGCTCTTTTTGCTAATATTTAAATTTACAAGTGTATTGATTAAGATAAAATAAAATAAGAAGAATGTTATTCTATTATCTAACTTGTGACTTATTATTTATTGCTTGTAGCGGTTATGGGGTGATCAACCGCTTTTTTTGGATAGATTGCTTCGTATGTTGAATTTATAAAGCTTTACGATTTTGCAACTTTTTTGAAACGGAAATTCCCCATAAATAAATTTGCATAAGGCATAAATCGTTTCATAATAACAGAAATAATTAGTGGAACAAGTAGACCTAACAATGTATAACCTAGTAATTTATATTCTATAAAGTCATTCATAAATTTATCAACCGAAATGTGTAGATACATGATTGTAATAGAATGCATTTCAATAAACTCCAATACCTTTAGACGGATATATTTTGTGATAAATTGGAAGAAACCAAAGATTACAATAAGAAATGCTATAGGTAGAACAATATCTAAAATAGGATGACTATAGCGAATGAATTTCATGCTAAGATGATAATCTAATTCTTTAAGCCAAGTAAGTCGCATAGCCATTGAAACAATTGCTACACAAGTGATCCATAATGGTAGGCGTACATGAAGGAAAATTTCCTTCGCGTAGTAACCAATGGCAAAATAAACAACCGCAATTAAAACAACATCTAAATTCCAAGGAATAATAATTGTTTGTGATGCTGCGTCAACAGGTCCATTAAGAATATTGACAACATAGAAACTTTCGAGTTGAGCAAGTATATAACACAAAGTTAGGAACAAAGCTTGGTTAACTCGATTTAAGTAGCGTGTTACTAGTAAGAATAAGATATAAGTAAAGAATAATGTCGTAATAAACCAAATAACACCATAAGAACCACGAGCAAAGCGTCCACCGAATAGAATCGTCATTAAATCATGTTTGTACCATTCTAATTCTGTGTTACCTGTCATAAATGCTAATACATAGCGTAAACATGTTATGATTGTTAGGAAAAAAATATAAGGAATTATTAGCTGGATTGTTCGTTTTTTAATGGATTGAATCATTGTCGCATTAGAGTCTGCAGGTCTAAAAAATAAACCACTTAAAACGAAGAATGCAGGCATATGAAACCAGTAAATATAGGTTAGTAATGGGAAGTCTAAATGTTTAGGATAATGTCCAATTACTACTAATATCATTAAAAAACCCTTTGTCGCATCGACCCAGGTTAATCGTTTTTTAGTCATAAAATTAAGCCTCCATTGCGATATTCTATACCATTAGTCGTAGTCTGAAAAGTAGGGAAAAGTAAAAATTTTATATCATTTATATTTCAAAATAATTACAAAATGGGGGACTTATGAATGGATGTCTTTTTAATGAAAGCGTCTTATCCACTTGACGAGTTAACAATTCAAGAATTAAAAGCGTTAATACAACAATCAAATACAAATGAAAATCAAGACATTGCTCTACTATTGAATGCTGATAGTTGGAGTAACTATGAAAGTCAAGGATTTGTTGTATTAGCCTATAGCGAAGAAGATCAACTACTAGGTGCACTTAGTGCAATAGACTTATTTGGTCTGAATACTTATGAATGGAGTACAGTTGTACACCCAAATTATCGTAGACAAGGGATTGGGACAGCACTTGTACAAGAGTTTACCACCGCATTAGTTGAACGTGGTGCAGCAGGTGATATGGGATTGTCGTTTCATGATGTTGCTGGACATCAGTTTTTAAAGCAAATAGGGTATGAATACAATTCATCTGAAGCAACATTGCAGGCAACTGCTAAACCGTATGAGCCTGCAAAAGAAATTTATATTCGGCCGTTTAAAGAACAAGATCGAGATATTTTAGTTCAACTAATGCAGGATGGTTTTGGCGATATGCCTGAAGAAACAGATGAACTCATTTCTTTTAACACAACGACATTAGGACGAACTTTATATATAGTAGAGTTTAAACAGAAGATTGTTGCAACAGTATCAATCGTTGAAAATGAGGCAGGTTTATGGGTTACAGCATTAACAGTTCAGCAAGCTCTTAGAAATCAAGGGATTGGTTCAGCTATCTTACGCTGGGCAAAAAATGAAGCTCACAAAAAGCAACAACACAAAGTTTTATTAGATGTTGAAATTGATAACATAAACGCTCTTAGTGTTTACCAAAAAGAAGGATTTACACCATTACATCAAGTCGATTATTTTATTAAAAGTTAATATGGAAAACGCGCGTAAAAATTATAAAACTTGTTATCTTTGGAGATAGTAAAACTGTTAGAAAAAAGTTATTTAAAACCAATGTTAACGGCAATATTTGAGGGCTAGCTAAGCTAATATTAAGTTAGTCCTAGTTCCTCATTTTAAAGAGAGACATCAATTATAAGGAGAAAAGTAGACATCCATCAAAAAAACACCGAATAATCCATACATATATTGGGGATTGCTACATATTATAAGAGTATAACTTACTTTTGGGGGGATTTTATGAGACTACCTGCATTACAAAAAGTAGAAAGTGTGCATAAGAATTTAATCACCCAAATCCTTTGTAAAATCGTAGGACGAAAAGTAGCTAAAATTGATCGTCAAAAAAAACGTTATTATCCTGTTCCTTCTAGAAAGTAAAGACTTTGTGCTAAGTCAGAGATAGGAGTAAGAGAAATCCTAATTGAAGATTGCAAAAAGTAATGCATAAACTGAGGTTTCTTCGCAAAAAAGGATTGGAAACATTTAATGTTTCCAATCCTTTTTTTACAATAGGAAATTTTCTTTCTTAGGTGCAACTAGATGCAATTCATGCATTGCACGTGTTAGTGCAACATATAGGAGTTTACGATCAATCGATGTATCTCTAAATGGATGGTCTACGGCTGCGATGATAACAGCATCAAATTCAAGACCTTTTGCAAGATGACTAGGTATAATAAGTAAAGCATCTTGATCAATCTCAGATGTTTCGAATAATGTTTGAACATTCATATTTACTTTTTGCAAGGCTTTAGTAGCTTTTTTAGCTTCGTCTGTTGTTTTACATATAAGTGCAATAGAATGGTGTCCCTTACTTCGGATTTGAGCATAAATGTCTGCGATTTGCTCAGCATCAAATGTCATCATTTCATGAAATGTAGGCTCTTCACCGTGGCGAACAACGGGTTCTACTAGGGGCAGATCTTCACTCATTTGCTCCAAAATACGATTGGCGACAGCCATAATTTCAATCGTTGTGCGGTAACTTTTTTGTAAAGTCTTGTAGCTAGCTCTTGGGAAAAGCTCACGTACAGGCTCCCAATTCGTTAACGATCGATAACTATGTATTCCTTGTGCAAGGTCTCCAACCATTGTGAACATATCCGTTTCAAGCCCCTCTTTTAAAGCGGCAAGTTGGAATAGACTATAATCTTGTACTTCATCGATAAAGACCACTTTCATCTTCCATTCGTCTTTGAAACCCTTAATTTTAGCTTGTAAATAGAATAGTGCCGCTAAGTCTTCTAATGCCCATACTTCTTTCTTATGCGCCTTCTCAAATCGGTCATGTTCTTCTTTTGTCCATTTTGAAGCTAGTTCTTCCTGTAACATTCGATTGGTTAAAAATTCACGATAGAGAGGTTTAATCTTGTATTTTTCAAACCGCTTCATATAGCGTGAGACTACAGTTTTAGCCTCCTTTTCAACTGCAGGAAGTCGTTCATCCCGCTCATCAATCCATTTCGTTACAACTTCCTTACGTTTTGCATCATCCCGAATACCAAATAATGCTTTATCTAAAACCGCATCATATCGTTTCTTTAAAGAATAGAGAATCTGTTTTTTCTTTTGCCTTACATGGTTTTGCATAACTGAACGAACTTTAGAAATTCTCTTTTCAAGAGGTAAATAATTGTAGTCTTCTAAAAAGAGTCTACGTAAATGGGAAGCTTTTAAAATACGATATTTTTCAATATAGATATCTTCAAATTGATCTGCAATTGTTTGTTCAATTTTGGCAACATATTGAGCCATGATATCACGATATTCTAGAGTTCCCTTCATCTTCGATACCCATAGAGCAATTTCATCTATTTCATCTTGTTGCACTAACTTTTCCAGTTGCTGATTTGGATTTTGTAATTTTAGCTTTATATTGGTAGCATTTTGTACATACTCAGCAAATGTTGTTTGACAAATTTGTCCAACACCGAGTTCTGGCAAAACGTCCGCGATATAATCGATAAACAATTTGTTGGGGGCTAGAATCATTAAGTCTTGTGCACGGAAATGTTCGCCCATCGTATATAGAAAATAAGAGATTCTATGAAGGGCAATTGTTGTTTTGCCACTACCGGCTGCACCTTGAACAAGAATTGGTTGTTTTAAGTGTGCTCGAATGACTTCGTTCTGCTCAGCTTGAATCGTTGAAACAATTTCCGTCAACCGAACATCTGCTTTTCCAGCAAGTGCATCTTGCAAGAGCTCATCATTTGTCGTGAGGTCAATATCACGTACCTCAAGTAATCGTCCTTTTTCAATTTTATATTGTCTTTTGGAGTATAGATGTCCTTTATATTCCTCACCATTTACTTCGTACGTTAAATCACCAAGACGTCCATCATAATAGACATTTGCAACGGGTGAACGCCAATCGACAATTATAGGTTCTTGTGTTTCGCGATCAAACAAAGATGTCTTCCCAATGTACAATTTTTCAGCTGGCTCATTTTCTTTTTGAAAGTGAATACGTGCGAAATAAGGTTTTTGACGAATTGCCTCTAATCCTTCACGTTGATTTTTTGCCATATCAAAAAAGCGAGCATTCGTTAAAATATTTTGGTAGCTTAAACTGGAATCTAAATAATCTAAATCAGCCATAGCAGTACGAATATTTTCTTGGGCAGTTTGTACATCACGTTTTGATTCGTCTAACAATTTTTGCATATAATATTTTGTATAAGCTAAATGTTGTTCTTCTTCTTTAAAATCAGGATGTTGTGTCACGAAATCAGCCTCCCGTTCTTAATAGGGTGATAATTACTACTATACGCTTATTATCATTTTAAATGAAGTTAAACGTTGTTTAATTGTGGTATGCACTGTAGGATGGAGGTAACAAGTAGAATCGGTTGGAGGAATGAATCAAATGAATATATTTGCACATCGTGGTGCATCGGGTACCTTTCCAGAAAATACATTAGCATCATTTCGAGAAGCAGCTAGACTACCAATTTACGGAGTTGAGTTAGATGTTCAGCGTACGAAAGACGGTGTTTTAGTAATCAATCATGATGAAAAAATTGATCGTACGTCAAATGGAAAAGGCTATATTCGAGATATGACTTTTGAAGAAATTCGCTCATACGATTTTGGTTCATGGAAAGGTGAGCAATTTGCAGGTGAAAAAATACCAACCCTAGATGAAGTGCTTGATGTTTTCAAAGCTACTCATCATATGATTAACATCGAATTGAAAACGGATGTTTTTGAATATCCTGGATTAGAAGACGATGTAATAGCAACGGTAAAATCTCACGATATGATGGAACGCGTACTGTTTTCATCGTTTGACCATGAAATTGTAGAAAGAGTTATTGAAAAAGCACCTTACAATGAAGTGGGAGCATTATTCATGAAGATTTTGGTCAATTTAGATGAGTATGGAGAAATGCTTGGTACGCATGCACTTCATGTTTCGCTTGTAGCTGCCAAACGTCAAGCTGTGAAAAAGGCTATAGAGTTAGGGAATAAAGTACGTGTTTATACGATTAACAAAGAAGAAGATTATGATTTAATGGAAGCAATAGGAGTCGATGCTATTTTTACGGATTTTCCAGAAAAGATGTATCGCCATGCTTATAGTAAAAGATACTATAAATGAATGGAATTGTGAGTTAACAAGTTTTTCGTATAGAATTTATGCTGTAAAATATCATTAGGGATTTTATGAAAAAACAGTATTCATTAATACAATCAGATGTTGATATAACAAAAACTAAAATTAAAAATAATCTTAAGAAGGAAAACGACAGTTTATTGCTGTCGTTTTTTGTAATTAATTCATTTTTAATCTAATCTTAATTGTCTATTAAATATCCACTAAGATTCCTTTTATGTTGTTCTTTTAAAATGGGTGTATGCCTCTTACGTATTTAAAATTGCCTTGATGTCATTAGTTAAGGACATAGTTCATTTTATCGAAATAGGCAAAGAAATAACTGTACAGTTTATAGACAAAGAATATTAGGAGGAATCGATTGTTATGAAAGATCAAGGAATTAGTGAGAATATGTCAACTAATTCAGGTGGAAATTCAGTCAATCCATCACTAGGCAGACAAATGCTAAATAAAGTTCCACAAGTTACGATTTTTTTCTGGATTATCAAAGTTTTATGCACAACTGTCGGAGAAACATTTGCTGATTTCCTAAATTTTAACCTTGGATTGGGGTTAATGAACACTACCATACTTATGGGAATAGCATTTTTCATTTTCTTGTTTCTTCAATTCAGAGCAACTAAATATGTTCCATCAATTTATTGGACAACTGTTGTTTTAATAAGTGTATTTGGAACATTGGTAACTGATAATTTGACAGACAATATAGGAGTACGACTAGAGGTTAGTACAGCAGTTTTCTCTGTCCTGCTAGGCTTAACTTTTCTTTTCTGGTATCTTAGTGAAAAAACACTTTCGATTCATTCAATCTATACAAGAAAAAGAGAAGTTTTCTATTGGCTTACTATTCTTTTCACTTTTGCACTTGGAACAGCAGTCGGAGATTTATATTCTGAACAACTAGGTCTTGGTTATGTTAAAACAGGAACAATAGTTATTATTATTATTGCTGTTATCTATTTGGCATATAAATTCTTGAAACTCGATGCGGTATTAGCGTTTTGGATTGCATATATTCTTACTCGTCCACTTGGAGCATCATTAGGAGATTTCCTATCTCAACCAAAAGTTAATGGGGGGTTAGGTTTAGGAGCAACCACTACTAGTGTAATTTTTCTTGTAGCTATTTTAGCAATCATCGTCTTTCTTGCTGTTACAAAAATTGATACAACAACAGGGAAAAATAATACAGCAGAAACAAACCAAGAAAATGGAAACGCGAAAAATGTTTTGATACAAACCATTGTAGTACTGTGCATTTTCTTAGGTGGTGGTATAGGCAGTTATTATTCAATCAGTAATAGCGTCTCATCGCAAGCAACTACATTAGCTGGACAATTAACGGATTTTATTAATATTGAAAATAATATGCTAAAGGATGTAAATTCAAATAACTTTACTTCAGCGAAAAAAGAGGCTGACGATTTAGAACATCAATGGGACGCATCTGAATCTAAACTAAGAAAAATAGATGGCACAACATGGACTAAAATTGATGGAACGTTTGATATTGTCTTAGCATCAGTTCGTTCATCAAACCCTGATGCAAGCAAGTGTAAATCTGTCATTACAAATTCGCTTAGTGTCTTAAACGGAGCAAATACAGCATCGCAAGCAACTACATTAGCTGGGCAATTAACAGACTTCGCTAAAATTGAAAATGATATGTTAAACCAAGTAAACTCAAAAAACTTTACTGCAGCGAAAAAAAGTGCTGATGATTTAGAACATCAATGGGATGTGTCAGAGCCTAAACTAAGAAAAATAGATGGCATAACATGGACTAAAGTTGATGGAACAATTGACGTTGTCTTAGCATCAGTTCGTTCATCAAACCCTGATGCAAGCAAGTGCAAATCTGCACTTAACAATTCGCTTAATGTCATAAACGGAGCAAATAAATAAAAAATCATAGGAACCGTAAATCGCGGTTCCTTTTTTAATCTAAAAACAAAGGAAGAGGGGCATCCCAGAAAGTTATTAATCTTATGTGATGCTAATCCGTTGATTACAGTGAATAGTGGATGCTTTCCGTGGGATTTTATAAAATATAAAAAAATTGCTCTTCTTCATAAAAATGAGGAAGAGCAATTTTTAATGAATTAAATAACGAAATTTCTTATTAAACTATGCTTATTCGACAACCTCTTAGTCTGTATTATTACCATTTTGCGATATGATCTTCAACCGTTCCTAGTAGTTGTTGAATAGGCATATAATGTCCATTTTCTAAGCGAACACGACCATTATAATACCCAACCATTTGATGTACAGAAGATTTCACTAGTTTTACATCTGTAGTAGCTTCTCGTTCAAAAAATGGTGTAAATATTAGTTGTATATCATCTGTGAATTTCGTCGTAATATGCCATGGTTGCATAAAATTCTTCTTATTAAAATTGAAAATTACATCCTCATGAATCTTTTGCATTTTGCCATCAATAAATATGGCGTTTTCTGTCATTCCCGTACCATCCGTCCATTGGCCACCAAGGTTTAACGCTATACGATGATTTCCAGAACGTTGTGAGGCCATAGCCCAGTTCCAAGTTGCTTCCCGTGGCCAAACTCCACGACCAAAATCGAGAACGGCAAAACAGTCTTCTTCGAAAAAGTTATAACGTTTATCTCCGATTTTTACATAACCACTAGCTGGTAAAGAATGATGCTTTGCAGTAAATTGAAATGTTTGACGGTTCCATGGAATGACAACATTTAATGAATCATCGTCTTCTAGATGTTTGATTGTTAAGTCTGCATGCAGAAGATCTCCATCAAAATCAGGAATGGTTACAGTCATCTGTGTTTCACCTTGAGAATATAGTAGTTGAATTTTTACATCATTGTTGTTGAAAGACACGGTTTCTAAAACATTTTCAGGCATTTTAAGTTTATATCCAAGAGGAATTGTAACCGTTTTCTCAAAATATCTTTGCGTTTCATATTCGAGAAAATAGACGAAACAAACTGCTGCATAATCTAAATGACTAATTGTTGCTGAGAACATAATGTCGTCACCAAAAACACACCAATAATTCCATTTTTTCTTACGCATAATATGACCTTTTAAATTACTTTGTATAATAGGCTTTCTTGCATAACCGATAGCAGCAGGATTTAAGTTGCCTTTTTTATCACAAAGTAATGTCATATCAACAATCTCTTTTTCAGCGTGCTGTGTCAATTCAAACATCCTTTCAAACATAAAAATAGGAGATACAAAGTTAGATGTATCCATTGTACCAAAAAAAGTATAATATTGTTCACTCATTTAATAATGTTATTTATTTGTCATATCAGTGCAAGAAAGAGTAACAATAAGATTTGTCCTTACATAAGGTAAAGGAGGAGGTAATGGTATGTATAATAGGCAAAAAGCTGTTGATTATGCAAATCGCTGGTGGGACAGTGCAAATCCTGCATTTCCTAAATTTGATGATGATTGTACCAATTTCATCTCACAATGTTTGTTTGCAGGTGGAGCTCCGATGGCAGGGTACCCTGATCGGATAAAGGGATGGTGGTTAAAGGGAGGAACATGGAGTTATAGTTGGACGACTGCAAATGCACTGTTCTGGTATTTGCAAAATTCAACAAAAGGATTACGGGGAAAAAGAGTTCAAAGCGAGAGTGATTTGGAGCTAGGAGATTTAATTTTTCTTGACTTTACGGGAGATGGTAGAGTTGATCATTCTTTAATTGTAACGAGCATTATAAATGGTGTACCTTATGTTAATGCACATACAAC
Source organism: Rummeliibacillus pycnus (assembly GCF_002884495.1). Classification (GTDB taxonomy): domain Bacteria; phylum Bacillota; class Bacilli; order Bacillales_A; family Planococcaceae; genus Rummeliibacillus; species Rummeliibacillus pycnus. Next base: position 2,596,612 of record NZ_KZ614145.1, on the reverse strand, counting down.
AAACAGTTACCATCGATTATGGACATATGAAGATTCAAGCGCTTATACACCAAATATAAAATATTATTTCATGCACATAGAAGTAACCCCATAAGATGCTGTTCTTTTTATTTTGCAACAATACTATGGTAAGGTGAAAAGGGTAATATACATACAAGTATATTCAACGTAAAACGTGTTCCAATTATAGGAGTGATTATGATGAATGAACAATCTTTATCAGTAAAAGAAGCAATTCGTAACCGTCGTTCTATTAAAATGTTCAATGGTCAACCTGTAGACCGTGATGATTTAATGGAAATTATTAACGATGCTGTATGGGCACCAAATCATGGGAATCGCCAACCGTGGCGTATAGTACTTGCTTGTGGAACTGAATTAGATGCCTTAAAAGAATTAATCCGTGAATATGCAGTCCCAGAATGGAAACAATTATCTGAAGATGTACTTGCAAAAAAAATGCAAAAATTCGTTACACCAGGTGCATATGAATTCGTAATCGTACCACAAGATGTCCGTCAAAAAGAACGTTATGAAGACTTTGCTGCGGCTAGTAGCTTCATTCAAAATATACAATTATTGGCGTGGGATCGTGGAATCGGCGCATGTTGGAAAACACCAAATTGGATTGATCATCCAAAATTCCGTGAAGCATTAGGCGTAAAACCAGAAGAACGTATCATTAGTATGCTTCAATTTGGTTACTTTGACGAAATTCCAAAAGAAAAACCTCGTAAATCAGCAGAAGAGATTGTTACAATTTTTGGTGAATAATGATAATCAGCTTTCTTAAATAAAAGGTTCTGTTTAATGAGCTTGTTAATGATTTAATGGCCGAAATGAATGGCTTATAGACCAGTTAAAAAAACAAATTAAAAGCCAACCTCCTTAATTAAACTTAGGAATGTTGGCTTTTAAAATATGCTTATTTCGATAAATTTGCGATTTCATAATAGTAATCGCTAACTACTCGAAGCCCTTTATCAAAGTTTTCTAAATGGAAGTGTTCATTTGGTGCATGGAAATTTTCTGTTGATAGTGCAAAGCCCATCATAATAACAGGGACAGCTAAAATTTCATCAAATGTTGCTACAATTGGTATAGATCCACCGGCGCGAATATAAGCTGTTTTTGCGTCATATTGTGTTTCGTATGAACGACCAGCAGCTTGGATATATGGATGGTCAAGTGGTGTGATGAATGGTTTACCTTTGTCAAAATCAGTGACTGTAATATCTACACCGGCTGGTTTATGTTTTTCGATATGTGCTCTTAGTTGAGCTACGATTTCATTTGGATCTTGATCAGGTACTAAACGACAAGTAATTTTTGCACCAGCAGTTGCAGGTAGTACTGTTTTAATACCTTCTCCTGAGAAACCACCGAATACACCGTTTACTTCTAAAGTTGGACGTGCCCATGTGCGTTCAAGATAAGTATATCCTTCTTCTCCATATAATTCTTTTACGCCAGCTTCTGCTTTAATATTTTCTTCATCAAAGTCTAAAGCTTCAAATGCAGCTTTTTCTTCTGCTGTTATTGGACGTACTTTATCATAGAAACCATCTACTGTTATTGTGCCATGTTCATCGTGGAATGATGCAAGGATATCGGCTAAGGCGTGAATTGGATTTTGCACACCGCCACCATAAATACCGGAATGAAGGTCACCTTTTGCAGCACGAACATCTATTTGAACACCAGTTAAACCTCGTAACGCATAACATACAGCTGGACGACCTGGTGCATAAAGACTTGTATCTGAGATTAATACTAAGTCAGCAGCAAGTTGTTCTTTGTGTGCCTCAACAAATGCGGGAAGATTTACACTACCAATTTCTTCTTCGCCTTCAATTAGGAATTTTACATTAACTGGTAATACCCCATTTTCTTTTATCAATGCTTCAATTACTTTTACATGCATAAATACTTGGCCTTTGTCATCACTTGAACCACGAGCATATAAAATATTGTCGCGAATTTCAGGTTTGAATGGTTCGCTATCCCATAAATTTAAAGGATCTACTGGTTGTACATCGTAATGACCATATACTAAAATAGTTGGTTTACCTTCAGCATGTAACCAGTCGGCAGTAACAACTGGATGCCCAGCAGTTTCATTGATTTTAATATTTTCAAGTCCAGCATTTTTCATGGATTCTCCAAGAAAAGCAGCTGCTTTTTTCATATCTTCTTTATGTTCAGATAAAGAACTAATACTTGCGATAGATAAAAATTGTTTCATTTCATCGAGATGTTCATCACGATGAGTTGTAAAGTAAGTGTCTAATGCTTCTAATTGACTCACTTAGATCCCTCATTTCAATATTTCATTAACAGAATTATACCACAGCAGATATTTTATATAGATAGTACAACGCTTACGCAGAACTCACTAAAATATGGTATATTATGTAGTAGAAATTTTGCACGGAATTTGAATGGTTTTGGGGAGGTATCTTGTTGGAATTTCTGGGATTGGTCGTATGCTTGCTTATATCATTTTTCTTTTCTGGAAGTGAGACGGCTTTAACAGCTATAAATAGGATGAAGGTCCAGTTACGAGCAAACCAAGGTGACAGAATGTCTCAAAAACTGAACCTATTGATTGCTCAACCAGATCGTATGATTACGACTATTTTAATTATCAATAATACAGTAAATATTTTAATGCCAACATTATTAACCATTATTGCATTGCGTCATAATTGGCAAATTTCTGTGGCTACGACTATTTTAACAATTATCATTATTGTTTTTGGTGAAGTATTACCAAAGACAATTGCTGTAACTTTCGCTGATCGGCTTGCGTATCTTGTAGCCCCAATTGTCTCATTATTCGTAAAAATCCTTAGTCCGATTACGTGGATAGTACAAGGGTTTACTAATTTATTTATTCGTATAATATCTAATGGAACTGTGACGAAAGCAACCCTTACCAAGGAAGAATTTAGGGGGATAGTAGATTTTGCTTCAACAGAAGGAGCATTTGATGAAAGTGAATCCGAACGTTTAAAAGAGGTATTAGATTTTCCGGACAAGGATGTATCGGATGTTTTAGGTACACATCGAACGGATGTTATTGGCTTACCAGTTGATGCGAATTATGAAGATGTAAGAAATACAATTTTAGAATACTCATTTACTCGCTATCCAGTTTACGAAGATAGTTTAGATAATATTGTAGGGATGTTCTATTCGAAAAAATTTGTTGAATGGTCTTTAGATCCAACCAAAAAGTTGGTTGATTTTATGGATCCAGATCCTCTTTATGTGGTTTCAACTGTAAGTATTGAAAAAGTATTCACAATGATGCTTACACAAAAGAAACATTTGGCTATTGTTTTGGATGAGTATGGCGGTACTCTTGGAATCGTTTCACATGAAGATATTATTGAAGAAATGATTGGTCTAGAAATTGAGGATGAGTCAGATGAAGAAGTGGAATCACTTATATATGATTTAACAGAAAATACATTAGTTTGTCATGGGCGGTTAGAAATTGAAGAGGCGAACCAACTTTTTAAGGTTGCAATTCCACAGGATCACGAAACAGTAGGTGGGTTTGTTCTAGAATTAAGTTTGCATATACCAGAACCTGGCGAAACGTTTGATTTTGAAAATCTGCATATCGTTGTAAATGAAGTAGACGATAGCCGTATTACAAAATTGACGATTACAAAACGCCCAATAGTACTAGATGAATAATCGAAACAAGAAAATGCCTAAAAGTTCCTTAAAAACTTTTGGGCTTTTTTTGCATAAACATATAAATGAATCAATTTCATAATTCAAAATCCATATAAAATATACGAACTTTAATATATATATACAGTTTTGTTCATTGTGGAGCGAAAGACGGCGACTCCTACGGGAAAAGCTTGAGCTGAAAGCCCCGCAGGAACGTAGTGACGAGGAGATTGAAGCCAAGCCCGTGGAAAGCGCCGTCTGTAGCGGAACATCCAAATCCAAATATTTAAAAGTTAATGTGTTAAGATGTTCATATTTAAAATTCGAAAATGGATATATAAAATTGATTCAAATTTAAAAGATTTTAATTGTATCAAAAATAAAAAAACTTTAATAATTGGTTGAATTTATTGAGGTGTAATGTTCAAAAAATTAGATATTACAACGTTTCAAAGCGGCTCATTACATACTTTTCACACAAACCTTACATGAATGTAATGAAATTGAAAGTTAATCCGATAGAGAGAAAGGTTGGGTTTTGCGAAAATAAGTTTAACAAAGCAAGACATTGAACCGGAGGATATTTAAAATGAATATTACACTTGAAAATGTTTATGAAGAATACAATCGTTATATATATCACTTATGTTTAAAATTAACGCGCAACAAATCTGAAGCAGAAGACCTTATGCAAGAAGTTTGGGTAAAGGTTGTTCGCTACGAATCTTATGTTGCTGAAGTAGAACACGTAAAAGCTTGGTTAACAACTATTTGTATGAATACTTTCCGCGACCGTTATCGTAAAAATGTTCGTCGTAGTAAGTACATGATGAGTCAACCTGAAACATTAGACGTACCAGTATTAGATTTGGTTCCCAATAATGATCCATCAACTGAAGCAGTAGTTGAACAAGAAGTTATTTCTGAAATTGTACAAGAGAAAATTAATCAATTAGATAGTATTTATCGAAATACACTTTTATATTTCTACGTAAATCAATACTCTTTAGTAGAAATTGCAGAGTTAATGAAAGTGTCGATTGGTACCGTTAAATCTCGATTATTTCGCGCAAAACAACGTTTAAAAGACATCATGATGTCTGATGCAACATCTGCAGAAGTAGTTTTACCAGCATAATAAGCCCACAACCTTATCAGGGCATCATACAATCTAGTCAGAGGTTGTTGGCTATGAATAAGAAACAAAAACGTTGCCCTCAAAGGAGAGCAACGTTTTTTATATTGTGATTTTTCTTAGAAAAGCATTTGGGTTACATGATATGGATCCTTCTACAATTTAACCTAATAAGCACTTTGAGAAGATAGTTCTTAAAGAATGAATTTCTTCTTCAGTGAGCATTCCAAACATACGGTCTACAATATTTGTAATATGTTCGTGAGCAGTTACTAAAAGTTCATGACCTGCTTCAGTAATCTCAAGCTGTGAGGCACGGCGATCAGTTGGATTTTGAGTTTTAATAATATAACCTGCTTTAATCAGCTTAGTAGTGAGTACAGTAACACCACCTGTAGTAACGTGAAGTCTTTCAGCCAAAGCTGAAGGGCGCATAGGTCCTTCACCATGGAGTAAATCGAGTATAAAGATATGGGTTTTTGACAATCCCATGGTATTGTGACTATTCCACTCATTTGCCCATTTTCTCTCTAAAGAAGAAACAATTTCAAAAAGGGAAGCAATACTTTCTCTTCTTGTTTCATTCATAATTTTCATCTCCAAAATGTATCATTAGCTTTCATAAGATAATCGTTGCATTTCATACAATTCATATGCACGAACTTTACGAGGGATAAAACGACGAATATCCATTTCGTTATAGCCAACTTGTAGGCGTTTTTCATCTAAAAGTATTGGACTACGTAACATTTTAGGATGCTCTTTCACAATATCATAAAGTTCTTGAATGGATAATTGTTCAATATCACATTTTAAGTTTTTGAAATCTTTTGAGTTTTTGGAAATGATTTCATCAGTACCATCTTCAGTCATACTTAAAATACGTTTAAACTCAGGAAGTGTTAACGTTTCAGAAGTAATTCGTTTTTCTTTGTAAGTAATATTATTATCTCTTAACCATTGTAAAGCCTTTTTAGATGAGGTACAGCTTGTTTGAGTATAAATGGTAACAGTCATATAGATTCCTACTTTCTGTAGTTTTATTATATTTATATCTTATCAGTAAGATATTTATAAGTCAATGGAGATTGGTGAGAAAATGAGTCGAATTTGCAAAAAAACGAGCAAATTCACGAAAAGTTCAAATTTGTATTGGTCAAATTCTATTTAATTGAATTCTAAAAATTTGGAGATAAATAATCTGCTTGAACTATAAAAAAGTCTCTCTATATGGAACGATTATCAGATCATATTGTTCTACCCATTTAGTTTAAAAAAGTTCTTTTAATCATTTATTATTCACTCTTAGTGTCTGCAAATTTTGCGAATTAAAAAACACCACTGTACAAAATTGATACAGTGATGGCACGAAAATAATTAGTGAATATCTTTTTTCTTAAAATTTCCGCCCTGAATTTCAGACATATTACTAAATGCCAAGAAAGCAGAGGGATCAACGTCTTCTACGATTGATTTTAACTTGGCTTCTTCAAGTCGGCTGATTACACAGAAGATGACTTGCTTTTCGTCTTTCGTATAGCCACCCCTACCATTAAGATAAGTGATGCCTCGACCTAAACGATCCATGATGGCTTCACCAATTTCATCTGCTTGATCGCTGATAATCCAAATTGATTTTGTTTGGTTAAAGCCTTCAGAAACAAGGTCGATAGTTTTAAAAGCGATAAAGTATGCAATTAGTGAATACATAGCACGGTCAAGACCGAAAATAAATCCGGCACTACCTAAAATAAATAGATTCATGAACAAAATAATTTGTCCAACGGAGAAGGGAAGCTTTTTGTTAAACATAATGGCTAGCGTTTCACTACCATCTAAGCAGCCCCCTGCACGAATAGCAATTCCTACACCTATACCAAGCATAATGCCACCAAGAACAGTAGCAAGAAGCGTATCATTTGTAAATGCTTGTCCATGTGGTATGAAAGATGTGGCAAGTGATAAAACAATAATGCCATAAGCTACAGAAATAGCGAAACTTTTACCAATTTGTTTATACCCTAAATAGAGAAATGGGATGTTGAATAAAAAGAGGAATAGACCAAGTGACATGCCTGTTATATGAGATGCCATCATAGCAATACCCGTAACACCGCCGTCGATTAAATGATTGGGGATAAGCACTTTTTCAAGACCAACTGCCATGATTAAAGCACCAAAAGTAATTAATGCAAAACGAATTAAGATTCTTTTATGTTTTCCTTTCTTTTTTGTTATACCATCTGAATTGTCATTGTTACCCATAAAACCACCGTCCTTATACTTTTTGTATCATGAATAATTATACACTTTCAAGCGAAAGGGTATAAAAATTAAGAAAAATGCCAAAACTATTAAGTCCATATTAGAAAAGAAAGTCATACTATCTATATATACTTGGGTGAAATCAACTAAGGATAAGAGATTTTGTTTGTTAAAATTCAGGTAATTATTTGACCTTTGAGGGTTTACTTTGATAAAGCTGTAAAGGTAGGGAAAGAAGCTTGCTGTTCAGAAGAAAAGAATATTTAAAGCAAAACAAAAACAGTGCGTTTCACAACACACCGTTTTTTGTAATAAAATTTGAATTGGATGAATTTTACATTATGAAATGAATTCAACTTCTTTATAATAAAAAAATTATTATTGATGTCCTTGAGCGAACCATTCTGCAACATTCCATACTTTTGTGACAAGGCCATCATAGAATTCAGGTTCGTGGCTGACTAATACAATGGTTCCTTTGTATTCTTTCATCGCACGTTTTAGCTCATTTTTTGCATCGACATCCAAGTGGTTTGTCGGTTCATCAAATAGCATCCAGTTACTTTCTTCCATCATTAATTTACATAAACGAACTTTTGCTTGTTCTCCACCACTTAGTTGATTTAATGGGCGGGAGATATGCTCATTTTTCAATCCGGTTTTAGCTAGTAATGCACGAACAGTTGCTTGTTCTAATGAAGGGAACGCATTCCATACATCTTCGATAGGGGTGATGGAACCGGCTTTTACCTCTTGTTCAAAGTAAGAAGGGAACAAGAAGTCACCGCGTTCAACTTTACCACCCAGTGCAGGGATTTTACCTAGCATTGTTTTTAATAATGTAGATTTACCAACTCCGTTCATCCCAACGAGTGCAACTTTTTCGCCACGTTCAATTTGGAAAGTAAGTGGTGGAAGTAGTGGTTTATCCTTGTCATAACCAATTAGTAAGTTCTCAGCTTCTACGACATAGCGACTTGAGCTACGTGATTCTTTGAATGAGAATTGTGGTTTTGCAGCTGTTTCTGGACGGTCAATACGCTCCATACGATCTAATTGTTTTTGACGAGATTTTGCACGACCCGTTGTTGAGAATCGGGCTTTGTTTTTTGCGATAAATGTTTCTTGTTTTTTAATAAAATCTTGTTGTTTTTCATACGCATCGATGTGTTGGCGTTTATTGATTTCCGCAAGTTCTAGGAATTTTTCGTAAGTTGCTGTGTAGCGAGTTAGTTTTGAAAATTCCAAATGGAAAATAACATCAACTACACCATTCATAAATTCAGTATCATGCGAAATTAATAAGAAGGCATGTGGATAATCTTTTAAGTAATTGCTTAACCAAGTGATATGCTCTTCATCTAAATAGTTTGTTGGCTCGTCTAGTAGCAATACTTTTGGTTTTTCCAAAAGTAGTTTTGCTAATAATAATTTTGTTCGTTGACCACCGGATAGGGCAGTAACGTCACGATCTAAGCCAATAGCATCAAGTCCAAGACCACGTGCAACTTCTTCGATTTTCATATCTAAAGTATAAAAATCTCCAGCATCTAGTGCATCTTGAATAACGGCCATTTGTTCAAGAAGATCTTCTAATTCTTCAGGTGTTGCATCGGCCATTTTATTTGTGATTGCATTTAACTCTTCTTCTTTTTTATAGAGAGGTAAGAAAGCATCGCGTAATGTATCACGCATTGTTCTACCTGGTGTAAGTACAGCGTGTTGATCTAAGTAACCATAGTGTGTACCTGGTAGCCATTCAACACGTCCAGCATCGTGGATTAACTCACCTGTAAGAATATGCATTAATGTCGATTTACCGACACCATTTGCGCCAACTAGCCCAACATGTTCGCCTTCTACAATACGAAAAGAAACATCTTTAAAAAGGGTACGATCGCCAAAGGTATGGCCTAATTTTTCAACTGTTAATATACTCATGTGTAATAGGGTCCTCCGTATCCATGCATGGAGAATCTGCATAGGTAGTAGTATGTTTTGTTTTGTGAATAGTATCTTATTGGAATGATTGAATCGTTATAAAGTAATTCTCTTAGCACAACAAAAAAGCGCCTAATAATAAGCAGGCGCTTTTAGGATTCACAAGCTTCTAGTTGCTTGTTAAGTTCTGCAAGCTGTTTTTCCATGTCTGATAGACGTTTTTCTGCTTTTTCGATTAGTTCAGGATATCCTGTAGATTCTAGTTTTTCAATATCACCTTGTTGACGAATGTAGTCACTTTTAAGTTCTGCGATTTGATAAAGTAATTCATCTTTTGTTGGCATGACAATGCTCCTTTATAAAGTTTAAGTTATCGTGTGTTAAGTTCACTCATTTGTTGTTATTGTATCATACCACTTGTTTTCTTGGCTTGCTCTTCTATTAAAAAAGCAGTTGATTTTGTATGACTTGATATGAAGCTTTTTAATAATGATTGTATATACTGATTATTTCGGTTTAAATCGATATTTAACTGTTTTCGTATAGCATGTTCGCGTCTTGCATCGTGTAAAAGAAATTCCATCACTGCATTTTGTAAAAGAGATTGTTTCAGTTTTTTACCTAACCCTAAGTTTATAAAACCATTTGCCTCGGTTGGGAAAATATGCTGCATTTCAATTTCATCTTGGCAAACTACAATACATGGAATCCCAATAGTTGCAACTTTATAGGGAGTATATTTTGCGCCACAAACTACAATATCTGCCTCTCCTAAAAGTTCATAGAGGGCATTATCCTTTTGGATAATTTTGATGTTCTTTCGGCTAAGCGCCATTAATTTAAGTTCGTCTACATCATGAGCATAGCTGGATTGAACAATAACTGAGATTTTAATAGGAATTTGTAATTGTAATAAATGGCGTAAAATACGGTAACTTGTATTATCAGCATCCATACCTTCTATTGCTACAACAATATGTGGTTTATCATCTAATTCATCTGTCTTTTTATGAATGGCCTGCAGTTGCTTGGGTACAACATAAGAAGAGGGACCCACTAAATAATGTGGCAGTAATTTTTCGCGTTTTTCCTGATACAACGTATGAAAAACACAATCTGCAGCTGTTCCACCTTCTCCAAAATCATCAAAGTGAAGTATGGTTGGTATAAATGTCTTTAAGTGGTCGATCAAAGGTAATTCCGTGCTTCCTACATCATGAATTAGTAAATTAGGGGAGAGCTTAGTGATTTCAGCAACTAATTGCTTGTCATTTTTATAGACAATTGGGTCAAATCCCTTTTGAATTAAATAATCAATTGCATATTCATCATGATGAACTAATAGTTGAATCTGTTGTCGATCAAACATTGCAGAGAGTGTAACGATTCTTTCGATCGGGTAAAGATTATGACAAGGAGTCACTGCTCCTACTAAAACGGTCTTTTTAGTTGTTTGCTCAGTATGTTGATATTTCATACATCTCCATCCTTTCCGCTGCTATTTTCAATTTATGGGATTAAGAGGAGTAATATGTATAAAATCGTGGTTAATCTAAAGGAACTTTGAATTCAAGAAAGTAGTGTGAAAGTAGATTTTACGTTTCCGTCAAAAGACTGATTTATTATTATTTTAAGCATATCACCTTATGAAAGGCTGTTGCATTTGTTACAATAACTTTAGGAATTTTGAATTGGAGGTAACACCTAATGAAGATTTTACTTGTTGATGGCACTATTATTGGTCGCAAAACGGGTGCTATTTTAGAGCAAGTTGAACAATATATAAAAGAATTTGATGGGAAATTAGAAGTTACTCAATTACATCTTGCTGATTTTGAACATCAATTTGTAGATGGTCGCCCATTCGATCAATACAATGATGATATGAAGAAATTAGTCAAAACAATAGAAGAAGCGGATGGCTATATTTTAGCAACACCTATTTTCCAAGGATCTATTCCAGGTGTTTTAAAAAATACATTTGACTTCCTTCATCCTAAAGCATTGAGATATAAACCAGTATCAATCGTAGCAAATGGTGGAACATATCAACACCATTTAGTAGTAGAAAATCAATTAAAACCAATTCTTGATTATTTCCGTGCATTAGTAACACCTAACTACGTTTATACACATGCTAGTCATTTTGACAAAGACAATAAAATTATTGATGAAAATGTTCACGAACGTCTTCGTGAAATGGCACGTGTATTCGTTAAATATTGTGAACTAAGCAAAGACCTACCGAAAGAAACAATTGATCAACATTAACAGATAGAAGGGCTGTCTAAGTAGTCGGAGAAAAACGATGACCCAAGACAGTCCTTTTAATTGCTTATTAAAATTTGGTTATTGAGTTTATAGATTCGCAATCAACTATAAGGTTGGTATCTTGAAGAGAATAACTTAAAGTTGCCACTGTCTGAAAGTGATACGAAAATTAGATATGGTAGAAGTTGTGTGGCTCTTGAGGAAAACAATTAAGAAAGACCTCAGAGAGGAATAAGTAAGACGCTGGAAAAGGTAAAAATAAATAGATGAAAATTTATAATAAAGATTTTTATATGCTATCTTTGTTGATGTGGAATTAGCGAAGACTCCTGTGGGAAAACGGACTAGACGAGACCCCGCAGAAATGATTAAGGAACGGAGTCTAAGAACGCCACGTCCTGTGGCAACGACTCCGTGACCAACATCCTATTGCCCCGAGGAGGCTCGTCAGTTCGCCCACTCTGCGAAGCTAATTCCACATCATACAGAATGCAGATTACTACTTCTAATAGTTGCATTTAAACATTTTTTCTGCACCCTAGAACAAATGAGCAAGGAGGCTTTCTTGTTGTACGCGAAAAGGGAGCGATTTCTATCCATCTCCATTCACAAACACAATAATTGAAGCAATCCATAATATAAGAAATTTTTTAGTTTTCTAAATAATCAAAATGTGTTAAGCTATATTTAATTATATTGAACGGAGGTGAAAAGAATGAAAAATTCAGCTATGGAGACATGTGTAAATCTAGATACTGCTATGTATTTTGCACGTGTCATTACTTTTGATTTTGCCACTAACGGGATAGGTATGTCCTTTTTTAAAGCAAATCAAATAAAAAACGTAGCTGATTAACCATTCTTTTCACAGAAAATTACTGAAAAGACTGCTCGTTAATGGGCAGTCTTTTTGCTTTTACGGCTTTTCGCTACGTATTCGGAGGAAAAGTAGATGTCTATAAAAGCAGAAAATATAACCAAATTATTTGGTGGTCATATTATTTTTGAAAATTTAACGGTTGATATTAAAGAAGCAGAGCACGTAGCGATTGTTGGGAATAATGGTTGTGGTAAAACAACGTTATTACAACTATTAGCGGGTGTAGAGACACCAGATACAGGGAGAATTATTAAAAAGAAAGATAGTACAATTGGCTATTTGCATCAAATTCCTTTTTATCCTGATTATTCAGTGAAAAGTGTTCTAATGGAGGCATTCGCTACACTATTGAATATTCAACGTAAAATGACAGACCTTGAGCAGCAGATGGCGACAACGAATCATTTAGAAAAGATTCTTAAAGATTATGGTCAATTACAAGAACAATTTATGCAACTTGATGGCTATGAAATGGAATCGAAAATAGCAAGTGTCGCAAATGGATTAGGCCTTAGTCCATTACTTGGGCAAAAGTTTGATGAGTTGAGTGGTGGAGAAAAGACGAAGGTTATGCTAGGTCAAATTTTACTAAAATGTCCTTCAATTTTATTGCTAGATGAGCCCACAAATCATTTGGATTTACAGGCCATTGAATGGTTAGAGGAATATGTAAAGAGTTTTGCTGGTACTATTATTGTGGTTTCACATGACCGTCAATTTATGAATAATGTTGTACAAAAAGTGATCGAACTAGAAGATGGAGAAGCCAGTACTTTTCATGGCAATTACGATGCTTATATGAAAGGTAAGGAGGAAAAAGTTGCACAAGAATTTGCTCAATACGAGGAGCAACAAAAGAAAATTAAAAAGATGAAAGAAGCCATTAAACGTTTAAGACAATGGGCAAATGAGGCTTCTCCTCCAAATCCTGATTTATATCGTAAAGCGAAAAGTATGGAAAAGGCTTTAGAACGAATAGAATTAGTGAAAAGGCCAAAAATTGAAAAGAAAATGAATCTGCAATTAGAGGCTGCGGATCGAAGTGGAAAAGAAGTTGTTACAGTTAAGAATGTCTCAAAAGCATACGAAACAGCACTATTTAACGAAGTGAATTTCTCTGTATACTGGCAAGATTGTTTGGCGATTGTTGGCAAAAATGGAACAGGAAAATCGACTTTACTAAAGATGATACTTGGAAAAATCCATCCTGATGAAGGACAATGTATTTTAGGAAGTAACGTAAAAATAGGTTATCTAGCTCAGCAATTTGATGTAGTAGATGACCAAATTCGATTAATCGATGCATTCCGGGAAAATATTTCAATGACAGAAGAAGAGGCAAGACACAAGCTCGCACAATTTCTGTTTTATGGCTATGATGTTTATAAAAAAGTACGGGATTTAAGTGGTGGAGAGAAGATGCGGTTACGTTTGGCTCAATTAATGCAACAAAACATTAATCTTCTCATATTAGATGAACCGACAAACCATTTAGATATTGAATCGAGAGAAGTGCTAGAGGATAACCTTCAAAATTTTGCAGGTACCATTATTGCTGTAAGTCATGATCGCTATTTTTTGCAAAAGATTTTTTCGAAAATTGCTTGGATTGAAGATCAGAAGATTACGATTCATCATGGGGATTATCAATGGGCTAAGCTAAAACAACAGGCAATAGTTCCTATTCAAAGTAAACAAAAAACAACGAAATCATCCAAACAGGCTAAGGTATTAACAACTGAACAGCAAATTGAAAAGATCGAAAAAAGAATGCAACAATCTTGTTTATCTGATTGGGAGTATAAAAAGCTAAAAAAACAAGTAGACCGATTATATGAAGAATGGTTAGCTGAATCTTAATTTTTGATAGTTTCTAGATTTAAAGAATCCTCGACATTTCTACAATGCCGGGGTTTTTTGTTCTTCCAAACAAGCTACTTTCGTATAAAATCGCAGCATCATTTTTTAATCTACACTTTATTTCCGTTATAATAGAAGATATTGAGAGGAGCCGGATTATGTCTAAATCATTAGTTTTAGCTGAAAAACCATCTGTTGGACGCGATATTGCACGCGTTTTAGGATGTCAAAAGAAAGGGAATGGCTTTTTAGAAGGTCCCAATTATATTGTGACATGGGCACTAGGTCACCTAGTCACTCACGCAGATCCAGAACAATACGATCACAAATATAAAGAATGGAAAATGGAGGATTTACCGATTATCCCAAATCCATTTAAGCTAGTCCCAATTCGTCAAACAACGAAACAATTTAATGCTGTAAAGGCACAATTAGCTCGTAAAGATGTTAACCAAGTAATCATCGCAACAGATGCAGGTCGTGAAGGAGAGCTTGTTGCACGTTGGATTTTAGAAAAAGCTAAATGTCATAAACCTATAAAACGTCTGTGGATATCTTCTGTAACGGATAAGGCCATCAAAGAAGGTTTTGCACATTTAAAAGATGGACGTGCGTATAACAATTTATACGAAGCAGCAGTAGCACGTGCAGAAGCCGACTGGGTTGTGGGGATTAACGCTACACGCGCATTAACCGTAAAATATAATGCACAGTTATCAACAGGTCGTGTACAAACACCAACACTTGCTATGATTGCAGAACGTGAAGAACAAATTAAAAACTTTAAACCCAAAACATATTATGGTTTGCAAGCAATAACAAACGAAGCAACATTTACATGGTCTGAAAAAGGTACAAACCAAACTCAATCCTTTAATAAGGAAAAAATGGAGCAGTTACTGAAAAAACTCGACAATATACATGAAGGCAAAGTGGAGGATGTACAAACAGTCCCTAAAAAGACATTCGCACCTACTCTTTTTGATTTGACAGAATTACAAAAAGAAGCACATAAACGTTGGGGATGGTCTGCAAAAGAAACGTTATCCACATTACAAAATTTATATGAACATCACAAAATCGTGACTTATCCACGGACAGATTCCAAACATCTAACATCAGATATGGTTGATACGTTAGCAGATCGTATTAAAGCATCAGCGGTTGGGGATAATCGTGCTGCGGCAAATTCACTTTTACGAAATAAACAAGCAAAACCACAAAAGGGTGTTGTGGATAACGCGAAGGTTTCAGATCACCATGCTATTATTCCAACAGAAGAACCGGCTATTTTGCCTAATTTATCGGATAAAGAGAGAAAGCTATACGATATAATTGCCAAACGCTTTTTAGCGGTATTCTTTGGTCCTTATCAATATGACCAAACAACCGTTACACTTGAAGTAGATGGTGAAACATTTAAAGTAAAAGGCAACACTGTTCGAGATTTAGGTTGGAAAAAAGTTTATCATCAGGATGATGAAGATTCTGTTGATCAATCATTACCTGTTTTTAAAAAAGGGGAAACTGTAAAACTTCGTGCAATTGCTATGACTCAAGGTGAAACAAAGCCACCAGCACGTTTCAATGAAGGTACACTACTTGCAGCCATGGAAAATCCTACACAATTTATGAGTGGAGAATCAAAAGAGCTAATTCAAACATTACACGAAACGGGTGGTATTGGTACGGTTGCTACGCGTGCAGATATTATTGAAAAACTATTTAAATCATTTGTTATTGAAAAAAAGGGCAAAGACTTATACACAACATCTAAAGGTCGTCAGTTATTAGAACTTGCACCAGCTGATTTAAAATCGCCAGCATTAACAGCAGAATGGGAAAAAGAATTAACCAAAATTGCTAAAGGAAAAGCGGAAAAATCCGATTTTATGAATAATATGGTTAATTTTTCTAAAAAAACTGTAAAAGATATTAGAGCGAGTGAACAAAAATTCAAGCACGATAACGTTACTGGAAAACAATGCCCAGAATGTGGAAAGCTATTGTTAGAAGTTAACGGTAAACGTGGCAAAATGCTTATCTGCCAAGATCGAACTTGTGGATATAAGAAAAAAATATCCACATTAACAAATGCTCGCTGTCCAGTTTGTCATAAAAAATTAGAACTTCGTGGTGAAGGTGATGGACGTATTTTTGTATGTTCATGTGGTCACCGAGAAAAACTATCTGCATTTGAAAAGCGTAAACAAGCAGCAGGTAATACAAAAGTATCGAAACGCGATGTTCAAAAGTATATGAAAAAACAAGAAGAGCCTGTAAATAATGCGATGGCAGAAGCTTTGCAAAAATTATTTAGTAATAATGATAACAAGTAGTGTTATTGAATAGTAAAATTTTCCTGTTAAATATCATGGCTAGATTTGAGAAATTAGACATTTTTAAATCTCAAATATTGGTGCTAATATAGTTTTAACTATTTTGATATTAGAAAAGGGGGGATTGACATGAATATAGCTTCTCTTGTTAGTAATCGCTATACAGAAATTGAAAACCGTAAGAGGTCACTTCGGCAGAAAACAGCAGATGATGCTTACCGCAAAAATGCTCAATATTTTAAACCTAAATTTAACCCAGCACTTGAAGAATTAGTAGAATTATTGACAGGGAAAAAAGAACATGAGCACCAACCCGAAATACAAGCTGCTATTCATGATTTGAAAGAAAGCCAAGAAACAGTGACTGAGGATGAGGTAGACCCAGCGATCATAGATGAGCAGAATGGAATAACCAAGAAAAATGCCGCGTCTTCTATACAACAGACTATAAAAACTTCTCAACCTAATGCTTACGATTTAACAATTGCGATTCGAGAGAATGAATGTTATACAACGTTAGCTTCTGATAACCCAAGTAAACAAGATGATCAGGTTGCTACACTTGTTACTAAAAACATTCACAGTATTCAAGGCCAATCTTCTCAAACGAGTGCAGCATCAAATGTAATTCCAATAAATGAACAGGAGAAGGCGGAAATTGCGAAGAAGCGCCTTTTTAAAAAGGCGGTATCCCGATACTCTTTCCATGTGCAAATGGCGAAACAAGGATTCCAGTTTGCACAACCAACTATCTATCTTGCCGTATAGAGGAAGTGTGATTCTGTGGCAAAACATAAAATACAAAAAACAAACGCAGTACGTCTTTTAGACCAACAAAAAATTCCATATATACTTGCAGAATATGAAGTAGAAGAAGGAAAAATAGACGGCGTATCAGTTGCAACGAAAATTAACCAGCCTGTAGAAAAAGTATTCAAAACCCTTGTAGCAACAGCAGGTAAAGGAAATCTCTACGTTTTTGTCATACCGGTAGCTGAAGAGTTGAACTTAAAAAAAGCTGCAAAAGCTGTAGGCGAAAAGAAAATAGAAATGCTTCATGTCAAGGATTTATTACCAAATACCGGATATATCCGTGGTGGCTGTTCACCAATTGGTATGAAAAAGCATTACCCTACATTTATTGATATTTCTGCCGAACAAGTGGAAGAAATGTTTGTTAGTGCAGGGAAAATCGGTATGCAAATTCGTATTGCACCAGAAAATCTAGTAAAAGCTACCAATGCAAAGTTGGTTTCACTGACTTGAAATTAATCATATTCTTGATACAATTAATAAGTTAATTCATGAAAAGCCATTTATGTATAAACATAGAATGGCTTTTCGTTTGTAATTGTAGAAAGAAGGATTTATATGAAAAAAGCAAATAGATGGCGTTGGCTATTCTTTTTTACAGGTATTATGGTTATTGGCCTAGGCATTGCGTTAACTGTAAAAGGTCAACGTTTCGGTGTAGGTTCGTGGGATGTTCTGCACATTGGACTATTTAATCACTTTGGTATGTCTATTGGTGCATGGTCTGATATTGCAGGAATAATCATTATCACCATTTCCTCAATTGGATTACGTCAACTCCCAAAAATCGGAACCTTTATGAATATGATTTTCGTCGGATTGTTCCTCGATTTCTTCAACTGGTTATTACCAGATGCTCATCATATCTCATTACAATTTATGGACTTTCTCCTTGGTGTCATTTTAATTGCTGTTGGAGGAGGTATTTATATCTCCGCAAACTTAGGGGCAGGGCCTCGTGATAGCCTAATGTTACTGGCAGTTGAAAAATTCCACTGTAGTATTACGTTAGCACGTACGATTATGGAAATAGTTGTTGCATTTGCAGGCTATCTCTTAGGAGGACCTGTTGGAATTGGTACAATTATTATGGTATTTGCACTTGGTCCTATTGTTCAATTATCTCTTGGCATTTGTCGTAAACTACTGATGAAATGTATTGGTGACGAACAAGTGGTGTTTTTCTAAAAGATTATTTTGTCACTCTAAAATTATAAACCTTAAGATTTAACAACGATCTTTTGTAAAAATCAAAAGAGTTTCCAAAAGTAGAAATTGGAAACTCTTTTTTTGTCGAGAAAATATGTATTTAATAATAGCAATCAATATAGTAATAATAGTTTAATTTACGCATATTTCCATGTATTTAGATGTATTTTAGATATTTCGAAAATCGTACTACTGTATCATTTTCAGAATATTCAATAATGTTAGAATAATTATGTAAGTGTTTCAAAATAATGGGGGAGGGGTTTTTCTATGAAGAAGGTAAAGTTGGGTTCTTTACTACTCTCAAGTAGCTTAGTACTATCGTTGATGAGTCCTTTAGCTAGTGAAGAAGCTAGTGCTGCTACAAAGTCTTATGAAAATTGGAATACAGATCGATATGGTGATCGAATTGATATTGATCATCAGCTAAGTAAACAAACTGAAAGTGCGGAATTCCAAAAGAAAGCCGAGCAAAAGATTAAAGAACAAGCTGGTGAAGCGAAGGAACTAGCAGTGTCAGATGAAGAAGCAGATCCTAACTTCACATACGATGGAGGAACTAAAGTATTCTTAAATCGTAATCTAGAGTTTAAGGAATTTACATTACGAAGCGTTGGGGATAATGTAGAAGTATGGGTTGCACATGATTTATCATATGGTCCAAATAATCCACGAAAACCTGACGTTGTAACACAAGAACAAGTGGACAAGCTACGTGATGAATTTGATAAAAATATTTATGCGAAAGCAACAAATTTCTTTGGCACACCTGATGCGTTAGATGGTTCTAAATCACCATTACCAGGGATGGTAGGATTACCAAAGGATTATTATACAGGGTCAGATAAAGTAATTATGCTTGTTGATAATATTCAGGATGATGGATGGAATAACCCTGACTATCCATTCTTTGTTGCAGGTTTCTTCTGGCAAACATTAGAAAAATATATCAATCGAAATATCATTACAATTGATACGAATTCCTGGGATAGTCGCTTAGAATCTACCTACTTCGGAACGACAATTCATGAATTACAACATTTAATCCAAGCGGATAATGATCCATCTGAGGAATCATGGATCAATGAGGGGCTGTCTACTTTCGCTGAGTATCTAGGTGGTTATGGACACGATGATGGTTCTATTAACTTTTTCCTTGATCATCCTGAAAACTCACTAGTGAATTGGGATGAACATTATGGTGCAGAAACTGGTCCAGAAACAATTGCGGATTATGGTGAAGTATATTTGTTCATGCTTTATTTATACGATAAATTTGGGCATGACTTTATTAAATCATTAGCAACTGATAGTACTTCACAAGGGATTGAAAGCATCGAAAATATACTAAAACAATATAAGCTGAATAAGAATTTCACAGATGTCTATCAAAACTTTATGACAGCTATCACATTAGACGATCGTTCAGTTAGCAAAGATTACGATATTGATAGTATTGATTTACGTCATTTAATAATAGATAAGCAAGGGACTAAACGAGGAAAAACAATTGATTTTGACAAGGCACAAGTATATGAAAAAGCGGGAGTTCCTGCATGGGGCGGTGATTTTAAATCTCTTGATTTCACAAAAGAAATTAGAGGGATGAGATTTAATGGTGCCGATTTCTTACCATTACAATGGAAAACTGTCGAAGATCCAATGGGTTCTGGAAAGCAAGTGTTATGGGGGAACACGGGAAGTCAAGCTGACAATCAAATGATTTTTGAAGCAGATTTAACTTCTACAAATAAAGCAACCTTGAATTTTGACCATTATTATCAAATTGAAGAACAATGGGATTTTGGTGCAGTTCAAGTATCCACAGATAATGGGGAAACATGGACAAGTCTAGCAAATAATCATACAAGATCAGATATTACTGCAGAAGGCTATCCAAATACAAAAGCGAACCTCCCTGGTTTTACAGGAACGAATAAGCAATGGACTTCTGAAACATTTGACTTATCCAAGTATGCAGGTAAAAAAGTGTTAATCGCATTCCGCTATATGACAGATTGGGGTTCAGAAGAAGCTGGTTGGTATGTGAAAAATATTAGCATCCCTGAAATTGGTCTATCAAAATCAAGTTCATCAACTGACGGTTTCCAATCTATTGGTCAACTAAAAAAAGAATATCTTGATTATGTCGTGACATTTATTCAAACAAAGAAAAATGGTAAAGAGCGTGTTTATCACGTTAATCCATTTAATGTAACAGATGCACAAGCGCTTGATATTCAGAAAATCTTAAAAGAAGGCAACGTGAAAATGATCACTTCTTATGCAGCAAAACCAGGTCAACTGAATCCAATAGATTTCACTTATGAAGTGATTTTAAAAGGGGATAAACCCAATAATGGGAAGCAAAAAGGGAAGAACAAATAGTATGATAAAAAATAATGTCTGTTAAATTTAGAAATATTACAGTAGAGGAGCTGATCCACTTATTGGACAGCCCCTACTTTTTTTATGTTTGTCTCTTTGGTTGGTGATTTATTAGGATTTGTCATAATGGTTCCTTACTTCATCTTCTGATCTATTAAAATGTTAGCTTCTAACACATTCATTTTATCTTCTCCTAACACACCGAATACCTTTTTGGATGTAGCTTTTCTTATAATATTTTGTATTTCTTCTTTTGATAAATGAGATGCTATGGCAATACGATTAACTTGTATTTCAGCTGATGCAATTGATATATGTGGATCTAGACCAGAGCCAGAACTTGTCATTAAATCAGCAGGAATGTCTTTTTTTGAAACGGTAGGATTGTTCTTTAAAAATTCATCTACACTATTAGTGATCCGTTTTGTTAACTCTGGATTAGAAGGAGAATAGTTAAAGTTTCCTGAGCTTACACCTGCATAGTTGGTATCATTTTTTTCATATACATTATAATTTATACTTGAAACACGACTCACAAAGTGAGCAGGATTTTCAAAGGTTTGGCCGATTAATTTTGACCCTACGACTTGATCGTTTATTTTTATCAAACTACCATTTGCTTGATCGTGGAAAATGAATTGTGCAATAGCGGTCACAGCAAATGGATAAATAAGTCCACAAATTATTATCATCACTATAGAGGTTAAAAATGCCACTTTGATTTGTTGAAATACTTTTTTCATTGTCCTTCCCCCCAAGTTATATGCCCATCGTTTTTAACAATGGTGAAATGATCATATCAATGATTTTAATACCGATAAAAGGAACAATGGCACCCCCAACTCCGTAAATGAAGCTGTTTTTGATTAGTAGTTTGGATGAACTCATTGCTTTATATTGCACACCCTTCATCGCCACAGGAATAAGCAGGGGAATGATAAGGGCGTTGAAAATAAGCGCTGATAAAATAGCACTGGTTGAAGAGTCTAAGTGCATAATATTTAAACGACTCATCTCTGGAATACCAATCAGCAAAATTGCTGGGATAATTGCAAAATACTTCGCAATATCATTGGCAATGCTAAATGTTGTTAGTGCTCCTCGAGTCATTAAAAGCTGCTTTCCAATTTCCACGACTTCAATGATTTTGGTTGGATCAGAATCTAGATCGACCATGTTTGCTGCTTCTTTGGCAGAATTAGTTCCCGAATTCATCGCCATTCCAACATCTGCTTGCGCAAGTGCTGGTGCATCATTCGTTCCATCACCTGTCATAGCAACAACTTTTCCTAGTTTTTGTTCATCTCTTATAACTTGAATTTTATCTTCGGGTTTACTTTCTGCAATAAAGCCATCAACTCCAGCTTCTTTTGCGATTGCTGCTGCTGTGAGAGGGTTATCACCTGTACACATAATGGTTTTAATCCCCATTTCACGTAATTGTTTAAAGCGTTCTTTTAATCCAGACTTCACAACATCCTTTAAGTAAATCACCCCTAGAATCACTTCATTTTTCATTACAACTAAAGGCGTACCCCCTTCGTTTGATACAACATGAATCAGTTTTTCTAAATCATCCGGTACAAATTTACTTTGTTTTTTAATCGTATCGTAAGCACCTTTTCGATATGTTGTACCATCTGCTGTATCGAGACCACTCATTCGTGTTTGCGCAGTAAAAGGAATATGCTCACTTGTTTGAATCAGATCGTCTATATTTTGAATAGCGACATTTTGTTCTTTTGCTAGTGCAATAATGGATTTTCCTTCAGGTGTATCATCCGTTAAAGAACTTAAGTATGCTGCCTTTTTCAGTTCTTCTTGAGGTACACCAGATACCGGAAGGAAAGCTGTTGCCATTCGATTTCCGTAAGTAATGGTCCCTGTTTTATCTAAAATTAATGTATCTACATCTCCACATGCCTCAACAGCTTTACCACTCATAGCAATCACATTAAATTGTGTGACACGATCCATTCCTGCGATGCCGATTGCAGATAGTAAACCTCCAATGGTCGTTGGAATTAGACATACTGTTAAAGCTACTAATGTTGCGATTGAAATGTTGATATTCAAATATTGCAGCATAGGATAAAGAGTCATAACTACTAACAAAAAGATAATGGTTAAACTGATAAGCAAAGTACTTAAAGCAATTTCATTTGGTGTTTTTTTTCTATTTGCCCCTTCAATTAGAGAAATCATTTTATCTAAAAATGATTCTCCAGGGAGTGAAGTAATCTTAATAATCAGTTCATCACTTGTGACAATTGTCCCTCCCGTAACGGATGAAAAATCTCCTCCTCTTTCTTTTATAACGGGCGCAGATTCTCCAGTAATAGCCGATTCATCTACTGTGGCTATTCCCTCGACTACTTCACCGTCATTTGGAATTGTTTCACCTGCACGCACAATAACAATATCCCCGTGCATAAGCTCACTAGCTGGTTTGACCACTTCCTTCCCATCGATCAGTACTCTGGCTGATGTAGAAGATTTTGTCTTCTTCAACGTTGCAACTTGTGCCTTTCCTCTGCCTTGTGCAACCGATTCTGCAAAATTGGCAAACAGAATTGTAAAAAATAACACAACTGCAACAATGCCGTTATATAAACGTTGTTCATGATCTCCTGAATGGAATAGAAAAGGAAAAGCAGTTAATAGTATGACTAGGAAAAAGCCGATTTCCACCACAAACATTACAGGATTTTTTATCATATAGATCGGATTGAATTTTTTGAAAGCACTAGTCAATGAAGTAGCTACAATTTCCTTAGTTAAGAAACTATTCTTTTTTGTTTCCATATTCTCACTCCTTATGAGTTAAGCTGTAAATATTCAGTAATAGGTCCAAGAGCAAGCGCTGGCAAAAATGTTAATGCACCAACTACGAGGACAATTGCGACTAAGAATACAGTAAATGCTGTATTATTTGTGTTTAATGTTCCAACCGATTCATTATGCACAAGTTTTTTGGCTAATAATGAGGCAATCGCAATTTGCAACACAATAGACGTATAACGTCCAAAGAACATTGCCAAACCAGTTGTGACATTCCAAAAAGTTGAATTATCTTGTAGACCTTCAAATCCAGAACCATTATTTGCAGCTGATGATGCAAATTCATAAAGTACTTGTGTTAATCCATGTGCCCCTGGATTGGTAATGCCTGCGATTCCTCCATCTGTGATGACAGCTAATGATGAGAAACCAAGAATAAGTGCAGGGTGAATTAAAATACAAAGTGCAATGAGTTTCATTTCTTTCGCTTCAATTTTCTTTCCTAAAAATTGTGGTGTTCGTCCAATCATTAAACAAGCAATGAAGATGGTAAGAAGAACATACATCATCATATTCATTAATCCGACACCTTTACCGCCAAATATGACATTTAACATCATATTAAATAAGGGGACTAAACCTCCGAGAGGTGTTAAAGTGTCATGCATATTGTTGACGGTACCTGTTGTAAATGCCGTTGTAATAGTAGTGAATAATGATGACTGGGAGATACCGAAGCGCGTTTCTTTGCCTTCCATATTGCCTGTATGATCATCAATCCCAATTGCATGGATTGCTGGATTACCTGATTTTTCACTTAGAAATACAACTGTAACTCCCATTAAAAAGATGATACTCATGGCTAGGAAGATCGAAGCGCCTTGTTTTCCAATCCAAACTTTTTTATCACGTTTTTTCCGATATGCAATCATTAAACCAAGTGTCACAACACAAGCCCCTGGTAGTAACATCATTGAAAGCATTTCTACTACATTTGTTAGTACAGATGGATTTTCAAACGGAGTAGATGAGTTCGCACCATTAAAACCACCACCGTTCGTTCCCAAGTGTTTAATCGATTCCATCGCTGCTATTGGGCCGAGTGCAATATCTTGTTGCTTATTCTCAATCGTAGTTAAAGTGATATTCTCTTTAAATGTTTGAGGGACACCTTGAGATACTAGAATAAGAGAAATAACAAAGGAAAAAGGTAATAATATACGCGTAATAACACGTATAAAGTCAACGTAGAAATTACCAAGTACGTCTGTCTTAGCAATTAATCGACGACAAAATGCCATACATACTGCATAACCCGATGCTGCAGAAGTAAACATCATAAAGGTAATTACGAGCATTTGAGATAAATAACTTAGGCCCGATTCGCCACTATAATGCTGAAGATTTGTATTTGTCATAAAGGAAATAATCGTGTTAAACGCCAATGTCGTCTCCATATTTCCAATATTATTTGGATTTAAAAAAAGTACGGATTGAATCCGTAAAATAAAATATCCGATAGTAATCATTACTGCATTTGAAATGAGTAAAGAGAAGATATATTGTTTCCCTGTCATCTCCTGTTGCTTAATGCCACTCAGCTTATAAATGATGTTATCCAGTCGATTAAAAAGACCATCGCCCCAAATCGTTTCCTTCATGGTGACTTTATATAAGTAGCGTCCAACGAGAAGGACAAGTGGTAAATAGACCAGTAAAACAATTATCATTTGCCACATAGTTACAAACCTCCTTTAATACTTTTCGGGATTAAGTAAAGCGTTAATTAGATATATGATGATAAAGATCATGATTGCTAATAAGATCCACATTTAATCTCCACCTCTATTTTTCTACTAATTTGTAGCAGTATGTTGTTAAAGCAAACAAACTTGAAAAGCTTACTAGTAAAATGACAATCATACATAGCTCCAGCATTATATCCTTCCATCCTTTCTTTCTTGTAATTGGTTTTACTATAGTTGAAAAGAAATTAATGTAGTGTTTGGATTAGAGGTTAGATATTAAGATGGCATTAAGATGTGAAGAAGGATGCCCTTTTTTTGTAAAAAGTAATTATAATGAGGGCAAGGTGGTGAGGAAAATGACTCACAGTTTAAATCGTGAAAGTGGTCAGTTAAAAATTTTCTTAGGATATGCAGCAGGGGTTGGGAAGACATACGCTATGTTAAAAGAGGCTAAAGAGCAACTGGAGCAGGGCACTGATGTCGTCATCGGTTATGTTGAGCCACATCCACGCAGGGAAACAAATGCACTAATTGAAGGTTTTGAAGTAGTACCTACAAAAGACTTCTCCTATAAAGGTAAGTTATTTAAGGAGCTAGATTTAAATGGAATTATTCAACGGTCGCCCAATTTAGTTTTAATCGATGAACTAGCTCATACGAATATACCTAATCTTCGTCATCCGAAGCGTTATGGAGATGTTCAAGAACTCCTCAATCAAGGCATAAATGTTTATACAACGCTAAACATTCAGCATATTGAAAGTCTTCATGATCTTGTAGAGGAAATAACTCAAATTAAAGTACGAGAACGAATTCCAGATGCGATTGTCGACCAAGCATCACAGATTAAACTGGTTGATATTGAACCAGAGGAATTAATCAAACGATTAAAAGAAGGAAAAATATATAAACAACCTTATGTAGAAAAAGCATTAAATCACTTCTTTCAACACGACAATCTGATTGCGTTAAGAGAAATTGCGCTTCGGAGAATTGCGGATACTATTCATTTGAAAACAAAGTGTATACAGCAAAGTTCTATACAAAATAATGTACTTGAGCACATTCTAGTAGGTATTAGTAGTTCTCCCACGAATGCAAAAGTGATTCGAACTGCTGCTAGACTTGCACAAGCATTACATGGTAAATTCACTGCACTTTATGTTGATAGAGAAAATAATTCGATGCTCTCAAAAGCAGATGAAGAACGATTGAAGGATCATATGAAATTAGCGCAACAGCTAGATGGTAATGTTGTCATTGTTCAAGAAGACAGTGTTGCTACTGCACTTGCAAATTATGCGCAAATTAGTGGTGTGACAAAATTAGTTATTGGAAGAACGATGACAAAATCGAGTTTTTGGGGACGAACGAAAATAACAGATAAGCTTAACGAACTTTTACCTAATTTATCGATCTACATTGTTCCCGATCAAGAAAACACGCCAAAGAAAAGAATGGATTTTAAAACTGATTTCAATTTACAACCTCTTGACTTTTTGAAGATGATTTTCGTTTTTATGATTGTAGCGCTTGTTGGGTTATTCTTTAAATCACTTGGCATTAGCGAAGCAAATATTATTACGATTTTTATCTTAGGGGTTTTGATTGTTGCTGTCTGGACGACCGGTTGGTTGATGAATATTATCAGCTCACTTGTTGCAGTATTAAGCTTTAACTTTCTATTTACGAAACCTATTTTTTCGTTTGAAGCTTATCATCCGGATTATCCCATGACATTTATCATTATGTTCATTTCAGGAATTATTACAAGTAGTTTGACTAAAAAAGTGAAAATGCAGGAACGGCAGGCTATTCAAAAATCCTATCGCATGGAAACCTTACTGGAAATCAATCGTAAGTTACAATCAGCCTCATCATATGAGCAGTTAATTGAAGAAGGTTCTCTGGAAATTATCAAGATAACGGAGAGACCGGTTTGTTTCTATTTTGTTGATGATAAAAAAATAATCAAGCATACTTTTTATAAATCACCCTTTCTTTCTGCAGCTCAAAATCGTGAGCAGAAGCATCAATTTAATAATAAAAACGAGATTGCAATCGTCCATTGGGTAATTAATAATCAACGTACCGCGGGTATGACAACAGATGTTTTTAAAGAAGCGTATGGCTATTACATTCCTTTTCTATCAAATAATAAAGTAATAGGCGTAATAGGTATTTCTCTTCATAAAAAAGAACAGTTGCCATCTTTTGAACGGCAAGTGTTGCATGCAATTTTAAATGATTTCTCACTAGCACTTGATAAGTGGCAGTTATTACGTATTAATGAGAACGTACGTCGCGAAAAGGAATTGGAGCAAATTCAATCCAATCTCTTACGTTCTATTTCACACGATTTACGTACCCCACTCACAAGCATTTCAGGCCATGCAGATATATTAAAAACGAATGATCAAAAGATGTCAGAAAATCAGCGGCAAACACTGTATGAAGATATCTATTACAATGCTAATCGTCTTGTCCAACTTGTAGAAAATCTACTAGCTGTTTCGAAACTTAGCAATGGACATTTTCCTCTTCAAATTCAAGAGGAATTACTGGAAGACGTTATACATGACGCTATTCATCAACTCTCAAAAAATAGTACTCGACCAATTCAAGCGTATATTGAGCCTGAATTTCTTTTAGCACATATGGATACGAGGTTAATAGGGCAAGTTCTCATTAATTTACTTGATAATGCAGTAAGTTATACGCCTTACGAAAGTAGTATTGCTATATATGCCTTTGGAAAGGAAAATACTGTAATTGTTGAAGTGCGAGATACTGGGGATGGCATTTCAGATGAACAAAAGAAAGAGCTATTCCAAACATTTAAAAAGAGTCAAATGGAACAAAGCGATGCTAAGCGAGGATTAGGTATCGGTTTATCGCTGTGTCAAACTATTTTAAAATTACATGAAAGTGAACTAACTGTACGAGATAATATCCCTCATGGTGCGATTTTTAGTTTTTATTTAAAAAAGGGGGGGCAGTGAATGAATTCTAAAAAAATACTCATTGTTGAAGATGATATTGCGATTGGAAACCTCATTAAAATGACAATTGAGCTTCACAATTATCATTTTAAACTTGTTACAAAAGGGATGGATGCGCTGAAAGAAGTTGTTTCAATGCATCCGGATGTTATCATTTTAGATCTTGGTTTACCTGATATGGATGGTATCGATATGATCCTAAAAGTGCGCACATGGTCGCAAATACCGATTATCGTCGTTAGCGCAAGAGGAGAAGAAACTGAGAAGATTAAGGCACTTGACATGGGAGCAGATGATTATGTTGAGAAACCTTTTAGTGTTGATGAATTACTGGCTCGTATTCGTGTTGCTCTGAGACGCTCAGTTGCGAATATTGCTATTGAGAAAGAACGGCCTATATTCACGAATGGACCACTCACTATTGATTATTTATCCAATACTGTGTTTGTTAATCACAAGGAAATTCATCTCACTCCAAATGAATATAAGTTATTAGAAACGCTAAGTAAAAATCTAGGTAAAGTACTTACGCACAACTATCTATTAAAACAAGTTTGGGGAGATGCGTTAGATACAGATATACCCAATTTACGTGTTTTCATGGCTACACTACGAAAGAAAATTGAAAAAGATCTCAATCAAGCAAAGTTTATTCAAACGCATATCCGAATAGGGTATCGCATGATACATTGGGAAAAAGGTGAAGGAGAGTAAGCGAATCTTTCTTAAAAATATTGTACTTAAATACAACTGTGTTTTTGAGGAGCACATTGAATACATTTTTTATAAGGTATTCAAGAGATTTTTTTATAACAGTTCTTTTCAGGTGTACAAAATGTAAGAGGGATATGCTACAATATCGATATAATGCATGAAAGGGATGATGACCTTGTCTAACGTACTCAACAAATTCGTTAATGACAATTTACAACAACTTCGTGATCAAGGTTTATATAATGAAATCGATCCTGTCGAAGGTGCTAATGGTCCAGTTATTCAAGTACGTGGTAAGAAACTGATCAACCTATCTTCAAATAACTATCTTGGTTTAGCGACAAATCCAGAGCTAAAGGAAGTTGCTAAAAAAACAATCGACACTTATGGCGTAGGTGCAGGTGCCGTTCGTACGATCAATGGTACGCTTGATTTACATGTGAAATTAGAAGAAAAATTAGCAGAATTTAAAGGAACAGAAGCTGCTATTTCCTATCAATCTGGTTTTAACTGTAATATGGCAGCTATTTCAGCTGTAATGGATAAAAATGATGCGATTCTTTCTGACCAACTAAATCATGCCTCTATTATTGATGGTTGTCGTCTATCAAAAGCGAAAATTATTGCATTTAATCACTCTGATATGGAGGATCTTCGCAAAAAAGCGAAAGAAGCAACTGAATCAGGTCTTTACAACAAAGTTATGGTGATTACCGATGGTGTCTTCTCGATGGATGGTGATATTGCAAAACTTCCTGAAATCGTGGAAATCGCAAAAGAATTTGACCTTATTACATATGTCGATGATGCTCATGGTTCAGGTGTAACAGGTAAAGGAAAAGGAACTGTTAAACATTTTGGTTTACAAAATGAAATTGACTTCCAAATCGGTACATTATCAAAAGCAATCGGCGTTGTTGGTGGTTATGTAGCAGGTAAGAAAAACTTAATTGATTGGTTAAAAGTTCGTTCACGTCCATTTTTGTTCTCAACTGCTCTGCCACCTGGTGATGTAGCAGCGATTACTCGTGCTGTTCAAATGTTAATCGACTCAACAGAACTATGTGATAAGCTTTGGGAAAACGGCGACTACTTAAAAGCAGGTTTGAAAAAACTTGGCTTTAACATCGGCCATTCCGAAACACCAATTACACCATGTATTATTGGTGATGAAAAACTGACACAACAATTCTCAGCTCGTCTAATCGAAGAAGGCGTTTATGCAAAATCAATTGTCTTCCCAACCGTTCCAAAAGGTACTGGTCGTGTACGTAATATGCCGACTGCTGCTCATACGAAGGAAATGTTAGACGAAGCTTTAACTATTTATGAAAAAGTAGGGAAAGAATTAGGGGTTATTTCTTAAACATGGAAATCTGTTTAAGCTAAAATAAGTTTGCTCCAAAAAAGGTGTGGATCAGGTTTAAAATTTGATCCACACCTTTTATTCTTACAGCCATGTGTAGGACGAATTTTTAATAATTGTTAATTCTTTCGCCGTATTTTTTACATCCGTAACTCCTGCCATAGAAAGGGTTACTTCCATCTCCTATAGAATATTAGAGAAAACTCGTTTTACGCCATCTTCTCCAGCAATTGCAAGGCCGTAAACGAAAGGGCGACCTATTAAGATTGCATTCTTAGAGTGCTTGACTATATCTGCACCGCCTCGGATTCCACTATCAAATAATACAAGGATTTGTCCGTTTACAAATCTCCTTATTTTTTATGATTGTTTTGCTAATTCAGCAGTTTTTTTAAATAGATTCAATTTTTCAATTCGCTTTACGGCTTCTGTTAATCGTTGTTCATCTACTAATAACCCTACTCGTATATAGCCTTCGCCATATTCTCCAAAACCGTTCCCTGCTGCAACAGCTACATCAGCCTTTTCCAATAGTACATCAGCAAATTGTTGACTGGTATAACCTTCTGGAACAGGTAGCCATGCAAAGAAGGACCCCTTTGGTGCTGTTACTTGCCATCCGGCTTTGTTGCAGGCTTCGATAAGTGCATTTCGTCGACTTTCGTATAGAGCCACTTGCTTTGTAACGCAAGTTTGATCGCCAGTTAATGCTTCAACTGCTGCTATTTGCAAGGCTGGAAATAGACTAACAAATAGATGATCTTGTATAAGGTTTAAAGCTTCGATTATTTGAGCATTACCAACCGCAAAACCTATACGCCATCCCGCCATATTATATGTTTTAGATAATGTGTAGACCTCAATACCGACTTCTTTTGCACCTTCAGTTTGGAGGAAACTAATTGGCTTTTTACCTTCAAAACCAATAGCACCGTAAGCGAAATCTTGTAGAACTGCTATCTCGTTTTCTTTTGCAAGTTTGACAGTCTCTTCGTAAAATTCTTTTGTGGCAATGCCGCCTGTTGGATTATTTGGATAGTTTAAATATATTAATTTAGCACGTTTTTTTACGTCGTCAGACAGTTTTTTGTAATCTGGAAGGAAATCATTTTCGGCTAGTAGTGGCATTGTTTCAAAGTGAACATCCGCTAATGTCACACCCGATAAATAATCAGGGTAACCAGGGTCTGGGAGTAGCATTGTATCTCCTGGATTTAAAATAGCTAAAGGTAATTCAACAAGTCCGGCTTTTGCGCCAAAAAGTATGGATACTTCTGTATCAGGATCAATATCTACATGGTATTCTCTTTTATAAAAGTGAGAGATGGCTTGCTTAAGTTCAGGTAAACCGCGAAATGGTGAGTACTTATGCATTTGTGGATTAGCAGTTGCTTCTTGCATCGCTTTCACGATATGTATAGGTGTAGGTTGATCTGGATTTCCTTGCCCTAAGTTAATCACATCCTTGCCTTCTGCAATTGCTGCGCTAACTTGTTTCACGAGATTTGCAAAAAATTGTTTCGGTAAATTTTGTAATTTTGTGGATAACTCCATAAGTAACCCTCCAATAGATTTAGAATTGTTTTAAGTTCATGTACTATACATTTGAATTAGATATAGCTAGAATAGTATAAAGATGAATTTTCAGAATTAAAAAACGATTTAGTGAAAATACTATAACCTTTTTAGAAAAATGTCCATAGGTGGTGCGAAAATGAAGATAGGATGTATTCAATTAAACGTAGCTTTTGGCGATGTTGAAAAAAATTTTACAAGAGCAGAAGCGTTTATTCGAGAAGCGGCTAGTAAAGGTGCTGAGCTTGTTATTTTGCCTGAAATGTGGAATACGGGCTATGCATTAGAAAAACTAGATGACTTAGCAGATGTAAATGGTGAAAGAACAAAGAAATTCCTCCAATCTTTAGCTTCGGAGCTCCATATCCACATCGTAGGCGGTTCAGTCGCAACGAAAAAAGGCGAAGGATTCTTCAATACAATGTATACAGTGGATCGCCATGGAGAAATAGTTGGAGAGTATGATAAAGCACATTTATTTCGCTTAATGGATGAACATTTACATCTATCTGCGGGTGAGGGGCAAAATAATTTTGAATTAGGAGATTTGCAAGCTGCTGGAGTGATTTGTTATGATATTCGCTTCCCAGAATGGCTTCGTCTTCATGCTTTAAATGGTGCAAAAGCTATATTCGTATCAGCACAATGGCCAACTGCAAGAATTGATCATTGGAAAGTATTATTGCAGGCGCGTGCCATTGAAAATCAAAGTTTTATCATTGCAGTCAACCGAATCAGCAGTAAAGCAGAAAATTTCAATGGTCAGTCAATGGTGATTGAACCATGGGGAGAAATATTGTGGACTGGTAAAGAAGACGAAGAGCTTTCTATTGTCGATGTCGATTTTTCAAAAGTAGATGAGGTACGTAAGAAAATTCCAGTGTATGATGATCGACGTCCTGAATTGTATAAGGATATTCTGAAATAATGAATGGACCCATTTTGCTATAGCTAGTAAAGTGGGTTTTTTATTTTTGTGCTTTGAATGTTGTTGATCTTCTATCCGTTTCGCTTCTGGATGCAATGAAGTCATATCAAGAAAGAAGATATAAAGTTTCCTAAATTGGCCACATCAATTTCACAGGACGTAGATACAATTCAAAAATTCGTGGCTTGACTTCCTAAATTCGTGAACAGCTCCTATAAAAAGCTCCATCGCAACAATAAGGCTTTCCCAAAATAAAAATTCCCCCAATATAAGCAACTTAAATAGACATTATGTAAAAAAATAACGTAAAAGGATACTCACAGAAAAAATATTGTTGTTTTTTGGTAAGTACGACTTCCTACTTGTCATCTCACTTATCTCATTCTAAAATAAGAACAAATGTTCTTTTTGGAGGTGTGCTGTGATGTATGAAAATATGCCGAGAAGATCGATTATGTGTGTGGATATGAGGTGTTTTTATGCTAGCTGTATGGCAACGTGGGCACATTTGGATGTTAAAAAAGAGGCAATTGCAGTTGTTGGTAACTTTCAGCAAAAAGGCAGTGTTGTGCTGGCTGCTTCTCCGATTATGAAGCAACGATTTCAAGTGAAAACAGGAACGAGACTATATGAAATACCGAAGCATCCAGATATTCATTTATTTGAACCGAAGATGGAATACTTTGTTCGTATGTCGGTTGAAATCACCAAGCTATTGAATAGTTATGTACCGAAAGAGGCTATTCATGTGTATAGCATTGACGAAAGTTTTGTTGACCTAACTGGTACCGAAAAACTGTGGGGGGATCCAGTAGAAACAGCACACCATATTCAAGAGGAACTTTATCGACAATTTGAAATACCTAGCACTGTAGGGATGGGACCAAACATGCTGTTAGCCAAACTTGCACTTGATTTAGATGCGAAAAAAACAGACTTTGCCAAATGGGATTATGAAGATGTTAAAAAAAAGCTATGGCCAATTTCCCCTTTATCGAAGATGTGGGGAATTGGCCATCGAACAGAACGAACCCTTAATAATATGGGGATTTTCTCTGTGGGTGATTTAGCTCATGCTGACTTAGCAACATTAGAACAGCATTTTGGTATTATGGGGAACCAACTATATTACCATGCTTGGGGGATCGATTTATCAAAAGTTGGCGAAGCACCACTAATTGAGGGGCAAATTAGTTATGGGAAAAGCCAAATCTTGATGCGGGATTACAACACGAAAAAGGAAGTGTTGGCGGTACTTCTTGAAATGTGTGAAGATGTTGCCAGAAGAGCGAGAGAAGCTTATAAAGTAGGACGTACCATTACTTTGGGAATTTCCTATAGCAAAAATGCGTTCGGAGGAGGTTTCCAACGCTCACGCACCATAGATGAAGCAACCAACGATACAATGGTTATTTATCGGGTTTGTCAGCAACTATTAAATGAGTATTACAATGAACGTCCTGTACGTCAAATTAGTGTCAGTATTACAAAACTAGAATCAGAATATTCGATGCAACTTAGCTTTTTCGATACAACCAGATGGAAGCGCCGTAAACTTGGTACCGCGATGGATCAACTCCGTACCAATTATGGCTCTACAGCAGTTTTACGGGCAGTATCTTATACGGATGCAGGCACAGCTATTAATCGTTCCCAATTACTCGGAGGACATAAAAGATAAAAATGTATATTCATGCATATTAAAAATGAAAAGTTTATACATCTTTGTGAATGCTATATGCAATATGTGTGAAGGAAAATGAGGTGTGGATAACTTAATTGTGGATAACTGGGGGTGAGAGGATATTATAAAACGCCATCTTTAGTCACTGATGAGTAGGATGGTGGTTTGCTTACCTATAAAAAGCTTCTGGAAGATCAACAGCATGGTTAAACAAAATGTTCACCTAAAATTATGCAAGTCAAATGAATTTGTAAAGGAGGTAGTAGCTTGATACGTGATCGAGGAAATATAAAGTGGACTGCGATGATGCTACCAGAACATGTGCAAAGACTAAGAAGCTGGCAACAAGAGATGCAACAGATTGCGAAACCTGTATTTGATGAATGGACATTACAAGCATTAGAAGAAGAACTGATGCAAGCTTATTACAGTCAAAAAGAGGTAATGTTGGAAGTTTGGTATAAGCAAACAAGTATTCAATATAGGGGTGTTATTACAAAACTCAAAAGCGAAGAAAAAAAGCTTTGTTTATATGACGCCGAACAACTTGTGAATAACTGGATTGAGGTAGAAGTCATTCTCCATATAAAAGTACTTGCATAAAATAAAAATATTTTAAAATAGTTTATTTTTTCTAAAAATTCATTGACAAATGCCTTAAAAGGAAATAATATGATTATCATAAACTTACAACTTAACAAATGGAATTTATCAAGAGTGACTGAGGGACAGGCCCTACGAAGTCCAGCAACCCCCGTTAGGGAAGGTGCTAATTCCTACAGAATTTATTTCTGAAAGATAAATGAGCGTTGATGATAAGATACATCTTTCAGTTGAGAGATGTATCTTTTTTAGTAAAAATACATAGTTTGTTTATAGAAATTATGCGAATTTAAGCGGATTAGAGGGATGTATATGCTGGAAATACAAAATGTATCAAAGGTTTACAAAGCAAAAAAGAAAATGGTAACCGGTGTAGATCATGTCTCATTGACAATTAAGGATGGAGAGATATTTGGTATCGTTGGTTATTCTGGAGCAGGGAAAAGCTCCCTATTACGCTGTATTAATTTATTGGAACAACCAACAGATGGTCGAATTTTAATTGATGGACAAGATTTAACAAAGTTAAAAGGTGAAAAGCTTCGTCAAGCGCGTTTGAAAATTGGTATGATCTTCCAACATTTTTATTTAATCAGCCAAAAAACAGTTGGTGAAAATATTGAATTTGCATTAAAAGCGGCAAAAATGCCGAAGGAAGAGCGAAATAAACGAGTCGAGGAATTACTCAAAATGGTGGGCTTAGAAGACAAAAAAGATGTGTATCCAGCACAATTAAGTGGAGGACAAAAGCAACGTGTAGGTATTGCAAGAGCTTTAGCAAATAACCCTTCTGTATTGCTTTGCGATGAAGCCACATCAGCACTTGATCCAACAACAACAACCTCTATTCTACGATTATTGAAGAAAATTAATCGAGAGCTTGGCATTACGATTATTCTGATAACGCACGAAATGGATGTTGTAAAAGAAATTTGCGATCGTATGGCGATTATGCAAGGCGGTAAGGTAATTGAAGAGGGTTCTGTTTATGACATCTTCGCAAATCCAGAAAAACCATTAACACAAGAATTTATTAGTAGTGTTGTATCATTTGATATTCCACAGGCAATCATGCAAAACGTAAAAGGGCAAGTTGTAAAGATTTTATTCAAAGGTGATGTAGCAGGGGAAGGTGTTATTTCAGATATGCTTCAGCAATTTGAGGTACAAGGAAACTTTCTTCACGGTACAATTGAATACATTCAAGAAAGACCACTCGGTATTTTCCTCATGGAGCTGAATGGGCAAGTAGAAGATGTTAATCGATCCATTACCTATATGGAAAGTCGTGGAGTAACAGTGGAGGTGTTAGACGATGTTATTTGACCCAAGTCATTTTGCTGATATGTTACCAGATATTTGGAAAGCATTCGGTCAAACCCTTCAAATGGTGGGGATTTCTTTAGCGATTGCACTAATTATTGGTTTGCCGCTTGGTTTATTATTATTCATTACAAGTAAAGGATTATTCTCTACAAGCAAGTCAGGGTTACTAGGTAATCGATTCGTTAATATAGTTGTTGGCTTTATCGTCAACCTCATTCGCTCGATTCCGTACATCATCCTTTTAGTAGCACTATT
Organism: Rummeliibacillus pycnus; assembly: GCF_002884495.1. Taxonomy (GTDB): domain Bacteria; phylum Bacillota; class Bacilli; order Bacillales_A; family Planococcaceae; genus Rummeliibacillus; species Rummeliibacillus pycnus. The sequence goes on along the minus strand of NZ_KZ614145.1, from coordinate 2,559,839 downwards.
CCCACTCACAAGAATAATTGTTGGCGATACGATTGGTCCAATCGCAGCAAGCGTTTCTCTATCTGTTGCAGCGATTCCATTTTTCGCAAGACTTGTTGAAACATCTCTTCGTGAAATCGATAAAGGCGTTATCGAAGCGTCAATAGCTGCTGGTGCTACACGTTGGATGATTATTAAAGATGTATTACTTCCTGAAGCAAAATCAGGCGTCATTCAAGGGATTACCATGACGATTATTAGTTTAGTTGCATACTCAGCAATGGCTGGAATTATAGGTGGCGGTGGTATCGGTGACTTAGCAATCCGCTTCGGTTACTACCGTTACGACAACACAATCATGATTGCAACAGTTGTTATTTTAATTGTTATTGTCCAAGTCATTCAACTTGCGGGCGATGCAATAGCAAAAACAGTAGATAAACGTTAAAGCAACAAGATCAAGGATGGACTTTTATCACAATGTATTGAACTATAAAAAATAAATAATTTTTGGAGGCTTTCAAATGAAGAAAATTTTACTCGGTTTATTAACTTTAATATTAGCAACAGCTTTGGCTGCATGTGGTGGTGGCGATAAAGCGAAAAAAGACACAAGTAAGGCTACAGAAACAAAAGACATTAAAATCGGTGCAACAGCAGGTCCTTACAGTGATATGTTGAAAAAGGCAATTGTTCCTGGACTTGAGAAAAAAGGCTACAAAGTTGAAGTAGTAGAATTTAGTGATTACATTCAACCAAACAAAGCGTTAGATTCAGGTGATATCGATGCAAACTTATTCCAACATTCAGTGTATCTAAATAATTTTAATAAAGAAAACGGTACAAAATTAAAACCACTAATTATCGTACCAACTGCACCAATGGGGTTCTTCTCAAAAAAATATAAAACTGTAGATGACATTAAAAACGGTGCAACAATAGCCGTTGCGAACGATCCATCAAATGAAGCACGTACATTAAAATCTTTACAAGATCAAGGGCTTATTAAAATTAACGACAAAATCGATCAATTAAAAGCTTCAACAAAAGATATTAAAGAAAATCCTAAACACTTAAAATTCCAAGAAATTGAAGCAGCAGGTCTACCACGTGCTGTTGAAAGTGCTGATTTAGTTGGAGTACCTGGGAACTTCGCATTAGCAGCAGGTATGAAATTGCAAGACGCTGTATTCCTTGAAAACATGCCGGATCAATTCCGTAACGTTGTAGCAGTACGTGAAGCAGATGAAAACTCTCAATTGTCTAAAGACATTATTGATGTCGTTAAATCTGCTGAATTTGAAAAAGTAATTGACACAGATTTCAAAGGGTTTGGTAAACCTGAATGGATGAAAAAGAAATAGAAATAAGACAAGTGAATATTGATTCTAAAAAGAATTAGCAATCTAAATTTTGTGCAAATGTAAAGGACCACCTCTTAAAGGGGTGGTCCTTTTTATGCATAAAAAGCTAACATATTCCTACCTAAACTTTTCCTCCATCTCCTGAAGACTGTGTGTAAGTAAATATTTTTGGATACCTCGTGCTTGTTTAATAGCATTAGTGGAGTGGAGTTTAAAATTTTCCTCATCTTGCTTCTTAAAGGAAATCAAACTTTTGATGGAAGATGACATCCATTTTTCGGGTAAATTTGTCAGTAGAGCCTCTGCCTTTTCAAAATTCCCTAAGTATGCCTCGCTGTGAGCGACCATGTAACTTTTGAAAGGTTCTTTTTTAATTTGCTTTGCTTCCGATAGAGCTTGATCATAATTATTCTCAAGAATAGCAAGTATAGATGCATAGTTATGTTTTACATATGGCTGTTTGTAAGTGGTGATAATTTTGTGTAGAGCCGCTTTTTGTTCGGCTATGGTTTGATTTGCGATAGCATATGGATAGGCATAAAGTGCTTTGTGTCTATTTGCCTCAAGGAAGCGTTCGACCTTTTTTAGATTCTTTGTCCATAGTAACGCGTTGAAGTGAGGATACATGGTGAATAAAAAAACGTAAAGAAAAAGTAAGATGAAAGTTTGCCATTTAGGAACATCCATCAACAATAAAAAAGTGCAAGCAATAATTGCAAATAAATATATGAACGTTAATTTCCATAACTGCATGAATTTCACTCCTTTTTAACCATTATAAACAAAATTTTCAGATAAGTCTTTTTGTATGTGTGTACATTGAAGAAAAACATGTATTGTGTTTTTAAAGGATACATTATATAATTCTATTAACGTAAAACATTGATAAAGCTTTAAAAATAAGCTTTTAAGTGTATTCTCCAAAAACACATTTGTATTTATATAAAAAATGTATACTCCAAAAACACATATGTAGCTTACTAGAGGAGGAAATAAAATGAAGAAAATTATGATTACTGGTGCGTGCGGTCAAATCGGTTCAGAGTTAGTAGCGAAACTACGCGATGAATATGGCACAGATAATGTATTAGCAACAGATATTAGAAAAGTTTCAACACAAGCTGGACCTTTTGAAGTACTGGATGTTATGGATGCACAGCGTATGCATGATATTGCGAAAGACTTTGGTGCAGATACAATGATGCATATGGCGGCATTGTTATCAGCAACTGCTGAAGCAAAACCATTAGTTGCATGGAATTTAAATATGGGCGGTCTTGTCAATGCATTAGAAGTTTCTCGTGAACTAGGATTGCAATTCTTTACACCAAGTTCTATCGGTGCATTTGGTCCATCAACGCCTAAATACAATACACCACAAGACACATTACAACGACCTACAACTATGTATGGTGTAAACAAAGTAGCTGGTGAATTATTATGTGATTACTACCATACACGTTTTGGTTTAGATACACGTGGGGTTCGTTTCCCAGGACTTATCTCAAATGTAACGCCTCCAGGTGGTGGTACGACAGACTATGCAGTAGATATTTATTACAAGGCTGTCCAAGAAGGAAAATATACATCTTATATTGCAAAAGGTACTTATATGGATATGATGTATATGCCAGATGCCTTACAAGCAATCGTTGACTTAATGGAAGCAAATCCAGAACAATTAATTCATCGTAATGCATTTAACTTAACAGCAATGAGCTTTGAACCGGAAGAAATTGCAGCATCTATTCGAAAACAAATGCCAAACTTCAAAATGGATTATGATGTAGATCCAGTTCGCCAAGCCATCGCAGAAAGCTGGCCAGATTTACTTGATGCAAGTGCTGCAAAAGAAGAATGGGGCTTTAAGGCTCAATATGATTTAGATAAAATGACAATCGACATGCTAGACAAATTACAAAAAAAAATTAGTCATTCAGCATAAAATAGTGAAAAGAGCACGTTGTAAGCTTAGTAATAAAGCTCACAAACGTGCTCTTTTATTTTCGATAAAAAGGAAGACTAGCGTTTATTACTGTAACCCTTTAGCAATAATAATAAGCTTTCCTTTGTCTAATTCCTTTTCTGCAGTTGCAGCTTCTTCTTTACTCAAGCCAACAGCTTCCATTTGACTACGAAGCTCATCGCCACGGGAGACCATATAATTTTTCATCGATTTGAAAAAACCTTGATCTTTCATACCAACTTCTCCAGTATCAAGGGCATCTGTAATATCTTCTTCTCGTTCATGAAAATGAGCGAAAATATAGATATCATCACGATTGTATCCTTGTGCTTCTAACTTCTCTACCTGACTTTTTGCTTGCAGTGCATTTTCCACAGAAATGTTGTTAATCATTTTAATCTCCTCCTAAATGGATTCTAATTATGTTATTCCCAAAAATAAAAAGATTAAACGTTTCTTTTAGGAAAAAAGTGATGCTTTATTATAGTAATGATTCATATTTTTGAACAGAAAATCATAAATAATAATTAAGTTAATAGAACTTTTTTATAGCACTTTTGGATGAACTAGTAATCCATTTAGGTGAGCAAAAGAACTATCTATTTTGTGAGTTTCACCATCTAGTATGAACTTCTATGCTTCAAATAGTACCTATACAAACAAAGGGAGTTGGTTAAGTAGTATGATGCAAACGCCATTAGTATTAACAGACTTCGTCAAGAGAGCAGAACGTTATTTTCCAAAGAAATTAATTATTTCAAGAACAGCTGAAGATACAATTCATCGTATAACTTATAAAGAGTTTGGGCAACGTACTAGAAAGTTAGCGGCAGCATTAACGAAATTAGGGATGAAGCGAGGAACAAAAGTAGGTTCCTTTGCATGGAATCACCATCGACATTTAGAAGCTTATTTTGCAGTTCCTTGTGCAGGTGCAGTGTTGCATATGATTAATATTCGTCTATCACCTGAGCATATTATTTATATTATTAATCATGCAGAAGATGAAATTTTATTGATAGATGGAGATTTATTTCCTTTAGTAGAGAAAGCGATTCCATTGTTGAAATCTGTTAAACATATTGTTGTCATGCAGGATGGATTGGAACTACCTGAAACCAATTTAGATCATGTACATTCTTATGAACAATTACTAGCAGAAGCCGGAGAGGGTTACGAGTTTCCTGAAGATTTAGATGAGAATTTGCCAGCCGGGATGTGTTATACAAGTGCAACAACAGGTTTCCCAAAAGGAGTGGTTTATACTCATCGTAGTTTAGTGCTTCATAGTATAGCACTTGGTTTAGCAGATTCACTTGGACTTCGTGAAAACGATGTGGCAATGCCAGTTGTACCGATGTTCCATGTCAATGCATGGGGAATGCCCTTTGCAGCAGTTAACTTCGGGACAACACAAGTGTTACCTGGACCAATGTTTACACCCGCATTATTACTGGATTTAATTGAACAAGAAAAAGTAACACTAACAGCAGGTGTACCAACCATTTGGCTAGGTACGTTAAAAGAATTAGAACAAAAACCGAGAGACATTTCGTCATTGCGTGCTATTGTATGTGGTGGTTCCGCATCACCGAAAGGTTTAATTCAAGCTTTTGAAGAAAAATATAAAGTTCCATTTATCGTTGGTTATGGTATGACGGAAACAACACCAATTGTTAGTTTATCCACTTATACTTCTGAAATGGAGCAATGGTCAAAAGAGAAAAAATTGGATATCCGTGCAACACAAGGGTTAACAGTATCCTTAGTCGAAACACGGATTATAAATGATCATGGGGAAGTCCCATGGGATGGTAAAACAATGGGAGAGTTAAAGATTAGAGGTCCATGGATTGCAGATGAATATTATCATGATGAAAGAACAGCAGAAGCTTTTAAAGACGGATGGCTATATACAGGAGATATTGCCGTTATGACACCTGAAGGCTATATTAAAATAACGGATCGAGTAAAAGATTTGATTAAAAGTGGTGGAGAATGGATATCTTCTGTCGATTTAGAAAATGCACTAATGACCCATCAAGATGTATTTGAAGCTGCGGTGATCGCCATGCCAGATGAAAAATGGCAAGAAAGACCACTTGCATGTGTTGTTTTAAAAGAAGGAAGAAAAACCACAAAAGAAGCATTACTTTCCTATTTAGAAGGTCAATTTGCAAAATGGTGGGTACCAGATGATGTTGTATTTTTAAGTGAAATTCCAAAAACATCTGTAGGTAAATTCCTGAAAGCAAAACTTCGTGAAGATTTGAAAGAACAAAAGTTATAATTTTTTAAATAAAACAGTCATCATGCTCCGCAGGGTTACGGAGGTATGTGACTGTATTTTATTTCTAAAGGACCGAGTTTGGACTTTTTGAATAGCAATAATTATCATTCAATAATGCTATTCTTTTATGCTCAATAAAGAAAAGATCATTGTTAAGTTAATTGTTAACATAACAATGATCTTTTTAAATTTTATAGAAACATTAATCTTCAATTAATTTCTTGAAATTGATGCGCTTATTTAATGCCGTCATTACAGGAATACCTACAGCCATAACTGCACATTCGCCTGCAGCACAATAAAGCCACGTTAATAGAATTGGCAGCTTAGCAAGAAGATGTATTTCTATTGCTATGATGAACATTGTAAAAGTAAATACGACCGTATTAAAAATCATATGTGCTACCTGGCCTTTCATAAAGCGAGCAGAGAAAATAGTAAGTCCGAGTGCAAGAATTGATTGCCCTACACCAAATACTAAATCATAGGTACCATATGGTGAGAAAAACAGATTCGTGATGAATACACCAATTACGATGCCAATCATATATTTTTTGTTGAAAACAACAAGGTGATTGAACATTTCTGATATACGAAATTGCACATTAGTAAAGCCAAAAGGTGCAATAAGTATTGAAACTGCAATGTAAAGAGCAGCAATGATTGCACTGACAGTTAAAAATTTTGTCTTCATTATTTCGTTCCCCCTAGTTTTTTTACGTGGGATGGTTGCGAACCACGATTTAATTTAGAAACAAAGAAACATTTTAAATAAATAAAGCCAAAATGTCAAATAGGCCTTTTTTAAAGACACTAAGTATTATTTGATTTTAAGTTGTTTTCATTTTTAAGTGAATCGTACTAGAGTGAAACGCGATGATTTCGCAAAAATGCATCCAACATTTTCTTCGTGCTGAAGTCAGTGAGGTTCAATCATCATTCTGCAGGAAAAGGAAGCGAAACCGACCAAATATTGCAGGTATCTCTAAATAAATTGAAATTAAAAAATTCATAAAATAGACACATTTAGGAGAAGGTACTCAAAAACCTTATAGATAAACGATTTATTGCATTGAAGCGTTGAAGTTCAGTCTGCTAAAATAATCAAAAGATTCATAATATTATTGACGATTATAAAAGCCTTCTGTAATATAACAATAATTAGTTGCTTCAAAGGTAGATAAAAGGAAAAGGTAGCAAGAAATTGGGGGGATATTTTCATGAAAAGAATGAGAAAGTATGTATTACTTTTATTATCAGTCATTATTGTATTAGCACTCGCTGCATGCGGTAGTAAAGATGAAAAATCAAAGGATAAGAATGCAGCAGCAGATGGAAAAACTTATAAAGTCGGAATAACACAAATCGTTGAACATCCATCATTAAATGAGGCGACAAAGGGCTTTAAAGCAGCGCTCAAAGATGCTGGATTAAAAGTTGACTATCAAACAGAAATTGCCCAAGGCGATCAAAGTGTCAATACAACAGCAGCTAATAACTTAGCTGGTAGTGGAGTAGATTTAATTTTTGCTAACTCAACACCAAGTGCTCAAGCAGCTGCAACAGCAACTTCAGATATTCCTATTGTATTTACTTCTGTAACAGATGCAGTTGGCGCAGAACTTGTAAAATCAATGGAAAAACCAGGTGGTAACGTTACAGGTACTGTCGATACGCACCCAGATGCAATTCCAAATACAGTAAAATTCTTATCAACACAATTAGGTGCTAAAAAAGTAGGAATGGTATTTAATTCAGGCGAACAAAACTCACGTGTTCAAGTAGACAATGTGAAGAAAGAAGCCAAAAAAGTAGGTATTACAATTGTTGAAGCATCAGCATCAACTTCTGCAGAAGTAAAACAAGCAACGGAGTCATTAGTTGGTAAAGTCGACGCACTATATATCATCACAGATAATACAGTCGTTTCAGCTCTTGAATCTGTACTAGATGTAGCAAATGAAAAGAAAATCCCTGTAATGGTAGGGGAGTTAGACTCTGTAAAACGCGGTGGTCTTGGAGCATATGGCTTTAGCTATTATGATATCGGTTATGAAGCAGGGCAAAAAGCAGTTGAAATCTTAAAAGACGGTAAAAAGCCAGCAGATATTCCTGTTGCATATCCAGCAAAGCTAAAACTGGAGATAAATAAAACAACAGCAGATAAAATCGGCGTAGACATCAAAGATGATTGGAAAGCAGAAGTAGTCAAATAGATAGGAGATGATTCTATATGTTTACAGCAATTTTTGGCTCAGTGGAGCAAGGGATCATCTATGCAATAATGGCACTCGGAGTGTATTTAACATTCCGAGTGTTAGATTTTCCTGATTTAACAGTAGACGGTAGCTTTGTGACAGGCGCCGCAACAGCAGCAACGATGATTACACTCGGATACAACCCAATTATTTCCACGATATGTGCAACATTAGCTGGCTTTGTTGCTGGTTCAATTACAGGTCTTCTACACACAAAAGCAAAAATCAATTCACTTTTATCAGGGATTCTCATGATGATTGCTTTATACTCCATTAACTTGCGAATTATGGGGACGACAATAGATACAGCTGTTGGACGTCCGAATATTCCACTCGCAAATTCTGATTCACTATTTACATTATTCTTTGGATTTTGGGAAAAGCTTGGAATCGATAAAACTTTAAATGGTATGTTATCTAGTATGGGAATAGAACATGTTCCAAATACTTGGGGAACAATTTTTATTATGTTCATTTTGACATTTGCCATCAAGCTTATCTTTGACTGGTTCTTAAAAACAGAGGTTGGTTTAGCTATTCGAGCAACAGGTGATAATGACAAAATGATTCGTAGTTTTTCTGCAAATACGGATACATTAATCATTTTGGGATTAGGTTTATCAAATGGATTGGTTGCTTTATCAGGTGCATTGATTGCTCAATATGGTAAATTCGCTGATGTTGGTATGGGAATAGGGATGATTGTCATTGGTTTGGCTTCAGTTATTATTGGTGAAGCTATTTTTGGTACAAAAACGATTGTACGCACTACCTTAGCTGTTATTTTTGGTGCGATTATTTATCGAATTGTTTTGGCACTAGCATTGCAAGTCGATTTTTTAGATACAGGCGATATGAAATTAATTACAGCGATAATTGTAGTAATTGCGTTAGTAGTCCCAACATTAAGAGCGAAGCAAAAAGAAAAATCCTGTATAGCGAAACGTCGAGCAGAACGTGCTGGAGTAGTGAAACAGGAGGGGAAGACGATTGCTTAAACTAGAAGGAATCAATAAAATCTTCAACGAAGCAACGCCTGATGAGAAAATTGCGTTAGACCATATTAATTTAGAGTTAAAAGCGGGCGATTTTATAACAGTTATCGGAAGTAATGGTGCTGGTAAATCTACGATGATGAATATGATTTCGGGTGCCCTAATGCCTGACCTTGGTAAAATTATAATTGATAATAAAGATGTAACGCGATTACCGGAATACAAACGTTCACGCTATATTGGACGTGTCTTCCAAGATCCAATGGCAGGTACAGCACCGACGATGACGATTGAAGAAAATCTAGCTATTGCTTATTCACGGAACAAAAAAAGAACGCTACGTATTGGGGTAGATAAAAAACGGCGTGAATTTTTTAAAGAATCTCTAGAAACGTTAAATCTTAATTTGGAAAATCGCTTAAATGCAAAAGTCGGTCTATTATCTGGTGGTGAACGACAAGCATTGTCACTTTTGATGGCTACATTCACGAAGCCTAATATTCTCTTGCTAGATGAACATACTGCTGCACTCGATCCATCACGAGCAGAATTAATTACAAATCTAACAAAACAATTAGTTGAAAAAGATAAGCTGACCACATTGATGGTGACGCATAATATGCAGCAAGCAATCGATTTAGGTAACCGCCTCATCATGATGGATAAAGGGCAAATTATTTTAGAGGTAGAACCTTCAGCAAAAAAAGACCTACAAATAGACGATTTAATGACCCAATTCCAACGTATTCGTGGAGAAAAAATGGTGTCAGATCGTACATTACTCAGTGTTTAATATGGAAAGAAAACCTGCATAAAATGGTTGTGCAGGTTTTTCTATATAGTTTAAGAAAATTGGAGAGTATACATAGTTAAATCTATTAATAACAAAAAAAGAAACAATAAGGATTATATATTTTAAAAGTTAAAAATAGCTGTTATACTAATCAAAACACTCAAAGAAGCTAAAAAGATATAAATTTTTTAAACTTCTTAAACAATGACGGCTCTACGAAGAAATATCCGTTATAATAGAATTGAAAATAAACCATATAAATAGGATGATCAATCTCATAATACTTATTTTTATGAAGTTAAAATAATCATTTTGTGAAATGTGGACTTTTTTTCAAATATCACCGATAAAACAAACCTATATGCAAAATAAGGAGCATTCATATGAACAAATTTTTGCCGAATATATGGAGTATATTTTTATTATTGGTTTTAGGTTTTTTAACAATTGTTGGTGTAGTTGCACAAATTGCTAGCAACCCTAGTTTAGATAGCTGGACATGGCGCCAATTGGTCATGCTCGTAGTGGGTATGATCGTCTACTTTTCATTCTCGTTTGTAGGTTTTTATTATTTAATCGCCCGCATGAAGAAGCGAGGAATAGGTTGGGATGCAGAAGGTATATATGTCGATTTTAGTAATCATAAAATATATTGGTATGAAATTGAGGATATCTATCGCATGAATTATCCTGGCATTGGGAAAGCAACCGTCATTTCTACCTCAGTAGAATATGGACAAGACATCAAACAACGTCTTGATAAATGGAAATCAACGGTTTCAGGATACTCTTTCGATATTTTTTGGCTGAGTGTACAACAATCAAAAGTGATGCATGAACAGCTTCTTCATGAATTCGAGAAGCGTAAAAAGGGTAATGCTACAGCCTAATAATATCTATTTTATATAAAACAACAAAGCCTCCAAAGATCATGGCTTCTTTGGAGGCTTTTACATTATATTTACGATGGAAGATTTTAATGTTTTTTATACTAACAATGCAAATAACGTACTATCATTATTTACTTCTTTGAATGAGAAACCATTATGTTTCATGCGATCGAGTAATCCCTCATAATCTTGAGGGTTTTTTAATTCAATGCCAACTAATGCAGGACCGCTTTCTTTATTGTTTTTCTTTGTATATTCAAATGTAGTAATGTCATCTTCTGGTCCCAATACCTGAGTTAAGAATTGGCGAAGTGCACCAGCACGTTGTGGGAAACTCACAAGGAAATAGTAAAGAAGCCCTTCATGAATAAGTGACTTTTCTTTAATCTCCTGCATACGGCTGATATCGTTGTTCCCGCCACTGATGACACAGACTACAGACTTTCCTTTGATTTGATCTTTATAATAATCAAGTGCCGCAACAGATAGTGCACCAGCAGGCTCAGCAATTATGGCATGCTTATTATATAAATCTAAAATGGTCGTACAGTCTTTTCCCTCTGGAACTACAACGATATCATCTACATATTTTTTGCAAAGTTCAAATGTTCTCTGTCCAACACATTGAACAGCAGCTCCATCAACAAATTTATCAATATGAGGTAATTCAACGGGATGATCTTGAGCAAGTGCTTCTTTCATACTAGCAGCACCAGCAGGTTCAACACCGATAATAGACGATTGTGGTGAAAGGTTTTTCACATATGTAGCGATTCCTGAGATTAAACCACCGCCACCGATACTAGCAAAAACATAGTCAACTGGTACTTCAATATCGTTCATAATTTCAACAGCGACCGTTCCTTGTCCGGCAATAATATCTACATCATCGAATGGGTGGATAAAAATATGACCATCCGCATCTGAGAATTCCATTGCACTTTTCGCGGAATCATCGAAAGTATCTCCAGCTAAAATAATTTCGACGAATTCACGACCAAACATCCGAACTTGATCGATTTTTTGTTTTGGTGTTGTGGTAGGCATGAAGATATGTCCATGAATGCCTAAATGAGCACAAGCATAAGCCACACCTTGAGCATGATTCCCTGCACTAGCACATACAACGCCTTTTTTACGGGCTTCCTCTTCAATTGTTTTGATTTTAAAGTAAGCCCCTCGTAATTTAAAAGAGCGAACATGTTGTAAATCTTCACGTTTTAAATAAACATTACAGTTATATTTTTCAGATAAATAATCATTCTTTTGTAAAGGTGTGTGTACGACGACGTCTTTTAAAAATTGATAGGCGATTAGTACGTTTTCCACCTGTACAGTTTTTTCTTCTTGCACAGTCATATTAAAACCTCCTACTTTCTGTAAACATCAATAATAGTTTTATCTATTATAGCGCTAAAATTGCAAAATTTTAAGTCAATTCTAAATTTTTGTTCAATAAATGTGAAATTCGAGACAAAAGATAACATAGTGATGTTTCCGTTATAATAGAAGAACACAGAAACAATAGGAAAGGTCAGTGCAGTATGAATTTTTTTGATAAGATGCATGAGTTGACGGGCGTAAGTTTAAATGAAGTGCAGCAAAAGGCTGTGCGCTATTCAAAGGGCCCCTTATTATTGCTTGCATCCCCGGGGTCAGGGAAAACAACAACTTTAAATATGAAAATCGGTTATTTATTATTGGTGAAAAAGGTACCTGCATATAAAATTTTAGCGATTACATTTAGTAAAGCTTCTGCAGTAGATATGGCAAATCGCTTTGACCAATTTTTTTCTTCAATTATAAAGGAACGTGTTCATTTTTCGACGATACATAGTATTGCCTTTCAAATTGTACGCGAGTATTTCTCAATACATCACCAAAACTTCGAAATAATTGAAGGCAATCGTAATAGTTGTATTGATAAAAAGGTAATTCTTCGGAATATTTTCATCCAGAACCGCAATACAATTCCTTCTGAAGATGAGATGGATGAACTCCTTTCTTATAGTAGTTTTGTGAAGAATAAAATGATTTCGGACGAAGAACTCGTGCAAAAGAAAACCATGATGCCTGGGTTGGTAGAAATGTATAAGCAATACGAAGCTTACAAAGTTCAAACCCCTGAATTAGTCTTACTAGATTTTGATGATATGTTGACGTATTGTTATAAAGCTTTGAGTGAAGATGAATATATACGGAATAAATATCAACAACGGTTTGAATATATTTTAACGGATGAGAGTCAAGATAACTCGGTTATACAGCATGAAATTATATACCTATTAGCCGCTCCTCAATTTAATGTTTGTGTCGTAGCTGATGATGATCAATCTATTTTCAAATGGCGGGGAGCAGATGTAAGAAAGTTGCTAGACTTTAAAAAGATCTATCCTAATGCTAAAACGGTAACGATGGCACAAAACTATCGTTCGACACCAGAAATTGTGGATACAGCCAATGAGTTTATCAAACGTAATCGAAATCGATATCCAAAAAAAATGTTTACAGAAAATGAGTCGAGTGGAGAAATTGAAATTCATAATGTAAAAAGATATGATTTACAATTAAATTATGTTGTAGAGGAAATCCAAAAAGCTGACAATCCCTGTGAGGTGGCTATTTTATACCGTAATAATAACTCAGCTATTCTTTTAGTTAATAAGCTATTTAAAGAAGGTATTCCTTTTTATATGAAAGATGTTGAATTAAAATTTTTTCATCATTGGATTGTCGAGGATATCTTGAATATTATGCGCCTTTCATATAATGATTCGCGAGTAGATATTTTGGAAAAGGTTTATACGAAGATTAATGCTTATATAAAGAAAAAACAAATAATACATTTACAAAAACACGTTAGTAAAGCATCAACATTTGATCGTTTACAAGAAATCATCCATGCACCCTATCAGGAGCAAGTGTTGAAACGGGTAAAACAAACTATCCGTAAACTTCAGATGCAGGAACCATATGAAGCTATTCAGACAATTCGTCAAGATTTAGGGTATGACAAATCTCTTCAAAATACAGCAGAACATCTACGGATGAATGAAGAAAATCTGTTTGATATTTTAAACACACTAGAGCAAATTGCGAAAGAACTACCGTCACTCGAGACATTTGCATATCGTTTAAAAGATATTGAACAACTTATGCGCACGTCTAAAAAATATAAAGGACAAGATGTTATAACATTATCCACATTGCATAGTGCAAAAGGTCTGGAATATGACCGAGTGTATATGATTGATTTGATTGAAGGCATTCTCCCAAATAACGAAGATATAAAAGAAGATGAAGTAGGCAATATCGAAGAAATGGAAGAAGCCACGCGTCTCTTTTACGTTGGAATGACACGAGCACGACATCATTTAGAATTGTTAACCTACAGTGTTCGTAATGGCGCCCATGTAAAAGAATCTCGCTTCGTACAAAATGTAAGAAAGATTATTGCACCTGAGGAGAATCAGAAACAGATAGGAAAGAAAAACACCACACAACCTAAATATAGACCAATTTTAGAAAATGCCATTACAGATGAATCAGAACTACATCTAGGTATGCAAATAATTCATCATTTATATGGAGTAGGACAAATTAAGAGTTTAGCTCCAGATTCGATTGAAATTGATTTTGAGTCAGTAGGCATGAAAAGGTTTATGCTAGATTTTTGTTTAAATCATGGCTATCTAAAAAAGATTTAAAAGAAACAGCGATGAAAAAAGGGATATTTTTTAATTGTATTTAAAAGGAATTTTTCAAAGAAATAACGTTCTATGTTATTACTATTTTCGTTCATGCAGCGTTTAAGGTATTAAACAACTAGGAAATTTTACGAAAGATATTTGCTTTGAAGAGAGAGCCTTTAACAACAGATGATATATCTGATTGTAATGGTTGTTGTAACTTATTAACTCAAATATCAACAGCAGCAAGTGAAAAAGTGCATAGAAAAAGGCTACTCAAACGATTGATATATATCAGTGTTTGGGTAGCCTTTTATCTATTGATTAAAAATTATCTTCAAAATCCTCGTGCCAACGATAAGAATACATCCGTTCAATGGCGAACCAGTTGTTTTCATCCGTTGCGCCTTCGTTTCTTCGTTTTGTTTCTTCTTGTAGCATCCATCCAGTTTGCGAAATATGTGCACTCATAGAATTCCATTTGGCTTCTTTTACATCACGAATATCATTAATGATATCAGCTTCGCCTAGGTCATCTATAGTATTATTCGCAAATGCAACGCCGTATAAGCGTGGTCGGTTTGCTTCGGGTATGCGTCGTACTGCACGGACAACGGCTCTAGCTGTTGCTTCATGATCAGGGTGTACAGCGTAGTTTGGATAGAAAGTAATGATTAATGAAGGATTTAGTTCATCGATTAAGTTTGTCATCATTTGAACCATTTTTTCATCATCTTCAAACTCTACTGTTTTATCACGTAAGCCCATCATACGTAAATCCTTAATACCGATTGCTTCACAAGAAGCTTTTAATTCTTCTTTACGGATAAGAGGTAATCCTTCACGCGTTGTGAAAGGAGGGTTTCCAAGATTACGACCCATTTCACCTAAAGTTAGACAAGCGTATGTAATCGGTGTACCCGCTTGTGCGTATTGTGCCAATGTTCCAGATACTCCAAATGCTTCATCATCGGGATGAGGGAACACGACAAGAATTTGACGTTCAGGTTGTAGCATCTTTTTCAACTCCTTTTAATAAGCAAATGGTGTTTCGCTAATTTCTAATGCGACAGCCAATTTGCCATCATAGCCATGACCAGCCATTAATAAGCGATTTTGGCCATCTAACTCATAGTGTGTAATGCCTTGTGCATATACCCAGCCATCATTATGCAATTTTAAACCAACACGGTGTGGTTGATCTGGCGTTACTTTGCCTAATTCATAACTTAATTTTACATTGCGTATAAAAGCACCAGCGTTAAACACTTGTTTATCGAAGTGAGTTGCGTAGGCACCATTCGTCGTTTCTAAGTGTATATAGACATCCTTATTCGCAAAGGAATTAAGAAGTTCTTGTAGTTTTTGTGTATCTACTATTTCCATCTAAAAGCTCCTTCCAAAGATAGAATCTACTGTATAGTATAGAGAATTCTTTTTATAAAAGCGATTGCTAAGCATTTTTAGATTAATAGGAATCTATTGTAGAAAAATTCTGATAACTATTCAGATCAATTGTAAGGAGGCAAGAATTACTGCAATCATACAATCGATGTTTATAAACAAAGTTTTGATGGGAATACTGATATTTGGAGGTGATTAAATTGAAGTTAACTTTACCTAATATTGATGAAGAAAGTAAAATATCCAGAGCATGGATGACTTCTATGATGCCTTTTTTATTTATCTCTAAAAAAGAAAAGATGTTGGCTGAAGAACTATTATCAAATGGCTTTAAATATTTTGATTTACAAGATGACACACAACAATCAGCTTATTATGGGGATATCCATATTTCAAACGTTGCGTTAAATCAACACTTTTTGCCTTACATAGAACGACGTCTTTTTCCGAGTAGTCTAGAAGAAGATGCGTTTCATCGCTTTTCAAAAGCAATCCCTAAAAAAGGAGAGTTGGTTATTCATGAAAGGCATTATTTTTTTCAAATATTAAGTGTGGATGTAGTCCTTTGTCCTTTTGGAGTGGGGTTTGTCACAATAAGGGTTGAATTAGAAAAGGACTACTCTCTATCTGAAACGCTTGATTTTATGCATCATTTTCGAACACTCGAACCGAAAACACTGGACGAAAGAGGCGTTCGACTTTATGTTTCTTCCTTTACTTTTTATAACATTAACGATTTCATCATGCTTTATTTATGCCCAGAAATTCAACCGTACATTATTCACGATGAAGTCCGCAATGGATACTATGGTAGCTTGCCCTTTTTTGAAGATGAACGCATGCTTGTAGCTACTTATATTGAGGTAGATGAGGATCATTTATCGATCGAACAACTGTACAGAGCTAGTCAATTAGATGGTTATACGGAAGATCACATTCCATGGATTTCTGCAGGAAATACAGAACATATGGAAGAGTATTTAAAAACAAAGATGAATAATCGGTATATGCCAAAATTATGCGATATTACAACAGAACATGTTCAGATCACCATTGCTTTTCGGCAAGCAGATGAGGGTTTAAGAGAAAAAGCAAGAATTCGATTTATGGGTATACATTATTATAATGTCTTATTACATTATTTTTATAAATTGACATTATTGGAGTTATCGTTCAGATATAGCGAGTTGTCGTGGAAAACAGATGAGGTATATGTTGAAAGATTAATGAAACAAATTACCATGTTTTCATCTAAATTTTATTTTCAAGAGGTCAGTAGCCGTTCATCTAGTCGGGAAACTGCTAAGAGATTAAGGCATATTTTTCGAATCGATGAATTATTTGGTGATGTAGCAAAAACGCTTGATGCATTATATGTTAATCAAGAAAAAACTGCCGATCAAAGACAAAACCAATTATTATTTATTTTAACGATGTTCTCGGTAATATCAGGCATTTTCGGTATGAATTTGGTTGTTATTGAGTGGAATGATCGTTTTGATTGGTCGAAAATTTTTGGGTATTCAATCTACGAATGGATCTGTTTGATCACAGCAGTTGCAGGAATTTTAATGTCTGCTGGATTATTGTTAAGTACAATTTATACATGGGGAAGAAGAAAGATTCAATATAAAAAATGGTACTAAAAATGTTCGAAGAGAGCATAAATGAATTTTGTCCAATCATAAAATGCAAAGAAGCTTCCACCCTTAATCTAGAGTGGAAGCTCTATTTTTAAAACAATTGAAAGTTACTGGGGTAATTAAATTTCAGTTACTGTAATTTCAGGAGCTCCGTAAACACCTTTTGCACCATGCATTACAGGGCCTACGAATTGGTTCAATTTCCAACCGTGTGTGATCGCAGCAGCAACAAATTCTTTTGCCTCCAATACAGCTTCTTTAACGTCAAGTCCATTTGCAAGGTTTGCTGTAACAGCAGCTGCGAACGTACAACCTGCACCATGATTATAAGTAGTATCAATTTTTGGTGTTTCTAATAAATAGTGTTTTTTCCCATCGTAGTATAAATCAAATGCTTTATTTGGATCGATTGAACGGCCACCTTTAATAACAACGTTTTTTGCACCTAGGGCATGGATTTTTTCTGCGGCTTGTTTCATTTCATCAATGTTTTTAGGTGTTTTCATACCAGCTAATTGACCAGCTTCAAATAAGTTGGGAGTAGTTACTAAAGCAAGAGGAAG
The DNA here is from genome assembly GCF_002884495.1 of Rummeliibacillus pycnus. GTDB lineage: Bacteria > Bacillota > Bacilli > Bacillales_A > Planococcaceae > Rummeliibacillus > Rummeliibacillus pycnus. The sequence goes on along the minus strand of NZ_KZ614145.1, from coordinate 2,542,005 downwards.
TAAGTATGTGATCATTGCATCAACATTTCCTGGGTTCAATACTTCATCTTCACCTTTACATACCATAACAGGATCAATTACTACATTTTTAACACCAGAAGCTTTAATGGCTTCACCAGAAGTTTGGATTACCTCTTCTGTTGATAACATACCTGTTTTTAATGCATCAATACCTGTAGAGAATGTGGTTTTTAATTGTGCTTTTAATGTATCAATAGGTAATGTGTAAACTCCGTGAGACCAGTTGCTGTCTGGATCCATCGTAGCAATAACAGTAACAGCGGCCATACCGTATGTACCGTGCTCTTGGAAAGTTTTTAAATCTGCTTCTAAACCAGCACCACCAGAAGCGTCAGAACCAGCGATTGTTAAAGTTTTTTTTAATGCCATCGTAAAGACTCCTTTAAAAAATAGTTATCAAATTTTTCGGACAATGATTAGTATAGTTTGTCCTTAAAGTTTTTATTAATAAGCGATATTTTAACATTTCGATCAACTTATATTATATGCATCGAACTGGCTAGAATAAAATAGTCAAAAAACATATATTTAAGGTGGTCAGTTTTTATCTTCAAGCGAATCTGCACGAATAATTTTCCATAAAAAAAATAGACAGCTGATACCTATGATGCTTATAAGACTTGCTGTTACGTAATGTCTTTGTTGGAATAAACCAATCACAAAGAAAAGTAGGACAATAATGATGATGGTAAAAAATAAATAATAGAGGACAATTCCTAATGATTTAGCCTTTTTTGAAACATATTTTCCGTTTTCCGTTGCATCCATCGTTTTTTTTAATTTCTCTTTCCACTGGAAATCTGCCATATAGTTTCCCCCTTAGTAATTATCGTAAATGATATTTCTTCAAAAAAGAAATAAATTTTTGAATCCGTACATTTCGACAAAGTTCTACTTTCTCGCTACAATAACTTAGTGTAATAGAAAGGTATAATGTTTCGTTAGAAAAGAGGGAAGTCTATGACAAGGAAAAACAGAGAACTAGAAAAAGTGCTAAAAGACTTTCATATGGAAGAGCAGCAAGCAGCGACAATTATGGAAGCTGCAACAGCTTCTCGTATACGTTTTAGAAATAATTTGTTAATCGGTTTATTGAAAAATTGGTATACATGGATTGCGATTATTTTAATAGCATTGCTTTTAATCTTACCCTTCGCTACTTGGAAACTATTGCAGGGAAATAGTTTTGCAGAGCAAAAGGGTTCACTTGTTGAAAGAATTCAAAATCTCAATGAGCTAACAACTGCAGAAGCTTATACAAAGGTAATCATAGAACGTCAAAATAATGAGCTATTTGGAAAAGAAATCGGTATTGATATTCCGGGGACAAAGCGTGAAATTTTGGTTGTAATACCAGGTGGAGTAAAGGCTGGAGTGGATTTTTCAGGGGTAACCGAAAAAAATATTGATATTGATGAAAAGCATAAAACAGCTACGATTACTTTACCAGCAGCTAAAATTTTAGGCGAACCAGAAATTGACTTTAATAATATTCAAGTTTTCTCAAGTGAAGGACTGTTTCGTAGTAAACCCGATATGAAAGAAGCATATCGTCTAGCATCAGATGCAAAAAGGCAAATGGTTAAGGAAGCAACAACTCAAGGTGTACTCAGAAGTGCAGAGAAAAATGCTAAAAATTCAGTAGCAGATATGTTTGCTTTAGTGGGATATGATGTAACAGTTAAATTTAAGGAGTAGTAAGTGATGACGAAGATTATTTTTGATAATGATTGGCAAGATATACTCGGAGAAGAATTTAATAAGTCCTATTATTTACAGTTACGTGAATTTTTGAAACAGGAATATTTTACGAAAACCATCTATCCACCAATGGAAGATATATGGAGCGCATTTCGCTATACACCTTATCATAAAGTGAAAGTGGTCATACTAGGACAGGATCCTTATCATGGACCTGGTCAAGCACATGGGATGAGTTTTTCGGTAAAGCCAGGTGTTCCACATCCACCAAGCTTACAAAATATGTTTAAGGAATTACACGATGATTTAGGATACCCGATTCCACATGATGGTACGTTGATCAAATGGGCACAGCAAGGTGTGCTGTTATTAAACACAGTGCTTACAGTTCGAGCTCATCAAGCACATTCGCACAAAGATCATGGTTGGGAGCTGTTTACGGATACAGTCATACAAAAATTATCGGAACGTAAGGAACCTATAGTCTTTGTGTTGTGGGGAAGACCTGCTCAACAAAAAGAAAGGCTCATTGATACAAGTCGCCATGCCATTATTAAAGCACCACATCCGAGTCCCCTTAGTGCATATCGTGGCTTCTTTGGTAGTCGTCCTTATTCAAAAATTAACCGCCAACTTATTGAATGGGGCAAGGAATCGATTGACTTTGATTTAACAAAATAATGGAATTGTTCGATAAACCTTTAAGCTTTAGCTCTTCCCGTCTTCTTTTAAGCATGGTAAAGTTGTAGTAAAAGAGGATAAATATATTGATTCTTTATAACGGCATTGAGTTAGAAGAGGGGAAGTAATATGCAACCGAGTTGTTTTAAGTGTAGTCACTTTTTCATAACATGGGATCCAAATAATCCTAGAGGATGTCGTGCCTATCAATTTAAAAGCAAAGCTATTCCTTCGGTGATTGTAAAAAACTCGTCAGGTATAAATTGCTTGAAGTTTAAGCCGAAAGAAAGGAGTTAGACAATGATTTCTTATGAGATAGTTATAGCTGAATTAGCAAAGCATCTAGCAACAGCACAATCAGTAAAAAGTGAGGCTAAAGTACGTGAAGAACTTTCAGCCATTCGTGCATTATGTGATGTAGCATTACATAACGAAGTAATACAACCTTCTCCTAATATTAATATTCCACAAGGAAAGGCAAATACTTTCCATGGGGTGCCACAACAGACTTCAACACCATTGGCTAGCTCTTTAACGCAAAACAAGCTTGAAGAAGAGGATGCAAACGGAGATTCTATTTTTGATTTCTAGAAGGGAATGTAAATACGATGAGATTTAATATTGTTGCAGGTGCTGTATACGCATTTCTAGCAGTTGCATTTGGCGCATTTGGTGCGCATGCATTAAAAGACGTATTAACAGAACATTATGCTAAGATTTGGGAGACAGGTGTTCAATATCAAATGTTCCATGCCATTGGATTAATTGTCATTGGCATATTAATGAGTAAAAGTTTAATCGGTCCAAAGTCATTATTATCAAAAGCCGGAATTATGATGTTCATCGGTGTTATTTTATTCTCAGGTAGCCTTTATGTGCTTTCTGTTACGCAGATCAACATATTAGGAGCAATTACACCAATTGGTGGCGTATTATTTTTAGTTGCTTGGGTATGTGTTATTTTAGCAGGTTTAAAAATTGGTAAATAACTTTTTCAATTTTAAATAGAAATATAAAAATGCCATGTGTTATTTAGTTACGCACATGGCATTTTTACATTTATGGGGTTTGATTGAAGTAATTCATTTGCTCATCAAATTCAGCATAGTCAAAGTAAATCATTGGGAAGAGATAGCGATGATTTGTTTTGAGTTCACGTAAAATAACATGATCTCGTCCTGCGGCTTCCACAACGCCTCTTATAGCAATCGTATTTCCGCCAGGTGCTACTGCATGTTCAAATGAAAAGTGGAAAGTCCCAGGTTTTCCACGATTTAAACGTAAAATATTCTCAATGTATGATTGCTCTCTTGCTTGTGCTGGAGTTGCAGGTTGCGCAGGAGGGGTTTGTATAGTACCAGTTGGAAATGTTGTGCCACCAGGATAAGGTGTTGTACCAGTAGGATAGTTTGGTGTCCAATAATATTGAACCATATCATCTTCCTTTCAAGTTTATTATACATGCGGGCAATCCTCTAATGGTGTAAAGAAGCAATGTACTCTATTTCGGCCTTTGTTCCATTGCCCATACAAATTAGCTGGGCCATCTCCTTTCGGCCAGAAAACCATAATCCTCGAATTACCGGGTGAAATCATTGTACAGTAATAACATGCTTAAGCTAACTACGATCTTGGTCTCTTACTTGTTACCTCTGGGGGCATGAGACGAGCAAATAGACCTAGTTCTCTTGGGGTGATTTCACAACAGGTACTGCATAACCTCCTCTTCTTTATATATGATAGTTATGAAAAATAAGAACCTTAATATGTGTATAAATTTGTAGGAAGTAGGGAAATAATTTAGAAATGAAACGTCCCTTCCTATATGATTAAAAGAGAAAATTGAAATTCAGTTGTATACTTCAAATAGGGTCTGTATGTTTATGAAGTAAAAACCAGAAAGAAGTGTTCGTTCATATGCAATTTATATTTGATTTAGACGGTACGATATGTTTTGGAGGTAAGCCTGTAGCTGAGCCTATTTTATATAGTTTAGAACAATTAACAGAGAAAGGGCATGAAGTGATTTTTGCTTCTGCGCGTCCTGTTCGTGATATGTTGCCTATTTTACATAAAAGATTCCATGGCTATAAAATGATAGGCGGTAATGGGGCCGTAGTTTGTAAAAGTGGAAATGTGGAGCAAAATACAAGTTTTGATCATATGACACTGGAGCATCTAAAGCAACTTATGAAAGAATACCATGCTTCGTATTTAATCGATAGTGAATGGGATTATTCTTACACAGGACCAGTAGACCACCCAATTTTAAAAAACTTAGATACAAAAAGGCTTGCGGTCAATAGACCATTAGATAAGCTAGAGAATGTAGTTAAGATTGCCATTCTGACTTCGTTTAATATGGTGGCATTACGGAAGAAGTTAGAGAAATTAGATGTTATTATCCATACTCATCATCATGAGGGAATATTAGATATAAGTCCGTGTGGAATTCATAAATGGAGTGCCCTTCAAAAGTTAGGTGTTCAGAAAGGAAAATATATTGCTTTTGGCAATGATGCAAATGATATAACAATGTTTGAAAATGCTCAACACAGTGTCATGATTGGTCAACATCCTTTGTTATCTCATTATGCAGATGAAAGTATTGAAGATGATTCATTAGTAGAAGAACGTATTATTGAAAAGCTTGCGGAATTAGATAAGCGCTTTGCGTATTAAAACAGTCCAGCTCAACAAATTAGGAGCTGGACTGTTCTATTGATTCATTGATTATTTTATCCTGCATTAACGGGTAGTAAAACCTCCTCCTCAAGATAGAGAAAGAAGTAAGATGGGTGCCTGCCATAAATAAAAGCTTGATTGGTCGGTTAACCATCAATAGGGAAATGGCCTACAAAAACGCAACGCCTTGTGACAACGTTGGCACTCGTACGTCCTGTACTTCGGAAAATCCCTGAAGTTTTACTTTATAGCTAAGAATTTTATTAATTTTTCATAATCCATGATGTTCCCAACAAAGAATTCCCCAAAGTCAGCGTAGCGAGCTGAAACTTCGTCAAAGCGCATTTCATAAATTAGTTTTTTGAATTCTAATACGTCATGTGCAAATAGTGTAACACCCCATTCATGGTCATCAAAACCGATAGATCCTGAAATGATTTGTTTTACTTTACCTGCATAGCTACGGCCAATTAAACCATGAGAACGCATTAGTTCGCGGCGTGCATCCATTTCCATCATGTACCAGTTAGCGCCTTTTTGACGACGTTTGTCCATTGGGTAGAAGCAAATATGTTCCCAACGTGGTAGTTCGGGGTATAAACGTGCACGAACATGTGGGTTTTGATAAGGATCTTCTGCTGGTTCATCACCAGATTTTTTGCCAGCTAGATAGTTAGATAATTCAACTACAGATACATATGAATAAGTCGGAATCGTAAAATCAGCGATTGCTAATTTATTGAATTCGTTTTCAAGTTCTTGTAGTTCTTCCATTGTTTCGCGCATAGTCATTAACATGAAGTCTGCTTTTTGACCAAGGATCGAGTAGAAAGCATGGCTACCAGTTTTCGCTATATCTGCTTCGTTAATTTTTTCTAGATAATTGATGAATTCATCAACTGCGGCTTTACGTTCTTCTTCGGAAACTAATTTCCATGAAGCCCAATCGATTGAACGAAAATCATGTAGTACATACCAACCATCTAGTGTTTGTGCTGCTTCGATCATAAGTGTGGACACTCCTTTTTATTGAGAATCAATCACATTGATTTTAACATAAATGCCTAGTAGAAGTATCTAGAACGCTTGACTTTCACGAATTTGACATGAGAAAAAAGTTTAAATCATGTATGCTTAATATAACAACATAAATATAGATCAGGAGAACAAACGATGAAGGATTATTTACAACAACCAAAATGGCGCTTTTGGGATCAATCTGTTAGTGGAAAAGGCCATTCACCATTAGAATCATTTGCAGCTGATGATACACTTTGCCAATTAGTAGGTAAAGGTCAATCACCTTCAACTATTAGAACATGGGTTCATGATCAATCGGTTGTTCTTGGCATCCAAGATCACCGTTTGCCATATATACAAGAGGGAATGGACTTACTAAAAAAACGAGGTTTTGCACCGATTGTACGAAATTCAGGGGGGTTAGCTGTTGTCCTAGACCCAGGTGTATTGAATATCTCAATGGTTTTATCTGAACAGGAGGATAAAATCGATATTAATACTGGTTATGAAATTATGGTTGAGTTGATCAAACGATTATTTCCACAAGCAGCAGATAAAATTGAAGCATACGAAATAGTAGGTTCATATTGCCCTGGATCATATGATTTAAGTATTGGGGGCAAGAAATTTGCAGGAATTTCTCAACGTCGTTTAAGAGATGGAATTGCTGTGCAAATCTATCTTTGCATTGAAGGAAGTGGAGTCGAAAGGGCACGGCTTATACGAGATTTCTATGAGGTGAGTTTGAAAGGTAACGAAACAAAATTCAAATATCCCGACATTCATCCAGAAGTAATGGCTTCCTTAAGTGAATTGCTAGATGAGCCATTAACTGTGGAACAAACTGTAATAGAATTACAACAATTATTGGCAACTTTATGTAATGAATTATTAATGGGTACATTACAAACAGAAGAAATGGATTTATATTCTTTTTATTTAAAAAGAGTTTTCGACAGAAATCAATCCATGCTATCAAAAAACTAATGCATCTGTCGATTTCCCGGGAAATTTGCTAATTACAGTAATTGAAATATCCATTTCCCAAAAAAAGCAGAAGCAAATGATGTGACGAGTAATAGCATGATTACAAACAATGAAAAGAGATGGGACAGAACAGAATTAGCCCCTTCCAAAGAAGAATGATTGAACTTCATAGAATCAATTTCATAAAGCATTTTTCTTTGAGAAAATACGATTATTCGATGATGAACTTTATTTAGAATGGTGTGAAGTGGAGGACGGCGACTCCTCGAAAATGCAATCGCATTTTCTTCGTGTGGGGATAACTCGAGGAAGCAAGTTCAATTTCTTGCGACGAAGCTAGCGAAGCGATGCAGGAGCACATCTTTTAAGGAACAAAGCCTAAAAACGCCACGTCCTGTGGCAACGGCTTCGTGACCAACATCTTGTTGGCCCGAGGAGATTGAAGCCAAGCCCGCGGAAAGCGTCGTCTGGAACGGAACACAAAACTGTATGTTATGAAAAAATATATATGAAATGTTCGTACTCTTTGTACAAATTCTTCATGATGAAATGATTTCAATCGAATAATAATACGTAGAAAATCCGAACAAATGTGAAATTTTAAATAGAATTTCACATTATAGTTCGGATTTTTCATTAGCTAAAATATTTTTGTCTCAACCTTTTTTTACTTATTCCTCAACGCCTACAGATGCATCTTCTTTTTTTACAAGATTCCCATTACGCTCCATTGTAAAGACCGGAGCAATATGCTCATCTTCTGTACCAAGAGTCATTAAACGTCTTGCACGGTTCATTACTTGCATAAATTGATCATAATCTTTTTTCATATTACGATGTTCTTTTTCTAAACGAAGTACTTCTTTCTCTAATCGTGATGCTTTATCATTAGCGATATTCGCTAAATGGCGCCATCTAGTCACTTCTTCATCGTGGAAATCACTTTGTTGAAGACGCATTAAGTATGCAATAACTAGGTCAATTGACATCGCAGAAAGTGGAATGGTGCGTGTTACTTCAGGGTGTTTTTCATTTGGTAGTAAATAGAGTCCAGCTGTTCTTCTGCGAGCTGATGTTCCATAAATACGCATTCTTTCTTTACGTTCTTTTTTTGCTAGAGAGAGCTCTTTCTCATAGTTTTTACGAACCACAGCATTCCAACGGAAACCACAAGCAGCTGCAGTGCGATTTAACGCGTCTCCAGCTTCTTCAAAAGCTGTAAGTTGTGTACTCCCTTCTTTAACATGACGTAAAACTGCTTCAGCTAATAGTTCATCGTTTTCTGGTAACCAAGCATCTTGTCTTGTTTTCATTGTTTTGAAACCTCCTATTTGATTCATAGGATTAGCCTAGACAGTTTTTATCTTTTTTATTCATAAACTTGTAATAGCTTTATGAGTTAAAATGTCTTGAATGAAAGATATAAAATACGATACACTAGTAGATAGACTTTAAACTGAGATAAAGAAAGGGTTGTAGACAAGATGGCAAACGAATTCCGTGTTTGCGATGAATGTCAGGCCGTTAATTTAAAAACATTAATTCCAAAGCTCAAAGCAATTGATCCTGATGCAACGATAGATATTAAATGTCAATCTTATTGTGGTCCTGGACTTCGTAAAACATTTACAATCGTCAATAATCGTCCATGTGCAGCACATACTGAAGAAGAATTAATGCCAAAAATTATCGCCAAATTGAAATCACAACACAAATTACCAGAAAGTTATAAAGAATAAAGGTAGAAGAGCGTAACTAGAAAGTTCGAGTCAAATACCTTTCTCATTGTATGTTAAAAGAAAAAAATGACTTAAGGGTCTAGTAAATAGAAACGAATAATAATAAAAACGTATTAAAAATTTCTTCATAACACGACTTTTTCCACCTTTATATAAGGTGGTTTTTTCATTTATAATGGAGAAATATAGTACATCATGAAACGTAATAAAAGAGTGAGCGGAGGTGCTTAAATTGAGTTACGCGACAAAGAAATTAGCAGAAGAAAAGGTATTTAAAGATCCCGTCCATCGTTATATACATGTGCGAGACCAAGTAATTTGGGATTTAATCGGCACTAGGGAGTTTCAACGTTTACGTCGTATTCGGCAACTTGGGACAACTTATTTGGTTTTCCATGGAGCAGAACATAGTCGCTTTAGTCACTCTTTAGGAGTTTATGAAATTGTACGTCGAATGGTCGATGATGTGTTCAAGGGTAGACCAGAATGGGATGAAAGTGAACGTTTAGTTGTACTATGTGCAGCTCTATTACATGATTTAGGACATGGTCCGTTTTCACATGCGTTTGAACATGTTTTTGACCTTGACCATGAAGAATTTACAAGATCAATTATTAAGGGAAACACAGAGGTAAATGAAGTATTACGTCGTGTTGCACCCGATTTTCCTCAGAGGGTATCAGATGTTATTGCAAAAACTTATATAAATAAACAAGTTGTTAGTATGATTTCTAGTCAAATTGATGCTGATCGCATGGATTATTTACAAAGAGATGCGTATTTTACAGGTGTTAGCTATGGTCATTTTGATATGGAAAGAATACTACGTGTTATGCGTCCAAAAGAAGAACAGGTAGTGATTAAGTCGAGTGGTATGCATGCAGTTGAAGACTATATTATGAGTCGCTATCAGATGTACTGGCAAGTCTATTTTCATCCAGTTTCTCGAAGTGCAGAAGTGATATTAACGAAAATCCTTCATCGTGCAAAAGAATTGAGTAAAGAAAATTATAAATTTATCCAAGAACCTACTCATTTTAAGGCATTTTTTAATAATGAGATTGAGTTGGAAGATTATATTTCACTAGATGAAAGTATATTATTGACGTATTTCCAAATGTGGATGAAAGAAAATGATTCTATATTAAGTGATTTAAGTCGCCGGTTTATCAATAGAAAACTATTTAAATACATCGAATTTGATCCTGCAAATGAATATGAAAAGTTAAGAGATTTGGAAGATTTGTTTATCAAAGCAGGGATGAATCCAAAATATTATTTAGTCCATGATTCAATATCTGATTTACCCTATGATTTCTATCGCCCAGGTGAAGAAGAAGAACGTGTACCAATTCAATTGTTAATGCCAAATGGAGACATTAAAGAATTGTCTCGTTGTTCTCAGATTGTTGATGCGATTTCAGGTAAACGTCGATCGGATCATAAACTCTATTTTCCAGAAGATGCATTACTACAAAATGGAAAACAAAAAACATTACGAAAACAAATACTAAAAGTATTGAGAGGATAAATCTTCTCGAAAGGAGTAAAACGTGCTAGAAGATCACGCAAAAGTTGTACAATTTGTATCGTTAGCAAAACAAGTCACTGGTCGTAAAAAGTTACAAAAGATGGTCTATATTGCTAAGAAAATGCAGTTTCCATTTCATGAAAAATATCATTTCCATATATACGGTCCTTATTCAGAAGAGTTAACATTACGTGTAGAAGAATTATGTACGATGGGTTTTTTAACAGAGCAAATGGAGGACAAGGGGTCATATGTTCAATATTGCTACGAAGTCACAGATAAAGGGGAAGATTTTTACAAAGCTCTTTGTAAGGAGCAACAGAATTTAAGTGAAGTCGTTAGCGTTTTAAATAGTAAAAGTGCAAGGTTTTTAGAGCTTGTCTCAACACTGTTATTTTTCGAAGAATTATCAAAAGAAGAGCAAATTGAAAAAGTTCATGTCGTAAAAGGAAAATTAAACTTCACAGAGCAAGAAATGAAAGATGCCTTCGAATTAATTGACATGCTCTCTAAATTTAAAGTGAACTAAATTGAAATAAAAAGTGTATTCAACTTTTTTGTCGAATACACTTTTTTTAATTACTGCGTTCAATACGTAGGTATGTTTTTCACGAATGAAAGTTTGTTTTCGCTTTTTTAAAAAGCTCACTAGAATGATAAGATTATTCAGTTGATTGGAGCAGAGGTGGAGACCTTCCTAAAAAGAGAAAAAGGTGAAATCCTGGACTGAGCTTAGCGAAGGAAGCAGCTCACCGCTCGCCCTCGGAAAGCGTCCGACTGCAACGGAAATCAACAAAGTAGAAGCACTAAAGATTATAATTGAATCTAATGCTGGATGCTCCCTTTTGTATACCATATAAATCCAAAATGAATCTATTATTGTTCGCTTTTACGAACGCCACCAACAGCATAATGTTCTTTTTTCATTTCCTCAATGATGATGGAGATATTTTCTTTTGGTGCGTTAACTGTTTCAGAAACAGCTTCTGTTACTTTTTTAACTAAATTGTGTTTTTGTTCGTCAGTGCGACCTTCAATCATTTTAATAGTAACTATAGGCATTGTAAGTCCTCCTTATGTAAAAAATAGTGTATATTCGTTATAATAACAGAACGGAGGGATTAAACGAATGGCAAATGAAGAAAAATCAAAAAAAATGGAATTTACAATTATAAAGAATAATCCAACTGATGGTCACAAAGGTTTTGGGATTGGTTCATTATCTCTTGAAAATGTTTCACCAGTTGTAATTGATATCAATGAAAAAACAGCAGAAGTTGATATTGGTGCGATGCATGCTCGTAGTGCAGTGGAACGAGGTATTAAATTTACAACAGATCGTTCTGACTCAGAAGGTGGAAAACCATATTGGTTAGTTTGGGTCACAATTGAACAAAAACCAGAAGGCGCTTACTATGCAGGTGTAACGGCTTGTGAAATGGTCATCAATCGTGAAAAGCGTAGAGGCTATAAAATACTGGCTGATCACGTCAATAAAATGGATAAATCCATGAAACGCCATATTATTGTTGATCATATGGACGAATCTTCAAAAAAGGTGCTAGGAGAATTTTTGAAGAACTTCAATGAAGAAATGTGGCAACATAGTGAGGGTACGTTACATTCTGCATTAGGCTTTTAGCGTTATTTTTTGAATTATCTGTGACATTTTTCAAAGCGTTTACAATACATAGTTGAAACTGTCATGGAAAGGAAGTAAACTTTAAATAAAGCTTACAAAAGTAAGCTAGGACAAATGAGTATCAAGTGTTTTTTTGTACAGGACCAGACATGAATTCACATGATTCTCAAATGCTTTGGATAAGCAAAAAGGCTTTCACTCCAGTGGATAACGGACTTCATTGGAATGGAAGCTTTTTTTATTGATGTACTGCCTCAATTTGTAGTGATCAATAAAATATATATAAACAAGAAGCCTTACCTTAAGTTTAAGCGAACCAAGGTAAGGCTTTTGTTTATTGAAAGAGCTTATTCAAAGAAGGAAAATGGAAATAGACTCCACGAATCCTTAGTATCTTTTGTTAAATCCTTTAGAATAGTTGGATCTGTACATTTTTTCTTTGGAATATCTTTTTTCTTTAGATAAACGACTCGTTGTCTACTACAACTTTTTGTAGCCAGACCACCCGTTTCTACATCAATGATTGCAGCTTCAACGCCCTTTGGTGCCATAAAAGGCTCACTTGGCATATCTTTTTGGGCTTTTTCCATAAAGTCAATCCAGATTTGTTTTGTGGCACGACTATCGGCATCGCTTGTCATTTGCTTTCCTTGATCGTAGCCATTCCAAACACCAGCTGTTAAGGAAGGTGAAAAACCAATCATCATTTGATCCGTTAAAGTTGTACCAGATTTTGCAGCATACGGTCTTGTTTGTTTGTTTCGAAGACTGATTCCTGTTGCTGGAGCATAATCATTAAATACGGGATCGAACATACCTGTCATTAATTGTGTCAGAATAAACGCATCGTCTTTTTTCATGACTCTTTTTGATTCTTTATGTTTATCTAATTTGTAAAGTACTTTTCCATCTGCATCTTTAATCGATAATACAGTAATAGGCGTTTTTTTAACGCCACCTGCTGCAATAGTATTATAGGCAGAAGTAATATCTTTTAAGGTAACTTCTGTTGTACCTAAAGCGACTGATGGTGTATTTTGTACTGTTTCTCCTAGACCAAAACGATCTAACATTTGTTTGAATTTTCGATAGCCAACTTCTTCAAAAGTTTTTACCGCATAGATATTGTCTGAGATTGCTAACGCTTGAGCCATCGATAATGGATGATTGGCAAATTTACCATTTACATTTTTCGGCTCGTATTCAGAACGTCCACCATCATATGTGAAGATTGTTTGATCGGTATTCATAAATGTTAAAGGCGAAAAGTTATTTTCTAAAGCCGTAGCATACAAGAAAGGTTTAATAGCTGAGCCAGGTTGTCTTTTAGCTTGCGTAGCTCGATTAAATGGACTTTTTACATACTGACTTCCTCCAACCAATGAAGTAACATAACCAGTTTTCGGATCCATACTTATAAATCCGACTTCAAGTCCTGATTTAGGAAGATTCTTTTTAATCGCCTCTTCAGCTGCTTGCTGATGATAAGGGTTTAAAGTAGTTTGAATCGTCCATCCTCCTTCTTCAATACTTCTACCTTTTTTCTCTAATATTTTTTGCGCCTCTGCCCATACTGTATCGATAAAGTATGGTGCGTTTGACTTTTCACTATCCCATTCATCATACTTGAAAGTTATTTTCTCTTGTTGTGCACGTTCTTTCGCTTCTTTTGAGATCATGTTTTGTTTTTGCATTAATGATAATATTAGTTGTTGTCTTCCATGATTCTTATCTTCATCAGCTAGTGGTGAGTAAATGCTAGGGCCTTTGGGTATTGCTATTAATGAAGCAGCTTCTGCAAGTGTTAGGTCTTTTGCGGATTTAGCAAAATAATATCTGCTCGCTGCCTCAACCCCATACATGCCATGGCCGAAGTAAACTGTATTTAAGTATCCTTCAAGAATTTTATCTTTATCATAAAAAGTTTCTAAACGATAGGCATATAAGGCTTCATTTATCTTTCTAAGCCATGTTTTATCATGGGAAAGATACAAATTTCTTGCATACTGTTGTGTAATGGTACTAGCACCTTCTACTTTCCCCATAGCTTTTAAATCTTTTAGTAAAGCTCCAGCAATACGAGTGTAGTCAAATCCATGATGTTGATAAAAATTTTGATCCTCCGTAGCGATAAGTGCCTCAGTTATGAAGGGAGAAATTTCATCCAAATCTACCCAGTAGCGTCTTTGCTGAGAGAACTTATCTCCTATTTGGTCACCATTAGCATCTAAGAAAATCGTTGCTTTCGGGACAGTTAAGGAAGGAGCTCCTGTAATTTGAGCATATATGCGTAGTGACAACAGAGCGGTTGCAAATGCTGAGGCGCATACAATAACCCAAACTATTATTTGCCGTAGTCTTAGTTTCTTTTTCCGCTGCCGATGATACTCAGCTCGGTTCATCCAATCGCTTCCTTTCTTATTGTTAGAATCTAGTATGTGAAGTGTTTGGATAAACTAAACGGAAGAAAAACACGAATTTTGACAAATAAAGTCGAAGAAAGTTTTGACAAGCACACTTGATTAAATAAATTTATGAGAGATTACACCTAATGCTTAAAAGTAGAAGTGAATGAATTGAATCATATAAAAAGATGCCGATTACCTTTGGATAATCGACATCTATCTAATACTCTATGTATGAAGATGATTATAATGAACAATTTGTTTTTTTCCTTGTAAGTTTGCTTTCATCAATGCCTTGTCAGCTGCGGAAGCAAGTTCTGAAATACTTTTACCGTTATCAGGGAAGTTAACTATACCAATAGACACAGTAATGGGAATCTTATGTTCGTTAGAAACAAAGAAAGGATTTTGAGAGATAAGTTTACTAATTTCATGCGCATAATATAAACCAAATGCGGGAGCAACTTTCTTACAAGAAACATAAAACTCTTCACCACTAATGCGTGCGGTAGTTGTGCCTTCATGTTCTAAGGTAAATTGTTTTAAATACTGTCCAATTTGTTTTAAAATCTCGTCCCCGATAAGATGACCATAAGTTGAGTTGACATTACGAAAATTGTCAATATCTATTAACAATAAAGTGAAGTTCTCATTGTGATCAATATATTCTTCTATTATATTTTTGAATTTCCTTATATTAGGGAGTTTCGTTAAATAATCTATTTCTGCTAACCTTTCAATAATATAAATTCTTTCAAAATATTTTTTAATTAGGTGAAGAACAAACAAGGTGGTATAAAATGCAGGAATTGAAGTAACCACTAATATAAAAATTCCAGAAAGTCGACTATTCTGATTGTTATCTAAAAAAGCTATGCCAATACCTATTTGTAAAATAGTATACAGTAAATAATAATGCATATTACGATATGAAATCGGCTTCCACTTCATTAATAGTGAAAGAATTAGGCCTAAAATGATAGTATTCAAACCAGCGAAAATAGAGGTTGTTGAAACACCTAATAGATAAATTCGGAATAACCCGATGAGAAAAGAGGAAACAATTATTGAAATGGGACCACCTATAAATCCTGAAATCAAAATAATAACATTTCTTATATCTACAATTACACCATTATTAAATTGAATAGATGTCTCCAATAACAGTAGCCCAGTGATAGCAGATGCTACTCCAACAACCCAAGGATGCAAATCTTTATATTCGTTTAGATGTTGCTCAAGATATTCAAATACTAAGTAAAAAAAGATAGAACAAGTAAATAATAGTGAAAAATTGATAATATAATCAAGAATCGAAATCACCACCAATATTACGTATATTATAGCATTCATTAAACAGTACTATTAGAATGTAATCCATCTTTTGGTAAAAAAACGACATAAAACGTATTATTATTTAAATTTCATAGAAATAATAAGCATCTATTAGAATGTTGTACCTTGAAAACAACTGTAATCCTATCCTATAATAAAAAGGTTATATTAGGAGAAAACGGAGGCAGCGTAAAATGTCAGATGCACTTACAGCACCCGTAAAATTAAAAATAGTAACAACCATTACACAACAAGATACAGATCCCGAACAGTATGAGCTATGGTCTGAAGGTATAATTATGCAAAAACGTGATCAAATCTATTTGCGGTATGAAGAAGTTCAAGAAGAACAGCACATGCATACGACTGTAAGATTTGGTCAAGAAGATGCCATCATTATTCGTAATGGGGATATTAAAATGCGCATGCCATTTGTACTTGGACAAGCACAAAAGGGTCACTACAATAGTGAATATGGACAACTACCAATCGTTACGCTAACGAAAGAGATGAAATTCGAACCATCAGAATCTTTACAAAATGGTCGATTTTATTTGCAATATGAATTATTAATCGGCGGGCAATCTGTCGGAGACTATGCATTAGAACTGAACTATACGGAGGGAAATAAATGAACGCAGTAGAACAAGTTCAACAAGCTATTAAAGAAGCGCTTGTTGCAGCCATTCAAAAAGCAGAGCTTGTAGAGGATACAAGTGTTTTGAACATTCACTTAGAAACACCAAGAAACAAAGAAAATGGTGATTATGCAACAAATATTGCAATGCAACTAACAAAATTAGCAAAAAAACCACCTCGTGCTATTGCTGAAGCTATTCTAGAAAACCTTGATCAAAAAGGAAGCAACATTGAAAAAGTAGAAATTGCAGGACCAGGTTTCATGAATATTACTTTACGTAAAGACTACCTAGCAGAAGTTGTCACAACTGTTCTTCAACAAGGAAAAGAATATGGTCGCTCTAATGCAGGCAAAAACGAAAAAATTCAAGTAGAATTCGTATCTGCAAACCCAACTGGTGATTTACATCTAGGTCATGCACGAGGAGCATCTGTTGGTGATTCTTTATGCAATGTTTTAGATTTTGCAGGCTACAACGTATCACGCGAATATTATATTAATGATGCTGGTAATCAAATTACAAAATTAGCAAAATCACTAGAAGCGCGTTACCGCGAAGCATTAGGATTAGACTCTAATATGCCTGAAGATGGCTATCATGGTAAAGATATTATCCTAATTGCACAAGAATTATCTAAAGAATTTGGTCAAGATATATTAGAAAAAACAGATGAAGAACGTTTTGAATTCTTCCGTGAACATGGTTTAAAACACGAATTCGGTAAACTTCAAAAAGATTTAAAAGACTTCCGTGTAGATTTCGATGTATGGTTCTCTGAAACATCTCTATATAAAGAAGGTAAAGTACAAACAGCACTTCAAAAACTAAAAGACAATGGTCATGTGTTTGAACAAGATGGAGCAACTTGGTTCCGCTCTACTACATTTGGTGATGATAAAGACCGTGTACTAATCAAATCAGATGGTTCTTACACGTATTTAACACCAGATATTGCATACCATGAAGATAAATTACGCCGTGGTTTTGATAAACTAATCAATATTTGGGGAGCTGATCACCACGGTTATATTCCTCGTATGAAAGCGGCAATTGAAGCACTTGGCTACGATCGTGATACGCTTGAAGTAGAAGTTATTCAAATGGTTAACTTATTACGTGATGGCGAAAAAGTGAAAATGTCAAAACGTACAGGTAATGCTGTAACGCTGCGTGAACTAGTAGAAGAAGTAGGATTAGATGCAGTACGATATAACTTCGCAATGCGTGCTGGAGATACACACTTAGATTTTGATTTAGCTTTGGCTGTAAAACAATCAAATGAAAACCCAGTGTATTATGCTCAATACGCACATGCACGTATTTGCTCAATTTTACGTCAAGCATCAGAAAAAGGTTTTGCACCTTCAACTGAACATCTAGACACATTATCATCCGAAAAAGATATTGAAGTATTGAAAAAAGTTGGTGATTTCCCACAAGTGGTAGCTGATTCAGCTCGCGTAAGAGCACCACACCGAATTGCTAACTACATCCAAGAACTAGCAGCAACTTTCCACAGCTTCTACAACGCAGAGAAAGTTCTAGATGATAATAATAAAGATCGCTCTGAAGCACGTCTTGCTCTAATCACAGCAGTCCGCATAACAATCGCAAATGCACTAAAACTAATCGGAGTATCGGCACCAGAAAAAATGTAATATGAAGTGCTGAACGTGCCCGTTTAGCCCCGACAAGCGCTGGAAGGCCCGAATCGAAAGCGCTTTTCAGCTTTCGAACGAGGGACTGAAGCGACCTCGAGGGGGTTGGCGCGTGAAGCCGGATAAAGTAAGTGCTGAAGGCGCTTGTTTAGTTTTATCGGCCAAATGTTCCTCCGACAGAGGGGCGCTTTTTGCCCCGTCCGAGGAGGGTTATCTGGCCCGAAAAGCTAGCGCCTAAAGCCGGATAAAGTAAGTGCAGAAGGCGCTCGTTTAGCTTTATCGGCCAAATGTTCCTCCGACAGAGGGGCGCTTTTTGCCCCGTCCGAGGAGGGTTATCTGGCCCGAAAAGCTAGCGCCTAAAGCTGGATAAAAATAAGTGCAGAAGGCGCTCGTTCAGCTTTATGAAAGTAAGTTCGGCTAAGATCGCCGCGTCCTGTGGTAACACCGACCTCTCTCGATCCCTGCGAGGCAATTCTAGTGTTCCAGAAATATAAGAAAGGACATGACATATTTAGTTATTTTAAATATGTCATGTCCTTTTATTTATTTATTTTGGTCTTGATAATAAGCAACGTTCTATTTTTGTTACGGAGTGAATTGTTGCTTTAATTATAGAAATACTAAAATAATAGCATTTCCTCTAATAATTATTTCGATTCAGAAAAAGCAAGGCTACCTTCAGTATAAGGGATATGCTCTACGAAAACTTCTACATCATTTCCGTTTGCATCTTTCCCCATCCTTTTATAAATGTATTTCTCATTAGTTACTTCCGTTAACTCTACAACACTCTGTGTTCCTTTAGATTTAGATTTGAGGATCCGAAATTTTCCGCTATTCGAAATCAAGAAAGTTCCAATGTCGCGGCTCTCTTTTGACGTTTTATCAAATAATTCGTATCTCGAGGTTTTAGCGTCATATTTTGCAAGGGCTATAAAGTTTGTGTTTTGTTGTGTTAAATCATTATGATTTTTATCATATACTTTTGTTCCTTGCCAAGTTTTACTGCCGAGAATTCTTGCCAATTTATCGCCTGTACTTAATGATAATTCTTTTTTACTCTTTACTTCTGCGCTAACAGGTATCTTTGCTCCAGTTTCATTACTTGTAGTAGGATCTTGTTTACCAACTTCTTGCCATTGACAAGCTGATAAAATTGCAGCATTTGCCATGATAAGGACTAACAATACTCTTTTCATATTTCACCCTCCATAATTTACTAACAGTACCAATGTTACCGATTCATATACTTTTAATACTTCTAAATAAATTTTTTTGATGAGGTAATGTTAATTCTAGAGTCAGTAGTTACAGTTCACACTCACAAAAAAGTAAATATAACAAGCGTAAAATGAAGATCAACTTGACTTTGGGTGAATGTTGAGGAGACATAAAATTTTCAATAGTTTATATTTAGTACTATTCTATTACGGCAATCGAGATAACAAACCCTCATGAAGCAAGTATAAAAATGATAAAAAAGAGAATAATATTGTGAATTCTATTATTGGAGGAATGATCATGAAAGTTGCAGCAATAGTGGGTAGTATTCGAAAGGAATCTTATAATAAGAAATTAGCGGAGTTTATAAAAAAACGTAATACCGATAAATTTGACTTGGAAGTTTTAACGTTAAATGATTTACCTATGTACAATCAAGATCATGAAAATAATCCATCACAATCTGTAGTAGATTTTAAAGCAAAGGTAAAAGCTGCCGATGCGGTACTTTGGGTCACACCAGAATATAATGGATCCATTCCAGGTGTATTAGGCAATGCAATCGATTGGTTATCACGTGTTGATCAAGTCATGATTGGCAAACCTTCTTGGATTATGGGTGCTTCGATGGGCGTGTTAGGGACTGCTAAAGCACAAATGCATTTACGAGATATATTATTTTCAATAGGTTTATCATCACCAATCCTAATAGGGAATGATGTATATATAGGAGCTGTGCACACGAAATTTGATGAATCAGGAAATCTAACAGATGAAGGAACAGTGCAATTTTTAGATAAAGTAGTTGGAAACTTTCTAACATGGATGAAACAATATAATTGATATATGACAAACTTGACAGTAGTAAAATTCTCAAAAGTGGGGAGGTTACTGCTGTTTTTTGGGGGTAAACGAATTCTAGGAGAAAATTAAATTTACCACCTTGTCTTTCATAAAAAACAAATATTCGGTATAATGATAGACAATTCAATATATTTAGTACGGTTCTCGACACAGAATGTTGAGTGAAAAGGGAAATCGGTGAAAATCCGATGCGGTCCCGCCACTGTATGTGTGAGCAATTCGTCATGGCCACTGAAAAACAAATCATTTTTTGGGAAGGCGACGATCAGCGATGAACACAAGCCAGGATACCTGCCGAACTATCATCATCACCAGTAACTACGAGGATAGAAGGGTGCTAGTATATTAGAATATACTAGAATCATAATGCCTCTCGGTAAATACGAGAGGCATTTTCTATGAAGGAGGCATTTTTTGTGAAAAAAATTTGGCAACTAGGTTTCTTACTAACAATGGCATTTGTTTTATTAGTGGGATGCAATCAAAGTGAAACTCAAAAATCAACTGAAAAAAGTGGAAATACCACTCAAACTGCAGACAAAACAGCTACATATCCTATGACGGTAAAAGATGCGCTTGGAAATAATGTAGAATTCAAACAAGCTCCAAAAAAAATCGTATCACTGATCCCAAGTAATACGGAAATCTTATTCGCATTAGGATTAGATGACAAAATTGTTGGTGTAAGTGATAATGATGATTATCCAAAAGCTGCTACTAAAAAACCAAAAGTAGGCGGAATGGATTTTAATGTTGAAAAAGTACTAAGCTTAAAACCAGATGTCGTATTCGCGCATGAATCAAATGCAAAATCAGTTGAATCAGGATTACAACAATTAAAAGATGCAGGAATTACTGTTTTTGTTGTAAAAAATGCAACAAATTTTGAAGAAACATATGACACGATTAAACAACTTGGTCAAATTACAAATCAATCACAAAAAGCAGATCAAATCGTTGCTAATATGAAAGCGAAAGTAAAAGAAGTACAAGACAAAGTAGCAAATGTTAAGCAACGTACTGCATTTGTTGAAACATCAGATGAACCTGAAATTTATACAGCAGGTAAAGATACATTTATGCAAGAAATTTTCGATTTAGCGAAAATAAAAAATGTTGCAGCTGATCAATCTGGTTGGTTTAAAATCGATCCAGAACAAATTGTTAAACGTAATCCAGATACTATTATTGTGATGGAAGATTATGTTCCGAATATCGTAGAAAAAGTAAAAAAACGTCAAGGCTTTGACAGTATTACAGCTGTTAAAAATAACGCCGTTGTGTTAGTACATCAAGATTTAACAGCTCGTACAGGTCCTCGCCTTGCAGATGGATTAGAAGAAATAGCAAAGGCTGTTTATCCAGAGGCATTTAAATGAGGAAAATAGTAGTCGGATATATCGTAGCTATACTCATCCTACTGATGAGTATTTGGCTAGGTATTTCTGTAGGTTCTGTAAAGGTGCCTATTAGTACGTTATGGAATACTGGAGCTGATGAAACGGCAACAAATATTTTATGGAACATTCGTATGCCGCGAGTTATGTTAGCTGGACTTGTAGGGGCAGCATTAGCAATTGCAGGTGCTGCCTTTCAAGGCTTGTTAAAAAATCCACTTGCTGATCCATATACGTTAGGAGTGTCATCTGGTGCCTCAGTTGGTGCCGTGATGACGCTCTTTTTCAGTATTACAGCACCTGTATTAGGGATTTATACATTGCCCACTTTCAGTATGATAGGGGCAATGGTGTCATTACTTGTTGTTTTGGGTTTTGCTAGATTGGTCGATCGTACGATGAAGATGGAAACGCTTATTTTAACAGGAATCATAGTGAGTTCATTTTTAAGCTCTGTTATATCGCTAATGATTGCATTAACAGGAGAAGAACTTCGCCAAATTGTTAACTGGTTATTAGGGAGCGTATCAATGCGTGGCTGGCCATATGTTAAAATGATTTGGCCTTTTATCGTAATTGGTTCGTTTATGCTATGGTTTAATCGTCGTGAATTAAATGCGATGTTATTTGGCGAGGAACGAGCAAAATACTTAGGTGTCAATGTAAAAAGAAGTAAACTCATTCTTTTACTCGGAGGATCTATGTTGACTGGCTCTGCAGTAGCAGTCTCGGGGACGATTGGTTTTGTTGGTCTAGTTGTTCCCCATATGACAAGATTAATATTCGGGGCTGATCACCGTCATCTATTACCTTTATCTTTTTTTAACGGAGCATCATTACTCATTCTTTGTGACTTATTGGCAAGAACGGTTATTGCACCAACAGAATTGCCAATTGGTGTCATTACAGCCTTTATTGGTGCCCCTGTGTTTGCTTATATTTTCTTCCGTCAACGTAGAACGAAGGGAGCATAGGAATGCTTATTATAAAACAGCTTAGTGGAGGTTACGACCCCAAAAAGCCCATCATTAAAGATATTTCGTTTACAGTGGAAAAAGGACAGTTTGTTGGTATTTTAGGACCGAATGGGAGCGGGAAATCCACACTCATTAAAGTAATTAGTGGCATAATACCAGCAACAAGTGGAAAAGTGCTAATTGATGGAAAAAATCGAGAGGCGTATACAACAAAAGAATTAGCACGTAAAATGGCGGTATTACCACAATTACATGCTCAAGCTTTTTCACATACAGTTCGTGAGACTGTATCAATTGGCCGTTATCCACATCAAAATAGTTGGTTTCAAACATGGACAAAAGAGGATGAAGAAGCCGTTACAATTGCAATGGAACAAACAAAGATTGTCCGATACAAAGATCAATATTTAGAATTTCTTTCGGGCGGAGAGCAGCAACGGACATTTGTTGCACAGGCATTGGCACAACGGGCAGATTTATTGCTATTAGATGAGCCAACTAATCATTTAGACATTGAACACCAACGAAAACTAATGGATATGATTCGTTGTATGGTCGTACATAATGGACTAACCGTTATTTCTATTTTCCATGATATAAATTTAGCATCGCTTTATTGTGATCAATTGATTTTACTTGAAAATGGGCAAATACGCTCAATGGGTGAACCTCATCAAGTGTTAAAAGAGAAACACATAATGGAGGTCTATCATACGAAAGTTTCAAGTTATCCACACCCTGTGCTACCTAAACCACAAGTTACGTTAATACCAGAATTACAAGAGGAACGGCAAATAGCTTCTAAAATTACCGCTCAACAAATTAAAATTCGTGATGAGTTTGTCGAATTACAAACATCTTTTCCATTAAAAACGGTTTCTTCTGCTGTTCATAATGGTGGAATTGGCTGGTTCCAAACATTTATCAATCGTGCAGTTAACGCAAATTATATGATAGAAGATGCACATCAAGAAATAAAATATTATTTAGAAAAACATGGTTTTTCACCAACTAACACAGTTGCTATGATGACGGCAGTTGCATCTAAGCATGTTGTGATTAGAGAATTTTCTTCATCTGCTGGAAGTATTGTGATTGCCGTCACGGCTGGCGTTGGAAATGCAGTAGATGTATCAGAAGCCTATAAACGTTCTGAGCAACCTAAAATTGGAACTATTAATATATGGGTTTTCGTTAATGGCACATTAACAGATGAATCATTTATGCAGGCGATGATTACTGCCACTGAAGCAAAAGTAAAAGCTTTAGCAATCGAGAAGATTCAGGACAACATTTCAAATACAATTGCAACTGGTACATCAACAGATAGTGTACTTATTGCAGCTACACAATGTGAACCATTCTTTGAATATGCTGGAACGATTACAGGAATCGGTAAATTAATCGGTCGAGGTGTATTCGAAACAACTTGCATTGCACTTCAAGAATACAAACGTATGAAAGGAGTGCTGTAAGTGTTAGCACATTTGATCGCTTGTACACTAGGTGTAATACTCGATCGTCTAATTGGTGATCCACCAAAAATGCCACATCCAATTATATGGATTGGTCATACGATTCAATGGTTAACAAATCGGTTAAATAAAGGAGAATTTCGAAAACTGAAAGGACTCCTACTCGTTGTTTTAGTTGTTGGGGTCACAACAATTGTGACCTATTTAATCGTCATTGCGGCATATATGGTAGGTACTATCTTCGGTATTTTAGTTGAAGGTGTAATGATTGCGATAGCATTAGCGCAAAAGAGCCTTCAGCAAGCGGCAATGGACGTCTATAATCCTCTTGTGGAAGGAAATCTAAAAGAAGCAAGAGTAAAACTTTCTTGGATTGTAGGACGCGATACAGAAAAGCTATCAGTACCAGAAGTGACAAGGGGTGTGGTCGAAACCGTTTCAGAAAATACAAGTGATGGTATTACGGCACCGTTATTTTGGTCATTTCTATTTGGAGCAACTGGTGCTTGGATGTACAAAGCTGTGAATACGCTCGATTCTATGGTCGCTTATAAAAATGATACTTACCGTAATTTCGGATTTGTTGCGGCACATACAGATGACGTTTTTAATTACATACCGAGCAGAATAACAGGGTTTCTCATGTTAATAGGAACAAAAAAAGAATCCATGCATTCATTTTTATATCGAGTGAAAGGCTGGGTAAGAGATGCGAAAAAGCATCCGAGTCCTAATAGTGGTTATTTAGAAGCAGCAACAGCTTACCAACTTGGTATTCAACTTGGAGGCACAAATAGCTATAAAGGAATTATCTCTGAGCGAGCAAAAATGGGAGAGACGGAAATAGAACTAGCTCCAAGACATATTAAGATAGCCATCGAACAGATGCACTCGGTCACAACATGGTTTTGGCTACTCGGTGTAGTTATAGGGGGAATTTATCTTGTCATTACCAAATCATGGTGCTAATCCGCATCGTTTATACGAACAACTTGCGATTAAAGAACCTGCTCAAATTATCGATTTTAGTGAAAATGTGAATCCTGAAGGGCCTCCAATTTCTATTAAGGAAAATTGGAGTAACCTGTTATCCCTTATTTCAAGGTACCCAGATCCACAAGGACAACCATTTCTTTCAGCTGTGGCAAAATATCATGATGTTCGTGAGGAACAAGTTTTACTTGGCAATGGGGCAGCAGAAATCTTTGCATTGCTTGCTACATGGTTTCAGAAAAAGAGAGCGATCATTATTCATCCAACGTTTTCTGAATATGAAGCAACTTTAGTGGCTAATAACGTTGAGATTATTCATCTTGAAGTAGAAAATATCCTAACTTGGAAACTTCCAATTCATCAAATAGTAGAAGAAATGCAGCAAGCGGATGTTTTATATCTTTGTACCCCCAATAATCCAACAGGTGTATTACCTCCGAAAGAGGAATTGCTGCTCCTTATTGAAGAAGCAAAAAAGGTTAATTGTAATATCGTTTTTGATGAAGCTTTTATCGATTGGGTTGATGAAGGTTCTTCGATGATACCCTATTTAGAAGATAATCCACATATAATCATTGTACGTTCAATGACGAAAATGTACGCTATTGCAGGTGTGAGACTAGGATATATGATTGCATCACCAAGTATTACTAAAATATTGCAAAGAAAAACTTCTCATTGGCATATTAATGGCTTAGCAGCTGTTATTGGTGCTACTTGTCTAGAGGAAAACGAATATCGGGATGCTGCAATTTGTTATGCACGTAAAAGAAGGGAAGAATTTGCTACTTTTTTAATCCAACTTGGGTGTAAGACTACAAGCAGTGTTACAAACTATTTGAGTTTTCAAATACCATCTCCTCAAGACTCTCAAAAATTCTTCCATGCAATGCTAGAAAAAGGATTTGTCCTTCGACACACAGAAAATTTCCGGGGGATGGATGGCAAATGGTTTAGAGTCGGGATGAAGAAAGAACAAGCGATGAAGGCATTACAGAAGGAGATGACTTCATGGTTGAAACAGAACTGATCTTTATAACGGGTGGTGTTCGAAGTGGCAAAAGTGCCTATGCAGAACAACAATTACAGTCTTTAGCAGAAAAATACCATGCAGAACGGCTAGTTTATGTGGCTACCGGTGTAGCGTTTGATGATGAAATGAAAAAACGGATTGCAAGGCATCAGTTTGATCGTCAAAAACAACAGAAAAATTGGATCACGCTAGAACAACCAACTCATCTACAGCAACTCCTTTCAACTATCCAAAAAGGGGACGTAGTGTTATGGGATTGTGTTACAACGTGGCTGACCAATGAATTTTATGAAGGTTTTGAAACAGGGGTATGTAATTGGCAGCGACCGTTGGAGCTTGGAAAAAGAATAACTGAAATGAAAAATACTATTTTACAATTGCATTCCATGCAAATTCCAGTGGTTATTGTTTCCAACGAAGTATTAGATGAGCCAATCTCCAAAAGCCATGAAGTAAAACTTTATCAAGAGTACTTAGGAAAGCTCCATCAATGGTTTGTACAATTTGCAACAAGGGCAGTTGAAATGGAATATGGACATGTTCGAAGATGGAAATAGAGGAGGAGGTGTTGTGATGAAAACAGTGATGAATGGTATATTACTAGCATTTCAATTTTTCACCGTTTTACCGATTCATAAAGAATTACCTTTAACAAAGAAAACAGTAACCGCAATGTTCTCCTTTTTACCGTGGTTAGGGACGATAATGGGAGCTACAATGGCCGCCATATTTTTCATACTCCAAACATATACAGATATAAGTCCAATGCTGACAGGATTTCTTCTTGTGTTTGGCTATATTATTTGGACGGGTGGATTACATTTAGATGGGTTTGTTGATATGGGAGATGCTTATTTTTCATATCGTAATATAGAAAAGCGTATCGAAATATTAGATGATCCACGTATCGGAGCTTTTGGTGCAATGTCCTTAGTTTTTTTGGTATTAACAAAAATATTTTTTCTATCTGAATTAGTAGGGAATCAAGACTTTAATTGGATCTGGCTAATCGTGATACCATTCTTATCTAGACTAGGGATGTCAATTTATTTTATTCAGACAAAAACTTCAAAGGAAAAAGGATTAGCGTATTTCTTTAAACAACACTTACATATGAAGACATGGCTAATTAGTACGATTATTTCTACAATGATCGGTACCACCCTTATTATTTGGTTAAGTGGTAGTTGGCAGTTGACATTACTATTACTTGCAATTATAGTTGCCTCTGCTTTCTTTTATAAATGGTGGACGATTCGCAATTTCCGCGGAAGTTCTGGTGATTTACTAGGTGCATTTATAGAGGGAATGGAGGCAGTTTTATGGATTACGCTGTTACTGTTTACTTAATTCGCCATGCAAGAACAAAAAGTAATTGTGAACATCGTTATCTAGGATGGACAGATGAAGTCATTTTACCTAATCAGAACTTGCCTATTGTAGATAGTAATTGTGATGTTGTTTTTGGAAGTGATTTAAAACGTTGTAGGCAAACAGCGAAGATTTACTTTCCGAATGCATCTTATTTTGGGTATGCTGGATTTAGAGAAAATAATTTTGGTGAATTTGAAGGGAAAACTTACGAAGAGCTAAAGGACATTGCACAATATCGGAAGTGGATTGATGATCCAAACAATATTGCACCTCCAGCTGGTGAAACATTATTAGAAGTTACCGCTCGTTGTATGATAGCTTTTAGAAATTTACCAACAAGTTTTCTGAAGTACCCACTTATTTTACATGGGGGTACGATCCGAACATTACTTGTTCAATTAGCACCAAAACCTAGTGATTTTTGGGATTGGCATGTGTCACATGATGAACTGTTCAAACTTCAATGGGCTTCAAGAGAAGCTTTTAAGGAGGGGAAACGATGCACGTCTTTATCGGTGGTGCCTTTAACGGCAAACATGAATATGTAAGGCGTTGGCTAAAAGAAAAAGAGTTAATTGATGTTGAATGGTATATTGGACAATTACCTCGTGAGCCAACTAGTAAAACAGTCGTAGTAACCGGACTTGAAAACATGATTAAACCGTTACTTGAACAAGATGAACTATCACTATCGACTACTATTGTAGAACAGCTACAACTATTAGCTAAAAAACATCAAATTATTATCATAGCAACAGAAATGGGAAGAGGCATCGTACCGATCAATCCGCAAGATCGACAATTAAGAGATACACTGGGGCGATTGTATCAACAATTATTTGCTGTAAGTGACCATGTGACAAGAATTTGGTATGGATTAGCTGAAGAAATAAAGTGAAACCTCCAAAAATTAGGGTTTCTTGGATATAAAATAAAAAAGAAAGAAGGATGAGAAATGAATTTATACACACGTACAGGTGACAAAGGGAAAACAAGTATTATTGGTGGAAGAGTAGATAAAGATGATTTACGAGTAGAAGCATATGGCACAATCGATGAGCTAAATTCTTTTATTGGTAAAGCAATGACAGAACTAGATAAGGAAACATTCCAAGATATCTTGCAAGATTTAGAAAATATCCAAAATGAATTGTTTGATTGTGGTGGCGATTTGGCAAATGTGATGAAAGAACGTCATTACAAAATGACAGACGAACCAATTGAAGAGATGGAAAAGCGAATTGATCTATTAATGGATGAACCACCGTTGCTTGAGAAGTTTATCCTACCGGGTGGATCACCTGCAGCAGCAACTTTGCATATTGCTCGTACGATTGCTAGACGTGCTGAACGTCAAACGGTGACATTATTGAAAAATGCAAAAGAGGGAGATGTCCCTACAGTTGTACAACGATATTTAAATCGATTATCAGATTATTTATTTGCAGCAGCACGTGTAGTAAATTCTAGACTAAATGTTGCTGATATTGAATATATTCGTGGTGCCAAGGTGTTTAGAAACGGTGGAAGAAAAGACAAAACAAAGGATTAGATAAGATGAAATTACGATTGATTACGTTAACAGCTATGATATCTGCATTGTGTGCAGTGGGGGCAATGATTAAGGTTCCAGTAGGGGTTACGTCCGCTGCTCTTGATTCGGCCCCTGCATTTTTAGGAGCAGCTTTCTTACCAGCGCCTGCAGCAGGAATTGCAGCAGCAATTGGTCATATAGTTTCAGCTGGTGTAGGTGGTTTTCCATATGGACCATTCCATATTTTAATTGCTCTTGAAATGTATATCGTTGTTTGGGGATTTACAAGATTACATCAGAAGAATCATTCAATTTCGAAGTGGATATTTGCGATTATCGCTAATGGTATTTTATCACCTCTACCATTTTATTGGTTAATCTCACCGAAAATGTTCTATGGAGTAACACCGGGAATTTTAATAACAACAATTATTAATGTCGTAATTGCGTGGATCTGTCTGCCTATATTATCAAAGGCTTTAGCAAGAAGAGAGGTTCATGAATAGATGAGAAATGCATTACAATTGTCGAATGGCATTATCGTAACAACCGACAATTCTGGGGCTATTGGGCAGAAGAAGTTAGATGTTATAAATGTTCCAGATGATGTAACAAGCTATTTTTCTGCTCGCGTGACATTGCTTGAACAATGGGCAGAGGGTGCAATACCCGAAGCGATTATTTTACACAACTTCAGTGATGAAGAGGCATGGGAACGTTATATGAATGGCATCGAACGGCTATTTGAAGAAATTGACATACCAGTACCTAGAATAACAGGTAGTACTGAATCAAATATAACAACATTGCAATCAGGGGTAGCTATCACAATGATTGGTAAATGTATGAATGAAGTTCCACCTGTTCAATGTCTTAAATGGTTTACTTTTGGAAAGCCATTAGTTGGTGATAAATTAATGGCAGAACCAGAAAATATCGCGGATATGAAGTGTATCTTTGAAGCAATTCAGCAAGATATTATCGGACGTATTTGGCCGGTAGGATCTAAAGGAATCTCAAAAGAATTTCAAATTTTGTTTGGTGAAGAATCATTTGAATGTGCATGCAATATATATGAATCTGCAGGGCCTTCAACAGTTGTTTTAGTTGGTATTTATGAGGAAAAAGTCCAACAAGCAAAACAGTTTTTCGGAAAATTATTACAACCAATTGTTATGAATGAATAATTGATTCATCAATCAAATTCTATTTAAAATAAATTTAAGAGACTGTAGAAAACTTGGAGATTTTCAAGCTTGCTACAGTCTTTTTCTTTTTGGATAAATAAATTATTCATCATTTAAAAGATATCGAGAGAACTTCATTTCGATACCTTTCAGACAATCTAAGTCTATTAAAAATTCCTTACTTTAGAATTTTTAATGTATTTTTATAATTTTATTGTGAAAAATAACATAGTATATTTGTACATGAATATGATAGAATATTGAATTAACTTCAAGATTATTAATTAAGGGAGAAATTTTAATAATTTTAGAGAAATATTTGTATGGTATTTTGAAATTTGATTGACTGAATGCTCATTCATATTTTACAATATTGAAAACAATATTTTTCTAATAATCTACTTTCTGGTAGGCGAAGTTTAAGAAGCAACTTAGGGGGGAAGGGAAATGAATCCACTATTAATCATCAACTGGATTTTATTTTTAGCTGTAGTCGCATATGGATTAGGGCTGTTCACGTACTTAGTAAAGACACGTTATCAATTCATCAAAATGGGGAAAAAAGTTGAATTCGATAACAATGTTAAAGCAAGGTTGCAAAAAATATGGGTGTATGTTTTTGGACAAAAGAAATTGTTGAAGGATAAAAAGAGTGGTGCCATCCATGTTATGTTTTTCTATGGATTTATATTAGTACAACTTGGCGCAATAGATTTTATCTGGAAAGGTTTAAAGCCAGGTTCACATTTACCACTTGGACCAGTTTATCCGTATTTTACTTTCTTCCAAGAACTTGTAACGTTAGTTATATTAGTTGCAGTTGTTTGGGCGTTTTACCGCCGTTATATTGAAAAGCTTGTTCGTCTAAAAAGAGGTTTAAAATCCGGACTTGTATTAATTTTTATCGGTGGTTTAATGGTTTCTGTACTTGTTGGTAATGGAATGGGCATGATTTGGCACGGTGAAGAAGCTACTTGGTCAGAGCCAGTTGCCTCATTAATCGGTACAGCATTTGGCTTCTTACCACCAGTAGCAGCAACAACTGTATTCTTTATCATGTGGTGGATCCATCTTATCATTTTATTAACATTCTTAGTGTACGTGCCACAATCAAAACATGCACACTTAATCGCAGGTCCTGTAAACGTTTACTTTAATCGTTTAACACCGGTTGGTAAACTTACACCAATTGATTTTGAGGCGTTAGAAAATGAAGATGAAGAATCAGAGGAAGTACCTTCTTTTGGTGTTGGGAAAATTGAGGATTTCACACAACTTCAACTAATTGATCTCTATGCTTGCGTAGAGTGTGGACGTTGTACCAACATGTGTCCGGCAAGTGGTACAGGTAAAATGCTATCGCCAATGGATTTAATGACAAAGCTTCGTGATCATCTAACATTTACTGGTGCTGTACAAACTCATCAACAACCATGGGTACCGAAACTGTTTTTCAAAAATACACAAGGAAATCAACTTGCGATTGCTGCCGGTGCAGAGGGTGTAACGATTGAAGATGTCTACAGTCCATCATTAATTGGTGATGTTATTACAGAAGAAGAAATTTGGGCATGTACTACTTGCCGTAACTGTGAAGACCAATGTCCAGTTCTAAATGAACATGTTGAGAAAATTATTGACCTTCGCCGTTATTTAACAATGACAGAAGGACGCGTAAATCCTGATGCTCAGCGTGCAATGACGAATATCGAACGTCAAGGAAATCCTTGGGGAATCAACCGTAAAGAAAAAGAAAATTGGAGAGATGCTCGTCCAGATGTGCATATTCCAACAGTAAAAGAAGCTTCAAAAGCAGGTGAAGAAATCGAGTATCTTTTCTGGGTAGGTTCTATGGGGTCTTTTGATAACCGTTCACAAAAAATTGCATTAGCATTTGCTCACTTGATGAATGAAGCAGGTGTAAAGTTTGCAATTTTAGGGAATAAGGAAAAGAACTCTGGTGATACACCGCGCCGTTTAGGAAATGAGTTTTTATTCCAAGAACTTGCTGAAGCAAATATTAAGGAATTCGAAAAAGCAGGTATTACGAAAATTATTACAATCGATCCGCATGCCTATAATATTTTCAAAAATGAATATAGTGATTTTGGATGGAATGGAGAAGTGTACCACCATACGGAGTTGTTATTTGAACTAGTCCAACAAGGTCGCCTAAAACCACAGTATGAAGTGAAAGAAACAATCACGTTCCATGATTCTTGCTACTTAGGTCGATACAATAATGTGTATGATGCACCACGCGAAATTTTAAAATCAATTCCTGGTGTAAAATTAGTGGAAATGGAACGTAATCGTGAAACTGCTATGTGTTGTGGTGCAGGTGGCGGTTTAATGTGGATGGAAGAACATGTTGGTAACCGAATTAATGTAGCACGTACAGAACAAGCACTAGCAGTAAATCCAACAATTATTTCTTCTGGATGTCCTTACTGTTTAACGATGCTATCTGATGGGACAAAGGCAAAAGAAGTTGAGGAACAAGTAGGCACGTATGATATCGCTGAATTACTAGAAAGATCCGTATGTGGTGAAG
Source organism: Rummeliibacillus pycnus (assembly GCF_002884495.1). Taxonomy (GTDB): domain Bacteria; phylum Bacillota; class Bacilli; order Bacillales_A; family Planococcaceae; genus Rummeliibacillus; species Rummeliibacillus pycnus. Next base: position 2,509,350 of record NZ_KZ614145.1, on the reverse strand, counting down.
TTCAAATTCCAACAGAACCGCTAGAAGAAATGGTGTAATAAGCAGAAAAAAATAACATATTGCATAAAAGTTAAAAGTTTTATACAATATTTACAAGTGAAAAAGAGAGAGCAAGTGCCCTCTCTTTTTTTCTAAAGTTTTATTGAGCGAGCGTTCAGTCAACCTAAAATTTCGAGCACTCGTTTTCTTTATTCAGACTGTGTAAGCGTATCCAATGACAATTTAAAAGGGGTGTCAAACTTGCAGAAAGCGGTAATTATTGATGGAGCACGAACAGCCTTCGGAAAACTTGGTGGAAAACTTAGTTCTTTAACTGCCAGTGATTTAGGTGGTGTAGCAATAAAAGAAGCATTAAAACGTTCCAATATTGGAGCGACGCAAGTAGATGAAGTCATTATGGGAACAGTTTTACAAGCAGGGCAAGGGCAAATTCCTTCACGACAAGCAGCTTCGAAGGCAGGAATTCCATACTCTGTAAAAACAGAAACAATCAACAAAGTCTGTGCATCAGGTTTGCGTAGTATAACGCTTGCAGATCAACTGATCAGACTTGGTGAGGAAAGAGTTATTGTAGCTGGCGGAATGGAGTCGATGTCTAATGCACCATATTATTTACCAAAGGGTCGATTTGGTTTGCGAATGGGAGACGCAACACTAGTTGATGGTATGGTTTATGATGGTCTTTCATGTGCATTTCATCCACAACATGTACATATGGGCACATATGGGGACGAGACAGCAGAGAAATTCGAACTGACTAGAGAAACGCAAGATGAGTGGGCATTACGAAGTCATCAAAGAGCAATACAAGCAATTGAAGACGGAAAATTCGCTGAAGAAATTGTAGAAGTGGCGATTCCACAAAGAAAAGGTAATGACATTCTAGTTGATACTGATGAAGCGCCGAGAAAAGACACATCGTTAGAAATTCTTGCAAAATTAAAATCAGCCTTTAGCAAGGATGGTACGATTACAGCGGGTAATGCTCCAGGGGTAAACGATGGTGCATGTGCAGTTGTTGTTACAAGTGAACAATATGCTGAAGATCATCATTTGTCTCCAATTGCTTATATCGTTGGTCATGCGGAAGTTGGTGTAGAACCGAATGATTTTCCACAAACACCAGGACTCGTAATCAACAAAATTTTAGAAAAGACAGGTAAGACATTAGAGGATATTGATTTGTTTGAAATCAATGAAGCCTTTGCTGCAGTAGCACTTGCAAGTAGTAAAATTGCTGAACTTGATGCTGAAAAGGTCAATGTCAATGGTGGAGCTGTAGCATTAGGTCATCCAATAGGCGCTTCAGGGGCAAGAATTGTTTTAACCCTAGCATATGAATTAAAGCGTCGAGGTGGAGGACTAGGAATTGCAGCTATTTGTTCTGGTGGTGGTCAAGGGGATGCCATCATGATTGAAGTTCCAACACAAAAGGGAGTGGAGAAATGACAATACAACACGTAATGGTAATCGGTGCAGGACAAATGGGTTCGGGTATTGCGCAAGTTTGTGCTCAAGCAGGACTAAATGTCAAACTTAATGATATTAGTGAAGAATCTTTTGCAAGAGGTATTCAAACAATCGCTCAAAACCTTTCTAGAAATGTTGTAAAAGGTCGTATCACTGAAGATGAAAAAGACACTATTTTAGAGAGAATTACCAAATCTTTATCTCTTAGTGATGCAAACGATGTGGATCTAGTGATAGAAGCAGCTGTAGAAAATATGGAAATCAAGCAATCTATTTTTAAACAGCTAGATGAAATCACACCAAAGCATACCATTTTAGCTTCTAACACTTCATCCTTACCGATTACAGAAATTGCAGCCGTAACAAAACGTCCAGAACAAGTAATCGGTATGCATTTTATGAATCCAGTACCAGTCATGAAGCTTGTAGAAATCATACGTGGTCTCGCAACAACAGATGAAGTGTATAACATGATTGAAGTATTAACCAAAAAACTCGAAAAGGTACCTGTAGAGGTTAATGATTTCCCTGGATTTGTTGCGAATCGTGTTTTAATGCCAATGATAAATGAAGCAATCTATACACTTTATGAAGGTGTAGCAACAAAAGAAGCTATCGATGAAGTGATGAAACTTGGTATGAACCATCCAATGGGACCATTAACGTTAGCAGATTTCATTGGCCTCGATACATGTTTATATATTATGGAAACGTTGTATGAAGGATTTGGTGATAGCAAATATCGTCCTTGTCCATTGTTAAGAAAATACGTCAAGGCTGGTTGGTTAGGTAAAAAAGCTGGGAGAGGCTTCTACGTTTATGAATAGGAAGAAAAATGCCTTCATAAAATGAGCATTCCATCAGAGGAGTTCTTCATCCCACTGGATAAAGAACTCAGTTTCATTTCGCCAAGTCCTGTGTCAACTAAGTGTCCAACATCCTGTTGGACCGAACCAATCGGGTTTTACGGGCAGTCCATTTTCTTTACTTCTCTCTTCAACTTGAGGTCGGGGTATTACTGCCTGTTAATGCAGTATAAAGGGGAGATTCATCATGAATTTACAGTTCACGGAAGAACAATTGATGATGCGCAATATGGTTCGTGATTTTGCAAAGGATGTAATCGCACCACAAGTCAGTTATATGGAAAATGGGGGTTTTCCACGTGATATTCTAGCAAAGATGGGAGAGCTAGGGCTTATGGGCATCACAACTCCTGCAAAATATGGCGGTTCTGAAATGGATTTCACATCCTATATTATCGCTATTAACGAATTATCTAAAGTAAGTGCAGTCATCGGGGTGATTTTGTCTGTGCATACATCGGTCGGAACAAATCCTATTCTCTATTTTGGTAATGAGGAACAAAAAAACCGTTACATTCCAAAACTTTCTTCAGGAGAATACTTGGGTGCATTTTGCTTAACAGAACCTTCGTCAGGATCTGACGCAGGGTCATTGAAAACGAGAGCAGTAAAAGTTGGAGATTATTACGAACTGAATGGTTCAAAAGTGTTTATTACTAATGGCGGAGAGGCAGATGTTTACATCGTCTTTGCTACTACTAATCCATTAGAGGGTACAAAAGGGATCTCAGCATTCATCGTTGAAAAAGATACTCCAGGCTTAATAATCGGCAAAAATGAAAAGAAAATGGGTCTACATGGTTCTAGAACAGTTCAGCTTACATTCGATCAAATGAAAGTCCCAGCTCACAATTTACTTGGTAATGAAGGAGAAGGCTTTAAAATTGCGATGGCAAATTTAGATGTTGGACGTATCGGAATAGCTGCACAAAGCTTGGGGATTGCAGAAGCAGCTTTAGAAGAGGCAACAAGGTATGCAGCTGAACGTAAACAATTTGGAAAACCGATAGCAACAAATCAAGGAATTTCATTTAAATTGGCAGATATGGCTACAACCATTGAAGCAGCAAAATTACTAGTCTATAAAGCAGCAAACTTACGAGCAACGGGGAAACCTTGTCAAAAGGAAGCATCAATGGCAAAACTTTTTGCTTCCAAAACAGCTGTTGATGTAACTACCGAAGCAATCCAAATATTTGGAGGCTATGGATATACAGAAGATTATCCAGTAGAACGCTACTTCCGCGATGCGAAAGTAACGGAAATCTATGAAGGAACAAGTGAAATTCAGAGAATAGTCATTTCGAGATGTCTATAAAGGACAAAACAATATGTTTTAAAAAATATATAAATCAAAGGGGAAATATGGGATGAACTTTACACTATCTGAAGAACATGAAATGATAAGAAAAATGGTAAGAGATTTTGCTGTAAACGAAGTAGCACCTACTGCTGCAGAACGCGATGAAAATGAAACATTCGATCGTGCAATTTTTAACCAAATGGCGGAGCTAGGTTTAACAGGGATTCCTTGGCCAGAAGAATACGGTGGTATTGGTTCAGATTATTTAGCTTACGTAATTGCAGTAGAAGAATTAGCACGTGTATGTGCTTCAACAGCTGTTACACTTTCAGCGCATACCTCTCTTGCTGGATGGCCAGTTTATAAATTTGGCACAGAAGAGCAAAAACAAAAATATTTGCGTCCAATGGCAGAAGGAAAGAAAATTGGAGCTTACGGTTTAACAGAACCAGGTTCGGGTTCAGATGCTGGTGGTATGAAAACAACAGCAAGATTAGATGGGGACCATTACATATTAAACGGTTCTAAAATTTTTATCACAAATGGTGGGATTGCAGATATTTATGTTGTCTTTGCAGTAACGGATCCTGATGCTAAAAATAGTACTTCAGCATTTATTGTGGAAGCTGATTTTGAGGGCTTCTCTGTAGGTAAAAAAGAAAAGAAAATGGGCATTCGTTCATCACCTACAACAGAAATTATTTTTGATAACTGCCGTGTGCCAAAGGAAAACTTACTTGGAGCAGAAGGGGAAGGCTTCAAGATTGCGATGAAAACATTAGACGGTGGACGAAATGGTATTGCAGCTCAAGCTGTTGGTATCGCGCAAGGCGCATTAGATGCAGCAGTAGCCTACTCAAAAGAACGTGTACAATTTGGTAAACCGATTTCAGCTAACCAAGGTATATCATTTAAATTAGCAGATATGGCAACTGCTACAGAAGCTTCAAGACTATTAACCTACCAAGCAGCATGGCTAGAATCAAATAATCTATCTTATGGAAAACAATCTGCAATGGCTAAATTAATGGCTGGAGATACTGCAATGAAAGTGACAACTGAAGCAGTTCAAGTTTTTGGCGGTTACGGATATACAAAAGAATATCCAGTAGAACGTTTTATGCGTGATGCAAAAATTACTCAAATTTACGAGGGTACTCAAGAAATCCAACGTCTCGTGATCTCTCGTATGCTTTTAAAATAATATATGGCAAAAGAACGCAAAAGGCAGATTCACACATCTATCAAAGATGAAAGTTTAATAGAAAAAAGGCGAACGGAAGTGATTCATGCAGCTGTTCGTCTCTTTAAAGAAAAAGGCTTTCATCGAACGACGACAAGAGAAATCGCCAAAGAAGCGGGCTTCAGTATAGGCACACTCTATGAATACATCCGTACGAAAGAAGATATACTCTATCTCGTATGTGACAACATTTATTTAGAAGTTCGAAAAAGATTAGAACCGATCCAACAACATGAAGCTACGATGGAAGGTTTAATTTCTGCCATTCATCAATACTATTTACTTGTAGATGATATGCAAGACGAAATGCTTGTCATGTATCAAGAATCGAAATCTTTACCAAAAGATGCTCTTGAATACGTACTAACGAAAGAAATTGAGATGGTAGGACTTTTTGAAACTCTGTTAGCAGGTTGTGTCAAATCAGATGAAATAGAAATGTCTAAAAAAGAAATAAAACTACTTGCGCATCAAATCGTACTTCAAGGTCAGGCGTGGTCCTTCCGACGATGGGCATGGCGTAAGAATTTTAAAATAAAAGACTATATTAAAATGCAAACACAAATTCTATTAAATGGTATTAAAGCATAGAGGTTTTTAGGGATGCAAGGAAGATAAACACAAACAGTGAGATGATTGTTGTTTTCTTTACCTTGCATTTTCTATAGGGAGAAAGCGTTTATTTATAAGGGGGATATATAAAATGACAAAGGTAGAAGTTTATAGACCACGAAATCACGTACGTTTCGTAACGGCATCAAGTTTATTTGATGGCCATGATGCATCCATTAATATCATGCGACGCATTTTACAATCAAGTGGAGTCGAGGTAATCCATCTAGGTCATAATCGCTCAGTTGAGGAAGTTGTAAATGCTGCAATTCAAGAAGATGCACAAGGAATTGCCATTTCTTCCTATCAAGGTGGTCATATGGAGTATTTTAAATATATGCACGACCTCCTTATGGAAAAAGGGGCGCCTCATATTGGTATTTTTGGTGGAGGCGGCGGTGTTATTCTGCCAAAAGAAATTAAAGAACTTCAAGAGTACGGTGTAAAAAATTTGTTTTCTCCAGAAGATGGCTTAGCACTAGGGTTACAAGGTATGATCAACAAAATGATTGAAAAAAGTGATTTTTCTACTGTGAAAGAAGGTTTGGTTGATAAGTTATTACAACTAAATACGGAAACGCCTGAAATACTAGCACAATTAATAACAGCAGTTGAAGAAGGGGAAAATCCTGAAGTTATTGAATTATTACAAACGGCTAAGGAACTATCTAAAAAAACGCCGGTATTAGGAATCACAGGTACAGGTGGAGCAGGGAAAAGTTCATTAACGGATGAATTAATTCGTCGCTTCCTACACGAATTTCCAGATAAGAAAATCGCCATTGTATCTATTGATCCTACGAAACAGAAAACGGGTGGTGCTTTACTAGGCGACCGAATTCGTATGAACGCAATCTTCAACAATCGCGTGTATATGCGTAGTCTAGCAACACGTAATTCACATACAGAACTATCTTCGTCGCTTGGTGATGTATTAGAAATAGTGAAAGTTGCTGGATTTGATTTGATTGTGGTTGAAACGAGTGGAATTGGGCAAGGAGATGCTGCGATTACAACCGTTTCAGATTTATCAATGTATGTGATGACAAGTGAGTTTGGAGCACCTACTCAACTAGAAAAAATTGATATGATTGACTTTGCAGATTTAATCGTAATCAATAAATTTGAAAGAAAAGGTTCAGAGGACGCATTACGTCAAGTACAGAAACAGTATCAACGCAGTCGTGAATTGTGGAATAAGGATCTTGATGAAATGCCTGTTTATGGAACAATTGCTAGCCAATTTAATGATAAAGGAACAAACTCCTTATTTGCTGCATTGATTCAAGTTATAAATGAAAAATGTGGCTCCAATTGGCAAACATCCTATGAGCAATTTGTTAAAACACAAAAACAAAATGTCATTATACCAAACGAACGTCGATACTATTTACGAGAAATTTCAGAAACAGTTCGTGGATATCATAAAAAAGCCGAACAACAAGTGGGACTAGCAAGAAAACTATTCCAATTAGAAGGATCACTTAATTTGGTACAAGAGAAATCACCAGATGATGCACTTATACATTCATTACAACAATTGATCAATGGTGTAAAAGATCAACTAACTACACAATCGAAACAAATTTTAGAGAATTGGAAGACGTTGAAGGAAAATTATAGTAGTGATGAACTTGTAACCAAAGTGAGAGATAAAGAGATTCGTACATTATTAACAACTACAAGTTTATCAGGTTTGAAGATACCTAAAGTTGTATTACCGAAATTTGTGGATTACGGTGAAATTCTTCGCTGGGTTTATGCAGAAAATGTCCCAGGATCATTCCCTTATACTGCAGGAGTATTTCCGTTTAAACGACAAGGTGAAGATCCAAAACGTCAATTTGCTGGTGAAGGTACTCCAGAACGAACTAATCGTAGGTTCCATTATTTATCAAAGGATGACGATGCAAAGCGTTTATCAACTGCATTTGACTCTGTTACTTTATATGGAGAAGATCCGGACGAGCGACCAGATATCTATGGGAAAGTGGGGGAATCTGGTGTTAGTGTTTGTACGTTAGAAGATATGAAGAAACTCTATGCAGGATTTAATTTATGTGCACCTTCAACATCTGTATCAATGACAATCAATGGACCTGCTCCAATAATTTTAGCGATGTTTATGAATACTGCTATTGATCAACAGGTGAAATTACGTGAACAAGAGCTTGGCCGTACATTAACAGTAGAAGAATTTGTTGAAACAAGATCCCAAACTTTAAACGTAGTACGCGGTACAGTGCAAGCAGATATTTTAAAAGAGGACCAAGGGCAAAATACGTGTATCTTCTCAACAGAGTTTGCACTTCGTATGATGGGGGATATTCAGCAATTCTTTATAGATGAAAAAGTTCGCAATTATTATTCAGTATCGATCTCTGGCTATCATATTGCAGAAGCAGGAGCAAATCCGATTTCGCAGCTTGCTTTCACATTAGCAAATGGTTTTACGTATGTTGAATACTATCTAAGTCGTGGCATGCATATTGATGATTTCGCACCAAATCTTTCATTCTTTTTCTCAAATGGACTTGATCCAGAATATAGCGTAATTGGTCGCGTAGCACGTCGTATTTGGGCAATAACAATGCGTGATTTATATGGAGCAAATGAACGTAGCCAAAAATTGAAGTATCATATTCAAACATCAGGAAGAAGTTTGCATGCACAAGAAATTGACTTCAATGATATACGCACAACATTGCAAGCACTAATGGCATTACACGATAACTGTAACTCTTTACACACAAATGCGTATGATGAAGCTATTACCACACCAACAGAAGAATCTGTTCGTCGTGCGATGGCCATTCAAATGATTATTACAAAAGAACATGGCTTAACAAAAAATGAAAATCCGTTACAGGGATCTTTTATTATTGAAGAATTGACAGAACTTGTGGAAGAAGCAGTGCTTGCGGAGTTTGATCGCATGAATGATCGAGGTGGCGTACTTGGTGCTATGGAAACACAATATCAACGAGGCAAAATTCAAGAAGAGTCAATGCACTACGAATCATTAAAACATTCAGGAGAATTGCCAATTATCGGGGTGAATACTTATTTAAATCCAAACCCACCATCTGAAGAAACAATTAACAGTATGGAAATCGCTCGAGCATCAAAAGAGGAGAAAAACGCACAAATTCAAAACTTGCGTCACTTCCAACAACAACACGCAGATGAAGCAGTTGTTGCGTTACAACGTCTAAAAGAAACAGCTAAACAAGGTGGCAATATTTTTGAAGAACTTATGCAAACCGTAAAAGTAGCAAGCCTTGGACAAATCACCAATGCTTTATACGAAGTTGGTGGACAATATAGACGGAATATGTAAGAGGGTTTGAAATCAAAGCTGGAGGAAACTATAGTACTTCTAGTTTTCAGTGATAAAGGGGCTAGTAGAACTGGATCGTAATAATGGCAGTAAAATCTATCAATAGTAGGCTAAGTAGTAACGATATGAATTGATTAGCTATAAATAGCTCATAATAATATATAGCATGTATAATAGTACTAAATTTGTTTATGAAAACAAAAAATCACTCAATCATTTAGTCATTAATCAGTTTTCTTGTTCACCTACTTTACGAATAAGCAATTGAGGAGTATGCTTATTCAACGGAGTAAATTTAAAAATATAAGCTTTTGAGTTAAATAATATACTACGAAGTGTCTAGTCAATTGATTAGGCCTTCTTTTTCACTTTTATCCCGCATTATCGGGGATGAAGTAAACCTTACTGATAAAGAGTTTCAATTTATAGAATACTGATTAGACTATATTGAAGGAGTGACGGTACAGTGAAAATCGTGATACATTTCATGATTATTATATTGTGCTTTATACTGACTTATTATATATATGATAAGCAATTAGGGGCTATTTCATTCCTTCTTCTCGCAATATATTTGTTTATCTATGGATTTAATCGTTTGCGAATCGAAAAAAAGAAGAATTGATTGTAGCGAAAAATAAGTATAATTGTATATAATGGATATTATGTTTATGAAGAAGAAAGGACGTGCACGAATTGAACCTTCGTGATTTAAATCAAGAACAGTTAACAGAGGAATCATTAATAAACTTAGCTTACGCTATCTTAGAAGAAAAACATCAACCATTGGCATTTGCTGAAATTATGCAAGCTATTCAAGATTTAGGTGCTCGTACAGCAGAAGAAATGAAAACATTGGCGATCCAATTCTATACAGATATTAATATTGATGGTCGTTTTATTGTATTAGGAGAAAATCGTTGGGGAATCCGCGAATGGTATGCAATTGATCAAGTGGAGGAAGAAACTGCTCCAACTGTTAAAGTCCGTAAGAAAAAATCTAAAGTTGTTGATGAAGAAGAACTTGACGAACTTGATGATGAAGATATCGAATTTGATGAAGACTTCGATGAATTTATCGACGATGATGAAGAAGAAATCGAAGATGATGATTTTGATAATGCCGATATTGATGAAATTGAAGACGAAGATTTAGATGAAGATATTGAAATCGAAGATGAAGAATTTGAAATTGAAGATGAAGATGAAGATTTAGACATTGATGAATTAGAAGATAAAGAAAAAGAATAATATCTTGACAACTTAGGTATTATCATTTACCCTTTTACTTGGGCTCCTTAAAAAAGGAGAATGACCGTATAAGTAATACGCTCCCCCTGCAATTTATTGCGGGAGGGGCGTTTTTTGTATTTTTTATAGGTGTTTAAGAAACACTACCATCAAGGAGGAATTTGCATTGACTAAATATATTTTTGTAACCGGTGGCGTAGTTTCATCACTCGGCAAAGGTATTACAGCAGCATCATTAGGACGTTTATTAAAAAATCGTGGATTAGACGTAACAATTCAAAAATTTGACCCGTATATCAATATCGACCCAGGAACAATGAGTCCTTATCAACATGGTGAAGTATTTGTAACAGATGACGGTGCGGAAACAGACTTAGACCTTGGTCACTATGAACGTTTTATCGATATTAACTTGGGAAAACATTCAACTGTTACTTCAGGTAAAGTATATTCTACTGTATTGAAAAAAGAACGTCGTGGTGATTATAACGGTGGAACTGTACAAGTTATCCCACATATCACAAATGAAATCAAAGATCGTATTCAAAGAGCAGGAAGAGAAACAAATGCAGATATCGTGATCACTGAAGTGGGTGGTACAGTAGGGGATATCGAATCATTGCCATTCCTTGAAGCTATTCGTCAAATGAAAAGAGATCTTGGAAATGAGAATGTACTATATTTACACTGTACACTAATTCCTTATATTGCAGCAGCTGGCGAATTAAAAACAAAACCAACACAACACTCAGTAAAAGAATTACGTTCTTTAGGTATTCAACCAAATATTCTTGTTGTACGTACAGATCGCCCAGTTCCTCAAGAAATGAAAGAAAAACTAGCGCTATTCTGCGACGTGAAACCACATGAAGTCATTGAATGTGTAGATGCAGATCATTTATATGAAATTCCTTTAGCTCTACAAGCTCAAGATTTAGATGATATCGTACTAGATCACTTTGGTATTCAAGCTCCAGAAGCTGATATGGAAGATTGGAAAGCACTTGTTAACAAAGTGAAAAACTTGAAAAAAACAACAAAAATTGCTCTTGTAGGTAAATATGTAGAATTACAAGATGCATATATTTCAGTTGTTGAAGCACTTAAACATGCTGGATATGCATTTGACACTGATATTGAAGTAAATGCTATCAATGCAGAACATGTAACACCTGAAAATGTAAAAGAATTACTGGAAGATGCAGACGGTGTCCTAGTACCAGGTGGTTTCGGCGATCGTGGTGTTGAAGGTAAAATTCTTGCTATTCAATATGCACGTGAAAACAACGTACCATTCTTAGGGATTTGTCTAGGTATGCAACTTGCAACAATTGAATTTGCACGCAATGTACTTGGTCTTGAAGGTGCACATTCTACAGAATTAAATCCAGAAACAAAATACCCAATCATTGATTTATTGCCAGAACAAAAAGACGTAGAAGATTTAGGTGGTACACTTCGTCTTGGTTTATACCCATGTAAACTAAAAGATGATTCAATTGCAGCAAAAATCTATGACGATGAGTTAGTTTATGAACGTCACCGTCATCGTTATGAATTTAATAACGAATATCGTGAAGCAATGGAAGCAGAAGGTTTAGTCTTCTCAGGTACTTCACCTGATGGACGTTTAGTTGAAATTATTGAATTACCAGGGAATAAATTCTTCGTGGCATCTCAATTCCACCCAGAATTTAAATCTCGTCCAAATCGTCCACAACCTTTATTCCGTGATTTCATCGGAGCATCAGTTAAATAGTCAATTCTAATAAAAGCCAGACTCTTATTGGAGAGTCTGGCTTTTTACTACCTTTATAAGAGTTGGAATTGAGAAAGTTTATAATCCTGCTAACATTTCATCATAAGACATTTTAATGGCTTCGTAGATAAATAGCGCTGTCATAGTATGTGGTAATACACTTCGTTCGCCTAATTCATTTGGTAGCAAACCTTTATTAATTCCTAATGAAATATATGTGTATGCTAAATCTGCCATTTCACTTGCATCCTCTTCTTTTTCACTTGCAACGACAGTAAAAGGGATAAAGCGTTCATATAAAGTATGTGCTAGAGCTAAAGCATCGGGATGATTAGCATGACGAGTGAAAATACATACTCGATCTAAGTCTGTAATTTTCACATCCTTTGTCCAAGGAAGTAATTTCTTGAAAGGCTCAGCGGCATTTAAAGCATTGATTTCAATGGCTTGTAACTCATTGAAGCATGCAAAGTAAACAACACCATCACCAATACCAGCTTGAGCTAATAAGCGTGCAGATTCTTCTATTGCATCTTCTTGATTAGTAGCAATTCTTTGAAGTAATCCACCAACTTGAGTAGATAACATTTTTAACATTCTATTCACCTCATGATGTTAATTATAGAGATGGATTATTTTAATTGCAAAATTGAAAATTGTAGATTTTTTTAACTTCAAGAAGGAGAAAATGAGATAACCGCGAATACTATAAATTGATGGCAAAGTAAGGAGTAGAAGTATAATGAGAAAAATATTAATCGTTGATGATCAACAAGGCATACGATTACTGCTAAAAGAAGTTTTTAAAAATGAGGGATATGAAACATTCTTAGCCTCAAATGGGGCAGAGGCCATTCAGCATATAGAAAATACAAGTTTAGATTGTGTCTTACTAGATATGAAGATTCCAGGTATGAACGGATTAGAAATTTTAAAACACATTAAAAAACTTTTTGCAACATTACCGGTTGTCATGATGACAGGAAATAGCGATATGGACTTAATTCGAAATGCAAAAGAGCTTGGAGCAAGTTATTTTTTTACAAAGCCGTTTGATATTTTTGAAGTAAGGAATACGATTAACAATTTGTTGAAAGAATAAGTATAGACGGTGGTCAATACTTATTCTTTTTGTTATTATGATAGTGATATTATTCAATTTAATACCGTGCTACATCCTAAAGGAGGATTTACTAATGGCTTTGGTTTCAATGAAAGAAATGCTAATTACAGCAAAAGAAAATGGATATGCTGTTGGTCAATTCAATATTAATAATCTTGAATGGACTCAAGCAATTCTACAAGCAGCAGAAGAAGAAAAATCACCAGTTATTCTTGGGGTATCTGAAGGTGCTGGTAAATATATGGGTGGCTTTATAGCTGTAGTTCAAATGGTTAAAGGGCTAATGGAAAGTTATAAAACAACAGTTCCAGTAGCGATTCACTTAGATCATGGTTCTAGCTTCGAAAAATGTAAAGAAGCAGTAGATGCAGGTTTTACATCTGTCATGATAGACGCTTCTCATCATCCTTTTGAAGAAAACATTGAAATCACTTCAAAAGTTGTAGAATATGCACATGCACATGGCGTTTCTGTTGAAGCAGAACTTGGTACTGTTGGTGGTAACGAAGATGGTGTTATCGGTGGTATCATGTACGCAGATCCAGAAGAATGCCGTAAAATGGTAGAAGCAACTTCAATTGATTGCTTAGCGCCAGCTCTTGGTTCAGTTCACGGACCATACCAAGGTGAACCTAACTTAGGTTTCAAAGAAATGGAAGAAATCTCAAACTTAGCAGGACTTCCATTAGTACTTCATGGTGGTACAGGTATCCCTACAAAAGATATTCAACGTGCTATTTCTTTAGGTACTGCGAAAATTAATGTGAACACAGAAAATCAAATCGCTGCTACAAAAGTGATTCGTGAATTCTTAGACAATGATAAAAAAGTTTATGATCCACGTAAATTTTTAGGACCAGCTCGTGAAGCTATTAAAGCTACAGTCATTGGTAAAATTCGTGAATTCGGTAGCTCACAAAAAGCTTAAGCATATATTTTAATAGAGAGAAGTGGGAGAAGATTTCGATTGTAAAGTCGGATCTTCTCCATTTTTCCATCAAACAGGAGGAATATAAATTGAAGTTTTTCATTGATACAGCAAATTTTGAAGAAATTAAAGAAGCACACTCTTGGGGGATTATTTCAGGTGTTACAACAAATCCATCTTTAGTAGCTAAAGAAAAAAACATTTCATTTCATGATCGTCTAAAAGAAATCGCTGAATTAGTAGATGGCTCAGTAAGTGGAGAAGTTATCTCATTAGAGGCTGAAGGCATGATTAAGGAAGGTCATGAATTAGCTAAAATTGCCCCAAATATTACAGTTAAACTTCCAATGACTCCAGCAGGTTTAACAGCATGTTCAACACTTTCTAAAGAAGGTATTAAAACTAACGTTACATTAATCTTTAGTGCAAACCAAGCATTACTTGCAGCACGTGCTGGTGCAACCTATGTTTCTCCATTCTTAGGTCGTTTAGACGATATCGGTCAAGATGGTACAGAATTAGTACGTGAAATTGCTGAAATCTTTGCAATTCATGAACTTCCAACTCAAATCATCGCCGCTTCAATCCGTCATCCACAACATATTACAGAGGCTGCTCTTGCAGGTGCACACATTGCAACTACACCATATAAAGTATTAAAACAATTATTTAATCATCCTTTGACTGATAAAGGTATTGAAGGTTTCATGAAAGACTGGGCAAATAAAGATAAATAATTAAGGAGATTCTCATGGACGTATATAAAATTGCAGGAGAAAAACATTTAAAAGGCACAATTAAAGTTAGTGGCGCAAAAAACAGTGCAGTTGCTTTAATCCCAGCTTCTATTTTGGCTAATTCTCCTGTGACTATTGAAGGATTGCCAGAAATTTTAGATGTTTGGACATTGAAGGCCTTACTTGAAGAAATCGGTGGAGAAGTTGAATTTAATGATGGTCACATGGTAATAGATCCTCGTCCAATGATTGATATGCCATTACCAAATGGCAATGTCAAAAAACTTCGTGCTTCCTATTACTTGATGGGGGCAATGTTAGGTCGATTTAAAAAAGCAGTAATTGGCCTACCTGGTGGATGCCATTTAGGTCCACGTCCAATTGACCAACATATTAAAGGCTTTGAAGCTTTAGGTGCACAAGTTACAAATGAACATGGTGCTATATATTTACGCGCAGAAGAATTACATGGTGCGAAAATTTACTTAGATGTGAGTAGCGTAGGTGCTACGATTAATATTATGCTTGCAGCTGTGTTAGCAAAAGGGAAAACAATCATTGAAAATGCCGCAAAAGAACCTGAGATTATTGATGTTGCCACATTATTAACGAATATGGGTGCAAAGATTAAGGGAGCCGGTACAAATGTGATTCGTATCGAAGGTGTAGAAGAATTACATGGCACCAATCATACAATCATCCCAGATCGCATTGAAGCAGGAACTTATATGATTATGGCAGCTGCCGTAGGTGATGGTGTGATTATTGATAATGTAATCCCATTACACTTAGAAGCAGTTACTGCAAAATTACGTGAAATGGGCGTACAGATAATTGAAGAAGAAGAACGCATTATTATTCCAAAAACAAATGCTTTAAAATCAGTTGATATTAAAACATTGGTATATCCAGGGTTCCCAACAGATTTACAACAACCTTTTACTGTTCTATTAACACAAGCAAATGGTTCTTCTATTGTTACAGATACAATTTATTCTGCTCGTTTCAAACACATCGACGAAATTATCAGAATGAACGCAAATGCAAAAGTAGAAGGACGTTCAGCGATTATAACAGGACCTAGCAAGTTAGAGGCTGCTACAGTTACTGCAACAGATTTACGTGCAGGAGCTGCATTAATCATTGCTGGTTTACTTGCAAAAGGTGAAACAGAAATTCATGATATCTATCACATAGAGCGTGGCTATAGCGATATTATTGCTAAATTACAGGCTTTGGGTGCAGATATTCATAAAGAGACAATCGAACCAGACTCCAAAAAAAGTGTAACGAATAGATCGAACTGAAAAAAATCCGCAGACAAAGTTCTGTGTGCTATAATAGATTTAGTTTGAAACGATTCCAGTCAAAAAGACAGGAAAACGGGAGGAACAGTAAAAAATGAAACGCAGTTTATCAATGGAAGTAGTACGTGTAACAGAAGCGGCAGCAATCGCCTCAGCAAGATGGATGGGCCGTGGATTAAAAATGGAAGCAGATGACGCAGCAACTACAGCAATGCGCCAAGTATTTGACTCAATTCCTATGGATGCAGTTGTTGTAATTGGAGAAGGCGAAATGGATGAAGCACCGATGCTTTATATCGGTGAAAAACTTGGCTCTGATCCAAATGGTCCTCAAGTTGACATCGCAGTTGATCCACTAGAAGGTACTAACATCGTAGCAGCAGGAAGTGGCAATGCTTTAACAGTATTGGCAATTGCCGATCGCGGTAACTTACTCCATGCACCTGATATGTATATGGAAAAAATCGCAGTAGGTCCAGAAGCAGCAGGTAAAATTGATATTGATGCACCTGTTATTGACAATTTACGTGCAGTAGCAGAAGCAAAAAATAAAAATATCGAAGACGTTGTAGCTACTTTACTAAATCGTGAACGCCACCAACCAATCGTTGATCAAATTCGTGCAGCTGGTGCTCGCATTAAATTTATCTCAGATGGTGACGTAGCAGCAGCTATCAACACTGCATTTGATGAAACAGGTGTTGATATTCTATTTGGTACAGGTGGTGCACCAGAGGGTGTAATTGCAGCTGTAGCATTAAAATGTCTTGGAGGAGAATTCCAAGGTAGACTTGTTCCTTCAAATGATGAAGAAATTGAACGTTGCCATAAAATGGGCATCGAAGTCAATAAAGTGTTGAAAATGGATGATTTAGTTAAAGGTGATGACGCAATCTTCGCTGCAACTGGTGTAACAGATGGCGAATTATTGAAAGGTGTCCAATTCAAAGGTGGTCACTGTACAACAGAATCTGTCGTAATGCGTGCAAAATCAGGAACTGTTCGTTTTATCGAAGGCAGACATAGTTTGACTAAAAAACCAAAACTATTTATGCAAGATTAAACTTCAATTTTTACTTGCCCGGCATCAGCCGGGCTTCTTCTTATTAATGTTCATTCCATTCAAAAACTCGCAAAACTCACATACCATATTTTCGAATTTTTTCTAAAACAATATTATATTAAGAGTGGTGTTATGCCTATGACGACAATGACAATTTCTCAACTAGAAGATATGAAATTAAAGGACTTGTATGCGCTTGCACGAGAGTATAAAATTTCATATTATGGAAAGTTGACTAAAAAAGAATTAATTTTTGCAATTCTAAAATCACGTGCTGAAAGTGAAGGATATTTCTTCATGGAAGGTGTTTTAGAAATTATCCAACAAGAAGGATTTGGCTTCTTACGTCCTATTAATTATTCACCAAGTTCAGAAGATATCTATATTTCAGCATCTCAAATTCGCCGTTTTAGTCTTCGAAATGGTGACAAAGTAACAGGGAAAGTACGTCCACCAAAAGAAAACGAACGCTATTATGGACTTTTACATGTAGAAGCAGTAAATGGAGAAGATCCTGAAATAGCGAAAGAGCGTGTGCATTTCCCAGCACTTACACCACTATATCCAGATCGACAAATCAAACTGGAAACAACACCTTCAAAACTATCTACACGTATTATGGATTTAGTTGCTCCAGTTGGTTTTGGACAACGTGGTTTAATCGTAGCACCACCAAAAGCAGGTAAAACTTTGCTTTTAAAAGAGATTGCAAATGCAATTACAGAGAAGCATCCAGAATCTGAATTAATTGTTTTACTAATCGATGAAAGACCCGAAGAAGTAACCGATATTGAGCGTTCAGTAAAAGCGGATGTTGTTAGTTCGACATTTGACGAATTACCTGAAAATCATGTAAAAGTCGCAGAACTTGTTTTAGAAAGAGCTATGAGACTTGTAGAACATAAACGCGATGTTATTATACTTATGGATTCAATTACAAGACTTGCACGTGCATATAATCTAGTAATCCCTCCAAGTGGTCGTACACTATCAGGTGGTATTGATCCGGCAGCATTTCATAGACCAAAACGTTTCTTTGGTGCTGCAAGAAATATCGAAGAAGGTGGTAGCCTAACAATTTTAGCTACAGCTCTTATCGATACTGGATCACGTATGGATGAAGTGATTTATGAGGAATTTAAAGGTACAGGTAACTTAGAATTACACCTAGATCGTAGTCTAGCAGAGCGTCGTATTTTCCCTGCAATTGATATTCGACGTTCGGGAACTCGTAAAGAAGAACTATTAATTCCTAAAGACCAACTTGATAAACTTTGGGCAATTCGTAAAACATTCTCAGATTCACCTGATTTCGCAGAACGCTTCCTAAAAAAATTGCGTAACACAAAAACAAATGAAGAGTTCTTTGAAACATTGAATACTGATATGAAAGCTGCACGAAATGGTAAAGGATTAATTTAAGAAAAAGATGCAATATCTAGAATTTTAAAAGATGTTATAAAATAGATTTTTTATTTAACAAATTATCTGTGAAACAGAGAAGAATTTAGAATAACTATTTAATTCTGCAATTTGTGATCGTACAATATACCAAAATGACATGCGTAAAGAAAATATCCATAAGATTGTAAATGCAATATTTAATATTTAGTAGTTGCGCCTTTTTAGAATTCTTGTTATACTACGGATAATGCATTTCATACGCGTTGCATATGCGGCAAACTAATCTGGGCCGTGTAAGGCAACAGTTCGATAATACTCTGTTCCGGATGGTTCAGGGCGAGAGGAGATACTAAATATGAAACCAGGAATTCACCCAGAATACAAAGAAGCAACAGTAACTTGCTCTTGCGGTAATTCTTTCAAAACAGGTTCAGTAAAAGAAGACATCACTGTAGAATTCTGCAGCGAATGCCACCCATTCTATACTGGCCGTCAAAAATTCGCGTCTGCTGATGGACGTGTGGATCGTTTCAACAAAAAATACGGTCTTAAATAATTTATCTAGAACACTAAAATACCTGCCTAGCATAGAATTGCGAGGCAGGTATTTTTCTTGCGACAAAACGTATTTTCGTGTAGTATAAAGCTCGTTGTTTTAAATAAAAATACGTCTCACATAACATATTATTTATCGAAAAAAAAGAGCGGTAATCCTATCACTTTTTCGGTATGATGATTGATATACGTTTCGAAAGGAGTCTAGTCAATGTACGTTATGACTCAAAATGGCTGGATTGAAGTGATCTGCGGCAGTATGTTTTCGGGGAAATCCGAAGAATTGATTCGACGTGTACGCAGAGCCCAATTTGCAAAACAAAAGATTGCTGTTTTTAAGCCGAAAATTGATAATCGCTATAGTGAAGAAGCGGTTGTTAGTCACAATGGAACAACAGTAATTGCTCATCCAATTGAACAATCTACCGAAATGTGGAATTATCTTACAGATGATTTTGATGTAGTTGCAATTGATGAAGCCCAATTTTTTGGTGAAGATATTATTGAAACTGTTCAAAAGCTAGCGAATCATGGCTATCGTGTAATACTAGCTGGACTAGATCAAGATTTTAAAGGTGTACCATTCGGGCCTATGCCAGAATTAATGGCAATTGCTGAGCAAGTAACTAAACTTCAGGCTGTTTGTAGCGTTTGTGGTTCACCGGCAAGTAGAACCCAAAGACTAATTAATGGTCAACCTGCAAAAGCAGACGATCCTGTAATCTTAGTTGGTGCTGCAGAAGCTTATGAACCTCGTTGTCGCCATCACCATGCAGTTCCAGCTGGACAAACTGATATGGTTAAATAACACAAAAAAAGAGGAGTGGCAAATTGCTACCCCTCTTTTAATATAAGACGCAAAATATCAAGAAAACTACAAAATAACAGTCTTGATATTCTAAAAGAGTAGCAAGAGTAACTTTTTTTCATTATACTATTTAAGGAGCATATAAAAGCAAAAGTAGTTCATCCAAACCAAACATGCTATTTGTAGACCATTATGAAATATATTTTCCGTATTTAGGTAAATAAAACGAGGTCTGCTTACAATAGCTGTTTAGAAATAATAGAACGTGAGTATTAGCACGTGTCAGCCCATATAAGAAATACAAATAATAAATTGATGATAGAAAGGTACAGGTGAAAAATAATGTTTGATCGCCTACAAGCTGTTGAAGATCGTTATGAGAAGTTAAACGAACTTCTAAGCGATCCAGATGTTGTATCTGACTCCAAAAAACTAGCGAAATATTCAAAAGAACAATCTGATATTCAAGAAACTGTAGAGGTTTATCGTGAATATAAATCTGCAAAAGAACAATTAGCAGATGCAAAAGAAATGTTAGAAGATAAGTTAGATCCGGAAATGAAAGAAATGGTGAAGGAAGAAGTTAGCGAATTAGAAAAACAAATCGTTAATTTTGAAGAACGCCTTCGCATCTTATTAATTCCAAAAGATCCGAATGATAGCAAGAACGTTATTATGGAAATCCGAGGAGCTGCTGGTGGTGATGAAGCTGCATTATTCGCAAACTCATTATTCCGTATGTACAGCAAATACGCTGAAACACAAGGCTGGAAGATTGAAATAATGAACGCAAACCCAACAGAACTTGGTGGTTATAAAGAAATTGTCTTTATGATTAATGGCCAAGGTGCTTATTCTAAATTTAAATTTGAAAGTGGTGCACACCGAGTACAACGTGTACCAGAAACAGAATCACAAGGTCGTGTGCATACATCAACATCTACGGTTGTTGTAATGCCAGAAGCAGAGGAAGTAGAGCTAGACCTTCAAGAAAAAGATATCCGCGTAGATATTTATCATTCATCAGGTGCTGGCGGTCAGCACGTCAACAAAACGGCATCAGCTGTTCGTATGACACATATTCCAACAGGTATAGTTGTTGCCATGCAAGATGAACGTTCTCAATTGAAAAACCGTGAAAAAGCGATGAAAGTCCTTCGTGCACGTGTTTACGATAAATTACAACAAGATGCACAAAGTGAAATCGATGCAGAGCGTAAATCAGCTGTTGGTACAGGGGATCGTTCTGAACGTATTCGTACTTACAACTATCCACAAAACCGTGTGACAGATCACCGCATTGGCTTAACTATTCAAAAACTCGACCAAATCATTGAAGGTAAATTAGATGACATTATCGATGCGTTGATATTAGAAGAACAAGCCAAAAAATTGGATGCATTAAATGACACAGCACTTTAAATTTGTTTATGAGGCCCTGAATGGGGCTTCTTCTTTTTTACGGGATAATGGTCGAGAAGAAGTAGCGGCAAGATTACTTTTACAACATGTATTAAAAAAATCATACACTGGTTTACTAACAAGCATGCATGATGAAATGACAGAGGATGACAATCAGGTATTTTGGAAAATGGTTGAATTCCATGCAAGTGGGATGCCTATTCAGTACATTATAGGCAAGGAAGAGTTTTATGGACGAACATTTATAGTTAACGAGTCTGTACTGATCCCAAGACCTGAAACAGAAGAGCTGATTGTTGAAGCCACTAAACGTATTAAACGTATTTTTGGAGATAAGCCTGCCATACAACTAGCTGATATTGGTACTGGGAGTGGTGCAATAGCGATCACAATGAAAAAGGAGATACCTTCTTTATTTGTAACTGCAACTGATATTTCACCGGATGCATTAAGCGTAGCGAAGAAAAATGCAGAAATACTTGGAGCAGATATTCATTTTGAAGAGGGAGATTTAACAGTACCGATTGAACAACAGAAATGGCAAGTTATACTTTCCAATCCACCGTATATTGCATACGACGAAGCAAAAGATATGTCAGAAGTTGTACTTGATCATGAACCGCACACAGCACTTTTTGCAGATGAGGATGGACTAGCACTTTATAAAAGACTAGCAAAGAATCTACCAAAATTGATGACGAAACCTAGTTTTATAGGCGTAGAGATAGGTTATGCACAGGGACCAGCAGTGGCTAAACTGTTTAAAGAAAGTTTTCCACAAGCGAAAATTGATATTTTACAAGATATGAATGGAAAAAATCGTATGGTTTTTTGTGAGTTAGGTGAATAAATAGTAATCTCTTTGGCCATGATAGAGTCATGGAGGGGGAGTACAAAATGATAGAAGATTATAATGCTATTAAACAACCACAAGAATTATCTTACTACACTATTAAACAACCAAAAAAACAATCACAAGTGAATATACTTTTGCAATTTATAACATCACTTTTACTTATACAGTTAGTATTACTGATCATACAGGGGATTTTAACTCAACAATATAGTACAGAATTAGAACAACCAAGATTTCGTATCATTGCCAATAGTAATTCTGCAGCAGATCAGCAATATAAGCATCAACTGGTAGAAAAAATAAAACCAATCCTAGAAAATGCGATTCAAAATTCATCTACAGAGTTGAACTTATCAACAATTGAAAACCAAATTAAAAGTAAGTTATCCACAGAAATGGAAAAAGAGAAGATAAACATCACAACTACGAAAGCATTATTTCCACCAAAACGCAATGATTATAAAATGTATGCACAAGATAAATATCAAGCAATCGTCGTGACAATTGGAACAGGCAAGGGAGATAATTGGTGGTGCGGTTTATTTCCAAAAGTTTGCTATCGTGAGGAAGATTCCAAGAAAGAAAATGAAGAAGAAGAAGAAAAGCCGAAATTTTTTATAGTTGAATGGTTTAAGAGTCTTTTTAAAGATTAGAGTTACCCACAATATTTGGTAAATTGTCCACAATTTTTACAATGTTATCAACAAATTGTGCATAACTTTCTGAAAACTCTTATATATAGGGAGGAAATAACATGGAAACACAACGTTTCATTGTGGATAACAATGTGGATTCAGAAAAAAGTTATTCACAAGCTGTGGATTTGTTAAATAATGGAGAGCTAGTTGCTTTTCCGACAGAGACGGTTTATGGCCTTGGGGCTGTAGCAACAAATGAATCAGCAGTTAAAAAAATCTATGCCGCAAAAGGAAGACCTTCAGATAATCCTCTGATTGTCCATATAGGTACTTTTGCTGAACTTGAAAAATATGTGGATTATATTTCAGATAAAGCGAGAAAGTGCATGGAGGCATTTTGGCCAGGGCCATTAACGATTATTTTCAAAGTAAAACCAAATATCCTTGCACCGAGTGTGACTGCAGGTCTTGATACAGTTGGTATTCGAATGCCTAACCATCCAGTTGCAATAAGACTTCTACAAAAACTCGGAAAGCCGGTAGCTGCTCCAAGTGCCAATCGTAGTGGAAAACCTAGTCCAACAGAAGGAATTCATGTTGAACAAGACTTAGCAGGGGAAATTCCAATGATCTTAGATGGAGGAGCAACTGGTATCGGTGTTGAATCCACTGTCATAGATCTTACATTAGAAACACCTGTCATTCTACGTCCAGGTGCTATTACAAAAGAAATGTTTGAAAAAGTTATTGGTCCAGTTGAACAACCCACTCATATCGAACAAAAAGCAGGTGCACCTCGCGCTCCTGGGATGAAGTATACACATTACGCACCAAATGCGCCTGTATACTTAATCGAACAAAATGAACAACAGGTTTCGCGAGCTATTAAAGAGTTACAACAACAAGGGCACAAAGTAGCGTTACTTGGACCACAACGCTTTGCACATCTAGTTTCGAATTGGTTCTTTACATTGGGAGATTCAAAGGAAGAAATGGCTGCAAATCTTTTCCATGCATTACGGGCTTGTGATTCAACTGCAGCAGATATTGTGTTAGCAACTGTTACATCAACGGACGGCGTCGGTGCAGCTATTATGAATCGCCTTGAAAAATCTGCAGGTGGCAAATGGTATTCAAAGGATTACCAAAAACAATAATGTTCTTTATTTTAAAATAAACGTTTCATCAATTGTGCTTTTAAGGGTAGTTAACCCTCAACTATCTTCTTTTGTCTCTCTCAAACTTAGGCTTTACTGACCGTTAAAATGCAGGATAAAACAATATCATTAAAAAGCTTCTTTATGAAAAATCATAAAGGAGCTTTTTCTATTAATAAGAATTGTATATGTAGGTTTAAAGAATAGGTAAAAAATACATTAGAAAATTTTTTATTTCCTATTTTTAGACTAACTTTGTAAAAGGTATGCATTTAGAGAATCAATTAATTACGTGTTTTTACGGTATTACGGTTGAACTTCAATACATAGGATAAAGTGAAACTTCTATCAGTGGATTTTCTCCATCTTCACTAATGGCTAGTTAAAGAGATTCCTAAAGAACGGAGGGATATTGTGCCAGAAATTATTGCAGCTATTATCACGGCGATGGATGTTTTGACAATTTATTTACTATTGCCTCATATAAAATATCGTTTTTGGCTTTCGTTATGGACAGGTGCTCTTCACATGATTTTTCCTTTAATTGGGTTTCATGTAGGGGAATGGTTAGCTGGATATATATCAAACCTTGCTCAAAATATTTCAGGTTTATTATTAAGTATGATTGGTGTACAACTATTATTAGCAGCCAGGGACAGTAAACCTGCGCAAATACCAGTCATATTATTAGCTGTAACCACAAGTTTAGATACCTTTTCAGTGAGTGTATCTTTTGGTATGCTTCAATTACAAGAATTATTACTAATTTGTAGTATGGGAGTATTTGCTTTTCTATTTTCATATATAGCATTAATATTAAATAAAAAAATACCAATAAGAATAGGTATTTGTTTACAAATAATTGCCGGGATTTCGTTACTTTTGATGGGTATTTTTTCATTTGATTTTTTAAAAAAATAGAACATTTTTACTGTATTTTAATATATAATGATGGTGAGGGAGTACGATGAATATTTATTTTGTATGTACAGGAAATACTTGTAGAAGTCCGATGGCAGAAGCCATATTAAAATCTAGAAATCTCAAAGAGATCGAAGTGAAATCTGCAGGATTATTTGCTATGCCAGGAAGTCCTATTTCACAGAATACAAAATCGGTTTTAAATGAGCAGAATATTGACTATAATCATACTGCTCAAACAGTTAATCTAGAAGATTTGCAATGGGCTAATTTAATATTAACAATGACATCTGGGCATAAAGAATCGTTATTACAAAAATTCCCTCAAATGGCAGATAAAACGTTCACATTTAAAGAATATGTAAAGGGAAATGATGATCTGGATGTATTTGATCCGTTCGGAGGAGATATTTCAACATATCGTGAAACTTTCAAAGAACTTAGTAAATTAATGGATGCACTTGAAAAGAACTTAATGGAGGATTGACTATGGCACAAAAAAACGAGCAACATTCTTTTGGGTTAAAAAAGAAACTCATTCTGTTTGTAGCGGTATTAGCAGTCATTACATATAGCGTAAGTTTCTTCTTTATTGAGTATTTACAACCCCAAATTTTCCCAAATGTTAAAAAATCAGTATTTGAAATCATTACATATGTTTTAGGGATTATATGGTCTGGTATATTAGCTGGAATCTTTAGTTCTTTATTGGTTAAACCGTTACAAAAACTAGAAAATGTTGCAAAAGAAGCGGCTGAAGGGAAAATTGGAAAAGATATAGAAATGCCTAACAGTTCAGATGAAATCCGTTCACTATCCGAAGCATTTCAAACAATGCTTGTGAGCTTACGACAAATGGTTTCAAGTATTAACCAAAACTTTCAAACAACAAACAAAACTGTTTTAAATTTATCAGAAGAAACAGGGCAAGCATCAAAACAAACAGAATCAATTGCTGAAACAATTTCAAATATATCTGAAGGGGCATCTAGTTCAGCAATCGCTATTCAAGAAACGGCGGAAGCACTCGAAGATGTCCGATTATTAGCAGAAGAAGTAAATCAACGTGCCTTGACATCTTCAAATCAATCTGCACAAATGATGTCAGAACTAAAACTCACAACAAATGCTATAAATCAACTAGTAGAAGGCATTGAAAAAATTACAACAGGAAACCAATTAGCACTAAAAGATATACATCAACTTGAACAAAATGCATTAAAAGTAGAGCAAATTATTCAGCTTGTCGGAGATATCGCTGAACAAACAAATTTACTTGCTCTAAACGCTTCAATAGAAGCAGCAAGAGCGGGAGAACATGGAAAAGGTTTTGCAGTAGTTGCTGAAGAGGTCCGCAAGCTTGCAGATGAAAGTGCAGAAGCTGTAAAAGGCATTACACAACTGATTCAAACTATTCAATTAGATGTTCAAACAGTAGTTGGTAAGATGACAGAACAAGTTGAATTTGCAGAAGGAGAAGTAGCTCGTATTTCCGAAACAACATCTGCAGTTGATGGTATGGCATCAATGGTTGGCAAAATGGCAGACTCAATCGTAGAAATCTCTGAATTTGTGGGTAAGCAATTACATAACATTGAAAAAACCGCACATCAATCTCAAGAAGTGGCAGCAATTGCTGAACAGACTTCTGCAGGTGCTTTAGAAGTCCAAAGTGCAACCGATGAACAGGTTCGGTCAATCGAACAAATCGATCAACTTTCACAAATACTAAAGAAACAGTCAGAAGATCTATACCAAATGATTCAACAATTTGAACGGTAAGTAAAAAAGCTATCTAAAAAATAATTTTTGTTCAAAGAAGATAATAGAGAAAATATAAAAAATCTGCTTATTTCTATAGAGGAAGTAAGCAGATTTTTATTTAGAGGCTACGAATCCTGCGTAAAAGCGTCCGACTGAATAGCAGAAAAGTATTGTTTTGATGATGATTTGATTTTTCTTTCTGGACAATTCCTTTTTGTATGTAGATACTAAATAACTGATTTCATCCATCTAATTTTGGTTTTAAATACGAATCATTTAATGATTTTTTAAAATGCATAAAAAGCGAATTAATTTATAGTAAAATAAATATATATTCGTATTTTAGTGTGATTTAACCCAAAAAACGACTGAAAAATTACGAAATATTCGTATTTTAAAAACTTTCCTATCGCAATTAGGTGAAAAATATGTCATTATACATATAGAAGTGGTAAACTGATGATGAATAGAACAATTGAAAAGAGGGAACCCATTGAAAATTGCAATTTCATCAGATCATGGTGGTAACAACTTACGAAAAGAAATCATAACTTTATTAGAAGAATTAGGTATTAGTTATGAAGACTTCGGTCCAAAATCATCTGATTCAGTAGATTACCCAGACTATGCACTACCAGTTGCAAATAGAGTTGCTAGTGGCGAATTTGACCGTGGCATATTGATTTGTGGCACAGGTATTGGTATGTCTATTACTGCCAACAAAGTAAAAGGCATCCGTTGTGCTCTAGTACATGATGTATTCAGTGCAAAAGCAACACGTTGTCATAATGATTCAAATGTGTTAGCAATGGGTGAAAGAGTAATCGGTCCTGGGTTAGCACGTGAAATCGTTCAAACTTGGCTATCAACTGATTTTGAAGGTGGACGTCATGAACGTCGAATCAGCAAAATCACAGCTTTAGAAGAACAAGAATAATGATTAGATTCGAGGTCTT
The DNA here is from genome assembly GCF_002884495.1 of Rummeliibacillus pycnus. Classification (GTDB taxonomy): domain Bacteria; phylum Bacillota; class Bacilli; order Bacillales_A; family Planococcaceae; genus Rummeliibacillus; species Rummeliibacillus pycnus. Next base: position 2,481,867 of record NZ_KZ614145.1, on the reverse strand, counting down.
AAGCGATGAACTTACAACAAATTGAAAAACAGCTACAAACGCTGCTATCAGAATTTGAACAACAAGTTACTTTTCGTAATGGCCAAATCTTTGTCGTAGGTTGCTCAACTTCAGAAGTAAAAGGCAAAAAGATTGGCACAGAAGGCGGCTTAGAAATTGCTGAAGCTTTATATAAGCCTTTAAAAGCATTTGCCGATAAACATGAAATTTATTTAGCGTTTCAAGGCTGCGAACATTTAAATCGGGCCTTAACAATAGAAAGAGCTACAGCAGAACAATATCGACTAGAGCCTGTCTCTGTCATTCCAATTCAACATGCTGGTGGCTCGATGTCTACTTTTGCGTATAGTCAATTTGAAGATCCAGTAGTGGTTGAAGAAATTGCAGCGCATGCAGGCATTGACATAGGTCAAACATTGATTGGTATGCATTTGAAGAAAGTGGCAGTTCCTGTCCGTACCTCAATCTCACATATTGGAGATGCAGTCGTGACAGTTGCAAAAACTCGTCCAAAATTAATAGGTGGCGAGAGAGCTGTATACAACAAAGAGTAAAAGTAGGGGGAATAGGTGTAATGGAAAATCTTGCAGCACAAGAAAAGTCAATCATTGCGTCACAAGACGAAGCAGTATTTGAAGCAATGGAAAAAGAATTTGCTCGACAACAATCAAATATTGAGTTAATCGCATCTGAAAATATCGTTTCTAAAGCGGTATTAGAAGCGCAAGGCTCTGTATTAACTAACAAATACGCTGAAGGCTATCCTGGTAAACGCTACTATGGTGGTTGCGAGTATGTAGATATTGTAGAAAATATTGCACGTGATCGTCTAAAAGAAATCTTTGGTGCTGAATATGCAAACGTACAACCACACTCAGGCGCTCAAGCAAATATGGCTGTGTACTTCACAATTCTACAACCAGGCGATACAGTTTTAGGTATGAACCTATCTCATGGTGGACACTTAACACATGGTAGTCCAGTTAACTTTTCTGGTGTTCAATATAACTTTGTAGAATATGGTGTTACGAAAGATACAAACTTAATCGACTATGAAGATGTTCGTCAAAAAGCTCTTGAACATAAACCAAAACTAATTGTTGCTGGCGCATCTGCATATCCACGTAAAATTGATTTTGCTAAATTCCGTGAAATCGCCGATGAAGTAGGTGCTTATTTCATGGTAGACATGGCACACATTGCTGGTCTTGTAGCTGCAGGAGAACACCCAAATCCTGTACCATATGCAGACTTTGTGACATCAACTACTCACAAAACATTACGTGGTCCACGTGGTGGTCTAATTCTTTGTAAAGAAGAATGGGGTAAGAAAATCGACAAATCGATCTTCCCTGGTATCCAAGGTGGTCCTTTGATGCATGTCATCGCAGGTAAAGCTGTTGCATTTGGCGAAGCACAACAACCTGAATACAAAGAATACATCGGGCAAGTTGTAAAAAATGCAAAAGTATTCGGTGAAGCATTGCAAGCAGAAGGGATTAAACTTGTATCAGGTGGTACAGATAACCATTTATTACTTTTAGATGTACGTTCTCTAGGCTTAACAGGTAAAGTTGCTGAAAAACTATTAGATGATGTAAATATTACAGCAAATAAAAACACAATCCCGTTTGATCCAGAAAGCCCATTTGTCACTTCAGGTGTTCGCGTTGGTACACCAGCTGTTACTTCTCGTGGCTTTAAAGAAGAAGACATGAAAGAAGTTGCTGCAATCATTTCTTCTGTATTGAAAAACCCAGAAGACGAAGCGGTAAAACAAGATGCGATTAAACGCGTAAAAGTTTTAACAGATAATCACCCAATTTATTCAAAATAATTACCAAATACAAGCTACCTTTGCATAGGCAAAGGTAGCTTTTTGTATTTTAAAACAATGGAAAAAAGAAAATAAATTAGGATAATCTAAAACAATAGTATGATGCGAAATTCATCTAAAATAAAGAACGTTTAATAATATCGTTTTTGATGATTGTGAGTGGATGAGGCAAATCCTCGAAAAGTTTCTCTCTTGCGGAGTTGATTCAGGAAGCTTATTCGTAAAGACATTGAAAAAATGAATGCAATGAAAATTTATAAGTTCGCCCACAGAAAACGGAGTTGATTCTGATTCCACTTCACCCTATAGCAGATATATATACTATAAATATTTGTATTTCTTCACTTTTTCAATCGCCTCAAAGCTATGAGGCTCAACGCTCATCCACGAAGCTAGTTCCACATCATACAGAAGTAAATGAAACTATTAATATTGCACTAAAACACTTTATAGTACTCTGGGAGATTAAAGTAAATTTCATGTAAAGTGCCACTTGTAGCCGAACATCTGAAACTGAATATTAAAATGTTTGTATTTAAAAACCAAAAATGGATTTGTGAACTTGATTAAATTAAAAAAAGCAAAATCATTTTACATAAGTCTGATTTTTTTCTGTTATAATAAGCAAGATAAATATTTAATAGGGAGAGATCACCTTGGGTAAAGTATACGTATTCGACCATCCATTAATTCAACACAAACTAACATATATCCGCGATAAAAGCACAGGTACAAAAGAATTTCGCGAACTAGTAGACGAAGTAGCAACACTTATGGCATTTGAAATCACTCGTGATTTACCAACTGAAGAGATTGAAATTGAAACACCTGTTACAACAACAAAAACAAAAGTATTAAGTGGTAAGAAGATTGCAATTGTACCAATTCTTCGTGCTGGTTTAGGGATGGTAGACGGAGTATTAAAATTAATTCCAGCTGCAAAAGTAGCTCATATCGGTTTATACCGTGATCCAGAAACATTAAAACCAGTAGAATATTATGCAAAATTCCCAGCGGATTTAGAAGAACGTGACTTTATCATTGTTGATCCAATGCTGGCAACTGGTGGTTCAGCAATTGAAGCGATCAACTCACTTAAAAAACGTGGAGCAAAAAATATTAAATTTATGTGCTTGATTGCTGCTCCAGAAGGCGTTAAAGCCATTCAACAAGAACATCCTGATATCGATATTTACATCGCATCTTTAGATGAAAAACTAAATGATCATGGTTATATTGTTCCAGGACTTGGCGATGCTGGTGACCGTTTATTTGGAACAAAATAATATAATCATAGGTGGTGCATAGAAATGTCTAAAAAGTGGAAAGTAATGACGGTTTTCGGAACTCGACCTGAAGCTATTAAAATGGCTCCACTTGTATTAGAACTTAAAAAGCATCCTGAGAAAATCGAAACAATCGTTACAGTTACAGCTCAACATCGACAAATGTTAGACCAAGTGCTCGAAACATTTCAAATTACACCCGACTTTGATTTGAACATTATGAAGAATCGTCAAACACTAATTGATGTTACGACAAGAGGACTTGAAGGATTAGATGCTGTCTTAAAAGAAGCAAAACCTGACATTGTCCTTGTTCATGGTGATACGACCACAACCTTTGTTGCAAGCTTAGCTGCATTTTACAACCAAATTGCCATTGGTCATGTGGAAGCGGGGCTAAGAACTGGTAATAAGTATTCTCCTTATCCAGAAGAAATGAACCGCCAACTTACAGGGATTATGGCAGACATCCATTTTGCACCTACTGAACAAGCTAAACAAAATCTGCTTCGTGAAAATAAGGCGGAGAAGAATATCGTTGTCACTGGTAATACGGCAATAGATGCGTTGAAAACAACTGTAACTAACAATTATGAACATCCTGTTTTAAACCAAATCGGTGATGACCGAATGATTCTACTAACAGCGCATCGACGTGAAAATTTAGGCGAACCGATGCGCCATATGTTCAAAGCTATTAAGCGCTTACTATCAGAATTTGATGATGTTCAAGTTGTTTATCCAATCCATTTAAATCCAGTGGTACGAGAAATTGCGAGTGAAATTCTTGGAGGAGAAAAAAAGGTTCACTTAATCGAACCTCTTGAAGTATTTGATTTCCATAATTTCGCTTCAAAATCATACATGATTTTGACAGATTCGGGTGGTGTACAAGAGGAGGCACCTTCTCTTGGGAAACCTGTACTTGTCTTACGAGATACAACAGAAAGACCAGAAGGCATTGAAGCGGGCACACTAAAATTAGCAGGTACAAACGAGGATAAAATTTACAAACTTGCCAAAGAATTATTAGTAGATGAAAACGCTTATAAAAAAATGGCACACGCTTCTAATCCATATGGAGATGGTCATGCTTCTGAAAGAATAGTAGAGTCGTTACTCGAATTTCTAGCAAAAATATAAAAATAAAAAACTACTTTACATATTTAATTAAGAAAATGTGGAGTAGTTTTTTAAGTATTTTCAACAAAATTGTGTCAATCGAAAAAAATTTGTTCAAAATTTGTCTACAATTTGACAAACTATTACCACTTGTGAAGTTTTTCACTCTAACCAATTGACATGAAATATTCACTATTGTATGCTTACAAAGGGTAAGAATGATAAGGGTTTCATGGCTCAAAATCATAATGGAAACTCTTTAGATACCAAGTTTCTACTAATTTTGCAATGAATGTCAATTCTTGTAAAATTTTAGCGGTTTATGTACGTCTATTTGATGTCCATATGAGGCGGTGGATTATTATTAAGGCTTATCTCTCACCATTTGGATCCGATTCAACTCAAATGTGAGTTAAACGGCTCCCACCCCGCATGTAGTATTATACTACTTATTCGACATCCATTCGGTGGTCAGCAATTACTTCCATCATTCGAAAATAAGATTCAGGAGAATTAAGACCAATGTTAGAATTGCATCAGATTTTTGCTAAGCAAAAGAAAGTCCTATTTTTTTTGCTCGCATTTTTTGCGTTAGGCTGGGGATTTACACCCCTTAAAACAGTATTTGCTGGTCTCGCAGTAGGTGTGCTTTTTGGTCAATATAACTTTTGGATTCTCGTCCGAAGAATGGAACGTTTTGATCGAGCATTAAGTGAAGGGAAGAAAGCGCCGTCACTTGGTATGGGACTACGCTTTGCATCCGGTATTGCCGCTGCAATAGTAGCAATTACATGGCCAGAATATTTTCACTTAGTGAGTGTGGTCATTGGGCTAATGATTCCGTACGTTCTGCTTGTAGTAGACAGGATTGTATTTCATGTAAAAACCAATAAGCACATTTGAAAGTGAGGTGAATGCAACGTGCAACATGAAAATCCGCATTTTGAGTTATGGGGATTAGGATTTAACCCGGCAACTATTCTAGTATTGTTAGTTACAGCTGTGATTGTCTTCTTAATTGCTTTCATTTCAACTAGAAATCTAAAGTTAAAGCCAACAGGTATGCAAAACTTTATGGAGTGGATTATGGACTTCGTAAAGGGTATTATCAAAAACAATATGGATTGGAAAACAGGTGGAAAGTTCCACATTCTTGGAATTACACTTATTATGTTCATATTTGTTGCGAACATGCTTGGTCTTCCGTTATCTGTTCAAGTAAATGGAGTACTATGGTGGAAATCGCCGACAGCAGATCCTACTGTTACAATGACTCTCGCCGTTATGATTTTAGTATTAACGAACTATTACGGTGTAAAACAACGTGGTTTTAAGCATTACATTGGAGTCTTTGGACAACCAATGAAGTTTTTATTCCCGCTTAAAATTATCGAAGAGTTTGCAAATACATTAACGTTAGGTCTACGACTTTACGGTAATATTTTTGCAGGTGAAATCCTTTTAGGTTTACTTGCAGGTTTAGGTACTCAGTGGTCTGGATTGGGCTTCATAGCAGCTTTTGTTCCAACTTTGGTATGGCAAGGATTCTCTATCTTTGTTGGGTCAATCCAATCATTTATTTTCGTTATGTTAACAATGGTTTACATGTCTCACAAAGTGAGCGAAGACCATTAAGTATAAATATGTCTAGTATATTATAATCTTATTATGCAAGACAGCTGACAACCATACAAAAAATTACAATTTCTAAGGAGGAAAATTTCAAATGGGTTTAATAGCAGCAGCAATCGCAGTTGGTTTAGGTGCACTTGGTGCAGGTATCGGTAACGGTCTTATCGTAGGTCGTACTGTAGAAGGGATCGCTCGTCAACCAGAATTAAAAGGTCTTTTACAAACAACTATGTTCATCGGGGTAGCATTAGTCGAAGCCCTTCCAATCATCGCGGTAGTTATCGCGTTTATCGTAATGAACAAATAATCGTCTTTAATTGTTTTAGAAAGATGGCGAAGAAAATTTCATCTCAGGAATCCTTCGCCATTCCTTTATGTCCTTAAAATTAAGGGCAAAAGTCCTTTAGAATTTATATCTTACTAAGATTCCAATCATAAATGATTTGAACTCTAAGCTCTTGAAGGGAGTGAAACAATCGTGTTTTTAGACTATCTACTACTAGGTGAAGCAGCTCACGTCACTGGAGTGAACTGGGGAGATATCCTTGTTACTCTAATCGTTTTCATCGTCCTAATGCTTCTTTTGAAAAAGTTCGCATGGGGTCCTTTGATGGGAATTATGCAACAACGTGAAGAACAGGTTGCTGGTGACTTAGAAGCAGCTGAAAAAAGCCGTCAAGAAACTAAAAAATTATTAGAAGAACAACGTAGCCTTCTTAAAGAAGCTCGTACAGAAGCGCAAGCGATTGTTGAAAACGCTAAGAAACAAGCTGATCTTCAAAAAGAAGAAATTGTTTCAGCAGCTCGTAACGAAGCTGCACGTTTACAAGAATCTGCTAAACGTGAAATCGAGACTGAAAAAGAAAAAGCAATTGCCGCTGTTCGCGAAGAAGTGGTTTCACTATCTGTCCTTGCAGCTTCTAAAGTGCTTAACAAAGAAGTCTCAGAAGAAGATAATCGTTCTCTAATCGAAGAAACGATTGCGAAGGCAGGGGAAACTCGATGAGTCAATCGACTGCAGCGAATCGCTATGCTAAAGCATTGTTTCAATTAGCACAAGAACAAAATCTTCTAAATGAAGTAACAGAAGATTTACGCGAAGTAAAAATCGTTTTGGAAGAAAACAATAATTTATTCCAATTACTTGATTCTCCCAAAATTGATAGTGACAAAAAGAAAGCTATGCTTTCTGAGTTATTTGCTTCAGTACAACCTATCATCGTGAATGCATTAAAACTATTAGTTGATAAAAAACGCATTCACGAAGTGGTGAGTGTAATTGATGCGTTCGTAGCTCAAGCTAACGATGCTCAAGGTGTTGCAGATGCAGTTGTATTCTCAACTCATACACTTACTGATGAAGACAAACAACGCATTTCTACTGCATTTGCTCAAAAAGTAGGAAAAAGTGCGCTTCATATTACTAACGAAATCGATGCATCACTAATTGGTGGAATTCGAGTTCAAATCGGAAACCAAATTTACGATAATTCTGTTGCAACAAAACTTGCTTGCTTAGAACGTGAATTAATCGGTTAATCCAATAATTATTTGAGAGGTGACAAACGTGGGCATCAAAGCTGAAGAAATCAGTGGACTTATTAAAAAACAGATGGAAAATTACCAATCTGAAATGCAAGTTAGCGAAGTTGGTACAATCATCACTGTTGGTGACGGTATCGCTCGTGCTCACGGCCTAGACAACGTAATGGCTGGAGAATTATTAGAATTCTCTACTGGTGTTCTTGGTATGGCACAAAACCTAGAAGAAAATAACGTTGGTATCGTTATCCTAGGCCCAGCTAAAGGCATCAAAGAAGGCGATGAGGTTCGTCGTACAGGTCGTATTATGGAAGTACCAGTTGGTGAAGAACTAATTGGTCGTGTTGTAAACCCACTAGGTTTACCAGTTGATGGACAAGGTCCTATCAACACTACTAAAACTCGTCCTATCGAAAGTCCTGCTTTCGGTGTAATGGCTCGTAAATCAGTTGACGAACCACTACAAACAGGTATTAAAGCAATCGATGCTTTAGTTCCAATCGGTCGTGGTCAACGTGAGTTAATCATTGGTGACCGTCAAACAGGTAAAACATCTGTTGCAGTCGATACAATTTTAAACCAAGCTGACCAAAACGTAACATGTATCTATGTTGCGATCGGTCAAAAAGAATCAACTGTACGTAGTTTAGTTGAAACTTTACGTAAGAACGGTGCTTTAGATTATACAATCGTTATTACTGCATCTGCATCTTCTCCAGCTCCATTATTATACTTAGCTCCTTACGCTGGTGTATCAATGGGTGAAGAATTAATGCTTCAAGGTAAAGACGTATTAATCGTATATGATGATCTTTCTAAACAAGCAGCTGCTTATCGTGAACTTTCATTATTATTACGTCGTCCTCCAGGTCGTGAAGCTTATCCTGGTGATGTATTCTACCTACACAGTCGTTTACTTGAACGTGCTGCTAAATTGAACGAATCTTATGGTGGTGGTTCAATCACTGCTCTTCCATTCGTTGAAACTCAAGCTGGGGACATCGGTGCTTATATTCCAACAAACGTAATTTCAATCACTGATGGACAAATTTTCTTACAATCTGACTTATTCAACTCAGGCGTTCGTCCAGCGATTAACGCAGGTCTTTCTGTATCACGTGTTGGTGGTGCAGCTCAAATCAAAGCGATGAAAAAAGTTGCTGGTACACTACGTCTAGACTTAGCTGCATACCGTGAACTTGAAGCATTCGCTGCATTCGGTTCAGATCTTGATGCTGCTACTAAAGCAAAACTTGAACGTGGTAAACGTACTGTAGAAGTACTTAAACAAGATCTTAATAAGCCAATTAAAGTTGAAAAACAAGTTGTTATTCTTTATGCACTAACTAAAGGATTCTTAGATGATATCCCAGTTCAAGATATCGTTCGTTTTGAACAAGAATTATATGCTTGGTTAGATGTTAACGACGAAAAAGGCGCCGGCGTTTTAAATCAAATTCGCACTACTAAAGGCCTTCCTTCTGATGAAGATATGGCTTCTACAATCAATGCATTCAAAAAAACTTTTGCTATTTCAGCTGAATAAGTTTGCATAGGTTTTGTGAATTTAAAATAAAACGGTAAGGTGGTGAAATACCAGTGGCATCATTACGCGAAGTAAAACAACGTATAAAATCTACAACTAGTACTAGTAAAATTACGAACGCAATGCAACTCGTGTCATCTTCTAAGATGTCACGTGCCGAAGCTAATGCGAAAGCATACGTTCCATATATGAATAAAATTCAAGATGTTGTTGCAGCAATCGCAGCAGGTACGCCAAAAGGTTCACATCCAATGTTAATCACTCGTCCTGTAAAGAAATCTGCATATTTAGTGATCGCTTCAGATCGTGGATTAGCAGGTGCTTACAACTCTAATGTTATTCGTAAAGTATTAGACGGTATGGAAAGTCGCAACCAATCAAAAAATGATGTAGTTATCTTTGCAGTTGGTCGTGTCGTTCGTGATTTCTTTAAGAAACAAGGCTATAACGTAGTTGATGAAGCAATTGGTTTACCAGACCAACCTTCATTTGCAGATATTAAACAAATTGCTCGTAAAGCTGTTGGTATGTTCACAGACGGTACTTATGATGAACTTTATATGTACTACAGTCACTTTATCAGTGCAATTTCTAACGAACCAACGGAGAAAAAAGTACTTCCAATTACTGATATCACTCCATCAAGTGCTGCAACAGCTTCTTATGAATTCGAGCCATCTGGCGAAGAAATTTTAGAAGTATTGTTACCACAATATGCGGAAAGCTTGATTTATGGTGCGTTACTAGATGGTAAAGCGAGTGAACATGCTGCGCGTATGACAGCAATGAAGAGCGCTACAGATAACGCTCATGATTTAATTAATGATTTAACAATTCTGTATAACCGTGCACGTCAAGCGGCTATTACACAAGAAATTACCGAAATCGTTGGTGGAGCTGCGGCCTTAGAATAGGCCACTCCTCAACCTTTCCGTAATTAGTTTGATAGGAGGGAAATACAAGTATGAACACAGGACACGTTCTTCAAGTAATGGGTCCAGTTGTCGACGTACAATTCGATAACAACACATTACCAGAAATTAATAACGCGCTAACTGTAGAAATTAAACGTCCTAACGAAGATGCAGTAACTCTAACTTTAGAAGTTGCTCTTCATCTAGGCGATAACGCTGTTCGTACCATTGCAATGTCATCTACAGATGGCTTACAACGTGGCGCAGTAGTAACTGACAAAGGTGCTGCAATCTCAGTGCCAGTTGGTGAAGTAACATTAGGTCGTGTATTCAACGTACTTGGTGATACAATCGACTTAGCAGATCCAATCCCAGCAGATGCTCGCCGTGATCCGATTCACCGTGAAGCACCTAAATTCGAAGAACTTTCAACTAACGTTGAAGTACTTGAAACAGGTATTAAAGTAGTAGACTTATTAGCACCATATATTAAAGGTGGTAAAGTCGGACTATTCGGTGGTGCCGGTGTAGGTAAAACCGTATTAATCCAAGAATTAATCAACAACATCGCTCAAGGACACGGTGGTATTTCCGTATTCTCTGGTGTAGGTGAACGTACTCGTGAAGGTAATGACCTATTCTACGAAATGAGCGACTCTGGCGTTATTTCTAAAACAGCAATGGTATTCGGTCAAATGAATGAGCCACCAGGTGCTCGTATGCGTGTAGCATTAACTGGTCTTACAATGGCTGAATACTTCCGTGATGAAATGGGTCAAGACGTACTATTATTCATCGATAACATTTTCCGTTTCACTCAAGCAGGTTCTGAAGTATCTGCGTTACTAGGTCGTATGCCTTCTGCCGTAGGTTATCAACCAACACTTGCTACTGAAATGGGTCGTTTACAAGAACGTATTACATCAACAAACAAAGGTTCTGTAACATCTATTCAAGCAGTATATGTACCAGCCGATGACTATACTGACCCGGCTCCAGCTACAACTTTCGCTCACTTAGACGCTACAACAAACCTTGAACGTAAACTTTCTGAAATGGGTATCTACCCAGCAGTAGACCCATTGGCTTCAACTTCTCGTGCTTTATCACCTGAAATTGTTGGTAAAGAACACTATGAAGTTGCTCGTCAAGTACAAGCTACTTTACAACGTTACCATGAATTACAAGATATCATCGCTATCTTAGGTATGGATGAATTATCTGATGAAGATAAATTGACTGTAGCACGTGCTCGTCGTGTTCAATTCTTCTTATCACAAAACTTCCACGTAGCTGAACAATTTACTGGTCAACCAGGATCATACGTACATGTAAAAGATACAGTTCGTGGTTTCAAAGAAATTCTTGAAGGTAAATACGATAAATTACCTGAAGATGCATTCCGTCTTGTAGGTCCTATCGAAGAAGTTATTGCGAAAGCAAAAGATATGGGCGTAGAACTTTAATACTAGGGACTTGGAGGAAAAAATATGAAGACGACTGTAGTCAACATTGTCACTCCCGACGGCCCAGTATACGATTCAGAAGTTAGCATGGTTATTGTGAAAACTATAACTGGTGAAATGGGGATTCTGCCTGGACATATTCCAACAGTTGCTCCTTTAGCAGTTAGTGCTGTTCGTTTAAAGAAAGACAACAACACTGAAGTTGTAGCAGTAAGCGGTGGCTTTGTTGAGATTCGTCCCGATAAAGTTACAATCTTAACTCCTTCTGCAGAACTTGCCGATAATATCGACATTGCTCGCGCAAAAGAAGCTGTTAAACGTGCAGAACAACGACTTCAAAGTAAGCAAGATAACATTGATTTCAAACGCGCAGAATTATCTTTAAAACGCGCAATGAATCGTATCAACGTTAAAGAGGGTAACATCTAAGTAATAGGTTGTTAATTTTAAAGCGAGCAGAATGACTTTTCTGCTCGCTTTTTAAAAATGGAAATGGAGGGAAAGGATGGATTCCGTATCATCTTTAATTGGACAGAATGCACTAATTGGTATTGTGTCTCATATTTTCTTCATAGGGATAACATTTTATGCATTACAAGCTTTAATGTATGAAAAAGTTTTTAAGAAAAATCATGTTTTTCAAATTCAGCTTTTATTTATACTATTAAGTATTGCAATTGGATCAACAGTATCAAATTTTTTCATTACTTTTACAACATGGTCAAGACAATTACCATTTTTATTTAATTAAATGTATTCTGTATGCAAAAGAAATAATGGCACAAACTTAGTGTACAAACCTTATTATATTGTTCAGTACTCAGGTACGATTTATATTACAATAGAGATATGTGATTTTAACCATTTCAAAAAACATATGTATTGAAGGTTCGACATTATTCCTTTTGCATATAGAGTAACCATTACCCAGGAAATAATTTGTTGAAACTTGTTTATTTTTCAAAAAGCTTGGGGACCTATGATGACAATAGAAATGGAAATTTTATAACACATTTCTAGCATTTTGACGTAATATAGTATTACTATAGTTATTTATTCGTAGAAAACTAAAATAGTGTAATCGGTTCTTGTCAACATCATGAAAAAAAGGTATTATGTAAGTTGCTTTGTTACTAATTATTGGTATTAAATAAATAAACACATTGAATTTTATGGACTGAAATATAAAAGATTTTATTTAGAATAAGTTCGGAGGGACATATTGTGGAGAAAATTGTTGTAAAAGGCGGCAAGGTTTTACACGGAAATGTAAAAGTAGAAGGAGCAAAAAATGCAGTTCTACCAGTTCTTGCAGCATCATTATTAGCATCTGAAGGAAAAAATATAATAAAAAATGTGCCGAACTTGGCGGATGTATATACCATTGATGAGGTGTTAAAAAGTTTAAATGTACATTTAACATTCTCCTCTAAAGAAAATATAGTGGAAATTGATGCATCAGGACAATTATCTTCTGAAGCTCAATTTGAATATGTACGTAAAATGCGTGCTTCCATTTTAGTTATGGGACCACTTTTAGCACGTAATGGTTATGCACGTGTTGCTATGCCAGGTGGCTGTGCAATTGGATCTCGACCAATTGACCAACATTTAAAAGGCTTTGAGTTAATGGGGGCGAAAATTTCTACAGGACATGGTTATGTAGAAGCATCAACTGAAGGTCGATTGAAAGGTGCTAAAATTTATCTAGATTTCCCAAGTGTAGGTGCTACAGAAAACATCCTTACAGGAGCTGCCCTTGCGGAAGGTACAACAATTATTGAAAATGCGGCAAAGGAACCTGAAATTGTTGATTTAGCAAACTTTATAAATGAAATGGGCGGCAAAGTGGTAGGTGCCGGCACAGATACCATTCGAGTAGAAGGTGTTGAGAAATTATATGGCACAACACATTCAATTATTCCTGATCGAATTGAAGCAGGTACATTTATGGTTGCAGCAGCAATTACAGGTGGAGATGTCTTAATTGAAAATGCGGTACCAGAACATATGACAGCTCTTATTGCTAAAATGCGCGAAATGGGCGTTGAGATTGAAGAAGAAAATGCAGGTTTACGTGTTCGTGCAATGCATCCATTAAAAGCAGTAGATGTAAAAACAATGCCACATCCTGGTTTCCCAACTGATATGCAATCCCAAATGATGTCTTTAATGCTTGTAGCTCAAGGTGCAAGTGTGATTACGGAAACCGTGTTCGAGAATCGGTTTATGCATGTAGAAGAATTTCGTCGTATGAATGCTAATGCTAAAATTGACGGACGTTCCGTAATTGTAGATGGTCCATGTAAATTACAAGGTGCAGAAGTTGCTGCAACTGATTTACGTGCAGCAGCAGCATTAATTCTTGCTGGATTAGTCGCAGAAGGAGTTACACGTGTTTCTGAGCTTCGACATCTAGACAGAGGTTATGTCGATTTCCATAAGAAACTGGCAGCTCTAGGTGCTGATATCGAACGTATTTCTTCTGAAGAAGTTTTCGAAAAAGAGCTTCAAACAAACTAATTGTGCTAACGAAAAGTAAACGAAACTTTTAACCCATTACATACTTATGTATGCAGTGGGTTTTTATGTGCAAAAATTTATATATTTATCCTATAGTTTTAGTCCCACAGGAGTGACAAGAAGATGTGGAAGGCGCCATGAACATTAGATAATTCCTATTTAACAAAGTCAGATTTGATTCAATTAGTTAAAAATATTTAAGGTTATGATATAGCATATTTACTTATTTCTGTACATATTCTTGAATATGAAAAAAATACATCTATATATTCTACTTATTATTGTCGTCTTATTCATATTGCCAACAGTAGTCACGAAGTACAAAGAATCAAAAGCAGTACCAACTTCAAGTATTGCAGCAAAAAATTCAGAGGAAACAAAGACAAATGATGAAGAATGTGATATTCAAATATCAATTCAAGGAAAAGGTAAAAAGTATTCGCTTGAAGAGTATCTTGTTGGCGTTGTAGCAGCAGAAATGCCCGCTTCCTTCAATTTAGAAGCTCTTAAAGCACAAGCTATCGCTTCGCGCACGTTCGCCTTAAAACGAACGAATTTTGGTGAAAATGCCATAGAACCTAATGTTTCTGCTCAAGCCTTTGCAGATGAAGATCAAAGAAGAAAAGATTGGGGGACAAGCTTTGAGAAAAACGAAAAGAAAATTCGTAAAGCTGTACAAGGAACAAAAGGACAAGTATTAGTTTATAAGGATGAACTAATTACAGCTATGTTCTTCTCAACAAGTAATGGACATACTGAAAGTGCAAAAAGTTATAGTGGACAATCTATCCCTTACTTACAATCAGTTTCCGTCCCATCAAATGAAAAAGAATCACCAAGATACCACACAAATTATAGTTTTACGTTACAACAGTGGAATTCAATATTCAACGAACAATGGACGAAAGAACAGATACAAAATGTGAAAATTTATCGCAATAATTCTGGTAGGGTCGAAACAATTAAAACAGGAGACTACAAATGGTCAGGTAGAGAAGTGCGAGAAAAACTGCAACTAGCATCTACTGATTTCATTATTAAATGGAATGCAAATAAGAAAATGATTCAAGTAACAACAACAGGATATGGTCATGGTGTAGGAATGAGCCAATACGGTGCCAAGGCACTTGCAGAAAAGGGGGCTAATGCAAAAGAGATCTTACATCATTTCTATCAACAAGTAAAAATAGAAAAACTAAAAAAATCTTCTTCTCTATGTTTAAACTCTCAAGCTATTGACAACAATAGCAAATGAGGTGATGAAAATGAGAGAGGAAAATAAGCAAAAACCTACTCCACAAAAATCAAATGTTACAAAACAACGCTGGTTCTGGCCAGTAATTTACGCAAGTTTTTCAATTCTTTTAGTTGCAGGTGTTTGGGGATACTCAGCATTAACGAACTCTCCTAAAGAGACAGGTACTAGTAATTTAACAGCTAGTAATAATACTGATAGTGCCACTGTTGAAACAAACGCAACTGCCGAATCCATGAAGTACCCATTTAAAGAAGCACTCTTAAAAGATGCAAAAGTATTACAGGACTACTATGATGTTGAAGCAAGTGAAGAAGCAAGAGAAGGAGCATTACTCGTATTTAACCAAACCTTTACTACAAGTGATGGTATTTCCATTGCAGTAAAAGGAGAAAGCTTCGATGTTCTTGCTGCCCTTAGTGGAACAGTTGAAGAAGTAAAGAATGACCCATTCATAGGGAACGAGATTACTATATCTCATCCTAATGGTATGACTACAAAATACAGCTCAGTCGGTGAAATTGATGTTAAAAAAGGGGATAAAGTAGACCAAGGACAAAAACTTGGAAAAGCGATCTCAAATGAATTTAATCCAACTGCTGGTACGCATCTTTATTTTGAAGTAATGCAAGAAGGTAAACACATCAACCCAAAAAGTTTACTGGCATTTTAGATAATTCCTTGCTGTTGGTTCTAAGTAAACGGTTTTAGACATAAGGTGAAGAAACGTTCGTACATTGTGGAAAGGAAGAGAATGTGCACGAACATATTCGAAATCGATGTCTAAAACTTGGTTTTATGCTTAAAGAATCGCAACAAACTGTGAGAGCCTTAGCGCAAAAAACCGGTTACTCTAAGAGTACCATTCATAAGGATCTCACCGAGAGGTTATCTCAGGTAAACGAGGAATTAGCGAAAGAGGTAAGCGAAATTTTAGCTTATCACAAATCCATCCGTCATATTAGGGGTGGAGAAGCAACACGCCAAAAATGGCTAACACGTAATGCAGAAAAAAAGACACCTTCGCATAATGATTAGCGAGGGTGTTTTTTCTATCTTTTATTTTAAAAGAATAAATATAAAGATTACTAATGGATATATTGTTGTTTTTTTAGAATAGTGATAAAGCTTCGAAAAACTTGGTATTTCTTTCGTACTATGTTCATTCAAGTTCATTTATAGTCTTGATGGTAACGAAATAAGAGATCGAATGTGAGTGTCAGCAGAACACAGTTGTGTGAAATTGTAGTGTAATTGATAGAAAATCAACAGATTAACAATGTTAAGTTTAAAAGAGTAAATTTTATGGAATAATGATAAAAGTATTGTGTAAAAAGTCTCTTTTTATAACCTAAATTGCCTAGGAATCGTTGAAATAATTAGATGTAATTAACTCTTTGCTATGTTAAAATATTCTAGATACATATATATTTTATGATGATTATTGAGGTATGAAGAAAGGGGAAAACAGATATGTTTTCTAAAGACATAGGAATTGATTTAGGAACAGCAAATGTTCTAATTCATTTAAAAGGTAAAGGTATCGTACTGAATGAACCATCTGTTGTTGCTATTGATAAAAATACAAGTAAGGTATTAGCAGTTGGTGAAGAAGCTCGCAAAATGGTAGGTAGAACGCCAGGAAATATTGTTGCGATCCGCCCTTTAAAAGATGGAGTAATTGCTGACTTTGACGTAACTGAATCAATGCTTAGATATTTTATCAATAAGTTAAATATTTCAGGCTTTATGTCTAAGCCACGTATTTTAATTTGTTGCCCTACAAATATTACAAGTGTAGAACAAAAAGCAATTCGTGAAGCAGCCGAAAAATCCGGTGGTCGTAATGTATACCTAGAAGAAGAACCGAAAGTAGCAGCTATAGGAGCAGGCATGGATATTTTCCAACCAAGCGGTAATATGGTTATTGATATCGGTGGTGGAACAACAGATGTTGCTGTACTATCAATGGGTGACATTGTAACATCAGAATCCATTAAAATTGCTGGAGATGTATTTGATAATGATATCCTTCAATACATTAAAAAACAGTACAAGCTATTAATTGGGGAACGTACTGCGGAAAATATTAAAATAACAATTGGTACTGTTTATCCAGAAGAACGAGATGAGAAAATGGAGATTCGTGGTCGAGATTTAGTTACAGGTTTACCAAGAACGATTGAAATTCATTCTCATGAAATTGAAAAGGCATTACGTGAATCAATTGCTTTAATCGTACAATCTGCTAAAAATGTACTTGAAAAAACACCACCAGAGCTATCAGCAGACATCATTGATCGTGGTGTAATGGTCACTGGCGGAGGTGCATTATTACATGGTTTAGATCATTTACTAACAAATGAATTAAGAGTACCTGTCTTTATCGCAGATAATCCTATGAACTGTGTAGCCGAAGGGACAGGCATTATGTTAGAAAATATTGATAAAGCACCAAAACGTCGTAAATTATAGCCGAAATAATAGAAGGATGAACAATTTTTAATAGATTTTTGTTTTCCTTTTTTAACGATCGAAATGCATAAAAAGCTACTGTTTATTTTTATAATTGAAAGGGTGTAAAGGATGTTTCGTGGATTTTATACGGTTGCTTCCGGTATGATAACTGAACAACGTCGCACAGAACTTTTATCGAACAATATTGCAAATGCAAATACACCAGGATATAAAGCAGATCAATCGACAATTCGATCATTTCCAAATATGCTTTTATCCCGTATTACAAAAAGCGGTCCTGCAAATCTTGAAAGTGGTTTTGAAGGAAGTTCAGTAAAGCAAATAGGAGCACTTGGCACAGGTGTTTATATGCAAGAAACATTACCTGATTATTCCCAAGGCCAACTTACGGCAACAGAATTACCTACAGACCTTGCCTTAGTAAATGGTAATCTACCAATCAATAAGGAAACGGGGAAAGCAGGAGCAATTTTCTATCGTCTACAAAATCCAGCAGGTGGAGAAGCGTACACTCGTAATGGGAATTTTACATTAGATGCAGCTGGTAATTTAGTTAATGCACAAGGATTTTATGTTCTCTCAGATCAAGGGAAGAAAATTACATTGAAAAATGATGATTTCCAAGTTACTGAAGACGGTTCCATTATGGAAAATGACAAACAAATAGCAAAAATTGGTGTATCTTATTCTGCACAACCTGATACATTAGCAAAACGTGATACTGGCCTGTTTTACACAAGTGATGGAAAAAACCTCCCGTCAGCTTACGGTATAAACAATGTTAGTTTTTCAACAAAGCAAGGATATATTGAACGTTCGAACGTGGATGCAGCTAAAACAATGACAGATATGATGACTGCTTACAGAGCTTTCGAAGCCAATCAAAAAATACTTCAAGCATATGATAGAAGCATGGACAAAGCCGTAAATGAAATTGGAAAAGTATAGAGTCTAATAGCATGTAAGTTTTTGTTTTCTTCTTCTTTAGCTTAAAAGAGATGAATATAATTAATTTTGCTAACTTTCATCATGTGTGTTGACACTTTTTGAAAGAAGTTATTAACTCCGAACAGTCATTGTTACATATATTGAATGATGTATGCACAAATTCAATATATGGAAGCAATTGAGCTGAGGGAGATTGATATTAGTATTTTTGGGATACTTAGGAGGTATACTAGATGTTACGAACCATGATTTCTGCAGCAAATACAATGTCTCAACTTCAAGAACAGTTAGATGTAATTGGTAATAACATGGCGAATAGTAATACACATGGCTTCAAAGCTAAAGAAACCCAGTTCAACGAATTACTCTATCAACAATTTGAAAATGACAAATTAGATAAAGTGAAACGTCAATCACCACTTGGAATTCGTATTGGGGTAGGTGCTCGTCTTGCGCAAGCACAGACAAATTGGAAACAAGGTAGCATTCAACAAACAAACCGCTCACTTGATTTCACATTCACAAAAGCAAAACAGTATTTTAATATTTTAATGCCAGATGGCAAAAACGGTACAAAAACAGTGTTTACCCGCCAAGGAGATTTCTACTTATCACCACTTAAAAACGGTAATACAATGCTCGTAAATTCAGATGGATATCCAGTTGCAGATGCCAATGGTAATGCTATTATATTAAAAGATGGTGCAAAAGACTTTGCCGTGACAGCAGACGGAACATTAAATGTTAAGTATAATGATAATACAAACGCTAAAATTGAAATAGGTGTTACTGAGATCCAAAAGCCACAATTAATGGAGCATATTTCAGATACGTATATTGGTTTACCGAACAATTTTAATCAACTAGGTGTAGCACAAGGAACAGTGTTACAAAACTTACAAGGTGCAAACAGAAATCAAGTAGCAATGCAAAATGGTGGCCTTGAATTATCGAATGTTGATATTTCAAAAGAAATGACAGATCTTATTAACACACAACGTTCCTATCAATTTAATTCAAGAACAATAACGTTAGCCGATCAAATGATGGGACTAATTAATGGTATAAGATAAGTAATTGTTAATAGAGGAGAACAAGTAATGACAAATAACACAACTGATCCGAAAACTGATAACTCGACTCCACAGCGACGTACTCGTAAGGAAGTAAAACAAAATAGAGAAGCAGCAGATGATCGCTTGGGAAGAAAGTGGATGTCAACAGGTGAATTTTCAATCGGACTCAGAATCATCATTGTTGTTGTTTTACTTGTCATAGCTGCAATCACAGGCTCTATGATTGGGTACGGTGTAATGGGCAATGGAAATCCGTTTAACGTTCTAAATCCAGCAACATGGAATCATGTATTAGATATTATGAATGGAGTACAGAACAACTAGGGTTTTCAATTTACAATAGGAGGATATAGTATGTTAACCGCAGATCAAATTCAACAAATATTACCACATCGCTATCCATTTCTTTTAGTGGATCGTATTACGGAGGTAGAAGAGGGAAAACGTGCTGTAGGGATAAAGAATGTTACGATTAACGAACCATTCTTCACAGGTCATTTTCCAGGCTATCCTGTAATGCCAGGCGTGCTAATTATTGAAGCAATGGCACAAGTAGGTGGCGTAGCACTCTTAAAATCTGAAAAATTCAAAGGACACTTAGCGTTCCTAACAGGTGTTGATAATGCTCGTTTTAAACGTCAAGTAATTCCTGGCGACCAACTTAACATCGAAGTAGAATTTGTAAAACTTCGTGGCGTAATGGGAAAAGGACATGGCAAAGTCACAGTTGATGGAGAACTTGTAAGTGAGGCTGATATCCTATTTGCGATCGGGCCAAATCAACAAAATGAAGACAACTAATTAACGAAATTTGAAAGAGCACTTCAATTCATTGGAGTGCTCTTTTATTATTTCCACAACTGTAGAAACCATTCGATCAATCAGGCTGGTTTTTTATTCAAAGGATAGTTTCACTTTTTCAGCACATGCTACTTTTAAATCGCACACAGTGTGATGGTCAAATTAAAGGTGGAAGGAGGAAACAAAAATGTGGAAGCAGTCAGCTGCTATCTTACTTTTTTCAGCACTTGTATTAGTTGGGTGTAATACCAATAAGGCAATTGAGCCAACTCGTACGGAAACACCAATGGAGGACGTGAATAGACATGTCAATACCGGTGCTACGGACGATGGCATTACAAATGATGGTGTCAATAATGCCGTCAATAACGGTGTTACAGATGTTGAAAGAGGTGTAAACAAAGGCGTTAATGCTGTAGAACGTGGCGTTAATGATGTTACTGGGACTGTCGAAGAGGGTGTCAATAACATGACACCAGGAACTAGCAAAAGAACAACTGATAACACTGTCATTGATAATACTGTAGGAAATGGACATTATATTCCTCACGATAGAGATGACAATAAATAATAAAGCTCGGCATATCCAGGAGGGTATGCCGTTTTTTTTTTTGCTGAATGGAAATCTAAATAGAATGATTCTGATTGACAGCGTTTTTTAAGCTTGGTCTAGTACGCATATCTTCTTTGAATTTTTCAAGCAGTGCATCTCCAGTAAATCCTTCTTCAACGAGTTCTAATAACAATTGTTCTGCATATTGACGACGAATAGAATTTAATGTGCCTTTTAATAATACCGATACATGATTTTCTTCAGACATTTCAACAATGTCTTGCACTACAGCCCTGAAAGAAGCAGGTTCATTGTCTGGATAAGAAATTACTGCACGAACATTTAATATCGTATCAGTTCCTAAATATGGAGCAAAATCTGAAGCGTATTGTCGATCCATATACATTTCTAAAATCCAAGATTTATGGCTGTTCTCTTGGTTAATAATAATTCCATCTGTAAGTGGATAGGATATTAATTGTTCATCTTTTAATAGTTCTAACGACAACATTTTAAAAGTCTTCACGTAAATTTATCACCTATCTTTCGACGAATTTCGTACGGTAATTATAACATATTAAAAAACAGCTAAAAAAACATTTCGCATGATTTTGAAAAATAAGGAAATACCTATACGACGCAATTTATCCAAAATAGGCTGTTTTCAAAAATAAATTTTGTATATACAAACATGCTTAAAACCTCCATTTCTCTGTTTTGCATAAAATTTTAAAGGTAATTATGATATAGATAATTCAAATGGAAGGAGGTGATGGATTGAATCAAGTTGCCCTTGTCGGGAGGATTACAAAGAATCCTGAATTACGTCAATTATCAGAAGGGAGGGTACAAACAAATTTTATAATTGCAATCAATCGAAACTTCAAAAATGCCAATGGTGACATAGATGCTGATTTTGTTTCATGTTCTGTATGGGGGAAACTCGCTACAAATGTAGTGAAATATTGTGGAAAAGGTTCATTAATTGGGGTTGGTGGCCGACTACAATCAAGATCCTATCAACGTGATGATGGAAAAAGAGTTTATGTTGTTGAAGTAATTGCAGATGAAGTACGTTTCTTAGCATTAAAAGAACGCGAAGAAAAAACATCAAAACAGGTGCAACCATCCGAACAAAAAAATTCAACAATGTTACAAACAACCTCTGAGCAAGCTCAAGAAGTGCCGGCAGGCTTTGTTCTACCAAAAGAAGAGGCAGAAGGATTACCTATGGTATAACTTTTTTATCAGTGGAAAAAGGTAAAGCCTCTGGTAGACTGACTACAAGGTTCAAATGGAATATCGGTTGCAAGGTTGCAATTATACCGAACAGCTGTCCTATTGGAAAGACCGCACCAATAGGTTTGATGAATTGGTCCAAATAAAATAAACCAGGATCATCCAGTGGAACAATTCAGAATCGCTGTTAATAATTCGTTGTGTACAGCGTACATAACGAATAAAACAATTAAATGGGGAAGGCTGTATAATTTGTAAAAGGGAATAGAAATTCTTGGGGAAGTAAAAAAGTTGAAAAGCGTGTTTTAAAACTGTCTATGGGGAAGACAGCGGATGAAGTCATCGAAGCATGGCTTTATCTGTACATATAGTATCCACTAAAAAGAATGGAATATTGACAATAGATTAAAGAGGTTGTCCAATAAGTATGATTTAATAAGAAAAGTAGTTATTTAATTGGTTAAAAAATTGCTCTTCCCAATTTCAAGGAGAGCAATTTTTCTTTAAACTTTAGAAAAAGTTAATCTACGTTTTGGGTGCTCCTCTGGGATTTACGTGTGACCACTGAAAAAGCAAAAAAGCAAAACTTTTGGGCATCTTAGTTGAAGTGGAATTAGCGTAGAATCCTCGAAAAGGTTCATTCATCGAAGTTCATTCAAATTCCACTTCATTCAATAGCATATATATACTAACTAAAAACTAAAAGATAATAAATCCATAATTTCTTCGTCTTTTAATTCAGTAATCCATTGGCTAGACTGAATGAGTTCTTCAGATAATGCTTGCTTTTCTGTAAGTAAAGCATCAATTTTCTCTTCTACAGTACCTGTTGTGATGAATTTATGAACATGTACAAATTGTGTTTGACCGATTCGATATGCTCGGTCTGTAGCTTGATTTTCAACAGCTGGATTCCACCAACGATCAGCATGAAGAACATGATTAGCCGCCGTTAAATTCAAACCTGTTCCACCTGCTTTTAGAGACAGGATGAAAATTGGAAATTCTCCATTTTGAAAGGACTCCACGAAATAGTCACGCTGTTGTTTTGGCATACTACCTGTTAAAAACGGTACATCAATATCATATAACTCAGAGAGACAGTGTTGTAAAAGGTGACCCATGCCAATATATTGTGTGAAGATTAGGCATTGTTCCTGATTATTCGCAATATCAGCAGCAAGTGTTACGATACGATCTAGTTTTTCAGAACGGCTTAACATATCTTCAGCATTCTCAAACGGTTCCTTTAAATATAGAGCAGGATGATTACATAGTTGTTTTAACTTATTAAGCATTTTCAAAATAAGACCTTTTCGCTCAAAGCCTGATAATGTTTCTAATCTGTGCATGGTTTCTTGGATAAAACTTTCATATAGAACTGCTTGTTCTTCTGTTAGTGGGCAGTATTCACGTTGTTCAAGTTTATCTGGAAGATTGAGCATAAGAGCAGGATCTTGTTTTGTACGTCGTAATAAGAACGGTTGAATTTTCTTACGTAAACGATTTTTATGGTTTTCTGATTCATCGCGTTCAATCGGTGCTATATATTCTTCTTGGAAACGTGAGAAACTACCAAGATAGCCTCTATAGATAAAGTCGAAAATTGCCCACAACTCAGATAACCGGTTTTCTACGGGAGTACCGGTTAAGGCAATATGGTGCCCACCATGTAATTTACGGATTGCCTTTGATTGTTTTGTATGCATATTCTTGATATTTTGAGCTTCATCAAGCGTAATATTTGCCCATTTATGATGTTCAAGCATTTCTACATCTTGCGTAATGGTTCCATAAGTAGATAGCACAATTTGTGGTTTTTCCTTATCAATATAAGCATCGAATGCTTCGTTTTTTAAACGATTAGAGCCATAGTGCAAATAAACTTTCAAAGATGGTGCAAATCGTTCTAGTTCCTTTTGCCAGTTCCCAAGTACAGAAGTTGGGCAAATGATTAATGTAGGTGGTGCATCTATATCCTGATCATAAACATGTAATAGATATGAGATTAGCTGAACAGTTTTTCCAAGACCCATATCATCAGCTAGACAAGCACCAAAACGTTGTTCACGCATAAAAACAAGCCATTCAAATCCCTCTTGTTGATAAGGGCGCAAAGTAGCTTGTAATCGATCAGAAGCCTGCACAGATGGTAGTCCTTTTTTATCGATCAATTTTTGTACATAGTCACGTAATGACTTTTGCATTTCAAATTGGAAGATAGGATCATCATGATTTTCGTCATCCTCTTCTTCGTCAGGAATGATAAATTCTTCCGGCAATTCTTGGAATAATAGATCACGAACTGTCCAATTTTCATTTTCCGCTTTTTCCATTAATTTACGGATTTCTTGCATCCATGCAACATCGACACGAACCCACTCAGTACCTGCTCGGATGAATTCACGATTATCATTCACCATTTGTTGAAATTCTTCAATGGATATATCTTGTCCATTTAAAGAAAGCTTCCAATCAAATGTTAAAATTTCCTGTAGACCAGCAGCAGATTTATAATTGGATGCTGTACTTGCGCTAGCGCGAACTTTAACACGAGAATCTTTTAGATCCCTTAGCCATGCCGGAAGGACAATTTCAAAACCTAGTGCTTGTAAACGTATAAAATCCGAACGCAAAAATTCACGTACATCAGGATCCTTTAAATGTAGAGAAAGAAAGTTATTTGGATCGATATTTTGCATATAATCTTGTGTACGCAATAATTCAACCATTTGTTGTTGTAATTGTTGAATGCCCGTTGCATGGTGCTTCCATTTATCAGGAAGTGCATGTTCAATTTGTAGTGTACGTTTTCTCATAGGAGGAGCCCAAAAATTAACACTCTTTTTACTTCGAATCACTGTTTCAAGAATCCATTCATCTTGATTTTCCATTGGTTCTCGAAGACGTAATCCAACATAAATCTCATCATCTACAGTTTTTGATTGAATAGGCCAACCGCCATTACGGAAGAAAGGTAGTAAAGTAGGAAGATCATTAAAGGTTAGGCCTGCTTCTATCAATTTCTGTGTTAAAGCCATTTGCATTAGTTTTTTTGTTAAATCATCGATTGGTAATTCTATCGTAAAATTTTCTTTGCTCATCTTAATATGATTCCATAAATCTTTACTATACCAATATGTAGAAGCAGTTGTAGCGGCTTCTAGCCAATTGCTTGAATTTTCATCTATCCCCACATAATTAATAAATGGATGCTTTTGTTCTTTTGAAAACAACTCGACCATTTCGAGTGGTGTTAGAGAAATATGGTGTGACGAATGATTTGCCGTTAAACCATAAAAGGCTGGCTCATATTGAAAGAAAAGAAAAGAGAGCCATTCATTCACAAGCATGGGCTCACCATTTTGCTCGTGAGCTTGCAAAGAAAAAGATTGTCCCGTTTCAGTTTCAATGTCGAGTTGAATGGACTTCAAAAAGGTGTCGGGTACTTTTGCATTGATTGTCATAGCTTCAAGTTTCCTTTCTCAATTTCTTCTTGTAATGCACGGAGACGCTTATACTGTTGTCTAGTTTGATCAACATAATTATTCCAAAATTCGTTTTTCCCACTCTTTTTAGCAGCAGATTTCATTTTTTTCCAAACACGTACAGCTTGTTTATAGTGTTGTCTTGATTTTTGGGCAAGTTCAGACATAGCAAGTGCGTGATATAACGGTAAAAGAGCTTCGGGTTTTTCTTCTAGAACAGTTTTTAACCCACATAATTCTAAATAGGCAAGTGAAGAGGGAAAGCGATGATGGAGAGCAGTCCATTCCAAATAGCGTCCTCGCTCAATTAAAAATAGTGAATAAGGCTGCATTCCATACATCCCAGATGCTGAAAATAAAACTTCAGCTTCCTCGTCATGAAGATCAATTTTCGAACATAGTTTATTGAAAGCGTTCACAAAGGCTGATCGATACCGAGTAGATAACCATGTATTAATAAAAGAATCTAAACAAGGTAGCATTGCACGGATAATCATTGAAAGAGCTTTGTGATCTTCATTTCGATCAGCGAAACGTGCTAAATCCATCCAGACTAGCATATCCGCTTCATTCATACTTGCTAATTCTTGTTCAAGCTCATCATACTTTTTTAACATAATAAAGAACATGGATTCAATACTCGCAATTTTAACATCTTCTTCAATATGACGGTCATTTTTGATAAATGCTAATTCTGATTCACGGCGAGATTTTTCATTGAACATTGATTCCCAGAATAAAGTATAAATATATAACCGTTGTTCAAAGTACCCAGTTTGGTGTAACAGAAAATAATTAACAATTTTTTGCAATGTATCATAAAAAGGATCTGTCGCAAAGAGACGTGATTTTGAAGAAGTTAATCGAATATGTTCTTTTACTTTCTCAGCTTCGTGTTCGATAAAATTATTAAAATAGGTTTTATAAGACTCTGAGGTTGGATTTAAATGCTTCCAAGTATGAGATAACAGAGCCATATGAGTAAATAGTTTATACAAACTTTGCCATTCACGTTCAAGAGGTGTATGTTGGAAAACTTGTCGTTGCATATCCGCAAAAATACTCTCAACTAAATAAGGATTCAGCACAGGTTGGCTATATAAATTGACTTTGTAGACATTTTGCACAAGACGCAACCATGTTTCGGGGGATCTCTCTTCTTTTATCAAGCTCATTTGAGTAGCCTTTTTCGAACGGAAATTTTCAAGCCATGTAGCTAAAGAATCAATATATTGATATAGAACAAACAAAGCCGCCAGTTTATGACGGCACCAATTTTCCTTTGGGCAATCACACGTAAGATTGCCAGCATTAATATGGAATATAACATTCGTAGGAGACGCATCTTGTACCACGAAAGAAATAACATTTCGTTCTTCACTATAAGCACTTATTTTCACATAGTTATGGCGAGCTAAAAATGCAGCACGTCGCACTAGTTCTTCATCTTCAGGATTTGAAGCATGAAGATTTAAACCAATTTGAGCCATTTGATTACGAATAAAATCCTCGTAACTTTTGGCGATATCAGAAATATTCGTATTCATACCATTCGCTCCTGCAAAAAAAACTTTCCTTTCATTATAAAACTTTTTGATGCTATCCGTAAATGTAAAAGGAAATATTTCACTAGAAAGCCTTTTTACATTGTGCTAATTTGATGAAAATTAGGGAAGAGTTCAGAAAAGACGACAAATATTTTTGTGTCAATAAACGGTATTCCGTGATATTATATTAATAATCAGAATATTCCTTCAAAGGAGGGGGCTTTCATGTTAGAAGTAAAAAGAATGGAACCATTCTACACGAAACGAGATGGAGCGCGACTAAAAATGGTTTTTGCCTATCAATACTTCTCTATTATAAAGGACGAAGAACTATTCCATTTCATCCCTGTAGAAGGAAAAGAAATTGTGATTAATTTAACTTCATTACAAATTGAAAATTTATCCGAAGTGTTTGTTTTCCAAAAAGGCAGCCGTTTTATTCGTTTACCATTATATCAATTGCTACTAGTTTCAAATATTCATGATCATCTCGAACTCATCTTAGATGAACTTGAATTGAAGCGAGGAGAACAGTTATTGAGTGCACCATCAGACATCGATTTACTAATTGAAGAACTTGAAGATTGCAATCGCTTACGGTTAATTGATCAAGCATTAGCTGCACGTGACGAAGAATTATTTTACAGATTAGCAAAAGAGTTAAAATCTATGGAGGATCCAAAAGTTGAATAAGCAATACCTATAGAAAGCACCTATTCATCTTTGTAAATGACTAGGTGCTTTCGGCATATCCATACTCAAGTAGCAGTATTGTTTTTACTCACACTTTTTCGAAATTCTTATTCACACAATAAAAATAATATGCTCAGCATAAAACAATTTATCACTAAAAATAAAAAAATAATACTAAATACACAATCATTGAAAATCTAAATACCACTCCAGAAAAACGAAAATAGAACAATAAACAATAATGCAAGACAACTCCCATAAATCCATATCACTGCATCAAAAAAGTCCAATCTCATTCGCTTCCAGAGACTTCTCATACAGAAACTTCTCATCATCATCCTCCATATTCAGTTTTAACCAAAATATGCATACTTAAACTTTTTTGACATGAAATTTAGAAATATGTTTGTTATTCTAGTTTACTTCTATTTAAATAGAAATTTTCTCGCAACAATACTTAAACTACAAAGTTCGACCACATGGTATAGGTGAAAATATCTGTTTTTACATATGATGTATTATCTAGTTTTTATCTGAATTATTCGAGTTAATTACGATCTTAATAATATCAATGGTTTAAACGTTTTTAAATTTATAATCTGTTATTTAATTTTGATAATTATTCAGGATAATAATACTAATTTGAAATTATCGATAAAATTCTACATTATTAGTAAAAAAATTCAATCATTTATAATTTATAATATGTATTACATCTAGAAAATTTTAGCACCTTTGAATCTGTTTACCTAGCTTTTAGGAAAGGAGGCAAGGTGTTTTTCTTTGTTTGAAAGGAAATTATTCAATCTTCTAGCTTCTAACAGTAATTATCACCATATTAAAAAGGGAGGAATACTATTTGAAAAAGAAAAGTAGTTCAGTTAAAGCAATTAGTCTAGCAACATCTATGCTCCTTGCACTTGCATTTATTAGTCCAAATACAACTAGTGCAGCAACATCTAACCTTCAGACTTCAAAAGAGAAAGTGAGTAGTCGATTACTGAAAGAATTTCAAGATGATGAAAAAATAACATTTCTGATTAAGTTCAAAGAAAAATCTGCTTCAAAAAAGGTAGCTGCGGAAGCTAGGAAAATAGCAAAAGAAAATAAGTTTTCAGCAAAGAAAACGGAAATAGCACAACGTTCAGCAGTGGTATCAGATTTAAAGGCAACTTCTCATGATTCACAGGAGAAGGTCAAACAATATCTTAAAGAAGAAGAAAAGAAAGGAAATGTCACAGATATTGAATCATTCTTTATCGTCAATGGAATAGCTGTTACAGCTACTAAAGAAGTGGCTGAAAAAGTGGCAAATTTTGATGAAGTAGAAAGTGTACTACCAGATGAAACGCGGCAGCTTTATACAACAAAGACAAATACCCAATTAACGAATGGCAAGTTACTTCAGTTACCTTTAACTAGTAATACGAAAAAGGCACCTGATGGACAAGTTCAAGCTACGAATATCGAGTGGAATGTGGAACGAGTAAAAGCCCCAGAAGCTTGGAATGTAGGAATTAATGGTTCAGGGATAGTTGTTGCAACAATTGATACAGGTGTTCAATGGGATCATCCTGCATTAAAAGCAAAATATCGTGGCTATAATGCATCAACAGGAGCTGTATCACATAGTTACAATTGGTATGATGCAACAAAAGCTGGAAAAGCAACACCATATGATGATGTTGATCATGGGACTCATGTAATGGGAACAATGGTAGGAAGTGAGTCTAACGGAACAAACCAAATAGGTGTTGCTCCGGGTGCTAAATTTATCGCTGTTAAAGCTTTTACTAGAAATGGAGGATCAGATACTGCTCTTTTAAAAGCTGCACAGTGGATATTAGCGCCAACTGATTCAAAAGGAAATGCACGAGTTGATATGGCCCCAGACATTGTAAATAACTCTTGGGGAGGTGGACCAGGACTAGACGAATGGTATCGAGACGTAGTGATCAATTGGCGCGCAGCAGATATTTTCCCTGAGTTTTCTGCAGGAAATACAACCACATCTAATCCAGGTGGACCAGGATCAGTAGCAACTCCTGCAAACTATCCAGAAAGTTTTGCAACAGGAGCAATTGATAGCAATAACAAAGTTGCGAGCTTTTCTCTTCGTGGCCCATCACCATATGGTGAAATCAAGCCTGACATCTCAGCCCCTGGTGTGAACATTCGTTCATCAGTACCAGGTGGTGTTTATGAAGGTGGATGGAACGGAACATCAATGGCAGGACCAGCTGTATCAGGTGTCGCGGCACTTCTTAAACAAGCAAATCCAAATTTAAGTGTTGATGAAATGGAACAAATTTTAATAACTACAGCGACACCTTTGACGGATTCAACTTATCCGCAAACACCCAATAATGGGTATGGATATGGGCTAGTAGATGCCTATAAGGCTATCACTTCTGTAAATTCGGGTCTTGGTACACTAGCAAATCAAGTACAAACAAAAGAAAAAAGTAAAAAAGTTTTAGTTAATAATTAAAAAGTATAAAAACCTCTGATTTATATCAGGGGTTTTTGTGAACAATTGAAAATTAGAAAGAGCTTATTTATAACCTTTTACAAATAAGCTCCTTCTCTGAAATGAAAATTAAAAATAGTAAAGATCCTTTACCTCAGAAGTAGGAAGAAAAGTAAAGTCAAGAATTTATTAATAGCATTGATTAAATTTGTCGCGAGTGATATTCAAGAATTGATCAAGCGTATTTGTGATTGGTATGTCCTTTCTACGAATAAACACAGTTGTTACATAACGATATTCTTCGGGCACTTTATGAATTTGCAGTTGCGCATCCTTATTTATTTGTTCTGCCATTAATTTTGAAACTAGTGCAACTCCAAATCCCGCTTTCACACACCCTATCATGCCTTCTATCGTACCAAAAACTACTTTTTGAACAATTACTCCTTCTTTAGCAACCCATTCTTCAATTTTACGTCTATAGGTGCAGCCAGAATTAAACACCAATATTTTACTTTTTGTTAATTCACGTAAAGAGTATATTGGTGGATGACTTTTATTAGAAATCAACACTACTTCTTCTTCTATTAGCTTTTCTTGAATAAATTTCGGTTCGTCTATTGTATCTGTGATAAAAGCGCCATCTATTCGATATTTCATAACATCTTGAATGAGGTCCTCCGAAGAACCATTAACTAAAGAAAACTCAACTTTAGGGGATTCCTCTAAAAATGTTGCGAGTACACAAGGCAACCTCGATGCTGTTGTTATATCAGTAGATCCAATACTCAATTGACCTGAAATCAAATCAGGGTTTTGCATTGTATTTATCATTTCGTTATATAACTGAATCATACGAATTACATATTCAGAAAATAATTTCCCCTCTGTTGTTAGATATACCCCTCTGTT
Source organism: Rummeliibacillus pycnus (assembly GCF_002884495.1). Lineage (GTDB taxonomy): Bacteria > Bacillota > Bacilli > Bacillales_A > Planococcaceae > Rummeliibacillus > Rummeliibacillus pycnus. The sequence goes on along the minus strand of NZ_KZ614145.1, from coordinate 2,450,539 downwards.
TGTACGGGTTAATAATTTTTTACCTATTTCCTTTTCGATTTTTGCTAGTCTACTTGTTACATTGGATTGCACATAGTTTAATTCCCTTGCAGCTTTTGTTAAATTCATGTGATTAGTGATAGATCTAAATAATTCCAAGTCCTTTATATCCATTGAAATCCTCCATCATATATAGTTTAGAAATCAAAAAAAGTGATAGATGCAATCTCTTTTCTTCATTTTACATGATAATGCCGATGAAATAGAATGAAAATTATAAAAATTCAGAAATGGAGTGAAGGACATGGTTATGACTTATCCTATCGATCATAGAATGCGGTATGGAAATTTTGAATTAAAAGGGTATTTAGATGAAACATTACGTGAAGGTGCTGAACGCTGCTTATTTACAGTAGAGGAAAATGAAAAGTATCGATTGATTGAAATTTCTCAAAATCTTGCATTTGAAAGTAACTTATTATGATCATAATTGTTAATGTCATCTTACCTATTTTTGCAATAATTGCAGTCGGATATATTGCCGGATCATCTGGAATGGTACCTAAATCTGGAGCCAAAACCTTAAATAATTTTGTTTTCTATATTGCTTTACCTGCCTTATTATTCAAAGCTACTGCTGCTGCACCTATTGAACAATTGGTAAATTGGCAGTTTATAGCGATTAATTTAGGGGGAATATTAGCAAGTTTCATTCTCGCTGTTTTAATTTCTAAATGGGTTTTTAAAAAAGATATTTCATCTGCATCGCTTTATGGCATGAATACTTCTTATGGTACAACAGGTTATATGGGAATTCCTTTAGTTATTGCTGCTTTTGGAAGTGAAGCAGCACTCCCAGCAGCCTTAGCAACATTAATTCATAACATACCTGTTATCTCAATAGTATTATTGGTCTGTGAGTCAGCTTTAGTAATTAATAATAATAAACAAGAAAAAAAATTAAATATTTTATGGCAAATAATAAAACCTGTTGTTACAAGTCCATTAACAATATCAGTTATAGCAGGAATAATAGTGGCCATTGCTAAGATTCCCCTACCAACTGCAGTTTGGACTTTTTCAGATTTATTAGCAAATGCATCTGGTTCAACAGCCTTATTTGCCATCGGTTTAGGGTTAGTAGGTCAAATGACTTTAATCAAAGAAAGTGAATTTAATAAAATAGAAATTGGCGTCATAGTATCTTTAAAACTAATATTTCAACCATTTATTACTTTCATACTATTCATGTATGTTTTCGATATTGAACCACTATGGGCAGTAGTTTCCTTAATTATGTCAGCTTTGCCAGTTGGTGCAGGTGTGTTTGTATTTGCTCAAAAATACGAAAAAATGATGAATCAAACACTTATGGCTATTTTGGTATCTATTTTCATTTCAGTTATTTCGCTATCAATAATTTTGATGTATGTTGACTTATAATTAGTTTTCTGCAGGAAACACAACATTAACAAATCCAGGTGGAGCTGGATTTGTTGCAGCACCTGCAAATTATCCTGAAAGTTCTGCAACAGGTGCAATTGATAGAAACAACAAAGTAGCAAGTTTTTCACTCCATGGTCCCTCAACATGCAATGAAATTAAACCGGATATTTCTTCCGAACCCATTAAGTTGGACAAAAAGTCTAACTTAATGGGTTTTTTAGGATGGTTATATTTCGAATAAAAGTATTTGAAAGGAAGAGCTTTTATGTCATAAGGATGAATGTTCCCCTTTGGCGGTACTGAATGGACATTAATCTTCGTGTTCTTTAATTAGAAATATATTTATGAAATTGATTCATTTACATCAACTATCTCCCATCTCTTCTCTTAATTTACGGCATACACTACCATGAAAGGGTGGATAGATAATGGATGAATTTGAACAACTATTGGAGAGCATATTACCACCATCAGCCACTATTTTAAAATTACAAAATTCAAACAATAGACCAGCCATTTTATTGGCAGACATTGATGGAGATCGATTAAAGGAATTAATCGTTGCCTATGAATACCTGGGCGAAAATTATTTGCTACTATTGAAAAAGTCTTATAATCTCTGGTATCCGATGATTGAAATAAAAGGGAAGGGATATGCAATTACAGATTTAATGGCTGTCCCACTCACCGCTAGAGGTGTAAACTCATTAGTCGTTGGTTGGCAAATAGGCGATATATGGTCACAACTAGTTTTATTGCAGTGGAAAATTTATGGATTTATTAATTTACTCACAAAGTATGTTGTATATAGCAAATTATTTGTGGAAGATATGCCCGGAAAGTACGGCAAAGATGGTCAGTTTGAATTGGCCATTTGGTTGCATGACACTGGGGAAGCTTATAAAGTAGAGGTTTACCGCTACAATGGAACCAATCTTACGGTTGCCAGAGATGTGTATCCATACTATTTTAAAAAAGTGGCTGTCTATTATAAACAATTGCTGCAGCAAAATAGCTTTCCATATTATTGGTATTATTTAGCGGAAGCTCTTCTGAAAACAGGTGAAATAAATCACGCACTTACTTCGATTGATATGGCATTAACGTTTACAAATCCATATCCTTCTAAAGAAAAAATGCTGGAATTGAAGCATGAAATATTAAGTAAATTGAGGCCAACGTAATAATGATTGGAGTAGATTCGGCGACGTATTGAATTACTTGCAAATACAATTCACGAATCCGCGAGTATTTTTGCCGAGAGTGTGAGTATTTACGGGGAGAACGCGAGTATTCCTCTACAGAACGTGAGTAAATAAGATTTCTCCGGTCGTGGTCGAATAGCTGATCCGTGATTTGCTGTTATTGTTCGGTGGAGTAGATTCGGCGACGTAAATTGAATTACTTGCAAATACAATTCACGAATCCGCGAGTATTTTTGCCGAGAGTGTGAGTATTTACGGGGAGAACGCGAGTATTCCTCTACAGAACGTGAGTAAATAAGATTTCTCCGGTCGTGATCGAATAGCTGATCCGTGATTTGCTGTTATTGTTTCTCGTGGCTGACTGACGCATTCTTTTTTACCTAAAGCCAAAATTTCATGAAAAAGACTCCATATAATAATCTAACAAAATCATTGAAACCCCCGCTATATACGCCTATTCCCAAACTTCTTTCTTTGCTTATTCCATATTTTTGTTATAATGAATGTGAAAAGTTCATATGTATGAAGAATGTAGGGGGGCTGGTAATGCCAGCTGAGAATGTATCCGGATAGATACTGACCCTTAGAACCTGAACTGGGTAACACCAGCGGAGGGAACATCAGCTAAAGATAATAATATGAATAGTAACCGACTATCTTTTAGAATGAATGTTAACGTCCGGAGGGGTTTCGGACGTTTTTCTTTTTCTCTTTTTTTACATAGAACTTGTTAAATAACATAGATTGGAGAAAGTAAGATGAAAAAGTTATTTGTGTTTCTGTTAGTTGCGATTCTCGCATTAGCAGGTTGCCAGTCAAAGGATAAAAAAGAAAAGGCGACAGGCAAGAAAGAGCTGAAAAAAGTAACACTTGTCTTAGACTGGACACCTAATACAAACCACACTGGCTTGTATGTTGCAAAAGAAAAAGGCTTTTTTAAAGAACAAGGTTTAGATGTAGACATTATCCAACCAGGTAGTACGGGAGCAGATCAACTGGTTGCATCTGGAAAAGCAGAATTTGGTGTCAGTGCTCAAGAATCTTTAACACAAGCAAGAGTGCAAGGGGTTCCACTTGTATCCATTGCGGCGATTATTCAGCATAATACATCCGGATTTGCTTCACCAATTGCTAAAAACATTAAAACTCCAAAAGACTTTGAAGGTAAAACTTATGGCGGATGGGGATCACCAGTTGAAAAAGCTGTCATTGATTCATTGATGAAAAAAGAACATGCGGATGTAAATAAAGTAAGTATTATTAATGCTGGAGACGCTGACTACTTCACAATGGTCAAAAAAAATGTAGATTTTGCATGGATTTACTATGGATGGACAGGTCTAGAAGCGGAACTTCGCGGAGAAAAATTGAACATGATTTATTTAACAGACTATAGTAAAAAGCTTGATTACTACACACCTGTTTTAACAACAAATGAAAAAATGATCCAAAACGATCCTGAAACAGTGAAGGCTTTTGTGAAAGCGGCTTCTCAAGGCTATCAATATGCTATAAAAAATCCTGACCAAGCAGCAGATATCTTAATTAAAGCTGCACCAGATTTAAATGCAAAACTTGTGAAGAAAAGTCAACAATGGCTTGCGGATAAATATCAAGATGATGCAAAACAATGGGGCGAGCAAAAACTTGAAATTTGGCAAAACTATGCAAATTGGATGAGCGACAATAAATTATTAGAAGGCAAATTCGATGCGAAAAAAGCATTCACAAACGAATTTTTGCCACAATAGGAGGAAATCAAAATGGCTAATTCTTTAATCAGTGTTCAAATCATACCAAAAACAGAAAAATACGAAGATGTGATTCCTTTTGTAGATGCTGCGATTAAAGTGATTGATGAATCAGGGGTAAAATACGAAGTACATCCTCTTGAAACAACAATGGAAGGCGAAATCTCTGAGCTGATGAATATCATTACGAAGATGAATGAAAAAATGGTTGAACTAGGATGTGTCAATGTCATTACACAAGTGAAAATTCTTTACCAACCATCAGGTATTACAATGGATACCTTAACGGAGAAATACCGATCATGAAATGGTTAAGAAACAATGGAGGGGCGATTGTTCTCCTCCTCTTTCTTTTAGGTCTATGGGAACTAATTGTACGAATCACTGATACGCCAGCGTGGCTTTTGCCAGCACCATCACAAATCTTTTCAGAAGGATTGAAAGCGATTCCTAGCTTCTCTGTGGATATTTTGGCTACAACAAAATTATCTCTACTTGGCCTGTTCATTGGGAGTGCAGTAGGGTTTGCATTAGCAGTTATTCTACATATATTACCGATTGTACAAAAGATAACGTATCCATTGCTCATCCTATCACAAAACATCCCAATCATCGTTTTAGCACCACTATTAATCATTTGGTTTGGATTTGGCATGATGCCAAAGCTTATTGTCATTGGGCTCGTATGCTTTTTCCCAGTTGTTGTTGCAGCATTAGATGGCTTCAAAAACACGCCACCTGAGCTAAAATACTATATGCAAATGGCAGGGGCTTCGAAAACGCAGATGTTTTGGAAATTAGAACTGCCGAATGCACTTCCATCTTTATTTTCAGGACTTAAAATTTCAGCAACTTACAGTGTTATGGGCGCAGTTATTTCAGAATGGTTAGGTGCAAAACAAGGCATTGGCGTTTATATGACATTATCCCAAGCCTCTTTTCGCACGGATCATGTATTTGTGGCCATCTTTACAATCATGTTTTTAAGTGTGCTCTTATTTGGCCTCATCCGTGTATTTGAAAAGCTATTCATAAAAGGTAAGCAAGAGGGGTAGGAAAAATGCTATTAAATATTGAACATGTGAAGAAACAGTTTGCTGAAACAGGAGTCTTACGGGATATCTCACTTCATGTAGAAGAAGGGGAATTTGTTGCACTTCTTGGTCCATCGGGAAGCGGAAAAAGTACAATCTTCAACTTAATCGGTGGAATCATTGAACCAGATCAAGGCATTATTTCTTTGAATAACAAAATGATTCATGGAGAGCGGGGATTGATCGGCTATATGCCACAACAGCCTTCACTATTTCCATGGAGAACCGTTCTTGAAAATGTAGTGCTTGTCCAAGAATTATCAGGAAAGCCTAACATTCAAGAGGCAAAAGAGTGGCTAAAAAAAGTAGGGCTCGAAGAATTTGAAAATGCCTATCCAATTGAACTTTCAGGTGGGATGAAACAACGAGTTGCTTTTATCAGAGCCATGTTGAGTAAACAAAATCTATTATGTCTTGATGAACCATTCTCTGCTTTAGATGAGTTTACAAGAATCAATATGCAAAAATGGCTATTATCTGTTTGGGAAGAAAATCGAAAATCCATATTATTTGTCACGCACAGTATTGAAGAAGCGTTGTTTTTGGCAGATCGAATCTATATTTTAACAAAGCGCCCAACGATGGTGAAAGAAGAATTGAAAGTACCTTTTGCAAGACCGAGAGATGAGAGTCTCTTTAACAGTGAAGAATTCTTTCATCTGAAACAGAAGATTTTTGGCTTATTAAAAGATGAATTAAATGAGGGATTGGAAAAATGATAATTGATGCACATATTCACTTTGATCAGTACACAAAGGAACAGCAAGCGTTAGTTTTAAAAGAAATGCACCAAAATGAAGTGTCGCATCTCATTGCTGTTTCGACGGATCTCCCATCATGCAAAGCCAATTTAGCTCTTTCGAAAAACGACAACCGTATTTTATCGGCGTTCGGCTTTCATCCAGAACAGTCATTACTTGAAGAAATAGAGGAGAAGCAGCTTTTCCAATGGATGAAAGATAATCATGAGCAGATGATTGCTATAGGGGAAGTAGGATTACCTTATTATTTAAATCAAGAAAACAGTATTCACTATCAACCGTATATTGACTTACTCGAAAAATTCATCATCCTAGCTGCAGAGCTCAAAAAGCCGATCGTGTTACATGCAGTCCATGAAGATGCCAAAATAGCTTGTGACTTATTAGAAAAACATCGGGTATCAGCCGCACATTTTCATTGGTTCAAAGGAGACATACAAACCGTAGATCGAATGATTGCTAATGGATACTTTATTTCCATTACACCGGACGTTCTCTATGAAGAAGAAATCCAAAGCCTTGTTCAACAATATCCACTCGAACAAATGATGGTTGAAACAGATGGACCCTGGCCATTTGCAGGACCCTTCGTTGGACAAATGACCACCCCAAAAATGATCCAAGCAAGTATTGAAAAAATAGCAAAACTAAAACAACAACCTTTTGACCAAGTAACTACCGTTCTTCATGAAAACACGAAAAGATTTTATCAAATTATATAGAAGGAACTCCTCTAGATCACTTGGTTTGGGGGAGTTTTCTTTTTTGATTCTGTTTTGAGGTCAACTAAAATACTCGCGTTTTGTAGGAAAATACTCGCGTTCGCCCGGTAAATACTCACGTTCTCGGCAAAAATACTCGCGGATTCACGAATTGTATTCGCAAGTAGTTCAATTTACGTCATCAAATCAAGGAAAAAAGAATACTCCAATCATCCGCGAATAATAATAGCAAATCCTGGATCAGCTAATCGATCACGACCGGGGAAATCCAATTTACTCACGATCTGTAGAGAAATACTCGCGTTCGCCCGGTAAATACTCACGTTCTCGGCAAAAATACTCGCGGATTCACGAATTGTATTTGAAAATAGTTCAATTTACGTCATCGAATCAAGAAAAAAAGAATACTCCAATCATCCGCGAACCAATAACAGCAAATCCTGGATCAGCTAATCGACCACGACCGGGGAAATCCAATTTACTCACGATCTGTAGAGAAATACTCGCGTTCGCCCGGTAAATACTCACGTTCTCGGCAAAAATACTCGCGGATATACGAATTGTATTTGAAAATAATTCAATTGACGTTACTGAATCAGGACAAAAAAGAATACTCCAATCATCCGCGAATAATAATAGCAAATCCTGGATCAGCTAATCGACCACGACCGGGGAAATCCAATTTACTCACGATCTGTAGAGAAATACTCGCGTTCGCCCGGTAAATACTCACGTTCTCGGCAAAAATACTCGCGGATATACGAATTGTATTCGCAAGTAGTTCAATTTACGTCATCGAATCAGGGGAAAAGAGGGAAAAACCCTAATATGTTGTTTCGCAAAGCGAGTATTTACTTCGTAGACTAATATCAATGCCGATTTTCAGGCAGTGTATATTTAGCATTTTTATAACTCCCTACTTTTTTCAAATTCATACTTTTAAGAATTCTATAGCTTTTATTTATATCTTTTAACCTTAGAAAATCTCTGCATTCTGCATTAGTAATATAGCTGTTTATTATTTTTAAATACTCATAAATTGCGGTTTCATGTCCGTTAGAACTTTTACCATGGCAATGTGGGCAAAACCAATAATAAGCAATTCTTTGCATTCCTATTTTTCCGCAATCTCTGCAAAAAACACCATTCATAATGTTTACTCGTGGGATATTATAGTGCTTCATTAATGGATATGGATCAAACTCTTTGTGTTTTCTAATAAAAAAGTTTTTCCAATACGCAAGTTCTTTAGTAGTAAAATACTCTATATTTGTAGGTATTTTTCGTAGAAATGGTTTAATCTCATTTCTTAATAAGATGGTTGAATTGGTAGAAGTTTGTTTGATAAAACTAGATGAAAAAGGAAAAACAATTGCTCCGTAAATAGGAATATGAATCCCATATTCGTCAAAAAATCTTATCAATTGATGAACATATTCTTGCAATTGTGGTTCGGGACTATTAAAAGCATGTACTTCACCGTCTTGCAATGTTCGAACAAGTTGCCTTGGGTTTTGCCTTAATTCGATTGCACCTTTTATATTTTTTACTTCAAAAATGATCATATAGTATGGAGTTAATAAAAATACATCAATTTGAATTCTGGACTCTATCAATAGGTTAAGATTATGAAAGATATAAAAATTGTACGGCAACTGAAGTTGTTCGAGTGAATCCATTACAACTTTTTCTCCAAGATCTCCTGCCTTGATCCGCATATATTCATTTTCTAAATCCTGCCGTTTCGAATTTGTCAATGAAAGCCTTTGGATTAATCGAAATAATGCATCTAGATAATGGGGTGTTGAATATGGCTTAGCAATCAATAAATCTCCCTCCAACTGTGAATATTACCCCAAGTATAGTGTGGAATTCTTTTTTACACAAAAATACAAAACATAAAATTAAACTAAATTTGAGGTGTGAAATTGATTTTCAAAATTTTAAAATCGCTTCATGGCGGGATATAGAAATTATTTTTTGTGTTTGAAATTTAATTTCATACGTTTTTTTATTTTTTTAAATAGAACGTTTACTCACGATTAGAGAAATACTCAAGTTCTCGACAAAAATACTCGCGGATTCGCGAATTGTATTTGCAAATAGTTCAATTTACGTCACCGAATCAGAAAAAAGAACACTCTAATCATCTGTGAAACAATAACAGCAAATCCCGGATCAGGCTTATACCCGAGACAGGAGAAATCCCATTTTACTCGCGTTCTGAAGAGAAATACTCACGTTCTCCCATCAAATACTCACGGATTCGCGAATTGTATTTGCAAATAGTTCAATTTACGTCACCGAATCAGGGGAAAAAAGAACACTCTAATCATCCGCGAAACAATAACAGCAAATCTCGGATCAGCTTATACCCACGACAGGAGAAATCCCATTTTACTCGCGTACTGCAGAGAAATACTCACGTTCTCCCATCAAATACTCACGTTCTTGACAAAAATACTCGCGAATTCACAAGTTGTGTTTGCAAGTAATTCAATTGACGTCATCAAATCAAACTGTAGCTAATAAAAACGCCAACTCAGTTTGAAACCCATCAACAAAGTAAATACTTACTTCATGTACTTTTAAGAGGGGGGATTGGATGAGTAGGATACCTTGGGTAATGACGCAAGAATGGCATGATGTATATTTTCTTCATTGGCCAGTTTCGCCAGAAGAGATACGTCAATATGTTCCATTAGATCTGGAGATTGATACATTTGAAGATCAAGCTTGGATTAGTATGATATTTTTCACGATGAAGAATTTTAGAGGCAGGTTGATGCCACCTATTCCGGGAATTCATACATTTTTAGAATTAAATGTACGAACATATGTGAAGCATAAAGGGAAATCAGGAGTTTATTTTTTTAGCTTAGATGTAAATCACAAAATTGTTGCTCAGCTAGGGAGATTTGGTGGTTTTCTGCCATTTCGTTATGCGAATATGACATCGAAGATTGATCGTAACGTAGTAACTTTTCAAAACAGATGGGAGTCTATGGGGGAATCGCTGGAGGTATTCATTGCATCTGTTGAAGTGATTTCTGAGCCCATCCAACGAACGCAATTAGACTATTGGCTAACGGAGCGCCATTATTTATGGACCAAAGTGATGGGGAAACTTATACGACAATATAACGGCCATTCGCCTTGGATTTTGCAACGAGTACATTGTACTGTTCATGAAAACTCGATGGCGCCAATGATCATAAGCAATGGAAAAGAAAATAAACCCATGGCCCACTTTTCAAAATATAAAAAAGCTTTCCTCTACTTACCAGTAAAAGAAAGCTAATTATATTTAATACGGACTATAAAATAATGGATAAAACTGTTTGACGATACCGTTAGCAATCATATCTGACATTTGCAATGCTTCCATAACGATTTGGTCAAATACCGTAATATCGTCTTTATATTTTTTCTGAATCATGCTGACAGCTTCTTGTTTCGTCAGGCTTAAATGGGTGTAGAACATTTTTTTCACTTCTGATTGGTTTAAATATGGATTCATACTACTTAAAAACAATGCAATATCATCTGCGTTTTTATACCATTCTTTCTCTTTAGTAGCTGCTTTAGCGGTATCACCTTTAACAGCTGCTGTTACTAGTTCTGCTGCAATTGTTAAATGATCATGGATAAGTGATGCATATCGATCTGCTAATTGATCTCCGTAGAACGGACGGAGACAATTTCCTAAGTCTGTTGCATTTCTTAAAAGTCGTTCTTCAACAAATTGGATATCTGGTAAGTTGAAAACGATACTTGTAATGACCATCCGAGTCCAGTTCACATGCTCCATCCAGAGGAGACGATTCATATTTAGAAAATCAACTTCAGCTTTAGATTTACAGCGGTTATCATATATAGATGGTGGTTGTTGAAGAAAAAAACGAACGGGAGCAGTGTATTGGGCGTATGGTTGACGATACATCTGCCCTAAAGAATATGAGGTGTGTCCACTTAAAAAAGGATACAATTTACATCCTCCCTCTAATTAATATGCTAGTGATCACCTGAGTGAAAAGAACCTATAAATTAGATTATGCTGACATTTCGGATTGTGATCATAAACTACCAGCAAAGGAAAAAAATCTATCTCTTTAATAAAGAAAAGTTAAAAAATTTTTTATCACTAAATACCGAATCATATTACAATCAGAGAAATATCATGCAAGGTTAAAATATTCATTGACTATATCAAAATCTATTGGAAAAGATTTAATAGTTGAAATGTCCTCTAATTTAGATTCGGATAACATCTTTACCAAAATACGCCGTAGAATTTCATTTTCTAGTAAATGTATAAAATCTAAATTCAAATTATGAGTTTTCGCGTCAGTGTAGGCCTTGATTAATAATTCATCTGATAGTGTTTCCATTGAATTTTTCACCTCCAAGAAAAAAATAGCACGGTTCTAATATATAAAGTGAAAGAATATATTAATAGTTGCTAAGATGTACATTTAATTTATCAAATAGTTTTATACAAGACAACCAGCCATTTATCCACAGGAAACGGTGGATAAATTGTGATTAACATGTGTGGATAAATGTGAAATACTCTATAAAATGGTGTGGAAATTGTGTATAAACTTATCCACAACTTGTTGAATTGCTGAAATTTGTCGAAACATTTTTATGAAAATATCGCTTTCATTTGTAATTTTGGGCGATTTCCGAACATAATAGACTCAAAAAAATATAAAAAAGGTTTATTTCTGAACATTCAATATAAAAATCCGATTATCCACAACACATACACTTATCTTTCAAATAATTCATTTATCCAAAAATCTTCTAAAAAAAGGATTAAAATATTTAATTTTTCAGATTTATGAGTATAATATATACAATGACTTTAAATCTAAAATAACGAAAGAAGGATTTTTCCAATGTCTTTATCAATGAACCCACATATGGATAAACTAGGCTTGCCAGGTATTCGTAAATTTTCAAATCAGTTAGTCAATTATCCAGATGCGATTAACCTAACAATCGGTCAACCAGATTTCCCAACTCCTGAAGCAGTAAAACAAGCAGGGATTCGAGCGATTGAAAATAATTTAACAACGTACTCAGCTAATCCAGGTTTAATCGAATTACGTAAAGCAGTGGCCGCCTTCTTCGAAGAAAAATATAATTGTCACTACAAACCTGAAAATGAGATTCTAGTAACGAATGGAGCAACACAAGCGATTGACTCTGTTTTCCGTACGATCTTAGAAGTAGGGGACGAAATCATCTTACCAGCACCGATCTATTCAGGATATGAACCAATTATTACGTACTGTGGTGCTAAATCAGTTTACTTAGATACAACAGATACAGATTTCCAACCATCTGCTGAGCGTTTAGAAAAATTAATCACACCAAAAACAAAAGCGGTATTATTTAACTTCCCGTCTAACCCAACTGGTGCTACTATTTCTCATGAACAAATGGATGCACTTGCAGAAGTGTTGAAAAAACATGATATTTATGTCATTTCAGATGAAATTTACAGTGAAAATACATTTGTTGGAGAACATCGCTCATTTGGTTCATACACAGAGTTAAAAGATAAATTATTCTTAATTCATGGTTTATCAAAATCTCATTCAATGACTGGCTGGCGTATAGGCTTCTTAATGGCTGATGCAAGATTAATAGGTGAAGTTGCCAAAATTCATTCATTCAATGCAATCTGTGCAGCACTGCCTAGTCAATATGCAGCCATCGAAGCATTAACCAATTGTAAGGATACACCACAAGAGATGAATAAAAGCTATATTAAGCGTCGCGATTATGTCTATGATCGTCTAGTGAAAATGGGGATTGAAGTGAAAAAACCAAACGGTGCATTCTACATTTTCCCATCTATCAAAAAATTTGGCCTAACATCTGAAGAATTTGCACTCCGTTTAATGAAACGAAAAGAGGGTGGTGTTGGGGTAATCCCAGGCTCTGTTTTTACACCATACGGGGAAGGTTATTTGCGTATCACCTATGCCTATTCAGATGAAGAACTAAAAGAAGGTATGGATCGTCTCGAAGCGTTTGTGGAAACACTCTAAAAGTAATTTTTAGTTTTAAAATGTCTTACGATTATTCAAAAAGGCTACCAATTGGTAGCCTTTTTACATACATTAAATAACCCCCAATCACTCTACATAAGTGGTTGGGGGTTATGCTATAACAATATATTATTTCACAGTAGTTGCTGCTGCGTTTAAATCTTTTTTAATCTTTGTTGTTGAGATGCCTTCAGTACGTGGAAGGTAAATAACTTCACAGTAATCTTTCAAGAAGTCAAACTTTCCTTCCCAGTCATGTCCCATTACGAAAATATCAATATTGTGATCCTTTACGTCTTGGATTTTTTGTTCCCAAGTGTTTTCAGGAATAACTTCATCCACATATTTGATAGCTTCAAGAATGGTTTTGCGATCTTCATAGCTGTAGTAAGCTTTTTTACCTTTTAATGCATTGAATTCGTCACTAGAAATTGCAACAACTAGGTAATCGCCAAGTGCTTTGGCACGGCGTAGTATATTAACATGACCAACATGTAATAAATCAAACGTACCATACGTAATTACTCTTTTCATAATGTGCCTCCATAGATATACTATTGCGTATTATATTATACTTTATTGAAAAATGAAAGAATCTCCAAGATTGTTCATTCTTTTTTACTTTTTTAGTAAATAGTCGACTAATTTGCTACTTGCATGACCATCTGAGAACATATTCCACGCTTTAGAAAATGCCTTGATTTGTTCCATATCAAACTCATCCTTTTGCAACACGTATACAAGCTCATCATCTGTTGATACTACAGGTCCAGGAACTAATTCGTTATAATCTGTCCAAAAACCACGTTCCATCTCATACTTTTCTAAATCATATGGATAAAAAATTTGTGGTTTACCTAATAAAGAAAATTCAAACGGAATCGAAGAGTAGTCGGTAATTATATAATCTGTCACACATAGTAGTTTATTTACAGCTACTTCATTTTCAACGGAGATAATGAACGGATGATTAATATCTCCCATATTTTGTGCTACAGCTGGATGTAGCTTGATCATCATAACGTAGTTTTCACCAAGTTGCTCCATTATATCCTGAAAATTTATTGGAATACTTTGTACATCAAGTTGCTGATCACGGAAAGTTGGAGCATACAATATAACTTTCTTGCCATTTAATAGTGGATATTTTGTCAGTATCTCATTTCTTGCCGATTCAACCGCAGATGGAGTATAAAAGAAATCCGTACGTGGGATCCCTAAACGTAAAACCTGATGATCTTTCATACCAAATGCAGCTTTGAAAATAGGGACCATTTCATCTGACCCCACAATTACTTTATTCATACGGCTATATACACGCTTAAAACGTCGAACAGCAGCAGGGGAACGGAATAAAACACTTGGATCTTGTAATCCAAATTTTTTTACCGCACCTGCTGCATGCCATAATTGAATACATTCTACATTTGGACGGAAATTCATCACACTTAGAATTGCAAAATAATTATCAATTAAAATGGTTTCAGCTGTTGCTAAATGATACAATCCCTGGATATAATCAGGAAATTTTGTTAAGTTAAATGACAGGACTGTTCGAGCACCAGATCGATTAAAACGTTCTTTACATTTATCAGTACGTAAAATCACAATATCTTTAAAGTCACGAGTCGCAAGTTCATTTACAACAAATCGAGCATTATCGCCAAAATCACAAAGTAACACGATTTTTTTCTTCAAAGGAAATAAATTGAACACAGAAAAAAAGCATCTATTTATAAACAGAAACAGTTCAATTAACCATTCTTTTTTCATTCAGTCACCCAATCTAGAAATTCTTATCTATAGTTACAGATTATATCATATTTCGCGTTACATGTTTTTAAAAGATATGGAATGTATTAAATTCCAAATAACAAAAGGATTTTATTTGAAAAAATTAGATCCTTTATACCTGCAGAAAATGTTGGGTAAATATCATTTTTTCTCATCAAATTCTAATTTTTAGATGAGATAATTTTAATAAAGCAAATGCTTAATTAATCATTATGCAAAATAACGAACATTCATGTAATACTATCAATTTTTGATTATGGTGAAGCTGAAGATGACGAGTCCTCAAAAAAAGCATTCCTATTTTCTTCGTGCAGAGTTAATCCAAGGAAGCTAATTCAAAGTCCGATGGAAACAGCTTGAGTTGAAAGCCCCACAGGAACGTTTAAAGGTCAAACCCTAAAACCAACCGTATCCCTGTAGCAATGGCTTCAGAGTCAACATCGTGTTAACCCGAGGAGATTGAAGCCAAACCAGTAAAAGTGCCATCTAGCAGATCGTGTTCGTTTTTAAAAAAATGGATTTAATTGTATTTAGAAATGAGTTCTTCTAATAATTACATTATTTATACCCAACAAAGATAAATTTTATCAAGTTATTGAGACTTAAAAAAGACGAAGACCAAAACTTAGAGTAAATGTTCTTTCGTTTTAATTGGTATAAAATTATAGAATTTCAAATTTGAAGAATTTATAGATAAAAAGAGGTGCCTTAAATGGAACAATGTGTAAGTGTAATTATACCCGTATATAATACAGAGGAGTTTTTAGAAGATTGTTTACGGTCAATTGTTAAACAAACATACAAAAATCTTCAAATCATCGTTGTAAACGATGCTTCAACAGACCAATCCACGAAAATTATCGATCAATTCACTGCTCAAGATCAAAGGATTGAAGTAATAGAAAATAATAAAAGAATGGGTGTAGGTTTTTCGCGAAATCTAGCCATGCAAAGAGCAACAGGTGAATACATATACTTTGTAGATAGCGATGATCTACTTCATGAACAAGCAATCGAAAAACTTCTTCAAGAAGCCCAACCCGAAACTATTTATACAGGTCGCATCGTGAAAATCACGAAAAAAGATAGCATAGAAGCATCACTTGAAGAACAAGAAAAGCAGGAAGAGCAAGAACTATTCCGTGCAAAAACGCTTCATCATTATGAATTTTTTAAGGATATGATTGTAGTAAATACTTTATTCCCAACACATCTTATTCAATCATTAAACTTAACATTTGATGAAAAAGTTGATAGTTATTCTGAAATCGCGTTTATGATGCCATTTTATATGCAATATAAAATGGTAAGAGTGAAATCCGCTTGTTATTTCCGACGCGATCGCAACGATCCGATTACCAATCCATCTCTCAATCAACGTAATCGTGATGAATTGCTACAAGACTTTGTAGATGTTTATATTCGTCTAAAAAACCACTACGCAAATGACGAAGAAGTGAACAAATATTTAGATAAGCAGCTTATTCAACTATATCGTTCAAAATTCATCTTACTGATGAAAGAAGAGGATAAAATTGAACCTGCTTTTCATTTACTTTCTAGCAGTATGAAGTTAGTTTCAAAGGAACGTGTGAAGAAACAAAACGTCGTAATACGTGGAGAACTTCGTGCATTACAAAATAAACAATTGAAGAAGTATCTTCGTGTGTTAAAACTCCATCATTTTGGTAGAGATACAAAGAAATCCCTAAAAAGTCTTAACAAATTTTATCGTCAAATTTATCGTGATGTTTTTATGAAGTTACCGTTAAAAGAAAACAAAATCGTTTTTGCCAGTTTTCTAGGAAAACAATATGCGGATAGCCCAAAGGCAATCTATGAATATATGGTCGAGCATTACCCAGAATATGAATTTGTTTGGATTTTCAACGAAACAGGTAGAAAGTTACCAGGCAATGCAAAACAGGTTAAAAGGTTAAGTCTTGCGTATTATTATCATTTAGCCACTGCAAAATATTGGGTCAGCAATATGCGACAACCCCTCCATCTGAAAAAAAGAGAAGGAAATATTTTCTTGGAAACATGGCATGGAACACCATTAAAAAGACTTGTTTTTGATATGGATGAAGTTTATTCAGCAAATCCAAAATATAAAAAGAACTTCTACCAACAGTCAAGACTTTGGGACTATCTTATTGCAGCAAATCCTTATTCATCAAAAATATTCAGATCGGCGTTTAAATTTGAGAAGAAAATGCTAGAATATGGATATCCGCGTAATGATACATTATACAAAAATAATAATGAAGAGTATATTACCAAAGTAAAGAAATCACTCGATATACCATTAGATAAAAAGGTCATTTTATATGCACCAACTTGGAGAGATGATGAATTTTACGAAGCGGGTAAATATAAATTCGATTTAAAATTTGATCTACAAAAGCTCCGCGAAAAACTAGGGAATGACTATATCATTATTTTACGGATGCATTATTTTATTGCTGACAACTTGAATATTGATGGATATGAAGGTTTTATCTATAATTTATCAAAATATGATGATATAGCAGATCTTTACTTAATCTCAGATATGCTTATAACGGATTACTCTTCTGTATTCTTTGACTATTCAAATTTACGAAGACCGATTCTTTTCTACGCATATGACCTAGAAAATTATCGTGATAAGCTACGTGGCTTTTATTTAGATTATGAAAATCAAATGCCGGGACCAATCGTAAAGACAACAGATGAAATGATTGATGCGATACAGAATATTGATCAAATCAATGCTCAATATAAAGACAAATACAATAATTTTTACGATCAAATTTGTTGTTGGGAAACAGGAAATGCAACAGAAAAAATAGTGCATGAAGTATTCAAAAAATCATCAAAACCAAAAGAGCACCAAAGTCACCTAAAAGACGAATCTCTCATATAAGATCCTAAATTGATTTATGTAGATTGAAGTGATGCTGATGCTCATTAAAAAAGCGAGGGAAAACATTTTGAAGGCTAAAAGCATTTTAGTAACAGGAGCAGCAGGGTTTATTGGATCACATACATGTGTAGAGTTGTTAGAAGCCGGGTATAAAATAGTGGCACTCGATAATTTGCATAATAGTAGTGAGACTGCACTTCAACGAGTAAAAGAGATAACAGGAAAAGATTTTCCATTTGTAAAAGGTGATATTCGGGATCAGCAGATACTAAATCAACTTTTTACGGATTATCAAATTGATGGTGTTATACACTTTGCTGGATTAAAGGCAGTTGGTGAATCAGTTGAAAATCCACTACTATATTACGAAAATAACGTGCAAGGATCTATTGTTCTCATAAAGGCTATGCAACGTCATAATGTAAAGAAAATCGTCTTTAGCTCATCAGCAACTGTTTATGGTATTCCAAAAGTAGTTCCAATTGATGAGACCTTCCCATTAAGTGCCATCAATCCATACGGTCAAACAAAGCTGATGGTCGAACAAATACTTCAAGATGTAGGGTTGGCTGATCCAGAATGGCGAGTCGCACTACTGCGTTACTTTAATCCAATTGGAGCTCATGAAAGTGGCAAAATCGGAGAAAATCCATCTGGTATTCCAAATAATTTAATGCCGTATATTACACAGGTTGCAGTCGGAAAACGTGAAGTGTTATCTGTCTTTGGGGATGATTACGATACACCAGATGGAACAGGTGTCCGAGATTATATCCACGTTGTAGACCTGGCAAAAGGACATTTAAGTGCATTAGAATATTTATCTGATCATACGGGTGTAGAAGCTTTTAATTTGGGAACAGGTAATGGTTATAGTGTACTTGAACTTGTTCATGCATTTGAAAAAGTGTCAGGTAAGAAAGTTCCTTATCAAATAACAGAGCGCAGAGCAGGAGATAGTGCAATTTGTTATGCTGATACAACAAAAGCAGAGCAAAATCTTCATTGGAAAGCACAATATGATATTGAAAGAATGTGCGAAGATGCTTGGCGCTGGCAATCTAATAATCCCAACGGATTTAACTAAACAAAGAGGACCACGAAAACAAATTGTTTTTCGTGGTCCTCTTTATTGTTAAGAAGAGTCACTCTATGGATAATAGGGACATAAATTAGACGAAACGCGGATACAATTTGAAAATCCGCGAGTAAATTGCGAGAGAACGCGAGTATTTCCCCACAGAACGCGAGTAAAATCACTGAACTCGCGAGTAACCTCTGAACCCAAGAATGCTCTTTATTGAGCGCGGCAAGATTTTGGTTGTAAAGAAAAATTCGGCCGCGGATAATAAGAGCATCTAAGGTTTGAGCTGATATCTAGGACATAAAGTAGCTAAAACGCGGATACAATTTGAAAATCCGCGAGTAAATTACGGGAGAACGCGAGTATTTCCCCGCAGAACGCGAGTAAAATCACTAAACTCGTGAGTAACGAGTGCCCCCAAGAAAGCTCCTTATGGATCGCGGCAAGAATTCAATTGTAAAGAAAAAATAGGCCGCGGATGATGGGAGTAGTCTAAGTAAATAAAATGCCTGCCCAGAAAATCGGTTTCTACCGATATCCACGGGCAGGCATTTTTCTATTCACAAATTTTCTTTAAATATTCGACTAATCTCGAATTTCACGATAGAAGTTTTCAATTGCTTGTTGGTTATAAGTACGGTAGTCAAATTCTTTAAATGACATATTTGGTTCTAAATAGATTTTCTTCATCGCTTTATAAATACTTTCTACAGAAGTATCTTCGGTTAATAAGCCGTAGTCTCCATTTGCTAAAGCGGCACGATTTGCAACAATATTTGTTGCGACAATTTTCATTTTCAATGTTAATGCTTCGAGTAATACCATTGGCTGTCCTTCATATTTTGATGACAGAACAAAAACATCGCATTGCTTCATAAATGAGAAGGGGTTATCTAATTGCCCTGTTAAGAATACGGAATCCTTTAGATTTAATTTTTTTACTAAGGAATCTAATGATTTTCTTAACTGGCCATCGCCCAATAGATATAACTTGGTATTTGGGTATTCTTCATGAATTTGAGCAAATGCTTTAATTAGCTTATCTTGTGCTTTTTCTGGTGATAGACGACCCATTGTAACAAATTTAAAGGAATCATCATCATTTAACTGAATAATATTGTTGTGAATATCAATCCAGCAATTATAAGGTGTTACAACTTTTTTCTCTACCCAGCCAATTTTTTGGTCACCATCATAAAGTAATACAGAATGACCGTGCCCTGTACGCATTTCTTTTTTCACCGTTACTGCTTTTAAATGCAGTTCATCCGGTAATAAGAAGTCAGCAACTTTTGCTGTAGTAGGAAGCTCTTTATATACTTCAACTGAAGCTGTTTCAACAATCGCAGGGTACGTAATATCCTTTTCATCGATGAACACAGAATAATCGTCAGGAACTAATCGAACACTACGGCTATCAATCCAACCTTCGACATAGCTCCCTTTTTTTATAAAGTAATAGACGTGCTCTTTAAATACTTGTTTTTTATGAACATAAATAAGCTTACCCCGTAAATCTTTTTTATGTTTGACAATTTGACTATCTGGTCTAGTTGGAGGCTCTGTAAAAAGTTTATAGCCATCAATATCTTCTAAAATATAGCCATATTGTTTTACTTTTTCCTCTATTTTCGCAAGTCGATGCGCTTTATCAATCAATTCCTTATGCTTATTATAGTGGAATTGCACATAGGTATTTGCAATGGCACGTGAAAGAAAATTACGATTGGCCATTGACCCTATTTTATCTAATAAGGTAACTGCATTACTGTTGATCCAGCCAAGCTCATGATGATCGATTGATATGAAGTAGTAGGAGGCTTGTGGTGTTACAGCCATTTTTGAAATGTGTACAATCATATCTTTGAAAAATGTGACGTCAGATTTCTTGTGAGCCCCTGGCGCACCAAAAGGTAAATTCCATACATAATATTTAGGTGATACGTTTGTAAGCTTTCCAAAAGTATTCATAACCTGATACGTAATATTTACATCTTGTTCATTGTCATATGGATTAATCAATAATAGAGATGCCTTACACCATCCAACATAAATATCATTGATCATGATTTTACAATAATCTTCATTATGCCAGTGATATTTAGCCAAAACATGGATATCATCATCTACTCGCACAACATGATCGATAGTTGGGTTTCCTTGAACAATCTCGTCAAGTGTTTGATAAATAGAAGCAGTTTTAAGTGATGCCTGCCATTGACCGATTTCATTTGTTAAAACGATATGAGAAACATCTTTATGTTCATCAAATACTTTTTTAGGTGGGTTTAAAATCCGATTTGGGTCAATCGTATTTACACAAAAACCAAATTGTTCATCTGTTGTAAATTTTGTTAGTTTAGATTGATTTAATTCCATAGTGGCTTCAGAAACAGCCAGTAATTTATCAAATTGATAATAGACGGAGAACATGGTCAGTAAATTTTGATAGTGTGGTTTAACACCATTAACTGTACGATTTCGATCGGCTTTCATATCACTGTGTAAAAAACAAATTTTACGTTTACTATTAGATGCTAATATCAGCTTTGACCAATAATAACTGTAGCCACTAAAGTCAATGGCATAGTCAAAATGGACGCCACCAGTGAGTCTTCGAATTTCGCGTTCATACGCCTTTGTCGGATAGTGTGGCTTCAACTTGGGTGTTAGACCATGTGTACGAATAAGTCGATCAAGAACAGCTTCCCGGAATGTATAAACGGGTACACCTGGTTTGAAAAGAAAACGTACTTTTGGATGAATGCGACTTTGGTTATACAAGACTTCTTCTTTGCTTGAAGCAGCTACAAATGCAGTCACATCGTAACGGTCATAATCAATATTATTGGTTAGGTTGATAAAACTATTAGTGATCCCATTATTGATTAGTCCACCAGGATAGATGAAAATCTTTTCTTTTTTATTTTCAAAACGTACAATTTTTAATCCATCTACAGATTCCTTGTTAAATACTAAACGATATAAACGATCCGTAACATTGCCATCGTCATAAGCGACAAAACGTTTTTTAGCAGTTTGATAAACATCTTTATATTCTTTTTGAACATCATCAATATGAAGAATCGCATTCGCTACATCATGAATATGTTCATAAATGGGGCCTGGTAGTTCTTTTTCATCTAAGTACATACCACGATTTTGAGCATATAAGTCTTTGTCCCATGCATAGAACAAAATAGGCTTGTCCGTCACTAAATAGTCGAAGAATACACTTGAATAGTCAGTGATTAAAACATCTACAACACTTAGTAATTCATTCATATCCATTTTATCTGATACGAGTCTACTTTGAGCCTCTGGGTAATTTGTGGCTACATCATATAAGAATGGATGAACCTTCATCAGCACATGATAGTGAGGTCCAATTTGTTCCGCTAAATAATCCATTTCGGCAATAATTTGTTTCATATTATCATCAGCGTTATTAGTATCTGTTCCTTTCCAAGTAGGAGAGTACAATACAATCTTCTTGTTTGACGAAACAGCCAGACCTTGTTGGTTTAATTGTGCTACGATCTCTTCACGCTTTGAATTGAATGTTAAATCATTGCGTGGATAACCCATCTCTAAAATAGAACCTTCATAAATCCCATCTAAACGGAATGCATTGGCAAAAAGCTGGGTAGAATGTTCATTTGGACTAATAATATAATCAGCATTCAAAAAGTTACGAACGACATTTTGACTTCCAGAAGGATTCCCCGGAATATCATAGCCCATATATTTTAAAGGTGTTCCATGCCATGTATTAATGTAGATTTGTTCAGGTCGAGGAACGAAGAATGATTGGAAAGTAGAGTTATTCAATAAATACTGTGCTTGTACAAGCCATTTTAAATAATCTTCGCTATTACGTTCAACAAATGTTACGTTTGGCATCTCACGATAAGGGGCAATCACCTTTTCCAACTCTTCGGAAGATTGAATGGACCATATATGTTGATATTTTTTATCTGTGTCATGTTCTAAAATATATTTGAATACTGCGAAAGGGGAATCAGTTACACTTTGACCGTCCCTAACTTCATATAAGATGGCATGATCGATAATAGGTAATGTATCATAGTATTTTGTGTATAATTGATTTCTTCGATGGGCTTCTTTATGGTTTCGGTCATCTAAAACTTCTTTAAAATTTCCATATAGTTCATTTATGATCATCGAAAATCACCTCGTTTACATTAAAATAGTACCTTTCGTATAGTAGCACTTTTTTGAGTCTAATAAGAGCAATTTAATTATTTTTTAATGAAAAAACGACGAAAATTTCTAAATTAGTTAAATTTATCGATACGAATTCAGTAACTTATTGTCCTTCAAAATGACACAAATATACCTAGTTTAAAAGTTGCGATTATAGAGCCTGATTGATGGACGTGCCTATCTATGTTATGATAATTGGCAGGTTAATTTTTTACATAAACTTTTTAATACCACATGAAAGAGTGAAAAGATGATGTTGAAAAACAACAAAACATTTAAGAAATATTTTGAGAAGGCTTTCCGCTTTATAGGACGCAAAGCACCTCGTATTAAAAACTTGGTCATTTTTGAAAGCTTCCATGGTAAACGTTATAGCGATAATCCAAGAGCCATTTATGAATATATGAAAGAACATAATCCAGAATATAAACTAATTTGGAGTGTTGATAAAGAAAGTATCCCATTGTTCGAAGAAATGGGCGTTCCTTATATGAAACGATTCACTCTAAAATGGTTATTTACTTTCCCACGTGCACAATATTGGGTTAACAACGTACGCTATCCAAAATGGATGACACGACCAAAAGATACAGTCTATCTTCAAACTTGGCATGGTACACCACTCAAAAAACTAGGAACAGACATCGAAGAAGTTCATATGCCTGGTACAAAAACCAAGAAATACCGCAAGAACATCAAAGCGGAATCTAAAAACTGGAGCTATCTTGTAGCACCAAACCCATATACTCATGAAATTCTTGCGCGTGCATTCCATTTCAGTGGACCAATGATTGATTCAGGTTACCCACGTAATGATGCACTCCAAAACCAAAATCCAGCGAAAATTGCAAAAATCCGAAAATCGCTGAATATACCAGATGATAAGAAAATTGTCCTTTATGCACCAACATGGCGTGATGACCAATTCTTCAAAAGAGGAAAGTACAAATTCAAATTCCAATTTGATATTCAAAAACTAAAAGAACAATATGGTGACGATTTTGTATTACTTGCACGTATGCACTATCTAGTATCCGAAAACTTTGACTTCAGTCAATATGGTGATTTTATCAAAGACGTTTCAAATTACTATGATATCGCAGACCTATACTTAATCAGTGACCTATTAATCACAGACTACTCATCCGTATTCTTCGACTATGCGATCTTAAATCGCCCAATTATCTTCTATATGTATGACCTAGAGGATTATCGAGATCGCCTACGCGGTTTCTATATCGACATCGAAGCAGATGCACCAGGGAAAATCGTTCAAAACGAACAAGACTTATTTGAAGAAATCGGACGTGCCCTTAAAGAAGGACACTACTCACAAGAACAATTCGACCGCTTTAACGAAAAATTCTGCGTTTGGGAAGATGGCAAAGCAGCAGAACGCGTCGTCAAACAAGTATTCGGAAAATAATAGATAAAAGCCCTACCGACAAACGGTAGGGCTTTTATTTTGTGGTAACCAGAAGAAATTGAATCCTCGCCTACAATTTAAGACTTCAAAAATAACAATACCCCACATGAATTCTCTCAAAACTATCATGATTCCAAGAAAAAGCAATGGAATCTGCTTATCTTAAGTTGTTGCTAGAATTAAAGACACACCATTTTCAGTAAAACGTTTTTTAGTGGCTTCTGATAATTTGTCATCTGTTACAATAGCCGTTACGTCGTTTAATGAACAAATTTGTACCATTACATCCTTATTGAATTTTGTATGATCACAAGCTAGATATGTTTCTTTTGAAATTTCTATGATTTTTCTTCTTGTCACTGCTTCTTCAAAACTAAAATCGGATATACCATTTTCTAAAGAAACCCCACTTGCGCATATAAATGCTTTGCTAATATTTAAGCGGTCAAAGTTAAATAAGAAATCATATGTGGTAACGGATTGTTCCGAGTGGCGAATTTTTCCGCCAATCATAATGACATCAATGTGACTTGCTAATAATTCCATAACAATTGGCAAAGAGTTTGTCACTACCGTTAAATGCTGAAACGATTTAATGTATTGGACGAATTGTAATGTTGTCGAGCCACTATCTAAGAAAATACATTCACCTTCTTGAATAAAGGTGCAACATTTCTTTGCAATCACTCTTTTTGCGACTAGGTTTGTTGTTAGTCGTTGTTCAATGAGTGATTCACCTAATTCTAGTTCCTTTAGCTTAATCCCTCCATATACCTTTTCAACTTTATCTTCTTGCACAAGCGTTTGAATGTCGCGACGAAGCGTTTCAATTGAAATATTTAAACGTTCTGCAAGTACTGGAAGCTTCATCAGTTTCTCTTCTAACATAATATCCATAATCAGTTGTTGCCGTTTTAGTGGAAACATTTTATCACCTGTTCTTCTTAGTTTTCAGTTTTTAGTTTCTAAAATGATTATATATAACTTAGTTAAAAGTTTGTCATGATTATATCAACATTTACTCAACATTTACAAAGCATAATTACTCTCTTTACATTCCTTTTTTATACTAAATGTAAGAAAACGGGAGGTGAGTGATTTGCTTCAATTAAAAAATGTAAGCAAACGCTATAAAAATAAAGTCATTCTTGAAAACGTGAATTTGACATTTCAGCAAGGAGAAATTATTTCACTACTTGGCCCAAGTGGAAGTGGCAAAACTACCCTACTAAATATGATTTTAGGACTGACACCTATTTCAGAGGGACAAATACTATTTAATAACCAAGACATAAGTAATGTGCCAATGAAAAATCGAGATTTTAATATTGTTTTTCAAGATTTTGCACTTTTCCCTCATTTAAATGCATATGACAACATTACTTATGGATTTAAAAACAAAAAAGAAAAAATGTCTAGAGAAGAAATTCAAAAATATATCGATTTTTTAGAGCTGGGTCCTCATTTAGATAAAAAAATTCATGAATTATCCGGAGGGCAAAAACAACGTGTATCAATCGCTAGAACCCTCATCATGAAACCAAAAATTCTCTTAATGGATGAACCACTAAGCGCACTTGATGGTGTGATTAAAGAATCCATCAAAGAGCGAATAAAATCAATTGCGAAAGAATTTAACTTAACGACCATTATTGTTACAC
Organism: Rummeliibacillus pycnus; assembly: GCF_002884495.1. Taxonomy (GTDB): domain Bacteria; phylum Bacillota; class Bacilli; order Bacillales_A; family Planococcaceae; genus Rummeliibacillus; species Rummeliibacillus pycnus. Next base: position 2,424,416 of record NZ_KZ614145.1, on the reverse strand, counting down.
ATGATCCAGAAGAAGCACTTACGATGTCAGACAAAGTGGTCATTATTAATGATGCTCAAATTGCACAGTTTGGAACGCCAGAAGAAATCGTATCAAAACCACAAGATCTGTTTGTTGAGAATTTTATTTTGAAGCAATTACAAGTAAAGCGACAAAATATCTTTAGATTATTTGGTGAAGCTTATGCATAGTACAAAAAGAGCGATGAAAATAGCATTTGTGCCACTCATCTTGTTCTTTATCCTATTTCTTGTAGCGCCTATGCTGATGACAATTTGGCAATCACTTTATACGGATCGCGTGTTTAGTATAAGCCCTTATCTAGAGGCATTTACATCGAGTGAAATTATGATGGCGATGTGGAACAGTTTAAAGGTTTCATCCGTATCAGCACTTGTCACAACAGGTATAGCCTTTTTTCTCGCTTATTCTATTGAAATGACGAATGTCGCAAAACCTGCGAAGAAATTCATACAGTTTGGCATTACACTTCCCATGTTTTTACCTACGATTACATATGGATTTGTACTAATTTATGTATTTGGCAATCAAGGGTTATTAACAAAACTGATTGGAAAACCACTTTTTGCGATATATGGATTTAATGGATTATTAGTTGGTTACATATTATACACGTTACCAGCGGCATTTATTTTGATTCAAAATGCTTTCTATTATGTTGATAAGAGATTTTTACTCGTATCGGATTTAATGGGTGATCGATTTATACGCAAGTTTTACCATACCATTTTTAGACCTATGCTTGGGGCAATAGGTGGAGCATTTGTATTAACCTTTGTCCTTAGCTTTACAGACTTTGGGATTCCTGCCTCGATAGGTGGGACATATGAAGTGATTGCTACAACGCTATATCAAACAATGCTTGGTTCCATACCAAACTTCCAGCAGGGAGCAGTGATTTCCGTTTTAATGCTTATCCCAGCAATTGTTAGTGTGGTATTACTTGGAGCATTGGAAAAGTTGAATTTTCAGCAAACCACCATTTCTACAACTGAACTTACGATGAATAGGTGGAGAGATGTAACATTTGGTACTGTAGCCTCGATTGTGGCAATTGTTGTGCTTGGAATCTTTGCCATTATGTTTGTAGCACCTTTTACTGTTGCCTACCCATTTAACTTAACATTTACACTGGATTTCTTGAAACGGTTTATACAAATGGATGAATTAACGACTGTTTATTGGCATTCGATTTTTGTAGCGCTATTTACAGCAATTGTTGGCGTAGTCGTTGCTTTCACAAGTGCCCTATTAAGTGCTCGAACAACTGTAAAAGGGCACAGATCATTTGATTTCATTGCCATGATGACAAATACCATTCCAGGAATGGTACTTGGTCTAAGCTATTTATTTCTCTTCAATAATAGTTCCTTAAAGGGCACCTTTATGATTATCATCATTTGCAATATTATTCACTTCTTCACAACACCCTATTTAATGGCAAAGAATGCGCTTCAAAAGATGGATTCAAATTGGGAGGTGATCGGCGAATTATTACATGATTCTTGGTTCCAAACCGTATACCGAGTTATCATCCCAAATGTAAAATCAACCATTCTTGAAATGTTTAGTTACTTTTTCATTAATGCGATGGTCACTGTAAGCGGGATAATCTTCTTAGTATCAACTGAAACATTATTAGTTTCTGCAAAGATTAAAGAGTTACAACATTTTAATAAGTTTAATGACATCTTTATCTTATCGATTTTCATTCTAGCAACAAATGTATTGATCAAACTAATTTGTGAATTTTGGCTATATAAACAGAAGAAAAAGGAGAACGCAAAATGAAAAAAATAAAAAATTCAGTTTGGCTATTACTCATTTGTAGTATTGTGCTCGTGTTAACAGCTTGTAGTGGGAAAGCATCAGAGAATGATAAGGTGATCATCTATTCCAATGCGGATGAAGAAGCGATCACAGCCATGGAACAAGCATTAAAGGATGAAGGCTTATCAGGCAAATATATCATTCAATCGATGGGGACTTCTGAACTTGGAGGCAAAATGATTGCTGAAGGAAATAAGATAGAAGCAGATGTTGTAACAATGGCTTCTTATTTCATCGATAGTGCTCAAAAGAAAAACAATATGTTTACAGATATTAAAGGTTCAAAGGAGGCAATTGATTCCCAACCCTCTTATGCATTACCGATTTTAGGGAATATGGGTGCTATCTTCGTCAATACAGAAGTGTTAAAGCAAAAGAAACTAGATACACCAACGTCTATCGTTGATTTAACGAAACCTGAATATAAAGACTTAGTATCTATTCCAAACATTATGGATTCTTCAACAGGCTGGTTATTAATCCAAGCTATTCTTCATCAATATGGAGAAGAAAAAGGGAAAGAAGTATTGCATAACCTTTTAGCAAATGTTGGTCCACATCTTGAAAGTTCAGGTTCTGGTCCGATCAAGAAAGTTCAAACAGGTGAAGTAGCAGTAGGGTTTGGCTTACGTGCACAAGCTGTAAATGCAAAAGTAGAAGGTCAACCCATTCAATATATCGATCCGACAGAAGGAAATTTCTCATTAACTGAATCTGTAGCAGTAGTCAATAAAGGTGGCGACAAACAAAAATTAGCGATGAAAATTGCAAAAGTCATTGCAGATAAAGCAAGACCAGCCCTATTAAAACAATATCCTGTTGCTCTCTATAAAGGTGAAACAGTAGCAAAGGAGCATGAACCAAAACACGCAACAAAATGGGAAACACCATTAACTGTTGATTTACTAGAACAACATCAAGCATTTTTCAAAAGTGCCCAATAAGGAGAGAATACAATGAATCGCTATAAACTATTAACACCCGGACCATTAACAACTACTGATGCAGTCAAGAAACAAATGTTAGAAGATCGTTGTACGTGGGATGATGAATATAAGTCGATTACACAACAAATTCGTAAAGAATTAGTTCGAATTGCAGGCACAACAGAAGATAAATACACAGCAGTTTTGATGCAAGGAAGTGGAAGTTTTGTCGTAGAATCTGTTTTAACATCAGTAGTTGCTGACGAGGACATGCTACTCATTATTGCAAATGGTGCTTACGGTGAGCGTATGGCACAAATGGCGAAAATAATAGGTCTACAGCATGAAGTTTACAACGTACCATACAATGAGTATCCAACTCTTCAACATGTAGAAGAGTTACTAAAAGACCAAAATTTCACGCATATAGCAATCGTACATTGCGAAACAACAACAGGCATTTTGAATCCTATTGCAGAGATTGGCAATATTGCGAAAAAATATAACGCAACATTTATCGTAGATGCAATGAGTAGCTTTGGTGGCGTTGAGATGAACATTGAAGAATTACAAATTGACTACTTAATAAGTAGTGCAAACAAATGTATCCAAGGTGTACCAGGTTTTGGATTTGTCATTGCCAACAAGGAAAAACTTTTAGACACAAAAGGTACTGCGAGAAGTGTTTCATTAGACTTATATGATCAATGGCGCGTGATTGATGTGGATGGCAAATGGCGTTTTACATCGCCAACCCATGTTGTAGCAGCATTTGCAGAAGCTCTGAAAGAACTTGCCGAAGAAGGTGGCGTCAAAGCACGAACTGCACGATATGCTGCAAACAATGCTTATATACGTCAACGTTTAGCGAAAGTGAACATGCATGCTTATATTGATGAAGCGAAACAATCGCCAATTATCTCAACATTCTTGTTTCCAAATGCTGAATTTAACTTCCAAGATTTCTATGAAAATATGAAAAAAACAGGATTCGTACTATATCCAGGAAAACTAACGGATGTTGATACTTTCCGTATCGGGAATATCGGCGATGTTTCAATAGAGGATTTAAGCGTATTATGTGATGCAATCGATCAATATATGGGAGTGAATGTATAATGGCGAAAATTGAAGCGGTAATTTTAGATTGGGCAGGAACAACAGTAGATTTTGGCTGCTTTGCTCCAGTCAATGTGTTTGTGAATATTTTCAAAACAGCTGGTATTGATGTATCGATTGAAGAAGCACGAAAACCGATGGGCATGTTGAAAATTGATCATATCCGTACAATGCTAGAGATGTCTAGAATTCAAGAGGAATGGCAAAATCGATATAATCGCCCTTCAAACGAAGAAGATGTAAATACACTTTACGCTCAATTTGAAGAAGAGCTAATGGCTACATTAGCAACTTATACAGATCCGATTCCAACAGTGATTGAAACAATTGCTCATTTAAAAGAGAAAGGCATTAAAATTGGCTCAACAACTGGTTACACTGCCTCCATGATGGAAGTTGTCACAAAACACGCTAAGCTAAAAGGCTATACACCAGATTATTTAGTTACACCTGATGATACAAACAACTATGGGCGTCCATATCCATATATGATTTTCCACAATCTAGAAGCATTAAATGTATCTTCTGTAACAGCTGCTATTAAAGTAGGGGATACAGTATCAGATATGAAAGAAGCAGTAAACGCAGGGATTCCAGCTGTAGGTGTGATTATTGGAAGCTCTGAAATGGGACTAACCCAAGAAGAATTTCTATCATTAAGTAATGAACAAAAGAATGAAATCATCAAAAAAGTTCGTGCAACCTTCTTAGAAAACGGGGCAAGTTATACCATTGATACGATGGCAGATTTGCTTCCTTTAATTGATCAGATAGAAGAAAAACAAATGCAAGCGAATATTCAATAAGGAAACATAATCTCATCTAAAAGTGCCCTTAGAGTGGACAGTTGAAACGTCTACTTTGAAGGGTGCTTTTATTTATAAAGAGTTTACTTTATGGTTACAGTAACTAGTTTGAAAATGTTTATTTTGATAAGTTATTATGAAGTAAATCTGTCTGCTATTAAAATGATTTCTGTTCGGATATTTACAATTACTCTTTCATAAAAATGCCTATTGCACGGACGGAATATTTTTCATTAATATGTTATACTATGTGAAGTGTTTTTCTATTGATATCAAGTAATGTTATATGTGGATTTTCATACTTCAAATAATGAATAATTGAATGGGATGTGGATGCATTTTTCACTTATATTCATGCTTCTGTACAGCTCGAGAAAGTTATTGGAAATTACCAATTTAACGATACTTATGAGTAAACAAAATACTACTAGTTAAAACAAATTCAATATATGAAATTGAGGAAAAAATCGAAATGAGAGCACTTATTAAAATTATAAAAGAACAAGTAAATTCTTTTTATTTGATTATGCGCTTAGCAAAATTCCAATTACGCATTGACAATCAGAATAACTATTTGGGCTTTGCATGGGAGATTCTCAACCCAGCAATTCAAATGGCAATGTACTGGTTTGTTTTTGGATTTGGTGTGCGAGGAAACCAAGAAATCAATGGAGTGCCATATATCTACTGGATGCTAGCTGGAATCTCGTTCTGGTTCTTTATTCAAAAAGCGATTTTAAATGCTTCCAAATCTATTTACCAAAGATATTCAATGGTCGCCAAGATGGACTTCCCATTATCGGTGCTACCTAGCTACATTATTATGAGCAAATATTACGGACACCTTGTATTAGTCGGTATCATCATGATTGTCTTTTGGATTGCAGGCTATTATCCAAGTATATATTACATACAGTTAATATACTTCTTAGCCATGAGTTACATTCTTGCATTTGCTATCACACTTTTAACATCTACCATAACTGTTGTGGTTCGAGATGTTCAAATGCTCATTCAATCACTACTACAAGCAATGTTTTTCTTATCACCAATTCTTTGGGACCGTTCAGGCTCAGCGACGATGCCCGAATGGATTCAAAATATTTTGATGTTGAACCCATTCTACTATTTAGCAAACGGCTATCGAGCATCATTGCTATACAATGATTGGTATATCGTGTCACATTGGGAACTAACACTATACAACTGGGGGCTCATCTTAGTTTTACTACTAATTGGCTCATCAGCACACTATAAATTCAGAAACCGCTTCTCTGACTTTATCTAAAAACCGTATGGAGGAGAGTATTCATGGCGGAATCAGTCATTATCAAAAATGTAACAAAAACATATCGTATGTATAAAACAAAGGGTGAGCAACTAGGTGATCTCATTTTCCCTGGGAAAAAGGGAAGTAACTTCAATGCTGTCGAAAACATTTCCTTTGCAGTAGAAAAAGGGGATGTCGTTGGCCTTGTTGGGATCAATGGCTCAGGGAAATCAACCCTTTCCAATATAATCGGTGGCCTTGTTCCCCCAACTTCTGGCGAGGTAATTGTCAACGGGGAAGTAAATGTCATCGCGATCAACGCTGGACTAAGCAATCAGCTAACAGGAATCGAAAATATCGAATTCAAATGTTTGCTAATGGGCTATAGTAAAGAGAAAATCGCCAAGGTGATGCCTGAAATCATCGAATTCTCAGAGCTCGGGGATTTTATCTACCAACCTGTTAAAAAGTATTCCAGTGGTATGAAATCGAAACTTGGTTTTGCAATCAGTGTCACAGCAGACCCCGATATTCTGATTATCGACGAAGCCCTGTCTGTAGGGGACCAAACCTTTGCGGATAAGTCACTTGCGAAGATGAATGAATATAAAAAACGAGGTAAAACGATATTCTTTGTTAGCCATAATTTAAGCCAAGTAAATAGTTTCTGTACGAAAATCGCTTGGATCGAAGGCGGCCATTTAAGAGAATTCGGCCCAACAAATGTAGTGATGAAAAACTACTCAGCCTTTATCAAAAAATATCATAAACTTCCTGCCGAAGAACAAAAAGCGTTCCGAGATAAGCTCGCTAATCGACGTAAACAAAGTAAAAAATAGATGGAAGAATAAAAAAGTACTTTAATTTCTTCTTCAAAATCACGGATTGAACCTATTTCAATCCGTGATTCACTCTTTTTTCTTACATATCGTAAAAGGATGTGACTTTCTAATGAAAAGAACAATATATATGACAGCATGGGATATGGACGTTGAAAAAGGTGGCGTCAACAAAGTCATGCTTCACCGCTCTGCACTATTTTCAAATAATGATTACCGTTCTGTCCTGCTCACAATGGACTTTAAAATGGACTACCCTGAAATCGCATCAGAACTACGTGCAACAGGACAACTAGGTAAAGATGTTGAAATCATAAATGTCTATGATTACTATCGTGAAAAGTTTGCTGAAAAAGATGTATCAAATTCACAAAAAGAACGTTATGAACAAAATATAAAAAAATTCGAAGGTGACTATTGGGTTCAAGATGGGGGCTATTTTGCTCGCTATTTTATGAATGGTACTTATATTAAATATAAACAATGGGATGATGACGGTATTCTAAAATTCATCGATTATTTTGATGAAAACCGTGTGCGAATCCGCCGTGAAGAATTTCACAAAGATGGCTTTAAAATTCGCGAAACACTGTATCACCCAGCCAACAACAAAAAGAACCAAGAACGCTACTTCACACCAGATGGCTTCTGCTTCTTAACGATGTGGTTTAACTATCAAACAGGTAAACAACAGCGTATCTATTTATTTGATCCAGCATACAAAAAAGTAGAAGACTTTGCGAATCGTAAAGAATTCCATACGTATTGGCTTGAAGAACTATGTCGCACCGAAGTAGTGAAACCAGTCGTGATCGTAGATGGAGCAGCGACAGCAGAACGTGTCATCGAAATGGACGATGATTTAGCATACAAAATTTATATGCTACACTCCAATCATTTTGAAGAACCTTATACACTTGGTAGTCCGTATCGCGAAGCAGTCCAACCGATTTTGGACATTATTCCAAAAGGCTTCCCTGTAGTTGTGCTTACTGAACAGCAACAACTTGACTTACACAAAGAAATCGGCAATCGCGGCAATATCCACGTCATTCCAAACTGTGTCGAACTACCAGTAGCCAAAGTAGAAAAAGATCCGCTACTTGTTTCACTTGTAGCACGTTACGCCAAAGACAAACGCATCGACCACGCGATCGAGGCATTCCTTGAAGTAGCCCGAGATGTCCCAGGTGCCAAACTTGAAATCTATGGAGCAGGCGATGAGGAAGACAATCTAAAGAAATTAATCAAAAAGCTAAAAGTACAGCACAGCGTCAAACTAAAAGGCTATACAAATCGTACTGATGAAGTTTTTGCCAAATCAATGGTCTCACTTGTCACCTCAAAAGCAGAAGGATTCAGCCTTGTTATGCTTGAATCATTTGCCAACCGTACACCAGTTGTAAGCTACGAGATCAACTATGGCCCAGCCCAAATTATCAAAGATGGCGAAACCGGCTATCTAGTCCCAGATGGTGACATCGAAGCACTTGCAGACCGCATCAAACAACTGTTAGAAAAACCAGAAGACGCCAAACAAATGGGCAACAACGCCTTCAACCTAATCGAAGCATCATACACACCAGAAAGCTACTACAATAAATGGCGTGACCTAATCGAACAAACCATTGCAGAAGATCGCCAAAAACCATTGTTATAGTAACATGCAAACAGCCTCAGAATTGAGGCTGTTTTTTTGGTTGGGATAAGAAAAAGAATAGCCAAGATTTCATCATATATCTATGAAAAATGAAAAACAAACCCATTCATTAATATCCGCGAAATAGAGACCATAGTCCGCGAAAAACAATGAAATATCCGCGATATCAGGGTTTCAATCCGCGAAAAAAAGAATTGAATCCGCGTTTAGAATAATTTAAGTCATTCCAAAACAACAGAATTCACGTCTCCCCCCTCCCCTCGACAATTTCCAATATAAAATCCTATCTCATGTTTAAATCACTACCAATTTCGGTTACAATAACCATATATAACAAATCCACTGAAAGGAGAGCACAATGAACAGGACACTTAAAATAATCGGCATGATACTCACAATACTATTATCAACGGTCTTCATCTCACACGGACAAGCCTCTGCGAAAGAATCGGAATCTTTCGTCAAAAAAGAGGTCAATGAACTGGCCTACATCAAATCGAAAACCGACAAAATCTACAAAAGCCCTGATAACAAAAAAGACTTCCAATTAGCCAATACCACCTACACAGGCAGATCCTTTTACGTCAAAAATAAAACGACAATCGATAAGAAAACCTACTATCAATTATTCCAAGGCTCCAAAGAAATTGGGTGGGTAGAATCAACTGACTTAAAACGCAACACACGTACACTGCTAAATACAACAAAATCTACTGTATACATAGCGGGGTCAGGACAAGCCTTCAATATGCCTTGGGGTGGCACCAAAAACAAAGTCTTTACGCTAAGTGATGATCGTGCCAAAGCATTTAAAATCACACGTACCGAAAAGATTGGTACAGCGAAATGGTATCAAGGAACACTAAATGGTAAAACGGTTTGGATTTCATCAGCAAATGTAGAAACCAACCCATACATTGCCCTCAACCTTAGAAAAACATCTAACATTACAGTAGATGAAATGCGTGCCTTCCTATTGAGCAAAGGGAAATTACCAAACAATGTTCTTTACAAATTAGCGCCAACATTTATCACATTACAAAAAGAAGCAGGCATAAATGCACAATTTATGTTCGCACATTCTATCTTAGAAACAGGTTGGGGAAGTTCCACCATTTCACTGTACAAAAATAACTACTTTGGCTATCAAGCATATGATACATGCGCACTCACCTGTGCAAAATATTTTCCAACAGGAAAAGATGGTTTAACTGCCTATGCCTACAAAATTTATCGTGATTACTTAACAACAACAGGTCCCTATTATAACGGTCCAACACTGCTAGGTATGAACGTAAAATATGCAACAGACAAAGGGTGGAGTGAGAAAATTGCTAATTTGATGGCTCAAATCAAACCTTACGATAGCTCATATTACAATGACAAGGTAGCAAGTACAAAGGTATTCCAAGCACCTAAAGAGTACAATAACGTCATTCCAGAAACCAAAACTCAACCAGAGCAATACCGGATCATGCCATCAAGCATTACGGCAAAAGTCGATGTTTCATCAGGAGCAATCGTATACAGCCTCCCATATATCTACTCAGCTCGATATGGTATCTATCAAAAAGGTAAGGCCATCACATTAAAGGCATATCATACGGATGTCCGTGACTTCAAAAACGAAAGCGGCAAAACAGTTCGCTGGTATCGTATCCAGTATAGTGGCAAACAAGCATGGGTTCGTAGCGACCAAATCGCCGTTTCAAACCTAGGCTTCACTAGCGACACAGCAAACCTAAGGAACGGAGCGGATACAAAATATACAAAAGTAGCATCCGTCAACAAAAACATGCCCATCAAATTTGTCACAAAAAACAACAAATACGTAACAAAGAAAGATAAAAACAAAACCACTTGGTACCAAATCTACAAACCAGGCACAACAAAAAAAGTTTGGATCAGCGGTTCACTTATTCAAATGTATAACTAACAATAATGGGATCACCTCTTATATACGGGTGATCCCATGTTATTTTTTCTAGAGAATCTATTCAGATGTATTTTTATATATTTATTAGAGAAGGCCATTTACAACAGTTATAGAACTAGTGAAAATGGCCTTCTCTTTCCTATTTGATGGAAATAGTATTCGATTATCATTTTTTTAAGCTTTCGCTACTATTAAAGATACACCATTTTCCGTGAATCTTTTTTCAGTGGCTTCTGTTAATTTGTCATCTGTTACAATTGCCGTCACATCGTTTAATGAACAAATTTGCACCATTACATTTTTATTGAATTTCGTATGATCACATGCTAAATATGTTTCTTTTGAGATCTCTATGATTTTTCTTCTCGTAACGGCTTCTTCTAAACTAAAATCAGATATACCATTTTCTAAAGAAACCCCACTTGCGCATATAAATGCTTTGCTAATATTATATTTAAGCGGTCAAAGTTAAATAAGAAATCATATGTGGTAACGGATTGTTCTCCAAAAGTAGACGTTATTCTGTATGAATATGATGGGGCAGGCAATCGAACCGTTCGAAAAGCCATTATCCAAGGAGCAAAAGAGGATAAGCAGAAGACCATAACAACAGAAGAATTGATAGGAAGGAATGCTTTTAAATTTCCAAGGATCTGCTAATTAAAGGACTTTGAGGTATCTATCTAAAAGCTTTTTTTCATGGATTGAGTAACGAATAAAAGAACTTTAATGAGGAGTTATTTTTTGTGTAAAAGATACTATTAAATTAGACTTTTTAGCACCGAAAATCCGAGGATCTTGCCCAAATGAAGAGTCCTAAACCACTAAAATGGCTTAGGACTTTCTTTTTTGAAAGGATCAATTTCACAGATAATCTGGTGAACTATTAGGAATACTACCATTCAGTATTTCCATTTTGGGTTTACCTAGTGCGTAACCTTGCCCATAATGAATTCCAACAGATTGAAGGTATTTTATTTCTTCTAAATGTTCTAAGCCTTCAGCAATAATTTTTGTATTAGATTGTTCTGCATAATCATATATCATCGAAGCTAGTTTTTGGCTGGCCTCATTATGATGAATATTTTGAATAAGTGAACGATCTAATTTGACAAACTCTGGTTTTAGGTAGATTAATGTCTTTAAACTATTATAGCCAGAGCCCACATCATCAATAGCAATGCGATAACCCTGTGAACGATAATTGGAGAGAACTCGCTCAAATTCTTGGTAATCTGTGACAGCACTACGCTCCGTTATTTCAAAAACGACTTGATTTGGTTGTAGTCCAACATTTTCTAAAAGTTTTAATGTTTCGCCATTGTGATAGTTTTTATCCATTAGAATTGATGGATGGACATTTAAAAATAATGTGTAATGTTTTGCAATGGAGTTTTCCGAAAGTCTAGTCATATATCTTTGTAAAGAAAGATTCCTACAAAACTTTTCAAATGCAAAAACCATATCCGTTTGCCCAACAAATTTATAAAACACATCGGCATTTGAAAATAATTTTGAGTTAGATGGTCTATTTAACGCCTCAAAGCCAAATGTTTCATCTGTATGCAAATTGACAATGGGCTGAAAAAATGTGTTTAGCTTTTCGCTTTTTAATATTTTTTTTAGTTCATTGTATCTTTTGAAATTCAAGAGATCCTCATGACGCCGGCTATATAAGTATTTTAAATATGAGAATGGGTTAACAGGTGAATCCCCGGAATATAGTGAAAAATTCATACGATCTCCTTATGTATAAAGGTGTTTTTCCTTATTTTAATGTTTTATTGTTAAAGCAATGTTAATTTTTTTTAAAGACTTGTAAATGACAGGCGCCCTAAACATTCAATTATGAAAAATTTAATTCGAGAGGGTTTATCTCATGTTAAATTAGATATAAAGATTTTAATATTGAATATGACCAACTTGTTGTTGCGAGATTTATAAATGAGAGAATAACTGGAGTATTTTTGACAGAAGATACTTATCGTTCTCTAAACGACTTGCTACAAAAATAAGCATTAAGCTTCGCTATTAATTATTATAGGGGGAAGTGTATTGGCAAATTTAGGGAAATGTATACCGATAAATGGATTGCCATATTGGTTGCATTCTAATGTTGGTCTATTATTCGTTTTTATACAGTTTGATCGAGTTTAAAGCTTTTGTTTCATTTTAAGTCTATATTGTAATTGGAAATTAATCTTACCAATATCATTTCCAAATATCTCGATTTCAAAGAATAAATAATTGACGCCCCAACCATCTCACACTACAATGAGTAATGTAACAATGTGAGGTGGCCTAATCATGAAAATTCGTAAATTTAAAATGCATGAAAGTGGATTGAACCGCTTTTTTGGACCGCTCGAAGCCAAGATCATGGACATTTTATGGAACAATGATGAAATGACCATCAAAGAAGTTCAACACTTTCTTGAAAAGGAGAAAGCGGTGAACTTTAACACGGTTATGACTGTGATGAATCGGTTAGTAGAAAAGGAGATTCTTCAAAAGAGAGCAGAGGGAAGATCCTCTATGTACAAACCTATTCAATCGAGAAATGAGTTTTTGGACACGCAATCAAAAGAAATGACGAATGAATTGATGGATGAATTCGGAAATGTGGTAGTAAGTCATATGCTCGATGCACTGGAAGACGTAGATGATGAGTTAGTCGCGAAACTTGAGATGAAGATTAAAGAACTAAAAAAGGATCGATAGCATATGGAAAAACGTCAATCAAAGACCATGTTCATCGTGTCACTTTTAATTTACGGAACTATTTTTACTCAAATGGCGTTATATGTTATTGCCTATTTCGTTGGTTGGGATATGAAATTTAATCTTGTGGATGCATGCCAAAGTGCATTAAAAGCAATCGGTATGGCATCACTTAAATATGCTCTCGACGCATTGGTCATCTATACTCTAGTATTCTCTGGATGGAAACTCGGATCTCAATGGATCCAAACGATGAAGATGAAAAGAAAATTCCAGCAATATCGAGAGAACAAGCTAACAATTGATTTAAATAAACAATACAGCATTAAAAAAGAATCCATTTTGGTGATTTCCTATCCTGTGCCACTTGCTATTACAATGGGATTTATTTCTCCTAAAATCATGATTTCAACTGGACTGATGAATCTCTTAACAGAAGAAGAACTAGAAGCAGTTATTTATCATGAAATGTATCATCAAAGAAATGATGATCCGCTTAAACTATTTTTGTTATCACTTTGTGCATCGTCCATGGCCTATATACCTATCTTAAAATGGTTCAATCAAAAATATAGAATTATACAAGAAGTAATGGCCGATCACTTAGCGATTGAAAAACAAGCCACATCTATGTACATAGGTAGTGCTTTGTTGAAAATGTTGAAGGTAGGAAAACTAAATTCAATGCCATTTGTTTATGCGTCTTTCGCAGATACATCTGTAAATTACAGAATTGAATATATATTAAATCCTTTAAAGGATCGTCAACTAAAGATTCCAATGAAAATAGCTTTCAAATCATTTACGATTTTTAGCTTAATCTGTATCTTTTTTATTTACGCGCTTGCGTAAATTTTTTACTTAATTACACTACATGATGTAGTTCGAAAAGGAGAGTTTTAATATGTCTAAAAAAATATTTTGGATTATTGGTATTTTAGCAGTATGTGTTATTGCTGTGATTATGTTAAATGGAAAAAGTGGAAAGTCTTCGACGATTGATTATAAGGATCAACCATTTTTAGGTGAAAAATCAGCACCCGTTGAAATTGTTGAATTTGGTGATTATAAATGTCCTCATTGTAGCGAGTTCAACAAAAATGTTTTACCTTACATCGTTCAGCAATTCGTCCAAACAGGGAAAGCTAAACTTTACTTTATGAATTATGCATTTATTGCCCCAGATTCCAAAACGGCAGCACTATTTGCTGAAACCGTTTATCAACAACTGGGCAACGAGAAGTTCTGGAAATTCCATGAATTATTATTCGCAAACCAAACAACAAAAGATGGTAAAGAAAATACGATGAACGAAGCCTTTTTGAAAACCTTATTATCCAAAGTAGCAAGCAAAGATGAAACTGAAAAAGTAGCAAAAGCTTTCGAGGAAAATAAAGCAAACGCTGCCTTTGACAAAGATATGAAAACAGCAAACAAACTAAAAGTCCAAGCAACTCCTTCAATCTTCATCGGGGGTAAAGAATTCAAAGGCAAAACAATGGATGACTTTGCGAAAATGGTAGATGAGGCTGCAAATGGTAAATAAACCCCTACTGTTAGCATGGATTACATCGATTATTGCGATGGGGGGAAGCCTGTTTTTCAGCGAATATATGGGCTTCATCCCCTGTACACTTTGCTGGTATCAGAGAATCATGATGTATCCTCTCGTTATCTTCCTTGGACTTGCTTTTTATCATAACGACAAAAATATATATAAATATATTCTACCAATCTCAATCATTGGCTTGATAACATCTGCCTATCACTATGCACTCCAAAAAATTCCGTCCATGCACGAATTCGCAACATGCTCAAGCGGCGTGCCATGCTCTGGACAATATATCAATTGGTTCGGTTTCGTGACGATTCCATTTCTAGCATTCATTGCTTTTACAATCATCACCATTTCAATGATCATACTATGGAAACGTAAATAAAGTTTACTAACCAGGAATGTTGGATTAACAACATTCCTGGTTTTTTATATGGTAACATTGTCCGCGGCAGAAACTGGTG
Source organism: Rummeliibacillus pycnus (assembly GCF_002884495.1). Lineage (GTDB taxonomy): Bacteria > Bacillota > Bacilli > Bacillales_A > Planococcaceae > Rummeliibacillus > Rummeliibacillus pycnus. The sequence goes on along the minus strand of NZ_KZ614145.1, from coordinate 2,409,269 downwards.
GTTGATTGGAATCGTAGCCGCGCCCAATGAGAGCAATCGAAAAGAGATCCGATAGAACTTAAATTGTTGTAAATGAGAGTAAATGACCGAAAGTCGCGAGTAAACCACCCGAGAACGCGAGTAAACCCACCAAAGTCGTGAGTAAACCACCCGAGAACGTGAGTAATCACCAAACGCAAGAGTAATCAAATACTCACCCCCATTGATCGCGGCAGAAAATAGAGTTAAACGAAAATCGTAGCCGCGCCCAATAAGAGCAATCGAAAAGAGATCCGATAGAACCTAAATTGTTGTAAATGAGAGTAAATGACCGAAAGTCGCGAGTAAACCACCCGAGAACGCGAGTAATCACCAAACGCAAGAGTAATCAAATACTCACCCCCATTATTCGCGGCAGAAAAAAGAAGCTCAACGAAAATAGCAGCCGCGCCCGATGAGAGCAATCCAAAAGAGAGCAAGTAGAACCTAAATTGTTGTAAATGAGAGTAAATGACCGAAAGTCGCGAGTAAACCACCCCAGAACGTGAGTAAACCCACCAAAGTCGCGAGTAAACCACCCGAGAACGCGAGTAATCTCCAGATTCCAACCCACGCCCTCTCCAAATCTATCAATATTTCAATAAAACTCCAAATTCCCCTTATACAAATCCCTTAAAACCATGCTATAGTTAATAAAAATCCATCATTTTCATAGAAAGGAAGGATCAACATGTCTTCATATCAAAAGACAACGAAAAGGTTAACAACAGCAGTGATCTCAGCAGCTATGCTTGCATCCTCTATATCGATGGCACTTCCTGCGTTAAAAGCAGATGCAAAGACAGCTGTTACGCAACCTACCAATAAAGTAAAACAAACCAATACTAGTAAACTGGGTCAACTCAAAAGCGAGAAAGCGATTATTTATAAATCACCAACTGCAACAAAAGGAACAACAGCAGGGATCCAAAAGCTGAAACTTACTTATTACATAAACAAAACAGCAGTATATAACAAGACAACCTATTACCAAGTGAGTAACTACAAAAACTCTACACAACCAGCAGTTGGGTGGGTGAAAGCAAAAGATCTTACAACCAAAACGTATACGATTACCAAAAATAGTACGACACCTAGATATATAATGGGAACAGGTAAAGGATACACAAGACCATGGGGTGGAGAGCGTAATATCCTTTTCACTTCTTTATCTAAAGACAAAGGAAAACGATTCAATACAAAAACAACTGAAAAAGTTGGGAATGAAACATGGTATAGTGGCACATTAAATGGACAAACGGTGTGGTTAAAATCGGATCAGCTCACAACGAAAAAACCAACAACAGTAGTCAAACCAGTACTTACATCGGTCAATAGACTTGGTCGCATCAATACACAAATTGCCAATATCTATCCAGACATTCATAACCTAAAAAAATCATCACAAGCAACCGAAAAGAAACTCGGCAAAACCTATTACATTACACAACAAGCGACAATTGGCAAAGATATCTACTTCCAACTTAGCACTCATCCAACTAGCACCTCCGCTAAATTTGGTTGGATCAAAAGTTCAGATATCAAAACAGTAACGCAAGCAACGGCCTCAATCCCAAAAACGGAGCAAGCCTTAAATGGAACAGGAGCAGGCTACAGCATTCAATGGGGAGGCAAAAACGACATTATCGAGAAATCATTAACTGCCTATAAAGACAAAAAATTCATTATTAAAAAAGCACTCAAAGCAGGAACTGAAATTTGGTATCAAGGAACAACTACAAACAACACGAATATTTGGGTATCTTCAACACAAGTCAAAAACTATACAAAACCGAGTACACCAGCTCCTGAAGAGCCAACAGATCCATCAACAGATCCAACAAAACCAGAAACACCGGAACAACCTGTAGCAACTGCCATTACAAAAGTCGGCACACTTAAAAGTACCACAACCAAAATCTATCAAGATTTAACCGATTTAACCAAAACAGTTGAAGCGGGTACGACCTATACAAAGGAAACCTTCTATGTATTTAAACAAGCTACGGTAGATAACAAAACCTACTACGAAATCAGTCGAACAGACGGTACAAAGACGAAAGCAGTAGGTTGGGTAGAAAAAGGACAAGTTACCTTATCAGATATCACTTCTTCTACCGCGACTAATATCAAACTGTATCTAACAGGCTTCGGCAAAGCTTATAATATTTCAAATGGCACAACAAATAACGTCGTTTATAGCTCGCTTGCAAACTATCGGGCAACGGCCTTTACTGCTAAGAAAACAGAAGTCATTAACGGTACTACTTATTATCAAGGATCTATTGGTGGTAAAACCGTCTGGATTACCCCCGATCTAACAGGGAACAACTATCTAGCAGAGAATTTGAGAAAGACTTCAAATATTACGCAGAAAGAAATGCAAGACTATCTCATAAAGAAAAAAGGAACTAGCATCACAACCAATAATCTATATAAAATGATTCCAGCATTTCTGAAAGTTCAAGAGAAGTATGGGGTCAATGCACAATTTATGTTTGCCCATGCTATTTGGGAAACTGGATGGGGAAGTTCATTAATCTCACAATATAAAAACAATTTCTTCGGCTATCAAGCATATGACTCAGCACCATTTACATGTGCCTTATATTTTCCAACTGGACAAGCTGGACTTGAATACTATGCCGATGCAATCTACAACAAATATCTAAAAGCTGGTGCCATTTATAACAACGGTGTTAGCATTGCAGGGATGAATACAAAATATGCAACAGACCAAACTTGGGGTCGCAACATTGCGAGACTAATGGAAGAGATGAAACCTTATGATAGTAACTACTATGCAGCTCAACCTATTAGTACGTTGAATCCAGCACCGATCTCGATAGTCTATGATCACATCATTCCATCAGACAAGCCGCAGCCCGATACATTCTTTACATTTGACAAAGGGATCACGGCGACAGCAACAGTACTTACCCCTGTCTACTCAATGCCGTATGCAACAGCAGCTCGACAAATTGGCACTCTAACATTAGGACAGCAAGTTGCTATTTTAGGTCATAACAAAGATATCTGGGACTATGAAGATAGCAACGGTAACTTCAAAGGTCGCTGGTTCCGCGTCAGCTTTAATGGCAATGAACAAGCATGGATTAGAAGTGACTATTTAAACATTCAAAATCTAGCAGTCACAAACGTAGACGGTTGTAATGTTCGCGACAAAGCAACAACAAAAGACTCTACTATTGTAACGACACTTAACAAAGACAACTATCTAAAACTAGTAACTGATGCCAAAGGTCAAGTGGTAACAGCAAAAGACGAAAACAATAAGACTTGGTATCAAATCTACATCCCAGGCACAACCACAAAAGCCTGGATTAGCTCATCAATTGTTATGAAATTCTAAAAAAATGTGGCTCTAATCATTTTCCGGATTAGGGCCACATTTTATTTAAAAAAAAACAACCATCACAAGCTCAAAAGAATTGATCGATAGACAACGCATATTATGTAGTAAAGAAGGCTAAACTTTTTACATCATGCTCTTCACTAACGAAGTATCGAAGGATGTTCTTATGAGAAAAAGTTACTTTGCACCGTTCATGGCCATTATATGGCTAATCGTAATCTACAAGATCACGGCTTCTCCTTCTGCGACGGGGTCTAATACAATGAGTATTATTCAATCATCGTTGGGATTAAGTGAGTCAGCTTCGGATTTCTTGAATTTCATCATCCGGAAGCTGGCACATATCATCGTGTTCGGTTTTTTAGCAATCCTGTTATACTTTATCTTTAAGAAAAATCGATTTTTCTGGGCCTGGCTTTGCACAACGCTCTACGCAGGGACCGATGAATTTCATCAATTATTAGTAAGCGGAAGAACATCATCATTCGATGATGTGATGCTAGACTCTTTTAGTGCTGCTGTAGCTTTACTCTTACTGATCAGTACAATGACAAGATGGAAACAGATAAGCAACAACAGACCACATCGAAAAACCGCCTAATCTAAAAGGATTAGGTGGTTTTTTATTACAAAAACATTCAAAACGAAGCTTAAACAGCAGATTCATACCAAATATACATGGCGTTATCACTGTGTACCCCAGTTTCTGTATAGGTTATAAAATCTATAAGGAACGAATTTTTTAACCTATTTCACCTAGTGAAATTTAAAATTCAACTGTTTTGTAAAAAAATTAAAGACCATTTCACTATCAATTTCAGCACAAATTCTCCAAATTTCTCGAAGGAACGAATTTTTTAGTCATAGGTAATAAAAAAGCACCATATAATGAAACAGTTTATATAGTAGATTCAATTTTGAGATGAAGGAGGATTCGAAGTGCCATATAATAAAAGACTGCCATTACTCATGCTACTAGATTCTATAATTGTTTGCGAAGCAATATTCTTTGGGTATTTTTTAGTAGATCCTCTAATGCAGACCTATTCGATGTCATTGCTTTGGGTCAGTTCTATCACATTATTAATTAGTCATCACATTTTTGCGACGATGTATCGCTTGTATCAAAATGCATGGGAGTATGCGAGCATTGGAGAATTATTAGCTATCGTAAAGGCTGTGACATTTTCATTTCTTACAACAGCGGTTGTTCAACTAATCGCTTTTCAGCAAATGAATATACGTGTTTTAGCAATTACTTGGATGATGCATGTGATTTTTATTGGGGGCTCAAGATTTTCATGGAGAGTTTTCCGAGATCGTTTTATCGCACCAAACCCAGATAAAAAACGCACATTAATCGTTGGAGCAGGATCTGCTGGTACGATGGTGGTTCGACAATTGTTAAAAAATCAAGAAACTGATCTGTACCCAATTGCATTTGTAGACGATGATCCGAAAAAAATAAAGTTACAGATATTCGGAGTTGAAGTAAAAGGGAAAATTCGAGACATTCCAAAACTAGTAGAAAAATTAAAAGTCGAGAATATTGTCATTGCAATTCCCTCTCTTACAAAATTAGAAATTAAAAGAATCTACGAAGAATGTGCAAAAACAAAAGCAAAAACGAAGATTATGCCTTCTATAGAAGACCTCGTTTCAGGGAAAATTTCCATCAACCAATTGAGAGATGTACAAGTGGAAGACCTATTGGGCAGAGAGCCAGTAGAATTAGACATGACCAGTATTGCTGGCGAAATAACAGGGAAAACAGTGTTGGTAACAGGAGCAGGGGGGTCAATAGGATCTGAAATTTGCCGACAAATTTGCAAATTCTATCCGAAACGGTTATTACTACTTGGGCATGGTGAAAATAGTATTTACACAATCGACATGGAGCTAAGAAACAGCTATCAAGATGAAATAGAGTTAATCCCAATCATCGCGGATGTTCAAGATCAAGGTAGAATTTTTGAGATCATGGCCAAATTTTTACCCGATGTCGTTTATCATGCAGCAGCGCATAAGCATGTGCCATTAATGGAAGAAAACCCAACCGAAGCAGTGAAGAATAATATCTTCGGAACAAGAAATGTAGCAGAAGCGGCTCATGCATTTGGAGTGGCAAGCTTCGTCATGGTCTCTACAGATAAAGCCGTCAATCCACCCAATATTATGGGGGCAACAAAGCGTTTTGCTGAAATGATCGTACAAAATTTAGCAAAAGAGAGCACTACAAAATTTGTCGCAGTCCGCTTTGGCAATGTATTAGGAAGCCGTGGCAGTGTCATCCCACTCTTCAAAAAGCAAATCGCAGCAGGCGGTCCCGTAACAGTAACACATCCAGACATGACAAGATATTTTATGACAATTCCGGAAGCATCTCGGCTCGTCCTTCAGGCTGGTGCGCTGGCAAGAGGTGGGGAAGTATTCGTCTTGAATATGGGGGAGCCCGTTAAAATCGTGGACCTAGCAAAGAATCTAATCACACTATCAGGCTATACGGAAGAGGAAATCGGCATCGAGTTTTCAGGTATCAGACCCGGCGAAAAACTATTTGAAGAACTACTAAACGACAACGAAATTCAGAAAAAGCAAGTATTTCCGAAAATCTTCATCGGCAAAGCAGAACCCATCAACAAACAAGAACTGTACAAAGTAATGGAGACATTATTACATCTAAATCCCGAAGAAATAAAAGAAACCATCATCAAAATGGCAAACACCAAAATCAGCGAAAAATCAAACTTAACCAAAGCAGGTGCTTAAAAAAATCAAAACCAACTCACCAACAATTGTTGATGAGTTTTTTTAATTTGGATTCCATTGACCGGGAAGAGATTGATAGAAATAGCAGCCACTCCTGATCAAGCAATCCAAAAGAAACCGAATAGGACCTAAATTGTTGGAATCGCAAATAAAACGCCGAAAGTCGCAAATAAACTGAACAAACTCGCGAGTAAATCCACCGAGAGCGCGAGTAAATCTCCCAAACTCGCGAGTAAACCAACAAACTTTGCCAGCTTCATTTTTTAATAGAGAAAATTGTTGATTTAAAATCCTTGCCAGAATCCTTAAAAAACATCCCTATAATTCTCTAGTATGAAAGACATAATTGGATAGGAATACAAATACAATGATCAAAAGAGCAAATAAACAAGTAACGCCCAAAACGAATACTACAATTCTAAATTGATTTTCAATGACTAATTCACCATCTTAGTTTAAACATCATTATGCCTTAGAACATATGAAACTCTGGCTTCAAATAACTTGAAGGGGGATCATGATGAAACATTTAATAGACACGCAATTTGATCTGGCCATATTATTGGCACTAGATGAAATTGGAGAACCAACGAGTATTGAAAGAATTGTTTTTAAAACAAAAAAGTTCTGGTTAAGATGGAAAAAGCAAAGTAAAAAGCAAGAGGTCACAAGGATTAGAGGACGTTTATCTAAGTTGACCAATAGGGGAATTGTTATAGTGAAGAAAAATCATGCAAAAGCATCCTATTCTTTAAATCCAGAATATGAACCAAGTGCTATTATTGGAGAGTACTTAGACGAGTTATTCAAAGATGTTCCCATCACCATCTGGGGGAATGAGGTACTTTTTGATTATGAAGAAGTAAATGAAGATTCTCTTATTTTCACGTTACCAGAGATTCGAGAGAGTATATTCAAATACGGTTTTTCAGAATATGTTTAAAATAGAATGTTATTGAATACAACGCCATCTGAGAGGATAAAGCTTTCAGATGGACTTTTTTATATGGAGTAATCCACTTCTCCGTTTCCCCATAATGATTCCACCACTCGATCACATCCTTTTGAATAATCCACTATAAGAGATTAACGAGCAAAATCCTTAAAGGACCAATTAATAGTTAAGGAAACAATCACTAAAATTGAATGAAAACCATCTGCTATTTTATTACAAAATCCATCATTTTCGTAACAATTGTAATAGTGATACTATATCTTGGAATCTGTCATTGAATAGCTAAATGGGATCTTCAAAAAAATTTAAAAATCTTCTGATAAAAAAACATTATATATAAAGGAAGAAACTCAAAATATTCAGATATTCCGAATGGGAGATATGTGTTTTTACGAAAAAATAGATTTATTTCATTTATATGCAAATATTACAACCGAAAAAATACATAAAAATCACTTAAAATTAGTAGATTATTATTCTCTAAAATAAACCTATATACCTATGTATTGGGATTGAATTGTATTAATCACAGATAATTTGTAAAAACATTGTAATTTGTGAAAATATGTATAATGATTTTCTGTTTATTTTGATAAAATAGTGATATTAGACTTTATTTGTTGAATATTTTTACAGAAAAAAAGGTGGAAATTCTCCCTCCAATAGTCGATAATTAGGCTAAGCATGATTAGCTGATGAAACATACAAACCAGCAAAATGCTAATCATATCCAATAAGGGAGGATTTTAATTCATGGCAAATTTCAAATTTGTTAAGTCTGCAACAGCACTTGTTCTTGGTGCTTCTGTACTTACTAGTGCAGTAGTAGTTCCAGGCGCAAATGCTTCAGCAAAAACTACTTACAAAGTGAACAAAAACGGTACACTTGTAAACGCAAAAACAAACAAAACAGTGAAAGGTTACGTATCATATAAAGGTAAACTTTATAAAGACGGTAAAAAATTCACTGGCCTTTACAACAAAAAGTATTACTATAAAAGTGGCGTAAAAGCTACAGGTACTTATAAAGGTGCTTACTACGTAAAAGGCGTTAAAAAAGTAACTACTGGTACTTATAACGGTAAATACTATGTAAAAGGCGCTCTTTACACTGGTAAAACTTCTAAAAACGTATATTACGTAAAAGGTGTTAAATTCACTGGCGTAACTAAATACGGTTATACTTACAAAGACGGTAAACGCGTTGAAGGCGAATACAATGGTAAAGTTTACACTAACGGTAAACTAGTTACTGGCGTATACAAAGACAAACTTTACAAAGCAGGCGTACTTGTTAAAGGTTTCGCACTTGAAAAAGAAAAACTTTACAAAGATGGCGTACTTAACATTGGTCTTGCATTATTCCAAGAAAAACTATACAAAGATGCTGGTCTTGCAAACGGCGTAATTGAATACAACAACGACACTAACGCTTACGAAAACGGTGTTGTAGTTCCAACTGCAGTTGCTTCTGTAAGCGCAGCTAACCAATCAGAAATCACACTTTCTGGTGCTGCTCTTGGTAAACTAAAAGCTGCTGATATCACAGTTGCTGGAAATGAAGTTGTTTCTGTAACTCCATCAGCTGATTGGAAAACAGCTACAGTTAAATTAAACGGTACTTTACCTGCTAACACTGATGTTAAAGCATCTGTAAAAGTTGGTACTGAAACTAAAGATTTCACAGTTAACTATAAATTTGGACCAAAAGCTGTTGCTCTTCAAACTGCTACTTTTGATGATGATAGAAAAGATCAAAAATTAACTGTATTAGTAGATGGTGTTCCAACTTCAGTTGATTATTTGGTATCAGCAGGATATTCTGTACAAATTCGTGCATGGAATAACTCAGGAGTTGATAAAACTAATGATTTATTTGGTTCTGCAATAAGCACAGATGGTAAATTTATTAATACTGCAGCATTACCAACAGGTGCTTACAAAGCACAAGTAACAATTGCTAAAGGATCAACAATTTTAACATCTGACAAAGTAGATTTTAATATTGCTAACATTGATAATTCTGCAACAACTATTAAAGAAGCAGATTTAAAAGTTGGCGGAGCATTCGTTTCCAATAGTAATACTTTAGTAGTTGGCGAAACAGCTCAATTCGATTATTTACTTGTTGGTACTGGATCAAGTTCTGCTGAATACGGAACAACTGGTTATACTGTAAAATCTTCTGATCCAACAGTAGTATCTGTTAATCCAACTAATAATGTAATCACAGCTAACGGTATTGGTACTGCAACACTTACAATTACTGTAGGAACTGTTACAAAACAAGTAACAGTAAATGTTAAAGGTACTGCACGTAAAATTGCTAAAGTAACACCAAGTTCAAGCTCAGTAAAACTAATTGTTGGTGGAACAAATACAACTTCATTTACTGCAACTGACCAATATGGCGATCCATTTGCTGCAGCTACAGGTGATATCAATGAAGTTTATCCTTCTTCATTAACTAGTGTAACTGGTGATTTAACAACATCTGCTGCTTCTGGTAAAGGTTCATTATCGTTTGCTCCAACAGTTGCTGGTCAAACTGGTACTGTAACATTTAAAGATGTAGATGGAAATGTATTGGGTAGCTTTGTAGCAACAACAACAGCAGTTAATAATTCATCTAAACTAGATTTAGCATATGATGCATCATCTCTATCTTCTGATGATACATTAAATGGAGATTTAGCAAGTGACAATTCAGTTGCTTATAAAGTTAAAAAATATTCATCAGAAGGCGTTTATAATGGTGACGTTTCTGACTTATCTAATTATCAAGTTCTATACAATAAGGATATTATTAGCTTAGATACAACTGCATTAACTGGCGGTGCAGGTAATGGTAAAGCTGACAATGGAGATGTAACATTAGGTACAGGTTCATTCTTTAAATTTAATGCTAAAAAATCAGGTACTACAACTGTTACTGTTAAAGATGCTGCTGGCAATGTAGTAGCTACTAAAACAATCACAGTTTCAATGGGTGCTTCTAAAATTACTGGTGTAACTTGGAAATCACCTGCAACAATTGATTATAATACTACAACGCTTAACTATAAATCTGTATTAGATGTAACAGATGGTGTAACTGGTAAAGATGCTATTCTTAACGGTGTTACTTTAGATGCAACTTCAGCTCACAAAGTTCGCATTGATGCTACTGATAATATCTATGTAGATGTAAATGATGATGGTACAAAAACTGCTGCAGATTTAGTAATTGGTAAATTGGTTGTATCATATACTCCAGTATCTACAACTGGTACTGTAACTCCTGGTACAAATGCAGTTGATAATGTAACAGTAGCTGGTCCTGTTGAAGGTGTATTAACTTATAAAGTAGTTGATACAACAACTGCTGGTAACCCAGTTGTTGCAACTAAGGCAATCAATATTAACGTAAAATAATTAGTATAGAAAGTTTAGGTTCTTATTTGGGCAAAATCCCATAATAAAGACTCTTAGTGGTCAACCAAACATTCTTAAATGAATTAGACCTCGCTCTCTTTAGAGAGTGAGGTCTTTTCTTTTTTATTTAAGAAGATAAATCTAGGTGTTAGATTGAAGTTAAGGCTTTTAACTGTAATAAAGGGAGTCTGAAATATATTAGATAGAGATTGAGATTTTACCCCAAATCTATATAAATGTATAGAAATAAAAACAACTTACTATTTTATTCATTTTCTACTTCAATGCAAGGTGGAAAATTGGAAAATTGATTTGAGTAATATAATGCTATTAATTTTTGGATGTCTACTAGCGAAAGTGTTCAATCAACAAATATACAGAATTTATTTAATCGCCGAAGGTGCTATAAAAAAGATCTTAATCATAACAGATTAAGATCATCTTTATAAATCTTTATAAGTGACACCAAAAACTATAAAGTCACAACAATCCCGTTATCTGCTATATCCGCTTTATTATTAGCTTCATCTACAATTTGATAATCATCGGATGTTAAGATCACGCCACTTGTAAAGTCAGTAGTTGTTAATTCTTTATTGATCGTTAGAGTTACTTCTTTGTTAGCTGTAGTTGTTTTGGATACCGATGCAACTGTGCCTGTTACTTCTTTACCACCAATAGTTAGTTTGTATGTTGTGTCATTATTAACTTTTACGGCTTCACTGAATGTCACAATCACAGTTGTTGAGCCTGGGTTTGCAGGGTTATTGGAATCGGCTGGTGTTGCTTTTACAATTTTAGAAACTTTTGCTGAAGAAATTGTTGGTTTTACATTTTCGTTGAATGATTTAGTTGTCACAAAATCATCCATCGTGTTACCGTTTAGTGCTTTGATGCCTTTAATTTTTACAGTACGGTTTCCAGAATAGTTGTTTGAACCAGAGACAAGTTTTACTGTAGCTACACCATTTGCATTTAAAGTGACAGAGTCAACGATCGCACCTGCTACGTAGTAGTTATCTTTATGGACTATTGTTGAATTGTCCATAGCTACATCCGTACCGAAGTCCACTGTAAATGTATCATTGTCCACAACAGTCACTTGTTTGTCCGTTATGACTGGTTTTGCATTATCTTTGTCTTCACCGCGTGTGAATGAGAATGCAGATTTTTTGGCAGTATTTTGGTTATCTGCTACGTCGGCAAATACATTTGCGATTAAGTCTACTGTGTAAGTAGTATCTTTTTCGAGTGCTTTATCTTCAAACTTTAGTTTAGATAATGCAATTGTGTATTGAGTTGAAGACCCTGGTACCGGTGTTAAATCTGCAGCTTCAAACTTTATATTGCCTGTAGCTGTCACATAGTTTTTAACAGCTTTTGCTGGTAGAATGATTGTACCTGAAGCAACTAGTGTTGTATCTTCACTGGTTGTAAGGGTTAATACTTGTTTGTCGTCTTTATCCATAGAAAGTGAAGCAGTTACAGTTGGTTTGACAGTATCAGCTACAAAATTGATGATTTGATTGAATGCTTTCCCAGCTTCCCCAGATAGATCCGTGTATGATTTGTCAGCTATTGATACATTCACTAAGCCTGATACTGCAGAATTTAACTCTACCATGTATTTTGTTTTATCTGTTTTATCTTGAGTGATTGTTTTGATGGAAGCGTTCGAACCAGAAATAGCTAGGTCTGTTTTGTCAAACTCTTGAACCCCTTCAGAGAATTTGATGGTGAATTTTTTGGCATTTATAGGTGTTACACTAGTAACCCCTGGTGCTACACCATCTTTTTCACCTTTTTGAATGGTGACAGAGAATGGTGTTTCAAGGATATTGGTAGCATAGTCCGTTAAACCCGTGAATGCTACTTTAATATCTTTGCCAGCTGTCACAGTGGAAGGTAATACAATTTTAATAGAAGAACCTTCAATTGTGATATTATCCGCTGGTACTTGAATAGAAGAACCATCTGTATATTTTAATACGATTAATCCTAAATCATTGATGGGTTCAGAAAAATTAAAAACAAAGGTAGAAGCATTTTGTTTTGTAAAATCCACATAGGTTGGAGCCGTTTTATCATCGACTCTTACAATTTGAGTGTTGGCTGCGAATTTTTCTTTAGTCGTTGTTTCTACTTGATCTGTTACTTCTACCGCGTAGGAACCAGAGAAAATCGTACCAGAACTAGCTGTGATGATTACTGATTTTTTATCTGCTGATACTTCAGCTGTTAAATCCGTTAGAGTAGAGGAACCCACTTTTGTCACTGTTATATTTTTCAACCTATTTGCTTCCCCGATAATCGTTGATGCATCTATTGAACGATTGAAAGTAATTTTAATTTGTTTTGCGTTTACGGTTTCCAAAGACTTTACTTTAGGGCCAACAACAAGTCCACCTTCAAATGCTTTTTCAACCCCGTTATCTAGGTATGTATCATTTGCTAGATCCGCATCAAAATAGTATTTTTCATTGAATAGTGCTAGTCCTACATTGAGTACGCCATCTTTATAAAATTTGTCTTTATAAAGACCCGTATCAACCACTTTTTTACCTTTTACATAGTATGCATTTTCATAAGTACCAGTGGTTACTTTTTTGATCCCCTTCACATAGTAAGCACCGGCATAAGTACCTGTTGCGACTTTTTTGATTCCCTTCACATAATAAGCACCAGCGTAAGTACCTGTGGTTACTTTTTTAACACCTTTTACGTAGTAAGCCCCTTTGTAAGTACCAGTAGCTTTCACACCGATTTTGTAGTAGCGTTTGTTGTAAATACCAGTAAAAGATTTACCGTCTTTAAATAGTACACCATTAAAAGACTTGTACCCTTTAATGAATTTATTTGTTTTTGCATTTACGAGAATGCCATTTTTAGTCACTTTGTAAGTGGTTTTTGCAGAAGCCTCTGCACCTGAATGGACTACTGAAGTTGTTAGAACTGAAGCTCCAAGTACTAGAGCAGTTGCGGTTTTAGCAAGTTTATACTGTAACACGAATAATATCCTCCTTTTTTATATGTGATTATCAATTTTGTCCATCACTTCTATTCTAATTATCAACTATATAGGTTTAATTTACCATAATTTTGAGCGAAAATATTCAAATGATTTAAGAGGATTTAGTTTATGGGTTATGGTAGGTGGATTGATGTTAAAAACCCTTGCATTTGTCGAAATGCAAGGGTTTTTATAAAGTTTGGTAATTTGATTGTTATTTTTCCTTTTTAAAATTCACTTTTGTTTTAGAACTTTCTAATTGACCTGATTTTTGGATTGTTACGTAAATTGTACCAGCTTTTTTGCCAAGGTTTAATTTACTTACTTTCACTGTAGTAGAAGTAGCAGTGGATTTCTTTAACAATTTACCTTTTGAGTTATAGATACGAACCACAATTTGTTTACTTACTTTTTTTACGGTAACTGTATCTTTGGCACCTTTTTTGTTTGTTACTGAAATATTTTTTGTGGAAGGAGCAGCAGATTTAGTTTTTGTGTAAACATTGATTGTATATGGTTTATTCACTGTGTTTGAATTATCTGTCACACGAACGTAGTACAACCCTTGCGGTAAGTAAGTCGAGAATGAAGATGATCCTGAATTTGTATTTTTGGTAGTAAATTTACCAACTTCTCCGCCCATTTCGTTATAAATGGTTACTAACCAAGAAGTATTAGCCTTATTACGAAGTGAAAATACTGTGTACGTATTATTCTTTTTGATCTCTGCACGATAATAGTCAAAATCACTTGTTGTTGAGATGATTCCTGTATAATTAGTAGCGAATGGAATGACTGTTGCACTAGACATGGAGTCGTTATTTTCTTGTTCAACGTTTTGGTTTGTATTCGTAGAAACTTTAAAGTTGTATCGTTCATTAGCGTATTTAGGTGAATCCATTTGTCGAACAACTACATAATAAGTACCACGTGATAATCCTACATTTTTTGTTACTTTCCCTGAATTTGCATCTTTACTTCTCAATCGTAGATATTCTCTTTCACTGGCATCATAGATCACAGCGTCCCATTGTACATCTTTATGATTGCTTAAATTTAAAGTAATGTTACTGTTAGCTCTTACTGTGAATTTATAGCTATCTTGGTCATTGCTTGAACTGATATTTCCGTAATATGCTTTGTTAAGTGAAATAGCATTCGCATCTTGAAGTAATGTATTATCTTCTTTTTCAAAATCTGAGCGAGCACTGTATTTTACTTGGAAAAGGCTAGCTGTTGTATCAAAGTTGCCCCAGTTACCTTTGATTTGTAAAGTATAAGTTCCTTTAGGAATGCCAATTTCTTTCTTCGTTGAATTGCCATTTAAGATATATGTTGTCGAAGTCATTGTTAGTAATTCTTTTTGGTTCTTGTTTGTTAGCACCATATCCCATTTTGCATTAAGATTATTTTTCATTTCTAATGTAACGACACCGTCTTTAGGAATATTAAGTGTATACGTTTCGCCCTGAACGGTTTTGATAAATTCGGTTTTCCATGTGTTAAATGCAAGGTTTCCTGCAGCTGCACGTGCGTGAGATATATTAAAACCAACTGCACATAAAGTGAACAGCAAAACAAGAGAACAATACTGAATAACTCTTTTCACTAAATCCAACTCCTTAGTATTAATATTTTATACCTATATAAAATACCATATTTTCCATGTATGGAGAAATCGTATAAATGGATTATTTTTGTAGACCGTTGATAGATTTTAAATAACATTAGCTTAATACTAATTTGATCTAATTATTAAAATAAATGTAAAATACCTGATTGTAAAAAGAAAATCAGGTGTTTTTATATTAGAATATTTGAAGAAATACCATGAAGTATATTTTATGATTTGTCTAAAAAAACTTGCGAAGCCATCTATAACTTTTCTGGATTATAAAAGGGTTAAAAGTTATCATTAATCCATATGAAGTAAATTCTTTTGCTGCAAGTATTCAATCAGAATCAAGAAAATATTAAAATAAGGTTTTGTTACCAGTCACAGAAGACGAATTGAAACATCCCTCTATCCACATTGGACGAACTGATTCAAAGACTCCTATCTTCTTCTGAAGATCGGAGTTTTTTTAGATTCATAGCAATTGGATTCTCTTTTTAAATATATATTATGATCTTAAATTCTAACCCTCATGTATTCGTGCATGAGAGTTTTTTAGTTAGGAGGGAGATTCATGAGTATTCTAAAAGCAACATACAATACCTAGACAATGATTACCTTCAAGCATGTCTATTTAAAGAAAAAAATTCTAACAGTTGGTTTTATTACTGGATGATCAAGGTATATTTTTAAAATATTAAATTTGTAAATATTAAGTTTTTTTATAGATAAGGAGGTGGAAATATTGTTTTTAATAGTAAATAATTAGGATGTTCATCTTTTCCAATTTAAATCAACTAAATAGAAATAATAACCATTAAGGAGGACTTTTAGTTGTGACAAATTTTAAATTTGTTAAATCTGCAACAGCATATGTTCTTGGTGCTTCCGTATTAACGATTGCAGTGGGTGTTCCGGGTGTAGATGCTTCAGCAAAAATTACTTACAGCGTGACTAGCAAAGGTATACTTGTAAACGCAAAAACTAACAAAGCAGTGAAAGGTTATAAATCTTACAAGGGTAAGCTTTATAAAGACGGTAAAAAACTTACTGGCCTTTACAACAAAAAGTACTATTTTGAAAACGGCGTAAAAGCTACAGGCATTTACAAGGACGCTTACTACTATAAAGGTGTAAAAAAAGTAACAACAGGTCTATACAAAGGGTACTACTATAAAAAAGGTGTAAAAGCTACAGGTACTTACAAAGGTGCTTACTACGTAAAAGGTGTTAAGAAAGTAACAACAGGTCTTTATGAAGGCAAATACTACAAAAATGGTGTTCTTAACGTAGGACTTGCATTATTTGAAGGAAAATATTACTTGAATGCTACTTTAGCAAACGGCCCAATAAAAGATGCAAACGGAGTTTTAAAATCATACAAAGAAGGTTTAATCGTTACTTACACTGCAAACAGAGTTCCTACAGTTTATGTTTTAGGTAGTTACACCCTTGCTTCAGCAGCAAAAGATTCAAAATATACTTCAGACGAGCCTGTAGTTTTAGCTTCAACAAAAGCGGAAAAGATTACTTTAGACAAAGCAAAAGGCGAATACACTATAACGGCTACTCCTACTTTAAATGCTGCTTTCTTTAAGGAAAACGGGAAAGATACAACGGAAAAGACAGTTAACCGTATTGTTACAATTACTAAAACAGGTGAAAAAATTTCTGTCCCTGTAACTTACTCCATTGATCCTTCAAAAGTTTCGAAAGTAGAAGTATTTAGAAGTGGTACGAAAGAACCTACATCTAAAGTTAAGGTAATCGATAAAGTAACAAAAGCATATAGTCTAGCTGATTTATTAAGAGCTGCAGATTTCAAAACAACTGATCAATACGGTGTGCAATCAGTACCATTAATAGATGCGGATAAAGTTACATTCACAACAGTATCTGGAAGTGCACAGTTTTCTAACAATAGTTCAAAATTTGCAACAGTAGATTCTGCAACAGCTGGTTCAATAGTGAAAGCAACTGTAACAAAAGATGGTAAAGCTGTAACAGTGGAGATTACATTTGATATTACATTTGCAATCGGGGGAGCAAATGGCGGAGAAGGAGACATAAAAGTAGTTTCACCAAAAGAGTTTAACGGTACTTCTGATAAAGCAAAAGTTTTTAAAGGAAACATCAAAGTAGACATCACTGGATTTTCTAAACTAGAGAATGCCGTTATTAATGGGAATTTAGTATTAACTGGAACGGCATCTAAAATTACCTTTTCTAATATTAAAGTAAACGGTCAATTAGATGTTTCGGGTGTTAAAGGCAGTAATGGCAGTAATATTTCTTTTGAAGGTATTGAAGTAGAAGAGGCAACACTTTAATTCTTTTAGCAAATTCTGATGAAGAAAGGAACTAGTTTAAATGAATAAAAGAAAATGGAAAAGGCCATTAAACGCGTTTTTATCGACATTGCTAGTAGCAAGTATCTTAACACCAACCATTCCAACATCTGCTGCTGCAACAGGACATGCTTCAGAACTGATTATTTCTGAGTACATTGAGGGGAGCGGTAATAATAAAGCAATTGAACTATATAATGGGACTGGATCCACTATTGATTTAAGTCAGTATAAGTTAGAGCTATACGCAAATGGAAAAACTACAGCAACTGCAACATTAAATCTATCAGGAAGTTTAGCTGATGGAAAAACTTATGTGATTTATAATAATAGCGCTAATAGCGAGATAAAGAGTAAGGGGAATTTTTCAAATTCTACTGTTATTAATTTTAATGGTGATGACCCTGTAGTTTTAAAAAAATCTGATAACATCGTTGATTCTATTGGACAAGTTGGTCAGACAGACACTAACATGGCGGATGTAACATTAGTACGAAAATCCAATATTACTGCAGGTGATACAATTATTGACGACCCATTCAATCCAACTAATGAGTGGGAACAATTATCGAAGGATGATGCATCTAACCTCGGTCAACATACAATGGATGGATCTCCAGTAGATCCAGGAAACTCAGTTGACATCAAATCGATTGAACAAGCAAGAGCTCTACCAATAGGCGAAACTGTTACGATCGAGGCAGTAGTTGCAGCAAAATTAAAAAATACGATTTCTGTTCAGGATGGTACGGGCGGGATAGCTGTACGTCCATCTACTTTAGATGTAGCGGTTGGTGATCAAGTCACTTTAACGGGTAAAATAGCTGATTACAGAGGATTAATGCAATTAGATGGGGCAACAGTTGTTGAAAAGAAGCCAAATGTAGGTACACCAACACCTAAAGTCGTTTCAGGTGCAGAAGTTTCGGAAGAGAATGAATCTCGCCTAGTAACAGCAAAAAATATTAAGATCCTATCTGTTGATGATAGTAGTACTTGGGCTAACTATACGGTTACAGATGGTAAAACACAATTTGTGGTACGTGATGAAACGAAGACATTAAACTTATCCGTTGGGAAAACTTATGAATCGGTTACTGGGATTGTTCAACAATTCGATGATGTCTATCAAATCATCCCACGTTCCACAGCAGATATTATAGAAGATAAGAGTGTAGTTCAGTCTGTCATGTCATCAATTAAAGCAGGATCTGTTGCAAAAGGTACTGAAGTAACTTTAACGACTACAACTGAAGGTGCAACTATTTTTTACACAACAGATGGAACAGAACCTACCAAATCTAGTAAGGTATACGGTAAGCCTATTGCTATTCAAAATAATATGACACTAAAAGCGTTTGCTGTAAAAGAAGGGTTAAAAGAAAGTCAGGTTACTTCGTATGAATATACTGTTTTTGATCCAGAACAAGGAACCCAAATTCACGATATTCAAGGAGCATCGCATCAATCGCCTAAACGAGGTGAGAAAGTTTCAGGGATTGAAGGAATTGTCACATATGTCTATAAAATAGGAAGCGGAAACTATTTTCATATGCAAACACCTGATGATAAAAAGGACAACAATCCAAAAACATCAGAAGGAATTATTGTTTATACGGGCAACTCTGTAGCAAACGTTAAAATTGGGGATCTTGTAAGTGTTGATGGAAAAGTAGATGAATACCAAATTGATGGTTATAATGATTCAAAAAATGATACAGATCTATCTGTTACACAGATTAATGCCCGAAACGACCAAGGTGGTAAAGTGGGTGTTGTGAAAAGCAATGTAACACTTCCAGAACCAATAGTAATTGATCGCAATAGTCTGCCGTCTGAAGTAATTGATAACGATGGATTTGCTAAATTTGATCCAGAGGAAGATGCTATTGATTTCTGGGAATCTCTTGAAGGTATGAGGGTTCAAGTAGGAACTGTGAAAGCTGTAGCACCTCAGGAACATGGCGATCTGATTACAGTACTAGAAGACAGACAAACGGATACTATTCATGGGGGTGTCTTACTTACAGCAGATAATGCAAATGCTGATAGAATTCAATTTAAACTTTATGATAATACGCAAGCGAGAGATTTTAAAGTAGCCACTGGCGATAAATTTAAGGGCCCTATTACCGGGGTAGTCAATTATGGCTTCCAAAATTATAAAATCTATGCGGATTATAATGAGATGAAATCAAAACATGTTGAAGGTGATTCAAAACCAGAAACAACAACAATCGTAAAAGCAAATGACAAATTAACCGTTGCTTCTTATAATCTTGAAAACTTCTCTAATAATACGAAAGAAACTTCTGATGATAAGGCTCACAAACTGGCTCGAGCATTTGCTTCGGATATGAAAAATCCTGATATTATTGGTGTCACAGAGGTTCAAGATAATAACGGCTCTTCTACAGGGGGCACTGCGGCAGACCAGAGTTATCAGCGATTAATGACTGAAATAGAAAAAGCTGGTGGCGTAAAATATAACTACGTTAATATCGACCCAGTTAATAATGCAGACGGTGGTGCACCGAATGCGAATATCCGTGTAGGATTCTTATATAACCCAGAACGAGTAAAACTCACACAAGGCATTCCAAGTGGTGACGCTACAACAGCTGTAGGATATAAGAATGGAAAGCTAACACTAAATCCAGGGCGAATTGATCCAACAAATCCGGCATTCAATAATAGCCGAAAACCACTAGCTGCACAATTTGATTTTAATGGTAAGAGTGTTGTTGTCATTGCGAATCACTGGAACTCTAAATCAGGTGATACACCATTATTCGGCTCAACACAGCCACCTAAATTGGAAAGCGAAGTGCAACGTCATAAGATTGCAAATGTTGTGAAAGACTTTGTAGAAAAAATTAAAACAGACAACCCAAGTGCCAATATTGTCTCAGTAGGTGACTATAACGATTTCCAATTCACGGATTCGTTAAAAATCCTAGAAGGCAAACACATGACGAATATGATTCATAAAGTGGATAAAGCGGATCGCTATACGTACCTCTTCCAAGGAAATTCGCAAGTGTTAGATCATATTTTAGTATCTAACAATTTAGCTAAATCAACAAAAATTGATATTCTTCATATTAATGCAGATTTCACTGATATGGCTGGCCGTGCAAGTGACCACGATCCAGTAATGGTACAACTAGATTTATCCGAAAAGTCAGATGAAAGTAATGCTGAACCGATTACAGCTGAAAAAACGTACAACTTCACAAACTTAAAAACGAAAAATCTGACACTTTCTTCTCCAAGCATTTTAGTAAATTTTGAGAGTGGCAAGATTACAAAAGGGATCACCATTACAAGTTCGAAATATGCTGAGCTTAAAGGAGCAGGATTCACAGGTAAGGGCTTTGAAGGTGCAGCAATTACGATTAAGCCTAAAGAAACGGGTTCGATTATTAACTTCTCAGGGCTTGCATTGGAAAAAGTCATCATTGATGGATCAAATGTGAGGGAAATTAGAGGTGCTGAAAAGCTTAAAAATATCGAATATATAAACGGTGCAAAACCTGAAACAATTCAATTTAGAGATTCAGAAGGTAAGAAAATTACGCCACCTTCCACACCAGCAGAGAATAGTGCACCCGTAGTCAAAAAAAGCTTTAATAATCAAACTGTAGCAGTGGGAAAAAAACTGAGTTTTTATTTGAAAGACTTTTTTCAAGATCCTGACGGAGATGAACTAACATTTAGTTCTACATTAGGCACTATTAAAAGTTCAGAACTAACTTTGGATTTACCTGTAGGTACACATAATGTGAAAGTCACAGCTACAGATGGAAAGAAATCTGCCACCTCTAGTTTTATCGTAACGGTTACTGCTGATCATGCAACGGATGATTACTATAGTGATGCGATTGGTAAAAAGGGTCAAGTATTAAAGGCTTCATTACACGATATCATAGATGATAACCGGGTGCTTTCGTACAGTGAAGTATGGGATGCTTTAAAAATAACAGATGAAGATCCGAAAAATCCGAATAATGTCATCCTTCTTTATACTGGTGAATCTCGTCCAAAGGTTAAAGCCGGTGGCGATGTTGGGGATTGGAATAGAGAGCATACTTGGGCAAAATCACATGGCAATTTTGGAACGAGTAATGGCCCTGGTACAGATATTCATCATTTGCGACCAAGTGACGTACAGGTAAATGGTGCAAGAGGTAACTTAGATTTTGATAATGGCGGAAGCGCGGTAAGCAATTGTTCCAAGTGTAAAAGGGATTCTGATTCTTTTGAGCCGCCAGATGAAGTAAAAGGCGATATAGCTAGAATCCTTTTTTACATGGCAACACGTTATGAAAAAGGTGACAAAGTTGACTTAGAATTGAATGATAAAGTCAATAATGGAACAACTCCTTTCCACGGAAAACTTTCTATTTTACTACAGTGGAATGAGCAAGATCCAGTAAGTGAATGGGAAAGACAACGAAACGAAAAAATATACCATATTCAAGGAAACCGCAATCCGTTCATCGATCACCCTGAATGGGTAGAAGAAATTTGGTAAGGCATAAGGATGAGTGTCTGCGCGTTAAGATTCCTGAAGTTGTTGCAGTTTTAACAGAAGCATTACCTGAATTAGGAGATAAGGGATCCTAAACCACAACAATGGTTTAGGATTTTCTTTTTTGATAGGAGGGATAATCATGGAAGTACGGATTGAAACATTTCAACACATTAGTACGAGGAGAAGAAGTTTAAGGTTGCCACCATTAAACAAGAGATTTATTTAGATAAGCATTTAAACGTTCAATTGTTGTAAGTGTTTAAATATGTTTTTCTGAGTTTTTGAATCTATGAATGACAATTTGAATCCATAAATTTCTATTTTATTCGTTCCACTTTAATAAAATTTAAGCTCTATTTTCAATATTTCTGTTTAAATAAATAGGTAAAAATAATCTTAATAGACGTTTTTTTACATGATATAATTTCTAATAATTAACATAATTGTATTCTATTTTGCTGATTCTGTTCACTGGATTGACATGGATAGGGATTAAGGAAATCGAAGAGACTTCTGTTTTTATAGAAGAGGTGATGAACATATGTCTTTAGCTTATTACTATGCACTTTTACGTGAAAAGGAACATCAACTTCAAAGGCTTCAGATTTGTAATAGTCAGTTGCAAGCACATCAACAAGAATTTATCGAGTATGAAAAAAAGATTACTCAACCTCCCCTTACCAGTAGCACTTGGCAAGGGATGTTGGCCAATAAGTTTGATCAAACTCGCACCGAGCAGATGCTGACTAAATACCATGAGTTAGATGGACAACAATTCAGTTCTGTTTATACGGTATTCGGTGACAAAATGAAAAGCTTACAAGATGAAATAATTGCGATAAAAGAGATTATTAAACGCCTTGAGGCAGAACTTGCTGCTGAAAGGAAGAAAAGCAAATAACAAGTTTTAGGAGGTGATAGTGGATGAGTACGGAGATTAAAATCAAACACAGTGAGATTGAACAAGCCCTTTCGAAGATGAAATCCTCTACGAATGCTCTTCATACTTCGTTTCCTTCTACAGTTGGCGAGGATAACGTACTAACGCTCGTTCAGAAATGGAAAGGGCTCCATCAAGCGCTCGAACAAGTGTTAGAATCCTACAAAACCCTACTAATACAAAACGAAGAAGCGAGCCGACAAGCTGTTCAGAGTATGATCGAATTGGATGAAAAGCTGGGAGATTATAAACTGTTGAAATGAGAAATTTATGTTAAGTGAGGTGAATCGAAATTTCGAAGGTATTAGATGTTGCTGGCTTACAGAATGGAATAGAGAAAAAGCTTAAATCATTAAAAGATAAACAAAAAGAGATTGCAGAGGTTGAAACGGCAGTACAAGGGATAATCGGACTAGGAGATGTCTTTAAAGGAAAAAGTGGTGATGCGGTACGGGCTTATTATAAAGAAGTACATCTGCCATTTATCTCTTATTACAAAGATTTTATAGAAGATTACGAAAGTAAACTAAAAATCATGGGTAAAGAATTACATGCGCTAGAGTCCGCTAGTAATGGTAGGATTGTCGAATCATTTTTAAAAGAAGAGTTAAAAAGCAGTCTGCAAAACACTGCGAATCATACAATTACGCTAACAGACGAGGCAAATCAGACGATTCTATCTGTACAAGATATTGTTGTAGCACCAAAATTAAATGATGAATCCTTTCTCGAAGAAGTCAATGACGCCAAAAAACAAATTCATGATACAGTAGAAAAAATCCATCAATTTGATTACAATCAAACTAAAACACTAGAACAATTATCCAATGATGTATCGAATATGCAACACTACATAGATAGCATCAAATCGCATACGAAAAGTGGCAAGTTACATCTAGAAAATTATACAAGCGGCACGTTAAGCAAGTATAAGATTGATGAGTTGCTGTTGGAAAATAGTTGTTCTAGAGATGACACAAAAAATATCGAAAAATTGCAAAAGAAACTTTTAAATGCATCTTCTATAGATGAATATTTGAAGATTGCGGAAGAAATCGGCGATGCAAACCTAGATGAAGATCAGAAACAAATCGTCACCCTATTGAAAACAGCGCAAGGTATCAAAAGTGGCCTCTACAAAGCGGGAAAAGACTTTGTGAAAGGGATATTTGATACCGTCCTTCATCCAGTAAAAACGGTAGAGAGCACAGTCCAAGCAATCGCCCACCCAATCGAAACCTACAATTATCTTTCGAAAGCAATCAGCGATTCGTTTGAACGAGATGTGATCAACGGAGATGCCAAGTCACGAGCACAATGGATAGCCTATGCATTAGGAACCATTGGATTGTCCGTAGTAGGAACCAAAGGGGTAGGTGCTGTATCAAAGACCGGAATGGCAACAACGAAAGCTGCAGCCAAAGCAGGAGTAGGCACAGTAAAGGGTGCACTAAAAGAAACCTCCATCCCGAACCTATTTCCATATGCACCCCAACACCAATTAGCTGGTGCGAATATGGGGGTTGTGCCGTTTAATACGGTGGATAGTGTAGGGTTGAGAGATCGGTTGCTTACTATGGCTAAGGTGGAGATGAAGGGGAGCGGTAAGGGTACTAGACCATCATGGAGACAGTCTGAAATTGATGTAGAGAAGGATTTCCCTGAGTATAATGCTCAAAAATCTTTTAAAGATGGTAAAGAAGTACCTTATGGCGAAAAAGGTAGCTCTAGACCAGATTTGTATCAGACTGGGCATAGCATTGAGGTGAAAAATTATAAAATCAGTACTTCAAGCGGACGTAGTAGATTAGTTAACAACGTGTCAAAACAGGTAGAAAAAAGATTAAGTGATTTGCCTAATGGTACAAAACAGTCTGTTCTAATTGATATTAGAGGACAAAATGTATCAGATGAAATACTAGATGGATTGTATGAAAAGATTATGAATAAAACAAATGGTAAAGTAGATATAAGATTTAAAACAAATTGATTGAGGTGAGAAGAATGGCTGTGGGATTTAAGGTGAAATATTACTGGTATCAAGTTGGGCATGGCGATTTCTTACACTCTTTTTTCTCTACAATAAGCTATCATTTAGAGCAAAATGGATGGGGAACTGAGTATCCTTGCTTATTAAATGAACTCTATAAAGGGAAACTTGTGAATAAGAATATTGATAATGCTATAACTGAGTTAGAAGAAATTAAAAAGAAGCTACAGAATTATAGTCCATCACAAGTAATATGGGATATTGAAGATTTATCTAAAAGACCACCTTGGGGTGATAATATTAGTAAGGATATCACAAACTTATCTAATTACTTTATAACAAGTGAGGGTGAGGACTTAATAGATATGTTAATGAAAGCATTAGAGAAGGGACTAAAAACTAATTCAGATGTTTATATAGAAAGCTTATAATATGGCCTTCTATTGATGACCTTGAAATTATATCAAGGTCATTTTTTATAGTTAGTTTTAGGTACCAGTCACGCCGATTACATGGGAGAGGTGTTACGGCATGGTGGATAACAAACTAACTGAACTTCACCATTTAATTCAAAAGGAATCTGGTAATATGGTAGAGATAATTGCAATAACTCATGTAGATTATAAAAAATATTACATGGTTTAATTAAAAATGGTGTTAGCGGTGAACCAGGTAATGCAAAATGGTATTCAGATAAACCACAGGTTAAAAAAGTAATGGTGAAAGAGTAGAATTTAAAGAGGGTAGACTAAATTTCACACCCTGGTCAGAGGGTAATTTAATATTTGAAAAAGGAAAACTAACTGGTACAAGTGATGACTTTTCATTAGTATATGAACAAATACAAAAGTTGATGTAAACTCCCAGGTATCTCTACCTTACTACCTAAGATATTACATGGACTATAAGAAAATGGAGAAAATTTTAGGAATAATCCAGTATTGAAAGGTCAATATAATAATTTCCGATTAAGATATTGGAAATGGAGAGCTAAACAATTCGAAATGGAAAACAAATGAGGTGAAATATATGGACTTGATAACTTTCGAGAAATTTATCGAGGAATTTAGTAAAGAAAAAGATTTCACTGGAGGTATTTGTGAGGAAAAGATTGAGCTCATTGAAGAAAAGCTTAATCTTGTTTTACCTGAAAGTTACAAGTGGTTTTTGAAGAAATATGGGTCAGGTGGAATTTTCAGTATAGATATTTTAGGGTATGATTTTGCAGGAGCATCGGTTGTAGAGATTACTAAAGATTATAGAAAATTTTATGGACTAACTGATGGGATTGTAGTAATTGTTGATGTAGATGCTTTCGGGAATAGAATTAATGCAAAAATAAGTACGGCATTAGTGTCAGATTGGAAAAATACTAGGCAATATGAAGCTGTTATAGAAATACCTAAAGGACAAGTTTTAAATATAGGTAGAGTTGAAAAGCAATATACAAAAACGGGAGCATTGCTAGAAGGCGATTGGGATCAAATATTATTACCACAAGGCTGGCCCTCTGAGTGGATAAAAGAGACACGAGAGGTCCCGAGTAGATAGGAGGACATAATGGATAAGAAAAAGCAGTTAATTGAACAAATAAAAATGGTGATAAATAAATATGAGGAAGACTATGCTAAAGATATTAATAGTGGAGTTTTACAACTTATATATATAAGATATAAGAAAGCATTAGAAATATTAGAGAATAATGAAGATATCAAGGAGATAAATATTTTGGGTGGTGTGCGTGCGTATTTGGATAGTTATAATGACTATCCAAATACGCTATTAGGAGAGTTGCATAAGGCTGAAAAAATAATTAAAGAATTATTATAAAAAAATAAACACTCATAAGCATATAAACAAATGAAAGAAAGGCTAAGCATATGTGAAGTGGAAGTTTTGGTGTCAGGCACTCAAATAATTCTGAAAATAAGCTGCAATAAAGTCTTTAATCACTACTGGGGTTGGAGGCTTTTTAAATACGATTTATTAATTCTAAAATTATGGATTAGAAGACGGAATTGTAGTAATCATTCATGTAGATGCTTTCGCATATTGTTTAGATACAAATAAGATGAAAAACGGTGAATGCCCGGTTATATCATGGGATGTCGATAGTGGAAGTTATGATTCCCAAGAAGCTAATAACTTTTTAGAATTCTTTTGGGAGTATTTAAACGAAAAAAAGAAAACTGGGAAGAAGATGAAGAAGATTGGTAAACTAGATAACCTGCCAAAGAGTAAATCCATTTGGTGGGTTGTTTTTTTATCACTAAAGAAATAGGATTCTTCCCCAACAACAACTCATCAGGAATTTAGTTATTTAGAAGTCGGCTACGGGTTTATTAAAGCTTCAGAGTTTAATATTAATCGAATTATGGATCCTTATTCAATAAGAGATTTTCGATTAAGAGTTAATGATTCTGAGTTTTATCCTGACATTGAAATCTATGATGAATATGAAAATAACAAACAAATATTTTTTGAAGGCAGTTAATCAGCTTTAACGTCAATAGAATTGAATAAAAATAATAGAAGTCCAATTTACTATTATGATATTCAAATTGCGACTTCCCTTGAAGAATTTTTAAATAAAATGGAAGAAAACGATAAATATTATTTGGAGTTAGTAGATTAAAGACGATAATAAAAAAATAGATAATATTACACAAACGTTTCATAAGGAGATATACATTGGTATCAGGTATCGGAACAAAAGGGATATATGATTCGTCGTGCATACTGTAAGAACCAATCCTCCCTGTCGTTTTACCCTCTTTTTAAGAAGGTCTCCATCATCGCCAAGCAGATAAAAACTCTTATGTATTTATACATAAGAGTTTTCATACTTATAGGGGATTTTTTTGGTGTTCATAACAATAGATGTTTCCTTTGAATTTTGGATTTGATAAACAATACGATTGTACTTTATTTGAAACAGGTTTCTTACAGATAACGCACTTATTTTTAGCGGCTGTGTCATCATTCTCCTTGTTAGTTATTATCTTCTCAACATGTTGTTTTCTAATGGAGGGGTCGAGGACGTTGGATTGTGAAAGTGTATTGTAGATCTTTTCAATCTCATCATTTGTTAATACGGGTTGATTGTGAAGCATTTTGAGAATAGCAATTTTTCTATTTATAACCTCCGATAATAGAATATCGTAAATAACCAATTCGTTTGATTGTATTTTCTGTAAATTTGGATCAATTTTTAGAGTGCATCGCTTAGTAAAAGATACGATTGAAATAAAGTGTTCATGAAATTTTTTATCAATTTCATCTTTTATGGCTTGCATATGGCCGTAATTTTGTAGTAAGGGATTCATCATTTTGAATTTGCCATTAATTAACCACGTTTTTCGATTCTTTTCGCCATAAATAGTTCCTTGATAGTTCTTTGTTTCAATAACAAATATTCCATAAGGTGTGATGATTACGTGGTCAATTTGGGAGTAGCCTGTAGAAGACTTTCCGTTCTTAATCAGTAGGTCACTATGATATTTATAATTTTTTGGAAACTGATCTAGTTGGATATTAATTTTATATTCACCAAGTTCTCCTTTTCGGTTTGCCCATTGTTCATTATTTTTCTTATTTGTGGAAGTCTTTTTAACTGAAGGATTGGTAACTTTTTTTCCATTCTTTTTCTTTTTATTAAAGAGAAAGCCAAAAACCATAATTTTGCCTCTTTTCTTAATCAAGTGATTCCTTCTAAATGTGATTATATTTTTATAAAATATGCCAATATTTATATCTAAGGGACTATCGAATTATTTAAAAACTAAAATAGATAGAGTTAGAACATGTCTATTAAATAATTCTAGAATTTACTTATTTCAACTGATATACAACATCAATACTAATGGTATTTTATTTTACCATATTTATGGTAAAATTTAGAGGCAAAAGATTAATTAGGAGGAAAAGTAAGTGAAAAAGTGGATAATTTCCATAGTAAGTATTTTATCAATATGTTTAGTGTTTTCATCAACAGTATCTGAATATGATGCACAGGCTGTAGGACCAACAGTAAAGATAAAGAAGTACAAAAATAATAGGTATTATCAATACGCTGTAATCAGTGGAGCAAAATATAAGAGGGCAAACGCAAAAATGCTGGAACACACTAAAAAAATTTATAAGGTTAATGCGAAGCTTCAAACAAAGTTGAAGAAAGATTTAAAGAGTGGCAGAGCAATGAAAGGAATGCAATATTGGTCAAAAATTAGTTGTAAAAAGAAATATAGTAGCTCTTCAAAAATAAGCATACTATGTGTAAATGATACATATGATGGCGGGGCTCATGGAATGCAAACTGTAAAATCCTTTAACCTGTATAAAGGAAAGGTCATAGGTCTAAAACCTGCATTTAGTTCGGAAAAGAATTACGTAGATGGAAAAAGCTATGCGAAAAACTATATGCTCAATCATCCGAATGATTACCCGTTTGCAGATCATCAAACAACGATTGCAGGACATTCTTTCTTCTGGACTTCTAAAGGGTTAAAAGTTGTTTTTGATCCATATGAAGTAAATTCGTATGCGGCTGGTATACAATATGTATCCGTACCAAGTAAATATTTAAAATAAGTTTTTGGTGCAGGGTACTTAAACATTTCATAGACTATAGATTAAGTCCTTAATCTCTTTGGAGGTTAAGGACTTTTATCTTTTAGTCAAGAATGGTGTTAGTAGATTATAATCTTCCGATACATATTTTAAGAAATAATAGAGAAAGTTCTAGGCAATCTCTAGAACTGGAAAGTCAATATGATAATTTTTACGGAAGGTACTGGCAATGGAGAGCGAAACAATGTAGTCACTATAAAACATTAGAAAATCTATCGTAAATAAAAAATAATTATTGACAATAAGATATTTATTTTATATACTTTTTAAGTCGCTAAAACGACATGGAAATAAATGAGTAATAACAAATATCAAATCATTATTTAAATATTTGTTGTTGACACATTATAATTACTTTGATATAATGATTAAGTTGTCGCAAGATAATGAAAATGAACCTTGAAAACTGAACAAGCAAACGTTAATCAATAAACTTTGATCACTAACATTTGTTAGTGACAAGGACAAAATTGTTATCAATAGATAACGCTAGCAAAGCAAATGAGCTTTCAAACTTTACTTTTATGGAGAGTTTGATCCTGGCTCAGGACGAACGCTGGCGGCGTGCCTAATACATGCAAGTCGAGCGAATGACGAGGAGCTTGCTCCTCTGATTTAGCGGCGGACGGGTGAGTAACACGTGGGCAACCTGCCCTGTAGACTGGGATAACTTCGGGAAACCGGAGCTAATACCAGATAATCCATTTCACCTCATGGTGAAATGTTGAAAGGCGCTTTCGGGCGTCACTACAGGATGGGCCCGCGGTGCATTAGCTAGTTGGTGGGGTAACGGCCTACCAAGGCGACGATGCATAGCCGACCTGAGAGGGTGATCGGCCACATTGGGACTGAGACACGGCCCAAACTCCTACGGGAGGCAGCAGTAGGGAATCTTCCACAATGGACGAAAGTCTGATGGAGCAACGCCGCGTGAGTGATGAAGGTTTTCGGATCGTAAAACTCTGTTGTAAGGGAAGAACAAGTACGTTAGGAAATGAACGTACCTTGACGGTACCTTATTAGAAAGCCACGGCTAACTACGTGCCAGCAGCCGCGGTAATACGTAGGTGGCAAGCGTTGTCCGGATTTATTGGGCGTAAAGCGCGCGCAGGCGGTTTCTTAAGTCTGATGTGAAAGCCCACGGCTTAACCGTGGAGGGTCATTGGAAACTGGGAGACTTGAGTGCAGAAGAGGAAAGTGGAATTCCAAGTGTAGCGGTGAAATGCGTAGAGATTTGGAGGAACACCAGTGGCGAAGGCGACTTTCTGGTCTGCAACTGACGCTGAGGCGCGAAAGCATGGGGAGCAAACAGGATTAGATACCCTGGTAGTCCATGCCGTAAACGATGAGTGCTAAGTGTTAGGGGGTTTCCGCCCCTTAGTGCTGCAGCTAACGCATTAAGCACTCCGCCTGGGGAGTACGACCGCAAGGTTGAAACTCAAAGGAATTGACGGGGGCCCGCACAAGCGGTGGAGCATGTGGTTTAATTCGAAGCAACGCGAAGAACCTTACCAGGTCTTGACATCCCAGTGACCACTCTAGAGATAGAGTTTTCCCTTCGGGGACATTGGTGACAGGTGGTGCATGGTTGTCGTCAGCTCGTGTCGTGAGATGTTGGGTTAAGTCCCGCAACGAGCGCAACCCTTAATCTTAGTTGCCATCATTTAGTTGGGCACTCTAAGGTGACTGCCGGTGACAAACCGGAGGAAGGTGGGGATGACGTCAAATCATCATGCCCCTTATGACCTGGGCTACACACGTGCTACAATGGACGGTACAAAGAGTCGCTAACTCGCGAGAGCACGCTAATCTCATAAAACCGTTCTCAGTTCGGATTGTAGGCTGCAACTCGCCTACATGAAGCCGGAATCGCTAGTAATCGCGGATCAGCATGCCGCGGTGAATACGTTCCCGGGCCTTGTACACACCGCCCGTCACACCACGAGAGTTTGTAACACCCGAAGTCGGTGAGGTAACCTTTTGGAGCCAGCCGCCGAAGGTGGGATAGATGATTGGGGTGAAGTCGTAACAAGGTAGCCGTATCGGAAGGTGCGGCTGGATCACCTCCTTTCTAAGGAATATTTCGGAATACAGACCTTGGGTCTGTAAGATTAACGGTTGCTGTTCAGTTTTGAAGGCTCATCGCTTTCAAAACTTGTTCTTTGAAAACTGGATAAAACGACATTGAAGAAATTCTTAAGTAACACATTTTTTTATATTAAGTTTTAAATTTTTTAGGCTTAATAACTTGAAAGTTGTAAAAGGTTTCAAGACACGAGTAGTACTAGGAAATGAGTGAGTGAAAACCGGAGTGCACTTTGGTGCATGAGGATTTGAACGAGTGAAATTGACGACGTAATGCGATGTGTATTGAAAACTGAAGGTTAAGTTATTAAGGGCGCATGGCGGATGCCTTGGCACTAGAAGCCGATGAAGGACGGCACTAACACCGATATGCTTCGGGGAGCTGTAAGTAAGCTATGATCCGGAGATTTCCGAATGGGGGAACCCACTGTTCGTAATGGGACAGTATCTTGACGTGAATACATAGCGTCATGATGGCAGACTCAGGGAACTGAAACATCTAAGTACCTGAAGGAAGAGAAAGAAAATTCGATTCCCTTAGTAGCGGCGAGCGAAATGGGAAGAGCCCAAACCAAGAGGCTTGCCTCTTGGGGTTGTAGGACACTCTATACGGAGTTACAAAGGAATGAATTAGACGAAGCGGTTTGGAAAGACCTACCGAAGAAGGTAACAGTCCTGTAGTCAAAAGTTCATTCCCTCCAGAGTGGATCCTGAGTACGGCGGAACACGTGAAATTCCGTCGGAATCTGGGAGGACCATCTCCTAAGGCTAAATACTCTCTAGTGACCGATAGTGAACCAGTACCGTGAGGGAAAGGTGAAAAGCACCCCGGGAGGGGAGTGAAAGAGATCCTGAAACCATGTGCCTACAAGTAGTTAGAGCCCGTTAATGGGTGATAGCGTGCCTTTTGTAGAATGAACCGGCGAGTTACGATTACATGCAAGGTTAAGTTGAAAAGACGGAGCCGTAGCGAAAGCGAGTCTGAATAGGGCGAATGAGTATGTGGTCGTAGACCCGAAACCAGGTGATCTACCCATGTCCAGGGTGAAGGTAAGGTAACACTTACTGGAGGCCCGAACCCACGCACGTTGAAAAGTGCGGGGATGAGGTGTGGGTAGCGGAGAAATTCCAATCGAACTTGGAGATAGCTGGTTCTCTCCGAAATAGCTTTAGGGCTAGCCTCGTGATAGAGAATCCTGGAGGTAGAGCACTGTTTGGACTAGGGGTCCATCCCGGATTACCGAATTCAGACAAACTCCGAATGCCAGTGATTTATGCACGGGAGTCAGACTGCGAGTGATAAGATCCGTAGTCAAAAGGGAAACAGCCCAGACCACCAGCTAAGGTCCCAAAGTAATTGTTAAGTGGAAAAGGATGTGACGTTGCTTAGACAACCAGGATGTTGGCTCAGAAGCAGCCACCATTTAAAGAGTGCGTAATAGCTCACTGGTCGAGTGACGCTGCGCCGAAAATGTATCGGGGCTAAACAATTCACCGAAGCTGTGGATAGACATCTACGATGTCTGTGGTAGGAGAGCGTTCTAAGTGCTGTGAAGTCAGACCGGAAGGACTGGTGGAGCGCTTAGAAGTGAGAATGCCGGTATGAGTAGCGAAAGATGGGTGAGAATCCCATCCACCGAATGACTAAGGTTTCCTGAGGAAGGCTCGTCCTCTCAGGGTTAGTCGGGACCTAAGCCGAGGCCGACAGGCGTAGGCGATGGATAACAGGTTGATATTCCTGTACCACCTCCCTACCATTTGAGTAATGGGGGGACACAGTAGGATAGGGTAAGCGCACTGTTGGTTATGTGCGTCTAAATAGTAAGACGTGAGAGTAGGCAAATCCGCTCTCTATAACGTTGAGCTATGATGGCGAGCTCGTATGAGCGAAGTTCCTGATTTCACACTGTCAAGAAAAGCCTCTAGCGAGGTAGGAGGTGCCCGTACCGCAAACCGACACAGGTAGTCGAGGAGAGAATCCTAAGGTGAGCGAGAGAACTCTCGTTAAGGAACTCGGCAAAATGACCCCGTAACTTCGGGAGAAGGGGTGCTCTAGTAGGGTGCAAGCCCGAGAGAGCCGCAGTGAATAGGCCCAGGCGACTGTTTAGCAAAAACACAGGTCTCTGCAAAACCGTAAGGTGACGTATAGGGGCTGACGCCTGCCCGGTGCTGGAAGGTTAAGGGGATTGCTTAGCGCAAGCGAAGGTGAGAACCGAAGCCCCAGTAAACGGCGGCCGTAACTATAACGGTCCTAAGGTAGCGAAATTCCTTGTCGGGTAAGTTCCGACCCGCACGAAAGGCGTAACGATCTGGGCACTGTCTCAACGAGAGACTCGGTGAAATTATAGTACCTGTGAAGATGCAGGTTACCCGCGACAGGACGGAAAGACCCCGTGGAGCTTTACTGTAGCCTGATATTGAATTTTGGTACAGCTTGTACAGGATAGGTAGGAGCCAGAGAGACCGGAGCGCCAGCTTCGGTGGAGGCGTCCTTGGGATACTACCCCAGCTGTATTGAAATTCTAACCCGTACCCCTAAGCGGGGTAGGAGACAGTGTCAGGCGGACAGTTTGACTGGGGCGGTCGCCTCCTAAAGAGTAACGGAGGCGCCCAAAGGTTCCCTCAGAATGGTTGGAAATCATTCGCAGAGTGTAAAGGCACAAGGGAGCTTGACTGCGAGACCTACAAGTCGAGCAGGGTCGAAAGACGGGCTTAGTGATCCGGTGGTTCCGCATGGAAGGGCCATCGCTCAACGGATAAAAGCTACCCCGGGGATAACAGGCTTATCTCCCCCAAGAGTCCACATCGACGGGGAGGTTTGGCACCTCGATGTCGGCTCATCGCATCCTGGGGCTGTAGTCGGTCCCAAGGGTTGGGCTGTTCGCCCATTAAAGCGGTACGCGAGCTGGGTTCAGAACGTCGTGAGACAGTTCGGTCCCTATCCGTCGTGGGCGTAGGAAATTTGAGAGGAGCTGTCCTTAGTACGAGAGGACCGGGATGGACACACCGCTGGTGTACCAGTTGTTCTGCCAAGAGCATCGCTGGGTAGCTATGTGTGGACGGGATAAGTGCTGAAAGCATCTAAGCATGAAGCCCCCCTCAAGATGAGATTTCCCATTACGCAAGTAAGTAAGATCCCTTGAAGACGACAAGGTAGATAGGTTCGAGGTGGAAGTGTGGTGACACATGGAGCTGACGAATACTAATCGATCGAGGACTTAACCAAAAGTTGATTTAAGAACTTCAATAAACGTTTATCCAGTTTTGAAAGAATAAAATCTTTCTATATAGGAGATTTTCAAGATACGAGCAGTACGAAGTAATGCGAAGTAGATTGTAAATCGAAGGTCTAGTAATGATGGCAAAGAGGTCACACCTGTTCCCATGCCGAACACAGAAGTTAAGCTCTTTAGCGCCGATGGTAGTTGGGGGCTGTCCCCCTGCGAGAGTAGGACGTTGCTAGGCACACTAAGGAACAACTGATATCTATCAGTTGTTCCTTTTATGGAGGATTAGCTCAGCTGGGAGAGCACCTGCCTTACAAGCAGGGGGTCGGCGGTTCGATCCCGTCATCCTCCACCATTTCCTTGAAATTTGTTTTAAATGAGTCATTAGCTCAGTTGGTAGAGCATCTGACTTTTAATCAGAGGGTCGCTGGTTCGAATCCTGCATGACTCATCATTTAATTATAAATCGCGGGTGTGAGATCTAATCCCATCGCCCGCTTTTTCTTAATACATATTGCGGAAGTAGTTCAGTGGTAGAACATCACCTTGCCAAGGTGGGGGTCGCGGGTTCGAACCCCGTCTTCCGCTCCATTAAGAGATGCCGGGGTGGCGGAACTGGCAGACGCACAGGACTTAAAATCCTGCGGTAGGTGACTACCGTACCGGTTCGATTCCGGTCCTCGGCACCATCTTTTATTTAAAATAAAACGAAGTGATTTAATTATTATGGCGGCCTAGCTCAGCTGGCTAGAGCGTACGGTTCATACCCGTAAGGTCGGGGGTTCGATCCCCTCGGCCGCCATATTACCTGGAGGAATACCCAAGTCTGGCTGAAGGGATCGGTCTTGAAAACCGACAGGCGGGTCATACCGCGCGGGGGTTCGAATCCCTCTTCCTCCTCCATTATTTATAAAGCAACTATATAATCATCGCGGGGTGGAGCAAATCGCAAAACGAAGATTGCGATTAACGTCGACGCAAGCGAAGCGTGGAAGACGTCAATTTACCTAGTGCATAATTAAAACAAATTTATACTACTATCGCGGGGTGGAGCAGTTCGGTAGCTCGTCGGGCTCATAACCCGAAGGTCGCAGGTTCAAATCCTGTCCCCGCAACCAAAATGGTCCGGTAGTTCAGCTGGTTAGAATGCCTGCCTGTCACGCAGGAGGTCGCGGGTTCGAGTCCCGTCCGGACCGCCATTTTTTACATAATTAATTGTTATCACGGGTCGGTAGCTCAGTTGGTAGAGCATTAGATTGAAGCTCTAAGTGTCGGCAGTTCGATTCTGTCCCGACCCACCATATGCGGGTGTAGTTTAGTGGTAAAACCACAGCCTTCCAAGCTGTTGTCGAGAGTTCGATTCTCTTCACCCGCTCCAATTATGGGCCTATAGCTCAGCTGGTTAGAGCGCACGCCTGATAAGCGTGAGGTCGATGGTTCGAGTCCATTTAGGCCCACCATTTAACTATTCCGAAGTAGCTCAGTTGGTAGCAGCATCTGACTGTTAATCAGAGGGTCGCAGGTTCGAGTCCTGCCTTCGGAGCCATATTGGCCCCTTGGTCAAGCGGTTAAGACACCGCCCTTTCACGGCGGTAACACGAGTTCGAATCTCGTAGGGGTCATACTTAAAAATCCTTTAGAATCATTTGGTTCTAAAGGATTTTTTTGCGCAATGATATGCATGAAATCTTGTAATGTATAGACTATTTGACTATTAAAAGAAGCTACTGCCCATCTAGCTTCTTTATGTTAACAGCTACTATAGCCTTTTTCTGATATGTCCTGTTGTTGCTTTTCTTTGGATACTGCCCAACAACTATAAAGTTATAAAACTTACAAACTTAAAGAGATTTATACATTTAGAAAACATATAAGCTTAAAGCACTTGCTTGTCAACCAAAGGTAATAGGTGCTTTTTAAGATAACAGCATAGGGTACGGGTAATGACAGTGGCATCAGTTGAATTCAATGTCGTTTTGAACTACATTAGACATTGGTATCAGGTATTCAATAACTTTGAAAGTAAGCTATTAAAGCCTTCAATCTCAACCGAGTTTTTGAAGGCTTTTTAAATACGGTTTGTATTAATTTGAAAGTTTAATGGGCTATTTGTGACATATAGGAATGTTAATTATGCAGGATATTTACTTACTTGTTATATTAATGTTAATGTTCTCTTAACTTTTCCAATGCAACCTCTTTTTCATTTTCTGGTTCATGGAGAGGGTATATTCTAGCTGTTCCTTTTGTTTCATCTACATGTTGAATGTATATAGGAACGCCATCATGTAATACATTCGCTAAAACTGGTGATGCAGCAATTTCTTGTGCTCTTTGAATATCCATTTAAAAACCTCCAATTCATTTTGTTCTTCTTCATTATTCTCATTCACGTATTAAATAATGCATGAAGAAACAATTTTTATGGTACCAGGCACCGGACCAGAACACCTGATGTTTAAAAGTAGTTAGGTGTTTTGGTATGATTTTACGTCATTCGTTCGTGGAGAATTTTAAAGTTTAAGGCTTAATAGTTAACTTATTTTTTTATATTTTGCATGAATACGGTTGCTAGTTGTTCAATCGATAGACCAAAATAGGTGATACACGCTGCGCAACATGATAATTCTATATCTGTGCCTTCTGATTGCTCGAATGATAAGCTGTGGTTTTTTTCTAGAAAAACTGCTTCTAGATTGCATTGCTTTTTGAGCAATTGTTTGTATTGCACATCGTTTAGTGAAGGCACTGTTTCATATAAATGTTTGGAGATAAGTTTCAAAACTTGTTCTGTCGGTATTGAATTTTCTTCTACTTGAAGAAATTGCAGGGGTTGCACGTCCATTCCTTTAAAGTCGGGCACTTCATAAGTACTAAAGTCCTTAATCTCATCGGAGGTTGAGGGCTTTTTATATGAAGACGTTTGAAAACAGAAGAATAGCATTTTATTGACTAATTGCTAAGATTTATCCGCACTCTTAGCAATAGAATAATTCTGATCAGTCCTTTTTCAACATTGAAGATAGGATACCATCGAAATCCCATGATTAGTGCTATACTTGTGGATATCTGAAAGGAGTTTGACTATATCTATGAAATACGTGAAATCTCAAATGAACCAGCTGGTTAAAGACAATAAAGAATTACAAAAGCACTTAAAAGAATTGATGGTGAATCTTGATCTTGAGAAAAACTATGCACTTAAGGCTTTGTATCATTCAGAAGTTGCCGATGGCGGAAAGTATCAGTTAGCATACCAAGAACTTGACCATCAAATTTAAAAGCATACTTACCTCAATTAATTAAAACTGGTGAAAAATATCTAGGGGGAAAAGTTGCGTTAAATAAGAATACTGTCTTATATCAAGATGAGAATTTGAAGAAGATGAAGGGGACGATTCAGGCACATTTGAAGAAAACACATTAGACTCATCTATAGACTAGGTGCCAGGTACCCAAATATTTAAGTCCTTAATCTCTTCGGAGGTTAAGGGCTTTTTTAGTTTGTTATTTTTCTCTCAATTTTTCCAATGTATTTCTTTTATATTAAAAATAGGTAACGAGTTTGGCAGTTAATAATAGAGATAAGCTTATTCAAAAGAATTATCCGCTCTCTGTACCCGTTCATTCGCCCCTTACGCTGGATTATTCGCTCCAAATACATAGTATTCGCTCTCTCAACAATTTAAGTCCTCATCAGCAAACTCAATGAAGCAAAAAATACGCCCATGATCCCTTACAAATATTACTAGATTCACCAAGTAAACCGCCACGCTCAATGATCGTTTAAAAATCCTATCGTGCATCCTGATTGTATGGTGGTATTATATAGAAAGGATTTCGGATTTATTTAGAAAGAAGGATTATGGAAATGGCGATTGTAGCAACACTCATCTTTTTGGTGACATTAGTTTTTGTCATATGGCAGCCAAAAGGATTGAATATAGGTTTAACGGCCTGCTTGGGTGCCATACTTGGGTTAATCGTTGGTGTGGTTGATTTTCAAGATGTCCAGAAGGTAGTGGGCATTACTTGGAATGCAACGTTAACGTTTGTCGCCATTATTATTATTTCGCTAATTTTAGATGAAATTGGATTATTTGAGTGGGTTGCATTACAGATGGCAAGGTTATCGAATGGCAATGGCATCAAAATGTTTGTTTCTGTCAGTATTTTAGGAGCGATTGTTGCTGCGTTTTTTTCGAACGATGGAGCAGCGTTAATATTAACCCCGATTGTGTTAGCGATGGTTCGCAACTTGAACTTTAAAGAGGTTATGATTATTCCTTTTATCATGGCTAGTGGGTTTATCGCAGATACGACATCTCTACCTTTTGTAATTAGTAATTTAGTGAACATTGTATCGGCAGATTTTTTTGATATCGGGTTTGTAGAATATGCGGCAAGAATGATTCTCCCCAATATTTTTTCTTTAATCGCAACGATTATCGTATTATCCATATATTTTAGAAAAAATATTCCGAGTAGATATGATGTATCAAAACTAAAACATCCAAAAGAAGCGATTCGAGATTTAGGAATGTTCCGCCTGTCGTGGGTCGTATTAGTGTTGTTATTAATCGGTTATGTAACGAGTGAATGGATGGGGGTCCCTGTTTCAATCATTGCCGGAATGATTGCGATCTTCTTATTAGTTATGGCGAAACAAAGTCATGTGGTTGATACAAAAGCGGTTGTAAAAAGTGCACCGTGGACGATCGTTTTTTTCTCGATTGGCATGTATGTTGTTGTTTATGGTGTTGGCAATGCTTGGTTAACAACATCATTAGCAGGCATGATTGAAAAATTGCCAACACATGGGTTATATATTTCAACAGTGGCAATGGGTTTCGTCGCAGCCTTTTTGTCATCGGTGATGAATAATTTGCCAACGGTTATGATTGATGCTTTAGCGATTGCACAAACTCATACAACGGGTGTTGTGAGAGACGGGCTAATCTATGCCAATGTCATTGGTTCGGATTTAGGACCAAAAATCACACCAATTGGTTCACTGGCAACATTAGTATGGCTCCATCTTTTAGCTGGAAAAGGTATTAAAATTTCATGGGGAACTTACTTTAAAATGGGGATTACTTTAACCATTCCAATCTTATTGATCACTTTAACAGGACTCTATGTAACATTACTCCTTTTTTAAAAGGTTTTTGGTGCCGTTCCAAACAATCTGATAGTATCCAAAATGCCAAATATAATAGAAGAAACACAGACCAGTATACGGTCTGTGTTTCTTTTTCTCTTAGCCGATTTAATACATTTCTAAAACAAACGCTTTTAACAAATCATCATATTCGCTATTCATATCATCGTCAGTAGTGAGAATCGTCCACTTACCATCTACGTTTTTCATAGTAATTGAATAATCTCGTGAGCTGTTGCTTAGTTTTGTATTATTTAGAATTTGATCAATGCGACTAAAGGTATAAACTAAAGCATCTTTTTCCGCTTTATCATATTCATCATATGAATATTTCTTCTGATTTTTTTTCGCAAATTGTTCGCTTACTTTTCGACTTTGCTTGAACAAATCAGATGTATCAAAGTTTTTAAATCTTACCATTACTTTTGCATTTTTTGTGTCGGCATATTCGATTAAATAAGTTGGTTTGATATTTTGATTTAAAGCTTTACGGTATTTTTCAATAAATATCTTTTCTGTTTTTAAATCTGGTGTGTGATCCCTGAAACCTTCTTTAATTTGATTTCCAAGTTCCTCGTCAAATTTTTGACTATCCTTAATCACATCATTTGAGACTAAAGTTTTGAAATCAGGGTTTTCTCTGCTTAGGAATACGTTATCGATGTAAGAGGCAATTGCCTTTTTCACATTTTTAGTATCGTCTTTATATTTTGATGGATCCACATTCACTACTAATTCTTTGTGTTTGTTACCTTCATCATCGTAAATATGTGGTTGAAAGTGAAGTTCATATTTTTCTTCTGGATTAATAGGATATGCCAAATCACCAGATGCCTTTTTCTCTGGTGAAACGCTTCCTGTTAATTCTTTATAAGAATCTTCGTCTGGCGGATTTACATAAACCGTTTCAATCTTTTCATTGTTTTTATCATAAAGACTAAAATCTGTTTCCGATAAGGAAATTTCATTTTTAGATTTATTATGTACGGTTATGTTTAACTTGAGGTAAGT
The DNA here is from genome assembly GCF_002884495.1 of Rummeliibacillus pycnus. Lineage (GTDB taxonomy): Bacteria > Bacillota > Bacilli > Bacillales_A > Planococcaceae > Rummeliibacillus > Rummeliibacillus pycnus. The sequence continues at coordinate 2,368,184 of NZ_KZ614145.1, read as the reverse complement.
TTTTTCTTCATTGTCATCATATTTAGTGATTGTTATATATTCACCTGAGTTGACTTTGAATCCAACGTCACGTGCTTCTTGCTTAGAATCAGAACCACTGCCACTTGAACCACATGCTGCTAGAAGCAACGAAAGTACTGCAAATAAACTAATGAATAACCACCTTTTCTTATTAATAACAAATCCCTCCAATATAATAATTTCTAGATGATTATAGCATTCCTTAAAAATCAATGTGGTTTAAAATGTAAAAATGAAATAAAAATACCAATTGCGGAGTGGTTATAAAGAAATAAAAAATAAGTAATCTTCCACCGATTTAGTGATTAATTACCTATAAATGAGTAAAGAAATTTGTACTTACTTTTAAATAAATGTAGGTATGTCGAAATATTAAGGATTTTGTATTGTATTAGCTTTAAATTTAGAAATAGGAAAAGGAGATTATTTAGGTTGAATGTCTGGTAGAAAATATACTACATATTATATATTTTATATTTGATATGAATATTTGATATATTTGCGTAATTTATTTGAAACTAATTTTTACAGATCCTTATTACATTGACTGAATATATGAAGGGAAATTGAAAGATTTATCGCGTAATAGTACGAGTAAATTCCCGAAAACCGCGAGTAAACCAAGGAGACCGCGAGTAAATTCCCGAAAACCGCGAGTAAACCAAATAAATCTTCATTATTGTGTAATATCGACAATAGCAACACCACCTGCTTAATATAAAACAGGTGGTGTTGTTCCTATTAAATGCTTTTTCTTACTTTCTCCAATATCCGCATCCGCCTTTTTTGCAAAGTAGCAACAGAAGCATGATATTTCACAGACAGTTCTTTATAGGAATAGCCTCCAATGTAATAGTCTATGAGAAATTGTTGCTCGGTTTTTGTAATGTTGTTGAGTAATCCTTCTAAAATGTTGGATACATCAGATTCTTTTGATGTCGGCATATAAATTTCGATGATCGCATCTTGTTCAGGATGATAGCGCTCTTCATAACGGTTCTCTTTTTTTAGCGCATCTAGAATGCTGCCCCGGATGCAAGTAAAGGCATAGGGCGCAAAGTCTCCTTGTTCATGATCATACTTTTCCCAGGCTTTCCATAAGGCAATGCGTGCTGTTTGACGATAGTGCTCGTGGTTTTTGTAAATACGACATTTTCGAATGACTGCTGAGATCATAGGTTCATATTGCTCTAAAATTTTATCAAATTGAAACATAATTTTTGTCCATTCTCATTGTGCACAATGCTTGTTTTCCTAGGTGCTTTGAGAATACAAATTAATTTTGCTATCTGTAAAATGCGCAAAATGGCATTTTTGTAACCAAAAACACGCGAAATCAGTCTGTCGATGAAATGTCGAAAAATAAAGAACCCCATCATTACTGTGTTTGTAGGATGATAAAAAATTGATATGTCCTAAATTTTCAAGTGCTTTTTTCTGTTTTCATACAATTTATGATTTTTTAAAATATTTTATTTATTGTGAATTGATTGTTAAAAATAACAAAATATGTAACTTTGTGATTTTGTAAATGGTAATATTTAGTTATTAAATGTTGCTAAGGAGGGAAGGTCATGTGATATGTGTCTAATTTAATATTGTTGATCGATCATGCCAACGAAAGTTATTCACTTAATCTAAAAAAGAATAGGAGTTGTTCTAGTATGATTAAAGTGTTAGATGTTGTTTATGAAGAAGGAAACAAAAAAGATATAGAGGATGTATATGTTTGTGATGAAAAAATTAAGCGATTTGCCGTAATTGATGGGGATTCTGGTTTTGGCCCTTTTTCTGGGCTAGCGGCTGCAGACACCATTCGGAAATATATGCTAGATAAATCTTATGAAAATGATTCGTTGGAACATATTGCAAAATCTGCAAATATCGAATTGAGAAGAGCAAAAAGAGCAAAAACAATATGGGATGATCTTGGTGATATGAAAAAGTACATAAGAAATTGCTGTAGTGTAGCCGCAATTCAAATAAGAGATGAAACGTTGCACTATCTTCAAATGGGAAACTGCATGATATTTGTGCAATATCAAAATGGTACCATTCGTAGTTTAACCTATGACCACACAGCTAAAATTCAAGAAAAGTACATTCAAAAAAGGAAAACCTCATTTTATGGTTTAAAAAGGACTTTAAAGAGAAACTACTCAGAAAAAAAGTTAGGACAATGTTATGAAAATGCATTAGCGATAACTCGCTCTTTTCGTATGCAATGTTGTGAAAGCTTTAATACGTATGAGGGGTATGGAATGATTGATGGCAGTAGAGAAACCTCAAGCTTCTGGGAAATTGGGAAAATTCCATTGATGGATGTGAAGAAAATCGCATTGGTAACAGATGGATTTCAATTACTAAGCCATAAGCTACCAAGCCATGAAAAATGGATGGAATCCGCAAAATATATTTTCAACAGGGGACTTAAAAGCGCCTACACGAAAATTACGCTTATGGAAAAGAATGATCCGTATTGTCAACAATTTCCTAGGGTAGAATGGTCGGATGATAAAACAGGGATATTGTTGGAGGTTTTGAGGAGTTAGTCCGTTTTTATAAAGCTTTATATGAAAATTAAAATGTACTTGTTCGAATTATACTTTTATTGATGTACGGAACACCTTTATGGAATTTAATAGAATGAGAAATTCCTTCAAAAAAAGGGAGAAGATAAACGGGCTCCTCCCTTTTTAAAAAAAGTATTGATTCAATTCCTAAACTTTAAATTGTTGCACTTGTTCTTGTAAACTGATTGCGTTTTCTGTCAGTGATTTGGCTACAGAGTTGATCTCGCCAATTGTTGCGGCTTGTTCTTCAGTGGCAGCTGCGACTAATTCTGTACTACTTGCCGCTGTATTTGCTGCTTGAGACATTTCCAGAACGGATGCCGCAACTTCTTCAGTCGCTGCTGATACTTGTTGTGTGGCAGCTGATACCTGTTCCAATTTTTGAGCCATTGTATCAACAGAAGTTAAGATATCATTAAATGATTTTTGTGCTTCTTGTATTAATCCAACACCATCATTCACATTAGAAACGGTCAATTCAACAGCTTGTTCTGCATCTACTGTATCTGTTTGAATAATATTGGTTAAACGGACAATTTCTTCTGCAGATTTTTTGGATTCCTCTGCAAGTTTTCGAACTTCATCTGCTACCACTGCAAAGCCTTTACCATGTTCACCTGCGCGTGCTGCCTCAATGGCCGCATTCAGAGCGAGTAAATTGGTTTGATCTGTGATAGCTGTGATTACCTTCGTGATACTACCGATTTTTTCAGATTGTTCACTTAACTTACGAATTTTATCTTTCGTATCTGACGATGATTCTTGAATAATTTTTAATTGTTTAAAAGTTGTTTGTAAGGTTAAATTCCCTTGTTTAGCAACTTCTTGTGCTTCTACGGCTCCACTGTGCACTTCTTGTGTGGAATTTGCAATCATTTGAACACTATTTGCTGTCTCTTCAACGGCATTTGCGCTTTCTTTCCCTGTTTCAGCAGCTGAGTTTGCCCCTTCATTGATCGCTTCCAATTGATTTGCTACATCTTGTGAGGTTGTTGCGACTTCATCTGTACTAGCAGTAAGTTCTTCTGCAGCAGCTGTCGTTTGTTCAACATTGGTCATTACATTTGAGATTAATGATTGTAAACTTCTTTTCATCGTATTAAATGATTGTGCTAAAGAGTGAATTTCATCTCTAGAATTTACAATGATATCAGGTTCTGATAAATCACCTTGCGCAATTGTAGCAGCTGCTTCTTTCAAAGCAATTACCGGTTTAGTAATCTTTCTTGTTATATACAAGCCACTTACAACTGCTACTATGAATGCGATCAAAGAAACAGTGATCATGATCATAATTCCTTTATATGCCTTTGCTTCAGCATCTTGCTTGCCTGTATTCATTTGTGCAGTTTGATAATCAACAATTTTGTTTATACTTGCTAAGATTGCTTCGTTGGCAGGGCGTGATTCATTTTTCATAATATCAATGGCTTTGTCGAGTTTGTTTTTATTTACCATATCCACAACACTTTGGGCACTCGTCAAAAACTTTTCCTGATTTTGTTGGATATTTTGAAGTTCTTTCTTCATCTGTTCTGTTTGAAATTTTGGTGTAAGATCTTCTATTTTTTTTGAAATGATATCTTGTTCTTCTTTCAGATTGTCTAATGTCCCTTGTTCAGGATTTAAGGCATAAGATCGCATATATAAACCTTGCATTGCTGAAGCATATTGTACTTCTTTAATTTCCGAAACTTTCGCTACTTGTTCGTCCAAAATTTGGTTATAAGTATTTCTAATACTGTATAATTGCGTGAATCCTGTAATTGTAATAATAGCTATAAACGCAATTAATATAAAAAAAGCTGAATATAGCTTTTTGCGAATACTCATTACTTTTCCCCCTTAATAGTTAAATAAACACTAATTAAAAATACCTAAAATAATTATTATAATCAACCTCAAAATAGATATATAATACTACCTTGATTAATTGAAGTAATTATCAGTATTTTCGAGAAAATTGTTAAAAATTTATTATTTATCTCCATATATTTGAACGGTTTCTATAAAATTTATAAACAGGTCGTAAATTAAAAATGAATTAAAACTTGGAATATCCTGCTCTAAATATCGATTTTTGGGATAAAATAAGATCATGAAGAAGTTACGATTAGTTATTATAATGGGTATATTTACAATAAGTGTTATTAAGATGTTATCCTTTTCTACAGTCCAAGCAAATAGGTCGATCATGGTGATTGCACATAGAGGGGCGAATGACAAGGCTCCCGAGGAAACAATGCCAGCATATAAAATAGCAGTTCAAGAAAAAGCGAATTATATCGAAATGGATTTAAGGGAAACAAAAGATAATCAGTTAGTTCTAATGCATGATCCAACAATAGATCGAACAACAAATGGCAAGGGAGAGGTCAATCAATATCGTTTACAGGAGCTCAAAAAGTTTGATGCTGGAAGTTGGTTCAACCAAAAATACAAAAACGAAAGAATTATTACGCTTGAAGAGCTGATTAATCACTTTGGTTCAAAAACAAATTATTTCATAGAAACTCGACTAGTCGATCATAAGCTGAAGATGGAAAAGACATTAGTTGAAATATTAAATAGGAAAGGACTTATTCAAAAACACAAAGTAATCATTGAATCTTTTTCAGCTATGAGTCTAAAGAGAATTCATGACATCAATGATAATATTCCCCTTGTGCAATTAATACTTTGTAAGAATCAAAAGGATATAACAGCAGAAAAGATAAATCAGTGGAAAAAATACGCAATCGGAATTGGCCTAAGTTCAGATTTGGTGAATCAATCATTGATCAATAACCTTCATCAAAATCACTTAAAAGTTTATCCATTCTTTTTTAATACGCAGACAGAACTAGCTGAGCAAAAAAGAGTCATAAAAGACGGAGCAGATGGTGTATTTACAAATCATATAAACGATACGCAGTCATTATTGAAATGATTATGTAGTTAAATCTTTATAGTAAGAAGATAGAGAAGGGGAGCTAGTATATGAATACGGAATTATTACTTCAAGAAGTATCGAGTTCCAGTAAGATAATTTGTTAATTTGAAAAGTAGTTCGTTAATTAGTTGAAAATTACTCTTCCACATTTTGTGAGGTAGAGTGATTTTTTTCTTTTATTAAAGGCATTCCTGTAATTTCGAAAATAACACACTTACTAGTCATGTTTCAAAAATAATACTAAAATAGAGTAATAGTAAGTAAAGGGTGGTTTGATCGTGAGAAAATTGTCATACATAATTTTAGTAGGAGCGCTATTAGCTGGTTGCGGTAATAGTGAAGAACCTAAAAATAGTGCAGAAAGTGCAAATTCTACATATACAAAAGCTGTAGAGCAGGGAAAACTCGCATTAACAGATGGGGATATTAATAAAGCATTAGCGTCTTTTGAATTAGCGCTCGATGAAAAACCAGAAGATTCACAAGCCAAAAACTATGTAGCGCAATTAAAGAAAACAAAAGAGATCGAAAACTTAATCGATGATAAGCAATATAAAAATGCGATGAAGGAAGCAGATGGATTACTTGATTCGACAGATATACTCAATAGCGTTAGTGGACAAGTGGAGAATCTACGCCAAGAAGCAAAGAAAAAACAAGCTAAAATGCTTGCTGCTAAAACGAAAAAAGAGAAAACTTCTTCAAGTAACATCAGTGCATCTCCATCTCAACAACCAACATCAACAAAAGAGAATATGTATCAAGTCTATTCAAATCGTGCATCTTCAATTGTTACAAATTATGATAATCCCGCTGCAATGATTGATGGTACAACACAAGGTTCAGAAGACAAAATGATTAATGCAGAAAATGCACGTTATGCACAGTGGGATGCGTTGCTAAATGATCTCTATGGTACATTAAAAACAAAATTATCTGCTAGTGATTTTAATCGACTACGAAACTACCAACGCCAATGGATTAATGACCGCGATGCCACTGCAGACCAAGCGAGTACAGATGCAGAAAGTATGGATTCGTACACACCAAAAGTATCACACGCTATGTCTTTAGCAGAGGTTACGAAAGAGCGTTGTTATGAATTATTAAATGATTATGCAGCTCAACTTCAACGATAAAAAACGGGTTGAGGCCTATAGTGGCGAGAGAACACCTTTATTCCACTAATTATGGTGGAAATCCATCTTTCTTCAACATAAAAGTGCCATTCAAAGTTGTTGAATGGCACTTTTTATATGGTTTAATAATAACCATTTATCGGTAGAGTTTTCTGATTGACAAGATAATTTCCAATATCCTTTGCTTTATATGAAGCTGGGTTATGAGAGGCGATTGTCCGTATATTTCGCCAATGACGATCTAATTGAGCGGATTGTCTTGTTGCAGAAGCACCTCCCGTATCAAAAATTTGGGTAGCTGCTTGTAAAGCAAGTCGTTCGCCTATTATTTTTACTTGAGCTGACCGAAGAGCTGCTTCATGTTCATAATATTCTTTTTGTTCTACGCTATTTGTACTGAGCAATGTGTGATCTAATAAGTCTGCTGCCTGTAACACCAAAGTTTTTAAGGAAAAAGCAATTGCGTCAATTTCACCAACTGTTTGTAATAACTGTGGATCTTGAGTAGGTGTATCAATAGATGCATGTGTAAAAGTTCGTTTTCGTCCTTTGATTACTTTGATGCTGTCCTCAACGATTTGTTGTGTAATTCCCGCAATTACTCCCTGTAAGAAGAGCTGACGAATGGTAACATAAGATAACTTTTCTTTTTCTAATTGAATGGCTTCATTTTCCTTAACGATAACATTTGTAAACTTGGTGGTTCCACTAGCGGTTAATTGTTGACCAAAACCATCCCAATCATCCATTATTTCAATGCCTTCCCGGTTTGTTGGAATGACGCTAACATGGACATTTTTGTTTTCGCCTGCTGCAATCACTGATACCCAATCAGCATAAAGTGTACCGGTCGTAAAATATTTTGTTCCATTTAAAAGAAAATGATCTCCTTGCCGAATGAGCGTGGTTTCATATTGCTTACTTCCTTGTGGCTTATTTGAAATTTCGGTTGTTGCATTTCCGACAAGTTCGCCATTTGCAATGAACTGTAGTCTTCTTGTTCTTTCTAGACTAGGTGGAGCTGCTAACGTATCCTCCACAAAAATAAAATGAGATCGTAAGGCATGTGTTAAATCAGAATCGGCAGCTGCTAATTGAATGATGACCTCAAAAAGTTCGCGAATGGATATTCCAGCTCCTCCTGCTTCAATTGGAAGTCGAAGAGCACCTAATTTTGCTTCCTTTACTAATTGTAAGGCTTTATAGGGATGTAAACGTTCTTTGGATTGGCGGCGCTTTTCAGCATCTTCCTTTATCTCTAATACTATTCTTTTGAAATATTCAGAATTTAAATCGATTGTTTTTTCCGAATTTGTTGATGAGAGATTAACCATGTTTTCCTTCCTCCTTATATAACACATATTAATGGCGATGATCCAATCTTTTTGCTGTTAAGTTACCTATAAACTGAACGCTTTGAACAATAATAATCAATAAAATAACCATGGCAATCATAACATCCGTTTGGAAACGATAGTATCCATAGCGAATCGCTAAATCACCGATTCCACCTCCACCAATAATTCCTGCAACTGCCGAATAGGAGATGAAGCTAATAGCTGTTACTGTAAGAGCTAATACTAAACCTGAACGAGCCTCATTTAACAAGACATCTTTAATGATTAAACGCTTTGGAGCTCCAATAGCAACAGCAGCTTCAATTGTTCCCACAGGGACATCTTTTAAAGCCTGCTCAACTAATCGGGCAAAATAAGGGATGGCCGCAATTGAGAGAGAAACAGATGCTGCCAGTGGTCCAACGGATGTTCCAAGTAAAAATCTTGTAAATGGTATTAATACAACCAATAAAATAATGAAGGGAAAAGAGCGAATTAGATTAATCGTATAATTTAAAATTCGATTGATAATCAGGTTTGCTTGAATAGAGCCAGCTTCTGTTAAATACACAAAAACGCCTAATGGGGTACCAATCACGATAGCGGCGGATACTGATAAAGAAACCATCAAAAATGTTTGACCAATACTTTCATAAATCTCTGGAATTAAAGAAATGATGTTATTAAACATGTACAACACCTCCGTTGATTTCAAGTTCTATTGAATCTTCTACTAATTCACCGTATCGATTTTGTAATAATAATTGACCAATATTCGTATGTGCATAATCTTGCTTATTTTGTAATTGTAGTTCTTCTTGAATGATGCCATTTTCCATTACTGCTACGCGACTGCAAATGGTGTTTACCACTTCCATTTCATGCGTCACAATAATTAATGTCACGCCCAGTTCTTTATTGATTTCTTTTAAAAAATGCAAAATATTGTTTGTTGTCTGTGGGTCCAAAGCAGAGGTCGGTTCATCACAAAGTAATACTTCTGGATTTAATACTAAAGCACGTGCAATGGCTACACGTTGTTTCTGACCACCACTCAATTGAGATGGATAATGATCGATTTTGTCTGAGAGTCCGACAATCTCTAAGACATGCTCGATTTTTTCTTTTCTTAGCGATTTTGGAGTTTTGGCAGTTTTTAAAGCAAATTCGATGTTGCCGTATACGGTTTTATTCAGTAATAAGTTAAAATGTTGAAAAATCATACCGATTGAGTGACGGCGTTTTTGCAATTCACTGGCTTTTAGCGTTAGTAAATTTTCTCCCTTAAACAACACTTCTCCAGTTGTTGGCTTTTCAATTAAATTGAATAACCGTAATAATGTTGATTTTCCTGCACCACTATAGCCAATAATGCCGTAAACTTCCCCCTTACGAATTGAAAGATTAGTAGGGTGGACTGCATGAAATTCTTTTTCTTTTGTTTTAAACTTTTTACTAACATTTCGAAGCTCAATCATCAAATCATCTCCATTTCATTTTTTAGTTTACTTATTATTTTACTTGGTATTAGGGAGTAAAATATCGTTGTTCACTTTTGGAACGACATGCTCAAAAAATGTCGGTAATTCATCTGTCGGATGACGAAAAGCAACTAATACTTTTTCGATGCCTATGGCTTCTAATTCCTTTAATCTTTGAGCTACTTGTTCATAGCTGCCGATTAATCCTGTGCGAAACCCTTCATTATTTGCAACATAATCGCTAATTGTCGTAGCATTTTTCCACATACCTTTTGTCTCTTTCCTTTGTTTAAAATGAGTAATTGCTGATTGATCTGCATTATTTAAAATATATTCGTATTCTTTTTGAGCTTCTTCTTCTGTCGGACGGGCAATGACAAATGCAGCCACAGCAAATTTAATGTATCGTTGATGATTAGCTGCATATTGTTGAACCGCAGCAATTTGCTCTTTCAATTCTGAAAGAGGTGCACCATTCATGAAATAATAATCAGATAATGTACCTGCTATTATTTGGGATTCTTGAGAGTTACCTCCTTGATAAATAGGCGGATAAGGCTTTTGAAGTGGTTTTGGATTTAAAGTACCTTTTTGAATGTTGTAAAAATTACCTTCAAATTGAAATTCATCCTCTGTCCACAATCCTTTTAAAACCTTTAAATATTCTTCAGATCTTCTATATCGTTCCTCATGTTTGATCCATTCAATACCAAACATTTCTTGTTCGGCTTTAAACCAGCCACTGACAAGATTGATATGGAAACGTCCTTTTGAAATAATATCAATTGTAGCACCAATCTTTGCCAGTGTAGCTGGATGGATGAAGCCTGGTAAGACCGCTGCAATTAAATGAATTCGTTCGGTTTTTGTTGCGATAGCGGTAATGATGGATAAAGGATCCAATTGACCTGTATTGGAGCCGGTTCCTCCGATATTTCCTACGTAACGAATTGGATATAAAATAGAATCCACACCTAAATGGTCTGCTAATGTTGCTAGTTTTTCATTATATTCAATGCCTGCATCTTGTGCTTGATCTACATTGGCTCTTAAAAAGCCACCTGATAAATTCGCTCCCCAAATAACAAATTTCATCTTGTCCTTCCTCCTTTATGATTGTTGAATCGATACAGCATTAAACTTTGGTAAAACTAATTTACCAAATCGTTCGGCTTCTTCTATGTGTGGAAATCCAGATAATATAAAGTGTTGAACGCCCACTTTTATATAATCCTGTAAAGCTTCTTGAACCTGTTCAGGTGTTCCGACAATCGCTGTTCCTGCGCCTTTTCGTATTTTTCCAATCCCTGACCAAGAGTATTTATCAAAACGATCTCCTTGTTGAGTAATTTCCGTCATTCTTTTTTGAGCAACAGAATCGGATTCTGAAAAGACACCTGTCATTTTAGTTTGGACAGACTGATCAACTTGGCTAATAATGTGATGGGCAGCTTCCCAAGCTTCTTCTTCCGTTTCTCGAACAACCACATGAATGCGTATGCCAAATTCTAAAGAACGATTATATTTGGTCGCACGTTTTTTTACATCCTCTATTTGTTCTTGAATTTTTAATACGGGTTCTCCCCATTGTAGATATACATCTGCTGACTTTGCTGCGATTTCTTTTGCAATATCTGATGAGCCACCAAAATAAATCGGAATCCCATCTTGTTGGTATAGGGAAGGCATTAATGTACCTTGCTCGATATTGAAAAATTCACCTTTATGATCAAATGGATGATGATGCCAAGATTTTTTGATAACATCCAAAAATTCTTCGGTACGTTCATAACGTGTTTGGTGATCTACAAAGTCTCCGTCTTGCCCTAATTCCTTTGCAGATCCGCCTGTTACGACATTTATAAGTAGGCGACCGTGGGCAAATTGATCGAAAGTAGCTGCCAACTTGGAAGCAACAGTTGGAGAAATAAATCCCGGACGAAATGCAACAAGAGGTTTAATATTCTTTGTACGATGAATAATAGCAGATCCAACCATCCATGAATCTAAATAAGGTATGCCAGTTGGTATTAAAATCCCTTCAAAACCGGCATCTTCAGCAGTTTGAGCAACCTTTACTAAATAGTCTGCTGTTGGGTTTCTTTCTGCCTCTTTTAAACCTAAAAATTCACCGTCTCCATTGGTAGGTGCAAACCAGTAAAAATGTGGATTTGTCATAACATTCTCTCCTTTAGATTAATTGATAAGCAAATTTTACTAATTGCTGTTTATCGGGATATTGATTGTAATGGGCTGCATAAGTGCGAACTGGATCTCCAGAATAAAAACGTTCATATAACTCGTGTCTTGCTGCAAGTGGACTTCCTATTAAATCCCATGCCAGTTTAATTAAACGTGTTCGATCATATGCACTGGTCGTAGTACCCGTAAAATAGGGGAGGATTAAATCGCCAATGGGTCCCTTTAGTTCTTCAATTGTTGAAGGAACTTGTAATAATCCGCTTGCTCCAATTTGTTGAATAATTTCAATTCCTCTTGGGTAGTAACGCGTACCGAGATTGCGAGCAGCCGTTAAAAACCGGCCATTCGGTAGTAAAATATCATGATGGAGTGTTGCTGTTTGTTCCGCTGCTTGTAATAAGCTCTTAATCGTTTCAATTTGAACAAATAATTCAGATAATTTTCCTTTAACATGTGAAAAAACGATTGTATCGGCCGTTTTTCCAAGTGCCAAAGCAACGGAAGCGACTGTTTCTAATTTGCTAATAAGGCGTACAACGGTTTGATGTTGACTTAATAAGTTTGCGGGAATATCTTTTTGTAATTTCCATGCAGCTTCAGGATCTTCATACACTAAGACATTTTCCCAATGGATGAGAACATCATCAAAAATAAGAACAGCATCCATTTCATCATAACGAGCGCTTAAAGGTTGATCTTCTGAAGCTAGACTTGCAAAAGATGGACGACATACAATGTGTAATCCTTCTAATGCCGCAGGAATAAAGAAAATATTGGCCAATTGTTCTTCATCTTCGCCTCTTTTATGAAAGGAAGAGATAATATATTCATCTACATAAGGTGCAGCAGTTGCAATGGTTTTGGCACCACGAACAATAACGCCTTCAGTATTTTTCGAGATGATTCGTAATTGCCCTTGCTCTTTTTCTAATAGAGATTTTCCACGATTTTTTTGAATGTCTTGTGAAGCTATTGTAGACAAGTAATCTAGATTTCTTGATCGTGTATAGAACTGCTCTAATTTTTCATGTATCCCTGGAACGATTGTATTTAAATGGCGACGATTTCCATACCATCCAGCAAACAACACTCTTGAATATTCTGAAAGCCGACTCATGATTCCAAAGGTTTCGTCTGCCCATAACTTGTAAGCACGATTTTTTCGTTCTAATTCTTCCAAAGTAGTAGGGACCAAAAATGATAAATGAGCATTTTCGCCTTCTTCAGTGACATACGTTAAGTCCTCTTTTTTGGTTCCATGCTGTAAGGATAGTAAATGTTCGATGGTTTGAATGGTTCCTTTGAACGCCTTATGTTCCGAAATATTGTCTACTTTACTGCCATTAATCCAAACATTTCGATGATCAACTATTCGTTGGCTATATGGTTGTTTCGTGTTCATACAATTCCTCCTGTATTTTGTATTTACCGAAGAAGTTTTCTAATCTTTTTTCTAGATATTTTTTATCGTAATTTTCAAAAAATTGTTCGTTTATTCGAACAGGATCACCTGTATAATATCGTTCATATAAATCATGACGCGTTCCTAAAGTACTACCTATTAACTCCCAACCTATTCTTAATAAAGTCGTTTTTGTTTTAGCATCGACGCTCACACCTTTATAATATTTTTCTAATAAAGGAATTAATGATTGATCATAGCGATTGATGAGAGTAGAAGGAAGTTGTGTATAACCTCCAGCACCAATTTGTTTTAAAATCTGGAGAGCCTCTCCATAATAATGCGTTCCTAAATTTCTTGCGACTTGAAGTGGAACGCTATCTGGTAGGAAAATGCCTTTCTCTGATGGCTTTCCTTGAACTTCTGCTGAGATAAGAAGTGCTTCAATACTATCAATTTGTGTGTATAATTCGCCTAACTTTTCTTGCACATGCAAAAAATGATTGGCGCCAATTGACTCTGCAATTGCTGTTGCAACACCAGCAATAAATTGTAATTTGACTAATAATCGCACAACCGTTTGATGATGTGCTAAAGAATTCAGTTGTTGATGGCGATGTGCCTTGGTAACTCCTTCAGCTGAACCATGGATAAATACTCGATCCCAAGAAACCAATACATCATCAAAGATTAAAACGGCATCCATTTCATCATATTGGCTAGACAGAGGATACTTTTCAATATCTGTACATGCATAACTATCTCGACAAATAATTTGTAATCCCTTTGAATTTACAGGAACTATAAAGAAGTTTGCATACGTTTTTTCGCGTTCTTTATCTTTAAATGGTGTGTTAATAATTACATCATCTACATAAGGAGCTCCAGTAGCAATCATTTTTGCACCTCGTATGACGACACCCTCATCTGTTTCCTTAACGATTCGTAAAATCGCATCTTCATCACGCTCTTCAATCGGTTTAGAACGATCGATTTGAGGATCTGCAATCGCAGTCGTCACTAGACGTTTTTCTGTTTGTACTTCATGAAAATATTTTTCAATCTTTCGAGAAAATTCGGGATCATAAACATCAAACTCAAATCGGTCAATGTAATAACCAGTGATTAAAGAATAGGCATAATCAGATAGTCTACTCATTACACCGTATGTTTTTTTCGACCAAAATTGAAAAGCTGCTTTTCTTTGCTGTAAATCTTCTAATGTCTTAGGAATTAGAAAGGCTTTATGAGAGTGTTGATTTAATGTCTCATTCCAAAAGCCAACTTCGTCTCTTTCTTCAATTTCTCTCATCAAAGTAGAGATGGTTTGAATAGTCCCTTTAAAGGCATCATGCTCGATTAAATTTTCAACTTTTTCACCATTCAACCAAACATTTCTACCATCTTGAAAGTGTTTTAACCAGTTGTTCATATTCTCACTCCTTTTTTAAATAAAAAACTCTTAACATAGACAGATTGCAAAAGACGTCTTGTTAAGAGTTCTGGTTGACCAGTCACTTGTAGTTAAAACTTGAAAATTATGTTAAACATATTATTCCTATTAGTCAAGTCTTTTTTTTGAGGAATTATTTTCAAGAAAATAGTTGATTCCTCATAAAGGCTTTGTTAAAATTCATTTAATTCCAATTGGTTAACTATATATTATCTGACCGGATGACCGGAGGAGACGTATTTATAACAATTACGTACGAATTGTTATAGTATGTCTCCTTTATTTTTATCAAGAATGGAGTGTTACAGTTGAAAAGATTACTACTGAGTTTTTTATTACTTTTTACCTTCAGCTTTATTGCTGCTTGCGGAAATAATAGCAATACAAAAACAACTACAGACAAAGCAAATGCAGACGAAACAAAGATTATTCGTATTGGTTTTACACCAGGACCTTATAGTGATCAAGTGAAAAAAGGGATTGCCCCCATTTTAAAAAAGAAAGGGTATGAAGTGAAATACACTGAATTTACAAATGGAAATGAAGTAAACTTTGCTTTAGCAAAGGGTGATCTTGATGCAGATATTTTCCAACATACTGCTTATTTTAAAAATTTTATCTCTGAAAATAATTTAGATTTAACAGAAGTATTGAAAGTACCTACTGCACCGATGGGGTTATATTCTGACAAATTTGATAGCTATAAGAATCTAAGTAAATCTAAAGAATATTCAATTGCCATACCAAATGATCCGCCCAATATTGCTCGTGCATTACGAATTTTAGAACAAGTGAACTTGATCAAGCTCAAAGATAATTACAAACCAATAACTGTGAGTACAAAGGATATCCAATCTTATAATGTGAAAATTAAATTTGTAGAGGTAGAGCAGGCTCAATTAGCACGTACAATTCCTGATGTTGATTTTGCGCTTGTAAATGGAAACTTTATATTAGCCTCTCATCGAAAATTATCAGATAGCTTGTATTTAGAAAATCCACCTTATGAATATCAAAATTTGATAGCTGTCCGCACGGAAGATAAGAACAAACAGTTTGTAAAAGATTTAATAGAAACGTATAAATCTGAAAATTTCCAAAACTTAATCGAAACGGATCCTGAATTCAAAGGATTTTGGATGCCAACTTATTTTAAAAAATAACTTGTTGGTGCTCTAAAAATTAGTTGATCCATTGTAAACTATTGCTCTATTCAAATAGCTATGCAAATATATTTGTAATTAGATAGTTGATGGATGCATGTAAAAAAGTCGATTTACCACAATGCTATTGTGACAAATCGACTTTTTTTATTGCATTTAGTTGCGTATCTATTTTTCTAATGACCTTATTCTTTTCCTCTATATTCAAATGCATAAATATGTACACTGGTCATATCAATAACATCTATATAAAGTTTTTTTGAGGGAATTAGATGTTATTTGCACTAATTGTGTTTGCCATTCAAAACTTCAGCTCCAATTGAGGTGCAGTTCAGATGATATTAGTTTTAGAATAAGCCTGTTTTCAAAGGAATCTTAAAAATGGCTCCAATGAAAGGAACTGTTTTTTGTCTTTTAGCGTGTAATACCTAAAAAAGCACCTAACAAATAAGAGATAAGCCATAAAGCCCATACACCTATGCTGAATTTGTGGAATTGATGTTTGGCATTTTCAGTTCCTTTTCGATAGACGTAAATTGCCCAAATAAGATGGATAGCCATTAAAACAATAGCTGCAGCGCCTGCTATTTGGTGTAGACCTAATTTTGATCCGCCGGTCGTTTCGGCAATAGTTCCCATTGTAGTTGTCCCAATTGTATCGAATATAATACCAAATACAAAACTGAAAATGTGACTCTTTTTAATGGTTCCTGAACGTTTTTCGTTAAATACACCCCATGTGTAGAAAATCAGTGCAAGAGTAATGGTAATGATTGATAAAAGTAATATACTACCCATTTATGCTTTTCCTTCTTTCATTTAAAAAATATGGTACTGAAGGAGGACGATACCACTTGAATAGTATAAGAGCATAATATTACGAATGCAACAATCATTTTAGATTACAGAGCGGAAGCGGACACAATCAATTCGAACTCTTCTAGAGATCCATCATAAAAGGAAAAATAATAAGTGTAAAAGTACCAATAGACGACTTCCTTATATTTCATGGTATTTGAATTTTATTGACATTTATAATTGGACGTAATAGTATTTCTTTGTGCGCTTTAATTTTCTTTTTTTTTCTTTAAATATAGTTTTTTGTTCCTAGTTGTGTAGATAGATATAAAGTATGTGCTGTGCATCTAATTTATATATTAGAAATACATAAATACTATAGAAAAGAAAAACGTTAGATTTGCAAAATTTGTCGTAATTAATCTGAAATGTGTATTGTAATGCGAAATTGTAAATTTCTATTGGGTGAAAAGGGTAAAAAATAGAAAGACATTTCAGTGATAGTCAAACAGAATTTGAAGGGGCAACTTCAGTTTGAACTTCATAGTGTCGTACATTTGAAGGAGACTGTATTCGATGAAGTTATTAACCAAAATATTATTATCGATTCTTGGTACATGTATGATTGTATTTGTTACGATCGTAGGATTTAACATATACCAAGTCAATCAATCATCCGTAAAAAATGCAGAAAAATTAGCCTCCACGGAAAGTGAAAAACAGGCTAGAGGTGTTGAAGCAAAGCTAAATTATGCGATGGATATTTCTAAAGGGATTGGCACTACATTGGGCTCAATGGTAGAAAATCATAAAGCGAATCGCCAACTAGCAAATACTATTTTAGCAAAAACGCTTCAAGAAAATCCGAATTTTACGGGTACTTGGACGATATGGGAGCCAAATGCTTTCGACGGTCAAGATAAAAAGTATAAGAACACCAAGGGACATGATCAAACAGGGAGATTTATCCCTTATTGGACTTGGGAAAATGATCAGGTAAGTTTGTTAGCATCAGATGATTATGATAAGCCTGGAGAAAATGATTATTATCAGCTTGCTAAAAAGACGGGCAAAGAAGTCATCCTCAATCCATACACTTATCAAATAAGTGGAAAAAAAGTACTAATGACCACGATTGTCGTACCTATTAAGATTAATGACAAGGTAGTTGGGGCTGCTGGGGTAGATATTAGTCTAGATTCTATGCAAAAAATAAGCAACTCGATTCATCTCTATAACAGTGGTTATGGGGCGATTATATCGAATGATGGAACAATTGTATCTCACAAATTACATAAATTAATCGGAAAGAGTAGCTTTAAGCTTGCTGGTACAAATTCAAGTAAAGTATCAAACGCGGTACAAACAGGTCAATCTCTATCCTATACTGATGTAGCCTCAAATGGTGATGATGTCTATAAAGTGTATACACCAATCCATATAGAATCTACAAATACACCTTGGTCACTCATGGTTACTGTGCCTTTAAACGAGGTAAAACAAGAAGCCAATTCATTGACCAAGTATTCCATTATGATCAGTCTAATTGGTATCCTGATTCTTGCCATATTGGTTACATTCATTGCGAGAGGATTAGTTAAGCCAATAGTAAAAGTAGTCGATAAAGTAGAAGAAATTGCTGGTGGTAATTTAACAACAGAAGCTTTAACGATTCAGTCAAAAGATGAAATCGGTCAATTAGCGAAAGCTATGAATGATATGACCTCTAATACTCACACACTGATTAAAGATGCTGCAGATATTTCTAAACAAGTATCTTCATATAGTGAAAATTTATTGACATATACCAATGAAATAAGTGATGGCATTGAACAAGTATCTGCAACAACGGAACAATTAGCTGCTGGTTCGACTGATCAGGCTCAACATGCTAATGAAACGTTAGAAAAAGTTCAACATGTAGATCAAGCAGGGAAAAATATCGGTCAATATTTGGAAGAGATGACGAATAGTTCACAAAGAACAGAAGCTTCGGTTGAAAAAGGATTAC
This sequence comes from Rummeliibacillus pycnus, assembly GCF_002884495.1. Classification (GTDB taxonomy): domain Bacteria; phylum Bacillota; class Bacilli; order Bacillales_A; family Planococcaceae; genus Rummeliibacillus; species Rummeliibacillus pycnus. Next base: position 2,349,672 of record NZ_KZ614145.1, on the reverse strand, counting down.
AAAGTGCTAAGCAATCGATACAAGGTATGCAAGTAATCGAGGAGAAAGTAGCATCCACTGCAAGTATTGTTCAACAATTAGGTGAAAAGTCAAAAGAAATTAGAAGAATTCTTGATGTAATTAATGACATTGCGGATCAAACGAATTTATTGGCTTTAAATGCAGCTATTGAAGCAGCACGTGCTGGTGAGCACGGAAAAGGCTTTTCAGTCGTAGCTGATGAGGTAAGAAAACTTGCCGAACAATCAGCACAATCTACAAGTCAAATTTCGACCATTATTGATGGTGTATTAAAAGAAACACAGGAAGTTGAACAATCTATGAACGGTGTTGTTCAAGAAGTTCAAGTAGGTGCCAATTTAATTGATCAAAATAGACAAGCTTTTGATGATATCCACCAAAATATTGATGATATGGTTAACAAAATCGATCACGTCAACAGTGCATCTAAAACGATTCATGATGCAACCACAGAAGTGCTAAAAGCTGTTGAAAGTATTGCGGCAATCAGCCAAGAATCATCTGCAGGGACAGAAGAATTATCAGCAACCATGGAAGAACAAAATGCATCCATGCAAGAAATTCTAGGAATGGCTCAAGACCTTTCCCATATGGCAGAATCACTTGACCAATCATTATCAAAATTCAAGTACTAAAATAGAATTTATCAGAGTTTGTAAAGTCAGAATCGATTAAAATTAATAGTAACCCTATAAAGTAAATGATTAACATTTTACTTTATAGGGTTTTTTATGTATTCGCGATTTTTCAATAATGCTGGTGAGTGAAGCAAAAGCCCCCACGAGTGTAGCATAAAATCTCCTAAGTGGTGAAAATCAAGTTAAGTTACTACTGAAACTTGAGAAAATCTAATATGTATTTTAAAGATGACTCAGTGAAAATACATCAAACCATTGAAAATGTAAGAAGATTTTCGAAAACAATAAATACTAATGACCACGATGTTTGTATCTATCTATCTACATGGGGCTTTCCTTCGTAAAGTAAAATTCATCATATCAAATCATTCATTATTTTTTTGCAATTGAAGGTTGTATTAGACAGTAAAAATTCTTCACAATTGTTTTACAAAGGTCGCATAATACTATAAGCATTCGAAGGTTAGATAATCCAAACGGAAAATAGATTTGGAGTAATAATTTTTACTTCTAATAAGGATTTAAAAGTACATATAGATTCTACTGTAACCGAAGGAAATTCAAATTTCTGTTTTAAAATTAGAGATTTAATAATTTTGTGAGGTTTTATGGTTACTCATTTTACTATTACTAATGCTATCGGACTGAATGGATTTTGAGTAAAATGATAGATTATGATTATGGAATAAAATTCATTATATAGATAATATTTGGTAAGGAGGGTGAACAATGAAAAAACTATTCTATTCATTTATTTTTGCATGTACTTTATTTTTAAGTTTGTCGATTGTAGATCGAGCTGAAGCATCAGTGCTCGGTACTAGAGAAAATCCTTTTAACGCATATGAGAAAACAATCTTTACTTATCAACCATATTCTTTTAAAACCAAGAAAGAAGTTGAACTTCAATTATTAGAATTGACAACAGGTGAAAAGGCAAATCAAATTGTGCAACAAGAATACAAATATAATGTGCTGCCACAAAGTGATGAACAATGGCTATTTTTTAAATATAACTTAAAACACATAAAAAATAGCAAAGATGAGCAATTGGCTGCGACTGATATTATATATAACAACCAATATACCTCTGATTTTTACTTTTCAAAAAATTATCGAGGGATTCAGCCGATTAGTACGGCAATATTTTACGGGGATTTGAAGGAATACGATGCCCGCAAAGTACTTTTATATCCAGGAGCACAAAGCTATGCATATGCCGGAGCATTACTAAAAAAATCTGATGGTTATCCATTATTCAGAATCCGTAAAGCAAATGGTACGTATTATTGGTTCTCAACTGACCCAAAAGCTTTTTCAGTCAGATCCAATGCGAAAAGTAGCTATGCTTATACGGGAAAAGCAATTCAACCATCAATTACAGTTAAAACACCAAAAACAACTCTAAAGAAGAATGTGGATTATACCGTTTCATATAAAAACAACAAAAACGTTGGAAAAGCTACTGTTACCATTAAAGGTAAAGGACAATATGAAGGCATAACCAGATCATTTACATTTATCATCAAACCTAAGTCACCAACCATTATAACAGCTTCCAACTCAAGTAAATATACGGTTACATTAAAATGGAAAAAAGTGACGGGTGCCAAAAAGTATGAAATCTACTATGCACACAGTGGATCAAACTATTATTATAAATTTTATACAACAAAGAGTACCTCAAAGAAACTATCGTATTTTGGCAGAGGCAATACTTATAAATTCAAAATAAGAGCCGTTTATAATAGTGAAATTTATAACGATAGTCAGGTAAAATCAGTAAAGATAACGAAATAGAAGTGGTAATATTTAATACCAAGTAACATTTCACTGACCCCATGCATCCCATGGGGTTTTTAAATTATTTAATCAACTATTTTTTGGAACTCTTAAGCAATGAGTAGGGTAAGTAAACGATCGAGTCCTCCCTGAATGGTGCAAGTAAAGTTTGCTTGTTTTAAATTCGTATTTTAGTTGAATGCCCCAGCAGATATTAAAAAACCTCAATCTCTTCAGAACTAACAGAAACTTTATGCTTTAAGCTATTAACTGCAAATGCTTTTGCATGATATTTTCCAACTCGGTCAAATGTTACTGAAAGTTGATGATCGGTCGAATAATTTTTCATATCAATTCGTTCGTTATCACGGTAGACATACCATGCAATATTATTTTTCTCAGAGTCGGTTATAACCTCAAATATGCATTGTGAACCAATGGATTGCTTTCCCTTCATCGATTGGATGATTTCAAGTGATGGATAATTTAATAACTCTCGAATCGTGTTTTTCAATAGAGTAGGAAAGAATTTGCCAACATCACTATGTTTATGATAGTTACCCAAATTAAGTTCGTAATTGATATGAACTTCATCTAATTTTGCTAATAAGGGCTTTACATGATTTTCATAGTGTGGCTCATCTTTACCCAGATGAATGAAAATATTAGGCTTGTTTTGTGTTTTCTCAATCATCTTCGGCATAATCTCATTCAGAAATCGGTGATCTTCATCTGCTGAAACTCCGGACATAAAAAGAGTCACATCCTGTGAATTTGTCTGATCTAATAAATAGTCACCTAAATAATATTGAGGCGAAGCAGCGATAATGTGATCGAATCCATACTTAATGCCATAATATAATGCTGCATAGCCACCTTTGCTAGAACCACAAGAAATGATAAAATTAATGTCATTTTCTTTGATAATAAAATTAATTAAAGAAATGACGGATCTTTCGATGGCGAAGTCTTTCTTTTCACATAGATAGTAACTTGCTCGACTACCGAAATCGTCTAATATAAATAGCTTGTTACAATCGAACTCCGATAAGGTTCGAACAAAATTATATGTTGGTTGCTTTCCTTTAGTAGGAAATGCTGAAAAGATAATAACTAAGTTATTTGTCTTTGCATATGATTTTTGGAACAGATATTTGATGGATTTTTCACTTTCGAATACTTTTTCGCCTTTAAACATACGGATCTCCTTTACAAAGTAAAATTGTCCAATTCTAAAGACTATTTTAGTACAATTGAAGGTAGTATGATTGAATTTACAAAACACTTCACAATAGTTTTACAAAGTTTACTACAACATCTAATTCGCTACCTTTTAATAGGCCATTGACTTAAAATTGAAAACGCCAACATGCAAAGAATCACAGCATTTTGGCGTTTTGTTTTTTATATACTAATTCAATGATTTACTTTTTTGTTAGTTAAACCAACCATTTGGTTCAACATTTAGGCGAATATTGATCTGTTTTGTTTCTTGGAATTCCTCTAGACCGTATTTACCTAAACTGCGCCCAATTCCACTTTGTTTGTAACCACCCCAAGGAGCTTCTACATAAGTTGGGTGATAATCATTAACCCACGTAATACCCGCGCGAACTTTTTTAATCACACGTAAGGCTTTTGCGCCATCATTGGAAAAAACGCCACCAGCTAAGCCATAATCCGTATCATTTGCGAGTTGAATGGCCTCTTCTTCAGAATGGAACTTTTGGATAGTAACTACTGGGCCAAAGATTTCTTCGCGGACGATACGCATATCGTTTGTAACATCTGTGAAAACAGTTGGAGCTATAAAGAATCCTTTGTCTAATCCATTTTCTATGAGGCGTTTACCACCAGTAGCAAGTGTAGCACCTTCTTGAATCCCACTTTCAATATAATTTAAAATGCGATTCATCTGTTGTTCACTAACAATTGCACCCATTTCTGTTTCTTCTGCAAGTCCGGGACCTACTTTAATATTGTTGGCCCGCTTAATATACCGTGCAACAAACTCATCATATATGCTCTCTTCAACTAAAATCCGACTACCTGAAGAACAAACTTGACCTGCACCATAGAAAATCCCAAATAATCCATAATCAACAGCTGTTTCTAAATCTGCATCAGCAAAAATAATATTAGGTGATTTGCCCCCAAGTTCTAAGGAAATCTTCTTCAGATTACTGCTTGCTGCCTGCATTATTTTACGTCCAGTATTTGTACTACCAGTAAAGGAGATGATATCAACATCTATGCTTTCTGCAATCGTTTGGCCAACGGGATCACCATGTCCGATGACCATATTAGCAACACCTTTTGGTACACCAGCATCATGCATAATTTCAAACAGTTTCATAGCTGTTACAGGTGTGACCTCAGAGGGTTTGAAAACAATACTATTACCTGCTGCTAATGCCGGAGCGATTTTCCATACAGCCATTAATAGAGGAAAATTCCATGGTACGATCAATCCTGCAACCCCGATTGGTTCTTTTATCACCATTGCCTGCACATTATCAGGTACGGGATAAGTCTCGCCATCTGGATGTAAGATTAGACCTGCATAGTATCGGAAGGCTGTTGCGGCATCCGCAATATCAAAGCTTGCTTCATCTTTTCGTTTACCATTATCGAGTGTTTCTAGGATTGTTAATTCTTCTGCCATTTCATCAATTTTATTGGCGATTTCGACTAATACTGCTGCTCGTTCGTGTGTAGTTTTAGAAGCCCAAATACCTGAATGAAAACTTTCTTTTGCTGCTTGAATAGCGAGTTCTGTTTCTTCTTTTGTTGAAAGGGGAGCGTAAGCAATTACTTCTTGGTTAGCAGGATTAATCACTTCTTCGTATTGTTTTGAAATGGGTTCACTCCATTGACCGTTAATATAGTTTTTTAATGTTAATACACTTGTTTGAATTGTCATTTTCATTCTCTCCCTTTTTATAGTTTTAAAGTAAGTTTTTCTGATTTGGCACGTGAACAGCAAGTTAAGATCGTTTTACGCGTCTTTTTATTTTCCTCACTTAAGAAAACATCTCGGTGATCTACTTCACCCTCGATAACATCTACTTCACAACTTCCACAACCACCAATACGGCAAGAATGAGGAGCATCAATGCCTGCCTTTAAAAGTGTTTCAAGTAAAGTTTCTTTGTCAGATACTTCAAGTATTTGCTCACTTTCAGTAAGTTCCACGATGAAAGGATTTTTTGGTAAGTTGTCAGCGTTGTTACCGAACAATTCAAAATGAATAGCACTAACAGGATAGCCTATAGATTTGGCTGCGTTACGAAATTCTTCTACCATGGGCGTTGGCCCACAAAAGTAAACGTGAGTTCCAACGCGATGAGTTGCCATTATGTCCGTTGTCAACCGTTGGGGATTTTGAACTCGGCTAAAGTAAAACGTTGTTTGATCCGGATAGTGCTCTTGTAAATAATCATAAAAAGCACAAGATTGTTTTGTTCTAGCTGCATAATGCAATTCAAAAGTATCTTCTTTTGGCAAATCACGAATCATGGTTAGGAATGGTGTAATCCCAATACCTGCCGCATAAAATGCATGGTGACGGCCACGTGAACTAAGTGGAAAATGATTTCTTGGAAAACTGATACATAGTGTTTGACCAATCTCAGCCTGTTCATGCCAAAACACTGATCCACCACGAGAATGTGGATCTCGTTGAATGGCAATTTCATAAAAATTACGTTCGGTTGGGGGACTTGTTAAAGAATAGGAACGAACAAAACGTTGATCATTATTTTCAATGGTCGTTTCAATATGAGATCCCCCTGTAAAAGGTGGTAAAAGAGATTGATCGGTTGGAACAAGTCGAAAACGTTTTACATTAGGTGTCTCATGGATAATTTTTTCTATTTTTACTTCGATGTTTCCAGCAACTCTCATCATATTCAACTCCTCACTTTTTCGATAATTGGTTGGAACGGATAGCCAATGTACCCTTGTCGCAGTGCAGAGAAGAAGGGGCCAACAGTTAAGTGAGCTCCACATGAGCACTGTGTTGTTGTCGCGTCTAGTTTCACTTCATGTAATTGATAACATTTCATACAATAGACCTTCCGTTTTTTGTCACCTATTATTTGAATTTGTAGCTCTTCTTCGGACATGCCTTCTTCTATACAAACGTCAAAGACCATACTTGCTGTGTCCCAAGGGGCAAGAACAAAAATGTGTGTACCGATGGTTTGGCTTTGTATGAATTGACGAATTATTTCTTTTTTTTCCGGGATCATCACTTCTTTAACAGGAATGGTTTTAGGAAATTGTTCTTTGGAAAACGGTATATCTTTTTCTCGGAAAACGATCATTTTTTTTGTGGATTCCCGACAGATAAAGGGGCCGTCAGTTATAACGATAGAACCATCATAAAGTCTTGGACGTTGTGGGATCATAAGTCTCCTCCCTTTTTCATTTTTTCAGCTTCCCTGCGTAAGTACTCGACAGATTGAGGCAAAAAAGGTGCAATCCCTTTGTACTCTGCCATTGCTTTCGGTATATCTTGTAGTACGTTATAGGTTAGATCAAACCATTCTTGACGTAGCTTTAAATCTTCCAAAGGTAAAAATTGAGTGTTTAAAACAAATAGAATCGCATTACTACGTGGCATACGATAAAATTTTTGCTCTTCTACTCGTAAGCGAACGAGTTTCCCGGCGTTTTCTGGTGTAATAAGACTGCGTTGAGGTTCCCATACATCCATTGTTTCGTAGTTAACATCCCAACGATCCGCCATTAGATTCCAATTGATTCGTGTCCAAGGTTCACCAGGGTTAATAGATAACAAAAAACGGCGAATTCTATCTACTAACTGATCACCTTTTCGTGAAACAAACGGAACAGGTGCATGAATTTCATCAAAAGACATACCTGCATTCCAATTTGCCGAAAAAAGAGCAGCATACGAAACTTGGCCAACTTCTAAATAGAAGTTTTGATCACGATGAACCATTAAGACAAAATCGTTATGAAAATGACGACCTATATAATCTAATGGTGCATAGGGAAGTGTACTGCTATCTCCAAATGTGAATGTATCTTTTTCCTTGAAGATATGGTTTTCAAAAGTCCAAACGGGATCTCTTTTTTCTAAGGAAAAATATTGTGGATAGCGATCGATAGCCATTTCAACTAACATTTCTAAAATCTCCCATTGAAATTCATCTGTTCCTTCTAATGCTTGAAAGCGCACATCGGGTTGCTCGTCAAGTAAACGTCGTTTAGCTTTCACTTGCAATTTGTATTCTGGCGTAATTTCAATACAGTTTAAGTTTTCAAGTTTCCGTAAATCATTAGAATATCGGTAATTATCCGAACGGAAAGGGAATGGGAAAGTATTCAAATCAGTGCATTTAAAATCTAAATCTTGTGTAAACATTTAAATTTCCTCCTTTTAATGATCTTTAGTAGGTTGAATCTTTGATAATGCTGTTGAATGATCAACAGCGAAATTAAATACATATTTTGCAGAGAGATAATAAGTCACAAGAGCCACAAAGTAGGTTGGAAGCCCTGCTGATAAATACAAAAAGAGTTTGCTAGATTCCATTGTGAGCGGATTGTATAAAGACCAGTACACAATCGTACTGATGCTAACTGCTATTACAGCAGATGGATTAACACCTTTATAGTAGTAGTAGTCACCTTTCAAGTTATAGAGCTCACGAAGTGAAATTTTTTGTTTTTTGATAAAGAAGTAATCGGAGATAATAATTCCTCCTAGACTAGCCATTACAAAGGAGATAAATGACATAAATGAACCAAATGCATTATAGAAAGTTGGACTAATGAGTAATAGAATTGCAGGAATTGTTGTACTCATCGAGAATTTCCAAGACTTTGAATGGAACATTGTTTTAAAGCTAATTGCTTGTGAGTACATTAGGAAAATAACCGCACCTACATTTGCCAAGGTTAATAGAAGTAAGCCAGCAACTCCTAGATAAGTGCCACCTATTGGAAACATCCAAGAAGCTGGATCAATCGTACCAATTACTAATGTTGCTAGAGCACCAACCAAAGCTGCAAGGCAGATTATCATGCCATAACTATAAAAACTAGCTTTATAGGCACTCGTTCCGTTTTTTGCTAGGCGAGCATATTGTCCAAGGTAGGGTAACCAAGAAAATCCCATACCAATATTAATTTCAAGTGCAGTCATAAAAGATTGTGATTTCATGTCTAATGGTTCGGATGGTATAAGTGAACGAATGGCTGGGATGTGAGAACTGAACATTAAAATTCCAAGTAATCCTGCTAAAAATAGTAAAAATGAAGGAACAGCCAAGATGTTAAATTTCTTGATAGCAATTGGTCCATTAGATGCTACGAGAAAGGCGACAAAAAATAAAATAATTGAAAAAAAGGGTGTTCCAGTTGTAGAATCTATGAAGAATTTAGGTAATCCAAGCCAAGTAGCTAGTTCGACAAGTATTTGCCCTGACATAAATAACGCAACAGATATGTAACCAAGCGTTAACACGAGAAATAATAAGAAGAAGAGAGTGGCTCCTAAATAGCCAAGTGAACTTCGAAAACCGATAAATGTATCAATTCCATAGCGTGCAAAAAGTAAAACAATCGGTGCGATTAAAAACATCGGAAAAGCATTTCCAAATAGGATGACAGCTATTGAATCTTTTGCATTCAACATACTTCCTGTATATGCACCTGTTAAAAGTCCAAAGGCGGATAATCCAATCACTACTTGTACCAAGATTAAATCCCACAAACCGAAAATTTTTCCCTTTTTGTCTGTTGGTAAATAGCCAAGAGCAACATCATTGGCTATATTCGAGTTTTCTTTAGACAAATACTGACCCCCTTTGTACTTTTTCGATGTTATTTTTATTTACATTTAGATAATTTATCTTTAAATTACTGTTATAATGAAGAAAAGTCCTACAAAAGCCATGAAGATAAACACATCTAGCGTATCGATCAACCGAAAATCGCCTCTGTATTGCGATTCTTCTTGCTCAAATGCATCGATTTTTTTTTCGAGTTCAGCTGTTAGTCGATTTTGTAGAGAGCACGTTACAAGATTTTCTGGTGATTTGTTTGTAAATTCTGTCACATTGCATCACCTCCTTATGTGAAGATTTTTGACAGCTACATAATAATTATGCAAGAAACATGCCAATTGAAAATTTAGATTATTTCAATAATTAAAAACTTTTTACTATTCAATTTTGAAAAAGCTTTTCAAATCTGAAATTGAACGGAGTGAATAGATAATGGACTGGAAGCAATTTGTATTACAACAATATGATGGTGTAGTAATTGCAGATAGTACTGGTGCAATTGAAGAGTTTTTGGTAGGACATAATAGCTTTTTGTTTGAGGGGACAATCTTACATACTATTCAAGAATTAGAGATGAGAGTTTTTGAGAAAGCAATTTTTTCATTGATCGAAGAAAAAGAAAAGCAATCATTTCTTCAAAAGACGAAAACAGGACTGCAGATCATTACAAAAGTTTTAACATACGAAACTAAGTACATCTACACATATAGTAAAGTAGAGAATTATAGTAATCGTAAAAATAAATTATATAAACCAATTTCAGCTGATTTTCCGTTTATCGTAAATAGTCCTGAAATGTATGAAGTATATGAAAAATTACGTAAAACGGCTACAACGGGCGTTACTGTGCTACTTTTAGGAGAATCAGGAGTAGGAAAAGAAATGGCTGCACGTACGATTCATCTGTCAGGTATGCGAAAAAAGGGACCATTTGTTGCGATTAACTGTGGCGCAATTCCAGAAAATTTAATTGAAAATGAATTATTTGGACATGTTGAGGGTGCTTATACAGGTGCATCCAAAGGAGGAAGTATCGGTAAATTTCGCCAAGCTGATCAGGGCATTTTGTTTTTAGATGAAATCGGAGAGCTGCCACTTCCAATGCAAGTAAAGTTACTTCGCGTACTTCAAGAGCGTACAGTGACGCCAATCGGTAGTCAAAAGGCTTATCCAATTGATGTTCAAATTGTATCAGCGACCAATCAGAACTTAACTAAACTTGTTCAAGAAGGAAAATTTAGAGAAGATCTATTTTATCGTTTAAATATTGTGCCTATTCAAATTCCTGCTCTACGGAATCGTGTACAAGAAATACCTGATCTTATCCATCATTTCGTTACTAAATTTAATCACAAATATAATTTAAACGTCGTCTTTACCGATGATGCTGTGGATTATCTATGCATTCAAGATTGGCCAGGGAATGTTCGTGAACTAGAAAATAGTATAGAACGTCTAGTTGTTTTAACGGAAACAGAGATTATAACAAGTAGAGAAATCTTAGAGATTCTAAATATAGAAAAGAAGCCGACTAAAATTAATCATTTTTTCTCACAAGTTTTACCTTTAAAAGATGCGTTTGATCTAGTAGAGAAAGAGTTAATCGAAATGGCAATGACTCGCTATAAATCGCCAAAGTTAGCTGCTGATATGTTAGGGATTAGCCAACCAACAATGAGTCGCAAGTTGCAAAAAATACGGCAACAAGAACAATTACCGGTTAAAACCAAACGAGCAGTGCTAGAAGAAGAGTTAGATAAAAGGTTAAGATCGATTGCCATCGTAACAGCTGTCACAATCCCATTAAAGCTGGTTCAACAAGCTATTGAGGATGAAAAGTGTAAGGCTACAGAGTTGCTGACAAAAAAACTAACGGATATAAAACGTCTTGAAGGTATTATTCATTGGGTATATGTATTTAAGATGAGTAAAGAAGGGAATTTGGTACATGTGTCAGCTTGTGATGATTTTGTTATGGAGATTGGTGAAGCATACCTAGGTCCAACAGAAGTGATGAATGCTGCCAATGATGCCTTTAAAGGAAATGTTTCCATTACATCTGTTTATGAGGACCGTTACGGATCTTGGAAAACATGCTTTGCACCTCTAATAACTGATGAAGGTGATGTAAAAGCGATAATTGGCTATGATTATAGTCAATCTTATATAACGGCAGAATTAAAACGGTTAGGAAAACAGTTAAATGTAGTTGTATAAACAAAGACAATGAAGATTCAAAGACTCCTTGAATTTTTTTATTATACCAATGTTTTTATTTTAAATTTTAAAGAAAATTGAACATGACAATTCAACATCTAACAAACTTTTTAGGAGGTAACTGAAAAAGTAAAAATAGCAAGATTTTTATCATAAAAATCTTGTATTACAATCTTAGTTGAAAGTGGAATTAGCGTAGAGTCCTAGAAAATGCATTTGCATTTTCTTCGTGCGATGTTCATTCAGTGAAGTTCATTCAATGTCCTGTGGGAAAACGAACTAGACGAGACTCCGCAGGAACGAGGAGGCTCGTCAGTTCGCCCGCGAAAAGCGGAGCTAATTCCACTTTCAGTCAAAAGTAGATAAATACTGTGAATTTTTGTGTTACTCCACTTTTTTAGTGGCCTCCTTTTTTGTTAGGTGGTTTTTGGGCAATAGCTAGCACTTAATTATTCGCATTTTTAGGAATTCTAAATAGTAGAATAGAAAAATTATTTGTAGAATTTTAGTTTGTATTATTAGATAATATTAAAATCAAGTAAAGAAAATTAGTTCAAATCGGCTGAATGGGGTAGGAGGAGAAAAGACAGAGGAGATTAAGATAAGAAAATGAAACCACTATCAATTATAGGGTTTATAGTAACCGGTCCTTCAAATTATAGTAAGTCTCTTATGAAAAGTATTAGAAAATATATGGAGACAAAAAATTTATATAGAATAACTGCATAAACGGAGTGGTTGATAATGATGATGAGACCGTGGAAATCGAACGAGCTTGTAAAAGTTATGTACGATGAATCGAAACAGCATCGATTAAAACTTATTTGTACATGGGATGAGAACCTGCCAGAATGTTTGTATATTATGCTAAACCCGAGTTCAGTTGAATTAGATAAATGTGATCAAACCATTGATACATGTATTAAAATTGCTTCTTATAATGGGTATGGTTCGATAATTATTGTAAACTTATTTTCTCTGCGAACCGCTACTCCTGAAAAATTGCTAGAATCTAATGTTCGTACAATTCCTCAAAATATAGACATTGTAAAGCAATCGATTGACGAAACAGACATGATAATCGCTGCATGGGGAAAGGAAGGGGCATGGTTTAATGCAAACTATTCTATTCTAAAATACATGGAGGATAACGGTAAAAATCTGCATTATCTTCATACGGATGCATACGGCTACCCTATGCATCCAATCTGCATAAAAGCCGTCACTCATTTTAAAGAATATCATTACCAAGAGAATCAAAATGTTCGAATTTAAGAATTGGTACCTAAACCTTCTAATAGAGACAATCTATTAGAAGGTTTTAGTTTGTAGGGCGAATCAAAAATGAACCAATCCACGAAACACAACAAGCCCTAAATAGCCCAACCAACTTAGAAAATGAAAAGAGGCTACGAAGTGATTCGTAGCCTCCTCCAATTTCAATTCTATTTACTTACTTTAACGGTAGTAGCTTTACTTTTGTTACCAGCATTGTCTTGAGCATGAACTTTTAAAGTAGTACCTTTCTTTTGAGCTTTGATTTTCACTTTGTAATCACCTTTTGAATTAGCGACTGTTTTTCCAAGTAACTTATTGCCACTATAGATGAATACAGTAGCTTTGGCCTCTGTTTTACCAGTTACAGAGGTTGTTTTTTGAGTTACTTTTTTCACAGTTGGCATTTTAGGTGCAGCAAAATCTGGCATTTTCACTAAAGAAGGTATACCGGAGATGTAGCCGATACCACCTGTTTTGTTAATACCGATTTGTGTATCGATGGCTTTTTCTAGTTCAGCTTTGTTCACGGCTGTGATTGCTTTTGTATCGAGTTCATCTCCAGGATGTTGGAAATTACTAAAGATATAAGGGAAGTTATTACGGTTGTCTGCTGCAAATAATCCTGTTGCTTCAGCTCCAGCTGGTATGGATAAAATTCGATCAAGTTTTTTCGTATCTACATTATAAGCCCAGACATAATTATTTGTATGATTACCGCTATCTTCACCGATAAATAGTGTTCGCATTGCTTCAGAATAACTTAAGTTATCTGGATTTGCTACTTTGTCCACATTTGCTGTATTACCATACGCATCAGCTGCTGGAAGATCTTCACCTACAACTAAACCAGACATGGAAGAAGCAACATAGGAACTATTAATAGATGAACCCTTGCTATCTTTTTGGTCTTTTTTCAAATCTAATTGGTAGGTTACGCCAGCTTTAATCTTCGGTAATTGAATATCGTCTACGGGGTCTTTTCCGGTTGAGTCTTTTTCCATACTTTTACTTTGATCGGAAATAGCGATATATACTTTTTTATCCTTAGCATTCAGTGTGACGCCTTCCATTTTGTTAAATTCAGTAGTTGCACCAAGTAATGCGGCATAACGGCGAGTTTCGAGGAATGCTGCTGCCTTTTCTTTACCAGGTTTCAATTTTAAGTATTCAACTTTACCATATGAATATTGTTTAATGGCTTTAAATCCATCTTTTGGAACATCTGAAGTTTCGAATATATCACTGAACTTAATGCCACTATCAATAATATCTTTCACTTCTTTGTCTGTTGCATGTCCTAATTGGATCCATTCAAGGTCTCCAGAACCACCATTTTCAGTACCTGTTTGTTTAAATTTAGTTGCATATAATGTACCGGCTGATAAATCTTTTGCATTGTCCGCTACATACATGAACATTCCTGTATTTGCACCATCATCTCCGAAAAATACTGTCTTGTTATCAGGCATTACTTTCATCAATTCATGAGAGAAACGACCTGTACTGTAATGCTTCACAACGGAAGCCTCGCCATTTTTGCTTACTGTAATTTCAGGTGAGTAACCGTAGAAATAAGGATTTGCTTTTGTTTTATCTTTAAAATAAAATCCTGCAAATGTTTCAACTTGACTACGTGTTTGAGAATTTGGATCTAAGAATAGACGTGCGTCTGGTTCATATTCTTCAGAGCCTAAGTGTGTATTCCACGGTGATAATGATCCGTTACAAGGAATCCAAAGACCGTTCACTGATGAAAAGTCAATTTTGCTTACTTTTTTAGCCTTAAGTTCGCCATTCTTCTTGTTTTGTTCCAATTCCGTTAAAGACATGGAAGCTGGAACTAAACCATATGCAGATTTACCAGAAGCATCAATTGTTTGGTATTCATAATGCGTAACCATGAAAAGCTTCCCGTCAATAGGATTCAAAAGGCTGTTTGAGTCTGGAGCATCTGACACAAAATATTTGTTTCCAGAAACACTTGGGTCAACAATTGGATCGCCATTAACATCAATTGGCGTGCCAGCAGGGACTTTTTCACCTTTAACGGTTGCTACAGGATCTTCAGATTTAAAGAGACTTTTATAAGAAAGAGGGAATGTTTTTACTTTTCCATTACTATATTTCACCTTAACTGAAGCAGTTGTATATGTTTTCACCATTTGATCAATTGTAGTAGGGGATTGCATTCCGTTGAACTGAACCGATTCAATTTTTAATTGTTCCTTAGCAGCTGCTTGTGAAGGTGTAATAGCTGGGATTGCAATAGCTAATGCTAGAGCTGCAGCAGCACCTTTTTTAACAAATTTCATATTCATAAATCATTCATCCTCCTGAAAAATTAATAGTCTTCCTATAACAATTACACATAATAACTATTAATGGAATATTAAGGGGATGTTAAAGATTGTTTTTTATAAGTAAAGAACGTTGTAGTAAATTCTACAGCGTTCTTCTTAAAATGAGTTATATCACTTTTTGTATTTTAAAAATTTCTTTGGAACGGGGACATATTTAAAACCTGCAGCAATAGAATCCAATTCGTTCGGATCGAACACAATATTCATTCCTTTTGGAGTCCAATAGAATTGGTGATTGTACATTTTAGTATTTTGATCAGCTAATGGATACAGATATGGATGATTTTCGATGTAATTTTTCACATATTTATTTGCCTCGTTATACGATTTGGTATCTTTGAAAGCTTTTTTTAATGTAATGTTCTTTCCTTTATAAAAATTGAATACCGTCATCGTCACATCATCCTGAACCCCATCTTTATAAAATGCATTAATATAAGAAATACTAATTTTATCATCCTGATTGTACATCACTTTGCTGATGCTATAGGAGGAATACTGTGGATTTTCATTTTTTAATTTTTGATCAGCTTCGTAGATACTTGCCACGTATTTCAACATTTGATAGTTCGCTGCATCATAATCCTTACCACTAATGACGGCATACTGAAAGTTCTTGTTGTTTTTGTATGTTTTAATCGTGATTTTTGGAGGCGTTGGAGAGGCTAAGACTGATGACGGATCGTGAAATCCTAAACTGACCAATAATATAATAGGTGTAATAATCAGTACGACTATTTTTGAAATAAGTCTCATTTTTCTTCCTCCTTCTTTCTACAGAAAGATAATCCTTACATGATATTGTTTCCCTTACTTCCTCAATTATTTATGACAAATAAATATCAGTATGAATGAGATGGTATTTATTTGTGATGTTTGATAAAAATATATTTTTCGCGAATAAAAGAGTGGAGAACGCGAGTAAATTGCCTGAGAACGCGAGTAAATCAAAGGAGAACGTGAGTAAACCAGCCAAGAACGCGAGTAAAAATAAAATCAGTCATTCTCTACAAAGATATAGAATGAATAAATAACAAAAAAATCAAATATATATTATATGAGATGAAAAAAACTTGATCACTGAACTAACCAACTTGTGACAAGATAAATAAGATAGTAATTATTTATGATATTTGATAAAAATATATTTTTCACGAATAAAAGAGTGGAGAACGCGAGTAAATTGCCTGAGAACGCGAGTAAATCAAAGGAGAACGTGAGTAAATCGGCCAAGAACGCGAGTAAAAATAAAATCAGTCATTCTCACAAAGATATAGAGTGAATAAATAACAAGAAAATCAAATATATATTATTTGAGATAAAAAAACTTGATCACTGAACTAACCAACTTGTGACCAGATAAATAAGATGATAATTATTTATGATGTTTGATAAAAATATATTTTTCGCGAATAAAAGAGTAGAGAACGCGAGTAAATTGCCTGAGAACGCGAGTAAACCAACCAAGAACGCGAGTAAACTTCACACCAAACAAATTATCATTCAAAATGGATAAGTTAACAATTTAACGCCACAATTTCAGTCAAGTATTGATATGTACTAATCAATAAATAGTATATCCTTATTAAATAAATTTTCATAAAAAAATATAAAACGTGAAATTTTTTTTAATAAAAACTCCTAAAAACATCCCCTGAATTACTATAAATACTAAAATTTAACCCCTAAACTATGCCTGTTTATAAAAAAGTAACATTTAGTATGACATAATTCTCTTATTGTGTTGACATATTGATAGAATTTCAGTATATTATTGTGTAATCGATTACACATGTAATCGGTTACACACAACTGCAAAGGAGGAGGAATATGGTAACGATTAAGGATGTAGGGAAGCGTGCAGGCGTTTCTGTTGCTACTGTTTCCAGGTACTTGAATGGTAAAGGCTATGTTAGTGACGATGCAAAACAAGTAATCGAAAAGGCTATTGCTGAGTTAGATTATAAGCCCAATCAACTCGCTCGATCATTAAGCACAAAGAAAACTAATATTATTGGTTTACTTGTACCGGATATTACCAATCCTTTTTTTCCTGAGTTAGCTCGTGCTGTAGAAGATACAGCGTTTGCAAATGGCTATACAGTTGTGCTGTGTAATTCGGGAGAACAGAAAGAAAAGGAAATTCATTATATAGAATCACTTCAGCAAAAGTATGCTGCAGGGTTTATTGTAACGACCAATCATCTCGAAGCGGACTATTACCGAAGTATTCAATTACCAATTGTTGCTCTCGACAGACGATTAGACCCGTCTATTCCAACTGTAACTACGAACAATGTTGATGGTGCGAAGATCGCAACGGAATATTTAATAGGAAGAGGATGTAAGCACATACTTTGTATGCGCGGACCAATTGGACTAGATGTTGCGGAAGATCGAATGACAGGCTTTACAGAAACAATCAGTCATTATCCCAATATAAAAACAGATGTGATTACAAGTTTATTTGATTTTGATGAAGCAGAACGCGAAGCATTCGAATTTCTCAAAACACATGAAACAGTTGACGGGATATTTGCGACAAGTGATGCATCAGCCATTGGTGCGATGAAAGCAGCGCATTCACTAGGTATACAAATTCCTGGTGATCTTCAATTAGTAGGATTTGATGGAATCAGTATTGGCAAACTGCTAACGCCAGAATTGACAACTGTCGCACAAGATATCTATAAGTTGGGGACTGTTGCTACTGAATTGCTTATAAAAAAGATTGAAGATGAGGTAATAGAAAATAATTTAATTGAATTACCCGCAACATTAGTTGTTCGAGGTTCTACGATGTAAGGAGAGATGTCATGATTACCGTAATAGGCAGTATCAATATGGATTTAGTAGTTGATACAACAATTTTCCCTAAACAAGGTGAGACGGTTTTAGGAAATCGTTTTGAAACAGTACCGGGTGGTAAAGGTGCAAACCAAGCTGTGGCAGCGGCAAGACTTGGTGGAAACATACAAATGGTAGGTGTCGTTGGTAAGGATGGCTTTGGGCAAGAACTTACGAATAATTTAATAGATGAAGGCATTCATACACAATATGTATCTACTACAACAAAAGCAGCTACTGGTATTGCCAATATACTACTCTATCAAAATGATAATCGAATCATCGTTGTTCCGGGTGCCAATGGTTTTGTAACATCAGCTGAAATTGATGCAGCTAAAGAAATTATTGGACAAAGTGAAATGGTCATAATGCAGCTTGAAATACCAGCAGAAACAGTGCATTATACATTAAATCTTTGTAAGGAACTTGATGTACCAGTATTACTAAATCCTGCTCCATCAGAAAACTTTGACCCAACTTGGATGGAGAAGATCACCTATATCACACCAAATGAAACCGAATGTGCAGATATTTTCCCAGGTGATTTAGAAAGCACATTAGAAAAATATCCAAATAAACTAATCGTCACACTTGGTTCTCAAGGTGCTCGTTATTTTAATGGGAAAGAGCATATTTTCGTCGAAGGATTTAAGACACAAGCGGTGGATACGACTGGTGCCGGTGACACATTTAATGGTGCCTTAGCTTATGCACTTACATCTGGACAGTCTCTTAAAGAGGCAGTTCGATTTGCGAATATCGCAGCATCATTATCAGTCGAAAAATTTGGAGCACAAGGTGGAATGCCAACGCTTCAAATGGTGGAAAGTCGCTTGGGAGGAAAATAATTTTGAAAAAACATGGAATTTTAAATCGTGAGCTAGCTGGGATTTTTGCCAAAATTGGTCACACGGATACGATTATGATTGCCGATTGTGGATTACCAATTCCAGATGGTGTTCCTTGTATAGATTTGGCTTATACATTAGGAAAACCAAGTTTCGCGGATATTTTAGAAGTGGTTTTAGATGATTTTAAAGCTGAAAAAGCTGTCATCGCACAAGAAATGGAACGCCAAAATACGGCATTACACAGTCTTGTTCAGCAAGTTCTTTACGTTCCAATTGAAACAGTAAGTCATGAAGAACTTAAGCAACTTTCATCTAAAGCAAAAGTTATTATTCGTACTGGAGAAGCAACACCGTTTGCAAATATCATTTTGCAATCAGGCGTTATATTTTAACGAGGTGGTGAGATCACATGATTGAAATGACAGGCATTGATAAAGCTTTTAGCGGAAATGTCGTGTTGCAGGGTGTTCAATTTTCCCTTGCAGATGGAGAAATTCATGCCCTAATGGGTGAAAACGGCGCTGGTAAATCAACGCTTATGAAAATTTTAACTGGGATTTACGAACGAGATGCAGGCGTTATTAAAGTAGATGGACAAGAAGTTCATTTTAAATCACCTAAAGAAGCAGAAGCAATGGGGATTGCCGTAATCCATCAGGAGCTAAATATTTTACCGGACTTAACAGTCGCAGAAAACTTATTTTTAGGAAATGAACGAACTATTGGTAAATCAGGCATATTAAAGACAAAAGAAATGAATGTAGAAGCAAGCCGAATTTTAAGCCAACTTGGATTAGATGTTGATGTCAAAACACCTGCAGGACAACTATCTGTTGGGAAACAACAAATTATTGAAATTGCCAAAGCAATTGAAACACATGCCAAAGTAATTATTATGGATGAACCGACAGCTGCTCTAACAGATCGTGAAATCGAAACGTTGTTTAAAACCATTCGTAAATTACAATCACAAGGTGTTTCGTTTGTCTATATTTCACACCGTATGGAAGAGATTTTTGCTATTTGTGATCGCATCACCATTTTACGAGATGGTCAGTATATTGGTGTTCGAGTGATTAAAGAAACAACATTTGATGAAATCGTGAAAATGATGGTTGGACGTGAACTAGGGGACCGATTCCCAGAAAGAAAGGCTAAAATCGGTGATGTTAAGCTTGAAGTGAAAGGTCTTACAAGAAATGGATATTGTGATGATATTAACTTCCAACTTCGAAAAGGTGAAGTACTTGGTATTGCTGGTTTAATGGGAGCTGGTCGTACCGAAGTTGTACAAGCATTGTTTGGCTATCGCAAGATGAACAAAGGTGAAATCTTCATCGATGGCAAAAAAGTAAGAATTTCCAACCCAATTCAAGCGAAAAAACATGGTATTGGCTATGTAACAGAAGACCGGAAAACGGAAGGGTTAGTAGTTGATTTTTCGATTAAAGAAAATATTATGCTAACAAACTTAGATAAAGCATCTAGATTAGGCATTATCGATCGTAAAAAGGAAACGAGTTTTGTAGATAAGCTTATTAAAAAGCTTGGCGTTCGCACATCTGGTGCTGCACAAACAGCAAAATCATTAAGTGGTGGTAACCAACAAAAAGTGGTAATCGCTAAATGGTTAGGTGATGAACCGAAAATTTTAATACTTGATGAACCAACTCGTGGTGTCGATATCGGTGCCAAAAAAGAAATTTATCAAATTATCAATGACCTTGCAGAACAAGGTGTTGCGATTTTAATGATTTCATCAGAGTTACCAGAAATTATCGGTATGGCTGATCGAGTGTTAGTTATGCATGAAGGTAAAATCACTGGTGAAGTCGCAAAAGAAGAAATGACACAAGAAAAAATTATGTATTATGCCACTGGAGGTGACAAAGTTGTCCAAATCTAAAGGTTTAATCCAAAAACTTGGACCATTACTAGGACTCCTTTTAATCATCATTATCATTTCGATTATGAGTCCTAGCTTTTTAACAGCTACAAATATTTTCAACGTACTTCGTCAAGTATCCGTTAGTGCGTTAATCGCATTCGGGATGACTTTTGTTATCTTAACTGGCGGTATCGATTTATCAGTCGGTTCCACTCTAGCTTTAACTGGTGCCATTAGTGCTGGTATGCTTGCTAGCGGAATGGATCCAATTTTAGCAATGATTATCGGATTAGCACTAGGAGCAGTGCTTGGTGCTGTCAATGGTGTCATCATTGCAAAAGGGAAAGTTGCTCCTTTCATCGCAACTTTAGCAACAATGACAATCTATCGGGGTTTAACACTTGTTTATACAGATGGTAAACCAGTCTCTGGCCTTGGGGATTCAATGGCTTTCCAAATGTTTGGGAAAGGCTACTTTTTAGGAATTCCAGTACCAGTTGTCACTATGATTGTGGCATTCTTTGTTCTTTACTTTATCTTACGTAAAACAACTTTTGGCCGCCGCGTCTATGCGATCGGTGGCAACGAAGAAGCATCTCGCCTTTCAGGTATTAACGTAGACCGCGTGACAATCGCTGTTTATGCAATTACAGGTATGCTTGCTGCGCTATCTGCTTTAATCTTAACTTCACGTCTAAACTCAGCTCAACCAACTGCTGGTGAATCATATGAACTTGATGCCATCGCAGCAGTTGTACTAGGTGGTACTTCATTAACCGGTGGTCGTGGTTGGATCTTCGGTACATTAGTGGGTGCCTTAATCATCGGTGTACTAAATAATGGTTTAAATCTTATTGGGGTATCTTCATTCTTCCAACAAGTTGTGAAGGGTGTCGTCATATTAATCGCGGTTCTTCTTGACCGTAAAAAAACAGCATAGGAGAGTATCAATACAATGAAAAAACTATCATGGACATTAGCTCTATCAGCTTCATTACTACTAGGTGCATGTTCAATGTCACCAAATGGTGATAACGCATCATCTGACAAAGCTGCAAAAAAATCTACTGACGATATGAAAATTGGTATGTCAATATCAACATTAAATAACCCATTCTTCGTAACATTATCTGAAGGTGCAAAAGACGAAGCGAAAAAAGATAAAGTGAATCTAACTGTAGTAGATGCACAAGATAATGCTTCAAAACAAGCTTCTGATGTTGAAGATTTGATCCAACAAAAAGTAGATTTAATCATCATTAACCCAACAGATTCAGAAGCAGTTGCTTCAGCAGTACAATCTGCTAATGATGCGAATATTCCTGTAATCACAGTTGACCGTACATCTGATGGTGGACAAGTTGTATCACACATCGCATCAGATAACGTAAAAGGTGGTCAAATGGCAGGCGAATACCTAGAAAAATTAGTAGGTAAAGGTGCAAAAGTTGCTGAACTTGAAGGTGTAGCTGGTTCATCTGCTGCTCGTGACCGTGGTGAAGGTTTCCACAAAGTTGCAGATAAAGATTTAAAAGTAGTAAAATCTCAAACTGCTAACTTCAACCGTTCTGAAGGTTTAACAGTAATGGAAAACATTCTTCAATCTAACCCAGATATCAAAGGTGTATTCGCTCAAAATGACGAAATGGCTCTAGGTGCACTTGAAGCAATCGAAGCTGCTCATAAAGACATCAAAGTTGTAGGTTTTGACGCTACTGACGATGCACAAAAAGCAATTAAACAAGGCAAAATGGCTGCAACAATTGCACAAAAACCAACTCAAATCGGTGAAATCGCAGTTGACACAGCTGTAAAATCACTGAAAGGTGAAAAAGTAGCAAAATCTATTCCAGTTGATCTTGAATTGATTAAAAAATAATAGATGATTTATTGAAATAGAGGGCCACACTTGGAGAACAAGTGTGGCTTTTTTGATGGAAAAGAAGGTTGAATAGTGCAAGCCAGACCGAGTAGTGCAAGTAGATTGATGAGTAGTGCAAGTTTAATAATCTCTTATCACTTTCTAACTAAAATGGACTCTATTAACTTGAATAATAGTATAAAAATGTTAATATATAGTTAAAAATATATTATTAGGAGTTGGTAGCAATTATCGAAACAAGATCTAAATCATTGCTGTTTTCTGCCTATCAACGATTATTGATCCGTATAAATCCTGCTTCATCAAAAAGGGTGGAAATTGAAAAAGATTTTAAGAATCTCCAGATTGGCTTTAAAGGAGAAGCAAGAGTAGATCAACTCATAAAGGAAACCCACTTCAGAGGACCGTTTCATGTCTTGCCTAATGTTGAGCTAAGGGTTTCGCCTCATAGGCATGTTGAAATAGATACGCTTATTGCTACTCAATGCTTTCTTTGCATTTTTGAAGTGAAAAATCTCAGAGGTTCTTTAAAATTCAACGAAAACCCCTATTCGTTGCATCAAATGATTAATGGCAAAACTTATAGCTATCCATGTCCACAACAGCAGGTGAAAAGAGCTGCAGATAGTTTACAATATTGGCTTCAGCAGCGTTTCAATCTGAACATCCCCATTCAAAAAGCAATCGTTCTGCCTAATCAACAAGTATTAATCGAAAATTCCCCAACAAAAGTAAGATTACTTAGTCCTCGGGAAATTCCCTTATTTTTGCAGGGGCTAGACCAACACCCCAACCTTTTCTCTCTACAACAATTTCAACATATTATTGAGACAATTAAAAATGAACATACACCATTCAATAACTTTCCTTTATCCAAAAAATATAATATACCAATCAAACATTTTAGAACAGGAATCATTTGCCCATGCGGTGGGAGTGGACAACGTAAAACTCAAAGAACATGGATCTGCAATAAATGCCAAAAATCAATACATAAAGCAATTGAATATACACTTTATGATTGGTTCTTACTCTTTAAATCAAGCATTTCTAATCGAGAATGTTGCGAACTACTTCAAATAGATTCAAGAAACACCATTACGAGAATATTAAAAAATATGAATCTCGTAACTACTGGAAATACCAGTTCTAGACTCTATCACTATGACTATAAAAAAGCCCTGTTTAAATAGAAACTACAATAATCTCTTTGCTAATGAAAGATTAAAAGGTCAGTGATGCTAACCGAGTTATGAGTGGTGCAAGACAAGCCGAGTAGTGCAAGTTGAGCTGTAAGTGGTGCAAGTTAGAGCTCGAGTGGTGCAAGTAGGTCGATGAGTAGTGCGAAAAAGTAACGGTGTCTGGTACACACAATATTGAACAATGCAGGTTCCAGTCTCTTATGAGGCTGGAATCTTTTTTGCGTATTTTTTCTTAGGTTAAGGCAATCCGCGATTTCGAGACATGTTATCCACGAAATTTTGAATTGTATCCACATTTCTGTTATTTTATATCTTTTTATAAAGTAATTATAAAAGCATTGGATCTAGATTCCACTCATGTTCATTCAAAGAATCTATTAAGTAAACTACAATGCATATTGATTCGTAGCAAATAAAGCGGGTTAAATAATATTTGAATAATTCCATTTTCTTTAGTTAGTATTTAAAGAAAGTATAGTTTAGCATTCAAATCAAATACAAAAGGCCTTAATTTCCGACGGATATTAAGGCCTTAATGTACTACATTTTTAAACTGATAGTTCACATAAGCAAATATTATATTGACACTTAATGCAAAGTTTTAAATCTATTAGCTTTCTTTACGAAGGGATGTTTGTGTATTTAATTTGTTCATCTCGTCTACACGTTTTTCCCAATAATCTGCATTTTTAATTCCTAATTTACGAGGGTCAAAGACAGGGTCTAAGCCTTGTTTTTTCTGTTCTTCGTAATCTTTCAAAGCTATTAATGCAGGCTTTAATAAGAACAATAAACCAATAACGTTGACATATACCATTAAACCAAGACCAGTGTCACCAAGTGCCCAAGCAGTTGAAGCTGTTTTTACGGATCCAAAGAATAATAGTGCTAAGAACACTACTTGCATGATTCGAATCGAAATTCTTAGCTTCGCCCCTTCCATCATAAAGGCTAAGTTTGTTTCTGCGATATAGTAATAGGCCATAATCGTCGTAAAGGCAAAGAATAATAATGCAATGGCGATAAAGCCTGAACCTAAGCCTGCAAGTGGGAAGGCTTGTTCAATTGCTGATTGCGTATAAGCTTCACCTGGATTTACGCCTGGAATATTTTCTACTAAATATGCCCCTGTTTTTTCATTTTGTACGTTGTAAGCTCCTGTAAATAAGATGATAAAGGCTGTTGCTGTACATACTAAGAAAGTATCAAAGTAAATTGAGAAAGCTTGAACGAAACCTTGCTTAACTGGATGTGATACCTCTGCAGCAGCTGCATGATGAGGACCTGTACCTTGTCCTGCTTCATTGGCGTAGATACCACGTTTTACACCCCAAGCAATTGCTGCCCCTAAAATTCCACCGAACATTTTATCTTGACCGAATGCACTTGAGAAGATCAAGCTAAATACTTCTGGAATTTTATCGAAGTTTAAAATGATAATAACTATTGCCATTAAAATATACATTCCCGCCATGAATGGAACGATAATGGAAGCAGCTGTTGCAATACGTTTAACCCCACCAATAATAATGACACCAATCAACACGACTAAAAATGCACCAGTAATCCATGCAGGGATATGGAATGCATTATTCATAGCACCCGCAATTGAGTTTGCTTGAATAGATGGCATTAATGCAGCCATAGCAATTACACCGACAACAGCAAAAATCATGCCAATCCATTTCTTTTGTGTAAATTTGTAAAGATAGTATGCTGGGCCACCACGGTAGATGCCGTCTTTCTCATCTTTATAAATTTGAGCAAGTGTTGATTCGACATAAGAGGTTGCGGCACCGATAAATCCTAACACCCACATCCAGAAGATCGAGCCTGGGCCACCGTAAGCAATTGCTGTTGCTGTACCAGCAATATTCCCTACCCCGATACGCCCTGCTAGTGCCATTGATAATGCTTCAAAAGAAGATACACCAGAGGACGATTTTTCACCTTTCGCCAACTGTACAAACATGTCTTTAAAGAAGCGGACTTGCATAAATTTTGTACTAAATGTAAAGATTAAACCTACTACTAAAATCCCATAAATAAGTACTGGGCTCCATAGCCAAGCATTAATCTTCGTTAACATTTCCTCCATAAAACTTCACCCCATTATTGTGATATAAAATTAATTATATTCTGATTATTTAGAAGCTTCAATATATATTTGTAGAAAAATGTTTTTTTATGATGATAGTTTTACTTATAAGTAAAATAACTGGTATTAATTAAACTTATGAATACATATTTTTATCTACTTTTAATCCTTTTGAACCGATTTTTTCTTGTTCAGTTTTTCTTTATTTTCATAAAGTATTTTGGATAAAACGTCAACTAATTAAGGAAGCTTATTCATTCAATAATTTTCTCAATCTTTCTGCAAAATTTTTATGTCTTTATAGCAATACTGAACGAATCAATCTACATAATTGTAGCAATTTTTTTCTTTCTTAGAGAATAGGGTCAGAAATTACAATTTACTCTATGGTTTGCTCATAATCATATAAAAACCCGAAGTTCCTTTGTCAAAAGGATCTCCGAGTTTTTATTGATATGACCATTAATATGACCATTCAACATCCATCAACTTTGCGTCGATAATAAAGGAATCTTTTTAGGGATTTTCATAGATACACTTGTTCCTTTTCCATACTCACTTTGAATATGTAACTCTTCGCCATAACTTTGTTTTAAGCGCTTATTGGTATTGATAATGCCTATGCCACGGTTATGAGTTTCTTCAAATATGGTCGCTAACTTTTCATGTTGTATCCCTACACCATCATCAATAACGCTAATCAGAACATCATTTTCTTCATTCTTTATCATGATTTTGACCGTACCACCTTCTATTTTTTTCTGAATACCATGGCGAATTGAATTTTCTACAAGTGTTTGTAAAGAAAAAGGCGGAATCATTGCGTTTACATCAGAATCTATGTCCCAGTCAACTTTTAATCGAGGAGCAAAACGTTGTTCCTCAATATAGGTATATGATTGTACAAGTTTTAATTCTTCATCTAATGGAATAAGTCTCTGTGTATTTCTAGGGTTAAAGCTGGCATTCAAGTAATCACCGAAAGTAATTAATAAATCAATCATTTTTTCAGTGTCAGTTCTACTCAATGAAGCAATAGAATTCAGTGTATTAAATAAGAAATGTGGCTGAATTTGTGCTTGTAATAAAGCAGATTCTAATGATAATTTTTCTTCTACATTTAATTGCATTTCTATTAAAGCCTGGCATCGGTTTTTTAATTCAATTGGCTGTAGTGGTTTAATCATATAATCATTAGCACCAGCCTTAAAGCAGCTATTGGCTTCCAGTGAATCTTGTCTGGTTGTTATATAAAGTATGGGTAATTCGACTGTTGAGAATTTATCACGAATTTGCTTTATAAAAGAATAGCCAGATTGAGAAGAAAGAATTGAATCGATTATAATTAAATTCCATTCACGTTCTTTCAAATAATCCATTACATGATCAGAGGATCGAGCAAAATGTAATGCGTACTCATCTGTAGAAAAGACTGCACGTATTAGTTGAATTTCCTCTAATGACTCCGTTATGACTAAGATGTTAATAGATGCTTCGTGTTTCATTTCTCCATAAGTAGGCTCAAGGTTAATTTCTGTTGGAATTATATTTGCCTCATCAGCAAGTTGTAATGATAAAACTAAATCAACTTTTTTATCTTCATTTTCATCTATTTGTAAATTTCCTCCTTGTAATTCGGCTAATTTTTGACAAACAAATAAACTTAAATTCATACTTTCACCGTTATTATTGATTAATGCTTCATTTTTATCGTCATTGATGGAAACGCCTATTATCTTTAATACGGCTTTATTATTGCTATTGGTAGTACTAATTTTAATAGTTTCATTTTCCGTATTTTTTATTGCGTAATAGAGTAAGTTAAATAGCATTTGAATCATTCTGTTTTCATCGGCTAATACATATGGAAAGTCACGTTTAATATGGACTTGAATATTGGTCTGACTGTAATCTGTAATGTATTGCAATAAATTTGTGACATGATGGAGTACACCATTAAGGTTTACAGGGTTTAGTTCATGGGTTAAAACGTTTTCTTTTATCCTCGTATAGTCAATAACTTCATTCAAAGAAAAATACATACCTTGACCAACTTTTAAAAGATCATCTAGTTGTTTTATACTTGTTTGTGTTAATTTATTTGCTGGATTGTCTTTAATATGTTCTGCTAAAATCATTACTTTGCTCAAAGGTGCAAAGAGTTTTTGTGAACTACTTTCTAAAAACTCCTCTTTCATTTCATTGGATCTTTTTAATTGTGAAACTAAAGAGTCTACTTTCTTCTGATTTAAATAGTAACGATAGATCCAAAAACCAGCAAACCCCAATTCAATACAAATATAGTCAACTGGATAAAAAGGAATATCAAAATACAGCTTAGATTTAATATAATCCCAAATTATACCGGATGTAGCGGCGCATACAGTAAATAATAAAAATATGATTTCTGTTTCCGTTAATCGAGTAGTTTTTCGAATAAACAAGAAAAGATAGATGAATGATCCAATATATAAACTATAAAGGAATAGATTAAGAAGTGAGAAATATTGTGTCGGTACAAAGATAATACTCAAAATTCCTAAAATATAGCATTTTATGATGAATCGATAATACTTTACTTCTTGATCAGCTATAATCGAATGAATTACAATTGCGAAGAATAAAGCTGGAAGAATAAAAAACATTGAAGAAATTCTAAGTTCAGTTGTAGGGCTGATATTCAACCAAGTATTTATTCTTTGATCAACTCGATATAATTCATCTAAGATTGGAAATAAGAAGGCTAGTGCGCATAAGAAAACACTTTTATGACGAAATACGAAAAAATAAACAATTAGACTATACAAACTATTGAGAACAAGTGTAACGATAATGATTAATATCAATAATTTATTAAAATTGATGGCTGAATGAATGGCATCAGATGTACCTAGAACAATGGATTTGCTGAAAAATGGAAATTGTAAATTTTCGGTTCCTTGCACCAATAGATCAATTTTAATATCACTGCTTTTAGGAGTGAAAGACACCAAATAATCATCATATTGCCCTTTGTTTTTATTTGTAGATTTTGCTATTTCCTTTCCATTTACATAAGTAGTGGTGCTATAGGGACTCTTTGGAATGCGCAGTGTTAATTGTTTTGAATCGAATGATTTCTTTGTATGTAATATTATTTCTGCAACAGCAGAAGTACCTGTTAACATGGTGTTCTCATTTGTAGTAATTAATCGGCTATTCTGTTTTGATAGATGATGCATTTGATCTTTTTTTACATCTTGGTAAACTAGCCATTCACCTTGTAAATAGATGAGAGCATCTTGATCTATTAAATTGCTTAGAATATTTAGTTCACCATTTGTAGCTTTTGGTTGTGTTTCAGGGTAAAAGTAGTTTAGCCATGCAAGTCTCCCACATGCCAATATAGTTAAAAATAATAGGATATAAAAAGTTCTACCTAACCATTTGTTTCTTTTCATTTCATTACTCCAGTTCTTTATGGTATGTAATAAGTCTAGTATAGCAAAAATATTACAGTTAATAGCAGAATTAGGTAGTTGCATTACAAGAATCATCCGAATAAAAAACTTAGAAGTAAGTATTAAAATGCTGACTTTTTCATTAATTTACTAACATTAATTTACAAAAACTGAACAATTTTTAACGTAAAATTAGCTTAGTAGAGTGTTGACAAGTTATTCAATATGTTACTAAAATAAGAGGGAAGAATGAAATGAGACTGTAACTATTAACTAAAATACATAATGTATTTTAAAAAAGCTCTGTTATGAGAACCCTCTCTACAGGGCTTTCTGTATTTCTATTAACAAATTTTTAGTTGATAGATTAGAGACACTAAACGATTAATTCGGATTAGGGTACAAGTAGAAATGAGGGGAAGTACTTAGAGATGTAGTGGCTATTCCGCATTTTTAAGGAATAAATTCAGCAATAGAAATGAGATGGCCTATAATGAAGGGATTTTAATGTTAAGCCATCATGATTAAAAGGAGAAGTAAACATGAGTTTGAAGGTACAACCGTTAAAGGGGATTTTTAAACCAAAAGAGTATCGTACTATGTTACAAGAGGCTGAAGATTATTCTTATTATAAGTTAAATATATTGATACTTTTTGTAATAAGTATGTGCGTATATGTAGTAAGCGGAGCATTTGGAATAGGGACTGAGTCGCTATCAAAGGATTTATCAAGTATTAGCCATCACGCATTTGAGGCAAGAAAACAATTATTTTTAGTCGGAAGATTATTGCAAGGGATTTTAATTCCATGTGTATTTCTTTTTGGAAGTGCATTATATTATTTTGCATTTATTAATGGTGGATTCCGCAAATTAGTCATCGCTCAAATGAATGTATTTGGTATTTTCTTAATGGAAAAGATGATTCAGATTCCATTATTCTTATTGTTAAATATTGATGTAACTTCTAACATTTTTTCATTTGGTATTATTGCACAATATATGACGAATAATGAAGTAATTATTCACTTCCTTGGGGAAATTACATTATTCCGAATAGCTATGTTCGTATATTCGTACTACTATTTATCCAGAATCGTAGAAATTCGTAAAAAGAAGCTAATAACTGCTATCTGTATTTTGTTTTTACTATATTGGATTTTTGCAAGTTTTATGTCTTATATCAAAATAGGATTCTTTTTCTAAAGGGGGATGAGAGACTTGAAAAAATGGGGCAAGTATCTTATTGCTGCAGTTGTCGTTATTTTTGTTGGGAGTAATCTTTTCCTCTTATTAAAGGAAGATAGTAAGGCCGCTCGAACGATTAACATAAGTGATTGGACAACAGTAAATAAAGGTAATGTAAAAAAATTATTACATACCAATGGTGTTACACAGCCAGAAACTGAAACACATGTGTATTTTGACAGTCAAAAAGGTTCTTTGGGTGAAATTTTAGTAAAAGAAGGAGACGTAGTTATAAGTGGTACTCCTTTATTTTCATACGATTCACAAAAGCTTGAAGAAAGAAAAGCGAATTTAGAAGATGAAGCAAAGCGTGTGCAAAGTGAAATGGACAGTATTGATCAAGAAATTTCCCAATTACAACAAATTGATACAAATGCAACTTCAGACACTAGTACAAATTCTAACAGCAAAAAGATTAGTTTGGATGTAAATGTCGATGTATCCTCTATTGTGAAAGGAAATGTTCAAGAGAAAATTGCAGAGGCAGAAGTGGAAAAGGGAAAACTTGAAGCAGCCTTAACTGAAAATGAAGCAAAGAAAGCTAGAGTGGAGAAAGAGCTAGCTGATTTAAATGTTGTAAGTAAGGTTGATGGGCAGATTGTGAATATCAACTCAGATTTAAAAGATCCGATGATGACCATCGCTTCAACGAATTCCGTTGTAAAGGCTATTGTACCAGCAAAACAAGTACAAGAAGTAATGAACGGTCAACAAGTAGCATTGTATTCTAAATTAACAGATCAAACTTACAAGGGGACCGTATCAAAAGTTATCACTTATCCGATTAAAGATAAAAAGAAAAATAAAGTACCTATGTATTCATTTTTAGTAAAGCTCAATACAGAAGCAGTAAATGAAGCGAATGCTGATTCGAAAGCAAAGACAGCTAACACAGAATCTGCATCTGTTGATGGGAAGAAAGATGGACAAGCTAAAGACGGGCAAATAACTAACGCTACTACTGAACAAGCTCAAACAGGGCAACCAACAGATACGCAAAATCAAAATACAGGCAAAGAAGATAAGCCTTTATTGGTTGGAACAAACATGAAAATGCAAGTAACAGTAGACGAAGCAACAGGTGTACCAATCATTGCTTCTAAATCTATGTGGAAATCTGGAAATAAACATTATGTATATCAGCTCACTACAAACGGTGTTGTTCAAAAACATCCAATTACTTTGGGTGTAGCCTATAGAGGTAAAAATCAAGTTGTAAAAGGGCTTCAAGCAAATGATGTAATTGTTCAAGACAAAGACGCGATCTCACTCGTATCAACATCAAACTTTATCACACCAATCAAAACGGTAGTACTCCAAAAGAAAGAGTTAAAGAGCATGACTAAAAAACAACAGGCTAAATATATATTAACGGGGTTATTTGAGTAGCTAAAATAAATAGCACCTAGTTTCGCAGGAAACTAGGTGCTATTTTTTTCTTTAGGAAATAAGACGACATTAAAGAATTAACCTTATGCGAGTAAACCAACCGAGAACGCGAGTAAATTCCCGGAAAGCGCGAGTAAACCAACCGAATTCGCGAGTAAACCCGAGAATGTGAGTAAACCCGAGAATGCGAGTAAATTCCTGGAATCCGCGAGTAAACCATCCGAGAACGCGAGTAAATTCCTGGAAAGCGCGAGTAAACCAACCGAATTCGCGAGTAAACCCGAGAACGCGAGTAAATTCCTGGAATCCGCGAGTAAACCATCCGAGAACGCGAGTAAATTCTCGTAAACCGCGAGTAAACCCCCCGAGAATGCAAGTAAATTCTCGGAACCCAGCCAGTAACGCTACGAATTCGAACGTAACTACAAAAAATCCCTATCCTTAAGAAACGACTTCGGATAAGGGATTATATGTTAGATAAAGGATGAATGTTGCTCAAATTGCCATCCCGCCTCTCGCTGGCATTTTATCTTTTTCCTCGTGATCAACATCTATATTTTGCAAATCATCGGTTGGTTTTTGTAAACGGCTATCCTGTTTAAGCTGATTTTTTTCTATTTTATTGGAAACATCATTTTTCGGCGTTAGTAAGTTGTCTATTTTGCTATCAATATAATCCATTGATGTAGTGAAGACAATCTTCAAATCTTCAAAAGCCGAATTTAAAGTTGCAGGTGTAGAAGCAAATAACTCAACACTATTTTTATTCCAACTATTTAGGGGAGTGGAAGGATTGTTCATAGCATAATACGATCCTGCTAGAAATGATATTGCACATACAAGTACAATACTGAATAATTTCTTCATCAATTTTTCCACCTCCTTCTTAAAAAGCTAAATACATCCTTTCCAAAAAGGTAAGAAATTATAACTAGTTATTAGAATTAGTCCATAACACATAGCAAATGAAAAAATCTCTCCACGAAAATCAAGGCACTAAAAAGTGTAGTAACTAAAAATCCAACTTTTTCAGTGTCCTCCGAAAATCAACGGTTTTTTTGTTAATCCCCATCCGGGATATCAATAATTAATGTCCTTAAAAAATCCTCAATCATTTGAAGTTTCTCTTAAAAATTAAAACGATTTCTATAAACATTCTCATAAAAATTTTCTTTTGTGGGAGTATAAAAGTATATACAATGGAGGTGATTTGATGAAAAAAGATCAGTCTGATACAGGCGTTGAAAAGGTTATAGGGAAAGGCACCTATCCAAGTGTAACGAATAATGCAATCAAATCAGTTGTTGCAGATTTTGGAGGAACGGCAACCTCCGCTTATAGCCATCCGGTGAACTATAATAAACCACCAATATTCTCTTCTGGTGGACTTAGTATCCATGAAGCGCAGGGGCAAAGTGAAGTGCCTCATTCTACGAATCATGATGCAGAAGATCAAATGAGTGCAGAATAGCCATGACCATTTCAGTTTTAGGAGGTGAGTAAATGAGTGCTAAGAAGTTTACATCTGTCGGAACGGACATTGAAGAAGTAAAAAGACAAAATGCACAATCTGGCCCAACATATAATGAAATCAAAGAAATTATTGCAGATAATGATGCAGGAAACACATTTTCTTCGAACGATATGCCAGATCTAGATGAGCCAAAAAAGTACACTTGGACTGGAACGGATATTAATGAAGTCAAAAGACTAAACGCCGAATCCGGTCCTAGTTATAACGAGATATTTGAGATGCTTGATAAACAATTAGTTGAACAGAATAAAAATGAATATAGATAAAGTGATAAAAAAATGCCGCTATTAAAGTGGCATTTTTTATCATTTGTTTCGAAAAATTTCTTAGAAGACGGTGATGCCACCATCCACTGTATAGATCGAGTTTGTTACATAACTAGCATCATCTGAAAGTAAAAATAAGGCCACTTTTGCGATTTCATTTGGAGTAGCAGTGCGTCTAAGAGGAATTCTAATTTCAGATGCTTCGTTTTCATCGTCCTTTTGTTTACTAGGTTCTTCTGCGTTATTTCCATTCGGTAAAACTTTTCCTTGAGCTAGGACATTTACGCGAATGCCGAACTCGGCAGCTTCATTAGCTGCCACTTTTGTTAAACCAATTACAGCGTGTTTTGAAGTATTATAAGCAACCATGCAATGACCACCTAAAAGACCTTCGATAGAAACAGTGTTTACAATAGAACCTTTGCCAGCTTTTTTCATTTCTATCATTACGTACTTTAAGCCTAAGAATGTGCCTTTCACATTGACGTTCATCACAGCTTCAAACATTTCAACAGGATAATCAGTTAGGGAGGCCTTTTTCCCATCAATATCGGCATTGTTAAAGAAGCAGTCGATGCGGCCAAATTTTTCTATAGTTGCGACGACATAAGCCTTAACATCAGATTCTTTTGTTACATCCGCTTTTAAAATAATGAAACGCTCATCGTCAATCTTCAATTCAGTCGAAAACTTTTTAACAGCATCCAATTTAACATCAACTAAAGCAAGAAGAGCGCCTTCTGCAGCTAATAAATGAGCAATCGCAGTTCCAATTTTCCCAGCTGCACCTGTAATTAATACGACTTTGTTTTTAAATCTCATGTTAGCGACCTCCCTACAGCATTCAAAGTATCATTAGTGTAACCGGTTTAATACAAATAACAATCATTAAAAGTATGAAATATTGTATTTTTCAATGATGTTCTTTTTGCTATACTCCTACCATATTGTCACCATTTGGCAGTAATTTTCATAGTATAAATTTAGGGGAATACCCAATCGGACGTTTTTAAAGTGAAGAACAAGGAGGAAAGTTATGCCTGCTATTACAGGTGCACAATACCTTGATCGTATCAATAAGCTTAAAACAAATGTATGGATAGATGGGAAACAAGTGACGGGGAATATTTCTGAGCATCCTGCTTTTAAGGGGGTCATGAAAAGCCAGGCTCGTCTTTATGATTTGCAACATGATGAAAAATTAACGGATTTGATGACGTATAAGTCACCGACAACTGGAGATCGAGTGGGGCTCTCCTTTTTAATGCCGAAAACAAAAGAAGATTTGGCAAAGAAGAGAGAAATGGTTCAGCATTGGGCGAGAGAGAGCAATGGAATGATGGGGAGAAGTCCTGATTACATGAACACTACATTAATGACACTCGCGGCATCCGCTCATTTATTGGAAGGTGAGGAAAATTGTTTTCCTGATCATATTAAAGCCTATTATGAACATGTACGTGAAAATGATTTATCTCTTACCCATACGTTTATTGAGCCACAAGTTGATCGAAGTTATAAATATTGGGAGGATTCAAAAGAGCCGATTGCTGCACGAATAATGGATCGAACAAGTGAAGGATTAATTGTAAAGGGAGCTCGTTTACTAGCGACACAAGGTGGTATTACAGATGAAATGTTATTTGTTTCAGCTGGTAGACCGTATGATGATGAGAGTGGATTTGCATTCTCCATTCCTAGTAACTCAAAAGGACTAAAATTTATATGTAGAGAATCCTTTGTAGGTGGAGATTCTAAATTTAATTATCCATTAAGTTCCCGCTTTGAAGAAATGGATACGATTGTTGTTTTTGATAATGTCTTAGTACCTTGGAAGCGTGTCTTCTTTTATGACAATATAGATGTTGCACAAACTTATCTTAGTCAAGGTTCATTTCAACCATTTGCCTTACACCAAGTTCTCTCAAGACAAATCGTGAAAACAGAATTTATGCTAGGAATCGTTCAATCTATTATCGATTCCATCAATATCTCAGGCTATCCACATGTACAAGAAAAGGCCACTGAAATCATTGTTGCTTTAGAGACCCTAAAGGCGTTGGCTATTAAATCTGAAGTCGATGCAAAACTAAATGAGTCTGGTTTAATGCAACCTGATTTTACAACGCTTAGAATCGCTATTAATATTTTCCCTAAAATATATCCACGATTTACTGAAATTGTACAGTTATTAGGAGCAAGTGGTTTAATGTCGATTCCTACAGAAAACGCATTTCAATCACCCATTCGAAAAGATTTAGATCAGTACCTACAATCCGCCTCAAATAATGCAGAAGATCGTGTCAAACTATTCCGCTTAGCATGGGATGCTACAATGAGCTCATTTGGAACACGGCAAACACTTTATGAACGCTTCTTCTTTGGAGATCCTGTTAGAGTTATGATGGCACTCTATCATGATTATGATAAGACACCATATGTTGATTTTGTGAAGAAACAACTAAAGTAGTATAGAGGCTCTGTCATTATGATAGCTATCTGACCGATACTAGATCAGATGGCTTTTTATTTGAAAAAAAGTAAATTTAAATATTAGGGTCTAACAAATTATTATCCATGGAAGAATTAGTTCAATCTACGAAACAGATAATTTAAGTCCCCACATCGTCTTTAGGATCACCTAAAAAACGCCTAGTGAAAGTAATGTAGCTCGCTAGAACAGTCTGTTGAGTGGAACATACAAATGTAAATTGCATTAAAAAGTGAAATTTGTTTATAAAATTGATTGAATTAAAAAAGAATTTGAAACCTAATAAAAATATTTAAAACCAATCAAACATATATTGACTTAAGTAATTCAATAAAACAGAAGTCCATATACGAAAAATAATAATAGAAATAAGAGGCTTCATTTTTTAGTACAAAGATTAATCTATAGAGATTGGATGATGACAATTATTGAAAAATCACTTCTTGCTATGGTTATCTTGCGTGTATTGTCTGGAAGTATTGAAGTAACTGCTGCTTTTTTGATGTTAAAATCTAATAGTTTAGAAAAAGCATTCTATATTAATACCATGCTTGCGCTAGTAGGGCCAACAGTATTAATCGTAACGACGGCAATTGCTTTATTTGGACTAGCTGATAAAATTTCTGTGACAAGAATGATTTGCTTATTTGCAGGAATTACGCTTATTCTTATTAGCCTAAATGCTAAGTAAAGAAGGACCGATTCTGTATTTAAAAGAATCGGTCCTTTCATTGTTAAAGAATAAGTTTAAATTTACTTGTCAATAGCCTCAATTTTAATATATTTAAATACTAAAAATAAAAGAACGAACCCTAAAATAGCTGCCACAATATAGCTTGTATTTAAATAATTCTTCATAACGAGTGACATAATGGGAGGGCCAGCAGCAACACCGATATATCTTGCAGAGCTATAGAAAGAGGTGACAGTACCACGTTCTTCTTTTCGAATATTTTCTGTAATGATTGAGTCCAGAACTGGAAGCAGTGCACCTAATGCAATTCCTGCGATGCTAGTGACAACCAATAATAATATTAATCTTTCCTTTGAATAGCCAACAAACACAATACTGCAGGAAACAATAATTAAGCAGACAATGATGATTTTCTTAATTGTTTTCAAGTTTCCTTTAATTTTCCGGCCAGTAAAGTATGACGCAATGCACAGTAATAACAAAGGAATCGCTAAAACAAATCCCTTTTTAATCCCTTTTATATGATGCGTTTTTTCGAGATATTCTGATAAGAAAAATAACATGCCGAATAGCACAAGCATAACAAAAATACCATTGAGAAATACTACTAATAACCAGCTGCCATCTTTCTTAAACGTTTGCTTGACCCTTTTCCAAAATTCTGCAAAAGCTACGGGGGGATTTTTGTCTTTTGGAGTTTTCACAAAGAAGATAATTAATATAACTGCGATTAAGCTAAGTACGGATATAGAGAAAAATGGTAGAAACCACAAAAAGGCTGCCAAAGCTGAACCGAGAATAGGGCTTAACACTTTTCCAAAGGTATTTGATGTTTCAATGATTCCAAGAGTTGCGCTCGTTTTTTCATCATCACCATTATATAAATCACCCACGAGTGGGATTACAATTGGCATAGCTCCTGCAGCTCCAATCCCTTGTAAAATTCTTCCTACAATTATCAGGCTATAGGGATTTTGCATTTTCCAGGAAGCAAAAGCGGCTATTAATCCACCGATAATTGTTAACAGTAAACTGGGGACGATCACGATTTTACGACCAAAGCGATCGGATAAATAGCCAGCAACTGGAATGAGAAGGATGGACGCAACTGAGAAACTTGTAATAATCATACTCGATTGAAATGAAGAGATGCCCACCTTTTTCTCTAAAATGGGGAGAACAGGAATAAGCATTGAATTGCCTAGGGTCATAACAAGAGGAATAGAGGCTAAGCTAGTGATACACCATATACTGACTTTTTCCTCATTTCTATCAGAACTCTCCATAAAAACACCTCTATATTTTTTTATATAGGTATGATTTCCAAAAGGACTGTTTTTATTCTATGGAGGAGTTATAATGACCAACTATTGAGTCAATTTCATAATGCAATACTAAATTCGAACATTTAATGTTATGAGTCGATTATGTGAGCATCAGCGGTTTGATTTCCAGGACGTAAAATAGTCGAAACGCGGATACAATTCAGAAATCCACGAGTATTTCACCTGAGAACGAGAGTATTTCTTCACAGAACGCGAGTAAATTCGATGAAATCGCAAGTAAACAGCGAAAAGCAGGAGGTCAGCACATCTTTCGCGGCAGTAGTTTGACTTTGAAAGAAAAATCAGTCCGCGGATTATGTGAGCATCAGCGGTTTGATTTCCAGGACGTAAAATAGTCGAACTAAAAAAGTGAATGGTAAGCTAAAATCCCAAAATGAATCCCAAATCCAATCATTGAAATAGAGGAAATAATCGAAACAATATTTAAAAACTTTGTGGATAAAATTTTTCTCGAACCACTTGAGATGGTTGCCATTGTAAAATCCACTAGAATAATGCCTAATAATATGACTAAACTATATAGGATAATTTTCAATTCACTTAGTCTACCTGACCCACCAACAAGGACAGATCCATAGATTCCTAACCAAAACAGAATGGTTAAGGGATTTAATAAAGCGATAAGGAATCCTGATAGGAAAGAATGTCTTAGACGTGTCGCTTTTTTAAAATTAGAATCAAGTTTAACTTTATGCATTGTCAGTAAATTTTCAATCCCAGTATATAATAGAACAAAACAGCCGAATGACCATAGAATTGACTTAATAATGGGATACTCTATAAAACGTCCAATACCGATATAAACCAACAACATGTACAACAAATCCGTTGCAATTGCCCCCAAACTAAAAAACCAGGCATGAAAAAAGCCATTTTTAATGCCTAAATTAAGCAAAGTCGCTTTTACTGGACCAATAGGAGCAGCAAGAGAAACCCCTAAAAAGAAATAGGGAATATAGGAATGCATAATTATTTTCCTCCGTTTTATTAAGTTGTAATATCATATTCCGATGAGACAACCAATAGGACAGTGAAGGGGAAATTAAGCATCATTCAAAAAAATTTTCATTCATAATGTTTCATTTATATGTAGTTGGATATCCTATAAAAGGTACATATTAATAACTAAAGAATATTCGAGGTGTATGAATAATGAAAGAATTCAAGGTTACTTATTTTTTTGATCAAGAGCATTATGTAAGACGCTTTATCTTTATTGAATCACAAGAAGCAGCAGAAAAGCTTGTTCAGAGTGAACGTGATCAATATATTTCTTTTACAGACAGCAGAGGAATATACCATGAATTGAATACGAATAAGGTTCGAATTATTCAAATCTCTGAATACCATAGAGTGGACAAAAGTAAAAAGGCAAAGGAAGATAGTTTTGATCAAAATAACTTTTATTCCTAAATTTCTTGCTGAGAATATGTAGAAAGGATAGAAGGGGATATTTGTCATCTAAAAAATTGGTATTTATAACCAAATTTTTAGTCCTATCCATTTTGAAATAACATTAATTGGATGAAAATGAAATAAAAAAACAGAAATCTATTAATTTGTAATCTAATTTTACATTTTGTAATATTAATTTGATATTAATATTACGATTTTGTTACATAACCTCTTTATAATAGTCTATATTAGGTTAAAATATAAAGGGAGTTAAATCAATTGAAAAAAACAATCATCTCAGCAATGGCATTAAGCTCGATTATGCTGTTTTCAACAATTAGTGAACAAACAACTGCATTAGCAGCGTCTTCTACATATACAGTTAAAAAAGGCGATACATTATCTGGTATTGCTACAAAATATCATATTTCCTATAAAACGCTAATGAGTTGGAATAATTTAAAATCTACAAATATTAAGGCTGGTCAAAAACTTAAAGTAAAAGGTAGCTCATCAACTAGCTCTAGTAAGACAAGTGCTTCATCTTCTACATACACAGTAAAAAAAGGTGATTCTCTATCTAGTATTGCTAAAAAATATGGTGTATCGTATAAAACGCTAATGAGTTGGAATAATTTAAAGTCTACAAGCATTAACGCTGGTCAAAAACTTAAAGTAAAAGGTAGCTCAAGCTCATCATCAAGCCCTAGTAAGAAAAGTACTTCTACAGCAACTTCTACATATAAAGTAAAATCAGGTGACACGTTATCTAGTATTGCTAAAAAATATGGTGTATCGTATAAAACGTTAATGAGCTGGAATAATTTAAAATCCACAAGCATCAGAGTTGGTCAAAAGCTAAAAGTTAAAGGAACTACTAAAAAAGTTAGCAATAGTGTTGTAACAACATCTGCTAGCACAAAATTACAAAAAGCTGTATCAATCGCATTAGCACAACAAGGTGTACCTTATGTATTTGGAGGATCTACTCCAAGTGGATTTGATTGTAGTGGACTTGTATACTATGCATATAAAAATGCTGGTCTTACTGCTTATCGTACAACAGCTGCAGGCTTTTACTCTATTTCAACAGCAACAAGCTCACCTAAAGTAGGAGATTTAGTATTCTTTAAAAATACCTATAAATCTGGTATTTCTCATATAGGATTGTACATGGGTAATGGCAGATTTGTAAGTGCTAGTGGCACAAGAGTACAAGTAAGCTCAGTTTATGAATCATACTGGAGCAGTCATTTTGCTGGATATAGACATCTATAATGAATTAAACGTAAACATTAAATTTTTATCGCCATCTAATCTATGTGGATTAGATGGTTTTTTCTTTTTTTAATTCAACCATTTCTGATCTCATGATATTCGCTGTTTACTCGCGATTTCATCGAATTTACTCGCGTTCTGTGAAGAAATACTCTCGTTCTCAGGTGAAATACTCGCGGATTCCAGAATTGTATCCGCGTTTCGACTAATTTATGTCCTGAAAATCAAATCTCTGATGCTCACATGATTCGCGGATTGGTTTTTCCTTTCAAAATCAAACTGGTGCCGCGGAAGCTGAGCTGACCTCCTGCTTTTCGCTGTTTACTCGCGATTTCATCGAATTTACTCGCGTTCTGTGAAGAAATACTCTCGTTCTCAGGTGAAATACTCGCGGATTCCAGAATTGTATCCGCGTTTCGACTATTTTATGTCTTGGAAATCAAATCTCTAATGCTCACATGATCAATATATCCAAATTTACAGTAATGTAAGAAAACTAAAATAAGTCCTATATAAAAAGTATTCATAAAAATAAACTACCAAGATCCAATAAATCGACCTTGGTAGTTTGTTTGTTGAGTGAACTAAAAGTTATCAAATCAACAAGTCTCTCGAATTTGTTCTTATAACTTAAATTTTCCAACAGCTGTCCGTAGATGCTCAGCCATATTTGCTAGGCTTGTTGAAGAAGCTGTGATTTCTTCCATACTAGCTGTTTGTTCTTCAGAAGCTGCAGCAACATTTTGGATACTACTTGAATTTTGAACGACGATTACACTTACTTCTTCCATTGATTCTGCAATGTTGGTAATACCACCATTCATGGCATCAATGGCTTTACTTACTTGTGTCATTTGTGAAGTTAAGTCTGACACTGCAGAATAGATTACGTTAAATGCATCGCCAGCTTCATCAAATGCTTCAGAACTTACTTTTAGATTGTCATAACTTATAGCCATTGAATCAACTGCATTTGTAGATTCAGTTTTAATTGAATCGATACGATTACTGATATCATTTGCTGCTATTCTAGATTGATCTGCAAGTTTTCTTACTTCTTCTGCAACAACTGCGAAACCTTTACCGTGTTCACCTGCACGTGCGGCTTCAATTGATGCATTAAGAGCAAGTAAGTTTGTTTGATCGGCAATTTCAGTAATCAATGAGACAATTTCGCCAATTTCTTTTGAGTAATTGTTTAAGCGATTCACAACTTCAGAAGTTGTATCAATCATTTCAGTTGTTATATTCATTTTTTCTACAGCATTTTTTATGATGGCTTTACCATTTTCTGCTGTTTGCGTTGTATCAATTGCCTTTACGCTAACTTTTTCTACGTAGTTTGTTACATCATTCATTTTCTTCGAAATCGTATTAACGTTAGTACCAATTTCTTCGACAGCATCTGTTTGCTTATCAGAGCCAGCCGCCACTTCTTGCATCGATACGGTAACTTGTTCGATTGAAGCACTTGTTTGCTCAGCGCCAGCAGATAATTCCTCAGAAGTAGCAGCTACTTGTTCAGCATTAGAACTAATGTTGCCAATGATACTTCTTAAATCATCTACCATTTTATAAACTCCATGAGATAATTGGGCGATTTCATCTTTTCCTTTAATTTCAAATCGATCTGCTGCTAGATTACCTTCTGCAACTTCATCAACATAGTTGTTAATCGCAAGTACTGGTTTAATAATACGTTTACTAATCACGTAAGCAAGTATTGCACCTAAAATAACAAATAAAATGGTCAAACCAACTGCAATCCATATCGTTTGAGTTTGTACTTTTGATATGAATGAAGCATCCATATCTAATCCAAAAATGATATCGGTCCCTTTAAAAGGTATGAAAATCGATTTGTGAATACCATATTTGTCTTTATAAATATCACTATACGTGATTTTATCTTGATCGATAGCTTCATTCATCTTAGGATCAAATTTATAAGCAGCATTATGATTATCTGTATCACTTAACGCTACAATATGTTCTTTCCCATTAGAACGGGAAAGTACATAGACATTTTGAACTTTTTGCTGTTTTTTGGCTATATTTAATGTATTTAAAAGTGTTTTATATTGGTTTTCATCATTATTATCTGCATTTGTTACAAGTGAAGAATCAATATGGGTCATTACATTTTCTGAAACAAGACGTAATTTTTCTTCAAATAGACTCATCACTCGGGTTTGAATAATATTGTTACTAGAATAATAAAGTATACATCCAAAAATAATTGAAAATACAGCAATTGGTGCAACAAAATAGAAAATATACTTCGTTAACATGGTATGTCTATTTTTGGCTAGAAACTGCAAGAGATGAACCCTCCAATTCTTCTATTGAGTGTTTAAGGGACTCAATGATTGCTGGAATATGTTCGTTTTCAGTATAAGGTGAAATGGAGAAGAATTTTGCTACCCCGACTGGAATACGGTCTGCACTGTCAGATGCATCAACTGTACAAATACGAGTTGTATCTCCAAAGAACACGTCATCACGGTGTTTACCTAATACTTCAAATAAAGATGAATTTAATGTATTTATTTTTTCAATTTCAGAAACCGTATAAGAACCTGCTTGTTCTGTATCCCATTTATAACCAGCAGGATATAGACGAAATGCTGTAATTGGTCCAATATTTGTTGGGTTAACTACATGAAGTGATGGTATTTTAGCTGCTAATTGTTGACGGAATGCTAAATTTACTCGAACATAATTAGCTAATATTTGTTGGTAGCCTGTTTTTCCGAATGCCATTAAAGCAGCATAGATAGCAATTGAACTACCCATTCGAGAGCATTCTAGTGTATAGCCTGTATGATAAGAACCGTATCCGCGATTACCTACATAAGGCGTATCAAAATCTTCTAAATCTAGAAGACCAAGTGCACTACCTTCTTTTAATAAGAATAGACTTGTTAAGTATGGAGTTTGACCAAGTTTTTGGAAGTCAAAGCACAAAGAATCCGCCATATATAGGTATTGCATACGTG
The DNA here is from genome assembly GCF_002884495.1 of Rummeliibacillus pycnus. Classification (GTDB taxonomy): domain Bacteria; phylum Bacillota; class Bacilli; order Bacillales_A; family Planococcaceae; genus Rummeliibacillus; species Rummeliibacillus pycnus. The sequence goes on along the minus strand of NZ_KZ614145.1, from coordinate 2,305,708 downwards.
AACGAATGACCATTAAACTTTCGAGTACTTCCTCTTCAAAGTGTAGTGGATTTTGAGTGAAATCATAATCGTTAAAGAATGCGTAAAAACCACCCAATGCAGAATCAGCATGAATATGAATTGATTTTAAATTGTAGCGATCTTCCATAGCAGTGGTAATTTCTTTGATTTCTTTAATATTGTCAATTGCAAAACTATCTGTAGCACCAGTTGTTGCAACGATATATACTGGAATGCCACCTTTTTCTATAACTTCTGTTAAGCGTTCTTGTAAATCATCCATATCCATTGAGTGATCTTTACCAGCTTTAACACGGATTAAATGATTACTTCCAATACCTACTGCTTCAATTGATTTTAATAAACTATAATGCGCATTTTCAGAAGCAAAACAATAAAGGTTATTTGGCACCCCTTCTTCTTTTGCATGTGGGAATTGTTTGGCAATCGCTACGCGAAGTCCACTGAAAACAGCACCTTGTCCACCCCAAGTTGTATAGCCGAAGCTTTTTGTATAATCATATCCTACCAATTTAGACATCATAGAAATGACCTTTACTTCTGATTCAGTAGCTGCAGGTCCATATACATCCCATAAATTATTACCATTTAAAAGAGAATTTACAAATAAACCTAAAATACCCGGAATACTTGCCATAGGTAATACATTGGTTACAAAGTTATGAGTATGGAAGGGATGTCCTTTCATTAAATCTGTTAATGCATTTACAACTGTATCTAACCCAGTACCATCTGTAGGAACAACATGTTCTTCCATTAATTCTTGATAAAAGTTTGAAGAGCGTTCTTGCATTGGCCCAAGTGTTGTTTTAGATGGGTCTTTTAATGTATCCATTGATGTTAATATTTTTTCAAGATAATTTACTAGTTGCTCTCTCTGTTTTCCGTTGCCATCTTCGCTTTGGAATAGTTGTTTAATAGAATCCAATTTAAAATCACCTTTCCTAGTTCTAAAAACTTATATTATTTTTATGACCATAGTCCATTGTACATAAATAGTATAAGAAAAAAAGCTTATAAAATCCATTGACAAACAAAATTAAAAGTATTCAGAAAATTATATCAAAAAAAGATTAAGAACGAATAAGCCAATTGCTGATTTTTGAATCATTTCTTTATTTAAAAAGTTATTTAAGTTATTAGTCAAAATCCCAGCCCAATATCAAAAATTTCTATATACTATAAAGAATTTTAAAAAAGGGAGGACGAAAATGGTTCAACCATTTAGAAGACAGGGTGGTTATATCAGACCGATTAATCAAGGGAATTGGTATCCAAGGAGATCAGAAGAACATTGGAATCCGTGGGGCCCGTGGAATCCATGGCAGCAGTGGGGCCCATGGTATCCATGGGGGCAATGGAATACTTGGAATCCATGGTGGCAGTGGAACACATGGCAACCTTGGAATCCAGGACATCCATGGTTGAGATAATATAATAAAAAACTAGCTTAATAATAAAAGCAACTAAAAAAGGTATCTAAAAGTCGTCAGTGATGAGTAAGAGACCTTTTTTAGTTTGGGAATAAATAAGAAAAGGGAGTCGTCTAATTATTATTGTATATAATCAGTTCTTTTACGGTAGTCTTAGTGAACGAATATAAAATGAAAGGATTGTTAAATCGCTGGAAGGTAAAATTTTATTTAAACCGAACATCTCCTTTTTTAAAATAGGAACATACTATTATTGTGTATCTTAGATGCATTCTTTACGGACTTAGGTTTAAGAAATAGTCTAATTCCAATGAATTGGCTCTATAAAAATAGTATTGTAGGTTTTTATGCATTAAAAATTATAATATCTTTATTATTAGTAGCTATTCTTTGTAGAATCCAACCCTTTTTTTTACGAAAATTTTAATGATTGTTACAGTATCTGTATATAGTGTGAGTGTGATATTGTTGATGCATATTTTTTGGATTACAGTGGTTATTTCATAGAAATAGAGGAGTAAGAAATTTTTCACGCTAAATTTGTAGGATAATGCGTGAATTTTTTTATGGAGTAAATGATTTAAAATAGAATACAAGAAATTTATTATTTTCTGCTAGGTTATTGATAATATGAATAATACTAGATTATGAAGAAAATAAATTATGTAAATACAGCGAACAATCTGTAAAGACTTATATAGAGATGTTTGTAATAAAATTTACAAAAACTTAAATGTTAAAAATTGAAAAAAAAGAATTATTTGACAGTTATAAAAATCGACTATAAAATGATATAAATGGATTATTTATGAATGACTAAAGTACTTTATTTTTGAGATAATCTATTAATAAAACGAGAATGGGTGATTCAATTGAAATAATCGTATTTAAGAAAAACTGGAAAGACCTTCTTTGAGTAAACAGTGCAAAGTTCGTACACTAATTTGTTGTGGAGGTAAATCATGGTAGACGAAATTTATACAGTAAATGAAAATACAATGGCGTTTATACCGTTTTATGATGGGGAGGGCAAGATTAAAACCAATATTCTTGAAGTGGAAGATTTCAAAGACAGTCAATTGACTCCTATTGAACTTGTTGATAGAAATTTGCGGTTTTTTGGATCCAGCTTAAAAGGTGCAAGTGAGGGAACACGTTATGTTCTTGGAGAAGTTAATATGTATCCAGTGATTATGAATCTTAAGCATCAACTTGTATGGTTTCCAACAATATCTCCTAAAAAGAATGATTGTGTCTGGTTAGCACTTAATCATATTAAAAGTTACAAGAAAAACAAAAATCAAAGTACAGAAATACTTTTTACGAATGGTTCATCACTTACTATTGAAGTAAGATTTAGTTCTTTTGACCGGCGAATAAATCGTGCATGTGCTTTAAAATTCCGATTAGATTATCGTTCGAAGTTTATGTTAATACCACCTAGTGTTCAAAAAAATTTCCTTAAATACAGTATCATTAAAGACGACAATGACATTAATTATCAAATACATACCAAGAATGAGGATTCACTCGATAATTAACTTTGCTCTGAGGTATTGCCCTACAATCAGCTGAATAAAAAAGAATGGCTATTGCTCTTCTCCATTTTTGTGAAGTAGAGCATTTTTTGATGTAAAAAAAGTTAATTAGACTAATAGATGAAAATTTGCTTCTTTTTTCATCATTTAAAGGTACAATAGTTTGTAAAAATACATAATAAATGAGGGATTCTATGAAAACACTCCGAATCTTTTTATCTAGTATCATTGCGATGATGCTGATCTACACTTCATCATTTGCTTATGCTGCAGAACCTTTAAATGAAGTAAAAAGTATAGTGAAAGAGCGATATTATCCAAAAGTACCGAACAACGCGTTAAACAGTAAGACAATTGAAGGATTAATGAAACAATTAGATCCTTATTCTGTTTATATGACAAAAGACGAATACCAATCTTTTGTTAAATCGATCAATATGGAGCTTGTTGGAATTGGTGTTACAATTCTAGAAAATAAAAAAGGATTGAAAATCACATCAACAATTAAAGGAAGTCCAGCAGCAAAAGGTGGGTTAAAGCCAGGAGACATTATAACAAAGGTAGAAGGAAAAAGTATTGCTGGCAAGTCTATTGAAGCAGTGACGCCATTAATAACAGGAAAAGAAAATTCCACAGTTAATTTAACAATTTACAGATCATCAACGCGAAAAATCTTTGATAAGAAACTAACGAGAAAAGTGATTACTTTACCAAACGTAGAAAAGAAAAAACTTGCAGGAAATATTGGGTTTATCCGATTGAATAGTTTTTCAGAAGGTAGTGCTAAAGAGATTCAGGATGCCATCAAATCCATGCCAGGTATGAAAGGCTGGATTTTCGATCTTCGTAGTAATGGAGGGGGCTATGTTGGCTCTGCACAAGAAGTAATCGGTCTTTTTCCAAAAGTTAAATACGCATTTTTATACAAAGAAAAAGGAACAAAAACGTTTCAGATCAATGCTATTAAACAAAAAGTGCAATGGAATGCGCCGGTTTCTCTATTAACTGACCAGAATACAGCAAGTGCTGCAGAAATGACAACGGCTGCAGCAAAGGATCTTAAGGTAGCTAAAATTTACGGTCAAACTACATTTGGCAAAGGTGTTATGCAAGAACCAATCCAGCTCAGTGATGGTGGCTTCCTAAAGTTAACCATTGCTGAATTCTTTGGACCTAAAAATTATAAAATTAACAAAAAAGGCGTTAGGCCAGATATTCCAACAGCTATAGGTAAAGAAGTTGCAAAAAGTCATAGTGACTTTTTGCTAAAGCAGTTAAAGAGCTATACTAAACTAACTACGATTGAAAATAAAGCATCTGAGAAGTCAATCCAATTAAAAGCTAGTAAAAAACTTTCTTGGACTACCATAAAGAAGGCGAATGTATACTTATGGCAAATAGGTGGCGTATCTCGAAAAATTTCGTTGAAACAAGCATCAGATAAAAAACTGATTATTACGCCAAGTAAAGAGCTAAAATCAGGAACAAACTATTATTTAGTCTTAAAACCAAAATCAAAGAACATAAAAGGTGCTTATAGTAAAGTCACTATTCATTAATAGAAAATGACTCATTACGATTCATAAGATTTATAGTTAAATCTTGTGAATCAAATGAGTCATTTTTAATGTGTAGACCTTTTCTATTAATTAATGCCTTTGAAAGTCGCAGTTGCAAAGCCTACGAGCTCATGATTTTCGTTATATAATCGGCCTTCTAAAATTACTGTTGAGCGAGTTTGTGAGATTACACGACCTAAAGCTTGAATACGTCCATCAGTAATTGGTTTTAAAAAGCGAGTTTCCATTTGCATAGTGATGACTTTATCGAAGCCAAGAGTATGAGTCGCAATGCCCATCACTGTATCTAATGCAGCCATAAATACACCACCATGTAAGGTCCCTACAACGTTTGTTAAATCTTCACGATAATTAAAGGCAATTTCAGCAATACCATCTTCTGCATGAATATATTCAAAACCAAGAGTTTGCCAGAAAGTACTTCCTTCAAAACGTTGTTGTACTGTTTTCATAGTTGTCATAAAATCTCCTCCTGTACTATAACTATATCTTTTTATCCATTAGTAGAAAAGATATATTGTAAAAGTAACCTGAACATTGAACATTACATTGCCTAAATGATCAATAAGTGTAGGGTAACCTGATTATGGGTAATTAAACACCATCAGACTCTATTTTTAAAGAGGTTAAATTTGATATAAAAGTGCTCTAAAAAATATGAAACAATAAAATTATACCATACGAAATATTGTAACTGATGATTTTACATTATTTTTCATTTTATGCATTGTATTGTAAGACGTCAGACCGTAAAATGTTTAGAGAATTGAAATTCATTTTATGGGAGAGTGTTAATGTGTTCAAAAAGAAAATAGTTGCTTCTTTAGGCGCGGCAGCATTACTTATGGCACCGTTATCGGGGTATGCAAAGACAACAAAGGTAGATTCAAATGTTCCAGTTCAATTTCTAGCGATTAATGATTTACATGGTAATATTGGTGAATCATATAAAGCTACAGATGGTACTCCAATTGGCGGAGCAGCTTCACTAGCTTATAACTTTGAGCAAGAAAAATCAGCATTTGCGAAAAAGTACAAATTAAAATCAACTACAACAAATTCTTTAACTGTTCAAGCAGGTGATTTAGTGGGTGGTAGCCCTTCTTATTCAAGCTTATTACAAGATGAACCGACTATGAATGTAGCGAATGCAATGAAATTCCAAGTAGGTGCACTAGGGAACCACGAATTTGATGAGGGTATTGAAGAATTTCAACGAATTTTAAAAGGACAAGCTCCAACAACTGAAACGCAAAACTATGATTTAGTAAAAGATTACAAACAAACGAAGAGCAATATGGAAGTTCTATCTGCGAATATTGTTGATAAAAAGACTAAGAAATTATTAACAGGTTTCAAACCTTACACAGTGAAAAAAGTTAATGGCGTAAAAGTAGGTTTTATTGGTATTGTCACACCAGATATTAAAACAGTTGTTTTATCTAAATTCGTTCAAAATATTGAAGTTACAGATCCAGCAAAAGCAATTGCAAAATACGATAAAATTCTACGTAAAGAAGGGATTAAAGCGATCGTAGTTATTGCACACTCTGGGGCGTATAATACGGATGCAGACACTTCAATAGAAACTCAAGGTCAAGATAAAATCGCTGGACCATCAATTGATATGTTAAAAGAATTAGAAAAAATTGATCCTAATCATTCAGTAGACGTAGTATTTGGCGGTCACGATCATAACTTTGCCAATGGTGTTTACAAGAAAACACGTATCATTGAAGCTAAATCATTTGGTAAAGCATATTCAGTAGTTGAAGGTACTTTAAGCAAAAAAACAAAAGATTTCATCAAAACACCCGCTGCTGTAGTGAAATATAATTATGCGAAAACAGAAGATGAGATTAATAGTAACAAAGTTTCTAAATCGGTTAATAGTATTGTAAACAATGCAAAAGAATTAGTAAAAGCTACTACCGATAGACCAATTGCAACTGCATCATTTGAATCGATATCAAAAGATCGTAAAGCGTTTCCTCTAGGGGGTTCACCAGTGGGCAACCTTGTTACGGATGCACAACTAAATCGTGCGAATACACTTGGGTACAAAGCTGATTTCGCTATGACAAACTCAGGTGGTATACGTGCAGATTTAACAACAGTAAAAGATGGCGATAAAAATGTGATTACATGGGGGAAAGCGCAAGCAGTACAACCATTTGGTAACTATTTAAAAGTTGTTAAAATGACGGGTGCAAATATTAAAGAAGCAATCAATCAACAATTTACGGGTGGTTATGGTTTAGAGGTATCAGGTTTACATTACACTTACAATGCAAAAGGCGTTGTTGATGTATTTGTTGGCAATACTGATGAAAAAATTGATCCAGCTAAGAGTTATAACGTAGTCATTAACGACTTCATTGCTACTGGTGGGGATAAATTCACTGCATTCACAACAGGTACAAATGAACAAATTATTGAAATTGATACAGATGCCTTTATCAATTATTTATCTGATTTAAAACATATTGAAGCATCAACAGATATTCGTAATCTGAAGGTAGATTAAATTTCATTACAAATATATTGAGAGTCTCTTAACTAGGATTAGAGACTCTCTTTTTTATGAATATATATGAAAAAAGTCACTGCTTATGTCGATAATTAATGTATAATAGGTAATTGTAAAAATAAACATATTCTTACATATTAATTAGTTTATCTATCTTAATGATGGAAATAAAAAATAGATGGAACCATTCAGTTTTATGGATAAGTTTTTTTGACTCAATCGTAGAAATTTTAGAACAAATGGGTCCTGCAAATAAATCATTAGACAATCAAACACTTGTATTTAGGTTAGGTGAAAAGGGAGGAAAAAGATATGTTCGAAAAACTTTTTAAGCAACAAGTAGTTGAAAAGGAAGTTGTTCATGAAATTGAGGGATTATCGGTTGATGAAAGGGAAAAAATAATTACTGAACTTGACGGTTTAATAGCGTTATTAAAAAATGCAAATGAAAAAAACGCAAAGAGTGACAGTGTAATGATCGAAAGAATTACGGAAATAAAAAGTGCACTAGAAGTGGAACATCAATCAATACTTGCATCCGATGACAATCTCCAAAGAATTGTTACGGAAACTGAAAATATTCATTCAATTACTACGACTATAGAAGAACAAGGCGAAAAGAATATTCGACTAGTTATTGAAGGTAATCAGAACATGGATCAACTAGATGGGCAAATGAATTATATTAAAAATGTCTTTGAAGGTTTCGAAGTCTCTATAGAAGATGTACAAAAAGAAACGAAAGAGATTATACAAATAACAAAAATGATTGGTGATATTGCAGACCAAACGAATTTACTCGCATTGAATGCATCAATTGAAGCAGCACGCGCGGGAGAACATGGAAAAGGATTTTCTGTTGTCGCTCAAGAAGTTCGCATACTTGCTGAGCAAAGTAAAAGTGCTTTAGTTGACATTAATCAAAAGGTACAGGAAATCACTCATAAAGTTGAGTTATTGGCTAAAGACATAAGGGAAAAATCAGAAGATGTTGCAAAAACACAAGAAATGACACGTAACACAAGTGATTTCTTTGAAAAAATTTCTGCTTCTGAAAATGAGTTATTCAATAGTATGTCAAGTATTAATCATGCAACAGATGCAGCGATGAGTGAAATTGTCATTTTCCGTAAAGAATTGGCATCCATTGCTGAAATGTCTACTGGTTCTATTGAGAAAATGGGGGAATTGTGTTCATTTGCTCAAGAAAACTTTGATTTATCCACTGAGATGACCACGTCTATCTCACAATCTAACGATCTAGTAGCAGCAATGAAAAATCAAAAACTGTAAAAAGTCGTATTAAGCTGTTAGCCCTTGCGTTTTATTTTATTAATTATTGGAGAGATGATAAGATAATAGTAAGTTAAAAATATTTTATTATTAACGGAGGGTATTTTAATTGAAAAAACTTGCAGCAGCTTTATTTGCAGCTACACTTGCTTTCTCAACTGTTGGACCGATTGTTATGGATAGTCATCAGGGTGCAATAACAGCGGAAGCCAAAGGTTACAAATCAGGAAAACGTGGATTTAATTCAAACGGTAGTTCAAATAACAATTCTTTATTCAATAATAATAAATCAAATACAAATAGCAATACACAAGATAATAAAAATTCAAGTTTCAATAATAAATCGACAACTACAACAAATCCCACAACCAAAAAAGGCGGCTTCCTTAAAGGCATGATGCTTGGTGGTTTAGCAGGTATGTTATTTGGCGGTATGTTAGGTCATATGGGGGCTATGGGAAACCTATTTGGTTTACTGGTTAATGTCATTGCAATTTTAGTTTTAATTATGTTAGTGATGAAAGTATTCCAAATGTTCACACGCAACAAGAGAAGAGATGAGGATCGTAACACATGGAGACAATAGTTATATCAGAAGATAATTTAATTAACGCTTTATGTGTATATCATGCTCGTCAAATTAATGTAATGCCAGAAAACGTAGAAATCGAACTATGCTTCGATGATGACGAAGGCTACTATACGGAGGCTTACTACAATGGACGTAAAGACATTTATCGAGTTGCCAATATGTTAGCAGCTATTCGCATCTTTTTACAAGAAGAAATGAATGTTGATCCATATGCGGCAAGCATACGCTTAGAAATTGATGATGAACAGGGTATGATTGCAATCGTTGAGTAATAAATGGTTATTTTTATCAATTACCGTTTTAATCTTTAATAAAGAAAAAGAATCTTCCATTTGAAGATTCTTTTTTATTTTGCTTTTCTTTTCAGTTTAGCAAGCTTTTCTTTTATCTTTCTAGATTTAATCTTTTTCTTGTTTGCTGATGTTAATACTTCTATTGCTTTTATAAACTCACCTTTTCCTTCATAAGCATCTGCCAGGAGGAGATAAAATCTGTCTAATTTAGGATGGATTTGTATGGCTTCATTTGCATAAACAATGCAGTCATCATATCTTTTTAATTTTTGCAAAATTTCGATGCGAAGAGCTAATGAACGGTCATATTTGGGTGCTAAATCGATTGATCTATTTGCTAAATCCAAAGCCCAACGTAATTTGTTGTGTCTTCTACAGTGAATGCCTAAAACACGGTGATACTCTGCAGACTTTCTATGAAGTTTTCGATCATAATCTGGTATTGGTTTTCCTCCTAGAAATAATGACACAACTTCCTTTAAAACGCCAATTTCTCGTAAATAAGTAGGAACACGATGACCTGCAAAATAGAATTCCTTATAGATACCATTTGGATAAGAATGCATGATTTCTTTTGTTATATAGGGGTTATCAATTCTTTCTTTTGGATCAAAGAGTACTATAGGTCGCAAATCTTTGTTTATTGGATGAGATAATGGATGATTGAATTTAGCAGTTTTTCTCTCTTTTGTTCCATAGATAGGGTGTGCTGGATTTCTAGGTGCCATCGCAAGTATTTCAATATTCGGAATCATTGAACCAAGATATAACGCATTATAGCCACCTAGACTTGTTCCATAAGCAAATCTTTTATCATAATAAGGTACTAACTTTTTAATTGCTTGATAGTAGTCTTCTCTTGAAAGATCTTGATGGTAATTATTTAATGTTCTACGTCTTAGAGATATTAAATCGACTTGTTTTTTCTTTAGTATTTTATAGGCAAAAGGTTTTGCTGTATTAGTTTTGTCAATTGCATCAAATGTTGCAACAACTTTTTTAGTTGGATAAATATATTTATAATATTCGATTAAGCTTTCTCCGTTGTTAAATATAACAAGCTTTTCGTATTGCTCTGGATATATAGTCTCTAGAATATCTGTAAACGCTTCTCGGCAGTATGAAAATTGTTTCTCTGCTTCTTTAAAATTTCCACTAAGTATATAGACCATACCTATTTTCATATGTAATTTAGCAAGACTTTCAGAATTCTTGGCTAACGATTTAAGTGTTTCAAAATAGGGAAGTGTTTCTTTAAAGTAACCTAAATTTAATAACTGTTGAATTGCTTTCGTTAATAAACTAATTTGATCCGGAGTTTCTTGCAACCGTGCTTTGATGAGTGCCAGATATGCTTCATTGTAATGATTTTTGAGTAAAACGCTTTCTAAAATATTAAAAAAATTGATAGGTCCTTTTTGTAGACGTCTTTTAATCGTTCTTGGTATATGTTTTAGCTTGCCATTTTGTATCTGATGCTTAGAGTAAAAAGTCCATGTAGCTTGATGTAATTGCATACTTGTTGGATATACTTGAAGTCCTTCTTGTAATATTTGCATAGCACCATTAGGTTGGTTCAACTCTTCTAAAATACTAGAAAGTTGCAAGTAACTTTGTTTACTAGGGACTGATTTTTGATGTTCAATCTCTTGATATACAATTTGTTCTATAGAATGTTCTGTACTTGACAGTTGTTCCAATTTAAAAAGTCTCCCCTTTAGTCGATAGATATTAGTTTAATATAGTTTTATTTGTACTAATTCTATTTAAACATATACCAAAAGGAGCAAAAGTATATTATGAAACATTTAATGGAAAATTAAACTATATGTAATATAGATTTCATTCATATTACAATATTTCATTGATTAGAGAATATGAAATGAAACTAATATACAGGTAAATAAAAATAATACTAATTAAATAGTGTTACATATTTTTAATAAAAAAATGCTCTATTGTAATAAAAAATAGTATTTATTTGTGTTAATATTTCGGTAAGGATTACCAAAGGATAAAAGTGGCAAGTACATATAAAATAAAACAGCAAAGTAAATATCCAGAAGTAATACTTAAACTATCTATTAAAGGGAGATTTGGACATGATAAAATCTAGTCAAAAACTTATTCAATCTGCAGCTGCATTTGCATTAGGCGCATCTGTAATTACCACTGCAGTTGTAGCTGTTGATACAACTGCTTCAGCAAAAACTTCTTACAAAGTATCACATGGCAAACTAATTAATGCTAAAAGCCATAAATTAATTGCAGGTTTCAAAATTTATGAATCAGTACTATATAAAAACGGTAAAAAATTCACTGGGGTTTACAAAGGAAAATATTATAAAGAGGGTACATTATTTACTGGAGTAGCTACAAAAACTTATTATAAAAAGGGTGTTAAAGCTACAGCTACAGTAAAAGGTATTTACTATAAAAAAGGAAAACCATTCACTGGAGAACTTCATAGTAAGTTCTACAAAGAAGGAAAACCATTCACTGGAGAATATCATAATGTCCTTTTTGCAAACGGTAAAAAAATCCATTGTGCAATGCCAAATGGAAAATACTATGTTAATGGAGTACTAGCAAACGGAAGTTACGAATTAAATGGAGTACAAGTAGAATTCAAAAAAGGGAAAGTTGTAGTCGATAAAACTTCTCCAGTAATGATTTTGCCAACAGGTAAAACTGTTTATAACATTAAAAATGGTGAAGCTTTTACTGCACCAACAGTAACTGCAAAAGATCAACTAGGTAACTCTATTGATGTTGTCTCTTCTATTACCAATTCAGAAGGTAAAACTGTTGATAAAATCGACACAACTGTAGCAGGAACTTACACAATTATTTACACAGCTAAAGATGGTTCTTCTAATAAAACAAATGCAATCTTAGTCTCTGTAGAAGTAAAAAAAGCTACACCAATTCAAAAATAATACAGTCAAATCTATTCAATCCGTAAATCTTTGTCTGGTAACAAGCAAAAAATGTGAATGAATCTGACGATGAGCAAACCCGAATGATTTCGAGTTTGCTCATCGTTTTTTTAATAATTATTTCTTTCATAGTGTTGTTGTGTACATATTTGATTATATGGCTACATTTAGGAATCTAACATTTAAGCGCTGATCTAAAGTAGATTAGTGTTTTTTGATATATGTAATTTACTAAATGAATTTAAATTATTTTGCGACTTTTTTCGACAAAATTTTAGCGATTCAAACAATATTTAGAATGATTTAAATCGTTCTAAACCATTTTTAAAAATTCAATTATATAGAGTTGTGAAAATTTACATATTAAAAATCTAACAGTTAAAACATTCAGACAGTTATTTTATAGGTAATTAAATCTACTATTAAATAATAAATCTAGGATTTAAAATGCATATATGCGACTTAAATCCTTATTAAATAGTTTATTGGGTTGAAAACCGAACTATTGTCGTAATTTGTCGAATAAAAAGAATGAAAAATATGTAAAACACGAACGTTTAGTAAATAAGTATTATTAAGTTCTATTTAATGACTATAAATATTCCAAATATTTTTAAGTGAAAATCAGTAAAAATATACGTACAAAGGGCTCTGTTATTTGTAAATTTTTTTAAAATATCTATATTGATGAATATTATCAGAATACATTTAAAAATAATAAAATTATTATTTATTTTTTAAATAAACAATATTTTACTCTAATAAAAATTTAATGTAAATTTAATTAGATTATATGTAACTATAAAAGGAAAATAATATAAATTTAATAGTAATAATTAATTATTATTCATGTTTTTAATAAAAAAATTGTAAATTCTATTAATAACACGAATATTTTATGATAATATAGTCGATAAGGATTACTAACAGGGGATATATGGAATATCTTCGTGTATGAAATGCGGATATGGTGATCCAATATAGTTCATCGGATAAAGGAGAATGGAAAAAATGACAAACTACAAATTGAAATTTGTTAAATCAGCAGCTGCATTAGCCCTAGGTGCTTCAGTGATCACTTCTGCAGTTGTAGCAGGAGATGTATCAGCATCAGCAAAAACTACATACAAGGTATCAAACGGTAAACTTGTAAATGCTAAAACAAAAAAAGCAATTAAAGGTTACAAATCTTACAAATCTGTTCTTTACAAAGACGGTAAAAAATTCACTGGTACTTACAAAGGTAAAAACTACAAATCAGGTAAACTATTCACTGGTACAACATCATACGGTAACTACTACAAAAATGGTGTAAAATTCACTGGTAAAACATCTACTGGTACTTATTATAAAAACGGTAAAAAATTCAACGGTACAACATCATATGGTTACTACTATATCAACGGTAAACGTGCAGAAGGTATTGTTGTTGTTAAAGGCGTAGACGTTCTTTACAAAAATGGTAAACCAGTAGCTGATAAAACTGCTCCAGTCATCACAATCAGCGGTTACAAATCTGGAGATAAAATCGAACTTAAAAATGGTGCAGAATTCGCAACTCCAAAAGTATCTGTAAAAGATAGCGTTGACTCAAAAGTTAAAGTTGTTACAGAAATCAAAGACCAAGATGGTAAAGTTGTTGATGCAATCGACACTAAAGTAGCTGGAACTTATACAATTACTTACGCTGCTAAAGACGCTTCAGGCAACACATCTGCTGCAACAGTAACTGTAGTAGTAGGTGAAGGTGATCTTGCAGTTGCATCTGTTAAAGCTGTAAATCCTACAACAGCAACAGTAGAATTTAATCAAAAATTAGAATCAATTGATAAAGCTGCATTCAGTGTAACTAAAAAAGCAACTGGCGAAAAACAAGTTGTTAAATCTGTAACTTTATCTAAAGATAAAAAATCTGCAATTGTAGAATTCTACAATGCTGTATCAGCTAACACTTCATATTCTGTAGATGTAAAAGTTGCTGATGTAACATTATCATCTGAGTTAGCTGTGGGTTCACTTGTTCCGGCGTCTATCGAAGTTGCTGATCAAACAGTTGCAGATAATACTGATACAACATTCAAATATAAAGCATTAGATGAAAATGGTGTTGATGTAACTTCACTTTACCAAGCACCAAATGCTAACGTATCATTTGTTTCTTCATCTAACAGCATTGATTCTTCAACAGGTGTTATTAAGTTAGCAGCAGGTTCAACTATTAAAGCTAAAGTTGTAATTAAAGATGGTGACAAAGTTCTTGCAGAAAGTAAAGAAGTTTCAATTGCCGCTGAAACAGTAAAACCAACTTCAATTTCAGCTTGGACAGTATTCACTGGCACAACTCCAAATTATGATCAAACATCTGACGAAGTTTACACTGATGGATCATACAAAATAGCTGCACAAGTAAATGACCAACTTGGATCTGCTATTTCTACTGGTTTTACACTTAACTATGAATCATTAAATACTGATGTAGCTGTTGTTGATAAAACATCTGGTGCAATCACTGTATTAGCTAATGGAACAGTACCTGTAAAAGTATCAGTACTAGGTACAGATGGTAAAGTATTATTCACTAAAACTGTAGAAGTTAAAGTAAAAGCTGCAAAAGCTGTTGATTCTGTATCTTTAGATCAATCATCTGTATTACTTTCAAACGTTGCTGGCGATGCAAAAACAGTTACTGTCAACGTAAAAGATCAATATGGTAATGCATTTAATGCTACTCCAACTGTTGTTGTTAAAGATGCGACTGGAAAAGATGTTACTCCAGCTGGAATTGTTGCTACACCGGTAGCTGATAAAACTGGCGAATATACATTCTCAGTACCAACTCAAACTACAGCTGGTAATTACACTGTAGAAGTTACTGCAGGTGAAAAAACTGCTAAATTACCATTAACAGTTAAAGCTCCTGGTACATTCTCTAAATACGATGTTGTAAATATTCCAACAACGGTTGACCTAAATTCAGCAAACGCAAGCACATTATCATTTACTCCAGCAGTAAATAAAGTAGATGCTGAAGGTTTAAAAATTGCTGATGAAACAGGTTATACTGTATCTGTTAGCGGTTTAGATGCTACGGCGGTTACAGTTTCAGGAAAAGATGTAACTGTAGATCCAGCGAAAGTTAAAGTAGGAGACAAATTTACTGTAACAGTAAAAGTTGGCGAAATCGTTATTAAATCACAAGATGTATCAGTTGTTGATACTACTGTAGCTAATAAAGCTGACTTCACTTCATATAGCTTAACTGCAAAAAATGGTACAGATTCATCAATTAACAATGCATTAGCTGCTGTTACACAACTTAACGGTGCAACAAAACCAGCTACATCTGTAACTGCTGTAGAACTAGTTTCTACTGATGAAAGCGTAATTGCTAATGATGGTGCAATTAAAGGTGCTGGTACTGTAACAGTATTAATCCAATCATTAACTGCTGATAATGTTACTGTAACATTTGAAAAACCGGTTAAAATGACTGTAACTGTTGCCGAATAATCAAGAATAGTTTTTTACCTATCGTAATATTCAAAAGTAATAGATTAAAAAACCTAATCTCTTAGGAGGTTAGGTTTTTTAGCTAGAAAGTAAGTGGAATATCATTTTAAAGGTCAAAAAGCCAGCTTTCAGCTGGCTTTTTCTCATTTCTTCGATTTCTTAACTTTCCATAAAAACTGAGGAATTTTCAACATACGCTTAAATCTTGTTGGTTGTGTAAGTAAACGGTGAAACCATTCAAGATTCAGTTTGATGAAGAGATCTGGTGCACGATCTACATTCCCAGAAAGCACATCTAGACTACCTCCAACTCCCATCATGACTGCATTTGAAAATTGTTCTCTGTGTTCTGCAATCCATTCTTCTTGTTTAGGAGCACCAGTGGCTACAAATATAAAGTCAGGATTTAAGACAGCTGCTTTTTCAGCTACTTCATCCCCGTTTCCATCACCACCGTAACCATCAGCTACACCAACAATTTTTACATGTGGGTATAATAGTTTAGCTTTTTCAGCTGCTTGTTTTGCAACACCAGGTTTTCCTCCATAAAAGAAGAAACGATTATGACCTGCCTTTGCAGTTCGTAAAAAATCATGAACAAGTTCATATCCAGGAATACGCTCTTGTAAAGGTGTACCAAGTATTTTTGACCCAATCACAACGCCTATTCCATCTGCAACTACATAATTAGAATTTAATAAGCATTGTTCGTAGTCTTTATTTTCCTTTGCTAGCATAATAATTTCAGGATTCGCTGTGACAATACAAATTGGCTTTTCAGTGATTTGCATTTCATCTATAACATGGTCAACAAATTCACTCTTTGTTGTATCTACTACCGAAATCCCTAGTACATCAATCTTCTTCATTATCTAAACCTTTCCGCGTACATAAGTTATATTTCTTCCTATTATATACTACAAATTCATATGTTCAAATGAAGATATGTAATGGACCGATAAAACTCATAAAAAGTAATAATTATTACTAGGTAGTCCTACAAAAATATCTTGAAAAATGATGATACATGTAGCCAAAATTATATCTCAATAACCATAACAAATTATCTAAATTTGTACATACAATGACTGAAATAGGGCAGAACAAGAAAAGGTGAATTTTTCTAAATAAAAATCCATTTTTCTCATTCTATTCTAATGAATATGTGCTATGATAATCTTTGTGAAAATTGATAAGCAAGATGATTTTTTTTTAGTTTTGAAACTTTAGGTATGATGTATCCGTCTATATATAATATAGAAGTTTATAAAAGATAGGAAGTGGATGTGGAATGACGAATAATCGACGATATCAACCTAAGAAAGCATCCATAAAAAGAATAGCTGTTTCCATTGTTTTGCTTATAGCAGTTATTTCGGGTGCATATATGCTCCTTACGAAAAACGATAAAGCAGCAACAGACAAAGATCATATTAAAATTCAAAATGTCCATAAAACAACGCCGGAAAAACCAACTGACAACAAAGATTCAACTGACAATAAAAAAGATACCGAATCTACCGGTTTTAAAGAGGGAACCGTAACAAATGCAGTCCATTCTAATAATGGAGATACAACAACACAAGACTATACAAATGTAAATATGCCTAAAAAGGATACATCCGCTATTGTTGCGAATGCAAAGACGCAGGTGTACACAGTTTATACAGACTTGCAACAAGGTTCAGGTTTCCTATTTAATAAAAAAGGTGACATTATCACAAATGCGCACGTTGCAAAAGATGCCGGTTATGTACTTGTGACAAATGAACATGGTCAACAATTTCAAGGGCAAGTCATTGGAATTTCTAAAAAAACCGATGTCGCTCTTATACGAGTACCAGATTTAGCTGGAAAAGATCCACTAGTCTTAGATACAGCACCTGCTAAAGTAAATACACCAGTTATTGCAATTGGTAGTCCGAACAATAAGGGTGGTACGGCAACAAAAGGGAAGATCACAAGTATTGGTGCAGACTTCACCGATGAATATACGTATACTGGTTTGTATGAAATGACAGCCCGTTTACATCCAGGGTCAAGTGGTGGTCCACTTATTAATGCTGATACAGGTAATGTAATAGGTATTAACTCAATCATACTTACGGATGAACCTGATATTGGTTATGCAATTCCGATTAGTAAGATTATGCCTCTTATTACTAAATGGTCAAACGAAAATGTCAAAATTAACATTGATAATAATCAAAACTTTGAAGATAATCACAAAGATGAAGCATACTTAGGGAAAAAACTGGTTCAAGATTATGTAGATGGTTACTATGAATTATTCCCATACCAAATCAAAAACAAAGCACAAAATTACTATGAAACATATATTTTACCAGGAAGCAGTGCTATTAACACTGCGAAAAAAATGTTAGAGAATTATTCAACAGATGAGAAGAAATTCAAAGATTTGCAATACACTATCGGTAAAATCAATATTTATAAAGAGTATGCAACTGCAGAAGTCAATTCAACTTTTGTTTATACGGATCAGAAAACAAAGCAAGAACATAAACTGAAAGAAACGGTATTATACACGATTGTGATTGATGACTATGGTGACTATCAATTTTCAAAGATAGACATTACAAACTCATCTGATGATGGCCAATCATCAAATTCAAATACAGATTCTAATTCAAGTGTAGATTCAAACTCAAACACAGGATCAACAAACGCAGAAACAGAGTCAACGAAGAATCCTAGTGATACAAGCACTGATCAAAAACAAAAAGTACCTTCTGAAAGTAATGATCAAACAACTGTAAATAAACAAAGTGTTGACCCAAATAAGGTTCAAGATCCTACAAACAATAATAACAAAAACGAAGAGAACTCTTCTTCAACTACAACGGAACCACAAACAATTCAACAATAACAGATTTTATAGAAAAACTTTATGATTAGTGAACCACCTCGTGCTAGATACAACTAGCACGAGGTGGTTTTTTATGTCTGTCTAAGTATGAGTGGAAATAAGCTTTACAAGTTATCGCTATGATTGAAACGGATAGAATCAGGTAAACATATTTATTAGTAAGTAGGGACGCAAGGTGAGGGAATAAAAGCCTTATATTAATGTTGTATGCACTGTATCAGAATGCTTGATAACTCTAAATACCTTGAAAAGGGAATGCTTCTTCTTTGATTAAATCACTGATAATCGGGAGTTTTGTAGAACAAGAGAGAAGAAAGTCAAGTAGGGTTGTTAATAGACTTCTCTCAGTTTGAACATTCAATAGAAGACTTCATAAAACTTTAAGAAAAAAGAAATATGAACCTCCTTGAGTTTATAAGGGAAGGGGTGAAAGGATAAGTAGAATCTATTGCAAAATAAGAAACCCCTAAGTAAATAACTTTGGAGAAAAAGTCATTTGCTTAGGGGTTCAATTGTTAGAATAGTTGAGGTTATAGTTTGAGTTTATTGGATTAACGTACTGTACCGTAGCTGTGTACGTAGTATTTCCAGTAAGTGCTCATTGTTTGGAATTGAACATGATCACCAGCAGCATGAACTAGCATGCCGTTACCAGCATAAATTGCAACGTGTGTAATAGCTCCTCCACCAACGTTAAAGAATACTAAATCACCTGGTTGTGGGTTGCTTGTATATTTAACAGCTGCGCGTTGTGCACGGCTTGTACGAGGCAAATCAATGCCGTGTTTTGCATACACATAGCGAGTAAAACCACTGCAGTCAAAACCAGAAGGAGTTGTACCACCGTAAACGTAAGGTGTACCAAGATATTGTTTAGCAGTTTCAACGATTGAACTTAATCCAGCACTATCAGATGTTTTCTTAACACCAGAGCCTTTTTTTAGATAAGCTGCTGACATCCAACCTGTTTTGCCTTTAACAGTTACTTTGAACCATGTTTTGCTACCAACAACTTTTTTGTATTTTGCATTTACTGTTGTATTTTTGTTGATATATGCTAATGCTTTTGAGCTTGTAGTAGCGTCAGCACGTAAAGTTAGTGAACTAGCAGTAACATGATATTTTCCGCTAATTGCTGTTGCTTGAGAATTAGCTACCATTGTTACTTCAGTGTTTTGTGTTACAGATGTAGTTTCATTGTTTTCGGCTGCTTTTGCATGTCCGAAGCTAAGTGTTAATGCAAGTGCACTTGACGCGATTGCTGTAAATAAGGTTTTCTTATTCATAAAATTCCTCCAACTATTCTCAACAATGTTTTGTATATATAGTAATTAAACGATTGTTTTTGTATTTGATATATTTACAAGTATAACTTTATAAAAAATATGACAAAAAGACAATGCAATTCCGTTTACAGTTATATTACAGTTATGTAACAAAAGGTGGATATTTCGACTTTAATAGAGTATATTAAACTTAAATTAATGTAAATTTTTTCAAATATATCATTTGATTTCATAAATTTAAGAAGGTTATGACGTAATTTGAATGTTAGTGTATTTACTTTTACGTCATTTTGTTGAGATAGTAATAATGTGATAATGAAATAATACATAATGTTACAAACAAAAAAGACCTTGCTAAAATTGATTAGCAAGGTCGGATTATGACTATAGTAATTAATATGTTAAATCGTAGAATCGTTTATAACTATCAAAATGACTTTTCCAATAGGAATCATTTACAGATGAAACTTGAACATAATCGCCACCAGCATGAACAAATTGTCCATTTCCTATATAGATTCCTAAATGTGAAATGCCTTGTTTATAAGTGTTTTTAAAGAATACTAAATCGCCAGCTTTAGGTGATGAAACATAGTACGATCGTGCTTCATAACTAGCCGCACTTGTTCTCGTAATATTGTTGTAACCTGCTTGACTATATACGTAGTAGATAAAACCACTGCAATCAAAGCCACTAGGAGAAGATCCACCCCAAACATAAGGTACCCCTTGAAACGAAAGAGCTAGATTCATAGCTGCTTTCACAACTTTGGAAGAAGACTGAACTGTAGTGTTTGGTTTTGAAACAGCTGTTGTATTTTCCTTATGTTGTTGACTAGATGTTCCACTATTTTTTACAGATAATACTTGTCCTACACGAATAATATCAGATGTTAAACCATTCCATGACTTTAACTGTGTAATGGTAATTCCGTAACGGTTCGCAATAATTGACAATGTTTCACCAGCAACTACGGTATGTTTACTAGCAGTTGTGGATGTCGTTGTTTGATTTGTTGAATTTGTATTCTTTGAACTGTTAGAAGTAGAGTTTGTATTACTTCCTGGAATTTTCAAGGATTGACCAACATAGATTAAATCATTTTTAAGATGATTACTACTTTTAATTGAAGCCACAGTAACTTTAAATTTAGTAGCAATTTTTGCTAAATAATCACCTGATTGTACCTTATATGTAGTTGTTTTTGTCGTAGTGCTTTTATTATTTGGATTAGTTGGTCTCTTATCTGTTTTAGTAGTACTAGCTACTTTTACAGTTGAATTTCCAGGGACTTTCAAAGTTTGCCCTACATAGATCCGATCATTCGTGAGTTTATTTTCTTTCATAAGTGCTGATAGAGAAACGTCTAGATTTGCAGCAATTTTTGCTAGATAGTCGCCTGATTGTACTTTATAAGTAGTCGTGTTTTTGGCAGTAATTGTTGGTTTTTTTACAGAAGTAGTACTCACTTTTGTAATAGCTTTGCTGTTAGTTGTTTTTATCGTTTGTCCAACATAAATTAGATCTGAAGTAAGATGATTGATTTTTTTTAACTGACTTACAGTTGTATTATATTTTTGTGCAATTACACATAAAGAATCACCACTCTTGACTTTATATGAATTGGAGCTTGCTTCTGCATCATGTGCGTTAACAATCAAAGTAGCTGTACCTATAGCTAAAACAGAATATAAAGCTTTTTTCACAAAAATCACTCCTTTTTTGTTGGATAATAGCGTACGAATGTCGTTACATTCATTGTAGAGAAAAACGGCAATTAAAACAATCTACTTAAGAAAAAGGGTAAATTTGATAGATTAGTAATTATAATATTTTATATAAAAAGTGTAATAATTAAATCTAAAGGACTATTAAAATGGATTTATGATATAAAAAATCCTTTATTAATGTTTATATATGTAAAAAATAATATGAAAAAAGGGCGCGATTTTTGTTAATAATTGTGCTCTTTTTGTAAAATTTAACCTGAATTTTGATATTCTAAGACCTCACCTCAAGAATGAGAGAGAATAAATAAGATAAAAAGTGAGATAGGATCATCAGGAGAGATGAAGAGAACTCTATTGATTTCTCTTTATAATTTGAACGCTTGAATACTACTACTCAATGATTCAGCCATTTTACTTAATTCTTCGGTTGATGCTATGATTTCTTCAATCATTGCATATTGTTCTTCAGAAAGACTTGCAATCTGTTGTGTTTTATCTGTTGTATCTTGGAAAATAGTGTTGACATGGTCAAGGGAGGCTACAGTTTCTTGAGATGCTATAGCCATTGCTTCCGTTACTTTTGAAACTTCTTGAATTTCATTTAAGAGTGATAAAGAAGTATCGTAGATTTCTTGGAAAGCTGAACCTGTAATTTTAATACTTTCATAACTTAGTTGTGCATTTTCATTTACATCTTCCATTTGCTCTACAGTTTTCTTTGATGAATGTTCGCAGTTATTGTCGAATTTCATTTGCGAAACTTATGGATTCTTCAGCTAATTTACGTACTTCCTCAACTACTACTGCAAAACCTTTCCCGTGTTCACCAGCACGAGCGGGTTCAATAGGAAACTAATTTTACGGTAGTAATAAATAAATGGGTATAAAATACTAATTGAATTTATATTGTGAAATTAATTCAAACTGGATTTACATTATTTATTTTGAATAATAATTGATTTAGGAAAACAAAGAACCGCTAACAAGGGGGCTAGCGGTCTCTGCAGAGCTGAGGAGGTTAATTGTTCCGAGTTGCAAAGAAATATATTTCAATAGTGAAATAAACAATGAGTAATTGACTAGTAATTAAAAAGAATTTCTTATTGAAGGTTCTTTTTTTGAATCACTATACTTCAAGCATACCCGAAAAAAGAGAATTCAAAACAAAAAATGTGTAGATTTTACAGATAATTATGACTTTTCAGCTCTCTTCTGTTATAAATATTTACCTTTACAGTACATAGTAGTAGAATAAACTTCTAATAGTCACAGAAAAGTCATAAAGTGAAACTTCTATCGGTGGGGCTTTTTTCATCCCTCATTGATGGTATTAGTTGAAACAATCGGGCTTTTACGGGTAGTTATCTCCAGTGGGTGATTACTACTCGTTAATGCGGGAGAAATGAGAATAAGACCTAATGGAGGAATATGTATGTCTGGTCAAAATATAATGCGCAATTTAATAGTAGAAACACCATCAAAACCAGGGAATTTTGCTAAAGTTGCAAAAGCGATAGGTGATCATGGTGGCGATATCGGTGATATTAAAACATTAAAAGTTGGTACATTATCTACTATTCGAGATGTTACTTGTACTTGTGAAGACCTTGCTCAACTGGACGAAATCGTAAATGCCATTAACGAACTAGAATGTATTTCTGTTCGTGCTGTTTCAGATGATGTGATGAAAGCACATGAAGGCGGGAAAATACATATGACAAGCAAAATCGATGTGCGTTCCTTGAGTGATTTACGTCGTATTTATACACCAGGTGTAGCAAGTGTTTGTCAAGAAATACAACGTAATCCAGAACAAGCACATTATTTTACGAGTATCGGCAATACAGTAGCAATTGTAACAGATGGAACGGCGATTCTTGGCTTGGGGAATATTGGTCCAGTTGCAGGTATGCCTGTAATGGAAGGGAAAGCTGTATTATTCGATCAATTTGCTGGGATTAGTGGTATACCAATTTTGCTCGATACAAGTAATCCAGATGAAGTAGTGGAAACAGTAAAGCATATTGCTCAAGGATTTGGTGGTATTTTATTAGAAGATATCGGTTCACCACATTGCTTTGAAATTGAAGAACGATTGAAAAAAGAGTTACAGATACCAATTATGCATGATGATCAACATGGCACAGCAGTAGTGACGTTGGCTGCGGCTTTATCAGCATGTCGGTATGCAGGTGTGGACTTAAAACAAGCTGTTGTCGGTCAAATAGGTTTAGGTGCAGCGGGACTGGCGATTTGTCGTATGTTGCTAGAATACGGAGTAAAAGAAGTATGCGGTAGCGACTTCCAAGAAAGCTCACTTGTTCGCTTAAGAAGCTTTGGTGGTACTGTCATGAACTCTAATGAAGAATTAATGGAACATTGTGACATCGTAATCGCTACTACAGGGGTAAAAGACCTGATTAAACCCGAAATGGTACGTAAAGGACAAATTATCTTAGCATTATCAAACCCATTTCCAGAAATTACACCTGAAGATGCCCTTAAAGCAGGAGCAGCCTATGCAGCTGATGGCCGTCTTGTAAATAATGTTCTAGGCTTCCCAGGGATATTCCGTGGAGCATTGAACGCAAATGCAAAAAGTATCACATATCCAATGCTTTTGGCAGCAGCCAATGCAATTGTAGATGCAACACATAATGGTGACCTCGTTCCACACCCACTGGATCCTAACGTTCACAGATCAGTAGCAAAAGCAGTGGAACGCATTGCATTAAAAGAGCAAATTTAAGAAAATATATAATAGAAGAAAGTGTAATTCAAAAGACCACTCATTGAGGTGGTCTTTTTTAGATTTGGCCGACAATTTGAGGAAAAATGTAGAGATGCTATGGTCTAAATCAATCAATCTAAGACCTAAAATGCTGAGAACGCAATTACAATTTGGAAAGTCGCAAATAAGATGGCCGAAATCGCAAATAAATCACGGCAAAGTGCAAATAAATAGACCGAAGTCGCAAGTACTAAATTTGCAAATACAAAGAGGATCAAAGAAGTTTAGTGGATAAAACGTGGTTGTTAATCACCAAGTTTAAGACCTAAAGTACTGAGAATGCAAGTACAATTCGGAAAGTCGCAAATAAAATAGCAGAATTCACAAGTAAATCATGGGAAAGCGCTAATAAAAAGACAAAACTCGCAAGTAAATCTTGAATTTAGTAATCTAATCATTAAATCTGGATCAATATAAAAAAATCCCCCAGCTATAACACTGGGAGATTCATTCTATTAATCTACTTAGCTTTCAAATTCTCAACTGTAAACACGCGGCCGTAATCATCTTTGTAGACAATATGTTCGCTGTTGAATTTTGTTGGGGAATCTAGACCAGCAGCAGCAGCTACTCGGAATAGACCTTCACGCATAGTAACAATATAGTTTGTTACACGGTATTTTTTTTCTTCAATAATTAATCCGTTTTGTAATTTAGGATCAGTTGTTGCGACTCCAGCAGGACATTCATTTGTATGACAACGTTGAGCCATAATGCATCCAACTGAAATCATAAAGCCGCGTGCAACATTAATAAGGTCAGCACCTAAACCTAGAATTACTGCAGCGCGGTCTGCTGTAATAATTTTACCGGATGCGATAATTTTAACGCGATCACGTACGCCATGTTTTACAAGAGCATCATGTAAAAGAACAAGTCCTGAGTGAATTGGAAGGCCAACGCTATCTGCTAAGTCTTGATATGTTGCACCTGTACCACCTTCAGCACCGTCAATTGTGATAAAGTCTGGTCCTTTTCCGGATTCTTTCATATATGATGCAAGTTTTTCTGCATCTTCAGGGCTACCGATGACAATTTTAATCCCAACTGGTAGACCACCAGTTTCGCGGATTTTGTCAATGAAATCAAATAATGATGGGAAATCATCAAATTGACGGAAACGGTTTGGA
The DNA here is from genome assembly GCF_002884495.1 of Rummeliibacillus pycnus. Taxonomy (GTDB): domain Bacteria; phylum Bacillota; class Bacilli; order Bacillales_A; family Planococcaceae; genus Rummeliibacillus; species Rummeliibacillus pycnus. Next base: position 2,280,154 of record NZ_KZ614145.1, on the reverse strand, counting down.
CTATTGATTGTTTTATGTGGTTCTACATTACGAATTTTTGCAATTTCTTCGGTTACCTTATCCGCTTCAACGTGTCCACCACGAGTTTTTGCACCTTGCGCAAGTTTTAATTCAAAAGCTTTGACTTGTGGTATAGCAGCTTTTTCTTTTAATAATTCAAAACTAAATTCGCCATCTTTTGTGCGATATCCAAATAAACCTGAACCAATTTGAGCAATTAAATCAGCACCACCAGCTAAATGGTAGTCTGAAACACCACCTTCACCCGTGTTCATCCAAGAACCTTTAGCTAAGCCAATCCCTTTTGATAAAGCTGTAATAGCATTTTTACCTAATGCCCCGTAACTCATTGCAGATTGACCTACTAAACTACGAACATGGAATGGTTCTCGGCAATTAGGTCCAATTACCACTGCATCTTCTTCTGGTAGTAACCAAGGTTTTACAGTTACTTTTTCATTGTGTTCTTTACGGTTGAACAATCCATCAGAATCGATTACGTATTTTTGTGTTTCAACTGTTTGACTTTGGTCAACGCGCATTTCATCTACTTGTTTCGTGAACATGGCATTACGTATGTAGAATCCTGCTTCTTCAAAATTACGTTTTGAACCATATCCTATGACATTTCCTAAGTATTTCCCAGGTAATACGACATGTAAAAACTCTTCACGACTAAAAGGTTTTCCTTTATGGTCATCATCGAACAGATATTGTCGAAGTTCCGGTCCAATTTTTTCTGTAATATACCGCATTCTACCAAGAAGTGGGAAGTTTCGTAGAATTGCATGTTGTTTTTGGTTTCGATCCATAAAATATAAAACTAATAGTGTAATACCAGGTATTACAACAAAAATAGCAATTAGTATAAGTAATAGAGAGAAGATTAATTTATAGCCTTCCATAATAGCCACCCTTAAAAATATTTGTGTCGAATTCGTGAATTCATCTAATTTGCGTATTAAATATATCACAAATTGAGATTGATTCAAGTGGTTAAAATAAAAAATGTATTTATTTTAAGAAAATTATTGCAAACGCTTACCTTAAACAGAAAATTTATAGGTAAGCGCAATCGTTGTGGTTAACAGTTTATGAAGATTTCACTTCTCAATATGCTTATAACTTTATTGTTAATACAAAAAAGACGATTAGAGTATATTCACTCTAATCGTCTTGATCCAAAACGAATTTAGTTTTTCTTAATCAATGAAATCACATAACCAATAATTGCACCAATAATGGCTGGAAGTAACCAACCGATGCCTGCTGAATAAAGTGGTAAATGATTAAGGAAAGTATCATATGCTTTTATATCGAATACTCCTGCACCTTTAAATCCATCATATACACTAACTAATCCAGTCAAAATTAATGCAACGATATAGACAGGGCGAGCATCATTAAAGAACTTAGAAGCTAATATTAATATCATTAATACAATTGCTAATGGATAGATCATGTTTAATACTGGACCGGAAACTGCCAACATTTTTTCAAGACCTGCATTAGAAATAATGGTACTGAAAATTGCGAAGATCCATACCCATGCTTTATAAGAAAGTCCAGGGATAATTTTATGGAAGAATTCAGATGAAGCAGTCATTAAACCAATTGAGGTTGTTAGACAAGCTAGCATAATAACTAACGTTAATAGATAGTTACCGAATTCGCCATATAACACATTAGCAGACTTTGTAATAACGTCTGCTCCTATTCCGATAAAACCAATTGTTTTAACACTTGATGAACCGATATATCCTAGCGAAATATATACAAGAGCTAATCCGATCGCTGCAACAAATGCTGCGAAGATCGTTGTTTTTACAACAGTTGGACGGTTGGTAATATTTTTACCTTTTAACGCCTCAACAATTACAATACCGAAGATTAATGCTGCAAGGAAATCCATTGTTTGATAACCTTGGATGAATCCTGATGAAAATGCATTGTGTACGTAATCAGCTACCTTTGTAACTTTTGCTTCACCATGACCAGCCATTGGTGTAACAATTGATTTGATTGCAAGAGCGGCAATTACTATTAAAAGTGCAGGTGTTAGGATTTTACCTACACGGTCAATTAATTTACTTGGATTCAATGCAAAGAACATTGTAATCCCAAAGAAAATGATTGAAAATATAATAAGTGGCCATCTACTATCCAGTAAAGCTCCATGTAAATAAGGTTTTACGCCTAAATCGAATGATACTGTACCAGTTCGAGGCATTGCAAAAAATGGACCAATTGCAAGGTAAACAATAGATGTGAAGATAATTCCAAATGCTGGACTAATGCGGCCAGCCATATCTTGAAGTTCACCACCAGATTTTGCAACTGTGATTACACCTAGTAAAGGTAAACCTACACCTGTAATTAAGAAACCAATAATGGCAACAACAAAATGTTGACCAGATTCTTGTCCCAACTGTGGTGGGAAGATAATATTACCGGCACCTAGGAACAATGCAAAAAGCATGAACCCAACCGAGATTTTTTCCCAAAGAGGAAGATTTTGATTCTGCATAAAGAAGACTCCTTTAAAATGTACTTGCGTATAATCTCTGAATGAATGTATGAAATTAGAACGCTAATTATAAAAGTGATTAAATATTCGTTGTTATCAGAAAATTCTAATTACAACAGTTGTAAAAAGTTACTTGAATAGATTAACACGAATGTGTCAATAATGGAACCTTAAATTGTGATGGAAAAGTGAAAATTTAAATTAAATACGCTAAATATTCGAAAATAAAAGAAAATTATAAACAAATTAATTTTTAAATAAAGCGACGAGGGATTATGGATGCTAGGATATCATATTTAGAAAATAAAAGTTCTTCAAAGTGGCAACAAAATGGCAAATACGCGGTCAACTCTAATGACGAATTTCTACATCAAAAGGATATCTAAAGATTCAAGATTTATAGATTATATAATCTACTGCATTTTAAAGACAATACCTTTTATATTCTTAGCATACAGTTGAAGATACTGTAATGTTTTTCTTAACATATATTAGAGTAGGAAAAAATAAATACAATACATAGATCGAGCATATAAACCATACTTAACAAGTAGCACTACATTTTAAGCATAATTCTATTAGAAAATAAATAGTATTAATCAATTGGCAGTCGATAAAGGAAAAGTTGTTAATCGTCAGAAAAAGTTTCTTATAAAAGATCAAATAAAATAGATAAATATTATAAAATCTCCTGACTAATTTGTCAGGAGATTTCTAATGAATTCGGAACAATTTTATTGTGAAATGCGTCATGGAAGAAGTATAAACAAAAAGAACGAAAATAGTAATATGCTAAGAAATTAATTGAAACAGAGTGTTATTTTCATGAAATCATGCTATAATACTCTTTGTATTCGATGATGATTAGCATTTTGAATGCGTTTTTTATTGCGCATTTTATTAATATATGTAGAGTTTATAAGGAGGATGGGTAATATGAATTACCTAGCATTAGTTGTAGCATTTGTCGCTTCAATTCTTTTGACTCCGCTTGTTAAACGACTCGCATACCGTATTGGGGCCGTAGATAAACCAAATTATCGTAAAGTGCACGATCATATTATGCCTCGATTAGGCGGATTAGCTATCTTCCTAGCATTTCTTATAGGTGTAGTGATTGCACGACCTATGGATGAATCAATGATTGCGATTTTAATTGGAGCCTTCGTTATTATTGTAACAGGCGTCCTTGATGATATGCTTGAAATCTCACCAAAAACAAAATTGATTGGGCAAACAGTTGCCGCAGCAATCGTTATTTTCTTTGGTGATGTTCGAATTGATACCATTAATTTACCATTTGGTGGTGAATTAGATTTTGGTTATTTAAGTATTCCATTAACTTTAATTTGGATAATTGGTATTACGAATGCGATTAACTTAATAGATGGATTAGATGGCCTAGCAGCTGGTGTTTCAACAATTGCATTAGTGACACTTGCTACAATGGCGTTTGTTATGAGTAACACATTTGTATTAGCAATGGCTTTAATCCTTGCAGCAAGTACATGTGGTTTCTTATTTTATAACTTCCACCCAGCTAAAATTTTCATGGGTGACACCGGGGCATTATTCCTCGGATTTATGATTTCCGTTTTAGCCTTACTCGGATTTAAAAACGTAACATTTGTTTCTTTAGTAATTCCAATTATTATGTTAGGTGTTCCAATTTCAGATACATTCTTTGCTATTTTGCGTCGTTTGTTAAACAAACAACCACCATTTAGCCCAGATAAATCTCACTTGCATCACCGTCTGATGAGTATTGGCTTTACACACCGCCAAACCGTTTTAATCATTTATGGTATTGCTGCAATGTTCGGTTTAGCAGCTATTATCTTCTCAATGGCAAAACTTTGGGGAGCAATCCTTTTAATAACAGTTATTTTAATTTCAATCGAGTTATTTGTTGAAGTGATTGGACTAGCAGGAAATAACTATCGCCCATTGTTAAATCTTGTACGGAAGAAATAAATAGATAGAATCAGAGTGAACGAAAAGATCCTTAGATAACGATCTTTTTCATTCACTCTTTTTTTATTTGAATTTGAATCAATTTCATAATGTAATTCATATAACTTTATAGGCAATTTCACTTTCGACGGAGGAGTTTTCGTAAACGCATTCGCTTTTTGTACAATGCTAATTCAGTGGGGTATTTATAGTCTTACGGGACCTCCGTTAGAAAGGTAGTATCACAAATGCGCAGTCTGCTACAAAAGGTTGAATTTTAACGAGGAAAGCCAAGCTCGTGAAATAGTCTGCAGTGAAAGTTCGGAACAATAAGTAATAAGATTGTTTAAGTGAGAACTAAACAAACAATCATATGAAAGGGGTTTAAGGATTCTTTGGATAAAGACTTAAAAAGTATGTAAATCGGATACAATTAGAAAGAACGCGAGTAAAACGATCGAGAACGTGAGTAAAATGATAGAGAACGCGAGTAAAACAATGGAGAACGTGAGTAAATAATCGAGAGTGAGCAAATTTAAATGAGAACGCGAGTAAATGAATGGAGAACGTGAGTAAATGAATGGAGAACGCGAGTAAATCAATCAAACACGTGAGTAAAAATCACCTACATCCACGACAGTCAGATTTTCAACAAACATAACAAACAAAAGGCATCTATCAGCAAATCACTGTTAGATGCCTTTTTATTATTGGTTATTGTTTGAGTAATTATTCGAATTGTAATTTGAGTTATAGCTGCTACCAGATCCAGAGCCGCTATAATTATTATTGGAACCCGATTGATAACCAGATCCATATCCATTTGTATTGGTATTTGTCGTACCGTTATTGGTATTGGTATTGGTATTGGTATTGGTATTGGTATTGGTATCTGTATTATTTTGTTTAGTTTTGTTAATTTCACTTGCTGTAAGACCTAAATGGTTTTGCAATGTTTTTTTAATCTGTGCAAGATTATTTTGGTCTAGTTTGTAATAGTAAACACCAGTTGACATATCGTCATAACCTTTTAAAGTAAGTGAATCAACTTGTGGCATACCATTTTTTAAATAGGCTGCAAGAGATTTCATTTCACCAAATGTCATATTGGTTTTCATATTGTTACCTACTGCATTTAATATATCATCATACTTGGTGATGGATGAGATCGAAGAAGCTTTTTTAATAATGGCTTCTAAAATCATTTGTTGACGTTCGCCACGTTTAATATCATTATCTTGGTGACGTGTACGTGCAAGTGCTAATGCTTCTCTACCATTCAATGTTTGCATTCCTGGTTTTAAGTCAACAGTACGTTTATCATTTTCATCAAGCTCATGCATTGCATAAGGGACATTGACATCAACGCCACCGAGAGCATTTACAATTTGGATAAATGCATCAAAGTTTAAACGATAATAGTAATCTACTGGCACATCTAATAGATTTTCAACTGTATCGATTGTTGCTTGGGTGCCACCAAATGCGTGAGCATGTGTTATCTTATCATCATGACCTACATAAGGAATATAAACATATGAATCTCGAGGGATACTTAATAATTTTACTGACTTATCTTTGTTGTTTAATGTTGCAAGCATAAGCGCATCTGAACGCGAGTGGTCTGAACCTTGCTCCCTTTTTTGGCTATCGTCGATTCCGACAAATAGTATGGAAATATTGTCTTTTAAAGGCTCGACCTTTGCATCCCTTAATTCGGATTTAACACGTGTATTATCTTTATCATAAGCTTTGTTTGCTGCTTTTTCACCCTGTTTATATAGGTAGAAAGCGTAAGCTCCGGCAGAAACAAGCATTAAAGCAAAAAGAATTAAAAAGGTTTTTAAAACTAAATGTTTCTTTTTTTTCTTAGGTGCTTTTCTTGCTTTTTTCTCCTTTTTCGCCTGTACTCTTGAATTTGTCATATATAATCTCCTCTAAGCTAGGAATACTAATCTACATGTTGTATTTGACGCCGACACCAAAATAAAGTTTCCGCTTTTTCGTGTGACGAATTTAATTATACTATGATGAATCGAATCAGTAAAATTAATTTTTGGTTATATTCTGTCAAATTCCAGAAACAACTTGTCGAAGCATGTAATACTTGCTTGTCCATTCGTCATTTCAGTGATCCATTCAGTAAATTTAAATTCTTCCTCTTCAGGTACAAAAACATAAATTTCCACATTACCTGAATAATTTATTTCCTTTATAATATAGGAAGAGTTTCGAATTTCATTTTCAAGTTTTCCTAGCCAAAGATATTCGACATCAATCTTCATAACACAGTGAACTCGACGTTCGACAATACCTGAAGCTTTTAGCCCAGAAGTAGTAGCCTTACCATAAGCACGCACTAGTCCCCCAGCACCTAATTTAATGCCTCCAAAGTAACGTGTAATTACAACTACAGTATCTTGTAAATGTTGTTTTTTTAATACTTCTAAAATAGGTACACCAGCTGTTCCACTTGGTTCTCCATCATCATTTGCTTTTTGAATTTGGTCATGCTCACCAATTAGGTATGCTGAACAGTTATGCGTAGCTGAATGATGTTCTTTTTTGATGAATTGTATAAAATCTAAAGCTTCTTGTTCTGATTCCACTCTTTTGCAGTTAGCGATAAATCTGGATTTTGATATAACGATTTCACTTGTTCCAGTACTTTTTAATGTTAAATAATTTTTTCGCATGTTACACTCCTCATTATATAGGTATTACCTAATGAAACCTTTGACATCTTCTTGACATCATAATTTAATAGTCATAGGACTGACTAATGATATAATATTGACTGGGGTACAGTAAGAAAGGTGTATAAATTATTTAGTAGTGTATTATTTATTTTAAATGTAGCACAAAATGTAAGGGTGATGTGAATGTTAAATGATAAAGTTGATTTGAAATCATTAGATTTGATTTTCAATCGTATGGTAAAAACGATTGATGAGTCGAAAAATGACATCTTTACAATTAGTGAACAAAGCCGTAGAACATTTGAAGAGATGAAACTTGAACTTGAAGAAGTTCGTTCTAAAATAGAGAATGTAATATCCGAAAATGATGTACTTGAGGCAAAGTCAAGACTTTCCAGAAGACGCTTGGCTGAAGTATCAAAGAATTTTAAAATATTCTCGGAAGAAGAAATTCACAAAGCCTACGATCAAGCAAATCAAATACAAATTCGCTATTCAATTCTTCAAGCTGAAGAAAAACAGTTAAGAGAAAAACGAGATGATTTGGAAAGACGAATGCGCAGCTTACTTGATACGATTGAGAGAGCTGATCATTTGGTAAACCAAGTCAATGTCGTACTAAATTATTTAACGTTCGACCTTAAGCATATTGGACCTGCACTTGAGAATGCTAAGATGAAAGAAGATTATACAATTAAAATCATTGAAGCTACTGAAGAGGAAAGAAAACGTATTTCAAGGGAAATACACGATGGACCTGCTCAAATGCTTGCAAATGTATTGTTACGCACAGATTTAATCAATCGCACATACGAAGAACGTGGTGTTGAACAAGCCTTAAACGAATTATCATCACTAAAAAACATGGTACGTGATGCATTACACGAGGTTCGACGTATTATCTACGATTTAAGACCTATGGCATTAGATGACTTAGGAATCGTACCAACTTTGAAAAAATATTTGAAATCAGTAGAAGAGTACAACCAAGGAACTATTGTTCATTTTAATTCAATCGGTGAACAAGTTCGTATAGGAACAAATTATGAGGTTGCTGTCTTCAGATTGGTTCAGGAATGTGTAAATAATTCAATTAAACACGGTAAATCACGCGATGTATGGGTAAACTTTGAGTGGCGAAAAGAACACTTCAATATTACTATTAAGGACAATGGTATAGGGTTCGATACAAATATTGTAAAAAAGAATTCTTTTGGATTAATCGGTATGCGTGAAAGAGTCGAATTATTAAACGGAGAAATGAATTTAACATCTGCTGAAAAACAAGGCACACGTATTATGTTTAAAATCCCATTAAATCAAGGTCAGAAAAATTAAGGGACCCATTTAGGAGGAAATATTAATGACGAAAATTATTATTGTAGACGATCACCAATTATTCCGCGAAGGTGTTAAACGAATTCTAGATTTCGAAGATACTTTTGATGTAGTAGCTGAAGGTGATGACGGTATTGACGTTATTCGTCTATATGAAGAATACCAACCTGATGTAGTATTAATGGATATCAATATGCCACAAAAAAATGGTGTAGAAGCTACAGCAGAACTATTAGAAAAATATCCTGATGCAAAAGTAATTATGCTTTCAATCCATGATGATGAATCATATGTTTCACATGCACTAAAATCTGGTGCACTTGGCTATATGCTAAAAGAAATGGATGCCGATGAAATTGTTGATGCAATTAAAATTGTAGCAGCAGGTGGTTCATACCTACATCCAAAAGTAACACGTAATTTAGTAGCGGAATATCGTCGTTTAAGTGAACGCGAAAATAAAGGATCATTCCATCAAACAGAAATTCGCCGTCCTTTCCATCTACTTACAAAACGTGAATGCGAAGTTCTTCAACTTTTAACAGATGGGCAAAGTAACAGAGCAATCGGTGAAACATTATACATCTCTGAAAAAACTGTAAAGAACCACGTATCAAGCATTCTTCAAAAAATGAATGTAAATGACCGTACACAAGCTGTTGTAACCGCTATTAAAAACGGCTGGGTAGAAGTTCGATAATAACATCAAGATCAATAAGATATTTATTAGTAGTTGGCTAGGGTGACTGAAATTGAAACAGTCGCTCTAGCCTTTTTTCACTATCTATATAGTGGAAAAGTAATTAATTTAAAAAGGCAAGTTTATGACATATTTCTGACAGAAAGGAACTTTAAATGACATACAAATAGATTCTAGTTATACTAATTGCGTATGCCTAACAAAAACTGTATGAATAATACATATTAGAAACTAATTTATATCAGTTACGTCTTAATAATTATTGAGATTCTGATCATTATGAATTTTGGGGGATTTGGGTATTCTAATCACAAGGAGAATGTAGGAGGGGTATATATGACTTTAAAAAAAATAGCGCTTGTCGTAGTTTGCGGATTAATGCTAGCTGCTTGTTCAAATAATGATCAGGCTAAAGAAAGTAGCTCTGGCTCTACGAAAGATAGTGATTACACATCACAAAATAATTCGATTAATCATGGTATAACAGATACAAAACAAAATTTCACAGAAGCAACACAAGATTCTACAAAATCTAGCAAAGAAGCATCGCCCGATTCTACTTCCAGTAAGGATGACCAAATAGGTTTTGAAATAAATTCAGATGGTAAAGTGGAAGAAGCAAAATCTATCCCAGAAGAAGAAAAGCAAGCTATAATAGCTGCATTTAACGAAAATTTAGCTGCATTTAATGCCAAAGACATTGATCGATATGCAGCGACAATAGCCCAAAAACCAAAAGGCTTTAACCGCCAAGAAGACATAGACTATGCTAAACAAGTTTTCAAAGAATATGATGCAAAGCGGACTGCTAAAAATGTAACAATCAAAAAATATAAAGAGAATTATGCAGAAGTATTTGCAAACGTCAACGTTTTGATGAAGCAAGACAATAACTCATTTACTCAACCGACAAATCAAGTATCTGTAATGGTAAAAGAAAACGGCAGATGGGTTGTTTCAGCAATCTATGTAATGGGAACAAAAGAATAATATCTTTGAGGATGCAGAGTGATTTTTCTATGCATTCTTTTTTTATGAGGAAACGCTTAAATTTGATTTTTCAGCCTGAAGAGAAAACATAATCGAGATTGTTTAGGTAATAAAATAAGCGGTATCAATTTCCATAACTTTTTGAAATTTGACCTACAATTGAAAATCAGACAAACTATAAAGTGAACATATTCACTGTTTAACATTGATAGAAATATATTATAAAATGAATAGATTAGGTAGGAGAGTGAATTTATTAATGACAACAGCAATTGTAACAGATAGTACAGCCTATTTGTCCCAAGCTGAGCAACAACAGTATCCTATTCACGTAGTACCGCTTAGTGTCATTTTTGATCAAGAGACATTTGCTGAAGGTGTCGATTTAGACGTTACTACTTTTTATCATAAAGTTCGAGAAGCAAAGGAACTTCCAAAGACCTCTCAGCCACCGATTGGCGAGTTTGTCACTTTATTTGAAAAGCTAGCAAAAGACTATGATGAAATTGTAACGATCCATTTGTCCAGTGGTATTAGTGGTACATATCAGGGTGCAGTCCAAGCTGGCGAAATGGTCGATGGTATTGAGGTATACGGCTATGACAGTGAAATTGCCTGTGCTGTTCAAGGTTTTTATGTAGTAGAAGCAGGGAAAATGGCTCAAAATGGTGCTTCAGCAAAAGAAATTATCGCCAAACTAGATGAGATGAAAAAAACAATGCGTGCATACTTTATGGTAGATGATTTATCTCATTTACAACGAGGTGGACGACTTTCTGCTGCATCTGCATTAATCGGTGGTTTACTTCAAGTTAAACCAATTCTACATTTCCAAGAAAAAGTCATCGTTCCATTTGAAAAAATCCGCACACGTAAACGCGCCTTAAAACGAGTAGAAGATTTATTAGGTGAAGATGTAGCAGCACATCCTAATATCGAAGCAGTAGTCATCCACGGAAACTGTGAAGCAGAAGGAAAAGAATGGCTAGCCACATTAAGCCAAAAATACCCATCCGTAAACTTTAAACTAAGCTATTTCGGCCCAGTCATCGGTACCCACTTAGGCGAAGGATCTCTAGGACTTGGATGGTATAGAAAATAACCGAATATGAAAAAAATCTCACCAAATTACTTGGTGGGATTTTTTGGGGCCATTATTCGAGGTAATCCAAAATACAGCCGTAGCCGTGAGAGTAATTAAGTTGTTTCACTGATCTAGAAGACGTAAATATTCTGAGTACGCAAATACAATTTCTAAAGTCGCATGTACATCTCTCAAAATCGTGAGTAAATAGCCAGAGAACGCGAGTAAACAGAAACAGAACGCGAGAAAAAGAGTCTTCCTCATTCGCTCCAGAATGTAGATCCATACAACCGGGAATGCAGCCGCGAATAATAAGAGAAAAAGAGATTTCTTCACTGAATTTGAAGACGTAAATTACTGAGAACGCAAATACAATTTCCAAAGTCGCAAGTAAATCTCTCAAATTCGTGAGTAAATTGCCAGAGAACGCGAGTAAACAGAAACAGAACGCGAGAAAAAGAGTCTTCCTTGTTTGCGCTAGAATGTAGATCCATACAACCGAAAATACAGCCGCGAATAATAAGAGTAATAGAGTTATTTCACAAATTTAAAAGACGTAAATTGATGAGTACGCAAATACAATTTCTAAAGTCGCATGTACATCTCTCAAATTCTTAAACAAATCCCCCGAATCTTCTGTTAACAAAAACTATCTTGCAACAACTACATAAAATTTGTAAAATAAATACAATCCAACCCCAGAATTGGAGGAAGCTTTTGCGTTTTAAACTGAATAAAACAAATCAACCCCATCAATTTTCTTTCCCACAACATCTGATCAACTTTCAACTTCGAGACTTTCTGACAGGACGCCTTTGGTTACGAGACCATGTTCCTTTCCCGAAAGGAACAATCAACAAACATATTCAACTGGGATCTATCCAAACGATTCCAGGTGTACAAGTAATAAGCTCAACGAATAAGTTATTTTCAATTAATAAATACATCTGTAATCGTTGTCTAAATCAAAACCCTACATTTTTTGCTTCATTTCACTGTGCGAAGTGCAATAAAAATTGTGTATATTGCCGACATTGTATCAATATGGGGAGAGTTAGTAGCTGTTCAGATTTAATACTCTGGTCAGGATCACAGCGGGAATCCTATACTAAAAACAATCGATCTCGTATCTTTCAATGGTCAGGCACATTTACGCCACAACAAAAGAAGGCTTCCGAAAAATTAATTGAAAGCGTGAAATTGAATCGATTCCATTTGATCCATGCAGTATGTGGGGCAGGGAAGACAGAGATTCTTTTTCATGCCATTGCGGAATGTCTAAACCAAAATAAACGAATTTGTATTGCAACGCCAAGAACGGATGTTGTCCTTGAACTTGCGCCAAGAATTCAAAAAGTATTTCCGTATACTTTTGTACAAGCATTATATGGTGGAGCAACAGTAGAAAAACGTTATTCGCCACTAATTATTGCAACGACACATCAGCTCTATCGATTTAAAGAGGCATTTGATGTTGTGATAGTCGATGAAGCAGATGCATTTCCTTATACGTTTGATGAGACATTGCAACAAGCAGTTCAGAAAGCGAAGAAATCACAAGCACCCATATTATTTGTAACTGCAACACCATCTGATCAACTCATTGAAACGATAAAAAAATTAAAAGGTGGTTATTCTTTTATTCCTAGAAGATATCATGGTCATCCACTTCCTGTGCCACGTTATGAGTCGCTATTTAATTATCAAAAACAAATGACAAAAGGAAGGATTCCCGGAAAATTAATAGATTGGATTAATACCCGACTTACGAAGGAAGAACCCTTTCTCGTATTTTTCCCAACCATTGAACTTATGGAAAAAGCAATTCCTTTGTTTCAAAATTTGCATCCACAAATTGAAGCGGTCCATGCAGAAGATCCCAATCGTAAAGAGAAGGTACTTGCACTTCGTCAAAAAAAGGTTCCAGGTCTATTAACAACAACCATTCTTGAACGGGGAATCACCATTCCAAACGTACAAGTTGCAATAGTTGGAGCGGAAAGTGAGATTTTCACAGCAAGCGCACTGATTCAAATAGGTGGTCGTGTAGGTCGATCAGCTGATCGCCCAACAGGAGATTTAGTATTCTTCCACCACGGCATCACACTTGAAATGGATGAAGCAAGGAATACAATCCTAAAGCTAAATGATATGGAGGTGCTGACATCAGTAACTCCAACCAATTAACGTATTGTTATCTATGCTGCAGGCCTTTACAAATTCGAATTACTTGGAACAAGCTCCTCACCAAAACAGTTGAACCCGTTACTTGTGAAAAATGCATGCTGAAATTTGAAGCTTTAACTCTAGAGCAACAAAAATATAAAGATATTACAGCTTTATATCATTACAATGAACCAATGAAAGATTTTTTGCATCGCTATAAATTTTTGAAGGATGTTGTACTAGCTGAAGTATTTCGTGAGCAAATTCATCAATACTTAAAGGAACAACAAGCCATTATTGTACCCATTCCAATGCATCCCGAAAAACTAAAGGAAAGAACATTTGCACATATCGACGAACTACTCAATGCAGCCAATATTCCCTATACTCATTTACTAGAGAAAAAATCATCGATTACTCAATCGAGTAAATCGAAAATAGAGAGGGAACAATCAGAGCAACTTTTTAAATTAAAGGCAAATGCTAAAGTAGAAGCAACTCACTATCTACTAATAGACGATATTGTCACAACTGGGACTACGCTGAAACATGCAAAATCATTATTACTAGAAGCAGGGGCAAAAAAGGTATCTTCGTTTACTCTCATCCAAGGATGAAACGTATAATGACAAATTCCTAAACTTTTACTTATTAAGTATCCAAAGTCCTATGTTTTTGTTATGATGTAATCAGAAAATAAGCTTACTATTAAGATAATCTATAAAATCTCATATAGTTACGTCGACAATATAAATAAATAGAGATGGAGGTACAATAAATGGGGGAGTTACGAAATTGTCCGAAGTGTGAAAGTTTCTTTAACTATACTGGTGTTCGAGAGATTTGTCCTAAATGTGCACTAGATGAAGAAAAATTATATGAAGAAGTTTACCGCTTCTTACGTAGAAGGGAAAACCGTGCAGCAACAGTAGATCGAATTGTTGAAGCAACGGGAGTAGAAAAAGAGCTATTATATAAATGGGTTAAAAAAAATAGATTACAACCCGCTTTATTCCCTAATTTAGGATACCCATGTGATAACTGCGGTCATTTAACGACTAAAGGGAAACTATGCGAAAGTTGTACGAAAGAATTGAAATCGAATCTTAATAAGTTTGAAGCAGCTCAGGAATTCAGAGAGAATATTGCCAAAAATGACAAAGCTACTTATTTAGCAGACCGTAAAAGAAAATAAAGACCTAAGTCTCCATACATATGATTTGTATGGAGATTTATTTTTGAAAGGAAAATAGCCCTATATAGCTATTTAATCACTAGTATGTCTTTCGCGTTTCTTCTATTTTACTTAACATCATCTAAACTTATCCGAAATAATGTGTAGACAACGAAACGAACGAAAGGAGGTCGTTGAGATGAAAATCTATAACTACGGTGTAAATAAGGTAAACCCGTATCAAAACCAATCGTTAAAGACGGAGCAAGTTAAGAAAAGTACACTGAATGTAACAGATCAATTAGAAATTTCTTCAGCTGCTAAAGACCTTCAAGGAATTAAAAGTTATGCAGATGAAAGAGCTGAGCGTGTTCAGCAACTAAAGGAACAGATTCAAACTGGCAATTACCAAGTAGACGCTCAAAAACTTGCAACAGATATTTTTAACTATTACCGTCGATGAGAAAAAGGAGTATAAGACATGTCGATTGATCCACTACTATCTATCATGGATAAACTCGAAAAAATGCATAAGAGTCTGCTCAAGCTTTCTTATCATAAAACAGAGCTGATTAAGGTTGGAGACATGGATGGACTCGATCAAATGCTCAAAGATGAGCAGGCCCATATAGCTGCGATTTCACAGCTCGAGCAACAACGCCAGAAAATGGTAACGGATTACCTAGGAGCTAAGGGGATTGCTCCATCTGGTCTAGCTACAGTTGCCGATGTAATGGAAGCAGCTGATGAACTGCAAGAAAAAGAAAAATTAGAAGAAGTACGAAAAAGACTAATGCTTGTCATAGATCGACTAAAAAATCAAAACGACTTAAACCAAAAAATGATTTTCCAATCACTACAATTCGTCAATATGACATTGGATTTACTACGCCCACAACCTGATCAAATTAACTACTCAAAAACACAATCACGTGGCAATCGTATGCAGCAAACACATTTTGACTCACAAGCATAAAAGCACCTCTCATCAAAGGTGCTTTTTTTCTGAATAAATTAGATTGATGATAATTGCAGATTACGTCTTCAAAATTACCAATTACATCCGATTAAAAATATAGATAAAACATGATACACAGACAACTGCTTATTGCAGCTTTACATAGGAGGTAAAAGAATGAGCTCCACATTTATGGGACTGGAAACAAGTAAGCGAGGTCTTAACACTCAGCAATCTGCTCTTTATACTACAGGTCATAATATCTCAAATGCGAACACACTTGGTTATTCAAGACAACGAGTCAATATGGAACCAACAATGGGTTTCCCAGGTGTTGGGATGAACGCACCTAAAATACCAGGTTTTTTAGGTACGGGTGTTCAAGCTGGTTCTGTACAACGAATTCGTGACCAATTTATTGATAACCAATATCGTCAAGAAACAACAAAATTAGGTTATTGGTCTTCTAAGGCGGACTCCATATCTCAAATGGAAGATATATTATCAGAGCCGTCTGAATATGGACTAAACGCTGCATATAATAGTTTTTATTCATCATTACAAGATTTAAGCACGAATCCCGGAAATGCATCAGCTCGAGCAGTAGTTGTACAACGTGGTAAACAACTTGCAGATTCGTTCAACTATATCAACAAACAACTAACACAAATTCAATCAAACCTAAAGAATGAAATAAATGTAGAAACAAATAACGTTAACTCTATCTTAAAACAAATCGCAAGTTTAAATGAACAAATCGGGAATATTGAACCAAACGGCTATTTACCAAACGATCTATACGATGCTCGTGATCAACTGGTTGATCAACTTTCTGAATACTTCAATGTAGCAGTTGATTACACAAAATCCGGTGGTAATTCATTAGCTATTGCAGAAGGTTCTATGAATGTTTATATCAAATTAAATGATGGAACAAAAGTTCAAGTCATTAACAAAAACCAAGCTGCAACTATTACAGCGAATGGGTATAACAAAACTACAGATGCCTCAGGTAATGTGAGTTATGCAAATGGTGCCTTTAACGCTTCAGAAGATTTTTCACCATTCACATATTTTGGTGTGAATTTTGGAGGCACAAGTACTAATATTTCTCATGAACAATTAGACATGGGTTCAGGAAAAATGATTTCTTTAGTTCATGCATATGGATATGCAGATGATTCAATAGCAACAAAGAGTACAACAACAACAACTGGAGCAGACGGAAAACCAGTTACTACAACTACTTATACTTGGCCAAATGTAGCACCAGGTACAGGGACACCAGCGGCTGATGGTCTTTATATAGATAAGCTTGAACAATTGGATAAGTTAGCTCAACAATTTGCAGAGACATTTAATGCTATTCATACACAAGGATTTACATTGGCAAATGGAGCTACAGCTTCAGCTGCAGGTCTTAACTTCTTTGTCGACAATAATGGTGATGGTACAGCTGGAAGCAACAGTATCTCTGCTGCAAATATTAAAGTTAATGATAAAATTGTAAATGATCTTAACCTAATAGCTGCATCTTCACGTCAAGGTGAAGAAGGTAATGGGGATATGGCAATTTTACTTTCAAATATCAAATCTTTATCACTTGATGGCACTACGAAAAACTTGGAATTAGCAGATGGGAGTAAGATTACAGCTAAAGTTGGGAATTTAGATGGTGCGAGCGCTCAAACATACTACCAAGGGCTTATAGGTCAGTTAGGAACTGATGGTCAACAAGCGAATAAAATGGTATCAAATTCTACTACTATTCAATTATCCATATCAAATAATCGTGCTTCAGTAAGTTCCGTTTCATTAGATGAAGAGATGACAGATATGATTAAATTTCAAAAGGCATACAATGCATCTGCTCGTATGATTACTGTAGTTGATGAAACGTTGGATAAAATTATTAATGGTATGGGAAAAGTAGGACTATAGGAGGTTTTCTAATATGCGTGTAACACAATCAATGCTTTCGAATAATCTATTAAATAATCTTTCAAATAGTTACAAAAAATTAAGCACATATCAAAATCAATTGGACACAGGTTCTAAAATTAATCGACCATCAGATGATCCAGTTGTTGCAACAAAGGGTATGGGTTACCGCACTACTTTAGGTAAAATAAATCAATTCACAGCAAATGCAAATGAAGCAACAAACTGGTTAGACACGACAGATGATGCACTTGGACAAGTAGGAGATGCATTAAATCGCGTGAAGGAATTAGTTACTCAAGCATCAACGGATTCATTAACTTCGGAAGATCGAAATAAAATTTCATCTGAAATAAAACAAATACGTCTACAAATTCAGGATTTAGGGAATACCCAAATTGGGGATAAATATTTATTTAATGGCACAAAGACTTCACAACCATTATTTGATTCTAATGGAAATCTTACAACTAACACTAGTAATGCAAGTGTTAATATAGAAATTTTTGATGGTGTGACAATCGACGTAAATTCTGCAAGTGCACAATTATTTCAAAACATTGATACCGCGATGAGTAACTTAAGTGATGCATTAGATAATCCAGCTACAACCTCGGATCAAATCGGAGCATTTTTAACAACGACTTCAAGTTTGCAAGATGATGTGTTATCTTCTCGAGCTGATGTAGGTGCTCGACAAAATAGACTTGATATGATGTCGAATAGATTATCTGCACAGGAAATTATATCAACCAATCAGTTGTCAAAAAATGAAGATGTTGAATATGAAAAAGTAATTACGCAGTATATGACACAACAATCACTTCATAATGCAGCACTTTCAGTAGGATCTTCAATTATTCAATCTACTTTAGTTGACTTTATGAAATAGAATTCGAAATTATTTTAAAGAAACTCTCGTAGAAATACGGGAGTTTTTTAGAAGGGGAGTGATTCTTTTGAATATACCTCGTTTAGAAATTCACACCACTAGAGCACAAATTGATTTGAAAATAACAGAAGCGAAGGTGGATATTGAACAACCCAAAGCAGTTCAAGATATCGAACAGCCAAAAGGTGTTTTGGAAATTCGCACTACTCGTGGCCATTTAGAGGTAGATTCGACTCAAGCTCGAGAAGATCTTGGACTATATTCTGCCCCACGTGCAATAAAGATTAACGCAGAACAAGCACTTCAAGCAGTTAAAGAGGGGATGTCACGTACGGTTCAAGAGGGCAATCAGATGATGGATTTAAAACACAAAGGAAATGTTATTTCTCAAATTGCTAAACAAAGGTATGGACCTAAAAAAGTTGAATCTGAGATAAAATTTATACCTTCAGTAGATTCAGTTAAAATAGAAAATACACCTGGAACTTTATCCATTAACTATACACCTAGTAAAGTTAAAATTAATGTACAAACAAATAAGCCTGTGATTACATATACACCATGGGATGTTGAAACATTCTTAGTACAAAAACCATCTATTACAATTGATGTTGTCAAATAGAAAGGATTAAAAGATGAAGATTAATACAAAATTTTTAGGTTCTGTAGAGATTCAAGAGGATGAAATAATTTTCTTTGAGCAAGGGATTCCAGGTTTTCCAAATCAACAAAAATACGTGCTATTAAGCTTAGGAAAAGATCTGCCATTTTTAGTACTTCAATCTGTAACAGAATCATCGCTAGGATTTATTGTCGCAGATCCATTTATTATTAATCCAGCATATAGCTTTGAATTGACTGATACAGAAAAAAGTGAACTGAACATTTTCAAAACTGATGATGTTTTGACCTACGTCATTGTATCGGTTAAGGAACCTTTTGAAGAGTCAACGATGAATTTACTTGCACCTATTGTTATTAATATTAATTCAAGAAAGGCTAAACAAATTGTCCTTCAGGATAACGAAAAGTATCCTCTGCATTATCCAATACAGCACATGAAGGGGAGTGTTGTTTAATGCTAGTATTAGCTAGAAAAAAAGGTGAGTCGATTATGATTGGCGATGACATTGAGGTAAAGATTGTAGGGGTGGAGGGTGATCTAATACGTTTAGGGATTACTGCACCAAAATCTATCAAAGTTTATCGTTCAGAGGTTTTTGAATCTATACAATTGGAAAATAAACAAGCCTTAAATGTTTCAGCTAGCTTTATGGAAAAAATAAAAAAAAATAATAAAAACTATTAAACATTATAAAATAGATACGATAAAAGTATTGTAAGGCATAAAGCCAAGCAACCACAAGGACGTGGAAAAACAAATTCAAGGAGGAATCTCATAATGAGAATTCAACACAATATCGCAGCATTAAACACAAACAATGCATTACGTATCAACAACGAAAACGCTTCTAAAAACTTAGAAAAACTTTCTTCAGGTTATTCTATTAACCGCGCTGGTGATAACGCTGCAGGACTTGCAATCTCTGAAAAAATGCGTGGTCAAATCCGCGGTTTAAACCAAGCTGCTACAAACGCACAAGATGGTATCTCTTTAATCCAAACTGCTGAAGGTGCACTTAACGAAACTTCTGATATTCTTCAACGTATGCGTGAATTATCAGTACAAGCAGCAAATGATACAAACGTAACTCAAGACCGTCAAGCTATTCAATCAGAAGTAAATGCATTAACTTTTGAAATTAACCGTATTGCTTCAACTACACAGTTCAACAAACAAAACTTATTAACAGGTTCATTTGCTTCTAAAAACCTTCAAATTGGTGCAAATGATGGTCAAAAAATTACTGTTACAATTAAAACAATGAACGCTGCTGCAATTAGTGTTAATGCTTTAAAAGTAACAAACTACGCTGCTGCAAGTAATGCAATCGGTCAAATTGATAAAGCAATCAAAGCTGTTTCTACTCAACGTGCTAACCTTGGTGCTATCCAAAACCGTTTAGAACACACAGTTAACAACTTGAACACAACTTCAGAAAACTTAACAAATGCTGAATCACGTATCCGCGATACTGATATGGCAAAAGAAATGACAGCTTTCACTAAAAATAACATCTTGCTACAAGCTTCTCAATCTATGCTTGCTCAAGCAAACCAACAACCTCAAGGTGTACTTTCATTACTTAAATAATCTGATACTTTTCTATAAAGGATACTTGTTTAAACAACAAGTATCCTTTATTTTTTTATACTTTAGTCGATAAACTATAGGAGGTGATATTATGAATATAGAAATACTACCTACTAAGACAGAGTATAAGACAATGAAGATTGATGGATATTTTATACATAGTAGTTACAATCCAATAAGAGAGGCAGAGAAATTTGCAAAATCTAATTATGTTGCAGGGAAGACACACATATTATATGGATATGGATTAGGATATTTTGCGCTAGAATTATTAAAACACTTTCAACATAAAGAAAAGCTAATTATTATTGAACCATTTTTAGCTATTGAAGAAAAAAGATCAGATATATTATATATAGATAAGAATGATATAGAGAATGTCCAACTTTTGTTGGCCAAATATATTGATATTACAGAACCTGCTGTCTTACTTAAATCACCAAATTACGACAAAATTGATCAAGATAAATATTTAGATATCGCTAAATTTGTTAAAAATCAAGTTATTTCAAACAAAGTAGCGAGAAATACAATAAATCATTTTGCAAATCAATGGTTTGAAAACATTGTCCATAATTTATATTTTGCAACAAAAGATTATTCAATCAAAGAATTAAAGGATAAATACGATTGCCCAATCGTAATAGCGTCTGGTGGACCTTCATTGACTAAACAATTAAAGTACATTAAGCAATATAGAGATAAGATGCTGTTAATAGCTGCAGGTTCAACGATAAATTCGTTACTGGCAGCTAATATAGTGCCAGATTTAGTTGTTAGCATTGATGGTGGACAGCCTAATTTAAATCATTTCAAAGACTTATATACTGATGAAATAATGTTTATGTATGGGTTAACGTCTAAATACGAAATTCGGGAGCACTTTAAAGCACCTTCGTTTTTCTTTGGGAGTGAAGGGGAAGGTGTGAATTCTGAGTTAGCACAGGTAATTAAAGACCCTCTTGTCATTGTGAGTGGAGGAAGTAGTGTTGCAGTTTTTTGTCTAACAATTGCTTCCTATATTACTACTGGGAAAATTGCTTTGATAGGTCAAGACTTAGCTTATACCAACAATCAATCGCATGCATCCAATAATAAGGGCGCAAAAATATTAAGCAAAGAAGAAATAGAAAAAAGGAAAATAGAAATTGAAGGGTATTATGGCGAAAAGGTATATAGTGATGCACCATTTATTACTATGAAAAACGATTTTGAATTAACAATGTCTATTCTATTAAAAGATAGAGAAGTTTTTAATTGTACTGAAGGTGGAGCGAAAATAGAAGGGATGCATCAGTTATCTTTTAAAGAATTTTGTGAAACAAATTGTTGTCATAAAGTTCCTTTAATTGATTTGCCATTTAAAAAAAATACGCAGTCAATAGCCTATTTAGATTATTGGGAAAATCAACTACCACTGTTTGATCAAACAATAAAATTACTAGAGGATAGTTTATTGGTATTAAAGAGAGATCAATATAAACAATTTTTTGAAAGTAAGACAATAAAGCAACTTGATAAAAACGAGGAATTAATAGAAGAAAATATTTCAAATTTAAATTTATCTAGAATTATGGAAAAAGCAAATTTAGCAGTATTGACAGAATTCCCAGCAGCTGCAGATGAAACCAAGGAACAAGAATTTAAACGTGTATATAATCAAAATGAATTTTTATACACTGAATTTATAGATACGCTAAAAGTTTCTAAAGACATTATTCAAAAATTTCTAAAACAATACCAAACAAAGGATGGAATTTTAAATGGAAAAGATAGTATTTGAAACACAACAATCCTATTATGAATACATTCAAAACGTAGTTAAAGGTTGTCAAAATATTAGTGATCATTTAAGAGAGGATAATACTTCAGAAGCCTTGCAAGAGATCTATCAGTTCACAGAAGGAATTGATTGGCTAGTTAAAGTAGAGGAATTAATGCTTCACCATAATTTTACTATTCAATCACATGTGAGAGAAGCAGTACCTTTTTTGATTGAGATTAACGAAAGTTTAGACAAACAAGATTTTGTGTACGTTGCGGATTTATTTGAATATGAATTACAGCCAATCTTCGAAAAGTGTCAAAATGAAAAATTCAAAAGAATAGAAGCATAATGATGAACACAAAAAGTAAATTACATTTTTTTTATTCAAAAAATGGTGTTTTAAATATAGAGGTAAACGGTCTTTGTTATTATAGTAAATATAATCCAGATAAAGATGTAGAAAAGTTTTTATTATCTCAGTTAGTTAATGATAAAAAGAGATATATTTTGTTTGGACTTGGATTGGGTTATCATGCCCAAAAACTTTTAGAATTAGATACTAAAGAAATAATTGTATTCGAAAATAATCTTTCTCTAATAAACGAAGTAAAGAAAAAAATAGATTTAAAAAATTTATTTAATCATCCAAGATTAAAACTTATAACTGATTGGCAGCGTTTAACCTTATCTGATGATGAAGATCAAATTATTATTTTACCAACATGGTACAAAACTCTAGAAGATAAGCATTTTAAAGAAGTATTTCAATCAATTATTATCAACAGAAATACTTTAAAGTCACGAGACTTATTAAATGATAATTTCACTATGAATATAAAAAATTATCTCTATAATATGATGCCGTTAAAAAATATATTGCAAGGAAAAAAAGCAATACTGGTTGCTGCAGGTCCCAGCCTAGATGATGAGATTGACTTTTTGAAAAGAGCAAAGGGAAAGTACTTTATACTAGCTGTTGGAGCAGCATATAAAACGTTACAAAGTAATGCTATAGAACCTGATGCATTAATTATTATAGATCCTAATCCAAGTGTTTACGATCAAATTGAAAATACAGAATTAAAAATACCATTATTTTTTGCATCAACGGTATATCCAAAGGTTGTTTTACATGATACACCATTAAAAGTAATGTTATTTCAAAAAGGAGTACAGTTAGCTGAGGACTTTGCAAAAAAAAATGACATAAACCTACTTGAAACAGGCGGTTCTGTAGCAAACATGGGATTTAGTTTATTACTTTTTATGGGGTGTAAAAGTTTAATATTTGTAGGACAGGACTTAGCGTATATTGATGGGAAAAATCATTCAAATCAATCATCTTCGAATGTCGAATTTAAGAATAATATAAGTTCCATATTTAAAACTATTTCAAATGAAGGAAAAGAAGTTGAAACATCTGGATCGTGGAATTATTATCGAAGCTTTTTTGAAAAAGAGATTCCAAAATATGATGATGTAGAGTTTATTAATACTTCATTAAAAGGTGCAAGTATTAAAGGAGCTCGATATATGAATTCAAAAAAAATACTTTTTGAAGTAGATGAAGTAACCGAATATCTTAATTTACTTATAAAACAATTTAAACTATAGAATAAGAAAATAAATCCGATACAAATAATAATTAATAAAGTAATAGAGGAGGAATTTTAATGACTTCAACTGTTTCTTCGAACAATACTTCTTCAACAAAGTATTCTTATTTACAAACTGCTAATGGACGTTATACGGGTTTAGCTTCTGGGATTGATACAGAATCGATTGTAGAAAAATTAATGAAAGCTGAAAGTGCTTCAAAAGAAAAGTTGCAGCAACAATATCAAACCTATGGCTGGAAGAGAGACAGCTATAGAGATTTCTATAGTAAATTATCAAGCTTAAGAGATGAGTTATTTAATAATTATGCCTTAACTTCTAGTTGGTCTACAAAAAAGGCTACTAGTTCCGATTCTTCAGTAAGTGTTTCTGCAACTTCTAGTGCATCAGGTAGTTTAACACTTTCAAACATTTCTGTTGCAACAAATAAAAGTAATTCTAATCCTATTGATCCTGCTTATACTGGTATAACTGGAAGTTCGAAATTATCTGATATTGGTATTAATGAAGCAAATGGATATTTTACACTAAATGTACTCCAAAATGATGGTTCAATGAAGGCTACTACCTTAAAGTATAGTTCATCTGATACTATTGATTCGTTTGTAAAAAATATTAATAGTTCTGGAGCAGGGGTAACAGCGCTTTTTTCTGGTAATTCATTATCATTAACTACTAATGCTACTGGAGAAAATAAGTTAGATGGTTTTGGTACAGAAATCATCAATACACCCCCTGATAAAATACCAGCAGGTTCTGTTGAAAATACGGGTATTTTTTCTAGCTTTGGCTTTTCAGGAACCGGTTTAGTTCAAAATGGAACAAATGCGAGTGTGGATGTTAATGGTATTACAATGAAGCCAACCTCAAATACATTTACACTAAACGGTTATAACTTAACTTTAAATAATAATAATAATTCATCAAATGTAACAATATCATCTTCTGCAGATGTAGATGCGGTTGTAAATAAGGTAAAATCTTTCGTTAACAGTTATAATGATTTAATTAGTTCAATGAGAACAGCTACAACTGAAAAGAAAAATTTAAATTATCCACCATTAACAGATGCACAGAAAGCAGAAATGTCAGAATCAGAAATAACTGCTTGGGAGACAAAAGCAAAAGCAGGTATTTTAAAAAGTGATACTTATTTAGAAGGGGTAACAAATAGTTTAAGAAGTACAATGTCTTCTAAATTGGGTAGTCAAGGAACTTATAACTACCTTTTCCAAATAGGTGTAACCACAACTAAAACCTATAAAGATGGTGGTAAATTACAGATTGATGAAACAAAGCTCCGAAAGGCTATTGAAGCGGATCCAGATTCTGTTGTGAGTATGTTTACAGGTACAGACGGATTAGTGTCTAAAGTTAGAGATGAGCTAAAATCAGGGATGGACTCGATTGAAAAAGTAGCAGGAAAAAAAGATTCCGTTGAAAATACTTATTCTTTAGGTACACAAATGATTAGTTTGAAATCAAAAATTGATGATTGGACAGACAGATTAAAAAGTATTGAAAATCGTTATTGGAATCAATTTACTGCAATGGAAACGGCTATTTCAAAAGCAAATTCAGTACAATCTATGTTTGCGTAATATTAAAAAAGAGGAGTATCCATATGGCAATTCAATCAGCATATGATGTATACAAGCAAAATAGTGTTTATACGGCTTCACCAGGTGAATTAACACTAATGTTATACAATGGATGTATAAAGTTTATCCACCAAGGCGAAAAAGCAATTGAACAAAAAAATAAAGAAAAAACAAATGAAAATATCAAAAAGGCACAAGCAATTATTTCTGAACTGATGGCTACCTTAGATATGAAATATGAAATTTCAAAACAAATGCTTCCTTTATATGAATACATGCATAGACGTCTAATTGAAGCAAATTTAAAAAATGATATTGAAATCTTAAAGGAAATAGAAGGACTAGTCACTGAATTTCGAGATACATGGAAAGAAGTTATAAAAATAAATCGTCAAAAACAAAATATCGGTGACAAAATATGAGTGAAGGACTGGATCATTTTTTGCAAAATTCAATGGAGTTACTAAAATATTTAAAAAGAACTCCTGATTTAGAAGAACGAAGCCAGTATATTACTAAACTAAATGAATTACTAAATCAGAGAGTGAACATTGCTAAAGGTTTAAAAGAACATAATATTAATCCTTTTGTTGATGGAGAAAACCATGAACTTTTACTAAAAATTGATCGGAATATCACCACTAACCTTATTGAACTAAGAGATTGTATAAAATCTGATATTTTACATTTAAAGAAAATGAAACAAGATGAAATAAAGTATCTTGATCCATATAACCAGATTAACTATAACAACGGAATTTACTATGATGGTAAAAAATAATTACTTGTTATTAGGGAGCTGATTGTTTGAAGGTTTCAAATATAGTAGATACGTCACCAATTAATAGTAAATATGCTGATTTAACATCAAGCAGCTTTGTTAAAGGACAGTCTATTGCTGAAAATTCGAGTAAACAGAAATCTGACGAACAAATGAAAGAAATAGTACAACTGACTGTCAATAAATTGAACCAATTTGCAGAAATTCAAAATCGTAATTCAAAGTTTGTGTTTCATGATGGCCTTAAAGAATATTATGTTGAAGTTGTGAATGCTCAAACCGATGAAGTCATTAAAGAGATTCCTCCTAAGAAAATATTGGATACTTATTATGAATTACAAAAGATTTTCGGAAAAATTTTTGATGAAAAGGTTTAATTCTTATATGTTCTATTGGATCTATTAAAAAGTAGATCCAATATTTTAATATGTTTTTGAACAGTTCATACTTTAAATAAGGGAATAATTAATTTCTAGTATTATTGTACTTAGTGTCTAAAAATACATTAATTTTTTGATTAAGTTACCGATAAAATACTTGAATAATAGAAAAATATGATATAAATTTTAACATCATGAAATGGAGTACATATTATGAGCGTTCTAGAAGATAAAGTTGTGTTAGTAACTGGAGGAACGGGTTCCTTTGGCAAAAAATTTATTCGTAAAGCTTTGACATTAGGTGTAAAAAAAATCATTGTTTTTAGTCGTGATGAATTAAAACAATATGAAATGGCTCAGGAATTTACTGATTCTCGTATACGTTTCTTTATAGGCGATGTACGTGATAAAGATCGTTTGTATCGTGCATTTGATGGAGTAGATATTGTAATACATGCTGCTGCATTGAAACATGTAGGTGCATGTGAATATAATCCTTTTGAAGCTATTAAAACAAATATACATGGTGCACAAAATATTGTAGAAGCTGCCATTGACCGTGGAGTAGAAAAAGTGATAGCTCTCTCTACAGATAAAGCATGTAGTCCAATTAATTTATATGGTGCGACGAAACTTGCATCAGATAAATTATTTATTGCTGCAAATGCTTATGTTGGAGATAAACATACTAAATTCGCTGTTGTACGCTATGGTAACGTAGTTGGTAGTCGAGGAAGTGTAGTGCCTTTCTTCAAAAAAATGCGTGAAACGGGAGTCCTTCCAGTAACTGATGAACGTATGACACGCTTTTGGATTACCCTTGATCAAGGCGTTCAATTTGTTATTGATAATTTAGGACGTATGCATGGTGGAGAATTATTCGTACCAAAAATCCCAAGTATGAAAGTAACGGATTTAGCCAAAGCAATCGGCCCAGAATGTGAAATTAAAATTGTTGGTATTCGTCCAGGGGAAAAACTTCATGAAGCAATGATTACTGAAGATGATGCCCGTCATACAGTTGAATTTGATGACTACTATGTTATTCAACCCGAATTTCAATGGTGGTCATCAAAAAATGCAGAAGGTTCTAAACCATTATCGGAAGGATTCCATTATGTAAGTAATGAAAATACTCAGTGGTTGTCAGTTGAAGAACTTAGAGAATTGGTAAAGGAAATGTAGTCACTGACTACATTTTTCTTTTGGAGGTAATCGTATGACAGTAATAGCAATTATTCAGGCTCGTATGGGTTCTACTCGTTTACCAGGGAAAATTTTAAAAGAAGTAAATGGAAAACCCTTATTACTTCATCAAATTAATCGTTTGAAACATTCAAAGCTAATAGATCAACTAGTTATAGCAACAACTATAGAAAAACAAGATGATTTAATTGAAGATTTTTGTAAGAAATATAATGTATCTTTTTTTAGAGGATCAGAGAATGATGTTTTAGCGCGTTATTATGAAGCAAGTGAACAATTTGGTGGGGATGTAATTGTTCGCTTGACATCGGATTGTCCAATTATTGATCCAGATATAGTAGATAAGACAATTCAATATTATTTAGAGAATCAGTTTAATTACGTTTCCAATACAATTGAACGTACGTATCCACGGGGGTTAGATACAGAGGTTTTCTCGAAAAAAACGTTAGATGTAGCTTATCATGAAGCTACTCTCCCACGTGATAGAGAGCATGTAACAGCTTATATATACACACATCCAGAACAATTTTCTGTTGGTTCATTTAAAGAAAATGTAGATTATAGTAAATATCGTTGGACTGTTGATACAAAAGAAGATTTGCAATTAGTGCAAAATATATTAAAAAGATTCAATGGAAGAGAAGATGATTTTACATTTGAGGAAGCTATTTTATTAATGAAAGAAAATCCAAAGTGGTTTGAAATTAATTCTCATATTGAACAAAAAAAGATATGAGGTGAATTGATTGAACGTATACATTCGTACAGATGCATCCATTCAAATAGGTTCTGGTCATATTATGCGGTGTCTTACGTTAGCCAAACAGTTAAAGGCTGAAGGTATGCAAGTTACTTTTATTTGTCGAAATGTAGAAGGGCATATGATTGATTATATTTGTAATCAAGGATTTAATGTTCAAGAGTTACCCAAGATTTTTAATAATAATGTTTGGGGATGGACAAAAGAAAATTGGTCACAGGATGCTTCAGAAACAAGCCAAATAATAAATGATAATTTGGCTGATTTACTAATAGTAGACCATTATTCCTTAGATAAAAAATGGGAAGGAAAGTTAAGAAATCATACAAAAAAGTTAATGGTTATTGATGACTTAGCTAATCGAGTACATGATTGTGATGTTTTATTAGATCAGAATTACTATAAAAATTTTCAGGGAAGATATAAAAATTTAGTTCCGGAAAATTGCATTTTATGTCTTGGTCCCAATTATCTTTTATTAAGAGATGAATTTTGGAACATTAAAATAAGTAAATTCCAAAAAGGAAATCAAAGGATTTTTGTGTTTTTTGGATCTGTAGATGCTACGAATGAAACAGAAAAGGCATTGATTGCATTACAAAAACTTTCTAAAAAATATCATTTTTCTATAGATGTTGTGGTAGGAGATAATAATAAGAATAAGATTTTAATAGAGGATTTTTGTAAGGAAATAAATAATTGTCACTATTATTGTCAAATAAACAATATGGCTGAACTCATGTCTAAAGCTACATTTTCACTAGGGGCTGGAGGTACTATTACATGGGAAAGGGCATTTTTAAATTTACCTAGTTTAGTTATCTCTGTTGCTGATAATCAAGATGAAATTGCTCAAGCATTGAATGATGAACATGCAATTATGTTCCTGGGTAAATCCTCATATTCAAATGAAGAAGATATTTATAATGCGGTTGAAAAGGTATTAAAGGATGACTCAATTTTAAAAGAATTAAGCATGAATATGAAAAAAATCATTAATAAAAATGTAGTTGAACAAAAGCCACTTTTATCGATTTTAAGGAATTTAAAAAAAGAGGGATGATATATGCTAAATTTAAGACTTTGTTCCCTAGAAGATATTAAACCAAGATATGTACAACTAGTTTTGGAGTGGCGAAATCAAAAACAGATAAGAGAAATGATGTTTAATAGCAATATAATTCAGTTAGATGAACATAGAAAATGGATAGAGAGTTTAGATCAGGGGGATAAGATAGCAAAAGTGTTTTGCTATAATGGCTTACCTATGGGGGTTATCCAATTTACTTATCTAAATCGTGAAGCGAATATAGGAGAATGGGGTTTTTATATAGGAAATTCTCAGGCTCCAAAAGGTATGGGAACTTTATTAGGATTTACGGCTATAAATTTCTTGTTTAACGATTTGAAACTTCGAAAATTGTGTGCAGAAGTACTATCCTTCAATAAAATTAGCCTGAGTTTTCATCAAAAACTTGGATTTTCAAAAGACGGGGTTTTAAGACAGCATGTTTTAAAAAAAGGAGATTTTTATGATGTCCATATATTTAGCATGTTTAAGAATGAATGGGAAAATCATAAAGAACAGATTAAACAACAATTAGAGGAGAAATAATATGGAGTTAATTAATGTTGGTCCATATCATATTGGAAAAGAGTATAGACCATTTATCATTGCAGAAATGTCTGGCAACCATAATCAATCATTAGAAAGAGCTTTAAAAATTGTAGAAGCAGCGGCTGAAGCAGGTGCTCACGCTCTTAAAATTCAAACTTATACAGCAGATACACTGACTTTAAATGTAAATACAGATGATTTCATGATTGCTGATAAAGAAAGCCTTTGGAAAAACAGAAAGTTATATGATTTATATAATGAAGCCTACACTCCTTGGGAATGGCATAAGCCGATTTTTGATAGAGCACGTGAATTAGGGATGATTCCATTTAGTACACCGTTCGATAATACAGCGGTAGATTTTTTAGAGACATTAGATGTACCTATGTATAAAATTGCATCTTTTGAAAATACAGATCTCCCGCTTATTGAGAAGGTTGCTTCAACTGGTAAACCAATGATTGTATCAACTGGTATGGCAACAGTAGCAGAAATAGATGAGTTGGTACGTACAGCCAAAAATGCAGGGTGTAAAGATTTAATTTTATTGAAGTGTACAAGTACATATCCTGCAACACCAGAAAATACGAATATTTCTACAATCCCTCATATGAGAGAGATGTTAAATGTTCAAGTCGGTTTGTCAGACCATACGATGGGTACTGGCGTTGCTGTAGCTGCTGTAGCTTTAGGTGCTACTGTAGTTGAAAAGCACTTTACTTTATCACGTGCAGATGGTGGCGTGGATTCTACATTTTCAATGGAGCCGGCTGAAATGAAGCTGCTAGTAAAAGAAACAGAACGTGCATGGCAATCTATTGGACAAATTACATATGGACCAACAGAAAAAGAGAAAGCTTCACTGAAATTCAGACGTTCTATCTATGTATCACAGGACATTCAAGCAGGTGAAAAATTTACAGAAGAAAATATTCGTATTGTTCGACCAGGTTATGGGCTAGAGCCAAAATATTATCCAAAATTGATTGGAAAAGTGGCAAAAAAAGATTATAAAACAGGTATGCCGATTCGATTCGATGATTTAATTTAAAGGACGTGTGAAGTTATGGAAAAAAGAAAAAAATTTCTTCCATATGGTCAACAATGGATTGAAGAAGATGATATTAATGCAGTTGTAGAAACACTGAAATCACCATTTTTGACTACAGGGCCAAAAATTCAAGAGTTTGAAGAAACAATCGCTAATTATGTTGGTGCTAAATATGCAGTTGCCTTTTCAAATGGTACAGCTGCACTTCATGGGGCATGTTATGCAGCAGGAATTGGTGAGGGTGATGAAGTAATTACTACTCCAATTACCTTTGCTTCTAGTGCTAACTGTGCACGTTATATGGGAGCAACGATTGTATTTGCAGATATTGATGAACATACATACAATATTAATCCAGCAGAAATAGAGAAAAAAATAACAGATAAAACAAAAGCAATCATTCCTGTCGACTTTACGGGACAACCTGTTGATATTGATGCAATAATGGATGTAGCAAAAAAAAATGACTGTGTAGTAATAGAGGATGGAGCTCATTCACTTGGTGCAGAGTATAAAGGGGAAAAGGTTGGAACAAGAGCGGATATGACAATGTTTAGTTTCCATCCGGTTAAGCCCGTAACAACTGCAGAAGGTGGAGTTATCGTAACAAATAATAAGGAATTCTATGATAAAATGATTCTTTTTAGAAGTCATGGCATTACACATACTCCATATGCTGAAGAACAAGGTGGTTGGTACTATGAAATGATTGATCTTGGATATAACTATCGAATGACAGATATTCAAGCAGCACTTGGTATCTCACAAATGAAAAAAATAGACAGTTTTATTGAGCGACGTCGAGAGCTTGCAGCTAAATATACAGAACTACTACAAGATATTCCTTATATTAAGGCTCCTAAGCAGTTAGAGAACACAGAATCTGGTTGGCATTTATATTCAGTTCAATTGGACACGAAGCAAATTGGAAAATCACGTAAACAAATTTTTGAAGAGATGCGCGAAGCGAATATAGGCGTTCATGTACATTATATACCAGTGTACTGGCATCCTTATTATCAACAATTGGGGTATAAAAAGGGACTATGTCCTATAGCGGAGAAATGGTATGAAAATGCATTGACCTTACCGCTATTTCCAAAAATGATTGATAAAGATGTTGAGGACGTAATAAATTTCTTTACTAAATAAGAACTAAATTTTAATGGACTGTAGGACGAGCAAGTAAAGCAATCTTTACGCTTGTTTCTGCTGGAAGGGAAAGGTGGAAATTATGGCTGAAAAAGATAGCATTATAATACCTGCACATTATAATATTTATAATGGTTCTACTGGAAGAAATCTGCGAATAGATTACTCACTTCCATCACAAGGAGTAACAGCTGAAACAGGGTTGTTACTCCTTGTACCAGGATATGGGGGGAATATTGATTCAAATGTATACAAGAAAATGAGAGATGTATTTGCAGACCAGTATAATTTGGTTACAGTACAATGTACATATTTTGGGGATTCTTTTATGCAAAATGTAGAGACTTTTACATTTTCAAATAATGATCAATTTGCTCAGGAATACTTGACAAAAGATGAACAAATTAAAGTGCAAGAAAATCCAGCGCTACTCATAAAGTATCTATCTAATTTCTCAATCAAGTTCCCTCTAACAGCAACAATCAATGAAACTCTAGATGAATTTAATGACATGGGTTTTATGCAAGCTATAGATCTTATTACTTCAATTGATGCGGTGAAAATTATCTTAAGGGAAAATCATCTACCTTTTGACGAACAAAAAGTGTTAGGATATGGGCATTCTCATGGGGCATATTTATTGCATCTTTGTAATCGATTAGAACCCTCTCTATTTACCGCAATTATTGATAATTCGGCTTGGTTAGAGCCTGTTTATCTAACATCCAATCGTTACTTATTTAAAAGTTATGGAAAAATGATTCTTCAAATTAAATTTGATTATCTTGCAAAGGAAATTTTGCTGGATAAGAAGGCTTTAAATTTGAACACTATATATAAAAACTTTGATAACCAAGCTGAAATATTGGTATTCCAAGGAACTAATGACAATCAAATTGATTATAAGGAAAAAGAAATTATTACTTCAAAAGTTAATAATACCTCATTCATATTAATAGACGAAAAAGATGTTGACAATAATATTTTTTATTCCAATCAACATGGACTAGATGCTGATTTTTTAAAACTGTTTAACCTTGCGTATAGTAAACTCGAAATGAAAAAAAATCTAACTGTAAGGAAAAAATTTGACAAACTAAAATTCTCAAATACTACCATCACGATTGATCATTCTCAAGCACTCCCTTTCTTTCAATTAACTCTGTAATTTTAAAACATTAGATTTTTATTTATTGAGTTAACTTGTATTATTGCGGGTTTAATTTAAATTAGTGGAATTTGTATTTCTTAATTACATTACTTTTCACTCAATCACTTTCCTCCTATTAACAAATTCTATATAATAAAAACTATCTAATAGAGAAGGTGACGTGTTTTATGAAATTTAAGCGTACAGAATCATTTCGGCATGTGTTTGAGCGAAGAGTAGAGGTTGAATATAAATTAGTTATGGGTGAACCTGGAAGTGAAAGCTTTTCGAAATCTGATTTTTGTAATTTAGTAGATTTGAGCCCTAGTGGTGCAAAAATTGGTATGTCTGAAAATTTGCCAACCGAATCTCAGTTGATCCGAATTGAATTAAACTTTGTGCTCTATGCGAAACCGATTTCTGTGCAAGGTGATGTAAAATGGAAAAGAGTGCAAAATGGTGAGTTTGTATATGGGGTTGATTTAGATACAGATGAAATCATTGAAGCGCTTATTATTTCTGAGTTAAAATTACGTCGCCGACAAGAAGTAAAAGAAAAAAGGCTAAATCTATGAGTTGAAAAAATATTCTCGTATAAGGCAAATGCCTATGTACGGGATTTTTTTATTTATTTATTTTACATTACTTTTAGCCCCCTTTATAGAGGATTCTTAAAATATGTTATTTTTTGACGATATAAAAGTTATAAGAATATTTAATTTAGATAATTGTAATTTGAATTTTTTACAAATTTCTCATGTTAAAAAGGAATACATAATGCCCACAAGTATTGGGTGTTCATCAAAACTTGAAATATTAATCGTAAAGGGAGGATTCTAGTGCGTATTAAATCATTTATTTCCATGGGAATAGCTGCTGTGTTAATCACACCGACACTTATAACAGCAGCAAATCCAGAGCTTGCACATGCAAAAACATCTACAAAGACTTCATCCAAAAAAATTAGTGCGAAAGCTAAGTCAGTCATTGCAAAAATTAAAGCCATCAATCCCAAAAAATCCAACTATATTGCGAAAACGAAATCTGCGGTAAGTGCTTATAAAAAGCTATCCAGTAAAGATAAAAAGATGGTCTCTAACTACGCAACACTCAAAAAACAGTGGCGTAAAATTCAACCATCCTTAAAGAAGATAAATTATCTGAACAAAAAGGTAGCTACCTTAAATAGCAAAAACTATGCACCAAAAGTTGCAACGCTTAAAAAACAATACGACAGTCTCAACAGAATTACGAAAGC
This sequence comes from Rummeliibacillus pycnus, assembly GCF_002884495.1. Classification (GTDB taxonomy): domain Bacteria; phylum Bacillota; class Bacilli; order Bacillales_A; family Planococcaceae; genus Rummeliibacillus; species Rummeliibacillus pycnus. Next base: position 2,245,172 of record NZ_KZ614145.1, on the reverse strand, counting down.
AGCAGTTCCAAAAACAACTGTTAACAAGTTAAATTATTATGCGAATAGAAAAGCAAATTTAGTGATCGCACAGATTAAAGCTATCAATCCGAAAAAATCAGATTATATAGCAAAAACGAAATCAGCGCTGAGTGCCTATAGTAAACTATCTAAAACAGATAAAAAGAAAGTCACAAACTATTCAGCACTTAAAAAACATTGGACGAACATTCAGCCATACCTAAAAAAAGTGAATGCATTCAACAAGAGTGTCGCAACATTAAGTAAGCAAAATTTCACAACGAAATCAGTTGATCTAGAAAAACAATATAGTAGCTTAGACACCATTACGAAAGCAGCAGTCCCAAGCACAACCCTAAAAAAACTAAGCTACTACACAGATGTCGTTAGCACAAATAAATTGTTGCTAATGTCAGTCCCAAGTACGCCGGATGGGACAACCATTTTAAATACGATCAATGCGTATAAAAAATTATCTGGTGCACAACAATCATTGTTGAAAGATCTGATTAGCGACAATGCAGTTGCACAAGCAAACCTTGATAAATATTTAGCCCTTGAAGATCTTGTTAAAGACGCAGCTGACATTGAAAAACAATATGCAGCGTTAAATTCGACAAGTAAAACCTACGCTCAAGATTTAGTAAATGTATACAATAACTATACTACTGTTAAAGACAATTCTACGAATTACGGTGGAACAACCTATCATGTAAGTGATTTTGTACCTCAGAATACTGAAATTACTGGTATTGGAGCAGCTTATGCTAATGAAATTAGTAAGGCTAAAGAATTTAATGATTATATCAATCAGTTTGAAGCTGGAGTCCTAACGAATGCTTATGACACTATAAAAAATAAGCTTCCTGCATATAAAGTACCTTCTATTACAGCTGCAACTTTGAATTATCCAAAAGTAGCACCAATTGATTTAGCTAATAAGAACGCTGTTACAGCATACAAAAAATATGAACCAGTACCAGATGTTGTTGATGGATTTAAGAATGCTAATCTGCCACTATTGAGTCAAGTAACTTGGGCAGGATCTGGAGAAGCATCTCCTAAGTTGTTATTAACATCTGCTCAAATTGACAAATTAACAGGATTTTTGCCTCAATACAATAAATTAGGTACGAATCAAAAATTAATTGTACAAAATGAATTATCAACAGATAACGCTAAAGACTATCTCTCAGAAGGAAAAAATCTTACTAGCGCACAAGCCATCGATAAAAGCTATGCATCAGCTTTAAAAAATAGTAGCAAACCTAGCTATTTTGTTGATTTATTAAAGGCAAACAATGATTATACTTCTGCTGCTCCAGAAGTAAAACGTTTTGTAGTGAATGGACAGAAAATAAATGATATACCGAAGCGTCAAGATTATATAGATGCGCAAAATAGTGCAAAAGATTTCACTGATAAAGTAAATTTAATATCAACTTCTTCAACACCTGAATCTGCAATCACAGATGCAATTAAAGAATATAATAAAATCTCTGCAAAACCGTCATCGTTAGCACTTGTTGATAAAAACGTATTAAAAACGTATAACGCTTATGCACAAGTACCAGATATTTTAAAGTTAGTTGCTAAAGTTCCGTCTTCTATTCAAAATCCTTATACAGCAAACCAAATTACGAATATTACATCTGCTGTTAAAGCATACAAAAAATTAGGAACTCCACAAAAGCAAATTGTGGATGCAAAGTATCCTTCTTTTGCTGATCTTGTAGCAGATGAATCGAACATTTCAGCAGCTCAAAAAATCGACAATGCCTATTTAAAATTAAAGAAATCAAGTAAGACCTACCCTAAAGATGCTAAAGCAGTATATGAAGCGTATGACGATGCTTTAGCTGATGTTCAAAAGTATGTAGTAAATAAAAATAAAATCGCAGCTTTAGAAAACACATATAAAGATGAAAAAACGATTGCTAATGATTTTGAAACAAAAGTCAATAAACTAAGTAAAAATAGTAAGATTGTAGATGTAGAGGATGTCGTTACAGACTATAATACGAAGATTAGTACTAATCCTAAAGCAAGTAGTTTAGTAGATAAAACAGTAATGAAAAAATACAATGATTATGCACCAGTTTCGAACGTTGTGAAACTACTAAGCCTTATTAAAGAATCGAATGTCAATTCTCCATCTGTTACGCCAACTGATGTGAAGTATATTCAGCAAGCGACAATCACCTATAACGCATTGAAGCCGGAGCCGAAAATGATTATAGATGATGCAGATCGCTCAAAATTCCCATTCTTATATGATGGAAAATATATTAAAGAAGCTATAGCTATTGACAATGCCTATGAAAAGGTAAAACCGACAGATGCTAAATATGAATTAGAAATATTAGATGTCTATTACAAAATGTATGATCGTGCACCTGCCATTGTCCAAAAATATGTGGCCAATAAAGCAGAACTTGATAAAATCGGTACACGCTATCAACCACAATTAACGATTGCGAGAGAATTTGAAACAAAAGTAAGAGAAATGTCGCACATTAGTGAATCTGGTTATACACCAACCATCAAAACGGTTCGGAGTCTTGAAAAATATTATGATGATAATGTGAAGTATAATAAAATTAATGCAAAATATAATATTCCATTATCAACATTAATCGATCCAGATCTATTGGAAGAGTATCGTAAATATTCATTAATTTTAAAAATTCAAGACATTGCAAAAAACATATATGTTTTATATGGAAAATTATTCAATAATGAAAATGTTGAATTTGACAAAGTAAAAGATAATTTTTATTGTAATGCTCCTAATTCACTCAAGGATACCAGTCGTTGTCATTCTAATGACTATTATGAAAATGCTAAAAAAGGATTTACGGATTCTGGGAAAAAAGATGGAAATCCTATTAAAATCACAAATCCGAATGATATTAAAATGATTTATAAAGCAATCGATTATTATCAACAATTAGATACGCCACAAAGTTCCATTTTGGAAAAAGCACCATCGTCACTAACAGACACATATTATAAAGATCGATATGGTGGTAACAGTGATCCTAATACGGAAGAAGGTGATGTTCACCCATCTATCCCAATGAGTGATGGGGAAATTAAAAACTTCCTAAAGGCACAAGAAATTGATAAAGAATATGAGGCTCTAAAACCATCAAGCAAAACGTATACTCAAGATGCAATTGCTTTGTATTATAAGTTTTATAAAGCAGGAAGACCCGTTCAGCTATATGTCGTTCATGAGAAAGATATTAATGCTTTTAGCTCAAGCTATGATACGGCAAATTTAATTAAAGGGATAGAAGATTTTATAAACAAAGTCAATAAGTTATCAAATACTAGCCCAATAAGTGATGTAACGGATGTTGTTTCACTCTATAACAAGTTAAATGAAGTTCAATTATCTGTTATTGATAAGGGCGTTCTTAATAAGTATGATATGTATTCACCTATTAATGATATTAAAGTATTAACAGAAACCCTTCCAACAAGTGGAACATATAGTGATGCCAACATTGATACAATGTTAAAAGCTATTGCTATTAACAAAAAACTTATGAAAGACCCTAAAGCAATTGTTACAAATCTTATAAACAACGATTCAAAGTATAAATATCTATTACATGAAACAGAAATAAAGGCAGCTCAAAAAGTTGACAAAGCATTCAAAGCGTTAGATAAAACGGATGACAAATATGTAACGAGTCTAAAGAAAGTTAATACTGACTTTGAAAATTTAAAAAAATTACCGTTGACTGGACTTTCAGGTGAAACTGCTCAAAAATATGTGACTTCAGATATTGCTACAGCAGTAAAAATGGCAATTTATAAAACACCAAGTGATGCAGCAAAAGCTTTTGAACAACTAATCGTTGGAACTAGCGAAAATGATCCAAACGCTTGGCTTAATCGAGATACCGTTCCTTATAGTGAAATAGCTTCTGCTGTTAATACGTATAAACTATTAAGTACTAAAGCAAAGTCATTAGTGGATAGCAACGTCATGAAAATTTACAATAAATACGCACCAATCGTAACGATTGTTGAGACTTTATCAAGTATTATTCCTGGCTTTGTTGATAGTACTACGCTTACTGATGCCGAATCTATTGGATATTATAAGAACAAAAATCCTAAAAGAGATGTAGGATCCGATGTTTTAAATGCAATCCAACTATTTAACAAACTTGGTTCTGATCAAAAAGATATTGCTAAAAATAAGTTAACTGAGTTAGGAAAACAAAATTTCTTAGATGAAACAAATAACATCAAAGCTGCCCAAGCATTAGATAAAAAAATTACAGCTATAAAACCTAAAACTGCAAGCTATGTTAAAGGTGTTATTGATGCAAATACAACATTAGAAGTCATGCCTAAAGAGCAAAGAGTGTATCTACTGAATGCTACAACTCTTGATAGTTATGAAACAAAACCTCAAACTCAAAAAGCTATTAATGATTTAAAGAATTTCGAACAAGGTGTTCAACAAGTTGATCAATGGACTTCAGAAATCCAAAAAGATGCAAGTGGAAAAATTACAGGGACATGTTCAAATACGACTGATCCTTGTAACACGGCAATTACTAAAAAAATGGGTGAGCTAGCTACACTGTTCAATCAACTGAATACACCAAGAATTGTTGATGGTTCAGAAATCAAGTTATCGTCATTAATTGATCGCACAATATTGTCACGTTATCAATATTTCCGTGCAATTTATGATGTCATCGATCAATTATAAAAAGCATTCAAAAATCAATACCATGATAAATTTACTTCCCTCACCTTTACGGAGAGGGAAGTTTTTTGATTGAATAAAGTTTCTAAATGCGCATCAATTTCATCATGCAAAATATAAATAAGGTTCAACTTTACGCAGTGTGAATTTCCTTCAGATTATAAATTCATTTATCCCCTAAAGTTATATAACCCGTTCATTTTCTTATAAATTTTCTAAATATTTACTTTTACTATTCGATATTAGAGTAAGAGGTTGTAACATACATATTAAGTAGGAAGGTGAATGGGTGGAATATCGACGCAAGGAAGCATTTCGTCATGTTTTGATTCGTGAAGTACCTGTAACATACAATTGCCAAAGAGATCGTCTCGAACGGCATCAACAAGGGAAGATTGTTGACATTAGTCCAAGTGGCATAAAGCTTTTTACCGAGGAAAATTTGCCATGTGAAAAAGAAGCAATCGAATTAGACTTGTCATTTAAGTTATATTCGAAGCCGATTCATGTAAGAGGAGATGTTCGTTGGAAGAGGGCATTTGGCAGTGGGTATCAATATGGTGTGGATCTGAATACTGTGGACGAACATCAAGAATTAATCATTTCTGAGTTAAAATTACGACGAAGGAAAGAGGTTTTTGAGGAGAATAGACAAAATTCGTGATTTTATGTGTTTAAAAAAATGTAAAAAATAAATAAATTTTTTCGGTTTTAAGAAGGAGTTTTTGGGGAAATGTAGAATATGTAAGTATGGTTGAAAAAAGGAGGAGTTTACATGCTAACATTTAACATTCGTGGTGAAAACATTGAGGTAACTCCAGCAATTCGTGAGTATGTTGAATCAAAAATTCAAAAATTAGAACGTTATTTTAACAATGATTTAAGTGCAACTGCTAACGTGAATTTGAAGGTTTACAATGACAAGAATACGAAAGTGGAAGTAACGATTCCTATGAAAAACTTAACATTACGAGCTGAAGAACGTAATGGTGATATGTATGCAGCGATTGATCTAATAACTGCTAAATTAGAACGTCAAATTCGTAAACATAAAACGAAAGTGAATCGAAAATTCCGCGATCGTGAAGGTGTCGGTCTATATTTCGCAAATGTTCAGGCTGAAAACTCTCCGACTGCAGTAGCGGATGCCGAAGATGATTTCTCAGTAGTTCGTACAAAACAATTCGCATTAAAACCTATGGATCAAGAGGAAGCTATTTTACAAATGAATCTTCTTGGACATGATTTCTACATTTTCACAGATGCCGAATCTGATGCTACAAATATCGTATACAAACGTAGAGATGGTAAATATGGCTTAATCGAAACAAATTAAGTTCATGTGAAAATCTTATCGATTATTTATAGAAAGCCCAGCTGACAATCAGCTGGGTTTTCATCTGGTAATAAGGTAATAACTATTTAGACTTTTTTGTGGAAGAAACTTCTAAATGTTTTTGCAAAGTACTTGAAACTTGAGATAATTCTTTCTGATCCATGACGTAATACCAAATGCCATTCATCATTTTACCTTGACCTTTTTCAAAATGAATTTGGTGGATATCACTTAACGATGTTCTATAGTTTTGTTGCAATTCTTTTATTTGGTTGAATGTTAGATTTGTTGAGACGTTTTTGCCTAGAATATTGAAAAGATCTTGATATTTCATTAATGTTTTTAAGGATGTCCCTTTTTCGATAATCGCTTGGATCACTTGTTTTTGGCGGTTTTGTCTTCCAAAGTCACCTTGTGGGTCTTCTTTACGCATCCGTACATAATCTAATGCTGCTTGTCCGTCTAAAGTGATTACACCTTTTTTAAAATGATGGTTTTCTTGTTGGAAAGCCATGTCATTTTGAACCTGCACATTTCCAATTGTATCAATGATTTGTGCAAATCCTTCCATATTGACTTTTGCTACATAGTCAATTGGGATATCTAATAGTTTTTCGACGGAGTTCATGGACATTTTGATTCCACCAAATGCATATGCATGGTTGATTTTGTCTTTTGTCTTTTTTCCAACGATGGTTGTATATGTATCACGTGGAATACTTACCATCAGTGTGCTTTGCGTTTTAGGATTAACAGTTAGAACAATAATTGTATCTGAGCGTCCTATATCATGTTCACGCTCATCTACCCCGAGAAGTAACATAGAAAATGGTTGCTTTTCCTGTAATGCGACTGGTTGTGTGCGTTGCTCAGTTGGCTTACGTTCAATGGGTGTATGAATTTCCTTAAATGTTGAAGCAGCATTAAAATAAATAGTATAAGCAAAGCCGCCTATTAAAATAATGGCAATGATGATGATACCTATACACCATTTCATGAATTTTCTTAATTTCAATGGTACCTCCTCCAAACATAATCGTATTTCGTATGGATAGGGAATCGTGTGTTAACAATCTTTTAAATTGTATTATTACAATGGTAGTTTAATGAGATATTCCAAATATATTCGTTAATATATTGATAATCTCCTCTTTATTTTATGGATTTAGTAGTTTTTTTAACTGTTTAATCATTTGAAAAATAATAGGCTCTCACTTATCGTACATTTGCACTAATTACTTATACAGTGGTAAAATGAGGGGTGAGACTATATAGGATGTGAAAATGAATGCCTAGCATATTGAATAAAATTTTTGATCCAAATAAAAAAGAATTGAAACACTTAGAAAAAGTTGCAAATGCAGTTGAAGCACTTGCTAAAGATATGGAAAAGCTTTCTGATGAACAACTAAGAGCAAAAACGGATGAATTTTATAATCGCTATTCTGAAGGTGAAGAGTTAGATCATATTCGTCCAGAGGCTTTTGCAGTTGTTCGTGAAGCATCAAAACGTGTATTAGGCATGTTCCCATACCCTGTACAAATTATGGGTGGTGCTACTCTTCATGAAGGTAATATCGCAGAGATGAAAACAGGTGAAGGTAAAACTTTAACATCTACTTTACCGGTTTACTTAAATGCGTTAACACATAAAGGTGTTCATGTTGTTACTGTCAACGAATATTTAGCAAGCCGTGATGCTGAAACAATGCGTCCACTGTATGAATTTTTAGGTTTAACAGTTGGTTTAAACTTAAATAGCATGTCCAAAGATGAAAAACGTGAAGCTTATGCATGCGATATCACATATAGTACCAATAACGAACTAGGCTTCGACTATTTACGTGATAATATGGTTCTTTATAAAGAAGAACGTGTTCAACGTCCTCTTCACTATGCTGTAATCGATGAAGTCGATTCAATCTTAATCGATGAAGCACGTACACCATTAATTATTTCTGGACAAGCCAATAAATCAGCAGCACTATATAAACAATCTAATGCCTTTGTACGTACGTTGAAAAAGGATGAAGATTACAACTACGATGTTGAAACGAAAGGTGTCACTCTAACTGAACAAGGGATTGAAAAAGCTGAAAGAGCATTCAATATTGATAACTTATTCGATTTAACTCATGTTGGTCTGAACCATGCGATTAACCAATCGTTAAAAGCACACGCAAGTATGCATTTAGATGTTGATTATGTAGTACAGGATGGCGAAATTTTAATCGTCGATTCGTTCACAGGACGTATCATGCAAGGTCGCCGTTATTCAGATGGACTTCACCAAGCCATTGAAGCAAAAGAAGGCGTAGAAATTCAAAATGAATCGATGACAATGGCTACGATTACCTTCCAAAACTACTTCCGAATGTACGAAAAACTATCTGGTATGACAGGTACTGCAAAAACAGAAGAAGAAGAATTCCGCAACATTTACAACATGAATGTTGTTGTTATTCCTACTAACAAACCAATTGCACGTGATGACAGACCCGATCTAATCTATGCATCTATGCAAGGTAAATTTGAAGCAGTTGCAAATGATATCGCTGAACGTCATAAGAAGGGTCAACCAGTTCTTGTTGGTACTGTTGCGATTGAAACTTCTGAGCTTATTTCACATTTATTATCAAAACGTGGTATTCCTCATAATGTATTGAATGCAAAAAACCATGAACGTGAAGCTGAGATTGTTGCAGAAGCAGGACAAAAAGGTGCAGTTACAATTGCTACCAACATGGCTGGTCGTGGTACCGATATTAAACTTGGTGAAGGCGTTCTTGAACTTGGCGGGTTAGCTGTAGTTGGTACTGAACGTCACGAGTCACGTCGTATTGATAACCAATTACGTGGTCGTGCTGGACGTCAAGGGGACCCTGGTGTCACTCAATTCTATCTTTCACTTGAAGATGAGCTGATGAAACGATTCGGTTCTGAAAGTATGAAAGCTATGATGACAAAATTAGGTATGGATGATTCTCAACCAATCCAATCTAAAATGGTTTCGAAAGCAGTTGAATCAGCACAAAAACGTGTTGAAGGTAACAACTTCGATGCTCGTAAACGTTTATTACAATATGATGATGTTCTACGTCAACAACGTGAAATTATCTACAAAGAACGTTATGAAGTATTAGAAACTGAAAATATGCGTGCATTAGTTGAATCTATGATCGATGAAGTATTGGTTAATGCAGTACATTCGTATACAGTTGAAGAAAATGCAAACGATTGGAATCTAAAAGGCTTAGAAAGCTTTATCGCTGCTAATTTACTTCCAGAAGGCGTTGTAACGGAAGAAAATCTTCGTGGGAAATCCCAAGAGGATATGATTGAACTTCTTCGTGCTGAAGTGAAAAAAGAATATGATCGCAAAGAAGAAGAACTTTCTCCAGAACGTATGCGTGAGTTCGAAAAAGTTATCTTACTTCGTGGAATTGATTCTAAATGGATTGATCATATTGATGCAATGGATCAATTACGTCAAGGTATCCACTTACGTGCGTACGCTCAAACAGATCCACTTCGCGAATATCAATCAGAAGGTTTTGCAATGTTCGAAGCTATGGTTGATTCCATCCGTTCAGAAGTTGCTCGATATGCGATGAAAGCTGAAATTCGTAGCAACTTAGAACGTGAAGAAGTAGCTAAGGGTGAAGCAGTTAATCCGAAAGCTGAAGAAAAAGGACCTGCTAAACGTAAACCAGTTCGTAAACAACAAGAGGTTGGTCGTAACGATTTATGCCCATGCGGTAGCGGGAAAAAATATAAAAACTGTCATGGTGCTGTATAAATCGAGCCCTTACAGATTACGTACGACTTGATTTGTTGTCACTACTGAGACATTAACAAAGGGGCTGTCCAAAAGTAGCTTTTGGACAACTCCTTTATGACTTTTTAGAAGGATGCAAGTTCATCCTTTTTTAGACAGAAACAATTTTGGAGGAATGAATATGATCGAATTATCAGATGTTCGAAATGAGTTAGATAATACGGCTAAGAAATTAGCGGACTTTAGGGGGTCTCTTTGACTTAGAAAACAAAGAGGCTCGTATTCAAGAATTAGATGAAATGATGCTTGAAGCTTCCTTCTGGGATGATCAAAACAATGCTCAAAAAATCATCAATGAATCAAAAGGCTTAAAAGATATTGTCCATGAATTCTACGCATTAGTCGAGATACAGGAAAATCTTGAAATGACTTTGGAATTGTTAAAAGAAGAACCTGATGAAGAATTACAACAAGAACTTGGCGATGAAATGAAGGAATTTGCAAATCGTACAGCTGAGTTCGAATTACAATTACTTTTAAGTGACCCATACGATCAAAATAACGCCATTTTAGAACTACATCCTGGTGCAGGTGGTACGGAATCACAGGACTGGGGTTCTATGCTTTTACGTATGTATACACGTTGGGCTGAAAAACATGATTTCAAAGTTGAGACATTGGATTATTTACCAGGTGATGAAGCAGGTCTAAAATCCGTTACGCTTGCCATTAGAGGGCATAATGCTTATGGCTATTTAAAAGCTGAAAAAGGTGTTCACCGCTTAGTTCGTATTTCTCCATTTGATGCAGCTGGTCGTCGTCATACATCCTTTGTTTCTTGTGATGTAATGCCTGAATTTGATGATGAAATTGCCGTTGAAATTCGTCCGGAAGATTTGAAAATTGATACCTATCGCTCAACTGGTGCAGGTGGTCAGCACATTAACAAAACGGAATCAGCTGTCCGTATTCACCATTTGCCAACAGGTGTTGTTGTAGCATGCCAAGCTGAACGTTCACAGATTAAAAACCGTGAAAAAGCAATGAGTATGTTACAAGCGAAATTATATCAACTAAAAGTAGAAGAACAACAAGCTCAATTAGATGATATCCGTGGTGAGCAAAAAGAAATTGGCTGGAGTAGCCAAATTCGCTCGTATGTATTCCATCCATACTCCATGGTAAAAGATCACCGTACAAATACAGAGACTGGGAATGTACAAGCTGTAATGGATGGCGATATTGATCAATTTATCAACGCTTACTTACGTTCACAATTATAATCATTAAAAAACTGTGGAAGGAATGAAAATGTTCTTCCACAGTTTTTTTAATAGGTATTACCTGAAGTGGAAGGCGTCAGCCTGCAACGGAAATCGATAGATTAGTACCGTAAAAAATATCATTAATTCTAATGTGGAATGAAGCAATTAATACTTTTGGACAGCTCCTTTTTTCTTATAGAGTAAACCTTTAATTTACCAAATATTACAACAGCCATTTACTTGTCAAAACTTCATCCCCATTGTAAAATCAAATTAGAACATTTGTTCTTATTTTGGAGGTGTTATGATGTTGAATTTATCAAAAGAAGCAATCCAAATGTTAGAACAGGTCATTTACTTACCAATGATTTTACAAATTTTACAAAAAGACTGTCAGGCATTTGAACAAGGTACGTTTAAATTAAAACAACCGTATATTAAACTAGTCGAACAGACGATACGATTTGTTCAAAAAGAATTAGCGGATGCTAAACGCTATTTACGTCAAAATCAGTTACAGGTATTTCGAGGTGAACGAGACGATTTGTTTTCGGAATACATTTTTATCCGTCAACGTGCACAAGATTGTCGGCGTTATTCTAATATTCGACTCCGTAATCATGTAGAAGATTTATTGTCTTATTATTTAACTAAGGCACAAGAAATAAATCATTGCGAACAGTAGAGAGTATCCTTTCAGCGTAATGATGCTGTAGCATATCATCCATATGGCGAAAATATAAAATAGATGCATAATATTGTTGCCTAGAAAGGGTTGTAAAGCTAATCTGCTCTTCTGTATAAACTTCATTTTTAAAATGTAGGCCAATACCTTGTTGATCAATTAACGAGTGTCCCCTAAAATTTTGCCATAGAATCCACGTATTATGATTCTTTTTAGGAGATGCAGTTGGAAAGAAAATATATGGCTTATTAAAAACAGATAAAACAATTGGTAGTTTAATCATCGTTTCTTCCTTACCATTATTTACATTTACCTCTCTAAAAATACGATTAGAATAATTTAAAGCGGTATCTAAAGTAGTTCCTAATGATGCGCAAATACGATTCATCAAACGTGTGACTGTGCATGGTACTACATATCTTTTTTCTAACTCCATAATTAAAGAATAATTATGCCCATCAATCATTATGGGTTTTAACATACAAATATTAGGTGTTAAACAAAAATCATAAAGACTAACTATTTTGTAATTCATTTTAGATTCTCCTTTGTGATCAGAGTATTAATTAGAATGAAGATAACAACAGTAAGAATTTAAGATATAAATTGTTTATAATAACACCCGCTTTCTTCCTGAAAATGTTATGAGAAGGTTAAAAAATTGCCAAATCATGATGTTTTTTCTATACTATCAAAAAGTAATTAGAATAGAAAAATGACAAAAAAGATCATTTCGTTGGCAAAATTAGTCGTTTACTTGAGCCGATTTAACAGTTTGGTTGGGCCAAAATATTTTTTATAAACTGTTTTAAACATTTATTTTTGCGTAAAATCCCCCAATAAACGACCCTTAAAATGACGTAAATTATCAAAATGTAAGCTGTCGTTATAGAAAGAAAAAACGTTCAATGAGAGCGTTTTTTTATATGGGTATCTAAAAACGTACGTTCGCTTTTTTCTCGAAATTTTCTAACAGCTATGTTAAAATATAGCTACAAGATAGCGATGAATGAGGAGGACAAAAAATAATGGTGCAGGAATTTGATTTGCATTCAGCCTACAAACCAAGCGGAGACCAACCGAATGCTATTCGAGAGCTTGTTGAGGGTGTAAAACAAGGTAAGCAACATCAAACATTATTGGGCGCGACAGGAACAGGGAAAACATTTACAGTTTCTAATGTCATTAAAGAAGTGAAAAAACCGACACTTGTAATTGCCCATAATAAAACACTTGCAGGACAACTATATAGCGAATTCAAAGAGTTTTTCCCGAATAATGCTGTTGAGTATTTTGTTAGTTATTATGATTACTATCAACCAGAGGCATATGTACCACAAACAGATACTTATATTGAAAAAGACTCGAGCATTAATGACGAAATCGATAAGCTGCGCCACTCTGCAACATCTGCTTTATTTGAACGGGATGATGTTATTATTATCGCATCTGTTTCTTGTATATATGGCTTAGGGAATCCAGAAGAATATCGAGAAATGGTTGTATCCATTCGAACAGGAATGGAAATAGAACGGAATCAGTTATTACGAAAATTAGTGGATATCCAGTATGAACGAAACGACATTAATTTTATCCGTGGGAAATTCAGAGTACGTGGGGATGTAGTTGAGATCTTCCCGGCATCACGTGATGAACGCTGCATTCGCATCGAGTTCTTTGGGGATGAAATAGACCGTATTCGTGAAGTAGATGCAATAACAGGGGAGGTATTGGGAGATCGGGAGCATATAGCTATTTTCCCAGCTTCCCACTTCGTAACAAGAGAAGAAAAAATGTTAAAAGCAATTGATAATATTGAAGATGAGTTACAAGACCAACTAAAAAAATTCCGCTCAGAAGATAAATTATTAGAAGCACAGCGATTAGAACAAAGAACGAATTATGATTTAGAAATGATGCGTGAAATGGGATTCTGCTCAGGAATAGAAAACTACTCACGTCATTTAACATTACGCCCAGCAGGTGTAACGCCATACACATTACTAGACTATTTCCCAGAAGATTTTTTGCTAATTGTGGATGAAAGCCATGTTACATTACCACAAATTCGCGGAATGTTTAATGGAGATCAGGCTCGAAAAAATGTATTGGTAGAACATGGATTTCGATTACCCTCTGCATTAGATAATAGGCCGTTAAAATTTGAAGAATTTGAGAAACATATTCATAACGCCATTTATGTGTCAGCAACACCAGGACCTTATGAATTAGAACATACTCCTCAAATGGTCGAACAAATTATTCGACCAACAGGTTTATTAGACCCTGAAATTGAAGTACGTCCAATTGAAGGACAAATTGATAATTTAATTGATGAAATTCAACAACGTGTAGAACGTAATGAACGTGTACTCATTACGACATTAACGAAAAAAATGTCAGAGGATTTAACCGATTACTTAAAAGAAATCGGTATTAAAGTTCAATACTTGCATTCTGAAATAAAAACATTGGAGCGTATTGAAATTATACGAGAATTACGAATGGGTACGTATGATGTGCTGATTGGTATCAACTTATTACGTGAAGGATTGGATATTCCAGAAGTCTCATTGGTGGCGATTTTAGATGCTGATAAAGAAGGATTTTTACGTTCTGAACGATCATTGATTCAAACAATTGGACGCGCTGCACGTAACGCTAATGGACATGTCATCATGTATGCGGATCGTATGACCGATTCTATGACAAAAGCAATTGAAGAAACCAACCGTCGTCGAGTAATTCAAATGGCTTATAACAAAGAACATGGTATTACACCAAAAACGATAGAAAAAGAAATTCGCGATGTCATTCGCGCAACACAAGCAGCAGAAGAACCAGAATCTTATCTAACAAAAGTGACAAAAGGTAAACAGTTAACGAAGGTAGAAAAGGCAACATTACTAGAATCACTTGAAAAAGAAATGAAGGATGCAGCCAAAGCGCTTGATTTCGAACGTGCAGCTGAACTTCGAGATACTATTTTGGAATTGAAAGCGGAGGGATGAGCAGTTTGAAAAATCAAGAAATTGTTGTACAAGGAGCACGAGCTAATAATTTAAAAAATATTAATGTGAAAATTCCGCGAGATCAATTGGTTGTCATGACTGGGCTTTCGGGTTCTGGCAAATCATCGCTTGCATTTGATACGATTTACGCTGAAGGGCAAAGACGTTATGTAGAATCACTTTCAGCTTATGCAAGACAATTTTTAGGACAGATGGATAAACCGGATGTAGATGCTATTGAGGGGTTATCTCCAGCTATTTCAATTGATCAAAAAACGACAAGTCGTAACCCACGTTCAACAGTCGGAACCGTAACAGAAATCTATGATTATTTACGTTTGCTTTTTGCACGTGTTGGCAAACCGATTTGTCCAAATCACGGCATCGAAATTTCGTCTCAAACAATTGAACAAATGGTTGATCGTATTATGCAATATCCTGAGCGAACAAAGTTACAATTACTAGCACCAATGGTATCTGGACGCAAAGGCACACATGTAAAATTGTTAGAAGACTTACAAAAACAAGGCTATGTTCGTGCTCGAATTGATGGGGCATTACGAGATTTAGATGACAATATCGAATTAGAAAAAAACAAAAAGCATAATATTGAAGTGGTCATTGACCGTATTGTTTTAAAAGAAGGCGTAGAGTCTCGTTTAAGTGATTCCTTAGAAACAGCTTTAAAATTAGCGGAAGGCCGAGTAATGGTCGATGTGATGGAATATGAAGAATTATTATTTAGTGAACATCATGCTTGTCCAATCTGTGGATTTTCAATTGAAGAGTTAGAGCCACGCATGTTTTCTTTTAACAGTCCTTTTGGCGCCTGTCCTCAGTGTGATGGACTGGGTACAAAGCTTGAAGTAGATGAAAAATTGGTGATTCCAGATTGGGATTTAACGCTAAATGAAGGTGCAATCGTACCTTGGAATCCAATAAGTTCGCAATTTTATCCGCAATTATTAAAGTGCATATGTGATCATTATGGAATTGATATGGATATTCCTGTAAAGGATATTCCGAAAGAGCAAATGGATAAAATTTTAAATGGCTCAGGCAAAGAGTTTATACATTTCCATTACGAAAATGATTTTGGTAATGTTCGCGATCAAGATATTCAATTTGAGGGTGTATTAAGTAATATTGAACGTCGTTTTCGTGAGACATCCTCTGACTATATACGTGAACAAATGGAAAAGTATATGGCTCAACAACCTTGTCCATCATGCCATGGCCATCGATTAAAACCAGAGACATTAGCGGTGAAAATTGATGGGAAACATATTGGTGAAGTAACAAAGTTCTCTATTAAAGAAGCCTATACTTTTTTCCAAGAGCTTACACTATCAGAAAAAGATATGCAGATAGCGCGTCTTATTTTAAGGGAAATTCAAGAACGACTTAGCTTTTTAATAAATGTAGGATTGGATTATTTAACATTAAATCGAGCAGCTGGAACTTTATCAGGTGGCGAAGCACAACGTATTCGCTTAGCAACTCAAATTGGATCACGTTTAACAGGTGTTCTTTATATTTTAGATGAACCTTCAATTGGACTACATCAACGGGATAATGACAGATTAATTGCGACACTACAAAGTATGCGTGACCTTGGAAATACACTAGTTGTTGTAGAACATGATGAAGACACAATGCTTGCAGCCGATTACTTGATTGATGTAGGACCTGGTGCAGGCGTACATGGCGGTGAAATTGTGGCAGCAGGTACACCACAAGAAGTAATGGAAAATAAAGATTCATTGACAGGTCAATATTTAAGCGGACGTAAGTTTATTCCACTACCAACAGAGCGGAGAAAACCAGATGGTCGCTTCCTTAAAATTAAAGGTGCCAAAGAAAATAACTTAAAAAATGTAAAGGTTGATATTCCGTTAGGCGTTTTCACTGCAGTTACTGGGGTTTCAGGATCAGGGAAAAGTACTTTAGTAAATGAAGTACTTTACAAAACATTAGCGCAAAAGATTAATCGTTCAAAAGAAAAGCCTGGTGAAGTGAAGGAAATTGAAGGAATCGAACAATTAGAAAAAGTAATCGATATCGACCAATCACCAATTGGAAGAACGCCACGCTCGAATCCAGCAACTTATACAGGTGTATTTGATGATATTCGTGATGTATTTGCTGTGACCAATGAAGCAAAAGTTCGTGGTTATAAAAAAGGTCGCTTTAGTTTTAATGTCAAAGGTGGCCGTTGCGAAGCATGTCGTGGTGACGGGATTATTAAAATTGAAATGCATTTTTTACCAGATGTATACGTACCATGTGAAGTGTGTCATGGAAAACGCTATAATCGTGAAACGTTGGAAGTAAAGTATAAAGAAAAAAGTATCTCAGATGTATTAGAAATGACCGCTGAGGATGCATTGGAATTTTTCAAAAACATTCCTAAAATTGCTCGTAAATTGCAAACGATTGTTGATGTGGGATTAGGATATATTAAATTAGGGCAACCTGCAACAACACTATCAGGTGGCGAAGCTCAGCGTGTGAAACTAGCATCTGAATTGCACAAACGTTCAAACGGGAAATCTATTTATATTTTAGATGAACCAACAACAGGATTACATGCAGAAGATATTGCCCGTTTGTTAAAAGTTTTACAACGTTTAGTTGATAACGGAGATACTGTATTAGTCATTGAACATAATTTAGATGTCATTAAAACTGTAGATTATATTGTTGATATGGGACCTGAAGGTGGCGATAAAGGTGGTACTGTCATTGCTCAAGGGACTCCGGAACAAGTAGCTGAAACAAAAGGTTCTTATACTGGAATCTACCTAAAAAGAATTCTACAAAGAGACCAAAAACGCATGGAAGAAGCACTAGCCAGTGCAAAAAAATAGTTGCAGCAGCAACTATTTTTTCTGCGACGAGCAAGCGGAGTGGCGCAGGAGCAAAACGATTTGAAAAATGGGCGCCGAGCAAGCGGAGTGGCGCAGGAGCGAAACAAATTGAAAAATGGGCGCCGAGCAAGCGGAGTGGCGCAGGAGCGAAACAAATTGAAAAATGGGCGCCGAGCAAGCGGAGTGGCGCAGGAGCGAAACAAATTGAAAAATGGGCGCCGAGCAAGCGGAGTGGCGCAGGAGCGAAACAAATTGAAAAATGGGCGCCGAGCAAGCGGAGTGGCGCAGGAGCAAAACAATTTGAAAAATGGGCGACGAGCAAGCGGAGTGGCGCAGGAGCAAAACAATTTGAAAAATGGGCGACGAGCAAGCGGAGTGGCGCAGGAGCAAAACGATTTGAAAAATGGGCGACGAGCAAGCGGAGTGGCGCAGGAGTAGAAATGGTATGAAACTTTTTACCAGGTGATTCGTAACTATTAGTAATACGAATAAGGAGGCCGTTTAAATGCAAGATGAACGTAAACGCATTTTAGATTTAGTTGAAAAAGGCACCATTACAGCTCAAGAAGCGATAGTATTATTAGAAAAACTGGAACAACCAACTACACAGCCTGTGAAAAATAATTATGAAGATACACGAAATACTAGTACGCATTCTCAAAATGGATCTAGTCCATTTAATGCAACAGAACCAAATGAGCAATCACAATCTAATTCGGAAACAACTGATGAACACTCATGGCAACAACAAGGGCAATCATCCAAACAAAATCAATCTTCAAAAGTAATCGATGAAACTTTCTTTGAAGATTTGAAGCGAGATTTTACACAGTTTAGTTCAAAATTCGTTGATCTTATGAATACGGCTGTATCAAAAGTAAAAGAATTTGATTTTGAGAAGTCATTTATTGATCCCAATTACTTCGAAAAAGAAGAAATCATTGATTCAATAGATTTTTCAAATATAAGTATCGATATCCCCAATGGAAATGTTGAATTAAAACCATCAACAGATGGTATGGCAAGAGCGATTTATAAAGTTAGACCTTCTTTTGTCAAAATTAGTGATGATATAGAAAAAGAATTCAGCGATCAGTTTGTTTGTAAGAATGATAATGGTACGTTACGCGTAATTAGTACAACGAAGAAAGTTCGTGTGGATGTTACATTATATCTTCCTCAATTCAAATATAATACCGTTATTGTCCATCAATTTAATGGTGGATTTAGTACGCAAAATCTTAAAATCGAAAAATTGAAGGTAAAAACAATGAATGGCAGATTAGACTGCAAATCCATGATTTTTAGAAGAATGGATTTAGAAACAGCTAATGGTGCGATTGAAGTTCGAGATGTAGAAGGTGATGAACTAGAAGCAGAAACAGTTAATGGTCGTATTTATGTCGATGGTGCTATTAGTGAAATTGATGCGGAATCTGCTAATGGACATGTTGTAGTTACGACTCGTACTCAAGAGGCAAAGAGTATTAAAGCACAAACAGTGGCTGGTACTGTAGAAATCTATATTCCAAGCACCGTTTCTTTACAAGGGGAAGTATCATCTAATCTCGGCAAAATGGATGTTCGATTACCAGATATACAACGTTTAAATGAACAGAGTCAATTTTTACAAAAATCTGTTAAATTCTCAAAAAAGATAGAAGATACTTCAACTTTAGTTATTAATGGAGAAACCAAAACAGGTTCAGTTATTGTTAGATATAATTTATAATCCAAAGCAATTTTGCCCAAAACCAGGGAGTTAAAAGATCTCTCTGGTTTTTTATTTGAAAGGAAAAATCTTATAGTATCGAGTACATATGACAATAGTCAACAGTTTACTACAAGTAAATATTTAATAGAGTAGTGAGAGCTAATTTGTTTGCAAACAAATTTCATGGAAAACATTTATTTTTCATCAAATAAACACAATTAAATATATTTAATGATTTGAAATAAAACTGTAATGATAGAAAACAAGTACAATGTTATAATGGTCTTAACTAAAAATGGTTAAGTTTTACTATAATATAGGTGGTAAAAAAATGATAGAAATGAAGAATGTCTATAAAAAGTACCCAAATGGGATTGTTGCGATTAATGGACTTAATATAAAAATTAAACAAGGTGAATTTGTCTATATCGTGGGTCCTAGTGGTGCAGGTAAATCGACATTTATTAAGATGATGTATCGTGAAGAAAAAGCAACTTCAGGCGAAATTTTTGTCAATGGGATGAATTTATCGACATTAAAGAATAAAGAGGTACCCTATCTAAGAAGACAGATTGGTGTCGTTTTTCAAGATTTTAAATTATTACCAAGATTAAATGTATATGAAAATGTCGCATTTGCACTAGAAGTGATCGAAGAAAATCCATCAAAAATTCGTAAACGAGTAATGGATGTGTTGGATTTAGTTGGATTAAAAAAGAAAGCGAGAATGTTTCCTGATGAATTGTCAGGAGGCGAACAACAACGTGTATCGATTGCACGATCCATCGTCAATATTCCAAAAGTGGTCATTGCAGATGAACCTACCGGAAATTTAGATCCAGATACATCTTGGGATATAATGAATTTATTTGAAGAAATTAATGCCCGCGGAACAACTATTATCATGGCAACGCATAATCGGGAAATTGTAAATAACATGAGACGCCGTGTAATAGCAATTGAAGGCGGTCTAATTGTTCGTGATGAACATGGAGGTGACTACGGTTATGAAATCTAGTACTCTTAGTCGTCACGTAAGAGAAAGTGTGAAATCGGTTGGTCGTAATGGTTGGATGACTTTTGCATCTGTCAGTGCAGTAACAGTTACACTATTATTAGTAGGCGTATTCATGGTAATTATGATGAACTTAAATAAAGTTGCTCATGATGTTGAAAATGATGTAGAAATCAAAGTACTTATTGATTTACAAGCAGATCAGAAGGCGGAGGAAACCTTACAACAGCAGATTAAGGAAATGCCTGGTGTTGAATCGATGAAATATTCATCGAAAGAACACGAGTTAAATAGTTTGGTTAAGGAATTTGGGGAAGATTTAAGCTTATTTAAACAAAGCAATCCATTGCGAAATGTACTTTATGTAAAAGCGGATAATCCTCAGCAAACAGCAAAAGTAGCTAAACAAATTGATGCATTAGATAACACATATGAAGTGCTATATGGTAAAGGGAAAATTGAAAAGCTATTTAAATTTATCAACATCAGTAGAAATGTGGGTATTGTATTAATCATCGCGTTGCTTCTTACGGCAATGTTCTTAATCTCTAATACGATTAAAATTACAATTACTGCAAGAAGAAAAGAAATTGAGATTATGAAATTAGTTGGTGCAACGAATTGGTTTGTCCGTATACCATTCATTTTAGAGGGAATATGGCTCGGATTGTTAGGTTCACTTATTCCTATCGTAATTGTAACGATTCTATATTCACAGCTATACAATATAGTTGCACCAAAATTAAAAGGAGAAATATTCCAACTGCTAAATGTTACACCATTTATCTTAGAAGTTGATCTATTAATTCTATTGATGGGAATTATTATTGGTGTTTGGGGAAGTTTCATGTCAGTTCGAAAATTCTTGAAAATCTAATACAAGGTAGAGAGTAGGAATTCACCTCTTTATAAATATTTGAGGGGTATCCTAAAGTAAAAAGAAGCTGGGACAGAAGTATCTCAGCAAATGAAAAATCCGAACTATGATTCGAAATTCTAATTGGAATTTCACATTAGTTCGGATTTTCTTTTTATTGAAACAAATTCATAAATACTTTCCTAGTCGAAAATAGTGAATACTTTTCTGAATGAAAAATTCAATCATTCGGATCATTCTTCAAATATATGTCGCTCCAGATGGCGCTTTCCGCGAGCGTGGATTGAGCTTCCTCATTCGCTTCGTTAGGTCCGGAAACTCAAGGCTCACGATTGTGCACAGGAGTCGTCATTCTCCATTCCAAATCAGCCATAGTTGTTCATTGTTGAATCTCTTGATTTGGTAATATGAAGTTTTTATCAACTTTTAAATAAGACCTTTTTTATAAAAACAAAAACGATTTAATCTGATCTCTTGCTATTGTGAAAATGGAGAGAAGAAGCGAAGAAACTTGTGGTGGTTCTTTTTATCATTTAATATACGGTATAGGGTATACTAATTTGCGTTTGGGGGTATGTATAGATGCAAGTAACTGAGTGGTATAGTCTTAAAACACTTATGATACCATCCTCTTGGGTTGCTTTAGTTAGTAGCTTTGTTCTAATGTGGTTATTATTAAGGGTATTATATCGAAAAGAGATTGCAAATATCTTTTTGGATGCAGTGCTTCAACTCATATTGGTATGGAAATTCAGTGTCATTGTCACAGATTTTTCAATGGTTATTAAGCAACCCTTAACAATATTGTATTTTAATGGTGGTATGATGGGGTTTGGAATAGGTATATTGTTTATGTGTGGCACTCTTTGGTATAAGTTTCATCAAAATAGACTGAAAGAGGATGCTTTACAAGCAGTATTTATGACAATCATTCTTTGTTCAAGTAGTTATCAAATATGGATGGCTAGTTTAAATGATGCTACACTATGGCAAAAAGCATTAACCATTACAGGATTTTCTTGTTGGATAATCCTTGCATTATGGAAGAGAAAAGAAAAGCCTATTTGGCATAGGCAACTATTACTTTTATTTTTATGTACGCATGTGTTGATTGCAACATTACAGCCATTAGGTATTTGGCAATTATCTGTATTTGTAACATTCATTTTTGTAATATTTAATCTTACTTTAAAAAGTAATCATTTAAAAATAAGTTAAGTTAGATCCTATTCGAATAAGGAAGCGTGTTGAATAGGATAAAATAGGAAGGAAATCCTTCTGTAATCTTATTTTCAAGGTGCCTGTATCTCATTGTCTATTGATGAGAGGAAGGATTGCTGACTCCTGCGGGAAAAGCGTGTAGCTGGAAACCTTGCCAGAAAGCAATCAATTCTTAGCGGGTATCAATTGATGATCAATTTTTCCAATGGAGAAAACTGGACGATCAACACGCATGTAATTTTTTCAAAATTAGGAGGGCACGAAGTTGAAAAAGAAAATATTTAGTTTGCTACTAATCATCGCTTTAATTGCTATTGCGCTAACGAATTTTGTGAAATCAAAAGTAGAGGAAGGGCAAAAAGTAGATACTTCTTCCACTCAGGTCTCCACAGCTAAAAATGATAAAGGGAGCGGTTTAGAAATAAACCAAACTGCGCCAGATTTCCAACTGAAAACATTAGATGATAAAAAAGTAAAACTTTCAGATTATAAGGGAAAAATAGTTATACTAAATTTCTGGGCAACTTGGTGTCCGCCATGTAAAGCGGAAATTCCCCAGATGGAAAAATACTATAAAAAACAGGCAAAAGATGATGGTGTTGAAATTCTAGCTGTAAACTTAACAAAAGCAGATAAAGATAAAGCGTATATTCGAGATTTTGTAAAATCATATGAAATGACGTATCCGGTTTTATTGGACGAAGATGGAGAACAACAAAGACAATATGAAATCGTAACAATTCCTACGACCTTCTTTATCGATAAAAACGGGAAAATTCAAAAGAAAGTTGTTGGTCCCATGGATCAAGAGATGATGTCCAAAACAATCGCTGCAATAAAATAATAAAGGTTGTCACTATTTTTGAGTTTTAAATCTTGTTCTCCGTTCATACATTAAATGGATACGGGAGGGACGAGATAAATGCGAAAATGGTGGCTTTATTTTTTAATGATTTTTGTATTAGGTGTAGGGTCATTTGCTTTTGTGAAGTACCAGAAAACGGACAAGATCGTAAAAGAGGAACAAGGAGTATTACAATCAGTAGGAGAAGCTTACGAGCTAATTCGCAAAGAGTCTGTCCATGAAACGACAGAAAAACAACTTATTGAAGGTGCTATCAATGGTATGGCTGGTGCACTAAAAGACCCATATAGTACGTACTATACGGAAGAAGAAGCAAAGATGCATAGGGAACAGTTGTCAGATGAAAGAGTGGGAATTGGGGCCGAAATTACTGAAAGTCAGGGACGTTTTATCATTGTGTCCCCAGTAAAAGATTCACCAGCTGAAAAGGCTGGGTTAAAACCATATGACGAAATTGTACAAGTAAATGGTGAACGGACTGATGGTAAAACATTAACAGAATTATTAGCCCTGATTCGAGGTGAGGAAGGTACATCCTTGAAGATGACAGTTTATAGACCTTCAGAAGATCGCCATGTAGAGCTAAATATGACAAGGGCAGCAATCACACAGACTACGGTTAATAGTAAGGTGCTAGTTTCAGAAGGTAAAAATATTGGCTATATATCAATTAAAGTCTTTGGAGAGAAGACAGCTGAAGAGTGGTATAAAAATACCAATGAACTTTTGAAGCAAAAAATTACAGCATTAATTGTAGACGTTCGCAGTAATCCTGGTGGTTATTTAAAAAGTGTAGAGCAAGTAATTGGAAGTTTAGTACAACCGAATACAACCTATGCTTATATGGAAAATGCAACGGGAAATCAGGAACCATTACAAGTAACGAATAATAGAATGGGATTTAAGTATGATGAACAATTGAAAACACTACCTGTTGTATTATTACAAGATGAGGGTAGTGCATCAGCGAGCGAGGTTTTAAGCGCAGCATTAAAAGACTTAAGACGTGCTTCGATAATAGGTGTGAAAAGTTTTGGAAAAGGGACAGTTCAAGAAACTTGGCCGTTATCAAATGGTGGGGAGCTTAAACTTTCAACGCATAAATGGTTAACACCAAAACGAGAATGGATACACGGTAAGGGTATCAAAGCAACATTAGAGGTAGAACAAAATCCGTTATTCCATATGAAATTACCACCTATAACTGGCAATTTTAAAGAAGGTGATTTTTCGGATAATATTCAATCCGTTCAGGAAGTTCTAAAAGCCCAAGGGTATTCAGTTAGTAGAGTTGATGGCTATTTCGATAGAACAACAGCAAAAGCCATAGAAGAATATAGCAAAAAACATCAGCTAACAAATGGAAATAAAATGGACGACACTTTCCTTTTTGCTTTACATGAAGAAATGGTGAAATACAGAAATAATCTTGATAATGATCTGCAACTACAAATGGCAATTGGTTTTATCAATCATCAATTAAAATAATTAGTGAAATCTATTTGCTTTATAGGTCTAAAAAGACTTCGTTTTAAAACGGCTGTTTGGTACAATTAAGAGACAATACTATTGATCCTGCATGAACGAGCAGTATGCCCCTACCTGAAAAGTGCGAAAGAAGCGAAAAGATCGGTAGGGGGAACTGCCCATAACACTATTGGTGCGACGAACTATCATGTGAGGATGAAGAAAATCCATACTGATAGAATTTTCACTTGATAGTAAAAAATCGAAAGGTGATGCAAATTATGTATGTAGATATTGTCATGGAACTATTTAAAGGCATCGGCCGTTTCTTTTTAAATCCGTTATTGTATGTTGCGATTATTTTCTCCATTTTAATTGGTTATCATCGTGTTAAAAATGAGAGGAAATCTTTTAATACACGAATTTTATGGGGCTGGTCTGAGACAATTTTAATGTTTAAAGAGGGCTGGCTAATCGGATTTGTCATTTCGATTATTAGTATTCTAGTAGGTTTGGTTGTTCCGATTCAATTTATCGTTTTAAGTGCTGCTGTAGGTGTTATATGTTTACTAACATTTTATTATCATCTAGCATCTCCAGCATATCCTTTAGGAATTGCATTCATCATTTTATGGTATACATATATAACTGATGGTTCTTGGCATTTCTTCAATTGGGATGTTACAAGTGCTTCAATGCATATTGGTATGCTGGTTTCAATACCAGTTATGGTTGGTCTTTTATTGATGGCAGAAGGGTATTTAATTAAAAAGAATGCTGCAAAACTTGCATCTCCCCAAATTTTAAAGACTGAACGCGGATTACCATCTGTAATTTATCTTGCAAAACGTTTATGGTTACTTCCTATATTCTTTGTTTTACCTAGTGGGGCAATACACGAATTTCTTCCATATTGGCCACAGATTCCATTAGGTAGTGATTCATTTTCATTGATTCTAGTACCACTTGTCATTGGTTTTCAACAACGATCTCGCAAAATGCTTCCAGTGCATTTCTATCCACAGTTAGGTAAAACTGTGGAAATGTTAGGATGCCTTGTATTAGTAGAAGCAATTATAGCTTATTTCTTCCCTATTATGGGGATAGCAGCGGTTTGTGTCGCAATCGTTGGACGAGCACTGATTTCGATTATTTATTCAATAAGCGAGCGTCATGGTAGTTATGCTGTGACTCCACAAGATTCAGGGGTTATGGTAGCTGGCATTTTACCAGATTCACCAGCAGAAGCGATGGGGATACAAGTAGGAGAGTGTATTCGTAAAGTAAATGGTATTCCTGTAAAAACAGAAGAGGAACTGTATGAGGCTTTGCAAATAAATGCTGCACATTGTCGATTAGAAGTACTTGATCAAGATGGAGAAGTTCGTCTAAGACAACATGTCATTTATCGCCATGATCATTTTAGAATTGGTTTGCTCGTTGTACGATAGGGAGTGAATGTATGTCGGTAATGAAATTTTTAATGGCACTTATTTTGCCAGGTTTATTGGTTATCTTATTTACACGTGTTACATTCAAAAATTATGTAGGATTAGCTCTTTCAGTTGCTTTGATAGCGGCATCGATTTATGCAGGCTATACTCATCCACCACTACTGTATGTAGTAGATGCAATTTCACTTACAATTGGTTTCTGGTATGCAACAAAGATGATGAATCAACAGAAAAACTAAAATGAAGAAGCTTGTCCTCTATTGTGGACAGGCTTTTTTTATTAGAGATCCTGTTTTATGATATTTAAAAATGATGGAAAAAATAGTTCTTACAACACTAAAGAATAATGGAACTATTGTATAATGTATGGAAAGAACTAGCATGTTAAAGAAAGTAGCGATTTTTTGAATTATGTAAAATGCTGTCCTTTTGAGCAACTTTAAAGAGATTGAATCGCTCTTATTAGATGAAAAAAGACATATACTTAAAAGTTAGCTCTCGTATATGTTATAGTTGTTTTTTAATTCATATGAATTTACTTTAGTGAAAGGTGGCAACTCCTTCGGGAAAGCGACCGCCTAAAATTTAAAGGAGGCAATTGGGGTGCCAGATTGGTTATCAATTGAAAATTTTCAGTCATTAGCACACCAATATCGATTAATTGGTACTCTATTAGCTATTGCATTACCATTTTTGGAAGCATTTTTTTCATTTTTGCCATTAGCAGCTTTTGTAGTGGCTAACGCTAGTGCATATGGTTTATGGTGGGGGTTCCTTTTTTCATGGGTTGGTGCTGTTTTAGGAGCGTATTGTGTATTTTTAATTGTACGAAAATTTGGTAAAAGTAAAATTTTCCGCTTCGTTACAGAAAAAAATGCCGTACAAAAATTAATACATTGGGTGGAATATCAAGGATTTACGCCGTTATTTATCTTATTATGTTTTCCTTTTACACCATCTGCACTTGTCAATATTGTGGCAGGTTTATCAAATTTAAAGAAAAAAAGATACTTATTCACGGTTATGTTAGCAAAATTTGTGATGATTTTTATCATTAGTTGGATAGGATCTGATCTACGAGCATTAATTACCAATCCAATTCGGACATGCCTAATTATTATCATCATCGTTTTGTTATGGTGGGGTGGAAAGCAAGTCGAAGCAAGATTAAATGAAAAAATTGAAAAAGATATGAGAAAGATTTCGAAAAATAGAAAATAAATAGGAACGTTTGTTCTTTTCAGTGAAGGAATGATAGTATATTTAAAAAGTAGGTGAGGAGGAGTAAAAATGTCGCTACGTATTGTTACTGGACGGTCTGGAACAGGTAAAACAACATTAATACAGCAAGAAATTGCCACTGAAGTTCAAAAAAGAACGTTTGGTTCGCCTATTTTTTTGATTGTACCAGATCAAATGTCGTTTTCTGTAGAATATGATATGACACATGATTTCAATGTTAAAGGATTAATACGAGCACAAGTAACTACTTTTAAACGTCTGGCATGGCGTGTTTTGCAAGAAACAGGTGGTATTAGTCGTAAAGAAGTGAATGGTTTCGGCTATCGTATGCTCATTAAGAAACTCTTAGAACAGCATAAGGAAGAATTTTTATTATTTCGCAAAGCTGCAGATAAGCGTGGTTTCACAGCTGAGATGGAATCATTATTAAAAGAATTCAGTAGGTATAGTTTAGATAGTTTAGCCCTGATGAATTTAGAAGCTCATTTAGAGCAAATTGACGCACCTCAATCTTTGGTAGATAAAGTCCATGACTTACATCTTCTTATTCAAGCGATTGAAGATTCCTTGGGAACTACATATGTTGATAGTGAAGGATATTATCCTCTTTTAACATCTCAACTAGCAAATTCTGAAATCATTCGAAAAGCAGCAATTTATATAGATGGTTTTACAGCTTTTACAACCAGAGAATTTGAATTAGTGCAAGAACTTATGAAAGTAGCAAAACGTGTTACGGTAGTACTTCCTATGGAAGCAGAAACGGATGCAGATGATGAACAAGCTTTGTTTTATCAATCTGCAAGAACCTGTGCTAGATTGAAAGAGTTAGCTTTTGAGAATGGAATTGAAGTGGAACCAATCGTTCATTGTACTCAACAATACCGTTTTAATACAGCTGATTTACGTCATATTGAAAGTCAGTTTGAAGTGTTCCCGCCCGTTCAACAAGAAAGTGATGGTAGCGTAGAAATCATCGAGGCTGCTAATCGTCGATCAGAGATCCATGCTATTGCAAGGAAAATTAAAAATCTAACTCAAAATGATCAAATGCGCTACCGAGATATGGCTATTTTATATCGTCAAGCGGATGTGTATGACCCGCTGATTTCAACAATTTTCCCACAATATGATATTCCCTTTTTCGTCAGTCAGAAAAAACCAATGCTGCATCATCCACTTATTGAGTTAAGTCGCTCAGCAATAGAAGCCATTCAATCTGATTGGAAGTATGAACCTATTTTTCGTGCGATTAAAACAGATTTGTTCTTCCCAATAACTTCAGATATTCAGATTTGGAGGGAACGAGCAGATATACTTGAAAACTTTATATTGGCTCAAGGGATATATGGAAAACGGTGGTTTGAAGAAAATCGCTGGTTATACAAAAAATATCGTGGCTTAGAATTGTATTCAAAGCATCAAACGGATGAGGAACGAGCTTATCAAAAAGAAATTGAAGCCGTACGCGGACAAATCCGCGAACCATTAAAAGCTTTTGAGAACCAACTAAAAGAAGCTCTAACAGGGGCTGATATTGCCACAGCTTTATATACTTTTATAGAAAACCTAGAAGTTTTCGATAAATTACAAGCATTAAAGGATCGTGAAATTGAGAAGGGGCATTTATTAGAAGCAAGTGAACACGAACAAGCGTGGAATAAGTGGATAGAAATTTTGGATCAGTTTGTGATGCTTTTCGGTGATCAACAAATGACAATCGATGATGCACTTGAAATTTTAGATGAGGGTTTTGATACATTGGAATTTTCTCGAATTCCTCCTTCACTCGATCAAGTGACAATCGCAACATCAGATATTGCTCGTTTAACAAAGACAAAAGTAGTTTTCGTTATTGGGGTAAATGAAGGTGTATATCCTAAACGTATGGATTACGAAGGGTTATTAGGAGATACCGAGCGGGAATGGTTTACACAAGTTGGGTATGAAATTGCGCCTACATCTAAAACACGGTTACTAGAAGAGGAATTTATCACATACCATACTTTCACAATGCAATCTGATCGATTAATCGTAACTTATCCTATTGCGGATGAAGAAAGTAAAGCTCTTTTACCTTCACTGTATATCAAACGTTTGGAAGATCAGTTGGAAAACATTAAGAAATCAATTGCTTTAGTTGATCCTAGTGAATCATCAAGTGAGCAAAGTGCTCTTTCTTATATTGTTCATCCTAGAACCTCATTAGCCTATTTAATGAAGCAACTTCGTTTGCATCTCGAAGACCGAGAACTCGCAGCAGAATGGCTCGCACTAAAACGCTATTATGAAGAAGATCCGTATTGGAATACTGTATTGAAACGTTTAATGCGACCACTGAAAACACATAATAAAGCAGAAAATTTAACTCCTGAATTAACAGAAGCTTTATATGGATCTACCATAACCTCTAGCGTTTCCCGAATCGAAAAATTTTATCGATGTCCATTTGCTCATTTTTCTTCATATGGTCTTCATTTAGAAGAAAGACCAGAATACCGTTTGGAAACACCAACAATTGGAGATTTATTCCATGCTGCATTGAAATGGATTGGAGAAGAAACGGATCGTTTGAAAATTACATGGGCACAATTATCAAGTGAACAGTGTGCGTTGTTAGCTAAACAGGCTGTCGAAGCAATAGCGCCACTTCTATATCATCAAATCTTATTAAGTAATGCTCGTTATCGTTATATTCAGCGCAAATTGACATATGTTGTACAACGAACATTGCAATCACTTAGCCAACACGCT
This sequence comes from Rummeliibacillus pycnus, assembly GCF_002884495.1. GTDB lineage: Bacteria > Bacillota > Bacilli > Bacillales_A > Planococcaceae > Rummeliibacillus > Rummeliibacillus pycnus. The sequence goes on along the minus strand of NZ_KZ614145.1, from coordinate 2,214,883 downwards.
AGAGTATCAGGATTTAAACCAATTGCTGTAGAGACAGCTTTTGGTCCAGGAGATCCATTACCACCACTTGTGATTCAACTAAAAGATCACAAAAAAATGCAAATGCGTGGTCGAATTGACAGAGTTGATGCAACAACTGTCAATGGTAAACCCTATATTCGTGTAGTTGATTATAAATCATCTGCACGTAAATTAGATTTGAATGATGTCTACTATGGATTATCATTACAAATGCTAATTTATTTAGATGTTGCTATCACAAATTCTGAAGAATGGCTCCCTATTCATGCGGAAGCTGGTGGCGTACTCTATATCCATGTCCATAATCCAATGCTAAGTTCGAATAATAGTTTATCTGTGGAAGAAGCAGAAATCGAACGGTTAAAAGATTTTAAAATGAAAGGTTTATTGTTAGATGATTATGATTCAATTGTAGCAATGGACGACCAATTAGCGGAGAGTGGTGGATACTCACAAGTTGTTCCAATTTATATGAAGAAGGATGGAAGTACCTCTCCGAATCTATCTTCTGTTATTGCGCCAAATGATATGAAGTCTCTAACGAAGTTTGTTCGAAATAAGCATAAGAGAGCTGGAGAGGAGATATTAGAAGGCTGCACAGATATTAGTCCTTTTAAAATGAATCAAAGAACAGCATGTGAGTTCTGTTCATATAAGAGCGTGTGTCAATTTGATACAACGGATTCTAGCCAACATTATCGTCAACTTCATGTGGAAAAATCAGGAGAAATTATCGAAAAAATTCGTAAGGAGGCTGATATAGATGATTCAGATTCCTAAGAAACCAGAAGATGCTACTTGGACAGATGAACAATGGAAAGCAATCTGGGCATCTGGAAGAGATATATTAGTTTCTGCTGCTGCAGGTTCAGGGAAAACAGCTGTTCTTATTAATAGAATGATTGAAAAAGTAATTTCTACAGCAGACCCTATAGACGTAGATCAGCTTCTCGTTGTGACGTTTACAAATGCCTCAGCCGCTGAAATGCGACATCGTATGGCTAATGCCTTAGAAAAAGAAATTCGTAAAAATCCACAATCCAAACATTTACGTAAACAGCTCAGCTTAATCAATAAAGCACAAATATCAACATTGCATTCATTTTGCTTAAATATTGTTCGACAATATGCATACTTATTAGATATCGATCCAGGATTCAGAATTGCTGATGATACAGAAGCTGCATTGTTAAAGGATGATACTTTAGCAGAAGTATTAGAGAGTGCATACGATGGAGAAAATGTTGAAGAAATTTATCGTTTAGTCGATAGTTTCACTTCTGATCGTGATGATCAAGCAATCGAGGTTTTACTCAATAAACTTTATGAAATGTCTAGAGTAAATCCGGAACCCATTAAGTGGCTTCGTTCATTACCAGATCAGTATACAATTGACGAAAATACGACAATTGATGATTTAGAAATAACAAAGCATATTAAAAAAGCTATTTTACACAGTATTGATGGTGCAATTGGTTTAGCAGAAGAAGTACGTCAACTTTCTTTGCAACCTGATGGTCCGTTTGCTTTTGGAGAAACAGCACAAAAAGATCTAATTTTGTATCAAGAAGCACGAGGTTTCATAACAGAACGTAGTTGGAAAGAAGCTTACCATTTCTTTCAAACTGCGAAATTAGATCGTGCAAAATCGCAAAGAAAAGGTAGCTGTGATGAAGAGTTATTAGAACTTGCAAAGTCAAAACGAAAACAAGCAAAGGAATTATTTGAAAAAAACATAGAAACTTATTTTAAACGTACTCCTGAGAAACTACTAGATGAAATTCGTTTGATGAAACCATTGATTGAAACACTGGTAGAGTTAGCAATTCAATTTAGTGTGGAATATGGCAAAGCGAAGAGTACAAAAGGAATCGTTGACTTTTCCGATTTAGAGCATTTTGCCTTATCTATTTTAACTGATGAAGTAGATGGAAATCTTGTACCGTCTTCTGTAGCACTTGATTATCGCGCACAATTTAAAGAAGTATTAGTCGATGAATACCAAGATACAAATCGTTTGCAAGAAACCATATTGCAACTAGTAAAAAGCGGGGATGCAGCAAACGGTAACATGTTTATGGTAGGAGATGTAAAACAGTCCATCTATCGATTCCGTTTAGCCGAACCAACATTATTCTTGCATAAATATTTAAAATACAATGAAAATTCAACTGATACAGGTTTACGAATAGACTTGAATGCAAACTTTCGTAGTCGACCAGAAGTTTTACATGGTACGAATTTTGTTTTTCAACAAGTTATGGGAGAAGAAGTTGGTGAAGTTGCTTATGATGCAGCAGCAGCTTTAAAACCTAAAGCACCATATGATGAAAAAGAGATGCCTCTTGAATTAGCAATCTTACATACTGCTGAAAAAGAGGAAGAAGAAACAGATTCAGAACTTTTAGCTGAAGAAGATTTGAAAAAGTCTCAGCAGGAAGCAAGATATATTATTAAAGAAATTCGTCGAATCATGGATTCGGATATGGTCGTCTTTGACCCTTGGGAGAAAAAGGAGAGACCTGTTGAATATCGAGATTTTGTCATTCTCATGCGTTCTATGACTTGGTCAGTAGATATTGTGGAAGAATTTAAGACAGCAGGAATTCCACTATATGCAGAAGTTTCAAAAGGTTATTTTGAGGCACTAGAAGTGATGATCATGTTAAACACATTGAAAATTATCGATAATCCGTATCAAGACATACCTTTGGCTTCCGTGCTAAGAGCACCTTTTGTAGGGTTAACGGAAAATGAATTAGCAAGTATTCGTTTAGCTGAGCCAAAAGCAGCTTTTTATGATGCATTAAAACAATTTGTACGTAATGAAGGTGCAGGCTTAAAATCTTCGACTGCCGAGAAATTACAACGATTCTTATTGCACCTAGAAGAATGGCGTGATTTAGCTAGACGTGGCTCTTTGTCTGATTTAATTTGGCGAGTATATATGGATACGAATTATTATGAAATGGTCGGGGCAATGTTAAATGGTAAACAACGTCAAGCGAATTTACGCGCATTACATGACCGTGCTATTGCTTACGAAAAAACGTCATTTCGAGGGCTTTTCCGCTTCTTAAGATTTGTAGAGCGCATGAGATTAAGAGGGGACGACTTGGGAGAAGCACGTGCAATAAGCGAAAAAGAAAATGTTGTACGCCTGATGACGATTCACGCTTCAAAAGGATTAGAATTTCCATTTGTTTTTGTTGCAGGGCTAGGAAGGGAATTTAACAAAATGGATTTCCATTTACCTTATTTGTTTGACCAAGAATTTGGTTTGGGGGTAAAAATGATTGACCCAGAAAAGAGAATTCAATATACTTCTCTACCATTCTTAGCAATGGTTGAAAAGAAGACGCTCGAAATGAAATCTGAAGAAATGCGTATTTTGTATGTTGCGATGACACGAGCAAAAGAAAAGCTATATCTAGTTGGTACTGTGAAGGATTGGGGGAAAACTCAAAAAAAATGGGTTGACTCAAAGCAACTTCACCAAAATGGTATGATTCCAGATTATATTCGTGCAAGTGCAAAAAACTATTTGGATTGGATCGGCCCAGCATTTGCAAGTCATCCTGATTTTGAAGGTAATGATGAGAATAATAAGGAATTGTCACATTGGAAACTTACAGTAATAGATACAGATGAACTTAAAACAATCGATGAAGAAATCAGTTCAAAAGAAGAAATGGCACAAAAAGAGCCTCAAGTTGATGAATCGATTTTAAAAGAAATTCGAAACCGTTTTGATACACCGTATGCATTTGAACATGCTATTGCGAAACGTTCTAAAACATCGGTTAGTGAGTTAAAACGATTGCAACATTTAGAAGCACAAGAAGAACCAGAGTATTTTACGAAAGTTTCATCAAATCAGCAAAGAGTAGCAACAAGACCTTCATTTTTACAACAACGTTCATTAACTGCTGCAGAAATTGGTACGGCTATGCACACGGTAATGCAACACATCCCACAAGAGGGTTTACATGATGTAGAGGCGGTACATCAATTTGTTCAAATTTTAGTAGAGAGACAACTACTAACACAAGAGGAAGGTACAGCCGTACAGGCTGATAAGATCATAGAATTTTTTGACACAGAGATCGGACATCGATTTATGCATGCGCTGGAATTACATCGTGAAATGCCATTTACAATTAGTCTTGAGGATAACGAAGGTGACACACAAATTGTGCAAGGGGTAGTTGACTGTTTACTGAAAGATTCAAATGGGCAATGGATATTACTCGATTATAAAACAGATCATCTGCAACCAAGTATGAAAACAATTGAAGGATTACGAAGAGAAATGGTTAACCGATATGATGTTCAACTTTCATTGTATAAGAGAGCATTAGAGGAAATTTTAAAAATCAACGTGCACGAGAAAGTAATTTATGCATTTGATGCCAAGCAGTCAGTTCAATTGTAGGGGGATATTTTAAAGTGAATAGTAGTCCAACCACTAGTACACAGCGAATAGATATTCTGGATATACTTCGTGGTGTGAGTTTACTAGGTATTTTACTTGTTAATATGTTTGCATTTAGTACACCGCTACCACATATCGATTTGAAGACTTGGTTTACTGTACCTGCCGATAAGGAGTTTCAAAAATGGCTAGATATCTTGGTACAGGGGAGTTTTTATCCACTTTTTTCAATGCTTTTTGGATATGGACTTGCCATGCAATATTCAAAAGCAACATGTTTAGGAGATTCATTTTATAAATTAGGGATTAAGCGTTTAGTATTTCTATTTCTTATTGGTATCTTCCATGCATTATTCATATGGTGGGGAGATATTTTGATGACTTATGCTTTTTGTGGATTTATATTAATGACGCTCATTCGTTTAAGACCAGGATTTTTATTGGCGATTAGTTTAATTTTTTACACAGTGATTAATGGCTTCATGGCATTACTAACAGAGCTTACGGTTTTAGGGAATCCTTCAAGTAGTGATATGTCTCAATTTATAGATATTGAGGGGGTAGAAAATGCCATAAAGGCATACGGTTCCGGAACTTGGACTGAAGCGTTTACCCAACGATTAACAGATTTGTCCATTCAATTCTCTCTACAAATGTGGATTATGTCTCTCTTTACAATTTTACCCTACATGTTGATCGGTGCAGCTGCTTCAAAATGGAGATTAATCGAAAAAGCAAAAAATAGGCTGAATTTATGGCTGATCTTAGCCACTACAATGATTCCCATAGGTATTGTTTTAAAATCATTCCCATATACTATGAACCGCAATATCTTTATAGATTATATTCAAGCGTATTTTGGAGGGCCAATGTTGGCTTTAGGTTATGTTAGCCTGTTTGTTTTGATTTGCTGTATTCCTTATGCGACAAAATTATTATCGCCCATTGCAAAGGCTGGACGGATGTCTTTGACGATCTACATGATGCAATCTATTGTCGGAACGTTTATCTTTTATCATTATGGTTTAGGACTTTATGGTAAAATTGGAGTAGATACAGCAACAGGGCTAGCTGTCGGCATTTACGTGATACAACTCGTCTTTGCAACGATTTGGTTTATGCTATTTAAGCAAGGACCAATTGAAGCAGTTTGGAAGAGAATAACTTATGGAAAAACTGTACTGAAAAAAGAGGAAATAAATCACTAAATGATGTATCATGGTAAAAAAAGAAGGAGTGCCAATTTTCATGAAAATCTTATCTTTTCGTTATAACGATGTTTTAAGTTTTGGTCCAAAAGTAAAAAAAGAAGAAGCTGTTTGGGATGTATTAGCAATTCAAGAAGCGCTTCAAGTACTCCCTTCTTATGCTGCAACCATAGTAGAAGGAATGACGTATGGTTATGAATTTGTAGAACAAACTCGTAAACTTGTAAGAGCAGCACAACAATCAGAGAATCCATCTCAATTTAAACATGATTTCAGTGAAATTGAGTGGTTAGCACCAATTCCACGTACAACCAAAAACATTATTTGTATCGGTAAAAACTATGATGAACATGCAAAAGAAATGGGTTCTGAGCAAGCACCCGAAGATATCATGGTCTTTACGAAAGCTCCAACATCAATTGCGGCAGATAAACAAACGCTATCTGTACATGCAGATGTAACTTCACAGTTAGACTATGAGGGTGAATTGGCTGTAGTCATTGCTAAGAAAGGAAAAAATATACCGAAAAACTTAGCATTTGATTATGTTTTTGGCTATACAATTGCCAACGATATCACCGCACGTGATTTACAAACAAAACATAAACAGTTTTTCTTAGGTAAAAGTTTAGATGGTGCTTGTCCAATGGGACCATACTTAGTAACGAAAGATGAAATACCTAATCCACAAAATTTAACAGTTGTGACAAAAGTAAATGATGAAGTACGTCAAAATGGTTCAACTAGCGATATGATGCACACTGTAGAAGATTTAATCGTAGAGATCTCTAGTTTAGTAACTTTAGAACCAGGGGATGTTATTTTAACAGGAACTCCAGCTGGTGTAGGTAAAGGGATGAATCCACCTCAATACCTTAAAGCTGGTGATGAAGTAAAAGTTTCAATTGAAGGAATCGGTACATTAGTCAACCGCTTCGAGTAAATGATTTAATTTAGTCACTAATTTGACACAGACCGATGGAAGTAGTTTTCCATCGGTCTGTTATATTTGTATAGTTTATACTCTTTTGATAGGATAAATGTGACTAGTAAAAGAGAATGGAGGATTTTGAAATTGCCACACATGCACTTAACAGCGATTTTAATCGCAATTATATTATTCTTTGTATCAGTATCGATGCAAGCTGGTTCTAAAGGACAAAAAGTAACACATATGATTTTACGTGTATTTTATATCTTAATTATCATAACTGGTGGAATACTTTTCAGTTCAGCAATGGCCGGCACAATGGCTATGCAATACGGACTAAAATTACTAGGTGGTCTTTTTGTAATTAGTATGATGGAAATGGTGTTAGTCCGTAAAGAAAAAAGCAAATCTACTGGTACTCTATGGGTTCTGTTTTTGATTTTCTTAATCTTTACGATTTATATGGGCTTCCACTTACCATTAGGTATGAAATTTTGGTAGAATAAGCTAATCTTGAATTGCCACACCCTTACATTTATTGTTGGGGTGTTTTTTTATTAAAGATTTTGTAATAATATTGTTTATATTCCATCCATTTCTATATACTGGAAGATTCATTCCCGTAGAATTATGAGAAACTTCGAACGATGGAAATCCGAATTCATTCTAGTTTTTTCAAAAAAACGAACATTTAATATAGCTCTATTTTATATGCCATATCTAATTAGAACCGTATCAATGAAGCGGAAGACGGCGACTCCTGCGGGAAAGCGAGATAGGGGAGACCCCGCAGAGAACGAAGTGAGCGAGGAGGCTCAACGCTCGCCCGTGGAAAGCGCCGTCTGTAGCGGAATGTATAGTGGATAATATATTTATAGTACCGAACAATATAAAATTCTTGTTTTTAACTAGAATTCTATTTATGAAATTGATTCAAATAATAGAATGATCGTAAAATTTTTTTCTTCACACTTTTGTCGAATTTGATTAGGTTTTTTTATTGAAAACATGGAGAGTTTTGGAATGGTTTGATAAAATTACTTTGGACAGTTCTACAGAGGAGGACTTCAAAAGTGAACGTTGCAAAATGGATCAGTTCAGCTGTCGCAACCGTGTTGCTTACTACAACAATTAGTTCAATGACGATTGCACATGCTGAAGAAAGAAATCAACAGATCAAAAATGAAAGTATATATGACGTATTAGTCGATCGTTTTTTTGATAAGAGTGTAGAGAATGATTACAATATTAACGCAAAAGATCCTAAAGCATTCCATGGTGGGGATTTTGCAGGAATAGATACGAAGATCGATTATTTGCATGATTTGGATTTTACAATGGTTTCAATGGGCTCTGTTTTTTCATCAGAAACATATGATGGCAATGACGTAGTAGATTATAGCAAAATTGAACGAAACTTTGGTACTAGTAAAGAATTTAAGGCATTATTGAATAATTTGCATAAAAATAATATAAAAGCAATGGTTGATTTCCCGATTAATCATGTCAGTAAAAACCATGTATGGACATTAGAAGAAAATCACAAAGATTGGTATACATCCACGAATGACAATCGTATCAACTGGAAGACGAATCGTCCAGATGTGCAACAAGCATTAATTAATGCAGTAGTAGATTTTGTTGGAGAGTATAAAGTTGACGGTATTCGATTGACTCATTTAGGAAATGCAGATTCAGCATTTATCAATAAAGTGATTGCTGCATTAAAGAAACAAAATAAAAATCTTTATGTTATTTCCAACGAAGATAGTGATGCTAATTTTGACATGGATTATAAGAAACAAACCATTGATACGTATCAATCTATCTTCAAAAATGTTGATGAAGATTCGTCTAAACTAGAAGATCCATTCAAAGCATATGTAAATGGTGAGGTAAATAAGCCAACTGCCTTAATGATTGATGATTTAAATAGTGCACGTTTTACTCATGCATCAGCCGAGGAAAATATGTTTCCTCCAACACGTATTAAAGTAGCTGTAGCTGCTGTAATGACAATGCCTGGTGTCCCGATTGTTACTTATGGTACAGAAATAGCACAAAATGGAGTAAAAGCTCCTGAGACTCATTCAGCATTGGATTTTCGAACAAAAGACGATATCATTTCCTATATTGGAGATTTACAATCACTTCGAAATAAATCAGAGACACTTCGAACAGGTAACTATAAATTACTTGAAAATAAAAATGGTTTAATCGTTTTCGAACGTTATTCTGACGATGAAAAATGGATTGTGATGATTAACAATACTGATAAGACTCAAAGATATGAATTAGATCCCTCAATTATTGGGAAGAATAAAGAACTCCATGGTTTGTTTGAAAGTGACACTGTTCGTCAAAATGACAACGGTAAATATAATTTAGTTATAGATCGTGAAGTTGCAGAACTATATCATGTGACAGAACATAAAGGAATCAATATTCCATACATGATTGCTTTAGGTCTTGTATATGTAATTTTCATTGGATTTATCATTGCATTATTACGTAGAGGACGCAGAAAATAATAGCAGATAATCGTAAAGAACCCTTGACTTCACAAAAGAAATCAAGGGCTCTTTACTTAAAAATCTATAAATCTTATTAAGAAAATTTGCTACATAGATGATTAGTCTTTTACTAACTTGTTTAAAAAGAAAATAGCAATTGTCCCTGTCCCTGTGTGTGCAGCAATTACAGAACCAATTAAATGAATCTCTACTGCTTTTGGATGAAAGTTTTCAATAATTAAGGCTTTCATCTCTTCTGCTGCTGCAAGGTCATCACTATGTGATATAGCGATGACTTGATCAGAAAGACAATCACCACGTTCTCTCATTAATTCAATAATGCGTTTAAATACTTTCTTACGACCCCGGTATTTTTCAATAGGAATAAGTTTACCATCTTCAACATCTAGGACAGGTTTTATACTTAAAAGTCCACCAATAAAGGCACTTGCTTTCGATAAACGACCACCTTTTGCAAGATAATTTAAATCTTCTACAGTAAATAAATGTTCCATATGTTGAGCATTAAAGCGAATTTTTTCTGCAATTTCATTTGCCGAAAAGCCTTCTTCTCGCAAACGTACTGCTTCTTTTACAAGTAGACCATAACCTAGTGAAGCACATTTTGAATCGATAATGGTAAGTTTGAGGTCAGGATACTTTTCTTTTACTTGTTCTGCCATCATAACAGCAGTGCTGTATGTACCTGAAAGTTGAGAGGAGAAGGCAATGTAGATTCCTTCATCTCCAGACTGACCTAATGCACTGAATTCTTCTAGAAAACGTTCAGGTGATGCTTGAGATGTTTTTAATAGTTCGCCTTCACGAATGGCATCGTATACTTCTTGAATATCCACGCCAATAATATCATCATATTCTTGCTCTTTGAGTTGAACGCGTAATGGAATAATTTTGACATTGTTTTGCTCGTAAAATGACTTTGGCAAATCACAAGCACTGTCTGCATATATTCTCATTTTTTAAATTCCTCCTATATTTTCTATAATTGAAGACGGTCTATTAGGAATTCTGCAATTCCATCTTCATTATTGGATTTGGTAATTTCATTTGCGATATTTTTTAATTGGCCGATACCGTTCCCCATTGCAACACCCACACCAGCATAATCAATCATTTCAAGATCATTATCTTCATCACCAAAAGCAATGATTCGGTTACGAGGAATACCTAAATCTTTTGCGACATGCGAAAGTCCAACGGCTTTGTTCATTCCATGTCTCACGATTTCAATTACTGGGAAAGGATCTCCCCAACGTCTGTGATCAATCAGTTCAGCTTTTGTATCTGCTAAATACTGACGAATAATAGGTACACTTTTCTCGTTAGATTGGATTAATAAGCTTGTAGGATTATCTTTTAAATAATCTCTAAGAGCTCCGGTTGTCACTCTCGGATTGCCCATACTAAAAATATTGAGTAACTTTTCATCATGGTATTGAACATATAGATCATCCATTACCTCAGCAATTAGATTTTCAAACTGATCACGGTGTAAGGATTCAACTACTTCTTGTACGACTTTTAAATCAATAGGGCTATGAACAGTATGCCAATGATGATTTAATGGATGGTGTACAAAAGCTCCATTAAAATTCACGATTGGCGTATGCAACCCTAGTTCATGATAATATATTTTACTCGCACGATAAGGTCTACCAGTAGCAATCATTACTTCATGACCTGCTTCTTTTGCCTTTAATATTGTGCTCTTCGTTTTATCTGAAATCACTTTTTCATCGGTTAATAGCGTACCATCTAAATCTAAAACAATCAAATGGGGTTGTACCATTCATAACACTCCCTTCGTTTCTTCTATTTCATCGGGTGATAAAACTTTTATCAAGTTTTTCTGTCTTTTAGTAATACAGTGAAAATGTTGCTACTAAAGGAAAATATATATAAAGTTTATCCTTTCTTTTAGCTTTTAGTCAAAGTTTAATCATACAACATGGAGTTGTACTAGGAGTTGTACAAATCAAAATATCCCTATTTTACGCTGATATGATTAACTTTCGTAAAATCTATGTTTTGAAGGATGTAATTATGTATAAATGTTAAAGTAAACTTACATGCAGCAAAATAATGAAAAAAGCATTCAATAGTAAATGTTCGGGATTTAATATGAAATTTACATGATAAAATCGACTCACACATTTACTTTTCAAGAATTTAAACTGCTATCACGATTTTGAATCAGGTATCAGACAATAGCCAATGCTTTGTAACAATACCTTTTTTTTGATAACATGACATTATAGAGATAGGGAGTGAAATAGGATGAAAGTGGATCAAGAGACATGGGGCAATATCCCTTTACTTCATATATATAATGAGGAAACAGTTACGGAAAAGACACCTGTTGTTATTTTTTTACATGGTTTTGAGAGTGCAAAAGAGCATAACTTGCATTATGCGTATCAGCTTGTCAATAAAGGTATTCGTGTAATTATGCCAGATGCCCTATTGCATGGGGATCGTGATGAAAAATTAGATAATGTCCAAATGAGCTTACGTTTTTGGGAAGTAGTCCTTACTTCTATTGAAGAAGTGAACTATATATATCAACAATTGAAAGAAAGAGGATTACTTGGTACGGACAAAATTGGCCTTTCTGGAACTTCTATGGGAGCTATAACAACAATGGGATGCCTTAAAATGTATTCATGGATCCAAACAGCAGCCGTTATGATGGGAGCACCAAATTATGTCGAACTGGCAAAAGGGCAAATGGCTGAAATTGAAGAAAAAGGATTTAAAATCCCTCTATCAGAAGAAGAATTAGATAAAATGTTAACGACTCTAAGTTATTTTGATATGAGCAAACATCCAGAAACAATGGCAGGACGTCCTATATTCTTCTGGCATGGTAAAAAGGATCATATGGTTCCGTTTGCTACAACTTATGCATTTTATGAAGGTATCCAACAAGATTATTTAGGGCATCCTGAAGATATAACCTTCATCGTTGATAAAAAAGCAGGACACAAAGTATCTCGTCCAGGAATGCTAGCTGGTACGCAGTGGCTTGCAGACCATTTGGCATAATTAAATAGTAATGTTATGATGAAGTTAACACTATAGAGAAAGGGGAAACACCATGGATGCAGATTTAAAAGAAAATATTCTAGGTGCCTTAGAAAATGTTATTGACCCAGAATTGGGAATTGATATAGTAAATCTTGGTCTAGTTTATGATGTAGATTTATCCGAAGAAGGATTATGCATAATTACAATGACGTTAACTTCAATGGGATGTCCATTAGGTCCAGTTATTGTTGACCAAATTCGTACAGCATTATTCGATATTCCGGAAGTAAAAGACGTGGATGTAAATGTTGTTTGGAATCCACCTTGGTCTAAGGATATGATGTCTCGTTATGCAAAAATGGCATTAGGCATTCGATAATAGAAAATTTTAATCAGTGGGGCTATATAGCGCTCACTGATTTTTTTGTTTAAAAGGAATAAAATTCATAATGTGAAATCTATCTAAAATATACGGGAATTTAATGATTTGCAAATTTGTTAATTTGGATAACATAGGAAGAAAATTATTCTGTAACCTTTTAAACTTTTATAGAACCACTCTACACTATATCTTCAAAAGATATAGTGTTTTTTTGTCTTGACATATTCCTGATACATTCAATTTATATACTATGTCTGTAAAACGATCGGGCAAATGATTTCTTCATTTTCAACGAGCTCGAGATGAAGGACACATGCCAATCCAAAAAAGAATACTACATCTACAACTATAAAATGATAGGAGGCTAAAGAATGAATTTTATAAAACGAGCTTTTTATAGTACAAAAGCGAAAAAAGGAAGAACTCTTTTACTAACTTTTGTTTTCTCAGCGATTTTAATATTCATCTTGGCAGGATTAACAATACAAAGTGCTTCATTGAAGGCAACTGAAAATGCAAAGAAAAGTATGGGGGCAACGGTCACCCTCACCACAAATATGAAGAATGCTTTTAAAAAAGTGAACTCTTCTAGTGAGAGCAAATCGTCTGATAACAAGAATGATAGACCGGATCCTGGAAGTTTTTCAATTACACCAGTTGATTTGAAAACGATAAATACGCTAGCTAAATTAGACAATGTTTCATCTTATAGTATTTCATCATCTACATCAGTGAATGCAAAATCTTTCGATTCAATTTCTTCTGATGATCAATCAAGTACAGATAAATCGGGGGAAAATCAAAATAGTCAACAAGTTGGACCAGCTGGTGGCATGCGAATAATGAGAATGACAGCAGGAGACATCACAATACAAGGAACAAATTCAACTGCTACTGCAAGTAAATTTACGAATGGTACAGCCAAAATAATAAAAGGTGTCGGTATTACAGCTAAAGATGAAGGGACAAATAAAGCTGTAATCGAAACAAATTTAGCAAAGGCAAATAATATTACTGTAGGCGATACGATTAAAGTAACAAATACGGAAAATGAAGATACGGTTTACAAGTTAAAAGTAGTCGGTATTTACAAATCTTCTGAAACTGCTGATGCAAGAAGTATGCGTATAGAAGCATTAAACCCATACAATGCAATTTATACATCATATACATTTGCTAATAAAATGAAAGGTTCTGAGTATAAAGATACTGCAGATTCTGTAGTCTATACATTATCAGATCCAGAGAAAATGAATACATTTGTAAAGCAAGCTAAAAAGGCTGGGCTTGATACAGATACGTACAGCTTAACAACGAATAATCAAGTCTATGAGCAAATGATTCAACCGTTAACAAATGTAGAAAGCTTTGCACACAAGATTGTCATTCTTGTATCTGTTGCAGGGACAGTAATCTTAGCATTAATCGTTATTCTAATGATTCGTGAACGAAAATATGAAATTGGTGTATTGCTATCACTTGGCGAAAAACGTAAGAAAATTATAAGTCAGTTCTTTACAGAATTGCTTGTGGTTTTAGTAATTGCTTTATGCATTGCAGGTATAAGTGGCAAATTTGTTGGGAATGTGGTTGGTAAACAACTCTTGGAACAACAAGCTACTACAACTGTTTCAGCATCATATGGACAAAGAGGTCAAGGTGGTTCATGGCAAGGGGGAGGTCCAGGTCAAATGCAAGGACAAGGAGAATCTAAAAATGGGGGAGCTGAACGAGCATTCGCAAACTTTGGCGCTTCCAGTGCTGCTGAGGCAAAGCAAATTAAAAATCTTACTATTACACTATCATTGAAAGAACTAGTCGAATTAGGTGGATTAGGTTTAGCGATTAGTTTCCTAGCTATCATCATTGCATCAATTGGTGTAATGCGTATGCAACCGAAAAAAATCTTAATCTCATAAGAAGGTGATCGAATGTTAGCAGTAAGAGATGTAAATTATTGGTATAACAATAAGGGAGATACGCTATATAATGATATTAACCTGACGTTTGAAAATGGTAAATTATACAGTATTTTGGGCTCAAGTGGTTCCGGGAAAACGACTTTTCTTTCCCTTATTGCTGGACTAGATATTCCTAAAAAGGGGGAAATTCTATATGAAGGAAAGTCAATTAAAAAAATTGGTTTAACAAAATATCGTAATCAATATGTATCGATTGTATTTCAATCCTATAACTTACTTCCGTATATGTCAGCGGTAGATAATATAATTTCCGCAATGGAAATTACTCATAGTAAGCACTCTAATAGGAAAGAGTATGCATTTTCCATGCTAGAAAAAGTAGGAATTACAAAGGAAATGGCACAGAAAAATGTCCAACATCTTTCAGGTGGTCAACAACAGCGTGTTGCAATTGTACGTGCCATGTGCTGTGATGCAAAACTAGTTGTTGCTGATGAGCCAACAGGAAACTTAGACGAAAGAAATTCTTTGGAAATCGTTAAATTATTTAAGGAACTTTCACATGAACAAGGTAAATGTGTCATCGTCATAACACATGAAAGAGAAATTGCTAATGAATGTGACATCGTACTCGAATTGAAACATAAAAATTTCAATCAGCTACAGCTTTAAAATTAACAGAAAAATACTTTTGAATGAGACAACAAAAAGCTTGGTCGCATATATAAACTTGCGCACCAAGCTTTTTGTATAGTTATTTTGTAGTTGGGTATATCTATAATTGACTATTAATCAATACGACAAACGCTTAAAGGGCAATTTTCACATTCGCATTCATCTTTTAAAAAATTCAAATTATGAACTGTAATTATGCTCTTTTCAAACGATAAAACGTTGGACTTTTTTAAATCATTCAACATTCGATTAATGACTTCACGGCTTGTAGCACAATGGTTAGCCAAATTAGAATTCGTTACAGGATAATCAATCACAATATCACCATTATCTTGTAATATACCATACGTATTAGTTAATCGAATAATAGTTGAATAGAGAGCACCTTTCTTACCATATAAAAGTAGATCACGAAGTTTTGTTTGTGTTTTTAAATTTTGAAGCTGTAACCATTTTATGCATTCTATTAGCATATCAGGTTCTTGACTTAAGCACATTTCAAATAAGTTTTTATCGATCGTAATAATATTTGAATTTTCTAAAGCTTTAGCACTAAACGGATAGTAGCCTGTTTTACTGAAAATAATACCTTCTCCAATACAGTCATTACTACCGCAAATACGAAGTGTTAACTCTTTTCCGCTAACATTCTCTTTGGATAAAATAACCTTTCCCGATACAACATAGATAATATCCTTAACTGGTGCACCTTCTAAGCATAAGTGGCTGCCTTTTGAAACTTTAACTATTGAACCATTTTCTTTGAAAATCTTACGGATTTTAGGAGGTAATGGTTCGATATTAAAAATAGTTACCATATCATCTACAACCTTCACTTATTTTTCTTTATTATATCATAGGTATTTTGAATTATATAACATATATACAAAATGTCACATTAATTTTGGAATTTAAAATAAAAATGGAAAATTAAAAAAGTCAAAAAAGGTCAAACATTTCACTTTACATTTAAATTTAATAGAACTATAATGTAATTAATCAAAAGGTCAATAAAGGTCAAACAAAGGAGTTGGATCTTATGCAAATGCAAATGAACAATGAAGAACAAAAAAGCCCATTAGAACAATTTGGACGTAATTTAGTGGAAGAAGTTAAAAAAGGGAAAATGGATCCTGTGATTGGTCGTGACCAAGAAATCCGAAATGTCATTCGGATTCTATCTCGTAAAACAAAAAATAATCCTGTATTAATAGGTGAACCAGGTGTAGGTAAAACAGCAATTGTAGAAGGACTAGCCCAACGAATTGTTAAAAAAGATGTACCAGAAGGTTTAAAAGATCATCTTATATATGAATTAGATATGAGTGCATTGATTGCAGGTGCTAGTTATCGTGGTCAATTTGAAGAAAGATTGAAAGGTGTATTAAAAGAAGTAAAAGAAAGTGATGGACGTATCATCTTATTTATCGATGAAATCCATACAATCGTAGGTGCTGGTAAAACAGATGGCGCTATGGATGCAGGGAATATGCTAAAACCAATGCTTGCTCGTGGTGAACTACACTGTATTGGTGCAACAACTTTAGATGAATATCGTATGTATATTGAAAAAGACCCTGCTTTAGAACGTCGTTTCCAACAAGTTTTAGTTCGTGAACCATCAGTAGAAGATACAATTTCAATTTTACGTGGATTAAAAGAAAGATTTGAATTACATCATGCAGTTAAAATCCATGACCGAGCAATAGTAGCTGCTGCAGAACTATCTAATCGTTATTTAACAGAACGTTTCTTACCAGATAAAGCAATCGACTTAATCGATGAAGCTTGTGCAATGATCCGTACAGAAATTGATTCAATGCCACAAGAACTGGATGAAGTTACACGTCGACAAATGCAACTTGAAATTGAAGAACAAGCTTTGATGAAAGAAAAAGACGAGGCAAGTAAAAAACGTTTAGTGGCATTACGTGATGAATTAGAACAACTCAAAGAATCATCTAAAACAATGAAAGAGCAATGGGAATCCGAAAAAGCATCACTGCACACTATTCAAGAAAAACGTGAAATTCTTAATCGCTATCGTCGCGAATTGGAAGATGCAGAAAATCAATATGATTTAAATAAAGCAGCAGTTTTACGACATGGTAAGATTCCTGAGCTCGAAAAAGAATTACAAACATTAGAAAACTCGTTGCAAGAAGGTAATGATACGCGTCTTTTACGGGAAGATGTAACATCCGAAGAAATTGCCTCTATTGTTTCAAGATGGACAGGCATTCCTGTCACAAAATTGGTAGAAGGTGAACGCGAAAAATTATTACATTTGAAAGACACATTACATGAACGCGTTGTAGGTCAAGATGATGCAGTTCGCTTAGTAACAGAAGCTGTATGGAGAGCTAGAGCTGGTATTCAAGATCCTAATAAACCAATTGGATCATTCTTATTCTTAGGACCTACAGGTGTAGGTAAAACTGAGTTAGCAAAAGCTTTAGCTGCTCAATTATTTGACTCTGAAGATCACTTTATCCGCATTGATATGTCTGAATACATGGAAAAACATAGCGTTTCTCGTTTAGTTGGAGCACCTCCAGGCTATATCGGTTATGAAGAAGGGGGCCAATTAACAGAAGCTGTTCGAAGAAACCCTTATTCAGTAATATTATTAGACGAAATTGAAAAAGCACATCCAGATGTTGCGAATGTTTTACTTCAAATCTTGGATGATGGGCGAATCACAGATAGTCAAGGAAGAACAGTAAACTTTACAAATACAGTGATCATCCTAACTTCTAATATTGGTTCAAATTATTTACTTGATATGAAAGAGGAAGAAAACAAACATGCAATTGAAGATTTAGTAATGTCTGCTTTAAAACAACATTTTAAACCAGAATTGTTAAATCGTTTAGATGATATTATCATGTTCCATTCATTGACTGACGAGCATTTTTATCAAATCGCCCTAAAATACATTGGCTACTTACAACAACGTGTAGCTGAACAAGAAATTGAACTAGTCGTTGAAGATGATGTGCTACAATGGATTGCAAAAGAAGGTGTAGATCCAGCATTTGGTGCACGTCCACTACGTCGTTTTATCCAACGAAATATTGAAACGATTGTAGCACAGGAATTATTAAAAGGTGACACATTACCAGGCGATAAAGTTGTGGTATATATGGATGGCAACAAAGCATCCATTCGTAGTGAAAAAGCTCAATAATATAAGAAGAAACTAAAGATAAATGACTATTGGTTAAAAGTATCAAAACTCAAAGAAATGAGGCTGTCAATAAGCGGTGATCGAATCTGCATATTGACAGCCTTTTTTAAAAGTAAAAATCCTGCCTGTATAATGGGCAGGATTTTCATTATTCTTGATGTCCGATTTCTTTAGGTGAATTCTTTGGAATTACTGCATCAATTACAAGAAGTAACACAGAAATTACAAGTGAAATTAATAAGCCTTTTTTAAATCCAGCGGCATCTAATGTTGCATTGTTAATAGAGCTTACTACATAGTTTAGTGTAGAAACTAATAGTGCAGACCAAATAACTAATATGATGTATCTCATTTTGTTTCACCTCTAACTAACTTTTCTATCTCTTCTATCATAACATATTTAATTGTTTTTTTAAAAGAAACTTTTTGTGTTCGTCTTTTATTAAACGGTAAAGTAATGGCGAAATGTTGAAAAGTAAAAAAATATTCGTTATAATTAAGACCAGATACTAATAATTGATAATAAGAAGAGAGGCGCTACCTCATGAATGCTGGTATTATTGGAGTAGGAAGATGCGTTCCAGAAAAGGTCGTGACAAACTTTGACCTTGAAAAAATGATGGATACTTCCGATGAATGGATTCGTACACGTACTGGAATAGAAGAAAGACGTATTGCGGAAGACAATCAAGATACGTCAGATATGGCATATGAAGCAGCTGAAAATGCGCTAAAAAATGCAGGAATTACAGCTGAACAAGTTGGCTTAATTTTGGTAGGAACTGTAACACCGGATCAACCATTCCCAAGTGTTGCATGTATGATTCAAGAACGACTAGGTGCAAAAAATGCTGCAGCAATGGATATCTCTGCTGCATGTTCAGGCTATATTTATGGTCTTGTGACAGCAAAACAATTTATCGAAAATAATGCTTATGATTATGTTTTAGTAGTTGGTGTTGAGAAACTTTCCAAAATAGTTGACTGGTCAGATCGTAACACAGCCGTACTATTTGGTGATGGTGCAGCAGCAGCAATTGTTGGTAAAGTTTCTGATGGTAGAGGTATCTTAGCATATGAATTAGGAGCAGATGGTACTGGTGGCAAATACCTTTATCAAAATGAAAACGATCATATTGCTATGAATGGCCGAGAAGTATTTAAATTTGCAGTTCGCCAAATGGGTCAATCAGCATTAAATGTGATTGAAAAAGCAGGTTATACAAAGAACGATGTAGATTATTTAATTCCACACCAAGCAAATATCCGTATTATGGAATCAGCAAGACAACGTTTAGATTTACCAGCTGAGAAAATGTCCACAGCGATTAAGAAGTATGGTAATACATCTGCAGCTTCCATTGGTAATGCTTTGGTAGAAGATTTAGAAGATGGTAAAATCCATGATGATGATTTAATCGTTTTAGTAGGTTTCGGCGGAGGCTTAACTTGGGGCGCAGTAGCAATCAAATGGGGAAAATAACACAAAGGAAAAGTGAGGAATAAAATCATGACAAAACGTCGAGTAGTAGTGACTGGTATTGGAGCAGTAACACCACTAGGAAACGATATTTCAACAACTTGGGAAAATATTAAAGCAGGTAAAGTTGGAGTGGGTCCTTTAACAAGATTAGATCAAGAAAAATTCCCAGCAAAAGTTGCGGCAGAGGTAAAAGATTTTGATATAGAGAAATATATCCCTAGAAAAGATGCTCGTAAAATGGACCGCTTTACACAATTTGCACTAGCTGCTTCTATTATGGCAGTGGAAGATGCTAACCTTGAAATTACACCTGAATTAGGTCTACGTACTGGCGTATGGATTGGATCAGGAATTGGTGGTATGGAAACATACGAACAACAATTCATGAACTTCATTGAAAAAGGTCAACGTCGTGTTAGTCCATTCTTTGTACCGATGATGATTCCAGATATGGCTGCTGGTCAAGTATCTATTCACTTTGGTGCAAAAGCGATCAACTCATGTACTGTAACAGCATGTGCTTCAGGTACAAACTCAATTGGTGATGCTTTTAAAGTAATCGAACGTGGCGATGCGGATGTCATGATTGCTGGTGGAGCTGAAGCACCAATTACGAATATGGCAGTTGCAGGATTCTGTTCAAATACAGCCTTAACGCTAAATCCAGATCCACAAACAGCATCACGTCCATTTGATCAAAATCGTGATGGCTTTGTTATTGGTGAAGGGTCAGGTATTGTCATTTTAGAAGAATATGATCATGCAGTTGCACGTGGCGCCAAAATCTATGGAGAAGTAATAGGTTATGGTTCAACAGGCGATGCATTCCATATTACAGCACCAGCTCCAGATGGTGAAGGTGCAGCACGTGCAATGCAACAAGCAATTGATGATGCTGGGGTAGCGCCAGAAGAAGTCGATTATATTAATGCGCACGGAACAAGTACACAATACAATGATTTATATGAAACAAAAGCAGTGAAAACAGTCTTCGGAGAACATGCTTATAAATTAGCTATTAGCTCAACAAAATCAATGACAGGTCATTTACTTGGTGCAGCTGGTGGTATTGAAGCAATTTTCTCTGTACTAGCTTTAAAAGAAGGTATTTTACCTCCAACAATGAATTTAGAAACACCTGATGAAGAATGTGATTTGGATTACATTCCAAACGAAGCACGTAAACAAGAAATCACATATGCACTAAGCAACTCATTAGGCTTTGGCGGTCATAATGCTTCATTAGTATTCAAAAAAATCTAGAGCATTTAAATGCTTATTAAAATAGTACACAAAACACAGGGTAAAGAAGCCCTGTGTTTTTGTTTTGGGGAAAATATACATTTAATTGTGGATTTTCATTTTGATACCTTAACGTATCCGAGGTTAAGCACGTGGAAAGCACCGTCTGAACCAGAACAACTGAAACTAATTATAGTGTTAAAAAGATCGTATTTAACGGCTAAAAATAGATTTTTGAGATTGGTTCAACTGAAAATAAGAATTTTATCTATAATTATCACAAATTTAGATTAAAATGGTACTGTATCTATTAAATGGTTTTAAAATTCTTTGGAAATGGGGCGAAAGAGTGTTTCCTATATTAGAAACGGAAAGACTTAGATTAAGAGAAATTGTACATGAAGATGCTCAAGGCATTTTTAATTGTTTTTCTAATAATGATGTAATGCGATATTACGGTCAGGATCCTATAACAACTAAAGAACAAGCAGAACAGTTTGTTGAGTTTTTCTCAAAGAACTTTAAAGAAAATAGGGGAATTAGATGGGGGATTGAATTAAAAGAAAAGGAAGGAATAATCGGAACAATTGGATTTAATGTTTGGTCTCCAAAGCATAAAAGGGCTGAGATCGGTTATGAACTTTATCCAAACTATTGGAATAAAGGCTATGCAACAGAAGCTGTCTCAAAAGTTATATCATATGGTTTTAATGAACTTGATTTAACACGCATTGGAGCAGTTGTTTTTATTGAAAACAAACCATCTAATAAATTATTAAAAAAGCTTGGCTTTGTAAAAGAAGGCGTTTTGAGAAACTATATGTATCAAAATAATATACCCTATGATACCAACGTTTATTCACTGCTAAAATTACAAGGATAAAAGGTAACAATTAGAGATTAAAGAAGTATCAGGAGATTTAGTGTCTGGACTGTATAGAGCGATGAAAATAAGAATGATGAATTTGCAAGTATCTATATAAAAGCCATTCTCGTGAATAGAGAATGGCTTTTACTCATAGAATGTAAAAAATAGAAAAGGATATATGCTAATGAAATTATTATTTTTTCTAATTTGTTATGGTCTTATTGTAATAACTTCCACACATATGATTTTATATTTAAACTATCATGCATTAGGCTATACATGGACAACTGTTTTTACATTTATTTTACAGACGATAGATTTCAAAATCTTCGTTTGTTCTTGTATAGGAATGCTTATCGTCTTTTTCTTCCCAAGCCCATCGCAATCTCCATCTTAGAAACAGTTTCGCTAGCAATGGCATTTGCTTTTTCTGCACCAAGATCAAGAATGTGATCTAATTCAGAGGAATTGATTAATTCCGCGAATCTCTCTTGAATTGGCGTTAAATGGTTGATGATACTTTCAGCGACACCTGCTTTAAATGCTCCATAACCTAAACCTTCATATTTTGCAACTAAGTCATCAATTGAAACATCGGTTAAAGAAGATTCGATTATTAAGAGGTTAGAAACACCTGGTTTGTTTTCAACGTCGAATTTTACAATACCTTCAGAATCTGTAACGGCAGATTTTACTTTTTTCTCAATATCTTTTGCAGTGTCTAAAACACGAATTGTTGCTTTTTTGTTGTCATCTGATTTACTCATTTTTTTCAATGGATCTTGTAATGATTTAATACGAGCTCCATTTTTTGGTAATTGAATTTCTGGGATTTTAAACGTTTCACCATAACGCTTGTTGAAGCGTTCAGCTAAGTCACGTGTAATTTCAAGATGTTGTTTTTGATCTTCTCCCACTGGGACAATATCTGTGTTATAAAGTAAAATATCTGCGGCCATTAATGGGGGATAAGTAAGTAATCCAGCTGACACAGCATCTTTACCTTTTGCTTTATCTTTGAATTGTGTCATACGTTCTAGTTCGCCAATGTAAGATGTACAAGTTAACATCCATCCTGCTTGTGCATGTGCTGGTACTTCAGATTGGATAAATAGTGTTGACTTATTAGGATCAATACCTGCTGCAAGATAAGTTGCTGCAAGGGTACGAATATTGTTTCTTAATTCATCACTATCTTGTTGGACAGTAATCGCATGTTGGTCTACAATACTGAAGATACAGTCATAGTCATCTTGCATTGCGACAAATTGGCGAAATGCACCGATATAGTTGCCTAATGTAATAACGCCTGTTGGTTGAACACCTGAAAAAATTCGTTTCATTTTGTAATCCTCCTTAAAATAAAAAAACATCATGCATCCCAATAGGGACGAATGATGTTTTGTATCCGCGGTACCACCCAAGCTTGTCGAAAAATCGACCACTCAATCTCTTAACGTGAGATGCCCGAGCTTCACTACTACAAGTTGGTTCACAAAGCTAACTCGGAAGTCCATTCCTCATAGCGTATGATCTGTTTACACCTTCCACAGACTCTCTATACATACTGACTATAAGTACTACTCTTCGTCTTCGTTTTAACTATTTATGTTGAAAATTATAATATAGCCCCATTTAAATTACAAGTTTCTACTATGTTAAATAAATTGTGCAAAAAGTACGGTAATAATACATAAGAATGATTGAGTTCGTCTTTCTATTTTAAAATTTCTTTTGAGTAAAAAATATAATAATGGAACTTTTTGAAAAGTAAAACGTAGATATATTAAAACGTAATTTATTTTCAATTTCTATTTGCTAAATGAGAAAATTTTTGTTGAAATTTGATGTTTAAAAGCTTGATTTTTTGGCGATAGTAAAATTGTAAGTGAGAATTACTCATTACTCATCATAAAAAAAGCTTAAAGTAATAGAATAATTAGTCATAAATCAATTGAAATTATTTCTTTTTTGTGTATATCCAAACGAGAAAATATGTTGTATAATGATGTTAGACTTCTTTATTAGAGTAATTCTAATTTAAAAATAGATAAATGTTTCCGATATTGTAATTAACAATTTGAAAGGGTGTGTTTGATATGATGGTAACATTATTTACATCACCAAGTTGTACTTCATGTAGAAAAGCAAAAGCATGGTTAGAAGAACATGAAATTCCATATAAAGAAAGAAATATTTTTGCTGAGCCACTTAGCATCAGCGAAATTAAAGAAATACTACGAATGACGGAAGATGGAACAGATGAAATTATTTCAACACGTTCTAAGATATTCCAAAAATTAAAAGTGGATTTAGAATCGTTACCTCTACAACGTTTATATGAATTAATCCAAGAAAACCCTGGGTTATTACGTCGACCAATTATTTTGGATGAAAAACGTTTGCAAGTTGGTTACAATGAAGATGAGATTCGTCGATTCTTACCACGTAAAGTTCGTGCTTATCAATTACTTGAAGCACAAAAAATGGTGAACTAATCGTATAGTAAGTGTTCATATGTACAAGCTAAGCTAGAACTCCACTAATTAGAAGATTGGGGTTTTAGCTTTTTTAGTTTTTATTATTAGTGGATATGGATTCTGATCGAATTCAGGTTAACGTACTAGCAATATAGTATGATTTGATGAATTGTACTTGCAATTGTAAACATACTCTACTATATTTCATATACTATTGTTATTTCTTGAGATTTATCCTTTTCATTTTTCGTCATCTCGTCATACAATAGTAAGAGACGCTGTTTATGAGGTACACCTTCAAGTATCTGGCTAGCAGACAAAATCTTTTTAAAGTAGTGACCGGAGGGAGTTGTGTAATATGGATATGGAACGCATTAATGAGAATACACTAAAACTCTTCATTTCTTATCTTGACATTGAAGAACGCGGTTTCACGAAAGACGAAATATGGTATAACCGAGATAAAGGCGAAGAACTCTTCTGGGTAATGATGGAAGAGATTACTGACGATATAGATTTTGAAATGGATGGCCCATTATGGATTCAAGTGGTAGCAAAAGAAAATGGACTTGAGTTGACTGTTACTTCTGCCAAATTTACTTCGGATGGTTTTCTTGATTTACCATCAAGTCTAGAAGAGAAAAGAAAGTTTTTTGAAAATGCATTTAATGGTGATATCAAATCACATGAGTTTGATGAAATTTTCGTTGATTCTGAAGAAAATTATGATGGCTATACGTTTGTACTAAAAGAGTTCGATGATATCATCGACATAGCATATAGAATGCCAGAAGAAGCAAATTTCGAAAATTCCTTATATGAAATGAATGGAAAGTATTATTTGCATGTAGAATTTGACGAAGAATTATCAATGGAAGAATTAGAAAATTATTTGAGTGTTATTTCTGAAGGTGCTGAGGAAGCTGATACGACGGTTCATTTGTTAGAGGAATACGGAAAAACAATTATGGCTGATCACTGCTTCGAAACTGTACGAAAATATTTTTAATAAATAAAAGAAATTAAGGATGTCTTGAAAGTGGAAAATGACTTTTAAGACATCCTTTTTGTTGAAATGGGTTAGTTTTTACATAAAATTATTTGTTTTGCGTAGCTTTAATTATCAAAAAATGTTGATGTTCAAAAAAACACTTTAGAACAGTAATTTTAATTGCAATTAGATTAGAAAATTTTTACAATCTAGTTAGGAGGTGATATTATATTAACGGCTTTAGATGAAAATGGGCAATTATTTGTATTGAACCGAAATTACCTTAGAAATCAACTATTAGAATTACGCAATCGTGAGCAGTTTTATTGTCCGCAGTGTAAAGAGCCCGTCCAATTGAAAATTGGACATGTGATGATTCCACATTTTGCTCATAAAAAACAAAGTAACTGTCAACAGTCTTTTTCAGAAGGAGAGACAGCCATACATCTACTAGGAAAGTCTCAATTGTACGAGATGTTCCGAAAATTACATCTAAATGTACACTTAGAGCCATATTTACCAGCATTATCTCAACGACCAGACCTTCTAGTAGAAAAAAAACAACAACAATTTGCGATAGAATTTCAATGTAGTACGATCCCTATTCCCCAAATAGAATCTCGTACATCAGGTTATCTACAAGCTAATATCATTCCAATCTGGATTCTAAAAACTCCAAAAGACAAGCAACCTTACGTAGATGGTATTCAACAAGTAAAACTATCCCCATTTAAACAACAATTTATCTCATATACTCAAAGTCATCCCCAAATGATTACTTTTAATCCTGAAACATCGACCTTTTTATATTTTTCGCATTTACTTCCAATAGGTGGATACCGTTATATTGCAAACGTAAGGCATTTATCTCTTGATACTCAACATTTTCCTTTTTTAAACGTTACAGACCCTTCTGAAGAAGAATTTTTTTTATATTGGCAGATTTGGAAACGCAATAGGCAACAATTTCTGAAGAAAAGATTGTTTTTAAGTAAAAAAGGAATTCAAGATCCTTTTTTAAGAGCGTGTTATTTTATGCGTTGTCATGTGGAGAATTTACCAATATTTATTGGTATTCCTGTGTCAAAAACCAGCAATTTTTCTGTTTGTGAAGCAGAATGGCAAATGATATGGTTAATGTTTTTATCTGAACAAGGATATAATCTGGATTATCTATCAAGTTATATCATCAATGAATTTACAAAAAGATATCCACTATTATTTATAAATAAACATGCAGAGGATTCTCTACGAAATTATCACAAAATCATACAAAAATTGAGTATAACGCAACTTAACAGTAAATTTGACGAAACAGCTCTATATCAGTATGTATACGTTCAATTTCTTGCAAAGCTTTAGGAAAATTGAGAAAATATTAGGGTACTTCATTGCTCTGGAGCAAATCAAAATAGGGGGTCATATCATGGCTGAAAATCAACAAACTAAGGTATTAACAAGAGAGGAGGTACCAACTGAGTTAACTTGGAGATTAGAGGATATTTTTGCAACAGATGCTGCATGGGAAGAAGCGTTTAAAGAAATTAGCGAGCTAGGTAAACAAGCTGCTAGTTATCAAGGTACGATTAAAAACGGTGCTGAAGCATTGTTAAAGGTTTTACGTTTCCGTGATGATGTGTATAGTAAATTAGGTAAACTTTACGCCTATTCTCACATGCGTAATGACCAAGATACAACTAACTCCACTTATCAAGCAATGGATAGCCGTGCAAAGACATTATATGCCCAAATTTCAACAAGTCTATCTTTCTTAACGCCTGAAATATTATCATTAGATGAAGCAGTTATTGAAGGATATCTTAAAGAAAACAAAGATCTTCAGTTATATAAACAAGAAATTGAAGAAATCAATAAAGAACGTCCACATATTTTACCTGCAGAACAAGAAGCATTACTTTCTCAAATGTCAGAAGTTACAGGTGCATCAGCAAATACATTTAGTATGTTAAATAATGCTGATCTAGAATTCCCTATGGTCAAAGATGAAGAAGGTAACGAAGTTCCATTAACACACGGAAATTATGTTCACTTCTTAGAAAGTAAGGATCGTTCTGTACGAGAAGCTGCTTTCCATGCCATGTATAGCACATATGGCAATTTTAAAAATACCTTTGCCGCTACACTATCTGGAAATGTGAAAGCACATAATGTTAGCGCACGTATTCGTCATTATGATTCTGCTCGTCAAGCAGCCATGTCTGCGAATAGTATTCCTGAAAAAGTATATGATCAATTACTCGATACAATCCATAAATATTTACCACTAATGCATCGATATATTTCATTGCGAAAGAAAATTCTAGGTGTCGATGAATTGCATATGTGGGATGTTTATACCCCACTTGTACCAGAATCTAAAATCGATATGACTTATGAAGAAGCTAAAGGTCATATGTTAAAAGCTTTAAGTGTAATGGGTGATGACTATGTAGGAATCATTGAAAAAGCGCTGAAAGATCGTTGGGTAGACGTAGTAGAAAGTAAAGGAAAACGTAGTGGTGCGTACTCATCTGGTGCGTATGGTACAAATCCATATATCTTATTAAACTGGCAAAACAATTTAGATAATCTATTTACACTTGTTCATGAATTTGGACATAGTGTTCATAGTTATTACACTCGTAATAATCAACCGGCTGTATATGGGGATTACTCTATTTTCGTTGCTGAAGTTGCTTCTACGTGTAATGAGGAATTATTAAATGATTATCTATTAAAAACAATTGATGATCCAAAAACACGCATTTACATTTTAAATCATTGGTTAGAAGGTTTCCGAGGTACGATTATCCGCCAAACAATGTTTGCTGAGTTCGAACACATCATTCATGAAATGGATCAAAAAGGTGAAGCGTTGACAGCAGAAAGTATGACGAAAGTGTACTATGATTTAAATAAACAATACTTTGGTGAAGATATGGTTGTAGATGAAGAAATCGGTTTAGAATGGGCACGAATCCCTCATTTCTACTACAACTATTATGTATATCAATATGCAACAGGTAAGAGTGCAGCTATTGCGTTAAGCTCACAAATATTGTCTGAGGGCGATATAGCTGTTGAAAGATATATTAATAAATTCTTAAAAGCAGGTTGCTCAGATTATCCAATTAATGTACTAAAAGCAGCTGGAGTGGATATGGAATCAGCATCTCCAATTGAAGAAGCATGTAAAGTATTTGAACGTAATCTAAATGAGCTAGAAAAATTGCTTGCTGAGTAATTTAAATGTTAAAGCCACAGAGAGTGATCTCTGTGGCTTTTTTTACTATAAATTAAGTAGAACGACTGGGGGGAATAAACCATCAATAAAACAAATAATAAACTAAAGATCATTAATGGGAAGAGTAGTACAAAGTTAAGCAAAGCCAATTATAAAGCAAAATGAGCATAGATAAAGTTGGCATATGCACATTTCTTGTCGGCAAATTTATACAGTATTCACCAAATAACGCCAAAATGTCTATATAGGAATTAAAACCTATAAGTTATTATCATCGGCAAATTCATTACATAATATACATAAAAAAACATCAAAACCATTGGAAACGCTTACTATATGACAACTTTGTGAATATAAGTCTGAACCGTTGCTATAGAAGCTTTTTCGTGCTAAAGTTTAGATGTGAAATAAATCACAAACAAACATACACCCCTTTGTTTGAACGTGAACATTTCTCCCATCCCCTTTGTGAAAAGAAGCATCTCTCGTAGAGATGCTTCTTTTGTTTTGTCAAAAAATAGCGAAATGGTTTTAATTCAACACAATACAAAAAATTCCAATAAGGCAAGCCATTATTGGAATTCAAGAGATAAATATTTATTTTAAACGCCAGAGCGATAATTCATCACATATTATTCGATCAATTTTTTGTTGAAGCATTTTTTTCTTTAATTCACGTTCAGCAGTATGAAGAGAAATATGATAAATAGCTGCAACTTCTTTTGTTGTTAAGGTATGAAAACGATGGAATAAATCCTCTACTGAAGGTGGTTGCTGACAAATTAATTTTTGATCGAGTAATTCTTCTAATATCTTTTCATAAACTTCATAGGTATAAGAACCAGAAACTTTTAAACCTTCATCTTCTATATTTTCATTGAAGAATACAAAGCTTGGTACTTCATCTACTTCCATTTCCCGTGTAATACATAAATCACTTTGGAAGGCACGTGAAGCTTCCATTGAAAGAAAATCAGATTGAAATTCCTCAATGTCTAATCCAGCTTCATGTGCAATTTCTTGTAAAGTACTACATTGACAAACGTTTTTTGTATTAATTAGAGCGTATTCTTGTAATTTCACCAAAAAACGATACCCTGCTTTTTTTCCTTGTAGTTCGGCTGCTTTTACAGCAATTGAAGGAAGAACAGGATGAGAAACATCAACAAGTTCCTCGTGCGATTCACAACTATTAATACGTTGACATGCAGTGTTTAATGAATTGAGTTCTGTACTTAAGACGATACGTAATGAAAAATACTGACCATAATTTATCTGTAATTGACGTATTAGTGATTGTAGTTCCCAACTGCCTGGAGCAAGTAAATCCATGAAAACATAAAGCTCGATTGGTTTACTTAGTGGAATCGTGGATGATGCAGTAGGTTTTTCGCTTAAATACTGAATGTTATTCACTATAAAACCTCCTCGTCATCATCCGGTGCGTTGATCATATGATGTGCGGTAAGGACAAGACGTTGATAATAGATATCGCGAAATTTACCTTCAAGACCTATTTCGTCCATTGCCTCAGACATACATTCTAACCACGCTTGTGCACGTTCTGGCGTTATCTTAAATGGCATATGTCGTGCTTTAAGCATTGGATGTCCATGTTCTTCTGTATAAAGATTTGGACCACCTAAATATTGTGTCTGAAATTGTTTTTGTTTGCGAGCTGTCTCGGATAAATCATCAGGAAATATAGGCTTTAGCTTCGGATTATTAGCAACTTTAGAATAGAAAATATCAATCATTTTATAAAGTTTTTCTTTACCAATTTCCTCGAAGGGAATTATAGGTTTTTGCGTCATAGATGATTCTCCTTTGCTTTAGCTGTAATTCTATTTTATCAACCTCCGTTTATTTTCTCAAATAAATGACTCGTTCTCTATTTCAAATTTCATATTTTTTGAAGAAAAAAACCAATAATTGTCGCATGATTAGAGAAATTCATCATGATTATTTGAAAAATAAAGGATGAATGAATAGTAGCGAAATTATTGGTATTTTGTCAAACTAAGCTTTGTATGTATTCATAATATTATGAACGTAGTTTGTAGTTTCTTTATAAGGTGGAATCCCACCATATTTTGAAACAGCACCAGGTCCTGCATTATAAGCAGCTAACATTAATGAGTAACTGCCATCAAATTGATCATAAAGTTGTTTTAAATATTTGGTTCCTCCCATAATATTTTGTTCTGCGTCATATACATTGGAAACACCTAAGTATTTTGCTGTACCGGGCATTAATTGCATTAAACCGCCTGCTCCAACAGAACTGGTTGCTTGATTATTAAAGCCAGATTCTTGTTGAATAACAGATTTAATCATCTTTTCTGGGATGCCGTACGTTTGGGCTGCTTTTTTTATAATAGCATCATAATTACGATTTGATGAAACGCTAGTTGATCCAGCTTGTGGGTTCGTTGCTTTGTTTAATGTTTGATAATAATTATTTAAAACAGATTCAGGTGTATAAACAGGTGATGTTCCATTGTAATACAAAGACTTGTTTGTATTATTTGATGGATTTTTGGTTAATGTACTTAAAAGTTGACTATAATTCCCTGAAGTAGTGTTTCCTAGATTATTTAATACTTGGTTGAAATCTATTGTACTGGCTGAGTTTCCAATACTACCAAGAAATTGATTGTAGTCTGTTGAAGATGCACTTCCTAATAAGCTATTGATCGGACTATAAGATGATAAATAGGAAGAACTACTGGAGTTTGAAAGAGAATTAGATAGTCCAAGTAATTGGGTTGCATCAGATGTACTAGGTGTTGAATCAGTCAGTTGTGCCAACATCTGAGCAAAATCAGATGTTGAATTTGTAGGATTCATATCACTAGTACCTACAGAACTCATGCTTTGTAAAGCTTGAAGTTGAGCCAAAGATTGTAATGATTGTAACGACTGTGTGTTCATCTATTACCCTCGTTTCTTATTAACAGCGCTCATAAAACGAGCGATTTTTTTATCAGCTGGTCTAATAGGTATTAAATGGTGTTTAAGTAATTTTTCGAAAATCACCTTACCAGTTGCTTCATCCGTTACTTCGTATTCTAATTCATAATCATTGGTGTCTGCATAATGTGAATGATCAAATACTAAAAGACCACCTTCATATTCTATTTCGGCGCGTTTTGTAAAGAGTGTACCTAAAATTTGCAAATCTTGTGGATCAATTTTTAAAGCATGTAGGCGTTTTTCCACTTCAACTGCATGAAGGACTGAACTACCGGTTAGAATAGATTGAACGACATCCTTTGACAGCAAATCAGTTGTTTCTGTTAGACCGATTCCCACAGCAGGCTCTTTTAATGTGCATTCAAAGCGATTTTGTACTTCGCGTATACGTAAACCAGAACCGACATTTTTTAATGCAAAATCAGCTGTATCAAAGTAATGGTTTGTCTGCTCATGAAAATTGACTTCGGTTAGTTTAAATGATGTTAGTAGGCGATTAAATTCGTCTTTTGTTAGCATATTCTTAAATTCAATCTCTAAATGTTGGGGCATTTTGACCACCCTTTCTATTTATGAATTATAAAGGAATTTTATAACAAGTTCCAATATGGATAAATAGATTAATTACATAACAATTATCCAGAAAAATGGTTAGAAATTTGAGAGCCTATGATAAAATAGATACCAGGTTCACAGAAAGGAAGATTGGATTTGCGTAAAACTTTTATTGTTGAAAAAGGAACAAAACAAGATTCACATATCCATTTTTATTTAAATGAAAATAGTAGTGATATAAAATGTCATCCAACTGGACAAATGATTACTGATTCGGATGATATGGCATTTGTTTATTTAATGGATGAAGAAGATGGGTATAGTTATGTGAAATTCCCACAAACAGTTTGGCCACTATTAGTAGAAACGTTACAATCAAAAGTAAATCCTATGTTACAATGGAATACTGAACAGATTGAATTGATCAAATTTAACGATGAATTGCAATCACTTATATATAATATTGAAGGTAACTATAATTATGGAGAAGTTTTTACAACTGCGGTTGAAGAAACTTTTGCAGAACTATTGAGTGAAGCCTAAATGTGTTAGGGGGACTTATCATGGGACAATGGGATCGCTTTTTACAGCCCTATAAGCAAGCAGTAGACGAACTAAAGATAAAATTAAAAGGTATTCGTGCACAATTTGAAAAATCAAACACGACTTCGCCTATTGAATTTGTCACTGGACGTGTAAAACCACTTGCGAGTATTTATGATAAGACATTAGAAAAAGGATTAGTATTTGAACCATCGGATACACTAGCACATGAGCTACAAGACATTGCTGGTGTCCGTATTATGTGTCAGTTTGTAGATGACATTCCAACTGTTATTGAACTATTACGTCAACGAAATGATTTACATATCATTGAAGAAAAAGACTACATCACAAATGTCAAGAAAAGTGGATATCGTTCATATCACATGATTATTGAATATCCTGTAGGTACAATACAAGGGGAAAAAACGATATTAGCTGAAATTCAAATTCGTACACTAGCCATGAACTTCTGGGCTTCAATTGAACATTCCTTAAATTATAAATATAAAGGAATTTTTCCTGAGGAAATTAAAAAACGTCTTCAAAATGCAGCAGAAGCAGCTTTTAAACTAGATGAAGAGATGTCTGAGATTCGAGAAGAAATACGTGAAGCACAGGCATACTTTACAGAATATAAGGAAGCATCTAAACCAAAAGTACGTCAAGATCATCCGAAAGGAGCCCAGGAAAAACTATGAGATTTGCTGTTCAATCACGTAACGATCCGCAATCAAATGAACTTATGGAACGTGCCATTAACTATTTAACTGATTTTGGTCTAGAAGTAGATGAAGAAAAACCGGACATTGTATTATCAATTGGAGGAGATGGGACGCTTTTACATGCGTTCCACCGTTACACACATATGTTATCAGAAGTTTCATTTGTTGGTATTCATACGGGACATCTTGGCTTTTATGCAGATTGGAAACCGAGCGAAATTGAAAAACTAGTGATTTCTATAGCAAAAGGTGAATTTAAGGTAATTGAATATCCACTCTTAGAAGTTACAATCAATTACCAAACGAATGATGATTGTTATACTTATTTAGCACTGAACGAATCCACCGTTAAATCTCCAGAAGTTACATTAGTAATGGATGTAGAATTAAATGGACGTCCATTTGAACGTTTTCGTGGAGATGGTCTTTGTGTGTCTACACCATCAGGTAGTACAGCATATAACAAAGCACTTGGTGGGGCAATCCTACACCCATCTTTGCAAGCATTACAGCTAACAGAAATGGCTTCGATTAATAACCGTGTTTTTCGTACTGTTGGATCTTCTCTTGTTTTACCAGCACATCATAACTGTATCTTAAGACCCGTAATGGCGGAAGATTTTATGGTTACTGTAGACCATGTTCAATTATTGCATAAGAATGTAAAATCTATTCAATATCGTGTTGCGAAAGAAAAAGTTCGATTTGCTCGTTTTAAAGCTTTCCCATTTTGGCAACGTGTACATGATTCGTTTATTGATAGTGATTTACAAGAATGAATAATGACTTTCGCTATCACCTAACCTTTACAGCCTTAAATGATGGCCAATTACTTCGAGAAGCGTTAATGGAATATGGTATTTCGAAACGAGCATTAACAGCAATAAAATTTCAAGGTGGAGCATTACTTGTAAATGAAGTGGAACGAAATGTCAGGCATTCTCTAATAAAGGGAGATAAAATAACCGTTATTTTTCCTCCTGAAGAAATAAGTGCAGGATTACTACCTGAAAAAGGTGAGTTAAACATCCAATATGAGGATGAGGCATTGTTAATTATAGAAAAACCACCTTATCAAAGTACAATCCCCTCCCATGATCATCCTACTGGTAGTATTGCTAATATTGTAGCTGCACATTTACAAGCGCAACAAATTGTCTCTACCGTACATGTAGTGACAAGATTAGATCGAAATACTTCAGGATTAATGTGCATTGCAAAACATCGTCATATTCATCATCTTATGAGCGAGGCACAAAAGAGACATTCTATTAGAAGAACTTATGAAGCATTTGTTCATGGACATGTATCTGATGATTTCCAACAAATCATTGCACCTATCGGTCGAAAAGATGGTAGTATTATCGAAAGAGAAGTACGTCAAGATGGTCAATTTGCACATACGGATGTAGAAGTGATAAAACGATTTACAGTCCAAGATGAAAAAATTAGCCATGTCCGATTACTATTGCATACTGGGCGAACTCATCAAATACGCGTGCATATGGCATCCATTGGTCATCCATTATTAGGAGATGATTTATATGGTGGCACAAGAGAGCTTATGGATAGACATGCCTTACACTGTGTGTCTCTCGTTCTTCAACATCCATTAACTCATGAAAAAAGAGTGTGGCAAAGTAATCTACCTGATGACATGAGAAAAGTATTGGAATAGAAGTATTGCTACTTTCTAACATAAATTAAGGGTTGCATTTTAAACCTTAAATAACGATTAATAAGCACATCTACTGTCTAGTGAAAAATCGAACCGTATGAATCAACATCTGTTGGCTCATGCGGTTTTTCGTTTCAGAGTGACTGGAGAATAAGTCACCTTATGCCACTTTCGAAGCAACCTGATAAAGTAAAAAATCTTAAATTTTAGGATAAAAATTTTGTATTGCCATCTTATTTTGTTTATTTAAAAAGAAATATTTCCTTGGAAATAAAGAAAGGTGCATTTGAGAGATAATGCGTTAAAGTGGTACTATAAGATTTGTTCTATAAAAAGTAATTGACCCTTAATTATTATTCAAACTATTATAATAAGGTGTTAATGCTAGAATAGCAGTCGAGAGGAGGGGACATGCATGATAGACGAAACAATGGAAAAAGATGAAGTGCAATTTGATGAGGAACATCTACGATCGTTACTACAAAATAGCGAAATGGATATTTTTCGAGAGGAATATTTAGCACTTCATCCATATGATCAGGCACAGTTTTACGAGAAGGTGGAGCCTGACATACGACAAAGTATTTATCAGTATTTGTCCCCGAAAGAGATGGCAGAGGTTTTCGAAGCTATTGAATTAGACGCTAATGAATATAAAGACTTTCTTGAGGAAATGTCACCTGCATATGCAGCACAAATGATAGCTGAAATGTATACGGATGATGCGGTTGATATCTTAAATGAACTAGACAAAGATCAAATTAGTCACTTTCTTAAAATAATGGATAATGAATCTGCACAGGAAATTCGAGAGCTTCTCTATTACGAGGAATATACAGCTGGTTCAATAATGACCACAGAATACGTGGGCATTCCCGAAAACTCAACAGTGCGTTCAGCGATGACTATTTTACGAAATGCTGCACCAGATGCAGAAACAATTTACTATCTTTTTGTGGTGGATGAATCAAATCATTTGACTGGTGTAATGTCATTACGTGATCTAATTATTGCAGAAGAAGATACACTCATCCATGATATTATGAACGAACGGGTAGTTAGTGTGAATGTCACTGATGACCAAGAAGATGTTGCACAAATTATGAAAGATTATAATTTCTTAGCTGTACCAGTCATAAATTCAAAAAATGAAATGCTCGGTATTATTACAGTAGATGATATTATCGATGTTATCGATGAAGAAGCTTCAGAGGATTACTCTAAATTAGCAGGGGTTTCTGATATGGATACATTTGATACAAGTCCAGTTGTAGCAGCAAGGAAAAGATTACCTTGGCTTGTTGTATTGTTATTTTTGGGGATGTTAACAGCAAATTTAATCCATCTATTTACGGGTACTTTGGAAAAAGTAGCTTTACTTGCAGCTTTTATCCCTTTAATAGGTGGTACATCAGGTAATAGTGGAACACAAGCTTTAGCAGTGTCAGTACGAGGAATTGCTACAGGTGATGTTGAAAATACAAAAAAGTTAAAATTATTGTTTAGGGAATTAATTACTGGAATCATTATGGGCCTTGTATGCGGTACTATTGCGTTAGGTATTGTATATTTTTGGCAACATACATTCTTATTAGGTATCCTAGTTGGTGTTGCTATTTGCTGTTCAATTGTAGTAGCTACGTTAGCTGGCTCATTTATACCAATTCTTATGCATCGTTTAAATATTGATCCTGCGGTAGCATCTGGACCATTTATCACAACCTTAAATGATATTACAAGTATATTAATCTATCTTGGTATTGCTACTGCCTTCATTAATCATCTAATGTGAACCAATTTGGTCTTCTAGGCATAGTATAAAGATAAAAAAGGATGTGTTAATGTGGGAAAAAACCCACTCCTTTTTATCAAAAGCCCACCAGCTTTCTTTAGGGAAATCGATGAATCCGATGATATCGAAAAGTTTAATGATGATGAAACCAAATTAGCCATTTTGGAACAACAAGATGAATCATTACTCATTTCACAAGAAAAAGCTCCTGTTTTAGAAGATGCTGAAATGTTAAAGCGAAAAGAAAGGCTTCTTTTTTTATCTAATCCATTTCAGCAGAGAGCCTATCAACCGCTAGTGTTTGTTGTGAATGACGGAAGGAAGATAACAGGAGAAGTACAAGAAGTTAATATTGATACGCAAGAGGTCATGATTAGAACTTCAAATGATGTAGTTCACCCAATTCCTATTGCAAATCTGGATGATTTGATTTGGAGAGGTAAATCTTTTTTATAAATTGTATCGATCATCATTTGATTCTTACAACTAAGAGTCAACAAGAAAAAAACGAGTACAGAAATTTTTCTGTACTCGTTTTTTATTATTAACTAGATTTTCCTCAAGAGTTGTCGCATTTCCTAAACATCGTGAATAAGTCAATATTGATCTTTATAAAATAGAAAGCGATGGCTTGATAAAATCAAACCATCGCACTTATTTCCGACGCTGCTTCACCTTAAAAATTAATCTGTGCAAACCCCTAAGAATACATCTTTTATACATTGAACGCCACAGAAGCAATTTAAATCAACAGTAATACAACTATTTGTAGCTGCAAATTTTCTTACTTTGCAAAGATTTTTTAAGTCTAAGTCAGAACCATGAGAAATAAGCTGAACATCGTGATTGTCATGAGTTAGTGGTTCTAGTACACGTAAAGTTGCACAACATCCATCAAAAACATCTTCTACTCGGAAAAATACTGAGAAGCATGAGCAATCCGGACTTCCGCCTTCTTTGAAGAAAGCTTTAAATGGTGTACCATCTTTTGTAAGTAGCATAAATACTCGTGTATCAGCATTATGGCTTCTGGTAGGACTCACTAAACCACCAAGTGGTTCTAAAAAGCAGTTTGTAGGGCATTCGCAACCTTCATTAACACCTTGTGTTTGAATATCTAGAATCGCGCGAACCACATCACATACACAGTTATTAGAATGAATTGGAGATACTCCTGAATTAGAACTAGAACTTTCTCTTCCGCACCCCATCTTGATTTTCACCTCCCTTTCTAATTCTCTATACCATATGAGATATTTCGTTATAGAATCGGGCTGTTGTCACTAATCTGAATATTTTTATTTAAAAAGCATCATACTAACCTCAAAAAGGGTGAGAAGTATGAAAAAGGGACTTTTGTTGCTCGTGATCTTATTGTTGGTTGGTTGTAGCAATGGGAAAAATGCCTATTTTACTACAAATAATAACAACAAACTTCAGACTGAACAGCAAGATGTAGAAAAAATTGTAAAAAATGATCCTCATATTAAAAGGGTCGTTGCTCTTTTTACAAAAGATGCAGCACTTATTGGTATTGAAGTGAAGCCATTTTCTAAGTGGAATAAGAAAAAATACGAGAAAAAGTGGCAAAAAGAAATAGAAAAGGCATTACCCGATCAAAAGGTGTTAGTTAGTACAGATTTGAAAATAATTTGGGAAGTAGAAAAATTAACCAAGAATAATGTAGATGATGAAAAATTAAAAAAGGAAATTACAAAGCTTAAAGATCATTCTAAGGAGGAAACATAATGGATGCAAAGCAATATGAAGACTTACAACAATCATTATCTCCGAAACCATCTATCTTAAAAAATTGCCTAAAGGCTTTCCTCGTTGGTGGTATTATTTGCACTATAGGACAGCTTATTACCTTTTTTTATATCGCAAATTTTAACTTTACGGAAAAGACAGCTGGAAATCCGACTGTTGCGACAATGATTTTCCTTTCAATGCTCCTAACTGGTTTTGGACTATATAAAAAAATTGGTCAATTTGCGGGTGCAGGCTCTGCAGTACCTGTTACAGGTTTTGGCAA
Source organism: Rummeliibacillus pycnus (assembly GCF_002884495.1). Taxonomy (GTDB): domain Bacteria; phylum Bacillota; class Bacilli; order Bacillales_A; family Planococcaceae; genus Rummeliibacillus; species Rummeliibacillus pycnus. The sequence goes on along the minus strand of NZ_KZ614145.1, from coordinate 2,175,946 downwards.
TGCTGTTATCTCTTCTGCAATTGAGCACAAGACAGAAGGATTTGTCTTAGGCGTTGGAGGGAATATCTTCAAACTTGCTGGATCCGTTATTGTTTTTGGCGTGGTATCTGCTTTTGTAGTAGCCCTTGTGAAGCTTATTTTAGTAACAATGGGGGTGACGAGTTGGTAATGGATCAAGGGGTATTATATTTTCCATCGAAACCAGCCATTATTGCTTCTGGAGTTGTTGCTGGACCAGTAGAAAAACAAAGTGTTTTTGCAAAAGATTTTGATATGCTCTATGACAATGAAAGAGCAGATGAAGATACTAATGAAAAAGGGCACCAAACAATGGCTGAACAAGCATGCCAAATTGCTTTGCAAAAGGCGAAAATTAATAAACAAGATGTGGATTTTCTTATGAGTGGAGATTTAGTTAATCAAATGACACCATCTAATTTTGTAGCAGCCACTTTAGGAATACCCTATATCGGTCTTTTCTCTGCATGTGCAACTTCAGTTTCAGGAGCGATCATTGCATCGTTATTAACAGAATTGGGAGGCAGTAGATATGCGCTTGCGGGAGCAGCTAGCCAGCATAATTCAATCGAACGTCAATTTCGTTATCCTGTTGAATATGGTGGACAAAAACCTGGCACTGCACAATGGACTGTAACAGCTGCTGGGTATGTATTAATAGCAAAAGGACAGATTAATACGCCAGCTATTGAAGCAGCAACTGTTGGAAAGGTGATTGATTTACAACAAACGGATCCATTTCATATGGGGGCAGCAATGGCTCCAGCTGCATGTGATACCATTACACGTCATTTAAAAGGTCGAGGCCAAACTTTAAAAGATTATGACTTAGTGATGACTGGAGATCTTGGAAAAGTAGGACTCTCAATCTTAAAAGAAATGTTGATGAAAGAAGGCATGGTCAAACAAGAAGTTCAGCAAATTAGAGATGCTGGCGCTGAATTCTATGGTGATGATGATGGATTTTTAGCTGGTGCAAGTGGAGCTGGTTGCTCTGCATCTGTTTTTTTTAGTTATATTTTAAAACAATTGAATGATAAAAAAATTGAACGCGTTCTCGCTGTTGCAACGGGAGCACTACTTTCACCTTTAACAGTACAACAAAATGAATCCATCCCTTGTACAGCCCATGCAATTGAAATCTCGATGAAATGAGGAATTTTTAATGATTGTATCACTTGTAATGGCTTTTATCGTAGGCGGCATTATTTGCGTAATTGGACAACTACTGATGGATGTTGGAAAATTAACACCTGCACATACTTTGGCCATATTGGTTGTAGCGGGAGCAGTTTTAGATGGGTTTAATTTATATGAACCACTAATTGATTTTGCGGGAGCAGGAGCAACCATCCCTATTACTTCTTTTGGTAATTCCTTGACACATGGTGCAATTGCTGAAGCTGAAAGACATGGCTGGATTGGTGTTTTAACAGGAATGTTTGAAGTAACAAGTTCTGGAATTAGTGCAGCCATTTTATTTGGAATGATTGGTGCATTAATATTTCGATCAAAAGGACAGCAACCATAGTACAAATGCCCGATTCTTCTTTTTACTTCCGCATAACATATGGGAGAAAAGAGAGGAGGGATTGCAATGTCAGGATGGGGAGGTTACGGTTGTGGATATCCATCTGGTGGCTACGGTGGTGGCTACAGCGGAGGCTACGGCTCAACATTCATTTTAATCGTTGTTTTATTCATTTTGTTAATTATTGTTGGCACTAGCTTTATTTACTAAGGGAGGCGTTTAGATGAATCCATCTTTCTTTCGAAGAATCGAAGAGAAAACAGGAGTTCCAATGGAAGAAGTCTTTGCGCTAGCTAATGCTATACAAAATGCTGATTTTCAAGATGAGCGACAAGTTCGTAAAATTGTTCGTAAGGTTGCAAAGCTTGCAAATAAACCAGTAACGAAAGAGTTAGAAGAACAGATTGTAGCATCTATTCTTAAAAACGGAAAATCTTTAGATTTTAGTAAAATTCAAAATATGATGTAAAGTAGAACCATCCCCTGTAATATCTAAGAAATCCGCTGCATAAAAAGTATATTACAGGGGGTGGATTTTAATGGGCTATATATTACCAATAAATGATTTCCAAGTAGCACAATATTTAAATCGTTCTCTTTCAAATAAAAAACATTATTCATATATAAATAGTGTTCAGCATGTAAAAAGGGAATCTAGATTTAGCAGAGCGTTAAATGAAAGTACGAGACGCTCAAATTTAAAGTATTGGAAGCAAAAGAAATTATTATATTCCCATTTAGAAATAAATTCTAATTCTCATCATATATCTCCATATGAAAACAATGTGGAGAGTGTTACAGGAATAGGATTAAACTATAATTTATTTGTATAGACAATGCTAACTTAATGGTGAGCTTGATCTTAACACAATCATTATGACAATTTACAAACTGGTAAAACTTACTTCCATATAAAAAGCTACGATGTGTTATGATTTTTTCTCATAGTACATCGTAGCTTTTTTTTTTAAGAATCAAACACTTTTTCCATTGCTCGATGAGGGATACCTGCATCTAAAAATTCTGGAGAAGTGATGTAATAATTCTGTTTTTCATAAAATGGGATTGCATGAGTTTGTGCCTTTATTTTAACTTTTTTAATATTAGATCCTTTAATGTATTGTTCTAAGCTTTTCATCATTAGGACACCAATTTGTTTTCTACGAAAAGGAGGCAATACACAAACACGATCAACAGTAGCGGTAAGATCTTCGATAAAACGAACTCGACCTGCTGCGATAGGCCGGTTCTCAAAGTAAGCTACAAAATGTGTAGCGATTTCATCGTACTCATCTATTTCTAAAGGTAGAGGAATACCTTGTTCTTTGACGAAAACCTCTTTTCGAACAAAGAAGGCATCTTGTAATTCTTTTTCTGTTTCAACTATCTTCGCAAAAACCAAAAGTCATGCTTCTCCTGTTAATCGGTAAGTTTCATAAACAGTCCAAGAGCCGTCCTCAAGCTGATATAGTAAATGAATACGATTGATGGTTTCACTGAAATCGACTTTTGTCATACGAAGTTGCCCATAAATATCGTCATGTTCTCCAGAATTCATGTCCTGTGCAATGGTAATATGAGGGACGAATTTGTATAGTGCCTCTCCACCAAAATCTGCAGAATGGAATGCCTCATGTAAATTTAAAAGTTGTTCTGTTGGTTCCACTTTTAAATAGATTGCATTATTGACAGGTGCAAAAGAACTTACTTTTGAAACTTGAATTGAAATGGGCGCAAAATGAGTGCAAATCGCTTTAATCGCGTTTGAAACATTGTCAATTTGAGAATCTTCTACTTCAGACACACCTTTTAATGTGATATGAGGTGTAATCTTAGAGTAATGTGAGTCATACCTTTTTCGATAAGAATTCGCAAAGTCTTGTAATTGTTTAGATGGGAAAGCAACAATACCATATTTCATCGTGCAGAACCTCCTTGGAGTTAGTTATTAATTGTTCTCAATTTTCAGTATAGCAGAAAATTGAGATCATGAAATGCGATAACTACTTTATAAACCAAAATTTTGTTTGACTGCTCTTTTTAAATCTTTTTGCCAGTATTTCCAAGTGTGTTGTCCTTCAAATTCTTCATAAAAAGTTGTAAAACCTTTATCAACCAATAATTGATGAAGTTTACGATTGGGTGTAAGGAAGTCTTTAATCGTTTTATCCATTGTTACTACTTCATGTTCTAAAGACCCCACAACATGGTAAATCGAAAAGGCATGTGGATCTTTTACTTCACGAACTTGATCGAGTACCAAATCGTCAACAAAAGGAGATTGCAGAATCACCTTACCGAAGATATTGGGGTAGGCGATAGCAGCAAGTAAAGATACGGTAGCAGCCTGTGAATCACCAATTAGGGCACGACTCATGCCAATTCCATAAGTTGAATAATTTTCTTCTATATAAGGCACTAGTTCGTGTGCTAAAAAGCGTAAATAAGCATCATGTAAATCACCATTAGGTAAGTACTTCTTTCTGCGATCCTCAATATTTTTATAAGGAACGCCAACAATGATTATATTTTCAATTTCTTCATTGGCTAAAAACTCGTCAGCTACACGGCTTATACGACCGAGTTGAAAATAATCTTTACCATCTGAAGCAATCAAAACGGAATATTTATAAAAGGGTGAATAATTTGCTGGGATATAGATTAATAATTCCACCTTTTCTTGCAGGGCCTCGCTGTAAAATTCAATATCTGTAATTGTTCCTTGTCCCACATTGAACACTCCTTTAATGTGTATGTAGAGAAATTGTAACATATGAGTTTGTAAAGGTATAATAGTAGTTAGACTGAATTATTTAGTAGAAATGAGGTTTATTCATGTACAATGAAAAACTTAAAGTGTCTTCAGATATTGTGGCGAAAGTAGCACGTGAAGCGTTAGAACGTCGTGGCGTAACAATCAATGATATTGCGGAAATTGTCTATGAAATGCAGTATCCATACAATAATGGGTTGACGATAAATCATTGCATAGTATCAGTAGAACGTGTATTAAACAAAAGGGAAGTTCAACATGCCCTTCTTGTAGGAATTGAATTAGATGAACTGGCAGAGAAAAAGATGTTATCCAAACCATTGCAACAGTTAATTGAATCTGATGAAAGTCTATTTGGCGTAGACGAGACGCTTGCAATTGGGTCTGTTCTTACTTATGGAAGTATTGCTGTTACAACTTATGGACATTTAGATAAAAAGAAAACTGGAATCATTCAACAACTTGATTCAAAGAGTGGGCATGGTGTTCATACTTTTTTAGATGATTTAGTAGGAAGTATTGCTGCATCTGCATCTTCTCGATTAGCTCATAGAATTCGAGATTTAGAAGAAGCAGGTGAATCAATCGTTGGTAGAGAACACATTTAGGAGAATAACAGCAGCGCCAATGGTTTGGCGCTGTTCATACAATAACGAAACAAGCAGTGAAAGAATGTGGTGAAATTTATGAAGATATGGCTAATACTATTATGTAGTTTTGTATTTTTAACTTTAGCAGGTTGTACGATTGGACAATCGTCTAAATCTACCAAAAATGCCAATCGAGTTTCTGTTAAAGTTCTTAGTGTAATGGACGGTGATACGATCAAAGTAAAATACAAAGGTGAAATAAAAAAAGTACGTTACTTATTAGTAGATGCACCTGAAATGTACCATAAAAAATTAGGTGAGCAACCTTTTGGGCGTGAGGCACAAACCAGAAACAGAGAAATTTTAAATAATGCAAAAGATGTTGCGCTTGAATTTGATGTTGGTGATAAAGAAGACAAGTATGGACGATTATTAGCATATGTTTATGCAGATGGAAAAAGCGTACAAGAACAACTAATTCGAGAAGGACTTGTTCGTGTAGGTTATATTTACAAACCTAATACAAAGTATTTGGACACGTTTAAAAAGATTCAAGAAAAAGCTAAAAATGAGAAAAAAGACATTTGGAAATATGAAGGATATGTGACAGATCGTGGTTTTGTTAAATCAGTCGTGAAGGATTGGCGTCCAGGAAAAGATTCAACAAAAGGTCTATCTACAAAAACAACAAATCAATCGCAAAATAATAGTACAAGCTCTAACAATGGTATGTGTAAAATTAAAGGAAATATTAATAGTAAAGGAAAAAAATTATACCACTTACCTGGTATGAATAATTATGATGCAGTAAAAGCCGAGCAAATGTTTTGTACAGAAGAAGAAGCACAAAAAGCTGGCTTTACAAAAGCAAGCTAATGTAAAGCTTAGGGGACTATGATTTTATAATATTGATACATATTCTTGCAGTCTCTATTTCAATAAAAATCCCTGATTATGGGAAGCCACTGAAAAAACTGGTTATTGTTTTTTTAGAATCAATAGCTAACAATTTTCGTATAGTGACCTTAGTTTTTATGGTACGATGTTACTCATAGAAGAAATGGGGTATGTGTATGACAAAAATATATATTGTACGTCATGGGGAAACGGATTGGAACTGTGAAGGAAGACTTCAAGGTGGTACAGATACAACTTTAAATGATAGAGGAAAGCAACAAGCGATTGTATGTAGCAATTATTTTAAAGATCTAAATTGTGATGCAATATTTTCTAGTACTTTGCAAAGAGCAATGCTTACAGCAACACTTATGAATGAATCTTTGAAATTATCCCTTATACCTTTAACAGAGTTCGCTGAACGGACTTTTGGTGTAGCAGAGGGAATGACATATGAAGAAAGAGTACAAATGTATCCGAATAAGGATTATCCGAATCAGGAAACTATTGAGCAATTAAAAAATAGAATATCAATTGGTTTGAAAAAAATCAAAACTCAATATCCTGATGGAAATGTAATATTAGTGACACATGGTGCTGTTATTCATACACTTTTTACAATGGTAGAAAATGCCGAAATTTTCCCCCAAAGTGCTCAGCTATCCAATGGTGGAGTAAGTATAATTACAAACCATCATGGAAAATGGTGGTTAGATAAATATAATCAAATTAAACATTTACCTAAATAAGGAGAGACACGTAAAATTTTACGTGTCTTTTTTTGAATCTAAATTTTGATTGACGAAAATTACTTTAATATATCTATTTTTTAGTCTTATATTCAAGTTTGGATGTTCTGCTATAGCCATCTTTTTCAACGGTCTTGACTTTAATCTACGTGTCACTTCAATTGAGCAAAGTAGATTTCTTTAAAGATTATATATTTCAGTTAATTTTTACATTTTGAAACTAAAAAAATTATATTGACATATGTGTGAAACGTATGAAGTTGTTTTAAATTCAGAGATAACAATACCTATTTTTCGCTAATATATTCTTTTTTAGTTGATTTTATTCTAGAAATATTATATTTTTACTAAATGAATTAAAGAATTTTTTCGATTTTGTGAACGCTTATATTACAAGATTGTAAATGTTACGTTAATTAGTGTAAATTTTCGAGAAAATTTATTAATTTATTGTTAAGCTATTTTTGCGTTCAAAACAACAAGTTTTGACACTAACTTTTTCAGGAGGAATTTATGTTTAGTCGAAAAAAAGCAGATCCATTTTTTGAAGTATTAGCAAAAATCTCAGTCAACGTTAAAGAAGCACTGCACTATGCAAATGATTTTCGTATTCAAAATTTAGAGGATCTACGAGAAATTAGTATTCGCATGAAGAAATATGAAACAGAAGGAGATACGCTGATTCATGAACTAATCGTCATGCTAAACAAATCATTTATGACCCCTATTGAAAGAGAAGATATCCTTGCTTTAGCAAATAGTATGGATGATGTTCTTGATGGTATGGAAGAATGTATTGCTCATTTTGATATGTTCTCACTTACAAATGTGGATGAATCAATGAATACTTTCATCAGTTATATTGTTAAAAGTACAGATGAAATCGTTAAGGCAATGGATAAATTACAAAATAAGAATTTAACTAGCATGCGTGAAAATGCTATTTTAATAAAAGATTATGAGAGTAAATGTGATGAAGTTTTGCGAACTTCTATTAAACAATTATTCTTACACGAAAAAGATCCAATTCGTATTATTCAATTGAAAGATATTTACGAACAACTAGAAGATATAGCTGATGATTGTCAAAACGTGGCGAACACGATGGAAACAATTATTATGCGTAATGCATAAGGAGCGAATGGTAACGAATGGATTCAATAATTGTACTGACCGTTTTAGTCGTAATTTTCGCTTTGACTTTTGACTTTATCAATGGTTTTCACGATACAGCTAATGCTATTGCAACTTCCGTTTCAACAAGAGCACTTCCACCAAAAGCTGCTGTTATTCTAGCAGCAACGATGAACTTTATAGGAGCAATTACTTTTACCGGTGTAGCAAAAGCTATTACAAAAGATATTGTCGATCCATTTGCTTTATCCAATGGCTCTGTTGTCATTTTAGCGGGATTAATAGCAGCAATTATCTGGAATTTAATCACTTGGTATTACGGTATTCCATCTAGTTCTTCACATGCGATCATTGGAGCTATCGCAGGTTCAGCTATTGCAGCTGCAGGATTCGGAATATTAAATTATAGTGGATTTATTAAAATTCTAGAAGCTCTATTATTATCACCATTCATCGCAATTGTAGCAGGTTTCCTGATGATGTCTTTATTTAAAGTGCTATTTAGAAAAGCGAATCTCTATAAAACGAATAAAGGAATTCGCTTACTACAAATTTGTACCGCAGCAATCCAATCCTTTACTCATGGTACGAATGATGCGCAAAAGGCTATGGGAATTATGACAATGGCTCTCATAGCAGCTGGATGGCAAACAGGGGATGATATTCAAAGTTGGGTTCGAATCGCAGCAGCTACTGCAATGGGGCTAGGTACTTCAATTGGTGGTTATAAAATCATCAAAACAGTTGGTGGTAAAATTATGAAATTACGACCTATAAATGGCGCAGCAGCAGATTTAGCTTCAGCATCTGTCATTTTTGGAGCAACTTTAATTCATTTACCTGTAAGTACTACACATGTTATTTCTTCTGCTATTATGGGGGTAGGTTCTGCGCAACGAGTAAAAGGTGTTAAATGGGGCGTGGCACGTAAAATTGTCTTGACTTGGATTATTACCATGCCAACAGCAGCAGTTTTAGCTGCAATTTGTTACTTCTTTTTAAATATGATTTTCTAATTAACTTTCAATAACTGTCTTACAGCTATAACCTTTAGCTGTAGGCAGTTTTTTGTTTGGCTTTTTTAGAAAATGCTCTGATCATTATGCTTTGTTCTAGAGGCAGCTTTATATAATCTGCCGCCTTTTGGTCACGAAAAAATTCATAATATCAACGTTAAAATATATAAAAGGTAATATGTATCGAATGAACAGTTGTTATATAGGAAAAGTATTTTGTTAGAAAGTTTGGGGTGTTACTTGTTTAGGAGAGAGTCTACAAAATCTAATAAATCTGCCTTTTGGATCTGCCTTTTGAATAAAAAAAGCAGGCGCTCATCTGCCTGCTCATAAGAAAAAGTATTCCCGGCAATCCGTGCCGTAAAGGAATACTTTTTTGTGATCATTACAAGTAACGATCACATAGGTTTGGCACCTAAGATAATATTATACTAGAAATTTTGAAAAAGACAAGATTTTTACTAAGATAATTTAATAAGGTATTACATGATCTTAACGCTACATCAGGTTTCTTTTAATAAAACCTAATGAAAAAGGCCAGATTCTCTTGATTTTCGTAACATTTTTTGTGTTAATTTGCGTAATTGTTTTTTGAAAATACTTCCGAATAATAAGACGACAATCAATACTAAAAATAAAAAAATTAAATCATGTGTAACCTTTGACCAAATAATACCCCCAATAGCTTCTCTGGCTAATGAAATAGCATAAGTAAATGGAAGAAATGGATTTATGAATTGAAAAAACTTAGGTAAAAGAACTACTGGGTATGTTCCACCTGACCCAGCAAGTTGTAGAACAAGCAAAATAATTGCTAAGGCCTTTCCTACATCTCCAAATACTGAAACAAGTGTATAGACAATTGACATAAAGACAAGGCTTATAAATAAACCAAATACAATAAACCAAATCGGATCATATGCAGATACTTTTAAAATAAAAATATCACCTAAAACAATAATAATCGTTTGTATAATCCCTATAGTCCAAAAAGTAAGCAGTTTTCCAAAATATACTTCCCGAATCTCAAAATGATCTTCTTGCTTTGTATCAACAGATAAAAGTGAAATTAACAAAAGACAGCCAACCCATATAGCTAATACTGAATAAAATGGTGTCATACCAGTACCATAGTTCTCTATGGGGAAAACGCGATGTTCATTCATCTTAATGGGTTCTTCAAAGAATGATTTTTCAGCAAGCGGATTATTGATTAATAATTGAATAATATTATTTAAATTTGTCTCTTTTTCGAAAATACGAATTTTATTAGCTAATCTGTGTACTCTGTCATAAATATATGGATATTCACCAATAAAAGTTCTTAAGCCTTTTTGTGTATCACTAATAAATCCATCTGTATTATTGAGGAGGTTTTCTACCTTAGGTAATGTTCCCTGTAAGTCTGTAAGAACTCCTTTTGCACTAAGTAATGTTTGTTTTGCGCGATTGACTTGTTCATAGATTGTCGGTTCTATAGTTGTCGTATATTCTTGCATAAAACGATCTAATCCAGTAGATGTACGTGAAGCGATTTGTTGTAATTGATTCATCGTATTGATAATTTCTTGTTCTTTATTTCTAAAATTTGCATCTATTTTACGTGCAGTTGTTTGTGCGTCGTTTAATAAATTTCTAGTTTCTTCTGTTTGAGATAATGCTTGATCTAAAGTATTTGTATTTGTAGCAATATTATTTTCTAGATTGTATTGTTTAAGTGAAAGTAGTAGCTGGTTGAGTGAAGAGACTTTATCAATTGCATCTGAAACTTGTGTATCCAAGTTTTTTTTCACAGCTTTAATTTCTGTAAAACTAATATTTTCCTGATTTAACTGGGTTAGAAATTTGTTAGCATTTGTTGCAATTTCCTGTACGGTTTGCATATCTTTTTTGACTTGAGGACTAATTGTGTTTAGTTGCGTCTCGGCTTGATTGATGAAACTAAGTGTATCATTGACAGTAGTTAGTCCTTGTGAGGTTAAAGACTTAGTTTTAGGAATTTCCTTTTTTGCAAAATAAATAATTTGACTAGCATCATTTATATTCTGCTGAGCAGTTTCTAATTTTTTATATATCGTTGGCAAATCATTTTCAAGTGCAAAAACAACATCCCTGAATTTTTCAATATCGGGTAAATCCCTCTTCATTTCGATACCAATGCGATTAAACATATCAAAAATGATTTCATTAACTGTCCCGATAAATTGGCTACTCATTGATTCAACAAGTACACTAGCACCCTTGCTAGTAATTTTAGGTGCGATTGAATTAATCTTTTCATTTACATAATACTCAAGTTGGGCTTTATGAGGATTATAATTTACTACAGAAGCTAAATCATGCGAGAAATTATTAGGGATAATGATGACAGAAAAATAGTCACCATTATTTAACTGTTCGATTGCTTTTTGACGATTGGTAAATTGCCAATCCATGTCATGATTATTTTGTAATTGGCTAATTAGTTCGTTACCTGCATTAAACGTCTTTCCTTGTACGGTTGCTCCAGTATCTTCGTTGACAATTCCAACTGGAATTTGATTTGTATGTCCATAGGGATTCCAGGAAGCAGCAATATTCAACCATGCGTAAAGGGATGGCAATATGATAAGACCAGATATTATGATAGCTGATACCCAATTTGTTCGGATACTTTTTAAATCGTTTAGATAAATTCTCCAAATGTTACTCATTGATGTTCCACCTTTCTTGATGAATAAAAAAGTATGTATACGGGCATTTACCGTATACATACCCGAAAATAAAAAGATGGAAATGTAGAAACAATTGTTGTCCTGATTAACAGGTATAAGATCCAACCTGAAGATTGAGAAATAAGCAGAGAGAATACGTTGGGGATACCTGCCTGTAAAAGTACGATTCGTTCAATTAACCAGCCATGGGGATAAAGAAAACCCTACTAGGAAGTTCCACTTTATGTTGAGGGTCCCTCTTTAAAATTTTCTTCATTTAAATTTTTTAAATACAAGAATTCTTCATTATCTAATTCATGTTGACGCTCCAATGAGATACCAATAGACAAATCTCCTGAAAATAGTGATTCCCACCAAGTTTCTGTTTTTAACATCGTCGTTTCTCCCTTCGCGAGTAGAATTCAAAATTCACAAATGGTACAATTTGAAAAAGACAGTACGTGCTGGCAAATCAACATGCTATGTAGCTGAAAATAGTATGGGTGACTACACCTTTTTTATACGTTAAAGGAGGATATTTATGGCGAATTTTACTGCACAAGATGTAGAGTTTATGATAGCTGAGCAGCGTAATTATTTTTTTTCAGGCGCTACCAAGAAGATTGAATTTCGAAAAGAACAGTTAAGAAAACTGAAGGGTTCTATCAGTCATTATGAAAAGGAAATTATGCAGGCTTTGTATGAAGATCTGCATAAGAATGAGTTTGAAGCCTATTCTACAGAAGTAGGATTGGTTTTAGAAAGCATTAGCCATATACAAAAATATTTAGAGGATTGGATGCATCCAGTTGCAGTTCCCACACCACTTCATTTACAACCTGCTAAGAGCTTTGTTGTAAGGGAACCTTATGGTGTAACATTAATAATTGGACCTTATAATTATCCATTTCAACTTGTGATGGAGCCATTAATTGGGGCTATTATTGGTGGGAATACTGCAATTGTCAAGCCTTCTGAATCAGCACCTCATACAGCAGAAATACTAAAGAAAATTATTCGAGAAACATTTGAGGAAAGATATATTCGCGTTGTAGAAGGTGAAGTTGAAGAAACTACAGCACTTATTCATGCTTCATTTGACTATATTTTCTTTACTGGGAGTGTAGCTGTAGGGAAAATTGTGGCAAAAGCCTGTGCTGAACGATTAACACCTTATACATTGGAACTTGGCGGAAAAAGCCCTGCAATTGTTGATCAAACTGCAAATATAGAAGTAGCTGTAAAACGACTTGCTTGGGGCAAATTTACAAATGCTGGTCAAACATGCGTAGCACCTGATTATGTGCTTGTCCATGAGTCTGTAAAAGTGTCGTTTATCAGACATTTAAAGAAGACGTTGCAAAAATTCTATGGCAAAAATGCACAAGAAAGCGCTGATTTTGGCCGAATCATAAATACCAAACAGTTTGATCGCTTAACAGATTTGTTAGACAAAGAGCAAGATCATATACTATTTGGTGGTCAAACAGATCGTGCTGACTTATATATTGAACCAACTATTTTACAAGATATTACTTGGAGTAGTCCCATTATGGAAGACGAAATTTTCGGTCCAATTATGCCAATACTAGTTTATGATGATTTACGCCAAGTCATTCATCAAATTCGACAAAAACCAAAACCACTTGCTGCATATTTTTTCTCTGAAACAGAAAAAGCAATCCATTTTTTCTTAGATGAGTTACCATTTGGTGGAGGATGTATAAATGATACCATTACTCATGTTGCAAACATCCATCTCCCATTCGGAGGTGTAGGTACTTCAGGAGTACATAATTACCATGGAAAAGCAAGCTTTGAATGTTTTACTCATCCAAAATCAATATTAAAAAAATCCACGAAATTAGCTAATAACTTACTATTTCCACCATATAAACAAAAAGTGAAATTAGTAAAAACAATTCTACGATAAAAGCATAAGGTGCTCGATCAGCTTTATTGGACAAGCTAAGTCATCTTGTCATGTGGTAATACCAATAGACGCTCACAACTTGTGAAGCAAATGAAAAGGATTGTCCCATCACTCATCCGAAGATGAGTGATGGACAATCCTTTTTTTATCATGCAATGGGCCCACTTCTAGAATAAGGAAAGCTCAAAAGAAATGGCGTGTGAAATCTACCCATAAAAGGCTGATTCGTTCAATTACTAATCAGTAGGATGAACCACACGATGGAAGTTTCACTTTATTTAACGGATAATGGGAGAAAAATTGTAATTTCTGTGCCTTCGCCATACGTACTATCAATTTCAATATGGCCACAGTGCTCTTGAATAATTTTCTCAGTAATCATCATTCCTAATCCTGTTCCATCAGATTTAGTCGTGTAGAATGGTTCAAAAATATGATCAATTACTTCCTTTTTCATTCCAAGGCCAGTATCTTCAATTTTGATAGAACAAAAATGTTCAGAAGTTTTTCCGACGGTAAGCGTAATATTACCGTCTTTTTCAATAGCTTCTACTGCATTTTTGATAAGATTGATAAAAACTTGTTTAATTTGATTGGCATCCCCAGTAATGATAATATCTTTGGCATTCCATTTTTCTGATAGAGAAATGTTTCTAGCTTTTAGTTCAGGTTTATATAATGTCAAAATATCACATATGACTTGATCAATCTTAAAATCTATTGGGTTAATAGAATTTGGTTTAGATAATACTAGAAATTCACTAATGATAAGATTAATTCGATCAATCTCAGAATCGATTAAATTTGTATAATAACTATATGGTGAATTGTAATTATCTTTCATCATTTGTACAAATCCTGAGATCACAGTTAAAGGATTTTTTATTTCATGTGCAACTCCAGCTGCAATTTCGCCAGCCATTTTTAATTTCTCTGATTGGATTCGAATTTGTTCAGCTTCTTTTTTATATGAAATATCACGGGTAATGACAGATGTTGCAATAATATTTCCTAGTGAGTCCATAATTGGAGAAAGTGTAATTTCTGCATCAAAAAATGTGCCATCTTTTTTCATATCTTTTGTTTCGAGAAGGTCAAAACTTTCGCCTTCTAGTAGCCTACGAATTCGGTCATTAGCTTGATCCATATTTTCAGGAGGTACCAAAGGAATTGGTTTGCCAATACATTCTTCTTTAGACCAACCATAAAGTTTTACGAATGCAGGATTGACCGCAATAACATTATTATTTAAATCGAATACAGCTATACTATCCTTGGCATTTTCAAAGAATAATTTAAGATAACCTTCTTTCGATAATAACGCTTGTTCTTTATTATTCGCTTCTTGCTCCACTTTTCTCCAACTGTAATTCATATAAATACTTTGGATAATACCAATCACTGCAAAAAAACAAATAACAAGAAAGAAAATAGTGATGTCGGATCGATTATAATAATGTGAAAATTGGTCAAAATGGTATTTTAATAATAAATAAAACTCCAACATCGTAACCAACATCATTGAAAAATTTAACCAAAATGATTGATATAAAGCTAGAATAAAAAGTAGTAGAATAAGATATATAAGATGGTGAGTATAATTAGATTGTAAGTTAATCGCTAGCGCAACACCATTTAAACCAGCGGTTAGAAGGATACATATTAGTCGCCCGTCTACTTTTAACCATGATAGGATATAGATAAATAGACAATAAAAAATAGCTATAATAAGTAAAGGCATTTCATTATTAAGTAATCCTAGTAAGGTAACCAGTGTATAGATCAAAATTGTTGCTGTTAGGATAAATAATACGAATTGATTCCTTTTTTGTAAAACAGTTGAGTGCTGCATAAAGACACCTCGAAAGAATGTTATTAATACCATCATACATGATTTAGCGTTGTCGTAAAATGTCATATTTTGATATTATGAAAAGTAATAAGTGGGAGGCTTTGTGATGAAAGATCATTTCAATGAAAAAGAAACAGTTGAATTACTAGGGAAATTAGCAAATATAGCGAGTCCTTCAGGTTATACAATGGATATTACGAAATTTATCTCAGGATTATTAGAAGAAATAGGTGTACAATTTAAACAAACCAACAAAGGTGCATTAATCGTAACAATCTCAGGAAAAAACAATAAACGACATCGTTTACTCACAGCACATGTGGATACTCTTGGAGCAATTGTTAAAGAGATTAAACCTAATGGTCGATTAAGATTATCAATGATTGGTGGTTTTAACTGGAATGCAGTAGAAGGAGAATATTGTATCATTCATACTGCTTCGGGCAAGAAAGTTCGAGGAACAATTTTAATGCATGAAACTTCTGTACATGTGTATAAAGGAGCAGGAGAGTTACCCCGTAATGATGAACATATTGAAGTGCGTGTAGATGAAAAAGTCTTCAATGCTGATGATACTCGAGCAATTGGTATTGAAGTAGGTGATTTCGTTTCATTTGATCCACGATTTGAAGTAACAGAAACGGGATTTGTAAAATCTCGACATCTTGATGACAAAGCAAGTACCGCTTTATTGCTTCAACTGCTAAAAACGATAACAACTGAAAAAATTGAATTGCCATATACTACACATTTTTATATCTCAAATAATGAGGAAATTGGTTATGGTGGTAATGCAAGTATTCCTACGGAAGTAGTGGAATATATCGCTGTTGACATGGGAGCAATTGGGGATGGACAGGCTTCAGATGAATATACGGTTTCGATTTGTGCAAAAGATTCAAGTGGTCCGTATCACTATGAATTAACGCATCAATTAGTATCACTCGCAAAAGCTAGTGATATAGATTATAGATTAGATATCTACCCATATTATGGCTCCGACGCATCAGCAGCTATTCGAGCAGGATATGATGTTCGTCATGCTTTATTTGGTGCTGGAATTGAGTCTTCTCATGCTTATGAAAGAACTCATGTCGATTCACTACGCAATACAGCTGCATTACTGCTTGCGTATGTTACATCATCTATGATTGATGAAAAATAGGAGGAACAATTATTATGCAAGCAACACAATTACTACAATGTTTACCTATAAAAAAAATTATCGGTACATTACCTGAAAATATTAAAGACATTGCGATTGATTCACGCAGTGTCCAACCTAAAAGTATCTTTGTCTGCATTAAAGGTTATACAGTTGATGGACATGACTATGCACAAAAGGCTGTTGATAACGGTGCAATTATTGTTGTAACAGAACGTCAATTAGATTTAGAAGATCATATTGCTCAAGTAATTGTAAAAGATACAAACAGAGCACTTGGTCTACTGGCAGCTAAATTTTTTGATTACCCATCAAAAGATATTACGATGTTTGGTGTAACTGGAACAAATGGAAAAACAAGTGTAGCCACAATGATCGAAAATATCTTACTTGGATTAGGAGTTCGTTCAGCGATGAAGGGTACCATTGGTTTTAACTTAAATGGTATTTTATACGCTTCTGGGAACACAACAAGTGATGCATTATCAACCCAACAAATGATTTTCCGTGCAAGAGCGGAAGGTTGCCGTGGAATGGTGATGGAAGTGTCTTCTCATGGTCTTGTACTGGGAAGAGTAGCAGGAGTCGATTTTGATGTTGCAATCTTTACGAATCTAACCCATGATCATTTAGATTTTCATGGAACGATGGAGAATTATGGGAATGCAAAAGGTTTGCTGTTCTCTCAACTAGGACAAGATCTTGAAAAAGATAAACATGCTGTATTAAATGCTGATGATCCTTGGTCAGAAAAATATGCAGGTCTAACACCTTTCCCAATATGGACATATGGTTTAAAAAATGAAGATGCAATGTTTAGAGGAATTAATTGTCAGTATCATGACCATATGACCTATTTTGATATGGTAACACCAGATGGTACATTCCCAGTACAATTACACTTACTAGGCGAATTTAATGTTTATAATGCGTTAGCTGCAACTGCTGCACTTTACTGTAAAGGATATCCTATAAAAGATATTATCGAACAATTAGAAGCAATGGGTCCTGTAAAAGGACGCATGCAACAAGTTTCGACGAAAGATCTTCCAATTAATATTTTTGTCGATTATGCACATACACCTGATGCAATTGAAAAGGCTATTACGGCTGCCATGCCATATAAGAAAAACAAAATGATCTTCTTAATTGGAACAGGTGGTAATCGTGACAAATCAAAACGCCCGGATATGGCGAAAGAAGCTTCGCGTGCTGATTATGTTATTTTAACAACCGATGATCCCCGTTATGAAGAGTATGAAAGTATTATGAATGACTTAGAAAAAGGGATGCAACATGACCGTTATAAATGTATTGGGGATCGTGCAGAAGCAGTACGCTATGCAGTGGAAATTGCTGAACCTGGTGATATGATCATTTTTGCTGGTAAAGGTCATGAAGATTATCAAATTATAGGTAATACTAAATACCCGCATAGTGATGGTGATATTGCATTAGAAGCAGCTAAGAGAAAGTTCGATATGACTAATAAGTAATTCATTTCAAATACTACAAATGTTACGACTGTTTTACATTTGTAGTATTTTTTTGTGTTTTTTGGGGGATACAGATTAATAGTTTATGGATAAATGGTATCATACTAGTATCATAGGAAAAAAGAAGGGAGAAAAATGAAACTATTAGTAAATAGTGATTCTAGTGGTTTGAATGTAGAAAAGAGAACTAAAGCCAATAAACTATTAATCGCAGGTTTATCAGCTGTAATTACAACTACTGCTATTCCTACTATTTCCTTAGCGGCTGAAAAGGAAGATATTGGTAAAAAAGAGATGACAAATCTTGAACAGGAAGAATCAAATATTAATCCCACTACAGAATCTCCAGAATTACAAGTTGGAAAGCAAGATTCTAAAACTAAAGAGAATACATTGGATGCAAAGAAAACAACACCCACTACTAAAATTGATTCAAAAGTAGAAAATTCAGTTCAATCCAATGCTTCTTCGAGTGTAACCGAAAAACATGAAGATATAGAACAAGCAACTATTAATCAACCTACTCTTCAACCAACATCCGTATATAAGGAAAATGTTGAAGAAAAGGAGGTTACTGTACCTCAGCAAAATGTTAAGGTCTTAGCCAAAGTTGCTACTAGTGCAGGGACTTTTTCTGTTAGTGCTTTTATCAATGGAATAGCCCCGTTTGCTCGTAATCTAGCCTATCAAAATGGATTGTATGCATCAGTAATGATTGCACAAGCTACTCTGGAAAGTGCTTATGGGACAAGTGGCTTAGCATCAGCACCCAATTATAATCTGTTTGGTATGAAGGGGGCATATAACGGCAAATATGTTTTGATGCCTACTTTAGAAGACGATGGTAAAGGGCATTACACACAAATAAATGCTAAGTTTAGAAAGTATCCATCCTATCAAGAATCATTACAGGATTATGTAAACCTTATAAAAAATGGTCTTTCTTGGAACTCCACTTTTTACAAAAATGTTTGGGTTGTTAATACAAGATCTTATCGAGATGCAACGGCTGCATTAGCAGGTACATATGCTACGGATACTCTTTATGCAACAAAGTTAAATAATTTAATCGAAACCTATAATTTAACAAAATACGATGCGGTTAATGCTGAAAATAGTACATCAAGTGAAAATTCGTCAGTTTCAGATCAATCATCAACAAGCTCGAATAGTTCCCCTAAAACTACTTATACAGTTGTTTCTGGAGATACATTATCTAAAATTGCCTTTAAATTGAATACTACTGTATCAAATTTAAAGGCATTGAACCATTTAACATCTGATCTAATATACGTTGGGCAAAAGATACTATTTAAAAAAGAGATTGTGTTAACATCTAATAGCACAAATAAAAACACTGAAACTACTAGTACAACTAAAACGTATCAAGTAGTAAAAGGGGACTCCTTGTCTAAAATCGCCCAAAAGTACAAAACAACCGTAACGAATTTGAAAAAGTGGAATAACTTAAAATCAGATTTGATCTATGTAGGCCAAAAATTAAAAATAAGTAAGCCTACAACAACGCAAACGGCAAAAAACACCAATACATCATACAGTGGAAGTAAAACGACAACGATAAAAACATACCAAGTAGTAAAAGGCGATTCATTATCTAAAATTGCCAAAAAGTATAAAACAACCGTAACGAATTTGAAGAAGTGGAATAGTTTAAAATCAGATTTGATCTATGTAGGTCAAATAATAAAAGTAAGTAAGCCTACAATCACCAAAAAAACTACCACAACCACAAGTTCATCAACCAAAAGTAAAATAAAGGATGCTAGGATCTCCAATTCTACAATAACTTACAAGGTTCAAAGTGGGGACTCATTGTCTGTTATTGCGAAAGTGTACAATGTTTCGATAGCAGACTTAAAAAAATGGAATGGTTTAAAATCAGATAAAATTTATGTTGATCAAAAAATAAAAATTCAAAAAATGAGAAATACGGTAATTTCTTTAAATAGTATAACTAAATCAACAGGAACTAAGAAATATTCCGTTCAAAGTGGTGATTCGTTATCGGTTATAGGAAAAGTTTACGGTGTCTCAGTAGCAAGTTTAAAGAAATGGAATAACTTAAAATCAGATTTAATCTATGTAGGTCAAAAACTAATTGTAAAAAAATAAGATATTCAAAATAAGTGGGGGTATTAATACCCTCACTTTTTTTGTTATAATTGAAAGGTTAAGTTTTGAAGAAAAAATTATTGTTCAAAATATAGATAAAAGTAATTAAAATAGATGAGGAACGTGATACCCAGTGTAGAAAATATTGTCTTCATTTGGATATTTTTATAAACAGATAAAATGAATATAAGGAGAAATAGAAATGAGTTCTAAGCTTGAACAAGATATATTAACACGTCGTACTTTCGCCATCATTTCCCACCCGGATGCTGGTAAAACGACAATGACCGAAAAATTATTATACTTTGGTGGTGCCATTCGTGATGCAGGTACTGTTAAAGCAAAAAAATCAGGTAAATTTGCAACATCTGACTGGATGGAAATTGAAAAGCAACGTGGGATTTCCGTTACATCCTCTGTTATGCAATTTGACTATAATGGTTGTCGTGTCAATATTTTGGACACACCTGGACACCAAGATTTCTCTGAAGATACCTATCGTACATTAATGGCAGTAGATAGTGCTGTTATGATTATCGATGCTGCCAAGGGGATTGAAGCACAAACATTAAAATTATTTAAAGTATGTAGTATGCGTGGTATTCCAATCTTTACTTTCATTAACAAATTAGACCGTCAAGGGAAAGAACCACTTGAATTGATGGAAGAGTTAGAAGAGGTATTAGGAATCCAAGCATATGCGATGAATTGGCCAATTGGTATGGGGAAAGAATTCCTGGGTATTTATGACCGTTATAATCGTCGTATTGAACAATTCCGTACGGATGAAGAAGATCGTTTCCTACCACTCGATGAGAATGGTGAACTTGCAGTTGATCACGAAATGAAAAAAACGTCATACTATACACAAGCAATGGATGATATCATGCTTTTAGATGAAGCTGGAAACGAATTCTCAGAAGAACGTATTAAAAAAGGTGCATTAACACCAGTATTCTTTGGATCTGCCTTAACAAACTTTGGTGTACAAACATTTTTAGAAACCTATTTAAATTTTGCTCCTACACCACAACCTCGCTTAACAGCAGATGAAACATTGGTAGAACCTTTAGATAACGAATTCTCTGGTTTTGTATTCAAAATTCAAGCAAATATGAATCCAGCTCACCGTGATAGAATTGCTTTCGTTCGTATCGTATCAGGAAAGTTTGAACGTGGGATGAATGTTACTTTAACACGTACAAATAAATCCTTTAAAGTCACACAATCTACCCAATTCTTAGCAGATGATCGTGAAACAGTAGATGAAGCAGTTGCTGGAGATATTATCGGTTTATATGATACAGGTAACTATCAAATTGGTGACACCATTGTTGGTGGTAAAAAGACATTCCAATTCGAAAAATTACCACAGTTCACGCCAGAACTTTTTGTACGTGTAACTGCTAAAAACGTTATGAAATCAAAACATTTCCATAAAGGTATCGAACAACTTGTACAAGAAGGGGCCATTCAATACTATAAAACATTACACACTGAAGATATTATTCTTGGTGCGGTTGGTCAACTTCAATTTGAAGTATTTGAAAATCGTATGAAAAATGAATACAATGTTGAAGTTCGTATGGAACCAATCGGTAGTAAAATGGCACGCTGGATAGAAAATGAAGAAGATGTTAAAGAGTCAATGTCTGGTCCACGTAGTACGTTGGTGCATGACCGTTTTAATAACCTTGTATTCTTATTCGAAAATGAGTTTGCAATGCGTTGGTTTAATGACAAAAATCCAGATATTCGATTATATAGCTTGCTCTAAGAAACGTGCTGCAAACTACATTATAGTTTTGCAAAATGCACAACTTTATAAATCATCAAAGACTGTAGAATTGTCTACAGTTTTTTCTTTTATGAAAAATAATATTGATCAACGAAAGTGGAATGTCGATCGTCTATGAAATAAATTCATACAACAAAATGTTTGTAAAAATTCTGAATAATAATTATGATTATAGAATAAATAGTTTCTATTTATTTCCTATTTATATTAGATGATTATAGTAAGTTAAGAGAATGTTAAATTTTTGTAAATATGTATCGGATCTAATATAACGGATGAAGATATCTTGATAATATAATCCTAAATTAGTAATTAATTTTACATTCTTATAAATTAGAAAGAGGGAAAATCAATGACAGTAGCCTTTTTTACCGGATTTCCAGGGTTTATAGCTAGTAGGATTATTCTTGAAGCATTTGAAAAAAATCAATATAAAAGGATTTACGCCATTGTATTAGCAACTCAATTTGATAAGGCAGAGCAAGAGAAAAAATCTATATTGTCTCAATTTCCAGATAAGGAAATTGTGTTAATCGAAGGTGACATTACTTTGCCACAATTAGATTTAAGTGATGAAACCATGATCATGCTCCAAGAACAAGTTGAAGTTGTTTGGCATCTGGCTGCTATTTATGATTTAGCAGTACCAAGACCTATTGCTTGGAAAGTTAATGTACATGGCACAGAAATGATGAACCTCTTTGTAGAAGAATTACCTCATCTAAAACGTTATATGTATTTTAGTACCGCATATGTAGCGGGAACTCGTATAGGAAATTTACTAGAGACAGAACTTATTCGTCCTGAAGGATTCAAAAATTTTTATGAGGAAACAAAGTTTGAGGCAGAGTTATTAGTTGAGACACTAAAAGATCATATACCTGTAACAATTATTCGACCAGGTATCGTTCGAGGAGATTCTAAAACGGGCGAAACGATAAAATTTGACGGACCGTATTTTTTACTAAATATGATTGAGCGTTTAAAAAAATTACCGTTAATCCCCTACATTGGTCATTCTACTTCTAAAATTAATGTAGTACCTGTAGATTATATTTGTCAGGCTTCTGTGTATTTGAGCCAAAAAGAGGAAGCAAACGGTGCTACTGTTCACTTAACAGATCCGTGTCCTCATCCAGTTCAAGAAGTGTATCGTGCATTTGTCAAAGAAATAACCGGAAAAACACCAAAAGGTCATATACCGCTAAATGTAGCTCAAGCGTCATTAGGAATCCATGCTATTCGTAAAAAACTTGGTGTTGAATACGAGGCACTTGATTATTTAACTTGGAATGCAAGCTTTGATACAACTATTGCAACATCCTTATTAAGGGATTCTGGAATTGAATGTGCAGATTTTATAAAGACAATACCTGTAATGGTTCAATATTACGAAGAACATAAAAATAATTTGCGATATCAGATAGAAATAAAATAATTAAATATTCCCGTTTACTTTTAGGTGGTTATTCTTTATACTATGTTTATACAAAAATTAAATAACTTTTGACATTATTGTCAAAGGGGAGTAGCTATAGGGAAACCTACCTTGTACTCGTCATTACATGGCTTCATGGCCATCGGGTATGAGAGCAAATTTTACTTTTATTCAATTGCTAAGCGAGACCTTTGCCTTTTTAGGCAGGGGTCTTTTATTTTTTGTCAAAAAGGAGGAATTTGGATGGAAACAATATTATTGGAATATGGATGGGTTTTGTTAGTATTGGTTGTATTAGAAGGATTATTGGCTGCAGATAATGCAGTTGTTATGGCTGTTATGGTCAAACATTTGCCATTAATGCAACAAAAAAAAGCATTATTTTATGGATTGTTAGGTGCATTTGTATTACGTTTTGCTGCGTTATTCTTAATTACATTTTTAGTTAACTGGTGGTGGGTACAAGGAATAGGAGCGGCATATCTTCTGTTTATTTGTTGTAAACATATTTATGACATGCGTAAACATAATTGGGGAGAACATCAACCAAAAGAAAAAAAAGCATCAGGCTTCTGGGCTACTGTTGTAAAAGTGGAATTAGCTGATTTAGCTTTTGCAATAGATTCTATGCTTGCAGCAGTTGCACTTGCTGTCACTTTACCTGAATTGGGAAGTTTTCACATTGGTGGAATAAATGCTGGACAATTTCTGGTTATGTTCTTAGGTGGTATTATTGGCTTAATTATTATGCGATTTGCGGCACAGTGGTTTGTACGTCTATTGCAACAATATCCATCACTTGAAACAGCAGCATTTTTAATTGTTGGTTGGGTGGGCATCAAACTTACTGTGATGACATTCGCACACCCCAAAGTGGGTATACTAGCGGAACAGTTCCCACATTCAGTCTTATGGAAAAGTATTTTCTGGAGTGTTCTTGTCTTATTAGCTCTTAGTGGCTATCTCACAAGTGTACGAAAGAAGAAAAAAGTAGAACAAGAAAAAACTAAACATATAAAAGAAGTTGAAGAATAAACGAACTCTTCTTATATGCTGAGTATTGCAATTGGATTTTTAGATCAAATGAGTAAGCACTTTTCTTGAATTGAATGGAATATGTAAGCTGAATCTGTTCAATAATATAAAGTCTCTTTCCTTTTCGCCCAATTTTGCATACAATTAATTATATCTTGGTTTCAAGAGTGAAAGGATCGATATTATGGGAACAGTTAAAGATATAAATAAACGCACAACACCATTCCAAGCAATCGTTTCCTATTACTTTGTTGCTATAGCTATATCATTTATTCTTTTAAGTTTACCAGGTGTACATCAAAATGGTGTACACGTATCCTTTTTAGATAGTTTGTTTACAGCTGTAAGTGCAGTAAGTGTTACGGGATTATCAGTAGTCAATATTTCAGAAACATATACTACCTTTGGAATTGTCATGCTGCTTTTAATTATGCAGCTAGGTGCGATTGGTATTATGTCATTAGGCACATTTACATGGCTTTTGTTCGGAAAAAAAATTGGTTTACGTGAGAGACAATTAATTATGGTAGACCATAATCAATATAATCTTTCAGGTGTAGTACATTTGATTAAAGAAATTCTTAAAATACTATTGGCAATTGAATTTATTGGAGCAATTATTTTAACTCTTTATTTTACACAGTATTTTGGCACATTTAAAGAAGCTCTTTATAATGGACTATTTGCCGCAATCTCTGCTACAACTAATTCGGGTTTTGATATTACAGGAAGTTCGTTAGTACCTTTTCATCATGATTATTTCGTACAATTAATTAATATGATTATGATGGCATTGGGAACTATTGGATTTCCTGTATTAATTGAAGTGAAAAGATTTCTTTCAAATACGGACAGGCATTTTAAATTTTCTCTTTTTACTAAAATTACAACTTCAACCTACCTAATTCTATTTGTTGTCGGTACTTTTGGTATATTGATTTTAGAATCTTTTCATTCTTTTAAAGGAATGAGTTGGCATGAAGCATTGTTTACAGCAATGTTCCACTCACTTTCTGCAAGATCTTCGGGGTTTATAACAGTTGATATCACAAAATTCAATGAAGCAACAGATATTCTTTTAAGTGTTCTAATGTTTATTGGCGCTTCGCCAAATTCAGTTGGTGGAGGTATTAGAACAACAACTTTTGCGGTTGCCATTCTTTTTTTGGTCAACTTTGCAAGAAATAAACAAGAAATACAAGTTTTTCATCGAGAAATTCATCTGATTGATGTATACCGTTCATACGTTGTTATTATTTTATCAATTTTCATGGTGGTTGTAGCAACAATGGCATTAACATTATCAGAAAAACATGCAACGTTAATGCAAATTATTTTTGAAATTACATCAGCCTTCGGGACAGTCGGAATGTCTTTAGGTTTAACAGAACAATTATCAGCATTTGGCAAAGTAGTTATGATTGTTCTAATGTTTATTGGAAGAGTAGGAATCATCTCTTTCCTATATTCAATAGGTGGGAAATCTGAAAAAACAAATTATCATTACCCGAAAGAGCGTGTAATAATTGGATAGACTTATAAAGGGACTATATATTATAGGGTGAAAATTATAAAAGGATATCCATAAGCAATTTAATGCTAATGGATATCCTTTTTTATGCTAATTTTGTTATATCTATTGAAGCGAAGTAAGGTGATCCATCTTTGCGGAAGAAAGTGAATAAATAGCCTGGTTGTTTTTTGATTTCTCCCTTTATATAGGCCTCATAGTTAATACTAAATGGTGTTAGCAATGTATGTTTGTATAAATCTTTTTCAGCAACATTCATATTGGCAAATTCTACACCCGCAATTGCAGGATTTTCACGCAGTGCTTTGAAGATTGCTTTCGAAACTTCTTCTTGGGTTCTATTTTGCCACCAAATTTTACGTGGTTGGAACTGTTGTGCTTTCAAATAATCAATCTGCATCAAGTTCGTCACAATTTCCATTGGAACGTTCCCACGTTGTTCTAAAAATACTAATAAACGAGTAAATAGATCTTCTAATTGATGACCAATACGTGACCATCCTTGTTCATCCCAGTAAGTTCCAAATTCTTGGAAAAAGTCGAATGGAGTATCAAATACATCCGTTACTAAAAATTCGATTGTGTGATTCATACGATGATCATTCCAATATTTCTCCAAAATATCTTCTGTTTGTTTGATGTGTAAGATATCATCAAATGATAATACATGATTAGCAAAGATTTCATAAGGGGCCATATTGATATATTGATAACCATATTGCTTTGCTTGTAATCGAAGGCCTGTACCTCTTAGTAATTTTAAAAATCCTAATTGTAACTCTTCAGGTCTCATCGCAAATACATCATTAAAAGTTTTGCGGAAACTCATATAATCTTCTTCTGGTAATCCAGCAATCAGATCTAAATGTTGATCAATTTTGCCACCTTCTTTTACCATGTTGACAGTGCGAGAAAGTTTAGTGAAGTTTTGACGACGTTTGACTAAATCATTCGTTAAATCATTTGTTGATTGAACACCAATTTCAAAACGGAACAATCCTTTTGGAGCATTATCATTTAAAAATTGTATGACTTCAGGTCTCATAATATCCGCTGTGATTTCGAATTGGAATACGACACCAGGCTTATGCTCATCAATTAGAAATTGAAACATTTCCATTGCATAACTTCTACTTATATTAAATGTCCGATCGACAAATTTTATTGTACGGACGCCATGATCCATTAAATATCGAATATCGTCTTTGATTTTTTCACGATTAAAGTAACGAACACCAACTTCAATAGAAGAAAGACAAAACTGGCAGTTAAAAGGACAACCACGACTTGTTTCGATATAAGCAATTCGTTTTGGTATATGAGGTATGTCCTCTTCGAAACGAAATGGACTTGGCATTTCTCGTAAATCAATCTTAGGTGCTGCAGGATGAATGATCACCTTACCCTCTTTTAAATAACCAATACCAGGAACATCATTTAGTGGTATTTGACCATCTAAGTGACGAAGCAATTGTTTGTAGGACAACTCACCTTCTCCCATAATTATAAAATCAACTTCATCAATACGATGTAACCAATCATGGACATCATAAGATACCTCTGGACCACCTAAAATAATTGTCGTTTTAGGACTTACCTCTTTTAACATACGAATAACACGTATTGTTTCTTCAATATTCCATATATAACAACTGAAACCGATAATATCTGGTTTTTTTTGATATAGGTCTGACACTATATTAAATGAAGGATCCTTTATAGTATATTCAGCTAAGATAGGATTAAATTCAGGTTTTGCATAAGATTTTAAATATCGAATAGCAAGATTAGTATGGATATACTTAGCGTTTAATGTAGCAAGAACGATATTCATGTAAAAACTCCTCTAGTTAAAAAGATATTGTGGAAATTAATTGAAATTTTCAAATAGACCTATTAGAATAAAAGGTACAGGATAATTATATCGGAATTAATATAAGTATAAATACCTATTTTAAATAATTGGAATTTATGGAATAATCTGAATATTACTATAAATATAAACTTTTAAAATAAATCAAGATTGTCATAGTTTTAGAACAAGATTCATATTAGTATAAAAAAGAAGGGCTTGGTGAGTATCTAATGGATAAGGAAATTTTTCAAGCTTTTGATTTTTCGTTTCAAGAATGTGAAGAACCTATCGTAATTGTGGATCATAGATACCATATTTTGTATGCAAATGAACTAGCTCAAAATCTACTACAAATTGAAGAAGATGTGAATATTGGTAGTTGGTTTAACAATGAATCCTATAAAACTTGGACAAGATTGGCGACTGATATTAAAAGTCATTCGTATATAGCTGAGAAAATGACGATTGATACTTTATATTACAAGATTAAGGATATGAAAGTGACCAGCTATTATTCAGATGTATACGATTGGATTTTACTATGTTTTCATTATTCCGAAGCCCCATCAAAAATTAAAAAACACTATGATATCGAAAAAAAATATCAACGTATATTCGATCAACCAGGATATGGTCTTGTATTAACAGATGCAGAAGGAAAGATTTTAGAAATTAACGAAATGGCAGCAAAGTTGCTTAACATTTCTAGCAAAGGTCTGATTGGACAATACTCAAAAATATTATTGACATTATTCCCGAAAAATAGAAGTGAAATTCTAAAATTCTTTCATAAATTAGTTGAGACAGGTAGTGGAGAAGTTACAATACAAGTCCCAACTAAAGATGGAATCCGTTATGTACAATTAATGTGTAACTATGATCATTTAGCTGATATTCATTTAATTGCAATTCGTGATGAAACAGAAAAGACGATGCTAATTAAGCAAATTGAACATCAACAAACGCTACAAATGATTGGTGAAATGGCTGCAAGTATTGCACATGAAATCAAGAATCCTATGACTTCTTTGAAAGGTTTTACAGATTTAATGAAGATGACTGCAACTGATGAAAATAAACGCTATTTATCTGTTATTGATAGTGAAATACAGAGAATTGAAAGTATAGTCAATGAATTCTTAAATTTATCAAAACCTGGTGAATATGAAATGAATGTCTTTTCACTCGGAGAACTTGTTGAACAAACAATTGAGTTAATGCAACCCCAAGCCCTAATCCAGAATATTCAAATTGTATACGAAAAAAATATTTACGAAGACGATTTTATTTTAGGAAATAAAAATAAAATGAAACAAGTATTAATTAACTTAATTAAAAATGCAATTGAAGTGATGCCTGCTGGAGGTAATATTACAATGCAGCAGTACGTAGATTATTATGATACCGTAACGCTATCAATTAAAGACGATGGGACAGGTATGTCAGAGCAACAATTGCAAAATATTTTCCTTCCATTTTACACTACAAAACCAGAGGGAACTGGATTGGGTCTTCCGTTTGTTGTGAAAACAATCGAAGAACATGGTGGGAAAATTTTTGCTACAAGTAAAATAGGGGAAGGAACTACCTTTGAACTTGTGTTTCCTCTAGTTATGAAAAATCAAAATGATCGCGTCGCTGAGGATAATATTACAATTAATGTAACTGATAAACAGATGCAACGTAATTTTTATTATCCGGTTTAAGAAAAAGCATGTTTTGACAAAACTTCTGACATATCGCTATAATAGTTTTAAATCAAGATAATTGAAATAAAGGATGAATATTATGGCATCAGAAGAAGTGAAACAATCGTTAAAATTGTTTATTGTACTTTCTAGAGCAAACAAAGCGATTAATGAGTGTACGAATCAGTTCTTCCAAGATAATGGTTTAAACCCAACAGAATTTGCAGTGTTAGAATTGCTTTATCATAAAGGACGTCAACCTCTTCAAAAGATAGGCAATAAAATTTTATTAGCAAGTGGCTCCATTACTTATGTAATTGATAAACTTGAGAAGCGTGGTTACTTATCACGTGTTTCTTGTCCATCAGATCGACGAATTACGTATGCAGAAATTACTGATGAAGGAAAAGTATTTATGGACGAGCTTTTCCCAAGACATGAACAACAATTGGTTGAGTTAACAAATGTTCTATCTTCAGAAGAAAAGGAAGAAGCTATAGCATTGCTAAAAAAATTAGGACTTTCTATTAAAGATTTATCGTATTAGTACCTTAAATAAAAAACGAGTGATGTATTGTTGAACTGCACCACAATTGTAAGGCATAAGTCTAACGATTGGAGTTGCAGTTCTTTGTCTCATCACTCGTTTTGTTTTAAGTATAAAAAAGTGCCAAATACAATAAAATGAGTTATAGTAAGGTACTCAAACCAGCGTGTTGAATAACACTCATGTGTTACTCAATAATATTGATTTTTTATTCATATGGTAATCTTTTTTTGTAGTGAGATCATTAGAATGAGAAAAAATATATAAAAAAATACCGCCAAACAAAATTTGAGAGGCGGTAATAGATTCGTGGAGACTACAATTAAGACGGATATGTAAAAATTTTCTTCGCTATTTTTCAGCAACATTTGCTAAAATTTTATAGCGTTTATGATTTACTACTGTTCTTTCTTCCATATCTAATTGATTGAAGTTTTCCATGTAAGTTAGATTTACGATTACAGAGTTTTCGTTTATTTTTTCAACAATACCTTTAAGACCATCACCAAACTCAATAACATTTCCAATTTCAGCTATTTTCATGAAAATCAGTCCCTTCATCTACTAATACTTTACAGTTTGCCTTAAAAAGGTTCATACGTAAAGCAATATCTGTAAAGAATTATAATTTTATTTTTACAACATACGAAAAGGAAGTAATAATTATGAACGATTATAAAAATAAACTAGAAGAGTTAAAGAATGGAATGATAAAGGAAATAAAAGTCGATAAAAATGAATTTTATGCATTAAGAGAAGCATTGGTTGAAAGAGAAGATTTTAAGCATTTTCAAGGAATTGCACAACAAGGTGGCAATATTGTATATGTTTATTTGGAAGAAGCCAGAAGTTAAGATGTCGAATAATGTCGGAACTTTCATTTCCGAAAATGTGGGAATAATAGTATAATAATGAACATGAATTTTGCTGAAAGGAGGATGGTGTATGTCAGAATCCATCTTGAAAAAGTTGGAAAAAACAAGAGAGAAAATGATTCGCTCTGGAATTGAGAAAGGTTTTTCAAATGTTGAAACCATCCGCTTAAGTAAAAAGTTAGATCAACTATTAAATACCTATCAATTACAAAATAGTAATGAGATGAATGAGTATTCTATAAATATTGATTTAATAAAACATTAAGCTGTCCTACCGAATCTAAGGAAAAATATTATTTTTTTCGAAAATTAGGTTTAAATATTTTAAAGGGTGGAATAGTAATAAAGAACACAGCAACAATCTCATTTCCCCCTTTCTTAGCAGATACTTTGTGATCTGCTCTTTTTATTTTGATCAAAAATGGCATAAAAGTTGAGTATACATTGTTCTTCAAAGATTGTAGTCGAAATATTAAAAATTCTCATAAAGTCTGATACAATGGGATTAATATTTTAGCTAGGAGGACAATCATGAAAAACAAATGGTCAATTGGATTTATTGGTACAGGTGTAATGGGTGCAAGTATCGTGAAGCATTTATTAAAAGTTGGACATGAAGTACATATCTATTCTCGAACAAAGGCTAAGGCAGAGCCGTTAATTGAATTAGGTGCTAAGTGGTATGATGCTGCAGGAAAAGTAGCTCAGGAGTCAGATATCATTTTCACGATGGTTGGGTACCCACAGGATGTAGAAGAAGTGTATTTTGAAGAAAACGGTATTTTTGCGAATAGTAAAGATGGTACAATTGTTGTGGATATGACAACCTCACAGCCTACTTTGGCGAAAAAAATCGCAAAACATGCTAAATCTTTACAAATGGAAGCTTTAGATGCTCCAGTTTCTGGAGGGGATGTAGGAGCTCAAAATGGAACCCTTTCCATTATGGTTGGAGGAGACAAGGAAGTATTCCACAAAGTATTACCTTTATTCGAAGTTTTTGGTCAAAATATTGTATATCAAGGTGAAGCAGGAGCAGGACAACATACAAAAATGTGTAACCAAATTGCTATTGCAACAAATATGATTGGAGTTTGTGAAGCTATTTTGTATGGTAAGAAAGCAGGTTTAGAGATCAACACAGTTTTAGAGTCTATTTCAGCAGGCGCCGCAGGGTCTTGGTCTTTAAGCAATTTAGCACCACGAATGATAAACGGTGATAAAGAACCGGGTTTTTATATTAAACATTTTATTAAAGATATGCGAATTGCTCTAGAAGAAGCAGAATTAATGCATCTAGAATTACCAGGGCTAAAACTTGCAAAGCAAATGTATGATGAATTGGCTGCTAATGGGTATGCTGAAAATGGGACACAGGCATTAATCGATTATTATACGAAATAAAGGAAAATGTTCATCAGTTGAGCTTCGCCTACTAATGGTTAGTTCAACTAATTGTTCATTTATGGTCAAGTTCTGCCAACGATTTCTCATAGTGATCGTACTGCACAATGCGGGATAAAAATAAAATAGTAAAAATGAGTTGTCTATTTTTGAGACAACTCATTTTTTTGTAATAAATTTGTAAATTTTTGCTGAAATAAAGGAAAGAATAAGAATCTTATGGAATAATATTCTATTGGGGGTGGAGGCTATAAAGAAACAGGTTAATCATTCAAAAGCGCGAAGTTCATTAGCAATATATTTATCTTTGCCAATTTTATCTTGGGCTTTTTATGACTTTGCAAACACTATTTTTTCATCGAATATCAATACGATTTTCTTTCCATTTTATATGGATGAAACATTAGGTACAGATGAAGTAAAACAGCAAGTTGCAAGTACTTTTATATCTTATGCTAATGCTATAGCGAGTTTCTTCTTAGTTATTTTTTCACCATTATTTGGAGTATGGATTGATCGTACAGGTTATAAAAAGAAATTTATCGTATGGTTTGCCTCAATTTCTATTCTCTTTACTTTTTTAATGGGTGTTTTTAGTTCAGTTGATTTTGGAATTTTAAATTATACAGGCATTCCTATTAGTTTATTTTATGTTGTTATTTGTTTTGTCATTGCTAAATTCTTTTTCAATTCTAGTTTAGTATTTTATGATGCAATGATGCCGAATCTAGGAACGAAAGAAGAAATGCCACTTATTTCAGGATTTGGTGTAGCAATTGGATATTTAGGAACACTCTTTGGTTTGTTAGTTTATCTGTATGTTGGTAATTCAGATTTTCATAAAGCTTTTATACCAACGGCGATCTTATATTTACTGTTTTCATTACCACTTTTTTTTATTAATAAGGATCTACCCTTACCTAAGTACGATCGTAGTAGTGTAGCATTTTTAGACGGATATAGAGAGATTATTACTACGTTTAAAGATATGAAACATTACAAGCCGATTTTTACCTTTATGATTGCTTATTTTTTTATAAATGATGCAATTGCCACTACTATAGCGATGATGGCTGTTTATGCAACAGCTATTGTTGGATTTACATCTAGTGAGTTTATCTTATTATATTTAGTTTCGACTATTTCAACGATTATTGGCTCTCTGGCATTTGGATATATTACAAAGAAAATTGGTGCGAAATCGGCAGTAACTTGTGTATCGATATTGATGA
This sequence comes from Rummeliibacillus pycnus, assembly GCF_002884495.1. Taxonomy (GTDB): domain Bacteria; phylum Bacillota; class Bacilli; order Bacillales_A; family Planococcaceae; genus Rummeliibacillus; species Rummeliibacillus pycnus. The sequence continues at coordinate 2,142,563 of NZ_KZ614145.1, read as the reverse complement.
TTCTAGCATTAATATTGGCAGTATTTGCTATTCAGCCATGGATGTTTTGGATTGCAGGTAGTTTGTTTGGTATTTCGCTTGGTTCTATGTGGGTGACATCACGGACTCTAATCATCGAATTATCTCCAAAAGAGAAACAAGGGCAGTTTTTTGGGCTATTTGCTTTTTCTGGAAAAGTTTCTTCGATCATTGGACCAGCAATATATGGAACTGTTACCTTTTTACTAAAAGAATACGGGACTATTGCAAGTAGAACTGCACTTTCCACTTTAATAGTAATGACTATTATAGGTTTAATTGTACATCTAAGAGTTCGTACGAATGTCACGAATTGATATAGGAGCATACTAGTGAATATGGTACAATTGAAGCGATAAGAAGTACTGTTCAAGGAGAGGAAGACCCACATGAATGAAAACAAAGGTATTTTATTAGAAAGTGGTACAAATGAGCTTGAAATAGTTGAATTCGAAGTAGGTTCTAATAAATTTGGTATTAATGTTATTAAGGTAAAAGAAATTATTCAACCCATTCCTGTAACATTTATTCCACATGCACATCCACATGTTGAAGGAATTATTCAATTACGTGGAGAAGTGTTACCTGTGGTTGATATGAAAAAAGTATTAGGTTTAATGAATACTCCATATGGCGACCAACAAAAATATATTGTTGCTGAGTTTAATCGACAACGTGTAGTTTTTCATGTTGATAATGTAACACAAATACATCGCATATCATGGGATCAAATTGAAAAACCTTCTGATATGTATCAAGGTGGAAATTCTCAAGTTATAGGTGTTATCAAACGAAACGATGTTATGTTATTATTGTTAGATTTTGAAAAAATAATGGTAGATATAAATCCTGAGTCAGGCATTAATGTTGATTCTGTAAAAAAATTGGGCAACCGTGAACGTTCAGAAAAGAAAATTATTATAGCAGAAGACTCACCATTATTACGGAAATTGTTACATGATACCATGATAGAAGCCGGTTATGTCAATGTAGAATTTTTTGAAAATGGAAAAGATGCTTTAGATTATCTTTTAGGGATTGCAGAAAAAACAGATGATATCAGTAAATATGTGCAATTAATGGTGACTGATATTGAAATGCCGCAAATGGATGGCCATCATTTAACCAAACAGGTTAAAACACATCCTGTATTAAAAAAATTACCAATTATTATTTTCTCTAGTTTAATAACAGATGATTTGCGTCATAAAGGTGTGGAAGTAGGCGCAGAAGATCAAATTAGTAAGCCGGAAATTGCGGAGTTGATCTTGAAAATGGATGAATACGTATTGTAAAAATTGTATAGACTGTTGGATAATTTCTTTACGGACAGTTCTAACTACTTTTTAAGATTACGATTGCAAAGAGATTTTTCCTACAGAACGCCACTAGCTTATTCGAAAAGGATTTGTCCCAAAAGGCTTGTGGGCAAATCCTTTTTTGTAATAAATTTCAATCAATGGCCATAAAAATAACTGCTGTTTTTATAGTAATCATGTTTTTTCTTTTCATCATAAATTTTCTTTGGCGTTAACTTATTCTTTTTAGGTAATTGTTTAGTACATTTTAAATCTAAGAAATCATTTAATATACTCTTTGCTACATTTAGACTCATTTTTCTACGAGGATTACGGTATGTTTCATCAAGATGTCCTAAGTGAGGTAATTGATTAAAATCTTCTTTTTTAGGTAAGGTATGAAAATAATAATCAGCACATTGAATTACCACTGCGGATTGTTGTTGACTATAGCGTGGATTTTTGACAAAATGCAGACCTAACTTTTTAGCACGGCCTGAATGGATCATCTTCTCGAGAGCTAGGCGTTTTAATGTGTATAGTGGTCGATTATCTAGGGCGGTTTTTGCATGCTTATTAACCGTATAAATGGCTGTAGCTATTTCTCCATCTTTAGGATGATTACTCATAAAAAACCTACCTTTCATAGAATCTACATAAAAATAAACATGATGTGAGGGAAAATTCTGACCATTCAATCTATAATATACTATGATACCAATATTACAATTCATTGTATATAGAGAGTGTTGAAAACATGAGGAAGTGACATTAGTGAGAAATTTTAAAGCAGCAATCATTGATATTGGATCTAATACAATTAGATTAGTACTATACAAATACGATGTAAAACGTGGAATGAAAGAAATTGAAAATATTAAAGTTGTCGCTCGCTTACGTAATTATATTTTACCTAATGGGACATTATCGGAACAAGGAATATTAAAATTGAAAAATATTTTGATTTCTTTTCAGGATATGTTACATGACTACGGTATCAATAATGTACTTGCAACAGCAACAGCAGCCATTCGCCAGTCAACGAATGGTCAAGAAATATTAGAGAAAATGAAAGATGAAATTGGCATTGAAATTAAATTATTATCTGAAGAACAAGAAGCCTTTTATGGTTATTTAGCTGTAGTACATTCAATAGCTACACCATCTGCGGTGACGATTGATATGGGTGGGGGTAGTACAGAGATTACCTATTTCCATAACAAGCAGTTAATTAAGTCATATAGTTTCCCTTTTGGATCTGTATCACTTAAGCAACAATTTATGAAAAGTAATACATTAACAATCGAAGAAAGAAATAGGATCTATCAGTTTGCAAAACAACAATTTTTATCCTTAAACTGGTTAGTAGGTTTAATGTTGCCTGTCATTGGTATAGGTGGAAGCGCACGTAATATGGCGAAAATGGATCAAAGAAAGAAAAAATATCCTATTTCGGGAATCCATCAATATAAAATGACAAAAGAAGATTTTAATTCTATACGTTTAGAAATAGCAGGATTAAGCTTTGAAGAATTAAAACAACTTGATGGATTGTCAAGTGATAGGGCAGATATTATTGCACCTGTATTAGAAGTTTTTCAAGCATTAATGGATGTCGTGCAAAGTCCAATCTTCCAATTTAGTCGAAAAGGGCTTAGAGAAGGCCTCATTTTTGAAAAAATATTAAATGAGAACCCAAGTGCATTTGATAAATATCGAGTCTTTGAAATTAATATTGATTTTCTAGCGCAGGAGTTTGGAAAATCAGAAGCGCATAATCAGTATTTTGTTAAACTCTGTGAAATAACGTATCGAGAATTTTGTAGGCATGGTGCACTCCTATATTCTGATGATGATCTAACAATAATGATGCAGGCTGCAAAACTATTCTATCTAGGGGAATATATTGAAGCAGATGCTGCAAGTCAACATACATTTTATCTATTATCAAATCGATCAATAGATGGTTTAGGGCATAAAGAAAGAGTACGGTTAGCATTATTAGCATCCTATAAAAATAAAGATGAATTCAAAAGATATGTCCAACCATTTCTTGAATGGTTTACAAAGGATGAATTAAAGCAAATACAGGGGATAGGTGCTTTATTAAAATTTGTTTATGCATTGGATGCGTCAAAGCGAAAAATAGTAGAGAATATTGAAATTGATCAAAAGGAACAACATACAATTATTCGTATTTATACAAGGGGAAATGCATTAGCAGAAAAGTATAAAGTAAACCGACAGAAAAAACACATAGAAAAGTTATTCCCAGGAGATGTCACTTTACACTTTATAGAAAAGGAAGGGTAAATAATGGAAGCTACAAAAATAGATTTTGAAGAAATTGCTAAACCACAGTATTACAATAATCGTGAGCTGAGTTGGTTAGCATTCAATGAACGTGTTTTACAAGAGGCTGAAGATACGAATAATCCTTTATTGGAACGTTTAAAGTTCTTAGCGATTTTCAGTTCTAATTTAGATGAATTTTTTATGGTTAGAGTTGCTGGTCTTCAAGATCAAGTTAGAGCCGGTTTCCATAAGCCGGAAAATAAATCAGGATTAACCCCCAAGGAACAATTGTCCCGTATTTTTGAAAGGACACAAGCACTTGTTGCCCGCCAAACAGAGGTATATAAAGATTTAGTACTGAAACAACTGCCTAAGGAAAAGGTTTTTTTACAAAAAATTGATCATCTGAATGATGAACAACATTTATTTTTAAATGAATACTTTGAAGAAATTATCTTTCCAGTACTAACCCCTGTAGCAGTAGATGCTTACCGACCTTTTCCAACATTACTTAGCAAAACGATGAATATTATTGTTCTTCTTGAGCAAGAGAATGCGGAACCTGAATTTCGTGAAAAAATAGCTATTGTTCAAGTTCCTTCAGTTATAGATCGATTTATTCAGATACCATCAGCTGCTAATGAAATACGTGGTGTATTATTGGAAGATGTTATTAGTGCGAACATTGATAAATTGTTTTTGGGATACAAAGTGAAATCAGCCCAATCCTTCCGTTTAACACGTAATGCAGATTTGACTATACATGAAGAAGGTGCACGTGATCTTCTAGTTGAGATTGAAAAAGAGTTGAAAAAGCGTAAATGGGGTGCAGTTAGTCGAATAGAAGTTCGTTCAGGTGAGATGGATGAAGACGTATTGCAATATCTTCTCAAGGTGTTAGAAGATTGGGAAGCCGATGTTTATAGTTTGGATTGTCCATTAGATTTAACGTTTTTATTTTCATTTTGTAAGGTAATTGCTGAAGGTAGGGAATATCTTGAATACGAAAGCTTTATTCCTCAAGCACCACTCGACTTAGAGTCAGATGAGGACTTATTTGAAAAAGCATTAACACAAGATTTGTTCTTTCACCACCCATATGAATCCTTTGCACCAATTGTTGATTTTGTAACAGAAGCCGCAGAAGATCCAACTGTTCTTGCAATTAAGCAGACGCTTTATCGAGTAAGTGGTAATTCACCGGTTATACAAGCATTAAAGCAAGCTGCGGAAAATGGTAAACAAGTAACTGTTTTAGTTGAGTTAAAAGCAAGATTTGATGAAGAAAATAATGTGCATTGGGCAAAAGAGCTTGAACAAGCAGGATGTCTTGTTATATACGGTATGCATAATTTAAAAACACATTCTAAAATCACCTTAGTCGTTCGAAAACGTCAAGGTCGTATTGAACGTTTTGTCCATTTGGGTACGGGAAATTATAATGATGCAACCGCAAAAATTTATACGGATATGGGTATTATTACAACAAATAAAAAAATAGGAATTGATGCAACAAATTTTTTCAATTATTTAAGTGGATATACTGAAAAACCGAATTTTCATCATTTGGTTGTATCCCCATATGATATTCGTAGTGAATTTATCAAATTAATAGATGAAGAAATTATCTGTCAAAAAAAATACGGCAATGGTCATATACGTGCGAAAATGAATTCTTTAACAGATAAAGAGCTAATCATGAAAATGTATGAAGCATCAATTGCAGGTGTGAAAATTGAATTAATTATTCGTGGTATATGCTGTTTACGACCAGGTGTACCGGGAATTAGTGAGAATATTATTGTTACAAGTATCGTTGGACGTTTTTTAGAGCATTCCCGGATCTATTGGTTCAATCATAATGGAGAAAACAAATTATATCTTTCTTCAGCGGATATGATGACACGTAATATGGTTAAACGTGTTGAAATCCTTTTCCCTATTTTCAATACAGAAATCAAAGTACGGATAATGGAAATTATGAAAACGCAATTATGTGATAATGTTAAGGCTCGTATTCAAGGCGCAGATGGTGTCTATCATTACAAAGAAAAAAGAAATTGTGAGCAATCTATTAACAGTCAAGAGATTTTTTTGAAAGAATCTTCAAGAATGTTAACAGATGAAGAATAAAATAGACTTTTCCATTTAATAAGGTAAAGGTTGGCAACACCACGACTCGTTCTTTAGGATAAGATTAGTGAAGCAAAAATAATATGGAGATATTATCGGAAAGTTTCTAATTTGTTTTTTATTCGATTAATTCATATTTTTTATATAAATTTTAAAGAAAATCTATTATGATAGTCATATAGTATATGTTTTTCATTGGAGGCAATACATGAAAAAACCAACTTTAGACCTTATGTCTTTGAAAAGGATTGCTAGTTATTATAGCAAATTTGAGTCTTCTGCTATTACTTTTATGATACAAAGAATAGAAGAACGATTTAATATAATTTTTGCAAGTGATGATTGCCAAAGAGAGTTTGGGCATTTTCATGAAAATAATTCATTGGCAGAAAGATATTTACCAAGTAACATTTGGTTGATATTAAGACCTATGTTATTACAGCCTCATGATGAAATGGAGCTAAATATTGATAACAATCGTAAAATTAGCATATTAGTAGGACGTGAAGTTGAAGAAACTTACTACTTATGCTCAATACATAAGCAACATCATGATTCATTATTTAGTAATTTGTTAGAACAAAATTTAGATTCTATTATTACGATTGATCAAAAAGGTATTATTCTTGATAGTAATCAAGCTGCGAAGGCAAAATTCGGTTACAAGGATTCCTATATTTCCGGAAAGTCATTATATGAATTTGTATCAATATTCTCTAAAGATAAAATTCAAAAACTAATTGAAGATACTGTTGAATACAAAAAACCTCTTGAATTAGCCGATTGTGGTATTAAAACCATCGAAGGGAAAACAGTGGTGATCTTTGCTAAGAGTATACCAATAGTAGAATATCAAAAAGTTATAAAAATATTACTTATATTTCGGGATATAACACCTTATAGTGATAAGAATATGAGCGTAACTTATTTATCGTATCATGATCAATTAACTGGAGCATGGAATAATAAGGCTCTTAATGAGCACTTTCCAGAAGTAATCCAAGATGCCAAGCGGAAAAAGCAAAAAGTGGCTGTACTTTCAATTGAGTTAGAACGTTTTAAAAAGGTTAACGAAAACTATGGGGCAGCAGTTGGAGATATATTATTAAACGAAGCAGCAAATCGTATTTCATATTTTATTAATGACAGTAGTTACCTTTATAAACTTAATGGTGAGAATTTTATTTTTGTTGTACAAAACACTACTAAGGAATTGATTCAAACGGTAGCTATGAAAATTATACACATATTAAAAGAACCACTAAACATTGGGGATTTTGAATTTTCAATTTCAGCATCAATCGGTATTTCTTGCTATCCAAATGATGGTGATCATGTCGAAGAATTGCTTCGAAAATCAAATCAGGCTTTGTTTTATTTAAAAGAGAGAGGACGCTCAGGATATCGTTTTTATCAAAGTGAAATGGAGGATCAGTTTCGTAATACGGCCTTAATGGAAGCGCATTTACGTAGAGCAATAGAAAAAGATGAGCTAATGGTCTATTATCAGCCTCAGATTGATTTGGAAACAGAAAAGATTACAAGTTTTGAAGCATTATTAAGATGGCAAAATCCTAAGTTTGGTTTTGTATCGCCAGATAAATTTATTCCAATCGCTGAAGAATCTGGTTTGATTATTGAAATTGGGGATTGGGTATTAGAACAAGCATGTCAACAATTAAGAGAATGGGAAAAGGAAAATATTACAAATGTCAGAATTGCCGTTAATATATCTCCAAAACAATTCAGAGAAGATAAACTGGCTTCTAAAATTCTACAATATTTAAAAAAATACGATGTAAGTCCTGAATGTTTAGAACTTGAAATTACTGAAAGCTCCATGACTGATGCGGAAGATACAATGATTATTTTAAAACAGCTAAAAAGCATGGGATTAATCATATCAATCGATGATTTTGGTACAGGCTATTCTTCATTAAGCTATATTAAAAGATATCCTATAGATATAATTAAAATTGATCAATCATTTATTCGAGATATGGATACAGATGAGAAAGATCGTGCGATTGCTAAAACAATCATTCACTTAGCTCATAGTCTTGGACTAGATGTAATCGCTGAAGGTGTCGAAAAAAAAGAACATGTTGGCTTTTTAAAAGATAATCAATGTAAAAAAGCACAGGGATTTTTATTCAGTAAACCTTTACCTTTACGCGAACTAATGAAAACAATTCCATTTATGGATAAGGATTCGTATTTAGTTTAGTTATTGTTAATCACAAAATAGTTATGCTTTGGAACGAAAGTGAAGAAATGTTTGAATCAAGTTTTGTTTCGTTTTATCAATCTTTTAAGGATTAGAAAATATGAAGGTTCTAACGTGTCCGTTTTAGAAAATCGGGCACGTTTTTTTATGTAAATAATTTAGTTGAGAAAAGACCCCTGAATAAACGAAATCCAACAGAGTCATACTATAGAAAAAGGAGAGAGGGTTTTCTATGGGAATTTGGACTTGGCCTTTAATATTTGTCGGATTATTGATTTGTATAGTCTCATTAATTTGGACGATGCGAATTGCAAAAAATCAGGAGGTTCAAGAAGGTACGCATGATGAATCCTATTCAGAAACAGTTGAAAATAACCCCAATATTTTAAATCCGATCATATGGATGTATGGCATCGCAGGCCTTTTTATGGGAATTGTTATGATTTACTACATTTTATTTTATCGATAATAACTATTTGTTATACATGGCAGCTTTTGATGAAAAATATAATGATGAAAATGCTTTCAAGTGCATTAATGGAAATCTTTGAATAATATATGGTAAGATGAAAATGTAGTTTATTGTTCAATTTTGAACAAGTGAAGGAGTAGAACTTAATGATTTCTATGACTAGCAGAGATTTTCTTGAAATGCCGATAGTTGATTTGATTATATCTTCAGAAAAAGTTGCACATGTACAATTAGGAAATAATGCAGAGCATGCATTACTTGTTCTTACAAAAACTGGTTATTCTTCTATTCCAGTACTAGATGCAGAATATCGTCTTCACGGTTTACTTAGTATTCGTATGATCACAGAATCAATATTAGGATTAGACCACATTGAATTTGAAAATTTGGAAAATATAAAAGTAAATGACATTATGGAAACCAAAGTAGCTACTCTCAATATCAACGATAAATTTCAAAAAGCATTAGATCTTGTCATTAACCATGCTTTTTTATGTGTAGTGGATGATGAGGAGAGATTTGTTGGTATTATGACGAGACGTGTAATCCTGAAACAGTTAAAAAAACATATCTATCAATTTAATTCTTAATTTTTGAGTTTAAAAGAAGGTCCAGCTTTGGGCCTTTTTATTTTGATTTTTAAACTTTAAGGTACTTGGATATAAGTTAGATTGACTTACTAGAATGAAAGTATTGAAAAATGCTATCATCTATATGAGAATAAGGATTTAAGGATTGGAGAAGTTTTAGAAAAAGGAGGTTCTTTGCATGAATACAACAGAAGCTCAAATCATCAAAGTGCTTTCTGAAGAAGGAAATATGCGTAAAGCAGCAGAACGATTATTTTTGTCTCAGCCTGCTTTATCCCAACGTCTACAATCCATTGAAAAAGATTGGGGAGCTCAACTTTTTATTCGTTCCCAAAAAGGACTAACAGCTACTCCAGCAGGAGAGCTTGTCATTCAATTTGCGATTGAAATGATGACGAAAAAAGAAGAAATATATGAAAACATTCAATCATTAAACTCAAAAGTGCATGGTACTCTTAAAATTGCATGTGCATCCATTGTCGGACATACATGGTTACCGAAAGTGTTAAAAGATTTTGTAACGCAATATCCAGATGCAAAAATTTCACTGATTACTGGTTGGAGTTCGGAAATAGTAAAATCGCTTTACGATGGTGAAGCGCATGTTGGAATTGTACGTGGACATACAGATTGGAAAGGTTCAAAACAGCATCTTTTTAGAGATACTTTGTATTTGGTGGATACAGAAATTACTTCTGTTGAGGAAGTTTTTAATACGGAAAGACCATTTATACAATTTAAAAGTGATTCAAATTATTATCAAGAAATTCAACAATGGTGGCAACGTCATTTTTCTTCTAATCCACGTCATCAAATTACAGTGGACCAAATTGAAACTTGTAAGCAAATGGCTTTAAATGGAATTGGTTACGCAATCTTACCATCTATCACTTTAAGTGGTCAAGAGGATGTTAATACGATTCCATTGACGAATAACGAAGAAGAATTTGAATTAACTCGTGATACATGGTTAATCGGTTATGAATCATCGTTTGAATTAAGACAAGTTGCAGCTTTTGTAGAACTTGTGAAAAAACATGCAGAGTGTTTGTATGATTATTCAAAAAATAAATGAAATATTCTCATTTTTCGTGTACAATAAGTGCATATTTTTATATTTATAGGAGGAATTGTTGAATGCAAAAATTAAACGCACAAGAAATTATTTCATATTTAGCAAATGCTAAAAAAGCAACACCTGTAAAAGTTTACGTTAAGGGTAATAATGTCTCTTCATTAGCATTTGGGGAAAGTAGCAAAGTTTTTGGAGAAGGCAATTCTGTAGTTGTTTTTGGTGAATGGGCGGAAGTACAAAAAACATTAGAAGCTCATAAAGATATTATTGAAGATTATGTAATTGAAAATGATCGTCGTAACTCAGCTGTTCCAACTTTAGACTTAAAAGGCATTAATGCACGTATTGAACCAGGTGCAATCATCCGTGATCAAGTAACAATTGGTAACAATGTTGTGATTATGATGGGCAGTGTTATTAATATTGGTGCAGAAATTGGCGATCGTTCAATGATTGATATGAACGCTGTATTAGGTGGTCGCGCTACTGTCGGAAAAGATTGCCATATTGGTGCAGGTGCTGTTCTAGCAGGTGTTATTGAACCACCAAGTGCTGATCCAGTAGTAATTGAAGATAATGTTATGATTGGTGCAAATGCAGTTGTATTAGAAGGTTGCCGAGTGGGAGAAGGAGCTGTGGTAGCAGCAGGCGCTGTTGTTACGAAAGACGTACCTCCATACACTGTTGTTGTAGGTGCGCCTGCAAGAGTGATAAAAGAAATTGATGAAAAAACAAAATCAAAAACAGAAATAATGCAAGATCTTCGTCAATTATAGGAGTTGTTGACCGATGAAGTCTTTATTGGAAATCAGAAGGGATTTACATAGAATTCCTGAAATTGGATTTCATGAAGAAAAGACACATAAGTATTTACTTCATGTGATTGAAGAATTATGGAAGCCTTATTTCAAAATTGATACATGGAAAACAGGTATTATCGTAACTATTACTGGAACAAATCCACAATTGAAAATTGGATGGCGTACGGATATTGATGCTTTGCCTATTACTGAAAATACTGGATTACCATATGCATCTGAACATCCAGGGTTTATGCATGCTTGTGGTCATGATTTCCATATGACAATAGCACTTGGTTTAGTAGAGGCCTTCTCAAAACAGCAACCAGAAAATACAATCATTATTTATTTCCAACCTGCAGAGGAAGGTCCTGGTGGGGCGAAGCCGATGCTTGAATGGATGCAGAAGGATCGTCCTGATTTGCTACCTAACTATATTTTTGCAATGCATATTGCACCAGAATATCCAGTTGGAACAGTGGCAACTAGACCAGGAATGCTATTTGCAAACACATCGGAGTTATTTATTGATCTGCATGGTAAAGGAGGACATGCTGCCTATCCTCATCATACAAAGGATATGACAGTAGCAGCTGCAAACTTGATGTTGCAACTGCAAACAATTATTAGCCGTAATTTAAATCCTCTAGATAGTGGGGTAGTTACGATAGGAAAAATGACTTCCGGCTATGTACAAAATGTTATTGCTGAGAATGCACGTTTAGAAGGCACAATTCGTACCATGTCGGCAGAATCAATGGCACTAATCAAAAAACGTATTGAAGCATTGTGTAAAGCCACTGAAATAGCTTATGAATGCAAAGTTGAAATAGACTATGGTTCATCATACTATCAAGTGTACAATCAAGAACAATGCGCAAAGGCATTACTAGCAAGTGCTGAAGATGTTCCCGGTGTGGTTCCGTACGAGTGTTCACCAGCTATGACAGGAGAAGATTTTGGATTTTTCTTGAAAGAAATTCCAGGAGCTATGTTCTGGGGTGGAGCTAATACAGAATTTGGTTTGCATCATGCATCTATACAGCCAGATGAAAATTTAATAGATGTAAATGTTCGTTTTGTAGAACATTTTTTACGTCATTATGGTGTGTAGTTTAGACAGTTTAGAATAACAGAATGGAGTTAAAGGTATGTAGTTGCATACCTTTAACTCTTTTTTGTATTGATTATGTAATATTTTAGTATTTTTATGCAAATAAGGAACCTTATTGACTGGAAATCCGTAATAGTATCAAAGAGAAAAGAGGAGGTCATTTTTTTGCAGAAAAGACTATGGATTATTTTTTCATGCATGATCTTATTATTAAGTATATTACCAACCTTTGCGTTTGACGCCATAGCTAAAACAAAATTAGATGTTAAAGTGACTGCTGGTTTTGATAATAAATACAAAGATACATTGGGCTTACCTGTATTGCTAACAGTTACAAATAGTGGCGAAGCATTTTCAGGAGATATCGTTATTGATAATCAGGAAAGCTATTCTGGAGGAATTGGAGTAGTTGTACCACTAGAAATTGGTTCGAATGAGACAAAAACAATCAAACTAATGCTTGATTATTTTACGGATCATTCTTCAGGTACAGATAAAACGATTCATATTTATAAGGATGGTTGGAATAAGGAAGATGAAGTGAGCTTTACAGGCGATGATAAGATTAAGCCTCAGATGTATGAAAGAGATGGGGTCTTTGTATTAACCTTTACAAATAGTGTTGATCGCCTATCTGCATTAACCAAAATTTCATCATTAAGTTCAAGTCAAATGGAAATTATTCATCTTGGTCAATTAAAGGAGGATCTGATTCCAACAACTGCTAATGGTTGGACAATGGCTAACGTTGTTGTGGTAGATGAATATTCTATTACATCTTTAAAGGAAGAAGAGCAGCAATCTCTTTTAGAGTGGGTTAAATCAGGTGGTACGATTGTAATTGGGGCTTCCGATAATCTAGATGGAGAAATTGGAATATTGCAAAACTATTTGCCGCTTTCTATCAATGATAAAACGATTCATATTACTTCAAAAGATATACGAAAGTCTCTAAAAGATATAAGACTTTCAAACGGAATTTCTGCTTATCAAGCTCAAAAAGTTGAACCAGCAAAAACAATACTAGAAATAGACCATCATATTTTAGCTGCAAAACGAAATTTAGGAAATGGGCAGGTCATCCAAACAGCATTTTCTTTAGGTGATGAACCACTTTCAATAGATAAGAATTATGATAAATTACTACAAAAAGTAATTCCGTTTAATACCATTAATCATGTTACTAATCGAATGAATAGTATTGATGGTAGTAATACATATTCAAATGAATTATTTCCTACATTCCAAGTGTCAACTATGCTTTTAGTTATCGTTATTATTCTTTATATTATTATTGTTGGACCACTTTTATATTTTATTTTGAAAAAGAAAGACAAGAGGGAATTTGCTTGGTGGCTGGTACCTTCACTTTCACTTTTTGTATCGATTTTGGTATTTGCTTATGGTGCAAAGGATCGTCTTTCAAAACCACAAATTCAACAATCTGCAGTTTTTAAAATTAATCAAGATGATAGCCTGACAGGATATTATGTGAACTCATTGTTAACCAATCGAAGTGGTGATTTTAGATTTAAGGTACCTCTAAATAGTACTGCAACATTGGTCCGGAATTTTAATAATATAGGTTCAATCCATAAACAAGGCATGATAGAGCAATATCAAAATGAAAAAGAATTAACTTTACGTAACAATCGATATTGGTCTGTATCAACCATAGCTGGTCAAACACAAATACCAAGTGTGGGTAGTTTTCATATTGATTTAGAAGTGGAGAATCGAGCAATAAAAGGAAGTGTAACAAATAATTTACCTTACACAGTGAAGGATGCCTCGATTTGGTATGGTAGTCAATGGTTAAAGATAGGTACTATAAAGCCAAAACAGAAGCTTAAAATCACACAAACAATTAATGGTGCACTATTAATACCTGCAATGCCAATCTCATCGAATAATTCAAATTCAGTGAAGAACAAAGACGATATTATGGAAAATCGCAAGGAAATGTTAAAGGAATCGGGCTACGGTATGATCGAGAATACAGAAGAGCCTGCACTTGTTGGTTGGGTTGATGAACCTATCACACCTATTTCTATAAAAAATAGTAAAGTAGATTTATCAGCTATTAATTTAGTTATTCAAAGCTTTAGTCCAAAAACGAAATTTTCTGGTGAATTTGTTTTACCTGCGAATTCAATGAACTTTATAATCAATCCTATTTCAAATGCAGGTTATGCCGAGCAATCCCAAGAAAATAGTGGGATATGGTTAATAGATGAAGGAGTATATGAATTCAACTGGACAATTCCTGATACGCTTCAAAACAAGAAGTTTAAATGGACAGAATTGCAAATGGCTAATACGGATACTAAAAATGTAACACTTCAAATTTTAAATAATAAAACATTTAATTATGAGCCTATCAATGATGGACGATTCACATTAACAAAAAATATTGAAAATTATATTTCAAATAATGGTCAAGTGAAATTTAGGTTAGAGAGAAAAAGGTCTGCTAATAATAGGATGACTGCTCCAACACTACAACTTAAAGGGGAGGTCAAACCATGATAGAAATTAATGGATTAACAAAGAAATATGGTTCCTTCTATGCATTACAGGGGCTTGATCTCACCATTAATGAGGGAACAGTTTTTGGCTTTGTTGGCGCAAATGGCGCAGGGAAATCTACAACATTTTCCATATTATCAACATTACTGCAACCAACAGCAGGGGAAGCATTTATTGATGGTATCAGTGTAACGCAAAATCCTGAAGAAGTTCGTAAACTAATTGGATATATGCCGGACTTTTTTGGTGTCTATGATCAATTAAAGGTAGGAGAGTATTTAGATTTTTTTGGCTCAAGTTATGGTGTTCCTGCTGAAAAAAGAGCTATGCTTATTCCACAATTATTAGAACTCGTCAATTTAACACATAAAAGATATGACTATGTGGATGTGTTATCTAGAGGGATGAAACAACGTTTATGCTTAGCTAGGACTTTGATTCATGATCCAAAGGTTCTCATTTTAGATGAACCTGCATCTGGTCTTGATCCAAGAGCGCGAGTAGAAATGAGAGCTATTTTAAAACAGCTTAAGGGAAAGGGAAAAACCATATTAATTTCATCACATATTCTCCCTGAGCTTGCGGAAATGTGTGATGAAATAGGTGTTATTGATCAAGGAAAATTGATGGTCCATGGTTCTGTAGCAGAGATTCAAGCACAGCTCATGGGAGAAAAATTGATTACAGTAAGATATCAAGCTGGGTATGACTTGAACTTAGCAAAACAATTCTTTGAGGAAAACCCATTCGTATCATCAATCCAAATAACAAAAAATCAGTTAAACTTCCGTTTTACTGGTTCTGAAGAGGATCAAATAAGGTTAATAAAGCAAGTAGTCGTACAGCAAGACGCGCCGATTCTATCATTTGCAGAAGATGAAAAAGACTTAGAGGATGTTTTTATGGAGATTACAAAGGAGGTTGAAAAGGTATGAGGTTATCATTTCATAATCCAGTTCTAATAAAGGAATTGAAGCTACGTTTCCGTTCTTTTAAAAGCTTTGCAGGGATTCTGTTTTATCTACTGGTTTTAAGTGTCTTCGTTTTTGGTTTTATTTTTATGTCAACTAATTTATCTGGGAGCAGTTTTATTAATCCTCAACAGAGTGTGATTCTCTTTGCACTACTGTCATATGTACAGCTGGCATTGATTTTGTTTATTACGCCTTCTTTAACAGCAGGGGCAATAAGTACAGAACGTGAAAAACAGACCTTGAATATTTTATTGACATCTCCTCAAAGCTCTTTTCAAATCATTTTTGGGAAAATAAGTTCGTCAATCGTTTTTTTATTATTATTACTTATAGCAGGACTACCACTTTATAGTTTAGTCTTCCTATTTGGTGGTATCTCCCCAGGACAATTACTGATTATTTTTGCATTCTTAATCGTAACGATGTTGGCTATTGCTAGTATTGGTGTCATGTTTTCGACATTAATTCGCAAAACCATTATTTCGATGATTACCACTTATGGAGCTATGTTATTTTTGAGTGGCATCACTGCATTTTTCTTTATGATTGGTATTAGTACGATAGAAAATTCGCCTGGATTAAGGGACCCAGCACCCATTTCGCATTTTTGGGCAATGATCAATCCGATTGCTTTAATGTTGACATTAATTTCACCTGAAATGTCAGACTCATTAGTTGAATTGACCAAAATACATTTTCCGGTTTGGGCAGGGTATCTAATTTTTTATGTAGCAATCACAGTAATTTGTCTATTTATATCAGTAAAAAAGTTACGTGTCGATATGAAAAAGAACAAATGAGGCGTTTGACAATTAACACGTAGTTAAATGACAAAGGTGGTTCAAAAAGTCCGTCAGCAATAATTTACAATCTATAGACTCTATAGAGCAAAAAAGTGGCTGTACAAAAATGATAAATAACTCATTTTTGTACAGCCATCTTTCTTAAATTGTAAAAAATAATTTTCTAGGCACCTCACTAAGCAAGAAAAGGGGGTCCTCATTTTATTTGATAGTTCTACGCTTAAGTCATTAACAGTTGCTAGATCAAGATGAATGAGTAGCAAAAGTTTTTTTGTTCCAAATGAATGTAATTAAGTAACATGCCATTAAGATAACAGTGCCGAGTATAAATGGGATATTTAGATGCCAATCGAGTAAAGTGCCTGCTAAAGCTGGTCCAATCATATTCCCAAGGCTCATATAAGCGTTATTCATACCGGCTGCATACCCTTGTTCTTTACCGGCTACCTTTGAAATGAGCGTGTTTACTGCTGGTCTGATTAAGGTTGTGGCAGTTTGGAATAAAGTAGTTACGAAGAGAATAACAAAGAAGCCACTGACAAATATCATGCCTAGCATTGAAATAGCCGCCACAATAAGACTTACTAAAATAATATTCATTTCACCAAAACGTTTAAATAACCGGTTCAATAAAACGCCTTGAACAATTACCCCAGCAAATCCGCCAACTGTCATTAAAATAGCTATATCATTTGGAGTAAAGTTAAATTTATAAGTTAGGAACATTGATAAAGTAGCTTGGAAGTTTGCAATTCCAAATGAAAATACAAACACAACAACTAATAATACAAAGTAAGATGTTTTAAATGAACGAATCATTTCTTTTACAATATTATTTCCAGTTGGTTTATCTACAAGAGTTGGTTCCGTTTTAGGTAAAAAGAATAATGATAAGATCGCCGCAGTTATTGCAGCAATACCAGCTACAAAGAATGGAAAGTGCAAACTAACATTGGATAATGCACCACCTATTCCTGGTCCAATCATAAAGCCAAAGGAAATGGCAGCACCAATCATACCCATTGCTTTTCCACGTTCTTCTAAAGTCGTAATATCAGCTGCATAAGCCATTATTGGTGGAGTGATGAAAGCGGATCCAACCCCGATTAAAAATCGTAAAACAAATAGTTCCCACAATTCAGTAGATGAACCAAATAGAATTTGACAAATCCCATTCAAAAGTAATCCAAATATAATTAATTTTTTTCTACCAAGTTTATCAGATAGGCTTCCAGCTATTGGAGAAAAAATGAATTGAGCAAAAGCAATTGTTGCAATTAAAAATCCGAGCACTTGACCTTTTGCCCCAAATTCTTTTAAATAGCTTGGCATAATAGGAACAATTAAGCCAATTGCACTCATCGTTATAAACATATTGAACATTAATAAAATGAGAGCTAATTTAGTTTTTTTCATATATTCTATGTGTCTCCTCATTATTTCGTATATCTAAGTATTTTTTATCACTGTGTTTTATTATATCGATTGTTTGTGAGACGTTCAATCATATAAACTTTTGAGGACTGCTCACAGAAAGCATCAGTAGTGGAAATGAAGAGGGTATCATTTATTCTAATTAGAAATGCTTGTGGAATTGATCGAATCTAACTATAAATAGCTTTCAATTAATAGAAAAAAGGCCCTTACTAGTAAGAGCCTTTAGGTTTAGTGAAGAGACATCTTAAATTTTAAGAATAACTCATTGTACTCTCCAATTTTTTCTTTTCCTAAATTTCTATAGACATGAAGTTTATTTCTGATTTCTTTTGAAGGGTAGTAGCGTTCATCATTGACTACTTCAGGATCTAGTAATTTAAGTGCTGCTTTATTGGGGGTAGAATAACCAACATAATCAGCATTTTGAGCAGCATTTTTGGGATCACACATGAAGTTAATAAATTTTAAAGCACCTTCATAGTTTTTAGAAGTTTTTGGAATAACCATATTATCAAACCATAAATTTGATCCTTCTTTAGGAATACTGTATGTTAAATCTTTGTTTTCATACATCATATCTGCAGCTTGGCCAGACCAAGTTAAAGCAACTTCAGCATCCCCATTAATCATCATTTGGGTTACTTCGTCGCCAATCACTGCTTTTACATTTGGTGCCATTTTGATCAATTTGTTAGTAGCTGCATTTAATTCACTACTATCTGTTGAGTTAAGTGATTTCCCCATACTATTTAAGCCGACACCCATTACTTCACGTGCACTATCGACTAATATTACTTTTCCTTTTAAAGAAGGGTCCCATAAATCATTCCAGCTATTAAAATCATAGCCTTTTAACAATTTGGTGTTATAAACAATCCCTACAGTTCCCCAGAAATAGGGAATAGAGTATTCATTCTTTTTATCAAAATCTAAGTTTAAAAAATCCGGGTCAATGTTCTTTAAATTTGGAACTTTGCTATGATCAATTTTCTTTAATAGATGACGTTGTTTCATTTGCTCAATCGTATATTCTGAAGGTACGGAGATATCATAGTTTGTACCACCTTGTTCGATTTTTGTCATCATTGCTTCATTAGAGTCAAATGTTTCATATATGACATGAATCCCAGTTTCTTTTTCAAATTTCTTAAGTAAAGCTGGATCGATATATTCTCCCCAGTTGTAGACAGTTAGTATATCTTTCCCTGATTTTCCTGATGTTGTATCAATACTGTGTGCAGTATACATAAGTAGGGCACATACAAGTAATATTACGACGGTTGCTCGAACTAATGATTTCATTTATGAGCCCCCAATCTTTGGCGATTTGTAATAAAGTGATAACTCAAAACAAGTATTAATGTTACAAAGAATACTAATCCGGAAATAGCGTTTACTGTTAGTGAAACACCAGCTCTTGCCATTGAGTAAATTTCAACAGATAGCGTACTAAATCCATTCCCAGTAACAAAGAATGTTACAGCAAAGTCATCTAAAGAGTAAGTTAATGCCATAAAGAAACCAGCAAATATCCCTGGTTTTATAAAAGGTAAAATGACTCTAGTTAATACATCACGGCGGCTAGCACCTAAGTCCAATGCAGCATCAATTAGTGATGAACTCATTTCTTGGAGTTTTGGTAATACCATTAAAACAACAATTGGAATACTAAAAGCCGCATGAGATAGTAAAACAGAAGTAAAGCCTAATTTAACCCCGATTATGGTAAATAATATTAAGAAAGAAGCACCGATAATAACGTCAGGACTAACAATCAGAATATTATTTAATGATAAGACCATATTGCGTAGTTTACGATTCCGAATTGCAATGATTCCAATAGAACCAAGTGTTCCAATGATTGTTGAGATTAAGGCAGACAACAAGGCAACAACGACCGTATTAATTAGAATAACAATTAATCTGGTATCTTCAAATACATCGCGATAATGACTTAATGTAAAGGATTTGAAATTTGTCATGGAATCGCCGCTGTTAAAAGAATAAAATACTAAAAATAGAATCGGTGCATAAAGAACGGCAAAAACAAAGGTTAAATAGAGTTTTGATCTTTTATTTAGCTTTTCCATTACGTGCCGCTCCTTTTCGCTTTTCTCCAGTGATTAACATGATGATAAACATAAAAATGATTAAGAAAACAGCAATCGTCGAACCCATTCCCCAGTTCTGTGTTGTTAAGAATTGTTCTTCTATGGAGGTACCAAGTGTAATAACGCGGTTACCAGCGATTAATCGAGTAATCATAAATAGTGATAGGGAAGGGATAAATACTGCTTGAACGCCAGCTTTTATGCCATTCATTGTTAATGGAATAATGACTCTTCGTAAAGTTGTTAATTTTGAAGCACCTAAATCACGGGATGCATCAATTAATGCAGGATTCAATTTATCAAGCGAATTGAAAATCGGTAAAATCATAAATGGTATAAAGATATATACAGAGACAAATACAAATGCAAAATCTGTAAATAGAATTTGCTGATTTGGTAATCCAATTGCTTTTACAAATGCATTAATGGGCCCCTTATTACCGAAAATGCCGATAAACGCGTATGTCTTTAATAGTAAGTTGATCCATGAAGGAATAATAATCAAAATTAACCAAAGTTGTTTATGTTTTGTTTTCGTAATCAAATAAGCTGCTGGATACGAAACTAATAACGAAAATAGTGTGATTAGAAAAGCATACCAGAAAGAACTTAAAGTCATTTTCAAATAAACGCTAGTAAAGAAATTTCTATAGTTTTCAAAAGTAAAATGACCATGTAAATCTAAAAGAGAATAATAGAATACTAAAAGAATTGGTGCAATAACGAAGCAGAAAATCCAAATATAATAAGGGATGAGAGAAAATAAATTCCCTTTTCTACGCATTGTTTTCTTCTCCATAAGACTCTAGTCTTCTATCAAAATCTTCTTCAGATTCGTTTAATCGCATGACATGAATGGCTTCCGGATCAAAATCTAAGCCGATTTTTGCACCAACATCTGCTTTTTTTAATGAGTGAACAAGCCATTCATTGCCATCCTGATCGTAAGTAGAAAGTTCATAGTGTACACCACGGAACAATTGTGTATCTACTGTTACGACTAGTTTGCCATTTTCAATATCCGTGATTTCTAAATCTTCTGGTCGAATCACAATATCCACTTTTTCGTTTGGATTTAATCCTTTGTCAACACATTCAAAAGTTTTACCAGTAAAGGTAACCTCGTAATCCTTTACCATTGTACCCGGTACGATATTGGATTCGCCGATAAAATCAGCAACAAAACGATTTATGGGTTCATCATAAATATCAACAGGAGAACCGCTTTGTTCAATATGACCTTCATTTAAAACGAAAATTTCATCTGACATTGCAAGTGCTTCTTCTTGATCATGGGTGACGAATACGAATGTCTTTCCTAAACGTTGTTGTAGTTCACGAAGTTCATATTGCATTTCCGTACGAAGTTTTAAATCTAGTGCAGAAAGTGGTTCATCTAATAAAATGATTTCAGGATCATTGACAATAGCGCGCGCTATCGCAACACGTTGACGTTGACCACCAGACATCTCTGCGATTTCACGTTGACTATAGCCAGCTAAGTTTACGAATTTTAATGCTTCTTCAACTCTTTTGATGATTTCTGCTTCTGCTATTTTTTTAATACGTAAGCCAAATGCTACATTTTCAAAAACATTTAAATGTGGAAATAATGCATAATCTTGAAAGACTGTATTAACTTGTCGCACATTTGCAGGAACATTGTTAATTTTTTTTCCATTAAAATAAATTGAGCCATTTGTTGGTTCCATAAAACCAGCGATCAAACGTAAAATTGTGGTTTTACCACAGCCTGATGGTCCAAGTAAAGTATAGAATTTTCCACGTTCTAATTCAAAGCTGATATCTTTCAATACCACAGTTCCATCACTATATGATTTTGAAACATGATCAAATCGAATAATTGTGTTTTCCGACATTTACGTGCCTCCTATGCTACAAATATGATTCAGTTGCGACAAGTAAAATCTCTGTTTTACCTGGATAATCATTAAATAATTGATGATGATCCGAAGCTTCGAAGTAGATTGTATTTCCTTTTGCTGCAACGTAGTTTTGTTTACCTAATATAAGCCTTACACGACCTTCTAAGACATAAATAAAGGTTTCGGAAAGAGATGGCTCGAATTGTTTGAACTCGCCATGTTCTTCAAAAGTAATCAGGACAGGTTCGATTTCTTTTTCATTTGAAGTCGGAATTAGCCATTCGATACTATATTTTTTATCCTCATCTGTATAAATGTTATGGTCTTCTTTGGTGTATACTACTTTTTGTTCTTCCACATCATCATCGAAGAATTCCTTGGGGGTTGAACCTAGAACTTCTAATAATGCAAAGAGTGTTTCGATTGAGGGAGAGTTTAAATCTCTTTCTAGTTGAGAGATGTAACCCTTACTCAAATCTGTTCTTTCTCCTAATTCTTCTTGTGTAAGCCCTTTTTTTAGACGAAGTCGTTTAATTTTTTTACCGATTTGCATCTAATGTACTCCTCAATTGTTTTCTATTCATAAACTTACAGTTCATTCGTTTACTTTTGCTTAACTTGAAGTAACAAAAGTTTACTTTCACAAAACAAAAAGTTTATTAAAACGCTATCTATTATACAAAATTGTGTGTATTTTTCAACCATTTTCGTAAAAATAAATTAGATTGCGTTTATAGTATAGTTAAACAAAATCTATTATAAAAAAAGGTTGTAAAGATGCGGAATTTAGTATTTTTTTAACAATAGAAAAAGAATAGATAGCAGCAGATAATGTTCTGCTGCTATCTATTCTTTATTACTGTATTCTTAGTTATCGGGGAATAAGACAAGTACTAATATAAGAGTAAGGGGGAGGCGAAGAAGATGGATATGTGAAAATACAACCCAAAAACCCTGATTGTTTCAACTAACAATTAGTGTAGTTAAAGAAAACACCCTATGATGAAATTTAAGGTTATTAAAATGTTTAAGGTTATAAATTTATGTGTTACATGTGCATCAATTTCGTAATGTAAAATCCAAATAAAATATACGAACATTTAATATATGCAATTTTGTTTCCTTGTGAAGAGAAAGACGGCGAGTTCTCAAAAATGCATTTGCATTTTCTTCGTACGATGTTATTTCAGTGAGGTTTCTGCTTAGCACTACGAGAAAAGTTTGAGCTGAAAGCCCTGCAGGTTGTTAATGTTACGAATGGAAAGCGCCGTCTGTAACAATTAGAAAACTAAATATTCTGAATTTTTAAAGCTGAACTGTTCGTATATAAGAATCTAAAATAGATTGATGAAATAGATTCATATGTTTGTGGATTAAATCCTTAATACAAAATTGGATTATTTTTTAGGATCAATAGTTAAAACTCAAGAATTCGTTTCACTTCATTTAAATAGGAATTACTTACAGGTAGTTCAGTGCCATCTTTCATAATGATGATTAAATTTGAGGAGAAGTCACGTGTGATACGACTGATGGCATGGATGTTAATAATGTAGGAACGATGAATTCTTAAAAAATAGTCTGGTAATCTTCTTGAGAGCTCTTTTAATGTCAAATTTATTTTGTATTGTTCACCGTCAGCATAAAACCAATTTTTCTTATTAAGACTTTCAAAATAGAAAATTTTATCAATTGCAATTGGTACCCATTGGTCTTGCTGTTTACCCGTGATAAAACGAAAAGGTTCTCTTTTCACTTCGGGATGATTTGGGGACAATATAACAATTAATGCAGCTGGCTCACCTAAAAAGTCGATAGGGTAACCAATACCGTAATATGGAATACCTAAAAGCTCCTGATCTATAACAGTTTCAATTTTCTTTCTCTCCTTAATTACACGATCAGCAATACTTCCTTTTTGTATCTTCTTTCCATTTTCCAAAGAGATATCGTATACACCTGCTACATAATAGATGTAATTTCCCCCTACCGCTAAAGCGATTGAGGCACCTTTGGGTATCCAATCTACTAATAAATTACTATACTGTTCTGCTAATTCTTTCGCTAAAATTTCTGTACTTTGTATCATGTCATGCTCCTCCTATACCAATCCTGAATTTTTCACTTCATCCTAGAAATTCATTCATTTATCGTAAAAAAAAGGTATTTCATCCAAAAACAATTACAAAATACAATCTCTGTTGTATATTAGTTTATAACAACGGTAGCTGTTATGCAACAAAATGTAGGGGTGTTTTTTTAATAGAAAGCTAGCGTTCAACAACAAAAGTCAAAGTGGAAGGTGTGTTTGTATATGATAACAAGACAACAACAAATTGAGCAACTTGAAAAAAGCTGGGCAACAGAAGAACGTTGGAAAGGGATTGAACGTCCATATACTGCTGAAGAGGTAGTGAAACTTCGTGGTTCCGTACAAATTCAACATACTTTAGCGGAAAAAGGTGCTACGCGTTTATGGAAATCTTTGCATGAAGAAGATTTCATCAATGCATTAGGTGCTTTAACAGGAAATCAAGCTGTACAACAAGTAAAAGCTGGTTTAAAAGCAATTTACTTAAGTGGATGGCAAGTAGCAGCAGATGCAAACCTTGCTGGACAAATGTATCCTGATCAATCTTTATATCCTGCAAATTCAGTGCCTCAAGTTGTAAAACGTATTAATCAGGCACTACAACGTGCAGATCAAATTGATCATGCTGAAGGTCGCTTAGACAATTTTGATTGGTTTGCTCCAATCGTAGCAGATGCAGAAGCAGGTTTTGGTGGACCTTTAAATGTATTTGAATTGGTAAAGGGTATGATTGAAGCAGGTGCAGCTGGTGTGCACTTAGAGGACCAATTAGCATCTGAGAAAAAATGTGGTCACTTAGGCGGTAAAGTATTACTACCGACACAAAACGCTATCCGAAATTTAATCGCTGGCCGTCTTGCAGCTGACGTTTCTGGCGTACCAACTATTTTAATTGCTCGTACAGATGCTGATGCAGCTGATATGGTAACAAGTGATATTGATCCACGTGATGCAGAATTTATCACTGGTGAGCGTACACCAGAAGGATTCTTCCGTACAAGAGCTGGAATCGATCAAGCAATTGCTCGTGGTTTAGCTTATGCACCATATGCTGATTTAGTTTGGTGTGAAACATCTAAACCTGATTTAGAAGAAGCAAAGAAATTTGCAGATGCGATTCATGCTAAGTTCCCTGGTAAGCTATTAGCTTATAATTGCTCACCATCATTCAACTGGAAAGCAAATTTAGATGATGAAACAATTGCAAAATACCAAGTAGAGCTTGGTAAGATGGGTTACAAATTCCAATTCGTAACATTGGCTGGTTTCCATGCACTTAATCACAGCATGTTCAAATTGGCTCACGATTATAAAGACAACGGTATGGCTGCTTACTCTAAATTACAACAAGAAGAATTTGCAAGTGAAGAGAATGGCTACACAGCAACAAAACATCAACGTGAAGTAGGTACTGGTTACTTTGATGAAGTATCACAAGTTATTTCAGGTGGAACTTCTTCAACAACAGCGATGAAGGGTTCTACAGAAACTGCTCAATTTATCTAATGCATTAAGTTAGAAAGGTCGGCTGTTTGTAACTATATCTTATTCAAACCTATTAATTTTTTAAATCGCTTACACAAAAATTAAATTTGATTGATAAAAGAATTAGTATCAAACAGCCTTCTTGATTCTTTAGCATAGTTGATTTGAAAGGATGATCGATTTGGGAATTCAGCATACAGTAACGCCTACTATTGAAATAATAGGTTCACAAAATGCATCAACTGAGC
This sequence comes from Rummeliibacillus pycnus, assembly GCF_002884495.1. GTDB lineage: Bacteria > Bacillota > Bacilli > Bacillales_A > Planococcaceae > Rummeliibacillus > Rummeliibacillus pycnus. Next base: position 2,116,976 of record NZ_KZ614145.1, on the reverse strand, counting down.
AAATTTTAACGCCAGACGCATTAAAATTTATCGCATCATTACAGCAGCAATTTAACGATCGAAGAAAAGCTTTATTAGAAAAAAGAGAGGTACGTCAAAAACAATTAGATGAAGGTGCATCTCTTAATTTTTTAGAGGAAACGAAGTCAATACGAGAAGGGGATTGGACAATTGCTCCATTACCTCAAGATTTGCAAGACCGTCGTGTTGAAATTACAGGACCTGTAACACGCAAAATGGTTATTAATGCATTAAATTCTGGGGCAAAAATGTTTATGGCATGTTTCGAAGATGCAACTTCTCCAACTTGGGAGAATATGATTGAAGGTCAAATCAATATGTATGATGCAGTTCGTAAAACCATATCCTTCACGCAATCTTCTAATGGCAAAGTTTATAGTTTAAATAATGAAACAGCTACATTATTAGTTCGCCCACGTGGATTACACTTAGTTGAAAGAAATGTAGAAGTAAATGGTGAGCCTATGTCTGGAAGCCTTTTTGACTTCGGTTTATTTTTCTTCCATAATGCAAAAGAATTAATGGCAAGAGGTTCAGGCCCATATTTTTACTTACCAAAATTAGAAAGTCATTTGGAAGCAAGGCTATGGAATGATGTCTTTGTCTACGCACAAAATTATTTGGAAATTCCACAAGGAACCATTAAAGCAACTGTACTAATAGAAACAATTACGGCTGCATTTGAAATGGATGAAATCTTGTATGAATTAAAAGAACATTCAGCTGGTTTAAATTGTGGCCGTTGGGATTATATTTTCAGCTATATTAAACGTTTACGCAATCATTCAGAAGTTATTTTACCGGATCGTGGCCAAGTAACTATGACATCTCCATTTATGAGAGCGTACACACAATTGTGTATTCAAACTTGTCATAAGCGGAATGCACCTGCGATAGGGGGTATGGCTGCACAAATCCCGATTAAGGATAATCCAGAGGCCAACGAAATTGCTTTTGAAAAGGTTCGTGAGGATAAACGACGAGAAGCAACTGACGGACATGATGGAACATGGGTAGCACATCCAGGTTTAGTACCTGTTGCAATGGAACAATTTGATGAGCATATGAAAAAGCCAAATCAGATTGACCGTAAACGTGAAGATGTGCATGTTACAGCAGAAGATTTACTAGAAGTTCCACAAGGTACAATTACAGAAGACGGTTTACGTCTTAACTGTAGTGTGGGAGTTCAATACATTGCTTCTTGGTTAAGAGGAAATGGTGCTGCTCCAATCAATAATATGATGGAAGATGCTGCGACAGCAGAAATTTCACGTACACAAGTATGGCAATGGATTCGACATCCTGAAGGAAAATTAGATGACGGACAAAAGATTGATATAGCTTTATTCAAAGATGTGCTAAAACAGGAACTACAAAAAATTGAAGAGCAAGTAGGAAAAGAGAATTTCGCAATTGGTCGTTTTGAAGAAGCTGCTGAAATCTTTACCGATTTAACATTACAAGATGAATTTGAAGAATTCTTAACAATACCAAGCTACCAACATATATCGTAATGCGAAGCTTTGGTAGCCAAACATTAACTTATAATTAGGAGGAGATCATATGCAAAACGAACAAAACGAAAGATATCCAAAACTTTGTACAGAATGCGGGTGTGAAATTGTGGAGCAAGTCGAATCTGCGTTATTTGAATGTGAACGCTGCCTTGGCTCTAAAGAAGAATAATCAGTTTAGTTTAATAAAACATACACAAAACCCTAAAACAATGAATTACATCTTCCTTTAAAGAAGTGATTCATTGTTTTTGTTATTCTTAAATTAAATATTGTTATTAAATAGATGATAGGTACATAATAAAATAGAAAAGAACAATTTGAACATATTTTCTGAAGGGAAATTGATTTCTGATGGGAAAACAGCCTAAACAAAAATATTTGGGGATATTTTTAGCCACTAATCAAAAGCTCATTAGGATAGATGAATTACAAGATTATTGCTATAAATGTTTTTCATTATTACGTTATAATGAACAATTTGATACAAATTTTTGTGCTAGATGTAATGAATGGAGAGATATAGAAAGAAGTAATATGAAGAAAAAGAATCATCATGAACGTCCTCAAAAGCCGTGTGATGAGTAAATAGATTTAATTTTTTAAAATATCCAATAGGACACTAATCAAGGTAAAGTAGGAGAAAGTAAGAGGACAAAATACCTCTAGTTAAAGTTTCACTGTGTATAGAAAAGGATAAAGTTTTGAAATATTCCATAATTTAATAAATTGTCACAATATAACTAAAGAACGAGCAATTTGTAAGTTGAATTCTTTGCTTTAAATAGATGTATTTGTTATCGTAATAAATGGATTGTAGTGTATGAAGCTACATACATTTATTCATTATTTATTATTGGAGGGATTTATCATGGCAGAACGTATGGTAGCAAAACAAGCTCCACGCTTTGAAATGGATGCAGTAATGCCAAACAAAGAGTTTGGTAAAGTTAGTCTTGAAGAAAATATGAAAAATGACAAATGGACAGTTCTATTCTTCTATCCAATGGACTTTACATTTGTTTGTCCAACTGAAATTACTGCAATGTCAGATCGTTTCGATGAATTTGAAGATCTTGATGCAGAAATAATCGGTGTATCAACTGATACAATCCACACTCACTTAGCATGGATCAACAAAGACCGCACTGACAACGGTATTGGTCAATTAAAATACGCATTAGCAGCTGACCATAATCAAAAAGTTGCTAAAGAATATGGCGTTCTTATTGAAGAAGAAGGCGTAGCACTACGTGGTCTATTCATCATCAATCCTGAAGGCGAATTACAATACCAAGTTGTTCACCACAACAACATTGGCCGTGATGTAGATGAAGTTTTACGTGTACTTCAAGCTTTACAAACTGGTGGCCTTTGCCCAGCAAACTGGCACCCAGGCGATGCACTACTAGAAGGTTAATCCTTATTGTATTGGAAAAAAGGGCCTAACATATAGTTAGGTCCTTTTTTGAAAAGGTGCATATAGTAACAACGTACACTATTTAAAATTAAAATATTTGAGGTGAGAATTGATGAAATTACGTTCAGAAATGCCTGAATTAGAAGGCGAAACAGCTTGGCTAAACGGTGAAGTTTCAAAATCAGATTTAGTTGGTGAAAAACCAACATTAATCCATTTTTGGTCAATTAGTTGTCATTTATGTAAAGAAGCAATGCCAGAAGTAAATAATTTCCGCGATAAATATAAAGACGAATTAAATGTTGTTGCAGTTCATATGCCACGTTCTGAAAAAGACTTAGATCTTAATGATATTAAAGAAGTTGCAGCAGAGCACGGTATTACACAACCTATTTTCGTTGATAGTAAGATGAAACTTACAGATGCATTTGAAAACCAATATGTACCTGCTTATTATGTATTTGATAAAGACGGTAAGCTTCGTCATTTCCAAGCAGGCGGTAGCGGTATGAAAATGCTTGAAAAACGTGTGAATCGTGTACTTGATGAAGTACGTAACGCACAATAACTTTCGATCTTATTTAAAAGATTGCTCTTAATTGGGGGCAATCTTTTTTTATGTCTATAAACGGCGAAAATAGTAATTGTCTGCTAAAATAGAAGAAGGTATAGCTTTTAAGTACAGCTTTGTGACCTGCTTATTGAATCGGAGGTTTTTAGCATGAAAAAGGAATTTGTTGTCATCGGATTAGGTAGATTTGGAGGCAGTATTGTAAACGAACTTGTGGACCAAGGTGCAGAAGTAATGGCTATTGATAAGCACCCTGAACGTGTCGATGAATTTGCAGCAATTGCCACCCAAGCTGTTGTAGCTGATACAACAGATGAATCTGTATTAAAGTCATTAGGAATTCGAAATTTTGAACATGTTATCGTGGCTATAGGAGATGACATTCAATCTAGTATATTAACGACGTTGATGTTAAAAGAAATAGGTGTACAGAAAATAACAGTGAAAGCTCAAAATGATTATCATGAAAAAGTTCTCCGTAAAATAGGTGCTGATCATGTTGTTCATCCGGAACGGGATATGGGAATCCGTATCGCTAATAATATGATGTCTAATAATGTGCTCGATTATTTGGAACTTTCGGAGCAACATTCTATTATGGAAATTAAGGCAAATGACCTTCTAGAAGGACACACTATTATTGGATTAGATATTCGTGCTCGATACGGCATCAACATTGTAGCAATTAAACGAGAATCAGATATTATTGTTTCGCCACAGGCGGATGAAGTAATTCATGAGGGGGATATTTTAATCGTTATAGGAGCAGATGCTGATATAAGTCGTTTTGAGAAGAAGATGCTGAATTAGGAAGATAGGAAAATCTAAACCCCCAACTTTCAAAGTTGGGGGTTTTCGTTCTGTCTATTATTATAGACACAAAATTGCGATGTTTCTTGCTTTTTGCCCATATAATAACATTCTTAATTATCCATCTATCAAACTTCCATGATGATTGGCAAAATCATTGGACGGCGTTTTGTTTTTTCGAATAAGTATGGTCCTAAGACATCAGTAATTTCATTTTTCAATTCAGACCATTGAGGTGTTTTTTCTTGTAAGGTTTGTTGTAAATGTTTGTTTAACGTTTGTTGAGCTTCATTAATCATCATACCTGATTCTCGCATATAAACGAATCCACGGGAGATAATATCTGGGCCAGCAACAATTTTTTGTTGTTCCATATCGACACTTACGACAACGATGACAAGACCCTCCTCAGATAATATACGGCGATCACGTAACACAATATTACCGATATCGCCTATACCATTACCATCAATATATACAGAACCAGATGGTATACGTCCTGCTACATGTGCTTCATCAGAACTTAGGGCCAAAACATCACCATTTTCCATGATGAAAATGTTATCAGATTCAACATCACAATCTTCTGCTAAATCGCCGTGCATACGCAACATGCGATATTCACCATGAATCGGCATAAAGAATTTTGGTTTAATTAAACGTAACATTAGCTTTTGTTCTTGTTGTGATCCATGACCTGAAGTATGAATGTTATTTAATGAACCATGAATAACTTCAGCTCCAGCACGATATAACAAGTTAATCGTTTTATTTACACTTATTGTATTACCTGGGATTGGTGAAGAAGAGAATACGACAGTATCACCAGGTTGTATCTGAATTTGTCGGTGTGTACCGTTGGCAATACGAGAAAGTGCTGCCATTGGTTCACCCTGACTACCAGTACATAGAATCATCACTTCATTTGCTGGTAAACGATTTAAAGTTTGTGCATCTACAAATGTTTCTTTAGGTGCTGTAATATACCCCAATTCTCGACCGATTGTAATTGCATTATCCATACTCCGACCAAATACAGCTACTTTACGACCATGTTTTGCAGCAGCATCAGTAACTTGTTTTAATCTGTAAATATTAGAAGCAAAAGTTGCGAAAATGATACGAGATTCTACATTACGAAGAATTTCATCGATACTTTCTCCAACTTTACGTTCGGACATTGTAAATTCGGGACGTTCAGCATTTGTACTATCAGACAATAAGCAGAGAACGCCATCACGACCAATTTCAGCCATTTTCGTTAAGTTAGCTGGTTCTCCTACTGGAGTGAAATCGAATTTAAAGTCACCAGTGTGTACAATATTGCCAGGAGGTGTTTTTACAACAATGCCGTATGCATCCGGTATACTATGAGTTGTTCTAAAGAAGCTAACAGATGTTTTACGGAATTTAATCACATCGTCTTCGTTGATTTCAATAAGTTTTGTTTGACGAAGTAAGCCATGCTCGTCCAGTTTGTTTCGTAACAATCCAAGAGCTAATTTACCACCATAAACAGGTATGTTTAGTTGGCGAAGTAAATATGGAATACCTCCTATATGGTCTTCGTGACCATGAGTTACAAATAGACCTTTAATCTTATCTACATTTCTTACAAGATAAGTGTAATCAGGGATTACATAATCGATTCCGAGAAGATCATCTTCAGGAAATTTAATACCAGCATCAATTAAGATAATTTCATCTTGGAATTGAACTGCATACGTATTTTTACCGATTTCGCCCAGTCCGCCGAGTGCGAAAACCGCAGTTTGGTCATTTTTGACAAACTTCATTAATTAGAGATTCTCCAATTTATAATGTTCGCTTGCTTGTTCGTATTCTAAGTAGTTTCCTTCAAGCAATTGAATATATTCGATGTTGTAACCACGATCTTGAAGTTTTTCACGGACTTCACGTACGTCTTCTGCTTCAAGGTATAAGCTTTTAGTATTTTCGCGAACTGGTACTTCAAGCGCATTTTCTTGGTAATAAACTTTGTAAATCATTTTTTTTGCTCTCCTTTAATACGTTCAAAATAATTGCATTTCCTTTATATTATCATGTAGGTAAATTAAAATAAAGAAAAGCCCTCCAAAATATGAAGGGCAAAGTAAACTTTAAGCGATTGATTTTTTCTCGAGTATGCCACGAAGCCTTTTTAAAAGCTGTTTTTTAAGACGTTTGAACATGGCTGATCACTCCTTACTCTCATTATACTAGAGTATCCAATTAATGTAAAGAATATTTACTTAACAGTAAAAATAAGAAAGAAGGTTGTTGTAAAAAGTATGAAAAAGAAAATATTGTTTTTTGATATAGACGGAACACTGTATAATTCAGAAAAAAAACTTCCAAAGTCTGCTTATGATGCTATTCAGCAAGCAAAGGGAAATGGTCATGAGGTGGCCATCGCAACTGGTCGTTCTCCTTTCTTTTTAAAGCCAGTCTTAGATGAACTTGGATTAAACTCTTTTGTTAGCTTTAACGGACAATATGTCGTTTATCAAGGTCAAGTCATTTCAAAACGCCCTATTCCAATGAATACAATTGAAAGATTAGTAGCCCAAGCTACTAATGAAGATAATCCGATTGTTTATTTAGATAGTATAAAAATGACTTCGGCAACCAAAAACCATCCCAAAGTTCGTATAAGTATGGATTCATTATTTTATCCAATGCCGGAAGTAAATGAAGAGTATTATAAGAACTCAGACACTTATCAGATATTGTTATATGTAGACGAAAAAGATGAGAAAAGGTACAGTGCTTTATATCCAGAATTAAAATTTATTCGTTGGCATGAATTTTCTGTAGATGTTATTAATCATGATGTCTCAAAAGCGTATGGGATCAAACAGTTTTTAAATCATACAGATTTTGATATAGAAGATGCCATTGCTTTTGGTGACGGTCTAAATGATATTGAAATGCTAAAAGCAGTAGGGACTAGTGTGGCTATGGGAAATGGCCATAAAAAAGCTAAAGAGGTAGCGACTTTTGTGACAGATCATGTAGATCATAACGGTCTATCAAAAGCTATGAAAAAATTAGGGCTATGCTAGAAATAGAAAAAGCTGTTCGATCTATTAGTTGTTTAATAGATCGAACAGCTTTTTATTAATCTTCTAATGGACTAGCGTTTGGAATTTCTGCGAATGGGTTTTCCTTATTAATATGATCGTAGAACATTATGCCATTTAAATGGTCTAATTCGTGTTGAAATGCAATAGCAGGTAAACCTTTTAATCGCATTTTCTTTTCTTCACCATCAGCTGTGAAGAATTTGACTGTAATGCGAGCATGACGTGGTACATAGCCAGGTACATCACGGTCAACAGATAAGCAACCTTCTCCTACAGATACATAAGATCCTTCAACGGAATGGCTAACAATTTTTGGATTAACAACGACCATGCTAATTTGTTTTCCGTTGGCATCTGGTAAATGCAAGGCAAACATTCTTTTCGAAACATTCACCTGTGGTGCTGCAATACCGATACCTGAACGTAATCCGTGTTTATCCGCGATTTCAGGATCTTGACTATTGATCAAAAATTGAAGTAAATCTTCAGCCAGTTTTTTTTCTTCTATTGTTAGAGGGAAAGTCATCTCTTTCGCTACTGCGCGTAAAGTTGGATGTCCATCCCGTATAATATCATGCATTAAAATCATCGTACTCTTCCTTTCAAAAAAAGTTCCTAATTCATTATAACGTAGAAAACTGTTCATTCAACGAAAAGAAATTATTAAGTAGAAATGTGTGTTTCAGAAACGAAAGAAAAGGCAATAATTAAATTGAGAAAATCTGTGCTAGTAAAGACTAAAAAAATAGCACTGTTTTATAATACAGTTTACTTGAATTTTGTAATACAGAATATGAATAATGTATGTATCATTATAAAGTGATTATTACAAATACTAGAATTGACCAATAAAATATTATTCAGTATACTATTAATTAATAGTTGTTGTATTAATAATTTTATATTAAAATTATAGTACAGAAATGAAGGAGATGTGATAACATGGCTTCTAAACAAGCTCAACAATTCGATCCGGTAGCTAATCTGCACGAAATCGAAGAGAAATTTGAAATGTTCCAGATTTTAAACGAAGAAGGGGAAATCGTAAACAAGGAGGCAGACCCACAGTTATCAGACGAAGAATTAGTCGAATTAATGAGTCGTATGGTCTTTACACGTATTTTAGATCAACGTTCCATTTCATTAAATCGTCAAGGTCGTCTGGGATTCTATGCTCCTACTGCTGGTCAAGAAGCTTCCCAAATTGCTTCGCATTATGCTCTTGAAAAAGAAGATTATATACTACCTGGTTACCGTGATGTGCCACAAATCGTGTGGCATGGTCTTCCGCTTTGGAAAGCATTCCTATGGTCTCGTGGACATTTTGTAGGTGGACAAATTCCTGAAGATGTGAATGTACTATCACCACAAATTATTATTGGTGCTCAATACGTTCAAACTGCAGGTGTTGCTTTAGGTATTCAAAAACGTGGTAAAAAAGCTGTAGCCGTAACATATACAGGTGATGGTGGTTCATCACAAGGTGATTTCTATGAAGGAATTAACTTTGCTGGTGCCTTCAAATCACCAGCAATTTTCATTGTACAAAATAACCAATATGCAATTTCGACACCTCGTGAATTGCAAACAGCTGCCTCAACAATTGCACAAAAAGGTATTGCAGCAGGTATTCCAAGTATCCAAGTAGATGGTATGGATCCATTAGCCGTTTATGTAGCAACTCGAGATGCTCGTAAACGTGCTATTGCAGGCGAAGGACCATCCTTAATCGAAACTGTATGTTACCGTTATGGTCCGCATACGATGGCTGGTGATGATCCAACACGTTACCGTACTTCAGAAACAGATTCTAAATGGGAAAAGAAAGACCCAATTGTTCGTTACCGTAAATTCCTTGTAGCGAAAGGTTTATGGAGTGAAGAAAAAGAAGCAGAAGTAATCGCAAAAGCAAAAGAAGAGATTAAAGCTGCCATCAAGAAAGCGGATGAAACGCCAAAACAAAAAGTTACAGATTTGATCCGTAATATGAATGATGGTGACTTACCTTATAACTTACAAGAACAATTTGAAATTTATACAGAGAAGGAGTCGAAGTAACCGATGGCACAAATGACAATGATTCAAGCAATTACAGACGCACTTCGTTGCGAATTAAAAAATGACGAAAACGTGCTAGTATTCGGTGAAGACGTAGGGGTTAACGGAGGGGTTTTCCGTGCTACTGAAGGTCTTCAAAAAGAATTTGGTGAGGATCGTGTATTTGATACACCTCTTGCTGAATCTGGTATCGGTGGCCTTTCAATTGGTCTTGCTCTTCAAGGATTCCGCCCTGTTCCTGAAATTCAATTTTTTGGGTTTATATATGAAGTAATGGATTCGATTTGTGGACAATTAGCACGTATGCGCTATCGTTCTGGAGGTAGTCTTGGAGCGCCTGTTACAATCCGCTCACCATTTGGCGGTGGTGTACATACACCTGAAATGCACTCAGATAGTTTAGAAGGTTTAGTAGCATCACAACCAGGTTTAAAAGTAGTTGTTCCATCAACTCCTTATGATGCAAAAGGTCTTTTAATTTCATCTATTCGTGATAACGATCCCGTCGTATTTTTAGAACATTTAAAGCTTTATCGTTCATTCCGCGAAGAAGTACCAGAAGAATCTTACACAATTCCTCTTGGTAAAGCAGATGTAAAACGTGAAGGGAAAGATCTTTCTATTTTTGCTTACGGTGCAATGGTTCATGAATCATTAAAAGCAGCTGAAGCATTAGAGAAAGAAAACTATTCAGTAGAAGTAGTAGATTTACGTACGATCCAACCTTTAGATATCGAAACAATCATTGCATCTGTAGAAAAAACAGGACGTGCAATCGTTGTACAAGAAGCTCAAAAACAAGCAGGTATAGCTGCAAATGTTGTAAGTGAAATTACAGAACGTGCTATTTTAAGCCTAGAAGCACCCGTTCTACGAGTAACAGCACCAGATACTGTCTACCCATTCCCACAAGCAGAAGCAGTATGGTTACCAAACTCAAAAGATATAGTTGCTACAGCTAAAAAGGTTCTAGAGTTCTAATTTAACTAACACAAAGGAGAGGTGACTGAAATGGCTTATAAATTCCGCTTACCTGACATTGGAGAAGGAATCCATGAAGGAGAAATCGTAAAATGGTTCGTTAAACCAGGCGATAAAATCGAAGAAGATACAGTATTAGCAGAAGTACAAAACGATAAAGCAGTTGTTGAAATTCCATCTCCAGTTGAAGGCACTATCGAAAAGGTACTTGTAGAAGAAGGGACGTTAACAACTGTAGGTACAGTTCTTCTAGAAATTGACGCTCCTGGATACGAAGATCTTGAACTTCACGGTCATAAAGATGAGGAAGAAGATACATCTGAAACAGAATCACAAGTTCAAGCAACAGCTGAAGATGGTAAAAAAGTTGAAAAAGAACCTGTAAAAGCCGATGTACCTTCAGAGCAAAAATCAGAAACTACTTCAGCTTCAACATCACGAGTAATTGCTATGCCTTCTGTACGTAAGTTCGCTCGCGATAACGGAGTTGATATTTCAAAAGTTGCAGGTACTGGCAAAAATGGTCGTGTCTTAAAAGAGGATATTGAGGCATTTAAAAATGGAGAGGCACAATCTGCTATTGTTGCAAACGAAACTGCAAATGTATCAGAAGAAGCACCAACAAAAGAAGTTGTCACAACAACTGTTGAGCTTGAAGGTGAATTCCCAGAAACTCGTGAAAAAATGTCTGGTATCCGTCGTGCAATTGCTAAAGCAATGGTTCATTCTAAGCAAACAGCTCCACATGTTACATTAATGGATGAAGTAGATGTTACAGAATTAGTTGCACATCGCAAAAAGTTCAAAGAAATTGCTGCTGAAAAAGGTATAAAATTAACATACTTACCTTATGTCGTAAAAGCATTAGTAAGTACTTTGCGTGATTTCCCAGAATTAAATCGTTCATTTGAAGACGAAACACAAGAAATTATTCAAAAACATTATTATAATATTGGTATTGCTGCTGATACTGAAAAAGGGCTTCTTGTTCCAGTTATTAAACACGCAGATCGTAAATCTGTCTTTGCGGTATCAGATGAAATAAACCAATTAGCAACAAAAGCTCGTGAAGGTAAGTTAGCACCAAATGAAATGAAAGGTGCATCTTGCTCTATTACAAATATCGGCTCAGCAGGTGGGCAATGGTTTACTCCAGTAATTAACCATCCTGAAGTAGCTATTTTAGGGATTGGTCGAATTTCAGAAAAACCTGTAATAAAAAATGGTGAAATTGTAGCCGCACCTGTGTTAGCATTATCATTGAGCTTTGATCATAGAATGATCGATGGTGCGACCGCTCAACATGCGTTAAATAATATTAAACGTTTGTTAAGTGAGCCGGAATTATTATTAATGGAGGCGTAATAAAAATGGTAGTAGGAGATTTTCCAATCGAAACAGATACAATTGTCATAGGTGCTGGTCCTGGTGGATATGTAGCCGCAATCCGTGCAGCACAAACTGGACAAAAAGTTACAGTTATTGAACGTGAAAACGTAGGTGGCGTATGCTTAAACGTTGGTTGTATTCCATCAAAAGCTTTAATTTCTGTTGGTCACCGCTTTGAACAAGCTAAACATTCAGAAGATATGGGTGTAATTGTTCCAGAAGTGAAAATAGATTTCAAAAAAGCTCAAGAATTCAAAGATTCTGTCGTTAAAAAATTAACTGGCGGTGTTGCTGGATTATTAAAAGGTAATAATATTGAAGTCGTAAAAGGTGAAGCTTATTTCAATGATGCGAACACATTACGCGTAATCACTGAAAAATCTGCTCAAACTTACACATTTAAAAATGCGATTATCGCAACAGGCTCTCGTCCAGTTGAAATTCCAACATTCAAATTTTCAAAACGTGTGTTGAATTCAACAGGTGCACTTTCATTACAAGAAGTACCTGAAAAACTTGTTGTCATTGGTGGCGGTTACATCGGTACTGAATTAGGTTCAGCTTATGCAAACCTTGGTTCTCAAGTAACAATCTTAGAAGGTGGCAAAGATATCCTTGCTGGCTTTGAAAAACAAATGACTGCAATTGTTAAAAAAGGTCTTAAGAAAAAAGGTGTTACAATTGAAACAGGCGCTTTAGCACAAGGTGTTGAAGAAACTGAATCAGGTGTAACTGTAAAATATGAAGTAAATGGCGAAGCAAAAACTGTAGATGCAGATTACGTATTAGTAACTGTAGGTCGTCGTCCAAATACAGATGAAATGGGCTTACAAGAAATCGGTATCGAGTTTGCTGAACGTGGATTATTAAAAGTTGACAAACAGTGTCGTACAAATATTCCAAACATCTATGCAATCGGTGATATCGTTGCTGGTCCACAACTTGCACATAAAGCATCTTATGAAGGTAAAGTTGCTGCAGAAGCAATTGCAGGAGAAAAATCAATTGTTGATTATCTAGCTATTCCAGCAGTTTGCTTCACAGATCCTGAAATGGCTACTGTAGGTCTTTCAGAAGATCAAGCAAAAGAAGAAGGCTTTGAAGTTGCAACTGGAAAATTCCCATTTGCAGCAAATGGTCGTGCTTTAGCATTAAACGAAACAGAAGGTTTCGTAAAACTTGTTGCTCGTAAAGAAGATGGCTTACTAATTGGTGGTCAAATCATCGGTGTTGGTGCATCTGATATGATCGCTGAGTTAGGCCTAGCAATCGAAGCAGGTATGACACTTGAAGATGTAGCAATGACAATTCATGCTCACCCAACTTTAGGTGAAATTACTATGGAAACTGCCGAAGTAGCTCTAGGTAACCCAATTCACATTATTGCTAAAAAATAATTAAAAACCAAAAACCCTCTTAAGATACATGATGGTATCTTAAGAGGGTTTTTTTATGGAGTATTTTAAAAGTATTAATGAAGTTATCGAAAAAGGGCCTCTCAGACTGTAGACACCTTGAGTTTATATACAGTCTTTTTTACTTTAACCAATTTGTCCTTGATATGGTAAAGTAAAATAAAACATTAAATAGGTTAGAAATATTGGGGAATTTGAACATGAAAGTTAATTGTGATTTCTTTCATGTGTTTTTTGAAGAAAATAACCTTTTTTACTATATGAATACTAGGGGAGGAATAGAAAATGGAGTTAGGCTTAAAAGGGAAAGTTGCAGTAGTAACAGGTGCTAGCAAAGGAATTGGGCTTGCAACCTCGATAAAATTAGCATCAGAAGGAGCAGAGGTAGTGATTTGCGCAAGAACAGCTTCTGCACTTGATGAAGCAGCTGAACGAATATTACATGAAACAGGTAAAAAAGTGTTAACTGTTGTAGCTGATGTAACCAAAGAAGAAGACTGCTATAATGTCATTACAAAAACTGTGGAGAAATTTGGCAAATTAAATATTTTGGTTAATAATGCCGGCACTTCAGCAGCTAATTCCTTCTTAGATGTGGATTCTGATTTTTGGAAAAGTGATTTAGACTTAAAGTTATTTGGGGCAATTTATACATCTAAGGCAGCGTTGCAATATATGGAGCAAGCAGGTGGAGGTGCAATTGTCAATGTTACAGCAGTACTTGGTAAAACACCATCAGCATCTTCACTGCCAACAACGGTTAGCCGTGCAGCAGGAATGGCATTAACAAATGCTATGAGTAAAGATGTTGGGCATATGAATGTAAGAGTGAATACAGTTTGCATAGGATTAATTCGAAGTGCACAGATTGAACGTAAATGGCAAGAAGAAGCTCCTGGATTGACATGGGACGAATATTCAAGGAAAATCGGTAAATCTATTCCTCTAGGGCGTATAGGAGATACAGATGAAGCTGCTAATGTAATTACATTCTTAGTTTCTGATGCAGCATCTTATGTAAGTGGTACAGCTGTAAATATTGATGGAGGATCAGCACCATCTCTATAAAATATTATGGGATATTGGTGGTTTTTAACCAAACTGAAAGTCTCCTCTGTAAAGGGACAAAAAGGATGAGGAATCCGAAAATCTTGAAAAATTCTATTATATTTGATTGAAATATAACATGCGCTTATATTTAGTAAAATTAAAAAGTAATTTAGAACTAAAATCATCTTTAATGCGCTTTATATTAGAGATGATTTTTTATTTTTTTAGAAATGTAAACGTATACATATGAAAAATAACAAAATAATAACTATTTAATAGAAAATAATTGTTTTTTGTAGGATTTTTTATAATTCAATAGAATCATTCTTTAAAATGTGTACACATTTTATACAAATTATGTCCACAAAACGTTCAAAATAAGTTAAATTTCTTGTCCAAATCGTTTTTTTTTATTTTTTTATTAAGCATATAGAGTTATAATTTCAGATGAATCCTGCGGGAGATTGAAAATTCTCAGTAGAAAGAGGGTGCGTAAACTTGGGTGCCTGTTTTCACTGTATAGAATGTGAGAATAGTTATCTATTGTCCGTTCGTATGAAAGTAGCTATTAAACCATTGAGTGAATTTCATATGCTCACATATCTATCACTGTAGTAATCTTCAATCAGAAAGCTAATTCAATAGATTTTAAAAAGACAGTTATTATAATTGTTTTTTGAGAAGGGAGTACATTATGAAGAAAAAAGTGCTTATCATGCCTGCCTTAATGGCGTTCATGACAATGATATTATCTGGATGTCAACCATTGATGGTATTCGATACAAAAGGTCCTAATGCGAAGACACTATCAAATACAATCATCTTATCTATAATTGTGATGGCTTTTATCTTATTGGTTGTATATGTGTTGTTTGTCTTCATGTTGTCAAAATATCGTGCATCCAAACAACCTTCTGGTTATGAACCGCCACATGAAGAGGGTAGTACAAAATTAGAAGTTACATGGACTGTTATTCCAATTATTATCGTAACAGTTTTATCAATTGTAACTATATTTACAACATCAAAAGTTGAACATCAACAAACTGGTTATGAAAACAAAAAACCACTTGTTATTTATGCTTCATCATCAGACTGGAAATGGCATTTTAGTTATCCAGAGCAAGGAATTGAAACCGTTAACTATGTGAATATACCAACAGATCGACCAATCGAATTTAGATTGTACTCATTTGGACCAATTACAAGTTTTTGGATTCCTCAATTAGCCGGTCAAAAATATGCGATGAGTGATATGGTAACGAAAATTCATTTAGCAGCTGACCAAGAAGGTTCATATATGGGTCGAAATTCAAACTTTAACGGTAAAGAATTCGCTCAAATGGAATTTGAAACTCAAGCAATGTCTCAAGCAGATTTTGATAAATGGGCAAAAGAAGTAAAAGCAAATGAACCAAAATTAACTGAAGCAAAATTCAAGAAATTATTAAAAACATCTGTTGTAGGACGCGAAAGTTTCTCTTCAACACACTTATCATTTAGTCCAGCTCCAGAAATGGACATGAGCAAACATAGTGGCGAATCAAACAAAAAAGATTCACACAATATGGACAACATGGATGGTATGGAAGGCATGGATATGTCTAAATAACTTAGGTATCGCTTCAATTTTTATTATTAGAAATGAGGCAAGAAAGGAGTTACAAACATGAGCATGGATGAATTATTCGCTCCGATGAAGGAGCCGATGATTTTAGGTGCAGCAATTAGTATTGTAGTTGGCGCTGTTGCCATTGTTGCAGGTTTAACCTACTTCAAAAAGTGGGGATGGCTTTACAAAAACTGGCTTACTACTGTTGACCATAAAAAAATTGGTGTCATGTATATCTTAGTAGCATTGGTTATGCTATTTAGAGGTGGTATAGATGCATTATTAATGCGTGCACAAACAGCTGTTCCAGAAAACGGATTGCTTAATGCAGAACATTACAATGAAATCTTCACTACACATGGCTTAATTATGATTATCTTCATGGCAATGCCATTTATCATTGGTTTGATGAACGTCGTTGTACCACTTCAAATTGGTGCACGAGATGTGGCATTCCCAAGATTAAATGCACTTAGCTTCTGGCTATTTGCAGTAGGTGCAGGTTTATTAAATATTTCATTTATTATTGGGGGATCACCAAACGCAGGTTGGTCAGCATATTTCCCATTAGCAAGTACTGAATTTAGCCCTGGCGTAGGTAATAACTATTATGCTTGGTCTTTACAAATTTCAGGTCTTGGTACTTTAATGACTGGTATCAACTTCATTACTACAATTATGAAAATGCGTGCACCAGGTATGAAATTAATGAAAATGCCAATGTTCACTTGGTCAGCATTGATCACAAATGTTATTATTACATTTGCATTCCCAGTATTAACTGTAGCACTTGCAATGATGACTTTAGACCGTCAATTTGGTACTAAATTCTTTGCAATGCAAGATGGCGGTATGGATATGCTTTGGGCTAACTTATTCTGGGTTTGGGGACATCCTGAAGTTTATATCGTTATCTTACCAGCATTCGGTATTTTTAGTGAGGTCATTTCAACATTCTCACGTAAAAACTTATTTGGTTATAAATCAATGGTAATGAGTATGGTTGTTATTTCATTACTATCATTCATGGTATGGGTTCACCACTTCTATACTATGGGACATGGTGTAATGGTTAATGGTATTTTCTCTATTACAACAATGCTTATAGCTGTTCCAACTGGTGTTAAAATATTTAACTGGTTGTTAACAATGCGTCACGGTAAAATTACATTCACAACACCAATGCTTTGGGCATTAGCATTTGTTCCAATCTTCACAATTGGTGGGGTTACAGGTGTAATGCTTGCAATGGCAAGTGCTGACTATCAATATCACAATACATTGTTCTTGGTAGCTCACTTCCACTATGTATTAATCCCAGGTACAGTATTTGGGGTATTAGCAGGTTATCATTTCTGGTGGCCAAAAATCTTTGGCTTCCGTTTAAATGAAAAATTAGGAAAATCAGCATTCTGGTTTATTGTAGTAGGTTTTAATGTAGCCTTCTTCCCACTATTCATTTTAGGTTTAGATGGTTATGCACGTCGTATGTACACATACTCAGCTGATACAGGCTATGGTCCATTAAGTATGGTATCGTTCATCGGTGCTCTTGCAATGGCAGTAGGCTTTGCCTTAATTTGCTACAATATTTACTACAGTTTCCGTCATAGTCCACGTGAAACAACAGGTGACCCATGGGATGCACGTTCTCTTGAATGGGCAACTCAAAGTCCAGTTCCAGAGTACAATTTCGCGATTGTACCAAAAATCAATCAATTAGATGAATTCTGGTATGCGAAAAAAGAAGGCAGAGATATTACTGCGGGTAAATACGAACGTATCCATATGCCAAATAACAGTGGTGCTCCATTGTGGATGTCTGGCGTAATGTTCCTATTCTCATTATTCTTTGTCTTTAGTGAATGGACTTTAGTAATTGTATTTGCAATTGCAACATTAGGTTTTATGGCTTATCGTTCATTTGAAAATGATGAAGGTCATTATATTGAAGTGGCTGAAATCGAAGCAACTGAACGTCGATTGAGAGGTGAAAAATAATGTCAAAAGTAAATAAATCACTTCCATTAGAATACAGTACAGAAGAAAATGATTTGAAAATCTTTGGTTTCTGGGTTTTCCTTGGTGCCGAGATCATCCTATTTGCGACATTATTTAGTGTGTATTTCACATTAGTTGATCGCACAGGTTCAGGCCCAATTGGGAAAGAATTATTTGAATTACCACCAGTATTGGTAGAAACATTTGCTTTATTAACTAGTAGTTTCTTAATTGGTTTAGGTGTTCATGCTATGCGTCTAGGACGTACTAAAGCAATGATGGTATTCTACATCTTAACATTATTACTAGGTGCAGTTTTCCTTGGCGTCGAAATTAATGAGTTTCTAACTTATATCCATGATGGTGCTACAATTCAAACAAGTGCCTTCTTATCTAGTTTGATGACTTTACTTGGTACTCACGGTGCCCACGTAACATTTGGTCTATTATGGGGATCAAGTATCTTAATCCAAGTTAAAAAACGTGGATTAAATGCTAAAACAGCAAATAAAGCGTTTATCTTCTCACTATATTGGCACTTCCTTGATGTAGTTTGGATCTTTATCTTCAGCTTTGTTTACTTGAAAGGAGTGTTGTAATCATGAAAGAACTATTTCCAAAAGAGCATGTAATGGGCTTTGTAGGTTCTCTTGTTTTAACACTCTTAGCATTGACTGTTGTGATGTTTAAAGGTATGTCAAGCGGTATTGCTATGACAATTCTACTTGTAACAGCTATTGCACAAGCAATTGTACAGTTAGTATTGTTCATGCATATCGGTGAAACAGAAGATAAAAAATCTTTATATATTACAATTCTTTACTCAGTAGTTGTTGGTGTAATCACTGTATTCGGTACATTGCTTGCAATGGTTTGGGGTTACATGTAGAACTAACAAAAAGCAGCACAACAATATTGTTGTGCTGCTCTTTTTTATATTTCATTACTATATTGCTTTACTAAAACAGCTAACCATCTTAGATGATTACTTGAAGTTAAATTTGAGGACATTCCTAATAATAATGCTTTACGTGGCCGCTCTTTTTGTAACTCATCAAGCAGTAGTTTGAATGTGTCAGTTATGAAGGAATTGTCAGCATAATTATCTTTGCAATTTTCAATTTCAACAATAATATCTTCCTTTTGAGTATGCATACAATTTCGTGGATTTTTTTCATACATTTCTTTAGTGATTAAAGGTTGTGCGTCTATCTCTACAAGAGTATCAATACGTTTTACTAAAAGTTTACTCAATTCGTAATAATCAATCGTTTGTTTTTGCATGACAATAAATTCTGCGTAACCTTTCATCATTCCTCGTATACATATAAGTAAATCATATTGGCTATCGTTTATTTTAGAATCATACACTTCTCTCAAAATCGTCAAAGTCATATGATCAGCCACTCGAAAATGATCGTGAATTTTTTCTATGACGTCTTTATCAACAATGTAGATTAGCTCTCGCACATGAGTGGAGATAAAGCTTGAGTTTTCTTCAAATAACTGAAATGATAACATAAAATATTGCGTTAGTTTTTCTCTTGGCTCAAGTTGTAAATTCAGAAGTCTTTGATATTTTGCTGTCATATCACGAAGAATATATTCAAAAATTGCAATTAAAAGCTCCTCTTTCGACTTAAATGAAAGATAAAAAGCTCCCTTTGATATGCCACATGCGTTTGTAATATCTTGTATAGAAGTAGATGCTATTGTACGTTCTGATAAGATTTCTATAGATTTTTCAATAATTAGATCACGTTTAGACATATTTTCACTCTTTCTACAATTCTACCTATACTATAGTTTGACTTTTGACTGTCCAGTCATTATTATATTGAATTGTGACCAGTAAGTCAAAAAAGGAAGGTGTATCAATGAACTCGCTTATAAAATTTGTCTTGAAAAATAAATTGGCTGTTTGGCTATTAACAATTATTGTCGCTGTTGCCGGTGTATATTCAGGACTAAAAATGAAGTTAGAAACAATTCCTGATATTACAGTTCCAGTTGCAACAATAACCACTGTTTATCCAGGGGCAACACCTCAACAAGTAGCTGATGATATTTCAATCCCTTATGAAAAAGCAGTGAACCATTTAAAGGGTGTTTCAGCTGTCTATTCAAACTCCTATCAAAATGCTTCAAGTCTACAAATAGAGTTTAAGTATGGCACTGACATGAAAGAAGCAGTCAGCAATATTAAAGAAGCATTAGATAAAGTAGAACTTCCAGAAAATGCACAAAAGCCAACAGTAGATCGCGTCAATATTAATGCATTTCCAGTTGTCGCTTTAAGTGTTGCAAATAAGAATCAGTCTATTGCTGATTTAACAAAGACTACGGAAAACTATTTCGTACCTAAATTAGAGAGTATTGATGGTGTTTCTTCTGTAACTGTATCAGGACAACAAGTAGACAAGGTTGAACTGACATATAATCAAAAGAAATTAACTAAATACGGTTTAACAGAAGATACGATAAAACAATATGTAAAAGCAATGGACACCAAAGTACCATTAGGTATATTCCAATTTAAAAATAAAGAACAATCAGTTGTTGTTGATGGTAAAATGACAACTATAAAAGATTTGAAAAATTTAGAAATTCCTGTCACAATGCAAAGCCCAGCAGCCAATTCAGCAGCCGCTAAAGCACAAGCACAAGCTGCACAAGCATCTCAAGGCGCTCCGGGAAATTTAGCAGCACAGCAAATGACACAAGCAAAACCATTTGTTAAATTGGGTGAGTTGGCTTCCATCAAAGTAGTTGGTGAAGTTGAATCAGTATCTCGTACAAATGGTCAACCTGCTATCTCTGTACAAGTTGTAAAATCACAGGATGCTAATACTGTTGACGTCGTAAATGATGTGAAAAAGCAAGCTGATAAGTTTGAAAAAGACAACAGTGGTTCCAATATTGAAGTGACACTTGATCAAGGTAAACCTATTGAAGACTCAGTTCAAACAATGCTTGATAAGGCTTTATTTGGTGCTATTTTTGCAGTAATTATTATTTTACTATTCTTGCGTAATATTCGTTCAACTATTATTTCAGTGGTATCAATTCCAATGTCATTGTTGATTGCAGTAACTGTATTAAAACAAATGGATATTTCATTAAATATGATGACATTAGGAGCTATGACTGTAGCGATTGGTCGAGTAATCGATGACTCAATTGTTGTTATCGAAAATATTTACCGTCGAATATATCTTGAGGGCGAAAAATTACATGGTCGTGCATTAATCCGTGAAGCTACAATTGAAATGTTCAAACCTATTTTATCTTCTACAGTTGTAACAATCGCTGTATTCTTACCTTTAGGTTTAGTTGGTGGAATGGTCGGAGAATTATTCTTACCATTTGGCTTAACAATGGCATTTTCATTAATTGCATCGTTAATTGTGGCTGTTACAATTGTTCCAGTAATGGCTCATACACTATTTAAAAAAGAGTTATATGGTAAAAAACAAGCGAAAAAAGAAGAACACGGTAAATTAGCTAAGGGTTACAAACGTATCCTTTCATGGGTGTTAGATCATAAATTAGTTACATCTATTGGTTCTATTGTGGTTCTTGTGGCAAGTTTATTCTTAGCACCTGTAGTCGGCTTCAGTTTCTTGCCTGATGATGAACAAAAAATGGTGTACTTAACATATACCCCTGAACCTGGTGAAACTCGTGATAAGGTAATTGATGATGTAGAAGTCGCTGAAAAGATGATCATGAATAAAAAAGATGTTAAGACTGTTCAATCAACTGTTGGTGGCTCAAATCCAATGATGCCAGGTGCATCCAATGGAGCATTAGTATATGTTATTTATAAAACAGACACTAAAAACTTTGCTGATGAAAAAGAAAAAATAGTTAAAGAAGTAAAAGACCTTAATTTAAAAGGTACTTGGAAAAGTCAATCATTTTCATCTACAGGCTCAAACAATGAAATTTCATATTCTGTTTATGGCAACACTGTAGACGATATCAAACCAGTAATCAAAGATATCGAAAAAATTATGAAAGACCAAGAGAATTTAAAAGATGTTAAATCATCATTAGCAGAAAATTATACAGAAAAAACGTTAGTAATTAACCAAGACAAAGCAAAAGTTTTAGGTTTAACAACTGGACAAATTGCGATGGCGATTAATCCAAATACACAAACAGAAGTTTTAACAACTGTCACAAAAGACGGTAAAGAACTCGATGTAAATGTTCATAAGGAAGCAGCCTCTCCTGATACATTCCAAAAAGTTTTAAATGAGGAAATCGATACTCCAATAGGCAAGAAGGTAAAAGTTTCTGATGTTGTAAAAGTTAAAGAGGGGATAACTTCAGCAGAGATTAACCGCAGTAAAGGAAAAATTTATGCTAATGTTACTGCTACTGTAACCTCAAAAGATATAACAAAAGCATCTTCTGCTGTTAAAAAAGAGATTGATAAATTAGACCTACCTAACAATGTGGAAGTCAATACTGGCGGTGTAGCACAAGATATGAACGAAGCCTTTACTCAACTAGGCTTAGCGATTGCTGCTGCTATTGCAATTGTATACTTTACTTTAGTTGTTACATTTGGTGAAGGTTTAGCTCCTTTTGCTATCTTATTCTCTTTACCATTTACAGTGATTGGTGCATTAGTTGCACTGTGGATTTCTGGGGAAACAATCAGTGTATCATCCATGATCGGCTTATTAATGCTAATAGGAATCGTTGTAACAAATGCTATTGTATTGGTTGACCGTATTATCCATATGGAACATGCAGGTAAAACAATGCGTGAAGCAATTCTTGAAGCAGGTGCAACACGTTTACGCCCAATCCTAATGACAGCTATTGCAACGATCGGTGCATTAATTCCATTGGCAATGGGTGCAGAAGGTGGAGGCCTGATTTCAAAAGGTGTGGGTGTGACTGTTATTGGTGGTTTAATCAGTTCGACAATTTTAACATTGTTAATTGTTCCATTGGTATATGAATTAATTTCAAAAATCTTGAAAAAAGATCGTGCACACGAAAACAAAGAAGATTAATCAGAATTTTACTAGGTACTTGGCTAGCTTATGTAGAATATTCTATATAAGCTAGTTTTTTTATGAAGTAAAACAGAGTTAAAAAAGAGATGGCTTAATTGGGATAGTGTTTTGAAGGGGAAAGGATGCATCTATTTATACATGACAAACAACAGAAACTTGAATAGAAACTGTTATATCAACCTATGGATATATCGTATCCTGAGAAAATGATTTAGTTCAGTTTTCGACAGAAATAGTGGTAATTGGTGCAGTTTATCTTACCCTTTGAATAGAATAAATAGTTGAAGAAAATAAAGGTGAAGGCAGAGAATACTTAATCTTGTTGTAGACAAATTCAGAAGATTTTGATAAATTGTTATATATTAACAAACAAAAGGGGTGTTCTGTTATGCAACAACTAGGGTTGAGGTCTTTGAGAATAATAGGGCAAATTGTAGTTTTATATCTATTATCTGAATTCGGTAAGTGGTTAATGGCGATATTACATATTAAATTTCCAGGAAGTATCATTGGGCTACTTATTTTACTTACGTTATTAATAATGAAAATTATTCCCGAACATTGGATTGCAAGTGGAGCTGAGATCTTACTATCATATATGACTTTATTTTTTATACCAGTTACCGTTGGAATTATTAATTATTCAGAGCTAATATCATGGCAAGGATTCATGATTATGGCAATTATTTTGGTGAGTACTGTTATATCAATCATTTTATCAGGAAAAGCAACTCAATTGGTAGAAAATCATCAAGAACAACAAAATGAAGAAGTAGAAAATCTAAGATTAAGAAAAAATCACATTAAAAATATGGAGCAAAAAGGGGAGGCTTAATATGGTTGCAATAATAATATGTCTGTTTACTGTGGTTGTGTTTTTTTTAATGAAAAAAGTATATGAACGTTATTACCATCCAGTTCTCTTCCCTGTGTTTACAAGTGCAATCATAATCGTAGGTGTATTATTACTCTTTGATATCCCCTATAAAACGTATATGATTGGAGGTCAATGGATTGATCGGCTACTAGGACCGGCCGTGGTAAGTCTAGCTTTACCGTTATATAGACAAAGAGAATTAATTAAAAAGAATTATAAGGCAATCCTAACTGGTATTGCAGTAGCAATGATAGCGGGTATTGGTAGTGTATTGTCACTTGCAGGTTTATTTCGGATCGAAAGTGTGTATATGAGAACATTGATTCCAAAATCAATAACATCTCCAGTTGCAATGCAGATTAGTAGTGCTGTAGGCGGTAATCCCACACTAGCAGCAGTGTTTGTCATTATTACAGGAATGATTGGTGCAATATTAGGACCTTTTCTCTACAAAATTTGCAAAATTGACACCGAGATTGCAAGAGGAGTTGCAATGGGGAGTAGCGCTCATGGAATAGGAATCGGAAAGCTCACAGAGTATGGAGAACAAACCTTGTCCATGGGATCTGTATCAATGACAATGACGGCTGTTATAGGCGCTATCGTCTTACCAATATTTGTAACTATATTTTTATAGAATAAAGTCATTTCCCAGGGAATATACTATTATCAGACAAGAAAAGTTGCAGTCGATTTATAATAGAGTTTAAAATAATATTGTGAGACACTTTGATTTATAGCATGATGAAAGTAGGTAGTCATATGGAATACTCATATCCATTTTCAATCGATTGGTCTACAGATGAAATAGTTGATGTGATTGCATTTTTTCAAACTATTGAAAAGGCATACGAAAAAGGCGTAAAACGTGAAGAAGTTCTGTCAAAATACCGCCGTTTCAAAGAAATTGTACCTTCAATGTCAGAAGAGAAAACCATTTTCCGAGAATTTGAAGAAGAAAGCGGATATGTTAGTTACGACATTGTTAAACAAACGAAAACAAGCCCGAATGGTACAATTATTAAAGGGATTAGCAGAGGGAAAAGATAATTAAAAAGCAATCGGTTTACTCAATAGTTGAGAATCAACCGATTGCTTTTACACTATTAATGTTTTGATACCATAATATTATAAAGAGGAATTAATGCATCAAAGGTATCTTCGACTACCTTCTCAAACTCTTTAGTGGAAAGTTTA
Organism: Rummeliibacillus pycnus; assembly: GCF_002884495.1. Classification (GTDB taxonomy): domain Bacteria; phylum Bacillota; class Bacilli; order Bacillales_A; family Planococcaceae; genus Rummeliibacillus; species Rummeliibacillus pycnus. The sequence continues at coordinate 2,091,935 of NZ_KZ614145.1, read as the reverse complement.
ACTGCTTCTTCTTTTGGTAATCGAAGTCCAATCATAAACTCACCTTTTTTAATATCACGTAAGCGAATTAAAAGTTTCTCAAGCGTCCCATCTTTAATGGCCTCTTCTAAAGGAATCCCATTTGGATCAAAATGATTGCCTGTAATATTAAAAGTTTTGGGGAGCTTATTGAAAAAATTTATATTTTTCAACAGATTATTAGCAATTTCTTTTTTTGTGGGTGCTTCATAAATAGCACATAGAAGAATAAAAATATGCGATTTAAAAAGTCCAATTTCGAAGTGGGGAAGGGCTTTATATCCTCGTTTATTTGTAGCAAACGCTACCCAGCTATCGATTGGTGGATTTACTTTACGTCTTGCATGTTTGGCCACGTGAGGGTAAAATTCTTCACCGATTTTCATAGAAAAGTATGTACTAAATGTTGTTCCGAGTTCTTCAAATTTAGGACGTACATTTTCAATGAGTGCTGTCATACGTTGTTCAAGTCCAGGTGTTGTGAAGACATCAAAGTCTTTGTTTGTCCATTTCACTGTCAATTTTTTTCTCTCCTTTTTTAACTTTATGTTTATTTTATTTGAAAAGTGGGAAAAAATCTTGTAGAAGGACTTACCATTCTTCGTGTAGTGAATATAATGTAGAAAGTGGTCAGAAAATTCAATTTTCTCACCATTTATACCTCAAAATTAAAGGAGCTGATCAGCATGAAACAAGTCGTTCATATTATTCGTAAAGTGGATTTTGAAAAGCAGTATATAAAAGGACTTCAGTTAGAAGTTGATTATGAATTAGCTACACTATTTGATGCGATGCAATTGAATGATACTGAGCAAATTACTCAAAGTAAAGCGAGATTGGCTGAAATTCATATGGAACTGGAGGCATTCCATGCATTCGCCTAGATATAGCACAAAAAATTTAAGGTGACACTTGCTGATCATTATGAGAAGCAGGTGTTTTTTTTGGTATAATATACAAAAAATGAAATGCACTTTGTTTTTTCAAAGAAAGGTGAGGAAATTATGCAGATTACTGAAGTTCACGAATTTGCAAAGGCCATCATAATGGAAGCTGGGGAACGTATCCGAAAATCTTTTTCTGAAAAGTGGAAAATTGAGACGAAAGCCAATGCAAATGATTTAGTAACAAATATTGATCGCGAAACAGAATTATTTTTCATTGAAAAAATTACAGCATTTGATCCGTCACATAAAATTTTGGGAGAAGAGGGGATGGGAGAAAAGATTGATTCACTTGATGGAGTTGTATGGATAATCGATCCAATTGATGGAACGATGAATTTTATTCGGCAACATCGGAATTTTGCCATTTCAATTGGTGTTTATGTTAATGGTATAGGAAAACTGGGATATATCTATGATGTTATGAGGAATCAGTTATATTATGCAAAAGAGGGGCAAGGAGCTTTTATGAATGAAATTCCATTAAAACCTCTGGAGTCAATTTCTTTAGATAAAGCAATAATCGGACTGAATGCACTTTGGGTGACGCCAAATAAAAGAATTGAGCATGAACGGATGATTGATCTTGTTCGTACAGTACGTGGTACAAGATCCTATGGTTCAGCTGCTTTAGAAATAGCCTCTGTTGCTTGTGGGAGAATGGATGCCTATATTTCTATGAGATTATCTCCATGGGACATTGCTGGTGGTGTAGTAATTGCGAAAGAGGTAGGGGCAATCGCCAGTAATTTAAGAAATAGACCTATAAACTTATTAAAACAAGATACGTTTATCGTGGCTAATCCTGCGATACATAGTGAAATTGTTGAAGATTATGTTCAATTAAAACACGAAGATCAATAAATAAGGGATTGTCCTTGAAGTTGAAGAAACCCAACTTTTGAAGACAATCCCTTTTCTTATATCTATCTTCGCACATTATCTCTACAACCGAAAACTGAAAGGATGTTTTCGGCCGAGAAGGTAAGTCCAAGTAGTTGTTAATCAAGTAGTTGTTAATGTAGACAACTACTGTTAATGCTAAATCGCTATTAATGGACAGTATGAACCTATCTCAAGATTGATAGAAAAGCAAAGAAGATAAGGGGGAATAAAAAAACCCCATTGAAAAAAGTTTGATTTTATAATAAACCTTGATCTCGGAATTGGCGTTTTGTTTTAAAGGCTAAACCAAAAACAACACACACTGCTACAATCCCTCCGATAATACCTGAAATGCTACCTATAGCTATTGCATATCCAATAGAACACATAGCTAAAATCCCTGCAAGTGCAAAGATAGCCATGACGATTTTTGCTTTATTCATAACAATCCTCCAAAAAAGTATTATAATTATATTGTCAAACGAAATACTAAGATTAGCAAGTTTTTAACTTAAATAAATTAAAAAAATTAAAAAAGACAAGCTAATATAAGACATAAATCTATTTTTTATGTTATAATAGCACAGTTATGGACTCGAAAAAAGAATGTGGAGTGGAACAATGACAAATTTAAGAGAAGATCTCAGAAATATAGCAATTATTGCCCACGTCGACCATGGTAAAACAACTTTAGTCGACCAATTATTAAAACAATCTGGTACATTCCGTTCAAACGAACATGTTGAAGAACGTGCAATGGACTCTAACGATATTGAACGTGAACGTGGTATTACAATCTTAGCTAAAAACACTGCTGTTCACTATGGAGATACTAAAATTAACATCTTGGATACACCAGGACATGCTGATTTTGGTGGTGAAGTTGAACGTATCTTGAAAATGGTAGATGGTGTTCTACTTGTAGTAGATGCTTACGAAGGTTGTATGCCTCAAACTCGTTTCGTTCTTAAAAAAGCTTTAGAACAAAAATTAACGCCAATCGTAGTTGTAAACAAAGTCGACAAAGATTCAGCTCGTCCTGAAGAAGTTGTTGATGAAGTTTTAGACTTATTGATTGAATTAGGTGCAGATGAAGATCAATTAGAATTCCCAGTCGTTTATGCTTCAGGTGTTAACGGTACTGCTTCATTAGATCCAGACCCAGCTAAACAAGAACCTGATATGAAATGCTTATTTGAAGAAATTATTCGTCACATTCCAGCACCAGCGGATACTCGCGAAGAACCTCTTCAATTCCAAGTTGCATTACTAGATTACAATGACTTCGTAGGTCGTATCGGTATTGGTCGTGTTTTCCGCGGTACAATCGCTGTAGGTCAATCAGTATCTCTAGCAAAACTTGATGGTACTGTGAAGAACTTCCGTGTTACTAAAATCTTTGGTTTCTTTGGCTTGAAACGTGAAGAAATTCAAGAAGCATATGCTGGTGATTTAATCGCTGTTTCTGGTATGGAAGAAATTAACGTAGGTGAAACTGTATGTCCACAAGATCACCTGGATCCACTACCTCCAATGCGTATTGATGAACCAACTCTTCAAATGACTTTCTTAGTAAATAATTCTCCATTTGCTGGTCGCGAAGGTAAATGGGTTACGGCTCGTAAAATTGAAGAACGTCTAAATTCTCAATTACAAACGGATGTTTCTTTACGTGTAGAACCAACAGATTCTCCAGATGCATGGACTGTCTCAGGACGTGGTGAACTTCACTTATCAATCCTTGTTGAAAACATGCGCCGTGAAGGTTACGAACTACAAGTATCAAAACCAAAAGTAATCATTAAAGAAATTGATGGTGTGAAATGTGAACCAGTTGAACGTGTTCAAATCGATGTACCAGAAGATTCTGTAGGTTCTATTATTGAATCACTTGGAGATCGTAAAGGTGAAATGCAAGATATGATTAATGAAGGTAATGGACAAGTTCGTTTAATCTTCATGGTACCTGCTCGAGGTTTAATTGGATATACAACAGAATTTATGTCTCTAACTAAAGGTTTCGGTATTATTAACCATACATTTGATTCCTACCAACCAGTTGCATCTGGACGTGTAGGTGGTCGTCGTAATGGTGCACTTGTATCAATGGAAACTGGTAAGTCTACAACTTATGGTATGATGCAAGTAGAAGACCGTGGTGTTCTTTTTGTTGAGCCAGGTACTGAAATTTACGAAGGTATGATCGTTGGCCAAAACTCTCGTGATAACGACATTACAGTTAATATCACTAAGATGAAACAAAAAACTAACGTACGTTCAGCAACAAAAGACCAAACAAACGTTATTAAAACACCTCGTATTTTAACTCTTGAGGAAGCATTAGAATTCTTGGACGATGATGAATACCTAGAAGTAACACCAGAGTCTATTCGTCTTCGTAAACAAATTCTTAACAAAAACGAACGTGAAAAAGCTGCTAAAAAAGTACGTAGCGCTGAATAATTAATTATTATTTTCGCTAGTCGAGAGGAAGGGAGATATCTTGTTTAAGTCCGGTTTAACTTTCAAACTGAATTTTATGCAAGTCGCTACATCTACTTCTACAGATGGACATGATCAAGTATTTAATCGTATGTCTGGTGTTGCACGTTATATATACGAAAATTCACCAAGTTATTCGGTAGCAGGTTATATTCTATTAGCTGTTATCTTCGTATTAACTGCAATTGTGTATCATCTTGGATTTGCAAGAGCCGCATTAAAAAAATGGCAAACAGCTGTAATTTATGTATTCTTGTTTTTAGGGTGTATTATCTTAACCTTTTTAGCATTCTTCTTACCAATGGTTGAAGGATTAATAGTTGCAGCTTTAGTATTAATCATCTATAAAGTTCGTTTGCGTAGAGATAAGAAAAGAGAAGCAGCTTCATAAAAAGAAGTTGTCCCTATAGGACAACTTCTTTTTTTTTGTGAAAAAATAAACAAAACAGAGCATTCGTATGAATGCTCTGTAAAATGTTAAAACTCTTCATCTTGTTGAATTGCCTTACGGATAAAACGAAATTTTCCGGTTGCAAGTCTTGCGTTTGTTTTTTCTGTAATTCGTTCGTGGCAAGTTGGACACATATAGGTGTGAATAGGACGATTGCGTAATTTCTTAGCTACTGGTGAGAAATCAGGAATTTCGCTAAGAGTATCACAGATTACGCATTTAACTCGCATTTAATTTTCCTCCTTATTCTACTTCCACGCCTACGATTCCCTTTATAGGATGATCGTAGTTGGAACCATCTCCAAATAATAAGTAGACAGGGCCGTCATCATTTAGCATCTTACCGTCTTTACTAAATTGGAAAATAAGTGTTTTAGCCTCTTCAATGTTAAAACGATGTTTTGTACCTTCTTTTGTTTCAAATACAACAGCTGTTGCTTCTTCTTTTGGTTCAGCGTTATGAATGAAAGGTTCAACTTTTATACCGAAAGTACCAGTCATCATTTTTTTTCGATCAAATTTTCGTTCAGTTTTTAAAGTTGGCGGGAAAGTAGCCCCCTCCATAATTTCACGGGACCAGAATTTTCCAGCTTTTTCGATATATTCTTCATCAGGATCTACCTCTTTAGGCTTTTCGATGAAATATGTTTCTAAATCTAGCTTGCGGTCATCAAAAATCCAAACTGTAGAATCTAATGTAATTTGAAAGTTGACTGCACCTTTAATTTGAATGATGGATTCCATAGATTTTCCTCCTTCGATGTTCCATTCCATCTTTAAGTATAACGCTTTTTATGAGCAGATAGAAATAAATAATATTATGATTCTCAATTTGAAATATAGATGCTTGCATTTTTTCTTTGCAAAAGATAAACTTTATTAAGATAGAGTTGAAGAAATATCAGGTAATGGGGGCGTCCTCATGGATACAAAATCACAAAGTTCGTATCAGGAGAAAGCATTGGAACTCCTAATTGCCGATGCGGATAAAATAGCAAAATTAATTAGGGTACAAATGGAACATTTGACAATGCCACAATGTCCATTGTACGAAGAAGTTTTAGATACGCAAATGTTTGGTTTATCTCGAGAAATCGACTTTGCAGTTAAACTAGGTTTGCTTGAACGTGAAAAGGGAAGACAAATTCTCGATTCACTGGAAAAAGAGTTGTCTGCATTGCATGATGCATTCACTGAGAAATAAGTAAAAAACTCAAACACCTGCTGTTTGGGTTTTTTTGCTAGATAAGAATATGAGGTAAAAGAATGAAAACTTATTTAAAAAAATATGCGAAGTATTTTGACTACCCTTTGTTTTTTACATATGTTTTATTATGCGTGTTTGGATTGGTCATGATTTATAGCGCAAGTATGTTTTGGGCTGTTCACACATTACAAACAACACCAGATTTCTTTTATAAAAAGCAACTGATGAATTTGACTGTTGCAGCTGTCGCCTTTTTAATAGGTTTTATAATTCCTTACAAACGTTATAAAGATCGAAAAATGATGATGTTGATTATTGCAACCATGCTTATTTTGTTAATGTCTGTTTTTTTGTTTGGTTATAGTCCAGATAATTCTGGTGCAAAAAGTTGGTTGAATTTTGGATTTGCAAATTTACAACCTTCTGAACTTACTAAGTTAGGAATGATACTTTATTTTGCAGCTTTCTTTGCAAAGAAAAGAGAAACTGGAAAATTAGATATAATTAATGAGTCAATAATGCCTCCGTTATTGGTTTTTGGTGCGGCTATTCTATTCATAGGATTAGAGCCGGATTTAGGGGCAATTGGTCTAATAACAATGATTGTATTATCCGTTATGGCTGCTAGTGGTATGAAATTCTCTACTTTTAGTAAGATTATTGGTTGGTTAATAGGTTTAGCAGTTGTCGGTTTAATCGGTCTGTTTATTTTCAAAGATTCATTCTTTACTGTACGTCGAATGGGAAGATTAAGAGCATATCTCGATCCATTTAAAGACTCTGATGCTTTTGGATATCAGATTGTAAATGGTTATTATGCAATTGGCTCAGGTGGCGTTAAAGGATTAGGATTAGGACAATCTGTACAGAAAATGGGCTATTTACCTGAACCACAAACAGACTTTATCTTGGCGATTATTTCAGAAGAGTTAGGAACATTTGGGGTAGCAATTGTATTATTTGGTCTGGGCTACATCGTATACAAGGCAATGCGTATTGCGATTAAAGCAAAAGATCCAATGGCACGTATGATTGCTGCAGGAATAGGCAGTTGGATTGGTATTCAAACTTTCGTCAATGTAGGAGGTTTAAGTGGTATTATTCCATTAACGGGTGTACCACTTCCGTTTATTAGTTATGGCGGAACATCGATAATTCTGTTATCTTTAGCTATGGGGATATTAGCAAATGTCTCCATGATTGTAAAAAAAGAGAGTCAATAGGATTAGGGGGATCTTCATGTCGATTAATAAAATTCTAGTCGCCAACCGTGGCGAAATTGCAATTCGTGTTTTTCGAGCTTGTACAGAATTAAACATTCACACAGTGGCAATATATTCAAGGGAAGATAGCGGTTCATTTCACCGTTATAAAGCGGATGAAGCTTATCTTGTTGGGGATGGCAAGAAACCAATTGATGCATACCTAGATATTGAAGGAATTTTAAAAATCGCAAAAGAGTCAGGAGCAGATGCTATTCACCCTGGCTATGGTTTTTTATCAGAAAATTTAGAGTTTGCTAAACGCTGCGAAGAAGAAGGGATTATTTTCATCGGGCCTACATCTAAACATTTAGATATGTTTGGAGATAAAGTAAAGGCTAGAGAACAAGCTGTTGCAGCTGGTATACCAGTTATTCCTGGAACAGATGGTCCTGTTGAATCTCTAGAAGAAGTTTTAGCTTTTGGTGAAGAACATCAATATCCATTAATGATTAAAGCTGCTCTTGGCGGTGGTGGCCGCGGAATGCGTGTTGTACATAATACAGAAGAAGCACAAGAAGCTTATGAACGTGCAAAATCAGAAGCTAAGGCAGCATTTGGTTCAGATGAAGTGTATGTAGAAAAATGTATCCTTCATCCAAAACATATAGAAGTACAAATTTTAGGAGATAAAGAAGGCAATCTAGTTCATTTGTATGAACGTGATTGTTCAATTCAGCGTCGTCATCAAAAGGTAGTTGAAATTGCTCCATCCAATTCGATTTCACATGAATTGCGTGAAAGAATTTGTAATGCTGCTGTTCAATTAATGAAAAATGTTAATTATATTAATGCTGGTACAGTAGAATTTTTAGTTGCAAACGATGATTTTTACTTTATCGAGGTTAATCCACGCGTTCAAGTAGAACATACGATTACAGAAATGGTAACGGGTATCGATATTGTCCATGCACAGATTAATATCGCAAATGGATATACATTACATGGAGAAGTTATTAACATTCCTGAACAATCTAAAATTCCACTTTTCGGCTTTGCAATTCAATCTCGAGTAACGACTGAAGATCCACAAAATAATTTCATGCCGGATACTGGAAAGTTAATGGTGTATCGTTCAAGTGGTGGTTTTGGTGTTCGTTTGGATGCTGGTAATGGTTTCCAAGGAGCGGTGATATCTCCTCACTATGATTCTTTATTGGTCAAAGTATCTACTTGGGGAAATACGTTTAAAGAAGCAGCTGCGAAAATGGATCGAAATCTTCAAGAATTCCGTATCCGTGGTATTAAAACGAATATCCCATTCTTAGAAAATGTTGTAAGACATCCTAAGTTTATTGATGGAAAATTTGATACTAGTTTCATTGATTCTACTCCTGAATTATTTTTATTCAAACCCGCACGTGACCGTGGTACTAAGTTACTGAGCTATATTGGTAATGTAACGATTAATGGTTTTCCGGGTATTGAGAAAAAACAAAAGCCAATTCATCCAAAACCACATAAACCTCAGATTGAACGTTTCCAAACGATTCCTGCAGGTACCAAACGAATTTTGGATGAAAGAGGCCCTGAAGGTTTAGTGAAATGGATTCGAGAACAAGATGATTTGTTATTAACGGATACAACAATGCGTGATGCCCATCAATCATTGCTTGCAACACGTGTTCGTTCATATGATATGCATGAAATTGCAGATGACACTGCTCGAATTATGGAAAATTATTTCTCACTTGAAATGTGGGGAGGAGCAACTTTTGACGTTGCATATCGTTTCTTAAAAGAAGATCCATGGGAACGATTGATTAAGCTACGTGAACAAATACCAAATGTTTTATTCCAAATGTTATTACGTGGTGCAAACGCGGTTGGTTATAAAAACTACCCTGATAATTTGATTAAAGAATTTATTCAAAAATCTGCAGATGCTGGTATAGATGTATTCCGTATTTTCGACAGTTTAAACTGGATTAAAGGAATGGAAGTAGCAATTGATGCTGCAAGAGACGCAGGGAAAATTGCAGAAGCAGCAATTTGTTATACAGGTGATATCTTAGATGATTCAAGAGCAAAATATACTGTGAAATACTATAAAGATATGGCAAAAGAATTAGAAGCAGCTGGAGCTCATATTCTTGCTATTAAAGATATGGCTGGTTTATTGAAACCTGAGGCAGCCTATCGATTAATCTCTGAATTAAAAGAATCAACAGATTTACCAATTCACTTACACTCTCATGATACGAGTGGAAACGGTATTTATTTATATGCGAAAGCAGCTGAAGCAGGTGTAGATATCGTTGATACTGCCTTAGGTTCAATGGCAGGTTTAACTTCACAACCAAGTTCAAATAGTTTGTACTATGCAATGAAAGGTAGCGAACGTCAAGTTCGAGCAAATATCGATGGTTTAGAAAAACTTTCATATTACTGGGAAGATGTTCGTAAATACTATAAAGATTTTGAAAGTGGTATGAATAGTCCACATTCGGAAATTTATGTCCATGAAATGCCTGGTGGCCAATATAGTAACTTGCAACAGCAAGCAAAAGGCGTAGGGCTAGGAGATCGTTGGGAAGAAGTTAAGAAAATGTATTCTCGCGTAAACTTACTATTTGGCGATATCGTTAAAGTAACACCATCGTCTAAAGTTGTTGGTGATATGGCTTTATTTATGGTGCAAAATGAATTAGATGAGCATTCTGTATTAGAACGTGGAAAAACAATTGATTTTCCAGACTCAGTAATTGAATTCTTCCAAGGATACTTAGGTCAACCATTTGGAGGTTTCCCAGAAGAATTGCAAAAAGTCGTATTAAAAGATCGAGAACCAATTACAGTTAGACCTGGAGAATTATTAGAGCCAGTAGATTTAAAAGAAATCCGTGATACTTTATTCAACAAATATAATAGACCTATTACAAGTCATGAAGTTTTAGCTTCAGCATTATATCCAAAAGTATTTGAAGAATATATGGAGACTTATAGTAAATTTGGCGATGTTTCCGTTTTAGATACGCTAACTTTCTTATATGGTTTAAAACTTGGTGAAGAAATTGAAGTGGAAATTGAAAAAGGTAAAACGCTTATTATAAAACTAGTTTCTATTGGTGAGGCTCAACATGATGGTACACGTGTCCTTTATTTTGAACTAAATGGACAACCACGTGAAATCGTTATTCAAGATATGACAGTTGAAGTAGCTGGTGAACGAAAACCAAAAGCAGATTCATCTAATGCAAATCAAATTGGTGCGACAATGCCAGGTACTGTATTAAAAGTGGTTGTTTCTCCAGGTAGTCCAGTAAAACGTGGTGAACACTTGTTAATTACGGAAGCAATGAAAATGGAAACAACTGTACAAGCACCAAAAGATGGTGTTATCAAAAAAATCTTTGTAGATGCAGGCGATGCTATTTCTACTGGAGATTTACTGATTGAAATGGAATCTTAATCTTAGGTATATGGTTTAAACAAGCTTGCAACTACAATCTGTGTATCAAAAGATTAGCAGTTTATCGGAAAAAGAAAAACACGACTTTCAAAGGAAAGTCGTGTTTTTTATGAACAATTAATTAATTTTGTTATCTTGATTGCTCCTAGAAATAAGTAGAATCATATAACATAGCAGACCAAATAATAGAGAAATAAATAATGTGTGTAATAGAGCAATAATAATATTTAAGCGTGTTAAAACAACGCTCATACCTGCTATTACTTGTAAACATACAAGTATAAATGCTATGATCCATCCCCAATATAGAACGCGTTGATTTTTATAATATTTCACGGTATGGACCATAATTATGAGTAACCAAACAAAAATTAATCCCGCAGCTAGGCGATGCCCCATTTGAACCCATTCATAAAAGTTATCAGGTATTCCAACTGAATTATTGTGACAGAGTGGCCAGTCTGGACAAATTAAACTCGAATTTGTATGACGAACAAGAGCACCTGTATATACTACAAGATATGAGTAAATAGTCACCCCAATTGTATGCCATTTTAAAGCATGGCCAATATGTACACTGTTTACATTAAACTTCTGATCAACTTCAAAAATAATTAAAGTTAGTAAGAGTACCGCAGCAAAAGAAATAAGAGAAATACCAAAATGTAATGCTAAGATGAAGTCCCCTTGTCCCCAAAGCACTTGTGCAGCACCAATTAAAGCTTGTGCTATTAAAAAGAATAATGCCATAAAGGAAAGAAATTTTACCTCACGAACATGTCCAAGTTTTCTCCAAGACCAAAAAGATAGTATGAAGATGAAAATAGAAACGGATCCAGTCACTACGCGATGAGAAAATTCAATTAGCACTTCAGGTGTAATTTCTTTTGGTATTAAGGAACCGTTACAATCGGGCCAATTCCTACCACACCCCATCCCACTATCTGTTTTTGTAACAAGAGCTCCTCCCAACAAAATGAGCACCATTCCAATTGTTGCAGCAACAGCAAACCATTTCATGTATTTACTTTGTTGCATAGTCGATTGACACCTACTTTAAATATAGTAATCACAATTTAGCGATACCTGTAATTTTGATAATAACTAAAATATGGATAAAATACAACTTGTAAAAAGTATTGTCATTATTATGTGAAAACCATTTCACAAATTGTTCATAATTTCGATTCACAAGATTCACAATATTCTAAGATATAATGATTTACTATAAATACGTTGACTTAGAGCTATCTGCTCCCTCTGTGCCTCGACATCAATTTTAATTTTTCGTCTAGAAAAATTTGCTGTTTTTAGTTATAGTAGGGTTAACAGGTTATGCTTATCAAATTGAAAGGAGGGGTATAATGTCTAATAGTCGAGTATTCGCTACCAGTAGAAATAGTGAGCCAGATACAAGTTCCTTTGTGAAAGATTTTTTAGCACTTATCAAAATTGGAATCGTTAATTCAAATTTAATAACCGCTTTTACAGGGCTTTGGTTAGCATTTCAATTTACGGGTATACATTTTTTACAGGAATTAGATATAATGTTTTGCACGTTAGTAGGAACCGCTTTCATAATTGCTGGTTCTGGTGCGATGAATAATTATATCGATCAAGATATAGATCCTGTAATGAAGCGTACAAAATCAAGACCAACAGCAACTGGTAGGTTTACTCCAAAATTTGTAATGACAGTAGCACTCATCCTTCTATTTGTAGGTGAAATTTTGTTATTCATGGCATCATTTGCTGCCGGCGTATGGGGACTTGCGGGAATTATAAGCTATGTCGTCTTATATTCAATGTGGTCAAAAAGAAGATTTGTAAGTAACACAATTGTAGGAAGTATATCAGGAGCTATTCCTCCAGTTATTGGTTGGTCAGCTGTTAATCCAACATTAGGACTAAGTGCGTTTGCGTTATTTTACATTATGTTTGCTTGGCAACCACCGCATTTCTATGCACTTGCGATGAAGCGAACTGAAGAATATCGCGCTGCACAAATACCAATGTTACCTGTTGTCAAAGGCTTTGACAGAACAAAAAAGTCTATGCTAATTTGGATAGTACTGTTATTTCCAATTCCGTTTTTATTAACGAAACTAGGTTTAGGATTTATCATTCTTGCAACTACATTGAATGTTGGTTGGTTCATACTCGCAATTACAGGTTTTAAAGCAAAAGACGATATAAAATGGGCAAACAAAATGTTCATCTATTCATTGAACTATATGACCATTCTATTTGTTTCAATGGTTATCTTTTCTGTCTTTAGCTAACGTTGGAATTCTTTCTTAATAAGAATTCACATAGACAACCATAGTCCTGGTTACACATGAAAATACAACAAGGAAAGAGGGGTTTAATTAAGCTATGATGAAAGGGCTTAAAAAGTGGCGTCTTTTTGCAATGCTAACAGCACTTATTGTTTTCCTTTCAGGTTGTGGTAAAGATTATTTATCCACTTTATCTCCTGGAGGTGAAGTAGGGAAAGAACAACATAATCTGATGCTTTTATCAACAGCAATTATGACGCTCGTTATCTTAGTAGTAGTAGTAATCTATGTACTTGCGATTATTAAATTCCGACGCAAAAAAGTTGGAGAAAATGTAATTCCTAAGCAAGTAGAAGGTAGTACTACTCTCGAAGTTATTTGGACTGCTGTACCAATTATTTTACTTCTTATTCTTGCTGTACCAACAGTTGCTCTTACTTATAAACTCGCTGATACGAAAGCGATGAATGCAAAGGATGCTGCTGGACATGCAAAAGCTGTTACTGTTAATGTAACTGCAAAATTATATTGGTGGCAATTTGAATACCCTAATGAAGGAATTGTTACTTCACAAGAGTTAGTAGTACCAACAGGTGAAAAAGTTTACTTTAATCTAACTTCAGGAGACGTAAAACACTCATTCTGGATTCCTTCTATCGGCGGTAAAATGGATACAAATGTTGATAACGTTAACAAATTTTACTTAACATTTGATAAACAATCAAAAAATCTTGAAACGGGTGTATTCTACGGTAAATGTGCTGAACTTTGTGGTCCTTCACATGCATTAATGGACTTCAAAGTAAAGACTTTAAGTAGAGATGATTTCAATAATTGGGTAAAAAAAATGAAAGCATCTGATAAACATGTTGCTACAAGTGATCTTGAAAAACAAGGTGAAGCGTTATTTAAAACTAGTTGTATCACATGTCACGCAACTTCTGGTGTAGGTAAAGGAACAGGTATTGCACCTAACCTTGCTACTTTTGGAGATCGTAACCGTGTTGCAGGTGTATTAGACCATAATACTGAAAATATAAAAAAATGGATTAATGATCCACAATCTGTTAAACCAGGAAATACTATGCCTCAACCTGAAAAAATTAATAAAGGTAAAAAATTCACAGATCAAGAGCTGGATGCTTTAGCTGCCTACTTAATGGGCCTATCTGTAGAGAAATAATGAAAATTCTATTTGAATCATTTTGAAGGAGGTTAAGGTTGTGAGCTCAACTGCAAAGAAAAAGGGCTTTGGCGCAACTATTTGGGACTATATTACAACAGTCGACCATAAAAAAATCGCCATTCTTTACCTTATTGCCGGTACACTTTTCTTCGTAATCGGTGGTATTGAAGCAATGCTCATTCGTATCCAACTTGCAAAACCAAATAATGATTTTGTAAGTGCTGGTCTCTTTAATGAAATTTTGACAATGCATGGTACAACAATGATTTTCTTAGCTGCTATGCCATTGCTTTTCGCATTTATGAACGCAGCGGTACCATTACAAATAGGTGCGCGTGACGTTGCATTCCCATTCTTAAACTCACTTGGTTTCTGGCTATTCTTATTTGGAGGTATTTTCTTAAACTTATCATGGTTCCTTGGTGGAGCTCCTGATGCTGGCTGGACTTCTTATGCATCACTATCTTTAGCATCACCTGGTCATGGTATTGACTTTTATGCTATTGGTTTACAAATATCTGGTGCAGGTACTTTAATTTCAGGTATTAACTTCATCGTAACAATTATTAATATGCGTGCTCCTGGTATGACTTTTATGCGTATGCCATTACTTACTTGGACTACTTTCGTAGCAAGTGCTTTAATTTTATTTGCATTCCCTCCACTTACTATTGGATTATTCTTCATGATCTTTGATCGTATGTTTGGAGCGAACTTCTTTAACCATACTATGGGTGGTAACACAATCATCTGGGAACATTTATTCTGGATTTTCGGTCACCCTGAAGTATATATCTTGGTCCTTCCGGCTTTTGGTATTTTTTCAGAGGTGATACCGGTATTCGCAAGAAAACGTTTATTCGGTTACTCTTCTATGGTATTTGCGACAATCTTAATTGGGTTCCTTGGATTCATGGTATGGGCTCACCATATGTTCACTGTAGGTCTTGGTGCGACTGCAAACGCCATTTTCGCTGTTGCAACAATGGCGATTGCTGTACCAACTGGTATGAAAGTATTCAACTGGCTGTGTACAATGTGGGGAGGCTCAATTAAAGTTACAACACCAATGCTTTATGCACTTGGTTTTATTCCATCCTTCGTAGCAGGTGGGGTTACAGGTGTTATGCAAGCAGCAGCACCTCTCGATTATCAATTGCATGATACGTATTTCATCGTAGCCCACTTCCACTATGTTATTGTAGGTGGTGTTGTATTAGCATTATTAGCAGCTACACATTTCTATTGGCCATTGATGTTCAACCGAATGCTAAATGAGACACTGGGCAAAATTACATTTGTGTTCTTTTTTGTAGGTTTCCATTGTACATTCTTTGTTCAACATTTCTTAGGGTTAATGGGTATGCCACGTCGTGTGTTTACTTTCCTACCAAATCAAGGGTTGGATACATTTAACTTTATCTCGACAATTGGTGCATTCCTAATGGCAATCGGTGTCATAATATTAGTACTTAATGTTATTATCACTACAATTAAAAATGAACCAGCTGGTCGTGATCCATGGGGAGACGGACGTACTCTTGAATGGGCAATCCCACAACCAGTACCATACTATAACTTCAAACAAACTCCGCTTGTTCGTGGATTAGATACTTATTGGATTGAAAAAATGGAAGGAAATAAAGAAGGTATGTCCTATGCTGAACCTATCTCGGATATTCATATGCCAAATAATTCTTTTGTTCCATTTGTAATGGTAGTTGGTTTATTTATAGCAGGTTTTGGTGCACTTTATCACCCAGATGCTGACAAACCATGGTCTTTGGCACTTTTAATTATTGGTTTAGCAATTACTGTTCTTTCTATGGCTTATCGTTCCTTAAAAGATGATTTAGGTTACCATATCAGTAAAGAAGAATTATTGAACGAAAAAGGGGGTAACAAATAATGGATTTAAAAACTAAATTTACCCCACAATCTTGGCCAGCACATCCAGAACAATCAACGATAGAAGGGAAAAACAAAGTTCTAGGATTTTGGATTTTCCTTGGCGGTGAAACGGTTCTGTTTGCTACCTTATTTGCTACATTCTTAGCTCTTAAAGATAAAGGACCTAGTGGTATGGAATTTACTACTCAAAGTTTATTTGAATTACCACTTGCATTCATTATGACAATGTTACTTTTAACTTCTTCATTGACTAGTGTGTATGCCATCTATCACATGAAAAATTTAAACTTTAAAGCTATGCAAGCATGGTTAGCTATTACAGTTCTTTTAGGTCTTGGATTCTTAGGTTTTGAAATCTATGAATTTAATCACTATGTTCACCTAGGTTTTACATTTACTCAAAGTGCATTTGGATCTTCTTTCTATACATTAGTAGGTACTCACGGATTACATGTTGCCATTGGTTTGGGTTGGATTATACTATTAATGCTGCGTAATGCAAAACGTGGTTTAAACCTTTATAATGCACCTAAGTATTACATTGCATCTTTATATTGGCACTTTATTGATGTTGTCTGGGTATTCATCTTCACTGTAGTTTACTTGATGGGAGTGATAAAATAATGTCACATGATGTACACGTAGAAACTAGAAGCGAAGCAGAATACAAACAGTCTCGCCGACAAGCAAGTCAAGCGATGCGTAATCAAGTAACTGTCTTTGCAATCATGATTTTCTTGACATTTATCGCATTCGCTGCAGTTCAAGCTGGATTTTCAGCTTACCTTGTAATACCAATCATTTTATTATTTGCGGGTGTTCAAGTTGGACTACAATTGTATTACTTTATGCACTTAAGCGAAAAAGGTACAGGAATTATGCAATTCTTTATGTACTCTAGTGTAATCGTTGCCTTTACAATGATTCTTGCGTTTGTAACAATTATCTGGATTTAGAATTTACACTTAAAGACCAAGTCTATTTTAAAATAGACTTGGTCTTTTTTTGGGAATTTGAGAGAAATAATAATGTATCTACTAAATGAAATATAGTAGATACATTGAAATTCCAGAAAAAATTGTCAAGATTCGTTCATTGCTGTTTTAATGTAAGCAATTTATAATGAAGGTATTGAATGTAAAGGAGCGAACTTCGATGCCTTTAAGTATTTTTGGATTTAGGGCTATGTGGAGCCCTATATTAATTGGTGTATTAGTATTCTTTACAGTGCTCTATTTTTTAGTGACAATAAAATGGAGAAAAGACTTTGAATATAGTGAGAAATTAAAAAAGGGAGAGGCTATATCATTTGTATTCGCAATGATTATGCTATATGTCATTATTGGATCACCTATAGATTTAATGGCACATATTATGTTTACAATGCATATGGTTCAAATGGCTTTTTTGCTACTATTTATTCCTATTTTCTTTATTATTGGTATTCCAAACTGGTTGTGGAAAAGTACTATAAATTTGCCTTATATTAAGCCAGCATTTCATTTTTTGACAAGACCAATAATTGCAATTTTCCTTTTTGTTTTTTTATTCTCTTTGTACCATTTACCAACGGTGTTTGATTTTATAAAATTAGATGAAACATTGCATGGTATATATACGTTTGTACTATTCATGTCAGCATTATTTATGTATTGGCCATTATTAAATACGGTTGAGGATGAACCTCGCATGAAAGACTTAAATAAATTTTTCTATATAATTGCCAATGCAATTTTAATTACACCAGCGTGTGCTTTAATCATCTTCTCTTCGACCCCATTCTATAGCACTTACACGGATGGAGAAACATGGATGAAAGCAATGACACTTTGCGTACCAAGTTCGACTTTACAAGGACTGACATTATCAGGTCCTGAATTATTTACTAATATGTCACCTCTTGAGGATCAACAACTCGGTGGTGTGATCATGAAAATAATTCAAGAAATTATTTTTGCATGTATTCTTGGACGAGTCTTTATTTTGTGGTATAGAAATGATCAAAAAAATGCAGATCAAATGACTGAAGAAGCATTAAAAGAAAGAAAACGTCTATATGCAAATCAATATCATAATTAATCTAGAGTGTTAGGAGTAAAAAAATGAGTTTACCTATTTTACCAACTATTAGTACCTCTTTCATCGTTCTTAGTGCTGTTCTCATTGCGATTGGTTGGGTGCTTATAAAACAAAAGAAAATTGAAGCACATAAGAAAACAATGATTGCTGCTGCAATATCAGCATTGTTATTCTTTATTATTTATGTAACTAGAACAGTATTTATTGGTAATACTGCATTTGGTGGCCCTGAACATTTGAGGAAATATTATACAATCTTCCTAGTATTCCATATTATTTTGGCAACTTCTGGTGCGGTATTTGGTATTATTACGTTGATTACAGGCTTTACAAATAAACTAAATCGTCACCGTAAATTGGGACCAATAACTGGTGTAATCTGGTTTTTCGTAGCGATTACAGGCGTTATTGTATATTTATTGCTTTATGTATTTTATAGTGGCGGACCAACAACCTCTGTGATAAAAGCAATATTAAATAACCATTAATCATAAAAAACTAATTTCTATGAAGAGAAATTAGTCTCAGACTGTAAGACAAACTAGAAATTTTTCAGTTTGTCTTACAGTCTTTTTCTTTTACACTAAAAATAAAATATATATGGAAATCTATTTCCACAAGTGGACATTTTCTGCTGGCAGAGTTACATCCATGTGAAGTCTGTTCCACTTTACGTATTAAAAATATTAAAATAAAAAGTATAGAGAGGTAAGCTTTCTCTATACTTTTTATAGAAGGAGCAATTAGTTTTTTTTATTGGCAATTGCCCAACTTTTTCTAAATTGTTCGATTACTACGATTAAAATAGCCACAAATGGACCTATAAGAAAACCTATAAAGCCAAACATTTCAAATCCAACATACATACAGATAAGGGTTGTGAGAGGCGGGAGACCAAGATGACTACTTGTTACCTTGGTTTCAAGAATTTGACGTAATAGGATCACTACAATAGCTAATATAAATAGAACAGTACCCTCAAGACTCTGACCATTAATCCAACTGATAAGCGCCCATGGTATTAAAACCATCATCCCACCTAAAATTGGAAGTAAATCTACAAACCAAACGAGAATGGCCAAAGGGATTGCATAACGCGGTGTAATCCAAAATAAAGTACATAATGTAACACAAAAGATCACAACACTTACTATTAATTGTGCTTTTAGAAAATCAAGAGTACCTTTTTTTAAATGTTGCACAAATACTTTTGCTGAAGAATTTCCTTCGAGGTGCAACCATTTACTGAAGGATTTGAGAATACTAGGCATTTCTAGCATCGAATAATATAGTGCTAAGAAATATATAAAAAGCTTAAATATTACTGAAGGAACCCTTTGAAAAAAATTGAGTAGTCGATCTGCCTGAATATATGTAGTTACATTTTTTTGTAAACTACTCAACATTTGTTCAATCCATTGTTGTATAGAAAGTATAATGGGACGAGGTAAATCATGCGTGATATTTGATAGTTTCGATTGAAAATAGATCCATCTTTCATTGACCGTATCTAAAAAATGTGGAATCCACTGAGAAAAGCCAACAAATTTTAATACCATTAGAGCATATAAAAAGTAACAACATGCAAGCACAACTACGCTGAAAATAGTGAAGAAAACTAAAACGATAAAACGTCTTGATTTACGCCACTGTTTTTCGTATTTAAAGATCAGAGGATTAAAACAAAGAGCTGTCAAAAATCCAAAGAGTATTGGTCTTGCATAGAATATTGAAAATAAAAAAGATAAAACAAAAACGAACCAAGGAAAAAACTTTGAGAATATGCGCTGTAAAATCATCCTAATCACCCATATATATTTGACAGTGATAGTATGAGGAGTTTTTTGAAAATCATGCTAAATGAAAGAACTCTTTCAAGAATAATTTTGTTATTGAAAGTAGAGAATTGATTTATATAGGATAGATTAATGAAGGATTGTTTATTTTCTAAAAAAGCTATTATATAAGTAAAGGCTGTCACGTTCAAAATTGGAAAAGCGATTGGAGACTTACCTTGGTAGATGAGCATAAAGTTATAATACGTCAAAGAAGTGAGTACTTGTTTATATACTCTACGTCAATACGCAAATTGTATAATGTCAAAATAAATAAGCCGTACAAAAAATGGGATTATTGATCATTTTGTACGGCAATTAAAGAATAATTGCATTATGCTTGGACAATAAATTGATCTAGTTGTTTTGAAAGTGAAGCTAAAATGTCTTGACATGATTTCACCAAATTAGCAGGGTAGATTTCATCTTCGCCATATTCAATACCATGTGGGAAATAGTGTTTTCCAAGAACGGGTTTTAATAAAGTGATGTTGGAATCATTTGAACCGTTGTCGCCGTCTTTTGAAATACCAAAAATTCGTAAATAGTAAGTACCTTCTTGGACAACAAATTTACGATCCCAAGTAATACGTTCGTAATCCCAACCAGTAGCGCGAATTAAGCTATGTTGCCTCATTAGGTCATCAAGTAATGTAATATGAGCAACTTTGTTTTCAAGTCCCGTATTTTCAAAATACATGATAATATCCTCCTTTTACACTTTTATACAAAATTTCTTCCATTTTATAATAGAGCAAAATGAAACTAGTTGCAATGGCAACATTGTGAATCAATATATGTAGTTGGTATAATAAAGTTAATAAAAAATTGGAGAGATTAAATTGAAAGTTTTTGTTAGAGTATTAATTATTTTGGCTGCACTGTTAGTCGTTTTCTTCTATATAAATCAACCTGTCAAAGAAAACGAACCATTAGCGCCTAATTCAAATGGTAAGGTGATTCCTCAAAAAAAAGCACCTGATTTTAATCATTCGGTTGTTGAAAGACCAACTAAAGGGCTATCAACATTAGTTGGTCAATCAACTAAAAAACTAAAAGAAAAATTAGGGACTCCTGATCGAAAAAGTCCATCTGCATATGATTTTGACTGGTGGGTTTATCAAAAATCACCAAATAATTATATACTTGTAGGCGTTGAAGATCATAAAGTGAAACAGGTTTATACTACTGGCGCTGATTCAAATGCAACTCCATTCAAAATTGGTCAAGGGATAGACGAATTATATCGTAATACCATTACGGATACAGAAGTTAACGTCAAAATCAGAAAAAATGTATATACATTTATCTTGAATGAAGAGGATTTACAGTCACGTATTTTAATCATGTATGATGGACTATATGCTCAATTATACTTTGATTCAATTGATAAAACGTTGGAAGCAGTTCGTTTTATTGATGGGGAAACACTTGTTAAACAGCATCCGTATGACATGACTTATGTGGGGGATTTGATAACTCCAAGTGTTCCATCTTCCTATAAACAAGAAGAAATTGATCAAGAAAATCAAAAACAATTATTTGAATTAACAAATGTATATCGACTTCAAAAAGGATTACCAGCGCTATTGTCTGAGGAAGATTTAAATGAGTTGGCAATGGCTCATAGTGAAAAACTTGCGGTCAATAAAATCTCACAAGAAGAACAAAAAAGTAATGCATTTAAAGATAGATTAAAAAGTGCGGAGATTCAATTTGATTCTGCTGGAGAAAATGTTACAGAGGATTATTTGGATGCGCCAGAAGCAATTAATGGACTTCTAAATTCAGAAAAACATCGAGATACCCTATTGAATAAGGATTTTAATCAAATTGGTACAGGTGCTTTTGGTAAACATTTTACACAAGTCTTTATTCAACGAAATCAAACCAAATAATAACTAATCTTCATCAGGATATACAAATGTTCCAGAATCTAAAGAAAAGACATTTCGTATATGCAGCGTAAGATGGTGCTGTTGTGCCATTTCCGCTGCTTTTTTTTGGATTAAAGGATGGACACTATTTAGTAATGTTAAGAACTCTGAATAAGGTAGTTCTCTAATAAGAACTACATCGTCTTCTAAATGGGGATCACCTGTCATTACACCTGGGACATCTTTATAGTATTCAATTAATACATTTGATAAAGTTGCACCTAAAACAGCAGCTGTTAAATCGCTGCCACCTCTACCAAGAGTGGCGATCTCCCCCTCGACTGTAATTCCTTGAAAGCCAGGAACAACTATACAATCATATTGATTTAGGGCGGATAAGAGCGTTTCTTTATTAATGTCAATAATTTCAGCATCACCAAAATTATTGGTTGTCGTTATTCCAAGTGGAGCACCGTAAAGTAAGAGATTATCTATTCCAGACTGTTTAAGTTCTGATGATAGAACAGCAGCGGCAATAAGCTCCCCACAGGCAGCAACTAAATCCTTTGCTTTTGCAGAAGTACTTAACGCATCAGTAACATTCAATAAGGTATCAGTAGCATAAGCATCACCAAATCTACCCATTGCAGATACAACAACAATTGTTTTACCGTATTCTTTTAGAGCTCTTTTAATATGGAGAAGGCAATGCCTACGCGAAGCTTTTGATTGCATAGCAATTCCGCCAAATTTTTGAATAATCATTTTGTGACTCCTATCTCCTCGTGACATATTCTGCATGTTTTTCATACGATATAAGTGGTGAAGGGGTTATAGTAATGTATTCATATTTTATTAAAAGGTGCAGGAGGAACATAGTTGATCTTGGCAGAGCTTTTAAAAGAATGGCCATGTGAATTAGAATGTGGATCGATACGTACTGAAATAAAAGGTATTACCGATAGAGCAAGTGATGTAAAACCTGGTGACATTTTTGTTGCACGAAAAGGAAAAAAGTTTGATGGCTGGAATTATATTGAGAGGGCATTACAAAATGGAGCTGCCGCTATCGTACATAATCGATACGAAGCTAAAGTCAATCTACAAATTCCAGTCATTTGGGTGCCTAATTGTTCAACTTTTTTATCTTATGCAAGCAAAAAATTATATGGTGCTTTCGATGAACAACTTACAATTATCGCTGTAACGGGGACAAATGGAAAAACAACAGTAACGCATTTGATCGGTCAATTATTACAATCTCTTCGTGTCAAGGTAGCGGTACTTGGGACGGTAGGATTATTTATAAATGGAAAGAAGCAAGATATAAAATTGGAACCATTAACAACCCCATTAGCGACAGAATTATATAGAGTTTGCGCATATTGTGTAAATCAAGGGGTTACACATTTAGTAATGGAGGCTTCTTCACTCGCATTATCTGAACATCGACTTGATGATTGTAACATTGATATCGGTGTATATTTGAACGTAAGTAGAGATCATTACGAAGAGCATGGTGGCGAAAAACATTATCTCGCGGCTAAAAAAAGACTATGTCTATTTTCTGAGCAAATAATTGTTAACATTGATGATGACTTTTGTAAACAATTAAGAATGGAGCATCCGATTGTTAAAAGTTTCGGAAAGAGTCTTTTAGCAGATTGTAGTATTATTCATGAACAAAATATAGAAAACGGCATGCAGTTATTAGTTCAGGATCATGATATTCCAATAGATATTGTGATTCCTTTTCAAGGAGAGTATTTGCAATATAATGTACTTGCAGCAATCACAACTTTAACAGAATTAGGTTTTTCCTTAGAAGAAATTGCTAGACATACGAACAACTTAAAGTTACCTGCTGGAAGGATGCAAGAAATCCCTAATAATTTGGGATTTCGAATAATTATTGATTATGCTCATACACCAAGTGCATTAGAAGCTTTATTAAGTGCATTACGTTCGCAAACAACCAATCAGTTAGTAGTAGTCTTCGGTTGTGGAGGAGATCGTGATCAAGGGAAAAGGATTGAAATGGGAGAAATAGCTGATGCCTATGCAGACTATATTTGGCTTACTGATGATAATCCAAGGGGAGAATCATCTAGCGTTATTTTGAATTCTATCGTAAAGGGAATTCATATGAAACCATATAGAATGGAACCCAATCGAAAAAAGGCTATACAAAATGCCGTTAACAGTTGTAAAAAAGGCGATATATTGGTTATTGCAGGAAAAGGCCATGAGGAAGGTCAAATCGTTGCAGGACAGATCTTTCCTTTTTCAGATGAGAAAGTGGTAAAAGAAATTCTTACTTTGTTAGAAAAAGATAAAAATAGTTTATAGTTATGAATCCTCTAATTATACAAAAAATCTTCAAATTTGTTATGATAGGAATAGATTGGGGGAAATAACGATGATGATGACTTCTGATTGGGCATTGATTCTTGAAGAAGTAGAAGTACTGAATACGATGATCCGTTCCTCCGAACAATTTGCGAATCTTCAAAAGGCGCATGAAGCAATTTATTCAGATGCCGCACTTGTTCGTGAAATTAATGATTTTCAGCGGATGAAAGAGCAGTACGACGATGTACAACGATTTGGAAAGTACCATCCAGACTATCAGACAATCATGAAATCTATTCGTTCAAAAAAACGTTCGCTGGATGTTAATGATAAAGTTTCCGCACTTAAACTTGCAGAAAATGACTATCAAGACTTATTGGATGAAATTAGTTTGCTAATTGGAAAAACTGTCTCGGAGGCTGTTAAAGTACCTGTTAGTAATCCATTTTTCCACGCTGAGTCCTCATGCAGCAGTGGTGGTTGTGGTTCAGGTGGTAGTTGTTCTTGTTCTGCATAAGATATAGTTTCTAAAAAGCTTGTATAGTTAATTTCTAATACAAATAAAAGAGGTTTCTACGCAAAGTAGGAACCTCTTTTTAAATAAGTTTTCATGTATGGTTATTTTATTTTTATCTATTTATAGATTGACAACTTTGACAGCTAAATCAGGACGATCTGTGACAATTCCTCTTGCCCCAATATTGACTAATTTCCTCATGGATAGTGCATCATTAATTGTCCAATAATGAACAGGAATATTTAAATCGCTTAAAAATTGTATGAAGCTTTGATTATCTAATGCAAAGACGCCATGTTTTTCTGGAATTTGGAATACATCAACTTTTGGATGATATAAATGACCAAATTGACTTGTAAAAGAAGTATATGCTTTTCTTACTTCAGCTTGTCCAGCGCCTAATGCTACTTTGTTTTGGGCATATAGGTTAAAACGATCAATTTGTTCATCATAAAAACTAGTAACGACAACACGGTTTGCTGCATCAAGTTCTTCGATTAAACGCCATAGTTTAGAAGGCATAAGGCCACCTTCATATGTATCCGGCGCGTCTTTCATATCAATATTTACGAACTTATCCGGGAACTCAGTCAATAATTCACGTAGAGTAACAATCGATTCAAATTCATCACGGTAAGAGAGATAGCCATCTAAATCAACAAAATTATATCCAAAATTAAACTTACGTAATTCATCTAAAGTTAAGTCAGCGACACGGCCAGTACCATCAGAAGTACGATCAACATAATCATCATGAAATACAACGATTTCTTCGTCTTTTGTAAGACGAATGTCAATCTCAAATCCATCTACACCAAGATCATTTGCTTTACGAAATGCAGCCATTGTATGCTCTGGTGCTAAATGTGATCCACCGCGATGTGCTAATACTACTGGACGGTCATAAATTAATGCATCTTTACTTTCACGTTTTTGTGGTTTTGAAAGAGCTTTAGATCCTGCCCAAGCCGCTGCACTTGCCGCAGCAATTGCGATTGCTACTTTCGTTTTCTTTCCCATATTAGTCCTCCTCAAAATGCAGACTTATTGTTCTATTATAACGGATTTATCTCTATTCTGTCAGCTAAACTTGGTTGCGTGAAAATTCATAGCTATGGTATTCTTGATTGTAAGAAAAGAGGGAATCCAAATGAAAGACAGACAAGGCTTAATCGTATATGTACATCACCTAAAACAGGCAAAATCAATGCGTAGATATGGGCATGTACATTATATTTCAAGAAGACTAAAATATGTCGTTTTATATTGCAATCAAGAAGATATTGAAAGTACTATAGCTAAATTGACTCGTCTCCCTTATGTGCGAGAAGTCTTACCGTCTTATCGTCCATTTGTCTCTACCAAGTTTGAAAATGCTAAACCAGATAAAGCAAAAGAGTATGATTACAAAACGGGTCTATAAAAGATTGACTATTTCCGTCGATATAGAATGAGGATAGTAAATTTTATCTAGTTGTAATTTTTTTTACCACTAAAATAAGCAATTAGTGCAATGATGGAATGTAGTGATAAAGGCGTAGTATACCAATCAAGTATTGATAATATAGTTCTTTTTCAGCATATATAGAGGAATGCTTTACATCTAAAGTAATTAGTAATTGATCTAATTCTTTTACAGTCTCCTCGAAAATTTCTAAACGTTTTGAAGGCTTTTCAGTCGAATAAGGTATTCCTTCTCGACATATATAGATTGGTGTAAATTTACTGTCACCAACTGGGTTAAATGCAGCAGCAATTGATGCTACTTTTTTATCTCCATCAGTTGCAGTAAATACAAATGCACGACTAATACGATGCTTATTTGTCTTCATAAGTTCACATAGTTCGTAAATATCACCGTAACCTTCTCCAAGTTCTATGAATTGTTGAATCATATATTATACACGTCCTTTCTTAACACATAGTATCATGATTTGGAGGATTAGCACATGAAATTTGCAGCCAGTTTATTTTCCATACTGTTATTTATAAATGGTATTATGTTGACTTTTCAGTACCATGTTTACTCTGATCAATTAAAAGAAGAAGACAAGGCCATTCATTATAATCAAGATATCGACGTTGTTTATAGTAAAGGAAAATTAATGATTAATCATCATCTTAGTTCTTTACCACAAGATAACATGAAGTTTGTTTGGCCAACAAAGAGTATCAATAAAGCGTGTTCAAAAGAAGATCAAAACCACTGTAATCGGTTAAATAAGACGATTACAGGCCTAAGTAAAGGAAAAACTGAAGAACAAACAGTAACTTATGCCATTCCTGTATCAAAAAAAGGGTTAAAATCAGGACAACTTCTGCAAAATATTTTTTTAACTATACAAAAAGGTACACCTGTACATACAACGGTACATATAACTGATAAGACCCGTTCAGGTGGAGAGTGGATTACCGGATTACCTGAAGTAGATAGTAAATCATTGGTGCTTGTTCAATATACAATGTTTAGTGGAAATGGTCCTGTAACATCTCTATATTGGCAAAAAAGAAAAATGAAAAAAGTTTTTACAAACAATCAAATGACACTTTATGGAATGAATAATATTAGTGGCGATTTCGCAAAATCCCTAAAAGGTTTACAATTAGAGGATTTTGAACATGTAGCCATTATAGAAACTAGTAAACAAAGAAAATCAGCAGGT
This sequence comes from Rummeliibacillus pycnus, assembly GCF_002884495.1. Taxonomy (GTDB): domain Bacteria; phylum Bacillota; class Bacilli; order Bacillales_A; family Planococcaceae; genus Rummeliibacillus; species Rummeliibacillus pycnus. The sequence goes on along the minus strand of NZ_KZ614145.1, from coordinate 2,064,555 downwards.
CGTATTTTATTTACATCTGAACTTAACGAAAAAACACTTGAACAAAAAGTAATCTTATCCCAAATTTATCAAAAGTATAGATTTGATACTACCCCATCTTGGGTGCCAGCGATTGTAGCATCATTTTTGACGAATCGCACACTTGGCTCTGATAAGGCGAAAAAGATGATTGCTGTGTTAAAAGATTATATGACTCAGGATCAATTGAAAGTATGGAAAAAAGGTTTAGAAAAAATGGAAGGGAAAGAAGTGACAACAACTTCTCTCGATCGTTTACTATCTGATTCTTTACAATTAAAAACGTCATTCTTTAATATGAATGCAAATAATGGTCAAAATTTAGCACCATTATTATTTGAAGATAAACGTCCTGTTTATTTAAATGAATTGCAACAAAAAAATCTGCAAGTTATATTTAAAGATGGACGTATTCTATATTCTATTAAGCCAATATTGAATAATTTAGGTTATACTTCAAAAGTAGGTACACATGGATTTTATGTAAAGAGTGATGCACGCTCGTTTAGATTCCCAATGGATGAACCATTCTACGTTTATAATCAACATCGTTATGATATTATATCGCAGCCGATTGAGAAATATGGTAATAATTATTATATAGAAGAAGCTTGGCTAGTCCGATTATTTCTTGTAAATGTTGAAAAATCAGATAAACGAATTGATATTAAAACAAACCCAAAATGAGCAATTAAAATATGGCAATAGTTATGGGTTATAAAGGGTTTGGTGAATGATGAGAGTAATTTCAGGCGAACGTAAAGGAATGCCGTTAAAAGCAGTAAATGGTATGACTACACGTCCGACAACAGATAAAGTAAAGGAAAGTTTGTTTAATATTTTGGGCCCATATTTTGATGGAGGAACTGCTCTTGATTTATTTGCAGGAAGTGGCGGTTTAGGAATTGAAGCATTGAGTAGAGGGATGAATAAGGCTATCTTTATCGAAAAGGATGGACGTGCTTTTCAAAATTTAAAGGAAAATATTGCAAAATGTCGATATGAAAATTGTACTGAAGCATATCGAAATGATGCAATTAGAGCATTAAAAATATTGATTAAAAAAGAAGTTCAAGCAGATTTGATTTTTTTAGACCCACCTTATAAAAAGCATCAATATTATAAAATGGTAGAAGATCTTGTAGCAAACGGTGTAATATCAAATAGTGGAACAATCGTCTGTGAACATGATACAGAAACCAATTTACCCAATCAGTTTTTAAATTTCCACAAAGTCCGTGAAGAAAAATATGGTGGAACGATTATTTCATTCTATCGTTTAGCAGAGGGAGAAGGAGATTACGTTGGATAAAATCGCTGTAGTACCGGGTAGTTTTGACCCGATTACCAATGGTCATTTAGATATTATTAAACGTGCAGCAGATATTTTCGATGTTGTATATGTAGCTGTAATGAATAATTCAAGTAAACGGCCGTTATTTGATGTTAATGAACGAATGGCGTTAATTGCAAAAGTTACAGAGAATATGCCAAATGTAAAAGTTGACTCTTCATCAGGGTTACTCATTAATTATGCAAAGTCCAAAAATGCAAATGCTGTAGTACGTGGATTACGTGCAGTTTCTGACTTTGAATATGAAATGCAAATAACGGCAATGAACCGTTTTTTAGATGAACATATTGAAACCTTTTTTATCATGACTCAAAATAAATATTCATTTTTAAGTTCTAGTATTGTGAAGGAAGTTTCGCAGTATGGGGGAAATATCCATGGTTTAGTACCCGATATTGTTGAAGAAGCATTGAAAGAGAAATTTAAAGAAAAATCTAATCAAAAATAATAAAAGGTTACCAGGTGTAAAACATGATAACCGTCTTAGACGGTAGATAAACTCGAAGAAAACTAAGTTTATCTATCGTCTTTTTTATGTTACAATAGCTTATTTAAAAAACGTTAATATTTCACTAGTTTTGCTACAGACAATTGATGTGTCATTCTTCCAAAAAATGTATCATACGTCAATGGAACATAAAAATTAACCAATATAATAAAGGAACTAATAGTGTTTGGAACACTCTTGTAATGAAATAAGGTTTCATGGTTATGTTAGCTTCTTTTGCAAGAACTGCGACTTGTAGATGAATACTGAGACCTTGCATGGATAGGATCGTAATAACAATTAGTTCTAGCCATTTAGAATGTGCAAATAAGTTTTGCGAAGCATCCAAACCCGATGTCATTTCAAGAATACTGTAAAGGGAAACCATAATACCATTAGGTAATTGATCCACAAAACGTAACAAAGTTTCAGTCAATACATAACTAATAGTTGTGAAAAAAATAACAGTAGCTGCAACTAATAGAACTGTAGGTAAGCTATTTTTGATACTTTCAATTAATGGCGATGTAACAGGATCAGGTTGATGAGATACCATCGGATAGGTATTTATTTTTCGGAATTTAAGAATAAAAACAGTAAGCATGACAATATTAACAAAATGGATCAATGCTAACATATACCAACCACTATTAGGATTTTTAAGGATTTCAACGCCAACAAAACCAACAACAAAAAGAGGACTTGGAGCATGACAAATAGCTAATAATAGCGGTGCTTCTTTTTTTGTTATTTGTTGTTGTTTAAACAGAAAATTGATAGTAGCAGCACCTGTTGGGAAACCTCCTAATGCACTAAGAAAATAAATTTGTAAATAGAATTTCCATTTCGATTGTTGCGGTATACTGGAAACGTTTGTTAGTCGCAAAAGCCATTGAGTTAGAATTAGATATGGAAGTAAATATGGAAATAAGTGGTCGATGAAGAGTTCCATACCTGTATCGGCACCTGCATGAGCTAGTCCAGGTTGTAAAAGTAATAAAAGAATAAAAATCCAGCATAGCAATATATTGCTGTAATGTAATATGATGCACATCATCCATTCTTATAATTTTATGAAAAAAAGAACTAGTGATAAACTTAAATAAACAGTAAATAAGGTAAATTATCGGAGAACAAATTTTCTGGTGTAGCGTCATAGGATATGTCTAAAGTTGGTTGTTATATTGGAGGTGGACCAAATGAAATTAAAAAGGTTTTTAGCACTTATTATAGTAACGGTGCTTATAATCCTAGGATTTGTTTATCCGATGCATTATTATATTATGCAGCCAGGCGGTGCATATGATTTAGATCATTATGTAAAAGTTGAACATGCTGATGAACCTAGTAAGGGAAAATTAAATATGATGACAGTTGCAATGTCTGTAGCAACTCCATTTACCTATGCGTTGGCTCATTTTAGTGATGAAAAAGAAATTTTAAAAACAAGCCAAGTAAGAAGTCCGAATGAAAGCGACAAAGATTACAACAATCGCCAACTAAAACTTATGTCAGATTCTCAGTTTAATGCAAAATATGTTGCTTTTAAAAAGACGGGGCTTGATTATAAAGTTCATTACAACGGAGTGTATGTATTTTATGTTGTTGAAAAAGGTGCTGCAGATGGAATTCTAAAAACAGGTGATGAAGTGATCGGCGTTGATGGAATAGAAGTTCATAAGCATTCAGAACTTGTTAACTATTTAGAAACAAAGAAAATTGATGATCAAGTAAAAGTTAAGATTAATCGCGATGGCAAAACGATGGATAAAATTATTACACTTAAAAAGATTCCAGGGGCAAAAGGAAAGATTGGTTTAGGTATATCGTTTGCAGATAGTACTTCAATTACTACTAATCCGCATGTAGCAATAAATGCAGAAGATATTGGCGGACCATCAGCAGGATTAATGTTTACTTTAGAGATTATTGATCAATTAACAAAAGGCGACCTAACAAAAGGGTACGATATTGCAGGTACAGGCGAAATGTTGGAAACAGGCGAGGTTGGTAGGATTGGTGGAATCGATAAAAAAGTAATTGCTGCAAATGATGCAGGAGTTGAAATTTTCTTTGCACCAAACGATACATTACCAGCAATTGTGAAGAAAAAGAATCCAGGAATTCAATCAAATTACCAAGAAGCATTAAAAGAAGCAAAAAAATTAGGTACGAAAATGAAAATCGTACCCGTAAAAAATGTTGATGATGCTTTAAACTATTTAGAAAAGCTTCCAGAAAAGAAATAATTAATATCTAATGGGCGGGATTTTATAATCCATGCCCATTTTGTTTTTTCCAAGAGATAGCATATATAAATCGGTTGCATGAATATCCTGTAATAACATGGCATCATTTGAACTTGCCACGCGACTTACAATTGGTAATGTAAAAAATTTTTTTCTTTCAGATAAATAACGTTGACCATTTTGGGTCATACCAAGTAAGCGAATATAGCTAGGAAGATTCACTGATTTAAGCTGTTGCCAAGTAAAGTTTGTGAAAATATGCGTAATCATGCGTTGTATTCTTGTCCAAGTATAGCGCTTAGATTTTACTTTTTGCATAAAGCTCGAAAAATCACGGCATTCTTTAGCGGCTTGGATGATTAAAAATTCAATTCCTTCAGTAACTTCTGCATATGAAGCAATTTGTGCAGGTGTTAATCGAAGAATTGAAAACCTTAAATAGGGCCAAAAAAGTTCCCAACTCGCAAAATGGTGATATTCTTCAAACCAATCTGTTAATGCATGGAATGATGTATCCGGCAAAAAAGAAGAAACATTTTGTATAGAATGTTGTTCTTGGATTGCTTGACGAATACCTGTTGCACTAGCAATTGTCATGCTATCGCGTATTGTATCATGGTAACCTGCCTGAATACGTTGAATCGTAATGGGTTTCACATGTGTTTTATATTTTTGAGTAGTTTCTACGTAATGATAGCCAAGAACATTATTAGGCTTTGTTAAATCAGCGTATGTAACCCCACTATTTGGGATAAGCTTTTGATAGGCTGTATTTAATGCATGAGGATAGCTTAAACCGGTTTTAATTAATTTCTGAACTTCCTCTTGAAACATAGCGTTTTCGTTCTCTAAAAGGCTGTAAGTATGCAAAAATGGTGCAATATTTCCTTGTTCACTTCCAAATGATAAAAAATCACATTGCAATGCTTCTAGTAATAGAACACCACCCTTAGCAAAATCACTAGCCTGGGCTGTAGCATAAACATATGGAAGTTCAATAACTAAATCCACGCCACTGGCTAGTGCCATTTTCGTTCTAGTCCACTTGTCAACAAATGCTGGTTCACCACGTTGTAAAAAATGACCACTCATTACGGCAATCATTACATCTGCATCTGTATGTTCTCGAGATTGTTTGATATGATAGAGATGTCCGTTATGAAATGGATTGTATTCGACAATTACACCAGTTGCAATCAATTCCTCACCCCGTTTATACTTAGTAATATGATTATACGAGGACTTTTGTCTAGTGACAAGAAAATATCTTGACATCTATAAATTAGCATTATATAATCAACTTTGTTGTCTTGAGGTGATAAATGTATGAAATGGGCAATCCCACAATTATCTAAATATCGCCAAAACGGGATGCCAATTGACGAATTTGTTCAATTGGACGGACTTATGCGTCGTAATACGGATATTCGCCGTAGTACACCCGTTCATGTAAAAGGATTCTGTACATTTGGTGCAGGTCAAATGAACTGTCATTTTCAATTGACAGGCACACTTACACTTCCTTGTTCACGAACTTGGGAAGATGTCGAATTTCCTTTTAATATTGAATCAGATGAAGTTTTTAGCTGGTCTGAGGATATAAATGCAGATGAATATGATAACGTTCATCCTGTTGAAGGAGAAGTGATTGATGTTGACCCTGTATTAGAAGAACTAATTTTATTAGAAATTCCGATACAAGTGTTCAAAGAAGGTGCTGAAAATCCAGCTCCCAAAAATAATGCCGATTGGTCTTATTTAACGGAGGATGAGTTTTTAAGTCAAAAAGAAAAAGACGCGCAAAAAACGGATCCAAGACTGGCTGCATTAGCTAAGTATTTTGATCAAACAGACGAATAACCGATCTGTAAGGAGGTGCCATCAATGGCTGTACCATTTAGAAGAACTTCTAAAACTGCGAAACGTCAACGTCGCACACATTTTAAACTAGCTGTACCAGGTATGGTTGCTTGCCCAAACTGTGGTGAACTTAAATTGGCTCACCATGTATGTAAAGCATGTGGACAATACAAAGGTAAAGAAGTTGTGAGCAAATAATTCAGTATTTGTTCTAAAAAAGACTACTAGAGAGACCATGGCTCTCAAGTAGTCTTTTTTTATGTTCTATATTAATTATTAAGTAAATCATGATATTGTTTATAAAAATAGCACGGATTGAAGAAATTAATACAATTAAGAGGATTACTCCAAGAGCAAGATATTTTAAATATGTTTTTTATGGTAAAATAAGTGATAATTCTAATTATTCGCAAAGGGGATGCTTTAATGGCTTATTATTTTTCAGAACAAGATGGTATATTAACATTTACGATTAATCGACCAGAAAAACGGAATGCAGTTAATGATGAAGTGATGGAAGGGTTTAAAGAAGTCATAGAATATGTACATACCCATCAATCTGTTCGTTTTTTAGTAGTGACGGGAGCCGGTGATAGAGCTTTTTGTTCTGGGGGAGATTTATCAGAATTTCATAATCTCTTTACGGAAGAACAAGCTTTTGGGATGCTTAGCAAAATGGCTAAAATTCTATATGAACTTGCAACATTACCAGTCCCTACAATTGCACTTGTGAATGGTGCTGCTGTTGGTGGAGGATGTGAAATAGCTACTGCGTGCGATTTCCGATTAGTAAAAAAAGATGCAAGATGTGGCTTTATTCAAGGGACATTAGGTATTACTTCCGGTTGGGGTGGAGGAACCTACCTATTTGAAAGAGGATTACGCCATGATCGAGCTTTAAAAATGTTAGTAGATGCAAAAGCATACCCAGCTGACTTACTTTACGAAATTGGCTTTGCTATGCGTATTTTTGATAATGATAAAGAACAAGCTTTAGCGGAATTTATAGCAGATATGAAAAAAATCCATCCAAATGTTCATAAGGCATACAAAGAAATGGAATTACGAAAATGGCGTGAACGTCATTTGTTTGATCGTGTTATGGATGAGGTTAAAACTTGCGCAAAACTATGGGAAAGTGAAGAACATCATAAAGCAGTAAAACAGTTTCTATCAAAAACAAAATAACTTCTAAACTTGAAAATCTCGCATATAGTAGTAAAAAAATGCGAGGTGATATGTATGGAATTAAAAAAAAGAAAAGATCAATGGCTTCAACAAGATGATGATCGCTTAGCGCAAATCGTGTTACAGGCAGTGAGTGAAGGACGTTCCCAATTGGCAGGCTTTCAAGAGGCTGCAGAGGCGTTGGGGAGAACTAAGCAAGCATGCGGATTTAGATGGAATAAAACATTACGTAAAGTTCATGAAAAGGAATTAGAAAATGCAAAATCACAGCCTAAACAGATGATGAGAACGCATTTAAAGCAAGCGTTAACAAGTTTTGATCAACTTTCCGAAGCTTATTTTGAATTAAAAGATGACTATGATCAACTTCAACATAATTATTCGGAATTGCTTCAATGGCTTGAAACTGGTACACAATACTTAAAAAAGGAAACATCTGAATAGATGTTTCCTTTTTTCTTTCAGTACAAAAGTTTTAGTAAATAATAATGTTGGCTATGAAGTAAATTCTGATTATACAGCAGTTATTTTGCCATCACTATATCGAAAACATTGAGAAATTCCAGTATAATAGACAAAAGGTCAAACTGGTTTAGGTAGATCTTTTTTAGAGGTAAAATGATAGAAGAGGTGTGCAAATGGATTTTGTTATTGTTGGTGGAGGGGCAGTTGGACTTGTTTTCGCTAATTATCTCGCACAACTTGGACATGCAGTAGAATTGCTTGTTCATTCAGAAAAACAGCGATTATCTATTCAAAACGAAGGAGTAACATTTACAAATTGTTATGGTGAAAAAAGTGTGCAGAAATTTGTCGTAAGTACAAATCCTTCAGATTTACATCAACGTGCCATTTGGATTATTGCTGTAAAATATCACCATCTAAACGAGTTACTCCCTTTATTTGAACAACTATCTGAAGATACTGAGCTATTATTTATTCAAAATGGCATTAGGCATATAGAATTTGCAAAAAAACTTAAACAGCATACAATTTATATGGGGTCCGTAGAATTTGGAGCCGAAAAAATAAATGACCATAATGTGATACATCGTGGTATTGGTACTTTGAATATAGCAATCTTTAGAGGGTTACAATCTAATCTCCAAAAATATTCATCGCTATCTTCAACTGTTTTTCCTGTTGCATTAATAGAAGATTACAATAATATGTTATTACGAAAAGCACTATTGAATTGCTTTGTGAATACTCTCACCACTATACTAAGAGTGAAAAATGGTGCTCTCATTGAGCACTCTTACAATAAAAAAATACTGCAACAATTATATCAAGAAGTAATGAACGCCTTTCCAGAACAAACAACACAGCTTTCGTTTGAAGATGTTGCAAATGTATGTAAAAATACTGCGCAAAATTCTTCTTCAATGTTTGCGGATTATTTAAATGGAAGGATAATGGAAATTGATACGATTATAGGTGGAATTATCGAAATAGCACATGAAAGAGGCTATGTTGTCCCTATGTTATCAACTTGTTATTCATTATTACAGGCGATGCAAGAAAGTGGTGTAAGAGATTGATGGCGAATTTATCCGTTATTTTGGATATTCTTGTATTATGTCCGTTTCTTGTTTTAGGAATACTGTATCTAGTCTTGAAAAAGTTTACTAAAAAATCGGGAAAACACTTTAGCAAGTCAGCAGACATAACAACGATTATTTTGTTTTTTTCAATACCAGCAACTGTAAAATTCTTTTGGTCTTTTGATATAGGTTTTACGGTCTTTATTATCGCAATACTAATAGCGATGGTGTTTACAGTAATTGAATGGAGAACCAAGAAAGAAATAGAAATAATGCCTCTATTTCGTAAGATCTGGCGGTTTTTATTTTTAGTTCTTTCGTTTACATACATGGCAATACTAATCGTTGCATTAATCCATCAAATTATCATTCATTTAAACAGCTGAGCTAATTTTTTATATAATTGCTCGTTAAATGCTATACTTCAATATAGTTAACTATGATAGAGGAGTTTACAATATTATGAAATTGGCGCAAATTGAGATTCCTGTAACGAATCCTTTACTTGATGATTATCGGAATCAGAAATCATCTATATTATCATTTTTTCATTATCCGAATAGATCAGAATCATTTTCAAAACGTTTAGAAGACCTACAAAATCACCCTATTCGTCGTGAGCGCTTAGTAGCGATTATACGTGATTTTATGGAGCCTTTAGAAATCTCCGATAAGGCTGAAAAGCATTTACAAGAATTAGAGGATAATGCAGTGGTTATTGTTGGAGGGCAACAATCTGGGTTGTTAACTGGCCCTCTATACTCTGTTCATAAGGCAATTTCAGTCATTTTATTAGCAAAAGAGCAACGTGAAAATTTAGGTATACCAGTTGTCCCTGTTTTCTGGATTGCGGGAGAAGATCATGATATTGATGAAATTAATCATACTTTCACAGCGGTCAATGGTCGTTTAGTTAAACATATTTATGGTGAACGTTCAAAAAGCAAAAAGATGGCATCTACTACTCGGTTAGATGTTGAAATGACCCGTGAATTGATCAATGAAACATTTAAGCAGTATGGCGAAACAGTGTATACCGAAAAACTATTAACAAACATAGACTCTATACTACAAAAGAGCACAACTTATACAGATTTCTTTGTTCAATTAATGAATTGGTTATTTAAAGAAGAGGGATTATTATTTATTGATGCGGCTAATCCAAAATTACGTGAATATGAAGCGCCTTATTTTGAACAACTCATTCAACATTCAGAAACAATTGCAAATGTCGTTACAATTCGTGAAGCAGATCTTGCTGAACTCGGATATGGAACACCAATCGGGGCGACAAAAGAAGCCGCTAACTTATTCTATGTAAGAGATGGTGAACGCTTTTTATTAGAACGACATGATGGTAAATTTATCAATCATATGGCAAATGTTCAATTTTCAAAGAGCGAGATGCTAACTTTAGCAAAGGAAAATCCAACTTGTTTAAGTAATAATGTTGTTACTCGACCATTAATGCAAGATATGGTATTTCCGGTTCTTGCATTTGTCGGAGGTCCTGGTGAATTAGCTTATTGGTCTACGTTAAAAGACGCGTTTGAAACACTAAATATGAAAGTACCGGTTTTTGTACCGCGTATGAATATCACAATTGTTGATCGTCAAGTACAGTCAATACTTGATGAATTACAAATTTCTGTAGCTGATGCCCTTGCAGGAAAAACAACCGTTTTAAAAACTTCTTATGAAGAAAAAGTCTATGATACTGATGCTAAAAAGGTAATTGAAAAGACAAAACAACTATTACAGTCGCAATATGAAGGATTACAGGAACATTTACGTAATCATAACATTCATCTAGAAAAGTTAGTCGATAAAAACTTAAGTTTCCATGAAGCGCAACTTGATTTTATCATGCGAAAAATTGAGCAAGAAATATTGTTAAAACATGATGTGGAATTAAGAAAATATCGAATAATAGAAGATCGTATACTACCGGGTGGTGGATTACAGGAAAGAACTTTCAATCCATTCCAGTTTATGAATGAGTATGGTGAAGACTTAGTGAAAGAAATATTGTCATTGCCATTTGCAATAAATGGGAAACACAATGCGATTTTTTTATAACCATGGAACTAGTAATAGAAAAGTTTCTTTGATAAAAAATACAAAAATAATAGAAATTAAAAGGTTATCTCACTTGAGATAACCTTTTTTTGTGAGAAAAGTAATAGCATGAGTTATTGAAAAGAAAAAGTATTCTACATAATACGATTGAATGGCATAAATTATCTATAATTATTTGAAAATGTAGACTAGGACAAGATTATAAGTACAATATACACATTTTTAAAATTCACCCTTGAATTATTTATGAATTAGTGGTGGAATGTGGGGGAATGTGGTAATCTATTTTCATATAGTGGGGTGAGTACCATGTTCATGGGTGAATATCAACATAACATCGATGTAAAGGGCCGCTTAATCATACCAGCAAAATTTCGAGAACATTTTCTAGAAGGTTTCGTGATCACTCGAGGATTGGATCAGTGTTTGTTTGGGTATCCTATTGAAGAGTGGAAAAAACTTGAGGAAAAATTAAAAAAATTGCCTGTTACCAAAAAAGATGCGCGTGCATTTACACGTTTCTTCTTTTCAGGTGCAACGGAAGTAGAAATCGATAAGCAAGGCCGTATTAACATACCCATGAATTTACTCTCATATGCCCATATAGAAAAGGAATGTGTGATTCTCGGTGTGTCCAATAGAATTGAAATTTGGGCACAGCAATCATGGCAAGAATACTTTGCTGAATCAGAGGATTCGTTTAACGAGATTGCAGAGAATATGATTGACTTTGATATATAACAACAAAGAGGAGGATTTCAGTTGTTCAATCATACGACCGTATTACTGAAAGAAACCGTAGATGGATTGAACATTCGTCCTGACGGTATATATGTGGACTGTACTTTAGGTGGTGCAGGACATAGTGAGTACCTTGTTAGCCAATTATCTAATAAAGGACGCCTCATCTGTTTTGATCAAGACTTAACTGCTATAGACAATGCAAAAGTTTGTTTAGCTCCTTATATCGATCGTGTAACTTTTGTCCATTCAAACTTCCGTTATTTGAAAGAAGAATTAGCTAATTTAGGGATTTCTAAAGTAGATGGAGTTTTATACGATTTAGGGGTTTCATCACCACAGCTTGATAATGCTGAAAGAGGATTTAGTTACCATCAAGATGCTCCACTTGATATGCGCATGGATACGACTGCAGAACTTACTGCTTATCACGTGGTCAATGAGTGGGATTACAACGATTTAGTTAGAATTTTTTATCGTTATGGGGAAGAGAAATTTTCAAAACAAATTGCTCGAAAAATTGAAGAAGCACGGACAAAAGAGCCAATTCGTACAACGGGGCAATTAGTAGAGCTAATCAAAGAAGGAATACCAGCAGCAGCAAGACGTAAAGGTGGCCATCCTGCAAAACGTATTTTCCAGGCAATACGTATTGCTGTTAATGATGAGTTAGGGGCAGCAGAAGAATCTTTGCTACAAGCGCTTGATGTCATTAATATAGGTGGACGAGTTAGTGTTATTACCTTCCATTCACTTGAAGATCGCTTATGTAAAACAATTTTTAAAGAAGCTTCTTCACTTCCTGAGTTGCCACCGGGTTTACCTATAGTTCCAGAACATTTGGCACCATCTATAAAACTAGTCACAAGAAAACCGATAATACCAACGGAAGAAGAACTAGAGGCAAATAATCGTGCACGATCTGCAAAACTACGCATCGCTGAAAGAATAAAAGACTAAGAGGAGTTGATAAAATGGCACTACTTGATCAGAAGGAACAGTATATCTATACCCAGCAACCAGTTGCGCCAGAAAGGCATGTCCCGAAAACTGCAACTAAACCTATTAAAAGTATTTTTACAAAAATAGAAAAAGTTCTGATGATTGCAATGGTTATAGTGATTGCGGTAATTGCTGTAATGAATTTAAACGTTCAATCTTCCATCAATAACACTTCAGTTGAAATTCAAAAAACTGAAATGAATATAGATGAAGTGAAAAAACAAAACTCAGAATTGTCTATGGAAGTAAGCGAGCTTTCAACATATGATCGTATTTGGACAAAAGCAAAAGCTTTGGGGTTAAAACTCAACGAAAATAACGTGAAAGTAGTGTCAGGACAATGAAAAAGAGTAAGTTTCAATGGGGAGCCTCCACGATGCTAATCATCTATGGGCTCCTATTTTTTTTAATGTTTTTTCGAATTTTCTATATTCAAGTAACAGGGCAAGCAGAAGGTCAAAAATTAGCTGCTAAAGCAGCAGCGAGATATGAGAAGACTAGAACTATTACAGCCGATCGAGGGGATATTTTAGATAGACATGGACAAGTTATTGCTCAAGATGCTATTAGCTATCGTTTAGTCGCTGTTGTCAATCCTAAAGCATCCAAAGGTACAAATAGAATAATGCACGTGGAAAATCCTAAAAAAACAGCTGCTATTTTAGCAAAATATATTAATTTGGATGAAGAAGAAATCTATAAAATACTTACTCCTGAAAATAAGGATACCTATCAAGTAGAGTTTGGGTCAGCGGGGCGTGATGTTAATCATACAACCATGAAAGAAATCATGAAAGAAAAGCTACCTGGCATTATTTTTATGGAAGATAAAAAAAGATTTTATCCAAATGGTATTTTTGCATCTAATTTAATTGGTATAGCTCGAAAACAAAATGATGCCACTCCAGAAGCACCTACAGTTGGGAAAATGGGGTTAGAAGCTATTTATAATAAAGAGCTATCCGGAGTAAATGGGAGTGTACATTATAAAAGTGATTTATTAGGATACTTATTACCTAATAGTAAAAAGATGGTCCAAACAGCGAAAGATGGAGATAATGTTTATCTTACGATTGATAGAACCATTCAAAATTTCTTAGAAGACTCTATGAGCAAGGTTTACAAACAATATAATCCAGAATCAATGGTTGCAGTTGTAGCAAATCCGAAAACTGGTGAAATATTAGCAGTTTCACAACGTCCAACATTTAATCCTCAGACTGGTGAAGGTTTAGATAACAGTTGGATAAATGAAATGACGGAAACTACTCTTGAGCCAGGATCAACAATGAAAACATTTACACTTTCAACAGCAATTCAAGAAGGTAAATGGAATCCAAACGACACTTTCCAATCAGGTCAATATACAGTTTATGACCGTACGATTCGTGATGCAAACCAAGTTGGTTGGGGAAGGATTACATATTTAGAAGGGATTCAGCGATCCTCAAATGTTGGTATGGCAAATCTGCTAAAAAAAATTGGTGATAAGACATTTATTAATTACATGAGGAAATTTGGTTTTGGTCAAAAAACAGGTATTGATTTACCAAACGAAGCCACTGGTAAAATATTAGATGAATATCCAATTAACCGAGTTACAACAACCTATGGTCAAGGATCTACAGTGACACCAATTCAATTAATTCAGGCGCTTACTGCAGTTGCAAATAATGGTAAAATGATGCAGCCTTATGTAATTGATAAGGTTGTTGATCCGAACACAGGTAAAATAATTAAAGAACATAAACCGATTGTAAAAGGTAACCCAATTTCTGCTGAAACAGCTAAGCTAGTTAGGGAAACATTAGCTACAACAGTAACATCTGAAAAAGGTACAGCTCAAAAGTTTGCAAGTAAGGAATACGAAGTAGCTGGTAAAACGGGTACCGCACAAATTCCTAAACCAAATGGTGGTTACTATTGGGGAAAGAATAATTTTCTTTACTCATTTTTAGGTATGGCTCCTGCAAAAGATCCAAAGTTAATCATGTATATTGCAATTAAAAAACCACATTTAGGTTTAACAGAAGTAGGCTCAGAGCCGACGTCTAAAGTTTTTAATACAGTGATGGAAAGTAGCTTGAAATACTTGAATATTAAACCATCTAAAACGACTACTTCAAAATCAATTTTAATGGATGATTTCGTAGGTCAAGAATCAGAAAAAGCTATTGTTAATCTAGAAACTAAAAATGTTCAGCCAGTAGTTATTGGATCAAAAGGAAAAATAACAGATCAATATCCGAAAAAAGGCCAGACAGTATTAGCTGAAAGTCATATATTTGTTAAAACTTCAGGTAATATTAAAATTCCAGATTTTAAAGGATGGTCACTACGTGATATTTTAACGTATCAATCACTATCAGGCATAGAGATTGACGTAAAAGGTGATGGGTATGTACAAGAGCAAAATATAAAAGCTGATACAGTATATGACGGAAGCAAAAAATTAGTATTAACATTAGAAAAACCACAACAAAACTATAAGTAATTTTAAAAGAATGTTAGCGATCAAGCATAGCCACCTTTTTACAATCATATTTTGAATGTAAAAAGGTGTGATTTGTCGAACAATGTGGGTAACTAAACAAGCAAGTGTGAGATTAAAATTAGTATTGGTGATTTTTTTCTGCTTAGGTTGTTTACTTATTGGAAAATTAATGGTTGTTCAATTTATACAACATGACTTTCTGACCAAAAAAGCAGAGGAGAACTGGGATCGTGAAGTTCCCATGAAGAGTTTACGAGGCAATATTGAAGATCGCAATGGAAAACTTTTAGTAGGCAATAAGTTGGCCCCAACATTATATTTTATGCCTGCTCAAAACAAGGAACCGGAAAAAGTTGCAGCACAATTGTCACCTATCTTACAAATGAAAGAAAAAGATTTGTTAGACAAACTAAAGAAACCTGGTTTTATTGTAAAATTAACGCCACAAGGTAAGAATATTTCTTATGATTTAGCAGAGAAAATCCAACAGTTACAAATTCCAGGGCTTTATACAGGGTTAGATTATGTGAGGGATTATCCATATGGTGTATTACTTTCAAGATTATTAGGATTTACCGGTAGTGACATGCAAGGCTTAGCAGGGTTAGAATACCAATATAATGATCTGTTATTAGGAAAGGAATCGGCTATTCGATTATTTACAGATGCAAAAGGTGCCAACTTACCACATGTAGAAGATGGGTGGAGAGAAGGGCAAGATGGTGCATCGTTAGAGTTGACCATCGATATAGATGTCCAAAAGGTTATTGAAAGAGAATTGGAACAAGCTATGGAAAAATATGAAGCGGATCAAGCAATCGGGATTGCAATGGATCCTAATACTGGAGAAATACTAGGATTAGCTTCTTTTCCAACTTATGATCCAGCAAATTATCAAAAAGTAGATTCGAAGATTTATAATCGTAATTTGCCGGTTTGGATGACTTATGAACCTGGGTCAACATTTAAAATCATTACATTAAGTGCAGCTTTAGAAGAGAATGTAGTCGATTTACAAAAAGATTCATTTTATGATCCTGGTTATTCCATGGTAGAGGGAGCTAGACTTCGTTGTTGGAAACGTGAAGGACATGGACAAGAAACCTTTCTTCAAGTAGTTGAAAACTCATGTAACCCAGGTTTTATTGAATTAGGGAAACGTGTTGGACCTACCAAACTTCAACAGTATATCCGTGACTTTGGATTTGGACAGGTAACTGGCTCTAATATGGCTGGGGAATCCACAGGGATCCTGTTCTCACCCAAAAATTATGGTCCTGTAGAACATGCAACAACCTCATTCGGTCAAGGGATATCCGTTACACCTATACAGCAGGTTCAGGCTGTTTCCGCTGCTGTTAATGGTGGAAAATTGATGACACCTTATATTGTTAAAAATATTTTAAATAGTGAAAGCGGTAAAGTTCTTAAATCATATAAACCGATTCAGAAAGGTCAAGTAATTCGTCCAGAAACATCAGCGAAGGTCCGTGCAGCGTTAGAGTCTGTTGTAGCAAACGGATCAGGAAGAGGGGCTTATCGAGATCATCTGAGAATTGGTGGAAAGACAGGGACTGCTCAAAAAGCTGAAAATGGCCGTTATAAAGATGGGGAATATATTGTTTCCTTTATCGGCTTTGCACCGGCAGATGACCCTAAAGTTGTTGTTTATGTAGCGATTGATAATCCAAAACATGGTTCTCAATTTGGTGGTGTCATTGCAGCTCCAATTGTTGGGCAGATTATTGAAGATATTCATCCAATTGTAGGGATAACAGATCGAAAAGATCAGCTAGAAAAACAATATCGTTGGGGGGATATTGAAAAAGTTCGAGTTCCTAATTTAGTTGGTAAAACGAAAAAAGAAATTACAGAAATGTTGTATCCGTTTCGATTAGAATGGCATGGAGAAGGTAATACAATTGTTTCTCAACTTCCAAAAGCAGACGCACAAATTGTTAAAGATGGGACTATTCACGTTTATTTAGAAAATCGGTAATGTTAGTCTTTAAAAATGTAACCGAAACTACTATGATAGTACATGTACTAAAGAAGGTTAGAAGGAGAATTTTTTCATGTCAATCGCAACAATGCTAATTATTTTAGCAATTTCATTTATTATTTCGGTCATTTTAGGGCCGATTATCATCCCTATGTTAAGACGTTTTAAATTTGGTCAAAGCATCAGGGAAGAAGGACCAAAATCACATATGAAAAAGGCAGGTACCCCAACAATGGGTGGTGTCATTTTCTTACTATCCATTATTGCAACAACAATCATTATGAGTTTTGTAAAGGGTGCATTTACATCTCAAACAATTATTTTGATTCTTGTTCTAGTTGGATTCGGGGTAGTTGGATTTTTAGACGATGGACTAAAAATCATTTTCAAAAGAAATTTAGGATTAACTTCTTTACAGAAACTAATCGCACAAATTGTTATTTCGATTGCGGCCTATTTTTTAATGAAATTAGGAACGTTTCATAATACAGTTCAAATTCCGTTTACTGATTTTGCCATCCATTTAGGTGTATTCTATATGCTGTTTTTAGTCTTCTGGCTAGTTGGCTTTTCAAATGCAGTCAATTTAACAGATGGATTAGATGGATTAGTATCGGGAACAGCTTCTATTGCTTTTGCAGCTTACGGTGTATTAGCACTATTAAATGATCAATTGGATATTGCTATTTTTGCCTTTGCTGTTGTGGGTGCATTACTTGGTTTCTTAATCTTTAACGCAAACCCAGCAAAAGTATTTATGGGAGATACAGGTTCACTAGCTTTAGGTGGAGCTTTAGCCATGCTTTCCATTTTAGTTGGTCAAGAACTATTATTATTAATAATCGGAATAATTTTTGTCCTTGAAACTTTATCTGTTATGATGCAAGTAACAAGTTTCAAATTAACAGGTAAAAGAATTTTTAAAATGAGTCCACTACATCACCATTTTGAACTATCAGGTTGGTCAGAATGGCGTATTGTCCTAACGTTCTGGTTAACAGCATTAGTGGCGGCATTGATCGCAGTGGTTCCGGAGGTATTATAATGAAAAACTTAACCATTATGGAACACAAAAAAGTATTAGTATTAGGTCTAGCTAAAAGTGGCGTAGCAGCCGCGGAATTACTTCATAAAATGGGGGCATTTGTAACAGTAAATGATGCAAAACCATTTGAAGAAAATAAGGATGCGCAAAAACTTCTCCAACAAGGAATTACTGTAATTTGTGGTCGTCATCCAGAAGATTTGTTAGATGAAGGCTTCGAATTAGTTATTAAGAATCCTGGTATTCCATATTCAAATATTATTGTAGAGGATGCAGTTAAGCGTGGAATTCCTGTATGGACGGAAGTTGAACTAGCTTACTTAATCAGTGAGGCTCCAATGATTGGGATTACAGGTTCAAATGGTAAAACAACCACCACTACATTGTTATATCATATTTTAAACCAAGGCGGTTTGAAACCATTAATCGCAGGTAATATTGGTACAGTTGCATGCACTGTAACAGAAAACGCAAAAGCCGATAATATTATTGTGACTGAATTATCATCATTCCAATTAATGGGGACAGAAACATTTAAACCTAAAATTGCGATTTGGACCAATTTATTTGAAGCACATATCGATTATCATGGATCTATGGAAGCATATGGTAATGCTAAGTTTGGTATTACACGTAACCAAGATGCAACAGATTATTTAATCTATAATGCAGATCAAGAAATAGTGGCTTCGTATGCTCGAAAATCAAATGCTCATTTAATTCCATTTACAACAACCCATATCAATGAAGCTGGAATTAGTGCAGATGATGAAATGATTTACTGGCTAGGTAAACCATTTATGAAACGCGATATTATTGCTTTACCAGGAAAACATAACTTAGAGAATGTTCTTGCAGCAGTAGCGGCAGCTATTATTATGAATTGTCCGAAAGATAAAATGGAACATGTTTTAAATTCGTTCAATGGCGTCAAACACCGTACGCAATTTGTTCGTGAATGGAAGAAGCGTAAAATATTCAATGATTCCAAAGCAACAAATACTCTTGCAACTCGTAGTGCACTTGCAGCATTTAAACAACCAATTGTATTACTAGCAGGTGGTTTAGATCGGGGTCATTCATTTGAAGAATTACGACCATTTATGTCAAATGTTCATGCGGTTGTGGTATCTGGTCAAACAGCAGATCGCTTTGCAGAATTTGCTTCTTCTTGTGGTGTAAAAACGATTGCTCATGCTAAGGATATCCAAGAGGCTGTACCGAAAGCGGCAGAATTATCAAATGAAGGTGATGTGATTTTACTTTCACCTGCATGTGCAAGTTGGGACCAATATCCAAACTTTGAAACTCGTGGAGATCTGTTTATCGAAGCAGTTATGAAATTAAATTAGCTGTAAAATTAAGTAATAGGAAGGATGCCTTGCCTGATACAACGTGAGAAACTTTGGTTGATGATTGCAACGTCATTTTTGACTGTCATTGGCATTGTTTTTGTATACTCTGCTGGAACTTACTGGGGGAAGATTCACTACGGTCAAACAGCACCTTTTTTGGTTAAACAGTTAATCTATTTAGCAGTAGCGTTATTTGCCTTTTTCATTTGTAGCCGTCATAAAGGGCTACAATTGGAAAAGACCTGGACGCTTCTATATTGGTTTTCATTACTCTTACTTGTCGCTGTATTAATTCCGGGAATTGGTGTTGTTCGAAATGGTTCTCAAAGCTGGATCGCAATTGGCCCACTTAGCTTACAACCTTCTGAACTTACCAAAATTGCAACAATCGTCAAACTAAGTTTTATTTTGGCGAATCAAAAAGCTACGGAATCTAAAATTCATTGGCGGCATTTTTTGTATTTGTTTTTACCGATAGCTCTTATTATGTTACAACCTGATTTCGGTTCTGCCTTTATTTTAATCGTTTCAGTGTTTCTACTGTTTTTTATAGCCGGGTATCCAATTCGATTTTACGCTTTCTTAATTATTGCAGGTGTTTTAGGATTGGTTGGACTAATTCTATCAGCTCCCTATCGTCTAAAGAGAATAGAAGCCTTTTTAGATCCATGGTCAGATCCACTGGGGAGTGGATTTCAAGCAATCCAATCATTACTTGCTATAGGTCCGGCAGGATTATATGGATTTGGCTTTGGAAACAGTCGACAAAAGTATTTATACTTACCAGAACCACAGAATGATTTTATCTTTTCTATTATTGCCGAAGAAATGGGATTTATCGGAGCTGCAACTATCATTTGTGCTTTTGGTTTACTAATGTATGCTGGATTGAAATTAGCCTATAATTCAAGTTTAAAAGTTTCTTTGTATTGTATTGCAACATTAATAGGAATGATTGGTTTTCAAGCATTTTTGAATATTGGTGTTGTTTCAGGGTTGCTGCCGGTAACAGGCGTTACCTTACCATTCATTAGTTATGGGGGAACATCCCTTGTGGTAACATGGATGGCTATTGGAATTGTATGGAATTTTTCGAAACAAAGATAATTTTTTGAAAGGGAGTGATCAGTATGGAAAAGATTATTGATATCGAAGAACGAATCCCGACATTAAAAGAACGACGGAAAAAAAGAACGAATCGCCGTTTTCTCATGCTCATTGCTATTTTCGTAATAACCTTACTGACACTTCTGTATTTTCAATCTCCCTTAAGTCATATTGCAAAAATTACAGTTGAAGGAAATCACTTAAAGAGTAAAGAATATTACATAAAGCATAGTGGCCTTGGAAAAGGGGATTCTCTATGGGAATTCAAAAGAAATACAGTTGAAAATCTATTAAAAGAACAAAAAATAGTTAAGAACGTATCAGTAAAAAGGAATTGGCCTAATGATATTACAATTTCTGTGACTGAATATCAGCAAGTTGCCTATCTAAAAGAAAATGACCATTATAATTTGGTCCTAAGTGATGGTACGATTTTACACTTAAATAATACACCTTCTAGTTTGAATATGCCTATATTAGTAGGCTTTGAGGATGAAAAAACGAGGATGAAAATGATTCATCAACTTAATGAGTTAAATAATGAATTAATTTCTCTAATCTCTCAAGTAAATGCTCTACCAAATGATTCAAACCCATATGCGATTCAAATGTTCATGAATGATGGTTTTGAAGTAAGAGCATCGATCCCTACATTGGCCGATAAATTGAAATACTATCCATCCATTATTTCACAAGTTAAAAAGGGTGAAAAAGGTGTAATTGACTTAGAAGTAGGGACTTTTTATCGTTCTTATAATAGTGAGTATGGGGCATCTACAAAGTAAATGCATCCAATAACTCGGGAATTTGTATAAATAATCTAAATATATTCTATTTATTCTAGCAATCAGTTTTAATTAAGAGATAAATATAGTAATCTTAGTTTAACTAGAAATGAAATAGTAAATTTTGAGAGTACTATTTGGATTATTTAATGGAGAAGTAAATAGTTAAATCCTATTTTAATAGTATTTTTGAATCTTTTTAAATGATACAAACTGTATTTCTAGCTTTTAACACTATAGAAATAATAAAAAATGCATAAAAAGTTAAAAAAAGCAGTATAAATGAAGGAATTTTAGATGGTTTTCAGGAATTTATTTAGACAAGTTCATAATTTTACAATAGAATAATTACTAAGAGTTGTTGAAGGAGGTGCCACAGTTTGAATCATTCAGAGTTATACGTTTCTTTAGATATAGGATCTTCTTCTGTTAAAGTCCTCATCGGAGAGGTTAATGAGGAGACTGTGCATGTAATTGGTGTTGGTAATGTCAAGTCATCAGGTATTCGTAGAGGAAGCATTGTAGATATTGATGCTACTGTACAATCTATAAAAAAAGCAATCGATCAAGCTGAGAGAATGGTAGGCATGTCTATTCATAAAGTAATTTTAGGTATACCTGCTAATCAAGTGCAGCTACATGATGTAAAAGGTGTAGTGGCAGTTAACAGTGAGAATCGTGAAATTACAGATGTGGATTTAGATCGTGTCATAGAATCGGCGCAACTAATGTCTATTCCACCAGATCGTGAATTGGTCAATATTGTTCCTATCCAATATATTGTAGATGGGTTAGATGGGATTAATGATCCTAGAGGAATGATCGGTATTCGTCTAGAAATGGATGGAACGATGATTACCACATCAAAAACAGTTTTACACAATGTCCTACGTTGTGTTGAAAAGGCTGGATTAGAAATTCAACAGATTTATTTGCAACCGTTAGCAGCTGGTGAATTTGCACTTACGGAAGATGATCGTAATAGAGGAACTGCATTCATCGATATTGGTGGAGGTTCAACAACTATTGCAGTGTTCAAAGACGGACATTTCTTGCATACAGCGATGATTCCAGTTGGCGGTGAACACATTACAAAAGATTTATCGATTGTTTTAAAAACACCTACTGAACAAGCAGAAAATATTAAAACAGAATTTGGACATGCATATTATGACGATGCTTCAGAAGATGAATTATTTGAGGTTCCAGTAATAGGTGCAGATACAAAAGAACAATTTAGTCAAAGATACATATCCGAAATTATTGGCGTAAGACTTGAAGAACTCTTCGATTTAATTATTGATGAATTGTATCGAATGGGTATTCAAGATTTGCCTGGCGGAGTGGTATTGACTGGTGGCGTTGCAAAATTAGAAGGTCTGCCGCAATTAGCGCGTCATGTCTTACAAACAAGTGTTAAGATTTACGCACCTGATTATATTGGCGTAAGAGATCCTGAATATACAGCAGCTGTAAATTTAATACGTTACGCATATAAAGAATCACAATTCAACAGAGAAGTTAGCGATAACGATCCACTGGTACCAGCAGGACATGAAGGATACCATGTAGAACAACCAAAAAGTTCTTCTGTATTTGAAACACAAGAGCATAGAGATGGTGTTCTTACGAAAGTTAAAGGTTTCTTTAATAGATTTTTAGAATAATAAGGGCGATGTTCTCTACACATTATTAGTAAATTTAGGAGGAATAGAGATGTTAGAATTTGAGACAAATGACGATCAACTTGCTGTAATTAAAGTTATCGGTGTTGGTGGTGGCGGTAATAATGCCGTTAACCGAATGATTGAACATGGTGTACAAGGTGTAGAATTTATCGCCGTTAATACAGATGCACAAGCATTAAAACTATCAAATGCTGAAGTAAAATTGCAAATTGGTGCAAAATCTACACGTGGATTAGGCGCAGGTGCTAACCCTGAAGTAGGGAAAAAAGCTGCTGAAGAAAGTAAAGAACAAATTGAAGAAGCACTAAGCGGTGCGGATATGGTTTTTGTAACTGCTGGTATGGGTGGCGGTACAGGTACTGGTGCAGCACCTGTAATTGCTCAAATTGCCAAAGACCTTGGAGCGTTAACAGTTGGGGTCGTTACTCGTCCATTCACATTTGAAGGTAAAAAACGTCAAAAACAAGCTCTTTCTGGAACTGCTGCGATGAAAGAAGCAGTTGATACGTTAATTGTTATTCCAAATGATCGTTTATTAGAGATTGTTGATAAAAACACACCAATGCTTGAAGCATTCCGCGAAGCTGATAATGTTCTTCGTCAAGGTGTACAAGGTATCTCGGATTTAATCGCAGTACCAGGATTAATCAACTTAGACTTTGCCGATGTTAAAACAATTATGTCCAATAAAGGTTCTGCTTTAATGGGGATTGGTATTGCTTCAGGTGAAACACGTGCTATAGAAGCGGCCAAAAAAGCTATTTCAAGTCCACTTCTTGAAACATCTATTCATGGTGCAAAAGGTGTACTTATGAATATGACTGGTGGCTCTAATTTAAGCTTGTATGAGGTTCAAGAAGCAGCGGATATTGTTTCATCAGCTTCTGATGAAGATGTCAATATTATCTTCGGTGCAGTTATTAATGATAACTTAAAAGATGAAATCGTTGTAACAGTTATTGCGACTGAGTTTTCAGAAGAGGAAGTTCAAATTGAAGGACGTAATGTAAATCGTGGTGGTCTTGGAACACCTCGTCAGCAACCACAAATGAATCAAGCACCTAGTCGTGAAGTGCGCACAGAAGAAATTCTACAACCAATACAAGAAAGTCCACGTCAAACAACACAATATCAAACAAATTCACAAGATGATGCATTGGATATTCCGACATTCTTAAGAAACCGAAACAAACGCCGTTAATATATGAAAATTAGAAGACTATCTACTTAGTACTTTAAGTAGATAGTCTTTTTTATATGAACAATGGTGTTACTGCAAAGTATATCAACCTAGAAAAATGAATGATTCTGTCGGAAAGTTTCTGCTTTATACGTTCACCCTTTGACATTTTTTGAAGTCATCATATGGTACCTTTTTTATGTGGGAGGTGGTGAATTGTATGGCGAAGTATTGATACTAATTAATGCGTTATTTAACTATGTTATTCTTTCCTTTACCAATTCAATTTGTTATATGCAACAAAAAAGAGTGCGACTAATAATCAGTGCTTTTCTAGCTGGTATTTGGATCGTTATTTTTGGACACCATTTTCTCATGATGGTTATTGCGTTTGTTTTAATGATTACAACTGCTTTTGGCTTGCAAATTCGCAAATGGTGGAAGGGAGCGCTTATGTGCTTTGTCGGGGCTCTGTTTGCAGGAGGATTATTTACAGCATTCGAGCCTTTGTGGATAAATACATCAGTATTTACTTTGTTCATTATAAGCGGAGTTGTATCAACAGCAGGATTATTATTATTAAAAAATCGATTGCAAGTTGCAAGGGGAGATACCTTGCAACAACGTCTAGTTCAATTATGTGAATTGCGTTTAGGAGAAATTACAATTTCTCTAAAATGTTTTATAGATACAGGAAATACGACAGTTGAGCCGTTATCTGGAAAACCTGTTCATTTTGTACGTTATAAAGCAATAGAAGACTATTTACCAGAAAAATTAAAAATGGCGTTGTTTCAATGGGATGTCAAGGAGCCATATGATTTGGAAATGTTTCCAGAAAAGTATCGAAAAAAAGTGGCTGTTATTCCAATTACAACTGTTCAAGAGAAAAAGACTTATAGCTTAGCTTTTCGTTATGATAAATGGATTATTTTAGATGAAGAGACTCGCCCAATATCACCTGGTTTTTTTATTATTACTATTCAAAACACCCCGTTTCCACAAGAGGCAGATGCCATACTACATTTTACTGCTTTATATCACATTTAATGAATGGAGGATTTAATAATGATTCGTCGATTTTGGCGTTGGTTAGTAGAAGCAATTGCAAGCTTTAGGCAAACTGGAACATTTTATATCGGTAGTCATGAATCCTTGCCTACACCTTTGAAAAAAGAGGAGGAGCAAGAGATGATTACTGCTTTCAAGAATGGCGACATGCATGCGAGAGATATATTAATCGAGCATAATTTAAGATTAGTTGTCTATATCGCAAGAAGATTTGATAATGCAAAAACCCCTATTGAAGATCTAATCAGTATTGGTTCAATTGGGTTGATTAAAGCAATTGAAACTTTTAATGCAGATAAAAAAATTAAACTAGCTACATACGCATCAAGATGTATTGAAAATGAAATTTTAATGCATTTGCGTAAAACAAGCCGTATGAAAGGTGAGGTCTCATTAGACGAACCTTTAAACTCAGATGGAGATGGTAATGAGTTACTGCTATCGGATATATTAGGTACAGATGAGCATTTAATCACGGATGATGTAGAAAAAAAGATGGAACGTCAGCATATGTTTCATGCTATCCAAAAATTAGATGAAAGAGAACGATATATCATGGAGTGTCGTTTTGGACTTGCAGGAAAAGAAGAAATGACACAAAAGGAAGTAGCAGATCATTTAGGCATTTCTCAATCTTATATATCCCGATTAGAAAAGAAAATTATTCAAGAATTGCGTAATCATTTGAATCAATTGACATCATAATGGTTGAATTTGGAGAGAAATAAAGCGCATATATTTGTTCGATTCGGACACACTGATTTTACTAACAGTGATAAAGCATCCGGAGGGCAAAATATGCGAACAAAAGTTGAAATATGTGGTGTTGATACATCCACGTTACCTGTTTTGAAGCATGAAGAAATGCGGCAATTATTTGTTGCATTACAGAGTGGGCAAGAAGAAGTAAGAGAACAACTTGTGATGGGTAACTTACGGTTAGTATTAAGTATTGTTGGTCGTTTTGCTTATAGAGGAGAACAGGCTGATGATTTATTTCAAGTAGGATGTATTGGTCTATTAAAGTCAATCGATCATTTTGACTTATCACATAATGTTCGATTTTCAACCTATGCAGTACCCATGATTATAGGTGAAATTAGAAGACATTTAAGAGATCATCATCCACTACGTGTTTCTAGATCATTACGTGATATTGCATATAAAGCTATGCAAGCTAAAGAACAATTTTTGACTGAAGAATTACGTGAACCTAATTTAACTGATTTAGCACGAATGACAGGTTTACCACAAGAAGACATATTATTTGCACTTGATGCTATTCAAGAGCCGATGTCATTACATGAGCCTATTTACGCTGATGGTGGAGACCCCGTTTATATGATGGATCAGTTAAAAGATCAAACTGTATCAGAAGATCGTTGGTTAACGTATGTATCCATTAAAGAACAAATACAAAAGTTAGATAGGAGACAACAAAATATATTGTCTAAACGATATTATTATGGCCATACTCAAACAGAAATTGCGAAAGATTTAGGAATTTCACAAGCGCAAATTTCTAGATTAGAAAAAAGTGCGCTTAAAACCATTCAAGAACAAGCAAGTGAAAAGTTTTAAATCAAATAGCTTACATGAAGCATCAATCTCATATACAAGATTGATGCTTTTTTTTCATATGTATACATAAAATGCTTTAGGAGGGATGTCAATGCGCTTTTCAGAAATTCAGCGTAAAGAAATTATTGCTGCAAATAGTGGGCGCTTTTTAGGATATGTGGAAGATGCGGTTGTTCATAAAGATACTGGATATGTAGAAGCATTTGTAGTGGCAGAACCCAAAAAATTCATGTCATTATCTGGAAATCAGAAAGATGCGTTAAAAATACCTATTGAAGATATTATTGTGGTAGGGAAAGATGTTATTTTAGTTAAAGGATTAGACTGAAAAATAAGGGTATTCATTGATAAATTGCACTAGGCTTGGTACAATTAGGTAACAAGTATCTTTGAAAAGATGAGGCTATCATGACATTAATTATTGATAATTTACAACATATTCAAAAAAGCATTCAAATGGCTTGTCAAAGAGCTGGCAGAGAAGTTTCTGACGTTACAATTATTGCTGTTACAAAGCAGGTATCTACAGAACGTGCCATTGAAGCATTAAATGCCGGCTTAAGTCATTTGGGCGAAAATCGTCCTGAAGGATTATTAGAAAAACATGAAACAATTGAAAATCGTGCAACTTGGCACTATATTGGTTCAATGCAAACGAGAAAAGTTCGTAAAGTAATTGATCAGATTGATTATTTACATTCGCTTGATCGTATTAGTTTAGCAGAAGAAATTAATAAACGTGTCAATCATACCGTAAACTGTTTTGTACAAGTTAATGTATCAGGTGAAGAGTCAAAACATGGCCTAACACCGGAAGAAGTGCCGACCTTTATCGAACAATTATCAAACTATCCACATATTCGTGTGGTAGGATTGATGACAATGGCACCTAACACAGAAGACAAAGAGCTTATTCGAAGTGTTTTTAAAAAACTAAAAAAATTACAGTTAGAGATTGCTAGTAAAGGTTATGAATATGCACCTTGTACCGAACTTTCAATGGGCATGTCTAACGACTATGAAATTGCAATTGAAGAAGGTGCTACGTTCGTCCGCATTGGCACAGCTCTAGTTGGCAGTGAAAGAAGGGATTCTAATGAAGGTGAAAGATAAACTAAAAAACTTTTTCTACCTAGAAGAAGATGATGACTATGTTGAAGAACAAATTGAACAACATGAATCCATTCAACAACACGCATCACCAATTCAAAGACAACAAGTGAAGCCCGCGATAAATAATAAGCCAGCAGCAGTAAAAAAACCAACTGTAAAAGAACGTCAAAAACATGTAGAGTATTCAAATGTACCGAATCTCGTCAGTATTACGCAAAAAACTTCAAAAGTTATTTTATCAGAACCGCGAGTTTATGCTGAAGCACAAGATATTGCAGATAACTTAAAAAATAAGCGAGCTGTTGTTGTTAATTTACAACGAATTGAACGAGATCAAGGGATACGTATTATCGATTTCTTAAGTGGAACTATTTTTGCCTTAGGTGGAGACATTAAACGAATTGGTACTGATATTTTCTTGTGTACACCTGATAATGTAGAAGTAGACGGTAATATTTCAGATTATTACTATGAAGATTTACAATAGAGGTGTATAACTTTCCATGTCAATATTTATAATTATTAATTATCTGTTTCAATTCTATTCAATCGCGCTAATTGTGTATATACTAATGTCTTGGATACCAGCAGCGTATAATTCTGCTGTGGGGAGATTTTTAGCGAAAATTTGTGATCCATATTTAGATTTCTTTAGACGATTTATCCCACCAATTGGTATGATTGATATTTCACCAATTGCAGCACTTCTTGTTTTAAATTTAGTGCAAAAAGGTGTTTTTTATTTATTGATCTATATTATTTAATCTTTCTTCCCCCCATACTATGGTGGGGATTTTTTATTAATTATTTCGAATATAGAGTTATATTAGTTTGTAACCTTAATAGGAGGATAAAAGGTGGAGGAAATTTTTCAACATTTTAGACCAGAAGAAAAAACATTTATTGAACAAGTAGTAGGTTGGAAAAGAGAAGTTGAAGATCGTTATGCACCTAAATTGACGGATTTTTTAGATCCACGTCAACAATTAATCAGCACATCCATTATTGGAATAAATGGTAGTGTATTAACAGAAGCAAGTGGACAATTCGATGAGGCCGAACGTAAACGACTACTAATTTATCCGGATTATTTTCAACCATCTGAAGAAGATTTTAATATTGCAATTTGTGAACTGCAATTCCCATCAAAATTCATCCAATTGAAACATCCAGATGTATTAGGGGCTTTATTATCGATAGGCTTAGATCGCTCAAAATTTGGTGATATTAGGTTGGCTGAATCTACAGTACAGTTTGCTGTAGCTAAAGAAATATTAGAATATGTAATAGTGAACCTTGATAGTATTGGTAAAGCAAAAGTACATGTAAAGGAAATACCGGAAGGGGCTTCATTATTACCTGTTGAGTCACACTGGATAGATCAGGTGCTTACAACAAGTTCAATGCGGTTGGATACTGTTTTAGCTTCCATTTATCCTATTTCTCGCCAAAAGGCAGCTATGCTAATTAGTGCTGGGAAAGTAAAAGTGAATTTTGCAGTTCGGGAACAAGTGGCTTTTGAATTGCATGAATCAGATTTAGTATCAATTCGTGGATATGGTCGTTTAGTCATAAAATCGATTGAAGGGAGAACAAAAAAAGAGAAAATTCGCATTAAAATTGGTCGAATTGAACGGAAATCATAATTTTTAATAAAAATTTTGTAATTCTAGATGAAGTTACTAATAGACAAAGGTATAATAATGTATAAATGCTGTTAAGGAGAGGTGCAAAAAAATGCCGTTATCGCCACTTGACATACATAACAAAGAATTTAGTCGTGGTTTTAGAGGTTACAATGAAGATGAAGTAAATGAATTTCTAGAACAAATTATTAAAGACTATGAATTAATATTAAAAGAAAAAAAAGAATTAGAAGAAAAGCTTCTTTCAAGTAAAGAGCAAATTGGTCACTATAATTCAATTGAAGAAACGCTACAAAAATCAATTGTTATTGCTCAAGAAGCAGCAGAAGAAGTTCGTCGCAACTCCCAAAAAGAAGCAAAATTAATCGTCAAAGAAGCAGAAAAAAATGCAGATCGTATTGTCAATGAGGCACTTTCTAAAGCGCGTCGCATAGCTTTGGAAATTGAAGAATTGAAAAAACAATCAAAAGTATTTAGAAATCGTTTCAAAATGATTGTAGAAGCTCAACTAGATTTAATCGAATCAGATGATTGGGATCATTTAATGGAGTATGAAGTTGATACATCAGAATTAGAACGTTTAGATTTACCGCAAGATTAATTTAAGATACTTGACTGAATCGCTTCATTTTTCTATAATGTCAACATATATCATTAAAAAGTTACGATGGAGACAGTATTTTATAAGTGCTGCCTAGCGATTTGAGGATAGTGGAAGCTCAAACGAAACATTTATAAAAGAAGATCACTCCTGAACTAGATTGCTGAACCAAGTAAGCATTCTCGTATACACCACGTTACGGTGTCTAAAGAGGCGTCGTTATTTTGACGCAACTAGGGTGGTACCGCGAGATAACTCCTCCTCGTCCCTTTTGGGATGAGGAGTTTTTTATTTTTTTAGCTAAAGATGCTCTTAGAGCTACTTAAGCTGAATACCGAAAAACTATAGGTTCTATATTTTTTGTAGGGGTGTTCATATGAACATTTAGTATGGAGATGACTGCCTCGGATACTACTACCAGTCGGTGGAGAGAGAAGCAATATTTTGGAACGAGTTCGTTTTATTTTCGATGTCTAATCCCTACATTTGAAATAGAACCAAACTTTAAAGGAGGAATTTATTCAATATGGAATATAAAAATACCCTATTGATGCCAAAAACAGATTTCCCTATGCGTGGAAATCTGCCAAACAACGAACCGAAAATGCAAGAAAAATGGGAAGAAATGGATATTAACGCAAAAGTACTTGAACGTACAAAAGACCGTCCAGCTTTTATCCTTCATGATGGTCCTCCATATGCAAATGGTGATCTTCACATGGGGCATGCGTTAAATAAAGTATTAAAAGATATGATTAACCGTCATCGTTCAATGACTGGCTATTTTGTTCCATATGTCCCTGGTTGGGATACACATGGTCTTCCAATCGAGCAAGCTTTAACGAATAAAGGCCATGATCGTAAAAAAATGTCTATTGCTGAATTCCGTGAATTATGTAAAGACTATGCTTATGAACAAGTAAGTCGTCAACGCGAGCAATTTATGCGAATCGGTGTACGTGGTGATTGGAAAAACCCTTATATCACTTTAAAACCTGAATTTGAAGCTCGTCAAATCGGTGTATTTGGCGCAATGGCTAAAAAGGGTTATATCTATAAAGGACTTAAACCAGTTTACTGGTCTCCATCAAGTGAATCAGCACTTGCAGAAGCAGAAATTGAATACAAAGATATCAAATCACCTTCTATCTATGTAGCGTTTGATGTAAAAGATGGTAAAGGTGTAGTCAATAATGATGAAAAATTCATCATCTGGACTACTACTCCTTGGACAATGCCAGCAAACCTGGGTATTTCTGTAAATCCTGAATTCACATATGTTGTAGTGAAAGCTAATAGCGAAAAATATATTATCGCCAAGGGATTACTTGAAAAAGTAGCAGAAAAACTTGGCTGGGAAAACCCAGAAATTGACCGCGAAATCAATGGTGCAGACTTTGAAAATGTAACAGCGCAACATCCATTATTTGATCGTGAGTCTCTAGTTATGCTAGGTGACCACGTAACACTTGAAGCTGGTACTGGTTGTGTTCATACAGCACCTGGTCACGGGGAAGATGACTATCAAGTTGGTAAACGATATGGCTTAGATATTCTTTCAGTAGTCGATCATAAAGGATGCTTAACTGAAGATGCTGGTGAATTTGCTGGTATGTTCTACGATAAAGCCAATAAACCAATTTGTGAAAAACTTGATGAAGTGGGCGCATTATTAAATCTATCATTCTTTACACACTCATATCCACATGACTGGCGTACAAAGAAACCTGTTATTTTCCGTGCAACACCACAATGGTTTGCATCTATTGATAAATTCCGTCCTGAATTACTTCAAGCAATTCGCGACACAAATTTCACACCAGTTTGGGGTGAAACTCGTCTGTACAATATGATTCGTGATCGTGGCGACTGGTGTATTTCTCGTCAACGTGCATGGGGTGTTCCAATCCCAGTATTTTATGCTGAAAACGGTGAAGAAATCATTACAGAAGCAACAATTGCTCATGTACAAGAATTGTTCCGTGAACATGGCTCTAATATTTGGTTCCAAAAAACAGCAAAAGAATTACTCCCTGAAGGATTCACACATCCTGGTTCACCAAACGGCGAATTTACAAAAGAAAATGATATTATGGATGTATGGTTTGACTCAGGCTCAACTCATCAAGGTGTACTAGAAGAACGTCCAGAACTTCGTTACCCTGCAGATTTATACTTAGAAGGTTCTGACCAATATCGAGGATGGTTCAACTCATCATTAATCACTTCTGTTGCGATGAACGGTCATGCGCCATACAAAGGTTTACTATCTCACGGTTTCGTATTAGATGGTGAAGGGCGCAAAATGAGTAAATCATTAGGTAATATTATTGCGCCAAGCAAAGTCATGAACCAATACGGTGCAGATATTCTTCGCCTATGGGTAGCATCTGTTGACTATACAGCTGACGTTCGTATTTCTATGGATATGTTAAAACAAGTTTCGGAAGTTTACCGTAAAATCCGTAACACACTTAAGTTCTTACATGGTAACTTACATGACTTTAATCCAGAAAAAGATTATGTAGCATATGAAGATCTTCGTGAAGTAGATCAATATATGTATATGGAATTACAAAATCTTATTACAACTTCCCGTGAGGCTTATGATAAATACGAATTTGCTACGGTTTATAAAGCAGTCAATAATTTTGTAGCAACTGAACTAAGTTCGTTCTATTTAGATATTGCAAAAGACGTTGTTTATATTGAAGGAGCAGATGCCCATGCTCGTCGTGCAATGCAATCTGTCATGTATGATACACTACATGCGTTATTAAAAATTATGACACCAATTATTCCTCACACAACAGATGAAATGTGGTCATACCTACAATATAAAGACGTTGAAAGTGTTCAACTTACCGACATGCCAGATGCTGTTCAAAAAGAAAACTTTGCAGCATTAACTGAAAAATGGGCAAAAATCATGAACGTTCGTAATGTTGTATTAAAAGCATTAGAAGAAGCACGTAATGCAAAAACAATCGGTAAATCGCTAGAAGCAAAAGTAACGGTTTATGGTGATGATGAAACAATTACACTTTTAAATGATGCAAATATCAATTTTGCTCAACTTAATATTGTTTCAGAATTTGTAGTTGGTGGTACATTAGCAGATGCACCAGCAAATGTAGTAAAAACTGAAAAAGTTGCTGTAACTGTTGAAAAAGCAGAAGGGGAAAAATGTGAACGTTGTTGGACTATTTCTAAAACTGTAGGTCATCATCATAACCATCCAACATTATGTGAACATTGTGCAGAAGTAGTTGAAAAATACTATGCGGATGTAGAATAAGAAAATAAAAAAAGAAGTTGGCCGTTCACAACTAGTGAGCGGTCATTTTTCTTTAACGTGAATCAATTTCATAATTCAAAGATTTGAAAAAAAACATGAACGTTAAATAAATCATTGTTTTATACCACATCTATTAGAACATTGTCTATGAAGCGGAAGATGGTAAGTCCTCGAAAATGCATTCGTATTGTCTTCGTGTGATGTTAATTCTGTGAAGATTATTCAATGGCCTGCAGAATAACGGACTAGACGAGACCCTACAGTGAGATTTTCTCTGCGACGAGTAATCGCAGGAGCACAAGCGAGGAGGCTCGTCAGTTTGCCTACTCTGTGGAGCTAATTCCACTTCATGCAATATATCATTTTAAGATGATCTGTTTTTTCGCTTCAGGTCATTATATGATAAAATAAGTTAGATTCGGGAGTAAACGGAGGATTTGCTGTGTATAAATATTATGGAATAGCTATTTTCGTGATCATACTTGATCAATTGTCAAAATGGAGTGTCGTCAAAAATATGCATTACGGAGAGAGTATCACATTACTTGATCCTTATTTTGGCTTATATTCACATCGGAATCGTGGTGCTGCATGGGGAATGTTACAAGGCCAATTTTGGTTATTTGCGCTTGTTACACTTGTAGTAATCGCAGGGATTATTTATTACTATCACAAAGAAGGAAAAGGTAAACCATTATTCCAAGTCAGCCTAATGTTATTATTAGGTGGTGCTATTGGTAATTTTATCGACCGTGTATTCCGTGGTGAAGTAGTCGATTTTGTGCATGTAATTATTCCAGTGATCAATTATGATTTTCCAATTTTTAATATTGCAGATGCATCATTAACAATTGGTGTAATTTTACTAATTATGTATATGCTCTTTGAAGATAAACTAACAAAGAAAAAGGTGAAGTAATGTCAGTCACATTTACTGTAACAGAAGAGGTTCAAGGCGAACGTATTGATAAAGCTCTTGCCTCAATGCAACAAGATTGGTCTAGAACCCAAATTCAAGGATTTGTACAAGATGGTCTTGTTGTTGTGAATGGTCAAGCAATAAAACAAAAATACAAAGTACAAGAGGGAGATGTCATTACGGTTACACCTCCTGAGCCAGAACCGCTTGAAATTATAGCAGAAGATTTAAATTTAGAAATTATCTATGAAGATTCTGATGTACTGGTTGTCAACAAACCAAAGGGGATGGTTGTACATCCTGCACCAGGTCACACAACAGGTACGTTAGTAAATGGCTTAATGTATCATTGTAAAGATTTATCAGGTATCAATGGCGTTATGCGCCCAGGAATTGTCCATCGTATCGATAAAGATACATCTGGTCTATTAATGGTCGCTAAAAACGATAAGGCACATGAATCGCTAGTTCAACAATTAGTAGATAAAACGGTTACACGCCGTTATACAGCGTTAGTTCATGGCCATATTCCTCATGATAAAGGGACAATTGATGCACCAATCGGTCGTGACCAAAAAGACCGTCAAAAAATGGGCGTTGTCGATAATGGTAAACACGCAGTAACACATTTCCAAGTAATTGGTCGTTTTGGTGTGGATTATACATTAATCGAATGTCGTCTTGAAACAGGACGTACACACCAAATTC
Source organism: Rummeliibacillus pycnus (assembly GCF_002884495.1). GTDB lineage: Bacteria > Bacillota > Bacilli > Bacillales_A > Planococcaceae > Rummeliibacillus > Rummeliibacillus pycnus. The sequence continues at coordinate 2,029,440 of NZ_KZ614145.1, read as the reverse complement.
GTGTGCATATGAATTATATTGGGTATCCTTTAGTTGGAGATCCAAAGTATGGTCCTAAGAAGACAATTGATTTTGGTGGTCAAGTATTACATGCTGGTATTTTAGGTTTTGTACATCCAACAACAAAAGAGTATTTAGAATTTGAAGCGCCACTACCTGAAGATTATAAACAGCTACTGGAAGAATTGAAAAAGAACTATTGACATTTTAAGTCCTAGAAGCCTATAATAACTTCAGTGAAAATCTAATATTCACCTTTTAAAGACAGTCCAGAGAGGCTGGAAAGGGATGCGAAGAATGTGAGATTACTGTACGTATATACAGTTTATTTGACATATCTATAAGTATACCTATATCCTCTTGGGCTCTTAGCTCAAGAGGTTTTTTGCTTTAAAAACGAAACTTGTAAGGTAGAGAGAGGAGGCATTATTTTGACAAAAAAGGCCGAGCTTTTAGACCAAGCAGCGATGAACAGAGCGTTAACACGAATTGCACATGAAATTATCGAACGTAACGAAGGGATCGATGAATGTATCCTTGTAGGAATTAAAACAAGAGGTGCATTTCTTGCAAAACGTTTAGCGCAAAAAATTAATATTATAGAGAAAAAGGAAATTCGTTCAGGCGAATTAGATATTTCTCTATATCGAGATGACTTGTCTCTTAAAACTTCAAATGGAGAAGCTCTGGTACAACAAATTGATATTACGTATGATGTGACAAATCAAAAAGTAATTTTAGTAGATGATGTCCTTTATACAGGTAGAACGGTACGAGCAGCAATGGATGCTGTAATGGATATCGGGAGGCCTTCTCAAATCCAGCTTGCTGTATTAGTAGACCGTGGTCATCGTGAACTCCCAATACGAGCAGACTTTGTTGGAAAAAACATTCCAACTGCAAGCCATGAACGAATTGTAGTAAGCATGGTAGAAGTAGATGAACAAGATTTAGTAGCAATTTACGATTAGAGTAAAAGCGTAAAATACGGAGGAAGTTTAGATATGTCAAAAGCTGTTTTAGATATCAATGAAAAGCCTAAATCAGGTCAGTTGATTACATTAAGTTTGCAACACATGTTTGCGATGTTCGGTTCAACAATTTTGGTACCAACATTAACAAATTTATCACCAGCGATTGCGTTATTAACGAGTGGTATTGCCACACTGGTTTTCTTATTAGTAACGAAGTTTAAAGTACCAGCGTATTTAGGGTCATCATTCGCATTTATAGCACCAATTCAAGTAGCAACTCATGCAGGTGGACCTGGTAGTGCCATGATTGGAGCTATGGCCGTCGGATTAGTATACGGGCTTGTATCACTATTCATTTGGAAAACAGGCTATAAATGGATTATGAAAATCTTGCCACCGATTGTAGTAGCACCAGTTATTATGGTAATTGGCTTAGGTTTAGCAGTAACTGCAGTCAATATGGCAATGTACAAAAATGCTAACACGCCAGATGCTGTTTATAGTCTCCCTTATTTTGTAGTAGCTATCGTTACTTTAATTGCAGCAATCATTTGTAATAACTACTTTAAAGGTGTTATCAGTACAATGCCAATATTAATTGGAATGATTGTTGGTTACATCGCATCACTTATTTCAGATGCCGTTTTCGGAACAAACTTAATCGACTTCAACAAAGTCATTGAAGCAAAATGGTTCCAAGCACCTAATTTCTTAATCCCAGGTATTGATTACGACTTTAAGATTACCTCAACATTACTTTTAGCGATGGTTCCAATCGTCATCGTAACCATATCAGAACATATTGGACATCAATTAGTTTTAGGGAAAGTAGTTAACCGTAACTTTATTAAAGATCCTGGTTTAAATCGATCATTACTTGGTGATGGACTTGGTACATTAATCAGTTCACTAATCGGTGGTCCACCGAAAACAACGTATGGTGAAAATATTGGCGTGCTTGTTTTGACTCGCGTATTCAGTGTTTGGGTAATCGGAGGCGCAGCAGTATGCGCTATGATCTTAGCCTTCTCTGGTAAGTTAATGGCACTTGTAGGTACGATTCCTACTCCAGTCCTTGGTGGGGTTTCAATCCTATTATTCGGTATTATCGCGTCAAGTGGTTTACGAATGCTTGTAGAAAACAAAATTGATTTTGATGATAAACGAAATTTAGTGATAGCTTCAGTGATTCTGATTCTAGGAATCGGTGGTGCAAAAATCATCTTCACTGAAACATTCTCAATTCAAGGAATGGCTCTAGCTGCGATCGTGGGGGTTGTTTTAAACCTGATCTTGCCAGGAAAAGCACAGCCGGATATTGAACTTCAAAAAGAAGAAGAACTTTCTAAATAAAAGAACAAATAAACAACAAAACAATAAACCTTTTAAAAGTTGCCCAGAGAGGCACAGAAGGGTGATTCGATACGATAGGCTTGGGGTGAGTACAAGCTTATCATGTCATATCCTTCCTCCGCCTCCTTGGATTTCCAGGGAGGCTTTTTATTTCAACAATACTAGGAGGCACATGATGAAAAATTTACTGTCAATGGAAAATGTATCTAACGAAGAGATCGAAGCAATTTTAAAACGCGCTGCTGAGTTTGAAGCGGGTGCCAAACCACAACTAGAACGAGACTACCTAGTAGCAAACCTATTCTTCGAGCCAAGTACTAGAACAAAAACAAGCTTTGAAACTGCTGAACGCCGCTTAGGGGCAACAGTGATTCCTTTCGAAGCAGGGTTCTCTAGTACATTAAAAGGTGAAACATTGTACGATACAGTGAAAACGTTAGAATCAATTGGTATGGACGCAGTAGTTATTCGTCATAAAAAGGATGCCTATTATGAAGAATTATTAAATGGCATTAACGTATCTGTGATCAATGCAGGAGATGGAGCCGGACAGCATCCTTCGCAATCTTTGCTAGATTTATACACAATTTTCAAAGAGTTCGGGAAATTTGAAGGATTAAATGTTACAATCGCTGGAGATGTATCTCATAGCCGAGTAGCAAAATCAAATATTACAGCACTCCATCGATTAGGCGCCAATGTGAATATCGTTTGTCCACCACAATGGCAAGGTGAGTATGAGGCGCATCATAATTGGGATAATTTGATTGAAACAAGCGATGTGATCATGCTCCTACGTGTCCAACATGAACGAGATGCAGCTTTTGAAGGTTATTCCAATGAAGCATATCATGCACAATATGGTTTAACAGAGGAAAGGGAAAAACGTATGAAAGATGGTGCGATCATCATGCATCCGGCACCTGTAAATCGTGGAGTAGAGATTGACTCGTCACTTGTAGAATGCGAACGCTCACGCATATTTAAGCAAATACAAAATGGCGTTTTTGTAAGAATGGCTATTGTTGAAAATATCTTGAAGGGAAGAAGCTAGAACATGACAAAACTTATAAAGAATGTACAGATGTTGAATGAGCAAGGAGATTTAGTAGCAACAGAAATATTCATTGAGAATGGCAAAATTGCAGCAATCGGTGAACATTTAGATTACTCAACAGATGAAATAATTGATGGAAAAGGTCATGTTATAGCTCCAGGATTTGTTGATGTTCATGTGCACTTACGAGAACCAGGTTTTGAGCATAAAGAAACAATTGCTACAGGCTCTCTATCTGCTGCGAAAGGTGGATTCACAACTATTTGTGCAATGCCAAATACAAAGCCTGTGCCAGATTCAGCAAAAAACTTAAATTTAATTAATGGTTTAATTGAGAAAAGTGCAGTTGTAAGAGTACTTCCTTATGGTTCACTTACTGTGGCACAATCAGGGGATGCAAGAACAAATCTACAAGAGTTGAAAGAACACGGGGCGGTTGCTTTTTCAGACGATGGTGTAGGTGTACAAGCGGCATCAACAATGTATGAACAAATGAAGGATGCAGCAACTATTGGCATGACAGTTGTTGCTCACTGTGAAGATAACTCATTAATTTATGATGGAGTTATGCACGAAGGAAAACGAAATAAAGAACTAGGTTTACCAGGAATCCCATCTATTTGTGAATCCGTACAAATTGCACGTGATGTGCTACTAGCTGAAGCTGCAGGTGCACACTATCATGTATGTCACGTTTCTACAAAGGAATCTGTTAGGGTAGTTCGTGATGCAAAAGCAGCAGGAATCAATGTCACTGCTGAAGTTTGTCCACATCATTTGTTATTAGAAGAAATGGACATCCCATCAGATGATGCTAATTGGAAGATGAACCCACCACTTCGTGCAAATGAGGATTGGCAAGCATTACATGATGGCTTGCTAGACGGTACAATCGATTGTATTGCTACTGACCACGCTCCTCATACACAAGAAGAAAAATGTTGCGGTATGGTGGGAGCTCCATTTGGAATTGTAGGTTTTGAAACTGCTTTTCCACTTTTATATACACAATTCGTTGAAACTGGAAAATGGACATTAAAACAATTAATTGATTGGATGACTGTTAAACCAGCAAAATTGTTCAATTTACCTTACGGAAAAATTGAAGTTGGTACATCAGCCGATTTGATCTTAATTGACTTAGAGAAAAAGAAAGAAGTTAAAGCTGAAGAATTTGTTTCCAAAGGCCGCAATACACCATTTAATGGTTGGGAGGCAAAAGGTTGGCCAATTCTAACAATCTTTGAAGGTAATATTGTATGGGAGGATGCACAATGACAACAAGAAAACTGATTTTAGAAACAGGCGAAGTATTTGAAGGAAAAGCTTTTGGTAGTGAAAAAGAATCTGATGGTGAAGTTGTATTCACTACAGGTATGACAGGTTATCAAGAAACGCTTTCAGACCCATCGTTTTGCGGTCAAATTGTTACGATGACCTATCCATTAATAGGAAATTACGGCATAAACCGTGATGACTTTGAAACAATTACTCCTGCAATCAAAGGTTTCGTAGTTCACGAATTAGCAAAAGCACCATCAAACTTCCGAAATGAAGGAACATTAGATGACTACTTCAAGTTGAAAGACATTCCTGGTATTGAAGGAATAGATACACGAAAACTAACTCGTTTGATTCGTAACGAAGGGGCAGTTAAAGGGTATCTTTCAGCAGCAGGCGTAGAAGTAAATGTAGAAGAAGTAGTAAATCGTCTACGTAACACAACATTTCCAATAGACCAAGTGGCTCAAGTATCTACTAAAAGTGCTTATCCATCTCCGGGACGTGGAAAACGCGTTGTATTAATGGATTTCGGTATGAAACATGGGATTCTTCGTGAATTAAACAAACGTGACTGTGATGTCATTGTTGTACCATATAATACTACTGCAAAAGAAGTTCTAGCTTACCATCCTGACGGTATTATGTTATCGAATGGACCAGGAAATCCACAAGATGTACCTGAGGCAATCGAAACGGTAAGAGGATTAATTGGAAAAGTGCCAATCTTCGGCATTTGCTTAGGGCATCAATTATTCGGACTTGCATGTGGGGCAAAATCATTCAAACTGAAATTTGGACATCGTGGTGCGAACCATCCGGTAAAAGATCTTCGCACAGGTCGTACAGAATTAACTTCTCAAAATCATGGCTTTGCGATTGATAGTGACTCACTTGAAGGAACAGATTTGGAAGTGACTCATGTTGCCTTAAATGATGGAACTTGTGAAGGTTTACGTCACAAGAAATATCCAGTATTCACTGTGCAATATCATCCAGAAGCTTCACCTGGACCTGAAGATCCTAATCACTTATTCGATGAATTTATCGAGTTAATGAATAACAATACTAGAGAGGAGCAAAAACAACATGCCTAAACGTCAAGATATTAAATCCATTTTAGTAATCGGTTCCGGTCCAATTGTTATTGGACAGGCAGCAGAATTCGACTATGCAGGTACGCAAGCCTGTCTATCTCTAAAAGAGGAAGGTTACCGAGTTATTCTGATTAACTCAAACCCCGCAACAATTATGACAGATACTGAAATTGCAGATACGGTTTACATAGAGCCGATCTCACTGGAATTTGTTACTCGTATTCTACGAAAAGAACGTCCAGATGCTATCTTACCTACACTTGGTGGTCAAACTGGTTTGAATATGGCAATTGAGCTTCATAAATCAGGTATTTTAGATGAACTAGGAATTGAAATACTTGGTACAAAATTAGATGCGATTAATCAAGCAGAGGACCGCGACTTATTCCGTAATCTAATGTATGAATTAGATGTACCAACACCGGAATCAGAAATCATTCATAACTTAGCTGAAGCTGAAGCATTTGTTGAAAAAATTGGTTATCCAGTAATTGTTCGTCCAGCCTTTACGCTTGGCGGTACTGGTGGCGGTATTTGCTACAATGAACAAGATCTTCATGAAATTGTTTCATCAGGCTTAAAATATTCTCCAGTAACACAATGCCTACTTGAAAAATCAATTGCTGGCTACAAGGAAATTGAATATGAAGTAATGCGTGACTCAAAAGACAATGCGATTGTAGTATGTAACATGGAAAATGTTGATCCTGTAGGAATTCATACAGGTGATTCGATCGTAGTCGCTCCTTCTCAAACACTTTCTGATCGCGAATATCATATGTTACGTAATGTATCTTTGAAAATTATTCGCGCTCTAGGGATTGAAGGTGGTTGTAACGTTCAACTTGCACTAGATCCAAATAGCTTTAACTTCTATATTATCGAAGTAAACCCTCGTGTATCCCGCTCATCAGCTCTTGCTTCAAAAGCAACAGGGTATCCAATTGCCAAACTAGCTGCCAAAATTGCAGTAGGTTTAACACTAGATGAGATGATTAATCCAGTAACAGGAAAAACTTATGCTTGCTTCGAACCAGCACTTGACTATGTTGTAGCTAAAATTCCACGTTGGCCATTTGATAAATTTGAAACGGCAAAACGTAACTTAGGTACTCAAATGAAAGCAACTGGGGAAGTTATGGCAATCGGTCGTAATTTTGAAGAAGCTATGTTAAAAGCTGTTCGATCATTAGAAACAGGTCATAAACATATAGAAATGAAAAATGCTGAAGAACTATCGGATGCATGGATTGAAAAACGTGTAAAAAAAGCAGGAGATGAACGTCTGTTCTTCTTGGGCGAAGCGCTTAGAAGAGGTGTAACAATCGAACAAATCCATGAATGGAGCAAAATCGATTTATTCTTCTTAGATAAATTCAAAAATATCATTGATTATGAAACTACTTTAAAAGAAAACCCACAAGATATTGAAGTTTTACGTCATGCAAAGAAAATTGGTTTTGCAGATGAAACAATTGGCAAACTATGGGGTATGACAGAAGGAGAAGTATACGACTTCCGTAAAGAACATGGTATTATTCCAGTTTACAAGATGGTCGATACTTGTGCAGCAGAATTCGAATCCGAAACACCATACTTCTATGGCACATACGAAGATGAGAATGAATCAATTCGCTCTGATCGAGAATCGGTGATCGTACTTGGCTCTGGTCCAATTCGTATCGGACAAGGGGTTGAATTTGACTATGCAACTGTACATTCTGTATGGGCAATTCAAGAAGCAGGATACGAAGCAATTATCATCAACTCAAATCCAGAAACCGTATCAACAGACTTCTCTATTTCAGACAAACTTTACTTTGAACCATTAACAATTGAAGATGTAATGCATATTATCGATCTCGAACAACCAAAAGGTGTTGTCGTTCAATTCGGTGGTCAAACAGCCATTAACCTTGCAGATAAGTTAGAAGCGCGAGGTGTGAAAATTTTAGGTACATCCCTTGACGCAATCGACCGAGCAGAATCACGTGATCGTTTCGAGGAAGCTCTTCATGAATTGGGTATTCCTCAACCAAAAGGTAAAACAGCTACAAATACACCACAAGCAATCGCAATCGCTGAAGATATAGGCTACCCAGTCCTAGTTCGTCCTTCTTATGTATTGGGAGGACGTGCAATGGAAATTGTCTACAACACAGATGAGTTAAAACACTATATGGAGAATGCGGTTGAAGCATCTCCTGAGCATCCAGTATTAATCGATCGTTACTTAACTGGTAAAGAAATTGAAGTCGATGCAATTTGCGATGGAGAAAATGTTCTAATCCCAGGGATTATGGAACATATCGAACGTGCAGGGGTTCACTCAGGTGACTCAATAGCAGTATATCCACCTCAAAACTTATCACAAAAACATATAGATACATTGGTGGATTATACAACAAGACTTGCAAAAGGTTTAGGAATTATAGGGTTGATGAATATTCAATATGTAATTTCAAAAGATGTTGTCTATGTAATCGAAGTAAACCCACGTGCATCACGTACAGTCCCATTCCTAAGTAAAATTACGAATATTCCAATGGCAAATGTTGCAACAAAAGCTATTCTAGGTCAATCCATTACACAACAAGGTTATCCAACTGGTTTAGCTCAAGCAAAAGATGGAGTGTTCGTAAAAGTCCCAGTATTCAGCTTTGCTAAACTACGTCGTGTTGATACAACATTAGGACCTGAAATGAAATCAACAGGTGAAGTTATGGGGAAAGACAGTACGCTTGAAAAAGCACTATATAAAGGTTTTGTTGCAGCAGGCATGAAGATAGAAGATCATGGTGCAGTATTAATGACTGTTGCAGACAAAGATAAAGCAGAAGCCATTGCACTTGCAAAACGCTTTGTTGAAATTGGCTACTCAATTCTAGCAACACCAGGTACAGCAGAAGCATTGAAACAAGCTGGTATCCAATCAACTGTAGTAGATAAAATTGGCTCAAACGGTCCAACATTATTGGATGTTATTCAAAATGGTAATGCTCAACTAGTGATCAATACACTTACTAAAGGAAAACAACCAGCACGTGATGGCTTTAGAATTCGTCGTGAATCAGTAGAAAATGGCGTTGCTTGTCTAACTTCCCTTGATACAGCAGAAGCAATTTTACGTGTAATTGAATCGATGACATTCACAGCTAGTGCTATGCCAAAAGCAGAGTTAGAGGTGCACGCATGATTAAACAAGAAAGAATGAAAGTAGTTCGTCATAAACAAATAGCAGACGATATTTTTGAGCTGACCTTAATTGGTCAGCTTTCCCTTGAAATGAAACAACCTGGTCAGTTCGTACACATTCGTGTTTCAGATAGCTTTGAACCATTACTTAGAAGACCCATTAGTATATGCTCAATTGATCCAGAACATATGGAATTTACAATGCTCTATCGTGCTGGTGGACGTGGTACAAAAATACTTTCTTTAAAACAACCTGGTGATGAAGTCGATGTACTAGGACCATTAGGAAATGGATTCCCGGTGGAAGAGGCTGAAACAGGTGAAACAGCATTACTTGTTGGAGGAGGAATAGGTGTACCGCCGTTATATGAACTTTCGAAACAGCTTAATGCAAAAGGTGTTCGGACAATACATGTATTAGGGTTCCAATCCATCAATAATGTCTTTTATGAGAAACAATTTAGTGAACTAGGTGACACATATATTGTGACTGCTGATGGAAGCTACGGATCAAAAGGGTTTGTTACTGATTTATTAGCACAGCTTAACCCTGAATTTAATGTTTTCTATAGCTGTGGTCCAATTCCAATGCTAAAAGCGTTAGAGCAAGCATTTCCTGATAAAAAAGGATTCCTATCTTTTGAAGAACGAATGGGCTGTGGTATAGGTGCTTGTTATGCTTGTGTATGTGAGACAACAGATGCTGTAGCAAAGGATTATTTAAAAATTTGTTCAGATGGTCCTGTCTTTCCGAGAGGAGTGGTTGCACTATGAATCGATTACAAGTAGATTTACCTGGTTTAACATTGAAAAACCCCATCATTCCTGCATCAGGTTGCTTCGGTTTTGGTCAAGAATATGCAAAATTATACGATCTTTCCAAATTAGGTGCTATTATGATCAAAGCGACAACATTAGAAACAAGAAAAGGAAATCCAACGCCTCGTGTAGCAGAAACCTCTTCAGGTATGTTAAATGCCATTGGCCTACAAAATCCAGGTTTAGCCCATGTAATGGAATATGAATTACCATGGTTAGAACAATATGATGTACCCATCATTGCAAATGTAGCTGGAACAGAAACTGCTGATTATGTAGCTGTCGCAGAAAAAATTTCAACGGCTCCAAATGTGAAAGCTCTAGAACTTAATATCTCATGTCCAAATGTAAAATGTGGTGGTATTCAATTTGGTACGGATGCAAAAACTGCTAGCGAATTAACAGCTGCTGTCAAAGCTGTATCAAATGTTCCTGTATATGTAAAACTATCACCTAATGTTACAAATATTGGAGAGATTGCAAAGGCAGTTGAAGCAGGTGGTGCGGATGGTCTAACAATGATTAATACATTAATCGGAATGCGGCTAAATCCCATCACTGGAAAACCAGTTATTGCCAATGGAACTGGAGGATTATCAGGTCCAGCTGTAAAACCGGTTGCTATACGAATGGTGTACGATGTAAGCCAACAAGTGAAAATTCCAATCATTGGTATGGGCGGTATTACAAATGCTGAAGATGTCATTGATTTCTTATCTGCGGGTGCAAGTGCAGTAGCTGTTGGTACTGCGAACTTTGTAGATCCTTTTGTATGTCCGAATATCATTGATGCACTCCCTCATAAATTAGATGAATTAGCCTGTGAAAAACTAACGGATATTATGGGAAGGAGCCACCGATAAATGACACATAAGCCGATGATCGCATTAGATTTTCCATCAGAAGAGAGAGTTTTTAACTTTCTCTCTCAGTTCGACGAGCCATTATTTGTGAAAGTTGGTCTAGAACTCTATTTACAAGAAGGCCCATCCATTATAAAAAAAATAAAAGAGCTTGGTCATGAAGTGTTTTTAGATTTAAAACTTCATGACATTCCAAACACTGTTAAGTCTGCCATGAGAGGTTTAGCAAAATTAGGTGTGGATGTTGTAAATGTTCATGCTGCTGGTGGAAGTTTGATGATGAAAGCAGCACTTGAAGGATTACAAGAAGGTACTCCTGATGGTAAGAAGCGCCCATCATTAATCGCAGTAACACAGCTTACATCAACTTCAGAAGAGCAAATGCAGCAAGAACAAAAAATAGGAACTACACTAGAAGAATCTGTACTTAATTATGCAAAGCTTGCAAAAGCATCTGGACTTGATGGAGTAGTTTGCTCTGTCTTAGAAGCAAAAGCAATCGAAAAAGTATGTGGCAAGGAATTTCTGAAGGTTACACCAGGGATTCGCTTATCAGGCGGTGCTTCACATGACCAAAAACGTGTGGCAACACCTGCATTCGCAAAAGAAAATGGATCAACACATATCGTAGTGGGACGCGCAATTACACAAGCGGATGATGTAGTAAAGGCGTATCACACAGTACAAGCACAATGGGGAGGACAATAAATATGACAATTCAAAAAGAAGTAGCACAAGGATTATTAGAAGTAGGAGCAGTAGAACTAAGTCCGAATGACTTATTTACTTGGGCATCAGGAATTAAATCACCAATTTACTGTGATACTCGACTAACAATCTCATACCCTAAGGTTCGTAAAACAATTGCAGCTGGTCTTGCTGAATTAATTAAAGAAAACTTCCCTGAAACAGAAGTTGTTGCGGGTACAGCTACAGCCGGTATTCCACATGCCGCTTGGGTAAGTGAAATTTTAGATTTACCAATGGTTTATGTGCGTTCAAAACCCAAAGATCATGGTAGAGGTAATCAAACAGAGGGTAAATTACGCGAAGGACAAAAAGTAGTTGTTGTAGAAGATATCATTTCAACTGGAGGTTCAAGTATTACTGCAGTAGAAGCACTTCGTCGAGAAGGAGCAGAAGTTTTAGGGGTTGTATCCGTTTATTCTTATATGTTGCCTCGTGCACAAGAAAACTTTGATCAAGTAGGAGTACCATATAAAAGTCTATCAAACTTTGAAGCGTTAGTACAAACTGCCAAAGAAAATGGTTCTATCCAAGAAGAAGATATTCCAGGATTATTACAATGGCACGCTGATTTAAAAGCAGGAAAACTATAATATCTCTTTACAAAGTAGATTAATTAGAATAATAATTTAAAGAAGATTTCATGGCTGTAGACAAACACGAAGAATTTCGAGTTTGTCTACAGTTTTTTCTTTAAAAAATAGATTGTATGTGAGGTAATTTCACAATTCGAAGAAGCGGAAGATGATGCATGGTGACTCCTGTGGGAAAACGGACTAGACGAGACCCCGCAGGAAGCGAAGCGTACGAGGAGGCTCGTCAGTTCGCCCACGGAAAGCGGAGCTAATTCCACTTTATGTAATAGCAGATATATACTATTGAAATTTATATTATTTCATTTTTTCAGTAGGCACAAGAGAGACAGGTGAGACCCCGCAGTACTTCCGAGGAGGCTCACCGCTTGCTCACGGAAAGCACCATCTAGATCGGTATATGATGGGGATAGTATAGTTAAATAATAATCTGAATTATTAGATTGAATATTTAGACGATAGATCTATGAAATTGATTCAAGTAAAATCCCTCATAATTTGCCATGTATTAATTTTTATATTAAAATTGTATAAAACCTATTGAAAAACTAAGGATTAAAGAAGAGGGGTTTTATAGATGATTGAAAAATTAGATGAATCTTTTCCTCAATATACAATTGATGCTGCAACTTCTGTAGAACGGGTCGTTTTAAAAGTAATCGATTTAACAAGACAAATCGATTTTTATGAACAAGTAGTGGGGTTAACATTACTTGGTAAGACAGAAGACTTTGCCTATTTAGGAGCAAAAAATGATACAAAAGTTCTTTTAGAATTAAGGAAGACAGCTGAAAAAATTCAACCTGCTAAAAGTACAGGCTTATTTCATATCGCCTTTCTTGTTCCAAGTAGAGAAGATTTTGCTACGAAATTCTTTGAGATACTTCGCAACAAAGAAACAGTAGATAGTCCATTAGAACAAGTAAACCGTTTCCCACATTTTGAACGTATTATTCCAATAGCAAAACTTGATAGTGCAAGTGATCATGGATATAGTGAAGCATTCTATCTATCTGATGTTGAAGGTAATGGAATTGAAATCTATGCTGATCGGCCACAAGAGGATTGGGATAAGTATCCTGAGGGAAGTAATCCACTAAATTTTAAAGAGCTTTCTAATATTGCTCAATTTGAAACAGATGGGAAGTTACCACAGGGGACAACTATTGGGCATGTACACCTGCGAGTTGATGATTTAGAAAAAACATTGGCTTTTTACAACGAAGTACTAGGCTTTGAATCTCAACTAGTATTAAATGATGCTTTCTTTGTTTCTGCAGGAGGCTATCATCACCATATTGCTGGTAACACTTGGTCAGGAAGCAATGTTGCTCGTCCACTTTCTATGCATAGTGGATTACAAGAAGTACAATTTCAACTTCCAACAAAAAAAACTTATTTTGAGATGAAAAATCATGTAAAACAATTTATTCAAATCCAGGACCTAGAAAATTATTTTGTAGTAGCTGACCCAAGTGGGAATCGTTTAGTTTTCTTAACAGGGGTGAAATGAGCTAGTAAATTTAAAAAGAGTACTACTTGTGTAATAAACAAGTACTACTCTTTTTAGTTTGTATTAACTGGTTTGTTAAACTTTGATTTAATAATGATTAATTGCTCTCGTAAAAATGCTTCCACGTTTTTGGAACGGATGATGCTATTAATTTCATCAGCTATACAGAAGGAGATTAATTATTGCTGTTTTTTTCTCCCCACTCACATAATTGTTCCAAAACAGGTAATAGGGTTTCTGCTTTATGTGTGAGACTGTACTCAACTTTAGGAGGAATTTGAGGATACTCTTTGCGTCTAACAATCCCATCCTCTTCCAATTGTTTGAGTTGTGAACTCAATGTTTTAAAAGTAATAGCTTCTATTTTTCTTTTCAAATCATTAAATCGAACGGGTTGGTTTTCTGCCAGAAGGTAAATAATAAGCATTTTCCATTTGCCACCAATCACTGAAATTGTATAACCAAAAGGGGTCTCTTGAACATTACCTTTTTCTTTATAGTCAGCCATACTCATATTTACACTATCCTTTCAGGTAGTATCTATCAAAAAAGTGCGTACTATTTTTTTGTTTGCGTTCATTTTATACTGACATTACATTGAAGTAAAGGAGAGGAAAAAATGACTATTGTTAAAACCTACGATCACGGTCTTTGGGATCACGGTATTACCCAAGGTTACAGCGTCAACGGCACTATCTATATTTCAGGACAATTTTCCCACGATATGGATGGTTCGTTCTTTGGCGAGGGTGATATCGAAGTACAGACCCAACAGACGTTTGGAAATCTCGATCGAGTACTGGAGGGATTTGGTGTCACAAAGTCCAATCTCGCCTATATGGAAATCTATTTAACAAATGCGCAAGAACATTCCGAACCAGTCCTCAGGCTGTTCAAGGAATACCTAGGTCAACATCGACCGGCCGGCAGCCTCATCGGCGTGAATTACTTGGCATTCCCAGAGCAACTGATTGAAATCAGCGCCATCGCACACACCAATTAAGTAAACTACATTTTAAAATTAAAGTAATCATGTCAAGCTCAGTTCTTTATGCGATTTTTGAAGTAAGCTAAGAAATTTAAAAGGGGAATCTACTTGATTGAACTAACCCCCGAATAGTAGACACTTTTAGAAAAAGCGGACCTATTCGGGGTTTTTATGTTGCTGGGCGGGCTCCATGCCACCTATTATTGATGTTCAACTGGGATGTTCTCTTGGGCAATCGGGATTATTGACAAGGAATTAGAAGAAAAGCGATCTATGTAATTTTGGCAGCAATTGAAATGAAGATGAAGCCACTTCAATGTCTGCCTATTTAACGCCCTTAATATTCAGTGTATTGTCCGCAAATGTTGGCTCAATCTGGTAATACTCAAATAGGAGCATTATTTTAAAGTACCCGTGCTAAGTATTGAAGTTTCTACATGAACATCCACATTTAATTTACTAATTGTTTGCTTAGTCATCTCTTTTGTCCATTTTCCATTGTGATACATTCGGAAATTTTCACTTAGACCGATTGGATCAATTTTCATTTCTTTAAGTTTTGCTAAAAATTGTTTAATATCTGTTTCGACTTCTTTATTTACTTCATCTTCAAGGATGGTTAGATTTTGTCTATTTTCTAATTTATTTTTTAATTTTCCTTTATATTCACTGAGAATTCCTTCAATTTTCAATGTAATAGTTAGTCTTGGGGAATTCATGTTTTTATTACTCTTTATTTTCACCTTACTTTTAATTAAATCTAACATAATTTTCTCCTCAGTGTCTCTATTATTCAACTTTAAATATAGCGGAGACAGATTTTTTTTTCCTTGTAAAGCTTGAATGATGAGTGCTTCGTTTGGAGATATTGTTTCAAATAAATGACCGTTTCTAAATAGTGCGATATTCTCAATATCAATTTTACTGTCTTTTTTGATTAACATAGGAAGAATTGGATCAAATACTGGATTAGTTGAGGTGTACATAAAACTATGGATGTCAGTATTTGGATTAAAGGCCGTCGTCACACTAGGATGTAGTAAATCTTTTAAATAATAGATAACACTTTGCTTGTCTGGGTACTGTCCCTTCAATATTTCTTCTCCACTCCCTTTTACAACAGCAATATAAACTTTGTTCCCAACTTGAGGATTCCTGTATAAATACTCAATAATATCCCTTACTTTTGCTTGTCTTGCAAAATCATCATTAATAAGTACAACACGAAGTTGATTTAATGCCACCTTTTTATCAGAGAGCTTTCCTATTTTCATAATGCCGTTAGAAACGATATCAGTAGTAACTGAAATCGTTTGAATATTCTTTTTAGCTTCGGGAGAATACTGTGGAATTACTACGGTTAACTTTGTTTTGTTTTCTTCAATATAGTCAAATGCCATGACACCAACCATTGCAACATCTTCTAAAGGTACCTTTGATTTATCTTGAGAACATCCTGACAAGAAAAGTATTGAAAAAAATATGGAAATAAATACACTGCTTCGAATCATCATTGCACCTGCTTTTTTCTAAGAAAATATAAAAAGCCTAAAAATATTGGCCAAACAATTAACATGTATCCACCGTAATTACTTACTAAAAATATTTTTTCTTGGGTTGCTTGATCAAAGGGCATCTTCACTAAAAGGAAAATAGCAATCACAAGGAAATATAAATAATTATTTTCTCTTTTAGATGTTAGTATATCCACTCCTTTTTTTGCACTCCATAAATAGACAGTAACTGTAGACAAAATCAAAAATACCCAAAGTGTCATACCGAAAATATCTATTCTTTCAACAAAAGAAAATCCACCAGCTTTGAAGATATTTAATACAGGAAATTCAACATGTTCAAGTTGCCATTCTGAGTTATACATAACACTTACTATAGTAGTTAGAAGACATGTTATGATACTAATCCAGACACCAATTAAAGCATGTTTATAAGCTTTTTGTTGATCTTTAATAAGAGGGAAATAAAACATAATTAGTTCATAACCTAAGATTGTAAAATAGCCTTTTTTGAATGCCTCGAAAAATTCCTGACCATTGTAATTAAATAATGGAAAAATATGATTGAAACTTCCTTTCTCTACTGCCCAATGAGTAAAATAAACCATACCTGTTGTTAGGAAGAAAGTCATAATGCAAAAACGTGCAATGGTTGTAATGCCTCCATTTGTAATATAGATCAATAACAGTAGAAAAAGGATTGTGGGAATAATAATTGTTTGTTCTGGTAGTGCTGTACTTTGTATAAGATGCATGTAGTCACTAATAATACTTGCACAAAAAATGATAAATTGAAGGACGATTAAAACATTAATGCCTTTACCTAATATTTTCCCAAGCAAAATTTCATTGATCTCAAATAAATTCTTATTTGGATATTTTGACACAAGCCAAATCATCTGACCAAGTGTTAGACTTGCGATGATTCCAAAAAAGAGAGGTAGTAGTGCTTGACTGTAACCGACTGAACTAAGTCTTTGAGGTAAAGTGAGTAAACCAGTACCAATCATTGAAC
Organism: Rummeliibacillus pycnus; assembly: GCF_002884495.1. Lineage (GTDB taxonomy): Bacteria > Bacillota > Bacilli > Bacillales_A > Planococcaceae > Rummeliibacillus > Rummeliibacillus pycnus. Next base: position 2,012,431 of record NZ_KZ614145.1, on the reverse strand, counting down.
TTTGCGCCAAAAAAATAACATGATATTTATTTAACAGTTTTTGATTATTTGTACTCAATAGAAAAACATCTCACTTTCGAGAAAAGCAATCTACTTTTTTTGTGCTTTTGAAATACCTGATTTCGATTTTAAGAATGCTATCGGAAATCTAATAATACTATCCATCAAATCAGTAGCCTTTCGAGGTATAACTGGAGCCATGTATGCTGTTCCTAAAGATTGTAAACGAAGTAAATGTGATACCAACCAGGCAAATGCTAGCATTTGACCATATAGTCCTAATAGTCCTGCAGATAAAATAAAAATATATCGAATAAATCTACTGGCGTTACTCATCAAAAATATTGGCGATAAGAAGGAGAGTAATGCAGAAGTTGCAACTAACACAATTAAAATATTACTAAATAATCCAGCTTGAACTGCTGCAGTGCCAATAACAATACCTCCAACAATACCGATCGTCTGACCAACTTTTGTTGGTAATCGTGACCCAGCTTCTCTTAAAACTTCTATGATTAACTCAATAAACAATACTTCAAAAAGTGGGCTGAAAGGAACTTTACTTCTAGATTCCTGCAAATTCAATAAGAGCTCATATGGTAGAACTTCTGGATGAAAAGTCAATGCAGAAATATAAGTGGGTGTGATAATAATTGTTAAGAAAAAACCAAAGAACCGAAGAAAACGAAGTAACGAAGCTGTCGTCCAACGATTATAATAATCCTCAACTGTAGTGAACATTTCAAAAAATGTTGAAGGACAAACGATGGCTGCTTGACTATTATCCATTAAAATAATAATTCTACCGTCAATAAGGCTGTTGTTAATTTTATCTGGTCGTACAGTCATATAATATTGTGGAAATGGAGAGTATGGATTATCTTCTATTAACTGCTTTAATTCAGAAATATCTTTAAACGATGGAAAATGAATTTCATTTAGTCGTTTTTTTAATCTACTTAAATATTCTTTATTCACGATATTATCCATGTACATAATCGTGATTTTGACGGCCACTTCATTTCCTATTGTACGATTCTCATTTTTTAACTGGGGATTTTTTATTCGTCTTCTAATTAGGGAAATGTTTGTTTCTAATGATTCTGAAAAGGCATCTTGTGGTCCAATAACTGTCGATTCGGTTTCAGTATTTGTGATTGCTCGTCCAGGAGCACTAAACGTATCAATATGAAGCAAGGTTTTGGTTTCATGAAAATATAAAAGAGTTTGTCCTGAATTTAGCGTATTGATAATCTTCTTTATATTAGTTAGTTTTATCGGTTCACCAATTTGGTGAATCTGATTTATATAATTAGCTAATGGAATAAATACCATAGATTGCATTGTCATTTTTTCTACAAGTGAAGTGGAGTAAATAACAGTTACGACGCCTTCAATTGTGGGGATATTCTTGAAAAGAACATCATCTACATGATTAGCTACTTTCTTTAACTGCTTTATTGAGGCATCTTCTAATGTATTAGACATATTTTGATCAGCAGTATCATTAGGTTGACCAAGCATGTTGCGAACTAATTTATACTTCATGAGCACCAAACTCCTTTCATTATTGATTCAGTTAGTTTCCCCCTTATTTACTTTTTGTATTCAAACACAAAAAACGATCAGATTACGAAAAGTAATTTGATCGTTTTATGTTTAGTCTTGTTTTAACTTCATCACCAGTTCTTCGTCTGGCGTGACATAGATTGTTTTTTGTTCAAAATAGATAACAAAGCCAGGTTTAGCGCCGCTAGGCTTTTTCACTTGACGAATTTCCGTGTAGTCAACAGGGACAGATGAGGAATCCCTTGCTTTACTGAAATAAGCAGATAATGTAGCAGCTTCTCTTAAAGTTTGCTCATCGGGATCAGAATCGTGGATGACCACGTGAGATCCAGGGATATCTTTAGTGTGCAGCCAAATTTCAGCTTTTCTTGCAATTTTAAAGGTTAAATAATCGTTTTGCTTATTATTTTTTCCTACAGAAATACGTGTGCCTGTAGAAGACATAAACTCTTCAGGAGCTGGTTTTGTCGGTTTTTTACGACGTTTGGAAGCACGCATTTTCATAAAGCCTTGTTCTGCTAATTCCTCTCGAATTTCTTCTATATCATGTGGTGATGCTTGTTGAACTTGCTGAGAAAGCATTTCAAAATAGGCTAAATCTTCATTCGTCTTATCGATTTGTTGTTGCACCATGATAAGTGCATTTTTTGCTTTGTTATACTTTGTATAATAGCTTTGAGCATTTTCTATCGGAGTTTTACGTTCACTTAAAGGGATTTTCACTTCTGATCCATTTTCGTCGTAGTAATTAATAACTGTTATTTCCTTTTGACCTTTTTCAAAGTTATATAGGTTGGCCATCAATAATTCACCAAATAATTGATATTGATCTAAATTATTTGCACGATTTAAATCTTTTTGTAGTTTTTTTAACTTCAATTTCAATTTATTGATCTCGTTTTGAAGCCAACGTTCTAAATCACCAGCTTGTTGTTTTACACGGTCTCGCTCGGCTCTTGCGAAGAAGACTCGATCTAGCAAAGCACTTAACGTTGGATAAGAAGTTGGCTTTCCATCTATATGAGTTAGCGCGACTGGTGAAAAATGCGTTTTGCCATTTACCTCTATATAAGTTGGTTGGGTTCCGCCATTTTTAAATTCTTCAATGAAAGCCGGAAACAATTCAATCTCAGATTTTTTGCTTTCTAAGACACGATATAGAAATTCCTTTGCATGAAGAGGCGAAAAGCCAGTGAAATGTTGGACGATTTCTTGTGCTGTTTTTTCTGTTGCAAAAAATGTTTGTAATTCATCATCTGTAACTTGTGTCGGATTTACTTTTTCTTGAGCAGGAGGAGCTACATAAATTTGACCTGGCAGAACTGTCCGATAACTGTTCATAGCAGGAGGCAAATGTTTTAAACTATCGACGATTTTCTGTGTTTCTTGTTCAACTAAAATCAGATTACTATGTCGTCCCATGATTTCTGCGTGTAATTCTCTAGTGATGGGGTCCCCAATCTCATTTTTGCTAGTGATGGTGATGACAATTATTCGATCTCCATCAATTTGTTGAATGGATTCGATAAAACCACCTTCTATATGTTTTCGTAATAACATACAAAACATAGGTGGTTCTGAAGGATTTTCTACTACCTGCTCGGTTAAATGTACTCTTGCGTAAGATGAATGGATAGAAAATAATAATTTATGATTACTACCATTAGCTCGAATTGTTAAAATGATTTCTTGTGCATTTGGTTGATGCACTTTAGCGATGCGACCAGTGACAAGTTTTTGTAATTCTTTCGTCATCGCTAGTGTAAATAATCCATCATATGCCATATGTAATTTCCTCTTTCAAAGCGTTTTGTTCTATCTTACCATTTTTTTAGAATGAATATGACTTTTACATATTTCAGAATCTAAATTCACTTTAATTCATTGCTAAGTTTGAACAAAATCTATAAATAATTTTTTCTAAAAAAATAACCACAGAATATAATTTTAGCGTACAATTAAAAGATAACCAGTTCATGAATATACGCAATAACTTTTATCTTGTGCTATACTTATAAATAGTATGCAAAGAAGGATGTGACTGACCTTGGTGCGTAGTATGACTGGATTTGGCAGGGGTGTCACAACAACGGAACAATTTCAATTAACAGTAGAAATCCGTTCGGTAAATCATCGCTTTTTAGAAATTTCAACTAGATTTCCAAAAGACTGGACCGAAGCGGAAGTATACGCAAAAAAAGTACTCTCTACAAAAGTAGCTAGAGGAAAGTTAGATGTATCCGTCTATGTGAAAGAATTAACACCACTCGAACAAGCAGTGCAAATAAATTGGCCACTTGTCAATGCTTATAAAGAAGCCAGAGAAGAGTTAAGACAACAAATTCCTCTAGAAGAACAATGGTCAATGTCTGAAATTTTAGAGCTTGACCAAGCATTAATATTGCAGACGAAAGAGCTTTCAAAAGAAGAACTTTTAAATGCAGTTGACAATGCGTTAGGAGAGGCAGCTATTGCTCTTATTCAAATGCGAAAAAGAGAAGGTCAGGAATTAGCAGTTGCAGTTAGGGGCTTTAAGAGGTCTTTGGAAGAGCAAATTGCTATTATTAAGAGTGTTTCTCCTCAAGCAGTAGAAAAATATCGTGAAAAACTAGTAGAACGTATAAAGGAAATTAGTCAAGCAGATAATTTAGAGGAACGTCTTTTGACAGAAGTTGCAATTTTTGCTGAAAAAGCAGATATTGCGGAAGAATTAGATCGCTTAACGAGTCATTTGAAACAATTAGACGAGACACTACAAGAGGATACATCGATTGGTCGAAAACTCGACTTTTTGATGCAAGAAATACATCGTGAGATTAATACAATTGGTTCTAAAAACCAATCAGTAGAAGCAGCCACTGCTGTTGTTCAAGCAAAAACAATATTAGAGAAAATGCGAGAACAAGTTCAAAATATTGAATAATAGTATCAATTATTGTATGATTTATTATTTGGAACGATGAGGGAGAGTTAATGAGAAGAGAACGTGGATTATTGATTGTTTTATCTGGTCCTTCCGGTGTTGGGAAAGGTACAGTGCGAAAAGAATTGTTCTCACAACCAGATACGAATTATGAATATTCTATTTCCATGACCACACGTAAGCCACGTGAGGGAGAAGTTGATGGTGTAGATTATTTCTTCAAAAGTAAAGAAGAATTTGAAGAACTAATTAAACAAGGTAAATTACTTGAATATGCACAATACGTAGGTAATTATTATGGAACACCAATTGATTATGTGAATGCAACATTAGATGCAGGGCGTGATGTATTTCTTGAAATTGAAGTTCAAGGTGCAGCGCAAATTCGTGAAAAAGTACCAGACGGACTCTTCATTTTCCTTGCACCACCAAGTCTTTCTGAATTACAACAACGATTAATAGGTCGCGGAACTGAAACAGAAGACGTCATTGCAACACGTATAGCTGCTGCAAACAAAGAATTGGAAATGATGAATTTGTACGATTATGTCGTAGAAAACGATGAAGTACAATTAGCATGTGAACGTGTCAACGCAATTGTTCTTGCTGAACATTGTAGACGTGAACGTGTAGAAAAACAATATTTAGCTATGTTGAGAGGAGAATAATAGATGTTATATCCATCTGTTGACGTATTAAAAACTAAAATTGATTCAAAATATTCACTTGTAAGCCTTGCTGCTAAAAGAGCTCGTGCTATGCAAGAAGGAAGTCCAGAACATCTATCTTCATATATTTCTGATAAAAATGTAGGAAAAGCACTTGAAGAAGTAGCTGCTGGTGTTCTTACAAAAGAAGATCAAGACGAAACAAAAGTTTACGAAGATGAAGTTTAATCTAATTCAAAGGGTATAAGTGCTCTCGCTGAATTAGATTAAAGCCCGCAGGCAGAGGCCACAGATTTTTAAGAAAATTAATCGAGCAACTCGATTAAAATCTGGGCGCAATTACGCTAAATGCGTAATTGATTAACTAACGACGCTGAAGCTCCCAGAGAAGTTTCCTTTCTTTGGGGGCTTATGTTGTTTTGAGAGGAAGAAAAACATGATTGCAAATAAAAACATTTTACTTTGTGTTTCAGGCGGTATTGCAGTTTATAAAGCAGTTGCACTAGTTAGTAAATTATCACAAGCAGGTGCACACGTAAAAGTAATCATGACAGAATCTGCAACCCGTTTTGTTAATCCTTTAAGTTTTCAAGTTATGTCTAAAAATGAAGTATATATAGATACCTTTGATGAAAAGGATTCAGCCGTTATTGCACATATCGATTTAGCGGATTGGGCAGATCTTATAATTGTAGCACCTGCTACAGCTAACGTTATAGGAAAGCTTGCCAATGGAATAGCTGACGATATGGTAACAACTACTATACTTGCAGCGACATCTAAAGTTTGGATTGCTCCAGCAATGAATGTTCATATGTATGAACATCCAGCGGTAAAACGTAATATTGCCCGTCTTGCTTCAGATGGCTACGAATTTATCGAGCCAGAAGAAGGATTTTTGGCATGTGGTTATGTAGGAAAAGGTCGGTTAGAAGAACCTGAGAAAATCGTTTCATTAGTAGAAACGTTTTTTGAACCTGAAAATTTACCTTTACAAGGGAAAAGGGTAGTTATTTCTGCTGGACCCACGAGAGAAAGAATCGATCCAGTGCGATATTTAACAAACTTTTCTTCTGGAAAAATGGGGTATGCAATGGCAACAGCTGCACAAAAACTTGGTGCAGAAACGATTCTAGTCTCAGGCCCAGTATCATTGACCCCACCGGTTGGGGTAAAAGTAATTTCGGTAGAAAGTGCTGAAGATATGCTACAAGCCATTTTAAAAGAATATGATCATGCAGATATCGTAGTGAAAACAGCAGCAGTAGCAGATTATCGACCCAAAAATCAATTGTCTCAAAAAATGAAAAAACAAGCTGGCGATTCAATTATTGAGTTAGAACGTACAACGGATATTTTACTAACATTGGGTGAACGTAAAAAACAACAATTACTAATTGGTTTTGCAGCTGAAACAAATGATGTATTGAATTATGCTAAAGGAAAGCTAGAAAAAAAGAATGCTGATTATATTGTTGCCAACGATGTATCTAAATCAGATCGTGGATTTGGCACTGATACCAATACTGTGACATTAGTTGGTAAAGACGATTTCCAACAGTCATTTGACCATTTACCAAAAGAAGAGCTTGCTTTAAAACTTTTCACTACGATTTTAAAAAGAGAAGGTATGTGGTAATGATTGCTCAGGTCATTGTCGATGTCTCTGCTTACCCTGTTGACAGACCATTTGATTATTTAGTTCCTGTAGAGTTACGAGAATTGGTTGAAGTCGGTTGCCGTGTTAAAGTTCCATTTGGTCCAAGAAATGTTCTTGGTTTTATCACAGCATTACAAGAACAAACAGATGTACCAGTTGATAAAATTAAACCAATTGCTAAAGTTTTAGATATTGAACCTGTATTAACAGAAGAAATGCTTGAGTTAGCTAAATGGATGACAGTTCATACATTATGTTATGAAATTGATGCACTTCAGGTAATGTTACCATCAGCATTACGCGCAAAATATGAGAAATCCATAAAGTTAACGGCAGAACTTTCTAATTTACCAGTCGAGTTACAGGAGTTATTCGGGCAAAAAGAGATGATTCCATATAAAAAAGTAGAAGCGGCAAATTTATTAAAGCCGCTTAAATATTGTATGAATCAAGGATTCGTAGAGCAAAAGACAATTGTCAAACAGCAAGGACAAGTAAAAGCCATTCGTAAAGTAAAAGTAATAGATGACATTTCTAAATTGCAGGAAATTGCCATATCTATTTCCTCCCGTGCAAAAAAACAAGTACAAGTGGTGCAGTGGATGATCGAACATGTAGGAGAAGAATTCATCCCTCATGAACTTTGTGAGACATTAGACATCACACTTGCAGTATTAAATGCTGTTGTAGAAAAGGGCGCAGCGCAGTATTTTCACGAGGAAATTTATCGTGATCCTTTTGCAAAAGATATCAAAAAATCTACGGCTCTAACATTAACAGATGAACAACATGAAGCACTTAGACAAATTTTAAAATCAATGAGAGAAAAGAAAGAAACTACTTTCTTATTACATGGTGTAACAGGTAGTGGAAAAACAGAAGTTTATTTACAAGCAATTCAAGAAGCGATTGATAATGGACAAGAGGCTATTGTTTTAGTACCTGAGATTTCATTGACTCCACAAATGACTGAACGCTTTCGTGCACGATTTGGCGATTTAGTAGCCGTTATGCATAGTGGGCTATCAAAAGGTGAAAAGTATGATGAGTGGCGGAAAATTGGACGAGGTGAAGTAAAGGTAGCAGTAGGTGCTAGATCTGCTATTTTTGCTCCTTTTAAAAATTTAGGACTAATTATTTTAGATGAAGAGCATGAGTCGACATATAAACAAGAAGATACACCGCGCTATCATGCTAGAGATATAGCAATATGGCGTAGTCAATTTCATCATTGTCCAGTTATTTTAGGCAGTGCTACACCATCTTTAGAATCCTTTGCACGAGCAAAGAAAAACGTATATACCTTATTAACATTATCTAAAAGAGCGAAACAACAATCATTACCTGCTGTTCAAGTAATTGATATGCGTGAAGAGTTGCATAGCGGTAATCGGTCCATGTTCTCTACTGTATTAGCCGATGCGATTCAGATAAGACTTGAGAGAAAAGAGCAAATCGTATTATTTTTAAATCGTCGTGGCTATTCTTCTTTTGTATTATGTCGTGATTGTGGTACGGTTGTACAATGCAAAAATTGTGATATTTCGATGACGTATCATCGGTCTTCAGAAACATTAAAATGTCACTATTGTGGTTATGAAGAACATGTTCCATCTGAATGTCCAGAATGCCATAGTGAACATATAAGATTTTTTGGTACGGGTACACAAAAGATTGAAGCTGAGATTCATAAAGTTTTTCCGGAAGCAAGAGTTTTACGAATGGATGTTGACACAACAAGACAAAAGGGTGCACACGAACGTATACTAGATGATTTTGGCTCAGGGAAAGCAGATATTCTACTAGGTACTCAAATGATTGCAAAAGGACTTGATTTTCCTAAAATTACATTAGTTGGTGTATTAAGTGCAGATACTTCCTTAAATCTTCCTGACTTCCGTGCAGCAGAACGAACTTTTCAATTGCTAACACAAGTAAGTGGTCGTGCCGGAAGACATGATTTACCAGGTGAGGTTATTATCCAAACTTATACGCCTGAACATTATGCGATTCAACTATCAAAAGAACAGCATTATGAACCATTCTATGAGCAAGAAATGGCGATGCGACATAAATTTGCTTACCCACCATATTTCTATGTTGTCCTTATTCAAGTATCACATGAAGATGTTCTAATGGCAGCTGAGTATGCTGGAAAAGCAATGGATTGGTTAAAACTTAAATTATCTTCGCAAGTAGGACTAATCGGACCTACTGCGGCTTCCATTAGCCGAATCCAAAATCGATATCGCTATCAATGTTTGATAAAATATAAAAAAGAACCGAATTTAACGGAAACTTTACAACAACTTATTCGGATGTATCGTACGGAATGGATTAAAAAAGGCGTTCAACTATCCGTTGATTTGGATCCTTCATCCATTTAGTTCGTATGATGACTTAGAAAAGAGGTCCAAAATGGCATTATTAGAAATTGTAAGAAATCCCGCTAAAGTATTAGAAACAAAGGGGACTGAGGTCACTGTTTTTGATGCTAAATTAGCACAATTACTAGATGATATGTATGAAACCATGCTTGAAAATGATGGAGTCGGAATTGCTGCTCCACAAGTGAATAAAAGTATTCAAGCTGCAGTAGTAGAACTTGGTGAAGAACGAGATGTCTTAGAACTTATTAATCCTGTTATTGTTGAAGTTTCAGCAGATACAGGAGTAGATATCGAAGGATGTTTAAGTTTTCCAGATTTATATGGAGATGTTGAACGCCCATTATATGTAAAAGTCCAAGCACAAGATCGTAATGGAGATTTATATGAATTAGAAGCGTATGATTATGATGCTCGTGTTATTCAACATGAGGTAGATCATTTACATGGCATTTTATTTGATAAAAAAATTATAAAAAAATACACACTAGAAGAAATAGAGGCAATGTATGCAGAGGAGGATGAAGAACAATGATATCAATTGTTTTCATGGGAACACCTGATTTCTCTGTACCGGTTTTAAAAATGTTACATGAAGAAGGCTATGACATTAAAGCGGTAGTTACTCAACCAGATCGCCCGGTTGGTCGTAAACGGGTTTTAACTCCTCCCCCTGTAAAAGCAGCTGCATTAGAGATTGGCCTACCCGTTATACAACCTGAGAGATTAAAAGGCTCTGAGGAATTACAACAAATTATTTCTCTAAAGCCTGACTTAATCGTAACAGCTGCATTTGGACAAATTTTACCGAAGGAACTACTTGATACACCAAAACTAGGCTGTATTAATGTTCATGCCTCTTTACTTCCTGCATATCGTGGTGGTGCACCAATTCATCAAGCGATCATCGATGGTCAAAAAGAGACAGGTGTAACAATTATGTATATGGCTGAGAAGCTAGATGCTGGTGATATTATTGCTCAACAATCACTGCCAATTGAAGAAGAGGATTATACAGGTTTGTTATTTGAAAAATTGAGCATAGTTGGTCGCGATTTATTAAAAACTATACTACCTTCCATTATCGATGGTACAAATCAACGTATTCCTCAAGATGAGACAAAAGTTTCTTTTGCGCATAATATTTCTCGTGAACAAGAGCGAATTGATTGGTCAAAAAATAATACAGCTATTTACAATCAAATCCGAGGTTTACATCCATGGCCAATCGCTTATACCTCTTTGGATGGTCAAAACATTAAAATCTGGTGGGCAAGAAAATCTACTGCTTCGCATAACGAAAAACCTGGTACGGTAATTGGAATTTCAAAAAAATTCTTCACAGTTGCGACAGGTGAGGGACAAGCAATTGATATTCTAGACTTACAACCATCAGGTAAAAAACGTATGGAAGCTATAAATTACTTAAATGGAGTAGGTTCTAAATTACAGATTGGGGACCATTTTGAATGACTAAAAACAAAAAAGTATTGCCAATTTGGAATGGAAATGTTCGGGATGCAGCACTTACGATCTTACTTGCAGTGGACAAACAACAAGCATATAGTAACTTGTTGCTAAATCAAACAATTGAAAAATATAAAATTGATGCAAAAGACCGTGGGTTACTAACAGAAATTACTTACGGAACATTGCAGTATAAGATGACCCTTGATTACTATTTAGAACCCTATGTACGTGGAAAACTAGAGGATTGGGTTCGCTGGCTATTGCGTTTATCATTATACCAAATTGTTTTCTTAACGAAGATTCCTGACCATGCAGCTGTAAATGAAGCAGTTGAAATTGCAAAACACCGTGCTCGTCATCGAGGTATTAGTGCAACAGTTAACGGGATTTTACGTTCCATTTTACGTGATGGCATTCGAGAAACTACAGATATTGAAAATGATGCAACACGTTTAGCCATTGAAACAAGTCATCCAGAATGGCTTGTTCGTCGATATATCGATAACTTTGGTATAGAAAAAACAGCAGATATGTTGTATGAAAATAATTTACCACCTATGCAAACGGTTCGTGTAAATACTACAAAAGTAACCGTAGAAGAAGCACTACGCAGTCTTTGGGATGATAAATTTTCTGTGAAACGTAGTACCGTGATCCCCGAATGTTTGCATATCCTTGAAGGACAAGCAGCTCGTTCGACAGCTTTTAAAGAAGGGCTTATTACAATTCAAGATGAGAGCTCTATGTTACCAGCATATGCTTTAGATGTTAAATCTGGGATGAGAGTATTAGACATGTGCGCTGCACCAGGAGGCAAAACAACACATATCGCTGAAAAAATGGACAATAAAGGGGAGTTAATCGCGACCGATCTTCATCCACATAAGATTAACCTTATTCAACAAAATGCAGACCGTTTAGATTTATCCATCATCCATCCTCAAGTATTAGATGGAAGAAAAGCTAATTCAATATTTGATGTAGAATCATTTGATCGAATACTAGTGGATGCACCTTGTAGTGGACTTGGAGTTATTCGACGTAAACCGGATATTAAATATACAAAAAAAGAAGAGGATTTTGAAAGTCTTCAAAAAATACAGCTTCAATTATTAAATACTGCATATACTTTATTAAAAAATGAAGGCAAAATGGTTTACAGTACATGTACAATTGATAAAATGGAGAACAACGGTACTGTTGAAGCTTTCTTACAAGCTCATCCCGATATGGAATTGTCAAAAGTAGAGGGAATACCAGAACCACTACAAGCACTAAAAACAGAAGGCATGATACAAGTCTTTCCACAAGATTTTGGTAGCGACGGCTTTTTTGTTGCTACTTTCAGAAAAAAAGGAGGATCCACACACTAATGGATCAAGAAATAAACAAAACAGCAAAAGTAAAAAAAGACAAACCACAGCTTCGTGAATCTATCTATTCACTATTACCCGATCAATTACAAGAGTGGTTAAAAGAGCACAATGAAAAACCATTCAGAGCTGCTCAAATATTTGATTGGCTATATAATAAACGCGTGACTAGCTTTGATGAAATGTCCAATCTTTCAAAAGGTTTACGCGATAAATTACAACAAGAATTTGCATTCAGCACATTAAATACTTTGGTCAAACAAGAGTCAAAAGATGGGACTATCAAGTTTTTATTCCAATTACAAGATGGATTTTCAATTGAAACTGTATTAATGGCACATGATTATGGTAATTCTGTATGTGTAACGACCCAAGTTGGATGCCGAATTGGATGTACTTTCTGTGCATCTACATTAGGTGGTTTGAAACGCCATCTTTTACCAGGTGAAATTGTTGAACAAGTTGTAAAGGTACAACAAGCTTTAGATGAAAAAGATCAACGTGTAAGCTCAGTTGTCATTATGGGTATAGGTGAACCATTTGATAACTACGATTCTATGATGCAATTCTTAAAAGTCATTAATCACGAAAAAGGATTAAACATTGGTGCTCGCCATATTACAGTCTCAACAAGTGGGATTATTCCGAAAATCTATAAATTTGCTGATGAACAGTTACAAATTAATTTTGCATTGTCACTACATGCACCAAATCAGGAATTACGTCAACAATTAATGCCAATTGCAAAAGCATACAAATTACCGGAATTAATAGAAGCGGTAAAATATTATACCGAAAAAACAGGTCGTCGAATAAGCTTTGAATATGGATTATTTGGAGGTGTCAATGACTCAGTTGCTCATGCAGAAGAATTAGCACAGCTTGTAAAAGGTATTAAATGCCACGTCAATTTAATACCAGTAAACTATGTACCAGAACGTGATTATGTTCGAACACCAAGAAATAAGATTTTCGATTTCGAAAGAACATTAAAAAAACATGGTGTCAACGCTACAATCCGTCGTGAGCACGGTTCTGATATTGATGCAGCTTGTGGTCAGTTACGTGCGAAGGAGAGAAAAGAAGAGACAACCCACTAATGAGGTGATACGTTGTGAGATATACAGTTGTAAGTGATATTGGAAAGAAAAGAGCAGTAAATGAAGATTCGGCAACTTTTATCTCCCGTGATGATTCATACCAGCTGGCTATTGTAGCAGATGGTATGGGTGGTCATAATGCGGGAGATGTTGCAAGTCGAATGGCAGTTACACATTTTGAAGAGTTGTTTTTGCAAGCGGATGTTGTCCATTTTACATCTAGTGAACTAATCGAAGAATGGTTAGTTGAAACAGTAAAAGAACTCAACAAAACGCTTTATCATTATTCATTAACGCATGAAGATTGCCATGGCATGGGGACAACGCTTATTGCAGTTCTTTTTAAAGAGAATCATGCAACAATTTGCCATGTGGGTGATAGTCGTGTGTATTTTGTTACTGATGAAGAAATTCGATTAGTGACAAGAGATCACTCGTATGTCAATATTCTCGTAGATAATGGTGAAATTAGTGAGGAAGAAGCTGAAAGTCATCCAAAGAAAAACTATATTATTAAATCATTAGGAACGGAATCTACTATTGAACCTGATAGCTACAAAGTTGAACTAGTAGATGGATCATATATGCTAATTTGTTCAGATGGCTTAAGTAATAAAATTTCTACAAATGAAATGCTTAACATTATTAAATTGGAAACCACTATAGAAGAAAAAGGTAATCAACTTGTGCAATTAGCAAATGATCATGGTGGAGAAGATAATATTACTCTCATCTTAATATCAAAAGATTCTGAGGAGGTGTAAGAATGCTCGTTGGAAAAAGAATCAGTGGACGCTATAAAATTCTCGACGTCATTGGTGGCGGTGGTATGTCTAATGTCTACTTAGCTCATGATATGATTTTAGATCGTGATGTAGCGATAAAAATTTTACATTATAATTTTTCAAACGAACAAGAGATGCATCGTCGTTTTCAGCGAGAGGCTTTGTCAGCTACTAGCCTTACACATCCGAATATTGTTAGTATTTATGATGTTGGTGAAGATGGTGATATGCATTATTTAGTGATGGAATATGTAAAAGGGCAAACGTTAAAACAATACATACAAAAATATGCCCCGCTAGCACCTACAAAATGTGTCAATATTATGAAACAGTTGACCTCTGCAATTGCCCATGCTCATCAAAATCAAATTATTCATAGAGATATAAAACCTCAAAATATTTTAATGGATGAAGACGACAATGTAAAAATAACTGATTTCGGAATTGCTATGGCATTGGAGGATACTTCCTTTACACGGACTAATTCTGTACTCGGTACAGTACACTATCTATCACCCGAACAAGCTCGTGGTGGCACAGCTACAAAAAAATCAGATATCTATTCGTTAGGTATTGTGCTGTATGAGTTATTGACTGGTGAACTACCATTTTCAGGAGAATCAGCAGTTGCTATTGCTTTAAAACATTTGCAATCAGAAACACCATCTGTCCGTGCAATTGTTCCATCCATACCACAAAGTTTAGAAAATGTTGTTTTAAAAGCTACGGCAAAAGATCCTGTTCATCGTTATAAATCAGTAGAAGAGATGGCAGAAGACTTAGAGACGGTTTTGTCTGTAGAAAGAAGTCAAGAATCTAAATTTCGCCCACCAGTTGACGAAGATATAACAAAAGTAATTCCAGTTATAAAAGAACATGAAATAGAAGATGAACAGGATTTACAGAAAACGAAAACAATGCCAATAAAGGAAAAAGGAAAAGAACAATTTGAAGGGAAAACCAATAAGAAAAAAGGAAAAAAGAAAAATAAATTACTTATTTTTGTAGGGATTATCATAAGTTTATTGTTTATCTTTTTAATTGTTTTGTTTTTATTTCCAGATTTATTTGATGAAAAGAAATTGGTCGTACCTGATGTGACGAATCAGGAAGTATCAAAGGCAATTAGTACATTGGAAAATGCCGGTTTTGAAATTGGCAAACAAACAAAACAAGAGTCCGAAGATGTAGAAGAAAACCATGTTATTGGAACTACACCTGACCCTGGTAAAGAGCGAAAAAAGGGAACGGAGATTGATTTACTGATCAGTGAAGGTCCTAAAAAGGTAGAGTTTCCGAATTATGTAGGTCAAAATATTGATCAGGTCAAGACAATTCTTACTAAGCAAGGTTTCAAAGACATTAACATAGATGAGACTTTTTCTGAAAAGAATGAGGGGACGATTCTCAAACAATCTCCAGAAGAAGGCGAAAAAGTTATACCAAAAGATACAACAATTTCTTTTACTGTTAGTAAGGGTGTAGAACAAGCTACTGTTGTTAATTTACTTGGTTATAATGAAAATGCGTTAAATACGTATGCGAAAACTTCAGGGTTTAATATCCGTATTAGTAGTGAAAAATATTCAGATACAGTGCCAAAAGGACAAGTTATTTCTCAATCTCCAAAAGCCGGTACAACAGTAAATGTAGGTAGCACAATTGAAGTTGTCACGTCTAAAGGTGTACAAGAAAAACCAGTTAAAACATATGTCAAATCAGTTAAAATACCATATGAACCAGAAGTAGATGGTGAACCTCAACAAGTCCGTATTTATATTCAAGATCGAACCCATTCAATTGCTGATGTTGAACAAGAATTCCAATTGTTTTCAACACAAGTAAAACGATTGCAATTTGAGATAGAAAAGGGACAAAGGGCTATTTACCGAGTTGTTCGAGACGATAAAATTATTATTGATGAAACTATATCATATGACGACTTAAATTAAGGAGGAAGGGCATGGCAAAAGGCCAAATTCGTAAAGCATTAAGTGGCTTTTATTATGTCCAAGACGGTGATCACCTTATCCAATGTCGTGGTCGTGGCGTCTTCCGTAATAAAGGAATAACACCTCTTGTAGGAGATTATGTGGAATACGAAGTTGAAGGAAATAATGATGGTACAATTACCTCTATTTTTGCACGCCAAAATGAACTAGTGCGCCCACCAGTAGCAAATATTGATCAAGCAGTTCTTGTATTTTCAACAAAAGAGCCAGCATTTAATACAATTTTACTGGATCGTTTTTTGGTGGTTTTGGAGTCATTTCAAGTCCATCCAATTATTTGCTTGACAAAATCAGATTTGCTGACGGATGAAGAAAAACGAACTATTGAAAAATATAAAACTGAATATGAAACAATTGGCTATACAATTATTGAAACGTTTAAAGAAGATCCAAATTTGATAAAAAAAATGGTTCCCCTTTTAAAAGGGAAAACTACTGTTTTAGCTGGACAGTCGGGTGTAGGAAAATCTTCTTTGCTCAATAGGATCATGCCGTCATTAGCTTTAAAAACCGGGAATATTTCTGAAGCGCTTGGACGCGGGAAACATACAACTCGTCATGTAGAGCTTATTGAGTTAGCAGGTGGTTTAATTGCTGATACACCTGGATTTAGTTCATTTGATTTTGATACGATAGAAAAGGAAGAATTGACACAATGTTTCCCTGAATTCTTATCGTTATCAGAAGGATGTAAATTTCGAGGATGTCTGCATCTTAAAGAACCCAAATGTGCAGTAAAAAAAGCTGTCGAAGAGGGAACTGTGAAACAATATCGATATGATCATTATTTGCAATTCTTACAAGAAATTACTGATAGAAAGCCGAGGTATTAATCATGATTCAAATTGCACCATCTATTTTAGCCGCTAATTTTTCAAAATTAGCAGATGAAGTAAAAGAAGTAGAAGAGGCGGGAGCAAAACTAATTCACATTGATGTAATGGATGGACATTTCGTACCAAATATTACAATGGGGCCAATTGTTGTAGAAGCATTACGCCCTGTAACAACATTACCTTTGGATGTCCATTTAATGATTGAAAACCCAGATCAATATATTGAAGATTTTGCAAAAGCAGGTGCTAACTACATTACAGTACATGTAGAAGCTTGTCGTCATTTGCATCGTACAATTCAACTTATACGTTCTTTTGGTGTAAAGCCAGGTGTAGTATTAAATCCACATACACCAATTGAATCCATTAAGCATATTCTTGAAGATGTAGATTTAGTATTATTAATGACAGTAAATCCTGGCTTTGGTGGTCAAAAGTTCATTCATTCAGTTATACCAAAAATTGCAGAACTTTCCACTTTAATAAAAGAAAAGAATTTAAACGTTGAAATAGAAATTGATGGTGGCATTAATTCGGAAACGATTGTACCATGCGCTCAAGCAGGTGCTACAATTTTTGTAGCTGGTTCTGCTGTTTATGGTAAGGAAAATCGCACAGAAGCATTACAAAGTATTCTAACAGCCGGAGAGCAAGCAATTCGATGACCGTCGTTGTTGTTTGTGCAGGAGGTCCACAGGAGGAAGTCGTTTCAAGCGATTTCCTCCTTTCTTTCAATGATGCTAAATTTATTGGTGCAGATCTCGGTACAATATACTTATTAAAAAGAGGAATTACACCAGATTTAGCTGTAGGTGATTTCGATTCACTCACGATAGAAGACTGGCGATTGGTACAAGAGCGCGTACCAAAAATTGAACGCCATATCCCAGAGAAGGATGAAACAGATACAGAATTAGCATTATTAAAAGCCTTAGATTATAAACCTACCGAAATTATATTAACGGGTGTTACTGGAGGCAGGCTGGATCATTACGAAGCAAATTTACACATTTTATATCGTATACAAAAAATGTATCCGTCTATTGAAATAAAAATGATAAATAATTTTAATTGTTTGCAATTTTTATGGCCAGGAAGACATAAGATAGTAGCAGATCACTATTTCAAATATTTATCTTTTTTTGCATTTGGTGATGTGGTGAAAAAAGTAACATTACGGAATGTAAAATATGAAACAACAGATGAAATAATTGATATAGGGACTACTCGTTTTACAAGCAATGAAATATTGGGTGAATATGCGTCTATTTCATTTTCTCATGGCATATGTTTAATGATAAGAAGTATCGATGACAAGGAGTGACTAGGTGAAAGTATACACATTTCAGTTACCAAAAGTAGTTAGCAGTTTTGCTCGTTTTTGTTTACAAATGGTTTCTAATGATCCTTCAGATTCAAAAAGTGCCACCGCAAAAAAGAAAAAGGGAAAAGAAAAAACGACAGGTTGACAAAGTCAACCTGTCGTTTTATTTAGTGAACGGATTAAACGCGTTCAACTTTACCTGATTTTAATGCACGAGCAGAAACCCATACACGTTTAGGTTTGCCGTTTACTAAGATACGAACTTTTTGAAGGTTTGCGCCCCAAGTACGTTTATTAGCATTCATTGCGTGAGAACGGTTGTTACCAGACACAGCTTTACGTCCAGTAATGACACATTTTTTTGGCATATTAATTCCCTCCTCATAAAGAAGTTGAAAGATTCATCACTTCGGTAGTATTTCACATACTTTAATAATTTAACACACACTATTCGTCATTGCAACTGATTTCGATAGACTTTCAAGAAAAAAACCTTTACAGTATACAACTAGACGAAATGATAGGTTTTCTTTTATAATCAAAATTTGTATAGTACAATAGGAGATAGTCAAAAGAAATCAGGAGGCATTCTTATGTCAGTAGAATTGAAAAACGAATTCGGTCGTATTGATATCTCTAATGATGTTGTTGCACAAATTGCGGGCGGGGCTGCTATTGAATGTTATGGTATCGTAGGAATGGCTAGCAAACATCAAATTCGTGACGGTTTAACAGATATTCTTCGCAAAGAGAATTTTGCAAAGGGAGTAATTGTACGTCAAGAAGGCGAAGATTTACATATCGATATGTATGTAATTATAAGTTACGGTACTAAAATTTCTGAAGTAGCTTATCAAGTCCAATCAAAAGTAAAATATACATTAGATAAAACACTAGGAATGGCTGTCAATTCAGTTAATATCTATGTGCAAGGTGTTCGCGTAGCGAACGTGTAAGAGGAGGAACTTATTCAAATGAAGTCGCTAGACGGGATTAAATTCGCGGAAATGGTACAAGCTGGATCGAACCATTTATCTCAAAATGCAGAATATGTCGATTCGTTAAACGTATTCCCTGTACCAGATGGTGATACAGGTACGAATATGAATTTATCAATGACATCGGGCGCAAAAGAAACCGCTATCAACAAACAGGAAAGTATCGGTAAAACAGCTCAAGCGTTATCAAAAGGTTTATTGATGGGGGCTCGTGGTAACTCTGGTGTTATCTTATCACAATTATTCCGAGGATTCGCTAAAGCTGTAGAAAAAGAAAAAGAATTAGATGCGGTGAAATTTGCACAAGCATTCCAATATGGTGTTGAAACGGCTTATAAAGCGGTTATGAAGCCTGTTGAAGGTACAATTCTTACGGTTGCACGTGAAGCTTCCGAAAAGGCAGTAGAAGTTGCAAAAACAGAACAAGATATTGTTGTAATCATGGAAGAAATTTTAGCTGCTGCGAAAGAAGCGCTTGCAAAAACACCAGAATTATTACCAGTATTGAAAGAAGTGGGTGTCGTTGATAGTGGTGGTCAAGGTTTAGTATTTGTATATGAAGGATTTACGGCTGCATTAAAAGGCGAAGAAATACCAACTGCTACAAAAGTCAATTCAATTGAAGATTTAGTAAACGCAGAACACCATAAAGCGCAAGAGTTTATGGATACTTCTGAAATTGTGTACGGTTATTGTACAGAATTTATGGTTCGTTTTGAAGCAGACAAAAAACCATTTAATGAAGTAGAATTCAGAGAAGATATGAGCAGATTTGGCGATTCATTACTTGTTATTTCTGATGATGAGGTTGTGAAAATTCATGTCCATACTGAAACGCCAGGAGCCGTTATCTCATATGGTCATCAATATGGTAGCTTAGTAAAAGTAAAAGTAGACAATATGCGTTTACAACACTCAGCAATCGTTGGTGAGGATTCTAATAAAGAAGAATCTAAAAGCCCTATGAAAAAAGAAGTGAAAAAGCAACCATATGCAATTGTCACAGTTGCAATGGGTGAAGGCGTTGCAAAACTTCTAGAAAGTGTTGGTGCTTCATACGTTATTGAAGGCGGTCAAACAATGAATCCTTCTACTGAAGACATTGTCAATGCTATTAAAGAAGTAGGAGCCGAAAAGGTTTTAATTCTACCAAATAACAAAAACATTGTAATGGCTGCAGAACAAGCAACTGAATTAGTAGATATCGATGCAGCTGTTGTGCCAACTAAATCTATCCCACAAGGTATGTCTGCAATTCTTGCATTCAATCCTGAACTTTCAGTTGAAGACAATCAAAAACATATGACAGAGGCATTTGTCAATGTGAAATCAGGGCAAATTACTTTTGCAGTACGTGATACTTCAATTGATGGAGTGGAAATTCATAAAGACGATTACATGGCTATTAAAGACGGTAGCATCATTCAAGCTACTCCTTCTTTAAAAGTAGCATCTGAACTTTTAGTTAGTGACATGATTGATGAAGATTCAGAAATTGTCACAGTATTATATGGAAAAGACGTAGAAAAAGAAACAGTAGATGAGTATATTGAATTCATCGAAGAAAAATATCCAGAAGTTGAAGTAGAAGTTCATGATGGTCAACAACCACTTTACCCTTACATCATTTCTGTTGAATAATTTTTAGTAATTGAAAGAAAAACGGCTGAGAAGGTTACTTCTCAGCCGTTTTTCTGTGAAGTTGTTGTGGAATTTGATTTTATATAAAGAGCTAGATATAGAGAAACTTTAGACAAAACTAAAATATTTGGTTATATGAATTGATTCGTGTAATATTAGGTTTGAATATTAACTTTGAAAACGTGGGGAGAAATTATGAAATTTACATCTGTCTTTGATATTATTGGTCCAGTTATGATTGGCCCCTCTTCGTCCCATACTGCCGGTGCTGCTCGAATTGGTCGTGTTGCTAGAGATTTGTTTGGAAGACAACCTAAATGGGCTAAAATCTACTTATATGGTTCTTTTGCTGAAACGTATAAAGGACATGGAACTGATGTAGCTATAATCGGAGGCTTACTAGATTATGATACTTTTGATGAAAGAATTAAAACTGCTTTTAAAGATGCTGCAGATGCAGGCTTAACATTTGAATTTATCACAGAAACAGATCATACAGAACACCCTAATACTGCAAGAATTGTAATTGGTGATGAGAATACAGAAATGTCAATGGTTGGTATTTCAATTGGAGGGGGAGCAATTGAAATAACAGAGCTTAATGGGTTCCCACTTCGCTTATCAGGAGGAATGCCAGCAATTTTAGTTGTTCATGATGACCGAGCAGGTTGCATTGCAAACGTTGCCAATTGTCTTGCTAAGCATAATATAAATATTGGTCATATGGAAGTTTCTCGTAAAGAGCGTGGTAATATGGCTTTAATGGTAATAGAGGTTGATCAAAATATTGATCAATTAATTTTAGAAGAAATTGAGCGTCTACCAAATATTACGAAGGTCACACGTATTAAAAACTAGGAGGTATAGCAGATGGAAGTATTATTTCGTAATGTTAGAGAATTGGTAGAACGTGCAGAACGAGAAAATAAACTAATCTCTGAAGTGATGATAGAACAAGAAATTTTAATGTCAGAACGTAGCAGAGAAGAAATTATGGATCAAATGTCACGTAACCTCAAAGTAATGGAAGAAGCTGTAGAAAGAGGTTTGAAAGGTGTACAATCCGTTACTGGTTTAACGGGTGGAGATGCTGTGTTGCTCCAAAAATATATACAATCAGGTAAAGGGTTATCTGGAAACCTTTTGCTAGATGCTGTCAGTAAAGCTGTTGCAACGAACGAAGTAAATGCTGCAATGGGGACTATTTGTGCAACCCCTACAGCAGGTTCAGCAGGAGTTGTACCTGGTACGCTTTTTGCAGTCAAAAATAAATTAAACCCAACAAAAGAACAAATGATCCGTTATCTATTTACAGCCGGAGCATTTGGATTTGTAGTAGCAAATAATGCATCAATCTCAGGTGCAGCAGGTGGTTGTCAGGCAGAGGTCGGTTCTGCTGCTGCGATGGCTGCAGCTTCAATCGTTGAAATGGCTGGAGGAACACCAGAACAAAGTTCTCATGCTTTTGCAATCTCTTTAAAAAATATGTTGGGACTTGTATGCGATCCAGTAGCTGGTTTAGTAGAGGTACCATGTGTAAAACGTAATGCAATGGGAGCTGCTAATGCAATGGTGGCCGCAGATATGGCGTTAGCTGGTGTTAAAAGTCGTATACCAACAGATGAAGTAATTGGTGCTATGTTCCGTATCGGACAAACAATGCCAGTAGCTTTAAAAGAAACTGCTCAAGGTGGTTTAGCAGCAACACCAACAGGAAAGGCACTTGAAGCGAAAATCTTCGGCGGGGCCGTGTTACATCGTGACTGATATATTGCAAAAAGTAACTGATTTAAAGGGAGTTGGAAAATCTTCTGCTGAAGTAATGCGTTTAATGGGCATCGAAACACTAAATGACTTAATTTGGACCTTCCCCTATCGTCATGAAGATTTTCGTTTAAAAGATTTGGCAGAAACCCCACATAACGAAAGAGTGACAGTAGAAGGACGAATTGAAAGTGAACCGGTTGTCTTATATCTAGGTAGAAATAAATCACGTTTACAAGTTCAAATGTTAGCAGGACGACATCTCATAAAACTTGTATTTTTTAACCAAGGATACTTACGGAATAAGCTTATCCCTGGTGCAATAGTAACAGTAACTGGAAAATGGGATAAAGGCCGTCAGGTGATTAATGGAAGTAATGTCGTATTTGGACCTAAAACAGATCAAGCTGATTTTGAACCAGTTTATAGTCTAAAGGGAAAGCTAACACAAAAGAAATTCCGTCAATTTATGAGACAAGCGTTAGATGAAGTGAAAGAAATACTCCCAGAGTCTTTGCCAAATCCGCTTAGAACAGACTATCAATTATTATCTATACAAGAAGCGTTAGAAGGTATTCATTTTCCAAAGGATGCTCATCATGTAAAACAGGCTAGACGTCGTTTTGTATATGAAGAATTATTACAATTTCAATTGAAAATCCAAGCGTTAAGAAAAATACGTCGCGAAGAGGATCGTGGAATTGCCATTCACTATAATCTACAAAAAGTTCGAGAATTCATTTCTTCTTTACCTTATGAATTAACAAATGCACAAAAACGTGTAGTGAATGAGATATCTAAGGATTTATTAGTTCCTCATCGTATGAATAGATTACTGCAAGGCGATGTAGGTTCAGGTAAAACAGTAGTGGCAGCAATTGGATTGTATTCCGCTGTAACAGCTGGCTTTCAAGGTGCTCTTATGGCTCCTACTGAAATTTTGGCTGAGCAACATGCCGCATCACTTGATGAATGGCTAAGACCATTTGGGGTTGAAGTAGCACTACTTTCTGGTTCGATTAAAGCAAAAGCAAGACGAGAATTAATTGAAAGATTAGCTAATGGAGAAATAGATGTAGTGGTTGGGACACATGCGTTGATTCAACCAGATGTAACCTTCCGTAAATTGGGATTTGTTATAACGGATGAACAACATCGTTTTGGGGTTGAACAACGTAGAATATTGCGTGAAAAAGGTGAAAGTCCAGATGTGCTTTTTATGACTGCTACACCCATTCCTAGAACTTTATCTATAACAGCATTTGGTGAAATGGATGTTTCAATCATCGATGAAATGCCAGCAGGACGAAAAAAAATCCAAACGCTTTGGGTCAAACATGAACAATTTAATCAGGTTCTTTCTCGGATGGAAAAAGAGCTTATAGCTGGTCGTCAGGCATATGTGATTTGTCCATTAATTGAAGAGTCGGATAAACTTGATGTCCAAAATGCTGTAGACGTTTATCAACAGTTAGCTACTGTATTTAAAGGAAAATTCAAAGTAGGACTTATGCATGGTCGATTATCTGCCGTTGAAAAAGATGAAGTAATGCGTGCATATAGTGAAGGAAAGCTAGATGTGTTGGTTTCTACAACAGTTGTTGAAGTAGGCGTGAATGTCCCAAATGCAACATTCATGGTTATTTATGATGCTGAACGTTTTGGATTAGCCCAACTTCATCAATTGCGTGGCCGTGTCGGACGTGGTGAATATCAATCCTATTGTGTGTTAATAGCAGATCCAAAAAGTGAAGAAGGCAAAGAAAGAATGATTTCAATGACTGAAACAAACGATGGCTTTCGATTGGCAGAAAAAGATTTAGAACTTCGCGGGCCTGGTGATTTCTTTGGGAAAAAACAAAGTGGCTTACCAGAATTTAAAATGGCAGATCTTGTTCATGACTATCGAGCATTGGAAGTGGCTAGACAAGATGCAGTTAGGCTCATACAGTCTGAAGCATTTTGGCATGATGAAGACTATAAAGTATTACGCCAAAATCTACAGTCATCAGGTGCACTTGATGGAGAAAGAATTGATTAAGCAAAAGAATGCAAGTGTTCTAATAAAAACAACACTTGCATTCTTTTTTTTATATTTATATACTGATATTAGTACCAAGTGCTAATATTAAGGGGCGACGATGAATAATATGAAGTACTCTAAAAAAGAACGACAACTATTATTGCAGCAAACGATTCAAGAAAACCCATTCGTCACGGATGAACAGCTTGCTACAAAGTTTCATGTAAGTGTTCAAACAATTAGACTTGATCGTATGGAATTGTCCATCCCAGAATTACGTGAGCGAATAAAGGACGTTGCCGCTAATAATTTCGAAAATGAAGTGAAAACTTTACCTATAGATGAAGTCATTGGTGAAATTATTGATATAGAATTGGATGAACGTGCTTTATCAATCTTTGATGTTGGAGAAGAACATGTTTTCCAACGAAACGGCATTGCAAGGGGACATCACTTGTTTGCGCAAGCGAATTCTTTAGCAGTTGCTGTTATCAATGATCAATTAGCTTTAACTGTCCATTCTGATATTCACTTTTTGAAACCAGTAAGAGCAGGAAACCGTGTCGTATCAAAAGCTGTTGTTACGGGTAAAGATAATGATCGGAATCGAACGTTCGTCACAGTTACCTCAACTGTTGAGGGTAATACTGTTTTTACAGGGCAATTTGAAATGTATCGAACGAAAGGTAAAGGTGAAAAATAAATGAAATTAGCAGTTGATGGTATGGGCGGAGACAATGCCCCACAAGCCATTATCGAAGGAATTTATCAAGCATTAGAAATATCTAGTGACTTAGACATTTTACTATATGGTAACAAAGAGAAAATGCAACCTTATTTAAAAGATCTAAGTCATATTACTGTTATTGATTGTCAAGAAGTAATTGAAGGTACGGATGAACCTGTACGCGCTGTTCGACGTAAAAAAGACGCTTCAATGGTTAAAATGGCAGAAGCTGTTGCAAATGGTGAAGCAGATGCTTGTATTTCAGCAGGAAATACAGGTGCTTTAATGGCGACAGGATTATTTATTGTTCACCGTATTGAAGGAATTGATCGTCCAGCACTATCCACAACATTGCCTACTTTGAATGGAAGTGGTTTTGATATGCTAGATTTAGGATCTAATGCAGATGCAAAACCTGAAAATTTAGTACAGTACGCTATTATGGGAAGTGTCTATGCACAACAAGTTCGTGGTATTAAAAATCCTTCAGTTGGTCTATTAAATATAGGAACAGAGGATAAAAAAGGAAACGAACTTGCAAAACATGCATTTACACTATTAAAAGAAGCACCTATCAACTTTATCGGTAATGTTGAGTCACGTGAACTCTTAAATCATGTTGCTGATGTAGTTGTAACAGATGGCTTTACAGGGAATATGGTATTAAAGACAATCGAAGGTACTGCTGGTAGTGTTTTTAAAATGTTAAAAGAAGCATTTTTTGCTTCTACCAAAACAAAAGTAGCTGCACTTCTAATGAAAAACAACTTAAAAGAATTAAAAAATAAAATGGATTATACAGAGTATGGTGGTGCAGCCTTATTTGGTTTAAAGGCACCAGTTATTAAGGCACATGGCTCATCCAATGCAAATGCATTTGCTAGTGCAATCCGCCAAGCACGTAAAATGGTAGAACATAATGTAATTCCAACAATCGATGCGACTATTAGCAAAGAAAGTTAGAATACAATATTCCAAAGAACTTTAAATGTATGAGACAAAGGGGAATAAAAAATGACGAAAATTGCTTTTGTATTTCCAGGGCAAGGCTCACAAACTGTAGGAATGGGACAAGAATTTGTTTCAAGTGAATCTGCATGTAAAAAATACTATGATGAAGCTGACAAATTATTAGGTATTGAATTATCAAAATTAATGTTAGAAGGTCCTCAAGAAGAACTAACATTAACTTATCATGCACAACCAGCATTATTAACGACAGGAGTAATGATTGCTGAAAAATTAAAACAAGCAGGTATAACACCAGATTTTACTGCAGGGCACAGTTTGGGTGAGTATGCTGCACTTGTTGCTTCAGGCGTCATGTCTTTTGCTGATGGTGTACGTGCTGTACATAATCGTGGGATTTATATGAACGAAGCCGTACCAGCAGGACTTGGTGCAATGGCTGCTATTTTAGGTTTAGACCGAGATGCTTTAAAGCAAGTAACAGATGAAGTATCAGCTACTGGAGAAGTGGTACAACTTGCCAACTTAAATTGCCCTGGCCAAATTGTGATTTCGGGTACAGCTAAAGGTGTAGAAGAAGCTTCTGCAAAAGCAAAAGAAGCGGGTGCAAAACGTGCTATTCCTTTAGTTGTTAGTGGTCCTTTTCATTCAGAATTAATGCGTCCAGCTGCAAGTAAACTTCAAGAAATGTTAGATAAAATTGACATGCAGGATGCTGATGTACCAGTAATTGCAAATGTAAATGCACAACCTGTTACTTCAAAAGAGGTTATTCCAAATCTACTTGTTGAACAATTATATTCACCAGTATTATGGGAAGATTCAGTTCGCACATTACTATCTGAAGGTGTAGATGTCTTCATTGAATGTGGTCCTGGGAAAGTTTTAAGCGGTTTAGTGAAAAAAGTAGATCGTAAAGTCAAAACGTATTGTGTATATGATGAAGCAACATTTGAGCAAGTATTAGAAGCAGCAAAGGAGTGGGCTTAAATGGCAGATTTAATAGGTAAAGTAGCAGTTGTTACAGGTGCATCTAGAGGCATTGGAAGAGCAATTGCACTACATTTAGCCAATCTAGGTGCAAAAATAGTTGTAAATTATAGTGGCAATCAAGCAAAAGCTGAAGCCGTTGTAGCTGAGATTGAAGCAAATGGAGGAGCGGCTATTGCTGTTCAAGCGAATGTATCTGATTCAGATGAGGTTTCAATGCTTATGAAGAAAGCAGTTGAAACATATGGCTCTCTTGATATTCTCGTAAATAATGCAGGAATCACACGAGATAATTTATTGATGCGTATGAAAGAAGAAGATTGGGATGCCGTTATGAATACCAATCTAAAAGGCGTCTTCCTTTGTACGAAAGCAGTGACACGACAAATGATGAAGCAACGTGCAGGTCGTATTGTTAATATTGCTTCAATTGTAGGGGTAGCAGGTAATGCAGGTCAAGCTAACTATGTTGCTGCAAAAGCAGGTGTCATCGGTCTTACAAAAACAGCTGCCAAAGAGTTGGCTGCACGTAATATTTTCGTTAATGCTGTAGCTCCAGGCTTTATTGATACTGACATGACAGAAGAATTACCAGAAGATATTAAAGCTCAAATGCTTAGTCAAATACCTTTAGCAAAATTAGGTGAACCAGAGGATGTTGCAAAAGTAGTTGCATTCTTAGCCTCTGATGATGCAAGTTATATGACAGGACAAACATTGCATGTAGATGGCGGAATGGTAATGTAGTTTTATACTATTATTGTATAACTGATTCTTGTATAATCATTGAGGGGAGGTGAACAATTTGGCAACAGTAATCGAACGTGTAACTAAAGTTGTCGTTGACCGTTTAGGTGTTGACGAAAGCGAAGTGAAACTAGAAGCTTCTTTCCGTGATGATCTAGGTGCGGATTCATTAGACGTAGTAGAATTAGTAATGGAATTAGAAGAAGAATTTGATATGCAAATTGACGACGAGGATGCAGAAAAAATTGCAACTGTAGGTGATGCAGTTAACTTTATTTCAAGTAAAGTCGAATAATTTAGCGTATAATATACAATACTTAAACTTCCCCTGCAATGATTGTGGGGGAAGTTATCTTTTTATTTTTGCACAATGTGAAAGAAAAAGGTAAACTAGAGGATGTACCAAATGGAAAATAAGAAGGTTGATAAAGATGAGAATACAAGGACTCTCACAAAAAAATGGCGCGATTTCAGAACAAGCACGTCTTAAATTTGCTGAATTACAGGATCGCTTAGGTTTGCATTTTAACAATGCCAATTTGTTATATAATGCTTTTACACATTCTTCATTTGTGAATGAGCATCGTCGAAAACTATTTGAAGATAATGAACGTCTTGAATTTTTAGGAGACGCTGTACTTGAGCTAACTGTTTCTAAGTTTTTATTCCTAAAATTCCCTAAAATGAGTGAAGGTGAACTTACAAAATTGCGTGCAGCAATGGTTTGTGAGCCATCTCTAGTGATTTTTGCCAACGAATTAAACTTTGGTCAATATGTATTACTAGGTAAAGGGGAAGAAATTACAGGTGGTCGTGAACGTCCAGCATTACTAGCGGATTGTTTTGAAGCATTTATTGGTGCTTTATATTTAGACCAAGGTTTAGAAACAGTTGTTGGCTTTTTGGAAAAGGTTGTATTTCCCAAAGTTGAGCTCGGTACTTTTTCACATGTTATGGACTTTAAGAGTCAATTACAAGAAATTGTACAACAAAATAATTCAGGAACATTACAATATGAAATTATTAAAGAGAATGGTCCAGCACATAACCGTACATTTGTCTCTCAAGTGTTGCTAAATAATAAGGAGCTTGGAGTAGGTAACGGGAAATCTAAAAAAGAAGCAGAACAAAAAGCAGCACAATGCGCTATGCGTGCATTAAAAGTACAATTAGCGAACGAGCAGGAGGGTTAATTTTGTTTCTTAAACGGCTTGAAGTGATTGGTTTTAAATCTTTCGCCGATCGAATAGGTATAGACTTCGTACCAGGCGTTACAGCAGTTGTTGGCCCAAACGGTAGTGGCAAAAGTAACGTAACAGATGCGATTCGATGGGTACTCGGAGAACAATCCGCTAAGTCCCTTCGTGGTGCAAAGATGGAAGATATCATTTTTGCCGGAAGTGATTCGCGCAAACCGCTTAACTTTGCAGAAGTATCGTTAATTTTAGACAATGAGGACGAACGCTTGCCGATTCCATACAATGAGGTAAGCGTTACTCGTCGTGTCTATCGTTCTGGGGATAGTGAGTATTTGCTCAATAAACAACAATGCAGATTGAAAGATATTACAGATTTATTCTTAGACTCTGGTTTAGGAAAAGAAGCATTCTCGATTATTTCTCAAGGACGAGTCGATGAAATACTAAATAGTCGTCCAGATGATCGACGTACAATATTTGAAGAAGCTGCAGGTGTTTTAAAATATAAACAGCGTCGTAAAAAAGCAGAACATAAATTATTTGAAACAGATGATAATTTACATCGTGTGCTTGATATTTTACATGAGTTAGATAAACGTATCGAACCATTACATATCCAAGCATCTGCTGCTGAAGATTACTTGAAAATGACCAATGAATTAAAGGGTATTGATATTGCTTTGTTAGTTCATGATATAGAAAATCTAGACCATTCTATAGGGCAAGTAATTAAAGAAAAACAAGAACTTCTTTCGAAAGAACAAGTGCATGCATCTCAAATTTCTGAAAAAGAAACCACTATTACTGAACTTCGAAAGAATTTAAGTGAATTAGATAACTTACTTGATGAATCTCAAAATCAATTGGTAGATGTAAGTGCCGAAGTTGAACGATTTGAAGGTCGAAAAGTGTTAATGGCTGAAAAACGAATGAATGCAACAACACAACTTACAAAACTTCAACAATCACTTGATAAAGCAATTGCTTCACGTGATAATTGGCAAAAAATCCAAGAAGAGAAAGCAGAGCAATTATCAGAACGTCAGCAAGAACTACAAAATTTTAAAAAAATTGTTAAACAATTAGAAGATAACTTAAACCGCTCAACTTCTGAAATTGAAGCAGAAATTGATAAATGGAAAGATACTTATATTGACCGATTAAATGAAGAAGCTACAGTTAAGAATGAAGTAAAAAATATATCAAAGCAATTAGCTGAACAAGCCGAAAATTCCGTTAAAATTTCAAATCAATCTTCTGAAATGTTGACTGAACTAAAAGAATTACAACGCGAACAACAACTTGTAGCTGAAAAGTTAAAAAAAGTCGAATTACAGGTTACACATAAACTTGAAGAATATAAAAAGTGTCAACAAGATCTTCAACATGCTAGAAAACAATATGATGATCAACAAGCAATGCTTTTCAAAGGTTATCAACATTTACAACAGATGAAGTCGCGTAGAGAAACACTAGCTGAACTTGAAGCAGATTTCTCTGGATTTTATCAAGGAGTAAAGGCTGTCCTTGTTGCACGAGAAAATCAACAATTACATGGTATTCATGGGGCAGTAGCAGAACTAATTCATGTTGATGGTGAGTTTGCAAGAGCTGTTGAGACAGCTCTTGGTGCTGCAATGCAACATGTAGTTACTGAAACAGATTCGGATGCACGTAAAGCGATAGCGTGGCTGAAACAACAACGAGCAGGTAGAGCAACATTCTTGCCAAAGAATGTAATGAAATCACGTAAAATACCTACTGATGTATTGCAAGCTGTTGCAAATCATCCATCTTTTATCAATACAGCAGATGAACTGGCAACATTTGATCCAACTTACCGTACAATCGCTGAAAACTTACTTGGTCATGTTCTCGTTTCAAAAGATTTGCAAGGAGCATCACAAATCGCTAAAGCTATTAACTATCGCTTTCGTGTCGTTACTTTAGATGGTGATGTTGTGAATACAGGCGGTTCGTTGACAGGGGGATCTGTAAAACAACAGGCATCATTATTTAGTCGCAAAGCAGAACTTGAAGATTTAACTGCTCAACTATCCCAAATGCAATCTTCTATCGAGAAAGCAGAAAAAGTAGTAGCTGAATGGAAAGATAAAGTTACTGAAAAATCGACGTTACTTGAACAATTACGCGTACAAGGTGAAGAAATCCGTGCAGAAGAAGTAGAACTAAGTGCGCGACATCGTGAGTTAGAAGCAACAACAAAACGTCTATCATTACGTGTTTCCATGTTTAGTGACGAACAACAAGATGCTTCTGGACGTAAAACAAATTTGGAAACTCAATTAGCAGATTTCAATTATCGCAAAGCAGAACTTGCTAAAGAGTTGGTAGAAATTAATCAAACGGTTGAACAGTTAAATGTTTTAAAACAGCAAAGTGAATCAGAAAGAGATGTTTTACAAGAACAATATGCTCTGAAACGTTCTGATTTAGCTGTTCTTAATGAACAAGTTTCCCAACTTAGAGTAGCCGTATTAGATGCCAATTCCCAATTTGACCAAGCAACTCAAGAAGTTTCTAACATTACGAAAGAAATTGAATGGTTGACCAGTGATGGTGATCTAAATGGACCGACAGAGGAAGAACTTACTGCAAAAATTATAGAATTGCATAGTAAACGGGAAGAACTTATTAAAACTGTTGAAAAGACAAAACAAAAACGTACAGAAGTCCAACAAATAGTTGATAAATCAGATGAAGAACTAAAGGAATTACAGCGAGTACATCAAGGTCTACTTGATGGATTACGAAATTATGAAGTGAAATTAAGTCGTCTAGATGTAGAACATGAAAATTTAGCAAAACAACTTGAAAAAGATTATGAACTTACATTTGAAGAAGCTTTACTTGAACCCTCTCTTGATATAGATGTTGAGACAGCAAGACGAAAAGTGAAATTGTTAAAACAATCTATATCAGAGTTAGGAACAGTCAATATTGGTGCAATTGAAGAATATGCTACTGTTTCAGAACGTCATGAATTTTTATCTAATCAACGTAGTGATTTAATGGAAGCTCAAGAAACTCTACATGAAGTCATTCGGGAAATGGATGAAGAGATGACGAATCGTTTTAGTGAGACATTTTTTGAGATACGTAAACACTTCCAAACCGTTTTCCGCGAATTATTTGGTGGTGGTCATGCGGATTTAGAATTACTTGATCCAAATAATCTGCTTGAAACAGGAATTGAAATTGTGGCACAGCCACCAGGTAAAAAACTTCAACGACTTAGTCTATTGTCAGGTGGAGAAAGAGCGTTAACAGCAATTGCTTTGTTGTTTGCTATTTTGAAAACACGCCCAGTCCCATTCTGTATTTTGGATGAAGTGGAAGCAGCTCTTGACGAATCAAATGTTGCTCGTTATAGTCAGTATTTGAAAAAGTTTAGTGCAGAAACACAATTCATCGTTATTACTCACCGTAAAGGAACAATGGAGGGTGCTGATGTCTTATATGGTATTACTATGCAAGAATCAGGTGTCTCTAAATTAGTATCCGTTAAATTAGAACAGGAAGAACCTGTTCCATCATAGGACAAGGAGCGAAATAACATGAGCTTTTTAAAGCGTATGAAAGAAAAGTTAATGGGTGGCCCCAAGCCTGAAAAAGATAAAATAGAGGGACAAGAAGAATTAAACGAAGCTATAGCTGAAGGATCAACACCTGAAACTTCTAGTAAAGATGTAGTCCATGAAACACAAGATGCCAAACTAGAAACAACAACTGATTCTACACAACTAGATAAACAAGAAAAGATTGAAGAATCTCTTCCAGAAGTTGTTGGAGTACAGATTGAGGCAGAAAAAGAAGAAAAGCCAAAACGCGGATTTTCTGCTTTTTCAATCACAGAGAAATTCAAGTCCGGTTTAGCAAAAACGCGTAAATCATTTACTTCAAAAGTGAACGATTTAGTCGCTCGTTATCGCCATGTAGACGAAGAATTCTTCGAAGAACTAGAAGATTTATTGTTGCAAGCTGACGTAGGTATAGAAACCGTTATGGAGTTAACAGATAAGTTACGCTTTGAAGTACAACGTAAAAATATTAAAGATACAGAGGGGATTCAAGCATTAATCTCTGAAAAACTAGTAGAAATTTATGAACAAGGCGAAGAAGATATTACAGAGTTGAATATTCAAGAAGGAGAACTAACTGTAATATTATTTGTTGGTGTAAATGGTGTTGGTAAAACAACTACAATTGGAAAACTAGCGCATCGTTTTAAACAACAAGGTAAAAATGTTTTACTTGCAGCTGGGGATACTTTCCGTGCTGGTGCTATAGATCAATTACAAGTATGGGGAGATCGTGTTGGTGTCGAAGTAATTAAACAATCAGAAGGTTCAGATCCTGCTGCAGTAATGTACGATGCTATTCGTGCAGCTAAAAATCGTAATGCGGACATTCTAATATGCGACACAGCTGGTCGTTTACAAAACAAAGTCAATTTGATGAATGAACTTGAAAAAATCCATCGTGTCATTTCCCGGGAAATTCCGTCGGCTCCGCATGAAGTTTTACTTGCACTAGATGCGACAACAGGACAAAATGCGCTACAACAAGCGCAAATCTTCAAAGAAGCGACAAATGTAACTGGTATTGTGTTAACAAAATTAGACGGTACTGCAAAAGGTGGTATTGTGCTTGCAATCCGCAATAAGTTACACATACCTGTGAAATTTGTTGGTCTTGGTGAACAAATGGACGATTTACAACCATTTGACTCCGAACGCTATGTATATGGCTTATTTGCTGACGCATTAGATCAACAATTAGCTAAAACCGAAGATTAATATACTAATAAAAGGAGCTACCAAAAGAAGGTTTTGGTAACTCCTTTTATAATATTTTCCAAAGAGGATTCAGTAAAATAGACAAGTATTTTTACTTGACAGAAATACTATTTATATTTATGATACAGAAGAATATGTAAAAAAAGAGGAGAGGTTTCGATATGCTACTTGAAAAAACAACGCGCATGAACTTTCTCTTCGACTTTTATCAAGCATTATTGACAGATAAACAACGTAGTTATATGCAACTATATTACTTAGATGATCATTCATTAGGTGAAATTGCTGAATCCTATGATGTATCTCGTCAAGCAGTCTATGACAACATTCGTAGAACTGAAACAATGCTTGAAGAATACGAGGAAAAACTTCAACTTTTTGAAAAATTCCAAAAAAGACAACAAATACTTGCAAAACTTACAGAAAGTGTAACGAATGTTCCGTCAGACAAAGCTGATCAGTTGGCACTTATTGAACAGTTAAAGCAATGTGATTAGGAGGCGACATGCATGGCATTTGAAGGTTTAGCGGAGCGACTCCAAGGAACAATTAACAAGATTAAAGGCAAAGGAAAAGTAAGTGAACAAGACGTAAAAGAAATGATGCGTGAAGTTCGATTTGCTTTAATCGAAGCTGATGTTAACTTGAAAGTCGTAAAAAGCTTTATAAAAAAAGTTAGCGAACGCGCTGTAGGTCAGGATGTTATGAAAAGCTTAACACCTGGTCAACAAGTTATTAAAATTGTAAAAGACGAATTAACAGAACTAATGGGTGGCGAACAAAGTCCTATTAAATTTGCGACTAAACCACCTACTATTATTATGATGGTTGGTTTACAAGGTGCTGGTAAAACAACAACTACTGGTAAATTGGCGAATGTATTACGAAAAAAGTATAATCGTAAACCGTTACTAGTAGCAGCAGATATATATCGTCCTGCAGCGGTACAACAATTACAAACTCTTGGCAAACAACTATCATTACCAGTATTTTCATTAGGTACAGATATTTCACCAGTTGAAATTGTACGTCAAGCTCTTGAACATGCCAAAGAAGAACACCATGATGTGGTTTTAATCGATACCGCTGGTCGACTTCATATTGACGAGAAATTAATGCAAGAGTTAAAAGATATCCGCGCATTAAAAAACCCAGACGAAGTATTTTTAGTTGTCGATGCAATGACAGGGCAAGACGCTGTAAATGTAGCTGAAAGCTTTGATGAAGCAGTGGGGATTACA
Source organism: Rummeliibacillus pycnus (assembly GCF_002884495.1). Classification (GTDB taxonomy): domain Bacteria; phylum Bacillota; class Bacilli; order Bacillales_A; family Planococcaceae; genus Rummeliibacillus; species Rummeliibacillus pycnus. The sequence continues at coordinate 1,977,205 of NZ_KZ614145.1, read as the reverse complement.
GGTGTCGTATTAACAAAACTTGATGGTGATACACGTGGTGGTGCTGCACTATCTATACGATCTGTTACTCAAAAACCCATCAAATTTGTTGGTATGGGTGAAAAAATGGATGCTCTTGAGCCATTTCATCCAGAACGTATGGCTTCACGAATCCTTGGCATGGGCGATGTCATGTCGTTGATCGAAAAAGCCCAAGATACAGTTGATGCCGAAAAAGCGAAAGAATTAGAAGAAAAATTCAAAACACAAAGCTTCACATTAGATGATTTCCTTGAGCAAATGGCCCAAGTGAAAAAACTAGGACCATTAGATGAAATCTTGAAAATGTTACCAGGTGCAAATAAAATTAAAGGATTAGAAAATGCTAAAATCGATGATAAACAAATTAGTCATATCGAGGCAATTATTTTATCAATGACACCAGCTGAAAAAACAAATCCTGAAATTATTAATGCAAGTAGAAGAAAACGTATTGCAAAAGGATCTGGATCATCTGTTCAAGATGTAAACCGTCTAATTAAACAATTTGAAGATATGAAGAAAATGATGAAACAAATGACAGGTATGGCGCAAAAAGGGAAGAAAAAAATGAAACTTCCTGGCTTAGATTCCTTGTTTAAATAAAAAAAATACGCTAAAATATAGTGTGTTAAGAAAAAACACTTTACAAACAATCTAAAGCTTGCTATCATACTATCTTGTGTGAAACTATTCGGAGGTGCAATTAAACAATGGCAGTAAAAATTCGTTTAAAACGTATGGGAGCTAAAAAATCTCCTTTCTATCGTATCGTAGTAGCTGACTCACGTTCACCACGTGATGGTCGTTCAATCGAAACTATCGGTACTTTCAATCCACTAACTTCTCCAGAAGAAGTTAAAATCGACGAAGCTAAAGCATTAGCTTGGTTAGCAAACGGTGCGAAACCATCTGATACTGTTCGTAACTTGTTCTCAGAACAAGGAATCATGGAAAAATTCCATAACTCTAAAATCGGTAAATAATCGGAGGTGGCCGTATGCAGCAGCTGATTGAAACGATCGTAAAACCTTTAGTCGATTATCCAGATGAAGTAAAGATTATTACTGATGAAAACAACAATCGTATTGTTTATAAACTTTCTGTACATCCTAGTGATATCGGAAAGATCATTGGCAAGCAGGGACGTGTTGCAAAAGCAATTCGTACAATTGTTTACTCAGCAGCAGGCAGCCATCATAAGAAAAAGACTTATATCGATATTCTAGATTAGAAAAACTAGGAAGGAGCAAACGTTCCTTCCTTTTTTGTATTCAACTATACAAAAAAACACAACATAATATGATAACGATCAAATTATATCGGTAATTCTTCAGTCTAATGTTTTTTATAGAATAGGTACAATGGAAAGTAAAAGGTTTACCTAGAAACGTAATCAAATATATAGAAAAATATAGCCAGGATTAGAAATAATCCATTTATTAAAGAGGTGAATAAAATGGAATGGTTTAACGTAGGTAAAATTGTCAATACTCACGGAATTCGTGGAGAAGTAAGAGTTATATCTCAAACAGATTTTCCAGAAGAACGATATGCGGTTGGTCAACAACTTGGTCTGTTTAAAAAAGGTGAGAAAAAACCTTTGCTACTTACAATCGCTTCTTCACGTAAACATAAAAACTTTATTCTTCTATCGTTTGAAGGTTATCCTAATATTAATGATGTAGAATCATTTCGCGATGGAATACTAAAAGTAAATGAACAACAACTCGAAGAAGATGAATTACAAGATAATGAGTTCTATTATCATGAAATCGTTGGTTGTACTGTATATGACCAAGCTGGTAATGAAATTGGCCAAGTAAAGGAAATCTTTGAAACAGCAGCAAACGATGTGTGGACTGTGAAAGGATTAGATGGTAAAGATCATTATATTCCAGTTGTAGATGAATTTATCAAAGAAATTGATATCGATGAAAAGAAAATCGTAATAGAAGTAATAGAAGGGTTACTATCATGATGAATATTCACGTATTATCTTTATTTCCTGAGATGTTTTCAGGTGTTTTTGGTTCTTCTATTTTAAAAAAGGCGCAAGAAAAAGAAGCGGTAAAGCTATCTGTTACTGATTTCAGACAATTTTCAAATAATAAACATGCTCAAGTGGATGATTATCCATACGGTGGAGGGGCAGGGATGGTATTGAAACCTGAACCCTTATTTAACGCTGTAGAATCGCTTGTAGCGGATGGGAAGAAACCCCGAATCATTCTTATGTGTCCACAAGGGGAACGTTATACACAAGCAAAAGCAGAAGAATTAGCAAAAGAAGAAGACTTAGTATTTATTTGCGGTCATTATGAAGGTTATGATGAACGTATACGAGAATTCCTTGTAACTGATGAGTTATCAATTGGAGACTTTGTATTAACAGGTGGCGAATTAGCAGCTATGACGATTATTGATAGTGTAGTGCGATTGTTGCCTGGCGTTCTAGGAAATGATGACTCTCCAGTGTTAGATTCTTTCTCAACTGGATTACTAGAACATCCACATTACACACGTCCTGCAGACTTTCGTGGTATGAAAGTTCCTGATGTATTAATGTCAGGCAATCATGCCAAAATCGATCAATGGCGTATGGAACAATCGCTAAAACGTACTTTTGAACGTAGACCTGATTTACTAGAACATATTGAATTAACATCAGAACAACAAAAATATTTAAATAAACTTAAAAAGCTGTAAAGTATAAACACTTGCAACAGCTTTAAATCTATGCTAATATTTGAGATGCATTTCTATGAGATGCCGTATTACGGTGTTCCGCTGTAGCAACCATAGTGACCTGCAAGAGCATCTGTCTAAGGAGAGAAAAAAATGTCAAACATTATTTCAGAAATTACTAAAGAACAACTTCGTACTGACATCCCTGCATTCCGTGCTGGTGATACAGTAAAAATCGACGTTAAAGTTGTCGAAGGTACTCGCGAACGTATCCAAGTATACGAAGGTGTAGTTATTAAACGTCGTGGTGGCGGTATTAGCGAAACTTTCACAGTTCGTAAAATTTCTTATGGTGTTGGAGTTGAACGTACATTCCCATTACACACTCCAAAAATCGCTAAATTAGAAGTTACTCGTCGTGGTAAAGTACGTCGTGCTAAATTATACTACCTACGTAACTTACGTGGTAAAGCTGCTCGTATTAAAGAAATTCGATAAGCTTATTTTTGAAGAACAGAGAGCTTGCATTCAAGCTCTCTTTCTTTTTGCTTGAAACGTTAAATCCTTGTACAATGTAAGTAGAAAAGTCAAGGGGGACATCGAATATGGAAAAAGCAAAAAAGGAAAAGAATGAGTTGTGGGAGTGGACAAAAGCTTTAATCATTGCATTTGCACTTGCCGCTGGTATTCGATACTTATTATTTACACCAATTGTGGTAGATGGTGAATCGATGATGCCTACACTTGAAAATGGAGATCGTATGATTGTAAATAAGCTTGGTTACCGTATCGGTGATATTCATCGATTTGATATTGTTGTATTCCATGCTCCAGAAAAAAAGGATTATATTAAACGAGTAATCGGTTTACCTGGTGATAAACTAGTTTATAAAAACGATCAATTATATATAAATGGCAAAGCAATTGCTGAACCATATTTACAAAAATATAAAGAGGAAATTACTGATGGTGGTACGTTAACAGAAGACTTTTCATTAAAAGATATCCCGAGTGTGCATGGTGATACAATCCCTAAAGGTTATGTTTTTGTTATGGGAGATAATCGTCGATATAGTAAAGATAGCCGCCATATAGGGATTGTATCCATAGATAAAATTATAGGTAAAACTAATGTTGTCTTTTGGCCACTCGATCAAATGGGCAAAGTGAATTAACAAGTAGGAGTGAACAAAATGACGATTCAATGGTTTCCAGGGCATATGGCTAAAGCACGTCGCCAAGTTACAGAAAATTTAAAGCTTGTTGATATAATTTTTGAACTGATTGATGCGCGCTTGCCTATGTCATCCAGAAATCCTATGCTTGACGAAGTAATTCATCAAAAAACAAGATTATTAATATTGAATAAGGCCGATATGGCAGATGAAGCACAAACAAAAAAGTGGCTTACTTATTTTGAACAGCAGGGTCATAAAGCAATTGCGATCAATTCCTTAGACAATAGAGGATTAAAACAAGTAACAAAAGCAGCGCAGGAGTTACTGGCAGATAAATGGGCACGTATGAAAGCTAAAGGCTTAAAAACACGTGCAATTCGAGCGATGATTGTTGGTATTCCTAACGTGGGGAAATCGACGCTTATTAATCGCTTAGCAAAGAAAAATATTGCAAAAACAGGTAACACACCAGGTGTTACCAAATCTCAGCAATGGATTAAAGTAGGTAAAGAATTAGAGTTGCTTGATACACCTGGAATTCTATGGCCGAAGTTTGAAGACCAAGAAGTTGGTTATAAATTAGCGCTAACAGGTGCTATAAAAGATACAATTACAAACATGGACGACTTAGCTATTTATGGTTTAAAATTTTTAAGTAAGCATTATCCTGGCCGAATGGAAGAGCGCTATCAAATATCTCGTTTAAGTGAAGAAATTGTAGAGACATTTGATCATATTGGGAAATTACGCCGTGTATATATTTCCGGAGGAGAAATAGATTATGACCAAGTCGCCGAATTAATCGTAAGAGATATAAGAGGACAACAACTCGGTAAGTTAACATTTGATTTCGTAGAAGATTTTTCCTCTTAAAAAACCAACCTTTTTTACCATCCGGTAAAAAAGGTTTTTTTCTGGAGTTTAAAAAAATAATGCCGATAAAAAGAATATTGAAAAAGGAGAATTAAAGTGAGCACGATCAAAGAAGTGAAAGAAGCTTTATTAAAAGAAACCGAATGGAAACCTTGGATGGAAGAGCTTGAAAAAGATAATCGACAAGGGATTAAAAATGCATTAAAACAATGGCATCATCGAAAAGAAAAATATGACCAACTAGTATCAGAACATAAGAAAAAACTAGCATTTGATGAATCATTTAGAGCGTATCCACATGCGCTTATCGCAGGTACAGATGAGGCAGGAAGGGGACCATTAGCCGGACCAGTTGTTACAGCAGCTGTTATTTTACCGGAGGATTGTCCTACATTAATCGGTTTAAATGATTCTAAACAATTATCGAAAGAGGTTAGAGAAAGTTTTATCGAAAAGATTGAACAATGTGCAATTGCAACTTCTATTCATTTTCAACCTGCAAGTGTAATAGATGAGATCAATATTTATGAAGCAACAAAACAATCGATGAAAGCATGTATTGAATCATTAGCTAAGAAACCAGATTTTGTGATAGCAGATGCTATGACACTACCAATTGATCTACCACAGCAATCTGTTATCAAAGGCGACGCCAAAAGTTTAGCAATCGCTGCAGCATCTATTCTAGCAAAAACAGCGAGAGATCATTATATGGAAGAAATAGCGAAAAAGTATCCTGAATATGGTTTTGAAAAACATGCAGGATATGGAACAAAACAACATATAGAGGCACTTAATCAATATGGTCCTACAGAAATACATCGCAAATCATTTGAACCAATCAAATCAATGATTCTTCAGAAAGGATGAAAACAGTTGAATTATCCTACAGTGTCATCAATTCAGCTTCAAACATCAAGTGGAGCAACGAATCAGCAACCACTAGCCTTAAAACAAGGGCAAGTTATACATGGCACCATTAAACAACTATATCCAGATCAAATGGCAGAAGTACAAATGGGTGGGCAACGATTAATGGCAAAACTGGAAGTACCCCTTCAAGCTGGAAATTCGCATTATTTCCAAGTATCAGGAGTAGAACCAGATTTACAATTAAAGGTCGTTTCTGGCCCTATGGCACCATCAGCATCTATGTCTCAGCAAGTAAATCAATTACTCGACTCGATGAAATTACCGCAAACAAACGATATGAAACAAGTAGCAACCTATTTTTTAAAAAATAATTTACCAATCTCTAAGGAACAATTGCAACAAGCGGAGCAAATCTTTAAGGCGCTACCAGAAAATGTTACTTCAAAAGATGCGTTAAATGTATTACAAAAGTTAATTGAGCTAAAATTACCAATACAGCAAAATACTTTCCAGGCTATTTTACAAGGTGGTATGAAACAAGGGTTTACAGAGACTTTAGAGAAGCTGCAGCAACTTTTGCAACAAGATACATCGATTCCACAGACTATGCGTGAACAATTGCTAAATCAGCTACAATTAGTGAGTAAGCCTTTAGCTATTGAAACAGGCGGTGTATTATTGGCGAAAATGCTGGATATTTTATCGGCTTCATCATCATTACCAGCGGATAAATTAGCGATATTACAGCTTTTGAAAGAAGCAGGTATTTTACAAAAGAGTGCCAATTTATTTAACTGGAATACTGGTGCGTTACAAATAAAAAATACGAACGTAAATAGCTTATTGCAACAACTTTCCTCTCAAATTCAAGCAGGAAATTCAAAGGAAGTTGGATTAGTACTACCAAAAGTACTCGAATCATTGCAACAAAGTACGTTATTATCAAATGCACAAAAAATATCACTGCAACAAGTAATCTCTAAATCAATTGGGCAGCCAAATACACAAAATTACCAAGAAATAAATCAAAATATTAAAATGCTACAGCAAACAAGTAATTCACCAGCAGAGTTATTGAATAGACTACAATCAACACCCGTAAAAGATATGAGTTCGTTATTCCAGCAACTAAAATCAGCAATTGAGTCTCAATCCTTATTATCAACAAAGCAAAAAGATGTTCTATTCCAAACATTGGAAAAATTTAATGTGACAAATAGTACACCACAGTCCATTCAAACATTGTCAAAAATCTTACAAAACCAATTATTGAAAGCTTATAGCGAATCAACACAATTACAACCTTTCCAGACAGATTCGCAAGGGATATCTGCAAAACAACAGTTATTGTTTTTGGTAAATGCTGCAGGTCAATCAGGGAATGACCAGCTGTTTAGCAAACTTACTCAATTAACGATGAATTCAAGTGCATCTGTTGCTCAGCAAATTTTTGAAGCAACAGAACAGCAACTAGCTCAGCAACTCGATAGTAAAGCATTTGAATCAGCAATTAAACATACATTGCAAAGCTTAGGAATTAGTTATGAAGCAAAATTACTGGACAAATCCACAGATATTCAACAAATCGCACAGCAACTAAAACCACAGCTTCTAGAATTATTACAGGATCATTCTGTTTCAAGTTCAACAAAAAGCGTAGCAGAACAAGTGGTAGCTCGTATGAATGGTATGCAGTATTTATCAGTAGAAAATGGACCGCAACATCAGCTTATTATGCAAGTACCATTAGAATTCTTCGGAAAAAAAACAGAGGCAACATTGCAGTGGAATGGTCGGATGAAGGAAAATGGTAAAATTGATGCAGATTATGCACGTATATTATTCTATTTGCAGCTGAATTCATTGAAGGAAACCGTTATTGATATGCAGGTACAAAGTCGAGTTGTTACTGTTACTTTGTATAACGAAACTACAGGACTAACAGCATTGGTGGAACCTTTAAAAGAAGCGCTTAAAAATGGATTATCGCAAAATAATTATCAACTTTCTGGACTATTTATAAAAAATTACTCAAAACAACCAACGTCGTTAAAAACAGATACGTATTCTACATCTGCGGATCAAAATAAAGGGGTCGATATTCGTATATGACCAATGAAAAGAAAATACGAAAAGAAGCCGTTGCGCTATCGTTTAATCCAGCAAATTCAGATGCTCCACAAGTTATTGCAAAAGGAAAAGGGCGTATTGCTGAAAATATTTTGGAACAAGCAGAGATTCATAACATACCAATACAAGAGGACGCTAGCTTAGTGCAATTATTAGGACAACTAGATTTAAATGAATCAATTCCTGAAGAGCTATATCAAGCGGTAGCAGAGGTATTTGCTTTCGTCTATCGTCTGGATCAATTACATGAAAAATTTCCAAATAAAAAACACTAATCTTTCTTTCAGAAAATTAGTGTTTTTTTATTTTGGAATAATTTGTTATTTACTACTGGGGATATGGTGTAAAGTACGCTATGGACAATATTGTTTAGATTATATACAATATATTTGTATTTCATAATATTATGAAATTAAGATGGGAGGAACAAGGATGAATATCCATGAATATCAAGGAAAGGAAATTCTTCGTCAATATGGGGTATCGGTTCCTACTGGTCGAGTTGCTTTCTCACCAGAAGAAGCAGTTAAAGTTGCGAAAGAATTAGATTCCAAAGTTATAGTAGTAAAGGCACAAATCCATGCAGGTGGTCGTGGGAAAGCAGGCGGTGTTAAAATCGCCAAAAATTTAGATGAAGTAAGATCTTATGCAAAAGAATTACTAGGTAAAGTGCTTGTCACACACCAAACAGGTCCTGAAGGGAAAGAAGTCAAACGCCTATACATAGAGGCTGGTTCAGACATCAAGAAAGAATACTATCTTAGTTTTTTAGTAGACCGTGCAACTTCAAGAGTAACTGTAATGGGCTCAGAAGAAGGCGGCATGGATATTGAAGAGGTAGCAGCAGAAACGCCTGAGAAAATTTTTAAAGAAGTTGTGGACCCAGTATTAGGTTTGACTGGATTCCAAGCAAGACGCCTTGCTTTTAATATGAATATTCCTGATAATTTGATTAATAAAACTGCTAATCTAATGCTAGGTTTATATAAAGCGTTTACAGAAAAAGATGCATCAGTTCTTGAAATTAATCCACTTGCTATAACAGGAGATGGAGAAGTCCAAGCATTAGATGCAAAGTTTAATTTTGATAGCAATGCATTATATCGCCATAAAGATATAGTTGAACTTCGAGATTTTGATGAAGAAGATCAAAAGGAAATTGAAGCTTCAAAATATGATTTAAACTATGTGACTTTGGATGGTAGTATTGGTTGTATGGTAAATGGCGCCGGTCTTGCTATGTCTACAATGGATACAATTAGTTTCTATGGTGGTAGTCCGGCTAACTTCCTTGATGTTGGCGGTGGCGCTACTGCAGAAAAAGTAACAGAAGCTTTTAAAATAATACTATCAGATCCAAATGTTAAGGGCATTTTTGTTAACATTTTTGGTGGTATTATGAAATGTGATGTGATTGCAGAAGGTGTAATCGTAGCAGCGAAAGAAGTCGGTTTAAATGTACCATTAGTTGTTCGACTTGAAGGTACGAATGTAAATTTAGGTAAAAAATTGTTAAATGATTCAGGATTAAACATCATTGCTGCAGATTCAATGGCTGATGGTGCTCAAAAAATTGTGGAACTTGTAGGTTAAGAAAGGCGGAATCGGAATGAGTATTTATATCAACAAAGATACAAAAGTAATGGTGCAAGGTATTACAGGTTCGACAGCTCTTTTCCATACAAAACAAATGCTTGACTATGGTACTAAAATCGTAGCAGGTGTCACTCCAGGAAAGGCTGGAACATCTGTTGAAGGTGTACCGGTATTTAATACAGTTCGTGAAGCAGTTAATACAACAGGAGCAAATGTTTCTGTTATTTATGTTCCAGCACCATTTGCAGCAGATGCAATCCTTGAAGCAGTTGATGCAGATTTAGATATGGTTATTTGTATTACAGAACATATTCCTGTTCTTGATATGGTAAAAGTAAAACGTTATATGGAAGGTAAAAAAACACGTCTAATAGGTCCTAACTGTCCAGGTGTAATTACTGCAGATGAATGTAAAATCGGTATTATGCCAGGATATATTCACACAAAAGGACATGTAGGTGTTGTTTCTCGTTCTGGAACTTTAACTTATGAAGCAGTACATCAATTAACAGTAGAGGGAATTGGCCAGTCAACAGCTGTTGGGATTGGTGGGGACCCTGTTAACGGTACAAACTTTATCGATGTATTAAAAGAGTTTGAAGCAGATCCTGACACTTATGGTGTCATTATGATTGGTGAGATTGGTGGTACAGCAGAGGAAGAAGCTGCTGAATGGATTAAAGCTAATATGACAAAACCTGTAGTTGGATTCATTGGAGGTCAAACTGCGCCTCCAGGAAAACGTATGGGGCATGCTGGGGCTATTATATCGGGCGGTACAGGTACTGCAGCAGAAAAGATTAAAGTAATGAATGCATGCGGGATTGAAGTTGCTGAAACACCTGCGGTAATTGGTGAGACATTTATTCGCGTCATTAAAGAAAAAGGCTTGTACGAAAAGTGTAAAACCCTTTAAAATGAAAGTGTGGTACTATTTTCTAGTACTGCACTTTTTTCTTTTCATAAACCAATATAATGGAGGGAAGTCATGTTAGATGATAATTTTACAGAAAGATTACTAGCATTACATTACGTTTTTCCTGTTCCCCTAAACAGGTTACAAGCATTGATTGACGTAGATCCGGATTTACAAAGACTAGAGAAGATGACTGTTCAAGAGATTGCTAGATATTTGAAACTATCTGTTGAAAAATCAAAACACTTACAAGAAAACTATGTCAATACACTCATATCCCCTTTAAAACAAGCTTATGAGGCTCATAATATCTTCCCCATACCTTTTAACCATCCAATGTATCCCAACAAATTACTTGCATTATATGACCCTCCAGTTGTACTTTATACAAAAGGATTATTTGATATTTTAAAGAATTGGCGTAGAATTGCTATAGTCGGATCAAGACAGGCTACAAGTTATTCTGAGAAAATATTAAACTATATAGTACCACCGTTAATAGATCATGATTATGTTATTGTTAGTGGCTTAGCAAAAGGTGCTGACCGAATGGCTCATGAATCAGCCATTCATTTTGCTGGGAAAACAATCGCAGTACTTGGCCATGGTTTATTTCACTTGTATCCAAAAGAAAACCAAAAACTTGCGGAGATTATGGCGCAAGAACATTTACTGATTAGTGAATATCCACCATATGTAAAACCTCAAAAATGGTATTTTCCAATGCGAAACCGTATTATTAGCGGACTCTCTGAAGGAATACTTGTTACAGAGGCTGCAGAAAAAAGTGGAACTTTAAGTACAATAGAACATGGTTTGGAAAATGGTAAGCATATATTTGTTGTACCTGGTGATATAACGAAACCGCTTTCTAAAGGCCCAAATAAGTTACTTTTAGAAGGTGCAATGCCAGTATGGAATGGCTATCAAATTATAGAAGAAATAGAAGGATTTTTACTTTCTAAATGAAAAAGGGTTGCAAAAATCGGATTTCTGTTATACATTTTGCAACAGGTATTTCTTTTGGAAATTGAAACTTCACCTCTATAAGGGGGAATATAAATGTCGGATTATTTAGTTATAGTGGAGTCGCCTGCAAAAGCAAAAACAATCGAGCGATACTTAGGAAAAAAATATAAAGTAAAGGCTTCTGTTGGTCATGTTCGTGATCTTCCAAAAAGCCAAATGGGTATTGATACAGAAAATAATTATGAGCCAAGATATATTACTATTCGGGGTAAAGGACCTGTATTGCAAGATTTAAAAACAGCAGCTAAAAAAGCAAAAAAAATCTATCTCGCAGCCGATCCAGACCGTGAAGGAGAAGCAATTGCTTGGCACTTAGCAACAGCTCTTAATATTGATATTAAATCTGATTGTCGAGTCGTGTTTAATGAAATCACAAAAGATGCGATAAAAGAATCTTTTAAGCATCCACGACCAATCGATATGGATTTAGTAGATGCACAACAAGCAAGACGGATTTTAGATCGTCTTGTTGGGTATAATATTAGCCCATTACTATGGAAGAAAGTCAAAAAAGGCTTATCAGCAGGTCGTGTTCAATCAGTTGCAATGCGTTTAATTATTGACCGAGAAAATGAAATCAAAGATTTTCAACCAGAGGAATTCTGGACTATTGATGGCAACTTCCAAAAAGGTAAGCAATCATTTGATGCATTTTTCTATGGAAATACAAAGGAAAAGATAAAATTATCAAATGAACAAGAAGTTCAGCAGATTCTTAACCAGTTAAAAGGCGAGAATTTTGAGGTAATAAAAGTAGTTAAACGTGAACGTAAAAGGAATGCCTCACCTGCTTTTACTACTTCATCATTGCAACAAGAAGCAGCACGTAAGTTAAACTTTCGAGCACGTAAAACAATGATGCTTGCTCAACAACTATATGAAGGTATTGATATTGGTAAAGAAGGTACAGTAGGTTTAATCACGTATATGCGTACGGATTCTACTCGTATTTCTGAAACAGCTAAAAAAGAAGCACATGAATATATTGAACAAAATTATGGTCAGGAATACACAACGTTAGTTACGCAACAAGCAAAAAAATCAGAAAATGCTCAAGATGCTCATGAAGCAATTCGTCCTACGAGTACGGTACGTCACCCAGATCAGTTGAAATCTGTATTGTCCAGAGACCAATTAAGATTATACCGATTAATTTGGGAGCGATTTGTTGCGAGTCAAATGGCACCCGCAGTATTAGATACTGTAACTGCAGATTTACAAAATGGTGATATTATTTTCCGTGCCACTGGTTCAAATGTGAAATTTCCTGGTTTCATGAAACTTTACATTGAAGGATCTGACGATCAGAAAGAAGAGAAAGATAAACTTCTGCCTCCGATGGAGAAAGGAGATATCGTGAATAGTTTACTAATTGAACCAAAACAGCACTTCACTCAACCACCACCACGATTCTCAGAAGCACGTCTTGTTAAAACACTTGAAGAACTAGGAATTGGGCGACCATCCACATATGCACCAACTTTAGATACTATTCAAAAACGTGGATATGTAACCTTAGAGGCAAAACGTTTTGTTCCAACTGAACTTGGTGAAATTGTTCATTCCTTAGTTCTTGAATTTTTCCCTGGTATTATTAATATCGAATTTACTGCACAAATGGAAAAAGATTTAGATAGTATTGAAGATGGAAATGTAAAATGGGTAAAAATCATCGATAATTTTTATCAAAACTTTGAAAAAGAATTGAAACATGCAGAAATTGCAATGGAAAAAGTAGAAATCAAGGATGAACCGGCAGGCGAAGATTGTGAAGAATGTGGCTCACCGATGGTTTTTAAACTAGGCCGTTATGGAAAATTTATGGCATGTAGTAATTTTCCGGAATGTCGTAATACAAAAGCAATTGTGAAAGAAATCGGTGTAAAATGTCCAAAATGTAAAGAGGGCGAAATTGTCGAAAGAAAGAGTAAGACAAAACGTATCTTCTATGGATGTAATCGTTATCCAGAATGTGATTTTGTATCTTGGGATAAGCCAATTAACCGACCTTGTCCAAAATGTAATGAATTATTAGTAGAAAAGAAAATAAAAAAAGGTATTCAAGTCCAATGTACAAGTTGTGACTATAAAGAAGAACCGACACAATGATGTATTTTTAGAAAGCAGGTAAATAGTATAATGACACCAATAGTAAATGTTATCGGAGCAGGTTTAGCTGGAAGTGAGGCAGCATGGCAAATTGCTAAAAGTGGTGTGAAAGTACGCCTTTACGAAATGCGACCCGTTAAACAAACACCTGCACACCATACAGATAAATTTGCAGAACTTGTTTGTAGTAACTCACTTCGTGCAAATAATTTAACAAATGCAGTAGGCGTTATTAAAGAAGAGATGCGTCAATTGGAATCCATCGTAATCGAAGCTGCAGATAATTGTTCTGTACCAGCAGGTGGTGCTCTTGCAGTAGATCGTCATGAATTTTCAGGGTATATTACAGAAAAAGTAAAAAATCATCCACTCGTTGAAGTGATTCATGAAGAAGTAACTGAAATTCCTAAAGACGGAATTACTGTAATTGCTACAGGTCCTTTAACTTCCAAAGCTTTAGCAGAAAAAATTCAAAATATAACTGGCGAAGATTATTTATACTTCTATGATGCTGCAGCTCCAATTATTGAGAAAGACAGCATCGATATGGATAAAGTCTATTTAAAATCACGTTATGATAAAGGTGAAGCGGCTTATTTAAACTGTCCAATGAACAAAGAAGAATTCTATGCTTTTCGCCAAGCCTTGGTAGAGGCTGAAAAGGCTCCATTAAAAGAATTTGAAAAAGAAAAGTATTTTGAGGGTTGTATGCCAATTGAAGTAATGGCGGAGCGTGGTGAAAAAACAATGCTGTTTGGTCCGATGAAACCAGTTGGACTAGAAGATCCGAAAACGGATAAACGTCCGTACGCAGTAGTGCAACTTCGTCAGGATGATGCAGCAGGTACACTTTACAATATCGTAGGCTTCCAAACCCACTTAAAATGGGGAGAACAAAAGCGAGTATTCTCAATGATCCCAGGTTTGGAAAACGTTGAAATTGTGCGCTATGGTGTTATGCATCGTAATACTTTTATTAATTCACCGAAAGTGTTGGCTCCAACATATCAATTAAAAAGTCATCCGAATATTTTCTTCGCAGGTCAAATGACAGGTGTTGAAGGATATGTTGAATCAGCTGGTAGTGGATTAATTGCAGGGGTAAATGCAGCTCATTTAGCATTAGAACAGGAGTTATGTATTTTCCCAGCGGAAACAGCTTTGGGAAGTATGGCTCGATATATTACTGAAGCAGATTCAAAACATTTCCAACCAATGAATGTTAACTTTGGATTATTTCCTTCATTAGGAGAAAAGATCAAATCAAAACAAGAACGCGGAGAAAAACAGGCAGAGCGCGCATTAAATGCTTTACGTAATTTCAAAGCATTAACAAATATTTAATTTGCGAAAGTCCTTAATTGTTGTTATACTTTTAAGGGCTTTTTTCTATGCAATTATTATTGCATTAAAAAATAATTTTTAGGTTATAAACTTCCATAATTAGGTATACTATCATAAAATACGTATGTAAACAGAAATGTACACAAATATGTCATGAATCTACTGAAAATTGCCATAGTCTAAGTTGTTAGAAAGCGTTCTCGCTTTATTTAATTGTTTGACAGTGAGAAAATAGAATTGAGGACGTGAGTAAATGAGGTGTTCCGATGAACATACAATTTGAACAGGCACTTGAACAGTTTGTTACTTATATTCAACTAGAAAAAAACTTTTCACCTTTAACAGTTCGAGACTATCGAGCGGATATACTCGAATTTTTCGCATTTCTGCAAGTAGAAGTTGTGGCAGATTTAGCTCAAGTAGAATACATACATGCTAGACTTTATGTGACTAAATTGTATGAAGAAAAAAAAGCGAGAACAACAATCTCAAGAAAAATCTCTTCTATTCGTTCCTTTTTTAAATTTTTAAATAAGGAATATGATTTGGATGACACTGCATTTCAAGCACTATATCATCCAAAAAAAGAAGTAAGATTGCCACATTTTTTTTATGAAGAAGAACTAACGAAACTTTTCGAAGCCAATGAAGGCTCAGATCCAAAATCATTACGCAATATGGCTATATTAGAACTTTTATATGCTACAGGTATACGTGTAAGTGAACTTACATCCATTGATTTAAAGGACATTGATTTTTCATTGAATATCCTTAGAGTGATGGGGAAAGGTAGAAAAGAGCGATATGTCCCATTTGGGCATTATGCAGCAGATGCAATTGAACACTATATAGATGAGTCTCGTCCAAAACTTACAAAAGGCATACAACATTCTAGGCTATTTGTTAATATGCGAGGAGGCGCTCTTACAGCTAGAGGTGTTCGTTATATATTAAATGATATGATGAAACAAGCAGAGTTGCATACAACAATCCATCCACATATGTTAAGACACACTTTTGCAACACACCTTTTAGACAATGGAGCAGATTTAAGAACAGTTCAAGAGTTATTGGGTCATTCAAGTTTGTCTTCAACACAAGTTTATACGCATGTAACGAAAGAACATCTTCGAAACACATATATGAATGCTCACCCTAGAGCGTAATATTTTGGAGGAGGTTTTAAATATGGATTTGCACGCAACAACAATATTTGCTATTCAACACAATGGTCAAAGTGCTATGGCTGGTGATGGTCAAGTCACACTAGGAAATTCTGTAGTGATGAAACATACTGCTAAAAAAGTACGTCGTTTATATAACGGGAAGGTACTTGCAGGTTTTGCAGGTTCTGTAGCTGATGCCTTTACATTGTTTGAAATGTTCGAAAGTAGATTGATGGAATATAACGGAAATTTACAACGTGCTGCTGTTGAAGTAGCAAAACAATGGCGTGGTGATAAAATGCTCCAAAAGCTGGAAGCACTATTGCTTGTAATGAACAGTGAGACATTGTTGCTAGTTTCAGGTTCTGGCGAAGTAATCGAACCAGATGACGGAATTTTAGCAATAGGTTCTGGTGGAAATTATGCATTGTCAGCTGGTAGAGCATTAAAACAGTATGCTGGAGATCAAATGACGGCGAAAGAAATCGCAAAGGCATCTTTGGAGATTGCGGCAGATATTTGTGTATTTACAAACCATAATATTATTGTGGAGGATCTAAACGTATGACACAACAAAAGACCCCTAGAGAAATGTTGGAGTATTTAAATCGTTATATTGTTGGCCAAAATCAGGCGAAGAGAGCAGTTGCAGTAGCACTTCGGAATAGATATCGTAGACAATTACTTTCAGAAGAGATGAAAAACGAAGTTATACCAAAAAATATTTTAATGATTGGTCCAACTGGTGTCGGTAAAACTGAGATCGCACGAAGAATTGCTCGTCTTGTAAAAGCACCATTTCTTAAAGTAGAAGCTACAAAGTTTACCGAAGTTGGGTATGTTGGTCGTGATGTAGAATCGATGGTTCGTGATCTAGTTGAAATCTCTAATCGGTTAGTAAAAGAAGAAAAACAAGAAGAAGTGAAAGAGCAAGCTGAGCGGTTGGCAAATGATCAAATTGTTAAGCTTCTAGTGCCAAGTATGCGAAAAAAGCAAACATCGCAAAATCCTTTTGAGGCTCTTTTTGGTCAAAAAAATGATACATCAGAAGAGAATACTGAAGAAGATGCGCAAGTTCGCTTAAAACGTTCGCAAATAGCCGATAATTTACGTGAAGGTAAATTAGAAAATGAATGGGTAACTGTTGAAGTAACAGAACAACAGTCCAATATGATGAGTATTTTCCCTGGAAGCGGAATGGATTTTGGTGGATCGAATATGGGAGATATGCTTTCAAGTCTCATGCCACCCAAAAAGAAAAAACGTCGTTTACAAGTAAAAGACGCAAGACGCATTTTAACAATTGAAGAAGCAAACAAATTGATTGATAACGAAGAGGTATCAGAAGAAGCAATTCGTCGTGCTGAACAATCTGGGATTATCTTTATCGATGAAATTGATAAAATTGCAACAAAAAGCAGCAGCGGAAACAATGCGAATGTTTCACGTGAAGGTGTGCAACGTGATATTTTACCAATTGTTGAGGGTTCAACTGTAAATACAAAATATGGTCCTGTCAGAACAGACTTTATGTTATTTATCGCTGCAGGAGCATTCCATATGTCAAAACCATCTGATTTGATACCAGAATTGCAAGGACGATTCCCTATTCGTGTGGAATTGGAAAAGTTGACGAAAGAAGATTTTGTACGTATTTTAAAAGAGCCGGATCATTCACTAATCTTGCAGTATCAAGCTTTACTTGCTACAGAAGGTGTTGAAATTGTATTTACAGAAGAAGCAATTGAGCGTATTGCAGAAATTGCAACAAATGTGAATCAAGATTCCGATAATATCGGAGCAAGACGTTTGCATACTATTCTTGAACGCCTTTTAGAAGAACTATCTTTTGAAGCGGCAGATATTTCACCTGCTCATATTGAGATTACTGAAAGTTACGTTGACCAAAAACTTAATGAAATTGTCAAGAATAAAGATTTGTCACAGTTTATTTTATAGTTTATAATCTAAGATATTGCACAAAATTTAAAACCTTTTGAATATTGCATAAATTAAGGAAAATTTACAGGAGGCTATATAAAATGAATTTATTAGCTAAAACAAGAAGAATTAATTCGATGCTTCAAGCATCAGCAGGTAAACCAGTTAACTTTAAAGAAATGGCTGAAACACTTGGTGAAGTAATCGAAAGTAATGTATATATCGTAAGTCGTAAAGGAAAGTTATTAGGTATTGCTACAACTCAACAAATTGAAAACGAGCGTTTGAAAAAAATGCTTGAAGATCGTCAATTCCCAGAAGAATACACTCGCAACTTATATGACTTCTCAGAAACTGCTTCTAATTTAGATGTCTTCGATGAACATAGTGCTTTCCCCGTTGAAACTCAAGAAGTATTCAAATCCGGTTTAACAACAATAGTTCCAATCAATGGTGGTGGAGAACGTTTAGGAACACTCGTATTAGCACGTTTAGAAAGTAAATTTGAAGATGATGATTTAATCTTAGCTGAATACGGTGCAACTGTAGTAGGTATGGAAATTCTTCGTGAAAAAGCTGAAGAAATTGAAGAAGAAGCTCGCAGTAAAGCTGTTGTGCAAATGGCTATTAATTCCCTTTCTTATAGTGAACTTGAAGCTATTGAACATATCTTTGAAGAATTAGATGGCTCAGAAGGATTATTAGTTGCTTCTAAAATTGCAGATCGCGTTGGTATCACTCGTTCCGTGATTGTTAATGCTTTACGTAAACTGGAATCTGCAGGTGTTATTGAATCTCGTTCATTAGGTATGAAAGGTACTTATATTAAAGTATTGAATGGGAAATTTTTAAATGCATTAGCAGAAATCAAAATGCGTTAAAAAATAGAGAAAAAACCTTTTCTGTAAAAAGACAGAAAAGGTTTTTTTAGTTTTTAAGAGATCTTATTTAATAGAATTGTTTATTACATAATCTCGAATTTTGTCGATTTTCGTTATTCTATCCTCTGTATTTAGTATATGACAAAATAATCGTATTAATTGTAGTCATTTTGAATTATAATTCAAAGTAAACATGAATTAATTAATAAAAAAATGATGTTTACATTTTGTAATGGCTTTTTTATTGTAATAAATAAATAATAGGAAGAAAGATAGAAGAATAATCTGCTTAGAAAACAGTTTAAAAGAGACTTTTTATCTCTAAAAATATAATTCGTTCTATATTTTATAGTGTTTCTACTATATAAATAGTGAAAACGTGTTGTGAATATAAAGTAGTATTAGAGAAACGATAAAAAATGATTAGACTCCCATTTTTTGTGTGAAAATAGTTTTTTTTACCCATAAAAAAGATGATATAAATGATAGACACTTTATAACATCTTTATTACAATTATTAAGTGATGAAATATTAGATAATTTGGCAATAAAAGTCGAATTGAGGTGAACGAATTGAGCTTTTTTGGAGGCACAATTAGCAATATTGAAAATGGATTAACATACGCCAGCGTAAAACAAAAAACAATCGCACAAAATATAGCAAATGTTGATACACCTAACTATAAAGCGAAGGATGTCAGCTTTAGTAAAATGTTGTCCGATGCACAAAACTCATACATAAAAGCATATCGTACCAATGACAAGCATTTTGATTTTCAAACAGATATGCAAACACCAGGAGTCTATAATCCTAATATGAGTTATAGACAAAATGGAAATAGTGTAGATATGGATAAAGAACAGGCAAGTTTAGCAAAAAATACAATATATTATAATGCATTAATCGATCGAATGAATAGTAAGTTAAATTCATTATTAGTTGTTGCCAAAGGAGGCAATTAAGTATGACAATTTTCCAAAGTATGGACACTACTGGCTCTGCTTTGACAGCACAACGACTCAGAATGGACGTTATCTCATCTAATATGGCGAATGTTGATACAACACGTGCAAAAAAGGTGAATGGTAAATGGATTCCTTACACAAGAAAAACAGTAACGTTAGTTCCAAAAGAGAATTCTTTTTCAAATTTCCTAAATGTTGCAATAAGTGGTGCAGGTAATTCGTCTGTTGGAAATGGTGTGAAAGTTACTAGTATAAATGAGGATACAAAAACCCCATATAAATTAGTTTATGATCCTACAAATCCTGATGCAAATAAAGACGGATATGTGCAAACTCCTAATGTAGATCCATTAAAGGAAATGGTAGATTTAATTTCTGCTACTAGATCATATGAAGCAAATGTAACAGTATTTAATGCCAATAAATCAATGCTATCTAAAGCTCTTGAAATTGGTAAGTAATTTTAACTCAGGAAGGATGAGAGAAAAATGGCAATTTCACAAGTTTCAATTACACAACCAGTTCAACCAACATTGACTCAAACTGTGGCACAAACAATTCCTTCCCAAAACAAGGAAAGTTTTGGGACAGTTTTAAAAAATGCTATTTCGGCTGTTAATGACAGTCAAGTAGCTTCTGATAATATGACAAATAAATTAGTAAATGGAGATAATGTTGAGCTACATGATGTAATGATTGCTGCCCAAAAAGCTAATATTACACTGAATACTGCATTGCAAGTTCGTAACAAAGTAGTAGAGGCTTATCAAGAAATTATGCGAATGACAGTTTAGTAGGACGTAATCGCGATTTTATAATAATTTGAAACAGTCACTATGACCGGAGGCTTAAAATGAATGAAAGACTAAAGAACATCAAAACCAAATTCGGTGGGTTTTGGAGTAGTCGAACAAAAGTACAAAAAGGTACAATTATCGGTTCAATTCTAGCTGTAATTGGTATTGCTTCTCTTATTACATACTTTGCTACTAGAGTAACATATGCACCTTTATATTCAAACTTATCGACTGCTGAAGTTGGACAAATTAAAGAACAATTAGATTCAAAGGGAGTTAAGTATCAAATTACAAATGGTGGTACTGCTATTTCAGTACCAGATGATCAAGTGGATAATTTAAAAGTAGATTTAGCATCACAAGGATACCCACAATCTGGTCAAATTGATTACTCTTTCTTCTCAAAAAATGCAGGCTTCGGTATGACAGATAATGAGTTTAATGTATTAAAGATAGCATCGATGCAAACAGAACTAGCAAACCTTATGAAAGAAGTAAAAGGTGTCCAAGATGCAAAAGTAATGCTTACATTACCTCAACAGGGTGTATTCGTTAGCGATACTCAACAAGAAGCTAGTGCATCTATCGTGTTAAATACTGAACCCGGCTATCAATTCACAGATGCACAAATTAAAACATTATATAATTTAGCATCAAAAAGTGTGCCTAATTTAAAACCTGAAAATATTGTTATTACAAATCAGTATTTTGAATATTACGATTTAAATGCACAAAGTACATCTGATGCTGGAAATGGAATAGCTTCATCAGATGCAGATAAACAATTAGCTATAAAAAAACAAATTGAACGTGATTTACAGCGACAAGTACAAACGATGCTAGGACAACTAATGGGTATAGGAAAAGTTGCTGTTTCTGTAACCACTGATATTGATTTTACGCAGGAAAAACGAAAAGAAGATCTAGTTGAACCAGTTGACAAAAAGAATATGGCTGGTATCCAAATTAGTGCTCAAAAAATTAGCGAAACTTATACGGGAGCTGGAGCTGCTGCAGGAGGTACACCCGAAGCGGGTACAAATACAGATAATTTCACTAATTATCAATCTTCAGCTAATGGCAACGGTGATTATGAGAAAACACAAGATACAGTTAACTACGAAGTAAACCGTATTCACCGTCAAATTAAAGAAAGTCCTTATCGAATTCGTGATCTTGGGATTCAAGTATTGGTCGAACCGCCAAAACCAAGTGATCCAACGTCATTGCCAGCTGCTACACAAACAGATATTAAAAATATGCTTAATTCAATTGTACGAACTTCTATTGATAAGAATGAAGCAGGACAGTTAACAAATGCACAATTAAATCAAAAAGTAACAGTCGGAGTTGAAAAATTGAATGGTAATACCACTCCGGTAGTAACTCAAAATGCAATCCCTTGGTGGGTATGGGTAATTGGCGGTATTTTGCTAGTTGTCATTATTCTATTAGTATTCTTTATTATGCGTTCTAGAAGACGAGATGAATATGAAGATGACGAATACGAATACGAAGATGAAGATGCAATAGAAGTAGACGATATTTCTGAAGAAAAAGAAACTGAAACAACACTACGTCGTAAACAACTCGAAAAGATGGCAAAAGATAAACCAGATGAGTTTGCAAAACTATTAAGAACTTGGATTTCAGAAGATTAGTGGGAGGTTTAAGCTGTGGCAAAGAAAGAAAAAGGCCTAACTGGTAAACAAAAAGCAGCACTCCTATTAATTTCATTAGGACCAGAAGTTTCAGCTGCTGTTTACAAACATTTAAATGAGGAAGAAATCGAGAGACTAACATTAGAAATATCAAGTGTTAAAAAAGTAGAACCAGAGATAAAAGAGGAAATTATTGAAGAATTTCACAATATCGCACTTGCGCAAGATTATATTTCGCAAGGCGGTATTGGCTATGCAAAAACAGTATTAGAAAAGGCGCTTGGTAATGATCAAGCACAAGCAATTATTAATCGATTAACATCATCACTACAAGTAAGACCATTTGACTTTGCGCGTCGTACAGATCCCGCGCAAATATTTAACTTTATACAAAATGAGCATCCACAAACGATTGCATTAATATTATCGTATTTAGAACCGCAACAAGCTGGGGTAATTCTTTCATCTTTACCACAAGAAGTTCAAGCTGATATTGCTAAACGTATTGCAACAATGGATTCTACTTCACCAGAAGTCATCAGTGAGATTGAATCTGTGCTTGAACGCAAATTGTCATCAACTGTTACCCAGGATTATACAGAAACTGGTGGCGTAGATGCAGTGGTTGAAGTTCTAAATGGGGTTGATCGTCAAACTGAAAAAACAATTCTTGATGCCCTTGAGATTCAAGATCCAGAACTTGCAGAAGAAATCAAAAAAAGAATGTTCGTTTTCGAAGATATTGTTACACTGGACAATCGTTCCATTCAAAGGGTTATTCGCGATTGCGAGAACGAAGATTTACTACTAGCTATGAAAGTTTCAAGCGAAGAAGTAAAGGAAATTATCTTCAAAAATATGTCACAACGTATGGCAGAAACGTTCAAAGAAGAAATGGAAGTTATGGGTCCTGTTCGCCTAAGAGATGTAGAAGAAGCTCAATCTAGAATTGTCGCGGTAACACGTCGATTAGAGGATGCAGGTGAAATAATTATTGCTCGTGGTGGAGGAGATGACGTCATTGTCTAAGATTATTCGATTCGACAATCCCGAAACATCTAAAGAAAATTTCCGCACCATTGAAATAAAAGAATTGTTTCTTCCGACAGAAAATGTGGAAGAAGAAATAACACAACTTAATATTTTAGAAGAAAGAGATAAGTTAATTAGAGAAGCACAACTTGATATTCAAAATCAAAGAGAAGCTTTTGAACAGCAATGTTTGAGTGAGCAACAAGCACTGGAAGAAGCAAAAAATAAATGGCAAGAGGAAAAAATTGAATTACAACAAAAGGCATATGAAGAAGGCTTTCAGCAAGGACTTGAAGAAGGACGCTTAAAAGCACAAGCTAATATGTCAGAAGCCATTCAATTAGCAAATAATACAATTCTTCAATCTAAGACAAATGCAGATCAGTATCTACAAGAACAAGAAAATATCATATTGGATCTTGCCATACGCTCTGCCGAGAGAATACTTGGAGTTACATTAGAAGAAAATCATGAACGTTATATAGAAATTGTCCGAAGAGGGTTAAAAGAAGCAAGAGAAATGAAAGAAATTAAATTATATGTTTCACCAACTTATCATCAGTTGGTAACTGAACATCGAGAAGAACTAAGTTCAATGTTCCCTGTTGGTGTTCCACTTATGATATTTGTAAATGAAGATATAGGTGACACCGACAGTTATATTGAAACAAATCATGGACGAATTATAGTGAGTATTGATCAACAGTTAAATGAGCTAAGATTAAAGCTTCTGGAAATTTTAGAAAGCGTGGATTGAGTATATGAAAGCGGCAGATTTAATAGAACATATATCATCAATACAAACCTTTAAAAAATTTGGTAAGGTTACAAGAGTTGTAGGCTTAATGATTGAATCACAAGGACCTGAAAGTTCAATTGGTGATGTCTGTAAAATTCATGTGAATTCTGTCAAGCATGGTCATCAGGAAATTCTAGCTGAAGTTGTAGGATTTAAAGATGAAATAGTGATTTTAATGCCATATACATCACTACGTGAAATTTCAATAGGTTGTTTAGTTGAAGGGACTGGAACACCATTAGAAGTGAAGGTGGGAACAGAACTTATAGGGAAAGTTTTAAATTCATTGGGTCTTCCAATTGATGGTAGTAGTTTGCCGAAAGGTTTAACAACAGTTCAAACCGAAGAAGATCCACCCAATCCCTTAACAAGGCCACCAATAGATGAAACCCTAGAAGTAGGAGTTAAAGCAATAGATGGTATGTTAACAGTAGGAAGGGGCCAGCGTGTCGGTATATTTGCTGGTTCTGGTGTTGGAAAGTCAACCCTACTTGGAATGATTGCTCGTAATACTGTTGCAGATTTAAATGTAATAGCACTAATTGGTGAACGTGGCCGAGAAGTTCGTGAGTTTATTGAACGAGACTTAGGGTCTGAAGGTTTAAAGAGATCAATCGTAGTAGCTGCTACATCCGATCAACCAGCATTAATGAGGATAAAAGGTGCTTTTACTGCAACTGCAATTGCTGAATATTTCCGCAATAAAGGGCTAAATGTCATGCTTATGATGGACTCTGTAACACGTGTTGCAATGGCTCAAAGAGAAATTGGGCTTGCAACTGGTGAACCACCTGCACAAAAAGGATATACACCTTCAGTATTTGGTATTCTTCCAAAGCTACTTGAACGAACTGGAACAAATGAAAAAGGATCTATTACAGCATTCTATACAGTTCTTGTAGATGGTGATGACATGAATGAACCTATTGCGGATACGGTAAGGGGGATCCTTGATGGGCACATTGTGTTAGACAGGACACTAGCCAACAAAGGTCAATATCCAGCAATCAATATTTTGAAAAGTGTTAGTCGGTTAATGAATCACATCGCAACGCCTGAACATGTAAAAGCAGCAGAGCATCTAAGAGAGCTTTATTATACTTATAATAAGTCAGAGGATTTGATTAATATCGGTGCATATAAAAAAGGCACATCAAAAGAAATTGATGAAGCCATCTATTACGAACCATTGATTACATCATTTCTAAAACAAGGATTTATGGATAAAGTAAGTATGACAGAAAGTGTTAGTGAATTAGTGAAATTATCAAATGGTGGTGGTAGGTGATGCAAACGTATAAATATCGCTTTGATAAAGTAATAATTGTTAAACAACAAGAAAAAGATCAAACTGAAATTGCATATAAAGATGCCACAAAGTCCTTTGAAGATGTAGCTACAAAACTATACAATCTTTTGAAGAAAAAAGAAGACTTAATCGTTTTTCAAGAAAAAAAATTAAAAAAAGGTGCAACAATTGATGAAATTCATCATTATACAAGATTTTTAGATAGTGTTGAAAAATCAATTGAAGATACTCAGCAAAAGGTTATCAGAGCACGTACTAAAATGGAGTGGCATAAAGATAAATTATTAGAAAAATCTTTAGAGTGTCGAAAATATGAGAAGATGAAAGAAAAGGACTATCAAACTTATCAAAAAGAACAAGATCGTATCGAAATGATCCATCTAGATGAGCTTTCTTCCATCGCTTATTACAACAAAGAAATCAGGTGAGAACATGGCAACGAAGCCTAGAAAAAAAGTAAACAAACAAAAAGTTCAAGTTGAAGAAGTAGAAGAAGAAAAGAAACCTACCCTAATACAGAAGTTGTTTTTTTGGGTAATAATCCCTTTGCTCTTCGTTTCAGCAGTTCTCCTGATCGTTGCAGAGGTTACAGGTACAAATGTTTTTGAAAAGGCCAAAGAAATAACCGGAACTTCTTCAGCAGAAGAAAAATCAAAAGATATTACAAAATTCAACACAAATAACGAGAAGCAAATTGCTGATTTGAAAGCGCAAATTCAAGAAAAAGATGCAGAAATCGCTAAATTACAAAATGAAGTTGAAGATGCAAAAAGTGCAAAGTCTAAAATGAAAATCGAAAAGCATCGTTTAGAAGTACAAATAAAAAAACTTGAAAAAGGCGATAGCATTACGAAAGCACAATTTAGTGATCTTGTTACAACTTATGAAAAAATGACACCAAAAGCTGCTGCACCAGCTATTACGAATATGAAAGATTCAGATGCATTAAAAATTCTTTCAAATTTAAAACCAGATACCTTAGCTGCAATTCTAGAAAAAATGCCTGCTAATAAAGCTGCACATTATACAGAATTGCTATCAAAAAATTAACGAATTATTTTGTATTGAAAGGAGGTGAAACCGTGAATATAGAGTCGCTTAAAGTAACTAAATCGGTTAAACCAGAGGTATCTACTTCTAAAAATCCTTCAAAAAGCAAAGATTTTGCAGAAGTACTGACGAAGGCAAATTCTCAAGTTTCCAAAACAGAGCAAACTACCGTAAGTAAAAGTGATAGTTCTGAAAAACAGGCTGCTACAAAGCAAGAGGTAGATAATTCAAGCAAAAAAGAGCTTCAAGAATCAACAGCGGATATGGTAAAAGATACTACTGAGAGTAAAGATACAAAAGCTACCTCAAGTCGCTTCAAATTTGATCTTTCAAAAGGGTTAGAAGGACTTCTTGGATCTGTATCTAAGCTTGTAGATGAGTCCAAAGGTGAACAAACAATATCTATGGATGATTTATCTAATATTATAAACGTAACATCCTTACAAGACCTCGGATCGTTAATAGGTTTAAACATAAAACAGCAAGACTTTGCAGATGGCCTATCATTAGATAAAATACTGCAAAAGTTAGGAATTAATAAAGACGATTTTGAAAAAACATTACAGCAGTTAACTGGAAATCAATCTAAAGGGAAAGATGTATGGGATTTACTTGCAGGGATAGATCAAAACCAAATGGTATTTTTACAAAATCTAATGGATTCTGTTAAAGGTCATGCATCTTCTAAAATTTCCAAATTACAAGCTTCGCAAATTTTACAGTTTTTAAAGATAGTACAGTTAGTAGCTCCTAAAACAGATCTAATGTTGAATCAAGAATATCAATCACACCAAGTTAAAGAATTGATCGCTAAAATTTCATCAAATATAGATCAAGCTAAAGTGACAACTAGTGATTCGCAACTAACAAAAATAAACGATATTCAACAATTAAATATTAAACTAGCTGATACTTCTGCAAACGAGAATGTTAGCACGACTCAAACAGCCACTAGAGTTGCAAATACAACTGTTACATTGTCACTACCGACAGATAAAGCGTCCCAAGCAGAAGCGTTTGTAAAAGAGTTCCAAGCGATTATGAATCGAGGTCAGTTCTCGAACAATGCAGCTGGAACTAAGCTATTAATTAAGCTTTATCCAGAAAATCTCGGATCCATTCGTGTAGAGATTGTGCAAAAAGAGGGAATTATGACGGCACGTTTCTTAGCTTCTACGAATATTGGAAAGCAAATGCTTGAAAGTCAACTGCAACAGCTAAAACAAGGATTAGTGAATCAAAATATACAACTGGATCGAATTGATGTTGCTCAAGCTTTAAACGAAACAAATCGTCATGAAAAAGAACATCACCAGTTCCAACAAGCGTTTAGACAACATTCAAATGAACAACAAAAACAAAAAGATGATAAAGAAGAAGAAAAGTCAAACTTTAATGATTTCTTAATGGAATTGGAGGTTTAGGTAGATGGCAGATACTACTGTAACAAATAATGCAACAACAGATAAAGCTGTAACTTCTGGTTATTATTTATCAAATAAAAAGAGTACAAAACAAACAGGCAATAGTTCATTAAATAAAGATGCCTTTTTACAATTACTTGTTACGCAATTGCAAAATCAAGATCCTACCAGTCCTATGGATGATAAAGAATTCATTTCTCAAATGGCCCAATTTTCATCTCTAGAACAAATGCAAAATGTATCAAAATCGATTGATTCATTATCAGAGATTTCGAAGCAATCACAGTTAATTCAATATAACAATTTTATTGGAAAAAGTGTAAACTGGCATGAAGTTTCATCTAAGACGGATGAAAAAGGAAATCCAATTGTAGATTCTGGAAGTGGTGTTGTAAGTAAAATTTCTTATAACGGTGATAGTGTTACGATTACACTTGCAGATGGGAAAAATTAACACCTGCGAATATTTCTGAAGTATTAGATGGAACATCAGAAAAAAGTGCATCAAATTCGCTAGTGGAAGCAAGTATGTTAATAGGGAAAAACATTACATACACAGATGAAAACCAAGAAACAAGTGCTACTGTGAAATCTGTTAAAAAGAATGCTGATGGTAACATTGTTTTAGTTTTATCAAATGATAAAGAAATTCAAGCAGATCAATTATCCTCTATCTCTGAATAATGGAGGGTTAACATATGCCGACAATTAAATATATTCAGCATCAATATCCTATACAATCAGGCATTAAACAAAAAACAGTACAAGTAAAACAACTAGAGCAGCAATCATTTAGTGAGTTATTAGCAGAACAGACCACAAAACAGTTAAAAGTGAGTAAGCATGCATCTAATAGACTCCATGAGCGCAATATCCATATTGATGATCATCAATGGGAACGCATTACAAACAAAGTATTTGAAGCAAAATCTAAAGGTGTCAACGATTCACTCGTTTTAACAAGCAATGCAGCTCTAATAGTGAGTGCTAAAAATGCTACGGTTATTACAGCAATGGATCGTCATGAAGCACAGGATCAATTATTTACCAACATTGACGGTACAATTGTGTTGGGATAAGGCAGGACCTTTTGAGGGTGCCTTTGTATTACTGATTGACTGAGGTAATACATTTTAAATTGAAGGGAGAAGAAATAATTTATGTTACGTTCTATGTATTCTGGAATTAGTGGTCTTCGTAATTTCCAAACAAAATTAGATGTTATTGGTAACAATATTGCAAACGTCAACACTTATGGCTTCAAAAAAGGTCGCGTAATCTTCAAAGATTTAATTTCTCAAACTACACAGGGTGCATCAGCTCCAGGAGCAAACCTTGGTGGTACAAATCCTAAGCAAATCGGTCTTGGATCACAACTTGCAGCAATTGATACTATACATGATGCTGGTTCCATGCAAACAACAAACCGAACTTTAGACTGTGCAATTTCAGGTGATGGTTATTTCGTTGTTCAAGATGGAAATGAACAATACTTTACACGTGCAGGTAACTTTTACTTGGATAGCAACGGTACACTTGTAACAGCAGATGGTAAAAAGGTATTAATGGACAATGAAGCTGCAATACCAACAGATGCAACAGAGATCACAATTGGTCAAGATGGTACAGTTTCTTACACACAAAACAATACGTTAGTAACAGCTGGAACAATTCAACTTGCTCGTTTTGCGAATCCAGGTGGTTTAACAAAAGTTGGTGGTAACTATTTTAAACCATCAAATAACTCAGGTGGTCCAGTCATTGGCGCACCTAACTCAGAAGGGCGAGGATCAGTTCAATCTGGTTTCCTTGAAATGTCAAATGTTGACCTATCTGAAGAATTCACTGAAATGATAGTAGCTCAACGTGGTTTCCAGGCAAACTCTCGTATTATCACAACTTCTGATGAGATCTTACAAGAACTAGTAAATCTTAAACGATAATTGATCTGTCTTTAAATTTATGAAAAGGAAGGGGGCTGGGCCGGCTTCTTAATCCCGGCCCTTACATCCTATGATTACTCTAACAAAATTAAATAAAAAACCGTTCTCATTAAATGCACTATACATAGAATCGGTCGAGGAGTTTCCTGATACGACAATCACGTTAACGACCGGGCGAAAATATGTTGTATTGGAAACTATGAATGAGGTTCAAAAAAAAATTATTGAATTTTATCGTAGTGTGCAACTCCTATCAAACCCGCACGTAAGAGGTGAAAAGGATGAAGAAGAATAAGCTACTATCCATTATGTTAATTATTTTAGTGTCAATTACGCTTATTGGAGTTGTTGCCGTTGTTGTTATTACTCAACTTAATAAGGGAACATCAGCATCTTCAGTTCAAAATATTGATGATATCGTTGCAGAATCAGTTGATATCGATGAAATAACAACTAATATTGCAGATGATAACTATGCTAAAATTGCACTTAAAATTCAAACATCAAGTAAAGATGCAGCTGCAGAATTGAAAAAACGTGATTTCCAAGTGAAAAGTATTTTAATCGGAGAATTATCTGAAATGTCAAAAGCAGACTTGGAAGGAAAAAAAGGTAAAGAATTGCTTGAAAATACGTTAAAAACGAAGATTAATGGACTAATGCAAGACGGAGAAGTTCAACAAGTATATATTACTTCTCTCATTATTCAGTAATCATTCATTGAATAGTAAATGGAGGTGGGCAAATGGCAGGAGATGTGTTATCTCAATCCGAAATTGATGCGCTTTTATCAGCGTTATCAACGGGAGAAATGACGGCAGATGACATTAAAAAAGAAGAGGAGTCAAAAAAAGTAAAAGTCTATGACTTCAAACGTGCCCTCCGATTCTCAAAAGATCAGATTCGAAGTCTAACAAGAATACATGAAAATTTTGCACGCTTGCTAACTACGTTTTTCTCTGCACAGCTTCGAACATATGTGCAAATTACTGTCGCATCAGTCGACCAAATACCATTTGAAGAATTTATCCGATCAATACCTAATATGACTTTGATCAATGTATTTGAAGTTCCTCCTTTAGATGGTAATATTTTAATGGAAATCAATCCTAATATTGCATATTCCATGTTAGATCGTTTGATGGGAGGGACAGGGGCAAGTCATAGTAATGTAGATAATCTTACAGAAATTGAAACAAAAATTATGACAAACCTATTCGAACGCTCTTTTGATAATTTGAGAGAAGCGTGGGCGAACATTGCGGATATTGATCCGGTATTAACTGAATTAGAGGTAAATCCGCAATTCTTACAAATGATATCTCCAAATGAAACAGTTGTAGTGATATCATTCAACTCAATCATTGGTGAAACAAGTGGGATGATTAATATTTGTATACCACATGTTGTTTTAGAACCAATTGTGCCAAACTTATCTGTTCGTTACTGGATGCAATCAAATAAAAAAGAGGTTTCTCCAGAACAAACAGCTATTATCGAAAAACGAGTAAAGCAATCTGATTTGGAAGTTGTTGCTGAACTAGGTATTTCTGATATTAGTATTGAAGATTTCCTATTACTTCAATACGGTGATGTGATTCAACTAAATCAGAAAATTAGCCAGCCACTGATCTTAAAGGTTGGGGGCATACCTAAATTTACCGTTCAACCTGGTAAGTTAAAAAATAGAATGGCTGTTCAAGTAATAGAGTCTTTGAAAGGAGGAGACGATGATGAGTGATGATATGTTATCACAAGAAGAAATTGAAGCCCTATTAAGAGGCGAATCTATCGAAAAAAATGATGAAACGTCTTCTCAAACAGAATATAATGTAGAAGATTATTTAGATCCTATGTCTCAAGATGCACTTGGAGAAATTGGCAATATTTCTTTTGGAAGTTCTGCAACGGCTTTATCTGCATTGCTAGGTCAAAAAGTGGAAATCACTACTCCAACGATTAGTATGATTAATCGGGATAAATTGGAAGAAGAATTCCCACACCCATATGTGGCGATCCAAGTAGAATATACAATAGGATTAATGGGTATGAATCTACTTGTTATTAAACAATCTGATGCAGCTATAATAGCCGACTTAATGTTAGGTGGAGATGGAGAAGCCCCAGCAGAAGATTTAGGAGAAATCCATTTAAGTGCTGTGCAAGAAGCTATGAATCAAATGATGGGATCTGCAGCTACATCTATGTCAACAATCTTTAATAAGAAAGTGGATATTTCACCCCCTACAATTGATTTGATGAATTTTTCACAAAATCAAGGAACAGAAAACATCCCATCAGAAGAATTGCTTGTTAAAGTATCATTCCGATTAAAGATTGGTAATTTAATCGATTCAAATATTATGCAGTTGTTACCTTTAGAATTTAGTAAATCTTTAGTGCAACAATTGATGAATCCTGAGCAAGAAGAAGTAGCGGTTACAGCAGAAGTACAACAGGAAAGCCCAGTACAACCAATAGTTGGACAAGACGTTTCGTCAACGCAGATGGCACCACAAGAACCGGTGACAACTATGCAACAATCAGCTCAACCAGTGTTTGAACAATCAAATAATGCAATTCAACAACGTGCACCACAACAACCTGTAAATGTTCAACAAGCACAATTTGCAAGTTTTGAAAATACTAATTTAAAACAGTCAGAAGCTAGAAATCTAAATATGCTACTTGATATACCATTGCAAGTTACTGTTGAATTAGGTCGTACAAAACGTTCAGTAAAAGAAATTTTAGAATTAGCAAGTGGTTCTATTATTGAGTTGGATAAATTAGCTGGTGAACCGGTAGATATTCTGGTAAATAGCCGACTCATTGCTAAAGGAGAAGTAGTTGTCATTGATGAAAACTTTGGTGTGCGAATTACAGATATCTTGAGTAAAGCGGATCGACTAAATAATTTAAGATAGTAATTATTGGAGGAGTTAAACATGTCTAAACGTATTTTAATTGTGGACGACGCAGCATTCATGCGTATGATGATCAAAGATATTTTAACAAAAAATGGATTTGAAGTTGTTGGAGAGGCTGGAGATGGTGCGCAAGCTGTTGAAAAATATAGTGAGTTAAAGCCAGACTTAGTTACAATGGATATTACAATGCCTGAAATGGATGGTATTGCTGCACTAAAAGAAATTAAGCAAAAAGATCCAGGTGCCATTATTATTATGTGTTCAGCGATGGGGCAACAAGCAATGGTTATTGATGCAATTCAGGCTGGTGCAAAAGATTTCATCGTAAAACCATTCCAAGCTGATAGAGTAATTGAAGCAATACAAAAAGCGTTAGGTTAGGTCATATGCTTTATAAAACATTATTGAAACTGCTGTTGTGTGTATCGCTTTTTTCAGTCATAACAAGTCAAGTGATTGAACAACCATTTATCGTTTATGCAGCGTCAAATGATTCTGTAGATGAGTGTATGAAAAATCCTGATTCATGTAAGGATGATTCAAAATCAGCTGTCGAGAGTAAGGACCAATCGACAGCTGTTGGCTTGTCTGCGTGGGATTACATTAAAATGATATTATCGCTTATTTTTGTAATCGCCTTACTTTATGGCATTTTAAAATTTATTAATCGCCACAATAGCCAATATCAACAAAACCAGTTAATGCAGAATCTTGGCGGTATATCTCTTGGTCAGCAAAAATCGGTTCAACTTTTAAAAGTTGGAGACTCACTTTATTTAGTTGGTGTAGGTGATAATGTACATATCTTGAAAGAAGTAACAGATAAAATAGAAAAAGAGAATTTGTTAAGTATATACAATGAAAAACAAGAACTTTCAGCACAAGTTCCATATATTTCAGAAGTTTTTTCAAAGTTAAAAAGTCGTTCTTCGGAAAAAGTAGAAGACTCATCGCAAGACAATTTTAAAGACGCGTTTCAAAAGCAATTGTCAGAAATACAACAAAATCGCAACAAAGATTTAGAAGAATGGAAGCAGAAGGAGAGGGAAAATAAATGAGTGAATTTGTCAATTACTTCTCCAATAGCGATCCAACTAATGTATCATCAACTGTTAAATTGATGTTATTGCTTACAGTATTATCTTTAGCACCAAGTATTTTGATACTAATGACTTGTTTTACAAGAATTGTTATTGTACTATCCTTTGTTCGAACAGCATTGGCAACACAACAAATGCCGCCAAACCAAGTTCTTGTAGGTTTAGCCCTGTTTTTAACTTTTTTCATCATGGCTCCGACATTTCAAGATGTAAACAAAAATGCCTTACAGCCGCTTTTTGATGAGAAAATTTCATTGGATGAAGCCTATTCAAAGGCTAGTAAGCCATTCAAAGAGTTCATGAGTAAGAATACAAGACAAAAGGACTTAGATTTATTTCTAAAGTATTCTGGTGCAAAAGAACGTCCTAAGACAATTGAAGCTATTCCACTTACAACAATGGTTCCTGCTTTTGCCATTAGTGAGTTAAAAACAGCTTTTCAAATGGGCTTTATGATATTCATTCCGTTCTTGGTAATAGACATGATTGTGGCAAGCGTTCTCATGTCGATGGGGATGATGATGCTACCACCAGTAATGATATCACTACCATTTAAAATTCTATTGTTTGTACTAGTAGATGGTTGGTATCTTGTAGTGAAATCACTATTAGAAAGCTTTTAGGGGATGAATAGTTATGACAGCTGAAGTAGTCATTAAAGTTGCAGAAGATGCGATTAAAGTAATATTACTTGCATCAGGTCCATTGCTACTTGTTGCATTAGTAACAGGACTTTTAGTTAGTATTTTTCAAGCAACAACACAAATCCAAGAGCAAACACTTGCCTTTGTTCCAAAAATTATAGCAGTACTCGTTGCTATTATATTTTTTGGTCCCTGGATGCTTACTCAAATCACTTCATATACAAAAGATATATTTGAAAATTTAGGTCGTTTTATAGGGTGATAATATGGAAGAATTAGTTCCGAACACAACCATCTTTCTTCTAATACTTGTACGAATTTCAGCGTTTTTTATGACTGTACCTTTTTTCTCCTATAAAACGATTCCAGCTAAAGTAAGAATTACACTTGCTGTTGTATTGTCATGGATGATGTATTATACGATGAATGTAAAACCATTTGATGTTAATGGCGAATACATATTATTAATAATAAAAGAGGCTGTTGTTGGACTATCAATAGGTCTTATAGCTTATATGATCATGTCTGCTATACAAATAGCAGGTGGTTTTATTGATTTTCAGATGGGGTTTGCTATTGCAAATGTCATCGATCCACAAACTGGTGCTCAAAGTCCTTTATTAGGTCAATTTTTTAACACAATAGCTCTTTTTGTATTACTTGGGACAAATGGACACCATTTAATTTTAGATGGGATATTTTATAGCTATAAATATATTCCAATGGATAGTGTGTGGCCGGCATTTGGATCAAGTGATTTACCACAGTTTATTTTAAAAACTTTTGGTTCACTTTTTGGTGTTGCATTTCAAATGTCCGTACCAATTGTCGCAACATTGTTCTTAGTAGATATTGCACTTGGTATTACAGCTCGTACTGTACCGCAATTAAATATATTTGTTGTAGGATTTCCAGTTAAAATTGGTGTTAGTTTTATTGTATTAATCGTTATGATGGGTGTTATGGTTGTTGTTATGCAAAAACTATTTAATTTTATGATAATTAGTATGCGGGACTTCATGGTTCTAATAGGTGGTGGATAGTATGTTGTTGCTTCAATTAGACTTGCAATTCTTTGCTGGTGAAAAAACAGAAAAAGCAACACCTAAGAAACGTCAAGATTCTCGTAAAAAAGGTCAAGTATTAAAAAGTCAAGATATAACAAGTGCAATCGTCATGTTATCAGTCTTTTTAGCTCTAATCGTAGTAGCAACTTCCGCCAGAGAAGGTGTCATGTCTTTTTTTAAACAAACTTTCTCAAAATATATGTTAGTTGATTCATTGTCTATTAAGCTTGTGATAAAAGTCTATAAAGAAGTATTATCTGAAGCGGCAATAGTTTTATTGCCAATAATGATAGTTGCTGTTGTTGCAGGTGTTTTAGGAAACTTTCTCCAATTCGGTTTATTATTCACAACGGAACCCTTAAAATTCGATTTAACCAAATTAGATCCTATTAAAGGAATGAAGAGGATTTTTTCACTCAGATCGATTATTGAATTGCTAAAATCTGTATTGAAAATCTCTTTGATTGGTGCAGTTACAACAGCTATTTTATGGATGAATATTGATGATGTATTAAGTTTATCTTTTAAATCTCCATGGGCTACTTTGGTCACTATTTCTAAGCTAACCGTTTTAATGGGGATTGCAGCATCTATTGTGTTGTTGTTTATTGCAGTACTTGATTATTTCTATCAAAAATTTGACTATGAAAAAAACCTGAAAATGTCCAAGCAGGATATTAAAGATGAATATAAAAATTCTGAGGGGGATCCCCTCATTAAATCTAAAATAAAACAACGTCAACGTGAAATGGCTATGCGTCGTATGATGCAAGAGGTACCACAGGCAGACGTAGTTATCACAAACCCAACTCACTACGCAATTGCATTAAAGTACGATGAAGAGACAATGGATGCGCCTAAAGTAGTTGCAAAGGGCACAGATTTCATCGCACAGAAAATAAAATTAATTGCAAAAGAAAATGATGTGGTGATGGTGGAAAATCGACCACTAGCTCGTGCGATGTACGATCAGGTTGAAATTGGACAACATATTCCAGATGAATTTTTCAAAGCTGTAGCTGAGGTATTAGCGTATGTATATCGTATTAAACGTAAAATATAGAGTTTTTAACGGGAGGGACAAACATGAAATTTAGTGACATTGGGGTATTAGCTGCAGTAATAATGATTGTAGCAATGCTCATTATCCCTTTACCACCATGGTTGTTAAGCTTTTTAATTATCATTAATATTACGCTAGCATTACTTGTATTGCTAACAGCTATGAATATGAAAGAAGCATTAGAATTTTCGATTTTCCCATCCCTTTTATTATTATTAACTTTGTTCCGATTAGGCTTAAATGTTTCAACTACTCGAGCAATATTAACAGGTGGAGATGCAGGAAATGTCGTTGAAACTTTCGGTACCTTCGTAGTAGGGGGGAATGTCCTAGTTGGTTTAGTTGTATTTGTGATTTTAGTTATTATCCAATTTATCGTAATCACTAAAGGGGCTGAACGTGTATCAGAAGTAGCTGCACGTTTCACATTAGATGCTATGCCAGGTAAACAAATGGCAATAGATGCTGATTTAAATGCTGGATTAATATCTGAATCAGAAGCAAGAGGGCGTCGCGATAAAGTAAGTAATGAAGCGGATTTTTATGGCTCAATGGATGGTGCTACGAAATTCGTAAAAGGTGATGCGATTGCTGCGATTATTATTGTATTAATCAACTTAATCGTAGGTTTAATCATCGGGATTGTTCAAATGGATATGGGATTTTCAGACGCTGTACATTTATTTACCACGCTAACTGTTGGTGATGGGCTTGTATCACAAATACCAGCATTACTGATCTCTACAGCTACAGGTATTGTTGTAACACGTGCTGCATCTGATGGTAATTTGAGTAAAGATATAACAGGGCAGCTTTTAAAGAATCCGACACTAATTTACATAGCAGCAGGAACCATTTTTATTCTTGGACTTGTTACACCCATTAAATTTATTTATACACTTCCCATTGCAGCAATATTAGCAATTGTTGCATATAGGTTGAGTCATTCTAAGAAAGAAGACATAGAAGAACTTGAGCAAATAGAAGAAGTTGAAACGACAGATAATATGAAAAGTCCGGAAAATGTTGTTAATTTACTAAATGTGGATCCAATTGAATTTGAATTTGGTTATGGTTTAATACCATTAGTTGATGCGTCACAAGGAGGAGATTTACTTGACCGAGTGGTTATGATTCGTCGTCAATTAGCTCTAGAATTAGGAATTGTGATACCGGTTGTACGTATTCGTGATAACATTCAACTTCAACCAAATGAATATCGAATAAAGATAAAGGGAAATGAGTTGGCTCGTGGTGAATTATTGTTAGACCACTATTTAGCAATGAGTCCAGGGGATGATGATTCAATTGAAGGGATTGATACAGTTGAACCCTCCTTCGGCTTACCAGCAAAATGGATTACCGAACAGGTAAAAGAAGAAGCCGAAATGTTAGGATATACAGTTGTTGATCCACCGAGTGTTGTTTCAACTCACCTTACTGAAATTATTAGAGCAAATGCTTCTGAATTATTAGGACGTCAAGAAACAAAACAATTAATCGATCATTTAAGAGAAACTGCTCCAATCTTAGTAGATGAGTTAACACCTACACCACTATCGATTGGTGAAATTCAAAAAGTATTAGCAAAATTGTTAGCAGAAAATGTATCAGTACGTAATTTGCCTGTTATTTTTGAAACATTAGCAGATTATTCAAAACTAACTTCAGATGTTGATGTTTTAAATGAATACGTTCGACAATCGTTAGCACGTCAAATCACGGCACAATATGCCGGTGGACAAACAGAGCTAAAAGTTTTGACTGTTTCAGCAAAAGTCGAAAAAATACTTGCAGATAGTATTCAACAAACAGATCATGGCAACTATTTAGCAATGGATCCAACAGATTCGCAAACAATATTAGAATCAATTGCAAAAGAAGTTGAACGTATTGCAATATTTGAACAATCACCTGTCATATTATGTTCTCCAGCAGTACGTATGTATTTACGACAATTAACAGAAAGATACTTCCCACAAATTCCGATTCTTTCATATAATGAATTAGAATCATCAATTGAGATTCAAAGTGTTGGGGTGGTGAATGTAGAATGAAAATGAAAAAATATATAGCTTCATCAATGACTGCAGCGATGAAAAAAGTACAAGCTGATTTAGGTGATGATGCAATAATAGCAAATTCTAGAGTTGTATATTCAAAAGGTTTTTTAGGTATGTTCAAAAAGAAAAGCTTTGAAGTAGTAGCAGGAGTTGAACGTATAGAACCTAAAAAAACAATTATTCCTTCTAAAATGATACAACAACCAATGTTTATTGAATCAGAGCCTACTGAAGAACAAACAGAAGAGATCAAAAAAGAACTTGCAGATTTAAAAATAATGATGCAATCGATGCAACGTCAATCTGTTAGCGTTCAATATCCGGATATACTATCAGCTATTATTGAAAGATTAGAGCAGCAAGAGATTAGTTCTGAGCTCATCACGCAAATAGGTGATGAGCTCTTTGCGGTTATAAAAAATAGCAAAAATGATTTATCACAAAAAGAACTTGAATTGATTGCAAAAAAACATTTCATAGAATTACTGAAGGATTTCCCTTTTGGTGGTATTTCATATCATAAAAAATATATTAATGTTTTAGGACCAACTGGTGTTGGGAAAACGACAACAATTGCAAAGATGGCTGCTAGAGCAGTATTACAAGATAAAAAGAAAATAGGTTTTATCACAACAGATACATACAGGATTGCAGCAATTGAACAACTTAAAACATATGCAAATCTTTTACAAGCACAGGTGGAAATTGTTTATAGTAGAGAAGATTATGAAAAAGCTCTAATTAAATTTGACCAGTTAGACTTAGTTTTTATCGATACCGCTGGACGAAATTATAAAGAAGCAAAATATATTAAAGATCTTCAACAATTAATTGATGTTGAAAAAAATGTTGAAAATTTTTTAGTTTTATCTATGACAGCAAAAGAATGCGATATGGCAACAATTATTGAACAATTTTTAGCATTTCCTGTGAAAAAATTAATATTTACAAAGACTGATGAAACAAATACCATTGGCTCAATGATCAATTTAATGGTTAAATATAAGAAGGGACTTGCTTACTATACTAATGGTCAAGAAGTACCAGAAGATATTGAAGAAGCATCTGTAACTAATGTTATAGAATTGCTCTTTCAAGGTGATAAAAGATGAGAGATCAAGCTGAATTATTACGATTGAAAATGCAACAAAGTATGCGCGTTGGACAATCAATTGCTGTGGTTAGTGGTAAAGGTGGAGTCGGAAAAAGTAATTTTATAACCAATTTTTCTAGTACTTTAGCTGAAAAAGGCAAAAAAGTGATAATCGTAGATATGGATATTGGAATGGGGAATATCCACATTCTATTAGGTAAAAGTTCTAGAAATAGTTTAAAGGATTATTTGCAAGGTGATGTTTCATTAGAGGATGTAATTTTAGAGGGACCTAATAACTTGCAATATATATCAGGTGGTACAGGACTTTCAGGCTTGTTGGAATGGTCAGATCTTATGTTTGAGCGTTTATTGACTGCTTTTGAGAATCTGCAAAGAACCTATGATTATATATTATTTGACATGGGAGCAGGGGCAACAAATTGGTCACTTGATTTATTAGTTGCTGTAGACGATATTATTGTTGTTTCAACAACAGAACCTACTTCTATTATGGATGCCTATTCAATGATGAAATATATTCATTACAAAGATCGTGAGAAAAATTTCTATTTACTTTGTAATAGAGTTTTAAGTAATGAAGAAGGTACCGATACATTAAATAGACTAAAACAAACAATGTTTCGTTTCTTAGCAAAGGAAGTAATGCTATTGGGTGTACTACCTGAAGATAAACTTGTTCGACAAGCAGTAAAAAGACAAGTACCTTTTTCAATACTTTATCCTAATGCTCCAATTACGAAGACATTGAGAGAAATAACGAATAGATTTATAGAAGGAAATATGAATGAAGTAATAGTTCCAGATCAATCAAATAAGTTTATTTCTAAATTAAAAAGTATTTTTTCGAAAGGAAGTGATTAGTTGTCTATTACCCAGCCCAAAAAATTATTAATAGTTGATGACTCAGCATTTATGAGAAAAATGATTTCAGATTTCTTTGTGGAGCATCCATATATTAAAGTGATCGGGACAGCTCGTAATGGTAAAGATGCAATAAGAAAAATTCAAATGCTTAAGCCAGACGTTGTAACGATGGATGTAGAAATGCCCGAGATGAATGGACTAGAAGCTCTTAAAGTAATAATGAAAGAATGTCCTGTGCCAATTGTTATGTTATCAAGCACAACTAAAAATGGAGCAAAGATAACATTAGAAGCAATGGCTAATGGTGCTGTCGATTTTATCGCAAAACCAAGTGGACCAATTTCATTAGACCTATACAAAATTCAATCAGAAGTAATCCGAATTGTAGAAAATGCGGCTACTGTTCATATTTCTAAATTACGACATGCAGAACCGCTAGAGAAAAAAAAGACAACTATTCCTAAAGAAAAAGTAACCATTTTACCTCACTCTACTATGAATTTGGAAAATGAATGTACGAACGAGAATCATACCAAGTCTCCTGTAAAATGGAGTAAGCATTCAAAGAAAATGGTACTTATCGGTACATCAACTGGTGGCCCTAGGGCGTTGCAAGAAGTGATTACGCGTTTACCGCAAACTATTTCAGCTCCGATACTTATTGTACAGCATATGCCTGAAGGTTTTACAAAATCATTGGCTCATCGATTAAATCAACTGTCCAAAATTACTGTTAAAGAAGCTGAACAAGGAGATATTTTGCAAGCAGGTGTTGCTTATATAGCGCCAGGAGGTTTTCATCTACATATTCGAAAGATTGGTATGTCCTATTGTATAGAATTAGATCAATCAGAACCACCGCGTGGAGGGCATAGACCTTCTGTAGATGTTATGTTTGAAAATAATAGCAATTATAATGACTTTGATAAAATTGCTGTTATTATGACAGGCATGGGTTCAGATGGTACAAAGGGCTTGCAAGCATTAAAAAGCAAAGGAAATGTTATAGCTATTACTGAATCTGCAAATACATGTGTTGTTTATGGTATGCCAAAATCTGCTTATGCAACAGGTTTAGTAGACGAAGTTGCAGATGTTGATGATATATCAAATATTATTATGAAATATTTGCCTTAAAGGGGGTCTTTTAATGGATACAAACCAATATTTAGAGGTTTTTATAGATGAAAGTAAAGAGCATCTTCAATCTTGTAATGAAAACTTATTAGCATTAGAACAAAGTCCACATGATTTAGCAATAGTCAATGAAATTTTCCGTAATGCTCATACATTAAAGGGTATGTCAGCTACAATGGGTTTTGAGGATTTGGCTGATCTAACACATAAAATGGAGAATGTACTGGATGCTATTCGTAATGAGAAAATTACTGTAACTCCAGAGATTTTGGATGTCGTGTTTGAATCGGTAGATCATTTAGAAGCAATGATTGATGATATTGCGAATGGTGGCGATGGTAAGCATGATGTAACAGCAACTGTTGCTAAACTAAAGCATATTGAAAATGGTGAGCCATTCAATGGAGTGGACCAATCTACTGAAGAATTATCCGTGAATGAACATAAATCTAGTGATGAAGCTTTGCACTATGATGAATTTGAGTTAACTGTTATTCAACAATCGCATGAACAGGATTTTAATACATTTGAAATTGCTGTTCACCTACGTGAAGATTGCTTATTAAAAGCAGCAAGAGTATTTATGGTATTTGATATTTTAGAAAAGTTAGGGGATGTTATAAAATCCTCACCAACTGTTGAAAAACTAGAAGAAGAAGAATTTGATAATGATTTCTATGTAGCCTTGGTAACAAAAGATTCAGCGAGCGATGTACAAAAGAAATTATTAAAAGTATCTGAAGTAGAAAATGTAACAGTTACAAATATTGATTATCAAAAACTTGCTAAACAAGAAGTTGCTGTAACAGTAGTTGAAGAAGTTAGCCCGCAACCAGTTGTTCAAAATACTACTACAAAATCAGTAGCACCGAAAACAAATGCTAACAAAGCATCTGAAAAGAAACCTTCACATACAAGCAGTAAGACGATTCGAGTTAATATTGAACGCTTAGATATTTTAATGAATCTATTTGAAGAACTTGTCATTGACCGTGGGCGTTTACAATCAATAGCATCTGAATTGAATCATAGTGAGTTAAATGAAACTGTAGAAAGAATGTCTCGCATTTCAGGTGATTTACAAAATATAATTTTAACAATGCGAATGGTTCCTGTAGAAACCGTATTTAATCGTTTCCCTAAGATGGTTCGTCAATTAACTAGAGATTTACACAAGAAAGTTCACCTAGAAATTATTGGTGCTGAAACTGAATTAGACCGTACAGTAATTGATGAATTAGGAGATCCTCTTGTACATCTTATTAGAAATGCATTAGATCATGGTATTGAGAACCCAGAAATACGTAAAGCAGCGGGTAAACCTGAAGAAGGAAAAGTGGTACTGCGCGCTTATCATAGTGGCAATCATGTATTTATTGAACTAGAAGATGATGGTGCTGGAATTAATCGTGAAAAAGTATTAGAAAAGGCTATTTCTAGAGGAATTGTATCGGCAGAATCTGCGGAATCCTTAACAGATAACCAAGTAAATGAATTAATTTTAGCATCTGGTTTCTCAACAGCAGATGTAATTTCAGATATTTCTGGACGCGGTGTAGGTTTAGATGTAGTTAAATCTACTATTGAATCTCTTGGTGGTAATATCACGATTGATTCTACAGAAGGAAGAGGTT
The DNA here is from genome assembly GCF_002884495.1 of Rummeliibacillus pycnus. Classification (GTDB taxonomy): domain Bacteria; phylum Bacillota; class Bacilli; order Bacillales_A; family Planococcaceae; genus Rummeliibacillus; species Rummeliibacillus pycnus. The sequence goes on along the minus strand of NZ_KZ614145.1, from coordinate 1,933,863 downwards.
CATTATTCTCTGTTCAATTGCCTTTAACATTATCAATAATCTCTGTAATGTTAGTAGAAATTGAAAAAGAAATATATGCAATTCCACTATCATCAATTATAGAAACATCTATAATTCGTAAATCTGACATTATGAACGCACATAATCAAAAAGTAATCGATTTCCGTGGGAAAGTTGTTCCACTTGTATTCTTAGAGGAAATCTTTGAGGTACCTCGTAATGAAACAACAGAAGAAGAATTCCATTCAGTAGTTCTTGTACGTAAAGGTGAAAAGATGGCGGGATTAGTAGTAGATTCATTTATAGGACAACAAGAGATCGTCTTAAAATCACTTGGAAACTACTTGACAAATGTATTTGCAATTTCTGGAGCTACAATTCTTGGAAATGGTAAAGTAGCATTAATTATCGACTGTAATTCACTTATAAAATAACGTACTTATAGAAAGAGGTGTCCATAATGGCAAATTCACTTGATATAGAAAGTGTTAAGGTAATTGTATTTCAATTAGGCGATAAAGAGTATGCGATTCCTGTGAATCAAGTTCAAGGAATTGAAAAGACAATGCATATTACACGTGTACCGAAAACTCCTAAATATGTTAAAGGTGTCATTAACCTTCGAGGTGTAGTAACACCAATCATTGATCTTCGGGATCGTTTTAACGTGAAATCATCAGTTGAAAATGAGAATACACGTATCATTATTATTTCATTAGATGAAATGGAAGTAGGATTTATCGTTGATGCTGCTAATGATGTAATGGACATTCCAAAAGTAGCAATCGAACCACAACCTGAAGTTGTAGGGTCTTATGAAGAAGAATTTATCTCTGGTGTTGCAAAAGTAGATAGAAGATTATTAATATTATTGAATTTAGAGAAAGTACTGGATACCTTAAAATAAGGGAAGGTAAAATCTAATGACAATTTACAATAAAATTACGTCTTTACATTTAGATGTCTTAAAAGAAATTGGAAATATAGGGGCTGCTCACGCTGCTACAGCCCTTTCAGATTTATTGAGTACTAAGATTGATATGAGAGTTCCAAAAGTTGAAATGGTCTCTTTTAACGAGATGATGGAATTTGTTGGTGGTGCTGAAAGTGTTGTAACCGGCATTTATCTGCGAATCGAGGGAGATGCGGAGGGTGGTATGTTTTTTATCCTTCCAGTAGAACAAGCAAATCATTTTATCCAAAAATTAATTCATGATGAATCGTTTGATTTTAGAAACCCACCAGTATCAGAACTAGGACAATCTGCGATGCAAGAACTTGGAAATATACTATCGGGTTCCTATTTATCTGCATTATCTGATTTTACGGGCTTGAAAATTTATCCTACTCCACCTGCTCTAACTGTTGATATGTTTGGTGCAATTATTAGCTTTGGCCTTGTTGAAGTATCACAAATCAGTGACCATGTAATTGTTATTGATACAACTATTTTTGAAGAACATATGGGTGATTCAGAAACAGTTCGTGGACATTTCTTTTTATTGCCGGATCCAGACTCTTTTGAGACTATTTTTAGATCTTTAGGGGTTTCGTAAAATGATAATGAATACAAGCACGGTTGTTAAAGTTGGTATTGCTCAAATGGATATTGCAAAATCACCAGATACCATAAGAACATCAGGTTTAGGATCATGTGTAGGTGTAGTACTTTACGATGAAACGAAAGAAATTGCAGGTCTAGTTCATATTATGTTACCAGACTCAAAGTTGGGGCGCGGTAATTCTATTAATGTAGCAAAGTTTGCTGATACTGGAATACCAGCTATGGTAGAGCAGTTGAAAAAAGAAGGCGTTCATTCTTTCAAATTAAAAGCAAAGATTGCAGGTGGGGCTCAAATGTTCCAATTCACATCCAATCGTGATTCGATGCGAATTGGCCCTAGAAATGTAGAAGCGGTAAAAGAGCAATTAAAGAAGTTATCGATTCCAATCGTTTCAGAAGATACTGGTGGAAGTAGTGGGCGAACGATTGAATTTGATACGTTAACTTCTGTTTTACATATCCGTACTGTCAATCAAGGAGTGAAAGAAATATAATGGTAGGCTCATTTTTATCCAATTGTTGGGCAGCTTTAATAGCGTTTACAATTTATTTTTTTATAAATTTCCGATCATCTGAAACTCCAACAAGTATTATTATTCATTCAATTATAGTTGCTATCATTGTGTTTTTACTAACATATGTAGTTCGTTTTATTGTTGCATTTGTTATGTACACTCCATCTGATGAAGAATCAGCAGATGATAAAGAAAAGACAACTGAAAAAACCGATGAGGTTGAGGAAGCTCAACATTCTATGAAAGAAAAGTCTTCCGGTATCCCGAGCGAAGATCAAGCAGAAGCATTGGCGAAAGCTGTCAAAACAATGATGTCAAATGACGAATAATTTTAAAAGGGAGCCTATTTTAGCTCCCTTTTATAGTAAAGTTTTGATATAATAGACATGTTATTATTAAAGACAACGAGGAGGATTCGATGATGCAACCAACTTCAAATGAAGAACAAAAGCTTTGGCAAAGCTGGGCAGCTGAACGTGATCCTCGTGCAGGAGATTTGTTAATAAAAAAATATACTCCACTCGTCTCTTATCATGTACAACGTATTAGCACGGGTTTACCCAAAAATGTATCGAGAGATGAATTGACAAGCCTTGGCATGATGGGATTATTTGACGCACTTAATAAATTTGATATTACAAGAGATTTAAAGTTTGATACATATGCCTCTTTCCGAGTCCGTGGTGCAATAATCGATGGACTTAGAAAGGAAGATTGGTTGCCAAGATCTGCTAGAGAGAAATCAAAAAAATTAGAAGCGCAAATTGAAGCAATGGAACAACAATTACAACGTCATGTTACACCAGAAGAAGTTGCTAAAGAATTAGGCATGAATGTAGATGAAGTATATCAAACAATGCAAGAACATTTTATGTCAAATATATTATCGATGGATGAGCATTCTTCAGATCCAGATGATGCTGAAGTTAAGACATTTGCAATAAGGGATACTCATATACGTACACCAGAACAAGAAATTGTTCGTTCCGAATTAATAGATGATTTAGAAAAAAATATATTAAAATTAAATGACAAAGAACAACAAGTATTAAGTTTATTTTATACAGAGGAGTTAACACTGACTGAAATTGGAGAGATGCTCCATCTCTCCACATCTAGAATATCGCAAATACATTCAAAAGCGCTTTATAAATTACGCAATTTATTAACAGCCGAAATGCAAAATGTGTAGTACATAGGAGACAAAATGTATGAGCTTAAAAAGCGTAGAATTACAGATTGCATTACCTAAAACGTTTGAAGCAGGGAAACTCACGGAAGAAGCTCAGCAACATGTGTATACTAGCCAAGATTTAGCTAATCAGTCATTACAAAAACAAATAGAACGAAATAGAACGAAAGCTTTAGAAAGTAATCAATCTGCTCAAATTAGCGAAAATGATTCATCGAGTGAAAGTAAAAATAATAAGCAGCAAGAGCAAAAAAAGAAGCATCAATCTGTGGCTCTTGCTGAGATCCAACATCCTTTCAAAGGACACTTTGTGGATTTTAGCGGATAGGAGATATAATGGTAGGAACAATTTTGGCGATTTTATTTATTGCGCAACTATTGAGTTTTTATTTCATTATTTTATTGTATACAAAAATTAATAGACTAAGAGAAGTCGAAAAGAGTCAGCAACAATTAAAAGATGAAATGGATAATGCTGTTGGCGCTTACTTAGCAGAAATGCGAGACGAAAATAATCGCTTAATAAAAGAATTAACATTGATAAATAGCAATAAACCAATAGAAGAAAATATGAATATGCATAAAACAAAAGAGAACAATACAAATGAAGTAAATTATAATCAATTTTCAGAAGAAGAAGTGATAGTGCCAACTTTTAATACGCCTAGAAATGTTGCTACTAAAGCATATAAAAATAGTTCTATCGCTCCACAAAATGCTGTGCCACATATTGTTGAAAAATCCAAACAACTAACATTACATGAACAAATTCAAGAATTGTATCGTAGCGGGAAGACTATTGATGAAATTGCTAAAATGTTGCAAAAAGGAAAAACTGAAATTGAGCTATTACTGAAATTCCAACACTAAAAAGGTTGCATAGGACAAGACTGTATGATATATTATCAAGTGGTGTTACATTACACACGTATTCCGATGCATGGAGAGGGTGCTCAATGAGTTGCTCCTACAGATGACGAATACGGAGGACAAAAAACCATATCAGGAGGAAACACTCATGTCAGTAATTTCAATGAAACAATTACTAGAAGCTGGTGTACATTTCGGTCACCAAACTCGCCGTTGGAACCCAAAAATGAAAAAATACATTTTTGTTGAACGTAACGGTATCTACATTATCGATTTACAAAAAACAGTTAAAAAATTAGAAGAAGCTTACGACTTCATGCGCCAAGTTGGCCAAGATGGTGGTAAAGTTCTTTTCGTTGGTACTAAAAAACAAGCTCAAGAAGCTATTAAAGAAGAAGCAGAACGCTCAGGTAACTACTACATTAACCAACGTTGGTTAGGTGGTACTCTTACAAACTTCGGTACTATTCAAAAACGTGTTGCACGTTTGAAAGAAATCGAAAAAATGGAAGAAGATGGAACTTTCGAAGTTCTACCTAAAAAAGAAGTTGTTCAACTTAAAAAACAACACGAACGTCTTGTTAAATTCTTAGGCGGTATCCGTGATATGCATGATCTACCAGATGTAATGTTCGTAGTAGACCCACGCAAAGAACGTATTGCTGTTGCAGAAGCTCGCAAATTAAACATTCCATTAGTAGCTATGGTCGATACTAACTGTGATCCTGATGAAATCGATTACGTTATTCCTTCAAACGATGACGCAATTCGCGCAGTTAAGTTAATCACTGCAAAAATGGCTGATGCTTTAATCGAATCTAAACAAGGTGAAGAAGAAGCAGTTCCAGCTGAAGAGGTTGCAGCTGAGTAATTTCTGATTAGAAAACAGGTGATAAGCGGCTAAACCCTCTTATCACCTTTTTTTGAGAATGATAATAATTTCATATGAATTTATAAGGAGGAACTATCAATGGCAGTAACTGCAAAAATGGTTAAAGAATTACGTGAAAAAACTGGTGCTGGTATGATGGATTGTAAAAAAGCATTAGTACAAGTTGATGGAGATATGGAAGCAGCAATCGACTTCCTACGTGAAAAAGGATTATCTTCAGCAGCTAAAAAAGCAGATCGCGTAGCTGCAGAAGGTACAACATACATCGAAGTAAAAGGTAATGACGCAGTACTTTTAGAAGTTAACGCTGAAACTGATTTCGTTGCTAAAAACGAAGGTTTCAAAACTTTAGTTAAAGAATTAGCTGATCACTTACTAGCTGCTAAACCAGCAACTGTAGAAGAAGCATTAGAAACAACTATGGAAAATGGTGTGAAAGTTGCTGACCATATTTCTTCAGCAATTGCTACAATCGGTGAAAAAATTACACTTCGTCGTTTCACTGTTGCAACAAAAACTGATGCAGATGCATTTGGTGCTTACTTACACATGGGTGGACGTATTGGTGTATTAGCTGTAGTTGAAGGTACAACTGATGCAGATGCAGCTAAAGACGTTGCAATGCATATCGCTGCATTAAATCCTAAATACATCGCACATGACCAAGTTTCAGAAGATGAAATTGCTCACGAACGTAAAGTTTTAACTGAACAAGCACTTAACGAAGGCAAACCAGAAAACATTGTAGCTAAAATGGTAGAAGGTCGTTTACGTAAATACTTCGAAGAAATCTGTGTTCTTGATCAAGCATTTGTTAAAAACCCAGATCAAAAAGTTGGCGATTTTGTAAAATCTGTTGGAGGTACTTTAACTTCATTCGTACGTTATGAAGTTGGTGAAGGTATCGAAAAACGTGAAGATAATTTCGCTGAAGAAGTAATGAGCCAAGTTAAAGGTAAATAATAACGTTTTTATTTAATATTTATGAAAAAAAGTAGGGAGCACAGCTTATCGTGTTCCCTCTTTTTCAAGAAAAAAAGCATGATGGAGGTTCCAATGAGTATGCCACAGTACAAAAGAGTAGTCATTAAACTTAGTGGAGAAGCTCTTGCTGGAGAAGAAGGCTTTGGCTTATCACCTAAAATTGTTAAATCAGTAGCAGAACAAGTAAAAGAAGTTGTTGATCTAGGGGTAGAAGTAGCCCTAGTAGTCGGTGGCGGAAACATTTGGAGAGGGAAAATTGGAGCTGAAATGGGCATGGAACGTGCAAATGCTGATTACATGGGTATGTTAGCAACAGTTATGAATGCATTAGCACTTCAAGATTCACTTGAAAATCTTAGCGTTCCAACACGAGTACAGTCATCAATTGTGATGACGCAAGTGGCAGAACCATATATCCGTAGAAAAGCGGTTCGTCACTTAGAAAAAAAACGTGTAGTTATTTTTGCGGCTGGCACAGGAAACCCTTACTTCTCTACAGACACAACAGCAGCATTACGCGCAGCTGAGATTAATGCAGATGTCATTTTAATGGCTAAAAACAACGTAGATGGCGTATACTCTGCAGATCCAAAAACGAATGCAGATGCAGTAAAATATGATAATCTAACATACTTAGAGGTAATTCAACAAGGATTGCAAGTAATGGATTCAACAGCATCCACATTATGTATGGATAATGATATTCCATTAATCGTGTTCTCTATTACTGAAAACGGTAATATTAAACGTGCTGTATTGGGCGAAACAATCGGAACAGTTGTTAGGAGGAATTCATAATGTCAAAAGAAGTTATTGCAAAAGCTGAAGAAAAAATGACGAAATCGATTCAAGCATTTAATCGTGCATTAGCAACTATTCGTGCTGGACGAGCAAATGCCTCATTACTAGACCACGTAACTGTTGATTATTATGGTGCACCTACACCAATTAATCAATTAGCGGGTATTTCAATTCCAGAAGCACGATTATTAGTTATTCAGCCTTATGACAAAACAGTTCTTGGCGAAATTGAAAAAGCATTATTAAAATCTGATATTGGTATTACACCAACAAACGATGGTAATGTTATTCGATTGACAATTCCAGCCTTGACAGAGGAACGTCGTAAAGAACTAGTAAAGTTAGTGAAAAAAGAAGCCGAAGAAGCAAAAGTTGTTGTTCGTAATGTTCGCCGTGATGCTAATGATGAATTTAAGAAATTAGAAAAAGCTGGCGAAATTACAGAAGATGATTTACGTGGCTATTCAGATGATATCCAAAAACTAACAGATGCAAATATTGTGAAAGTAGACCAAATTGCAAAAGAAAAAGAAAGCGAAATTATGTCTGTCTAACACTTCGTATAGAAAAGAGCTTAGTAGCGATTTTTCTATAAACAATTGCTCATGAAAATGAAAGTCTCTTGCAGATGTCACAGGTTTAGAATGTTGAAAAATAAATTCAAATCTGGAAGTAATTACGAGAGGCGTAATTGATTTTTTAGAACCTTGTGTTTTTTAAGACGTCCTATAAGTACAGGGACGTCTTTTTTTGTTAAGATTAAGGAAAAAAATCCGTATTTTTGATATGATAGAAGTAGTATACGTTCCGATTTGTAAGTTAGTGGAGGATTCTAAATGTTAAACAAACTCATATGGGGAAAATCAGATAAACACAGTCAAGATTTACAGGAACGAATTTCAGAGATTTCAAATGAAGAAGTACCTGCCCATATTGCAATTATTATGGATGGAAACGGTAGATGGGCGAAAAAACGTGCATTACCTCGTGTTGCTGGGCATCATGAAGGTATGAAAAACGTACGTAAAATTACACGAGCTGCAAATGCAATCGGAGTAAAAGCAATTACTTTATATGCTTTTTCAACAGAAAACTGGAAACGTCCAAGAAAAGAAGTAGAATTTTTGATGCGTTTACCTGAAGAATTTTTAGGTTCATTTTTACCTGAATTAATGGAGCTAAATATTCGAATCGAAATGATTGGTGAAATGGATGTTTTACCAGATCATACACAGCGTGCTGTTCAAAACGCTATGGAACAAACAAAAGATAACACAGGAATGGTCCTTAACTTTGCATTGAATTACGGCAGTCGAACAGAATTAGTACTTGCTATGCAACGAATAGCAAAAAAAATTAAGGATGGAGACTTGGAAGTATCAGATATTACCGAACATAATATCACATCAGAACTTATGACTGCTAATTTACCTGACCCTGATTTATTAATTCGGACGAGTGGAGAAATTCGTTTAAGTAATTTTATGTTATGGCAACTTGCTTACACAGAATTTTGGTTTACGGAAATCCTATGGCCAGACTTTGACGAACATGCCTTTTTTGATGCTATCAAAGACTATCAAAAACGCAATCGCCGATATGGTGGATTGAAAGGAGAATAAGGAAGATTGAAACAGCGTATTATTACAGCGGTAATTGCTGCTGCACTGTTTATACCATTCATTATCTATGGCCAATTACCATTTACCATTTTGATATACGCAATGGCAGCTATAGGATTATATGAAATATTGAAAATGAGAGGAATATCACTATTCTCATTACCAGGGATCGTCACATTATTTGCATTGTTTGTTATTTTAATGCCAAATGATTGGAGTAAACGAGTCCAAATTATAACATCTTATTCAAAAATTGAATATGTATTCATATTTGTAATATTATTGTTGATTTATTCAGTAATTGTAAAAAACAAATTTACATTCGATGACGTTGGATTTTTAATAGCTAGTGCCTTTTATGTGGGAATAGGATTTCACTTCTTTATTACTACACGTACAGAAGGATTAGCATTTGTTGTTTATGCATTAGTTATTGTATGGTCTACGGATTCAGGAGCATACTTCATAGGAAGAAAGATTGGTAAACATAAATTATGGCCAGAGATTTCACCAAATAAAACAGTTGAAGGTTTTATTGGAGGAATAGTTGTAGCAATTATTTCTGCAGTTATTTTCCAATTGATTGCAGGACTAGATAAATCATATTTAACATTAATGATTGTCACAATCGTAGCTTCTATATTTGGGCAATTAGGTGATTTAGTAGAATCAGCAATTAAACGGCATTATGGTGTGAAGGATTCTGGGAAATTACTTCCTGGGCATGGGGGGATTTTAGACCGTTTTGATAGTCTACTATTCGTTTTACCTTTGCTCTATTTCTTTCACTTTATTGGATAAGGGAGATTTTTTAAATGAAATCAATTAGCTTATTAGGAGCAACTGGCTCTATTGGCTTACAAACACTAGATATTGTAAGAGAACATGCAGATGAATTCGAAATTGTGGCATTCGCAGCAGGGAAAAATATCGAAAAAACGAGAGAAATTATTCTTGAGTTTAATCCCAAATTAGTATCAGTACAATTAGAGGAAGATGCACAAATTCTTTCAAAAGAGTTTCCTAATATTGACTTCACTTATGGGGCAAAAGGGTTAGTCGATGTAGCTACTTTTTCAGATGGAAATGTTTTATTAAATGCTGTATTAGGAAGTATTGGCCTTGAAGCAACATTGGCAGCTATACGAGAAAAAAAAGCAATAGCAATTGCTAATAAAGAAACATTAGTGACTGCTGGGCACTTGGTAATGAGTGAAGCAAAAAAATATGGAGCACCAATATTACCAGTAGATAGTGAACACTCAGCTCTTTGGCAATCAATGCAAGGTGAAAATCGTAATTCCATTTCACGACTAATTTTAACAGCATCAGGTGGAAGCTTCCGCGATAAAAAACGTGAAGATTTAAAAAATGTAACGATTAAAGAAGCCTTAAATCATCCAAATTGGTCAATGGGAGCCAAAATTACGATCGATTCAGCTACATTAATGAACAAAGGATTAGAAGTAATTGAAGCATCGGTCTTATATGACATGCCTTATGATCAAATTGATGTTTTAATCCATAGAGAAAGCATTATTCACTCCATGGTTGAATATCATGATACAAGTATAATGGCTCAATTAGGAACACCTGACATGCGTACTCCCATTCAATATGCTTTAAGTTATCCTGAGAGATTACCAAGACGGACTGCAGAAAGATTAGATTTAGCGAAGATTGGGCAATTGCATTTCGAAAATGTTGATTTAAATCGTTTCCGTTGCTTAGATTTTGCGTATCAAGCTGGTAGAATGGGTGGTACTATTTTAACGGTAATGAATGCTGCAAATGAGGCTGCAGTAGGTGCCTTTTTGCAAGAAAAAATTAAATTCCTAGAAATTGAAGACATTATCGAAAGAATGATGAACGATCATGTTAACATTCAACATCCAGATTTAGAAACTATTTTACATGTTGATAAAGAAACGAGAAAAACAGTTCAAACCATGCTAAAATAGCAATAGTAGTGATTTTACACAAGCTGAAAAAGGTGGGATTCCATGCAATCAATCATTGCATTCATCATAGTATTCGGTTCCATCGTGTTTTTCCATGAACTAGGACACTTCATCTTTGCAAAACGTTCTGGAATATTAGTGCGTGAATTTGCAATTGGCTTTGGTCCCAAAATATTAGGGATCAATAAAGGCGAAACATTGTATACCATTCGCTTATTGCCAATGGGTGGTTATGTCCGTATGGCAGGAGACGATGCAGATGTGGTTGAGCTTCAACCAGGTTATCGAATTGGAATGTTGTTGAATGATCAAAACGAAGTAACGAAAATCGTTTTAAATCAAAACAAGCAATTACCTGACATGTTATTCCTTGAGGTGGAAAAGGCAGATCTTCAAAAAGATTTATGGGTTGAAGGTTATGATGAAGATGAGAAGCTTGTACGTTACAAAATAGCGCGCAATGCGGTTATCGAAGAAAATGGTAGCGAACTTATTATTGCACCATATGACCGTCAATTTAATTCTAAATCAGTGGGTAAAAGAGCAATGACAATTTTTGCTGGCCCATTGTTTAACTTTATACTTTCAATTGTAGTGTTTATTGCTATTGCATTAATGCAGGGTGTACCAACATACGAACCGGTTATTGCAGGTGTGGTAAAAAATAGTCCTGCCTCAAATGCAGGTCTAGAAAAAGGTGACTTGATCACATCCATAAATGGAAAGTCTATTAGTAGTTGGCAAGAACTATCAGATGCAATTCAAAACAATCCTGATAAACAATTAACATTGGATGTTAAACGTGATAGTGGTCATAAAACCATTAATGTAACGCCAACTGAAAAGACAATTGATGGACAATCAATTGGTCAAATTGGTGTTCAATATCAAAGTCCTGTTGAAAAAAATCCATTGAAAGCAATTTCATTTGGTTTTACAGAAACATATCATTGGATTATTAAAATTTTCACCATTCTCGGATCTCTAATTACCGGTGGATTTACGATTAACGCATTATCGGGTCCTGTTGGTATTTATAAAGCAACTGAAGAGGTTGCTAAATATGGTATTGTTAATATTATGAACTGGGCAGCTGTCCTAAGTATTAACTTAGGCATCATGAACTTATTGCCTTTACCAGCATTAGATGGTGGTCGCTTATTATTCTTTGGTTTTGAAGCCGTTCGTGGTAAACCAGTCGATCGCCAAAAAGAAGGGATGGTACATTTCGTTGGGATTGTACTATTAATGATACTTATGCTTGCGGTGACCTGGAATGATATACAACGATTCTTCTTTTAGATTTGATGGTAATCTGCGACATCATTAAGAAGAAATAAGCATTTCAGTGTGTGTTTGGACTACTTTTGATGTTCTGTAATCAAAATAATACAGGTGACAGACATTGCTGAAAAAGTTAAACTAATTAAATATAGCTCAAAGTGAGGTTTTTTTGATGAAACAAAGTAAAACATTTATCCCAACTTTGCGCGAAGTACCTGCTGATGCAGACGTTAAGTCTCATCAGCTCTTATTACGTGCAGGTTTTATCCGCCAAAATACAAGTGGCGTATATTCATACTTACCATTAGGAATTAAAGTATTACAAAAAATTGAACAAATTGTTCGTGAAGAAATGGATGCAGCAGGAGCTGTGGAATTATTAATGCCTTCATTGCAACAAGCTGAACTTTGGCAAGAATCGGGTCGTTGGGAAGCTTATGGACCTGAATTAATGCGTTTAACAGACCGTCATGATCGTCAATTTGCACTTGGTCCAACTCATGAAGAAGTAATTACTTCGCTAGTACGTGATGAAGTAAAGTCATATAAAAAATTACCATTAACTTTATATCAAATTCAAACTAAATTCCGAGATGAAAAACGTCCTCGTTTTGGCTTACTACGTGGTCGAGAATTTATCATGAAAGATGCATATTCTTTCCATGCTAATCAAGAAAGTTTAGATGAAACTTATCAAGATATGGTGAAAGCCTATACAAATATATTCACTCGTCTTGGTTTGAAATTCCGTGCTGTAATCGCCGACTCTGGTTCTATTGGTGGTACAGATACACATGAATTTATGGTATTATCTGAAATTGGTGAAGATACAATTGCATACTCTGATGAAACAGACTATGCAGCTAATATTGAAATGGCTGAAGTAAACGTAGAATATACACATTCAAGTGAAGAAATGAAGGATTTAGAAAAAGTAGAAACACCAGATCAAAAAACAATTGAAGAAGTAGCTACGTTCCTAAATGTAAAACCAGAAGAATGCATCAAAACATTAGTCTTTAATGTAGATGGTGATTTAGTTGTAGTTCTTGCTCGTGGTGATCATGAAATTAATGATATTAAACTAAAACATGCATTAGACGCTGAAACTGTTGAATTGGCAGATGAAGCTGCTGTTTTTGAATTATTAAATTGTCATGTAGGTTCTTTAGGTCCTGTAAAACTACCAGTCAATGTAAAAGTAATAGCAGATAATGCTATTAAATCAATCCGCAATGGTGCTTGTGGTGCAAATGAAGATGGCTATCATTATATCAATGTAAACCCAGGTAGAGATTTTGCTATTGATCGTTATGAAGACTTACGTTTTGTACAAGTTGGTGACCCAACGCCAGATGGCAAAGGAACTATCAAATTCGCAGAAGGAATTGAAGTCGGACATGTCTTTAAATTAGGTACAAAATATAGTGATGCGATGAAAGCAACATACTTAGATGAAAATGGTCGTTCACAACCATTTATTATGGGATGCTATGGTATTGGTGTTTCTCGCGTAATGGCTGCTGTAGCAGAACAATTCCAAGATAGCTACGGATTTGTATGGCCTAAACAAGTGGCACCATACGATATTCACTTAATTTCAGTAAATGAAAAAGACGAAGTACAAAAAAGTTTAACAGAGGATCTTTACAAGTTACTTCAATCTTATCGATATGATGTATTATATGATGATCGTAAAGAGCGTGCAGGAGTTAAGTTTGCTGATGCCGATTTAATTGGATTACCAGTACGAGTAACAGTTGGTAAAAAAGCTTCAGAAGGTATTGTTGAAGTTAAATTCCGTCAAACAGGCGAAACATTCGAATGGGCGAAAGAAGAACTTGTCGATCGCTTAAATAATTTCTTTCACGCTGAGTAATTAACAATTGCTAAAGGGTATTTTAGGAGAGGAAGTACTATTTGTACTTTCTTTTCTTTATTTAACGGCTCTATTATATAATATTGTTGAATTTCAAGTTGTTTAATAATACTCGTTCGAATATCTAGTGAAGAAAGTAGGTGGGAAGATGGCGAACGAACAAGATTCAAAATTAAAATTCCAGCTCTTATTACAACAGATTAACATGACAGAAGATGTCTTTATGCCATTTTTTGAGTCGGCTGAAATGACACGTATGACGGTTCATAAAACAGACCGCATTTGGCGCTTTTCATTGAAATTCCAAAATATATTGCCTTTTCGTGTATATCAAGATTTTCAAATGCGTTTAGATGCTGCGTTCACTCGAATTGCAAATGTAGTCGTTGACATTCGTGCAGTAAATCAACAATTGTCACAAGAACTTATCTCAGATTATTGGCTCAAAATAGTGGAAGAAATTGATGAAATGTCTCCTCCGTTAAGAGAAGGTTTAGCCAAACAATTTCCTGAATGGAATGGTCAAAAACTTTTGCTCAACTGTCAACAAGAATTTCAATTGATGACATTAAAAAGTAAATATGCGGAGGTTATTTCCAAGCGATATATGCAATATGGATTTCCACATATGACCATTGATTTTCAGCTAAAGGAATCAACAGAGGATTTAAAGGAACAGCAACAGGCGTTTCTTGAACAGCGCCGTAAAGAAGAAGCTGCTTTTGCTCAGCAGGCTGTTATGGATATGCAAAAACGCGAAAAAGAAAAACAGGAATCTCCTGAGTTGGCTGAGGCTGGCGACAGACCTTTCCAATTGGGTATCCCGATTAAATCAGATGAACCTATAATGGAAATTCACCAAATACAAGATGAGGAACGACGCATAGTAATTGAAGGATTTGTTTTCGATGTTGAAGTAAAAGAATTACGAAGCGGCCGTTCTTTATTAACCATTAAGTTAACTGATTACACCGATTCTATTTTAGTTAAAATGTTCTCTCGTGATAAAGAGGATGCAGCTCTTATGCAAATGGCTAAAAAAGGAATGTGGTTAAAAGTTCGTGGGTCAGTTCAAAATGATACATTTGTTCGTGATTTAATCGTAATGGCTCAAGATATGGTTGAGATAAAACCAATATTCAGAGTGGATAAAGCACCAGAAGAAGAAAAACGTGTAGAGTTGCATTTGCATACACCGATGAGTCAAATGGATGCAGTTTCCTCAGTAGATTCACTAGTTGGACAAGCTGCAAAATGGGGACATCCAGCTATCGCAATTACTGATCATGCAGTTGTACAATCTTTTCCTGATGCTTATAATGCAGGTAAAAAACACGGGATTAAGATTATTTATGGAATTGAAGCAAATTTAGTAAATGATGGTGTACCGATTGCCTACGATGATCAACACCGTTTACTAGAAGAAGAAACATTCGTAGTATTTGACGTAGAAACAACTGGATTATCAGCGGCATATGATACGATTATTGAACTTGCAGCGGTAAAAATAAAGAATGGTGAAGTAATTGATACATTCGAAAGTTTTGCCAATCCACATCATCCACTTTCAGCAACAACCATTGAGTTAACAAGTATCACTGATGATATGGTAAGAGATGCTCCTGAAGTTGTAGATATGATTGCAAAATTCCATGAATTTATAGGGGGTGCTATTGTTGTAGCACATAATGCAACGTTTGATATTGGTTTTCTTTATGAAGCTTATAAACAAGCAGGGATTGATGATTTCCATCATCCTGTAATTGATACTTTAGAGCTTGCACGTTTTTTACATCCAGAAATGAAAAATCATCGATTAAATACGTTATGTAAAAAATTCAATATTGATTTAACACAACATCACCGTGCTATTTACGATACAGAAGCCACTGGTTATTTACTGTTGCATTTATTAAAAGAAGCAGATGAACATGATATTAAATATCATGATGACTTCAACAAACATATAGGTGAAGGAGATGCATTTAAAAGAGCGCGTCCTACACACTGTACGATTTTAGCAATTGATAATGATGGGTTAAAAAATCTATTTAAGCTAGTAAGTGAATCACATGTCCAAACTTTCTATCGTGTTCCAAGGATAAAACGTTCATCCCTACAAAAATATCGCCAAGGATTGCTTGTAGGTTCAGCGTGTGATAAAGGTGAATTTTTCACAGCAGTTATGCAAAAATCAATGGATGAAGCAATGGAAGTAGCAAAGTTCTATGATTACTTAGAAGTACATCCAAAAGAAGTTTATGCACCTTTAATTGAAGCAGAGCTAATTCGTGATGAATGGAATTTAGAAGATATCATACGTAAAATTGTGAAAATTGGTAAGAAATTAGATAAACCAGTTGTAGCAACAGGTAATGTGCATTATTTAAGTGAAAATGACGCGATTTTTCGTAAAATTCTATTACGTTCACAAGGTGGTGCGAATCCATTAAATCGCTATGAACTACCAAAAGTTCATTTACGAACTACAGATGAGATGTTGCAAGATTTTGCGTTTTTGGGTGAAGATATAGCAAAAGAGATTGTTGTCACAAATTCTCAAAAAATAGCAGATATGATAGGGGATGTTGTACCAGTAAAAGATAAGTTATACACCCCAAGAATCCAAGGCGCAGAAGAAACCGTTCGTGAAATGAGTTATGCAATGGCTCATAAAATTTATGGACCTAATCTCCCGGAAATAGTAGAGGCACGCCTTGAAAAAGAATTGGGCTCTATTATTGGACATGGATTCTCTGTTATCTATCTGATTGCACATAAGCTTGTAAAAAAATCATTAACTGATGGATATTTAGTAGGTTCGCGTGGTTCTGTAGGCTCATCACTTGTTGCAACAATGATGGAGATTACAGAGGTCAATGCTTTACCACCACATTATATATGCCCAAATTGCCAACATGTTGAATTCTTCAATGATGGTTCGGTAGGTTCGGGTTTTGACTTACCGAATAAAGATTGCCCTGAATGTGGTACACCCTATAAAAAAGATGGACATGATATTCCTTTTGAAACTTTCTTAGGTTTTAAAGGGGATAAAGTACCTGATATCGATTTAAACTTTAGTGGTAGTTATCAACCACGTGCCCACAACTATACAAAAGTATTATTCGGTGAAGATTATGCGTATCGTGCGGGAACAATTGGTACAGTTGCTGAAAAAACTGCATATGGTTACGTAAAGGGCTATGCAGCAGACAATAATCTCAATTTCCGTGGTGCAGAAGTTGATCGACTCGTACAAGGATGTACTGGAGTAAAACGAACAACAGGTCAGCATCCGGGTGGTATTATCGTAGTACCTGATTATATGGACATTTACGATTTCTCACCTTTCCAATATCCAGCAGATGCACAAGATGCTGAGTGGAGAACAACACATTTTGATTTCCATTCTATCCATGACAATGTATTAAAGCTTGATATACTTGGACACGATGATCCGACTGTTATTCGTATGTTACTGGATTTAACAGGTATTGATCCAAAAACGATTCCAACAGATGATCCAGAAGTGATGAAAATTTTCACAGGTCCAGAATCTTTAGGAGTCACAGCTGAACAGATTAATTGTAAAACAGGCACTCTTGGGATACCGGAATTCGGAACAAGATTTGTACGTCAAATGTTAGAGGAAACAAAACCTTCAACTTTCTCCGAACTTGTTCAAATTTCAGGCTTATCACATGGAACGGATGTATGGTTAGGAAATGCTAGTGAATTAATCGAAAACGGGACATGTGTCTTATCTGAGGTTATAGGTTGTCGTGATGATATAATGGTTTATTTAATTTATCAAGGCCTTGAACCATCATTAGCATTTAAAATAATGGAACATGTTCGTAAAGGGAAAGGGTTAACTGAGGATATGGAAGCTGCAATGCGGAAAGAAAATGTCCCAGAATGGTACATTGACTCTTGTAAAAAAATTAAATACATGTTCCCGAAAGCTCATGCTGCAGCTTATGTATTAATGGCTGTTCGAATCGCATACTTTAAAGTACACTTCCCAATCGTTTATTATTGTGCATATTTTACTGTACGCGCTGATGACTTCGATTTGATCGCGATGGTGAACGGTTCACAAATGATTCGTGCGCATATTGAAGAGATTGAAGCAAAAGGTTTAGACGCTTCCACAAAGGAAAAAAGTTTATTGACTGTGTTGGAATTAGCACTTGAAATGTGTGAACGTGGCATGTCATTCCAAAAAGTTGATTTATACCGTTCCAAAGCTACAGAATTTGTAATTGATGGTCAAAGTTTAATTCCACCATTCAATGCTATTCCGGGTCTTGGAAATAACGTTGCATATGCTATTGAAAAAGCCAGAGAAGAAGGTGAGTTCCTATCTAAAGAGGATCTGCAAATTCGAGGTCGCGTATCTAAAACGCTCATTGAGTATATGGATAAATTAGGATGCTTGGAAGGACTACCAGATGCTAATCAATTGTCTCTCTTCTAGAGTCATTTGCATTTGCTGCTTAATTGTGTTATAATTTAGTCAATTATTTGTTGATAGAACGGCAGCAAAAGAGTGGGATTTCCCGCTCTTTTCTGTTGTTATGACAACTATGTGAGTCAGGAGGATTGTATGAGCAAAGTCATAACTGAAGTAGAACAATTAGTAACGCCAATAGTAGAAAGCCTAAATCTTGAATTAGTCGAAGTAGAATTTGTCAAAGAAGGTCGCGATTGGTTTCTACGCGTTTATGTGGATACTCCTGAAGGAAATATTGACATTGAGCAATGTGCTCAAGTAAGTGAATTACTTAGTGTAAAACTGGATGAAGTTGATCCAATTGAACAAAATTATTTTCTTGAAGTTTCCTCTCCAGGGGCAGAGCGTCCACTAAAAAAAGATGCGGATTTTGATAAAGCAATTAATCAATTTGTGCATATTAAATCATATGAAGCCATTAATGGTATGAAAGAATTTGAAGGATATTTAAAATCATACACAGACGAAGGTGCTGAACTGGCTGTTCAGATTAAGACAAGGAAAATTACAGTTCTCATCCCGAAAGATAAAATTGCAAAAGCAAGATTAGCAATTGATTTTTCAGCAGAACGTTAACTTTAGGAGTGAAATAGACAATGAGTAAGGAATTAGTCGGTGCATTAAATGCACTTGAAGCGAAAGGTATCTCTAAAGAGGTAATCGTTGAAGCAATAGAAGCAGCACTAATAAATGCATATAAAAAGAATTATAACCAAGCTGCAAATGTTCGTGTAGACTTGAATTTAGAACGTGGCACTATGCATTTATATTCTCGTAAAGATGTTGTCGAAGAAGTGGAAGATGAACGTTTACAAATTTCTTTAGAAGATGCAAAAAGAATTAACCCTAATTATGAATTAGGCGACGTTGTTGAAGAAGAAGAAACACCACGTAACTTTGGACGAATTGCAGCAACAACTGCAAAACAAATTGTTACACAACGTTTCCGTGAAGCAGAACGAGGCATCGTATATGAAGAATATGTAGATCGTGCAGATGATATCATTAATGGTGTTGTAGAACGTTTAGATGCGCGTAATATTTATGTGGGAATTGGTAAAATAGAAGCTGTTCTTCCACAAAACGAACAAATTCCAGGTGAAGTTTATAAACCTCATGATCGTATTAAAGTGTATATTACGAAAGTTGAACGTACTTCTAGAGGTCCTCAAGTATTCGTTTCTCGTACTCATCCAGGTCTATTACGCCGCTTATTTGAACTTGAAGTACCAGAAATCTTTGAAGGAACTGTAGAAATTAAGTCAATCGCGCGTGAAGCTGGTGATCGTTCTAAAATTTCTGTTGTAGCTCACAACGATGAAGTGGATCCAGTTGGCTCTTGTGTAGGTGCGAAGGGTGCTCGAGTTCAAGCTATTGTTAACGAATTACACGATGAAAAAATCGACATTGTAGAGTGGTCTGAAGATCCAGTTGTTTTCGTTGCTAATGCTTTAAGTCCTTCTCAAGTTTTAGACGTACAAGTAAATGAAGAAGAAAAATCTACAACAGTTGTAGTCCCTGATTATCAATTATCTTTAGCAATTGGTAAACGAGGTCAAAATGCAAGACTAGCTGCAAAACTTACTGGATGGAAAATTGATATTAAAAGTGAAACAGATGCAAGAGAATTAGGAATTTATCCTCGTCAAGAAGTGCAAACTGATGTTTATGAAGATCATGAACCGACTAATATTGATGAAGTAGAAGTGGACTTATATAAAGACGACGAAGAATAATTAAGAGTAGTATGATTGGTAGGATTATACTTTTCCTTACCAATCATCTCTTAACGACAGAAGAAAGGTGAGTTCTGATGCCGATTAACCGTAAAGTACCTTTAAGAAAGTGTATCGCTACAGGCGAAATGCTTCCAAAGAAAGAAATGATTCGTGTCGTTCGTACACAAGAAGGAGAAGTCACTGTTGACCTAACAGGTAAAAAATCCGGCCGTGGTGCATATGTTTCAAAATCAGAAGCAGCCATTAAAACAGCTAAGGAAAAAAATGTATTTGAGCGTCAACTTGAAGTGAAAATTCCAGAACAAGTGTATGATGATCTAATGGCAATCGTTCGTAAGGAACCATCAGCATGAATCCAGAACAAGCAATCTATAATTTATTAGGGTTAGCTGCTCGTGCTCGTAAAGTGGTTACCGGAGAAGAACAAGTAATAAAAGAAGTACGTGGACAAAAAGCAAAACTTGTGATTCTATCACAGGATGCTTCAAAAAATACACGAAAAAAAATGCAAGATAAATGTAAGTCTTTTAACGTTGAGCTACATGAATTTGCGACAAGAGATCTTCTTGGACACGCTATTGGTAGGGAGGCGAGAGTTTCCGTAGCTATTATGGATAGTGGTTTTGCAAAAAAACTATCCGAGCTACTCAACGAAATCTAACCGGGGGTGAATACATGACAAAATTACGTGTTCATGAATATGCGAAACAAGTAAGTAAGTCAAGTAAAGAAGTAATTGAACAATTATCCAAGCTCCAAATTGACGTAAAAAACCATATGTCTATGTTAGAAATAGAAGCAATTAGCAAATTGGATGGTGTATATAAAAAGAATAGAAGTACACAACCAACTCATCATAATGAACAATCTAAAGGACAGCCAGGAACTCGTCCTGTAGCAAGTAAAGAGCACAACTCTTCTAGCACTGCTCAAACAAAACAAAAAAATACCCAAGGAAGTACTATGAATAATAATTCGACTTCAAGAGAACATTCAAAATCAAAACAAAACACAAATAATAGTCAAGGCCGTTCAAATAATAACGGTAATAATAACAATCGCGGAGGTCGTGGAGGAAATTCTCAAGGCGGCAACCGTAACTTTAATCAAAAGAGAAAACCAGGTATCCATGGCGGACAACGTCGTAAAAATCGTCCGCAACCTGCACCACAACCAGCTGTTAAGAAAGAACTACCAGAAAAAATCACTTTCTTTGAATCGTTAACAGTTGGAGATTTAGCAAAAAAATTAGGACGCGAACCATCTGAAATTATTAAAAAGCTATTTATGTTAGGAGTAATGGCTACAATTAACCAAGAATTGGATCAAGATGCAATTGAGTTAATATGTGCTGATTACGGTGTAGAAGTAGAAGAAGAAGTACGTATTGATGTTACAGACCTTGATACTTATTTCGAAGAAGACGAAAATGAAAACCAAGCAGATATCAAAGAACGTCCTCCAGTTGTAACAATCATGGGTCACGTTGACCATGGTAAAACAACATTATTGGATTCAATTCGTAATACAAAAGTAACTGAAGGAGAAGCTGGTGGTATTACACAACATATTGGTGCTTATCAAGTAGTTGTAAAAGACAAAAAAATTACTTTCTTAGATACACCAGGACATGCTGCGTTTACAACTATGCGAGCACGCGGAGCAAAAATTACCGATTTAACTATTTTAGTTGTAGCAGCTGATGATGGTGTAATGCCTCAAACAATTGAAGCGATTAACCATGCCAAAGCTGCAGAAGTGCCAATTATTGTTGCTGTCAACAAAATGGATAAACCAACTGCAAACCCGGATCGTGTCATGCAAGAATTAACTGAACATGGTTTGATTCCTGAAGATTGGGGTGGCGATACAATCTTTGTTCCAATTTCTGCTTTAAAAGGTGAAGGAATTGACCAATTATTAGAAATGATTTTATTGGTTTCTGAAGTAGGTGAATTAAAAGCGAATCCAAAACGTCGTGCAATTGGTTCTGTTATTGAAGCGCAATTAGATAAAGGTCGCGGTTCAGTTGCTACACTATTAGTACAAAATGGTACTTTACATGTAGGCGATCCAATCGTAGTAGGTCATACATACGGCCGTGTCCGTGCTATGGTTAACGATGTAGGTCGTCGGGTAAAATCTGCTGGACCATCAACACCAGTTGAGATTACAGGCTTAAATGAAGTACCACAAGCTGGTGACCGTTTTGTTGTATTCGAAGATGAAAAAACAGCACGTCAAGTTGGTGAAGCTCGTGAAGCTACAGCAATTCAAGCACAACGTTCAGAAAAACAACGTGTAACACTGGATAACTTATTTGAACAAATGAAACAAGGCGATATGAAGGAATTAAATTTAATCGTTAAGGCAGATGTTCAAGGTACTGTTGAAGCTATGGCAGCATCTCTTATGAAAATTGATGTAGAAGGCGTAAACGTGAAGATTATTCATACAGGTGCTGGTGCAATCACTGAATCTGATATCTCACTTGCAGCCGCATCTAATGCGATTGTCATTGGCTTTAATGTTCGTCCAGATGTTAATGCAAAACGTGCTGCTGAAGCAGAAGGCGTAGATATTCGTCTTCATAGAATCATTTATAAAGTAATCGAAGAAATTGAAGCTGCCATGAAAGGTATGCTTGATCCAGAATTTGAGGAAAAAGTAATCGGAGCTGCTGAAATCCGTGAAACATTTAAAGTATCTAAAGTAGGTACAATTGCTGGTGGTTATGTAACTGAAGGTAAATTAACACGTGATAGTGGCGTTCGAGTAATCCGCGATGGTATTGTAATATTTGAAGGTGAATTAGATTCTCTAAAACGTTTCAAAGATGATGCTAAAGAAGTTGCGAAAGGTTATGAATGTGGTTTCACAATTAAGGACTACAATGATATTAAAGTTGGAGACGAAATTGAAGCATTTATCATGGAAGAGATTAAACGCTAATGATCATTTATGCAGAGTGTGAATTCTTCGTCCCTTCTGCACATTCGCTAAAGGAGAAAAGAGCTGTATTACAACGTATGATTACTCGTACAAAACAAAAATACAATGTCTCCATAGCGGAAATTGATTATCAAGATGTTTGGCAAAGAACCCTTTTAGCACTTGTTTCCGTTGCATCCTCACAACAAGCAGCAGAAAAAGAGCTAGGTCGTGCTATTGCTTTTCTCGAATCAAATCCTGAATGGCAATGTCTCAACATACAACGAGAGTTTTTATAGAAACTGAGGTGAAACGATTATGTCAATGCGTTCAAATCGTGTTGCGGAACAAATGAAAAAAGAACTTGCTGATATTATTAGTCGTAAGTTAAAAGATCCACGAGTTGGTTTCGTTACTGTAACAGATGTAGATGTAACAGGTGATTTACAACAAGCAAAGGTATATATCACCTGTTTAGGTTCAGAAACAGAACGTCAAGATACGATGAAAGGTCTAGAGAAAGCAAAAGGCTTTATTCGATCAGAGATTAGTCACCGTATTCGTTTACGAATTACACCCGAAATTTCATTTGAGTTTGACTCATCTGTTGAGTACGGTAATCGAATTGACACATTGTTACGTCAACTTCACGATTCGCAAGAATAATAATCGAAAAAGCCTGCAGATACAATTTGCAGGCTTTTTCTAATGTGATATGTGACTATTAGGTATATTAAGTTTAAAATTGTATCAAGCGTGTTGATTAGGATAAAGTAGGAAGAATAGTTTCCTTTCATCTAACTTTCAAATTGCTTGTGTCTCATTGTTTACTAATTGTAGCTTTGGGCTCTCGCGGGAAAGCTAGCAATCCACGTAGCGGATCTCTATTAATCTTCCGTTTTTAAAGATAAAAATGGATAATTAATCTGCATGAAATTATATTTTATAAGTAAAGGAGCGAACATGCATGCAGCATGGCATTCTCCCATTATGGAAAGAAAGAGGCATGACCTCTCATGATTGTGTATTTAAAATTCGTAAAATTCTTCACACAAAGAAAGTAGGTCATACCGGAACATTAGACCCTGGTGTTGAAGGTGTACTACCAATTTGCATAGGTAATGCAACAAGACTTGCTGAATATCTAACAGACGCAGGAAAAGTATATGAGGCGATTATTGAAATTGGAACGTCTACAACTACTGAAGATGCTGAAGGAGATGTTGTAGAAGAAGATACAACAGAAAAACATATTACCCGCCTTCAAGTACTAGAGGCATTAAAAGCATTAACTGGGGTAATAACTCAAACTCCACCAATGTTTTCAGCTGTCAAAGTAAATGGTCGTAAATTATATGAATATGCTAGACGTGGCGAAACAATTGAACGTCCTACCCGTCAAATAACAATCTATGCACTAGATTTACTGGATCATTGTGAAGAATATCATGGCAAGACGATTACATTTCCTGTGCGAATAGCATGTAGTAAAGGAACATATATCCGAACATTAGCTGTTCAAATAGGTGAAATACTTGGTTATCCTGCACATATGGCCTCATTAGTACGTACAAAATCGGGTACATTTACAAAAGAAGATTGTGTCACATTAGATCAATTACAAGAAAAAGCCGAAAATGACAAGTTAAATGAATGTATCAAGCCATTAGAATATGCGTTAGTTGACTATCCACATTTTGAAATAACAACAGATAACCGAAAAAAAATCATAAATGGTCAAGTTCTGCCAATGCATCCTTCACTTGAAGAACATGATAGAATAGTTTATATGGAAAATAACAAAGCGGTTGCTGTCTATGTAAAGCATCCGGAGAAAAAGGGACTTATGAAACCAGAAAAAATGTTCCCGAAAGTTGATTAGGAGGCAGTCGCATGAAAGTCATTCAACTGATGTACCCTCATCAAATCAGTTCAGATAAAATTAAGGGGCCTTATTCTTTAGCAGTTGGATTTTTTGATGGGGTCCACCGTGGACACCAAGCTGTAATTGAAGAAGCAAAGATGCAAGCTGAGAAGAAAAACTTAAAACTTGCAGTAATGACATTTGATCCACATCCATCCATTGTATTAGGACAGCGTAAAGAGCAAGTATTTTATATTACGCCACTTAAACAAAAATTAGAAGTTTTGGAAGAACTACAAGTAGAAACCGTATTTGTTGTTCGTTTTACTTCAGATTTTGCTAAACTAAGTCCACAAAAATTTGTTGATGTCTTTATTCGAAATTTGAATATTAAACATGTTACAGCTGGATTCGATTTTACTTTCGGAGCGATGGGACGCGGTTCGATGAAAGATTTACAAGAAATGAGTAATGGAGATTATGAAGT
Source organism: Rummeliibacillus pycnus (assembly GCF_002884495.1). GTDB lineage: Bacteria > Bacillota > Bacilli > Bacillales_A > Planococcaceae > Rummeliibacillus > Rummeliibacillus pycnus. The sequence goes on along the minus strand of NZ_KZ614145.1, from coordinate 1,908,759 downwards.
AACCGTAGTTGAAAAACAGCAGCAATCTTCAGAAAAAATTAGTTCAACACGGATTCGACATGCATTAAAAGAAGGAGATATGGAAAAGGTTCGAGAGCTACTTGGTCGACCATATCAAATTCCTGGAATTGTTGTTCATGGGGACAAGCGTGGACGGCAAATAGGTTTTCCAACTGCAAATGTACAAGAAGCAGAAGGTACTTTTATCCCTGCAATTGGTGTTTATGCTGTACGATTGCAAGTACAAAATGAATGGCACGATGGAGTTTGTAATGTAGGCTATAAACCAACATTTAAAAACCCTGACGAAAAGAATTTGACAATTGAAGTCTATATTAATAATTTTAATAAAAATATTTATGGTGAAGAAGTAAAAGTAGATTGGTATAAATATCTGCGTGGTGAACAAAAATTTGATGGAATTGAGTCTTTAAAAGCACAAATTGAAGTAGATAAAAGACAAGCAATGGAATACTTAAGTCACTGTAAGTAAAGTAATAATAGTTGCATAGGAAAAAGCTTTGTGTTAATATTTCTAAAGTGACTTGCTTATAAATCACTTAACCATTACTTGGCACATCGAATCACCAACGAGTAGCTCAGTAATCGGGGATATTTTAATTTAGGAGGTGAATAGGATGGCACTAACACAAGAACGTAAAAACGAAATCATTGCTGAATACCGTACTCATGAAAGTGATACTGGTTCACCAGAAGTTCAAATCGCTGTCCTTACGGAAGAGATTAACAACTTAAACGAACATTTACGTGTTCACAAAAAAGACCACCACTCTCGTCGCGGTTTATTCAAAATGGTCGGACGTCGTCGTAACTTATTAAAATACTTACGTGAAAATGACGTACAACGCTACCGTGAAATCATTACTAAACTCGGCTTACGTCGATAAAATGCAATTTTGTGAAAGCGGGCTTGTCCCGCTTTTTCTTTATGCTTCAATTAATTTTACCTCCTATTTAATAATTGAAACTGAAGTTTAGAGAAATGTTTCGCAAAGCATTATTATTTTTGATAAACTACAAGTAACTACATAACATAAATATATATGTCATTAGGTTTTCTTTTTAAGAGAGGAGTTCAAACATGAACGAGAAAAAGGTTTTTACCTATGAATGGGCTGGACGACCTTTGCAAATTGAAGTTGGTCAGCTCGCAAAACAAGCTAATGGGGCCGTAATGGTACGTTATGGAGAAACAGCTGTATTATGTAATGCAACAATGTCCAAACAACCTAAGCAAGCGGATTTCTTCCCATTAACAGTTAACTACGAAGAAAAATTATATGCTGCTGGTAAAATACCAGGTGGATTTATTAAACGTGAAGGACGTCCTTCTGAAAAGGCTGTACTTACATCACGATTAATTGACCGTCCAATTCGACCTCTATTTCCAGATGGTTTCCGTAATGAAGTACAAGTTATTTCAATGGTTATGTCAGCAGATTCAGATTGTAGCTCAGAAATGGCAGCAATGCTTGGTTCATCATTAGCACTTATGGTGTCTGATATTCCATTTGATGGCCCAATTGCTGGTGTTCAAGTAGGTATGATTGACGGTGAATTCATCGTAAATCCAACAGTTGATCAATGGAAAGATTCTATCATCAACTTAACAGTTGCAGGTACAAAAGATGCGATCAACATGGTTGAAGCTGGTGCTTTAGAAGTTCCAGAAGAAACAATGTTAGAAGCAATTATGTTTGGTCATGAAGAAATTAAAAAATTAATTGCATTCCAAGAAGAAGTAACTGCTCAAGCTGGTAAAGAAAAAATTGAAGTTGTTCTTCATGAACTAGATGAAGAGCTAACGCAAGCCATTACTTCTGAATACGAAGAAAAGATGAATGCAGCGATTCAAACCCATGAAAAACATGCACGTGATGAAGCAATCGAAGCAGTAAAGGCAGAAGTTATAGCAAAATATGAAGAGCAAGAAGCTGACGAAGAAACATTAAAACAAGTAAGTCAAATTCTAGATAAAATGGTAAAGGAAGAAGTTCGTCGTTTAATTACTGAAGAAAAAATTCGCCCAGATGGTCGAAAATTAGATGAAATTCGTCCTTTATCTTCTGAAGTAGGTTTATTACCACGTGCACACGGTTCAGGCCTATTCACACGTGGACAAACTCAAGCATTATCTATTTGTACATTAGGTGCATTGAGCGATGTTCAAATTATTGATGGTCTTGGAGTAGAAGAATCTAAACGCTTCATGCACCATTACAATTTCCCACAATTCTCTGTTGGTGAAACTGGGCCAATGCGTGGACCTGGTCGTCGTGAAATCGGTCACGGTGCTCTAGGAGAGCGTGCATTATCAGCAATTATTCCGGATGAAAAGGACTTCCCATACACGATTCGTTGTGTATCAGAAGTATTGGAGTCAAACGGTTCCACTTCACAAGCTAGTATTTGTGGGTCATGCTTAGCACTTATGGATGCAGGTGTACCAATTAAAGCGCCAGTTGCAGGTATTGCAATGGGTCTTGTGAAAAAAGGCGACTATTATTCAATCTTGACTGACATCCAAGGGATGGAAGATCACCTTGGTGATATGGACTTTAAAGTTGCAGGTACAGCTAAAGGTGTAACAGCACTTCAAATGGATATTAAAATAGATGGACTTTCTCGTGAAATTCTTCATGAAGCTTTAGTTCAAGCAAAACGTGGTCGTATGATTATTCTTGAATCTATGCTTGCTACTCTTTCTGGACCAAGAGATCATTTATCAAAATATGCTCCAAAGATTAAAAGTATCCATATTAACCCAGATAAAATTCGTGATGTCATCGGACCTGGTGGTAAACAAATCAATAAAATCATTGAAGAAACTGGCGTAAAAATTGATACAGAACAAGATGGTACAATTTTCATCTCGTCTTCTGATGAAGATATGATTAAACGTGCAAAGGATATCATTGAAAATATTGTACGTGAAGCACATGTAGGCGAATACTATATGGGTAAAGTAAAACGTATCGAAAAATTTGGTGCTTTCCTTGAAATTTTCCCAGGAAAAGACGGTTTATTGCATATCTCTGAAATTCAAGAAGAACGCACAAAAGCTGTTGAAGACGTCTTGAAAATTGGCGATGAGTTAATGGTAAAAGTAATTGAAATTGATCGCCAAGGTCGTGTCAATTTATCACGAAAAGTAGTAATCAAAGAAGAAAAAGAACGCGCTGAACAATAAAAGCGAAACGCGCTCGTTTAGCTTTATCGGCCATATGTTCCTCCGACAGAGGGGCGCATTTTTGCCCCGTCCGAGGAGGGTTATCTGGCCCGAAAAGCTAGCGCGTGCAGCTAGAGAACAATAAAAGCGAAACGCGCTCGTTTAGCAAAAGAGGAAGTTCGGCTAAATTCGTCACGTCATGTGACAACGCCGAACGCTTTTGTATCCTGAGAGGCTCAAACACAATTAAAAAGTACGAGGTTGTCCGTTTAGTATTCGACGGCAGCCTCTTTTTTACATAAGGAGGTAATTGTTTGGTAACAAAATTTATATGTCAAAATGGTGTGCGTATTTTAGTTGAAAACTTACCCTATGTTCGATCTGTATCAATGGGAATTTGGGTAAATGTTGGATCTGAAAACGAAAGTGCTGAAGAGAATGGCATTACGCATTTTATTGAACATATGCTATTTAAGGGTACATACAGTAGAACTGCAAAAGAAATTGCAGAATCGTTTGACAGAATTGGTGGACAGTTAAATGCTTTCACTTCAAAGGAAAATACATGTTATTATGCAGTTACGCTAGATCACCACGCTATTGAAGCGATTACAATGTTAGCAGATATGTTTTTCCATTCTAAATTTGAAGAAACTGACATCGAAAGAGAAAGACAAGTAATCTATGAGGAAATGGCGATGGTAGAAGATACACCTGATGATGATGTAGATGAACGACTGTGGAGTGTAATGTATCCAAATCATTCAATGGGAGCACCTATTTTAGGAACAGAAGAAACATTATCAACTTTTACTAAAGAGAAAATTGAATCATATATCTATGAAAATTACACCCCGGATAAAGTTGTGATCTCAGTTGCTGGAAATATTTCAAACGAGTTAGTCGATAAAATGATTTCACTATTCGGTCAGTTCACAAATTCTACTCATCAAACCAATAAAATTAGTAAGATACCAATGTTTGTTCCTGGAAAAACAATTAAAGAGAGTAACACAGAACAATCACATCTAGTCTTAGGGTACGAGGGATTGACAGTAAAAGACCCTGATTTAGTAAGTTTACTTGTAGTCAACAACATTTTAGGGGATACGACTTCCTCAAGACTATTTCAGAAAGTACGAGAGGAAAAGGCTTTAGCTTATTCCATTTTCTCCTATTATTCTGCATATGAATATGCAGGTGCTTTTATGATTTACGGTGGTACTTCACCAGATAAGCTTACTACATTAGAGGAAACAATTCTTGAAATAACAGAGAACATAGTAAATGATGGCGTATCGAAAATCGAGATTCAGTATGCGAAAGAACAATTAGAAAGCAATTTATTATTGGGACTTGAAACATCAAATGATTTCATGAATCGTAATGCGAAAAATGAACTCATTTATGGTGAAGAAAGAACAGTCAATCAGACTTTACAGGAACTATATGATGTTAACGAGGAGAGCGTTAATCGAGTTATTCAAAATTTGTTAACAAAAACATATGCAAGTTCTGTTATTAAGCCAGCTAAGGGGATTTAAACTTGTCTCCTTAGCTTTTTTATGCACGGGAAAAGCTTGGGCGACATACACTGTTAATACGGGAAAAGGAGGGATTGAATGCTCTTATCGGAGCTTGCAGACAAAGAGTTAATTCAGATCAAAGATGGTGTTCGCTGCGGTCTTCTCGCAGAAACTGAGTGTTTACTTAATGTTAAAACAGGGCAAATTTATGGATTTGAAATAGTTAATAAAGGCTATCGATTACCTTTTCAATCAAAAGAAAACAAAGTACAATCATTTATTCCGTGGACTGAAATATCGTTGATTGGAGAAGATCGTATTTTATTTAAAAAAACACAGCCCTTATCAGCGGGGTATACAAAATGATGAAGGATAAATGGCTGATACTAGGGAAGGATTTGCGATTTAAGGAGTTAGCCGTGCAACTTTCTCTTGATTTTGAACAAGTAATTTATAAATATACAGATACTTGGAATGATGAAATACAACAAATTTTATTAACAGAAAAACCACAAAGAATTGTATTACCAATTCATGCTGTTGAGTTACCCAAATATGCATTTGAGGCGTTGCCAAAAGGTGCTGCGGTATTTGTCGGTAAAAGTAATCAAACATTACAACAAGAACTTCAATATGTAGATGAAGATCGAGCAATTTACTATTTACAAGATGAATCCTATATATGGTTAAATGCAAGATTAACATCAGAGGGAATGCTGTGTGCTTTTTATGAGCTTGAGAGTGCCTCTGTTTATGGCAAATCATTTTATGTGACAGGATTTGGTCGAGTAGCCAAAATGCTAGCATACATGTTGCATAAATTAGGAGCAAATGTTCATATTTTAGCAAGATCAAATAGTCAAATTCAGGAAGCAATTGCTTATGGATATACAGCATCACAGCTATTACCTGAAAATTTGACAGAACCTTATTATTTAATTAATACAATCCCAAATAAATGGTTTACTGAAGAATTCTATCAACAATTGGATCATTCCGTTACAATTTTTGATGTAGCATCAGCGCCAGGATGCTTAAATATAGAAGATACCGAGAGCGTTAACTATAAATTATTGCCTGGCCTTCCAGGAAAGTATTTTCCACAGGATGCAGCGAATTTATTAGCACAAGTAATTATTCGCAAAAATAACGAACTAAGGGAGGGATAAAGTGTTAGAAGGAAAACGTATTGGCCTTGGTATAACTGCGTCACACTGCACCTATGAAGATGTTATACCTAAAATTACAACTTTAACGGAGCAAGGTGCAACTGTTGTACCAATTATTACAAATTCTGTACTAACAGCTGCAACGCGTTTTGGAACCGGTGCAGAGTGGATTGAAAAAATAGAAGCCTTAGCTGGTCATGAAGTAGTTAAAAGTATAGTTGAAGCAGAACCTTTTGGACCTTCCAATCCTTTAGATTGTATGGTTATTGCTCCTATGACAGGAAACTCTATCAGTAAATTTGCAAACGCAGCAACGGATTCTCCTGTATTGATGGCGGCTAAAGCAACTTTACGAAATGGGAGCCCTGTTGTATTAGGGATTTCAACAAATGATGCACTTGGCTTGAATGGAGTAAATATAATGAAATTATTAAATACTAAAAATATCTATTTCATTCCATTTGGTCAAGATAATCCGACTGGAAAGCCAAATTCAATGATATCTGATTTTACGCAGTTATTGCCTACGGTTGTAGCTTCCTTAGATAAGAGACAATTACAGCCTTTGATAATTCAATATACTAAATAATTAAATTATTATATAAAATTCTTACGACTTATGATACAATAGCGCCATTATCTAATGAACAGTTGAGGAGAGATGTATGATGGCTAAAGAATATACAGTAGCAGTAATTGGAGCTACAGGTGCAGTAGGAACAAAAATGATGGAGCAGCTTGCAAAGCGTAAGTTTCCAATTGGAAAGTTGAAGTTACTTGCATCAAAACGTTCTGCTGGTAAGGAACTTACATTTAATGGTCAAACATACACAGTAGAAGAGGCGACACCAGAAGCTTTTGAAGGAGTGGATATTGCCTTATTTAGTGCAGGGGGATCTGTCTCTAAAGCATTAGCTCCTGCTGCTGCAGAGCGTGGAGCAGTTGTGATTGACAATACAAGTGCATTCCGTATGGATCCAGAAGTACCATTAGTTGTACCAGAAGTAAATCCACAAGATTTAGCAACTCACAAAGGTATTATTGCAAACCCAAATTGTTCAACTATACAAATGGTTGCAGCACTTGAACCAATTCGCCAAGCATTTGGATTGAAAAATTTAATCGTCTCTACATATCAAGCTGTGTCAGGGTCAGGAATGAGTGCGATTGAAGAATTAAAAGAACAAAGCCTGCATTTTGACCAAATAAAAAATGTAGAAGCACATGTATTACCAGTAAAGGGCGATAAAAAACATTTTCCTATTGCAGGTAACGTTATTCCACAAATTGATGTGTTTACTGAAAATGGTTTCACTTATGAAGAAATGAAAATGATTAACGAAACAAAGAAAATTATGCACGCGAAAGAATTACCTGTTGCTGCAACATGTGTACGTGTTCCAGTTGTAGCTGGACATTCTGAGTCTGTGTATATTGAAATTGATCAAGAAAACGTAACTGTAGAAGATATTAAAAAAGTATTACAAGAAGCTCCAGGTGTAATTGTGCAAGATGATATTACATCTCAAGTCTATCCAATGCCAATTTATTCTGAAGGCGAAGATGAAGTATTTGTAGGACGTATTCGAAAAGATTTAACAAAAGATAATGCTTTCCACCTTTGGGTTGTAGCAGATAACTTATTAAAAGGAGCAGCATTAAACTCTATTCAAATTGCCGAAAAGATGATTGAAGAAGGATTAATCTGAGGGGGCATAACAAATGAATATTGGTAATATTGCTACTGCGATGATTACACCATTTTGTGAAGATGGCTCAATTCATTTTAAAATGGTTTCAGAGGTAATAGAGCATTTAATAGCGAATGGTACCGATGCAATCGTTGTTTGTGGTACAACAGGTGAATCACCAACATTGTCACATGATGAAAAAGTGGCCTTAATCCGATTTGTTGTGAAAACAGTTGATAAGAGAATCCCCGTTATTGCAGGGACTGGAAGTAATAATACACAAGCTTCAATGGCACTTACTAAAGAAGTTGAAGCAGCCGGGGCAGATGGAGTTATGTTAGTTGCCCCTTATTACAACAAACCAAGTCAACAAGGAATGTATACACATTTTGCAACAATTGCTAATTGTACATCATTACCAGTAATGTTGTACAATATTCCAGGACGTTCAATTGTTAATATACAACCACAAACCATTTTGGAGTTAAGTAAAATTCCAAACATACAGATTGTTAAAGAGGCTAGTGGTAGTTTAGATCAAATGACGGAAATTTTAGCTAAAGCTCCTGAAGGATTGAAAGTTTACTCTGGAGATGATGGCTTAACATTACCGCTATTAGCAATAGGTGGTTCAGGTGTTATTTCCGTTGCAGCACATGTAGTTGGAAATGATATGCAAAAAATGGTTTCTTTATTTAAAGAAGGTAATCATCAAAAAGCAGCAACAATACATCAAGCATTATTACCAGTAATTCGAGCTTTATTTGCAACGCCAAGTCCTTCCACTGTAAAATACGCCTTAACCAAATTAGGAATAGGGTCAGAATATGTTAGATTACCAATTGTAACACTGACAGATCAAGAAAAATTAGCCTTTGATCTTGTGTGGGAAGACTATTTGGAAAAGCAAAAACAATTTTAGAAAATAATTTTTTGAATGGGCAGCCTTGCCCATTCTTTTTTTGTTTGTGAAAACTCCCAACAATAGATATAATGGGAGTAAGTGGTTTGTGTTCGGGATTATTTTAGGAGGAAATCAAGTGGCAAAAACAAAAAATGAAGTTATTCGCGTCATTCCACTAGGTGGCGTTAGTGAAATCGGCAAGGCTATGTATGTCGTTGAAATCGACGAAGAGCTTTTTGTCGTAGATAGTGGACTTATGTTTCCAGAGGATGAAATGCTCGGAATAGATTACGTTATTCCAGACATGACGTACTTAGAGGAAAACAAATCTCGTGTGAAAGGGATTTTCCTTACACATGGACACGAAGATGCAATCGGTTCTGTAGCATATCTTTTACAAAAAGTTAATGCCCCTGTTTATGGTTCTAAACTGACAATTGCATTAGCAAAAGAACACTTGAGAGATTTGCCAGCTCCATACCCAGTAAAGTTTTTTGAAGTAACTAATAAGAGTCGGATGAATTTCCAATCAACATATGTGACGTTCTTCCACACAACTCATAGTATTCCAGATTCTTTGGGGATTGCTTTCCATACTTCTGAAGGAGCAATCGTGCATACAGGTGAATTTAAATTTGACCAATCAGCACAAGGAAAATATAAGCCAGACATCGCAAAAATGGCTGCACTAGGTGAGGAAGGCGTTTTTATCCTAATGTCTGATTCAACTGAAGCAGAACGTCCAGGATATACAATACCTGAAAACATTGTTCGTGAAAAGTTAGCAAAAACTTTCCATCATGCAGAAGGCCGTATTTTAGTTGCTCTTTATGCATCCAACTTTATTCGTATCCAACAAGTATTTGATCAAGCGACTGCTGCAGATCGTAAAATTGCGGTAGTAGGTAGAAGCTTAGAACATGTATTTGAAATTGGTATGCGTTTAGGCTATCTACATATAGATCCAGAACGTATTATTCCAGTTAGTAAAATGAATGACTATCCTGATGAAGAAATAGTAGCAATTATTACAGGAAATCAAGGTGAACCACTAGAAGGATTAGAAAAAATCATCCGTAAACACCACCGCGATATTCGTATTAAATCTACTGACACAGTACTTATTACATTTACACCGTCACCAGGTATGGAAGTCCAAATTGCTGATACGATGAATAGTCTGGCAAAAGCTGGTGCTAAGGTATTATCTGCTGATAAAAAGGTTCACGTTTCAGGACATGGCGCACAAGAAGATTTGAAATTGATGTTAAATCTTATGAAACCAAAATACTTTATTCCAATTCAAGGGGAATATCGTATGCTCATCGCGCATTCAAAATTAGCTCAACAAACAGGCTTATCAAAATCTCAAATTTTTATAGCAGATAAAGGGGATATCGTCGAATATAAAGGCGGTAAAATGCGCATGAGTGGTCGAGTGGCTGCAGGGAATATATTAATTGATGGCATTGGCGTTGGTGATGTTGGCAATATCGTCTTACGTGATCGTAAATTACTGAGCCAAGATGGTATTTTTATCGTTGTTGTTACAATCAACCGTCAAATGAAGAAAATTGCCTCAGGTCCAGAAATATTATCTCGTGGATTTGTTTATGTAAGAGAATCTGAAGAATTATTAAGTGAATCTTCTGAACTAGTAAGAACTGTTGTCGAAAAATATGTGAATAAAGGATCATATGAATGGACAAATATAAAACAAGAAATCCGTGACACGCTAAACTCTTATTTATTCCAAAAAACAAAGCGCCGACCAATGATTATCCCTATTATTATGGAATATTAATGCGTAAGCGGACTAAAAGGATTTCCTAACATCTGGTATGGTAGGGAATCCTTTTTTCCTTTCAATATATGAATACTTAAGAAAGTAGGTGGAGGCATGGCAATTGTTAAAAAGGGACCAGCAAAGTCAAAAAAAGCAGCATCAAAGGCAAAAAAAGATACACCATCGCATCCATTGATGTATGAAATTATTGGTCTCGTTTTAATTGGTTTTGCAATCATTATATTTTTTGAATATGGGATTGTGGGAAGATTACTTCAATCGTTATCGTTATTCTTATTTGGAAACTGGGCTATTGTAGTACCCTTCTTATTGATCGTTAGTGCTCTTTTATTGATGGTAAAAAGAACGGTTCCAAATCTCAAAAATCGATTAATAATAGGTAGTTTGTTAATTACAGGTGGACTAACACTATTTAGTCATATAGCGTTATTCGAACAATTATTTGAAGGAAATGTAATTCAAAGTAATTCTGTTTTAAAAGAAACATGGCGAATATTGATTACTAGTGGTGGTATAGAAGATCACAGTCATGCATTAGGAGGAGGCATGATTGGTGCAGTGTTATTTGCTTGTTTTTTTGCATTATTCGACTCTGCTGGTGCAAAAATAGCGGGTTGGTTAATGGTGCTTATCGGTATTGTATTAATAACAGGAAAAGCACTTATACCGTATTTGGCAAGTAAATTGCCAGCTATCAAAAAAACTATCTTACAAATGAAGGAAGATTCAGGAGATTCTATCAGTCGTAGGAAAGAAGCGAAAAAACAAAAAGCTGTAGAAAAGAAAAAGGATACTCGCAAAAATCGAAAAAGAGTAGAACGGGAGTTGCCTGTGCCTGAAGATGAACATCATGCAGCAACAGAAGTAGAACCCGTCAGTGAAGAACGTAGAGAACCCATTATTTCTGCCTTTACACAAAGAGTAGTGCATCCACAACAACCTGAGCCAGAAACAGTTGAGATGAATGCAGGAAGTTCACATAATGATGAAGATCACACGTCTATTGATACTTCAGATGAGGTTGAAAATGAAGCATATCAACTACCATCGATGAACAGTTTAAGACTTCCTCCACATACTGATCAAAGTGGAGAGTTTGAACTCATTCAAAATAATGCGCATAAATTGGAGCAGACTTTCCAATCTTTTGGCGTTAAAGCTACTGTTACGCAAGTGCATTTGGGGCCAGCTGTTACTGAATATGAAGTACTCCCTGATCGGGGTGTAAAAGTAAGCAAAATTGTTAGTTTACAAGATGATTTAGCATTAGCACTTGCTGCAAAAGATATACGCATTGAAGCACCAATCCCAGGTAAATCAGCAGTAGGTATAGAAGTACCAAATAAAGAAGTAGCAATTGTAAGTTTACGTGAAGTGTTAGAGTCTTCACAAAACAATAAACCAGATGAAAAGCTATTAATTGGATTGGGAAGAGATATTACAGGTGAAGCAAAACTGGCTAAATTAAACAAAATGCCTCACTTACTCGTAGCCGGTTCAACAGGAAGTGGTAAATCTGTATGTATTAATGGCATCATCATTAGCATACTAATGAGAGCAAAGCCTCATGAAGTTAAAATGATGATGATTGATCCAAAAATGGTTGAATTAAATGTATATAATGGTATACCTCATTTACTGGCTCCCGTTGTGACAGATGCTCGTAAAGCATCACAAGCATTAAAAAAAGTGGTTTCTGAAATGGAAAGACGCTATGATTTGTTTTCACATACAGGTACACGTAACATCGAAGGATATAATGAGCAAATTGATAAATTCAATGAAGAAAACGGTGAAAAGCATCCCAAAATGCCATTTATTGTAGTTATTGTTGATGAATTAGCAGATTTAATGATGGTTGCTTCTAGTGATGTGGAAGATTCGATTACACGTTTAGCACAAATGGCCCGAGCTGCTGGCATTCATTTAATTATTGCTACACAAAGACCAAGTGTTGATGTTATAACGGGGATTATTAAAGCAAATATACCATCTCGAATTGCTTTTGCAGTTTCATCAGCCATTGATTCTCGTACAATTCTTGACATGAGTGGTGCTGAACGTTTGTTAGGAAGAGGCGATATGTTATTCCTACCTGCAGGTGAATCGAAACCTGTTCGGGTGCAAGGTGCATTCGTCTCAGATAGTGAAGTAGAACAGATTGTAGAATTTGTTATAGCACAGCAAAAAGCTCAATATCAAGAAGAAATGATTCCGTCTGAGGAAGAAGAAATTCAAGATTTAGATGATACGGATGAACTTTTTGAAGAGGCTGTTCAATTAGTGGCTGCACAAGATACAGCATCCGTATCTTTCCTCCAAAGAAAGCTTAAAATAGGCTACGCAAGGGCTGCACGCATTATGGATCAGATGGAGGAAAGAGGGATTGTTGGACCGGCAGAAAAAAGCAAACCAAGAGAAGTATTGATTGGAAAATAATTTTAATAGATAATTTTGAATTTAACCAAAGAATGTAAAAAAATTGTCTAAATGAGCATAGATGAAATAAAAATTTATCTGTTTTAACACAGTTTTTTGTGAAAGTTATTTATTTACTTAAACAAAAATGGTATAGTAATGTCTGATTAGTAGGAATGTTTTACGTCTGATGTCTGATCTCTTATGGTGGTGGTTTATATGACAATAAAGTCTGATCATCGTCATCTATATCTTCAAGTGATTGATCATTTAAAGGCAGATATTGAACAAGGTGTTTATAAAGAAAATGAAAAATTACCTTCTGAATTTGAATTATCAAAATCACTTGGAGTCAGTCGTGCGACACTTCGTGAAGCTTTAAGACTGTTGGAAGAAGAAAATATTATTGTTCGAAGACATGGTGTAGGTACTTTTGTTAATCCAAAGCCATTATTTACATCTGGAATTGAACAACTTTCAAGTATTTCCTCTATGATTGAGGATGTTGGAATGCAGCCCGGTACAAACTACATAAGTTCTACCGAGCAGCTTCCAAATGAAGAAGATATAAAACGCTTTCAATGTGATGCTGATGAATCTTTAATAACGATTGAACGTGTGCGTACAGCAGACGGTGAACCGGTCGTGTATTGTGTGGACCAAGTGCCTGCAAAGTATTTACCAGCAGATTTCTTGCTTCGACATAATTCATCTATTTTTTCTGCTTTAGAGGAATCTGGAGAAATTCATGTAGCATATGCTGTTACATTTATAGATCCAGTTGGCTATCATAGTCAAGTTTCTCCAATATTAAAATGTGGGCGTGAAACTGCGCTCCTTGTTTTAAAACAGCTCCATTACGATGATAACGATCGAGTGGTGCTTTATTCACGTAATTATTTCAGAGCTGATAAATTCAGTTTCCATGTAGTTCGAAAACGTGTGTAAAACAAGTATGCATTCCTGCTATCGAAAATACAATGAAATTACTTTTTGGGGGGATTCAAGTGAAAACACGCAAAATAGGTTTAGCACTTTCTGCTCTTTTAGCATCTGGTACATTACTAGCAGCTTGTGGTTCTAACAACGCAACAGACACAAAAAAAGGCAATGACAAAAATTCATTCTCAGTTGCAATGGTAACTGACATCGGTGGTATTGATGACCGTTCATTTAACCAATCAACTTGGGAAGGTCTTCAAAAATTTGGTAAAGATAATGGCCTATCAAAAGGTAATGGTGGTTATGACTACCTACAATCTGCTTCTGAAAGTGATTACAATACCAACCTTAACAGTTTAATCCGTCGTAATTTTGATTTAGTATTTGCTGTAGGTTTTAACCTTCATGATTCAGTAGTTGAAGTAGCAAAACAACAAAAAGATGCTAAAATCGCTATTATCGATTCAGTAGTTGAAGGTCAAAATAATGTTGCTTCAATTATGTTCCGTGCAAATGAAGCTTCTTATTTAGCAGGTGCTGCTGCAGCTTTACAATCTAAAACTGGTAAAATCGGTTTCATCGGTGGTATGAAAAGCGAAATTATTGATGGGTTTGAAGCAGGATATGTAGCTGGTGCAAAAGCAGCAAATCCAAAAATCAAAGTTGATGTACAATATGCAGGTTCATTTGGCGATGCTGCAAAAGGTCAAGCTATTGCAAAATCAATGTATGATTCAGGGGATGATATTATCTTCCATGCAGCTGGCGGTACAGGTAATGGATTATTCACTGAAGCAAAAGAACGTAAGAAAAAAGATCCAAAAGCAGATGTATGGGTAATCGGTGTTGACCGTGACCAATATGACGAAGGTAAAGTAGATGACAAAACAAATGTTACTTTAACTTCTGTATTAAAACGTGTTGATATTGCGGCAGAAGATGTATCTAAACAAACAAAAGATGGTAAATTCCCTGGTGGAAAAACTATCACTTTTGGTTTAAAAGACAACGGTGTTGACCTAGCTGATTCTCGCGGTGCAATCACTCCAGAAACACAAAAGAAAATTGATGACTATAAACAAAAAATTATCAATGGTGACATTAAAGTTCCTGAAAAACCAGGTAAATAATAGTTAACCATATTCATCATAAAGGCCATAAACATTGGTCTTTATGATGTTTTTATCTCTTTGAAAAATTAATAGATGAAGGTATTTGAAGATTAAGAGAATTTTTTAGAAGCGAAATCAATTTCATAATTCTTAGTTTTTTGAAAAACACGAAATAAGAAAAGTATCAGTAAGCGGTAAGGGAGACAGATGAGACCCCAGTGAACAAAGTAGCGAAGAGCTCTCGGCGCTCGTCCGCGAAAAGTGCCGTCTTTAGCGTAATGTATAGTGGTTTATATATTTATACGAATAATCCTTGATAGAGATAAATTAAATTCGTGTTTTTAATTAGAAGTCTATTTGTGAAATAAATTCAAGCATTTAATCTTAAATCTATTTATGTAAATGATGGATAAGAGAATTCTAAAAATTACCACTCTTTAGTTTTTAAATCCTTTCTTGTGTTAATTTTTTTAACCTTTGTTAATTTATTAATTACAACCATAAATTTATAGTGTCTAAAGGAGTGAACACATTGGAATATGTGATAGAAATGCTGGGAATTCGTAAACAATTCGGCGATTTTGTAGCAAATGATAACATCACCCTTCAGCTAAAAAAAGGCGAGATTCATGCACTTTTAGGAGAAAATGGTGCCGGAAAATCGACATTGATGAACGTTCTTTTTGGTTTATATCAACCAGAGGCAGGAACAATCCGAGTTCATGGTAAGGAAGTAAAAATTACCGACCCAAATAAGGCAAACGATTTAGGAATTGGGATGGTTCATCAACACTTTATGTTAGTTGAAAATTTTACGGTGACGGAGAATATTATTTTAGGTAGTGAACCTACTAAAATGGGCTTGATTAATATTCGTGATGCGGCAAAAAAAGTACAAGCGCTATCAGAAAAATATGGTCTAAACGTAGACGTAAATGCAAAAATTGAAGATATTTCAGTTGGTATGCAACAACGCGTTGAGATTCTAAAAACATTATACCGTGGTGCTGACATTCTAATCTTTGATGAACCTACTGCGTCTTTAACACCGCAAGAAATTACTGAATTGATGCAAATTATGAAGCGCCTGATTGAAGAAGGAAAGTCGATTATTTTAATTACACATAAATTAAAAGAAATTATGGAAGTTTCAGATCGAGTAACAATTATCCGTAAAGGTCAAGGAATTGGAACGGTTAATACTGACGAAACAAACCCTGATCAACTGGCTGAGATGATGGTCGGAAGACAAGTTTTCTTTAAAACTGAAAAAGCGGAAGCACATCCAACAGATATTGTATTAAAAATCGAGAACTTAACAGTTGCCGATAATCGTGGCGTCGAAAAAGTTAAGAATTTAAATCTTACCGTTCGATCTGGGGAAATTGTTGGGATTGCAGGAATTGATGGAAATGGTCAATCTGAGCTAATCGAAGCAATAACTGGTCTTCGCAAAGTGAAGGGTGGCACCGTTACTTTAAAAGGTAAGAACATTACAGGATTAAAGCCTCGCAAAATAACAGAATCTGGAATTGGTCATATTCCTCAAGACCGTCACAAACATGGTCTTGTATTAGACTTCCCGATCGGACATAATATCGTTTTACAAACGTATTATCAAAAACCGGTTTCTAAAGGCGGTATTATTGATTATAAAACCGTAAATGACATTGCCAAGAAAATTATTGAGGAGTTTGATGTACGTACACCAAACGAAATGACTCCTGCTCGTGCATTATCAGGTGGTAACCAACAAAAAGCGATTATTGGTCGTGAAATTGATCGTGATCCAGAATTACTTATTGCAGCATTACCGACACGTGGATTAGATGTAGGAGCAATTGAATTTATCCACAAACGTTTAATTGAACAACGTGATAAAGGAAAAGCTGTATTACTGATCTCATTTGAATTAGATGAAGTAATGAATGTATCTGATACGATTGCTGTAATTCATGATGGCTCTATCATTGATACTGTAGCACCTCATGAAACAACAGAACAAGAACTTGGCTTATTAATGGCAGGTCAAACACTTCACAATGATCAAAAAAAGGTAGGTGACGAATAGTGTCTAAACGTACGACAAATATTCTAGTCCCTGTCATTTCTATCTTATTAGGCCTAATCGTAGGTGCAATTGTCATGCTTGTTAGTGGATTTAGCCCAGTAGATGGCTATATTGCATTATGGAATGGAGTATTTGGTAATAGTTACAACATTGGTGAAACAGTCCGTCAAATTACACCATATGTTTTTGCGGGTTTAGCTGTAGCTTTTGCATTTAGAACTGGGTTATTTAACATCGGTGTAGAAGGACAATTGATTGTAGGTTGGTTAGCAGCAGCATATGTTGGTTATGCATTTGACCTACCTAAAATCATTCATCTTCCATTAGCATTATTAGCAGCTGCAGTTGCAGGTGGATTATGGGCATTAATTCCAGGTTTATTAAAAGCAAAATTACAAGTGCATGAAGTTATTGTAACGATTATGATGAACTATATAGCTCTTTATGTAGCGAATGCAACTATTTCTGCACTATCAGGTGGAGCTGAGAAAACTGAAAAGATTCATGATTCAGCATCTCTTAGATCGCCATTCTTTGAAACAATTACAGATTACTCAAGAATGCATTGGGGATTTGTCATTGCAATAATCGCTGTTATTGTCATGTGGTTCTTATTAGAGAAAACAACACGTGGCTTTGAACTGAAAGCTGTTGGATTTAACCAAAATGCGTCAGATTATGCTGGTATGAATGTCAGCAAAAATATTGTTCTAGCAATGGTGATATCTGGTGTATTCGCTGGACTTGGTGGTGCTATGGAGGCACTAGGTACATTTGGTAATATCTCTAAGATGACAGCATTTACTGGTATCGGATTTGATGGTATCGCGGTTGCTTTATTAGGTGCAAATCAACCTTTTGGCGTATTATTTGGTGCTATACTATTTGGTTCGTTGAAAAATGGTGGACTTAATATGCCTAACGAAGCTGGAATCCCTGTAGAAATTGTATCAATTGTTATTGCTTTGATTATTTTCTTTGTAGCTTCTGGCTATATCATTCGAGTAGTACTTGAACGTTTAAGTAAGAAAAAAAAGGAGGAAAAATAACATGAGCTTTTTAGAAGTGTTATATTTCATTATTCCTTCTGCTATCTTCTATGCCGCTCCATTAATAATGACTGCTATAGGCGGTGTATTCACTGAACGATCAGGTGTTATTAATATCGGTCTTGAAGGTGTAATGATCATGGGTGCCTTCAGTAGTATCGTTTTTAACTTAACATTTGCTGATTCTCTTGGTGGATGGACACCTTGGGTTGGTTTACTTGTTGCGATGGTTGTAGGAATTGTATTCTCACTCATCTTAGCAGTTGCAGCTGTTTCATTCCGCGCTGACCAAACGGTAGCAGGGGTTGCACTTAATATGTTAGGCTTAGCAGTTGCAGTATTCTCAATCAAAATGCTATATGACAAAGGTCAAACAGATTCAATCGCAGAACGTTTCTCACGTTTTGATATTCCAGGATTAAAGAATATTCCTATTTTAGGTAAAATGTTCTTTACGGACGTTTATGGAACATCTATTTTAGCGATCGCTGTAGCCTTCTTTGCTTGGTTTATTATCTATAAAACACCATTTGGTTTACGTTTACGTGCTGTAGGGGAACATCCGATGGCTGCAGATACAATGGGTGTAAATGTAACCAAAATGCGTTATGTTGCAGTAATGATTTCAGGTGCACTTGGTGGTATCGGTGGGGCTATCTATGCCCAAGCAATTGCGGGTAATTTCAGCCAAACTACAATTAGTGGACAAGGTTTCATGGCTATTGCCGCAATGATTTTTGGTAAATGGCATCCACTAGGGGCTATGGGAGCAGCGCTATTCTTTGGTTTTGCACAGTCTTTAAGTATTGTAGGAGCCTCAATTCCAGTAATCAAAGATGTACCAGATGTTATTTTATTTATTTTACCGTATGTATTAACCATTTTAGCTTTAGCAGGGTTTATCGGAAAAGCGAGAGCACCAAAAGCATCCGGTACACCATATGTGAAAGGCAAACGCTAATTTTTTAAAATCAGACTGGGCTTCTGGCTCAGTCTTTTTATTTTGCCAACAACTTTGGTTGTAAGATTGTAAGGATAGGAAGAATTCATGTCAGCAGGTGGTCAATAAGTATTCCTCTAACCTGCTTTTACATTAGTTGCAATTTTATTCAATTGACATGTATAGTTGGAGTGATGGTTTGTTATATTAAGTAGATAGGAGGGGATTGAATGTTTAAGACTATAGAAGTAGCAAAAGACGTTCATATTCATACAAGAGAAACTGATCAATTTAAAACAGTGAATTTTTCGCTGAAATTTAGAAGACCCTTAAAGGAAGAGGAGGCTGCAGAAAGAACTGTTTTATCAAATGTATTGCAACACAGTAATGCTAAATTCCCATCTACTGCTAGTATGCGTATGTATCTAGATGATTTATACGGTACAGTTTTGTATTTAGATACATCTAAAAAAGGAAATGAACATACCGTTTTGTTAAACATTGAAACTGTCAATGATCATTACTTGAAACAGGGTGACGTATTAGGAAAAGTATTAGAATTAATGCATACAGTACTTTTTAATCCGAATTTCGAGAATGGCGTTTTTAAAGAAAATATCGTAGCTCGGGAAAAAGAAATGGTCAAAGAACGTATTCAATCAATTTTTGATGATAAATCACGTTATGCACAAAATCGTTTAACTAAAATCTTAGCTCCAAATCATCCAGCATCTACTTCCGCAAATGGTACAATTCCAGCTGTAGAAGCGATCACACCACAATCATTAACCAATACATATCAACGCATGCTAGCAGAAGATGTGATTGATATTTATGTAGTTGGAGACATTGATGAAGCCAAAATGATGGAAGACTTAAAAAATGCATTACCATTTGGCGATCGTAAAACATCATTTGAAAAGAGTACTTTACCTAAAATTCAACCAACTGATTCTTATGTAAAAGAAACACAAGAAATGAAACAAGGTAAACTGCATATTGGTTTTACTACACCAGTATTCTTTAAAGATGCAGATTTCCCAAAAATGCAAATTTTTAATGGCATTTTCGGTGGTTATCCTCATTCCAAACTGTTCATGAATGTACGCGAAAAAGAAAGTATGGCATATTATTGTTCAAGCTCATACTCTGCACAATATGGTTTAGTTTATGTAATGTCAGGTATCGATGCTGAAAATGAAAAGAAAGCTTTACAATTAATCGATGAACAATTGATTGCTATGCAAAATGGTGAAATTACGGATTTGGAAATGACACAAACGAAAGCGATGCTCCAAAACCAATTAAAAGAAGCTCTAGATTCTGCACGTGGCCAAATTGAAATTTACGATCAGTATAAAGATTTGGACGAAGATTTCAATGTTGAAGCATGGCAAGCAAAATGGCAGGCTGTATCAAAGCAAGATGTTGTTAATATGGCTAAACAATTGCATAAAGAAACCATCTATTTCTTAAGTGGAATGGAGGATAAAAAATAATGGAAACAATTCGTTTTGAT
The DNA here is from genome assembly GCF_002884495.1 of Rummeliibacillus pycnus. Taxonomy (GTDB): domain Bacteria; phylum Bacillota; class Bacilli; order Bacillales_A; family Planococcaceae; genus Rummeliibacillus; species Rummeliibacillus pycnus. The sequence continues at coordinate 1,888,421 of NZ_KZ614145.1, read as the reverse complement.
CAACTAGATGAAACACTTTATTATGAAAAGTTAGAGAATGGTTTAGATGTCTACATTTTACCAAAAAAGGGATTTTCCAAAGCATTTGTAACTTTTACAACAAAATATGGTTCAGTGGATCGTTCTTTTGTGCCACTTGGAGAACAAGATGCGATTACTGTTCCGGATGGGATTGCTCACTTTTTAGAGCATAAAATGTTCGAAAAAGAAGATGGAGATGTGTTCCAAAAATTTAGTGAATACGGTGCATCTGCTAATGCTTTCACTTCATTTACTAGAACAGCGTATCTATTCTCTGCCACAAATCATTTATATGAAAGTACAGAAACATTGCTAAACTTTGTACAGGAACCCTATTTCACAGAAAAAACGGTGAATAAAGAAAAAGGGATCATTGGTCAAGAAATTACAATGTATGATGATCAGCCTGATTGGCGACTATACTTTGGTACAATTGAAAATATGTATAAAGAACATCCTGTAAAAATTGACATTGCAGGTACAGTCGAATCAATTGATAAAATTACTGCTGATCATTTATATACTTGTTATCACACTTTTTATCATCCCTCTAATATGTTGTTATTTGCTATCGGGGCACTAGATCCAGAAAAAATGATGAAAGTAATTCGTGAAAATCAAGCCAAAAAGGAATTTGCAGAACCAACTCCGATAAAACGTATTGAAGTAAATGAACAAATGGAAGTTGCGATTCCAGAACGTACTCTTCATATGGATGTTTCTAAATCGAAAATCTCAGTAGGTTTAAAAGCAAAAGAAACAAATTTATCTGGTCGTGATATGTTAAAACATGAATTAGCAATTAGTTTAACGCTAGATATTTTGTTTGGTCGCTCATCTGATTTCTATACAAGAGTATATGAAGAAGGATTAATTGATGAATCTTACTCTTATGACTTTTCTTTAGAGCACGGTTTTGGATTTGCAATGATTGGTTCTGACACTCATCAACCAGACAAGTTAATAGAGGCAATCAAAGGCCAATTAAAAAATGCAGAAGAAACATGGCCATTTGGTGAAGAGGAGTTAGAGCGGGTAAAACGTCGCAGAATTGGCTTTAACTTAAGAGCGCTTAACTCAATTGAATTTATTGCAAATCAATTTACACGTTATAAATTCAATGATATGAATTTATTTGATTCCGTTTCTGCTATCGAAGAATTGACAGTAGCAGATGTACAAGAAGCTTTTAAATCTTTACAAGGTGAATCACAGCAAACCGTCTTCAAAATCTTGCCCCTTGCTGAAGGTGAACAATCAGAAGGTCATCAACAGAAATGAAGAAATTTGCTTTAGTACTAGGCGCTTCCGGTTCAATCGGAAGTGCTGTTTGTCGTGAGCTTGCATCCAATGGTTGGTCTTTATATATGCACTACAATCATCAAACTAATCGGATGCAAGGTTTGATCAAAGAATTGATGAACGAATTTCCAAAACAAGAATTTATGATGATCCATGCAGATTTAACGGACGAATTTGCCGCAACTACAATAACTCAATCTGTGTTCTCATTAGATGCAATTGTTGTTGCAAGTGGTCAAGCACTTTATAAACTAGTTGAAGATACATCCATTGAAGACATGAACGCATTGTGGAAAGTACATGTTCAAACACCAATTCAGTTGATTGGTTTACTTTCTCCGAAATTACGTCAGCATGAAGTAAGCTATATTACGATGATTGGTTCAATTTGGGGTGAAGCTGGTGGAGCTGGCGAAACACTTTATTCTACTGTTAAAGGTGCTATCCATGCATTTGTAAAAGCATATGCACAAGAAGCTTCTTACAATGGCATTCGTGTAAATGCAGTTGCTCCGGGTTTAATTGATACGAAAATGAATGGACATTTAAATGATGATGAAATGTCTTCACTAGTATCTGAAATTCCGTTAGAACGCGCTGGAAAACCTGAAGAAGTGGCTTACTTAGTAGCATTTCTGCAGTCGGGTAAAGCAGATTACATTACAGGACAAATTTTGAGGATTAATGGTGGTTGGTACATATAATTTTTAACTTTACACATACTTGATATGTAAGGGAGGGATTATAATGCCTATCATTGAAAATTGGCAAAGTTGGACATCCTTTTTAGGTCAAAATATTTCTAAGGCTGAACAAGCAGGTATGTCCAATAAAGTGATTCAAGAAGCAGCAGTGCAAATCGGAGAGTATTTGGCAACTAATATTGACCCTAAGAATGAACAACAACGAGTACTATCTGATATGTGGGGCGTAGCTTCAGAAAGTGAAAAAGAAGCACTAGCAAATTGTGTGATTAAACTAGTGCAAAATAAGAATCTACAGTAGCAAAAGAAATCATACAAAATTTCTTTTGAATCTTGCGAAATGAACTCGCAAGGAAATTGTAGTAACTGAGGGGGCGTCTTAAAATGTTTTTTTACACTTTTAAGACAACCCCTTTCTTTTTTTCTTTTCATATGTAGAAAAATCAGCTATTATGGAACATAGAAATGTTTTAAGCGTCTTATAATAGAAGGGATCGTTGTATGTGAAAGAATGGTATTTTGAATATGAAATACAAATCAATCGCCCCGGATTATTAGGTGATATTGCGTCATTATTAGGTATGCTTAGGGTCAATATCGTAACGATTAATGGTGTAGATCAAGTGCGAAGAGGGATGCTTTTACGTGCTGAAAAAGAAGAACAAATTGAGCGATTTAGGAATATTGTTTCTACTATGGAAATGATTAAAGTCACGAAATTTCGACAACCCACTACTCGAGATCGTTTAGCTATTCGACATGGTCGTTATATCCAACGAGAAGCAGATGAGAAAAAAACATTCCGCTTTGTTCGGGATGAACTAGGAATACTTGTTGATTTTATGGCTGAAATTTTTAAAAAAGAAGGTCGTAAATTAATAGGAATACGTGGTATGCCTCGTGTTGGAAAAACAGAATCAATCGTTGCTGCTAGTGTTTGTGCAAACAAACGATGGTTATTTCTATCATCTACAATGATTAAGCAAACAATACGTAATCGACTTCTAGGAGATGAATTTAACAGTAATAATGTGTTCATCTTAGATGGAATCGTAACTAGACGTTCATCGGATGAGCGTCATCAACAGTTGGTTCGGGAGATTATGCAATTACCAACGATTATCGTGATTGAACATCCTGATATGTTCGTTCAACATTCTGAATATACAATCGAAGACTTTGATTATATTATCGAATTAAGACATCATCCAGATGAAGAAATTACATACGAAGTACTAGAGCGTAATAATAGCTTTCTACAAGATTCGGGTGGTTTCGGGGGTTTTGGAGGATTTAATTTTTAACAGGAAGGTGTTTACAGTTGACAGAATTAGGAACTCGTTTAAAGGAAGCGAGAATGTCAAAAGGTTATAGTCTGGATGATTTACAGGAAATTACAAAGATTCAAAAACGCTATCTCTCTGCAATTGAAGAAGGCAATTATAGTATTATGCCGGGAACATTTTATGTACGAGCATTTATCAAGCAGTATGCAGAAGCGGTGGATTTAGATTCCAACGAATTATTAGATACCTATAAAGGTGAAATCCCTACAAATAAAACAGTAGAAAATGTAACAGCAACGGCGAACATCCAACAACCAAATCAGCGTCGTACCCTTGCGAAAAAGGCGACAAAAGGAAGTTCCGATTGGATGCCTAAAGTAATTGTTGCCTTATTTATCATCATTATTATTGCAGCAATTTGGTTTTTAAATCAACATTCAAGTAATAATGTTGCGGATGAACCAAAGCAACAAGACGTAAAAGTTGAATCAACTAACGTTCAAACAAATAGTAATAAGGATAAATCAGTACAAGGAAATTCTGCAGCTGATTCTAAAGCAAAACAAGATCAAGTAACAAAAGATACAACAAAATCAAAACAAAAAATCTCAAAAGGTACAGTAGAAAATGATAGTGTAACAACTACGTATACATTAACAGGTGCTAAGGACTTTAAAGTAAAAGTTAAAGTTACAGGTAGTACATGGGTTGGTATTCAAGATGAAAACGGCACTGAACTCTCAAGTGAATCACAAAATTACAAGGCAGATCAAATGTATAGTAATGGCGATGAACTCGATGTAGATGCTAAAGGTAAGAAAAGTGTACGTGTTAGACTTGGTGCCTCTGCAAATGGTACTGTATATGTAAATGGTGAGAAGATTAAATTTGCAGCAACTCCTGCAGAACGTTATACTCAAAATATCGTTATTAAATTCGAGTAAGCAAAGTAGTCATCTTATAAAGATGACTTTTTGCTTTGCTAAGAAAGGTGAAACAAATGAATATTCCTAATAGAATCACAGTCTCTCGAATTTTTCTAATTCCAATTTTTGTCCTTGTTATGGTGTTAGATTTTGGCTGGGGAAATATGTCCATATTGGGTGTAACATTACCAATTGAACATTTTGTTGGGGCTTTGATTTTTATTATTGCATCTGTGACAGATTGGATCGATGGTCACTATGCACGTAAATATAATTTAGTAACTAATTTAGGTAAGTTTTTAGATCCGTTAGCAGATAAATTACTTGTATCATCTGCATTTATCTTATTGGTAGCATTGAATGCTGCACCAGCTTGGGTTGTCATTATAATTATTAGCCGTGAGTTTGCAGTAACTGGTTTACGACTAATTTGTGCAGAACAAGGTGAGGTTGTAGCTGCAAATCAACTAGGTAAGATTAAAACATGGGCACAAATCGTGGCCATTGCTTCATTATTACTTCACAATATTTTCTTTGCAATGTGGGGTATTCCATTTGGGACGATCATGCTTTATATCGCATTGTTCTTCACTATTTGGTCTGGAATAGACTACTTCTGGTTGAACCGTAAAATTTTATTAGAATCAAAGTAATATTAATGTAATTAAGGCTCATTTTGCATGACGGAAAATAATATTTTCGTTTGGCAACCACTTTTGTGGCATTTGATTCATTCAAATGAATGAGTCTTTTTTTCTAAATTAAAGGGGGATATGATTGATGGATACTGAAATTATTGCAGTTGGGTCTGAATTATTATTAGGACAAATTACGAATACGAATGCTCGATTTATATCCAATCAATTATCGGAGCTTGGTATTAATGTTTACTATCATACAGTTGTTGGGGATAATGTAGGGCGTTTAGAGGAAGCAATTAAAATCGCAGAATCACGTGCGGATCTCATTATATTTTCCGGTGGCTTGGGGCCCACTAAAGACGATTTGACAAAGGAAACAATTGCAAAACATCTACAAACAGAACTTGTATACGATGATTTTGCAATGAAGTCAATTGAAGAATTTTTCACTAAACAAAAGCGTAAAATGACTGAAAATAATCGTAAACAAGCACTTGTCTTAAAAGGTTGCGAAGTATTAGTGAATAAGAATGGCATGGCTCCAGGTATGATTTTTGAACATGATCATCGAATTTATATTCTACTACCTGGTCCTCCAAAAGAAATTGAGCCGATGTTCCAATTTGAAGCAAAGCCGAAACTTGCTGGACGCATTTCTGAGGACACGAAAATCATTTCACATGTGCTTCGATTTTATGGGATTGGTGAAGCTGAGCTTGAAGTTCGTGTGCAAGACCTATTAGATAATCAGTCAAATCCAACAATTGCACCACTTGCCTCAGATGGTGAAGTAACATTACGGATTACTGCAAAAGCTGAGAATGATGAAAAAGCACAGAAACTAATCAATCAATCGAAAGAGGAAATTTTACATCGTGTTGGTGAATATTTATATGGAGTAGACGATGATTCATTATCTAGTAAAGCTGCTGAGATGCTGATTACAAATAACTTAACGATTGCTGCAGCAGAGAGTTTAACAGCTGGTCTATTCCAATCTGAGCTGGCATCAAACCCAGGTATTAGTCAATCGTTACTTGGAGGTATGGTTACTTATACAGAACAAGTAAAAAAAGAGCAATTGGGTATGCCAGCAGAAATATTAGATCAATTTGGAGTTGTGAGTGCAGAATGTGCAGGAAAAATGGCATCTCTTGTTAAGGAAAAATTCAATACAAATATTGGAGTTGGATTAACAGGTGCAGCTGGACCAGAAGGACATGGCGATCAGCCAGCTGGTACAGTCTGGATTGGTATTGCGATTGATGATGATCAACCATATACGTATCGCCTACAATTATCAGGTATGCGTAATACAAATCGCCTTCGTGCAGTGAAATTTGCTTTTCATTATTTAATCCAATTACTATCTAAAAAAGGGTATTCAAAACTTTAATTTTGGGAAGATTGAAGCCAAGCTTTGGAAATATGATCTGTAGCGGAACATCCAGAATGGTCAAGTGTGTTAAAATTTAAAATCAAAAATGGAATTATTTAAAATTTAATTTCGTTTTATAATAGCTAGCTAAAACACAGATTTTGAATTCTATTAATCTATCACTATTTAATGATATATGAAAAAATTACGAATAAATGTTCGCTTTTTTCTTGTATTTTTCTCAGAAAAGAAGTATAGTAGAGACAGAAATATAAGAGAACTCATTTTAAAGGAGGAACTAGATTGGACGAACGTAAAGCTGCATTAGATATGGCTCTTAAACAAATTGAAAAGCAGTTTGGTAAAGGGTCAGTTATGAAATTAGGAGAACAGGCAGACCGTAAAGTTTCTACATCTTCAAGTGGCTCTTTAGCACTTGATACAGCACTTGGAGTTGGTGGTTACCCACGTGGTCGTGTCATTGAAATATATGGACCAGAAAGTTCAGGTAAAACTACTGTAGCACTACATGCTATCGCGGAAGTACAAGCAAATGGTGGTCAAGCAGCATTTATTGATGCTGAACATGCTCTTGATCCTGTTTATGCTTCTAAACTTGGTGTTAATATAGATGAATTGTTACTATCTCAACCAGATACTGGTGAACAAGCTTTGGAGATTGCAGAAGCACTTGTACGAAGCGGTGCAATTGACATTATTATTGTAGACTCTGTAGCTGCACTTGTACCAAAAGCTGAAATAGAAGGTGAAATGGGAGACTCACATGTTGGCCTTCAAGCACGCTTAATGTCACAAGCATTACGTAAATTATCTGGTATTATCAATAAGTCTAATACCATTGCAATTTTTATCAACCAAATTCGTGAGAAAATTGGTGTGATGTTCGGAAATCCTGAAACAACACCAGGTGGACGCGCACTTAAATTCTATGCCTCTGTACGTTTAGAAGTACGCCGTGCAGAAACAATCAAACAAGGTAATGACATGGTTGGTAACCGTACGAAAATTAAAGTTGTTAAAAACAAAGTTGCACCACCTTTTAAAACAGCAGAAGTTGATATCATGTACGGTGAAGGGATTTCAAAAGAAGGAGAAATTATCGATATTGGTGTTGAAAAAGATATCGTTCAAAAAAGTGGTTCTTGGTATGCCTATGAAGATGAGCGCCTAGGTCAAGGACGTGAAAATGCAAAACAATTTTTAAAAGAAAACCCTGAAATTCGTGATGAAATTGCTCAAAAAATACGTGTTGCTTCAGGAATTGCTGAAGATGAGTATGATGTACCAGAAGAAATTAAAGATGAAGTAAATCCAACACTATTTGAAGAAGAATAGATTCGTTCGAAAGACCCCTTCAAGGAATTTTGAAGGGGTCTATTATATATATACAAAAACTGTGAATCCTTGACAGGTCTATTTATCAACTATACAATTAACTTGTATTATTTCTAAAATTGAAATGAAATTGGCACTATATTGAATATTCAATGTAAAGCCGACTGAAACAGAATATGAAAACAGCAAGAGGAGGTGTTCGAATGATGGAAATCATCATCTCCGCTTTGCTTGGACTCATCGTCGGTGCCGCTGTTATCTATTTCGTCATGAAAAAAGTGAACGATTCAAAAGTGACAGGTGCAAAGAATTCTGCAGAACTTATTATTGAAGAAGGTAAAAGAGAAGCGGAAGCTCTTAAGAAAGAAGCACTACTTGAAGCAAAAGATGAAACTCACAAACTTCGAACTGAAGCAGAAAATGACATCCGTGAACGCCGGTCTGAGCTTATGAAACAAGAAAACCGGTTATTGCAAAGAGAAGAAAATCTTGACCGCAAGGATGACGCTCTGAATAAGAGAGAATCAGGATTAGAGCGTAAAGAAGAGGCTCTATCTGAAAGACAACAGCATATTGTACAGATGGAAAGCAAAGTGGAAGAACTTGTTGCCAAACAACAATCCGAAATTGAACGCATTTCAGCATTAACTCGTGAAGAAGCTAAAGCAATTATCTTAAAACAAGTAGAAAATGAGTTATCAACTGACATTGCGGTTATGACCAAAGAAGCTGAAACACGAGCAAAAGAGGATGCTGATAAAAAGGCACGAGAAATTTTATCACTTGCCATTCAACGATTTGCAGCTGATCACGTTTCAGAAACGACTGTATCTGTTGTTAACTTACCAAACGATGAGATGAAAGGTCGTATTATTGGACGTGAAGGTCGTAACATCCGAACACTTGAAACGTTAACAGGTATTGATTTAATTATCGATGATACTCCAGAAGCAGTAATCTTATCTGGTTTTGATCCTATTCGTCGTGAAACAGCGCGCCTAGCACTTGAAAAGCTAGTACAAGATGGACGTATTCATCCAGCTCGAATTGAAGAAATGGTTGAAAAATCACGTCGAGAAGTTGATGAACAGATTCGTGAAACAGGGGAACAAACAACGTTTGAAGTTGGAATTCATAATCTACATCCAGATTTAATGAAAATACTTGGTCGTATGAAATACCGTACAAGTTATGGTCAAAATGTCTTGAAACACTCTGTAGAGGTGGCTCATTTGGCAGGGTTACTTGCTGCTGAATTGGGAGAAGACGTAACTTTAGCAAAACGAGCAGGCTTACTTCATGATATAGGTAAAGCAATTGACCATGAAGTAGAAGGAAGTCATGTTGAAATTGGTGTAGAACTAGCTACAAAATACAATGAACATCCTGTTGTCATTAACAGTATTGCATCTCACCATGGAGATACAGAACCTACATCTGTTATTGCAGTATTAGTAGCTGCAGCAGACGCATTATCTGCAGCAAGACCAGGAGCGCGTAGTGAAACTTTAGAAAATTATATTCGTCGCCTAGAAAAGCTTGAAGAAATTTCAGAGTCATATGATGGTGTAGAAAAATCATATGCAATTCAAGCAGGTCGCGAAATTCGAATAATTGTACGTCCAGATCAAATTGATGATTTAGCTTCCCATCGATTAGCAAGGGATATTCGTAAGCAAATTGAGGATGAGCTTGAGTATCCAGGACATATTAAAGTAACAGTAATTCGTGAAACTCGAGCAGTAGAATACGCAAAATAGTTATTTTTAATAGACACTTTGGTTAAGATATCAAATAGTATCCATTAAAGTAGCTTAAAATGTACATTAAGGAAGTTTTTACTTTCTTACTAATTTAATTGATCAAAAGGCTTCTTAGAACTTCGGTCGAGAAGCCTTTTTTGATGGGAATGGGTGTAGAAAATGAAAGTATTATTTATTGGAGATATTGTAGGAGAAATAGGTAGAAATGCAGTTGAATCGTATTTACCACGGCTTAAAAGAAAATATGATGTAGATGTTGTTATTGCAAATGGTGAAAATGCAGCAGCAGGTAGAGGTATTACAAAACGTATCTATCAAGATTTACTCATGATGGGTGTAGATATTATTACAATGGGAAATCATACTTGGGATCAAAAAGAAATTTTTGACTTTATTGACGATGCGGAATACTTAATTAGACCTGCTAACTTTTCAGAGGAAGCTCCAGGCAAAGGAATGGTATCCGTTACAAAAGGTGGTCAAACAATTTCCGTAATCAATTTACATGGACGCGTATTTTTACCACCACATGATGATCCATTTGCCAAGGCAGTAGAACTAGTTGAAGAAGCAAAGAAATTATCACCACTTGTGTTCGTAGATTTTCATGCAGAAACAACAAGTGAAAAAATTGCTCTAGGCTGGCATTTAGATGGTAAAGCATCGGCTGTTGTTGGAACACATACACATGTACAAACAGCAGATGCGCGTATTTTCCCTGGAGGGACGGCATTTATTTCAGATGTTGGTATGACAGGACCATATGATGAAGTGTTAGGAATGAAAAAAGAAAGCGTTATATATCGTTTTAAAACAAATATGCCTGTTCGTTTTGAAGTGCCAAAACAAGGTCGTGAAGTATTGAGTGGATTTTTCGTAGATCTTGATGACAAAACAGGTAAAGCGAAAAGTTTTGAAAGAATTTATATAAATGCAGACTATCCTTTCGTTCCTTAAATTAGTCTATCTCTTGCATGACGTGCATACAATGTTCTAGGACAATCAAAATGTCCCTGATTTTCAAACTAAGGGAGGAATAGTTGTGGATTCATTGAAAGTATCGTCTCGCTCCAACCCAAATTCTGTAGCAGGTGCATTAGTGGCAGTTATTAGAGAGCAAGGATATGCAGAGATGCAAGCAGTAGGGGCAGGTGCACTCAATCAAGCTGTAAAAGCAATCGCAATTGCGAGAGGCTTTGTAGCGCCGAGTGGTACAGATTTAACTTGTTCACCAGCGTTTACAGATATTCTTATAGCTGGTGAAGATCGAACAGCTTTAAAATTACTTGTTGAAAAACGAGGAAGATAAGTATAAAAGTAAAAAAATCCTGCTGTAAAGAAGTTGTGTTTCATTCGTAATGTGGCACCAGCTATTAGTCCTACTGAATGTGTGGTACTGAAAAGCGAATTCCACAGATATGGATAATTTAAAAGTAATGAATGTTCAAAATAAAAATACCGGTTAAGTCCGGTATTTTTTTATGTTTTTAGATGAAAATATACATAAAATGAACACCAACGATTAATTTCATGAACAATCTTTTCCGTCAAAGGTCTGATTTTAGATGAAATCGTCTAATAACGATAGTTTCATATGCATGTTCATGATAAACTTATGAAGGATAAAAAGCTTAGACGTTAAATAATAAGGAGATGTTGATAGATGTTACATCAGCTTTCATGGAAAGTCGGTGGGCAACAGGGGGAAGGTATCGAAAGTACCGGGGAAATTTTCTCTACTGCGATGAACCGCTTAGGTTACCATTTATATGGATATCGTCATTTTTCTTCCCGTATTAAAGGTGGCCATACGAATAATAAAATTAACGTACGTACATCAACTGTACATACGATTCCAGATGATTTAAATATATTAGTGGCATTTGACCAAGAAACAATTGAAGTTAACTATAAAGAATTAACAAAAGATGGGGTAATTTTAGCAGATGCTAAATTCAAACCTGTCAAACCAGAAGATTGCCTAGCAGAACTATATGTCGTTCCATTTACAGAAATTGCAACAGAATTGGGTACTTCACTTATGAAAAATATGGTTGCTATTGGTGCAACTGCTGCACTTATGAATCTTAATGATGAAGTTTTCCAAAGCGTTGTCAACGAAATTTTCGGAAGAAAAGGCGAAGCAGTTGTACAAAAGAATATGGAAGCAATTGCTAAAGGTCATGAAATGATGAATGAGTTGCTCCAAGATCAAGTTGGTAAATTTGAACTTGAACCTGGTGATGGCAAACATCGTCTATTCATGATCGGTAACGAGGCTCTTGCTCTAGGTGCGCTTGCAGCAGGATCTCGTATAATGAGTGCTTATCCTATTACACCAGCATCAGAAATTATGGAATATCTCATTAAAAAATTGCCTAAATTTGGTGGTACTGTTATTCAAACAGAAGATGAAATCGCTGCAGCAACAATGGCAATTGGAGCAAGCTACGGTGGTGCACGTGCATTTACTGCATCAGCAGGTCCTGGTCTTTCACTTATGATGGAAGCACTTGGTCTTGCAGGAATGACAGAAACACCATTGGTAGTGATCGATACACAACGAGGAGGTCCATCAACAGGTCTTCCAACAAAACAAGAACAATCCGACTTAATGGCAATGCTTTATGGTACTCACGGTGAAATTCCTAAAGTGGTCATAGCTCCATCAACAGGTGAGGAAGCATTTTATGACATGATTCAAGCATTCAATATTGCTGATGAATTACAGTTACCAGTTATCGTGCTATCCGATTTACAATTATCACTTGGTAAACAAACAGTTGAACCATTTGACCACTCTAAGATTACGATTAATCGCGGAAAATTAAACATGGATGAACTTCCAGAAATGGAAGATAAACAGTATTTTAAACGTTATGAAGTAACAGAAGATGGTATTTCTACTCGTGTTGTTCCTGGTCAAAAATATGGTATTCACCATGTAACAGGTGTAGAGCATAATGAAGAAGGAAAACCTTCTGAAGCAGCAGGTAACCGGAAGATACAAATGGACAAACGCTTCCGTAAACTTCAACATGTTCATTTTGAAATGCCAGTATTTACAGACGCTCCAAATGAAGAAGCAGATGTTTTACTTGTAGGTTTTGGTTCTACAAAAGGGGTATTGGAAGAAATACGTCCAATGTTAGATGCTGAAGGAATTAAAACAAATCATGCGCATATTCGTTTAATCCATCCATTCCCTGTAGAAGAAATGAAACCGTTAATTGACCAAGCCAAAAAAGTTATTGTTGTTGAAAATAATGCTACAGGTCAATTGGCTAATATTATGAAATTAAATATGGGTAACCATGATAAAATGATTAACTTAACAAAATATGACGGCACACCATTCTTACCAATGGAATTACTTGGTCGTGTAAAGGAGTTGCTAACAGATGGTAACATTTAAGGATTTTCGAAATACTGTAAAACCTAACTGGTGTCCAGGATGTGGTGACTTTTCAGTGCAAGCTGCCATCCAACGGGCTGCAGCGAACCTTGAAATCGAACCACATGAACTAGCAGTAGTTTCAGGTATCGGTTGTTCAGGGCGTTTATCAGGCTATATCAACTCATACGGATTACATGGTATTCATGGGCGTGCATTACCAATTGCACAAGGCTTAAAAATGGCAAATCGTGAATTAAATGTTATTGCTACAGGTGGGGATGGAGATGGTTTTGCCATCGGTATGGGCCATACAATTCATTCAATCCGTCGTAATATTGATATCACATATGTTGTTATGGATAACCAAATCTATGGCTTAACAAAAGGTCAAACTTCACCACGTTCTGCTGCAGGTTTTGTTACAAAATCAACACCAGGTGGAGCAATCGAACCATCATTAAAACCATTAGAAGTTGCTCTATCATCAGGTGCTACTTTTGTTGCACAAAGCTTTTCAACAGACTTAAAAGAATTAACTGCAATAATCGAAGCAGGTATGAAACATAAAGGATTCTCCTTTATCAATGTATTTAGTCCATGTGTAACTTATAATAAAGTCAACACTTATGACTGGTTCAAAGAACACATTACAAAACTATCGAGCATTGAAGGGTATGATTCTTCTAATCGTGCTGAAGCGATGAAAACGGTAATGGAACACGAAGGTTTAGTAACAGGTATTGTCTATCAAAACGACGATGAACCTTCATATCAAGAAAAAGTTATTGGCTATCATGAAGAACCACTTAACAAAGCTGACATTATGATTAAAGAAGAAGAATTAAAAGAACTTATGAAAGAGTTTATGTAATTTCGAGTTCGTTTTGTTTGACTTTGATCAAGTAAAGTGTTGATAAATTATTTATTAATTGAGCTGCTAAATGAGTGGGAAACAGCAGTGAATTTTAAAGGAATCTTTCATAAAAAGTAAAATCGTTCATTTCTAAACCAATGGGCGAAAGACTGTAGATAAACCAAGAGAAATAGGAGTTTATCTACGGTCTTTTTTCTTTTAAAATCTAGTAGCTTTATGTTGGACAGACAAAAATATATAAAAAAACCACCATATCAAATTAAAGAACCTCTTCCTAATATATTTTCGCTCATTATGTCTAATAAAGGACATTTCAAACTCATATCTTGTAGGAATGGACTATCATTCAGTATAATAAGACAATGGGTACTCGAACGAAAGGGGATTACCGATGAATGAAGAACAACGACTTGCAAGTCAACAAGTAAAAACAACTAAATCTACCAATCCAAAAGCAGAAAAAGATTATAGCAAATACTTCCAATCTGTCTATACAGCACCTTCTTTAAAAGATGCCAAGAAACGTGGGAAAGAAGAAATACAATACCACAAAGACTTTAAGATTGATCGTAAATTCATGGGTATGGGAACGGGACGCAAATTTTTAATTCGTACTTATGGCTGCCAAATGAACGAACATGATACCGAAGTTATGGCGGGTATTTTCATACAACTAGGATATGAGTCAACAGAAAATATAGAGGAAGCTAATGTCATTTTGATGAATACATGTGCGATTCGCGAAAACGCAGAAAACCGTGTATTTGGGGAACTAGGTCACTTAAAACCATTAAAACAAAAAAATCCAGATTTACTAATAGTTGTTTGTGGCTGTATGTCTCAAGAAGAATCCGTTATAAAGAAAATATTAAAAACATATCACCAAGTAGATATGATTTTTGGAACACATAATATTCATCGTTTACCAGAAATTCTAAATGAGGCATACCTATCAAAAGAAATGGTTGTTGAGGTATGGTCTAAGGAAGGTGACGTAATTGAAAACCTTCCAAAAGTACGTAAAGGAAATACCAAAGCATGGGTTAATATTATGTACGGATGTGATAAGTTCTGTACATATTGTATTGTTCCATATACACGTGGGAAAGAACGTAGTCGTTTACCAGAAGATATTATTCAAGAAGTGCGTAGCTTAGCAGCACAGGGATATAAAGAAATTACATTGCTAGGTCAAAACGTCAATGCATATGGGAAAGACTTTGAAGGCCGAGACTATCGCCTAGGTGATTTAATGGACGAATTACGCAAAATCAACATTCCTCGTATTCGCTTTACCACTAGCCATCCTAGAGATTTTGATGATCATCTAATTGAAGTACTTGCTAAAAAAGGCAATCTATTAGAACATATTCACTTACCTGTGCAGTCTGGTTCGAATGATATGTTGAAAATTATGGCACGTAAATATACCCGAGAAAGTTATCTTGAATTAGTTCGTAAAATTCGTACAGCTATACCTGATGTTGCATTGACAACAGATATTATTGTTGGATTTCCAAATGAAACTGAAGAACAGTTTGAGGAGACCCTTTCTCTATATAGAGAAGTAGGATTTGAAATGGCATATACATATGTCTATTCCCCTCGAGAAGGGACACCTGCAGCTAAGATGAAAGACAACGTGCCATTAGAAGTGAAAAAAGATCGTCTACAGCGGTTAAACGAGGTTGTTAACGAATATTGTGGTCAAGCACTAAAAAAATACGATGGTCAAATTGTTGAAGTACTTGTAGAAGGAGAAAGTAAAAAAAATCCGAATGTGTTAGCTGGTTATACAAGAAAAAATAAACTCGTTAACTTTGTAGCGCCTAAAGAAATCATTGGCAAAATTGTAAAGGTAAAAGTAACTGAAGCAAAAACATGGTCATTACAAGGTGAAATAATCGAAGTAGTATCAAGTCAAGAGGTGAATATATGATGACAGAACTATTTACAAAAGACGATATTATTGCAAAAGCTCGTGAAATTGCACATATGATTGCTAATACAGAAGAAGTTGAGTTTTTTAAACGTGCAGAAGCACAGATCAATGAAAATCAATTTGTTCGTGAAAAAATTGCAAGTTTAAAAAGTTTACAAAAACAAGCTGTAAACTTTCAATATTATGGTAAAGAAAAAGCCTTAAAACTAATTGAAGAAAAAATAACAAAAATTGAAGAAGAAATTGATGAATTACCAATTGTTGTAGAATTTAAACAATCACAAGGTGATGTAAATGACTTACTGCAACTCGTATCCAATACAATAGCTAACAACGTTACAGACGAGATTATTGAATCTACTGGTGGCGACGTATTGCGTGGCGAAACAGGTTCGAAAGTTCGTAACACACAACCTGGAAGCTGTTCATAAAATAGATAAAAAAGAATGTCTCTGAAGTAATGAATTTTAGACCACTTAGAGCATTCTTTTTTCTATTTTTACCACCTTATAAATTCTAATAATAACTACATCTCTCCAAAGAAATGTAGACACAATAGTATGATACGTATTCAGACAAACTTCTTCTTTTTTCAGAATCCACTGTAATATGTAATATTTTTTCTTTAAGAATTAGGCACCCCCTAGGCAAAAGCCGCATATGATGTGGTGAACGGAAGCAAAGGAGGAATCATGCTGAAACAGTTACGTCATATTGTGACAAAAGCAGTGGTTGCAAAGGGCAAAAAAAGAACAGAATGTAGTGAAACGTTACGTCCCCCAAATAGTCCATCAAGTATTTTAGGGTGTTGGGTGATCAATCATACTTATCAAGCAAAGAAAAATGGAAAATTTGTTGAGGTAACAGGTAAGTATGAAATTAATGTATGGTATGCGTACAACAATCATTCCAAAACTGCCGTATTCTCTGAATCCATACCATATCGTGAACGAATTAAATTACATTATCGGGATGATGAACCAACGGGAAAAGAAGAGGTGCATATCCGCGTTATACAACATCCAAATTGTGTTGAAGCGGTAATTAGTCCTGATGGCGAACATTTTATCATCACAATTGAAAGAGAACTGTTAGCTGAAGTAGTAGGAGAAACAACCATATGCATTAATGTTCACCCTATTGAATTTGAAGAAGAATGGGATTTTGTAGATGAAAGCTCATCATCTTCAAGCTCTTCATCAGAAAGATCAAGTTCATCTAGTTCATCATCTTCATCAGATGTAAGTAGTTTAGAGTCATCATCATTCCACAAATAGCAAATAGAAACAAAGCTATGCATCAGAAAAAATACTCCATGTTGATTCGTTACAGGGTTATCTTAAAAGTATTCACTATACTTTTAAGATAGCCTTTTTGTTTAGTATGTATATTTTCAGGGGATAAAAAGTAAAGCTGTTCAATAACAGAATTTAATAATAAATTTTTTTCCTAATTTTATATTGATTTGAGAAATTTTTTTTCGTATAATAAAGCTGATGAAAATGCTTACATTTTATGTGAAGCGAATATTTGAGACATGGGGGATAAATAATGGACGCATATCTATTAATGATCACATTACTTGCGATTGTTATTGTTATAGTCGGTGTATCAGTTTTTAAATGGCATGCATTTATCAGTCTACTTGTAGCTAGTCTGTTTCTTGCTATTTTCACCGGAATGAAATTAGATGAAATTGTAAAAGCGTATGAAACTGGTGTAGGTGGTACACTTGGACACTTAATCGGAATTATTGCTCTAGGTGCAGTATTAGGTAAAATGCTTGCTGAATCTGGTGCAGGTTTAAGAATTGCTAACTTCTTCATTAAGGTGTTTGGTGAAAAGAGACTTCCATGGGCGATGTTCTTTTCTGGATTTGTAATTGGGATTCCAGTATTTTTCGAAGTTGGAATTTTAATTTTACTGCCACTAGTTATTTCTATTCAAAAAGCTTCTAAGAAAAATATTTTATTAATTGCATTACCAGCCATTGCTGGATTATCAATTGTCCATGGCTTGGTTCCACCACATCCTGGTGCAGTGGCTGCAATTGGCATTTACAATGCTAATTTAGGTAAAGTACTTCTTTATTCCTTAATTATTGCGATTCCTGCGGGGATTATTGGTGGACCATTGTTTGCAAAATATATAAGTAAACGTGTTTCACCCGAAGAGGAACCTGAATTTATACATGTAGAAGAAAAAGAAGAAAATCAATTACCCGGAACATTTATTTCATTCTTCTCAATTCTATTACCAGTTCTTTTAATGGTTCTCGGTACACTGGCACCATACATGCATGTAGGTAAAACGCTTGAGGGTATATTTACTTTTATAGGAAGTCCATTAATTGCATTACTGATTTCTGTATTCTCAGCTTATTATTTCCTTGGATTCAGACTTGGACAAGATAAAAAGGCCATTAAAAAGTTTACAGAAGACTGCCTAATTCCTGTTGGATCAATTGTATTAATTATCGGAGCTGGTGGTGGATTTAAACAAATTCTGATTGATAGTGGTGTTGGAGATACAATTGGTCACTTAGCTCAAAACTTCTCAGTTTCACCATTAGTATTAGCCTTTGTTATTGCTGGTTTAATACGTATTGCGACGGGATCTGCAACAGTTGCACTTACAACAGCTGCGGGGATTGTTTCACCAATTATTGCGAACATGTCTGGGGTCAATTTAGAACTGCTTGTCATCGTAACAGGTGCTGGATCATTAATGTTCTCACATGTTAATGATGCAGGTTTCTGGATGGTAAAAGAATATTTAGGTTTATCGATTAAAGAAACATTTAAAACATGGACAGCTTTAGAAACCATTCTTTCTTTCGTAGCATTTGCGTGTGCATTAATGATGAACGCTTTTATTTAATAACTATAGTAGATTTTGAAAGTGCTGGAGAAGATTTTGTATGAACAAAAAGTCTTCTCCTTTTTCTCATATACGAGTTTGTGAAATCGCATGGCGCATTTTTTCAAGTGCATAATTTGCATCGTCTTTATGTTTTACCATTGCGTTTACGTACAGTGCATCGATTATGCTTAGTTGACCAATTCTAGAAGATAAAGCTTCGGAGCGATATTCTGTTTCTTCGGAACTTGTATAAAGTGCAACATCTGCTAATTGACTAATTGGTGATTTAGGAAAGCCTGTTATGGCAATTATAGATGCACCATTTTCTTTGACGGTTTTTGTAATTTGAAGAGTATCTCGATTACGTCCGGAATGTGAGATGACAACAGCTAAATCATCTGATGACAATTGAGAAGCGGACATTAATTGAAAATGAGAATCGATAAAAGCAAAGCACTTAACACCTGTTCGAACAAATTTGTGGTAAGCATCCATCGCAATGACAGCAGAGCCGCCAGTACCATAAAAGTAAATATGCTTCGCTTGATTCATAAATGATACGGCTTTTTTAATCGATCCTTCGTCTAAAATGTGCATGGTATTTTCAAGTGTTTGAATATTTGATTTGAATATTTTTTCGAAAATCGTTCTTTCATCATCATTCTCCGAAATTTCTTCGTGAATTTGCTTAATGGGTGTAATTGCTTCAGAGGCTAATGCTATTTTCATTGCCTGATACCCTTTAAAGCCTAAGCGCTTACAAAAACGAAAAACAGTAGCATCCGCGATACTTAAGTCAGCAGAAACCTCGTTAATGGTTTTATTAATAATGTGAGATGGATCTTCTTGAATATAGTCTGCAATTTTCTTTTCTTTTTCACTTAAACGAGGATAAAGAGAGTTTATTTTCTTAATCGTATTTTGTGTCATAGACGGGTTCCTTTCAAATAGTAATCGTACCAGTAGTATAGCATAATTCAATTTTAGAAATAAATTTTCATAAATTATTTGTAATATAGAAATATTTTTTAGTATAATAATGTTAGAATATTGATTTGAAATAATAGAGGAGCGTTATAAATGAATATTGGTTTAGTTGGGTTAGGGAAAATGGGTTATAACCTTGGATTAAATTTAATGAAACATAAACATACAGTGATGGCATTTGATGTGAATGAAGAAGCATCAAAAAAATTCATCAAAGATGGTGGACAAACATTTTCTTCCTTACAAGAATTAGTGAATACATTGCCAAAACCACGTGTTATTTGGCTGATGGTACCTGCAGGCGACATTACTATTAATACGATCAATGAATTGAAGGGGATTCTTGATACAGGTGATATATTAATTGATGGTGGTAATTCACATTATAAAGAAGCTATAAGTATTGCTGAGGAATTAAAACAACAAGGCATCTTCTTCATGGATGTCGGTACTAGTGGTGGTACTTCCGGTGCATTAAACGGTGCATGTATGATGATTGGTGGAGAAGAACAAGCGTTTAAAGTAATCGAACCATTCATCAAAGATATTTGTGTGGATAAAGGCTACTTGTTTGCAGGTAAATCAGGAAGTGGACATTTCTTGAAAATGATTCATAATGGTATTGAATACGGTATGATGCAAGCAATTGCAGAAGGGTTTGAAGTCTTAGAAAAAAGCCCATTTGATTATGATTATGAAAAAGTTGCAGAAATGTGGAACCATGGTTCTGTTATTCGTTCCTGGTTAATGGAATTAACACAAAATGCATTTTCTAAAGATCCAAAGCTAGATGAAATTAGAGGTGTTATGCATTCTTCTGGTGAAGGAAAATGGACAGTTGAAACTGCTCTAGAGCTAAAAGCACCTGTTCCTGTAACAACACTTGCTTTAATGATGCGTTATCGTTCTTTAGAAGAAGATACATTTACAGGAAAAGTTGTTGCAGCACTTCGTAACGAATTTGGTGGGCATGCAGTTGAAAAGAAATAATTAAGTTATTAAAAAGTTAGTTATCTTAGAATGGTAACTGACTTTTTGTTTTGGCGAAAAAGAAAATACTAGGAATTGTATTCAATTATTTAATCCCAATACCTATTTTTTGTTAGCATTATCCATAATGTGGTATAATTTCTAACAGTAACTAGTCGGGTGGGAGGTTGCCTTCTATAACCCTCTTTTCGTAAATGACGAGAGAAGGGAGGTGACCGCTTTAGATATTCTTCTAAATGTATTGGTGGAGGCTGTTAAAACGATTGTTAGTCAAACGATCATTCTATTTTTTAGAAAAGCGTCTACTCATAAACATAAAAAGAAGACCACCCGTCATGTAACCAACAAAACCGGGAAGTCTTCTATACGCAATAAATAAAATTAGAAGCAACTGACCACGTTGGGTAGTTACTAGGCGAGATGTTAACGCATCTCGTCTTTACTATATATGCCACATTATAACACATCTATACGAAAAATAGTTAAAATACATATCAATTTTCAAATTGAGAAAAATATTTCAAATTAAAAATAACGAATATTTTTGTTTCGTAATCAAATTAATAATATATTTACTAGTAGCTATACATGCAATTTAAAATAACAAAAGGTATTGATTTACAATATTATCTCGATTCCTTTCAATACTTTAAGCGTTATTTTACCCACTTTTCTTGGAATTTTGTTAGATCATGATATTCCTGTGTTAATAAACGAGAAATTCGGATGAAAATAGGAATGAGTTCAACATATCGTTCTACGTTTTCAGGAATTGGAGTATGCACATGTGTTGAGCCGATCCATTCTGAAACAATGGAGAAATCTTCTATTTCTCCTAGTGCATACATCCCAAGAACAATTGCACCTAGGCAAGAGCTTTCAAAGCTTTCAGGGACGGAGACTTCTTGATTGAAAATATCAGCCATCATCTGACGCCACAGTTCGGAACGTGCGAAACCACCAGTTGCTTGAATTTTGTTTGGGATTCCAATGACTTCTTGTAGAGCGATAAAAACTGTATATAAGTTAAAAATAACACCCTCTAAAACGGCTCGAATCATATGTTCTTTTTTGTGATGTAAACCTAGACCAAAGAACGAACCACGGGCATCCGCATTCCATAATGGAGCACGTTCACCAGCTAAATATGGATGGAATAGTAATCCATCAGAACCAGGATTGACATTCGAAGCAATTTTCGTTAACACATCATATGGATCGATTCCTAATCGTTTTGCCGTCTCTACTTCTGAAGCTGCTAATTCATCACGTACCCATCTAAATGTCATACCACCATTATTTATTGGACCACCAACTACCCAATGCTTGTCTGTTAACACATAGCAGAAAATACGACCTTTAGGATCTGTTACTGGGTGATCTGTTACGGTTCGAATAGCACCACTTGTTCCAATTGTTACGGCAACAACTCCTGGGTCAATCGCGTTAACGCCGAGATTTGAAAGAACACCATCATTTGCACCTATAACAAATGGAATATGAGGTGGTATACCAATTTCCTCAGCAATATCTGTTTTCAAACCATTTAGATAGAAAGTGGTTGGCACCAAGTCGGATAATTGATCAGGTGTAATACCGGCCACTTTTAAAGCGTTTACATCCCAATCACGGTTTTCAAGATTGAACATACCAGTAGCAGAAGCAATTGAGTGATCAACAATATAACGATCAAAAAAGTCATGGAATATATATTCTTTCATACTTATAAATTTAAAAGTTTGGTTGAAAATTTCTGGCTTTTCATGACGTAACCAAGTAATTTTGCAAAGAGGTGACATAGGATGAATAGGTGTACCTGTACGTCTATAAATTTCATGTCCATCCATCTCATGCTTTATTTTTTCTGCCCATTCAGTTGCACGAGTATCAGCCCAAGTGATGCAGTTGGTTAATGGCTTGCCATTGATGTCTATTGCGATCACACTGTGCATAGCAGCACTAAATGACACGAGTTTTAAATTATTTATGTTGATGTTACTTTTTTGAATAGCTAACTGAATAGCTTCTTTTACAGCAGATAGAATTTCATTTGGATCTTGCTCAGCAACATTTGGGGTAGGACTATAGAGTGGATACCCTGCATGATGCATACTTATTACTTGGCCGTTGTTACCAAATAAGACGGCCTTCGTGCATGTAGTACCTATATCAACGCCTAGATAATAAGACATTTTAGACATTCGCGATGGATTCTCCTTTATATAAAAACATCATAAGTTATTAAAATGAATTTTTTTTCTTTCCATTTTATTATATCAGAAAAAATATTTCGTTTCGTTATTATTTTACTGGACTTATAGAGTTAAGAAAAGAAATAAGTTGAATATAAATGGATTTTTATCATATGATTTTATTCTGTGCCTTTTTGTCAAATAAACAACAATTAGGTTATTGGAAATACTTTCTTTAATCAGTCAAAAACGATTTTTTGACTTTGATTTGTTATAATATAGTTAAGATATAGGAACACAGGAGAGGTAATATAATGGCTTACACACCTATGATACAACAATATTTACAAGTAAAAGCAGACTATCAAGATGCTTTTTTATTTTTCCGTTTAGGAGATTTTTATGAAATGTTCTTTGATGATGCACTGAAAGCATCTCAAATTTTAGAAATTACATTAACTAGTAGAGATGCTGGTATGAAAGAACGTATTCCTATGTGTGGGGTACCACATCATTCAGCACAAAATTATATTGAAACACTTGTACAAAAAGGATATAAAGTAGCAATTTGTGAACAAACGGAAGATCCAAAATTAGCAAAAGGTGTCGTGAAACGTGAAGTCATTCAACTAATTACACCTGGAACAATTATGGAAGGTAAAGCAATTGACGGCAAATCAAATCATTTTATCGCAGCAAGTACAAAACTAAATGATTCTGAGTTTGCATTTAGCTACCTCGATTTATCGACAGGTGAATCTACCACTACATACGTGGAAGGTGATCACAAGGTATTAATTCAACAACTGCAAGCATTTGATATTCGTGAATTAGTAGTAAAAGATGATTTGTTTGCTGAATTACAAGAGTTAGCTGAAGCTTACTCCATTGTTCTATCACTTGAAAATAAGGGAATGACTGTAGAAACAAGCCTTCACTATTTGAAACAAGCACCAGAAGAATTGCATGAAGCTTGTCGTATCCTATTACATTATATTGAACGTACACAAATGCGCTCGTTATCACATATTCAACCATTTACTTTCCATGAAGTAAAAAACTATTTGAATATCGATACAAATTCCAAACGAAATTTAGAGTTAATTCAATCACTGCGTGGTGGGGATCAAAAAGGAACGTTGTTATGGCTACTTGATGAAACAGCGACTGCTATGGGTGGTCGTAAATTAAAACAATGGCTTCATCAACCTTTAGCAAGTCGAAAAGCGATTGAAAAACGATTAAGTATCGTTACGGATTTATTGGAAGATTATTTTGTTCGTGCAGAATTACAAGAGCTTTTAAAAAAAGTTTATGATCTAGAACGTTTAGCAGGTCGTGTGGCATTTGGTAGTGTAGGAGGTCGTGATCTTGCACAATTACGTGAATCATTAAGACAGGTACCTGCGATAAAAGATCAACTCATTAATTCAGGAAAAGGACATCTAGTACCTCTTGGGGAAACACTCGATTTATGCCGAGATGTCGAAATCTATTTAAGTACTGCTATTACAGACCATCCGCCAATTTCGATTAAAGAAGGGGATGTCATACGAGAAGGTTTTAATGAGAAATTAGATGAATTACGTTATGCTTCTCGAAACGGAAAAGACTGGATTGCTCAATTAGAGCAAAAAGAGCGTGAAATTACTGGTATAAAAAATTTAAAAATCGGTTATAATCGCGTATTTGGTTATTATATCGAAGTGACAAAATCGAATATTCAGTCGGTTGATCTTTCTCGTTATGAGCGAAAACAAACATTAGCGAATGCGGAACGATATATTACAGAAGAGTTAAAAGAAAAAGAAGCGATTATTCTTAATGCAGAAGAAGAAAGTTTAGTAATGGAATATCAACTATTCACTGAAATTCGTGAGTACTTAAAGCAGTTTATTCCTCGTCTCCAAGCATTGGCATCTGATATTAGTGAATTGGATGTCTTTACAAGCTTTGCAACTGTAACCGAAAAGTATCATTTTGTAAAACCTACATTCCATGAAGGTCGAGCATTGAAAATCATCAATGGCCGTCACCCAGTTGTTGAAAAAATGATGAATAAACAACTATATGTTCCAAATGATTGTATTTTAGATACAGACCAAAATATGATGCTTATAACAGGTCCTAATATGTCAGGTAAAAGTACTTATATGCGTCAGGTTGCTTTAATTACTGTGATGGCTCAAATGGGTTGTTATGTACCTGCAGATGAAGCAGAACTACCAATAACTGACCAAATTTTCACTCGTATTGGAGCAGCAGATGATTTAGCAGGTGGTCAAAGTACTTTTATGGTTGAAATGTTAGAATCTCAACATGCCATTACCAATGCTACGGCTAACAGCTTGTTATTATTTGATGAAATTGGTCGTGGAACATCTACTTATGATGGTATGGCATTGGCGCAATCTATGATGGAATACATCCATAACAAAATCGGAGCAAATACACTATTTTCTACACACTATCACGAATTAACAACATTAGAAAACGAATTAGAACGTCTTCAAAATGTTCATGTGTCAGCAACAGAACAAGATGGTAAAGTGGTGTTCTTGCATAAAGTAAAGAATGGACCAGCTGATAAAAGTTATGGTATTCATGTTGCAGAATTGGCAGAATTGCCAAAGCCAATCATTGAACGAGCACGTATATTACTTGCTGAGTTCGAAGCAACAGATGTAGAACCAACACTAAGACATAAAGAAGTAGCAGCTGCAGCCATGTCTGACGAAGAATTACCGCAACAAGTGAAAACAACTATACGAGAAGAGACACAACTTTCCCTTTTTGAAGAGGATGGTTCTGTTGTTAAAGAAGCATCAGTACCTAAATTGTCAGATGCTGAAAAAGAAGTATTAGAAAAATTAAAACATTTAAATGTATCCGGTACAACACCAATGGATGCATTGCAACTTGTCTATACATTGCAACAAACTTTAGTACAAAAATAGGGGGTGCCTAGGATGGGGCATATTCATATAATGGATGAATTTTTGTCCAATAAAATTGCAGCAGGTGAAGTAGTTGAGCGACCATCTTCTGTAGTTAAAGAATTAGTTGAAAATGCCATTGATGCAGGCAGTACCTCAATTGAAGTGGTATTAGAAGAAGCCGGAATGACCTCTATTCAAGTAATTGATAATGGATGTGGAATGGACGAAGATGATGCACTTATTTCATTTCAAAGACATGCCACAAGTAAAATTAATAACGAACATGATTTGTTTCGAATTCGAACACTCGGTTTCCGTGGAGAAGCATTAGCAAGTATTGCTTCTGTTTCGAAAGTAGATTTAATCACTTCAAATGGAGAAAGTGGAATCGAAGTTCATCTTGAAGGTGGACATGTGATCGATAAAAAACCGGGTTCTCTTCGAAAAGGAACAGATCTAACAGTTTCTCAGCTCTTTTTCAATACTCCTGCTCGTTTAAAATATATGAAAACAATTCAAACTGAACTGGGCCATACAATCGATTTGATGAATCGTTTAGCGCTCTGTTATCCCAATATAGCATTTAAATTAACTCACCATGATCATAATTTGTTGCAAACAAATGGTCGTGGGGATTTACGACAAGTACTAGCTGCTATTTATGGAGTTGCCAATGCAAAGAAAATGGTTCATTTTGAAGGCGAATCGAAAGATTATAAAATATCAGGGTATGCAACGATTCCAGAAATAACGAGAGCATCTAAAAGTTATATGTCAATTTTTGTGAATGGCCGATGGGTACGTCATTATACAATTCAAAAAGCAATCATTGATGCCTACCATACATTTCTGCCTATAGGAAGATTCCCAATATCTGTTATACACATAGAAGGCGATCCGTTTCTAACAGATGTTAATGTACATCCAGCTAAGCAGCAAATTCGATTAAGTAAAGAAGCGGATTTAATGCAATTAATTGAAGAATCTCTCCATAAAGCGATTCGAAATTCAATGAAGGCGCCTGAAATTGCTCAAAAAAGGAAAACGTCAACACCATCTTCAGAACAAATTAATTTTTGGAAAACGATTAATTATAATACAACCAATATGCCGCAATTTAATGAGAAACCGAAAACAGAAGAAAAAATAAGTACTTCTGATGTTTCTTTCCCTACGCTCAAAGAAAGCGTAGAAAACAAGGAACTAGCTAAAGGTTTTACGGTAGAAGAAAGTTGGGAAGAGATAAAAGATTCTCAAGGAATCAATAATCTTGCAACAAATCAAGAAGATATTTGGGATGAAGATGAAGAAGAACAGGTACAAAAAGAGATTATTCCAGATGAAACTCCAAAAGAACCATTTCCTGAACTTGAGATTGTGGGGCAAATTCATGGCACTTATATTGTTGCTCAAAGTGAAGATGGTTTTTATTTAATTGACCAGCATGCAGCACAAGAACGCATTAAATATGAATACTTTAAAGATAAGGTTGGCGAAGTAAATCCTGATGAACGCCAATCTCTATTACTGCCTTTAACTTTCCATTATTCTGCTGATGAAGCATTAACATTACGTGAAAATGCGAAAGCTTTAGAAGAAGTAGGGGTTTATCTTGAGGAATTTGGTCAAAACTCATTTGTAGTACGAGAACACCCAACTTGGTTTCCAAAAGATTTCGAATCTGAAATTATTGAAGAACTAATCGAACAAGTATTAAAAGAACGGAAAACAGATGTAAAAAAATTACGAGAAGCAGCTGCGATTATGATGAGCTGTAAACGTTCCATTAAAGCAAATCACTACTTAGATAAACAGCAAATGGAGAGATTATTACATGATTTAAAAACACGAGTAAATCCATTTACCTGTCCACATGGTCGACCAGTAATTGTTCACTTTAGAACATATGAAATTGAAAAAATGTTTAAACGTGTCATGTAATGAGTGAATTTTGGAGGAGGAGTCTTACATGTTTTCGGCTGCAAAAAGAAGTCAAGTTATTGACATATTAAATAACTATTCGTTTGATGTATTAGTTGTTGGTGGAGGAATCACCGGTGCTGGAATTGCGTTAGATGCTATTTCAAGAGGCTTGTCTGTTGCATTAGTGGAAGTGCAAGATTTTGCTGCAGGCACATCAAGCCGTTCCACGAAATTAGTACATGGTGGCTTACGTTATTTAAAGCAACTGCAAATTGATGTAGTAAAAGAAACGGGAAGAGAAAGAGAAATTGTTTATGAAAATGGTGTGCATGTAACAACACCGCAATGGATGTTACTGCCATTCTATAAAGAAGGTACATTTGGCCCGTTTACAACATCAATTGGTTTGAAAATGTACGATCGTTTAGCTCGTGTTAAAAAAGCAGAAAGACGAACGATGTTAAAAACAAAAGAAACGCTTGCGAAAGAACCATTATTGAAAAAAAACGGCCTTAAAGGCAGTGGATATTATGTTGAATACCGTACAGATGACGCACGTCTAACAATTGAAATTTTGAAAAAAGCCGTTGAACTTGGAGCAGTGTGTCTAAATTATGCGAAAGTAGAAGATTTTATTTACGAAGATAAAAAAGTTGTCGGTGCTATCGTACATGACCAAATTTCACAAAAAACTTGGACGATACAGGCCAATTCAGTAGTTAATGCTACTGGTCCATGGGTTGATCAGTTGCGCCAAAAAGATAAAATCAATAACAATAAGAAGCTAAAGTTAACAAAAGGTGCTCATATTGTATTTGATCAATCTCGATTCCCTTTACAACAATCCGTTTATTTTGATACAAGTGATGGACGTATGGTATTTGCAATTCCTCGGGATGGTAAAACATATGTAGGAACAACAGATACATTTTACGAAGATAACCCCATTAAACCTGTTGTTACAGATGAAGATGTTGAATACTTACTTGAAACAATTCAATATATGTTCCCTGATGTTGATATCTCTATGAAAGACGTAGAATCTTGTTGGGCAGGTGTAAGACCACTTATTTATGAAGAAGGAAAAAATCCTTCTGAAATTTCTAGAAAAGACGAGGTATGGGAATCTACTACTGGACTTTTGACAATTGCTGGTGGAAAACTAACTGGTTATCGCAAAATGGCCGAAAAAGTGGTCGATAAAATTGTTTCAAGAAAACAATTTAAAAAAGTTGGTCCTTGTGTTACAGCTGAACTATCATTATCAGGAGCAAAAGGAATTAATTCGCAGAATTTTGTTGCTTATGTACATTACAAAGCACAAGAAGGTACTCGTTATGGTTTAACTTATGACGAAGCCTATCATTTAGTTCGTACTTATGGTACAAATGTTGATCATCTCTTTGCTATTATTCACACATTAGACGTACAAGAAGGGGAACAACAGTTACCGGTAGATTTACATGCACAATTGATCTATGCAATGCAATATGAAATGGCTTATACACCTGCAGATTTCTTTGTCCGCCGTTCATCTAGAATGTTCTTTAATATCAATAGTGTAAAAAAGTATAAACAGCCTGTTATTCGATTAATGAGTAAATATTTACACTATTCACCAGGAGAAGAACAACAATATCGAAAAGAACTAGAAGAAATTTTATATGACGCATCACATTTTGCCGATGAGGGACTCCATGTATAAGGAACAAATAATGGTTACAGCAACAGACCAACATCAGCTTGTGGTTACTATATGTGAGCCAATACAATCAGCAAAGGGACATATTCATATACTTCATGGGATGGCAGAGCATCATGAACGATATGTTCCTTTCGCTGAATTTTTAACAAATGCAGGTTATTTTGTTTCAATGCATGATCATCGAGGGCATGGTAAAACGGTAAAACTAAATCAATCTATAAAAGGTTTCTTTAGTGAACAAACAGGTTTCGAAAAAGTCGTTGAAGATGTCAAAATTGTAACAGATACAGTACGAGATAGTAGGAACTTACCGCCTATGATTTTATTTGGTCACAGTATGGGCTCGTTTATTGCAAGAAGATACACGGAGTTACATAGTGAGCAACTGGATAAAGCAATATACTGTGGTACTGGAGCTGTTGGTATTGAACATTTTTTGGGTGCTTTTCTTGCAAAATGTTTAACAAATGTAAAAGGGAAAACGAAAGAAAGCCATATTATGGATAAGCTTACGTTTGGCAATTTTAATCGTACCATTCAAAATCCAGAAACGAAATTTGACTGGTTATGTTCAAATAGTGTAGAAGTAGCAAAATATATAGCAGATGAAGACTGTGGCTTTATCTCTACAAATCAATTTTATGTAGATTTTTTGCAAGGTATTATTACATTATCCAAACGTCATGAGGTAAATCGTATTAGGAAGAATTTACCGATATTATTTATTAGTGGTGCTGAAGATCCAGTTGGTGGTTTTACCAAAGGGATATGGCGTGCTGCAAAGCAAATGCAAAAATGTGGTTTACATGATGTTACTGTACAACTTTTTGAAGGAATGCGTCATGAAGTTTTAAACGAAACCAATAAAGAGAAAGTGTTTCAAACGATATTACAATGGTTGGAGAAAAAAGAATGTTACAACAAGAATTAGATGTTATTGCAATAGTTGGACCAACTGCTGTTGGTAAAACTGCGCTTAGTATCGAACTAGCAAAGGCGATCAATGGTGAAATAATTAATGGGGATTCGATGCAAGTATATAAAGAGTTAAACATTGGAACAGCGAAAATAACACCAGAAGAAATGGAAGGAATTCCTCATCATTTACTAGATATTAAAGAACCATCAGAATCATTTTCTGTTGCAGAATATCAAAAACTAGTACGTGATAAAATTGATGAAATTCAAGCAAAAGGAAAGATTCCTATAATCGTTGGGGGAACTGGACTTTATATTCAAGCAGTATTATTTGATTTTCGCTTTACAGAAGAGAAGATTGAGCATACTATTCGTGATGCCTATTACAAAGAATTGGAAAAGGTCGGTCCCGAAGCAATGTATGCAAAATTAAAAGCAGTTGACCCGAAAACAGCTGCAACGATTCATCCTAATAACACAAGACGGGTAATTCGTGCATTAGAGATGGCGGAGCATAGCAAGATTCAAAAATCAGATGAAGAACAGCATTTAGGTGATCGGCCACTCTATAAACATAGAATAATTGGATTAAATATGAACCGAGACCTCTTATATTCTCGAATTAATCAACGAGTAGACTTGATGATGGAAAAAGGGTTATTAGAGGAAGTAAAAGATCTCTACAATAGAGGTATTCGAGATGTTCAATCGATTAAAGCAATCGGCTATAAAGAACTCTATGCATATTTAGAGGGAAATGTTTCATTAGACGAAGCAATCGCTCAATTAAAACAAAATTCACGTCGTTATGCGAAAAGACAACTTACTTATTTTAGAAATAAGATGGATATTGATTGGTATGATGCAGAATTGGGTACAATAAAAATAATTGATAATATTTTACAAAAATAAAGGAAATTCACTACAAAAAGCGAATATACAATACTAATACAGAGGTTAAGGGGGATCTTCATGAAATCAATGAATTTACAAGATACGTATTTAAATCAACTACGTAAAAACGGTATTTTTGTTACCGTCTTCTTATTAAATGGTTTTCAGTTAAAAGGGACAATTCGTTCATACGATAATTTTACTGTATTACTTGAAGTCGATGGTAAACAGCATTTTATTTACAAACATGCGATATCAACATTCTCTCCATCAAAATCTGTAGAACTACAACAAGAAGTTGAGTAATTCGCTAAAGTATTTTTCGTGTGTTTAGTTATTTTTGAAGGAGAGGCCATTTTATAACTAGATTGGTTATAAAATGGCTTTTTGTTATTTCGTCAAAAAAGTAGCTCAATTACTAATATCCATATATACTAATGGTAGATTGAAAATGGAGGAATTATATTATGAAAACAATTACCCCTGAAGAAGTACTAGCAAAATTTGATGCAAACGAAGAATTACATATCGTTGATGTACGCGAAGATGAAGAAGTTGCCAATGGTATTATTCCTGGTGCAATTCACATTCCCTTAGGTCAAATCCCTGAACGATTAACTGAATTAGATCAAAACACACCGTATATATTTGTATGCCATGCTGGAGGTCGTAGCTTTAGTGCATGTTCTTATTTAGATGGATTAGGCTATGATGTAACAAATATGGAAGGTGGCATGAGCTCTTGGGAAGGGGAATTAGAATTCTAGTTCTAATTCAACATACTGATTAGATGACGATCACTACTTTAGTGAATCGTCATTTATTGTTTTTAGAGAAAATTAATACATAAAAATTGGCCCATAACCGTAACTTGGGGTTGGCTTGCCTTGCCTCTGCCAGTGTGATTTTGGAGGATACTGAAAAAGTAAAAAAGCTAGATTTCCATGATAAAAATGGGTATTGCCATCTACCTTAATATTGCTCCAGGGTGTCGTCTGGATACTAATCCTCTAGGAGTCACACTGGCTCCGCTCCAGTCAATTTACACTACATGATAAATAGCACTCCCGACTTTTAGTTGTCCTGAAAATAGGTAAAAATGATTAAATATGCAAGAATAGTTTAAAGTTATCAAATAACCGCGAATAGTTGACGAATAAGAAAGAATTGATAAGATTGAATAGGACTTAATTTAGAAATGGAGTCGATAGTAATGGCATATATGTCCAATTTAACGGAAGAAATATTAGCTTTAGCAAAAAAAATTGAGGGAAAAGTGAAACCCTATTTTGAAAAGGCAGATGATATGGCTTTTTACAATCAACAAAAAGTACTGTCTGCTTTTCGGAATAATAGTGTAAGTGAAAGCGACTTTTATCCTTCTACCGGATATGGCTATGATGACGAAGGTCGTGATAATTTAGAACGTATATATGCCGAAACATTTGGTGCAGAAGCAGCAATTGTACGTCCGCAAATTATTTCTGGTACACATGCAATTACGCTGAGTCTTTTTGGTGTTTTGCGCCCAGGGGACGAATTAATCTATATCACAGGTCAACCATACGATACATTACAGTCAATTGTAGACGGTGGTGACAAAGATACAGGTTCACTGAAAGACTTCAATATTAGCTACCAACATGTTGATTTAATAGATGACCGAGATGTTGACTGGGATACTGTAAAAAAAGTAGTTTCAGACAAAACGAAAGTGATTGCTATCCAACGTTCAAAGGGATATGCAACAAGACCTTCATTTACAATAGAACAAATTGCTGAAATGATTAAAAAAATTCGTGCAATTAAAGAAGATGCAATTATTTTTGTGGATAATTGCTATGGCGAATTTGTAGATGCAGTTGAGCCAACAGAACTAGGTGCAGATTTAATGGCAGGTTCATTAATCAAAAATCCTGGTGGTGGCCTTGCAAAAGTAGGGGGCTATATTGCAGGAAAAGCCAAATATGTTGAACAATGTGCATATCGTATGACATCTCCTGGTATTGGTGCAGAGGCTGGTCCATCTTTGAATGCTCTTCCAGATATGTATCAAGGGTTTTTCTTAGCGCCTCATGTTGTGGCACAAGCATTAAAAGGTGCGATCTTCACAGCGGCGATTTTGGAGGAAATCGGAATGACACCTACGCCGCGCTATGACGTTAAGCGTACGGACTTAATTCAATCAGTATCTTTTAAAACAGCTGAACAAATGATTCAATTCTGTCAATCTATTCAAGCGAATTCACCTGTCAATGCACATTTTGCTCCAGAGCCAGCCCCAATGCCTGGATACGAAGATGATGTAATCATGGCTGCCGGTACATTTGTACAAGGTGCAAGTATTGAGTTATCTGCTGATGGGCCTATTCGACCACCGTATACAGCTTATGTACAAGGTGGTTTAACATATGAACATGTGAAGTATGCAATATTAAATGCTGTTCAAAACTTACAGAAATAATGAACTGAATCGGTAAAATAACCTATTGATCAAGATAGCCTTTGTCGTATGATGTAACAGCTTAGGCTATCTTTAATTATTATATGAAAACTTAAATGATTTTTTTGATTTGAAATTTTTTGTTATTTTAGATATGCGGATTATTCTAGAAACATCATTAAAAGCTCGTAAACTCAGTGTTAACGAGCTTTTTTAATAGTTTAAAAATATATGTTAGAAATTATAACATGATATTGACAACAAATGTGACGTGGTGTATGATTAATCGTGTGAAAGGTAAGGTGAAGGAAATGAGTAAAGAAATACGTAAGACCATGCCTTTACTACCAATCAGTATAGTCATGCAACTAACTGATTTAACCGCTCGCCAAATTCGTTATTACGAAGAACATGAGCTGATCACACCTGCAAGGACTGAAGGCAACCGTCGGATGTTTTCATTGAATGATGTTGATGTTTTACTAGAAATTAAAGATTTACTAGATCAAGGCATTAATATGGCAGGTATCAAGAAGGTCTTCGCAATGAAGAATGAGCCAGTATTGGCAAAACAAGCTAAAACTGATATTACAGATGAAGATTTAAGACGTATTTTAAGAGAAGAAATGCAACAGGCACAGAGGATGCAAAAATCCTCAATTAGACAAGGTGATTTATCTCGATTCTTTTTATAAGAACCGGGTTTTATAAAATTTATTGTAAATTTATAGGAGAGTGATTAGTGTGGGAAAATACACAAAAGATGATATTCGTAGACTTGTAGAAGAAAAAGAAGTTAAATTTATTCGTTTACAATTCACAGATATCTTAGGTACTATTAAGAACGTTGAAATTCCTGTAAGCCAATTAGAAAAAGCACTTGATAATAAAATGATGTTCGATGGTTCTTCAATTGAAGGTTTTGTTCGTATTGAAGAATCAGACATGTACTTATATCCTGATTTAGATACTTTTATTGTTTTCCCTTGGACAACTGGAAAAGGTACTGTTTGTCGCTTTATCTGTGATGTATACAAAGCAGATGGAACTCCATTCGAAGGAGACCCACGAAATAATCTACGTCGCATCTTAGGCCGCATGGAAAAAATGGGCTTTACAAGCTTCAACTTAGGACCTGAACCAGAATTCTTCCTATTCAAATTAGATGAAGATGGAGAACCAACTCTTGAGTTAAATGACCACGGTGGTTACTTCGATTTAGCTCCAACTGACCTTGGTGAAAACTGCCGTCGTGATATCGTGTTGGAATTAGAAGAAATGGGCTTTGAAATTGAAGCTTCTCACCATGAAGTTGCTCCTGGTCAACACGAAATTGACTTTAAATATGCAAATGCTATTGAAGCATGTGATAATATTCAAACATTCAAATTAGTTGTTAAAACAATTGCACGTAAACATGGTTTACACGCAACATTCATGCCAAAGCCATTATTCGGAGTAAATGGTTCAGGTATGCACTGTAACGTTTCATTATTCAAAGGTAAAGAAAATGCATTCTATGATGAATCTGCAGATTTACAATTAAGCGAAACTGCTTTTCAATTCATGGCTGGTGTATTAAATCACGTTAAAGGATTCACTGCTGTTACAAACCCAACAGTAAACTCTTACAAACGTTTAGTTCCTGGTTACGAAGCTCCTTGCTATATTGCATGGTCAGCTCAAAATCGTTCACCTTTAATTCGTATCCCAGCTTCTCGTGGATTATCAACTCGTATCGAAGTACGCTCAGTTGACCCAGCTGCAAACCCATATTTAGCTATGGCTGTTATTCTTGAAGCCGGTTTAAATGGTATCGAACAACAACTTACACCACCTGCAGCAGTAGATCGTAACATCTATGTGATGAATGCTGAAGAACGTGCTGAAGCAGGTATCGGTAACTTACCAGCTAACTTAAACGATGCACTTGCAGCTCTTGCAGAGGATAAAGTAATTCAAGAAGCTCTTGGTTCTCATATCTATGCTAACTTCCGTGAAGCAAAAGAAATCGAATTTGACATGTTCCGTACACAAGTACACCAATGGGAACGTGACCAATACATGAAAATGTACTAAGATTTAAAGCGTTGGGGCTCTAAGCCTCAACGCTTTTTCTTTGACCACAAGCATTTAGCTTGTGGTCATTATTTTTTTGTTTGACCATAAAAGTTTTATCATTAATTATTTCGTAGTTTTTCTCTGCATGTATTCATCCAATCTTTCAATCGATACATTCTCCTTAGTTCTCGTTCCATGTGAATAAATATCTGAAGTAATTTGAATAGATTTATGACATGATTGTTCTTGAACTTCTTTTAAAGTGTAAATTTAATGCCTTGAATCCAATTGTTAAACGATGCATGAGAAAAAACGCAGTCAATTGGCTAACGTTTTTTTATGTAACTGCCTGATTGAGGAGAGTTACCCTTATTGATTAACAATCTATGGTATAATGTATATGTAATGACTACTTTTAAGGGGAGATAAACATGTTAACTAAAATTAGAAAAGTTAAGTTTCAACCCGAATTTAAAAATCCGGTTTATGAGGTAATCCTTGATTGTCCAAAAGAGAATAAACTCTATATTAAATTTGACTACACATATAAAAATAAGACATTTATGCCTTCACAAGTTAATTATAATAAAGAAGACAAGGGAGCAAAACTTGCTTGGTATACGCAGAAAGTTGAGAAAATGACTGTTCAAGAGTTTCTAGGACAAATTGCGCAAAAGATAAATAAGAAATATAATTTCAAGTTCAGAGAAACGCATTAAATCTTAAACTTAGAATAACCATAATTATTTAGCATAATTTTATTGAGTTGGAATATTGAAAAATTAGACACATCCACATCTGATGTGTTTTTTATATGCCTTCCACAGTTTTGTGGAGGGTTTTTATTATGAAGAAAATGTATGTATGATCCTTCTTGATTTAATAATTTTTAAATTCAATTATTCTACTATTTTGTTTGTGCATTTCATCGTGTTTTTCAATTGATTTATTCTCCAGCTTCAAGTAACATTACTGAATAGTAAGTCTAGCTGAATTCTTGGATTATATAAAAAACAAATTGAAAAGTCGAATCTGTTATAGTTCTCTTATCAAGCTGAAAATTGACCAACTTTTCTGAACGACTAAGTTAGTCCTTGATTTCATCCTCGTCCTTATTTCCACTTCCAAATAACTTATTGTTATTTTACAAATTTCCTTATTATTTTTTGAGTATCTGTTGTTTTTCGATACAACTAGCCATTTATGAGGATTTAAGATCATAAGAGATGCTAAAACAAATAAGTGCAAAAGTTTATAAATCAGTATTGTTTTTATTTGTATCTTCTGTATCTTTTTGTTTTATGCAAAAATAAAATACTATTCTATGTTATATTAATTAAATGTGTAATATAATCCCTATAAACACGTTATTTATACTGGAAATAGGAGGTGAAAAAGTGAAACAGGTTACTAAAGAAAATTTCTTTTTATACGGACATGATTTTGAAGGCATTGTCGGGGAAAAAGACATTTTCACAGGTCTATATCGAGCTATATTGAATTATTCTGGTTATCCTGAGCCATTCAGTGAAGGTATAGGTGAAAGTAAGGAGGAAGCTATTAATAATGCTGCAAGAAAAGCATTAGCTTCCAATTCTTTAGAAGCTGTTAAAAGATTATATGACTAATGCAATGATCATAGGGCGTCATACGACGTCCTGTATTATATTGCGTTCTCAAGCCTAAAATGTATGTACCATAGAGGGAAATTCTGAACATCTAAATTTTTGTATCAAAACGGAGAAGGTCTTTAATACAGGAGAATAAAATAAAAAAACACGCTTGAAGATTCATTCAAACGTGCTTATACGAAATAAGGAGAATTTCAACAGACGGTGGAATAACCGTCATTTTCATCTTTAGCAAATAATTGATATTTTATTCATTTTATAATAATAGACTTCCAGCTCATTCAGTTTTGTCATATTTATCATATTTAATGGTTAATATAATCTTCATTGAGAATGCTATATATTTCTATGTCTATTATTCCTTTTCCGGGCCATAATGTTGCTTGCCTAATTAATCCTTCTTTTTTAAACCCATTTTTTTGGAGAACTTTTTTAGAAATTTCATTTGCAGGCATTACCTCGGCTTGAATACGGTTAATATTAGCCTTTTCAAATAAAAATCTAACGATTGTACGAACTGATTCTGATGCAATCCCTTTTCCCCAATATTCTTCTGCTAAATAATATCCAATAGTTACCATATTCACTTTCTGATTAAAGTCCATGCATTCAATAATTCCCACCAAATGATTGTTTGTATTTTTTTTGAAAATACCCCATTTGATTTTCCTTTTTTTATGATAATCTCTTTCAAAATGACCGATCATTTTGCGTACTGTTTGTATATTATGCTTCGGAATAATTCCACAGAAATCAAATACATTTTTGTTATTATAAATTGTAAATACTTCTTGTAAATGTTCCTCTTCTATTTTTCTTAGAATCAAATTTTCAGATTCTAATTGTGGGAAAACTTCAAAAATGATGTTAATATCCATACCATTCTCCTTTTTTGTGTGAAATAGATTCGAAGGTTTAATAATTATTGATTACAATAATTTTACACTATTAATTGTTTTTGTTATATTTTTCCCCTTGCATTATATATGAAAATCAAATTATTTATCATAATAATTAATGGCATAAATTATATTATGAAAACTTTATGTAGTAAGTATCAGGAGATGTTTAATAAAGATACAGTATCTCTAGCAAGCTTTTTATGTTGAAAAGGATATAATAAAAGTGGACATAAAAACGGAAAGGGAACGAGATAAGATGAATATAAATACTATAGTAAAAAATCTAATGAGTCATAATTTCTCACTTGAAAAGCCAAGCAATATTTTAGTGATTGGAGATAACAGTACAGGTAAATTAGCAAAACAGTTTGAAGAAGGTTTAGACGCTGATGGATGGAAATGTGATTTTTATAGGATGGAAGATCGTTCAAAAGATGGAGAGGAACCTCCTGCAGAAGTAGCAGAGAAAATGTTAAATTACGCAGTAGTATTTTGTTTAACAAAATATTCACTTACACATACAGTAGCAAGACGTAAGGCAAATGAAAATGGCACAGCTGTCATTACAATGCCGGGTATTACAGAAGATATGTTTCTAAACGGTGCTATGAAAGCTGATTATACGAGAGTTGAAAAAGAAACATTGGAACAAGCTGAAAAACTTACAAAAGCTTCAAACGTAACAATTTTTACCGCCGAATTTTATAAATTAACCATTCCGATAGCATCAAGAAAAGGGATTCCTAGTACAGGTGTATTTCGTAGTAAAGCAGCATCAGGAAATCTTCCTTCAGGTGAAGCGTATATAGCCCCACTAGAAGGAAAAGCTAATGGCGAGATTTTAATTACGGGATCTATAGCGGGAATTGGACTTATAAAAGAACCTGTACTTCTTACAATAGAAAATGGGCGATTAATGAACGCAACTGGTGAGCAAGGAAAAGAACTATTGAAAATTTTAGGTGAAGGCAATGGTCGAATGTTAGCAGAATTAGGGATTGGTACGAACTATGAGGCAAGAATTATAGGGCGTATTTTAGAAGATGAAAAAGCGTATAATACGATTCATATTGCATTTGGATCCAATCATACATTTGGAGGAACGATAAAAGCAGATGTTCATATTGACTGTGTAACAAAAAATCCTAGAATTGTTTGGTCATAAAAAGTGTCAAATAAATTATTGGAGAAAAAAGCATCCAAATCTATTTAATTAGAATAGATTTGGATGCTTTTTCATATGATATTAATGAACATTTCGATACAATCCTACTACTTTACCAAGGACAGAAACATTTTCTACAATAATGGGTTCCATTGAAGAATTTTCTGGTTGAAGTCTGAAAAAACCGTCTTCTTTATAAAAACGTTTTACAGTGGCTTCGTTTTCTTCTGTCATTGCAACAACAATATCACCGTTATTTGCTGTAGCTTGTTGTTTTACGATCACATAATCGCCATCTAGAATACCTGCTTCAATCATAGATTCACCCATAATTTCAAGCATGAAAATATGATCATCAGAAGTTCCATAATAGTCTGGAATAGGGAAATATTCTTCTATATTTTCAATCGCTGTTATTGGCAATCCTGCGGTAACTTTTCCCACTAGCGGAACATGCATGACGCCTTGTTTTGAAATATTATCTTGATCCAAAATTTCTATTGCACGAGGTTTAGTTGGATCTCGACGAATAAGTCCTTTGCTTTCAAGTCTATTTAAATGCCCGTGGACAGTAGAACTTGATGCTAATCCCACTGCCTCCCCAATTTCGCGGACGGAAGGTGGGTATCCTTTTGTACGAACTTCTTCTTTAATAAATTCTAGTATATCTTCTTGTCTTTTCGATACTTTTTTCAATCCATTCACCTCTTATCTTAGTATTCTTCTAATTGTTAAATTTAGTATAGCATTACCGAACAAACTATGCAAACGTAGGTTCGAAAAAACGTTTGACAAAAACAAGTGTTCGTTTTATAGTGAGAACATACATTCCGAACAAACATTCGATGGAAGGGAGATTCATATGAACTGGGTTAAAAAAAATCAAAATACAGCATTAGTAATTGCATTCGTAACAATTGGTATGATTATTCTTTTTATTTCAAATAGAGATACTACAAAATATACAAATATTGAAATACAAGAGGGAGATACACTTTGGTCATTATCCGATCAATATAAAGGTAAGTTATCAAACGATGAATGGGTTCGTATAGTGAAAAATGAGAATAATATAATTGACGATAAAATAATAGCTGGTCATACTTTAATTATCCCAGAATATAAAAAAACTATTTTAGGAAACGAAGGAATAGAATTGGCGAGTGAACGAAAATGACGAATAGTAAAGCAGTGTTGTATTGTCGTGTAAGTACAGAAAAAGAAACACAAGATACTTCAATAGAAAGACAAGAGATTGAGTTAAGAGAGTTTGCACAATCTAAAGGTTATGAAATAGCAAAAGTATTCACTGATCGACATAGTGGATATGATATTGATCGAGAAGGCTTATTAGATTTATTAGAATTTATAAAGGATTATCATATTTCTACCTTATTTGTTCAAGATGAAACACGTTTAGGGCGTGGTAATGGACGAATGGCAGTTTTGCATTTATTGCAAAAGATGAATGTTGATATATTTACCTTAAGTGATTCTGGTAATATTCAGTTAAATGATATGGATACTATGTTACTTGAAATTTTAGCCCTTGTTGAAGAATATCAACGTAAATTACATAATGCTAAAATAAGAAGAGGCATGAAAAGAGCGGTACAAAATGGTTATAGACCTGAGAATAATTTGAAAGTTCGTGGTAATCCAGAAGGTAGAGAGCGGATTGAGATACCAATTGAGCAAATAATTAGTTTAAGAGAAAAAGGTATGACATTTGAAGAAATAACGGCTACTTTAAAAGGTTTAGGATTTCAATTAAGTAAAGCAACCGTACACAGAAGATATAAAGAATATGTTGAGGAACATGGAAAGTAGGGATTCGTTAGAAAAAATATTATCTTACAGAAAACAGCTGTATTCCAAATTAAGGAGTACAACTGTTTTTTATTGTGGTTAGACTTTCCTCGTATAAGATTTGTAAACCTTTCTTTAATTCATCTAATGAGGCATATGAATAGGACAAACGAATATGGTCTGAATCATCAGGATCATAAATATAACCAGGATTAATCAATACTTTTCTTTTAAGAAGTTTTAAGAAAAATTCCTTTGTTACAATGGGTTCATCAAATCTTAACCAAATATAAAAACCCCCGCTTGAATTTTCCCATTTAGCGATTGAACTGAACTGTTGATTAAGAATATTCTCTACAAATTTTGCACGAAACCTTAAATGTTCTCGTAATTCAATTAAATGATTTTCATAAAGGTCTGAAGTTAGCCAGTATGTCACAATCTCTTGTGAAACGGCACTTGAACCATAATCCATCTGCATTTTAATATCAGCTAATCTTTTAATAACAGGAGTTGGTCCAACGATCCAACCAATCCGTAATCCTGGGCTTAATGTTTTCGAAATACTTCCAATGTATAGAACTTGTCCAGCTGTATCAAGGGATTTAATAGATGGTATTGGAGATTGAAATAATAATTCAGAGTAAACATCATCTTCAATAATGGGGATTTGTAGTTCTTTGCAAGTATTGTATAAATGCTGTTTCTCTTGAAATGTCCAAACTCTCCCAGTGGGATTATTCAATGTTGGAACAGTGTAGAAAATCGATTGCCTATTCTTTTTCTTCAATTGTAATGTTTGTTTAAGTTGCTTATCTCGGTTTACGGATTTCATCTGCATTCCATATGATTGAAATGGATGAATAGAATTGAGATACGAGATAGGGTCTTGAAACACAATGGATCCTGTTTCAAATAATCCCACTGCCATCAATTGAAGTGCTTGTAATGCCCCTGATACGATTAATATATTTTCTGGTTTAGTGGTAATCCCACGCTTTTTTAAATAGTTACATAGTTCATGGCGCAATTTTGTACTACCTTGAGGGGAAGAATAGCCAAAATCCTTTCCGTCAAATGACAGTTTATGTAGGGATTCTTTCAATTGTTTAGTTGGCAATAAAGAAGGGGAGAGTTCTCCAGTTCCTAAACGAATAATTGAATCGTCTTGCTCAAATTCGTTTATTAGCTGAATCGTATGGTAGTTAGGCCTATGGATACTTGCTTCAATATATTTTTGCCAATTTGGTTGGTTGTTTTTTGCTAAAACGTTCCATGAATTATTAGCAACAAATACACCAGAACCAACTTTAGAGTTTAAAATTCCATCTGCTTTTAATTCTTCTAAAGCCTGTTGAATAGTGCTACGGTTCACATTAAATTGTATTGCAAGCTGACGCTGTGGGGGTAACTTAGTCCCTACACCCCAGTCACCTGACTGGATTTGATCTAAAATCCAGTTAATAATTTGGCGTTGTATACTAATTGATGCCTTCCTAGTTGGTTTCCACATGCTATTTTCCCCCTTTTGAAAATTGGGTGGTTTTATTACCATCCAATTGGACCTTTTCTTATTTATATAACATAGTACGATGGTAAAAGAAAGGGAGTTGTATAATGGAAGCATTTATTCATGGAATTATTTTGGCATTCGGCTTAATTGTTCCTTTAGGCGTACAAAATATTTTTGTTTTTTCTCAAGGAGTAACACAACCCAATATTTTTAAAGCAATACCTGCAGCTATAACAGCAGCACTTTGCGATACATTTTTAATTATTTTAGCTGTTTTTGGGTTATCATTAATTGTTTTGCAATTTGAATGGATTCGTCTTATTTTATTAATTGGTGGCATCTTCTTTTTACTATATATGGGTAAAGTGATATGGGGCTCAAATTCTGTAGAGATTAAAGGGAAATCGGCACTACCAATTAAACAACAAGTCTTTTTTGCATTATCGGTATCGTTATTAAATCCACATGCATTGTTAGACACAGTTGGTGTTATTGGGACAAGCGCATTAAAGTATAAAGGGTCTGATCAAATTCTATTTGCTGTTGCATGTATGGGTGTTTCATGGATTTGGTTTTTTGGAATAATGGTTGTAGGAGCTGGCCTAAAAAGGTTACATATTTCTGAAAACGTTTTTGTGATATTAAATAAAATTTCTGCATTATTTATATGGGGAACAGCCGTGTATTTACTGATTAGTCTGTTATAACTTCTTGAATTTAGAAAAAAGAATCCCAATAATATGTTAAATAGCAAAAGTATGATAGATTTTGTCGTTTAAATGGAGCTTTAAGCTTGCGCTTAAAGCTTTTTTTGCATACCTTTAAGTTAAGGTAGTAATGAAAGGTGTGTATAATATGTTACCAAAAGAAAAAATTCAGCGTATTAACTATTTATCGAAGAAATCAAAAGAGACAGGTTTGACTGTTGAAGAAGCGAAAGAACAAACTGCACTTCGTAAAGAATATTTGGATACTTTTCGCGAGTCAATGAGGGGCACAATTGAAAATGTTCGTATTTTCGATCCAAATGGTGATGAAGTGACTCCAGCAAAATTGCGAGCAAAGCAACAAAAAAACAAA
Organism: Rummeliibacillus pycnus; assembly: GCF_002884495.1. Classification (GTDB taxonomy): domain Bacteria; phylum Bacillota; class Bacilli; order Bacillales_A; family Planococcaceae; genus Rummeliibacillus; species Rummeliibacillus pycnus. The sequence continues at coordinate 1,844,817 of NZ_KZ614145.1, read as the reverse complement.
CCTTTAAATTAACAGAACAATTGTCTAAAAAACATTGTTTTATGTAGAAATGTTGACTACACTGTAATAGAATAATATTTTGCTTTTAGAAAGGATGTCTATATTCATGACTCAACAAGCAGATCAGCTTGCAATTAATACAATCCGTACTTTGTCTATCGATGCAATTGAAAAAGCAAACTCTGGTCATCCAGGTTTACCAATGGGTGCAGCACCTATGGCTTATACTCTTTGGACAAAACAATTACATCATAATCCAAAAAATCCTAAATGGTTTAACCGTGATCGATTTGTATTATCCGCAGGACATGGTTCAATGCTTTTATATAGCTTACTACATTTAGGTGGTTATGATCTTCCAATGGAAGAAATTAAAAACTTCCGTCAATGGGGTTCATTAACTCCAGGACACCCTGAATTTGGTCATACAGTTGGTGTAGAAGCGACAACTGGCCCACTAGGACAAGGGATTTCAATGGCAGTCGGTATGGCAATGGCTGAAGCACATTTAGCAGGTGTTTATAACAAACCTGAAAACGACATTATTAATCACTATACATTTGCATTATGCGGTGATGGTGACTTAATGGAAGGTGTTTCTGCAGAAGCGGCTTCACTTGCAGGCCACTTAAAATTAGAAAAACTGATTGTTCTTTATGATAGTAATGACATCTCTTTAGATGGTGATTTAAACAAATCATTCTCTGATAATACAGCAGAACGCTTTAAAGCATATGGCTGGAACTACTTATTAGTAGAAGACGGTAACGACATTGAAGCGATTAATAATGCAATTGAAACTGCAAAAGCCCATAAAGGTCAACCTACTTTAATTGAGGTTAAAACTGTAATTGGTTTTGGTTCACCAAACAAATCTGGTAAATCAGCTTCCCACGGAGCACCTCTTGGTAAAGATGAAGTAGTGCTTACAAAACAAGCATACGAATGGGATAATGAAGACTTCTTCGTACCTGAAGAAGTATATGAAACATTTAAACAAGCTGCAAAAGTTCAAGGAGAAGAAGCTGAAGCGGCTTGGAATGCACAATTTGAAACATACAAAGAAGCATATCCTGAATTAAGTGCACAATTAGAACAAGCTATCTCTGGCGAACTTCCAGCAGATTTTGATGCTGAAATTCCAACTTATGAAGCTGGTAAATCAATTGCAACACGTTCATCTTCAGGTGAAGTAATTAATGCATTAGCACAAAAAATTCCAGCGTTCTTTGGTGGTAGTGCCGATCTTGCTGGTTCAAACAAAACAACGATTAAAGGTGCAGGCGACTTCTCAGCAACAGATCGTGAAGGCCGTAATATTTGGTTCGGTGTTCGTGAATTTGCAATGGGTGCAGCACTTAATGGTATGGCGCTTCATGGCGGATTAAACGTATTTGGTGGCACATTCTTTGTATTCTCTGACTATATTCGTCCAGCAGTTCGTCTATCTGCACTTATGGGACTTCCTGTGACATATGTTTTCACACATGATTCAATTGCAGTAGGGGAAGACGGTCCAACTCACGAACCAATCGAACACTTAGCAGCATTGCGAGCAATGCCAAATCTATCTGTGATTCGTCCAGCAGATGCTAACGAATCAGCAGCAGCTTGGAAACTTGCAGTATCTTCTAAAAAACGACCTACAGCATTGGTATTATCACGTCAGAACTTACCAGTTCTAGATGTTGATGTTCAAAAAGTGTATGAAGGCGTTGCGAAAGGCGCTTATGTTGTAGAAAAAGCAAATAAAGACGTTGCAGATGCATTACTTTTAGCAACTGGCTCTGAAGTACAATTAGCAGTAAGAGCGAAAGCTGAACTTGCAAAAGAAGGAATCAATGTAACAGTTGTTTCAATGCCGGATTTTGCTCGTTTTGAAGAACAAGACGAAGCATATAAAGAAAGCGTATTGCCAAAAGCAGTAACAAAACGTTTAGCAATCGAAATGGCATCTTCATTTGGTTGGCATAAATATACTGGTTTTGAAGGTGATGTACTTGCAATTGATGGTTTTGGCGCAAGTGCTCCAGGCGAAATTGTTATGAAAGAATATGGATTTACAGTTGAAAATGTCGTTTCTAAAGTAAAAGCATTATTTGAAAAATAGTGGATTAAAAAAAGTAGAGGTAATTTGCCTCTACTTTTTGTTTTTTGACAAAGAAAGTGTATTATTTACAGTTCAAATTGACAAAATATTCGATAAAATAAAGGTATAATAACATGAAAGAAGGGAGTGACAATAGATGCGTGTTTACTCAATCTTTCATGTCAAAAAAAAGCATCAGTCATTTGTATACGGGAGAGAGCGTTTATTATTCGAATTAATTAATGGATTAAAAACTGAACAAAATGCTTTTTATCCATCGCAGGAATTAGCATATTTATGTGAATTATTGCCGATAAAAGAAATTGAAGCTTTTATTGAGCAATATTTATATGAAAATTTTACTGCTATTCATATGAAGAATCATGAAATTTTTTTGACAAACGAGTTTAAAGGAGATTTACATATTGAAATTCAACCATACTACATGGTAGTAACCTGTGTTGGATCTCGTATGTTGGAATTAGATTTATTTGCAACATTATCCAAAATTAGTTCATGTTTTATCGGATTTAATAAAAATGAAATGGAATGTGGCTGGCTAAAACCACCTAAATTTTCTGTTGTAGCTGAGGGATAATCAGATAAATAGTAGTATCGAAGTAGTTTTTATTGTATAATCCTCTTTGGAGAAACATTTCTCGTATGCGAATTTTAGAGGAGGAAACTTAGTGAGTACTGGATTAGCAATTGCTTTAATAGTAGTAGCATTAATCGTAGGTTTAGTTGGCGGTTTCTTTATGGCTCGTCAATATATGTTCAAATATTTAAAAGAAAACCCACCAATTAATGAACAAATGCTACGTATGATGATGACTCAAATGGGACGTAAACCATCAGAAAAACAAATCAAACAAATGATGAATCAAATGAATAAATTGAGCAATAAATAATTTGCTTTGTCCAATTTGTTAATAATCTTTATGGACAGTCATTTTATATAACTCAATTTTAAATAGTTTAATTACCAATTTTAAAAAATGCCAACAAAAATATCTTTTGTTGGCATTTTTATTATACAATTTTATTTGGCGAAATGGTCCTTATTTAATACATATTCTTTAATAAATTCTCGAACCGTTTCTTCATATTCTTTGGGGTTTGCGTTGAATGATTGGGCATGTGCACCTTGTTCAAATAGTTTTAACATTTTAGGACCTCTCTTTAATCGATATAATTCGATGGTCATACCGGGTAATATAAAATCATCGGGTAAGCTGTGAATAAAAAGTACAGGTTTTTCAATATTAGTAACAGCAGTACGGGGTGCAATGCTTTTTAACCAATAGCCGTCACGTAAGCGCAAGAATATATTTGCAAGCCTAATGGCAAATGGACTCTTAAAGGGCGTTTGTTTTGTAAGTAAATGGTAAAGTTCTTCCGAGAAATCAGAAAATGGACAATCGGCAATATAAAAGTCCGCTTTGTCTTCTAATGTTCCAGCATATAATAAGGTCGTAGCAGCTCCCATTGATTCACCGTGTACGCCAATAAGTGCGTCAGTGCCTAATCTTTCAGTTATTGAATGTAGAACGGCTTGTAGATCAAATTTTTCATAATAACCATAGCTTGTCGTTTTACCACCGGATTCACCATGTCTTCTATGATCGTAAACGACCGTATTAAATCCTAGCCTTTCGAATAGTCGAACATATTTAATAGAGTTCACTTTGTTTTCTGTCACACCATGGCAAACAATCATTGTATTTGCTGTTTGTAAAGGTTTAAAATAAATTCCTTTAATGAGATAGCCATTAGGTGATTGAATACTTAAGTACTCTTTATCAACTGATTCATACCATTTTTCATCATATCTCAATGCTTTTTTTTCGCGTTCTAAGATGAAAGTATCATCCTTTTTCTTGATATAAATAATCCGACTTGTTACGAGATAACCAATAAGAGAGAGGATTCCCCCAACGATACCTGTAATTAATCCAAAAGACCAAATAATCCTTTTTTTCATATTCAACACCCACCCTCTAATTTTGTTGATATGACTAAATTTCTTCATTTGAAAAGGTTGTAAATGTTTAATGGATTGAAATACTTTTAACTATTATTCCGAATTATTTAGTGTTTTTTCTCCGATAGTGTTATTTCAATACACTAAGAACGACAATTTTGTTGAACTTTTGATACATTTAAAATAAAGTACACTCTCCTAAGCTTTATTTTAAAGAAGGATAGTTGAAAAAGGCAAATTTTAGGCTAATGATAAGTGTATTGACGATGGTTTTGAGTAATTTATAATTTTTTATTCGCCATTTTCTCTTCTATATTGTATGAAGGATTTGTATTAACTGTTGATAAAGAATGTACTTAAGGGATAAAATGAACTGATAATAATCGTACCAGAGTTTTAAAAAGGGGAAATTGAAATGGCAAAGAAAAAAAGACAACAACAAAATCACACTCAAATGAATACAATCGACAAAGAAGAAAAGTTAACTTTACAAGATCAACTTAATGGTGATGTTGTAGCTAAATTAAAACTAGCTAAAAAAGAGCTAGTAGAAAAAGAACAACAAATGCAAGAAGAAAAAGAGGCACAACTTGCATTCGAAAGAAAACAGCGTGAAAAAAATAAATCTTTTGCAGAACTACTTGAAGAGTATGGAGATAAAGGTTCTAAATTTTAATGTGAAAATGCGAGAAGAAGTATAACTCCTTCTCGCATTTTTTTAGTCACGATGCGATGTATAGGTATCTTCTTTAGTAAAACCGATAAGCTCTTTGATATTAATAATTGCATCCATCTCTTTATAAGCTTTCATCGTAGTAACTAATTGTTCTTTTGAGCTTGCTCCAACGACTGCAGAAGCAATTGTTGGATGCTGTAAAATTGTTTTAAGTGCAACCGCATGAATAGAAGTTGTAGAATTGGTGATTTTAGTTAAAATATTTTCAAGTTCTTCCTGTGAATAAGTTAGATAGCCATTTGTATTTATCAAGCGTTTTTGCCATTCGTTAGTTAGTAAACCTTTTGCCAGAGAACCCCTAGTTACAACAGAGGCTCCTTGATCTGCGATAAAGTCCAACCACTCTTCCGGTCTTCGATCAAGCATGCTATATTGCATCATAACTGAAACAGCATTGCTAGTTGGCAAGAAACGTTTTAAAACATTAGGTCTAATAGATGAAATACCATATTCACGAATCATACCTTCTTGTTTTAGTTCTTCGAATGCTTCTATTATATTATCCCAGTTATCTTCCATTGTACCTCCGTGTAATTGATACAGATCTATATAATCTGTTTTCAAGCGATGTAAACTATCTTTAATCCCTTCTTTTATATGAGTTTTAGAAGCATCCCAGTGCCAAGAATCGCCTGATGAATCCCAAATGTTCCCTACTTTAGTTGCTAAGATAATATCCTGTCTTTTTTCTTTCATAAATTGGCCAATAATTTCTTCATTTAAGCCACGGTTATAAAGGTCTGCAGTATCGAAATAATTAATACCATAGTCAAGTGCTGAATCCATAATATAGGAAGCATCTTGCAAATTTGTTGGTAAAGACATACAACCTAAACCAATTTCAGAAATATGTAAGTTGCTTGAGCCTAATTGACGTTTTTTCAATATATATCCCTCCTCTAAAGATAATGGTACAATGATTTTAAGTAAAAGAACAATAGCGAGGGTTTTTAGATGAAAAAATTTGAAGAAAAGACACTATCTACAAAGAATATCTTTGAAGGTAGAGTAATCAAGGTACAAGTGGATCAAGTTACATTACCAAATGGTAAAACTGCAACAAGAGAATTAGTGAAACATCCTGGTGCAGTAGCTATTATCCCTATTACAAGCGAAGGGAAAATTATCATGGTAGAACAATTCCGTAAGCCGCTTGAACGGAGCATTATAGAAATACCTGCTGGAAAATTAGAACTTGGTGAAAAGCCAGAACTAACGGCTATTCGAGAATTAGAAGAAGAAACTGGTTATGGAGCAATGGATCTGGAGCTTATTCAATCTTTTGCTACATCTCCAGGTTTTGCGGATGAAGTAATTCACTTGTTTGTTGCAAAAAATTTATTTAAAATCGAACAACCAGCAAGTTTAGATGAAGATGAATTTGTCGAATTATTAGAAGTTTCTATAGAAGAAGCGGAACAATTAGTGAAAGAACAACGTATTTTTGACGCTAAAACAATTTTGGCAATTATGTGGGCGAAAAATAATCTATTAAAATAAGGTATTTTTAAGAGTGATCAGCATAGGTTGTACTAATAGAAAGTAGGTGACCTAGTGAATCGCTCATTGCAAATAACTTATTTTTTTCTAATCATTTCAATTGGCTTTATCGGAGGTATTATCGCATTCAAAATGTCAACACCCGCTCAAAGTGAATGGTTAATTTCCATTATGGACCCTCGATTACAATTAGAAGGAAAGCCAAAATTGTGGCAATCATTATGGCCGATCATCATGCCTTATCTCTTTTTAGTGTTACTTGCTACGCATCAATGGTTTAGACATGTTACAAGACTAGTTGTTGTAAGTAAAAGTGCATTCTTCGGTTTCTGTTCAGCGTATTTAATTGCTACACAAAATGCTTTTTGGAACTATGCACTTTGGTGGTTCCCTGTGCAGTTCATGTACACATGTTTGTTATTATTATTTTCTATTGTCCTCGTACCAAAACCATTTTATAATAGTCGAAAAAAGGGTATACATTGGAAGAGAATTGTTGTTATTAGTATAATGACTTTAATTATCTTTTTCATTGAACTTCTTATCATTCATTTCATGTTTTAGTTTCTAATTATTTATTGATAATTATTATCAGTAAATAATCATTACAAAGAATTAGTCGCTTAATCTTGTAATGAGATTTAAACATTTGGTATAATGGTAGAAGTTTAGGGGGGCGTCGTATGGAGAGCCGTATTGATCGAATTAAAAAACAATTACATGGTGCTAGCTATAAACTGACGCCACAACGAGAAGCGACGGTTAGAGTACTTTTAGAAAATGAGGAAGATCATTTAAGTGCTGAAGATGTTTACCTTTTAGTGAAGGAAAAAGCACCAGAAATCGGTCTAGCGACTGTATATCGTACATTAGAGTTACTAACAGAACTGAAAATTGTCGACAAGATTAATTTTGGCGATGGAGTGTCTCGTTATGATTTACGACAAGAAGGAGCAGCTCACTTTCATCATCACCTCGTATGTATCGAATGTGGCGCCGTCGATGAAATTCAAGAAGATTTACTCGAAGACGTGGAAGCGGTGGTTGAAAGAAGATGGAATTTCCAGATTAAAGATCACCGTTTGACATTCCATGGTATTTGCTGGCGTTGTAACGAAAAGCATGCCGAGGAAGAAAAAAACAAACATACTAACGATCAATAGTTTATAGCGAATTAGTAAAGGATGGCGGTGGTGCTGTCCTTTTTTATTTGAAGAACGAAGAAGCCTTGTGCAGACTTTTGTTGCAAATCTTCGAATCGAAAGCCATTTTTAAAGCTTTCAATTGAAAAATGTTTATTCAATTGTTAAAGCAAGATTACTTTTAACTTGGGAGGGGTTTAGCTGTGAAACAGGAAATACAAGATGCGATAGCAGATTACATACATTTTCTTCGAGTCGAGCGCCAATTATCAGAAAACACATTACAATCATATAATCGTGATATTAAAGATTATTCCAAAAATATCTTCGAAACGCAGCAGCTAGAAACCTTCGATAATATAGATCGCTTTCATATAATGCAGTATTTACAATCATTGAGAAACAAGGGGATATCTGCTCGTACTGTCTCCAGACATATCTCATCTATTCGCTCTTTTCATCAATTCTTACTGAGAGAAAAGAGATGCGACCATGATCCAACCGTTCATATTGAAATGCCGAAAATTGAACAAAAATTACCAAAAGTATTATCAATAGAAGAAATCGATCGTTTAATTGCCGCACCAAATGTTGCTAAACCACAGGGGGTTCGTGATCGTGCCATGTTGGAATTACTGTATGCAACTGGGATGCGTGTGAGCGAGTGTATTGAACTTAATTTAGATGACATACATTTAACGATGGGGTTTGTAAGGGTATTTGGTAAAGGTGGAAAAGAACGTATTATCCCTTTGGGGAATTCTGCCATTGAAGCTTGCACTAACTACTTAAATAAGGCTCGTTTCCAATTAGAAAATGTAAAATTACGAACAGAAGCGTTATTTATTAATCAAAGAGGGAAAAGATTAACTAGACAAGGTTGTTGGAAATTAATGAAGGGGTATGCTGAAAAAGCCGGCATTGATAAAGAATTAACACCACATATTTTAAGACACTCTTTTGCAACACATCTAATTGAGAATGGAGCCGATTTGAGAGCTGTACAAGAAATGCTAGGTCACGCAGATATTGCGACAACACAAATTTATACGCATATTAGTAAGACAAGATTATCTGAAGTTTACAAACAATTTCACCCTAGAGCATAATTTTTCTTTTGTCAGATGTCTGACCTTTATTTTTTTTCGAAATTTGATAGAATGAATGTATGAACAAGGAGGATATTTTGATGAACATAAAACCGTTTAAACGTATTCACGTAATCGTTATGGACTCAGTTGGTATTGGCGAAGCTCCAGATGCGGCTAAATTTAATGATGTTGGTGCTGACACACTTGGACATATTGCTCATGAAATGAAAGGGCTATCAATGCCAAATATGCAACGTCTTGGCTACACAAATATTCGAGGCTTAATTGGACTTGAAGATCTTAAAGGTATGAAATCCGTTGAAAGACCAGAAGCACATTATGGTTATATGCAAGAGGCTTCAGTAGGTAAAGATACAATGACAGGTCACTGGGAAATTATGGGCCTTAATATAAACAAACCTTTTAAAGTCTATCCCAATGGTTTCCCACAATCATTAATTGATGAACTAGAAGAACGTACGGGACGTAAAGTACTATGTAACAAGCCAGCATCAGGTACACAAGTTATCGAAGACTTTGGTAAAGAACACATGGCAACAGGGGCGATTATTGTTTATACATCTGCTGACCCTGTACTACAAATCGCAGCACATGAGGATGTTATACCTCTTGAAGAATTATATAAAATCTGTGAAATTGCACGTGAAATTACTTTAAAACCCGAATACCTAGTAGGACGTGTAATTGCACGTCCATTTGTAGGGGAACCTGGGAACTTTACTCGTACCTCTAACCGTCATGATTATGCGTTAAAACCATTTGGTCGTACAGTAATGAATGAGTTAAAAGATGCTGGATTAGATGTTATTGCATTAGGGAAAATTTCTGATATTTATAATGGTGAAGGTGTAACGGAAGCAATTCGAACAAAAGACAATACTGATGGCATGGATCAACTAGTAAAAGTTGTGAAAAAAGATTTTCATGGTCTATCCTTCTTAAACCTTGTAGATTTTGATGCAAAATATGGTCACCGTCGTAACCCAATAGGTTATGGTGAAGCCCTTGAAGAATTTGATCAACGTCTTCCTGAGGTCTTAGAATTAATGGATGAAGATGATTTACTAATGATCACAGCCGACCATGGTAATGATCCAACATTCCCAGGAACTGATCACACTCGTGAGTTCGTTCCATTGATTGCGTTTTCACCACGATTTAAAGAAGGAAAAGCACTTCCAAAAATGAACACATTTGCATCACTTGGTGCAACAGTTGCTGAAAATTTTGGGGTTGAATTGCCTGAATACGGTAAAAGCTTTTTGCAACTTTTAAAATAAGTGAGGGATGATACCATGAGAATGGTTGATATTATTGAGAAAAAGCGTGATGGATATGAATTAACGAGTGAAGAAATTCACTTTTTTGTAGAAGGTTATACAAATGGTTCAATTCCTGATTATCAAGCAAGTAGTCTGGCAATGGCTATTTATTTCCAAGATATGACGGATCGTGAACGTGCTGATCTTACAATGGCAATGGTACAATCAGGTGATCAAATTGATCTGTCAGGAATAGAGGGTGTAAAGGTAGATAAGCATTCAACAGGTGGTGTAGGTGATACAACAACGCTTGTACTAGGGCCTCTAGTTGCTGCAGTAGGTGTTCCTGTTGCAAAGATGAGTGGTCGCGGATTAGGTCACACAGGTGGGACAATCGATAAATTAGAGTCTATTGAAGGTTTCCATGTAGAACTTACTACTGATCAATTTACTAAACAAGTAAATGACATAAAATTAGCTGTTATCGGTCAAAGTGGTAACTTAACACCTGCTGATAAAAAATTATACGCATTACGTGATGTAACAGGTACAGTACCAAGTATACCTTTGATTGCAAGTTCTATTATGAGTAAAAAAATTGCTGCTGGTGCAGATGCCATCGTTTTAGATGTTAAAACAGGTGACGGCGCATTTATGAAAACAGTGGAAGATTCAAAAAAACTTGCTCATGCTATGGTTCAAATTGGTAAAAATGTCGGACGAAACACAATGGCAATTATTTCTGATATGAACCAACCTCTAGGTTACGCAATCGGAAATGCATTAGAAGTAAAAGAAGCAATCGAAACATTAAGTGGAAAAGGACCAAAAGACTTAACAGAACTTTGTCTAACATTAGGTTCACAAATGGTTGTACTTGGTGGTCATGCAAAAACAATCGAAGAAGCTCGTAAAGAGCTAGAAGAAGTCATTGCAAATGGTGCTGCTTTAGAAGTATTTAAAAAGTTCATCAAAGGTCAAGGGGGTAACCCTGCGGTAGTGGATGACCTATCATTACTTCCACAAGCCAAATATACATTTGAAGTACCTGCAAAAGAACCAGGCTTTGTTAGTCATATTGTTGCAGATGAAATTGGTACTGCCGCAATGTTATTAGGCGCAGGACGAGCAACAAAAGAATCTGAAATTGATCTAGCGGTTGGATTAGTTCTTCGCAAAAAAGTAGGAGAAGCTGTACAAGCTGGTGAATCACTCGTTACCATTTATTCAAATCGTGAAGATGTAAAAGAAGTAATGGATAAAATTTACGCAAATATTGAGGTTTCTACCGAAAAGGTAAATGCACCTAAATTGATTGAAGCTATCATTACAGAATAGATGATAGCAGTGTGAACAACACATTGCCCAAGAACAATTTGATAGAGTATTAAGTATCGACAAAAGGTATCGAGAGAACAACTTCCTCTCGATACCTTTTTCTATTTTTTTAAGATAAACCATGGTCTTGACAAGTGTAATTTTTAAAAATTTTTTACCGTGTTTATTCTATTTGGTAGTACGGAGGGAGCTAACTTTTTCCTTGAACTCTATTCAAACAGTTTATTGAAGAATTTTTTGAATCCAAAAGATGAGGATATCTGACAAAGTTCTTTACCCTTTTTAGATATCCGCTTCTCTACTGGGCAGAATTTAGGGACTGAAAATATAGAAGAGGTTCATTCAGAAAATCGTAAGTAGATTATACGAAAACGCAAGTAAATCACCCATAAATACACGCGAATTCTAAATGATTTTCCTTTCGTAGGAAAGTGCAATTGATAACCAATCTGATCATCGAAAAACATTAGAATATTTTTTGATTGAAATGTTTTTCCATGATTAAAAATCATGATTTAAATACATACTAACGGATGGTAGCTGTCGTATTTTTTCTATCTTTAGCGTTTTGATTGTTAAATTGTCAGGGCATAGGATTCTTCTATTCTTAGGTAGAATAGTTTTTGAAAAGGAGGTATGTAAATGCAGCACCATATTGAAATTACTTCAGAAAAAATTGCGATTATCAGATTAAAAGGAGAACTAGATCATCATGCAGCTCGCCATATCCGAGAAGATATTTCGCAAGCTATTTACAGTGGATATGTACAAGATATTATTTGGAATCTAGAGGGGTTACAGTTTATGGATAGTGCAGGAGTAGGGTTAATCTTAGGTAGGATGAGAGACCTACAAGTACAGAATGGTCGTACTTTAATCATCAAACCTTCTTCAACTATGGAGAAAATTTTTCAGTTTTCAGGATTAGGAAAATATATCTGGCATGAATCAGAGCAAGAAGCCATCCAAAGTTTAGGGGGGATTCTTCATGGATAATGAAATGACACTATCATTCTTAGCAATTAGTGATAATGAAGCACTTGCTAGAATTGCAATAACAAGTTTTCTAGCTGTTTTAGATCCGACAATAGAAGAATTATCAGAAATTAAAACAGTTGTCTCTGAGGCTGTAACAAATTCAATTATTCATGGATATGATGAAAATCCAAATGGTATTGTTACAGTGCAGGCTTCACGCCAAGGAAGAGAAGTAACGATTACAATTTTAGATCAAGGCGTTGGTATTGAAAATGTAAAACAAGCTATGGAACCACTATATACGACAAAACCAATGCTAGAAAGATCAGGTATGGGTTTTACAATAATGGAAAGTTTCACGGATCAACTAGCTGTGCAATCAGAACCAGGGAAAGGAACGGCCGTCACCTTTAAGAAACAATTTCAACCAGTACAAGAGCCGCTTTATGTAAGGTGAGAACAATGACATCAAACCCGCAAGCGTCAAAAGAATTACTGACACAGGAAAGAATGAGAGAACTTATTGAATTAGCGCAGGCAGGGGATGAAGCGGCGAGAAAAGAAATGGTAGAGGGAAATACCAGACTTGTATGGTCAATTGTTCAGCGTTTTACTTCAAGGGGTGCCGATTTAGAAGATCTTTTTCAAATAGGATGTATTGGACTGATGAAATCTGTTGATAAATTTGATTTATCTTATCCAGTGAAATTTTCAACATATGCTGTACCAATGATTATTGGTGAAATTCAAAGGTTTCTTCGTGATGATGGGATGGTTAAAGTTAGTCGTTCAATACGAGAGTTGAATTATAAAATCCGTCATGCTACAGACGATTTTCTAAAAGATAATGAGAGACCCCCAACAATTCAAGAATTGGCAACAATACTTGATGTGCCAATTGATGATATTACTATGGCTAGTGATGCTTTGCGTGATCCCGCATCGCTTCATGAGCAAATTTTTGAAAGTGATGGTGATCCAATAAGTTTAATGGATCAAATGAAAGATGAGCGATCAGAAAAGCCATTTGAACATATTCCGTTAAAAGATATGCTCGAAAGACTAGGTAAACGTGAACAGTCTGTCATTTATTTACGCTATTATCTCGACTGTACGCAAAGTGATATTGCTGAAAGATTAGGTATTTCACAAGTTCAAGTCTCACGTCTAGAAAAGCGAATTTTAGCACAACTGAAAATTTGGCTTACAGATCAGCAATATGAACAATTGATAAAGGTGGCAGATCATGAGTAATAGTACTAACAGTGAAACACAAGCAATTTTTCAAAGTAACGAAGCAGCAGAAGCTTTCATGATTTCCCAATTTGGGAAAAGTGAAAGCTTCGATATTAATATGAAATATATTCATGTTCATAATATGGATGTTTTTACGATAAATATTAACGGTTTAATCGATAGTCAAAATTACACTCGATTATTAACAGCAATCCAGCCGACATCTGTATATGAAAGAGATAAATTTTCGTCAGGAAGAGCTAAATTAGAAATAAAACAAGATAAAGATGAATTACATGAGTCTAAATCAGATGAGGAACAGGGACCATCAAAGAAAGAAAGTGTCCAAGCTGAGGCAGATTATTTCTTTGAGTCCTTTCCGTTTTTTTCTTGGGAGTTGCAAACTTCAAAAGATAAATTATTAACTGCTATTATGAGTGGACAAGTAGCTTTTATAACACCTTCTGGTATCGCAATCACAGCCGATTTAAGAAATTATCCAGGGAGAAATCCTGAGGAACCAGACAACGAGAAAGTTATTCGAGGATCAAGGGATGGTTTTACAGAAAATATTATTTTAAATTCTGCTCTTATTCGTAGAAGAATCCGTGATACATCATTACGCTTTGAGTTACATCAAGTGACGGAAAAAAGCCGAATGGATTTAGCAATTGTCTATTTGAAAGAAATTGTCAATGAAGAGCATTTAAATTATATAAGGGAACGCTTAAAGAAAATTGAACACGATGGACTGACGATGGCAGATAAATCATTAGAAGAATGGTTAATCAAACAACGCTATCATCCGTTACCATTTGTACGATATAGTGAAAGACCTGATATTGTGGCAGCGCATATATTAGAAGGACATATTGCAATTGTTGTTGACACCTCTCCTTCTGTTATATTAGTGCCAGTGACTCTTTTTCATCATTTGCAACATGCTGAAGAGTATAGACAGGCACCTGCAATTGGAACGGTCGTAAGATTTCTACGCTTTTTTGGAGTTTTTCTTAGCTTTTTCATACTACCACTTTGGTTTCTGCTTGTTAAACATCCCGAATATGTCCCTTCATTTATGGACTTTATAGGTCTCAATAAAAAAACCTCTGTCCCTCTCCTTGTACAAATTCTGGTAGCAGATATTGGTATAGAATATTTGAGATTAGCAGCTATCCATACGCCAACGCCTTTGTCGACGGCAATGGGACTTATAGCAGGTATCATTATTGGGCAAATTGCCATAAACGTAGGACTGTTTTCTGCGGAGGTTGTCCTTTATACAGCGGTTTCTGCTATTTTCACTTTTGCGATCCCATCGTATGAACTGAGTGTATCCGTTAAGATTTTCAGAATCTTATTATTGTTACTAACAGCCGCCTTTGGAGTCAATGGTTTCTTTATTGGTATTTTAGGTACAGTATGGTATATGGCTTCGTTAAAACCAATGAAAGTGCCGTATTTATGGCCACTTATTCCATTCTTCCCAAATGCTTTCGCACATGTACTAATACGATATCCAATGACAAATGATGCACCAAGACCATTTATTGTTGGAGCTAAGGATCGAAAACGTTCATGAGTTGAGCCGTTGCATCTGTTCTCCTATCGTGATAAAGTTCATGATATAGAAAATTCCGTGTATTCATTACAAATGATCATGGATACGATAGGAGAGATTGGATGCATTTATACGGAACACAAACAATTACAGATAATGACCATTTATCTATCGGTGGTGTAGATACTATAGAATTAGCTAACATATATGGAACGCCACTTTTTGTTTATGACCTCGCATTATTTAGAAAAAGAGCGCGTGGCTTTATCGATACGTTTAAAAAGGCTTCCGTTTCAGCACAAGTTGCATATGCTAGTAAAGCCTTTTCAAGTGTTGCGATTTATCAAGTTGCTACACAAGAAGGATTATCTGTTGACGTAGTTTCAGGTGGAGAGTTATTTACTGCAATACAAGCAGGATTCCCAAGCGAAAAAATCCATTTTCATGGAAATAATAAGAGCTTACAAGAATTAGAATTTGCATTTGAATCTAAAATTGGATGTATTGTGATAGATAATTTTTATGAAATTGATGTATTGAAAAAATTATCTACACAAAGAAAACAAAAAATGCATGTACTAATTCGAGTAACTCCTGGTGTAGAAGCCCATACACATGATTTTATTACTACTGGTCAATCAGATTCAAAATTTGGTTTTGATTTAAATAATGGTCAAGCTGATGCTGCCTTCAAAGAGTTATTCAATGATCCATTTTTAGAATTACAAGGAATGCATTGCCATATTGGTTCTCAAATTTTTGATACAGCAGCATTTCGCTTAGCTGCTAAAAAGCTTGCGGATAAAATGGGAGAATGGCAAGAAAAATATCAATTCCACACGACTGTGTTAAATTTAGGTGGAGGATTTGGGATTCGTTATACGGATGAAGATGAGCCATTAGAACCTGCTATATATGTCGATGATATGATTAAAACAGTGAAAGAAGAAGCAAAAAAGTTAAATATACCGATGCCAGAAATTTGGATTGAACCAGGACGTTCATTAGTGGGTGATGCAGGTACAACTCTATATACAATAGGTTCACAAAAAGAAGTCCCAAATACACGTAAGTATTTGGCAGTTGATGGAGGTATGTCTGATAATATCAGACCTGCTCTATATGACGCTAAATATAATGCGGTTATTGCTAACAAAATGTCACAACCTACTACAGAGACTTACACGATTGCCGGAAAATTATGTGAATCTGGTGATAAACTAATTGAAAACATTAATCTTCCAGAAGCAAAGCCAAACGATATTCTTGCGACATTTTGTACGGGTGCATATGGTTATTCTATGGCGAGTAACTATAATCGAATACCTAGACCAGCTGTTGTATTCGTTGAAAACGGTGAACATCAGTTAGCTGTCAAACGTGAAAGTTATGAAGACCTTGTAAAGCTAGACCTTCCGTTAACAATTGGAAGGGGGTAACCTCACTTTGAAAAAAAGTAATATTATTTTATTAATAACATTACTAATAATATCAGGTATATGGGGTATAATATATTGGCTTTTAATAGCACCAAACTCAATGTCCTAAATAATGGGAAAAAATTTGCGTATTTTTTGCTTTTCGTGTAGGATATTCAAGGATATTTAAAGGCAAAAAAAGAGGGATCTAATATATGTTATGTCGTTATAAGAAAGCATACGAAAAAATTGCAATGGGACTCTTGTCCTTTATGCCTGATCATAAAGACGTAAAAAAGCTACAAGAGACGATTTGTCAATATAATTCTGATCCAAACTGGCAACTGTTTTTATGGAAACAAGCAGAAGATACTATCGGTCTAGTTGGTGTAGAGATCAAAGATAGTCAATGGATTGTTAGACATATATCAGTAGACCCTTCTCATCGTGGTGAAGGTCTTGGAGTAGAAATGATTCGACAGCTTTCAGAGATGGATGTATGTGGTTCAATCGAACCTGATTCTTTAACTGAACCATTTATCCAAAAATGTCTAACGATGTTAGAAGAAGCAGACAAAAAGTATTAATGTCTGCTTCTTCTTTTTTGTTGACGTGCGAATAGAATATCTGAACGATCTCTAAGCATATGTTTATTTTGTATAAAATTCGAATCCGATGGAGGCAAAGAGGCTATAAAGTCATCTACTTTTGATTTTAAAATTGGAGAGGTTATCTCAATATACCAAGATTGATAAGGGTCATGATTATTTACTTTTTTTTGAGCTAGATGTAGTTGATTTAACAAATTTAACGTATTAATTTCTTCTAAGAACGGACCATATATAGAAGCAGTTAATGTACGTTCTGCCTTTTTTAAAATAGTATGTGCCCCTTTAAAATTTCCACGTCTCCAATGATAAAGACCAGTTGCTAATTGTATCCATCCTGTAAGTGGGTGTATTTTTTCTCGTGGAGCTACCTCTTTCCAATACTCCTCTAAAACTTCATGGCATTCAAAATAATCTTGATTGCCGTTGAAATAAGCAAGAAATTGGATAAATAAAGGGTGATGCATTGGATGCATTTTATTCACCTTTCCTCTATACTAAATTTTGAAGATAAATTGTCAGGTGGTTAATTATGTCGTATGAAGTAAAATTAGAGGCTTTTGAAGGTCCTCTCGATTTATTATTACATTTAATCCATCGTTTGGAAATTGATATATATGACATCCCTATGGCCGAGCTTACTGCACAGTATATGGAGCATATTCAAGCGATGCAAGTTTTAGAGCTTAATGAAGCAAGCGAATATTTAGTAATGGCAGCTACATTGCTGGCCATTAAAAGTAAAATGCTATTGCCAATTCACGAAGGGGAGCTTGATGATGAAGAATTTGAAGTAGATGAACCAGACCCTCGTGATGAACTTGTAGCAAGATTAATAGAATATCGGAAATTTAAAGAAGCAGCTATAAATTTAAAAGAAATGGAAACAACCCGTACAAAATATTTTACAAGACCTCCAGCAGATTTATCCGAATATATGCCTGATGAACAATTAGTATTGTTTGATACTTCTGTGAATGTCTACGATTTGGTAGCAGCATTTCAAAAAATGCTAAACCGCAAAAGGTTAAAAGCACCGCTTACAACAAAAGTAACAAAGCAAGACATATCCATCAAAGACCAAATGCGATCAGTTATTGGTGTGTTAAAATCATTCCATGGACGTGCAGATTTCTTTGATTTATTTCCTTATGAAGATAAGGGAACACTTGTTGTAACGTTTTTATCTCTTTTAGAACTTATGAAGCGGCAAGTGGTAGCCGTTGAACAAGAAAATAATTTTGCGGATTTAACGGTGATTTTACGGAAGGAAGAAATAACAGATGAACAACTTGAGTCGATTGATGAGCAAAATTGAGAGTCTTCTTTTCGTCATCGGAGAAGACGGATTAACAATCCAACAGCTTTCAATGATAACGGAAACAAATGAAGAAGAAATCTCAGAAGCCTTACAACAAATGATGGTAAATTATGAAGAACAAGAAAACAGAGGAATCATGATAAAAGAATTGGCAGGTACTTTCCAACTTATTTCCAATCCTGAACATGCAGATTTGATCCAAAAATTAGTAGAAAATCCTCCGAGTCAATCATTATCACAAGCATCACTTGAAGTATTAGCGATAATAGCATATAAACAACCAATTACACGTGTAGAAATTGATGATTTAAGAGGTGTAAAAAGTGAAAGAGCGTTACATACTTTAAGTGCAAGAGGTTTAGTACATGAAGTTGGGCGAGCTGAAGGTACTGGCCGTGCCATTTTATATGGTACAACAAAAGAATTCTTGAATTATTTTGGTATGAAGAATATTAACGAATTGCCTGAACTTCCAGAAAAGGGAGTTGCTGAATTAGACGAACAGCCAGATTTGTTTATGTCTAAGTTCCAAGAAGCATTTCAAGAACCTCAAACAGAATGATCGCTAAAGGAGTGAAATTTTGCGTCGATGGATTGGTGTTGTATTGAGTTGTATTATTGTATTAATGCCATTTGAAAAAACAGCAGAAGCAGCTACAAGTTCCTATGCAGTAATTGATGCAGATACAGGAAGATTGTTAATGGGCATGAATGAACACGAAAGACTACCAATCGCTAGTCTAACCAAAATGTGGACTGCTTTTGTTGCGATTAAAGAAGCAGATTTAAACACTGAAACAACGATCTCAAAAAAAGCAACATTAAGTGAGGGTTCTTCAATATATCTTGTTGAAGGTGAAAAGACTACGTTAAAAACATTACTAAACGGTTTACTTTTGCGATCGGGTAACGATGCTGCTACAGCAATTGCAGAAGAAGTAGGTGGTTCAGTAGGAGGATTTGTAAAATTGATGAATGACTATGCGATTTTATATGGTTTATCGGATACTTATTTTGAAAATCCATCAGGTCTCCATCATGAAAAGCATTTATCATCTGCATATGACACAGCTCAAATGTTAAGAATTGGTATGATGGATGAAAAGTTCAAGAAAATAGCTACTGCAAAATATTACAAAAATGATTTGCAAAATCCCACTGTTTGGAAAAATAAACACAAACTTCTACATTACAATAAATATGCAATTGCTGGTAAAACAGGTTTCACAAAAGTTGCAGGTCGTACGCTCGCAACTTATTTTGAAAAAGATGGTAAGCGAGTAATTGTTGTAACATTGAATGAGTCAAATGACTGGGAAGTACATGCAAGCTTTGCAGAAAGTGCCTTTCAAAAATATGATAAGAGATTATTGGCAAAACAGGGGTTATATCAAGTAAGAGATGATTTACAAGTTGAATTGGATCATCCTGTTTATGCACTGATTTCAAGAGAAGAAGAAAAAAAGGTGAAATCCATCTTAAGAATGCCACGGATTGCACAAGGTGATATCGGAGTTTGGTCGTTTTATCTCGACGGACAACCCTTAATTGAAGAACCTGTTCACATGATTTGGAAGTAACAATATACTGCAAAAAGAGCAGTTAGTTTGTCGCCGAAAAACATTCAGATGGTCTCATCTGAATGTTTTTTGTTATTTCAAAAATTTAAATCAAATTTACTTACTGACTCTTTCAAATCAATAGTATAGTTTCTAATACTTTTATTATTAGCAAAAATATGCAATAATTTTTGAAGGCTATTAGCAATAAGTTTAATGAGGTGACCAAATGGAAAGACTACAGAAAGTGATTGCTCATGCTGGCATTGCTTCAAGAAGAAAAGCAGAGGAATTAATAATAGAAGGTAAAGTAAAAGTAAATGGTCAAGTGGTTCGAGAGCTTGGTAAAAAAGTTTCTGCTTCAGACTCAATCGAGGTAGAAGGTATTAAAATTGAAAAAGAAGAAAAGGTTTACTATTTATTATATAAACCAAGAGGTGTAATTTCTGCAGTTTCTGATGATCGTGGACGAAAAACTGTAGTGGATTTATTCCCACATGTTGAACAAAGAATCTTTCCAGTCGGTCGATTAGATTACGATACTTCGGGCGTATTACTTTTGACGAATGACGGCGATTTTTCAAATCTATTAACACATCCCCGTTATAACATCGATAAGACGTATGTGGCAAAAGTAAAAGGTTTTCTAAGTAAAGAAAATCTTCGAAAATTAGAACGAGGAATTATGCTAGAAGATGGAAAGACTGCTCCAGCTAAAGTAAAAGTACTTTCTTCAAATAGAGAACAAGGAAAATCAATTATAGCCATTACAATTCATGAAGGTCGTAATCGACAAGTACGACGCATGTTTGAAGCAGTTGGTTGTCCAGTGCTAAAACTTAAACGTGAACAATTTGCATTTCTAGGTTTACACGGATTGAATGCAGGTGAATCACGTGAATTAACAGCACATGAAGTAAAACAACTTCGTGTTCTATCTGAAACAGGTAAAATCGGCTAGATTTTACCTGTTGTTACAAAAGATTCACAAACCTATCATATATATATAAGTAAATAACCCATAATTTGTTATAATGGAGTAGATTGTTTGTGTCGGACTAAGGAGGCTTACTACTTACAATGGAGAAAAAACAAAAGAGATTTTATACACGGTTGATCATTTTAGCTGTTCTAGTTGCAGCTATTATCTATACAGTGTATAACGCTGCTCATAATGATGACGTACAACTATTAAAAGTAGGCGACGATGCACCCAATTTTTCATTAGTAGATTTAGATGGTAAGACACATAAATTATCAGATTATAAAGGTCAAGGGGTCTTATTGAATTTCTGGGGAACATGGTGTAAACCTTGTAAAAGGGAAATGCCAGCCATTAATGATCAGTACAAACAATTTAAAGGCCAAGGTATTCAAATTTTAGGTATTAATATTGCTCAACCTGATTTAGAAGTTTCAAGCTATACGGATAAACTTGGAGTCAAGTTTCCAATTTTACTTGACAAAACAAAGAGTGTTATGAGGGTTTATAATGTTGATCCATTACCAACTACAGTATTAGTAGACAAAGAGGGTAAAATAGCAAGAATTATAACAGGAGAAATGACGGAAACAGATATTAAGAAATACCTAACAAGTATTAAACCATAAGAAGGGGTTCTAAAGGATGAAAAATATTACTTGTGAATGTGGTCATGCAAATCCCGAAGGTACTCATCTATGTGAAAAATGTGGACGACCTCTTACTGAGGAAGAAAAAAATCAAAAGATCGTTGATATGAGATATGAAGGAAGGGCGATCCGTTCAAAAACATATAATAAGACAATGATTGATAAGATTTGGAACTTCTTCTCTAGTGTAAAAATCGGTGTTGCATTAATAGTGATTACTTTAGTAGCAGCAGCTATTGGTACATTTTTACCTCAAGTTGTTTATGTAAATGTCATGCAAGGTGAAGATGTAAAACAAGCATACATCGACAACTATGGTACGTTCGGCAAAATCTATTACAATTTAGGGTTATCCGATATATATAGCTCATGGTGGTTCCAAACATTAATTGGTTTACTTGCTATTTCGATTATCGTAGCGAGTCTAGACCGTGGTATCCCACTTTATAAATCGTTAAAAAACCAACGTGTAAAGCGGCATGAAAGTTTTATGAAACGTCAACGAATTTATGGGCAACAAATTATGACTTCACAACAAGCAGATGAATCATTGGATTTAGCTGAAAAGAAAATGAAAGAACTAAGATACAAAGTTCGTAGAGAAGATGGAGTCCTTCTTGCAGAAAAAGGGCGCTTTGCTCGTTCAGGGCCATATATCAATCACATAGGTTTAATTATTTTCCTCTTTGGTGTTATGTTGCGCTTAATGCCAGGTTTTTATATCGATGAATCTTTATGGATTCGTGAAGGTGAAACAGAATCAATTCCCGGTATGGAAGGTTATTACCTACATAGTAATAAATTCACCTTCGAAACATACAAAAAAAATGAGCAATCAAAAGAATTCAACCAATCGAGGGCTGCGGTCAATTCGATCGCTAAAAATTATCAAACGGATGTTATTTTATACAAATCAAAAGATGCAAGTATAGCCGGAGATACAAAAAATTTAGAAAAAATAGAAAACTACTCAATTAAGGTAAATGAACCATTGAAATATGATGGGTATGCACTTTACCAAATGGATTTCAGATTAAATGAGCTGAAAGCAATGAATTTTAACTTAATCAATAAAAAAACAGGGGAATCTCTAGGTGAAGTCAAGATTGACCTAGCTAACCCAAAAAAGGTATATCATCTAGACAATCAAACAAAAGTGGAACTAAAAGGCTACTATCCAACATTTTCGGGTTTTGATAATGGTGAGCCACAATCCGATTCACCAATACCAAATAATCCGGCATTTATTTTTAAAATGTACACACCCGAAACACCAAAAGGAGAAACAAGTTTTGTTGCCATTAGACAAACTTTAGAACCACTTGGAACAACAAAATATAAAATGAAGTTTGGAAGTATTGAAACTCGTAATGTATCTGGATTAACTATACGTAAAGATAAAACGCTTCCTATTTTGGCACTTGGTGGTATTGTATTTATGATTGGTGTAGTAATGGGATCTTATTGGAGCCATCGCCGTTTGTGGCTTCAAAAAACAAAAGACGGACGACTTTTGTTGGCTGCACATACCAACAAGAACTGGTTTAGCATGAAAAAGGATTTAGATGCAGTAACTGAATTTGCTCACTTACCTGCTTGGGTTGATCAACAAGATCAAGATCCTCAAAAAGAAGACCATGAGAAAGAAAAGGATGGTGAATATACTATATGAGTTTAATTAATATAAGTAGTTCTTTACTATTTTTTGCATTTATCGCGTATTTAGTTGCTACCCTATTTTTTGGAGGCGCAGTAAAAGGAGCACAACAAGATGCATCTGTTTCAAATAAAAGATGGGGTAAAATTGCGATTACCATTACAATCATTGGTTTTATAGCAAACCTTGGTTATTTCGTAACTCGATGGATTTATGCTGGTCATGCACCAGTAAGTAATATGTTCGAGTTCACTACAGCATTTGGTATGTTCGTTGTTGGCGCATTTATCTTAATTTACTTTATTTACAGAGTATCTGCTCTTGGCT
Source organism: Rummeliibacillus pycnus (assembly GCF_002884495.1). GTDB lineage: Bacteria > Bacillota > Bacilli > Bacillales_A > Planococcaceae > Rummeliibacillus > Rummeliibacillus pycnus. The sequence goes on along the minus strand of NZ_KZ614145.1, from coordinate 1,821,357 downwards.
TATTTGCATTACCAATCGCTATTTTAATTATTGCTTATGCTAGTATGTTCCCGCGTGAAGTTAGTCCATTAATTCCAGCACTTAAAAGTTACTGGCTGTATATCCATGTTATTACAGCAGCAATTGGTGAATCAATTTTAGCAATAAGTGCAGTTGCGGGATTAATTTATTTGATGAAAAATGTAGATACTACGAAACGTACAAAGAGTAGTATCTGGTTAGAAATAGTTATGTATGCAGCAGTCTTAGTCCTTGGTTTTGTAATTGTATCGTCAACATTCAATCTATTAGGATATAAAGCAAACTTCACTTATGTTGACAAGAATGGAGCTCAACAAGAAATTGTCTATAACAACCCTGCATTATTTGGAATGCATAAATATGAACTTAAGTCACCTGATAAAATGGAACCATTAGCAGAAATGCCTGCAGTTGTTAATGCCAAAAAATTAACCACTGTAGTCTGGTCTATTATAGTTGGAACAATTTTATATGGTTTACTTCGCATAATCTTGCGTAAACCAATTTCGCGAATGTTGCAACCACTCGCAAAACGTGCAAATTCTCAATTGTTAGACGAAATTGGTTATCGTTCGGTGTTAATTGGATTTCCTGTATTTACATTAGGTGCACTAATTTTTGCTATGATATGGGCACAAGAAGCATGGTCACGATTCTGGGGTTGGGATCCAAAAGAAGTCTGGGCTTTAATTACTTGGTTGTTTTATGCTGCTTTTCTTCACTTACGTTTTTCAAAAGGATGGCAAGGAGAAAAATCTGCATGGCTTGCTGTAATTGGTTTTGTCATTATTATGTTCAACCTAGTAGCAGTTAATTTAATCATCGCTGGTTTACACTCATATGCAGGATAACGTATTAACAATAAAAGTCTTTTCCTTAATATGAGGGAAAGACTTTTCTTTTCTTTTCATTTTTTATTACTGATTGTACAATAAATATATAGAATACTGGGAGGCATATATTGTGACTGAACAAATTTCGATTTTAGTGGTAGATGACGAAGATCGCATTCGCCGTTTATTAAAAATGTATTTAGAAAGAGAAGGCTATGAAGTAGAAGAAGCAGAGAATGGGGAACAAGCAGTAGAAAAGGCTCTAGCTAATGATTACCACTGTATTCTGCTAGATATCATGATGCCTGAAAAAGATGGATTAGAAGTTTGTGAAGAGATTCGCGACAAAAAAACAACACCTATTATTTTATTAACGGCAAAGGGTGAAGAAGCAAATAGAGTTCAAGGTTTTGAAATGGGTGCTGATGATTATATCGTTAAACCATTTAGCCCAAGAGAAGTAGTATTAAGAGTAAAAGCTATATTACGTCGTTCGGCTGCATTCTCACCAATTTCCGTTTCATCATCGTCTAAAGATTTAGTGGTATTCCCGCATTTAACGATTGATCACGATGCACATCGTGTTTCTGCTGATGGAATAGAAGTGAATTTAACGCCAAAAGAATATGAATTACTATATTTCTTAGCAAAAGCACCGGATAAAGTATTTGATCGCGAGCAATTATTAAAAGAAGTATGGCATTACGACTTCTTCGGTGATTTACGTACTGTTGATACGCACGTAAAACGATTAAGAGAAAAACTAAATCGAGTATCTGAAAATGCGGCGAAAATGATTGTAACAGTATGGGGCGTTGGTTATAAATTTGAGGTAGTCAATGACTAGAATATGGAACAGTGTTGTCGGGAAGCTTTGGGTAACCATATTGCTTCTCGTTTCATTTGTATTATTTGTTTTTACAGTATTAATGCTAGAATTTCTATCTAAATACCATGCTCAACAATCCGAAGCATTACTTCGCCAAGAAGCTACTACAATTGCAAGAATTGTAGATGATCGTGAATCAATAGCATCTACTAAATCCATAATTAGTGATATTTTGAGTGATGAAACGAATGCAGTAATCGTTGATAAAACTGGAAAATTAGCATTTTCACTTCAAGAAGGTCTAAACCAAGATAAGATCAAAGATAAAATTATAGGTGAAAAATCATTTAATCCAGTTTTCAAATCAAATAAGCCAGTTGTCAAAGAAATGATGCTACCATCATCAACTGAAAAGGATCATGTAGAATCCTATATCGTAATGGCATTTCCGCTAAATGCTCAAAAAATGAATCACGGGGTTGTATTTATATATCAAAGTCCTGATGCAATACATCGTACAACAAAAGAAACAACAAGAATCGTCTTTCTTGCTGCAGCGATTGCTTTTATCTTAACGACTTTCTTTGCATTTTTCTTATCAACTCGAATTACATCTCCATTACGTAAAATGCGAGAAGCAGCTTTCGAGCTAGCGAAAGGAAATTTCGATAAAAAAGTTCCTGTTTTGCAGAATGATGAAATAGGTCAATTAGGTACTGCGTTTAATCAAATGGGACGTCAACTAAAGCATCATATGGAAGTTATAAATCAAGAAAAAGAACAACTTTCAAGTATTCTAACGTCTATGACAGACGCTGTCATAACATTCAACAGTGATCGCACAATCATATTAAGTAATCCACCAGCAGAGTTATTATTGCAAAAATGGTTTATCAATAAAGGCTCTGATAGTGAGCACCCAATTCCTTTAGAAATTTTCCATATGCTAGAGCATGTGATTGATCTGGAAGAAGAATTACGAGAGGAACTAGAATTGGACAATACGTATTTCTTGATTTCGATTAGTCCTCTCTACAGTGGAGATTCCGTAAGGGGAGCTGTTGCTGTGTTGAGAGATAAAACAGAAGAACATCGCTTAGATAAGCTTCGATCAGATTTTATCGCTAATGTATCACATGAATTGCGAACTCCTATAGCGATGTTACAAGGGTACAGTGAAGCTATAATAGATGATGTCGTATCAAGTGAAGAAGAGCGTAATGAAATGATACGAATTATTTATGACGAATCCCAACGAATGGGACGACTTGTAACGGATTTATTGGATCTTGCTCGTATGGAGTCTGGTAATATTACTTTATATAAAGAACTAGTACCTATAACGCCAGTATTTGAACGAATTACCCAAAAATTTGTGCAGGCTGCAAAAGAAAAAAATATTGAGTTAACCTATTCCTCTGCTTTCGATGAATCAATGCGAATTAATATAGATGAAGACAGAATTGAACAAGTTTTAACCAATTTGATTGATAACGCAATTCGTCACACTCGGCAAAATGGTAATGTAAAAGTAATAGTGGATCAACAAGTTTCATATGCACGGATTCAAGTTAAAGACAACGGTGCAGGTATTCCAAAAGAAGATTTAGAGTATGTTTTTGAACGTTTCTATAAAGCAGATAAAGCAAGAACAAGAGGTAAAGGTGGTACTGGTCTTGGACTTGCAATTGCTAAGAATATTGTAGAAGCACATAAAGGTCGTATTAAAGCAGAAAGCGAAGTAGATGTAGGGACAAACTTTATTTTTTACTTGCCGCTTGAATTACACTAAGCGAGCTTTATGGGTTAAAAGGAGGTGGGGCTGTCCAATTAGTGGACGGCCCCATTGTCATTGAAATTAATAGTATACATTTCTGATTTTACAGTAATAAAGAAGCACTTTGTCAAAGCTCAACGTACCAGACTTCAACAAAGTGGATAATGAATGACAAGGCCACTCTTTCTCTGTTTAATTTATATAAATATAAAAGTATACTATATTTGAGTCAATTTCATAGTGCAAAATTAATATTAAAATTCCGAACATTTAATGTTTATACTTTTGTTCAATATGGAGCGGAAGACGGCGACTCCTACGGGAATAGCTTGAACTGAAAGCCCCGCAGGAACGTCATTAAGGAACAAAGCCTAAGAACGCCAAGTCCTGTGGCAACGGCTTTGTGATCAACATCGTGTTGACCCGAGGAGATTGAAGTCAAGCCCGTGGAAAGCGCCGCCTGGAGCGGAATTGTCAACTATGAATATTAGATGCTTTGTTGGTCTGAATTGTTCGTATTTATTAACAGAATACTGTTTTATAAAATTGATTCATTTATATAAATACTAAAAAATTCTGTAAAATAGGCAGAAAACTTTACAAAGTCTTCTATTTTATATATAGTTACATTGTATAAAAAAATATATTGATTCATCTTCGGGGCAGGGTGAGATTCCCGACCGGCGGTATTAGAGAAAAAATGTAAGACTCTTAAGCCCGCGAGCCGTAAGGCAGGATTTGGTGAGATTCCAAGGCCGACAGTATAGTCTGGATGGGAGAAGGTGAAGGTACGGTTGTCTGTTTACTATATTTTTAATAATCGTTAAATAGACGCTTATTTGACTATGCCTAGATCTCCCTTAAGCCGCTATAGCTTAGGGGTTTTTTATTGCATATCTTAGTTTCCGGACCTTTCCTCTTTTTGAAGTGAATCGACAAAAGGAGAGAAAACAATGAAGAACACAAAATTGCAAAAGATGGTTTCAATTGGGATGTTAAGTAGTATTTCATTTGTTCTAATGATTTTTAATTTCCCATTACCTGCATTTCCAAGCTATTTAGAGGTTGACTTTAGTGATGTTCCAGCCCTTATAGCAGCAATTACAATGGGACCTATAGCTGCGATCGTTGTTGAATTTATAAAAAACATTTTAAATTGGTTCTATGTAGGTAGTCCAACCGGAGTTCCAGTTGGTCAAATTGCAAACTTTACAACAAGTATTCTTTTTATCATGCCTGTATATTTCGTATATAAACGTTTATCAACTGCAAAAGGTTTAACAACTGGTTTAGTAATGGGAACGTTAACAATGGCAATAGGAATGAGTGTATTAAATTATTACTTGTTTATGCCGATGTACAATTACTTCTTGAATGTTCCAACAGAAACAGGTGCTGCTTTAACAAAAACAATTGTCACTTTTGTTCTACCTTTTAATATTATAAAAGGAATGATCGTAACTGCAATTATGCTATTACTATTCTCAAGTTTAAAAAATTGGCTTATAAAACAACGCAAACAATTTATCAATGAATAAAATAATAGTTGACTAAAGCTTTTATTCTAATAACAAAAATACATTGTTCATATAGTTAAATGTACATTACTAAGCAATTACTTTAGTAATGTACATTTTTTTATCAAAGTAATAGGATAATAAAAGAGAATCCGAATAGTTCAAAAAAGTTCTATTTATTTCCCGGGAAAAGTAAAAAGTAATTAATAAATCAAACAATTAACGGGCGGAAAGTTACCGATATGTATAGTGAACAAAACAAGGGTTTTGTATATTAGATATAATTTGTTAGAAATTTTATGTAATAACATATGATTTTCAATTTAGTAAATGCAAATAAGATTTAGTGTTTTAAAGTGGCTAATGCATGAGAAGAAAGGATTAGGCGTAATGATTATACAAGGTACTTTGAGCTTACAAGAAATGAAAGGTCCAAGTTTATTATTAATAGATGATGAGCCGCTAGCTAAACTATTAACTTCATTTGATGGTAAAGAAATAACAGCAACTATTAAATTACCTCATGTAGAAAAGAAGATAAGTGGTATTGCTGGAATTTTTTATTTTGAAGGTAAAGATGGTTATGGTGGAGATAAATTTACAAATGACTTCGATATTGAAGAATTTGATTGTATTGAATGGTTAGCTAATTTTGATGGTGAATATGTTTTATTAACGATAGAGTAACCACGTTGAGTTATTTAATAAGTCTGAAGTGGTGTAAGAAGGTGTAGAAAATAATCCTCTTCCTAGAAATGTTGGAAGAGGATTATTTTCTTTAATTATTTTTAAAATGATCAAGAATGAATTGTTGGAACTGTCTTGTTGCTGGAGAGAGGAAACGACCTTCAGACCATGCCATTCCGATTATACGTTCTAGTTTAAAATCACTTATGTGTATTTTAGCAATACGTTTTGGATTAATTTCTTCTCCATCAGGCAAAATGGATACGCCTAATCCTGCTGCAACAAATCCCGCAACTGTTGCTACTTCGTCACCTTCAAAGGTAATCTTTGGTTCGAAGTGTACTTTATTGAAAAAACTATCTAATTGAATTCTCAAAGCATACCCTTTTTTTAATAAAATAAATGGTTCGTTCGCTAATTCTTTCATGGTTATCGTTCTTCGTGTGGCTAAGGGGTGCCATATAGGTAAAATAGCAAATAATTCTTCACGCCAAAGTTCTGTCCATTGAATGGGCTTTTCTGTTTCCATTTCGGCAAGTAAGCATAAGTCAAGCTCCCCTGACTGCAATTGTTTAAGCTGAAGATGTGTGTGATTTTGTTTTAAAGTAAAATGTATATCATGGTGCTGCTTTCTGAATTGCATGATTAAGTCTGGCACGACATTTGTTCCCAGAGTATGTAAAAAGCCGAGTGAAACTTCGCCATGATTTGGGTCAACGATTTCTTGGATTTCATGAAGACCATCCTGATATTCTCGCATAATGTTATGAACACGCTTTACGAATATTTCTCCATAACGATTTAATATAATAGATCTTCCTTGTCTCTCAAATAAAGGGACACCTAACTCGTCTTCTAATCGAGCAATAGAGCGACTAAGTGCTGGTTGGGAAATAGACAATTGCTCAGCTGCCTTTGTCATATGTTGAATTTTCGCTAGTACTTGAAAGTATTCTAGCTGTTGCCATTCCATTTATTATTCTCTCCTTCAATCATGCTTTTTACCTCATTTTGTTCCAATCTTAAAGAACAGCCCGTGTGAAGTCAATAAAAAACACTGAGGGATTACCCCTCTGTGTTCATCATTGTGCTTTCATAAATGTAACTGTTCGTGCATCTGAATCATATAAACACCATTCACGGTTTTCAATAACTGATCCAACATTAACTCCATATTTTTTCTTTTTCAAATGTATTGGTTGTCCATATTGAAATTCCTTTTTTTCTCCTTTTCTATATAGTGCAGCATCATGACTATGTCCAAAGAACACTATAGGTGCTTCAATTTGCTCCAAAAAAGGTTTCCAATCAGTAGACCACTTAAATTGATGACCATGGATAATTTCTGCTCCTTCAATTTCTAGTGATTCTGGTAATGTTAAAAAAGTATTTAAGCCAGTTACTTTCATAATTCTTTCTTCTTGATTTCCTCGAACTGATGGAAATTGTAATAGTTGTGTAAATTCATCTGAAAGTACAGCTGCTTCATCTAAAGTAAGACCAAAAATGTCCTTAGCTTTCTTTTTCCCAATCTTACATTCATATAAATCGCCCAGCCCTATAATTGCAGCATTTTCAGCATTAGCATGAATATCTGCAAGTACGGCTTTTGTATCCGATACATTTGAATGAAGGTCTCCCAGGATAGCATATTGCATAAGAACAGTCCTTTCTTAAAAATATATGTTCGAGTTTATCATAAAAAATAGCTATTCGAAATGATTTTGACTGGATGGAAACGTAATATTTTGCAGAATAAAAAATAATAATGTTTTATTATGACAAAAATGTAACAGCAGTTACGCTTCTGTTAAAACAGGAGAAAAAGACTATACAAATATATGATTCATGCTATTATAAAGTAGAATATAAAAAACGTACATAGAAAAAATTAATAGAAATGAGTTGAATTAGATTGAAAATACGCACAAAATGGGGTCGTAGTGCAATTATTACTCTAGCACTAACTTGTGGTGTCATGTATACTACCCAACCTATTCAAGTAGATGCGAAAACATCTGCTCAAATGATTCAAAAAAAAGCAGAAATAGATAAAAAAATTAAAGAGTTAAATAAGGAAATTAATAAATTACAAAAAAAACTCGACAAAAAGCAACAAGAATATGAAAAAACAGTAAAAGAAATTGATGCTACCAATAAAGATATAAAAGAAACTGAGAAAAAGATTCAAGAACGTTCAGTTATTATTAATAATCGTTTAAAGGCATACCAAGGACAAGATAGTACATTAAATACTTATCTTGATGCTTTTTTAGGTGGAGATAATGTTTCAGACAGTATTGGTCGCGTAATTGCTGTTAAAACTGTTTTAGATGCAGACCAAGAGTTAAGAGATGAAGACAAGGCAGATAAAGCAAAATTAGCAGAAGAAAAACAAGCCTTACAAGAAAAGCAAGCGAAACTACAAAAGCAATTCCAAGATATGCAAGATGAAGAAAATCATTTAGAAACCAAAAAAGCTGAAAATAAAGCAAAATCTTTAAAATTAAAAGAACAAATTGCTACAAAAAAACAACAAGAAAAGCTAGAAAAAGAACGTAAGAAACGTGAAGAAGAAGCAAGACGCCTAAAAGCCTTACAAGAAAAACAGTTTGTAGAAGCTAAAAAAGCAGAAGAAGCTTCTAAAACCACTAATTCAATACATACCAATAGTGTTGGCGATGCAGGCAATGCTGGCAATGGTACAAATGGAGCGAAGGTAACAGATAGCGATCAAAAAGCACCTAGCGTTTCGGGATCAGGCTCTGCAAAAGCTGCAATTGCCGAAGCAAGTAAATATCTAGGACGTGCATACGTTTGGGGAGGTAGTAATCCAACAACTGGATTTGACTGCTCTGGTTTAACACAATGGTCATTTAAACAAGCAGGCGTATCATTGCCACGTACAGCTGCGCAACAATATTTGGCAACAACAAAAGTAAGTGCAAGTGAAGCGAAAGCGGGAGATTTAGTATTCTTTAGTTATGGTTCTGGTGTAGCCCATGTAGGGATCTATCTAGGTGGTGGAAGAATGCTAGATGCACAAAATAACGGTGTTGTTGTAGAATCACTCGACTGGTGGAATAAATACTTAGTTGGTTACGGCAGAATTTCTGGTGTCAACTAGTAATATAATACTTTAATCAAAAAGCCTTCATCTTAGAAGGCTTTTTTCATTGTTAATAGATATGAGTCTACTTCAAAATGAAAATCTATTTTAAATTCAGAACCTTTCTAACATCTATTTAAGTTTCTATTTTTAATCTAATCACTTGAATTTTTTGTTAATTATAGTAAAGTTTTGGGTAAGGATCTATTTTAACGGAACACAAGAAGTAGAACGCGACAGAACATGAATCAAAATAGAAAGTAGAGTTTATTACAAAAAATTTAGGGGGATTCAGATGACATTAATGGAACAATTAAAAATGAAATTTCCAATTATACAGGCACCGATGGCTGGTGTTACAACACCTGAAATGGTTGTAGCAAGTGCCAATGCGGGCATTTTAGGTTCGATCGGTGCAGGTTATTTAAGCGCTGAAGTTACGAGAGCTTTTATTAAAGAAGTGAAAAAGGAAACAACTAAACCATTTGCTGTAAATTTATTTGTCCCAAATGATGTTGAAGCTACAAAAGAAGTACTAGAAGAAGCTTATAATGCATTGAAACCATATCGAAAGAAATTAATGATTGCAGATGAAGGGGCCATTTTGTCAACTTCTGAATTTGATGCACAAATAGATGTCATCATTGAAGAAGATGTAAAAGTATGTTCTTTCACTTTCGGGATACCTAGTCAAGAGATTATGAAAAAACTAAAAGAACATAGAATTTATACAATTGGAACAGCTACAACAGTTGAAGAAGCACTATTAGTACAAGATTGTGGTTTAGATGCAGTTGTAATACAAGGAGAAGAAGCAGGGGGGCATCGTGGTTCATTTACTGAGCCTGTGGAATTGGTAACTTTACACGAACTACTCGAAGGTGTTAATGGGAAAGTGAAAATTCCTGTTATTGCTGCAGGGGGGATTGCTACTAAGAAACAAGTTCAAGAAGCACTTGAATCAGGTGCAGAAGCAGTTCAGATTGGAACAGCTTTTATTGTTAGTGAAGAAAGTGGTGCTCCGGAAATTCATAAAAAACAAATTTTAAATGCAGAGGAAGATGTTACTGCTTTAACAAAAGTCTTTTCAGGAAAATTAGCAAGAGGTATAGAAAATGATTTTATGGTTTTTATGGAAGACAATACGATTGCACCTTATCCATATCAAAATGACTTAACAATGAGTATTCGTAAAAGAGCACAAGAATTCGGAATCTCTAGCTTAATGGCGATGTGGGCAGGGCGAAATTTACATTTAGTTGAAGCTGGGAATGTACAAGAAATTGTTACGCGCTTAACCAATTAAGCAAAATAAAAAGGAAAGACAAATTACGTATTTTGTCTTTCCTTTTTTATAGTAATTTTTATAGTATAAGCTTAAACGCCCATGATATTGTAACCGCCATCTACGTAAATTACTTCTCCAGTAACACCGCTTGATAATTGGCTTAGCATCACAACAGTCATATTAGCAACTTCTTCAGGTGTAACATTGCGTTTAAGTGGTGCTGTTTCTTCCATTTTGTTTAAAATTTGATTGAATGAAGGTACACCTTTTGCAGCAAGTGTTTTAATCGCACCTGCAGAAATAGCATTTACACGGATGCCATCAGCACCAACATCTGAGGCTAAGTATCGTACAGAAGCCTCTAAAGCGGCCTTTGCAACACCCATAACATTATAACCTTCTAGAACGCGTTCAGCACCTAAATAAGACATTGTAACGATTGAACCGCCTTCAGTCATATATGGTCTTGCTGCGTTCGCAACGGCAATTAATGAATAAGCACTAGTGTCTTGTGCAAATGCGTAACCTTCACGAGATGTTTCAATGAAACGATTTTTTAAATCTTCTGCATGTGCAAATGCAACTGAATGAACAATCCCGTGAACTGTCCCAACTTTTTCACCAATTTCTTGGAATGCATGCTGAATGCTTTCATCACTATTTACATCACATTGCACCACAAGTGGTTGCAAATCTTCATATTTAGCGAGTTGTTTTTCTAGTTTCATTAAAGAACGTTCTTTACGATATGTAAAAATAACGTTAGCGCCAACAGCTAATAATGCTTTTGCAATCCCCCAAGCAATGCTACGATCGTTTGCAACGCCCATTACCACGATATTTTTATCTTTTAATTGTAATAAATTATCCATAATAGCCTCCTGTAATAGTTACTATTAGTACCTGATACTAAAATAGTACCTTATACAGAAGGAGATTGCAATAAAGAAATTCCACTATCTTGTTTAACATAATAGTTGACCTTAAGATGACTCAATTGATAGTATATAAATAAGCTATTTTGTTTTGCAAGGTAGCTCAATTATTTATTTACTATCTTGTTTAACAAAGTAGCGAAGGAGTGAATTTGAATGTCTGTAAGATCACAGATATTAAAAGGAATTTTAGATGGATGTGTATTGGCTGTTATTGAACATGAGACAGTTTACGGCTATGAATTATCCAAAAAACTACAAGAAATTGGATTAGCAGATGTGAGCGAAGGTACTATTTATCCAGTACTATTACGTTTGCAAAAAAATGGTTGGATCCATGGAGAAATGCGTCCGTCAGAAGCTGGACCAAATAGGAAATATTATCAACTTACTAAAAACGGAGAAACTGCTTTGCTTGAAATTCGTAATGAGTGGCTAGGCATTTCTGAAGCTGTTGGAAAATTGATGAAGGGGGAGAAATAATGATTGCTGTACAAAAACTAATTCAAGATAACAATGAAAAGCGGAATCGATTAACGGAAGAAAATGAGAAGTATTATGATCAATTACTGGTATTTATTCGCTCACATTTACTTCTATCAGAAAGACAAAGTGAAGAAGTTTTAATGGAGATGTTGGATCATTTGTTGTTAGCTCAATGTGAAGGGAAAACTGCAAAAGAAGTATTTGGAACAAATCCAAAGGCTTATGCTCAAGAAATTGTAGATGCATTGCCAAAAGAAAAGAAGAATAGTATATGGAAATTTGGAATAGAGTTATTGGGGAACTTATTGGGGTTTTTTATCACTACTAGTGCTTTAGGTAAATTATTTATCAAACAAGATACTATGTATCTTTATTCTGTACTTATATTATTAGGAACAGTAATTATCGGTGGAATTGCAATGATTTTCTTAATACTATATGTGTTAAAAAAATCAGCATTTGAAGATAGTAATACAAAAGGTATCTGGAAAGTAACCTTTGGTTTTGTCATATTTATAGGAGTTATTATTGGCGTACTTTCTTTATCGAAAGAATTAGGCCCAACTTTTTCAATTACTTGGTATACCCAATTGGGCATAGGGTGTATGTTATTACTACTAAGCTATATGATGAAACGCCATCGTATAGTAACTACTTAAAAAGTTTATTTGTTTTTAAAATCTGTTTAGATTCTATATAAAAGTGGTAAAAAGATTGATTTTTAAAAAATATAAAGTGTACGGGAAAAGCAATCTTTCCCATACACTTTTGATGAATACTTTATCTAGTCTATTGAAGACTACTCGTATTTTAATGGATCACCATCAAAAGCTTCATCTGCAACTTTAATAGAGTCAGTTGGGCAACCTTCAAAAGCATCTTCCATGTCTTCCATTAAATCTTCTGGAACTTCAACAGTCCCCATGTTATCATCTAAAATAACGAAGGCAATACCTTCATCATCATAATCATAGATATCAGGTGCCGCAGCCCCACATGCCCCACATGCGATACAAGTATCTTTATCGACAATGGTAAATTTCGCCATTCTACTTCTCTCCTTTTACTATCAATCCCAATAGCTTCTTTTTCATTCTAAAACGCTTTTCCTCACATTTCAACCTAAATTACTTTTTATCGGAGGAATATAGATGTATTTACAACAGTTATTGTTACATATTTTTCAAAAGTTTAATGGTCAACGTTCTGAATCAGCAGCATATCATTTACTGCGGGGGAAGCGATCAGGTCAAACCATTCAAGACGTAGGAACATTTGGATTACATCCATACTTTTGTGTTATCCCAAAACTTTCGAAAAAAATTTTTGATGAAGCTTTTAATCAATTAGTTGAAAATGGCTGGGTTTTTTATGATGAAAAGCATATGTTACAACTAACAAATAGAGGAGAAGATATTTTAGAAAAAGCAACAACTTTTCATTTTAATGGTTGGTTTTATAGAGGGAATGAGCATATTTTCTTTAAACGTTTATCTTTAATCGTTCAAACATTATCTCATATTTATGTAGAAGATTGGCGTTTCATACCCATACAAAAAGAGGATGAAATCCAAATTTGGGTGAAACAGTTTTTAAAGCTTCATTCCTATAAAAATTCAGCATTAAGAATACAATTACGAGATGAGATCGAAATATCTTTGAAACAATTAGAAATAGCAGAGCAATCAAAACAAATAATGATGTTACGTCTGACAGGATATAAGCTTACAGGTTGGACTTGGCAACAGCTTGCAAGTGAATTCGATTGTTCAGAATTAGATGTACAATTGATGTTAGTTGAATTTTTACATTCTTGGCTTGACTTCATTTCAGCTGCTAGAGAACAATTTCCTTTACTAGACCAACTAACTGAGAATGTTCGAATAGAAATTTTACTAACAGATTCTACTAAGAAAACTGCAGAATTATATGAAAGAGGTTATTCATTGGAGCAAATTTCTTTTATGAGACATTTAAAAATCAGTACGATTGAAGATCATTTTGTTGAAATGGCTATGACGAATCCTCATTTCCCACTGTTACAATTTATACACGAAGAAGATATTCTAAGAGTCATACAAGTACTCAAAGAAAGCGGTAGTAAAAGACTTAAGATTATTAGAGAACAACTTCCACATTTGTCTTATTTTCAAATTCGTTTAGTGATAGCGGCAAAAGGAGGAATATAAAATGGTAGAGTTAGAGCAATTATTGCAACAACACTTTGGCTATACAACATTTCGACCAGGGCAGAAAGAAGTGATTGAGGCCATCATCGCAGGTAAAGATGTTGTCGCTCTACTTCCAACAGGAATGGGTAAATCGCTTTGTTATCAACTTCCGGGCTATATTTTAAATGGCCCTGTATTAATTATTTCACCATTACTTTCTCTCATGCAGGACCAAGTAGAACAGCTAAAAAGGTTTGGAGAAAAAAGAGTGATTGCTTTGAATTCTTTTTTGCATGGTACTGAGAAAAAAGTCGCTTTGCAAAACCTAAGTAATTATCGGTTTATCTTCACATCGCCTGAGATGATTGCGTCGAAGATGATTCAAACTGTTTTTCAAAATCTAAGATTTTCCCTAATTGTTGTAGATGAAGCACATTGCATCTCACAATGGGGATTTGATTTTCGACCAGACTATTTAAAAATTACGGAATGGATTCCAAGACAACAACGGCCACCTATATTAGCATTAAGTGCAACTGCAACCAAAACAGTAGTCAATGATATAAAAACATATCTAAATATGACTAATTCGTTTGAATATATTCATTCTGTGGAAAGAGAAAATCTTCATTATGATGTAGTAAAAACACAATCTGTCGAAGAAAAATTTGATTGGATTATTAATCATATTAAGCAAACAGAGGGACCTGGCATTATTTATTCGCAATCAAGGAAAAAAACAGAAGCCTTTGCAGAAGTTTTAAATAGCAATTGTATACGAGCTGCAGCATATCATGCAGGAATGGGGCCAGAAGATCGTCAATTTATACAGCAACAGTTTTTATCAGGTGAATTGGAATGGGTTTGTGCGACAACGGCTTTTGGTATGGGGGTACATAAAGAAAATATCCGTCAAGTACTTCACGATCATATACCCGCTACAATGGCTAACTATATGCAAGAAGTTGGAAGAGCTGGACGTGATGGTAAAGATGCATTAGCAATTTTAGTGTATACCCCAAGAGATGAGGATTATACCAAATATGTAGTAACAGAAGATTTGCCAGAGTTGTTTCATGTCGAACTCTTCAAAGAGTATGTTAGAAGTGGAGAGAACCCCAAAAAGATGCTTGATTTACAGCAGATAAACGAAACGGGATTCCGTGTACTTTCTTATTGGATGGAACAATTACCTGCAGAAGAAGTAGCACAAAAATTAGAAAGTTTAAAGCAACAAAAAATAGAACAAATTTTTCAAGTAGCAGCTTTTGTAAAAGGGGAACATTGTATGCGAGAAAAATTGGTTGCATATTTTGATCAAAAGCTGGAACAAAAGCCGATGAATTGCTGTCATTATTGTGGGATAAAATATGACGATATTATTGAAAAAAGATCTTTAGCGAGTGAGCGTAAGGAACTATACAGTTGGGAAGAAAGACTTTATTCAATACTTCCATAGTTGTAACTGAACGTGCATTTACATTTTACTAGTAATTCGTCATAATAATAGTGTAGATATCAAAATGGGGGGATCTTGATGCCTCAAGAAAATTATCGTGAGAAAATTGAGGAACATCGACAAGCTATTAATATTGAGCCTGAACATGAGAAAAACCCTTCGAGAATGACTAGAAGACAACTTCATGGCAATCAGAATAAGAAAAACAAGAAAAATAATCGCAATAATAAATTACTAACAGTTTTAGCTTTTATTTTTATCTTAATTCCAGTGTCAATGCTAGTATACTACAGTTATTTTGCTAATAAAAATAGTGAAAAAACGGAGATTGATCATGGTGGAGTTCAAATAGAAACAAACGAAGATAATCTTTCAAACAAAACATTAAAAACTTCAAGTAATGAAGAAAAGAAATTAACGGCTCAAGAAAAAGCAAAAAAAGAAAAGGCAGAGAAAATAGCTGCTGAGAAGAAAGCTGCGGAAGAAAAAGTAGCACAACAAAAGGCTGCAAAAGCTGCGAAAGAAGCAGCTAAAGCAAAGAAAAAGCAGCAACAAATCTATAACGAAGCGAAAGCGGCAGGACGTCTTTATAATGTGAAACCAGGCGAAACCATTGAAAGTATTGCAATTCAGTTCTATGGTAGTAATGCTGGTATTGCTATTATTAAGGAGGCAAATGGTATTGCTGGTGATAGTATTCCGCCGGGCACTACGATTGCTATTCCTGAACAATAAGTCTTTACAGGTATGTGAAATAGAACACATGCCTGTTTTTTTATTGTTCGTAAGCGTATAATATAAAATTATGATAATTCGACATCAATAATTTACAAATTG
This sequence comes from Rummeliibacillus pycnus, assembly GCF_002884495.1. Classification (GTDB taxonomy): domain Bacteria; phylum Bacillota; class Bacilli; order Bacillales_A; family Planococcaceae; genus Rummeliibacillus; species Rummeliibacillus pycnus. The sequence goes on along the minus strand of NZ_KZ614145.1, from coordinate 1,805,408 downwards.
AGATGTTTATTTTATAAGGAGTGACAGTTTTATGCTTCAAGAAGATGCAATTATTGTCGGTGGTGGTCCTTGCGGCTTAGCAGCAGCCATCTCATTGCAAGAAATTGGCCTAAATCCAATTGTAATTGAAAAAGGAAACATCGTTAACGCAATTTATAACTATCCTACACATCAAACTTTTTTTAGTTCTAGTGAAAAATTAGCCATAGGTGATGTGCCATTTATTATTGAACAACAAAAACCAAAGCGAAACCAAGCACTTGTCTATTATCGTGAAGTAGTCAAGCGAAAAAATATTACTATTCATCGTTTTGAAAAAGTAGACACTGTAACCTCTCAAAATGGTAAATTTATTGTCAAAACAGATAAGGAAGATTATGAAACACCGTATGTAATTATCGCAACAGGTTATTATGATCATCCAAATTATATGAATATCCCGGGGGAAGAGTTACCGAAAGTGAACCATTACTTCAAAGAAGGTCATCCTTATTTTGATACAGATGTTCTGATAATTGGTGGTAAAAATTCTGCAATTGATGCCGGACTCGCTCTACATAAAGCTGGAGCTCGTGTGACGGTTGTTTATCGGGGAACAGAATATTCTGAAAGTATTAAACCATGGGTATTACCTGATTTTGCTGCACTTGCAAGAGATGGTAAAATAAATATGATGTTCAATACGAATGTTAAAGAAATTAAAGAAAATGAAGTGATTTTGATTCAAGAGGGACAAGAAATTACTGTGAAAAATGATTTTGTATTTGCTATGACAGGCTATCATCCAGATCATACATTTATCCAAAATATGGGTGTTGCAGAAGATCAAGAAACTGGACGTCCTACATTTAATCCTGAAACGATGGAAACAAATGTACCAGGTCTATTTATTGCAGGTGTCATTGCAGCAGGGAATAATGCCAATGAAATCTTTATAGAAAACGGGCGATTCCATGGTGATTTAATTGCTAAATGCATTCAATCAAAACAATAAAGTTCTGTCAGATTCTATTAATGTTATATACAGAAACCGAATATTAAGGATGGATAGCAATCTTAGAGTGAGCAAGGCTGTGCATTCAGTTTCATGAAACATTCATCTATAGAGGAATTAAAGGAATATCAAAAAAGCAAGGCGTTTCAAAATGAAATCGTCTTGCTTTTGTATTTTTCTTGGCTTTATGGTCGAAATATTGAAAAGTTTAGATAAAAAAATTCTTCATATCTATTGGATTATGAACTTGGTTAAGTCCGATTAATAACTTTAATCTAGCCTTTTGACCACTTAATCCAGTTGCAAAAATGACACCCATATCTTCTAACATCTTGCCACCACCTTCGTAACCATATACTCCTTGTGCAATTCCATTAAAACAACGGGATACAAGTACTACAGGAATTTGACGTTGTAGTAATTCTTCTATCGTTGGTATAACAGCTGGAGGAACATTCCCTTGTCCAAGGCCTTCTAAAACTACACCGTCATATTGATAATCAATTGCTGATCGTAATAAATCTGCATCCATACCAGCATATACTTTAAATAAAGCAACTTTTTTATCTAGATTTGAAACTTCTACATATTCCCTTTTCAATGGAGTTTGATGAAAATGAATCATCGTCTTTGTAACAAGTCCAAGTGGTCCATATTGAGGTGATTGAAATGTTGCAACAGAGCTTGTTGATGTTTTAGTGACATTCACTGCAGAATGAAGTTCATCATTCATTACAACAAGTACCCCTTTATTTTTTGCATCTTCAGAAGAAGCTACACGAACAGCTTCTACTAAATTGTATATACCATCAGCGCCTAATTCATTTGAAGAACGCATTGCACCTGTTAGTACAATGGGAATCTCTAAATTTGTTGTTAATTCAAGAAAATATGCAGTTTCCTCTAAAGTATCAGTACCGTGTGTAATAACAACACCATCGATTTTATTTGTAGTTAAAGTATTCAAAATCAAGTCTCGCAACTCTAGCATTTTATGAGGCGTCATATGAGGTGATGGTAAATTAAATGCTTCTAGCTCTATAATATGTGCAATTTTTTCTAATTTCTTGCTTTCTTTCATTAAAGGATTTGTTGAATCTGGTACAACAGCTCCTGATTCATGACTGACATGCATTGAAATAGTACCACCAGTATGCACAAGTAAAATCGTTTTTTTCATTACAAATCCTCCCTATTTATCTTTATCTATCATATAGAATGGTATAATAAAAGAAGATGGAATGAAAGGGGCTACTAAATGTTTGTACTCTTATCAGTATCCATTGCTCCCGCTCTAGCTCTCTTTAGCTTTTTCTATCTAAGAAATCAAATGGCAACGGAGCCTAGAAGAACATTGTTCCACACATTTTTATACGGTGCAATATTAACGTTTCCCATTTTATTCTTGCAGTATATTATTAATGAGGAACAAATTTTCCCAAATATAATTTTTCAAGATGTATTGTTTTCAGGAGTAGTGGAAGAATTTTTTAAATGGTTTATTTTAATGATCGCTATTTATCATCATATTGAGTTTGATGATCCATACGACGGTGTTTTATACGGAGTTAGTATTTCTTTAGGATTTGCAACCGTTGAAAATATCTTATATATGTTATCATTTGGTGTTAATACGGCATTTATGAGAGCTTTAATGCCCGTTTCGAGTCATGCTTTATTTGGCGTAGTAATGGGATATTATTTAGGAAAAGCAAAATTCTCCAAAAAGGACCTATCAATACAATGTTGTATGCTAGCTCTTTTTGCACCACTGATTTTGCATATAATTTATAATTTCATTTTTACAATTGAAGGAAAATGGACATATATAATGATTCCATTCATGCTTTTTTTATGGTGGTTTGCATTACGTAAAGTAAAAAGAGCACATCAACATTTAGTACAAATGCTATTTGCAGAAAAAAAGATATAAATAGTATGAACTGAGAGTGAAAAATTACTCTCAGTTTTTTTGTATAAAAAAAACGGATTAAACCATCCTAAGGAAAAAGGAGATATGAAATGAGACGCTATAAAATACCACTCGTATTAACTCTTAGCTTTTTCCTAATAAGTATAGTTCCTCAGAATAGTAATGCTTTTTCGGACCAAGTAATTTCAAGAGGTGCATTTGGCGATGATGTGATCGAATTGCAAGCGAGGTTACAATATATAGGTTATTACAACGGTACAATTGATGGGAAATTTGGTTACGGAACATATTGGGCGTTAAGAAATTTTCAGGAGCGATATGGAATACCTGTTGACGGTATGGCTGGTGCGACTACAAAAAATAAACTTGCTTCCGTTTCACAATACGATAAAACTTATGTAATGGATCAAATCAACAAAGGAAATAAATTTACTTATTATGGTGGAGAAGATTTAAACAAACAATCATCTAAAGGACCTGGAAAAGGTACAAACATGCAAATTCCTAGTCAATTTACTGACCAGGATTTACAATTAATGGCTAACGCTGTTTATGGAGAAGCACGGGGGGAACCCTATGAAGGTCAAGTAGCAGTTGCTGCAGTTATTTTAAATAGATTGGATAGTCCAGATTTTCCAAATACAATTTCAGGAATTATATTCCAGCCGAGAGCCTTTACAGCAGTTGCGGATGGACAAATTTGGTTGACTCCAAATAAACAAGCGATGGAGGCAGTTATTGATGCGATGAATGGTTGGGATCCATCACAACATGCATTATATTATTTCAATCCCAAAACAGCTACTAGTTCATGGATTTGGACAAGAAAACAAATTACACAAATAGGTGAGCATATTTTCTGTATATAAAGGAGGATAGAGATGAAAAAAACAATATTCTTATTAACTTACGCTTTCGTTGCTTGCCTAATATTTAGCATTGCATCTCATCGTGAAAACAATGAACTAAAGTATCTATTACATGGAGAATATACCGGTAAGATGGCTGATGCCTCTACACAACTAAACGAATTGCAACAAGCAGTACAACAGTCATTACTTTTTAAAGACCCAACTGCTTTTCAACATTCATTGCAGGATATTTGGAGATTATCTTCTGACATTCGATATTCTATTGCAGATTTACCTTTAGATCGTGAATTTACAACACAATGGATGAACTATTTGGGGAGATTGGGGAATAATGCCAAAATGACCATGACCTCTCAAGAAAGTGCTTCAAAATGGCATGATAACGCAAAGCAAGTAGCAAATAACTTGACGAATTTTTCATCTGATTGGCAAATTGCAACTGCACATATTTTACAAGCAGATAATAACTATAAGAATTGGTTAGAAGAACAAACTACTAAAGACGATACATCTGGATTTAAGAAATTATCTCAGTCGGTAAAAACTTATACCGAAAGTGATTTTCCCCTAACAGCAAGTGAAGCAGACTATGAAAAAAAGAGAGAATTAAAAGACCTTAAAGATACCCCAATTACTAAAGAGGGAGCAATTGATCGTTTTAATGTAATGTTCCCTGAACTTAAAGATGCAACTTTATCAGTAAACCAAAGTAAGAAGGGTGCACCTTATCCATTCTATCATATCGTTTTTCATAAAGGTGAAAGAACTGGATATGCGGATATTACTTTAAAAGGAGGACATCTACTTTCATATATTGTGGAAAGACCATTTGATACGAAGGCCTTGTCTTTAGATCAATTAAAACAATCATCGGATCGACGATTAAAAGAATTAGGTTATAAAGATGTTATAGAAACAGATGCAAGAGAAAACAGCGATGTTTGGCATATAACTTATGCAAGAGTAGACGAAAAGACAAAAGCAAAAGTATATGCAGATGGAGTCCAAGTGAAAATTGCAAAAGATAATGGTGAAGTAGTTGGTTTAAATGGAATTGAATATATACAAAAGGAACAACTCAAACCGCAATTAATGAAGAAAATAAATTGGGATAAATTCTTCAATAAGGAAGCAAAAGTCGTTAATGAAGAATTAGCTTACACAGAAGATAAAGATTATGTCGAAAGATTATGTTATGAATTAACGGTTCGAATGGATTCATCTCCAATTCCACATACTTATAAAGTTCTAGTAGATACAGAAACTGGGGAAGTTATTAAAAATGAAAAACTCACCTAAAGTCATTTACCTATATTTTGATTTTATATAGCTAAATTGGCTATTCCATGGCATAATAAAAATACAACCTAAGAAGCATAAAGGGAGATTACCATGGAATTGAAAATAGGCACAAATATTATTTTAGAATCAATTTCATCAGAAGCTTCAGACCGTTTTCGTTGCAAAATTGTTGAGCAAAAAAACCATATAATCTATATTGACTATCCAATCAGTGTAAAAACCAATAAAACATCATTTCTTCTTGAAGGAAGTCAATATAGAGCATCTTTTGTAGATGAGTCGAAAGTTGCTCATGCTTTTAAAACACAAGTATTAGGAAGAGTCAAAGCTAACATTCCTATGATTATGCTTTCTTTTCCATCTGATGATGAAATTATTAAAATTCAAAGACGTGAATTTGTAAGGGTTCTTACACCTGTTGATGTTGCAGTAGAATATAAACATCAATTTTATCAATTCGTAACAGAAGATATAAGTGCTGGTGGATTAGCAATTATTATTAATCAACCTGTACCATTTAAAGAGAATGATGAATTACAACTGACAATCGTTTTACCATTTACTAATTCAAATGATGGTATTAAGTATGTTCAAACTTCTGCACGAGTTGTTCGTTTTATTGAAAGGGACAATACAATAATTGCACCGTTGCAATTTACCAATACAGATGATATTGATCGTCAAAATATTACCCGCTTTTGCTTTGAAAGACAATTACAAATTCGAAAAAAAGAAATTGCTTTTTAGTCCTCATTAGAGGGCTTTTTTTCATAAGTGGGTTATGAGATAACATTCAGATTTGTGGTGTAAACACCGACAATATATAAAGAATAGTTGACCGAAAAAGCTAGACGGGCGTGTCCCACTTTTCTATTTGTCTAGTTCCACACGCCAGCTTTTCGGGTCAGATAACCCTCCTCGGGCGGGGCAAAAAGCGCCCCTTTGTCGGAGGAACATTTGACCTCAAAGCAAAACGGGCGTGTTCCACTTTTCTATGTTACAATATTACGGAAAGAAGGGGTTGAAACCGTGAAAAAGAATATTCAAATTGCTATTGATGGTCCTGCAGGGGCTGGAAAAAGTACTATAGCTAAAATTGTAGCAGAGAAACTTAGCTACACTTACATTGATACTGGTGCAATGTATCGTGCACTTACATTAAAAGCATTGAAAGAACATATAGATTTAGAGAATGCAGAAAGTGTAACAAAATTATTAAAAGAAACGTCTATTGAATTAAAACCATCTGAACAGGGACAACTTGTGTTCCTTGATGGACAAAATGTTTCAAAAGAAATCCGTTCCAATGAGGTTACAAGTAATGTTTCAAGGGTAGCATGTCATGCATCAATGCGTGAAATTATGGTAGAACGTCAACGTGAAATGGCTGAACTTGGTGGAGTTGTTATGGATGGAAGAGATATTGCAACAGCCGTTTTACCAAATGCTGAATTGAAAATTTATATGTCAGCAACAGTAGCAGAACGTGCACGACGTCGTTTTGAAGATAACAAGCAGCGTGGTATAGAATCTTCAATTGAAAAATTAAAAGAGGAAATCGCATTAAGAGACAAAATAGATAGCGAACGTGAAGCTTCACCACTTACTCAAGCACCAGATGCAATTTTCTTAGATACTACCAATTTAACAATTCAACAAGCAGCGGATGCAATTTTAAAATTAGTGAGTGAAAGGATGGCATAAATATGGACTTCTATCAATTTGCTAAGTCTGTTGTTTTTACTGTGCTGAAACCAATATATCGCTTGGATATTGTAGGTATTGAAAATTTCCCTAAAGAGGGTGGCATTCTATTATGCTCGAATCATATAGATAATTTAGATCCACCGATTGTAGGTATCTGTTCTCCAAGACCTGTAAACTTTATGGCTAAAGAAGAACTTTTTGAAGTACCTATTTTAAAAAATATTTTACCAAAGGTTCATGCATTTCCTGTGAAAAGGGGATTAAGTGACCGTCAAGCGCTAAGAGTCGCAATAAAAACATTAAAAGAAGGTCAAGTTGTTGGTCTTTTTCCAGAGGGAACGCGAAATAAAACTGGCAAACTTGGTAAAGGTTTTTCAGGTGCAGGCTTTTTTGCATTACGTGGGAATGCCAATGTTGTACCATGTGCTATCATTGGTCCATATAAACCATTTAGAAAACTAAAAGTTGTATTTGGAGAGCCAATAGATATTGAACCATACCGCGAAAGTGGAGCCAAGGCGGAAGAGGTAACAGAAGTTATCATGACACATATTCAAGCATTATTGAATCAACATCATCCGGAAAATAAAAAATAATCGCATTTAAAGGGTTAATTTTTGTTTTTACTAGCAAATTCTAATAAAATAGAGAGTGAACATTGTGAAGGAGGATTACATATGTCTGAAGAAATGAACTTAAATGAAGTAAAAGAAATCCGAGAAGGCGATATTGTTACAGGAAAAGTTGAAAAAGTGGAAGAAAAAGTTGCAATCGTAACAATCGCTGGTGCACCTTTTGATGGCGTAGTACCAATAAGTGAGCTTTCAAGCTTACACGTGGATAAAGCTTCTGACGCTGTCTCCGTAAATGATGAATTAGAATTATTAGTGACGAAAATTGAACAACCTGATGATAAAAAACCAGGACAATATGTACTTTCTAAACGTCAAGTGGACGCAAAACACGCTTGGAAAGTTTTGACTGAAAAATTCCAAAATGGAGAAGTCATTGAAGCAGAAGTAAAGGATGTAGTAAAAGGCGGCTTAGTAGTTGATTTAGGCGTTAGAGGTTTTGTACCAGCTTCATTAGTTGAAGATCATTTCGTTGAATCATTTGATGATTATAAAGGGAAAACTTTGACTTATAAAATTGTTGAAATGGATCAAGAAAAAAATCGCCTAATCCTCTCACATCGTGCTGTTCTTGAAGCGCAAAAAGCAGAGAAAAAAGGGGAAGTTATCAATAATATTCATGTAGGTGATATTATTGAAGGTACTGTTCAACGTCTAGCATCGTTTGGTGCATTTGTTGATTTAGGTGGTGTTGATGGCCTTGTGCATATTTCCCAAGTTTCACATGAACATATCGATGATGTTTCAAAAGTTCTTTCAGAAGGGCAAAAAGTAAAAGTAAAAGTAATCTCTGTTGATCCTGAACAAGAACGTATCTCTTTATCTATCAAAGAAACTTTAGAAGGCCCATGGTCTCATGTTGAGGAAAATGCTCCAGTAGGCGCAGTATTAACAGGTACAGTAAAAAGACTAGTTACATTCGGTGCATTTGTAGAAGTTTTCCCAGGTGTAGAAGGTCTTGTGCATATTTCTCAAATATCGCATAATCATATTTCAACGCCGCATGAGGTTCTTAAAGAAGGCCAAGAAGTTCAAGTCAAAGTACTGGCTGTCAACAAAGATGAAAAGCGTTTATCACTTAGCATCAAAGAATTATTGGAAAATAAGAACGAACCAGAAGTGGAAGAGTTCGAATTTCCTGAAGAAACTACAGGTTTCTCTTTAGGTGATGTAATAGGCGATAAGCTTAAAAACTTCAATAAATAACAATTAGATAGTAAAACTTTTGAATATGATATTTCCTTAAGTAAGGTTTTGCTGTACGCTAATATAGGAAATAATGATCATAGCAGGCGTTAGCAATATGCTTTCGTCTGTTTTTTCTTGCATTACAGTCAAATTTTGATAAAATAAGTATACAAAATGACTTTAATTGTAGGTGATGGTGAACATATCAGGTACCATCATCTTTTTTGTTGTATAATAAGACTTATTAGAAGTCGGAAGGATGTAGAAAGTAATGACGAAACCGATTATAGCAATTGTCGGCCGTCCAAATGTAGGGAAATCGACTATATTCAACAGAATTGTAGGAGAACGTGTTTCAATTGTCGAAGATATTCCAGGTGTAACACGTGATAGAATATACAGTTCAGCGGATTGGCTAACACATGAATTTAATATTATCGATACAGGTGGTATCGATATCGGAGATGAACCTTTCTTAGACCAAATTCGTCATCAAGCAGAAATAGCAATGGATGAAGCGGATGTTATTATTTTTATGGTAAATGGTCGTGAAGGTGTAACACTTGCAGACGAACATGTAGCAAAAATTTTATATAAAACAAATAAACCTGTCGTATTAGCCGTAAATAAGATTGACAATCCTGATATGCGCGATATGATTTATGATTTTTATTCACTAGGCTTTGGGGATCCATTCCCAATCTCAGGTTCTCACGGGTTAGGACTAGGAGATTTACTTGATGAAGTGGCAAAACATTTTCCAAAAGAAGATGATGTACAGGAAGATGAAAATGTTATCAAATTCTCTTTGATTGGTCGACCGAATGTAGGTAAGTCATCTCTTGTAAATGCATTTCTAGGTGATGACCGTGTGATTGTAAGTGATGTAGCAGGTACTACCCGTGATGCAATTGATACGAGCTATGAATATGAAGGACAAGAATATATCATTATTGATACAGCTGGTATGCGTAAAAAGGGGAAAGTATATGAATCTACAGAAAAATATAGTGTCCTACGTGCATTAAGAGCTATTGAACGCTCTGACGTTGTTTTAGTCGTTTTAAACGGGGAAGAAGGTATTCAAGAACAAGACAAAAAAATCGCTGGATATGCTCACCAAGCTGGTAAAGCAGTTATAATTGTCATGAATAAATGGGATGCCGTTGAAAAAGACGAAAAAACAATGAATGAAAAAACGAAAGAAATTAGAGAGCAATTTCAGTTTTTAGATTACGCACCAATTGTTTTTGTATCAGCGAAAACAAAAAAACGTGTGCATTCGATTTTACCGGTTATTAATCGTGTAAGTGAAAATCACTCAATGCGTATTCAATCAAGCATTTTAAATGAAGTCATTTCTGATGCAGTTGCAAGAAACCCTGCACCTACAGACAAAGGCCGCCGTTTACGTATTTACTATGTAACGCAAGTAGCCATTAAGCCACCAACATTTGTGGTATTTGTAAATGATCCAGAATTGATGCATTTCACGTATGAACGTTTCTTAGAAAACCGTATTCGTGAAACATTTGATTTTGAAGGTACACCAATTAAACTAATCACACGAGCTCGTGATTAATCCAAAAGAATATGTAGTTGAAGGGGGATTTCAACATGAATCGCGTAGCAGTACTAGGAGCGGGTTCTTGGGGAACATCTTTAGCCATTGTCTTAGCAGAAAATGGCCATGATACTTTACTATGGTCACATCGTAAAGAACAAGCAAATGAAATAAATATCCAACATACAAATGCAAAATATTTGCCAAGTACAATTTTACCTGAAAATTTAAAAGCAACATCAGATATTGCGGAAGCTGTAGAACATGCAGAAATTATCGTAATGGCAGTTCCAACAAAAGGAATTCGTGAAACATGCAAAAAAATGTTACAAACTTTAAATAAGAAAGTATTATTTGTTCATGTTTCAAAAGGAATCGAACCAGATACTTTAATGCGTATTTCTGAAATCATGCATGAAGAGATACCTGCAGAGTTTATTGAAGATATTGTCGTTCTATCAGGCCCAAGTCATGCAGAAGAAGTAGTTCAACATCATCCTACAACGGTTGCTTCAGCTTGCGAAAATATTGCTTCTGCAGAAAGAATTCAAGATTTATTCATGAATCAATATTTTCGTGTATATACAAATGAAGATGTGGTTGGAGTTGAAATAGGTGGTGCGTTGAAAAACGTTATTGCTTTAGCTGCAGGTGCAGTTGATGGTTTAGGCTTTGGCGACAATGCTAAAGCAGCATTGATAACACGGGGGTTAGCTGAGATTTCACGTTTGGGCGTAAAATTAGGTGCCAACCCATTAACTTTTGCTGGACTTGCTGGTATGGGAGATTTAATTGTAACATGTACAAGTGTCCATTCACGTAACTGGAGAGCAGGTAACATGTTAGGTAAAGGATTATCTCTAGATGAAATTCTTGACCAAATGGGGATGGTTGTTGAAGGAGTTCGAACAACACAAGCTGCTCATCAACTAGCCGAAAAATATGATGTCTCTATGCCAATTTCTGAAGCGCTGTATAGCGTATTATTTGAAGGAAAAGATCCACATCAAGTTGTAGAAGAACTAATGCTACGAGAAAAAACGCAAGAATTGGATGCTACTTACGAATAATGGCTTGCTTCCTGATAACTTGGAATAAAAAGTAGTTGTCACAAAATTGTGCGAATATAGGAAGGGCATACTAGTAATAGTCAAATATTCAACTAAAGCTCAATTATTAAGAAAAACAAGAGATGTGTAGCAGTCATCTCTTGTTTTTTTATGTTATACTTCATCTGTGAGAAATGTCCTCTTTTTACATATGAAAGGTGGTTGTACTGTTGAAAGATTTAGTGCTATTAGCAGGCACAAGTATTTCCCCAATGGATATGATGTGGATATCCTTTTATTCTATCGGTTTTTTGCTAGTTGCCTCAGCGTTAATCTATTTAAGTAGACAAAAAATTAAAAACAGATTAGTCAGTACAATTTTGGCTATAATAGCCTATATTTTCCTCATCATTGGATTCTTAACGATGGTGTTTGTTATTATGACTTTTTGATCATCAAATAAATGAGGTTAGTACATGAAAAAACTTAACTTATTATTATTCATATCTCTTATTGCACTATTACTATCAGGTTGTATGTATCCAGACAAAGAAAAAGTAGAAAATCAAGTGCCAGATGAGGCACAATTAACAACTGTTCAAAAGGCAGTAGATCAATTTAGAAAAGATACAAATGGTTTATTACCCATCCAAAATCGCGATCAAGATGTAGATCAATATATTAAATATCCAATCAATTTTGAAAAGTTAGAGAGAGGGTATATTGCAAAAGTGCCAGGAAACTCTTTTGAGAAAGGAGGAATTTATCAATACGTTATCTGGCGGGCTGAAAGTAAGAAACCAGAGGTTAAATTGGTCGATTTACGTGGTTCTGATACGATTAGGGAGTTAAATATAAAAAAAGGTGTAAATGGATTTGTACCTATTTCAAAACAGATTAAAGATGATGTCTATCAGTTGGATTTTAAAAAGATGGGCTATAAGCAAGCGCCAACAGTTCCAAGTCCATATTCCAATACACAACTTCCATTAGTTGTTAAAGGGACAGGGGAAATATGTATCGATTATTCGATCGAATTACAGAAAATTCTGAATGGAGGAAAAGTGAAAGTAAAACAAGGTGAGGATATCCGTTACCTACTCTCTGATCAATATCCTATATTACCAGCGTATTCACTTCCATATACTGTGAATGAAAAAAATGAAGTAGTATTTTTAACGAAATCAGATAAAAAATAATTTATTCTACCAGGTGAGTTAATGATCCGATTTCAAATAATGTATATAGATCATTCGAAGATTTCAACTAAGGATTGCTCCCTCTTCCTACAGAAATTGAGCAATCTTCAACTTCAATCCACAAAATGGAATAAAAAAACGAAGTTCCTTATGATTACACTTAATTTTTTTCTAATAAAGACACCTGTTATCTTATCATTTATAAACAAAAAAGGCTAAAAAGTTAAGAATTAAATAAAGTTTTCATTTATTCTTTAAAAGCGTTTCATGACTTGTGCATGAAACGTTTTTTATGTGCATAGGATATAGTGCTGAAGAAAAGGGGGAAGGATTATGTCACAAGAAGTGTACGAGCAAATGGCGACACGTACAAACGGTGATATCTATATCGGTGTTGTAGGACCGGTAAGAGTCGGAAAATCAACGTTTACAAAGCGTGTGATGGATATTATGGTATTACCAAATATGCAGGATGAAAAGGAACGCCTTCGCGCACAAGATGAATTACCACAAAGTTCTCCAGGACCTGTTATTATGACAACGGAACCGAAATTTGTACCAGCTAATGGTGCACAAATTACAATTGGAAATCAAGATATGCCATTTAAAATTCGATTTGCTGATTGTGTAGGGTATATTATTGATGGGGTAAAGGGGTATGAGGATGAAAATGGTCCGAAATTGGTACATACTCCTTGGCATAATGATCCGATACCATTCCAAGAAGCAGCTAAGATTGGAACAGATAAAATCATTCGAGAACATGCCAATATTGGTGTTGTAATGACAACAGATGGCACAGTAAATGGAATACCAAGAGAGGCTGTTCGTCCTGCCGAACAAGAAATCATCCAACAATTACAGGAAATTGGTAAGCCATTTGTCATTGTTGTAAATAGTAAAATGCCTGCTCATAGTAATGCAAAAGAATTATGTCAAGAATTACAAGAACAATATAATGCACCAGTAATTGCCACTTCTGTTGACCAAATGTCTATGAATGAGGTCAGACATATTTTAGAAGAAGCACTCTATGAATTTCCAATAGCAAAACTAGAAATGGATAAACCAGACTGGTTAGATGTTTTAGATGATAGTCACGAATTAAACAAATTAATCAATCAATCTATTGATAATTGGAAATCGTCTGTCAATAAAATTCGAGATATTGAGCGTTTAACAAAAGAACTTTTACAAGAGGATTTCATTGCTTCTGCACAAGTTAAAAGCGTTGATGCAGGCCTAGGTCACGCTGTTATTAGCTTACAACTTAAAAATGAAATCTTCAAATCAATTTGTGAAGAGTGGTTAGAAGAACCAATCCATAGTAAGAAAGATTGGTTATTATTTATAAAAGAATCGCAACAAGCGAGAAAATCTTATCAACGCTTCCATGAAGCAATTGAGCAAGCACATAAAGAAGGCTATGGAGTTACATTACCAACCCTACAAGAATTTGAGCCTACTAGACCTGAAATTATTAAACAAAATAATTTCTTCGGTGTTAAAATGGAAGTTAAGGCACCTTCCTACCATATTTTGAGAATTGATATGGAAGCAGAATTTTCTCCGCTAATTGGATCTGAATTTTATAGCCAGCAATTATTAAAAGATTTAACTTACGCATACTTGCATGATCGTGAAAAACTATGGGAAACACAAATATTTGGCACACCATTATACGAAGTGATGAAGGAAAGTATTGCTTATAAAACAGATGCAGTACCAAAACATGCAAAAGCAAGAATGCGACAAACTGTTGAAAAAATGGTCAATAAAGGAGACCACGGAATGGTGACCTTTATTTTATAATTCAAAGATTTGAGATAAAACACGAACATTAAACGAAAAAATCGTATGTTCTAAATCTACTAGAATATTGTTTAAGAAGCGGAAGATGGAGAGTCTCGAAAATGCATTTGCATTTTCTTCTTGTGGTGTGAACCTAATTCAATGTCCTGCGTGGTATGCTTGAGCTAAAAGCCACGCAGATTTCAACGAGGAGTAGAAGTCAAGCCCTCAGAAAACGCTGTCTAAAGCGTCATATTAAGTAAATAGAATGTATGAAATTAATACGAATTATTGGATTGTATATTTAGAAAACATTCGCGTTTTTCGGTTGAAAAAGAATTTATGAAATTGATTCAAATAGGATATTATTTTAAAGTCTTTTTACCATGGGTAAAGAGACTTTTTTTTTTGTAATAAAGATTTTATTTGCTTAAAGTTGGTAAAAGGAGTATAAATATTGTTGCACAGCTAAAAGGGTTGTGATAATCTTTTTACATGATTTAGTCCAGACCCTTTGAGAGGAGGTGAATGGTGTGAATAAAACAGAATTAGTTAACTCTGTTGCAGAAACTGCTGCTCTTTCTAAAAAAGATGCATCTAAAGCAGTTGAAGCAGTATTTGAAACTATCCAAGAAGCTCTTGCAAAGGGTGATAAAGTTCAATTAATCGGTTTTGGTAACTTCGAAGTACGTGAACGTGCGGCTCGTAAAGGTCGTAACCCACAAACAGGTAAAGAAATTGAAATCGCTGCAAGCAAAGTACCTGCTTTCAAACCGGGTAAAGCGCTTAAAGATGCTGTAAAATAATACAAGCATCTGTTTTACATAGAGTAGCCAATTAGGCTACTCTTTTTTTATGGTCCAATTTTAGAAAGATGATGTAAAATATTTGAAATAGAAGTTGCTTAAATATTATAGAAAAATATAGTGAAATGTGCTCTAATGAAAATTGGTTAGTAAACAAATTTTTAAAATACAAGTTACCAGATAACAAAATCATATGGAAAATATAAAAAATAGAACTTATCAGTAAAAAACAACAAATTTCGTTCTCATATTTTGCGAACATGCGGCTTGTATGGTACTCTCATTTTGAGACTCTTTATAGATATATTGGGGGATTTATGTTGATCGAAAAAAACTTAGAAAAAATTGATCATTCCACTTCGAATGTTGATTTAGAAAAAATAGAAAATGCAGTCACAATGATTTTAGAGGCAGTTGGAGAAAATCCACTTCGAGAAGGCCTTTTAGATACACCAAAACGAGTAGCTAAAATGTACGCAGAAATGTTCCAAGGATTACATGAGGATCCCAGACAATATTTTGAAACAGTATTCCATGAAGGCCATGATGAAGTAGTACTAGTTAAAGACATTCCATTCTTTTCAATGTGTGAGCACCATTTGGTGCCATTTTACGGCAAAGCACATATTGCATATATTCCACAAAACGGCGTTGTTGCAGGGCTTAGTAAATTAGCACGAACAGTTGAAACAATCTCACGTCGTCCTCAACTACAAGAACGCATTACAGGTGCAATTGCTGATACCTTAATGGAAATGCTGAATCCACAAGGTGTTTATGTGGTTGTTGAAGCAGAACATATGTGTATGACAATGCGTGGAATTAAAAAGCCAGGAGCTAAAACTGTTACATCAGTAGCGAAAGGTATCTTTGAAACGGACGAAGTAAAACGTTCAGAAATACTATCGTTCATTCAAATGTCTTAAATCTCACTCTTTTTTGTGATATGATGGATGGAGAAAAGTCGAAAAAAGGAGAAACTTCAAATGGCTCAAAATGATTATGTTGTAATTCGTGCAAAAGAAGATGGAGTTCATGTCATTGGTTTAACTCGTGGAAATGATACGAAATTTCACCATTCCGAAAAGTTAGATGATGGCGAAGTGATGATTGCACAATTTACTGAGCACACATCGGCCATGAAAATTCGTGGTAAAGCTGAGATTCAGACAGCTTTCGGAGTTGTTGAAAGCGATTCAAAAAAATAATGTAAAAGATAGATAGTTAAAGAAAATTAGACAACAGGAAACAAACTGAATGGAGAAAAGTTTATGAATGCAACTATTATTGAAGAACAAGTATCGCAACTAAAAAATAATATTTTACAGCAATTGCATCATAGAACGCTCCTTCAATTTACAGGGCAGCCAGTTATTGAAGATGATCAACTGTTATATTTATTGTTACCAAAGTTAAATGGTGAACAATGGTCAAAATCTCTAGAATTAGCAGCTAGTGCAGTAGCCATGATTTATGCAGCGTTAAGTGGGCATGACCTTATAGATGAACAAGATGCCACATCTAAAAGTCAACAGCTTACTGTACTTGCTGGAGATTATTATAGCGGAATGTATTACTCAACACTTGCTACAATCCCAGATATTCAGCTGATTCGTTCGTTATCGAAAACGGTAGGAAAAGTTAGTGAATGTAAAACCACTTTTTATGAACCGGAAAAACGTAACCTAGCAGAATGGTTTGAATCTCTACGGGTGATTGAAGCTATGGCTATCCGACAATTTATGAAACGCTATAACTTTGACAGCTATATTGAAATTGCAGAACTTGGTTTGGTCTTAGCAAGATTTAAACGCGAAATGAAGCAATGGCAAGAAACGCATCAAAAGACACGTTTTATGAAAATTTTGGAGCAACAAGAAGAGTATGCTAATTTGCCTTATGAGCAAATTCTTCAACATCAAATTTCTGAACTTTCATCTAAATTAATTCGAAGTGTTAAATCTTCTCCGATTCTACTAGATGAAGTGAAAATCAGTTTGTTACTGCATATTGAAAGTGATGTGCGAGAACATCAAACGATGAGAGAAGGTTAGTATTAATGACACCACAATCGAAAGAAAAACGTGTACATGAAGTTTTTGAAAATATTTCCGATAGTTATGACAAGATGAATTCTGTAATCAGTTTCCAAATGCATAAAAACTGGCGCAAAGATACGATGAATCGAATGGCAGTTAAACCAGGTTCAAAAGCGCTTGATGTTTGCTGTGGAACCGCAGATTGGACGATTGCATTGGCGGAAGCAGTAGGAGAAAATGGACAAGTAATAGGGCTTGATTTCAGTCAAAATATGTTGAAAGTCGGAATAGAAAAAACAAAATCAATAAAACAAATTGAATTAGTACATGGTAATGCAATGGAATTACCATTCCCAGATAATACTTTTGACTATGTAACAATTGGATTTGGATTACGAAATGTTCCTGATTATATGCAAGTACTTAGAGAAATGCATCGTGTTGTAAAACCAGGTGGTAAAGTGGTATGCCTTGAAACTTCACAATCAGAAATTCCAGGTTACCGCCAATTATTCCGTTTCTATTTTCACTTTATTATGCCGTTATTCGGTAAAATTTTTGCAAAAAGCTATAAAGAATACTCTTGGTTACAAGAATCAGCAAATGAATTTCCAGGTATGAAAAAATTAAAGAAAATGTTTGAAGAAGCCGGTTTACAAAAGGTAACATATAAATCATATAGTGGTGGTGCGGCTGCTATGCATATGGGCTTTAAAAAAGAAATCTAGTGTGGGAGAAGGTTTATACGCGTGGAAAAGATGAGGTTAAAACTTCTTTATGCTGATTTACAATCAGACATAAGAATCATCGAAAAAGAATTAGAAACAGCGTTGGATTCATCTTCACACTATTTGAAAGATGCTTCTCTCCATTTGCTGAAAGCTGGCGGAAAACGTATTCGCCCAGTTTTTGTTTTGCTTGGTGCAAAATTTGGTCGTTACGATATTCAACAAATAAAGCATGTAGCGGTGCCATTAGAGTTAATCCATATGGCTTCTCTTGTACATGATGATGTAATTGATGATTCAGAACTTAGAAGAGGACGCCCTACAGTCAAATCACAATGGAATAATCGTGTAGCTATGTATGCTGGAGACTTTATTTTTTCAAAAGCACTAGAATATATGACCAAAATAGAAAATCAAAAAGCACATGAAATTCTATCAAAAACGATGGTTGAAATTTGTCTTGGTGAGATTATTCAAATTGAAGATAAAATGTATGTGGATCAAAATATCAGAGATTATTTCCGACGTATAAAACGCAAAACGGCTTTATTAATTTCGTCTAGCTGTCATTTAGGTGCAGTTGCTGCTGGAGCAGAAGAGCAAGTTGCAAATCATTTAAAACGCTTTGGATATTATGTTGGAATGTCATTTCAGATTATTGATGATATTCTGGATTTAACGGCGACAGATAAACAACTTGGAAAACCAGCAGGTAGTGATCTTATGCAAGGTAATATTACTTTACCGGTTCTCCTAGTAAAAGAAGATTCAGAAATTCGCACATACATTGATAAAGCATTAGATGGTACGATGAAAGAGGACGAAAGACAAGTCTTTTTGAAAAAAATACGAAAATCAAGTGCAATTGAAGAATCATATCGTATTAGTAATTTATATTTACAAAAAGCACTACAAGAAATAGATGCATTACCAAGTAACTCTGTAAAAAAATCATTAAGAGATATTGCATTATATATGGGAAAACGTAAATTTTAATAGTAAATATTGAACATTGCTTCGTTCAATGATAATATTTTCAAGTAGGGTTTAAACCCTAGATAATCTTAAGGAGTTGTAATATTACAATGGCTATCCAAAAAACTTTTTTAATGGTAAAACCAGACGGTGTTAAACGTCAATTAGTAGGAGACATCGTTGATCGTTTCGAACGCAAAGGCTTTGTTCTTAAAGGTGCAAAACTTATGCAAATTTCTCAAGAACTTGCTGAAAAACACTATGCAGAACATGCTGATAAACCATTCTTTGGCGAATTAGTTGAATTCATCACTTCTGGCCCAGTATTTGCTATGGTTTGGGAAGGTGAAAACGTAATTTCTGTTGCTCGTCTAATGATGGGTGCTACAAACCCTGCTGAATCTCAACCAGGAACAATTCGTGGTGACTACTCAACTACTGTATCTCACAACGTAATTCACGGTTCTGATTCATTAGCTTCAGCAGAACGCGAAATCGGTTTATTCTTCAAAGCAGAAGAAATTCACTAATCTTAAAAAAACTATCCATCATTTTGATGGATAGTTTTTTTTTACAATTTTTTCAGCATTCTCTCAATTTCTCTTATTTATGAAAGATCATTTATTCGGTATAATAGTAATAGGACTAAAGAGAGGGAAGAGACTATGACTGATTACCAAGAATTTATTGTGAATATTAAACGTAAAACAGGTATTGATTTAGCCTTATATAAAGAAGCACAAATGAAAAGGCGATTGACTTCTCTTTATGAAAAAAGAGGATTCAAAAGTTTCAGCGAATTTTTTAAAGAGATTGAAAAAAATCGTGAACTTCTTAATGAATTTTTAGATCGTATGACCATTAATGTATCGGAATTTTATCGAAATGGGAAACGGTGGGAAGTCCTACAAAATAAAATATTCCCTAGACTTTTACAGAATAATAAAAAGACTAAAATTTGGAGTGCAGCATGTTCTACGGGAGAAGAGCCCTATTCTTTAGCGATGGTATTATCAAATTATTTGCCTTTGTCTCAGATTTCGATATTGGCAACAGATTTAGATGAAAATGCTATTGCAAAAGCCAAAGCGGGTATCTATCCGGAACGTTCTGTAGTAGAAGTTCCACCAAATATAAAATCAAAATATTTTGATAAAGAAGGCTCTTTTTATAAAGTAAAAGATGAAGTTAAAAGAACCGTAACATTTAAAAAACACAATTTGCTAAATGATTCCTACGATAATAATTTGGATTTAATTGTGTGTAGAAATGTAATGATCTATTTTACAGAAGAAGCAAAAGATCAAATCTACCAAAATTTTAGTAATTCTCTTCGAACAGGTGGAGTGCTTTTTGTAGGAAGTACAGAGCAAATTTTTAATCCATCACGATATTCCTTTGATATAGAAGATACATTTTTTTATAAGAAAATTTAAAAATTACATAATAAAATACAAAACTCGCTTTTCGGAAAAGAAGAAAAGCGGTTTTTTATTACAGAAACGCCTCAAATAAGAAGATACAGTTTAAGAAGCAAGAACATAGAAGTAAAATATCAATTGAATGATTATTATAAAAATTTCAGCCAACATACTGCTTTTTTACGGTAAAATATGTTATAGTGAAAAACATATACTTTAACGAGTTGAAGGGAGAAAGTGTTATGCGATATTTAACAGCAGGAGAATCACATGGACCACAACTAACAACCATTATAGAAGGTTTACCAGCTCAGTTACCATTAACTGCTGAGGATATTAATAAAGAACTAAAACGACGTCAAGGAGGCCATGGTAGAGGACGACGTATGCAAATTGAAACGGATACTGTAGAAATTACATCTGGTGTTCGTCATGGCAAAACTTTAGGTTCTCCAGTTGCTTTAATAGTAAAAAACGATGATTGGACACACTGGACGAAAATTATGGGAGCAGAGCCACTACCAGAGGATGTTAATCCAGATGATATAAAAAGAAAAATAACAAGACCGCGCCCTGGACATGCTGATTTAGTAGGTGGGATGAAATATGGTCATCGTGACTTACGAAATGTACTTGAACGTTCTTCTGCTAGAGAAACTACTGTGCGCGTAGCAGTTGGTGCTGTTGCAAAAGCTTTATTAAGCGAACTTGGAATTAGCATTGTATCTCATGTAACAGAAATTGGTGGGGTTATTGTAGATCGTCAAATAACTGAAGGTAAAACAGCAAATGAAATCCGTGAGATTATTGAAAATGATCCATGTTATTGCGCAGACCCAGAAGCATCTGTCAAAATGGTTGAAGCTATTGATACAGCGAAAAAAGCAGGCGATTCAATCGGTGGGGTTGTAGAAGTAATTGTGGAAGGATTACCTGCAGGGATCGGTTCGTATGTACAATATGATCGAAAACTAGATGCTAAATTGGCGGCAGCGATGTTAAGTATAAATGCTTTTAAAGGTGTTGAATTTGGTTTAGGCTTTGAAATGGCACATTTAAAAGGTAGTGAAGTACATGATGAAATACTTTGGTCAGAAGAAAATGGTTATACTCGTAAAACGAACCGTCTTGGAGGACTTGAAGGTGGGATGTCTACGGGCATGCCAATTGTTGTACGAGGGGTGATGAAACCAATCCCAACATTATATAAACCACTTCAAAGTGTAGATATTGATACGAAAGAACCTTTCAAAGCAAGTGTAGAACGATCTGATAGCTGTGCTGTACCTGCAGCTTCTGTTGTTGCCGAACATGTCATTGCATTTGAAATAGCTAAAGCAATTGTAGAACAATTCCACAGTGATCAAGTTTCACAACTGAAAGAACAAATTGAAGCTATGAAGCAATATACAAAGGAGTTTTAAGAATGAATATTCCTGTTAATGCACACTCACATTCTTATGAAGTAAAAATTGGCAGTGGTAATTTACCGAAAGCTGTTCAATCATTGGAAGAGACCATAGCAAAAGCAGATCGTCTAATTGTTTTTACAGATGAGCATATTTGGAAAATCCATAAAGAAAAATTCACAAATGATTTCCCATACCCATTTGATGTTTTTGTTTTACCAGGGGGAGAGGCATGTAAAACATTTGACAATTATTTTGCTGCTCAATCTTATCTACTTCAACAAAAATGTACACGAAAATCTTTACTATTTGCTTTTGGTGGTGGTGCTGTAGGTGATTTAACAGGATTTGTGGCAGCGACTTTTATGAGAGGCGTACCGTTCATACAAATTCCAACAACCATACTTGCCCATGATAGTGCGGTAGGGGGAAAAACAGCTATAAATCATCCATTAGGAAAAAATATGATTGGTGCTTTTTATCAGCCAGAGTGCGTCATCTTTGATATTGATTATTTGGAAAGTTTACCAAATCGTGAAGTTCGATCTGGCATGTCAGAAGTGATAAAACACGCTTTAATCTCAGATGAAAAATGGTTGCAACAGTTAATGAGTTTACCTTCCATTCTCGATTTATCGAAAGAACAGTTAGAAAAAAATCTAGAACAAGGCATTCGTGTAAAGGCTAATATTGTGGAACAAGATGAGGAAGAACATTCTGTTCGAAAATATTTGAATTTTGGTCATACATATGGTCATGCGATAGAGGCTGCATCCGGTTTTGGAAAGTTAGCTCATGGTGAAGCTGTAATGATTGGTATGATTTATGCATTATTGCTTAGTGAACGTTATGGTGAAATTACTCATAAGTTTACAAAGGACTTTTTACAATTTGCACTAAGAAATGACTATCCGTTTGAAGCAGTAGCAAAATTCACCTTCGATGAACTATTAGATTATTTGATGAAAGATAAAAAGGCTGAATATGGTGAATTACAATTTGTTCTATTACAAAAAATTGGTCGACCATTTGTGCAAAAGGTTTCTCAAGATGAGTGTCGTGAAATAGATTTTCTTTTTAGAGAGTTGTTGAAGGAGGTAGCTTATGATTAGAGGAGTGAGAGGTGCTATTACAATTGAATATGATGACGCAGAGCTAGTATTACAAGAAACGACTAAATTGATGAAGAAAATAATTGCTGCTAATCATATTAATCCAGAGGATGTTGCTTCAGTTGTTATTTCTACCACACCAGATATAGTCTCTGCATTCCCTGCAAGGGCAGTTCGTACATTACCGGATTGGAATTATGTGCCGGTTATGTGTATGCATGAAATGAATGTACCAGGTGCATTGCCATTATGTATACGTGCCTTAATACATGTAAATACAGAAGTTACCCAAAAGGAGATTCAACATATTTATTTAAATGATGCTGTAAAATTACGACCAGATTTAGCGAAATAACTGAGTTGAGAAAGAGGAGAATGAATGATGAAATGGAAAGAACAAATTAAAGGGATGCAAGCCTACCAACCAGGTAAATCAATTGATGCTGTAAAAAGAGAGTTTGGTTTAGCTGAAATTGTAAAATTAGCTTCAAATGAAAATCCATTTGGCTGTTCACCAAAAGTACATGAATTTATCGCAAAAGAATCCATTAACTTTGCTTTATATCCAGATGGATATGCTACTGATATGCGAGCTGCAGTTGCAGAACATCTAGGCGTTTCTGGAGAGGAACTTATTTTCGGTAATGGGTCTGATGAATTAATTAGTATTATCTCACGCGCTTTATTACATCCAGGTGTAAATACAATTATGGGGAACCCTACA
Organism: Rummeliibacillus pycnus; assembly: GCF_002884495.1. GTDB lineage: Bacteria > Bacillota > Bacilli > Bacillales_A > Planococcaceae > Rummeliibacillus > Rummeliibacillus pycnus. The sequence continues at coordinate 1,781,963 of NZ_KZ614145.1, read as the reverse complement.
TTCTCTCAGTATGCATTAAATGCAAGAATTGAAGGAGCAAAAATTATAGAAGTACCATTAAAAGATGGTAATCATGATTTAGATACAATGCTTAAAAAAATTGATGATAATACTGCAGTTGTATGGGTATGTAGTCCAAATAATCCAACAGGCGTTGTCATTGAGGATACGACTTTAAAAGCATTTTTGGATCAAGTTCCTAAAGATGTATTAGTTGTGTTGGATGAAGCGTATTTTGAATATGTTACAAATCCAAATCACAAAAACACGATTTCATATATTCATGATTATTCAAACCTTATTATCTTACGTACATTTTCTAAAGCATACGGCTTAGCTGCATTTCGTGTTGGTTATGGAATTGCAAATAAAGAATTAATCGCAAAATTGGATCCTGTACGTGGACCATTCAATAATACAGTATTAAGTCAAGCTGTAATTGAAGTTGCTATACAGGATCAAGAATACATTGAAAAATGTCGTGAAGAAAATACAAAAGGTAAAAAACAAATTGAAGCTTATTGTGATGAACATGGTTTACACTACTTCCCAACAGATACTAATTTTATCTTAATGGAAGTAAAGACCGACAGTGATGTTGTATTCCAAAAATTAATGCAACGCGGTTTTATTATTAGAAGTGGTAATGCACTTGGAGCACCTGGTTATATTCGAGTCACAATTGGTACACAAGCACAAAATGAAGGTTTATTAGCACAATTGACAGCAATCTTAGAAGAAGAAGGGGTCTTCGCTTGAAGCAAACAGTCCTTGTCGTAGGACTTGGCCTAATAGGTGGTTCTATTGCGCTAGCTCTACAAAAATCACCCGATATCCGTGTGATTGGTTTTGATATAAATGAAGATACGCTTCAAAGTGCTAAAGTGTTAGGTGTTGTGCAAGATGTGACGAAACAACCAGAGGTTGCAGTTAAAAATGTTGATATTCTACTTTTTGCTACACCTGTTAATGCTACAATTAAATGGATGGAGAAATTAAAAACTTGGGATGTGCCTAAGGATTTAATCGTTACAGATACAGGTAGTACAAAATCATTAATAATGCAAAAAGCATTAGAGTTAAAAAAATTAGGTATTACCTTTATTGGTGGTCATCCAATGGCAGGTTCTCATAAAAGTGGGGTACTTGCTGCCAAACCATACCTATTTGAAAATGCCTATTATATGTTAACGCCACACGAAGATGAGGATGACAGTAAAATTCAACAACTTCAAGATGTATTACAGTATACTCGAGCAAAACTAACGACTGTTGCAGCAGTTACACATGATCAAATGACATCAGTAGTAAGCCATTTTCCGCATATTGTTGCAGCTTCTTTAGTTCATCAATTGGCTCAAGAAAGTAAGGACAATACATTAACGAAATTGTTAGCTGCAGGTGGTTTTAGAGATATAACAAGAGTAGCATCATCAAATCCAATATTATGGCGAGATATTACAATTCAGAATCGTAAGCAAATTACAAATCAACTTGCAAATTGGCAGCAGGAAATGTCAAGAGTTCAAACGCTCCTAGAAAATGGTAACGACGAACAAATCGAAAATTTTTTTGCGGAAGCTAAGAGCTTTAGAGATGACCTTCCGAGTACGACGCAAGGTGCACTTTATTCGACATATGATTTGTACATTGATGTACCTGACTATCCAGGTAGTATAGCTGAGATTACTGCATATTTGGCAGATGAACGAATAAGTATCACGAATATCCGAATTGTAGAAACTCGTGAGGATATATTTGGTATATTAGTTGTTAGTTTTCAAAATGCAGAAGACAGGGATCAAGCGGCTAAATGTATAGAAAGACGCAGTCCATATGAAGTATATATATCATAAAGGAAGGTGTACTGAACTTGGCAGAAGTTAAATTGAATTTTCACAAGCCTTCATTAAGGGGTGAGATTACAGTACCAGGAGATAAATCCATCTCTCACCGTTCCATAATGTTCGGTAGTATAGCAGAAGGTTGTACTACAGTCAGTGGTTTTTTACTAGGTGATGATTGTTTAAGTACAATTGATTGTTTTAGAAAACTTGGTGTTAAGATCGAGTTGAATGGAACAGATGTTGTCATTAACAGTAAGGGTATGAATAATTGGCAAGAGCCATTAGATATCTTATATACAGGTAACTCAGGTACTACAACTCGTTTAATGCTAGGTTTACTGGCTGGATCCAATATCCATGCTATTTTGAATGGTGATGCTTCTATTGGGAAACGACCTATGAAGCGTGTAATTACACCTCTTCGAGAAATGGGAGCTCATATAACTGGAAGAATGGATGGACAATATACTCCTTTAGCGATCAAAGGTAGTCAATTAAAAGCAATTGAATATGAGATGCCTGTTGCAAGCGCACAAGTAAAATCTGCTATACTTCTAGCTAGTTTACAAGCTGAAGGAACAACAATCATTCACGAAAAAGATATTTCACGTGATCATACGGAAAGAATGCTTCGCCAATTTGGAGCTGATATAAATGTAGAAAATGGTACAATCTCCTATAAAGGTGGCCAAAAAATACATGCTACACATGTAAATGTACCAGGTGATATTTCTTCTGCGGCATTCTTTTTAGTGGCTGGAGCAATGGCAGAAGATAGTGAAATCATACTTCGTAATGTTGGGCTCAATCATACACGTACTGGAATCATTGATGTACTACAAGAGATGGGAGCCAATATGGACATAATTGTGGACAATGAAGATGCCGCTGAACCAACTGGAACAATAATTATTCGAACATCTGAATTAGTAGGAATAACAATTGATGGAGATTTAATTCCTCGATTAATTGATGAAATACCTATTATTGCATTACTTGCCACAAAAGCAAAAGGAAAGACTGTTATCCGTGATGCTGCCGAATTAAAAGTAAAAGAAACGGATCGAATAACAGCAGTTGTAGAAGAATTGAAGAAATTAGGGGCTACTATTGAAGCAACAGATGACGGTATGATTATCCATGGAGAAAATCAACTTCGAGGTGCTTCACTTAAAACATATGGAGATCACCGTATTGGTATGATGGGTGCAATAGCTTCACTATTAACAGATGGATCTGTAAAATTAGATGATGCAGATTGCATAGCGGTATCCTATCCAACATTTTTTGAAGATATAAAAAATATAATTTAATAGATTTATTCTCATAAAGCTCTCCTATTTTAGGAGAGTTTTTTCTTGTGTATAAAGCCTCAGTCATGTAGCATAATGTTAAAAGCAAAGGATACCAAGTATTATGGGAGGTAACCAAAGTTGGTTGTATCTTATAATGTAATGATGATCAAAGATTAACGTTGTTAATCCAAGGAAATTTGTGTTCATAGTGGAATTATAAAAAAAGCGGAACACCTCGTATCCAGTATAATTAGAAGAATCAGGTGACAAAATGGAAATACAAAAAAGAATGATTGAAGCAATTCAACAAGGTGATTTAGAAAGCGTTCAAAATCTCCTTGAGGATTTTAAAATACAGGCAGACCCGGATATGCAATATGAAGTGGTTGGTTTCTTTATGAACTTTGGTTTTTTAGATGAAGCTGATGAACTATTAGAGCATTTACAATATTTATTTCCTGATGAAGCACAGCTTAAAATTGACCGAGCAACACTTTTGATGGATCGTGAACAAGAAGATGAGGCATTAAATTTATTAATGTCTATTAGTCCAACTACACCAGAATATCCACAAGTTCTGTTAGCTTTAGCAGACTATTATCAAATGCAGGGGTTATATGAAGCTTCTGAACAACGTATTAATGAAGCATTAGAATTATTACCAGCTGAACCGTTATTACATTTTGCAAAAGCAGAATTATTAATGGAAATGGGGCGTTTTACAGAAGCTGCTCGTATCTATCATGAATTATACGAAGAACAAACAGAGATTGCAGGAGTGAGACTAGTTGAACGTTTAGCAGAAGTACATCGTGCTGGTGCAGCGTTTGAAGAAGCCCTAACATTTTATATGAAAGCTCTTGAAGACAATACCTCTCCAGATTTATTATTTGGTGCTGCATACTCAGCTTTTCAATCACAAATGTATGAAACTGCAATCCGCTATGCTGAAGATTTAAAAACCTTCGATCCAGATTATTTTTCTGCTTATTTATTATTAGCTCAAAGTTATGCCATGCTAGAGAATAATAAAAAAGCATATGAAATAATAAAAGAAGGATTAACTCGTGATGAATATGATAAAGAATTATACTTATTCGCAGGTAAAATGGCGCTAAAAAATAGTTTACCTGAAGAAGCCGAAAAATATTTGCGTCAGGCAATTGCATTAGATAGTGAATATATGGAGGCAATTATTACACTTGTATCAGTTTTATCGAAAGAAGAGAGAGACGAAGAAATTATTGAGTTGATTGAACAATTAGAACAAGAAAGTTTCGATTGGTCTACTCTTTCAGCATTTGCAGCTGTCTCATATGATCGATTAGAAAATTATGAACGTGCATACGATTTTTATCAATTAGCATATAATGACCATAAGGAAGATCCATTGTTCCTTGAAAAATATGCTTATTTCTTGATTGAAGATGGTAAACGTGAAGAAGCACATGCAGTAGTTAAGCAATTAGTGACTTTGCAACCAGATGAACCTACTTGGCAAGACCTTTTACAAACATTTGAATGAGAGGAGGCTCATACAAAATGACCGCATCCGTTTCTGTCTTGGATAAAAAAGAATTTGTCCGTTGGTTTTTAAAAAAGTACCAAATGAAACGTCGTGAGTGTGTATGGATTTTAAATTATCTGCTTGGTCATGATGAATTATTGGAACATATTCATTTTGTTGAAGAAGCACATTACTGCCCACGAGCTATGGTCATGTCAACAACAGATTCATCAGGCATACCATTTCGCTTCTATCGTGGTAATATCATGACAGCAGATGCGGAAAAATCCTTCCATGATTTAAGACTTCATCCAGACGAGGAAATGTTTATACAATTGAATTTCCCTAAAGTACCACCTAGTCGTGAATACTTAACGGTATTAGAGGAGAATCCTTATATGCCAAACTATTTACAAATTAGTGAATCAGATCGCCAACTGGCAGAGGAAATTTTACAAGATAGTATGAAGACATTCCAAGAAGAAGCAATATTAAAACAAATCGATGAAGCACTTGATCAAAATGACAAAGAGAAGTTTTACAAGTTGTCTGCATTATTAAATGTTATAAAAAATGTAGAAAAATAAAAACTTCATCCATCATTGGATGAAGTTTTACTTTTAGGAGGAATATTTTATGTTTTGGACAAGCAAAGATATTGAAGAATTTTTAAAACAAAAAGAATTTATTGATACAGCAATTGTTCCTTTAGTTATTTTAGAAGGTTCAGATTTAGGTATAAAACAAAGTGCTACTGGGGCAGAATTCTTAATGTCATTAACTAATTTCATTGAGCAACAATTTAAAGGGCGAATTGTTTTAACATCTCCGATTACATATACCAAGTCTATGCATAGAAAAGAAATGATCACCTCTATACATGATGAATTGCTAGCTGCTGGTTTTAAATATATTTTCTTTGTAACCTCAGATCATGAATGGAATCAAATTGTACCAAATTACGACGTAATATGGCTACCGTCTATTCCATTAGGTGATATGGATCAGAAGGTTAGACAATCGGTTCTAAGTGATCAGTTAAGACAAGTGATACCAATGCTATCTTCTAAGTGGTCAAACCAATGAATTTTCTTTCAATAAATGTTCACAAATGGAAACAAAACAATTAGTTGCAATATTGACCTAACATTTTACATGAGATATCATAGATATGTCCTAGTATTACTTTTTTGTATAAGTTTGGTCCATTGCACTTACCTGATGTTAGAGGGGGGAAAAGGATGAGTAACAATCGTGTCACAAGACGTCAATTTTTGAACTACACATTAACAGGTGTTGGTGGTTTCATGGCTGCAGGTATGTTAATGCCAATGGCTCGTTTTGCAGTCGACCCGATTCTACAAAAGAAAGCAGGAGGAGATTTTATATTAACAGATAAAAAAATTACAGAACTTTCTGAAACTCCTGTAAAAGTAGACTTTACATTTGAACAAGTTGACGCTTGGTACAAATCAGATGTTACAAACACAGCGTGGGTTTATAAAAATGGCAATGAAATTATTGCTCTATCACCTGTATGTAAACATTTAGGCTGTACTGTTAACTGGAATGGTAATGCAGAATTTAAAAATCAATTCTATTGCCCATGTCACGGTGGTCGATATGAAAAAAATGGTAAGAATATTCCAGGTACACCACCACTTGGTCCGTTAGATCAATTTGATGTAAAAGAAAAAGACGGTCTATTAATGATCGGAAAAGCAAGAGCAAACACTTTAGTATAATTGTAAGGGGGTACGACATCAGTGCTTAATAAAATTTATGATTGGGTCGATGAACGTCTTGATATTACACCAATTTGGCGTGATATTGCTGACCATGAAGTTCCAGAGCACGTAAACCCTGCGCATCATTTCTCTGCATTTGTATATTGTTTTGGGGGTTTAACGTTCTTCGTTACTGTTATTCAAATCTTATCCGGTATGTTCTTAACAATGTACTATGTACCCGATATTCAAAATGCATGGAAATCGGTTTACTACCTACAAAATGAGGTAGCATTCGGTGAAATAGTGCGTGGTATGCACCATTGGGGCGCTTCCCTCGTAATTGTCATGATGTTCCTTCATACATTACGTGTATTCTTTACAGGTTCTTACAAAAAACCTCGTGAATTAAACTGGATTGTAGGGGTTCTAATTTTCTGCGTAATGTTAGGCCTTGGTTTTACAGGTTACCTACTTCCTTGGGATATGAAAGCATTATTCGCTACAAAAGTAGGTATTCAAATTGCAGCATCCGTACCATTTATTGGTGAAGCAATTAAAATATTATTAGCGGGTGATTCTACAATCATTGGTGCAGAAACATTAACAAGATTCTTTGCAATTCATGTATTCTTCTTACCAGCTTGCCTATTAGCGTTGCTTGCTGCACACTTTGTTATGATTCGTAGACAAGGGATATCTGGCCCATTGTAGAACTTACAATTTAGCCACCAATATTTCCTTAAGGAGGGGACAAAATGCATAAAGGAAAAGGAATGAAATTCGTAGGAGATACGCGTGTGCCACAAAAAGACAATCGCAAAGTATATCCACCAGATTATTCCGAATATCCTGGCAAAACAGAACCATTCTGGCCAGACTTCTTATTAAAAGAATGGATGGTTGGTGCGGTTTTCTTAGTTGGTTATTTAATTTTAACAGTTGCTCACCCATCTCCATTAGAGGGACAAGCAGATCCAACAAACACTGGTTATATTCCAATGCCGGACTGGTACTTCTTATTCTTATATCAATTACTTAAATATGAATATGCTTCAGGACCTTATAATACGATTGGTGCAATTGTTATTCCAGCTATCGCAATTGGTTCTTTAATGTTGGCACCTTTCTTAGATAAAGGTCCCGAACGCAGACCATTAAAACGCCCACTTCCAGTAGCATTTATGTTATTAGCACTTGCTGCTATGGTTTTCTTAACTTGGGAATCAGTGGTTAACCATGACTGGGCTGCTGCTAAGAAACAAGGTCAAATCGTTAAAGCTGTTGAAATAAACCAAGAAGATCCAGGTTACAAAGTATATGCTAAACAATCATGTATAAACTGCCATGGTGATAAACTTCAAGGTGGTGCTGGTCCTAATTTAACTAACACTGGCTTATCTCCTGAAGAAATTGCTAAAATTGCTCACGAAGGTAAAGGTGGAATGCCTGCTGGTCAATACAAAGGATCAGATGAAGATCTTCAAAAATTAGCTAAATTTATTTCAAGTTTAAAGGCTGAATAATAGTTAAAGAGAAGAGTCAGGATACTGACTCTTTTTTCTATACATATACATAGACGTATGGTACCAAAAAAGGTTATAACATATTTAGAATATTCTTTTAAGGGGTCAGCCATGAATAAATTATTTACGTTAGTTTGGAAGATATTATCTCACAAGGTTTTTCTATGGATACTGTTGATTGTTAACATTTTGGGTACAATTTATGGATATATTTGGTATGGAGGACAATTATCTATAACAGAGCCAATCTTTTATATTTTTGTTCCAGATAGCCCAACAGCCACATTATCCTTCTCCATCGCACTAGTAGGATGGATTTTCGGCAAACACTGGCGGTTAATAGAAGCGCTAGCATTGATTACATTAGTAAAATACGGTCTTTGGGCAGTAGTGATGAATTTATTAGCATTATTAGAAATGGGATCAATCGGATATCTTGGCTGGATGCTAGTTTTTTCACATTTCGCTATGGCTGTGCAAGCAATATTATATATTCCAATGTATGATTTTAAGATTACTCATGTAGGACTTGCAGCGATTTGGACATTGCATAATGATGTGATTGACTATGTATTTGGTCAAATGCCTATTTATAGTATGCTTGCACAGTATATGGCGGAAATTGGTTACTTTACATTTTGGCTATCTATTGGTTGTATCACATTAGCCTATTTTGTTTCTCAAAAAAGGTTTTCATTTGCGAGGTCAAATAATTACCTTTAAAATAAAATTAAGCTAGTAATAGGAGGATGGTATTTTTGTCAGTAGCGATGTATATCGTATATTTTCTTGTATTGATGTTGTTACCACTTTATGCTCAACGTAAAGTGATGAAAACGTATCAACGTTATGCGGAAGTTCGTTCCACATCTGGTATGACAGGTGCAGAAGTTGCAAGAACTATTTTAGACAATAATGGGTTAAGTAATGTTCGAGTGGTAGAAGTTTCAGGCGTTTTATCCGATCATTATGATCCAACTAGTAAAACTGTAGCGCTGTCTTCAGATAATTACCATAACGCTTCAGTAGCTGGAACAGCTGTTGCAGCACATGAATGTGGACACGCAATTCAACATAAAGAAGCTTATGCATTCTTGACATTTCGTTCGAAATTAGTACCAGCAGCGAACATTTCATCAAACCTATCTTGGATATTCATTATGATTGGTATGCTTAGTTCAACTATGCGTTCACTAATGCTTATTGGTATTATACTGTTAGCAATCGGTGTGCTTTTCCAAATTGTAACGTTACCAGTAGAATTTGATGCATCCAAACGAGCACTTAACCAAGTTGTTAGTTTAGGGATCATTCGAAATGAAGAAGAATCTCATGCTAGAAAAGTATTAAGTGCAGCAGCATTGACATATGTAGCAGCTGCAGCAACAGCTGTATTGGAATTACTACGATTAGTGTTAATGTATACAGGTTTGAATAACAATGATGATTAGAAATCATTAAACAAGTAAGCATTTATGAGCAGTAGATTCTGCTTATAAATGCTTTTTTATTTGAGAAATTCTAATGATTAGTACTATTTTGTAAAATGAAAATGCATACATAGCACAGAGAATAATTAAATATTTCAGAAAATTATTAACAATTCTATTAGAATATGATATGCTATAAAAAATGATATTACTGCCTAACCTGTTAAAAAGCGTTACAAGCTATTAAATTCGCAGGTATCAGCCAGTTTCAAAAGTGTAGCATTAGCTGCTTTTTTTGAGCTGGCTTTTATTATGCAGAAATCATTTGAGTATCCGATTATTACCAAATCAAAGGGGGAAATTATTTTGAATACAAAAGATTTAGTGAAATGGGATCAACAACATTTTATCCATCCAACAACATCGATCCAAGAACAGCAAACAAAAGGGGCAAAAGTAATTTTTGAAAAAGGTCAAGGTATCTATTTAACTTCTACTGAAGGTAAAGAATATATTGATGCTATGTCATCATTATGGAATGTCAATATTGGGCATGGACGTAAGGAACTAGGGGAAGCAGCTAAAGAGCAGATGGAACAATTGGCATACAGCTCATGTTTTTCTACATTTAGTAACGAACCAGCGATTTTATTAACAAAGAAAATAGCAGAGCTTGCACCACCTAGCCTAAATGCAGTTTTTTTGACCTCGGGTGGATCTGAATCCAATGATACGGCTATAAAACTAATTCGCCATTACTGGAGAATTCAAGGTAAACCAGAAAAAAATAAAATTGTTGCGATGAATCGTGGCTATCATGGCGTTTCTGCGGGAGCAACTAGTGCAACAGGTATTCCTGAATTTTGGGACATGGCGGGTGTCACTATGCAAGGTTTTGTACATGCCAAATCACCTTATGAAATTGGAACGGCTGCATCGATCCAGTCAATTCGTGAAACAATTGAAAAAGAAGGTCCTGAAACAATTGCAGCATTTATGACAGAACCAATTCAAGGGGCAGGTGGTGTTTTAATTCCACCAGATGATTTCTTGATAGAAGTACGAAAAATATGTGATGAATACGGCATTTTAATGCATGTGGATGAAGTAATAACAGGTTTTGGAAGAACAGGTAAAATGTTTGCGGTAGAACATTATGGAGTTGAACCTGATTTACTGGCATTTGCAAAAGGTGTAACAAGTGGCTATTTCCCATTAGGTGGCGTTCTTGTAAAAGATCAAGTACACGAAGTATTAAAAGAAAAATCTGTAGGGACATTATTCCATGGTTTTACTTATAGTGGTCATCCTACAGGTGCTGCAGTAGCACTTAAGAATCTTGAAATTATGGAGCAAGAAGGAATTGTTGAAAATTCAGCTTTAATGGGAACACGTTTACTAAATGGATTCCAAGAAATAAAAGCTGCATCTTCAATTGTTGGTGATGTGCGTGCTAAAGGCTTGTTAGGAGCAATTGAGTTTGTTAAAGATCCAGTAACAAATGAACGCTTTGAGAAGGAGTTAGGGGTAGCTCCGAGAATCGTTGCAGCATTACACGACAAAGGTGTAATTTGTCGTGCAGTAACTTATGAACAAACAGATATTTTATGCTTCTCTCCACCGTTGATTATTACAGCTGAAGAAGTAGATAAAATGATAGCTATTGTAAAGGATGTTGTACTAGAAATTCAGCAACAATTAACACAAGAAGTAGCTACAAAATAAGAATAGCTTTTTTCAACAAAGGGGGGATTAATGTGGAAGATCAAAAACTCTTGAAGATTCTTGGAAACCGCGATGTAATGGCTTTAGCTTTTGGTGCAATGATTGGTTGGGGATGGGTAGTTACTGCAGGATTGTGGATCACTGGAGCAGGGTCATTAGGAGCGATTATTTCTTTTTTAATCGGTGGGGTTTTAGTCATATTTATCGGTCTTGCATATGCCGAACTAGCTTCGGCAATGCCTCTCTCAGGCGGAGAACTATACTTTAGCTATAAAGCGCTTGGGAGGCAAATATCATTTATAGCGACTTGGGCAATGGTGCTAGGCTATGTATCGGTTGTAGCGTTCGAGGCGGTTGCATTACCAACAGTTTTTGAATATGTTGTACCTGGTTACAGCAAAGGCTATATGTATACGATTGCCGGATGGGATGTTAATTTTACTTGGGTAGCTGTGGGGGTAATTGGATCTGTAATTATGGCATTTATTAATTATCGCGGTATGAAAGTAACGAGTGTTGTTATGAGTATTTTAACACTTGTTATTTTAATTTCAGGAGTGCTTCTCATTACAGGGAGTTCAATAGCAGGAAATGTATCCAATATGAAGCCCTTATTTGTAGATAGCTGGGGCGGTATAATGGTTGTGCTCATTATGACGCCTTTTATGTTCGTTGGATTTGATGTAATTCCACAAACAGCTGAAGAGATCAATTTACCAAGGAAAAGAATAGGTCAATTATTAGTAATATCCGTATTACTAGCAATCATTTGGTATGTAGGCATTATTTTTGGCGTTTCTTATATGTTGACACCTGCAGAAATCGCTAAGTCAAATTTAGTAACAGCTGATGCGATGGCGAAAGCTTTTGGTGGTAGTAAAATGATGGGGAACGTCCTTGTACTTGGTGGGATTGGAGGCATATTGACGAGTTGGCTTGGATTTTATGTTGGTGGAAGTCGTGCAATTTTTGCTCTAGCAAAAGCGGGAATGTTGCCAAAATCATTAGGAGAACTTCATCCAAAATATAAAACTCCACATAAGGCAATCTTATTAATTGCTGTTTTAACAACTTTCGCACCATTATTTGGTAGACCAGCACTTGTTTGGCTAGTGGATGCTGGTGGAATGGCTTTAGTAGTAGCTTGGATACTTGTAGCATGCGCATTTATTGCTTTACGTAAAAAAGAACCAAATTTAAAACGTCCATTTAAAGTGCCAGGTGGTAATTTAGTTGGTTGGATTGCCGTTGTATTATCTGTTGGAGTGCTATCACTTTATATGCCAGGGATGCCATCAGCACTTGTTTGGCCGTATGAATGGGTCATAATTATAGCATGGGCAGCATTTGGAGGCATCTTATATAAATATTCTATGCATAAATATGGCGCAGAAAATGCAAATAACATAATGGATCAAGAAATCAATCGTATTTTATCAGAAGATGATATCGTTGATAATAGTCAGAATAATAAGAATACTATTGGTCTTTCTGAAGATGTAGTTTGATATTTTTGTAACATAAAATCATGTTGTCAAAGGGGATGGATGCATGTCAAATTATCGTTTTGCGGTTGATGTTGGAGGTACCTTCACTGATGTTTTTGTTTTTGATGAAACAGAAAAGAAAATTTCGATAACTAAAGTATCTTCTACTCCGAAAAGTCCAGAGATAGGAATTGTAGAAGGTGTGAAACAAACAGAGGTATCAGGAAACGATATCATACGATTTTCGCACGGCACAACAGTTGGGACAAATGCATTAATAGAACGAAAATTACCCAAAACAGCACTTGTTACATCTAAGGGGTTCAGAGATGTTATTGAGATTCGAGATGGTACAAGACTGGATTTATGGGATGCTTATAATGATGTGGCACCACCATACATCAAACGTCGAGATCGCTTTGAAGTACAGGAACGCACCGATTATGCTGGAAATATTTTAGAACATATTGACGAAGATGAGGTACGTCAACTTGGTAAAAAATTAAAAAAACGTGGTGTTGAATCAGTTGCTATTTGTTTCATTAATGCGTATGTCAACGGAGAAAATGAGATAAGAGTAAAAGAGATTTTGCGTGAAGAGTTAGGTGAAGATGTCTACATTTGTAATTCGAATGATGTATTACCTGAAATTTTTGAAACAGATCGAATGAGTACTACAATTATTAATGCTGTGCTTGGTCCAACAGTCAGTAACTATATTCATCGTTTAGAAGATGAGATGAAAAAGCTTGAATATGAAGGGGATATTCTAGTTTTGCATTCTGGTGGGGGAGTGATGACATCTGAAACAGTCCCACGTTATGCAGCGCGATTAGCTAGCTCTGGTATTGCAGCGGGAGCAATCGCGAGTAAATATATCGCTAGCCTATGCGGATATAAAAATGCAATAGGTTTTGATATGGGTGGAACAAGTACAGATATATCACTTATGTATGATGGTGAATTACGCATTACTAAGGATTGGTATATAGAATATGGTTATCCAATTGGCTTCCCTAGTATAGAAATTCTTACAATTGGGGCAGGTGGCGGAAGTATCTCATGGACAGATGAAGGTGGTTCACTTCGTAATGGTCCACAAAGTGCGGGGGCAGAACCGGGACCAGCTTGTTATGGCCGTGGTGGTACTGAACCGACAAATACAGATGCTAATGTAGTGTTAGGGCGTTTAGGGCTGAATCTATTAGATGGTCAAATGTCTTTAGATAAAAAGGCTTCTGAGCAGGTAATTCGTGATAGTATTGCAAAAAAATTTGATTTAAGTATTGCAGAAGCTGCAGATTCAATTCTAAAAGTGGCAAATGCAAATATGTGTGATGCATTACGATTAATATCTGTTCGCCGGGGATATGATCCGCGAGATTTTGCGTTAGTTGCTTTTGGTGGTGCTGGAGGTATGCATGGAGCATACTTGGCTAAGGAAATGGATATTCCGATGTTGATTATCCCTCCTTATTCGGGTGTTGCTGCTGCGATGGGATGCTTAATGGTAGATGTTCAGCACGATATAACAAAAACATTCATGGCAAATGCAAAGAAAATTACAGTTGATGAATTAGATCATGAATTTTCATCTATGGAAACAGATGCCTTTGCTTTATTAAAAGAAGAAGGTATTGCAGAGGAAGATATGAATTTTATCCGTTATGTTGATATGCGGTATGCAGGACAATGGCGCTCTTTAGCCATTACCGTCAGCAAACTTACTTCAATGGATGATATATTAGAACAATTCCATAGGGAACATGAACGAGAATTTGCCTTCTTTAATGCTACTCAAGAAGTTGAAATTTTTGGATTACGAGTGTCTGCAATTGGTATTGTAGAAAAACCAGAATTACCAAAAATGTTTGTTGAAGGTACATTAGAAGATGCTTTAGTTGAGGAAAGACCAGTATACTTTGAAGAATCTAATGGTTTCGTTAAAACACCAGTATATCATCGTGATCAATTGCCAACAGATATTCAAATTCAAGGTCCCGCTGTTATTAACCAACTAGATTCTACTATTTTAATTCCACCAACTTTTATTGCTAAAGTTGATGAATATCGCAATATACTGGTTCAATATTAAATAGCAAAGGAGACTGGCCATGACAACAAAACCTGAATTATTTCAAAGTAAATTAGATCCTGTCACATTCGAGGTCTTAAAAAATGCCTATGTCAATTTGGTAGACCAAATGTCAGAACAAATTTTGAGAACATGTTATTCATTTGTTATCTATAACAGAGATTTTAGTTCGGCTATATGTGATGCGGATGGGAACACAGTCATGCAAGGGACACAAGATATTTCAGTCCATGTTGGTACCTTACATTTAACAGCTAAAGCAGTATTAGAAGATTTTAAAAATGACATTCATCCTGGGGATGTATTTATTGTTAATGACCCATACCGTGGTGGTACCCATTTTAATGATACACGATTGATTCGTCCTGTATTTTATGAGAATCGTTTGATTTCCTTTATGCAGGTAAATGGCCACTGGGCAGATATGGGAGGTTCTGTGCCCGGATCATTCGATATAAAATCAAAAGATCACTATGGTGAAGGGATGCGTATTCCTCCAACTCGTATTATAAGTAAAGGGATATTTTTAAATGATGTTGCAAATTTAATTGTATCAAATATGCGAATCCCTGAAGAGAGATTAGGTGATTTACGGTCACAAATAGAAGCAACTAAAGTAGGAGAAACACAATTACACGCTCTTATAGATAAATATGGCATTGATACGATAGAGACAGCATTTGCAGAGGTTCAAGACTATGTAGAGAGACTTGCACGTTCACATATTCAAGCGTTACCGAATGGTACCTGGGAAACGGAAGATTTTCTAGATATGGATCCCCAAATTGGCGATGGCTTGATCCCTATTAAAATAAAAATGACGATTCAAGATGATGAAGTTTCATATGATTTGAGCGGTTCACATCGATATATAGGTTGCTTCTTAAATGCAGGGTTTGGTGCATCTATGTCAGCGGCCTATGCGGGAACGAAGACCTTTTTCCCTAATATACCATTAAACTCCGGCTTTTATAGAGCAATTCACATCGAATTACCAGAAAATTCAGTTGTTAATGCACCATATCCAATTGCGGTAACTGGATTTTGTTCGGGAGCATATGAAAAAATCTTGAATGCTTGTTTCGAATTATGGTCTCGAATTATGCCAGAACGCGCTCTAGCATGTTCATTTAACCTTGAATATTTGTTAATTGGTGGTTGGGATACCAGACAAGAACGAAATTACTTTATGTGGTATGACTGGATGGCTGGGGGTCATGGTGGTCGCCATAAACGAGATGGAGCAAATGCGATGTCTCCAGTATTTGGGGTAGGACTTAGTGTACAGCCATGCGAAGGCCAAGAACGATTATCTCCTGTTGTTACAACAAAACATGAGATTGTGATTGATTCGGGTGGACCAGGTCAATATCGAGGTGGATGTGGTGTAGAAAAAGGTGGTGTTCTAACTGAAATTGAGGATACTGTGATGTCTTATTGTTGTGATCGATCACGTGCTATTACGTGGGGGATTTCAGGAGGACTTCCATCATCTCCACATGGGGCATGGCTAAATCCTAATAAAGAACAAGAACAGTTTTTAGGAGCTATTTTTTCAAATGTTGCAGTAAAAAAAGGTGATTCATTTACACGGCCATCAGCAGGTGGTGGAGGTTTAGGCGATCCACTTTTACGTGATCCAAAAGCTGTATTAGAAGATGTTATCGATGAGTATGTATCAATTGAGCGTGCAAAAAAAGATTATGGGGTTATTATTCTAGAAATTGATCGGGATTTAGATTTATTTGAAATAAATGAAAATGCAACTGAAAAGGAACGTGCATATATTCGTGAAAATCGTAAAGCTTGGTTACAAGAGGATATTGTAAAAGTTGAGGAAAAGTATTTGAATGGTGAGATCGATGAATACGATTTAATTCGTAGACATGGTGTTATTTTTGATCATGCTGCCAAGCAAGCTTTACCTAATTCAACAAAGCAATATCGTGAAATGTTGCAACAAAGAATGGTGCCACATTGGAACTAGATCAATAGGAGGGATACTATGAGTCAACAAACAATCGTAAAATCATATGGAAATTATATTAATGGTGAATGGATAGGAAAAGCTTTACCTACACGAGAAGTAATTAATCCAGTAACAAACGAAGTCATTGGATATGTACCAAATGGCGGTACAAAGGAAACAAAAGAAGCGATTGAGGCAGCTCATTATGCATTCAGAGAATGGTCTCAAACAACAGCTTATGAAAGAGGAAAGTTATTACGTAAACTACATGAATTAGTACTGGAAAATAAAGAAGAGTTAGCTAAAACAATGACTTTAGAAATGGGTAAACCAATTCGTGAATCTCGCGGTGAAGTCGATTCTGTTGCTTCGTTTTTAGATTGGTATGCAGAAGAAGGAAAGAGAATTTATGGTGAAACAATTCCATCACATAATACAAATAAACGCTTACAGGTATGGAAGAAACCAGTAGGAGTTGTTGGTGCGATTACGCCTTGGAATTTTCCTGCTGGAATGTTAGCTCGGAAAATGGGACCAGCACTTGCAGCAGGTTGTACAATTGTTATTAAACCGTCAAGTGAAAGTCCATTAACTGCAATAAAAATTGTAGAGTTATGTGAACAAGCAGGATTTCCAAAAGGCGTTGTTAACTTGGTAACAGGTTCATCGCAAGAAATTGGCGATGAACTAATGGCAAATCCAAAAGTTCGGAAAATTACATTCACTGGTTCAACTGAGGTAGGTAAACAATTAATCGAACAAAGTGCAGCGCAAGTTAAACGGTTATCATTAGAGCTAGGTGGTCATGCACCAGTAATAGTTTTAGATGATGCTAATATTGATTTAGCAGTCAGAGAGGCAGTGGCTTCAGCGTTCCGTAATACTGGGCAAACTTGTGTATGTGCGAATCGTATTTATGTACAGGAAGGGATTCATGACCAATTTGTTGAAAAGTATGTTGAAGCTGTGAAAGCATTAAATGTTGCAAATAGTATTGAAGAATCAGCTGACATAGGACCTTTAATCAATAAATCAAGTTTAAATAAAGTGATTGAACATGTAGAGGATGCAGTGCAAAAAGGTGCCAAGGTAGCATATGGCGGTGAAAGATTACAAGAACTTGGAGAAAACTTCTATCAGCCAACTGTTCTTTGTAATGTTGATTCTTCAATGATTGTTATGCATGAGGAAACTTTTGGGCCAATAGCACCAATTCAAAAAATTTCTTCTATTGAGGAAGCTGCTACTTTAGCAAATGATACACCATATGGCTTAGCTGCATATGTTTTTACAAACAATGTTTCAAAAGGCATGAAACTAATTGAAAAATTAGAATATGGTATTATTGGATGGAATGATGGAGTACCTTCTACAACCCAAGCACCATTTGGTGGGATGAAGGAAAGTGGGGTAGGGCGTGAAGGAGGACATGAAGGAATAGAACCATATATAGAGTCACAGTTTGTATCTATTAATGTAGAATGATGATGGCAATTTATTGAAGTATTGTCTATTTCCATCTTGGTATAGTATGATATCTAAGTAGGGGGATGTCATAAATTTGCCGAGGGGGATGGAATGATGAATACTATATTTATTGCAGGACATGCAAGACTTCCTTCAGGGATGGCTGCAAAAAATATATATGAGACTTTAACAATTACAGCAGAGATTGATAAGAAATATGGAGTAATCGTTGCGGCAAGTTGTACACTTGCAACACAACATAGCCAAGTATTTGTTGAAAATATATTACGAGGTTATAGTTTACAAGACGGTATTGAGACCCCTATTAAAGTCGTTAAGGAATATTATCTAGGGAAAGCAGGGAATGCCCTAGTATCATCATTAAAAGATTTATATAAACAATACGAACAACATGTTCTTTTGAAAGTCCATAATTAAAGCTAAAGGGTAACTTCAAAGTCTTTTATATAAGGACTAAGAAGATACCCTTTTTATCATTTAGATTAGTATTACTCTATTGGTTGTTTTTGATCATCTAATGTAAAACCTTCTCCACTTACATCATGGACTTCGGATACAGTCATGAAAGCATGTGGATCAACTGATAAAACGATACTTTTTAATTTGAACATTTCATTCTTTGCAACTACACAATAGATAACTTCACGATCTTCTTTCGTGTAATAACCATATCCTCTTAAAAAAGTGACGCCTCGATCCATCTGTTTGGCAATACGTTCTGCAATTTCACTATTATTGTTCGAGATGATGATTGCACCCCTTGCCGTATAAGCACCTTCTTGTACAAAATCGATTACTCGTGCTGTTACAAATACACAGACTAAGGTATACATTACAGAACGGGAATCTAAGAAAGTGATCCATGATAAAATAATAACAATAGCATCAAATATGAACATTGTTTTTCCCATTGGCCATCCGAAGAATTTATTGACTAAACGGGCAATAATATCGACACCACCAGTTGTACCCCCCACTCGGAAAATAATACCTAATCCAATGCCTAGAAATACACCAGCAAATAATGAGACAAGGAACATATCATTGTGTAAGTCAATTGTAAACGTATAAATTTGGAATACCTTTAGAAATACAGAAACAGAAACAGTACCGATAATTGTATAGATAAAGGTTTTTCGCCCAAGTACGCGCCAACCAATGATAAACATAGGTATGTTTAATACTAAGTTCATAATTGCGGGATCAAGATGGAATACGTTGTATAAAATTAACGTAATACCGTTAAAACCACCTTCACCCAAGTGATTTTGTATATTAAAATGTACAAAACCAAAACTAAAAATAGCCGCACCTAATATGATGAACAAAGTATTTTTAATTTTAATATTTGGCATTCATTTTCACCTCATTTTTAAGTTGTAGAGTATAATAACGATAAATGTACAGAAAATTGATTCCATTTATCGAAATCATCAAGAATAGATGATACAGTTATAGTTATAAGTGTTTCCCTCTTTTTACATGGTTTTGCCATATTTAATAACTTAACACAAGAATATATTATCATGTATTTTATGGATTTTGACAACTACCTTAATAGTTGATTAGGATTATGTGGGGAGACTCTTGAGAAAATAAAAAGTATACTAATATTTATTTATTAGCACATCTAACAGGAAAATTAGGAGAATGCTAAAGCTGCAAAATGTAAATAGGGGGCAAAATTTCACTAAAGTTATCAAATAGTAGAATAATGATTTTGAGGGGTTTATTTTTATTTATTTCATAAATGTTGAAAACATATTATGACAAAAGCCATATAAACAGTAATTAAAATTTGAAACACGTGTTAAAAAATCATTGGAGTAGAAAGGAAGAGAAGTAATGACAATTCGAGTAGTAATAGCAGGACCAAGAGGTAAAATGGGACAAGAAGCGGTTCACACAGTAATGAATGATGATCATATGGAATTAGTTGCTGTTCTGGACCATAGAGAATTGGCTGTAAACTTATCTCAATATGAACAATTCCCAGAACATTATGATGTTCCTGTATATACAGAATTACATAGATTATTTGATGTAGTAAAAGCAGATGTTTTTGTTGATTTAACGACACCTCAAGCTGTATACGAACATACAAAAACAGCACTTTTTGCAGGAGTACGTCCTGTAATTGGAACTACAGGATTTACAGATGGACAGTTAGAGGAACTTACTAACATTGCGAAGTCATCAGAAATAGGATGTATTATTGCCCCTAATTTTGCCATAGGAGCAGTATTAATGATGAAATTTGCACAAATGGCTGCTAATTATTTTTCTGACATTGAGATTATTGAAATGCATCATGATAGAAAATTAGATGCCCCTTCAGGTACAGCTGTAAAAACAGCTCAATTGATGACTGAAAACCGATTATCTCATAAACAAGGTCATCCAGAAGAACACGAAAATATCCCTGGAGCACGTGGTGCAGATTTTGATGGTATGCGTATTCACAGTGTCCGTTTACCAGGTTTAGTTGCACATCAACAAGTATTATTTGGTGGAACAAGCGAACTACTAACGATACGTCACGATTCATTTGATCGAAAATCCTTTATGACAGGTGTAAAATTGTCTATTGAAAAGGTAATGGGGTTAAAAGAATTAGTTTATGGATTAGAAAATATTTTATAGAGAGAAGGTAGCATGATGAAAATTGCATTAATTGCACATGACAAGAAAAAAGATGATATGGTGCAATTTGTGACAGCATATCGCGATATTTTAGCACAGCATGATCTTTTTGCTACAGGTACAACTGGACAAAGAGTAATTGATGCAACAGGCTTAAATGTGACAAGATTCCGTTCTGGTCCATTGGGGGGAGACCAACAAATTGGTAGTATGATTGCCAATAACGATATGGATATGGTTATTTTCTTTAGGGATCCATTAACAGCTCAGCCGCATGAACCTGATGTCTCTGCTTTGATACGTTTGAGTGATGTTTATCAAATTCCATTAGCAACCAATATGGGAACTGCAGAAGTATTATTAAAGGGATTACAAGAAGGATTTATCGATTGGCGTTTAATTCAAGAACGCAGAAAATAGAAAGGTAGTGGTCGGATGAAAAAATTAAAAATCGGAATAACATGTTATCCGACCGTTGGAGGCTCTGGTGTTATGGCAACAGAGTTAGGTAAAATGTTGGCTGAAAGAGGACATGAAATTCATTTCATTACATCAAGTATGCCTTTCCGTTTAAATAAAATTTATCCAAATATTTTTTATCATGAAGTTCAGGTAAACAATTATTCTGTCTTTCAGTATCCTCCATATGACATTGCATTGGCGAGTAAGATGGCAGATGTTATTCAAAGTGAAGAACTAGATGTATTGCATGTACATTATGCTATACCACATGCAGTTTGTGCCGTGTTAGCACGAGACATGTCTGGACAAGATATCGGTATAGTAACTACATTACACGGTACTGATATCACTGTATTAGGATTTGATTCCTCATTAAGCAGTGCAATTCGGTATGGTATAGAGAAATCTGATATTGTGACAGCTGTTTCCAATTCTTTGAAACAACAGACTTATGAGCTAATTGAAACAAATAAACCGATTGAAACAATTTATAATTTTGTGGATGAACGTGAATATACACCGAGAGATGGCAGACGACTTAAAGAAGATTTTGAAATTCAAGAAGATGAAAAAGTATTAATACATGTATCGAATTTTAGAAAAGTAAAACATATACCCGATGTTATTCGGACATTTGTTAAAGTAAGAGAGAAAATACCTGCTAAATTATTATTAGTTGGTGACGGTCCGGAGAAGAATCAAATCATGCATGAAGTGAAAAAGTGTAAATTCACTTCAGATATTTTGTTTTTAGGGAAGCAAGAAAATTTATCGGAACTTTATGCAATTAGTGATTTAAAATTATTAATGTCTGAAAAAGAAGCATTCGGGTTAGTCTTGTTAGAAGCTATGGCGTGTGGAGTACCAGGGATTGGTACGAATATTGGTGGAATTCCTGAAGTAATCGAACATGGTAAAAATGGCTATATTGTGGAACTTGGCGATTATGAGAAAGCTGCAAATTATGCAATTGAATTGTTGCAAGATGATCAAAAGTTACAGCAATTTAGAGAATCAGCTATTTATACGGCAAATCATAGATTCCATTCATCGAATATTGTAGAACAATATGAAGCGCTTTATGAAAAGGTGGCAAGAAAAGATGATTAAGCAAAAATCATGGGAAGCCGCATTTGATGTTATAAAGTCACTCGAAGAAAATGGCTATGAGGCTGTTATAGTAGGTGGTGCAGTACGGGATTCATTAAGAGGCCATGTGGCGAATGATGTTGATGTAGCGACAAATGCTGTACCTGAAGAAGTAAAAACTGTTTTTGCACGTACAGCAGATGTAGGAATTTCTCATGGTACTGTTCTTGTCATACATCCCTTAAGTCCTGTGGAGGTAACAACATATCGTACAGAAGGTACCTATCAAGATCATCGTCGTCCGGATAAAGTGCATTTTGTGTCTTCATTAGCAGAGGATTTAAAGCGAAGAGATTTTACGATCAATGCAATGGCAATGTCAGGAAATCAGGAAATTATTGATTTGTTTGGCGGTAAAGAAGATTTGCAAAATGGCGTAATAAGGGCTGTAGGAGAACCAGTAGAAAGATTTAAAGAGGATGCTTTACGAATGCTCCGCGCGATTCGTTTTAGTGCACAGCTAGGATTTGAAATAGAAAATTCTACATTTGATGCTATTTCTAAACAAGCAAAAGATCTACATTTTATTGCAAAGGAACGTATAAAAGCTGAATTTGATAAGATTTTTGTTAGTGAACATCCTCAGAAAGCAATACAAAATATTCAACAATCCGGTTTAAATCAATTTTTACCAGGGGACTATAGTCAAATGGAGCTTTGGGAGGATTTTAAAGCAGATATAGGATCGTGGAAAGGTTGGGCATTTTTCTGCTTATTACAACCAAAGCAGGATGTTGAACTTTTAAACGTGTTTAAATGCTCTAATAACGAAAAAAAACGCGTAAAAGATATAATTGATGCTTATCAATTATTAATTTCTGATGGATGGACAAAGAGAAACTATTTCGAATATGAATTTGAAGTTTTGAAAACAGCGTTTGAATTTGCTAACTATCTCAAAAAAGCACCAGCAAACCCTAAATCCGTAGAAGAGATAAAACAAATTAAGGCAAACTTAGCCATTCAAAAGAAAACGGATTTAGTTGTAACAGGGCATGATTTGATAAGATGGAGTAGTCAAAAAAGCGGACCTTGGTTAAAAGAAACTCTTGAAAAAATACTGACAGAAATTCTTGAAAATCGTCTAAAAAATGACCAACAACATATAAAGAAATGGTTTTTGAGTGAATATTCTAGAAGTATCTAAAACGATGGTATATCAACATTTTAACTATCTAAAATAATCGATTTTTTAATCAGGTGACTAAAAAGCGACCAATTTAAAAATGTCGTCTAATAAGTCACCTGTTTTTGCATTATCTTTTTTACTTACCAGGCAATTGTTTTAGCGGTTTTGAAACCATTTATTTTTTGAAAAGATTCATTGAGGTAGTCGTAAGGAGCAACAATATCAGGAATAATTTCCTTATAGGGCTTTACAACAAAATGTTTCCAAGTAACTTTAGGTCCATAATAATATGATTGCCATACTAGTTCTGAACAATAAATATAGTTTCTATTTTTGGGGTTAGATGTTATATCATATGTTCTATTTTTGTATGTACCTTTTATATAATTGTCCCAAGCGTATTTTCCTGCTTCTTTAGCTTTTTTAGAATCTTTATATCTAACAACTTTAGTGGTTTTAAAATCTTTAATCCATTTATCAAAACTCATATATGTAGGTTTTTTACCTTTATTTCGTGGATGAATATCAATAACTTTATCTTTATAAACAATTCCAGAGTGACCAGTATAACTTCTTCTGTCTCCTCCTTTACTAGAAATTAAAATGTCTCCTGACTTTAGTTCGTAGCCCTTCATTTTAGCTGCTAACGTATCTTGAGGAGAAATGATAAGACTGGTCATTAAAAAACTAACAGGTAAAAGCACTGATAACACTATTTGTTTAAGAGAAATACTCATTTTACTCCCTCTTTCATAATTTTGTTTAATTATACCATTTATTGTTCATTGTGGAATGATCGGAAATGTGTAAATATTATTAGCGCTTTATTAGTATAAAATTCATGTTAAATATTAAGAATTTCAAAAAATAGATATTAAATGATAAATACTTGATTTTTAAAGAGAGTTATATAAAAATATAAATTTACATAAGGTAGTGTCAAAACTTAAAATGTCAATTAATAGATTATAAAGTGCAAAAGAAAAATTAGATAACATGATGCTACACTAGAGTGATGAAAAAATAACCAATAAGTGACCAAAATGTTAGTATTGTTTTAGATATAGACATCTTTTTGATAATTAATGATATGATTAAATCTGATAATTAGCTCTATATAAACAATGTGCACGATACTATATTTAAATAAAGGAATGGTTTTTGAGTGAATGTACCCATTAAATATGAATTATTAAAGCGTTTATCTGCTGCAAATGGAAAACCACTTTCAGGACAACAATTGGCGGATGACTTGAATATTTCAAGAACGGCAATTTGGAAGCATATGAAACAACTGGAAGAAGAAGGATATACATTTGAATCGATTCGAAAAAAAGGATATATATTGCTTTCAACACCCGATACATTAGATCCAGCTAAAATCACATTAGCACTTGAAACAGAGCATTTTGGAAAAAAGATTGTGTATGAAAAAATATTAACATCAACTCAAACAGTAGCGCATCAATATGCGCAAGAGGGAGCACCAGACGGAACAGTTATTATCTGTGAAGAACAAACAGATGGTAGAGGTCGCTTAATGAGAGAGTGGAAATCTCAAAAGGGGAAAGGAATTTGGATGAGCGTTATTTTACGCCCCGATGTTCCACCCTATGAAGCACCTCAATTTACATTAGTAGCAGCCGTTGCCATTACAAATGCTATAAAAGATGTGACAGGAGTACGTCCAGATATCAAATGGCCAAATGACCTATTGATTAATGGTTTGAAATGTACTGGTATATTAACAGAAATGCAAGCTGATCCTGATCGAGTGAATGCAATTATTATGGGAATTGGAATTAATGTTAATCATGAATCTGAAGATTTTGATGAGGATATTGTTCATATTGCCACATCGTTAAAAATAGCTTCAGGTAAACAAGTTGACAGAGCGAAACTCGTAGCGAAAATTCTTTTCTATTTAGAAAAGTATAGTAAACAATATATTGAAGAAGGTTTTGAAAACATTAAAACTTTGTGGGAAGAATATTCTTGTACAATTGGTAGTCGTATAAAAGCAACAACTTTACGTGATGTTTTTGTTGGAAAGGCAATTGGCATTACAAAAGATGGTATCTTACAATTACAGCTTGATGATGGAAGAATTGAAAACATTTATTCAGCTGATATTGAACTTCAAAAATAAATATTGTTTATCGTTTTAAATATTGTTATAGTGATATCACAGGACAGTATCCAATTGGAACTGTACCTAAAAATTTTTCTACACTACAATAAGAATATCTGCCTTGATCTTTTTAGACAGGGACGGAAGAAAACGATTACATGAGACTATACTACCCTTCTGTCCATTTTTGACAGAAGGGTTTTTGTTTTCTTCCTCATTAAAAGGAGGAGCTTAAATGAAAAGTACAACAGATTTTCTAAAGATGAAAGAACGTAATGAGAAAATTGTCATGTTAACTGCTTATGACTATCCTTCGGCAATGCTTGCTGAAAATGCTGGTGTAGATATGATTCTAGTTGGTGATTCACTTGGAATGGTTGTTTTAGGCTATGATTCAACGGTTAAAGTAACATTGGATGATATGATTCATCATGGGAAGGCTACAAGAAGAGGAGCTCAAAATACATTTATCGTCGTAGATATGCCTTTTGGAAGTTATCATGGTGATGTAACAGACACTTTAAAAAATGCTGTTCAAGTATTCCAAAAAACCGGTGCCAATGCTTTAAAATTGGAAGGTGCAGGTATATTAGTAAAAGCAATTAAGACACTAATTTCTGCAGGTATTCCAATTGTAGGGCATTTGGGATTACAGCCACAATCTGCAGAAGTATTAGGTGGCTATAAAGTACAAGGGAAAACAGTTGAAACGGCAGAAAAACTAATCGAAGATGCATTAGCACTTGAAGAGGCAGGAGTTTGTGCAATTGTTTTAGAATGTGTACCACATCAATTAGCAGGCGTTATTGCTGCGAAATTGAAAATTCCTGTGATCGGTATTGGTGCAGGTCAAGAAGTTGATGGACAAGTATTAGTTTACCATGATGTTTTAGCTTACGGTAATCACCACGTACCTAAATTTGTAAAAACTTTTGCGGAAGTAGGTAAAGAAATAACACAAGGGATTGAAGATTATCGAGATGAGGTAAAAAAAGGTTCATTCCCTACATCATCACATCAATTTACAATGCCAGATGAAGTCCTTGGACAATTATATGGAGGAATAAAGAGATGAAAGTCATCAAAACAATCATTGAACTTCAACAAGAATTAGAAAAGTATCGCATAAAAAATAAAAAGATCGCTTTAGTTCCAACAATGGGTTATTTACATGAAGGGCATTTAACATTAGCAAAAACTGCAAGACAAGAAAATGACATTGTGGTGATGAGTGATTTTGTTAATCCAACTCAATTTGGTCCAAATGAAGATTATGAAAATTATCCTAGAGATTTAGCTAGAGATGAAAGAATTGCAACAGAAGCAGGTGTAGATTACTTATTCGCTCCATCTGAAGATGAAATGTATCCAGCAGATGGAGGTATTCGAATCGAAGCAGGTCCTGCTTCTAAAATTCTTTGTGGTGCATCGAGACCAGGACACTTTAACGGTGTTTTACAAGTAGTATCAAAGCTATTTCATATCGTTCAACCTACTAATGCTTATTTTGGTCAAAAAGATGCACAACAACTAGCCTTGATCAAGTTGTTAGTGAGAGATTACAACTTTCCGGTAACTATATGTAGTGTACCAATTGTTCGTGAAGATGATGGGCTTGCCAAAAGCTCTCGAAATGTATTTTTAACAGCTGAAGAAAGAAAGCAAGCTCCTATAATTCAACAAGCATTACAACAAGCCAAAGCAGACTTCTTAAGTAACCATGATAAAGAACTTGCCATTCAAAAAGCGATTGATATGATTGAGACAAAAACATCAGGTCATATAGATTATTTAGAATTACGAAGCTATCCAGATTTACAAGAAATTCACCCTGAAACAAATCAATTTTTACTTGCAACAGCAGTTTATTTTTCAAACGTAAGGTTAATTGATAATATTCTTTTTACGAATGAGGAGATCTAAAAAATGCTAAAAATGATGATGACTTCAAAATTACATCGAGCAACAGTTACACAAGCAGACTTGAATTATGTTGGGAGTATTACAATTGATGCAGATTTATTAGATACAGTTGGAATTTTACCAAATGAAAAAGTGCAAATTGTAAATAATAACAATGGTTCACGTTTTGAAACATATACCATAGCTGGGGAACGTGGATCAGGCGTAATTTGTCTAAACGGTGCTGCTGCAAGACTCGTTCAACCAGGAGATATTGTAATTATTATCGGATATGGTTACATGACATTAGAAGAAGCCACAAATCATAAACCGACAGTTGCAATTTTAGATGAACAAAATAAAGTAAAACAATTAATTAATTATGAACCTGAAGCAACTGTAATGGTTTAGTTGATCATTAAAAAAGCTTAGTATATCTTAGATACTAAGCTTTTTTGTTCTATTTTATTTTCCATTTAGCCTCTTTCTCTAAGAAATTCTTTAATATTATTCATAAACTTAAATGATCTATCACCAAATTCAGCTATTCCTCTCGAAATATGATAAAATCTTCAATATAACATGAACGGAAAGTTGTGAAGAATAAATGGAAAGTCAAACTTACGCCATTGTCGATTTAGAAACAACAGGTCATTCCTCACAACAAGGAGACCGCATTATTCAAATCGCTATTGTCTTGATGAAAGATTGGAAAGTAATTTCTAAATATACATCGTTTGTGAATCCAGGCAAGAAGATACCCTATTTCATTCAAGATTTAACACATATTACAGACCAAGAAGTACAAGATGCTCTTCCTTTTGAGGAGCAGGCACAACAAATTTATGAGCTTTTACAAGATACTGTCTTTGTTGCTCATAATACTGATTTTGACTTGCCATTCTTACAAGCAGAGTTTAAACGAGCAGGTTTACCAAAATGGTTTGGGAAACATATGGATACAGTTGAGTTATCGAAGATTCTTTTTCCGACTGCATTTAGTTTTAAATTGCAAGATATTTCAATGGAGTTAGGCATAAGATTAGCGCACGCTCATCGGGCTGATGATGATGCACTTGCAACAGCCTATTTATTAAAAGCTTGTTGGGAAGAACTTCTGTCATTACCATTAGTAACCATCGAGCAACTTCATGAGAGATCATTTCATTTAAAGTCAGATTTGTCACAGCTTTTTTTAGATGCAATTCATATAAAAAGAAAACAACCGAATGATAGTGATGGCCATTTATATTATCGGGATATTGCTTTAAAACAATCAATAAGGGTGGAAAAAACAGATCATAAGAATCTAGCCTATCCATCATCTTTTCAGGAAAAAGAAAAATTATTTGAAGCAGCATTCAATAATTTTGAAGTGCGCCCAGATCAATTTAAAATGATGGATACGGTTTGGCAGGCACTTGTTACAAAGCAAGAAATAATGACTGAGGCATCAACAGGAATTGGAAAGACTCTTGCATACCTAATCCCAGCTATTATTTTTGCTAAAAAGAATCATTGTTCAGTTGGAATAAGCACGTATACATCACATTTACTAGATCAATTATTGCAAGAAGAGTTACCAAAGGCAGAAGCAATTTTAAAAACTAACGTTACCACGGCAGTAGTAAAAGGGATGGAACATTATGTGGATCTTGACCGAATTTGTGATCTTTTACTAGTAAAGGATGATTCATATGATGAAAACTTTACGAAGATGCAATTAATCGTTTGGTTACAAGGTACAGACACAGGTGACCTTAGTGAAATTACTTTATCAGGTGGTGGACAGTATTTAGTTGATAAAATTCGTCGAACTCAAACAACTTCAGTAACTCATCATAAGAATGCGTTTGATTTCTATTTAAAAGCACTTTCAAAATGTAAGGATGCAGATTTAGTGATCACAAACCATGCAATGGTATTAGCAGACTTGGGTAGGGAAGAGCCTATTTTAAAACATTTAAATGGTTGGATACTTGACGAAGGACATCAGTTTTTACAGGCGGCCACATTAAGAGATGAGAAAATTTTTTCTTATACACACTGGAAGTATCTATTTGGACAAATAGGATCAACCGAAACACATACAATAGAGCATTCTTTTTATCTTAGTATGCAACAAGAAGACAAAATTCCATTGCGACAATTAATGGCGCTAGAATCTCAGTTTAGAGACATGACTCAAAGCTTTGACAAAGAAATTGATCGATTATTACACCACCTACCCATACAAAACGGAAAACATAGACAAAATAAACAAAGTTTTTTACTATCAAATATTGAATTGGCGCAACCTTTTGGTTCTGAATTTAGTCGTAAATTAACACACTGGCTAAACTTAGCAGAGTCAATAACAACAACCTATTTACAATATCCTGACGAATTGTCATTGAAGCAACAAACAAATCTTGCTGATTGGCAATACCAGCTTCGAGAACTAAAAATTTGTTTGGCAGAATGGAACTCAATTTTTTTACGACATCAAGAAAAAGATACAGAATGGTTAGAAATTGATATGAGAAGTATGCCAGGTAGTCTTCATATATTTAAAAGACCAGTTCAAGTCGAAGATTCAATCACAGATGTTTTGCAAGAATTTCGTAATAAAACGGGAATTATCTGGACATCCGGTACTTTAACAGTTCCTAATGATAGACGTTTTATTGCAAAGCAACTTGGTCTTTCAGAAGATGTTCCACTATATCAATTCCAAGCACCAAAATCTTATTATGATGGTGCAAGTCTATATATTGTGGATGATATGCCTGACATTAAGAAGGTAACACAGACTGCATATATTGAATCTGTAGCCGATGCTATTGTACAAACTGTATTAGCCACGGAAGGTCGCTGCTTTGTATTATTTACTGCGCAAGACATGTTGCGCAAGACAGTTGAACTCATTCAAGAAACAGGTACACTTGATGATTATATGCTTTTCGCTCAAGGAGTGTCCTCAGGTAGTCGCATGCGTTTACTGAAAATGTTTCAACGCTTTGAACATTCTGTACTATTTGGAACAAATAGCTTTTGGGAAGGTGTAGATGTCCCAGGAGATGCATTAGCAGCGGTCATTGTTGTAAGATTACCATTTTCATCACCAGAAGAACCATTTTTTAAGGCAAGGGCAGAACGAATAACAAAACAAGGATTGAATTCGTTTTATAAACTATCGCTGCCAGAAGCTATTTTAAGATTCAAGCAAGGTTTTGGAAGATTGATACGTTCCTCACAAGATAAAGGGGTATTTATTGTTCTTGATCGACGGATTGAAACGAAATCCTATGGACAGGAATTTATAGACGCGTTACCTGATATTCCAGTTAAAAAAGTGTCACTTGAACATATGGTCTTTGAATTAGAAGATTGGTATAATAAACATTAAAAGCGAAAACGTTCTTGGTTCCCTATACGAAGTATTAAATCAAAAAAATATTTTCTGATTTTTGTCCATGTACTTTCTTTAAGTACCAGCTCGTTAAGCTGATTAAAATGAAAAAAGAAAGTGGCTTGTTAGGATAGCTAGCTACGTGATAAATGAAACATAAGGTGATATAATGAAAAACTGGATAAAGTTTTTAACAATTTTTTTACTGATCCTGTCGTTATCACTAATCGTTATAATTGGTTGGAAATCTTATTCACCATTTTACAGTACGGAAAAGACTGCAAAAGCAGCTGTTTTACAAACACAACAGTTAAAAACAGTAACAGATACTTATGTGTATCATGGTAAAGATGATTACGTAACGGTTATTGGTACAGATAGTAATGGCAAAAAGAAAGCTGTCTTTGTTCCTCAAGGTAATACTAAAGAAAAACCTACAGCAGTCTTGATGAAAGACGGAATATCAAAAAAAGACGTTCTTTCCGAAGCAACTAAAAATGGTGATGTAAAAAAAATACTTCATACTAAATTGGGGCTAGAAAAGCCAGGAGTTGTATGGGAAATTACTTATCTTAACAAACAAGATAAACTCAATTATGTATACATCATGTTCGATAACGGACGCTGGTGGAAACGTATTTTGAATTTATAATATTTACAAGGATAACAACTGTAGCTTGATCGATAACTGCAATTGACCGAATTTCTTTTGAAAATGAAAGTTAAATCATTTCACACGAAATTTATGGAAAACTTGTATATAATGGTGTTATATACTTCTCAATTGCAGCTACTTTTACATAAGTACGCAGCAATTGTAGAATTTTGCGGCACCCAAGAACCGTATAACAATGAGAAAAGATAGAAATAACTTAGAGACTAAATCTAAACAAGCTATTCCTGTTTTCATGTGTTTATTCAACAACCAATATTTTTTAATCTCATTGTTAAAAATAACTTAATTACACATTGTTAGAGTTTCTAATAAATGTTTGAAATGCTGGAGGGTAACATGAAGAAAATTACAATTCAAGACATGCCAAAACATGTCGGCGAAACTGTAAAAATTGGCGCTTGGTTAGCAAATAAACGCTCAAGTGGTAAAATTGCGTTTTTACAATTACGAGATGGTTCAGGCTTCGTTCAAGGTGTAGTAGTAAAAGTAAATGTATCAGAAGAAACATTTGCTACTGCAAAATCTATTCATCAAGAAACATCTTTATATGTTGTTGGTGAAGTAACAGAAGATACTCGTTCATCATTTGGATATGAACTTCAAGTGAAAGAAATTGAAGTGATTGCTGAATCCCATGATTATCCAATTACACCAAAAGAGCATGGGGTAGAATTCTTAATGGATCATCGCCATTTATGGTTACGTTCTAAAAAACAACATGCTAACATGAAAGTTCGCAATGAAATTATTCGTGCAACTTACGAATTTTTCAATGATAATGGCTTTACTAAAGTTGATCCTCCAATCCTAACAGGTTCAGCTCCCGAAGGAACATCTGAATTATTCCATACTAAATATTTTGATCAAGATGCTTATCTTTCTCAATCTGGTCAACTTTATATGGAAGCAGCGGCTATGGCACTTGGAAAAGTATTTTCTTTCGGTCCAACATTCCGCGCAGAAAAATCAAAAACACGTCGTCATTTAATTGAATTCTGGATGATTGAACCAGAGATGGCATTTGTTGAACATGATGAGTCACTTGAAATACAAGAACAATATGTTTCATATATTGTTCAATCTGTACTTAAAAATTGCAAACTAGAATTAGAAGTATTAGGTCGTGATACATCTAAACTTGAAAAAGTACAAGCACCATTCCCACGTATTTCTTATGATGATGCGATTGATTTATTACACGAAAAAGGCTTTGATGATATTCAATGGGGAGAAGATTTCGGTGCGCCACATGAAACAGCAATTGCCGAACATTTTGACAAACCAGTATTCATCACTTGCTATCCAGTAGGTATTAAACCATTCTATATGCAACCACATCCTGATCGCGATGATGTTGTACTTTGTGCAGATTTAATCGCACCTGAAGGTTATGGTGAAATTATTGGTGGTTCTGAACGTATTTGGAACTATGATTTAATGAAACAACGTATTGCTGAATATGGGCTAGATGAAGAAGCTTACGCATGGTATCTTGATTTACGTAAATATGGATCAGTACCACACTCAGGATTTGGTTTAGGACTAGAACGTACAGTTGCTTGGATTACTGGTGCCGAACATGTACGTGAAACAATTCCATTCCCACGCCTATTGAACAGAATTTATCCATAAATACAAATTTATAGACATCAACAAAATGCAAGAAGGATTGCTTAAGCAATTCTTCTTGTTCAATTTAATATAGAGGGGAGTTCGACGATGATGAATGAAGCAGAGCGACTCCAAATTTGGATTGAGCGGGGAAGTGTCAATATTTCTCAGCTTTTTTTTCAGTTTTATAAGGAGCTACAAATTTCAGATACTGAAGCCATGCTAATTATGCATTTAAATGCTTTTCATGAAGAAGGAAATGAATTTCCCACACCTACTAATATTGCAAAGCGCATGAATTTAACTGAAGATATGATTGCATCAAGTATGCAACGTCTTATGCAAAAAGGATTTATGGAGATCCATCAAAAGTTAGATGAACAAGGGGTTCTTTATGAAGTTATTAACCTAATGCCACTTTGGAGCAGACTTCTTGATTGTGTTGTTGCTAATAACGAAAAAAACAAAAAAGAGTCAAGTAAGTTAAAAGAAGGACAACTATTTCAACTTTTTGAACAAGAATTTGGTCGCTTTTTATCACCAATGGAGACTGAAATGATTTCGATGTGGCTTGATCAAGATGGGCATTCACCAGAAGTTATTCGAAAAGCATTGATGGAAGCGGTAATATCTCAAAAACTTAGTTTACGATATATAGACCGGATTCTTTTTGAATGGAAAAAAAATAATGTCAAAACACCAGAAGATGCAAATAAGCTCTCTAAAAGTTTTCGTAAAAATACATTACAAAAAAATGTAGTTCAACCTGAAAAAAAAGGATCAGAACAACCACCATCAAGTAATGTTCCTTTTTACAACTGGTTAGATCGCCATAAGTAAAAGGAGGATTGTAAATGTTAACGAAAAAGCAGTGGGAAATGTGTCTGGAAGAAATGGAAGAAATGTTTCCTGATGCACATTGTGAACTAATACATGACAATCCGTTTGAACTGACAATCGCTACATTACTTTCAGCGCAATGTACAGATGTATTAGTCAATAAAGTAACTGCAACTTTATTTAAAAAATATAAAAAGCCGGAAGACTATTTAGCTGTTCCGTTAGAGGAATTAGAACAAGATATTCGATCAATTGGTCTATATCGAAGTAAAGCTAAAAATATCCAAAAGCTTTGCCGACGATTAATAGATGAATTTAACGGCGTTATTCCAAATACACGTGAAGAATTGGTTACTTTGCCAGGTGTCGGTCGTAAAACTGCCAATGTTGTACTTTCTGTAGCTTTTGATGAACCAGCTTTAGCAGTTGACACACATGTAGAACGTGTTACAAAACGATTAGGGCTATGTAAATGGAAAGCTAGCGTGTTAGAGGTTGAACAAACTGTGATGAACAAAACCCCTAAGGAAAGATGGTCAAAAACCCATCATCAGTTAATTTTCTTTGGACGTTATCACTGCAAAGCACAAAATCCAAACTGTGATGCATGTCCATTATTTGATCTTTGTAGAGAAGGGCAAAAGAGAGCAAAGAAAGGTCTTGTAAACAGATGATTGAATGCAAGAAAGAGGCAATTACAAAGGGAATTGTGGATCAATGGATGAATGAATGGGGAATATTAAGAAAATCTATTCATCAATCACATACAGTAAGAGATGGCAAAGCGAAAGAAATCATGTTACAAGCTATACAATTGTATGAATCCTTTGTTTTGAATGCATCTAACAGACAAGATCTTCCATTAGAAAATGAACAATATGAAATTCTACCAGTAAATGCAATAGAAAGACTTTCTTTTATTAAGACTCGTCCAGGACAATATGCATGCTATCGTCAGTTAGATGAATTATTTATAGAAACGAAAAAAAAATGTGCAAGATTGCGGTTAAAACACTAAAAAGGATATAAGATATTCTTGATAAAACAATAAACAAACTAAAGTATACGTTCGGTTCATCACGTTTACTTTTGGATATGCTTTAATACTTTTCACCATGAATAGCTTCGGCATCTTATATGTTGGATAAAAATAAAACGCGAGAGATTTATATCTCTCGCGTTTTTTTATTGGGCTTGTGATTGATATTGCTGATCAGGTGTAGTTTTTCTGTTTACACTATTTAAATTTGCTTTGTTATTTCCGTTTCCATTCCCATTATTTTTGGAAGAATTATCAGTACCATCACCGTTGCCATTACCATTTCCGTTCGAATTACCTTGATTTTGCTGATCGGATTGGTTATTTTGGTCTGTATTACCGCCAGTATTGTCAGTATTGCCAGTATTGCCAGTATTGCCTTGATTGTTACTATCTGTTGGTGCATTTGGATTTTGCGTTTGATCAGGAGACGTTGGAGTCTGTGTTTGATCAGGTTTTGTTACATCAGGTTTAGGTGTTGCTGCTTGAATTTGGATAGTTGTTGTTGCAGCACTACTTGTTTTGCCATCCGCAACTGCTACTACTGAGAATACATAAGTCTTCCCATCTTCTGCCCCATTATAGGTAAATGAATTATTAGGGGTTTCCGTTAAAGTTTGAGAACCCCCACCATCTACAGAAACTGAGACTTTAAATGTTGGTGATCCATTACCACTAGCATCATGTGACCAAGATAAATTAATAGCTTTTGATTGATCATCATAAGAAGCTTTTAATCCCGTTGGAGCACTTAATTTTTGGGTATCTTTATTTTCAACTTTAGGTGTGTATGATACTGGCTGTTTTCCTTTTACATATAATTCACTACCTATACGCACAACTGAACTTGGTTGTTGGAAATTAGGTGTTTGCGTGTTTGCTGAAATTTGAGACATAACAGTTCTAAATAATTGTTGCGGAAGAACTCGTTCTGCACTAGTTGTTATTGGATTTTTATAATCAGCATAACCACTCCAAACAGCAATTGAATATTTAGTTGTATACCCAGCAAACCATGAATCAGGAACAGCTGAGGCAGGAAGTCCGTAATCAGTAAATTGCTGCGTACTATAGTTAGTTGTACCAGTTTTCCCTGCAACATCTAACCCAGGAATGCCTGCAGCAGTACCTGAAGCACCGTATTTAGAACTTACTACATCGCGAAGCATATCTGTTACCATATATGCTGTATAATCGCTCATTGCAGGTAAAGGATCTGGTGTATAGGATTTAGCTGTTTTTCCATCACGGTAAACAATTTTCTTAATCGCATGTGGTTTTGTATAAATACCATTATTCCCAAACGCTGCATAGGCACCTGCCATTTCAATTGGAGATAGGTTAATCTTACCACCGCCTATTGCATCAGATTCTGTAACATTATTAGCTTCAATGCCGAGATTTTTTATAAATGATTTAGCTTTATCGGTACCAACTTCTTTAAACGTTTTAACTGCAGGGATATTACGTGAATTATAGAGTGCTTGTCGAATTGTAATAGTCCCCTTGTATTGATGGTCAAAGTTGTTAATTTGTTGATTTGTACCTGTATAAGTCATAGGCTCATCGACAATTGTTTGGCCTGTTGACCATTTTAGGTTTTCAATAGCAGGACCATAATCGATTAATGGTTTCATTGTTGAACCTGGTTGACGATTTGTTAATGCTTCAGCATAGTTAAATCCACGCTCTGGACCATAGTTACGACCGCCGCCAACAGCTGCTATTGCACCAGTTTGCGTATCAATAACGGCCATACCTGATTGAATATCCTTTGTAGGGAAGTTAGCAGAATTATTCATTGTTTTTTCAACGATTTTTTGCGCTGAAGGATCTAATGTTGTATAAACATTCACACCTTCTTCTAACGCCTTTTCATCTCCATTTTCGGCTAACTCTTTTAATACAACATCAATAAATGCATCATATTTAGAAGTAGAAGCAGTTTTACGTTTGCTTTCTGGAAGAAGTCCTTTTCTAATATCTACTTTCATAGCAGCTTCCATTTCTTGCTTTGTAATTTTCTTATGTTGATACATCAATTGTAAAACAATATTACGACGTTTTTCAGCAAGATCTGGGTTTTTGAATGGGTTATAGCTGTTTGGTGCTTGTGGCATACCAGCTAAAACTGCTTCTTCATCTAAAGTTAAGTCCTTTA
The DNA here is from genome assembly GCF_002884495.1 of Rummeliibacillus pycnus. Classification (GTDB taxonomy): domain Bacteria; phylum Bacillota; class Bacilli; order Bacillales_A; family Planococcaceae; genus Rummeliibacillus; species Rummeliibacillus pycnus. Next base: position 1,744,733 of record NZ_KZ614145.1, on the reverse strand, counting down.
ATTTTTTTCCATAGAAGTATTTTGCCGCAGTACCAAAACCATAAATACGACCAGACATTAATACTTTGTTAAAGTACATTTCGAAAATTTCTTCTTTGGAATACTCACGTTCAAGCTGAATGGCCAAATAAGCTTCTTGAGCTTTACGTTTTAATGTTTTCCCATTATTTAAAAAGGAGTTTTTAATAACTTGTTGCGTTAATGTACTACCACCTTGTGCACCGAAACCAAAGCGTAAGTTTGCTAAAACCGCACCACCTAAACGATAAAAGTCAATACCGTGATGTTCGAAGAAACGCGAGTCTTCGGTTGCGATAATTGCATCCCTCATCCCTTTTGGTATATCCTGATAATTTACATGTTCTCGTTGCTGATCACCCATTGTATAGAATACCTTACCATTCGCATCATAGAATTTCGTTGATACGGGGTCTTTTAATAGTTCTTCATCTAGTTTTGGTGCTTGTGCAGCATAGATTGCAAAAACAGATGCACCAACAACAAACATTGCTATACCTAAAGCCAAAATGGCTATTACTATCTTTTTAAGCCAAGAACCTCTGGGCCCTTTTGGACCACTAGGCCCTTTTTTCTTTGTATGTCGTTTTCTCTGTTGTTCTTCTAGTTGCTTTCGTTGTTGTCGAGAATTGACTTGTTGATCCACAACATTCTCCTCACTTTCTCATAACTACGATCAAGTTATGGTAGCAATTGTGTGATTGCTTTTAAATAATCTAGTCTTGGGACATATCCTGGATGTATTTCAAATGCTTGTCCCTCAAACTCACTTAGGGGAATAGACTTTCTTCCACCTTTTAACATTCTATTCCATGCCGATAACAGCATTTCTAAAGGTACTACAAAATAGCGTTCTAAGGAAGAGAAACGTACTAATAAAAAACATATTCCTTTTTGTTTGGCCGAAGACTCCATATGTGAGACTTGGTGAGGGTGAACATTTTTTAACGGGAATGATGTTTTATTTTCTGTTTCTTTAGCATCGAAATCAATATAGTAACCTTTATATACACCATTGTAGTCGGTTGTTGATGGTGTTCGAAAATATGCTTCTCGTATAACGGCAGCACTTCTTGATGGATACTCTACTTTGACGATTTGTATTGGAACAGGTTTCTTATGAATTACCGCAATGTTCCGTTGTAGATAAAATTCATTTGTCTCATCTATTTCTTCCTCTAGAGTTTTCCCACGATTACTATAAGATAAATCCTTCTTTTTTAAAAGATTTGTCTCTTGCTTTGATGTGGGCGTGTATTTCTTTCCATTTGGATATCGAATAGTCATCATAACACCTCATCTGCATTCTATAATACCATAAATCACGGAGGTTATTTGATGAGAAATTTATGAGAAATAAGTTAAAAAATAAAACTATTATCGTCGAAATGGCACTTGTTTTGTCCTCTACAAAGGAATTGCAATCTTTACCTTGAAAACTTATAGCAGGAGGCGATACATTATGAAAAAAATAAACAAGCTAATTGCATTAATTGAAATGGTAGACGAGCTTTTAAAAAACAGAGTGAACCATGAAGAAGAAATGTATAACAAAACACTTGAGAAGAACATAACACATGTAGCTAACCGCCTTGATTTAATGGAACAGCAAAAGGAATATTTGTTCGCTTTAAAGTAGTGAAAAAATATCTTTTTTGATACACTAATATATGAATCAATTTCACAATGTAATATTTATATAAAAATTACGAATAATAATGATAATTAGATATGTTCATTGCCTCGCTTTAGACGGCGAGTCCTTGAAGATAAATCTAAAATGGAATTATGAAATTGAATCATGTAAGTAGCAAATTATAGATGGAGGTGTGTGTATTGTTACAAAGTTTAACAGAAGAATTACTAGAAGAATGTAAAGAATGTTGGCAGCGATTTCTGAAAATGAGGGAAACAGACACATCTCCTGATTTTTTTAAAGATGTAAAGCCTCAAGCTGATTTATATCATCAAAAGTTGTTAATGTGGAAAAATGAAGTTGAAAAATGGATCGATATGAATAAGCCAAAATATATACACAAAATTCAAATACAAAATGCTGTAGAGTCAATGGATCAGTTTATTGTTCAATCTTTCTATCCAAAAACAAGTAAAAAACGATTATTTCAATCGATTCAATCGGTTATATATACATTAGAGACATTGCAACGTTTATTACAAAAGGATGAGTAAACAAATGAGTAAAAGAAAATCTATTGAGGAATTACTACAAGAATGGCAATCTAATCCTGAAATGCAAGACAGGGTTGAATATGTATATACAATACCTGCTCAACCGGCAAAATTAGTTGATTTTCCGAGTAATTTACATCCATCCCTTGTAAAGGCATTACACAGTAGAGGGATAGAGCAACTGTACTCTCATCAAAGAGAGGCATTTGAATATGCAACAAATGGACAATCATTTACAGCTGTAACACCAACTGCTTCGGGTAAATCATTATGTTATCATTTACCTGTTCTACAATCCATAATAGAGAATAGGGAATCTAGAGCAATCTATTTATTTCCAACGAAGGCACTTGCTCAAGATCAAAAAAGTTATTTAAATAAGTTAATCGAGGATAGTGGAGAAGAAATTTTAAGCTATACATATGATGGAGATACTGCACCTGGAATTCGGCAAAAAGTACGTAAAGCAGGACATATTGTGATGACTAATCCAGATATGCTACATTCAGGAATACTTCCACATCATACAAAATGGGTTTCACTATTTGAAAATTTACAGTATATTGTCGTGGATGAGTTGCATACGTATAAAGGAGTCTTTGGTTCACACGTATCACATGTACTAAGGCGCCTTCTTCGAATTTGCCACTTTTATGGTAGCCATCCAGTTTTTATTTGTACATCAGCTACTATAAAAAATCCAAAAGAATTAGCAGAAAACTTAACCAATACAAAACACAAGCTAATCACTAATAATGGTGCACCTACTGGAAAGAAAACGTTTTTATTTTATAATCCACCAATCATTCATCCGACGTTCGGAGTTAGAAGAAGTGCTATTTTAGAAGTAAGAGATTTGGCGAAGGAATTGTATAATTCAAAAATTCAAACGATTATCTTTGCTAAGAGTAGAGTAAGGGTTGAGATGCTTGTTACTTATATGAAATCACTTACAGTAAAGAAAATCCAGGATGAAACAATTCGCGGATATCGTGGGGGCTATTTGCCTTCTGAGCGTAGAGTAATTGAAAAAGGATTACGAGATGGCACAATTCAATGTGTTGTTTCAACAAATGCTTTAGAACTAGGGGTTGATATTGGTCAATTACAAGCTTGTATCATGACGGGTTATCCAGGCAATATTGCAAGTGCATGGCAACAAGCAGGACGTGCTGGTAGAAGACAAGATGATGCGTTAATCATTTTTGTAGCTCAGTCTACTGCATTGGATCAATATATTATAAAACATCCACAGTATTTATTTGAAAGCTCACCTGAAGAAGCAAGAGTTTACCCAGAAAACATGTTAATTCTTATGGACCATTTAAAATGTGCTGCATTTGAATTACCATTTCGAGTAGAAGATACGTATGCAGAATTTGGTGTACAAGATTTCCTTGCATACTTACAAGAAGAGGGAGTACTTCTAAAAACATCTGATAAATGGCATTGGATGAGTGATAGTTTTCCAGCTCATGACATTAGTCTAAGATCAGCCTCTCAGGAGAATGTTGTAATCATCGATCAATCTATCCCAGCACATACTAAAGTCATTGGTGAAATGGATCGCTATAGTGCATTAACATTACTTCATGAAGAGGCAATCTATTTACATCAAGGAACTCAATTTCAAGTTGAAAAATTAGATTGGGAAGAGAAAAAAGCTTATGTTCGAGAAGTAGATGTTGATTATTTTACAGATGCTAATCTAGCAGTGGAACTAAAAGTTATTAGTGAAGATAAAAGTAGAATGATTAAAAATGCGGAGGTAGCATTTGGGGATATCATGACCCTTGCTACGGCTACAATTTTCAAAAAAATACGATTTGGAACTCATGACAATATTGGAAGCGGTCCAATCCATTTGCCACCTGAAGAACTTCATACAAGTGGGACATGGCTTTCTTTTGACCACCCTCTTCAATGGAAAGAAGATGACCTAACTGGGGCGATGACAGGTGTTGCATATGCGATGAATAGTTTTATACCATTATTTATTCAAAGCGATCGAAATGATGTTCATGTTGTGCCACAAGTAAAAGCAACTCATTCAGAAAAGCCCACTTTTTTTGTTTATGATCGCTATCCAGGAGGAATTGGATTAAGTGAGCGCGTATATGATTTGTGGGAAGATTTGTTGTATCATGTCTATGATCATGTAGCGAGCTGTCCTTGTCAAAATGGCTGTCCTTCATGTATAGGAGCACAAGATTTAACTAGCAATGGAAAAAAACAAGTATTAAAATTCTTAAAATCAATATTATTAGCAGAGTTGGATGATTAAATGTCATATGAAAATAAAATTCTTCAAATGAAGAAGATGCTAAAAAAGGTGACCAAAACTGAACATGAATCTAAAAAAGTGTTTCAAAAGCCTTGCGTACCATCCTATGCGAAACGATGGGAAGAAGCTGGTTTAAAGAGAATCGAAAATGATTATGGCATCGTTTTTTTACTTGAAAAACATTATTCAGCAGACTATCAACATGGCAAATTTCATTTAGGTGAACTTTATGATGCATTTCAATTATGGCAAAGTTCAAACCTTAAACATCCGATTGCATTGACTGATGAAACCAATTTAGTCTTTTATGATACGGAGACTACGGGTTTAAAAGGTGTTGGTACACAGATATTTTTAAATGGTTTACTAGAAGCCGAACAAAATGGATTTGTATTAAAGCAATATGTACTGGCAGACCCAAGTCACGAGGTAGCTTTTTTGTGGGAATCAAAACTTTGGCAGGAAAAGAAAACGATCATTACCTACAATGGTAAGAGTTTCGATTGGCCGCAGCTACAAACACGCTTTACATTGCATAAAGAAGATTTACCGAAGTTACCTGAGCAAAAGCAGATTGACTTATTACATGGCTCTAAACGTATTTGGAAAAATGATTTATCCCGTATGAAACTAGCGCAAGTTGAAGAAGAAAAATTAGGGTTTCATCGTAAGGGGGATATACCAGGTTATTTAGCACCAATTATTTATTTAGATGCAGTAAAAAGCGGGGATCCAGAGACTTTGTTAAAAGTACTTGAACACAATGAGTATGATTTATTATCTTTAATCACTTTATATATTCAGGCAACAAAGTTATTATGTGAGGGAATACAAGAAGAGTCTGCAACTACTTATACGAATATTGGTAAATGGTTTGGCGATTTGTCTAATATAGAAACAAGTGGGAAAATATTAGAAAATGTTACTCGTCAATATAAAAAAGATGAATCAGGTTATGCATATTATCATTTAGCATTCCAACAAAAGAAGCAACACAACTTTGCGAAGGCATATCATTCTTTTATTCAAGCAATTCCCTATATCGACGAACGGCAGCAAATGATTGCTTTTATAGAACTAGCTAAAATTGATGAACACCGTCATCAAAATTATGACCAGGCGCTTAAATATACGAAACAAGCTTATCAACTAGTAGAAAACAGCTTATTATGGGAAAAGGATCAGAAGAAAAGAAAGTTGAAAGAAATTGAAAAAAGATATCTACGCAATGAAAAGAAAAAATTATTGCTTGGGAAATAACATATATAATTTTTTGCTAGACTATGGAAGCAACAAAGTAAACTTGGGGGAAATGTGCTATAATTAATAGACCTACGTTTATATGGAAGGAAGATGGATATGGACATTAAATTATCAGCAAAAATAATTTTAGATAAAGATTTTAAAACAGGAATTAGAGGATATAGCCAAGATGAAGTAGATCAATTTTTAGATATTATCATACAAGACTATGAATCTTTTGAAAAAGCATTAGCAAAAAAACAAGAAGAAATTGATTTGTTGAAAAACGAGTTAAAAACAGCGCAGTCACAATCAGGATCACAAGAATCAAGACGTCAAGCACCATCTTCAGCTTATGCTAATAATACAAATTTTGATATTTTAAAACGTATTGCCAATTTAGAGAAACACGTATTTGGCGATAAACTTTATGATTAACTTTTGTTTCACACTTTTTTCACAAAATAATCATAAAAAATCACGAAACACTTGAATTAGAAAAACTTTAGGGATATAATAGTCAAGTCATCATAAAAGAACAAGTAATCGCTGCAACGCTTGACGTTGTTGAGGAAAGTCCATGCTCACACGGATCTGAGATGACCGTAGTGTTCGTGCTTAGTGAATAAATAAGCTAAGGCAGTCAAATGGCTGACGGCGAGAGGAAAACCTAAGTCCACTATTGGATATGGTTGAAACTCTCTGAAAGTGCCACAGTGACGAAGCTGTTGCGGAAACGTAACAGGTGGAACGAGGTAAACCCCACGAGTGAGCAACCCAAATTATGGTAGGGGCACTCTCCTGAAGGAAATGAATGGATGGAGAGACGAAGGTTTTTTACTTTCGTAGATAGATGATTACTACCCAGTCGTACAAGGCGAAAGCCGTGATAGTACTTGGGCACAAAACATGGCTTATGGTCTTTTAATGATGCTAAACATGATTAGTCAGGCTCTCCAGAAACTGGAGAGCCTTTCTTTTAGGGATATGGTGATAATAACTATGATGAAACAAGATTTTCAATTAACAATTAGCCAAGCCAATATTTCCGACAATTGTAAATACATAACACCAAGAATCCTTGATGCAATTTCAGAAGGAGTAATGCTTACTGACGTAAATAGTAGAATTGTAGAAGTAAATCCTGCTTTTGAATTTGTTACTGGTTATAAACGAGAAGAAGTAATAGGAAAAAAACCAGATGTACTACAATCTGGCGTTCATGGAATTGAATTTTATAAACGAATGTGGAATGATCTCTGTCAAAAAGGCGAATGGCAAGGAGAAATATGGAATCGTCGAAAGACAGGAGACATTTACCCAGAGTGGCTTAAAATTATGAAAGTACATAATAATGATGGAAGTATTATTGGGTATTGTGGGGTATTTTCGGATTTATCAGATGAGAAAATATATGAGACAGAATTAAAAAAACGCGCTATGACAGACTCCTTAACGGGTATATCCAATCGTTTTGCTTTTGGGGAACGTATGAATGTTCTATTAAATTCATCAAAAGGGCATAATTTTAAACATGCCATTTTATTCTTGGATTTAGACCGGTTTAAACAAGTGAATGATACACTTGGCCATGCTGTTGGTGATCAGTTACTAGTGCAAGTTACGAAGCGGATACAAAATTTGTTGAAAAACAAAGATATATTGGCTCGCTACGGAGGCGATGAATTTGTTATTACATTTACAGATATCCATCATCCTCGCGAAGCTGTTCATTTGGGTGAAAAGATTATACATTTATTAGAAGAACCATTTATCATAGAAGATCAAAAATTATATATATCTTCAAGTATAGGTATAAGTATTTATCCTCATGATGGAGAAGAAACAGAGATATTGTTAAATAAAGCTGATAAAGCAATGTATTATGCAAAAGAGAATGGAAAAAATCAATTTGCGTTTTATTTTGATGAATTACATACCGATGCAAAACGGGCATTACTTTTAGATAATGAGTTAAGAAGGGCAATTGAGCAAAAAAGCTTTGAACTATACTATCAACCAAAAGTTGATAGTAAAAAACACCAAATTATTGGTATTGAAGCACTTGTAAGATGGAATAATGATAAATTAGGAAATGTTTCACCTGCTGAATTTATTCCGTATGCAGAAGATACTGGATTAATTATACCGTTAAGTGAGTGTATTATTAATCGTGCATGTCAAGATGCACATATTCTAGCACAATCAGGTTTTAAAAATGTGCCGATTGCCATAAATATATCAAGTATTCATTTTCACCAGCAAGGTTTTATTCAATCTATTGAACAAATTTTTATGAAAAATAATTTACCAGCAAGACAATTTGAATTAGAACTAACAGAACGTACTATAATGAATAATGAAAGAGAAACCATACGGAAATTAGTAAAATTAAAACAAATGGGATTTAAACTCTCAATTGATGATTTTGGTACTGGTTATTCATCACTTAGTTATTTGGTACAATTTCCATTAAATTATTTGAAAATTGATCGAAGTTTTATTCAATATATTTGCTCATTAAATGATAATCAGGCTGTTGTTGATGCAATTATTCAAATGGCACATCGCTTACATATGAAAGTAATTGCAGAAGGCGTTGAGACTATCGAACAAGTGAAATTGCTCGATAGTATGGATTGTGATATGATTCAAGGATATTACTATTCAAAACCTCTTTCATTAGATAAACTTATGGAATTCCTAGAATTTTGGGAATTAGAGTTAGAAGGGAAGTAAGTATGACAAAATTTCAATTAGTAGCAACAGCTGCTATGGGGCTAGAATCTATTGTAGCTGATGAACTAAAAGCTTTAGGATATACGACAACTACTGAAAATGGAAAAGTATATTTTGAAGGCGATGAGAAGGATATTGCTAAAACAAATTTATGGTTACGGGTAGCAGACCGTGTAAAAATTGTAGCGGGGAAATTTCCTGCCAAAACATTTGAACAATTATTTGAAGGTGTTCGAGCAATCGAATGGGAAAAGTATTTGCCTGTTGATGCTGAATTTCCAGTTTCAGGTAAATCAGTAAAATCAAAATTGTTTAGTGTTCCTGATTGTCAAGCAATTACAAAAAAAGCCATTGTTGAACGAATGAAATACTATTATAAGCGACTTGGCTTCCTTGAAGAAACCGGTCCAAAATATAAGATTGAAGTATCAATTTTAAAAGACGAAGCAATGTTAACCATTGATACTAGTGGAGCTGGCTTGCACAAGCGTGGCTACCGTTTAGAGCAAGGGGAAGCACCTTTAAAAGAAACGTTAGCTGCGGCACTTGTTTATATATCTAAATGGCATCCAAATCGTCCATTTGTAGATCCTTTTTGTGGTTCAGGAACGATCGCATTAGAAGCTGCAATGATTGGGCAAAATATGGCTCCAGGCTATAATCGTGATTTCATAAGTGAGGACTGGCCGTGGATGAAGCAAAAAATTTGGGATGAAATGCGCATGGAAGTTGAAGATGTTGCAAATTATGATCAACCTCTTCAAATTTTTGGCTCAGATATTGATCATCGCATGGTTGAAATTGCGAAAACAAATGCCCGTGAGGCTGGGTTTGCTGATTTGATTTCATGGAAACAAATGCAAGTAACGGATTTTACAACGCAACTAACAGATGGTGTCATGATTGGCAATCCTCCATATGGTGAACGTATTGGGGACAAAGAAGTACTTGAAAAAATGATACATGATATGGGTATTATGATGAGTAAGTATCCTTCATGGTCAGTTTATATGTTATCTTCAATGGAAAACTTTGAAACATTATATGGAAAAAAAGCAACAAAGAAACGTAAATTATTTAATGGATTTATCAAGACAGATTACTATCAATTTTGGGGTAAACGTACACCAAAACATGATTAATGCTATAAAATAAAAAAATAAATTACTAATCAGTGTTGTAAAATCATATTTTAGAATGACATGAACTTGTCTATAATGTTATAGACTTATTTTATGAATATGTATTTGACGGGAGGGGGATACCCCTTCCGTTTCGTTGTCTGTACGAGAGGGGAATTTGAATGAGACAATCTATACCATTTGCCTTATCCAAAGAAAAGTCTTTCTTCGATTCATTAGGAGACTGGATTGGCGATATTTTATACGATGAACTACCCGAAAAAGGGCTGGAATGTCGCGATGAACAAATATTCATGGCCTATCAAATTGAAAAAGTATTACGTGAAAAGTCTGTTCTTTTTGCAGAAGCTGGAGTAGGTACAGGAAAAACAATCGCATATCTTTTACCTGCAATTGCATATGCTCGTTATACAGGAAAACCAGCACTAATTGCGTGTGCAGACGAGACTCTAATCGACCAACTCGTAAAAGAGGGTGGCGATATATATAAATTACAACAATATTTAGATTTAACAATCGATGTACGTTTAGCAAAATCGCGTGACCAATATTTATGCTTGAAACGGTATGAGGAAGCCGAAAAATTTTCAGACGGAGAATATTTAGATGATATAGCAGAAACTATACCAGATGGAGTATTTGGACAAGGAAAATTGGGGCTATATGGTCAACATAGTGATTATCCTAATATTAGTGATGAAGAATGGAATCTAGTCAATTACAATTCGATCCAACAATGCTCCGTATGCGATTTACGAAATCGTTGTGGACAAACATTACATCGTGCGCATTATCGAGAATCAACAGATCTTATTATTTGTTCTCAAGATTTTTTAATGGAACATATTGCAACAAAGGAATCTCGAGAACGTGAAGGACAATTAGCATTATTACCGGAAGCATCAATGATCGTATTAGATGAAGGGCACTTATTGGAATATGCAGCACAAAAAGCAATGACTTATAAAGTACAAGATTATACAATTGTACAGCTCCTAGACCGCTTGATGGTTGATGGATTACGTGAAAAAACATTATATACAATGGAACAATTGCAAGATGGTCATGAACTATTCTTTGATCAATTAAGGGATGATGTCATCGATTCAGACGATGATCGTAAAAGAATAAAAAAATCATCATTACTTTTGAAATTAGGCAAAAAAGTAATTGAAACCGTCGAAAAATTATTGGAAGAATTCGTATTTGAATCAGAACTTTATGTTATTCCTGAATATGAATTACGAATGGCAGAAGAGTTTTTGGAACAATATGAAGCTGCTATGAAAATTTTTGTTGCTCAAGGAGATGCTGTTGACTGGTTAGAAGAAACGGATGGGGAAGAAACACTAGTGATTATGCCACGACTGATTACAGAAGTGTTAGAAGAAAAATTATTCTCAAAAAAAATACCATATATTTTCTCATCAGCAACTTTATCGATCAATAAAGATTTTAGTTATATCGCGGGAAGTCTAGGAATCAAAGATTATCAATCCTTCTCTGTATCTTCACCATTTAATTATGAAGAAGTCATGAAAATTGTATTACATCATTTAAATCAAGATGCAAAGGTACGAAGAGTTGAGGAGTTAATTGAAGAAGGAAAACAAACACTAATCCTCTTCAAATCAAAACAAGTGATGACAAGTTTCAAATCACAAATTAATGAACGATTTAGAACTACGATTGGTTTTGAAGGAGACCGTGAGCTATCTTCAATTGTACGAGATTTCCAAGAAGGTAAATTACAAGTATTATGTTCATATCATTTATGGGAAGGGTTGGATTTACCAGAAGAAGCATTAACTCGAGTAGTTATTTTTGACTTACCATTCCCACCACATGATCCTCTTTTTGATGCGAAGCGTGCTTTTACTGACGATCCATTCCATGACGTTGAGTTACCTTTCATGCTTTTGCGTTTACAGCAGGGAATGGGACGACTGATCCGAACTTCAAATGATCATGGTGATATTCAAATCTTGTTAAACGATGAAGAAGAGCAGTATAAGGCACAAATAGAACCTATTTTTGCGGTACCTGCTACCGAAAGATAAACATTACACTTGCAATAAGACAAAAAAGAAGAGGCTGTTTAAAAGCTCTTATTACAAGAAAAAATAGAGAAATCGTAGAATGAAATTTTAATTTTACAAATCAAGAGAATAAACAATTATGGATGGTTGCAAAGGGGAAGGTGATCCTTTTAGTGGGAGAAGCTTAAAACTGCTCACTGGAAGAGTGCACCTGAAACGAAAACCAATTGCAAATATCAAAAAAGTACAATTCAGTTTTGAATTGTACTTTTTTCTTTTAGGATAACGACTCTTTTATGTTGATATTACCAAAGTTTATAACCTTTAGAACCTAATGGAGCATTCTGAATAATATCAAAGATTGGATATGTGTAGGCAATTAAAATTAATGCTACTAAAATAACAATCCAAACTTTAAAGTTTTCAAAGATGGCTGGTGTTTTTTCAGCATGAGGTGCTACTGTTCCGATTGGGAATTCTTCTTCACCTTTTGGTGCAGACCAGCGAAGCTTCACGAAGATGTAAAGGAATATGATAATTCCGATAAATAATAGTGTACCACCGACTGCTTGAGCAATTTGATATGAAGCCCAAGTTTTTGCAATTTCAGCACCACCATAATCAGAGAATGCTGAACGACGAGGCGCACCTAGCAAACCTTCAATATGCATTGAGCTGGACATGATTGCCATACCAACAGCCCAAATAATTGTTTGAATAATCCCTAAGCGATTTAATTCTTTTGTTAATGTACGACCTGTAAGATGTGGAACTAACCAATAAGTTGCACCAAAGAATGTTAATACAACGGCAGTAGCAACTGTTAAATGGAAATGACCTGTTACCCAAATTGTATTATGAACTAACTGGTTCATTTGGTGTGAAGCATTAACAATACCACCAGCACCACCAGGGATAAAGATTAACATTCCCATAAATGGAGCGAAGAAACGAACATCTCCCCAAGGTAATTTTTTTAACCAGTTGAAGATTCCTTTACCACCAAGTTCTCTCCCACGAATTTCAAATGTTGCAAAAAGTGAGAAAGCAGTTAGTAGTGAGGGAATAACAACCATCATGGTTAAAATAACTTGTAAGAATTTCCAAGATCCATCAACACCTGGTTCTGTTAGTTGATGGTGAAGACCAACAGGAACAGAGAATATAACGAACAAAATAAATGATAACCGTGCTAGTGCATCAGAGAAAATTTTACCACCAATTACTTTTGGAACAACAACATACCAAACCATGTATGCAGGTAATAACCAGAAGTAAACGAGTGCGTGACCAAATGACCAGAATAAGGTACGAGATAATAAGATGTCAACACGTTCGACAAGGCCAAGTGACCAAGGTAATAATTGGAATAATACTTCTGAAGCAACGCCAATTGTTGCAACAAACCACATTAAGTTATTACAAACTACCATGAAAGAAAGTAATGGCGAGTTTTGATTAGGATTTTCTTTTCGCCATTGCATCCAGCGAAGCGCTTGACCAAGACCACCAATCCAAGAACCAACTACAACAAGTGTTAACCCTAAATAAAAAATCCAGTGTGCTTGCAGAGGAGCATAAAATGTATAAAGTACGGATGCTTGATTTAGAAGTACCATTGTTGCTGACATTGCAGTACCAATTGTCATCGTCCAGAAACCAATCCAGCATATTAATCGTTGTTTAGGAGATAATGTACCAGATGTCCGACTAACTCCTGCAATTTGGAATCCATAGATAAAGAATGTTGTTAAAATTAGGCCAAGTAATACGCCGTGTACTGTTAATACTTGATAATAACCAATTCCCCATGGTAATTCAAAATGACCTGAACGAACTAAAACTTGTAAAAGACCTGCAGTACCACCTAAAAATAAGGCAATAAATGCAACATAAATATGAGCCATTGAAAGACTAGCATCCTTAGAATCTACCTTTAATATTTCAGCAGTTTTAGAAGCTACTTTTCTTGAAATTGTTGTTTCTTTTTCATTTACTTTCTTTTGATCAATAACAGTTTGACTCATTTTTTATCCACCACCTTTAGCATAGAGTGCATTTGGGCGTGACCTACACCGCAATATTCGTTACATACGATTAAGTAATCACCAGCTTTATCCACCGTTGTTGTGTACTCTGAAATGTACCCTGGTTCTAACATCATGTTGATGTTTGTTCCTGATATTTCAAAACCATGTACAACATCTTTTGAAGTAGCGATAAATTTTACTTTAGAGCCGACGGGTACTTTTAATTCGGGTGGATTGTAGTAGAAAGCAGAAGCAACAATAACTACTTCATAATCCCAATCTTTACCTGATACTTTATGTACCCCAGGATTGTTAAATGGTGCGATTTCATCAACTTTTTCATGGTTGATTGTGTTCTTTGCACTTGGTGGGTGACTCCCGTTATGAAATGCCATAATACCAGTAATCAATAAAAATACGATTAGGGAGCCAACACCAAAAGTAAGCCAATATTTTTCATATTTATGAAGATGCATCGTTTTCCCTTCTTTCCCTCTTATTAAAAGCGATCAAGAAATAGACTAAAGCATGCGGCCCAAACAGCCACGATAATTCCACCTACAGTTAATACTAAATAGAAGGTACCTTTTAGGTTTTCTTCGGGCTCGTTTTTATTAGCCATATTGACTCCTCCTTTGTAGTTTCAGTACTACTTTTATTTCTCGAGTTCATGATATAAAAAATACATCCCTCATGATGTGATAAAAATCACACCTCTAGGTTAGAAATGTGAATGAAGTGTGAAAAAGAGATGATGAAATGGTGAAGAGTTAATATTATCAAGTATTTACTTAAATTAAATGCTTTTCTAGGTGGAAAATCTGAGTATTTTTCATAAGAAACAAAGTTCTATCAAATAACTGTGTGTTTAGGTACAGGAACGAATTATGAATTTGTTTAGTTATATACAATTTCATCTGATGGAAAATAATAGTTGTAATTTAAAATGTCATAGTGTACTATATTACTAGTACACCATGACAATAGCTAAGGAGGAAGTATGAAAAGATTTTTGGGGTTATTAAAAAAAGAATGGCAGATACAATATAAATGGCTTATTACCACGTGTATATTAAGTATTGTCTTAACAGTATTTATCCCTTATTTAATCTATAAATTTGTGGATTCAACTTTCAATCAAGGAAATGTAATTTTTGTGATGGCATCCATTCTAACTTTTTTTTCATTTCTATTTGTCTGTATTCAATTTATAAAAAATTTAAATCAAGAATTAAGACATGTAGATGTCTGGTTATATAGCTCTGCACCTTTCTATCAATTAATAGGTGCTAAATTTTTGTTTAGTTTATTTTCGAATTTGGTATTAGTGTTATTAATGACATTAGTTATGGTAATAACAGTATCAAATAAAAGTGAATTGACATTACTACAAGATATTAAATTCATGAATGCCGTCATTTACTTATCATTTGTCTTTTTAGTAGGTGCGTTACCTCTTACATTACTGCTATATACTTGTTTTATAAAGTTAAAAAGATGGCTTGGGAAATTCGCAATAATTGTGGTGTTTATTTTACTAACAATCATTTCATATGGTTTTGTAAAACTATCAAGTTCTACTATGTATGAAAAACTTTTCTTGCAAGGTCCAAAGACAAGTGAATGGATCAATCATTCAATTCAACCAATAGCTGAAATTTTTAACACAGTCTTTGTTATGGATGATTTCTATTTACGTGAAGATATAGTTAGCTGGTTATTCACTTTAATCATCATAATCTTTGGCATTAAATGGTGTGAAAAGGTGGTTAAGCAATGACAATTGATTTTTTGAGAGATAAGCCTATATACACACAGCTTGTTGAAAAGATTTGTGGAGATATTATAAGAGGAAATCGTCAATTAGGTGAAAAAATGCCATCTGTACGTGAATATGCAGTTGAAGTGGGAGTAAATGTGAATACAGTTCAACGAGTATATAAGGAGTTGGAACAGATGAAATTAACTGAAACTAAAAGAGGACAAGGTACGTATATAACAAATGATGAGGCAGTTATATTAACATTACGAGAACAGATGAAAGAAAAAATTGTTGAGCAATTCTTCTATAGTATTGAAGAATATGGTTTTACTAAACAAGAAATCATAGAGCAACTTCAAAAGCAAGGAGGTGAAGGAAATTGATTTGTGCTCAACATTTAGCTTATTGCTATGGTAAAAAGAAGATTTTAGAAGATGTTACTTTTCAACTGCCTCTTGGTAAAATTATCGGTTTAATCGGTGAAAATGGGAGTGGAAAATCGACGCTAATTAGATTATTAGCAGGTGTTAAGATCCCGTCAAAAGGGATTATCCAAATTGATGGTTCTAAAATTACACATCGAAGTGCTAAAAATATAGCGTATCTACCTGATGTTGATGAATTTTATCCTTATTTTACGGGAAATGAGTTATTTTCTTTTTATGCATCACAGTTTGAAGATTTTTCAATAGAAAAGGCTAAAGAAGTTGCTGAGTTTTTACAAGTAGGTATTAATCAGAAATTGAAAAAATTATCAAAAGGTCAAAGAGGACGTATCAAAATAGCTGCAACATTAGGTAGGAATGTTTCCTATTATCTTATGGATGAACCATTTTCAGGACTAGATCCTATGGTTAGAGAATCTATATTAAAAGGTCTTATAAAATTTTTAGATGAGAAAAGTCAAACCGTCTTTTTATCAACACATGAGTTACATGAAGTTGAGCCGATATTAGATGCAATATTGCTGTTAAAGGATGGAAAAGTTGACTCATTCGAAACATTGGAGGATGTTAGAGAAGAGTGGCAAGAAGATGCAGTACAGTGGATGAAAAAACAATATAGTAAAGGATGATTTGATGAAACCAATCGTTGAATTGAAGCATTTATCTAAAACTATTAAGGGTAAACAAATTATTAAGGATTTGAATATTGAACTTTATCCTGGGCAAATTACAGGGTTTCTAGGTCCAAATGGTGCAGGTAAAACAACTACGATACGAATGATGACAGGACTAATGAAACCTACAGATGGTGAAGTTATAATTGATGGAATTTCACTTTCACAAAACTTTGAAAAAGCAATCAGCAATGTAGGTGTTATTGTAGAAAATCCTGAAATGTATAAATTTATGTCAGGATATAAAAACTTACTTCATTTTGCTAGAATGCACAACAGTGTTACAAAAGAAAGAATTAATGAAGTTGTACAATTAGTTGGGCTTGAAAATCGTATAAATGAAAAAGTGTCGACTTATTCTCTAGGTATGCGTCAAAGACTAGGTTTAGCCCAAGCATTATTACATCATCCCAAATTTTTAATTTTAGATGAACCAACAAATGGGTTAGATCCTGCAGGAATTCGAGAATTTAGGGAACATCTTCGAACAATTGCTAAACAAGAAAACGTGTCAATCTTTGTCTCAAGTCATTTACTTGCTGAAATCGAATTAGTTTGTGATCGTATTGCAGTTATCAAAAGTGGAGAGCTGATTGATATTCGCGAAATGACTGCTGAACAACAATCTACATATTATATTGAAGTTGAACAGCCTTGCGAAGAAATACTAAAAGAACAAAATTATAAATATGAAAAACATTCAAAAGGATATTTGGTTGTAATCGATAGAAAAGAAGTACCTAAACTGATTGCAAGATTAGCAATCGAAGGAATTGATATTTATTGTGTACAACAGCACCATCAGTCACTTGAAGATCAATTCTTAGAAATGACAGGAGGTGGCCAAATTGCTAAAACTATTGCAAAATGAGTGGATGAAATTGTGGCATAAAAAAGGAACCTGGGTAATGCTCATTATATTAATCATATCAATTTTTACGATGGCAGGAGTCCATAAATGGATAAGTAACAAGGATATGGAGAGTAAAGGCGATTGGAAAACAGTTGAACAACAATCGATTAAACAACAACAATCGATGATAAAAAGTGGTGAATTATCCAAAAAACAAATACAAGATGCGGAAGATACAATTCAAATTTCCGAATATCGTTTAAAGAATAATATAAAACCTATTGATACAGGTAGTGCGCAATCTTATGTTGATGATAGTTCAATGCTATTATCGTTGGTTAGTCTATTTGCTACAATTATAGCTGCAGGTATTGTTTCGAGTGAATTTGCAACTGGGACAATTAAGATGCTACTTACTCGTCCGGTAAATCGAGCAAAAGTATTAACTTCTAAGCTACTAACAGTCATTATTTTTGCAATTCTTATGGCAATTCTTACCTGGACCTTAAACTTTATTGTAGGTGCAGTTTTATATGGTTTCTCCTCAGGTACAAACTTAATTGTTGAAGGAAATAAAGTAGTTGAATCTTCATTACTAGCACATTCAATGTATATGTACTTGTTAACATTTGGTGATATTATTATGTCAATTGTTTTTGCATTTATGATTGGTAGTATTTTCCGTTCGAGTTCTTTAGCAATTGGACTTACCTTATTTATCAATTTCACTGGCTCTAGCATTGTAGTATTTTTGAGTAAATATGAATTCGTTAAATATTTATGGATTCCAAACGCGGACCTAACTCAATTTGAGACTGGTTATTCCATTGTAGATGGCTTGACAATGCCGTTTTCATTAACAATTTTAGCAATTTACACTGTACTTTTCTTACTAGCAAGCTTTGTTTCATTTGTAAAACGTGATGTAACTGCTTAACAATAGGTGATTAGTGGATCCTAAAAAGAAACTATAAAAGAGACAACAAAAAACAATGGTTCTTTGTTGTCTCTTTATCATTTAAAAATACTTTTTTAATCATTACTATTTTATTAAATTGAAAAATCTTCTGGAATAAAGACCTTTAATTGTTTTGGGCGAATATAAACTTGCTCACTACGTTGTAATTTCAAAGAACGAAACTGTTCCTTTGAGATCTCCGCTTCCAAATATTCATCGACATCCTGACGATGTAGTTCAATTTGTACAATTGGACCAATCGCATGTATGAAAATAATTTTAGCTGGAACCATATCCTCTAAAATGGCTGTGCGTTCAATTTGAATATCATGTGGACGTACGTAACCAACTGCTTCGGTATCATGTTGAGTAAGTTCTTGATCGACTGGACCTGTATAACTACCATGAACAAGTTGACCATTTTTTAAACGGCCTTTAAATAGGTTGACATTGCCAAGAAAGTCATAAACAAATGGACTATTCGGATGATCATATACATCTTCTGGCGTACCAACTTGCTCAATTTTCCCTTTATTCATGACAACAATTCGGTCGGCAACATCTAAAGCTTCCTCCTGATCATGCGTTACGAAAATGCTTGTTACGTGAAATTCATTATGCATTTTTCGTAACCAGCGACGTAAATCTTTGCGTACCTTTGCATCAAGTGCACCAAATGGTTCATCTAATAGAAGTACTTTTGGTTCGACAGCAAGTGCTCGTGCAAGAGCAACACGTTGTCTTTGACCACCGGATAATTGGTTTGGATAGCGGTTAGCAAAATGCTCAAGCTTCACGAGTGATAAAAGTGTATGTACCTTGTTAGCAATTTCCTTTTTAGATGGACGAGACTTACGTGGACGAACCTTTAATCCATATGCTACATTATCAAATACTGTCATGTGCTTAAAGAGTGCATAATGTTGAAAAACAAATCCGATGTTACGTTCCTTTGCATTTATCTCAGTAATATTTTCTCCGTCAAATAAAATAACACCCTCATCAAGATTTTCAAGACCTGCAATTATGCGAAGTAATGATGTTTTTCCAGATCCAGATGGACCAAGCAGCGCAATGAGTTCGCCAGTTTCAATGTCCAAGGAAATATCGTCCAAAGCTTGAAAACTACCAAATTGCTTTTTTACATGTTGAATCGTAATACTCATTTCTATTCCTCCTAATGCTGCTTTGTTTTCCACTCAACAATATTTTTTATGATGATTGTAATCAATGCCAAAATGGACATCAGAGATGCTACAGCAAAAGCTGCCGAAAATTGATATTCATTGTATAAAACCTCGATATGTAGGGGCATTGTATTTGTTAGACCACGAACATGTCCTGATACGACTGAAACTGCACCAAATTCGCCCATCACACGCGCATTACATAAAATTACACCATATAATAGCCCCCATTTAATATTGGGAAGTGTAACCTTTACAAAAGTCGTAAATGCACCAGCTCCTAAACTAATCGAAGCCTCTTCCTCTTGCGTTCCTTGGGTTTGCATTAGTGGAATAAGCTCTCTTGCGACAAATGGAACAGTTACAAAGAGTGAAGCTAGAATAATACCTGGTAAAGCAAATACAATTTGAATATTATGATTTAAAAGCCATTCCCCCAATAGTCCTTCTGCACCAAAAAGTAAAATAAATACCAAGCCTGCGATCACAGGGGATACAGCGAATGGGAGATCAATTAAAGTCGTTAATATATTTTTTCCGCGAAAATCAAATTTTGTAATCGCCCATGCAGCGGCTATCCCAAAAATAGTATTGATGGGTACAACTATCACAGCAATTAATAATGTTAACTTAATAGCAGAAAGAGCATCCGGTTCGGTAATCGATGCAATGTATACATCTATTCCTTTTTTAAAGGCAGTAATAAAAATGGTTACCAATGGTAGCACTAAAAAAGTGAGAAGAAATAGCAGAGAAATTGTTGTAAGTGTAAACCGAATAATCCATGGCTCTTTTAAAGTTGCATTTCCAGCCTTCTGCTTAGAGGTGACCCCAGTATGGTTGATTGTTAGTTGCTTTTCCATGCTTTTTCCTCCTATGCACTAAATTTACGATTAACGAGCCATTGTATGATATTCATAACTAGTAAAATCACGAATGAAGATACGAGTAAAACAATAGCGATTGCGGTTGCACCTGTATAATCATATTGCTCAAGCTTCGTCATGATAAGCAGTGGTGTTATTTCTGTTTTCATCGGCATATTACCAGCGATAAAAACGACAGATCCATATTCACCAAGAGCACGCGAAAAGGCAAGTGTAAACCCAGTTAAGATTGCCGGGATTAGTTCTGGGAAAATAACTTTTGTAAATGTCTGCCATCGGCTTGCTCCAAGACTAGCAGAGGCTTCCTCGGATTCTGATGAAAAGTTTTGCAACACTGGTTGTACGGTTCTCACGACAAATGGTAATCCGATAAATGTTAGAGCAATAATAATTCCAAGAGGAGTGAATGCTATTTTAAAAGGAAAAAGGTTTCCAATCCATCCATTCGGTGCATAAATCGTCGTAAGTGCTATCCCTGCAACAGCAGTAGGCAGAGCAAATGGAAGATCAACAAGACCATCCATAAGCCTTTTACCAACAAAATCATAGCGAATAAGTACCCAAGCAATCATGGTTCCAAAAACAACATTAATAATCGCAGCAACAAACGAAGTCCCGAATGTTAGCTTATACGATGCAACAACACGAGTATCTGTAATAGTTTTCATAAAATCATGCCAACTTAGCTGCATTGTATTCCAAAAGAGCATTGAAAGAGGTAGCAGTACTAAAATACTTAAATAAAGTAATGTGAAACCGAGTGAAAGTTTAAATCCCGGCAGTATAGTTAATTTTTTTTTACGTAAAAAAGTGGTTGTCATCAAATGCCTCCTTACTGATTCTTAGGTGTATAAATAGAATCAAACGTACCACCATCGCTGAAGTGTTCCTTCTGAGCCTTCTGCCAGCCTCCAAAATCATCAATTGTCATTAATTTAAGGTTTGGAAATTGTTTTGTATGCTCTTTTAAAATTTTCTTGTTACGCGGAC
The DNA here is from genome assembly GCF_002884495.1 of Rummeliibacillus pycnus. Classification (GTDB taxonomy): domain Bacteria; phylum Bacillota; class Bacilli; order Bacillales_A; family Planococcaceae; genus Rummeliibacillus; species Rummeliibacillus pycnus. The sequence continues at coordinate 1,723,292 of NZ_KZ614145.1, read as the reverse complement.
GATAATAATTTTCAGCAGCAATTTCTTGACCTTCATCTGTATATAAATAGTCTAAGTATGCTTTTGCTACTTTTTCAGTTCCTTTTGCGTTGGCATTTTTATCAACAACTGCTACAGGTGGTTCTGCTAAAATACTTAATGATGGTGTGATTATTTCAAAATTGTCCTTACCAAGCTCTTTTAACGATAGATAAGCTTCATTTTCCCATGCAATTAAAACATCTCCAATTTGTCGCTCTGTAAATGTTGTTGTTGAACCACGAGCACCTGAGTCAAGAACCTCTACATTGTTATAAAGCTTTTTCATAAAGTCCTTAATTTTTGTCTGATCACCGTGATATTTACGATCCGCATATCCCCATGCAGCTAAATAGTTCCAGCGTGCTCCCCCAGAAGTTTTAGGGTTAGGTGTAATAACAGAGATATTTTTCTTTACAAGATCGTCCCAGTCTTGAATATGTTTCGGATTTCCTTTCCGAACAAGAAATACAATAGTTGATGTGTATGGAGAGGAATGATCCGGTAATTCTTTTTGCCATTCCTTGTTAATAAGATTACGATTTGCCGCAATTTCATCAATATCATAAGCAAGTGCTAGCGTTACAACATCTGCCTGTAAGCCGTCAATTACCGCACGCCCTTGCTTTCCAGAGCCACCATGAGATTGCTGAATTTTAACGGTCTGTCCTGTTTTTTCTTTCCATTCTTTTGTGAAGGATTTGTTGATTTCTTCATACAATTCTCGTGTTGGGTCATATGATACATTTAATAGATTAATGGTTTTATCTGTGCTTCCTGAACCCTTTTGATCAGAACTAGAACACCCACTAATCACCATCGCCAGTGAGCTTGCAGCTATAAATACAGCAATTTTTTTTGTAGTTTTCATATATTTTTTTCACACTCCTTTATGAATTTAATTGTTTTTTAGCATCATAAGAAATAATGTTACATCGCTGACTTTGGAAAACCGAAAAAAGACTACACTCAATGGAACAGTACTGTGTCATTGAATGTAGCCTTCAGTTTGTCTGATCAGCTCGTTTTTGCTTTATGTAATATTAAAACACTTATTTCCAATTAGTCAACTAAGAATTAAAAAATATTTATTGTTTTCTGTTTTTTTAGAATACTAGTTGACAGGTTGGTTAAATATGATTTATACTTCGAAACAATTCACTTATTCGTGAATTACTATTTATATTAGCTAACCAGACAACTGGAGGCACTTTTAATGGGTATAGCCATTAGAGTGCCTTTTTTTATGGAAGGAGGGTAAAAAATGCTTACTTTTGAAACATTTGAAGAGGCTCAAATTCCTGCAATTGAACATGATCCTAATTATAAAGGAGCGCTCGAAGTTTTAAAGTGGAGCTATGATACGTATAAGGACCAGCTTGTATATGGCTGTAGCTTTGGTATTGAGGGAATTGTACTTATTGATCTGATTACAAAAATAAAGCCGGATGCAAGAATTGTTTTTTTAGATACGAATCTCCATTTTCAAGAAACATATGAAACTATTCAAAAGGTGAAAGAAAAATATCCAAGTCTTCAAATTGAAATGAAGCAGCCAAAGCTTTCGCTCGATGAACAGGCATCTCAATTTGGTGAAAAGCTGTGGGAAACAAATCCAAATGAGTGCTGTAGAATTCGAAAGATTGAGCCATTGCATGAGGAGTTGTCAAATGCACCTGCTTGGATTTCGGGACTACGAAGAGAGCAAAGTCCAACACGAGCAAATACAGAGTATTTTAACAAGGATTCAAAATTCGAGGCGATTAAAATTTGCCCGCTTATTTATTGGACTTGGAAAGATGTTTGGCGTTATGTAACAAAACATGATCTACCGTATAATGTTTTACACGATCAAGGCTATCCAAGTATAGGGTGCGAAAAATGTACGAAGCCTGCTTGGACAGCTGATGATTTACGGTCAGGTCGTTGGCAAAATACAGGAAAAACAGAATGTGGCCTACATGGCTAATTAGAGGAGGAATTGAATATGACAAACGTTGCACATGGTGGTACGTTAGTATCTCGTTTCAATCCATCATTAAATATTTCATCAATTCATAAAACCATTACACTTGACGCAATTGCCTTAAGTGATTTAGAGCTAATCGGTATTGGTGGATACAGTCCAATTACTGGCTTTTTTAATGAGGAAGATTATCTTTCAGTTGTTGAACGTTTGCGATTAGCTGATGGAACTGTTTGGAGTATTCCAATTACTTTACCCGTTTCAGACGCTGAACTTGCAACGATTGAACTTGGAGATACAGTAAAGCTTGAAAAAGATGGTGTTACATATGGTGTGATTGAGGTTGCCTCTATCTATACACCAGATAAACAAAAAGAAGCTGAAAAAGTATATGGAACAAAGGACGAGGCACATCCTGGTGTATCAAAGCTATTCTCGCGACCAAATTCATATGTGGGCGGGGACATTACATTAATTCATAGACAAGAACCTGCATTTGAGGAGTATACATTTACACCAGCAGAAACACGTGCCATTTTTGATGAAAAAGGCTGGGAAACAATTGTAGGCTTCCAAACTCGCAATCCTGTTCATCGTGCACATGAATATATTCAAAAGGCAGCTTTAGAAACAATCGATGGTCTTTTTTTAAATCCATTAGTAGGTGAAACGAAATCTGATGATATTTCTGCTGAAGTACGAATGGAAAGTTACCAAGTGCTCCTTGAAAATTATTATCCAAAAAATCGTGTTCATCTAGGTATTTTCCCAGCTGCGATGCGTTATGCAGGTCCAAGAGAGGCAATTTTCCATGCACTTGTGCGTAAAAACTATGGATGTACACATTTTATTGTTGGACGCGACCATGCAGGTGTGGGTGATTATTATGGGACTTATGATGCACAAAAAATCTTTGATCAATTTACTGCTGAAGAACTAGGAATTCAACCTTTAAAGTTTGAGCATAGCTTCTATTGCACGGCTTGTGAAGGAATGGCAACAACTAAAACATGTCCTCATGACCATGAGCATCATATTATATTATCCGGTACAAAGGTTCGAGAAATGCTGCGTAATGGTGAGGTGCCACCAGCAACCTTTAGTCGTAAAGAAGTTGTCGAAGTACTGATTAAGGGTATGAGAGAAAAGACAGAAGTCTAGGGGGAATCATAATGGCAGAAAATATTGTATGGCATGATGCATCTGTTACCAAGGAAGAGCGTGAGGAGAAAAGCGGGCAAAAAAGCGTAATTCTTTGGTTTACTGGACTATCAGCATCTGGAAAATCAACGATTGCAAATGCTTTTGCACGTGAAGCTTTTAATCGTGGTAAGGCTGTGTATGTGCTTGATGGTGATAATATTCGCCACGGCCTAAATAAGGATTTAGGCTTTGATGAAGATAGCCGGAAGGAAAATATTCGTAGAATCGGTGAGGTTGCAAAACTATTTGTAGATGCTGGTCATATCGTCTGCACGGCATTTATTTCACCGTATCGTCAAGATCGGGAAGTCGTTCGTCAATTAGTAGAAGATGGAGAGTTTCTTGAAGTATATGTAAAGGCTTCTGTGGAGATATGTGAAATTCGAGATCCTAAGGGATTGTACAAAAAGGCTAAGGCTGGAAAAATTCCAAACTTTACAGGAATTTCAGCACCATACGAGGCACCAAATAATCCAGAAATCATATTAGATACAGAGCAATATTCCATAGAGGAATGTGTACAGCAACTTATTAAAGAATTAAATATATAGTATTTAGGTATGGGCCTCCTAGTATTTCGACTAGGTGGCTTTCATATTAAAATTTTACAAAAAACAATTGACAATAAATACTAACAAGTCTAAAATAGTGTCAAGTATAGAAAACCTATTAGTTTACTAAGTATTTGAGTGAGGGGAATGCAAATGCCGATAACTAAGCAGGAGAAATTAAAAGCTATTGAGAAGGCTATCGAAGGTATTCAATTTGGAGAAGTACAAATTACAATTCAGGATGGTGTTATCGTACAAATTAATCGGGTTGAAAAGCAGCGATTTCAAAAAAATACAAAAAGTAAATAATGATTTGGCTAGCCGACTAGACAACTAGAGGCATCCAGCTATATAAATCTTTCGCAAATTTTAATGGCGAAGGTTTTTATAGCTGGATGCCTTTTTTAAACTTAAATTCTACATCATAGAGGTGATTGAATGGGGCGAGTATACATTGTAGGTGCAGGTCCAGGAGATATAGAACTTATTACAGTGAAGGGACTCCGATGCATTAAAGAGGCAGACGTTATTTTATATGACCGTTTATTAAATAAAGAATTATTGAACTATGCGAAACCAAATGCAGAGCTCATCTTTTGCGGTAAGCTTCCAAATCGACATGCCATGATTCAGGAAAGTATCAATGAATTACTCGTGCGTTATGCCATGGAAGGAAAGATAGTTACTCGCTTAAAGGGTGGCGATCCATTCGTCTTCGGTAGAGGAGCAGAGGAAGCAGAAGTTCTTGCCAATAAACAAATTCCATTTGAAATTGTACCGGGAATAACTTCAGGAATTGCTGCTCCAGCCTATGCGGGTATTCCCGTAACGCATCGTGACTTAAGTTCTAGCTTTGCTATTGTAACGGGTCATCGTCAGGAGGGAAAGGATGATGATTTAAAATGGGAGTCACTAGTTAATATTGAAACACTTGCAATTTATATGGGGGTAAAAAACCTACCATATATCGTGTCGCAGCTTCTTAAATTTGGTCGATCTAAGGAAACACCTGTTGCACTTGTACATTGGGGGACTTATAACAAGCAACAAACAGTGACTGGGAGACTTGAAAATATTGAATCGATTGTAGAAGAATCGAATATTTCAAACCCTTCCATGATTATTGTAGGTGAAGTAGTCAAATTACATGAAAAAATCCAATGGTTTCAAGAACAATCCAATCCGGAGCAAAAAATTGCCGAACTAGTAGGCTTTTAGGAGGTAACAGATGCAAGCAGTTATCTATATTGCACATGGTACGCGTGTTCAGGAAGGGGTTGATGAGGCAAGAGCATTTGTAGAGCGTGCAAAAAAATATATTCCAATCAAACTACAGGAAATTTGTTTTTTAGAGTTAGTGGAACCAACAATTGAGCAAACAATAGAGCGTTGCATTCAAAAAGGCGCATCAGAAATTGCACTTGTTCCGATATTGTTGCTAACAGCAAATCATGCAAAAAAGGATATTCCTGCAATTGTTAAACCAATAGAAAGAAAATATCCTCATATTGTATTTTCATATGGAAAACCATTTGGTATTCATCCAAGCTTAATCACACAAATTTATGAGCGGATTGAGGAGCAAACTTCTGATCTAGCGCCTGATGCAGAAATATTGTTAATTGGCCGGGGGAGCAGTGATCCGGGGGTTGTTCGAGATTTTGCTGAAATTGCGACACGTTTTAAGCTTCGATATGGTGTGCGTCATGTCGAAATTGCTTTTTTATATGGAAATGGTCCTAAGTTTAGTAGTTTTGTAGAAAAAATAGTGAAATCTCCAAATAAACAGCGCTATATCGTTCCCTATTTGTTATTCCAGGGGCTACTTAGAAAGCATATCGAAAAAGAATTAGAAGGAATTCAGTTAGTGACAGTTTGTAACAGCCTAGGCTACGGTGATCGAGTACTCGAAGTTTTAGTTGAACGTACAAGAGAGGCAATAAAGGCATTACAAACATCCTATGCAAGTTAATATAGATGAGGTGAAAAAATGACGTTACAAGTTAGCAATAGTCCATTTACAGAAAAGCAAGTTCAACTTTTAAATGAGCTCTTACCTAATTTAACAGAGCAGCAGAAAATTTGGTTGAATGGTTATTTAAGTGCACCCCTTCAAGTTATTGCGAATGCAACGGAAGTGCAAGAAATTTCGATTCCACATCAAACAGTTACAGCGACGATAATTTATGGTTCACAAACTGGTAATAGTCAGAAGCTAGCTGAGAAACTTGGAGCGCTTCTAGAAGGGCAGTTCGTTGACATTGAAGTTTCTTCGATGCTTGATTTTAAAGTAAAGAATCTAAAGAAACTCGATAATCTAATAATTATCACAAGTACTCATGGTGAGGGAGAGGCACCTGATAATGCAATCCCTTTTTATGAATTTTTACATAGTAAACGTGCACCTAAGCTTCCAGATTTGCATTATGCTGTCCTTGCTCTTGGCGACAGTTCTTATGAATGGTTCTGCAAAACAGGTGCTGACTTCGATCGGAGACTAAAAGAGCTGGGAGCACAGCAACTAATAGAGCGTGTTGATTGTGATGTGGATTATGAGGAATCAGCAGAGAAATGGTTTGAAGCATTGGCAAAAACACTTGTACCATCAAGTATTAATACTTCACAAACAGTAATAGAGCATACAAATTCATCTGTTTACTCTAAAAAGTTTCCATATCAAGCAGAAATAGTAGAGAAAATCAATTTGAATATGGATGGCTCCAACAAAGAAACGTATCATTTAGAGCTCTCATTAGAGGATTCAGGTATTAAGTGGCAGGCCGGAGATAGTATTGGAATTTATCCGCATAATCATCAATCAGTCGTTGAAGAACTAATTGAAGTAGCAGGCTTTAGTGGTGATGAGTATGTTCAATACAAAAAAGAGACATTGCCAATACTAGATGTTTTAAAAAATCATCTGGAAATTACAGTACTTACAAAACCACTTATTGAAAAACTTGCTCCCTATACAAATGGTGCAAGTGAACTATTAGATGGAAAATGGAAAGAATATAAGGAAGGTCGATATCTAGCGGACCTATTCAAAGATTATGATTTTACGGGAACTCCACAGGAACTTGTAGATGTATTACGTCCAATTCCAGCGAGACTTTACAGTATTGCATCAAGTTATACAGCAAATCCAGATGAAGTTTCTTTATTAATAGGTAAGGTTTCTTATATTACACATGATCGAAAACGAATTGGGGTAGCATCAGGTGAAATTGCTGAGCAATTAGAGATAGGTGATAAGGTTTCAATCTTTGTGCAAGATAATCCGAATTTTAAGCTTCCTAATCCTAAAACACCGATTATCATGATTGGTGCAGGTACAGGTGTTGCACCATTCCGCTCATTTATCGAAGAACGAGCAGAACAAGATGCGGGAGATTCTTGGTTATTCTTTGGGGAACAGCATTTTCTTACAGACTTCCTCTATCAAGTTGAATGGCTTCGCTATTTAGAAGAAGGTATATTGACGAAAATGGACGTTGCCTTTTCTAGAGATCAGGAAGAAAAAATTTATGTTCAGCATCGATTGCTGGAAAATGCAGAGGATGTTTATAAGTGGATTGAAAACGGAGCTGTTGTTTATATTTGTGGCGATGAAAAAACAATGGCTAAAGATGTGCACGAAGCTCTCATTCAAATCATTGAACAACAAGGGAACATGTCACGGGAGCAAGCTGAAGAAAAGCTAGCTACATTACAAAAAGAAAAACGATATCAACGAGACGTTTACTAAAGGAGGTAGTTTCATGACGGGAAAAGTTGAAGCACCAAAGGGTTTACCAAGTGTGAATGAAAAATTTAAAGAAGAAAGTAATTATTTACGAGGGACGATTGCCCAATCTTTTGAAGAGCCACTATCAGGGAAAATTCCAGAGTCTGATCAGCAGCTGATTAAGTTCCATGGTAGCTATATTCAAGACAATCGTGACGAACGCTTAATTCGCCAACGTAAAAAACTTGAACCCTCTTACCAATTTATGGTTCGTGTTCGAATCCCAGGAGGAGTTGCTACTCCTGAACAATGGTTGATGATGGATGAAATGGCCAATACTTATGGAAACAATACTTTAAAATTGACAACTCGCCAAACATTCCAAATTCATGGACTCTTAAAATGGAATGTTAAAACATTCATGCAAAAGATAAATTCAGTGTTATTGGATTCTATTGCTGCATGTGGCGATGTGAATAGAAACGTGATGAGTAATGTAAACCCGTATCAATCAGCTTTCCATCAAGAGGTGTATGAATGGTCAGTTAAACTAAGTGAGCATCTACTACCTCATACCAAGGCCTATCATGAAATTTGGTTAGATGGTGAAAAAGTGCATGAAACACCTCAAACAGAGGAGGTAGAGCCGATTTATGGGGAACATTACCTACCTCGTAAATTTAAAATAGGTTTGGCCATTCCACCAAGTAATGATGTAGATGTGTTCTCTCAAGATATCGGGATTATTGCAATTGAGGAAAATGGTCAGTTAATCGGATTTAACCTTGCTGTTGGTGGCGGTATGGGTATGACGCATGGAGAAGAAACTACGTATCCGCAGCTTGCCCATTTAATCGGCTTTGTTCCTAAGGATAAGTTATTAATAACCGCAGAAAAAATTGTGACAATTCAACGTGATTATGGAAACCGTTCAAATCGTAAAAATGCACGCTTCAAGTATACAATTGATCGTGTAGGGCTTGAATGGTTTAAAGAAGAGCTTGCACGCCGAACAGGTTTTAAGCTAGAGAAAACAAGAGAATTTCAATTTACACGAACAGGCGATGAATATGGCTGGATAAAAGGAGACAATGGAAACTGGCATTATACATTGTTTGTTCAAAACGGTCGTATTAAGGATACAGAAGAATACCTACTTATGACAGGACTTCGTGAGATTGCAAAAGTGCATAAAGGTGAATTCCGTATGACACCAAGCCAAAATGTAATGATTGCAAATATTTCACCACAAAAGAAACCTAAAATTCAATCGCTGATTGAACAATATCATTTGACTGATGGTAAGCACTATTCAGCACTACGACGCAATTCTATTGCATGTACTGCACTTCCAACATGTGGACTTGCGATGGCAGAGGCGGAGCGCTACCTACCTTCACTAATTACAAAAATTGAAGAAATTATTGATGAGGCGGGATTGCACGATGAGGAAATTGTTATTCGGATGTCAGGCTGCCCGAATGGTTGTTCACGTGCTGCACTTGCTGAAATTGGCTTTATCGGTAAAGGACCGGGAAAATACAATATGTATTTAGGGGCTTCCTTTACAGGTGATCGTTTAAGTAAAATGTATCGAGAGAATATCGGTGAGGATGAAATTTTAGAAGAGCTGAAGCCGTTATTATTCCTATATGCAAAAGAACGAGAAGAAGGCGAGCATTTTGGAAACTTTGTTGTGCGTAAGGGGATCATTAAAGCCACAACTGACGGAACAAACTTCCATGCGTAAAAAGAGTTGGGATTGAATTTCTAGGAAGTAAGATTATATTCACTATAGTAGAAAACAGTGATTTTCTGTATAAAACAGATAAATCACTGTTTTTTTGTGGCTTTTAAATAATAATACACTGTTTAAAATAAAATCAGGAAGAGGATAACAGACAAAGTGATTAGTTCTTAGAGATTTACAAAATATAAGAGGTGTTTATATTGTTCAAACATTTGGTGTTTTATGGATCTTAGATATGAACTATTTATGAATGAATTTAAAGCAATCCATGAAAATCCAATTTGGTTTGATTTATAATTTCAGGTGTAGTATCTGCTTACTTATTAATGAATATAATCCCTTAAAATCATTTATTATTTCTATTTTAATATTTTTAAGCATTTCAGTATTTGTTGCTTATTTTGTTACGATTACTTCTGATTCAGGCTTGTTACTAGGAGTTTTAACGGGCGTTATTTTATTTATTTGCTTCCTTATCCTAATATTTATATCTATCATTTGAGAAAGAAACAACTAACAGATGTAGGAGGTGAGAAATAAATAAGGTGAGAGGTGAAAGTCACATGTTCTTTAAAGAATTTTGTGGAGTGTATGTTCGATACATTTCATATTCAAATAAAAAAAATGTCCATTTTTGTCATGGGCATTTTTTTTATACATATGCTATTTAAGTAGGATCAATTGTCAACAAAATAGTTAGGTCTCCAATTCCATCTGCATTTACGGGTAATTTGAATGCATGTCTAAAACCAAAAAGTTTAGTATGCCCAACCATGACAGTAGGTGGAGTAATATCAAGCTCTAAATTTTGTTCAGCAACATAAGTGCACAGATTTCCTGCAATCATATTCCCAAACTCACCAGTAAAAGATTCTAACATTGCACCATCAAGTTGCATTCCATACATAGCTTCACCAATTGCACTAAAAGTTTTTGGAGTAGAATCTATGATAATACGTCCTTTCATATCTCCGACCATGCCTATTAACACACTAATTTCAGATTGCTCGTAAGGGTCTGAAGTAATGGATGGAGATGCAACATGAACCTCTTTGGGTAAAACAGCTTTGAGTGAAAGAATTGTACCATTAAGAATTGCTTGAACTTGCGTCGAAGTGCTCATTGTTATCTCCTTTGAATGTGACCTTTTTATTATAGTATCACGCTAACAAAGAAATTAATAGCAAACCTTGACGAAAATTAGTTTTTTTATTATTATTGAGATAACAAATGAGAATGATTTTCATGTTCAGTAATAGAACTTATATAAGAATAATTCTAAAAAGGAGCGATTAAAATGGTTTATGCATTGATAGGTGCCACATTGATTGTTTATGGAGCAATTGGGAAATACGTTTTTAATCATACAACAACACATTTAAAATAATTTCTTAAATCCTTCTATTAAATAGGAGGATTTTTTTTGCTCTAACATGGTAGAATAAACTTATTATTTATTAAAAGGAGTAAAAGTTTGTCATGACAGAATTCGAACAGAAATTACAAAAACTCTTAAAGCAAACAGCAGTACAATATTTAATTTATCAACAAAATGAAGACCAAGAACGTTTACAAAAAACAAAATTATTTGCTGAAAAGCTTTTAAATAAAGAATATATGATAGCATTCGCGGGTCATTTTTCTGCTGGGAAATCGAGTATGATTAATGCTTTAACAGGTGAAGAACTGTTACCTTCAAGTCCGATACCAACGAGTGCTAATGTTGTAAAAGTACACAAGTCAGATCGGAACTATGCGATTGCTTATTTAACAGATCAAGATCCGGTTATGTTTGATGAGGATTATGATATTCGTACTGTGAAGGAATTTGCCAAAAATGGTGCACTTGTTTCACAAATTGAAATTGGGCATCAAGATTCTGTGTTACCAGAAGGAATTACTGTTATGGACACACCTGGGGTTGATTCCACTGATGATGCACATAGAATGTCTACTGAATCTGCTCTACATTTAGCTGATATTGTTTTTTATGTAATGGATTACAACCATGTTCAATCTGAACTAAATTTCCAATTCACAAAAAACTTGATGAAGTATAATCCAAATCTTTATCTAATTGTCAATCAAATTGATAAGCATAAAGATAATGAACTGTCATTTGAAGATTTTTCAAACTCAGTTCACACATCTTTTGCAAACTGGGGTGTACAGCCTAAAGGGATTTTCTTTACGTCATTACGTGATGCGAAAAATCCAAATAATGATTTCAAAACAGTAAAAGAAATTGTTATGAATAGTATTAATGGCTGGCAAGAAAATTTACTTGCTGTTGCAGAAAAGACTTTACAACAGCTTCACAAAGAGCATGAACATTATTTAACTTCAAACAAACAAGAATTATTAGCAAATAATCAAGACATCTTATCTCAAGAAGAGTGGGAAAACCGGAATGAAATTACTTCTGACTATCAAACAATCATTCATCAATTAGAATTGTATTCTGCATCCAATTGGCAAAGAAGTTTTGATAACAATCGAGATGAATTGTTAGAAAATGCTGCGATTATGCCTTTTGAATTGCGTGAGAAATTAAAGCTTTATTTAGAAAGTATTCAACCTAATTTTAAAATGGGAATGTTCTTTGCAGCGAAGAAAACACAGGCAGAAAAGGAAGCACGTAAAGAGGCTTTGTATGAAAAATATACTGAAATTACATCTTCTCAAATTACAGGACATTTAAAAGCGTTAATGAAGCAATCCTTAAAGGAAGTGAATGCTTTAACAGACGAAATGTCACATGAAATTGATGACTTTACTTTAAAGCCACCAATGAGTGTAATTGAAGAACAAGTTAAACTGGATTCAGGCATTGAGGGAGATGCTCTATTAAACTTTGCAAATAGAGTCGCAAATGCTACAAAAAGTTGGTTTAAGCAAAATACAGATGATTGGAAATTTGAAAAAGCATCATATATTGAAGAATTATCATTTACAACAGTTGCACCATTAAAGAAAAAGGGTGCAGAATTACAAAAAAAAGTTGAAATCATTGAAGCTGTGGAAATGATCGAACAGCAAGAAAAGTATTTTGAAGTGCAAAAATCAGTTTCAACTGAAACAGTAAATAAAGAAGCAGATCAATCTGTATCGCAATGGACTAAAGAACATAAAGAAGCATTTGAAAAAATTCGTCATTTTGATCCTTCAATGTTAGTAAAAGAAGAACAATTAGAATTTGATGAAGTGATTGATGAGCAAGTACATGAGGGATTGTCCATTCAAACAGCAGTAGCTCTTCAAAATGCATTAAAGACTGCAGACGCTGTAGCACCAATTCATGGTTTCACAGAAGTTGCAAATTATTTAAAAAATAAAGTACAACGTTTAGAACAAAAAGATTTTACGATTGCATTGTTTGGTGCATTTAGTGCGGGAAAATCTTCTTTTTCAAATGCATTAATGGGCCAAAAAGTATTACCTGTTTCACCAAATCCAACTACTGCTGCCATCAATAAAATACGTCCAGTTTCACCAGATCATCCACATGAAACAGCAGATGTACATTTAAAAACAACTGAACAGTTACAAGAAGATATTATTGCAAGTTTTGGTGCAATTGGTGTGCGTGTAGTTTCATTAGAGGATGCATACAGTAGAATTGAAGAAGCGTTAACAAAAGAATTAGAAGATGAACGATTACATGTTCATAAATCATTTATCCGAGCTTTCAAGGAAGGATATCCTGAATTTAAAGAAAAGCTTGGTAGTACAGTTCGGACGAACAGAGAAGAGTTTGAGAAATTTGTAGCACAAGAAAGTAGAAGTTGTTTTGTTGATTCAATCGATTTCTATTTCGATTGTGAGTTAACACGATTAGGTGTAACGTTAGTTGACACACCGGGGGCTGACTCAATTAATGCTAGACATACAGGAGTAGCTTTTGAATACATTCGAAATGCGGATGCTATTCTATTTATCACATATTACAACCATGCATTTGCAAAAGCAGATCGTGAATTTTTAATACAACTGGGTCGTGTAAAAGATGCCTTTGAATTAGATAAAATGTTCTTTGTTGTAAACGCTATTGATCTTGCATCAAATGATGAAGAAGCTGATGATGTCAAAACATATGTTAAACAAGAATTACAACGTTTTGGAATTCGTAAACCACGACTTTTCGGTGTTTCTAGTCTACTTGCTTTACAAGAAAAGGTTGAAAATAAAACACTTGAATCTGGTATGGCTTTATTCGAAGAAAACTTCCATCACTTCTTATCAGAAGAATTAACAGCTCTTGCTGTACAAGCATTAGTTGAAGAAACAGAAAAAGCCCAAGAACGCTTAAGAATGCTAATTCAACAAACTGAAGACAATTTAAAACGAAAAGATGAACGATTAGCTGAACTCGCAAAATTAGAACAATTTATTCACACTCGTTTTATGAATTCTGCAGCACAAACAATTGAAAAAGACACCGTACAAGAACTAGACGAACTTCTGTATTACGTTTTACAGCGAGTGTATTATCGCTATCCAGATTTCTTTAAAGAAGGTTATAATCCTACAACTTTTGCAACGAAATCTTCCGCAGTAGCATTAGATATTGCCTTAAAAGAAGTTTTATCAAGCTTAAGTTTTGATTTCGAACAAGAAATGCGTGTTACAAACTTCCGCTTAGTTAAATTTATTTTGAAAAAAATACAAGAGCGTTATGCATATGATACAAGACAACTCAAAGATATCAATGAAAGCTTTTCATTCATGCCGTTTGAAGTTGAAGAACCTGGAATATTAGAATACACAGGTCCTTTTACAAGCACTAAACCTTATGAATCAGTAAAATCTCACTTCAAAAATAGTAAGGCCTTCTTTGAAAAAGGAGATAATATAAAACTTCGTGAGGCTCTCGAAGAATTAACAAAACCAGATGCAAAAGCCTATCTTGAAAAACAATCTGAACGTATGAAAAAATGGTCAGAAGATGTAATAACTAAAGAAGCTGAAGATCTACGATTGTATATTAGTAGACAGGCAACTCAACAAATAGAAATAGAAAAATCATTGCTCCAAGAAAGTAGTAAGTTAGAAGAATGGAAAGTGATTTATGAATCATTAATGGATGGAGTGAAAAATTAATGGGGAATGTGTTTGTTTCAGTTAAAGACTTAGATTTATTGAAGCAACATGATTATAAATGGATTGACGCTCGTTTTAACTTACAAAATCCTACTGAAGGAATTTCTTTATATAATGAAAATCATATTGAAAACGCAGTGTATTGGGATTTAGTAAAGGATTTATCTGATATGCAAAAGAATGCAGGTAGACACCCAATGCCAGATAAGGAACAACTAAAATCCTTATTCGAACAAAGCGGTTTACAACAAGATCAATTTATTTTAGTTTATGATCAAGGTGGAGCACCTTTCGCAACAAGAGCATGGTGGATGTTGCAATATGGTGGTTTCAAAAACGTTAAAGTTGTTCAAGAGGGTTATCAGGCTTTAAAATATGCAGGTTTCAAAACTACTAATGAAAAAACAGTTACTGAAACTACACATTTAGCTATAAATTGGCAAGATCATCTATATACGAATCGTGAAGGCGTAAAAGCCATCGTTGACGGTAAGGTAAAACGTACATTACTTGATGCTAGAGCGAACGTTCGCTATAGAGGCGAACAGGAGACAATCGATCGTGTAGCAGGGCATATTCCAGGTGCATTAAATTACGATTGGGAACAATTAAAAGAAAAAGGATATTTGGCACCAAACGAAACTTTACTAGATATAGTAAGTAAAAATGAACCGATTACAGTTTATTGTGGAAGTGGTGTTACTGCCTCCCCGTTGTTTGCAGTTCTAAAAGAAATGGATTATGAAAATGTGCAGTTATACACAGGAAGTTTTAGTGACTGGATCACTAAGTATGATGTAGAAAAAGGGTAAAAGTACAGATTTAGATAGGGCTATTTCTATGATATGATTTAGGATAATAGGGATATAATCCCTGTATCTTACATAAATAGTTTATAGAAAGTAGGCTTACAGTGTTTTTAACTACAACAAAAAAATACAAAAAATTACTAAGTATTACAGCATTAACTTCAACTATTGTAACAGCTAACATTACAGGTTTTGTATCACATCCAATTATGTCGCAAGCTGCTTCATCTGAAGAGAAAGTGTCATATGAATATGTTTTAAAAACAGCAGGAAATGTCCGGTCTGGCGTTGGAACAAATTATAAAGTTTTAACAACATTAAAGAAAGGGACAACCATAAAACCCTCTGTTCGAAAAATAGATACGAAAAAAACGTATTGGTATAAAATTAAAATAGGTTCAAAGTATGGTTGGATTTCAGGTACACTTTTGAAAAAAATATTTATTTATAAATCTAGTGGAGATAAGAACGCAATTTCATTAGATGTCCCTTATATCAATCAGATGAAGCCGTTATTTGCTCCCTTTGGTTGTGAGGGAGCAAGTTTACAGCAAGCGTTGCAGTTTAAAGGATATGCGAAGAAAACAACTTATAAAAAATTCTTAGACAATATGCCTAAAACACAACGAAATCCTTATAAAGGTTTTGCAGGATCTCCATATCATGCTATAGATGGTGTGTTTCAATCTATTTTTCCAAAGCCGCTAGCAGAGTATGGCAAGAAATATAGTCATACTGTTTATGATCTCACAGGGGCTTCTGCTAAAGATTTACGAACTGAGTTGGCAGCAGGTCATCCGATAGTTGTTTACGTAACGTTGGATTTTTCCAAACCAAAATGGACAACGTGGAATATGGGGACTGCTGGTAAGCACGTAAAGATGGTAGATAATTTGCATGTTATGACACTAGCAGGATATAGTAGTAAAACCAAACGTTATAAAGTTATTGACCCTAACAATAAAGGAATCTACTGGGTAAATGAATATGAATTTGAACGCGCATATAATGCTTTAAAATATGCTGTAGTCGTTCGATAAAAAATAGAGACATCTTCATCGTAGTTCTGTTGAACATCGATGGAGATGTTTTTTGTTTTAAAGGAATCGAATCCACTTCACAATGCAAAATTTATCGGATATATACGAATATTTAATGATATCTAAATTTTGTTCGTTGTGAAGTGGAACGCGGTACTTCTTTGGGAAAACGTGTCCTGAGGGAACAGCTTCTTAACCAACATCGTGTTTGTTGGTCTGAGGAGATTGAAGCCAATTTCGATGAAAGTATCGTCTGTAGAAGAACATCCAAATCTGAATATTTAAAAGTTGATATGTTGAAATATCCGTGTTTAAAAGTCAAGATGGATGCGAAAAATAAAAAAAGATACTAGAAAATAAAAGGAAATAAATTGTATTTGTCGAATAAGGTAAAGGAAAATTATGTAATCGTATATTACTGCTCATATAGAAAGAGGTGAATAGTAATGCTTTCAAAGGAAATTTTATTGGAATCCATCACATTACAATTGGGACAAGGATTAATGGAAATAGATAATATATATAAAAAACAACTAACACTTTTAAAAACTGAAATCGCAAACCGAGATCAGCAAATTCAATTGTTAAAAGATGAAATAGAAGATCTACTTGGTAATATTAAATCCTTGAACAAAATTAATCATAACTTAAATAATGAGAGAGAAAAATTATTAAAACAGATTAATAGAAAAAGTAAAAAAATGGACTTTACAAAGGGGATCACACTCTTACTTTGTGACAATATTTCAAATGAAGAGAAAGTTAAAATTATATCCCATTTACTTAAAATTGCCCCTGATGATGAAAAGAGTGAAGAGTATATTCAGGAATTTATGCAGATTATTAGTGATTCAATCACGACTTTTGATTCTTATCATAGCAGGAGCATTAAGAGAGAATTGAAAAAAAACTATGAATTTTATCATCGATTGTTTTTAAAAGCTTCATCAAAATATGTAAGAAAAATATTATCTGCCTATCATTCAAGCAAGATGATTGATCTGGTAAAACACTTATTAAATGAGCTGGTACAGTCGAATAAATTATATTCATATAAAGATGAAGATGCACTAAATATATTGTTATACATAATCTATTATAGAATAATAAAAACTTATCAAAACGATAGCCGATTTAAGTTATTTTATAAAGATACTAGGAACGATTACAGTAATAGAATTTATGATCTATATAATCAGTATTCTATCAAAAGAAATCGTACTTATTTTAAAGAGTTTGTTTCAGTACTTGAAGAAAAAGAAGATTGTATAGATTTACTAAAAGTGGAAATGTTTCAAAGTATACTAAGACGTATTTTTAATAAAGAAGCGGAAATTGAAAACTATTATAATCTTGAACAAAAGATCAAAAAGGCAGCTCCAAAATCATACAAATATAGACATCCAAGCTATAGCGAACTTCGGAATTTTGGATATCAAATAACAGATCGTAGTGATGAACAACGATGGTTAGCATTGCAGGAATTTGTAGAAAGCTATAGTTTACAAGCAGCTGCTTATGAACTCCAAAAAAGAATTCGTCTTAAAATGGGGAGGGAAGAAGATCGAAAAAGGTATGCAAATGCAATTGGAAAATGGAGTTATGATTTAAAACGTTTAAAACAGGAATACTTTAAAAATGATTTTCCTTGGCCAGAAAATTAACTTATTAGAGTTGCTAAAGTTTCTTTGAGATAATACATTTTACAGTAACTTAAATGAATTATTAAACAAGAAGCGACCGATAAAAAGGAAATCGTTATACCTTTTAATGGGTCTCCTCTTGCTATTAGCTAAGAGTTTAGTTAAACTATCAGAAGAGTTTCTTGAGGAAAAATAAAAATTATTATTTTTATATAAAAAAGTGTTGCATTTATAAAATATATCCCATATAATAAGTATTGTCCTTAACGCGGAAGTAGTTCAGTGGTAGAACATCACCTTGCCAAGGTGGGGGTCGCGGGTTCGAACCCCGTCTTCCGCTCCATTAAGAGATGCCGGGGTGGCGGAACTGGCAGACGCACAGGACTTAAAATCCTGCGGTAGGTGACTACCGTACCGGTTCGATTCCGGTCCTCGGCACCATCTTTTATTTATATAATATTGAAATGTTTTGATTTATATTTGCGCCCATAGCTCAACTGGATAGAGCGTCTGACTACGGATCAGAAGGTTGTGGATTCGACTTCTGCTGGGCGCACCATATTCGGGAAGTAGCTCAGCTTGGTAGAGCACTTGGTTTGGGACCAAGGGGTCGCAGGTTCGAATCCTGTCTTCCCGATCATTTTAGATTTACATATGGGGCCTTAGCTCAGCTGGGAGAGCGCCTGCCTTGCACGCAGGAGGTCAGCGGTTCGATCCCGCTAGGCTCCACCAATCTAAATTTTAATATACAATTATGGCGGCCTAGCTCAGCTGGCTAGAGCGTACGGTTCATACCCGTAAGGTCGGGGGTTCGATCCCCTCGGCCGCCATATTACCTGGGGGAATACCCATGCCTGGCTGAAGGGATCGGGCTTGAAGACCGACAGGCGGGTCAAACCGCGCGGGGGTTCGAATCCCTCTTCCGCCTCCATTATTTATAAAGTAACTATACAATTATCGCGGGGTGGAGCAGTTCGGTAGCGCGTCGGGCTCATAACCCGAAGGGCGCAGGTTCAAATCCTGTCCCCGCAACCAAAATGGTCCGGTAGTTCAGCTGGTTAGAATGCCCGCCTGTCACGCAGGAGGTCGCGGGCTCGAGCCCCGTCCGGACCGCCATTTTGTATTAAATCTATTAACTGATTATGGGTCGGTAGCTCAGTTGGTAGAGCATTAGATTGAAGCTCTAAGTGTCGGCAGTTCGATTCTGTCCCGACCCACCATAATAAATTTGCCGGTGTAGCTCAGTTGGTAGAGCAACTGACTTGTAATCAGTAGGTCGAGGGTTCGACTCCTTTCGCCGGCACCATTTTATGATTCCGAAGTAGCTCAGTTGGTAGCAGCATCTGACTGTTAATCAGAGGGTCGCAGGTTCGAGTCCTGCCTTCGGAGCCATATGGAGAAGTACTCAAGTGGCTGAAGAGGCGCCCCTGCTAAGGGTGTAGGTCGGGTAACCGGCGCGAGGGTTCAAATCCCTCCTTCTCCGCCAGTTGGCCCCTTGGTCAAGCGGTTAAGACACCGCCCTTTCACGGCGGTAACACGAGTTCGAATCTCGTAGGGGTCATAATTTCATGTGAATATAACAAAGAAAATCCAAAGAAAACATGTGTTCTCTTTGGATTTTCTTGTTTTTATGTTCTTATACTTTTTCAGCCATTAAATAAGCGATAAAGATTGGTACCCGTTCTTTAAATGCCTTGTAATGATGTACAGCTTGTTCAATTGTATTAAAATGAGATGGCACATCTTTATCTTTTAAAATTTCATAAATTGCTTTATTGGAATCTAAGAATAGTTTACTAACTTTATCATTTTCTCCTGATTCTTTTGTTCCACAGTCAATGTAAAAGCGCTCTAGGTGCGTTAAGCTATTCTTTACTAATAGTTTTTCAATTTCTTCTTGATTACGATAATATGCAGATGAAATGGCTGCTACTCTTTTAAATATATGAGGATAACAACAAGCAGCATAAGTTGAGATAAGAGCTCCTAAGGAGATTCCTGCAATATATGTTTGATTTTTTTCAGTACGATATTGATAGTCTATTAAAGGCTTAAGATCATTTACCATAAAATTTATATATTCTTTTCCTTTACCGCCTAACGAACTTTTTTTACCAGTTAAAACTTCACTGAATTGCCTGTTAGCCCATGGACAATATTCATTGATCCGCTCATCTCCAAATGTATTTTGATCAATAGCAACGACAATAAGATTGATTTTGTGTTGTTCCAAATATTGATGGAGCTCTAATGCAACACCACCTATTGCTCTTGTGTTTTCAAATACGTTTTGTCCATCGTGCATGTATAATACAGGGTATCTTTTATTTACTTCGTAATAATTGTCCGGTATGTAAACTTGAATGGTTCTTGGATGATTCAATATAGGAATAGTAAAGGATTTTATCAAACGAATACACCTTCTTTATATTATATAGTAGTTTAAAATTATAGTTAGTCGTTACAGATACATTAAATTGGTCATATGAATAATCATCGTTGATACAATTATCTATTTACTAAATTTTACTCTAAATAGCTACATAAAAGATAATAAAATAATTATAGAATGAAGTGAAGAGGTTTATGTTAAGGAAATATCCATGGTATTTAAGGCATCGTGTATTGCTATGTTTTTGTTTCATAACGCCCCCAATTGGCTATCTGATTGTAGTGTTAAATTTAAAGAAATTAAATTATAAAAAACGTATGGAATATTTAACATTATCAACTTTTACTATGTCAATTTGGATTCTGAAATTTTTACCAGACACAATAAATAATCTTGTTTGGGCTGCAATTACGGCTGTAATAGTCGGTAAATTGTTAATAAAATGGTGGGGGAAATTAAAGTCAAAATATTTAAAAGGATAATATATCTAGAATGATGATTATTCATAAGGAAACGGGCCTGTATGACAATTATTTATCTAAACTCCATGAATTTGTTATAATAAAAGAGAATCATTTCTTATATTGGTTAAAACTCTTTTCATATGACAAATTTTTAAAATAAAATCATCCACCATTTCTATTCGTAAAAGGGGGTATCTTTGTTGTTAGTTTACTAAGTATATTACTATTTGGATGTAGCAACGAAGAACAAGATGAAAAGAGCAAATTTGAGATTGCACGAAAGGTTTTAGGGATTCAAGCGGAAGATGATTGCATACTTGTAGAAGTTAATGGTGGAGTAAGAAATGTTGTAGCGCTACCAGAAAATGATAAAGCTTCAAATTACCAAGAAGGAGACAGAGTTGTCATTTGTACTTCAGCAATGGACACGTCTAATCCTACAAAAATTGAAGTGATACATATTGAAAATCAAAATAATGAAGTATAATTATAACTTCTCCTTAAAAAAGTTAGAAAGTAGATGAACGAGATGGAAAATAAATTCCGAGTTAGTCAAATTCTTGTTTCCAAAGAAACGCAAAAAGTAGAAAAAATTTATGCAGTAAATGTAAAAGGCGAACCATTTGATTTACTAGAAATTGGCGTATTAGAACATTTTAAAATAGTAACAAAAGAACAAATTCAAGAAAAATTAAAACAACATCAAATTAAAGCGACTTTCATAAACAATGGTTATCGTACGCTACTTACCTTACATTCAAAGGAAGATGCCGATCTTTATATAGAACACATCGGACCATATTTTAATGAAGTATTATTATAGTTTTTGATAACATTTAACAGGGTTCATTAAAATTATCTCTATTTTATAGATGTTTTCTGTTAAAATTATAATATATCGGAAGGAGAGACAGAATATTTAATGAACCAACCTCAAAAACAACCTCAAAATTATGAAATTCAACCTTTTTTCTCTACTTGGTTACACCCCAAAAAAACGGCTCAATATTTAATCGACCATAAAAAATGGACATATGCATTAATTTTTGTGCTTTTAGGTGGAATGGCTAGTGGAATAACAGGTTTAGAAGATACAACATATTATCCTACTTATTCGACATGGATTTTGCTTCTAGGTTGTATTGTTGCAGGACCATTCATAGGGATTGTTTCTGTATCAATTAGTACATTTTTTACTTGGTTAATAGGTAAAATTTTTGGTGGTAAAGGTAGCTTTGAAGATATTTTTAAAGTTACAAGTTTAACAGCTATACCAACAATTGGAATTTCTCCGTTTTTGCTTGTATGGATGGCTAATTTCCCACTAACCTATTTTGACACAGGTCAAGAAACTAATCTCGTGACAATAATGTCAGCAATTGTTTTTTGGTTAGTAACTCTAGTAACTGGGATTTGGGCATTTGTAATTAATGTAGCGGGTGTTGCAATTGCACATCGTTTCTCAAACTGGAAAGCCTTTTTTACGATAATCATTCCAGGAATTATCCTTTTGTTAGTCGTTATAGGACTTGTACTTCTATTTCTGTCATTTGCTATATTATAGCAAATGACAAAGAAACCATAACTGCAGATAAACTTGAAGAATTTCGGGTTTATCTACAGTTTTTTTTTCGACAAATGTTTCTTGTAAAGGTATTTAAGCTTCTATAATAAATAATTATTATGGATTCATGGAAGGAATTTGATAGTCTTTATGGAAATAAATAGGAGTGTATATTAAAAGAATCACTTACAAAGCCAAACAGCGGAAAAACAGTTGGAAACAAGTTAGATTATTTTAGAAAAGTAGAATACCCAACATTTGATGTTCGAGAAGATTTACAAAATGTTAAAGTTCCTGCTTTTATCTACTCAGGTAAATTTGACTCACAATGTCCTATGAAATTTGGGGTTGAAATTGCTAAATTAATGCCACAAGCCACATGTACTATTTTTGAAGAAAGTAATCATTATCCATTTTCTGAGGAAGAAGATAAGTTTAGAGCTTTTGTTTTAACAACATAACTGTTGAAGTGAGAGAGGAGAACTGTACCTATGAATCTGGGACTACGTAAAGATGAAGTTAAAATTGTTCCTTTCGAAAAAGATTGGAAAAATGAATTCGTAAGGATAAAAAAAGAGATTCTCCTATATACAAAATTAAAAGATTACCAAATTGAACATATAGGAAGTACGGCGATTCATGATATGCCTGCAAAGCCAATCATTGATATTATAGTAGGCATTCAGGATTTATCGGAGATCAATCATTCCATCATTGAAGGTTTAAAAGAAGTGGGGTTTTTACGATTACGAGTAAACAGACCAAATGAAATTGTTTTTGCAAAGTTTACGGACAATACATATGAAATCAAAACACATTATATTCACTTGGTTGAATATAAGGGAGAGTTGTGGAATAATCTTAGCTTTTTCAGAGATTATTTAAACGTGCATGAAGATGCAAGGAAAAAATATTTGAGTATTAAACTTGCCTACGTCAATAAAAAATCAACAGGTGTTAATGAGTATACGAATTTTAAAGAACAATTTGTGAAGGAGATTTTTTCTAAAAAAATAGGAGAATAGCTGATGATCATGGATAATTTTGAAGAATATGAAGATACAGACTTATATGATTTAGAAAATGAAATGTATAAGGATGACGTGAGATTTTTAAAGAAATATGCATCAAGAGTCGAAGGTCCGATTATTGATATTGCATGTGGGACGGGAAGAGCAACCATTCCTTTAGCTAAAGAAGGTCATATGCTAATCGGTGTGGATGTCCATGAGGGGATGCTATGTACAGCTAAAAAGAAATCAGCTGAACTAGGATTAAAAATTAAATGGAAAAAACAAGATTGTACAAGATTAAATTTAAGTTTGAAGAGCAATTTAATCTTTATGGTTGGCAATTCTTTTCAGCATTTTTTATCCAATAAGGAACAAGATAAATTGCTCTTATCAGTGGGAAGGCATTTGAACATGGGAGGATTCTTTATATTCGGTACTAGATTCCCGAATTCAAATGAATTATTACAACCACCAACAGAAGAATATTGGAGAAGCTATACAGATCCGATTTCAAAGAAAAAGGTTGAGGTTTATACCATTAGCAACTATGATGCACTTGCTCAACTTCAATGTTACACAACTATTCGAAAATTTATTGGAGAGAATGGCGATGTTTTAGATCAAAAAAGAACGCATATTACGTTGCGTTACGTTTTTCCAAAAGAAATGGAAAGGCTATTATCTCAAAATGGTTTTGAAATAGTTCGTGTATTTAAAGACTGGAATGGGTCACCAATCGATGAAAATAGTAATGAAATAATATACGTGTGTAAAAAGTTATGAATAGATGGAACTTTAGGTCTAGATCGTTAATGAGCGTTTCACTGATAAAGGCTACTTACAGTGATGTGGTAGAAAAATTAGGTAACACGAATCCACGATCCCATCCCTAAGACAAATGACTTGGGGGTGGGATTTTTTTGTCGGAAAAATAGTTGGAGTGGATAATATGAATCGTGCACAAATTCTATTTTTGATAAGTATATGGGTTTCAAATATTGGCGAATGAGTTTATTTTATAGCGCTTAATTTAATTGTTTTAAATATGATTTATTCCCCTTTGGCGGTAAGTATTTTGTTGTTTTGCCATAAATTGCGTCAAATTTATTCAAATAACTTGTTACGTTTTAAAGAGTATGCTCAAGATAATATTTTAAAATGACTTAAATTTATTGGATTCAAATGTATATTATTTGTTTTAATTCTATGAATATTTTAAAGACATAAAAAATTTACAAATTAACATCTTTTCAGTATGATTAAATCTGTCTAATTAAAATTTGATCTGTTTTTGCTTGATGGAGGTATTTTAGAATACATGGAAAAGATAGAAAAAGGCAATAAATGGGCACTTTTACCATTTGTTGTATTTATACTTTTATTTATAGGGACGGGTATTTTAGCAAATGATTTTACTGCAATGCCGTTAGATGTAGCTGTAAGTGTCAGTTGTATATTTGCTTTTCTTATGAACCGTAAAGAAAAGATGTCAAAGAAAATAGAGATTTTCACAAAGGGAGCAGGTAATTCAAATGTAATGCTGATGGTGGTTATATTTGTTCTTGCAGGTGCGTTCTCAAATGTTGCTAAAGAAATGGGAGCTGTTCAATCGACTGTCAATTTAGGGTTAACGTATCTACCCCCAAATTTCTTATTAGTCGGTTTATTTATCATTGGCTGTTTTATATCTCTTTCTATGGGTACATCAATGGGTACGGTTGTAGCCTTAGCGCCAATCGGTGTAGGAATTGCTGATGCTACGGGTATTTCAATGGCTCTAGCTATGGCAACAGTCGTAGGTGGTGCTATGTTCGGAGATAATTTATCGGTTATTTCAGATACGACAATTGCAGCAGTCCGCACACAAGGTACAGATATGAAAGATAAATTTAAGGTGAATTTCCGTATTGTATTACCTGCTGCTATTGTCACAGCAGTAATTTTAGGAATTATGACAATTGGAAAGGAACATACTTTAAAAGGAAATTTTGATTATTCCATTGTCTCTGTTATTCCATATGTACTTGTACTAATTGCAGCATTAATCGGCATGGATGTATTAAAGGTTCTAATTGGTGGCATTTTAATCTCCGGCATTATAGGATTTATCAATGGGGAATTTACGTTTCTTTCATTCATCAAAGCGGTAAGCCAAGGAATGATGGGGATGGAAGATATAGCGATTATTGCTATATTAATTAGTGGTCTTGTTGCACTGATTCAACATAACGGTGGTATCCACTATTTACTTTACTCTATTTCAAAACGAATTCGTTCAAAAAAAGGAGCAGAATTAGGAATTGCTTCACTGGTTAGTGTTACGGATATGTCAACAGCAAATAATACTATCGCCATCCTAATGACAGGACCACTTGCCAAAAATATTGCTGACCAATATGAAGTGGACCATCGAAAATCCGCCAGCTTACTAGATATTTTTGCGAGTGTATGGCAAGGATTTGTGCCCTATTCACCACAACTTTTGGCTGCTGCAAGTGTTGCGGGGATTTCAACTATTGAAATGATGCAGTACTCTTTTTATCCAATCTTAATGGGTATTTGCGCAATTGTTTCTATAATCATTGGATATCCAAAATTAAAAAGATAAATCATTAGTAAAAGGTCGAACAATATATTTCTTGTTCGACCTTTGTTGATTTTATATACTATGCTCCGAAAATATTATCGTCTTCTATGACTTCTCTTGAAATCGCAATCGCGCCTTTTTTTCTTAAATGTAAAATACATTCTTCATTGGCTTTAAGAATTTTTTCAAGATAATACTCCTGTTTTTCTAAAGGAATATGCATACCGTTAAATTCATCACGAAGTGCAAACTCGTATACTGCTAATTCATCATCAGTAAGCATACCAGAATTTTTGTTTGTACTTTTATTTGCATCCATTATCGTTACGTCCTTTACAAGAAAATTCGATTGAACAACTTGTTCTCCTATTAGTATACAACACAATTAGAATTTACTATAGGTTGAATGTGATGCAAACAGCTCGGACGGTAGCATCCAATCGTATTACTTAACAAGAAACTGTAATTCTGGTACGACATTTTGATGATTGCCTTTAATGAAAACTTCAATTAGATTTTCTGCAGCTAGTTGAGCCATGTCATTTCTTGTTTCCTTACTTGCTGAACCTATATGTGGAGTAGCGGTAAAGTTGTCTAATTGAAGTAGGGGATTGTCTTTATTAACTGGCTCTTTTACAAAAACATCTGAAGCAGCTGCGTAGATTTCATTATTTTTTAATGCATTGTATAATGCTTTTTCGTCTACTGTAGCACCTCTAGACATATTAATAAATATAGCTGTATTTTTCATTTGTTTGAATTTTGCTTCATCGATCATATATTTTGTTTCTTCTGTAAGTGGAGTAAGCATTACAATAAAATCTGATTCTTGAAGTAACTGGTCCAACGGTTTCCAAATAATATTCTCTTCATCTAGGTTAGGTTTTTTATGACGATTATGATAACTAACATCCATAAAAAATCCAAGTTTTGCACGTTTTGCTAGGTCTTCACCAATTCGCCCCATACCAATAATACCTAATTTTTTATGATGAATATCTAAACCGTAAAAGTTAATGTCATTTTTTACAGTCCAAAGTCCTCTTTTTACTGCAGAATTCAGTTCTGAAATTCTTCTCGCAGCACCTATCATTAGACCAAATGTCAAATCTACAACACTATCATTTAAAATGTATGGAGTATGTGTTCCTATAATTCCTGCTTTTTTCATTGCATGAGTATCAAAATTATCGTAGCCAACACTGATATTACTTACAATTTTTAGATTAGGAGCATTCTTTATGAGATTTTCATCAATGAGGGTTCCCATTGTTAACAAAGCTTCTGCATCTTGTATTAAATTTTGTAATTCTTCTAGAGAATAAGATGGGTGGTATTCGATATCAAAGTGTTCCGATAATAAATCCTTTGTATGATGTTCAATTTCTCTTAAGATTAAGAGTTTTGGTTTCATGACAATCTCCTCCACTGTAAAATTGTAAATCTACTATTAAGTATATATAAAAAGTGAGTATAAAATCCAAATATCTGGAGGATATATACATGTATTTTGTAGAATATATTGAGTATTGTTACCTATAAAGTAAATCCTTT
The DNA here is from genome assembly GCF_002884495.1 of Rummeliibacillus pycnus. Classification (GTDB taxonomy): domain Bacteria; phylum Bacillota; class Bacilli; order Bacillales_A; family Planococcaceae; genus Rummeliibacillus; species Rummeliibacillus pycnus. The sequence goes on along the minus strand of NZ_KZ614145.1, from coordinate 1,695,911 downwards.
TGCGAAGGGAGAATGATATATGGAGAATAAAGAACAGAGAATTTGGTTTGATATTCTTATGTATACGATCTTAACAATATGTATTACGTATATTATTTTTCACAATCAAATGCAAAAGTATTTTAGCTATATGATTTTTATTGGTTATATTGTAGCAACAACCTTTAAGTTAGTAACGCTAATACAAGTTAAACAGAATAAAGTAAAAAAGAGTAACTAATAATGATTTAATAGATGGATATATTTTATCTATTCCTCTTAAATTAGAGCATAATTTGGAACAGTGTTAAAAATAGCTTAAAAGATGTATAATAAATATATGTTAAAGAAACTATTAAGTAGGAGCGTTATTATACATGTTTGCTAAAACAAAATCACAACAGGACATCAATCGTTTTAAAGCTAAAATTGATGAGTTAAATGCAAAATTAGATAAAGAGAAAGATAAATTTCAAATTTTTTTGAATGAATTACATAAAGATTTAATTTCAACAATAGAACAACACGATGTGGTTAATAGTCAACATGCACTTTTAGGCAAGATGGTTGGAGAAATATTGAAGGAATTTAAGAAGGTTGAAGAGAGTACAAAAGATTCAATTGAAATCTCTAACAATACTATTGAAGAAGGAAAATTATTAATCACATCTTCTGATTCGATGGTTACACTATCTGTGGAAAGTAAAAAAGCAGTTGATGATGTAAAGCAATTAATTGATTATTTAGGAACACAATCAAAGAAGACTTCAGTCAGTATGAATGAATTAAGTGAAAACTCAAAACAAGTAGCAGATATCGTTAAGCTAATTAGTAATATTTCTAATCAAACAAATTTGTTGGCTTTGAATGCATCTATTGAAGCTGCTAGAGCAGGGGAACATGGTAAAGGATTCTCAGTTGTTGCAAATGAAGTACGAAACCTTGCAGAAAGTACCAAAAAAAGCACAGAGGATATTTCATTATTAACGAAAAAAATTCAAGAACAAATTAAAGAAGCTTATGAAGATAATCAGGAAAATCTTCGCCTTGTGACAGAAGGCGTTAAAACAAGTTCAAATACGTCACGGGAAATGAATGTATTACTTCAAAAAATCTCTTCCGTACAGAAGGGGATAAATGAACTTTTAAGTTTTATTGAAAATCAAAAAATTTCTAATGAAGATATTATGAATAAGTTTATAACGACCACTTCAATTTTTGATGAAACGCATTCTGTATTAAGAAAACATATTGATGAATCACAAATCGTTACAGATAAATTATTAGCAGCAGTTGAAAAAGTAAAAAGTTATCCTAAAACATTTTAAATTTTGGATATGCATTGAAGGGTACCAATCTATTCTTGTTTTCTTCTTAGCAAAGTCTTTTTCGTTTTTCGCTTACTTTAAATCCTGTTTTAGTTTAAAAAATAACCAATTATTGTAATTTTATAATTACATATAATTGGTTATTTAATTTATTGAAATTCTTATTAACTAGAGATTTTAACCTAAGTTTCAATATCAAGCGCCATTGAAGGGCCGAAGAATTCATAGTAGATATGATCTTTGGAAATGCCGATGACAAGTAAATGCTTAATCATTGCAAGCATAAATGGTACTGGCCCACACAAATAAACATCACTTGATGGGTCCACTTGTTTTTCTAAAAATTCCTTTGAGATATAGCCATCTGTCTCGGTAATAATTTCAAAATAATTTAAATTAGCGTGTTCATGTGCTAGATCATGTAAAGGTTTACTAAATACAAGTAAATCTGGAGTATTAACACTTTGTACAAAATGAAGAGGTGCATGATGTTGCTTTACTGCTGTTTGTAACATGCTCATTAGAGGAGTAATACCAATACCGCCAGCTAAAAATGTAACAGGCGTATCGGGTTTGGATTGAAGGAAAAAGACACCTGCTGGCGCACTAATCGGTAATGTGTCACCAATATTAAGATGATCATGTAAATAGTTTGATACGATACCAACTGGTTCATTTACGACTTCACGTTTAACTGAAATTCGATAGCTTTCACCGTCATATGCCTTTGATAAACTATATTGCCGATTATGTGTATATTTTTCTCCTGGAATCGTTACATGTACAGTTATATATTGTCCAGGTTTATAATCTGGAAGAGGTGCACCATCGGCTGGTTTTAAGTAAAATGAAGTAACTAATTTATTTTCCGGGACTTTATCAACTAATGTGAAGTCCTTAAAGAATCGCCAACCACCAGATTTATTTTCTGCTTCTTTATATAAAGTTTCCTCTGTTGAAATAAATGCATCAGCAAGAACACCATATGCTTCAGTCCATGCATTCATAATTTCAGGTGTTGCTGCATCTCCTAAAACTTCTTTAATAGCTTTTAATAAGTTTTCACCCACAATTGGATAATATTCGGGCTTGATTCCAAGACTTCGGTGTTTCTCAGCAACTTGTTTAACAACAGGCATAATCTCAGAGAGGTTTTCAATATGAACAGCAGCTGCATAAACCGTATTTGCTAAAGCTAATTGTTGGCGTCCTTTACGTTGGTTTGTTTGATTAAAAATATTTAATAATTCAGGATGAGATTCAAATAATTTTTTATAAAAAACAGTTGTAATTTCTTTACCATGCACTTCTAAAACAGGAGCAGTGGATTTAATAATATTCATCGTTTCTTGTGAGAGCATAAATTTTTTCCTTTCTACTACAAAATGAAGTTATTACAGAGGAAAAGCTATAACTAAAATACAGTTTTAACAAAAAGGTAAAAATAATACGTCTCATAAAGATTGAAAAAATTATAAGCATAAATCAAATTCTGAAATCGTACATTGACTGAGAGAAATAATTAAAATCAAAGGGAAAAATGAAAATTATCCTACAAAAACAAAGTTTTCGCTTTAAATTTCATTGGAAAAGAGTAGAATTATACAAGATAGCATTTTTAGAAAGTGGGAGAATAAATGGATGCAACATTCCTAGCAAAAATAGTTTCAATTATTTTGTTAGATATTGTTCTAAGTGGAGACAATGCAGTGGTAATAGCGCTTGCATGCCGTAATTTAGCAAAAAACCAACGTAAAAAAGCAATTTTAATTGGTACAGGCGGTGCCATCGGTTTAAGAATAGTCTTAACATTTATCGCTGTCTGGCTTTTACAAATACCATTTGTAAAAGTTGTAGGTGGCCTATTATTATTCTATATTGCATTTGATTTATTAAAATCAGGTGAAGAAGATCCAGATGTTAAAAGTGGGAATAACTTATTCGCAGCAGTTCGTACCATTATCGTTGCAGACTTTGTCATGAGTTTAGATAATGTTCTTGCGATCGCAGGTGTTGCAAATGGCCATATGGGTCTTGTCGCATTAGGTTTACTTGTAAGTATTCCTTTAATCGTATTTGGTAGTCAAATTATTATTAAGTTAATGGAGAAGTTCCCAATTCTTATTTGGATTGGTGCTCTATTAATTGCATACACTGCAGGGACAATGATTGTAGATGATAAATACGGCCATCGTCTTGTGGAAGCTACATTCCCAATGATGGCACATCTTATCCCAATTGTAAGTATGGCTTTACTAATCATAGTAGGGGTATGGGCTAAAAATCGCCAAGTAAGAAATATCAGAAAGTAAAATGTTGTTTTTTATAAGGGTAGAATTAGTTATGAGCATTACTAAATAGCGATAAAGTTTATAAAATGAAAACCCAAAAATGTAAAAAAGCGTATTGAAGCAATTTCTGTTCAATACGCCTTTTTTATTTCTTATAAAAATGTCTCGGATTATTTAGCTTGATGAATTTTCTCGGTTAATTCTTCTAATTGCTCGATTAATGAGCCAATATAGGCGATTGTATCCTGTAGTGGTTTGTCTGTTGTTATATCGACACCAGCCATTTGAGCCAATTCTACAGGTGTTTTTGTACCTCCAGCTTGAAGAACTTTTAACCAGTCATCTACTGCAGGTTGTCCTTCATGCAAAATACGTTGCGAAACTTGAGTAGAGATTGTTAGTCCAGCACTATATGTGTAAGGGTATAGCCCCATATAATAATGGGGTTGGCGCATCCATGTTAATTCTGCACCTTCGTTGATTTCTACATCTTCTCCCCAGAATTCTTCTAAAACTGAGCGTTTTATCTTGTTTAAAATGGATGCATTTATACTTTCCCCAGCATCTACTAGTTCATAAACTTTGCGTTGATATGCAGCTTCTAAAAGGTGAGTGACAAAGTTATGGTAATAAGTACGGGCAACAATTGTTGCAATTACCCAGCGTTTGAAACGTAAATCATCTGAATTTTTCAATAAATAGTTTGCCATCAGCATTTCATTCATAGTGGATGGGGACTCTACGAAGTAAGTAGATGATTCACTATTGAATAGAGATTGTTTTTTATGTGCATTTCTAAAGTGTCCAGCATGTCCAAGTTCATGTGCTAAAACAAATACTTCATTCATACGTTGTGTCCAAGAAATTAAAATGTATGAATGAGAGCCGTAAGGGCTAGAACAAAATGCGCCAGTAGATTTTCCTTCATTATTAGCAAAGTCAATCCAGCGATCTTCAAATGCATGGTCTATCATGTCTAAATAATCTTCACCCATAACGCCAAGTGCTTTTTTCATATAATCGCGAGATTCTTCGATTGTAATAGATGGTTCATAATTTGGATCAAGTGAAATTTTTAAATCAGCGAAAGTCATTTTATCTAAATGATGTTCTTTTTGTAGAAGTTTCGCATAACGGCGCATATGAGGTGCTAATTCCTTCATGATAATATCAATTTGACGATTATATAGATCACGATCAACCTCTTGGTCGAATAATAAGTAATCAATTACAGAATCATAACCACGTAAATCAGCTATTGTTTTTTCTGTTTGAACATGAGTGTTATAGGTTTTAGCGGTAGTATGTTGATAATCAGCAAGTTTTTTTGAAAAAGCTTTAAAAGCTTCACGACGAACCGCAGAATCTGTTTCTAATTCCCAATCTCCTTCAAAAAGGTTATAACTTAAAGGATAACTTTTATCACCCACAGTGAAATTTTCAAATTTCATATCAACTAATTTTGTCGTATTGTACAAACCATAAGCGGCATCAAAGGTAGAACCAAGAGCAGCTAATGTTTTTTCAACTTCGGGATGTAATTGATGGGCTTTTTTATCGATTAAGCGATTTATATAGTGCGTATAATTTGGTGATAATTGAATGGCTTGTTCTAATAATTCAGTAGGTAATTCTAAAATTTCGCTATGTACAAATGATACTAAACTAGCGATTTGAGATGAAATGGAAGCAAATTTACTCTTACGAATTTGTGCAACATCATTTGTTTGATCGACTTCAAGATCTAGTTCTACAAATGAGCCATATGGAATAATTGATTCAACTAAAGCTTCATAATCAGAAATAACATTTACAATTTGCTCAGCATCTGTTATATGCCCTTGATATTTAGAGTTTAAGTTTTTCGCATCTTCAAGAATTTTATTAATGCCTTGATGATAAGCTTCTTCATTTGGAACAAGATCTGATAAATCCCATGTCTCAGTGACTGGGACATCTTGACGTTTTAATATATTATCTATCAATTGAAACACTCCTTTATTACGTAATACGAATTATTTTCATTATAAATCGTATATTTTGTAAAGTAAAATATTTCAGATAAATCAAGGCGCAAAAAAGCCTAGCGATGGTATCTTTATCGGTAGGCTTTGATTTTTATTTTGTTAACATAATTTTTGCAAGTTGTAATGGTTCAACGAATTCAATGTCTTTATATACTCTCATGTTGCCACCAGATACTTCATCAATTAATAAGATTTCACCTGTTTTTGCATCACGGCCAAATTCCAATTTAATATCATGTAGAGTCAACCCTTTTTTCGCTAATTCAGTTCTTACAAAATTTGAAATGTCAATGGTATGCTGTTTTAATACTTCATATTCTTCTTCACTTAGAATGCCTAGCATTACTAGTGCATCTTTTGAAATAGGTGGGTCTTGACGTTCATCGTCCTTTATCGTTACTTCAACAAAAGAGTTTAGTTTTTGGCCTTCTTCAACATAAGCGCCATAACGTCTTAAAAAACTTCCATCTGCACGAAAACGACAAATAACTTCTAACCCTTTGCCGAAAACAGTTGCAGGTTTTACAGTCATTGTAGCTTTATCAATGTTTGAAGAAATAAAATGTGTTGGAACATCGATAGCATTAAGTCTTTTATAAAAGAATGTCGATAAACTAAGACCTGCGCGACCTGCACCTTCGATTGTTAAACCAACAGTATTTGCACCAGGATCAAATATCCCGTTTTCACCGGTAACATCATCTTTAAACTGTAATACTAAATGATCCTCATCAAATTTAAATACATCCTTTGTTTTCCCTTCGTAAATCAATTCCATTTTCATTCCCCCATTTCAATGCTATTGTAATTTATTGCTAATAAAAATAGTGAGAAATATCTTAAAAAAAGGAAAAATAGTACAAATAGATATATATAAACGAAAAAAACAGTAAACCCATAAGGATTTACTGTTTTTGAAAGACCGTCGATTCAATTAAATAACGCCTTGTGCAATCATAGCATCTGCAACTTTAATGAAACCTGCAATATTTGCACCAATTAACAGATTTCCTTCATGTCCAAATTCTTTCGCTGCTTCAACACTATTTTGATAAATTGATTTCATGATGTCATGAAGTTTTTGATCTACTTCCTCGAAAGTCCAGAATAAGCGCATGCTATTTTGCGCCATTTCTAAAGCGGAAACAGCTACACCACCTGCATTCGCTGCTTTGGCAGGAGCAAATAATACATCATTTTCAAAATAAACATTAATTGCTTGCAATGTTGATGGCATATTCGCACCTTCACCAACTGCTTTCACACCATTTTTTACAAGAATTTTTGCTGATTCTTCATCGATTTCATTTTGTGTTGCACATGGAAGTGCAATGTCACATGGAATTGTCCAAATGCCAATACACCCTTCTTTATAAGTTGCATCTGGATGTGCTTCAACATATTCTTTAATACGACCGTGACGTACTTCTTTAATTTCTTTAACTGTATCTAAATTGATTCCATTCGGATCATAAATATAACCGTTAGAATCAGAACATGCAACTACTTTTGCACCTAATTGTTGTGCTTTTTCAATTGCATATGTTGAAACGTTACCCGAACCGGATACGACAACAGTTGCACCATCGAATGTCATATCAATTTCTTTTAACATTTCTTGAACGAAGTAGACACAACCATAGCCAGTAGCCTCTTTACGTGCTAATGACCCACCAAAGCGAGGTAGTTTACCAGTGATTACACCAGGTTCATATGCTCCTCGGATTCGGTTGTATTGACCAAATAAGAAACCAATTTCACGAGCTCCTACACCGATATCACCAGCTGGTACGTCTACATCTGGTCCAATATATTTATGTAACTCTGTCATGAAAGCTTGGCAGAAACGCATAATTTCTGAATCAGACTTACCTTTAGGATCGAAATCAGAACCACCCTTAGCACCACCAATTGGTTGTCCAGTTAAAGAGTTTTTGAAAATTTGTTCAAAGCCTAAGAATTTGATGATACTTTCGTTTACGGAAGGATGGAAGCGGAGGCCGCCTTTGTATGGTCCAATTGCAGAACTATATTGTACACGATACCCTCTATTTACTTGGATTTTACCATTGTCATCTTCCCAAGATACACGGAATTTTACAACACGCTCAGGTTCAACAATTCGTTCTAAGAGGCTTGCTTGCATATATTCGGGACGTTGGGCAAAAACAGGTGTTAAGGAATAAAGTATTTCTTTCGCAGCTTGTAAGAATTCAGGTTCATGTCCATGATGTTCTTTAAGATTGTTATAAACTTTATCAATATATTCAGTTGCTGTTTTTTGTGACTCTGACATTACTGTGACCATTAAGAAAAACCCCCAGATAATTTTGACTTATAATCATATATTAGACATAATCATGTGAATTTTCAATCACCGAATATTATAAAAATGCAAAATTGACAGATAATTATACTTGAAAACGCTAACAATTGTGACAAATTAGCAATTCAATGTTAGTTTAAGATGAAGGTAAATTATCTATAGGAGGAAAGTCAGATGCCCAAAATATGTATTGATGCCGATGGCTGTCCTGTTGTATCTGAGACAATTCAAATAGCCAGGGAATACCAATTAGAAGTTATTATCTTTTGTGATACATCACATCATTTTGAAATAGAAGGGGTGAAAACGGTTATCGTATCCAAAGGAGCGGATGCCGTAGATTTTGCACTTGTAAATCAGATCCACAAAGGGGACATTACAATTACACAAGATTATGGGCTAGCCGCAATGGTGTTAGCTAGAGGTGCTTATGTGATCAACCAAAATGGGATGCAATATACAGCAAATAATATTGATCAGCTTTTATACTCACGTCATTTGAATCAGAAAATTCGTCAGGCAGGGGGAAGAACAAAAGGTCCTAAAAAAAGAACGAAAGAATCAAATGATAATTTTATAACTAATTTCCGTAAATTGTGCCAGCAGGTTATTCAAAATACTTCGCATTAAAAAGCTCCTATTATATTTGAAATATAAAGTTTAGAAAAGAAAAGGACTGTAAGCAAACTCAAGAAACTTCGAGTTTGCCTACAGTCTACATGGAAGAATGCTACTAATTCAACTTTTCAAAATAGTAATCCTTATTTCAATTATTCTGCTGTAACTTCTTCAACTGTTTGTTCAACTTCTTGACGAGTCATTTTTTCATGTCCTTTACGCATGGCTTCAAGCGTTTTATGGGCTAAAGCCAAAGGAATCTTACAGAACATAAGGATACTACGTTTTGAAATACTCTTATTGTATTCGTCTGCTTTAGTTAGATTATCTTCTGCATACTTAAATAAATCATCACGAGTCCAACCTTCGGGAACAAAGCTTACACCGCGTTCTTTATCTTCATCTTGATTACGTAAAATATTAACAACCTGTAATCCACGACCATAACCAATTGCAAGATCACGGTCTGTTTCAATACCAGCTCCCCAACGCCAAATTTCAGAAAGCATAGTGCCAACAAGACCTGCTACATAATAAGTATATTCGTCTAAATCCTCTTTTGTCTTAACAATCCATCCTTTTGCAGCCCATTTGGCCATACCTTCAGCCATTTCACTAGTTGAAGCAGCAACAGTATCACGAATTTCATCTGGGCAAAGGGATAACCAGTCCGCAAGACGTAAAGTAACCTCTGGTAATTGGTCGGCATAAGGCTCTAGTAATGCCATATAAGCTTCGTTATCAAAAGGTTTTAATAATAATTTACTTGTTTCGCTCAATAAGTTTGTTTTAACATCGTTAGGCAATTCTTCATGATCTTCGATTTCATCAATAGCTCGCATACATAAATAAGCTGTAGCAACGGTTGTTTTTAGCTCTTTTTCTAAAAAGGTAATAGGAATAAAGAAAGTACGGCTTGTTGCTTTTAATACGGTCATAGCTTCTTTATATAATTTTCTTTGTTGTGTCAATTTGGACTTCCTCCGATCAGTATAAAGCATCAATTATATCCTACTTCAATTTCGTCAAAATAGAAAATTAAATATATATTTAAACTTAAATGGTTTGCTTGAAACAATTTCACATGCTATTATTTAGGTGTCTAAATTTTTAATAGTAAAGGAGATTTTACAAATGGGACGTTTAGAAAATAAAATTGCAATTGTAACTGGTGGAGCATCAGGAATGGGTGCTAAAATGGTAGAACTATTCGCAAAAGAGGGCGCAACAGTAATTGCAGCTGATATCAATGAAGAAAATTTAGCTAAAATTTCTGAATTAGATAGTGTTGAAGGTATGAAACTTGATGTTACTTCCGACGAAAATTGGGCAGAACTAACAAAAGCTATCGTGGAAAAACATGGACGTATTGATATCTTAATTAACAATGCAGGTATTTCATCACAGAAATCACCTGATGAGATCACTGCAGATGATTGGGCATTAATACACAAAATTAATTCTTTTGGACCTTTCTTAGGAATCAAACATGTTAAACCATATATGAAAGAAGCCGGTAAAGGATCTATCGTTAATACCTGTTCATATACCGCACTAATCGGGTCAGGAACAAACTCTTACACAGCTTCTAAAGGTTCTTTGCGAGCAATTTCGCGCGCTGCAGCTGCTGAACTAGGTAAATTTAATATTCGAGTTAATTCTGTGTACCCAGGGGTTATTGAGACTCCTATGACAGCAAATATCGGTCAATTTAAAGAAGCTATGGATATGTTAATCCGTGCAACTCCAATGGGACGCCTAGGTAAACCGGAAGAAGTAGCGAATGCATCATTATTCTTAGCATCTGATGAAGCTTCATATATCACTGGTGCAGAATTAGTTATTGACGGTGGCTATTCAGCACAATAATAAAAAGAAAAGGGGGGAGAACATGAGCGAGAATCCTACCCTGTTTGATTTACTACATGAGATGGATAAAGTAAATGCGAAAATGATTTTGCGTTGGAAGAAACTTTTTCAAGTAAACATAGGTATATCTCATATTTTAGTCTTAAGTTATTTAAAAGAAAATGGCCCAAGCAGACCTTCAGATATTGCCAAGTATCTAGAATTTGCACCTGCGTCTTTAACGCATTTATCCGACAAATTAATTGACAATCATTTTTGTGTTCGAAAAGCAGACTCTGAAGATCGTCGTATTTCTTACTTAGCAATCACACAATCCGGACTAGACGTATTGGAACAAGCAACAATACTCGGTCAAGAAATGAAGAAAGAATATTTTAAAGTTTTAACAGATGATGAAATAGCACAACTTCTTATTATTTATACTAAATTAAATACTCAATAAAAAGAGAGTTTCATTCTTTGCCTACAAGAATGAAACTCTTTTTTTGAATAAGAAATAATTAGCTAAGGGGCTTTCCCCTTCTCCTTGAATAGCTGAAGAATGTACATGTTATTATTACAATACGTTCTTCTCTGAATAATGGATATACCTTTTAAATAAAGACATATGATATCCATCTCTTAAACACACAGTTATTTTACTTATTAAATAATTCGATATCTTTGAAAGCATTTTCAAAGTATATCCATTATGCTATAATATGAAAAAATTATAGTAGTTTTAATGAATAAATATATATGGATTGCAAAGGGATCATAATTTTCCGCTTTTTGCTATGTAATTTTAAAAGGAATTTAAATGCAAATCAATCTTGGTTAGGTTCGATAAGTAGTAATTAGTCGAATGGTTCTACTAAATTTAAGAAAGTATGGTTTTCTAAAATGAAATTGCACATTCCAAAATTACGAAGTAAAGTGTTAAAGGGCGATTAAAAAGGAGATTTGTATGACAAAGGCAATAGGAATAGATGCAGGGGGAACACTAACAAAATTAGCATATTTAAATGATCAGCATGAGTTACGGCTTAAGCATTTCCCATCAAATAATTTACCTGCTGTTTTAGAGTGGATTCATCAGCAAGAAACTATTCAAGAAATTGGTTTAACAGGTGGCCGTACAGGACAAATAAAGGCAATGCTAGATGCAGATAAATCAATTCAATATATTGTAGAATTTGAAGCAACTTTAAAAGGGGTTCGCTATCAATTAGCGAAAGAAGATCATCACTTTAAGAAATGTATCATCACAAACGTCGGAACAGGCACGTCCATCCATTATATGGACGAGGTGGAACATATGAGAGTTGGAGGAACTGGTGTAGGTGGAGGGACTCTAATTGGACTGTCCGCTTTAACAACAGGTATAAAAAATTACCGTGAAATACTTCAACTTGCTAAAAATGGCAACCGTACAGATATTGATTTGTTAGTAGAGGAAATTTTTCAAGGTATAGAAACACCAGTAGAGCTAAAACCTACCTTAACAGCTAGTAATTTCGGCAAAGTAGGTATAAAAGAATCTGTAAAATACGAATCAGCAGATATTTTGGCGACAATACAAGGTTTAGTAGGTGAAGTAATTACGACACTAAGTATTCAATTAGCAGAACAAATGGATGTTGAGCAAATTATCTATATTGGTACAACACTAGATCAAAATGATAAATTACAAGAAATAATTGCTGATTATACTATTTTAAAAAAGAAAACGCCTATTTTTTTACAAGATCATGGTTTCAGTGGAGCTATTGGAGCTTTGATGAATATAATGGAATAATATTTAGACTTAATAGCCCTGTAAAAGGTTATTAAGTCTTTTTTACTGTATTAATACAATGTTAGCGATTACATTATTAGATGATAACAAAACCTATTTACAAATATTAAACTTAGGAATAAACTAATTAAAGTTATTTACCTAGGTAAATAATAACGGAGGACATTATGAACATTATTTTTCACGAAATTTTTCAAACGACACGACAATTCACTAACGATTTAAATGCTGTTTTAAAAGACTTTGGTCTATATAATAGCCAATGGACTATATTGTTTACAGTTCATCAGCATAAAGCGATGACTTTAACAGAAATATGGAAGTATCTAAATGTTGAAGCACCAACTGTAACAAGAACAGTTACAAGATTAGAACAACTTGGATGGTTAGTACGAAAAGATGGAGAAGATCGTCGTTCGAAGATTGTAACATTGTCAGAAGAAGGATTAAAAAAATATCCTGCAATTGAAGCGTCTGTCATACAATTTGAAAATTCAATTGCAAAGGGATTAACGATTGAAGAACAAAAGATGTTTTTGTCTCTCTTACGAAAATTGAAGGGATGATGATTTTTTGAAAGACCAAAATAGAATATGGACAAAGAGATTTATCAGCTTATTTTGCACTAATATGAGTGTGTTTTTTGTGTTTTATGGATTAGTTTCAGTTCTCCCACTATATGCGACAGGAGAGCTTCATCGTTCAGAAGGCGATGCGGGATTACTCCTTTCAATCTTCTTACTTTCAGCTATTCTTACTCGACCATTTACAGGAAAAGTCCTTGATATAGTCGGAAAAAGAAAAATGCTAATTATGAGTTTGATCCTCTATCTATTTACAACACTTTTATATATTTTTATAAAACCATTTTTATTACTACTCATTTTACGTTTTATTCAAGGTATTTCTTTTAGTATCCTAACAACTGCTAATAACTCTATTGCAGCAGACATTGTACCAAGATCAAGAAAAGGTGCAGGATTAGGCTATTTTACAATGTCCCTTAATTTGGCTGTTGTATTAGGTCCTTTTGTTGGATTACTTGTCATTCAATATTTAAATTTTGAAATGTTATTTATCATCATGAGTATTGTTGTTATTTTAGGTGGTTTATGTGCAATGACTATTAAATTAGACGATCTGCCAGTTCCACCAAAACCAGCTAAATTATCGTTTACACTTTCTGATCTATTTGAGAAGAAGGCTTTACCATATGCATTTTTTGCTTGTTTTATTGCTATTTCTTATTCGAGTGTTTTATCCTTCTTATCTGTTTATGCGAAAGAACAACATTTGATGGGAGTAGCCAGTGTATTTTATCTAGTGTATGCAGCAGCAATGCTTATCACACGCCCGTTCACAGGTAAACTATACGATACGAAAGGTCCAAAATATGTTATAATCCCCGGGTTTGTATTCTTCGTGCTTGGATTATTGACATTAGCTTCAGTGAATGGACCTTTCTTGTTTTTAGTAGCTGGTATTTTGGTTGGTTTGGGGTACGGTGCATTAGTACCAAGTTTCCAATCACTCTGTGTTCAAGCAGCAGAACATAGTCGAAGTGGTTATGCGACGGCTACTTTCTTCACTTTATTCGATGTAGGGATTGCACTTGGATCTTGGCTATTAGGGATTGTAGCAATGCATTATCATTATGATGCAGTATATGTTGTTGCGGCAGTAGTAATCTTTATAACATGTTTGGTTTATTTTATAAAAACAATTCATAAGCCACAGCATCAAACCATTTAAAGAGGTAATAATAAGGATTGAACTTTGAATGGTTAAGTTCAATCCTTATTACTTCTATATAATATAGTTACTTTACTTCTTTCCTTTTTGTATTCCTTGTCGAGCAAGTGCATCTGCAGCTTTGTTTTGTGAATCTGGAATCCATTTGATAAAAAATAAATTAAATTGTTTTATTAGTTTCAGTGCAGTATCTAAATAAGGTTTGTACTCTTCACTCTTTACAAATTCTTTTTCAATAGATGTGACTACAATTTTAGAATCAGAGCGTACTGAAATTATATCAGTGGATAATTTTGCTGCTTCTTGTAATCCGCGAATAAGTGCTACGAACTCTGCTGCATGATTATTCGTAATACCAATAGGTTCACTAAATTTCAGTTGATGTCCTTCTCCTTTTATGAAAATACCAATTGCACTAGGACCAGGATTACCTGCACTTGCTGCATCGATATATACTTCTAACATCTCATCACCACTTCCAAGTTCTATACTTGCATCTTAACACATAACGGTAGTAGAATAGACAAATACTGCAAATGAGGTGATTCAATAATATGGAACAGATCACCATCGTAAAAGAAATCGATGAACTGTTACAAGGCTATTGCGAAGATTGTTTAGCCAAAAAACAAATGCGAAAAGAACGGGGTAAAGCCGGTGCACATAAATTCTGTATTGAATCTTGCACAGTTGGTGAGCAGTTACAGTTTTTAGGTCAAGAATTATTAAAAGTTTATACAAAATCATAATTAACTAAAACATAAATTTATTGTAAAAAACACCATAAGGTTTCCTTATGGTGTTTTATTAAATAAGGTAGAGAAATTTCTAAGAAACGAATATAATTGTATCCTGGATATTTAAAAAAGAAATAATTATTGAAATTTATGTAGTAAATTTTTCTAAATGTATTGACTATTTAACATATAATTTGTACACTGTGAAAAAACAATTGTTTTCCTTAGAGGTACAGAAGAATAATAACGTAAGGATTTGATGAGATGAAAGTATGTAAATTTGGTGGAACTTCAGTTGCAAGTGCAGAACAAATTCAAAAAGTTGCTGCAATTGTAAAAGCTGATGTTACTCGAAAAATTGTAGTAGTATCTGCACCAGGTAAACGATATAGTGAAGATATTAAAGTTACAGATTTATTAATCGAATTAGCAGAAGCGGTTATTGCAGGAAGTAAGTACGAAGACAAATTGCTAAATGTTGTTGCGCGTTATAAAGAAAATGCAGAAGGTTTAGGACTTAATCCCTCAATTACTGAAGCAATTTTAACAGATTTACATGCACGTATAGAAGAGGCTTCTAAAGTTAGTGATGAATATTTACTGGATACACTAAAAGCAAGTGGTGAAGATAATAATGCTAAAATGATTGCACAATACTTTAATAGTGTAGGGATAAAAGCTAAATATGTTAGTCCAAAAGAGGCTGGGCTCATTGTAAATGAAGGACCTGAACGGGCACAAGCACAGCCAGAAGCTTATGTAAACTTGAATACATTAAAAGATACTGCTGAAGTAATCGTTTTCCCTGGATTCTTTGGTTTTACAAAATCTGGCGTTTTGCGTACTTTTGATCGAGGTGGTTCTGATATAACAGGTTCAATTATGGCAGCTTCAGTTAGAGCGAGCCTGTATGAAAACTTTACAGATGTAGATTGTGTATTTAGTGCAAATCCAAAAGTGGTCAATAACCCTGCAGAAATTCATGAAATTACATACAGAGAAATGAGAGAACTTTCTTATGCGGGTTTTACTGTATTTCATGATGAAGCGTTAATGCCAGTTGTAAAACTAGGTATTCCAGTTAACATTAAAAATACCAATAACCCTCTAGTTGAGGGGACAAGAATTGTCTCTAAACGTAAGGAAAATAATCGACCGGTTACAGGGATTTCAGCAGATTCTGGTTTCTCCATTCTGTATGTAAGTAAATACTTGATGAATAGAGAAATTGGATTTGGTCGCAAATTACTTCAAATTCTTGAAGAAGAACGAATTTCGTATGATCATACACCATCTGGAGTAGATGATATTTCGATTATTATTCGTAGTAGACAACTATCCCCTGAAAAAGAAGGACGCATAGTGAACCGTGTATTGAATGAGTTAAATGCAGATGATGTCTATTTTCGTCACGGTTTTTCGATGATTGTTGTTGTGGGAGAAGGAATGAATAATAGTACAGGTTTAGCTGCACGTGCTGCTTCTGCAATTTCAAAAACAGGTGCAAATATTGAAATGATCAACCAAGGATCTTCTGAAGTAAGTTTATCATTTGGTGTCCAAGAAAAATTTGAAAACGATATTTTGCTAGCATTATATAATGAGTTTTTTGCTGTTACAGCTGTACGTTGATTGTTTAAAAATCTCTTTTTTTCAAACGAATTCAGACTATAGACAAACTCGAAATTTATTGAGTTTGCCTATAGTCTTTTTTACGTAAGAGCTCATGAATGGTAGAAGTTTTCTGTGAATGAGGAGATACAAAAAAATTAGCAAAGACTTATGCGGCTAATAACCATAGCTAATTCCAAATCTTGCATAATATTTCTTATTAGAAAAGGTGAATTTTTTTATAATTTTTAGAAAAAAATAATATAGTATTAACAGATTTAATTTGCTTTTTTCATATGATTTCCATTAAATTTAGAATAGTAAGAAAAAACAGGAGGTGAATTCTCTGCGTTGAATAGAAGCGTTTAACGTAGAGAGACCATATTTGGACAATGAAATAGCCAGTAATTTAATTCTGTTTGTTATTTTAATTGCGATGACTGGATTTTTTGTCGCAACTGAGTTCGCAATTGTAAAAGTAAGGCCAACGCGAATTAATCAGTTACTTACAGAAGGCAACAGAAAAGCAAAAAAAGCGAAAAAAGTATTAACAAATTTAGATGAGTATTTATCAGCATGTCAACTAGGTATTACCATTACAGCACTAGGTTTAGGGTGGATTGGTGAGCCTACAGCAGATAAACTATTACATCCGCTTTTTGAAGCTATTGGTATTGAAGGAAGTACAGCAACATTACTATCCTTTATTGTTGCATTTTCAGTTGTAACATTTTTACATGTTGTAGTAGGTGAATTAGCACCGAAAACATTTGCGATTCAGCAAGCAGAGAAAATTACCTTGAACTTTTCAGGGACTTTAATACTTTTTCATAACATCATGTATCCAGTCATCAAATTATTAAATGGATCTGCAAGAGTTTTGACGAGTATTTTTGGCTTAAAAATGCAATCCGAAGGTGAAGAAGTTCATAGTGAGGAAGAATTACGTATGATTTTATCAGATAGTTATAAAAATGGCGAAATTAACCCTTCTGAATATAAACTAGTGAATCAAATTTTTGAATTTGATGAACGGATTGCAAAGGAAATTATGGTGCCTCGAACTGAAATTGTAAGTTTTGATAAGCAAACAACTTTAAGTGAAGTTTTCGAGCTGATGAATGTTGAGCAATATACACGTTATCCTGTTACAGATGGTGATAAGGATCATGTAATTGGAATCGTTAATATGAAACAACTTCTTTCAGCACTTATAATAGATAAAAAAAGTGAAACAAAAACTGTACAGGATTATATGCAACCTGTAATTCGAATTATTGAAACAGTTCCAATTAATAATCTCCTTGTGAAATTCCAAAAAGAAAGAATCCATATGGCCATTTTGCTAGATGAGTATGGTGGTACATCAGGATTAGTAACGATTGAAGACATTATTGAAGAAATTGTTGGTGAAATACGAGATGAGTTTGATGGTGATGAGTTACCAGAGATTCAAAAAGTAGCGGAAGGTCACTTTAGTTTTGATGGTAAAGTATTGCTTAATCAAGTAAATGATATGTTAGGTGTACAAATTGATGAAGAAGATATTGATACCATTGGTGGGTGGTTCATGTCACATCAAGATAATGCAAAAGAAGGAGATTTCTTTGAATCTGAAGGTTTTCAATTTATCGTAAATCAAGTGAATAAGCATCAAATTGTCCGTATTGAAGCAAAAAAAGTGGGGGCATAGAAAAAAGCTATTCAGTCTTTTGGCTGAGTAGCTTTATTATTTATATTTTAATTACATTTGTCGCTTGGGGACCGCGATTTCCTTCGATAATATCGAAACTCACATCTTGTCCTTCGTTCAAAGTACGAAAACCTTCTTCTTGAATGCCAGTGAAATGGACAAAAACGTCATCACCATTATTGTACTCAATAAAACCATAGCCTTTTTCGTTATCGAACCATTTTACTTTTCCGTGGTGCATCCGCTTTCCTCCCAACAACAAAATTCAAATTTTCGCATTTATTACTTTTGACGGCAAGGTAAGCCCCATTATGCCTCTTATTTAGTTGAAATCAAGGTGATAGCAAAAAAATTGATAGGGGCTACATACTAAAAGCTTGATTGCATTATTTAAATACTAGGTAAAGTTTAGAGTTTTGCCAATAATAAATGATGGATAAACTATACATGATTTTATAAAAATTGTCAATTCATTGTCGATGTGTAGCTCTAATTGATGAATAATATAATTTATAGTATGGTTAGGTTATCGAAATGGTGAGCTACAAATATAAAGCTTACCATTAATTTTGAAACGAAAGTAGGAGCCACTGTGTCAAAAACTGTCCAACCTTTATCTGATTTAGAAATCGCTAGAAACGCAACTATTCGTCCAATATCAGAAATTGCTGCAGTTGCAGGAATTCCTGAGGATGCACTTGAATTATACGGTAAATATAAAGCGAAAATAGATGTTAGTAAATTGGCGCAAAAACAGCCAACTGCAAAAGTAGTGCTTGTGACAGCGACAAATCCAACTCCAGCCGGAGAAGGAAAATCCACAGTAACTGTCGGCCTTGCAGACGCTTTACATAAATTGCAACATAATGTCATTGTTGCACTACGTGAACCATCATTGGGACCTGTAATGGGAATAAAAGGTGGTGCTACAGGTGGTGGTTACGCACAAGTATTACCAATGGATGATATCAATCTCCATTTTACAGGTGATTTACACGCTATTACAACTGCAAACAATGCACTTGCTGCATTAATTGATAATCATATCCATCAAGGAAACAAACTTAAAATTGATCCACGAAGAATTATTTGGAAACGGGTATTAGATATGAATGATCGTGCATTACGTCATATTGTAATCGGACTAGGAGGTCCTGGTCAAGGAACACCACGTGAAGATGGTTTTGATATTACTGTTGCATCAGAAATTATGGCAATTTTCTGCCTTGCTACGGACATTCAAGACTTGAAAAAAAGGCTTTCTGATATTGTAATCGGCTATACTTATGACAAAGAACCTGTCTTTGTTCGTGATTTAGGTGTTGAAGGTGCATTAACCCTTCTATTAAAAGATGCATTTAAACCAAATTTAGTTCAAACAATTGAAGGAACGCCTGCCATAATTCATGGTGGTCCTTTTGCGAACATTGCACATGGCTGTAATTCTATTCAAGCAACGAATACTGCACGGAAGCTTGCTGATCTAGTTGTAACAGAAGCTGGATTTGGTGCGGATTTAGGTGCAGAAAAATTTATGGATATTAAAGCTGTTCAAGGAAATTTAAAACCAGACGCGGTTGTAATTGTTGCAACAGCACGTGCATTAAAAATGCATGGTGGAGTCGATAAAACAAAACTAAAAATCGAAAATGTAGAAGCAATTAGAAAAGGTATTTCAAATCTTGAAAAACATATCGATACAGTTCGTCAGTTTGGGGTAGAACCTGTTGTTGCACTGAACCGCTTTATTACAGATACAGAAGCAGAAATCGAAGAGATTATTAAGTGGTGTGAAAAAGAATGTGTCAAAGTAGCTCGTACTAATGTATGGGAAGAAGGTGGAGCAGGTGGTATAGAGCTTGCAAAGGCCGTATTAGAAGTTGTAAATGAAGAAAATCACTTCCAACCAATTTATAATGTAACAGATTCAATAGAACAGAAAATACGATCAATTGTTCAAAAAGTTTATGGCGGTCAAGATGTAAAATTTACCGATAAAGCTAGAAAACAAATAACTGAAATTGAAAAATTCGGTTGGGATTCGATGCCAGTGTGTATGGCTAAAACACAATACTCATTGACCGATCAACCGAAATTACTAGGCCGCCCAGAAGGATTTACGATTACAGTCAGAGAAATTATTCCAAAGCTAGGTGCTAAATTTATCGTTTGTCTAACCGGGGATATTATGACAATGCCTGGTCTTCCTAAAGAGCCTGCTGCATTGAAAATGGATGTAGACGAAAATGGTAACGCGATAGGATTATTCTAATCAAACACTTAAAAGACTATTTCCATTGCAAGTTTTGAATGGAAGTAGTCTTTTTTTATGTAATTAGTTCATCAATACACAATCAAAGCGTATTTATCGTTATAATAGAACTACCTTGCAAGAAAAGGAGTAAAGATAATAATGAATAAAGTGGAGAAATGCGAACAACTCGTAAAATCCATTTACGATCAATTTGATGCAAGTCATGATTATCAACATATCGAAAGAGTTATGATAAATGCAAATACAATTTTGAAGTCAGAACCAACAGCTAATACACAATTCGTTCAATTAGCTGTTCTATTACATGATGTAAGCGATCCAAAATACACAACTGGTAAAGAAAACGAAATTGCGATATTAAATCAGCTTGACCTGACAACTGAAGAAATACGACAAATTAGAGAAATTATTGCATCTGTTTCATTTCGTGGTGGAAATGAGTTAAAGGCAAAATCACTCGAAGCAATGATTGTCAGAGATGCAGACCGTCTTGATGCAATTGGGGCAGTAGGAATAGCTAGAACTTTTGCTTTTGGTGGAGCGAAAGGGCGTAAACTGTATGATTTTGAAGAGGAAGTCCGATATCAAATGACGGAAGAAGAGTATCGAAAAAAAGAAACGGCTTCTGTAACACACTTTTATGAAAAACTTCTATTGTTAAAGGATTTAATGACGACAACAAAAGGAAGAGAATTGGCTGAAGGTCGTCATCAGTTTATGATAGATTTTTTACAACAACTGAAGTTAGAAAGAGATGGAAAATTATGAGTCATTTAATTGTTTCGAACTGTACAAAAACAGTTGGCGATAAAACGCTATTTAAAGATATTGAGTTTACAATAGTGGAAGGAGAAAGAGCAGGATTAATTGGTATTAATGGGACGGGTAAGTCTACATTAATGGCTATTTTAGCAGGTGAATTAGAAGCAGATACCATTGAATTAGATCATCCAAATAAATTTCGTGTAGCCTATCTCCCTCAAAATCCAATATTCTCTCCTGGAGAAACGGTATTACAAGCAGTTTTTACAGGAGATTCTCCGATATTGAAACTAAATAGACAATATGAAGAAACAGTGACTGCTCTTGCTCATGAACCAGAATCTACTATTTTACAAGAACAACTTTTTCGCTTGCAACAGCAAATGGATCAACAACAAGCATGGGATGTCAATGCTTTAGCAAAAACAGCCTTAACAAAACTTGGCATTGAATTGTTTGATGAAGAAGTTGTCAATCTATCTGGTGGGCAACAAAAACGTGTGGCCCTAGCTAAGATTTTAATTGAACCAGCAGATTTATATCTACTCGATGAACCAACCAATCATCTGGATGTTCAATCAACTGAATGGTTACAAGAGATGGTTTTACGTTTAAAAGGAGCAGTTATTTTCATTACGCATGATCGCTATTTCCTGGATGCAATTTCAACGCATATCTATGAAATCGCAGACCAAACATTATACAAACATAATGGGAATTATGCTGCATATTTAGAAGCAAAAGCAATAAGACAAGAGATGACAATTGCAACTCAGGCGAAAATGCGGAATCGTTATCGATCAGAGTTAAAATGGATTCGACGTGGTGCCCAAGCTCGTTCAACAAAACAAAAAGCTCGAATACAACGTTTTGAAGAGCTTTCTGAAAATCTTGAACATGGATCAGCTGATTCGAATCTTGAACTTGGCCTGGCTACTTCTAGATTAGGAAAAAAAGTAATTGAAGCTAAAGACATTACAAAGGGCTATCAAGAAAAACAATTGATCAAAAATTTCTCTTTTCTTTTACAACAAGGTGACCGACTTGGGATTATTGGTGCAAACGGAGTAGGGAAAAGTACATTATTAAATATGCTTTCAGGAGATATTCAACCAGATGAAGGTATGATTGATGTCGGTTCAACAGTAAAAATTGCACACTTTACTCAACACCTACCTGAGATGAATTCAAATCAACGAATGATTGAATATATTCGTGAGACTGCAAATGATATTGAAGATGCAACAGGTGAGCATCACTCTGCTGCATCTATGTTAGAGCGTTTTTTATTCCCATTACATACACATGGGACCCCGATTGGTAAATTATCAGGTGGCGAAAGAAAACGTTTATATTTATTAAAACTACTGATGGAACAACCAAATGTCTTATTACTTGATGAACCAACAAATGATTTAGATGTTGAAACACTTTCGGTTTTAGAAGATTTTATCGAACAATTTAGTGGGGTTGTTGTGACGATTTCACATGACCGTTTCTTCCTTGACCGTATTGCAAAGAAATTATGGGTATTAGATGGTCGTGGTGGTGTAGAAGAAAGCTATGATCTTTATAGTGATTACCTAGCAAAACAATCAAAAATAAAAATCAATACACAAGTAAAAGAAAAGCCTGCAGAAAAGGTGAAAGAACCAAAAGTAAAAACACAAAAGAAAAAACTGTCATTTAAAGAACAAAAAGAGTGGGAGACCATTGAGGAAGATATTGCACAAGTAGAAGAAGCTATTATGGAAGCTGAAGATGGTATTTCTAATGCGGGTTCAGATTTTACCTTATTACAAAACTTAACTGCTGAGTTAGAAGAGTTAAATGCAAAATATGAGCTTCTTATTGAACGTTGGGAATACTTACAAAATATCGTGAATGGTTAGAGTTAAAGGAGGAAACATGATGAAAATAGTGACAATTGAGCCAACTCCAAGTCCCAATACGATGAAAATAATACTTGATCATGAATTACCATTTGGTACTGCACATAATTATAATGAAAAAAACAAAGAAGAAGCACCTAAAGAAATTCAAGACATTTTATCCATTGAAGGTATCAAAGGTGTTTACCATGTTGCAGATTTTCTAGCAGTTGAACGAATTTCTAGATACGATTGGGTAAATATTCTAGCAGCAGTTCGTAATTCATTTGGTGAACAAAATGAAACAACAGAAGGGAAGAAACAAGTAGATGAACATTATGGTGAAATTTATGTTCATGTTCAAATGTTCAAAGGAATCCCACTTCAAGTAAAAGTATTTGATAGCATTTCTGAACAACGTTTTGGTTTAGCTAAACGATTTATAGAAGCATTTAATCAAGCGATGCAAGCAGACGAAAACTATATTTTACAACGTAAATGGGTTGATTACGGTGTTCGGTATGGTGAAAAAGAAGATATTGGTCAGAGTATGGTCGATGAATTAGAAGCAGCATTTCCAGAAAGTCGTATTTCAGAACTCATAAATGCAAGTAAAGAACAAAGAACAACTGTTTTCCAAAACAAACGAAAAATTTCACTACAAGAATTTGAAGTTGATGATTGGGAAACTCGTTTCCAATTACTTGATCAAATGGCTGATCCTGAAGTGGGTGATCTTGCATTATTACAAAAGGCATTAGCAGATGAGAAAATGTCCATTCGACGACTTGCAACTGTCTACCTTGGAATGATTGATGATACAGCGGTTGTCCCATTTTTAGTTAAAGCATTACAAGATAAAAGTGCTTCTGTTCGTCGTACTGCGGGAGATTGTATCAGCGATTTAGGTTTTGTAGAATTTGAACCTGCAATGATGGAAGCATTAAAGGATCGCAATAAACTTGTTCGTTGGCGAGCAGCCATGTTCTTATATGAAACGGGTACTACGGCCAGTTTAGATGCTCTAGAAGAAGCAAGTAATGACTCAGAATTTGAAGTGAAATTGCAAGTGAAAATGGCGATCGCTCGTATTTCACAAGGACAAGAAGCAATGGGATCTGTATGGAAACAAATGACAGAAGCCCGTTCAGAAACAAAAAATAAGTAGATAAAATAAAAAGAGTAAGTAGTGTAGTTCAAATTACTTACTCTTTTTTATGTTTTAAAAGAAAAATTGCATATTACCTTCATATTCTCTCATTGACATTAAGAATAAAGAATCAATATAATTGTAATAGTGTGAGTCTCTAGTTATGTAAATAATATCATGCACTTAAATAGTTTGATGGAGTTAGGAGTGTAATTATGATTTGTGGAAAATGTAGCTGTGAAAAGAAAAATGTTCATATTTCTCACAGTTATCAAACATCTACTGGTTTGGTTCAAGTTGTGAATATACCTGCATTAACATGTGATTGTGAAACAACAATCCCTCAATCAGTATTAATGGAAATCCAAGCATATTTTGAAAAAAGTCAACAAAGTGGAGTGCATCAAATTCAATTTGAGGATTTATAACTAAAATACATAAGTAATGGGGCAACTTATAGTTAATTGTGACTTTAAGATGCCCTTTTATGGTCGCAAAAAACACTTATGCAAGTAAATAATTTGTGTAGCTTTAGCCATATTATTAAGATTGAATCATATTATCTTCTCTACTTCTACCCCGTGCAGAATACATAGCATAACTAGAATAAAAGGAAGCAACACTCAATATTCCAAATAACCAGCGGATTTCTATACTATAAATTGGTGCGACAATCCCTCCAATCAATAAAACAATCCCTATTACTAAAAGAAAAATAGCCGTGTTTAGATCCTTCATTCTCAACATCTCCTTATGCTTTTGTATGACTATTATTTCTATATTCAGTATTCTTAAACCTTCTTTTTCTGAATTTTTACACTAATGGAATTGAACAGAAAATTATAACATTTAAAAGCTTAAGTTTGAAATGTGTCTATTTTATGTCTATAATTATAGAAATCCAATTTGCTGAGTTCGATGTAATACATAAAGATCTAGACGAGCAACGTTTGAAGAAATATGACTTCAGGAGGTTTTGATTATGGTATGTATTCATTTAGTCTCTCATGATATTAAGTACGCAGAAGAAATGTCTAAATTGACCAGTATTCCAGATGTTCGTAATGCACTAGGAATGACTGATATACAGTGTTCTATTGCAGGGACAAGAGACTTTATCAGACTGATGCAATTAGAAGAACGTTTAGGTCAGCAATTCTCTAGGATGATTTTCAATGAAAAAAATCAGTTGATTGGTGTTACTTCATTAAAGGGTATAGATGAAGAACAAAAACTATGTCATATTGGTACATGGTTAGGGCGCCCTTATTGGGGGAAAGGTTACAATCAACTGGCTAAAATGGAAATACTAAAGATTGCTTTTGAAAAATTACAGTTAAATTATGTTTTTGCAGGAGCACGAATCGAGAATATTCGCTCACAAAAAGCTCAAGCAAAACTCCCGTATATGACTTTACATGTAGAACATCAATTTTTTAGTGAATGGAAAAAATTAGAACAACAAGAACGAACACCTTGTATACTGAACGTTGTAAGGAAGGAGGATTTTCTAGATTGGTATTATCAAGATATTGCAGTAGGTTAGGCCAATTCCATGAACGAGAATTGGCCTTTTTTTATTTATCCCACATAAACGGACAGTAAGTTATTGCTATAGAACTTGGCGAAATTAAGCTAAGTTCTTTTTTCAGTGAGGTATAATAGGTTTTACATTTTTTTACTTGGTGTTTATGGTAATATAGTAATGGATAGTTGTCATTTTGGATTTATTTAATAATGTAGGTAGTCGAAATATTTAGGAGGAATCATGAAATATAGTAAGATCATTATTTTAGTTTCATTGATTGGATTATTAAGTGTTGGTATATTTACATTTAAAAGTTATAAGAAAGCATCAAAATTAAATGATATTACACTATCATTAACAGAAATAAAAAAGCAAAATTTTCTAAATCAGCAGTTGGCTGTCCTTTACGCTTCTTCTACAACACAAGAGTTGCAGAAGGGAAAGGGCAATAGCCAAGTCATATTTATAGACAATCAAGGAAATGCACGTGGATTAAAGTTATCTGGATTAGAAAATGGAAGTACATATTTTAATAAGAATGACCTTTTTATAGAGGAATCCAATCGAGTGATGTTACTCAGTAAAAAGCTGATTACATATAATATGCCATCAGAAGAGTTTAGAGGTATTCAAACTGGGTATCTTCCAAAAACGAAACAATACTATAGCTTGTATAATACAGGATTTAGCAAAACGGAAGATTATATATCAACAATTCGTTATGGTGGAGAAGATATGATTCATAATACACAGATTCCTTATTTTATTTCAACTACAGGTCAATTATCGGACTGTCTTCTTGTAGTAACGCAAGATTTAATATCTGGAGAGTTTGCTTTACAGGAAGTCAGATTACAATCGAAAGCAAAGACAAAAAAATTGCTCGATCTTCCTTTAAAAAACGCAGAGGAATTGGATGCAATATCGCCAGTGGTTGTGGATCATCAGCATTTCTATTTTGTTATGTCCTATTATCAAGCAGAAAACCGTGAAGATTTACGTTTAGTTATTATTAATCGTGATACAAAAAAAGTAAAGGAAATACCTTTCATTCAGTATCGTTCTAAGTATCAAGTAGAGAATGGACTACCATTTAATTTTAATCACTCAGCTTATATCAATAATGGTCATTTTTATTATGTAAATGGACTTGGTGAAATTTATGAATATAATGTAGCTAATGGAGAAATCAAAAAGACACTACAGTTGAGTTATGAGAAGAAGGGGAATAGTCGCTTTGAGCAAGTAACTTTTGAAAATAATCAAATTCACCATATATACTCCGATGAAAAACAACAATTTTACCTAGAAACATATGATTTATCTTCAAAGAAAAAGATCTATACTAAAAAAGTTCAAAATTTAGAAAATGTTTTACCAATGAGTAATAAGCATTACTTTTTAACAAATTTAGAAGTTTTACAGTAAATAACAAAACCAGCTAGTGTTTGTTACTAGCTGGTTTTGTTATGATTTACCGGTAAATTTGGCTTCCCTGTTGACGGAATTCTGATGCTTTTTCTTTCATCCCTACTCCAATAAGACCATCCACAGTCAGTTCTTTTTCTTTTGCTAAATTTCGAATATCTTGTGAAATTCGCATACTACAGAATTTAGGTCCACACATTGAGCAGAAGTGAGCAGTTTTTGCACCTTCAGCCGGCAATGTTTCATCATGATATTCTAAAGCTTTTTCTGGATCAAGTGATAGGTTAAATTGGTCATTCCAACGAAATTCAAAGCGAGCTTTTGACAAGGCATCATCTCTTAGTTGCGCACCTTTATGTCCTTTTGCTAAGTCCGCAGCATGTGCAGCAATTTTGTAAGTGATAACACCTGTGCGTACGTCCTCTTTATTTGGCAATCCTAGATGTTCTTTTGGTGTTACATAGCATAACATTGCAGTACCGAACCAACCAATCATTGCAGCTCCTATTGCAGAAGTAATATGATCATATCCTGGAGCAATATCAGTAGTAAGAGGTCCTAATGTATAAAAAGGCGCTTCTTGGCAAACTTCCATTTGTTTATCTACATTTTCTTTAATCAAATGCATTGGGATATGTCCTGGGCCTTCAATCATGACTTGTACATCGTGTTTCCAAGCAATCTTGGTCAATTCTCCAAGTGTTTCTAGTTCGGCAAATTGTGCATCATCATTTGCATCAGCAATGGATCCTGGGCGTAAACCATCTCCTAATGAAAAGGCAATATCATACGATTTCATAATTTCACAGATTTCTTCAAAATGAGTATATAAAAAGTTTTCTTCGTGATGTGCTAAACACCATTGTGCAAGGATTGAACCACCACGGGATACAATCCCAGTCATACGTTTAACTGTTAATGGAATATAACGTAAAAGCACACCTGCATGAATGGTAAAATAATCTACACCTTGTTCTGCTTGTTCGATTAAAGTATCTCTATATACTTCCCAAGTTAAATCTTCTGCAATACCTGCAACTTTTTCTAAAGCTTGATAAATAGGAACCGTTCCAACAGGTACCGGTGAATTTCTAATAATCCATTCTCTCGTTGTATGGATATTCTTTCCTGTTGAGAGATCCATAATGGTATCAGCACCCCAACGAATAGCCCATGTCATTTTTTCAACTTCATCTTTGATCGAAGAGGATACAGCAGAATTTCCGATATTAGCATTAATTTTTACATGAAAATTTCGTCCGATAATCATAGGTTCAATCTCAGGATGATTAATATTAGCTGGAATTATTGCTCTTCCTTCCGCCACTTCTTTACGAACAAATTCTGGTTCTACATTTTCCCTTATTGCGATAAATTCCATTTCAGGTGTTATCATACCATTTCGTGCATAATGAAGCTGTGTAACATTTTTTCCTTCTTGGGCACGTAATGGTCTGGAATTAACGTATGGAAATTGCTCTATAGAATCAGTATTATTTTCTTTTTTGTATCCATTATCTTCAGGTTTTATGTTTCTACCAATATATTCTTCTACATCATTTCTTTCTAAAATCCATTCTCTGCGAAGAGGAGGAAGACCCTCTCGAATATTAATAGGGCGGTTTTCATCTGTATAAGGACCACTTGTATCATAAATTTTTACGGAAGGATTCTGAGTAATACCACCTGTCGCTTCTTTTGTCGGTGATAAAACAATTTCACGCATTGGTACCTGAATATCAGCACGAGTTCCTTGTTGGTATACTTTACGGCTACCAGAAAAACTAGACATAATGGCAAAATTCATCTCTTCATTCGTTTTTTTCATCTTGGTTATCTCCTATTCTTCTTATCGATAATAGGGACAGATCTATTCCATAGTGAATATTTCAAATGAACAAAAAACCAGGCCCATTATAAAAAATGGACCTGGCGATATACATAGATAGATTATCTACTTTGCTCAGTGATGTAACATCCCCACGCTGGTATGAACCAGATCAGGTCCCGAGGGTTAAGAAACGTCAACGTGTTTCTCTCTCAGCCCAACTCACTGGACACCCCTTGTTATCAATATAATTTTTATATAACCATATTATAGTAAAACAAGTATAAAAGTAAATATATAAATAGAAATTTACAAATTAATGACATTGTACTCAATTAAAAGGGTTTAATGATGAATAGAACGAAATAGTAAAACGAAAGTTATTTTAGGTATTTTAATAGAGGAGATGACAAAATGACAAAGAAAATTTTAATATTAGCTGGTGATGCAGTAGAGGCTTTAGAAGTGTACTATCCTTATTATCGTTGTCTTGAAGAAGGCTTTCATGTAACCATCGCTGCTCCAAGTGTAAAAAAAATTCAAACGGTTGTCCATGATTTTATTGATGGTGTAGATACGTATACAGAAAAGCCAGGTTATGGATTAGAAGCAAATGCTAGCTTCGAAAACATTAAACCAGAAGAATATGACGGATTAATCATCCCAGGTGGTCGGGCACCGGAATATATCCGCCTCAATGAATATATTCCAGCTATTGTGAGTCATTTCTTTGAGGCAAATAAACCAATTGCAGCGGTTTGCCACGCTGCTCAAATCTTTGCGGTCATTCCTAATGTGATCAAAGGACGGGAGCTTACTGCTTATATTGCGTGTAAACCAGAAGTACAAGTTGCAGGTGGAACATACATTGAAGAACATCTTCATACAGAAGGAAATCTTGTTAGTGGACATGCATGGCCAGACTTACCAGGATTAATGAAAGAGTTTTTAAAAAAATTATAAAAGTATAAGCTCTGATTTTATGAATCAGGGCTTAAATTTTTAATAGGAAGAGGTGATTTAAATAAACGAAGAATTTTATGAATGGGGAAATCCTCAGAATACAACGCTAGTTAGTTTACATGGAATGGGGAGTACAGGATTAACGTTTGGAGAGTTTTCTAAATATCTTGATACTTATCATATTTTGGCGTTTGATTTACCTGGTCATGGAAATGCCGAAAAGTGTAATAAGAAGACAGATTATCAACCTGCGAAATTAGCAGAAAAAATTCATGAAAAATTAAGTAAGCTTGAAAAACAATCATTTTATCTAATGGGTCACTCCTTAGGTGGCAATATAGCACTGTATTATGGTGAGAAATATCCAGAAAAATTAAAAGGTATTATTTTATTGGATGGAGGTTATATTACACCATCTGAATTTGGCTCATTAGAAGAACAATTGCAAGAATCTGAGCGACATTATACTGAATCACGATATGACTCTTGGAAAGACTTTATAGAGGAGGAAAAGAAGGAATATTCAAGCTGGTCAAAAGAATTAGAAGTTGCTGCTCGTGCGCGAGTGAAAGAAGTAAACAACGAAATTCAATTAAAGGTTGAATTAGATACGATTCAAGCATTCATTACTGTCTTTTTTGAAGAATCAGTAAAAGATATATTGGAGCGTATCAAAGTACCAATCTTGCTATTAACAGCTTCAGAACCCGAAGAAGTAAACGCAATAAGAGAAAGTTCCTGCAAGAGATTCGAGCAATTAGCTAACGCAGCGACAATCATTAGTATTCCAAAAGCTGGACATGACTTGTTTAGTGATCAACCTATTTTGATTGCTCAACATATAAACGAATGGGTTATTAAAAATGAATGTAAACTAATAAACAATTCTAAAGTAAATAACATTAGTAAGTAGTTTAAAAAGCACATCAGTTGTTTTGTAGTAAATAACAATGAGGTGCTTTTTTAATTTATTCTTTCAATTGCTAACAAAGCTTCTATTTAAATTTGCTCATTATTATTGTGTGTGAGTAAGTGAAAAAACCGCTCCCTTTCGGTCTGACAATTAAGAAATCATTCCACACACTATGCTCATTCTAATAAATAATAAAGAATAAGAAACAAGAACCTTGTAAGTTAGATTACTGAAGAATATTCCTCCTATTTTATCCAAATCAACAATTTGGCAATTGTATTTTATAATTTAGCCATTTTTATGTAAACTATCTAGATAAGATAATAGACGGTATGTTTTCATTCTACGTATAGCCAATTCTCTTTCTGCTTGTTCAATTTTCTTTATGGATGTATACAGTTTATCTTGAATATCTTGGAGTAAAGAGGGCGATTGAAATCCAGCAGAACGTTTTAAGTGAAATATGATCTGTATCTCTCTAATTGTAAGCCCAATTGCTTGCATTTCCTTAATGATATGAAAGTCTTGAATATCTTTTTCTGTATAATCTCGTTTGTCACCATTTCGTATTGGATCTATTAGGTTGAGCTCTTCATAATACCTGACTGTATCCTTTGAAGTCTGAATCATTTCCACAAATTCTCCTATATGCATTGTTTCCTTTTCCCCTTTAATAAAAATAGATTCCTTCAAAAATTATTGTTTAACTAAGAATAGAAGATATGAAGTTTATTAGATATTAAAACAATATAAATATTCCTTAAATAATCTTTAATATCTATTTTAGATGTAGTTGTTTTTTTCTCACTGATAAAAAGCACCCAAGTAATAATATACCAAATAAAGTATGTATTTTACAATTCTGAATATTCTAAATAACTCAGTTTATAATTTAAGATGTGAATAGAGTTTTGACTTAAAGGAAAATTAAAAATATAGAACATTTGTTCTTGATATTATTATTGCATAACCAATACTATATTGGCAAATAGAAAACACATGATTCAGTCTTCAATTATTAAATACATTACATAATGGTATTAGTTGTAACTTTTTCTTCGTCTCAAACGATTAATATATGAAAATGGAAAAAGGAGGTGAAGGTTTGCTTAATATGGAGCATTTAGATGATCGGATTAGTGAAATATATCGTCAATATTATTTAGATGTCTATCGATTTCTGATTTGTTTTTCAGGTAATCAAAGTGAAGCAGAGGATATGACGCAAGAGGTTTTTATACGTGTATTAAATAATTATTCCAATCTACACAAAGTAAATCATTTAAAGACATGGATTTTCTCTATAGCCAAACATGTATCTATTGATCATTATCGAAAAAAGCGATTAGTAGGGCTTTTTACAGCAGGATTTTTTACACAATTCTTCTCAGCGGATAAAGAACCTAGCGAAGTAATGGAACAATATGAAACAAGAAAGTTAGTTCATGCAGCAATATCAAAACTGAAACCACATTATCGGGCAGTTGTTATTCTAAGAGGAATAAATGAATTTTCCATAAAGGAAACAGCTGAAATTCTTCAATGCAATGAGTCAAAAGTAAAGGTTAGTTATCACCGAGCTCTAAAAGACCTTAAAAAGAAGTTGAATTTTGAAATGGAGGAGGTAATACAAAATGCAAAATGATAAGGAATTATTTGACCTTATAAAGAGAACGTATCCTCTAACACCAAACAAAAATTTTGTTCAATCTACAGAAGAGAAGCTTAGAAAAGCAGCCAGAAAATTGAAAAGAAAAAAAGTTTATAAAAAGATATCCATTGTATCGAGCGGATTACTTTTATGTGCGGTTGTTATGATGTCGATCGTTACAATTACAGGTAATTCATTCTTAGATCAAGCAGAACATTCTACAATAAATACTAACTCATCGTCAGTAGCTAACAAAAGCCAACCCCTAGTATTAATTCATCATACACATAATTATGAATCATTTAAATCGATTACCAACAAGGAGAATGTATATGATGACAAGCAGAATATCACTTTAGTGGGAAAAAGGTTAAGCGAAAAATTAGAAGAAAAAAACATCCCTAACATTCAAGATACGAGTAATATTTTTAGAATTCTAAAGAAAAAAGGCTTACCATTTCCTAGCTCTTATGAAGTTTCTAGAGGAATAGTAGATGATATTCTTAAAAAAAATTCAAAGATTGAAATGATATTCGATATTCACAGAGATTCAGCCGAACGTAAAATAACAACTGTAAAGATTAAAGGAAAAAATTATGCAAAAGTAAACTTTGTCGTCTCTCATTCAAGTGATCACTATAAAGAAAATGAGAAATTTGCGAAAAAGCTTCATCGCATTATGGAAACAAATTTTCCGGGATTATCACGAGGAGTAGTGGTAAAAGACATGGGAACACGGCAAAGTACGTATAATCTAGATTTAAAGGATCAATCAGTTCTTGTAGATATCGGTGGAGCTGAAAATACATTGGAAGAAGAATATAGAACAACAGATCTATTAGCCGATGTGATTGAAAAGTTAATAAAAAGTAAATAAAAAAATTATAGTTTATAGACACATGTTGTAGTTGTAGATCAAAAATTGAATCTTGAAAAGTTAACGTGTGAAAGCGCTGATATAAAAAAGCAAAGGGGATCAAATAAAAGAGAACTAGTTTGATTGTTTACGAGATATGATTTTACAAACTTCAAAATATGCTGTAATATAAAGTTAAATCAAATATTTGAACGTAACACATGGTGGAGTCAGTCAATCTGGCCCCACCATGTGTTTTTTTATGTAGTTTCTGTTAATGGATCTTGTTGAAGCAGACAATCTTAAATTAACGGAGTATTGTATGTAAAAACCCCCAGCGCTGGTTAAACTAAAATATTAAGGGAGGAAATGATTTGTTTATTCTTCAAATTGTCATCATTTTATTTGCAACAAAAATTGCAGGTCACATCAGTGTGAGGCTTGGTCAACCATCTGTTCTAGGGAAAATAATTGTTGGTATTATTTTAGGACCAGCCATACTAGGTTGGGTACAAGATACGGAAGTACTTAAGACTTTCAGTAATATTGGTGTGCTACTACTAATGTTTTTAGCTGGACTTGAAACGAATCTGGAAGATTTAAATCGAAATAAAAAAGCTGCGCTACTAGTTGCAGTCGGTGGGATTATTGCACCAATTATAATGGGATACTTAGGAGCTGTATATTTTGGATTATCTACAGCTGAAGGGATTTTCATTGGATTATTATTATCTGCAACATCTGTCAGCATTTCAGTTCAAACATTGCGAGAATTAGGATGGTTGAATAGTAAAGAAGGTGCAACTTTACTTGGTGCAGCTGTATTAGATGATATTATCGTAGTTGTTTTATTAGCAGTTGCGATGAGCTTCTTTGGTAATTCAGACGTGAGTATATCATTGTTAATTGTGAAGAAAATTCTTTTCTTCGTTATTATTATTTTAGCTTCTAAATGGTTAGTTCCAATATTCTTAAAAATTTTCTCCAAATTTAAAGTAACAGAAACTTTGTTAAGTGGAGCTTTAATCATTTGTTTTGGGTTTGCTTATTTTGCTGAGTATTTTGGAATCGCAGGAATTATTGGTTCGTTTGTTGCTGGTATTGCTATTTCTCAAACAAATTTCAAAAAGAATATTGAAAGTAAGATCGAACCAATTGCTTATGGCATTTTTGTCCCTATATTCTTTGTTAGTATTGGACTATCCGTGTCATTTAAGGGAATCGGGGATCAATTAGGAATGATTATTGTCTTTTCATTCATTGCAATCCTTTCGAAATTCATTGGATCAGGGTTCGGGGCTCGGATATCAGGCTTTCACACAAAGTCATCAATGGGGATTGGAGCAGGCATGATTTCTCGTGGGGAAGTAGCGCTAATCATTGCAGCTATGGGGCTAGATAATAAATTATTGCCAGCTGAATATTACACACCAATGATTATAGTTGTTGTTATAACAACAATTGTGACACCACCACTATTGAAGATGATTTTTGGAAAAGCTTCAACTGATCAATAACATATTATAAAAATAGCTATTCAGGATAGTTTCCAATCTGGAAATTCAATAGAATAGCTCTTTCACTTAATATCAGGATCGTGGTGAACGTTCGAAAGGAAATAATTCTAATAAAACGGTTGCTAACGATTCTTTATTAGAGTTCATACTTATTCCGATTGATGATAGAATGACCATTTCAAAAGTAAGGAAATAGTAAAAGTGCTTTGTCATGTGAAATTAATT
Source organism: Rummeliibacillus pycnus (assembly GCF_002884495.1). Classification (GTDB taxonomy): domain Bacteria; phylum Bacillota; class Bacilli; order Bacillales_A; family Planococcaceae; genus Rummeliibacillus; species Rummeliibacillus pycnus. Next base: position 1,660,936 of record NZ_KZ614145.1, on the reverse strand, counting down.
TTTTAATCTATTCCCCCTGAATAAATCCTAATATTTCCCCATATATGTGTATAGTCAAGAGATGGAGGGATTATATGTACTATGTAGGAGCTGTTGGTTTTTTGGCTACAGCAATAGGCTTTGGTTTTGGGGGAGTACTAGCTATATTTTTTAAAAAGCTACAGGGAAAAGTTTCAACAATTAATGCTCTATGTACAGGGTTAATTATAGGATTAGTTTGTTTAGAGATTGCACCTGAAAGTATTGATCTGGGAGGAAAAATTATCTTTACAGTTGGAGTCTTTGTAGGAATATTAAGCTTTTTTAAAATACATGAATTCTCACATAAATTTACAATCTCAACAGAAAACCTACAAAAGGATCGATTAATTCAAACCGGATTTCTATTGGCAATTAGTATTACGATACATAATTTTCCACTAGGTATTGCCTTTGGAGCAAGTCAGAATATTGGTATAAGTAAACCTATTCTCCAAGCACTTATTTTGCATAATATTCCTGAAGGTATTGCGATGTTTATACCACTTTTTTTAGCAGGGCTTCGATTTAAAATGTTCTTGTTAATCACAAGTATTGTTTCATTACCAGTAGCTTTAGGATCAATAGTAGGAAGTTTAATAGGAATGAAATATCCTATATTGTGGGCTTTTATTATTAGCTTTGCTTTAGGTATTATTGTAATCGTGACGATTAAAGAAATTTTTATTGAAGCTGTAAAACAATCTTCATTTGGACACGCTTTACTCTTTGTGGGATTAGGCATTTTCATTATATGGGGATATATGAAGTTTATTTAAATGAAGAAAATAATATAGAGTCAGCACCATGTTATTTTGATGTTGGCTTTAATCTTTTTTGTTATAATATGTTTATAAATGAAAAAAATCCAAATATTCAAATGCAAGAATTGGAGTGGTCTTTATTACAAGGATAAAACTTTGTTTTGAAAAGTGGATGTTAAATTGTCAGTTATACACTGACAAGCTACAGCTATTTGGCTATATGCTATTTGTAGAAGCGCTATTAGCTATTGGAGATTTTAGTTTGTTTTTAGCTTTTCCGGGTCTATTCTTTGTATTGATATTCCTCAATGTATTATTGATTTGTAAAGATAGATGGTGGTCTAAAGTAGAGAAATTTATCATTACACACAAACGAGTTCTAACACTGGTATTATGTCTATATTCTCTATCAATCTGTTTACATACCTTCATTTGGTTTTCACCGTATTAGTATGAATTTTTAAAAGGACTTCATAATTATAAGGAGACTTTTTTATGGGAACAAGTAGAATGGCTTTAAAACGGAAAAATAAAAAAAAGAAAGCTTTAAGGTGGATAATTGGATCTAGTATAGTATTACTTCTAGTAACTATTAGTTATGGGGCTTTTGCTTTTTTTAAAGTGAAAAGTGCTTTAGATCATTCAACAGTTAACTTAAAACGAGAAAATAATCGGTCTGAATTAAGGAAAGAGGATGTTACTTTTAGTAAAGATCCGGTTTCCATATTGCTATTAGGAATTGAAGATTATTCTAGTAAGAAAAAAGATGGCAGAGCAGATACGCAAATCGTGCTGACATTAGATCCAAATACAAAGGAAATGAATATGGTTACTATTCCTAGAGATACTAGAGTAAAAATTGAAAATGCAGGAGAATATACAGGAATACATAAAATAAACTCTGCGTACACCTATGGAGATATAACGGGATATGGAGCAGCTAAACTTCAAGTAGAAACTACCGAAAAATTATTAAATATTCCAATTGATCATTTTATAGCTGTTAATTTTGAAGCTTTTCGCGATACGGTAGATGCACTTGGTGGCGTAACCATTGATATTAAAGAAGGCTTCTGGGAAAAAAATATCTATGATAATAAGAAGATTATTTTCAAAAAAGGAAAAGCAAAATTATCAGGAGAAGAAGCACTTGCTTTTGTAAGGATGAGAAAAAGAAGTGTTGACGTTACCTATTCGCGTGATGAACGACAAAGACAATTTTTAAAAGCAACAATTGATCAAGCAATGACTGCTGGAACAATTTTCAAAGTGGGACAACTGTCAGATATACTAGGAAAAAATATTGAAACAGACTTATCGATGGATGATTTATATACACTGCAAAAGCAATATTCAAACTTAAAAAGTCTTTCAATCAATTCAATTGAGATGAAAGGTGTAGATCAAAGAGTGGATAATATTGACTATTATATTCCAGAGGAAAAAAATTTATATGAAGTAAGCAAAACTTTACGAAATGTGCTCAAGTTAGATAAAAGCAAGTTTGTAACAAATGCTGATATTGTTCAATAAGTTCTCTATTAAAAAGCTGTACAGTTAGAGAATCACTAATCTACCAAATAGGAATAGAAATCAAAGGCCTTAACACCATTTTCAGTGGGTAAGGCCTTTTTTTATTGCTTTTCATTCATTAAAATCTATTCTTCAAACGTTAAATTAAAGAAGTTCATTTATTTGTTCTGATAATTCCTTAAATCTCTGATCAAGCAAATTGTATTCTTTATGATTTGGGGATAAAAAACTAAGCTTTCCTAAAACTTCTTGTCTTTCATTTTCAAGTTTTAATTTTAATTCAGATGAGTTTTTTCTTTTTTCATGAGTTGAGCCTAATTGTTTTTGAATCGTATGGTTTGTAAAGATCAGTTTACTATTTGTAATTTTATCTAAGAAATAAAGATCATGTGAAACGACTAGCAGTGTACCGTTATATTGAGCTAAGGTTTCTTCCAACTGTTCTCTGGAAGGCAAATCTAAGTGATTGGTTGGTTCATCTAAGATTAGGACATCTTTTTCTTCTAATATATAAGTCATTAACTTGCACTTTACGCGTTCACCCATACTCATATTAGAAATGGGTTCTTTCCACTGATCTGAGGTAAACCCTAGATGTTTCATCAAGTTTTGAATTTTTCCTCGCGCATCGAAGGTTTCTTGATAAAATAACTCCTCTGGTGTTTGAGTGAGTGGCAAATCGAACACATCTTGCGTTAAATAGCCGATATTTACACTAGGAGAAATCCATACATCCCCCTCAACAGCCTCAAGTCCCATTAAAATTTTCAAGAATGTTGTTTTCCCGCTGCCATTAGGTCCAATAATAGCGATTTTTTCACCATGTTGAATCGTAAAGTTAGTATTTTGGAATAATATTCGATTTCCATATGACTTTGCTAGATTTTTTACTTCTAAAAATCGTTTTCCAAGTTTTTTCTGCATATCAATTGAAAAATCAACTGTATAATCAGGGGATACTTTTTCTACTGTGGTTTTAACAAGTTCTTTTTCAAGGCGTTTTTGTTTTGATTTAATTTGTGAATCTGTTCGTTTGGCTTTTACACGGTAGTATTCCTTAAATCCTTCTTTTTTAGTTGACTGTGCATGTGCTTTTTGAGACCAAGAAGATAATTCTTTAATTTGAGATTCAACTCGTTTCACCATTCGTTGTTGTTTTTCGTATTCGGTTTGTTGTAATTGTCTTCTTTGTTCTCGTTCTTTCATGTAGCTAGTGTAATTTCCAGTATGTTCGAATAGTTGTTTCTCCTCAATAGACCAAATTTTAGTAGCAATTATATCTAAAAAATAACGGTCGTGGGAAACAACAATAATTGTACCTTTAAAATTTTTTATTTGTTCAACCAATAATTCAGTACTTTTTCGATCTAGATGATTGGTTGGTTCATCGAGTAATAATAGATTTACATTTTTGGAAAATCCCTCGGCTAGTCTTGCTTTTAATTTTTCTCCACCACTTAAAACTGTAAAGGGCGAAGATGGAACATTCCATTTTGATAAAAGTGTTGCCTCTAACTGATTGATTTCTTCGGATTTATAATTTTCAACTTCTTGTTCTACATAATAAGTTGTCATCTGCTTTTGCATGTGCTGCAATTGTCCTTTTGTGGGCTTTAGATTCCCTTGTAACAGTTGCAATAGAGTAGATTTCCCAGCTCCGTTTTTTCCGATAATCCCAATAATTTCTCCTACTTGAACGGAAGCATTCATGTTCTCAAACAATAGTTGATCTTGAAATTCAAAGCTAACATTATAAAGTTTTACTAGTTCTTGCATATCATATCCCTCTCTCTAAAGGGAGAATAAAAAAATCCTCCCAAGTTAATTTGGAAGGATTAGTCGCATTTTTGTAACCTAAATAAGCTATTCAAGTAAATAGCTTAACTTATTTATAGAAAATGAGCAGACTAATCCTACTTTTGTAAATTGAAATAATGGAATTTCAATAGTTAAAAATAAGATTAATGAATCATCGTCCACCCATCTTCCCTTCTTTTTAGAGTATCACCATTATATCATCATTTTACCAATTCCCAAAAGAAAAAGATCAAATGCTTTGTCAAATTGGAAAGTACTAGAATAATATGTTTAATAAAAATTACTTTCATATCAAAATATACAGTCTAGACTTAATACTTTTGTCTAGGCTGTTTTTTAATTGGACTTTGTACCATAAATTACTTGTCCAAATAAGAGATTTTGGATTTATAGTTATTAATATAGCAAATTCAAACAGTAAATTCGTTTATTTATAGATTAATACAGTTGAAGGGAGAAAATTAGATGAAAAGATTTCTTGCAGTTTTACTAGGAATCTTAATCTGTCTAGGGGCAGCTGGATATTGGCGTTATAATGTTTATGCTTATGACAATGTTCCAGCTATAACAACTGAATCACAATTAAAACAAGAAATTTTGAGGAATTTGGATCAAGTAAAATTAGAGTTTACAATACCAACCAAGCTTCCTATATACAAATCAAAAGAAGCAGAAAAAATGCTCAAAGACGTTATTAACGAAATAAGTTCTACTGGGAATTATGGATTCGGTAACCTCACTGGTTATTCATACTACATTTCATCTAATATGGGTTTTGTTCAAATAAAAGTAGAAGCCTATTATTTAACAACACAAACACAAGAAAAAGAGATAAATAACAAGGTTAAAGAAATCGTAAAAACCAATCATTTGAAACAAATGACAGATTTTGAAAAGGTTTATTTTGTAAATAAGTATTTAGCACAGCATATTGCATATAGTTCTGATGCAACAGACGGTGGACATTCTGCATATGCAGCATTGTTTGATCATAAAGCAGTGTGTCAAGGATATGCTTTAGCCGCTTACCGATTATTGACTGAAGCAGGTATTGACACTAAATATATTACGGGGCAAGTTCGCGGACAAAATCATGCGTGGAATAAGGTTAAAGTAGATGGAAAATGGTACAACCTAGATATTACATGGAATGATCCACTACCAGATCGTGGTGATCGTTATCGATTAAATTATTTCCTAATCACAGACCAACAATTAGCCAAAGACCATACATGGAACTATCGTTTTGAAAATCCTGCAACAAGTAAGAAGTATGAATTCTTGATGAATGCACAGGCCTTCACAATAGATAAAAATGCATTTTATTATACTTTACAAAATGATTCAAATTTCTATAAATGGAATATAAATAATAAGAAGAAAACCGTATTATTCCAAAACTATATTCCATTAAAAAGTGTTCAAGCACATGGTAAATGGTTAACTTTAGAGGATTTTAACGGATACTATGCAAAAGCTAAAACAGATGGCTCTAATTATACTGGTTTTACCTCTGCTTCAATTCATAATTGGGTAAATTCTGTTGAACAATGAATAGCTCGAATTGCCTCATCTTTTAATTTGAACCTCCAGATAAATTTATCTCTCATCAAAGGGCGGTAATATAGGCGGTAATACTCTCACCTCAAAATTCAGCAAAAGCAAAGAAGATAGGGAGATAAACTACCCGTAAAATATCGATTAATGAACACAGACATTGCTACGTCCTGTGGCAATGCCTGTGCGACTCATATCCTGTGAGCCTCAACTAATAATCAGTGGGGATGAAGAAACCTTCAGACATAATGCTTCACTTTATGTCTGGAGGTTTTTTATTATGAATTCTTACTATAAAATTTATCAAAATAGTTAGGCATTCATACTCGGTATTTTATTATTTCATCCATATAATACTTATACAATGCTTAAGAAAGGAGCGATCAAATGGTAAACATGTACCCGCAAGGAAGCTATCACCACGGAATGTACCACCATGGCATGCACCATTATGGTACACATCCTGTTCACTATCACGGTTATCACCATTACCATACACCATATCCAGTGCATTACCCAGTACATCATCATGGTCATTATCCACACCACTATCATCACACTCCTACCCCATATCGTACGTACTAAAGAAAATAGGGAAAAAGTAAATTTTTATTATCATCTTATGTACACTTGATCGTCGGAGTATGCTAGCTTGAAGACTTCACTGAGGAAATTAATCGGAGTAGAACAGTCTCTCATGGATAGCGCTAGCTGTAGCAAAAACAAAAAATAAAAAATGGAAATTCGGATTTTTCATTTAAAGATTCATTTAAAAATCTAAAATGGATTTATAAGATATGATTGAAAATCGTATACCTAGAAGAAAGAACCAATAGGGTTCTTTCTTTTTTTGAAAAAAATCATTTGATGGAATGAATCTAATAAATTCCATTTTATGTAGAGTAGGCTATCACCTATGCCATGCCCTTCGCATACCTTAATCGTATAAACACATCTCGTTTGAGAGGAGAATTATTGACTGTGACAGGAAAAGAATGGCATTATTTTGCTGGAGGTAATACAGCAAAAGGTTTTTATAGTCAATTTGATTCTAACTTTGCTGTGTTAGAAAAGGTGTTCATATTAAAAGGTGGACCTGGAAATGGAAAGTCTACTATGATAAAAAATATCGCCCGTACGTTTCAAGAAAAAGGATATGATGTAGAATATATTCATTGTTCTTCGGATTCTGATTCAATAGATGGCATTATTTTTCCTGCTTTAAGTATTGGAATTGTAGATGGAACAGCACCACATATTATTGAACCAAAAGTACCTGGTGCAATAGAGGAATATGTGAATTTAGGCTGTGCGTGGGATTCACAGCAACTTAGTGCAAAAAAGGATGTACTGATCCATTATATAAATGAAAAAGAAAAGGCATATGAATTAGCATATCAAGCATTTGCAGAGGCATTAGCGATTCACGATGAATGGGAGTCTATTTATATATCCAATATGGATTACGAAAAATTAAATAGTTTGACGGAAGAGTTAAATACATTCTTTTTTAGAGAAATTATATTAAATAAGGAATCGAATATTCGCCATCGATTTTTAGGAGCAGCTACGCCAAAAGGGGCAGTTGACTTCATTCCAAATTTAACTGTAGATATTCGAAAAAGATACTTTCTTAAAGGGAGACCTGGATCTGGTAAATCAACCTTATTAAAAAAGATAGCTAATGCAGCAGAGAGCAAAGGGTTCGATGTGGAAATTTATCATTGTGGTTTTGATCCAAACAGTTTAGATATGCTCATTTTCCGAGAACTTGGAATAGCAATTTTTGATAGTACAGCACCACATGAATACTTTCCAGATTGTGAAGGTGATGAAATCATTGATTTATACAAAATTGCAATTTATCCCGAAACAGATGAAATGCATGAGAAAGAAATTAGTACAATTTCAGCTCGATACCGAGAAAAGATGAACGAGGGAACTGCATACTTAGCCGAAGCAAAAAAATCACACGATCAATTAGAGGCAATTTATAAAAAAGCAGTTGATTTCAAAAAGGTTGATGAAATCCAATATAAGATAGAAGAGAAAATCAAAGATTTGATAAATAGTAAATAAAAAATGACAGTATCAAATCAAACATAAAATAATCAGATGATTTTTTTGTTCAAAAAATTGTAAAATTTAGAATGATTATTTATAGCTAACTGCAATATTATATAAGTGTAAGGTCTAATAATTTGTCAGATTAAATCGAGTTGATATTAATTGTAGTGAAATAGTTTAATAGTATGTAAGGCTATTTCTAAATTTAGTCTAAAAAATAGAAATCATAGAAAATGAATCCTAGCTATCAAATTGATTACTACTTGCAATTCACTTATAAAAATGATGATCATAATCAAATTTCATAACATTAACAGATCTTAACTTAACCATTAGGTATAAATAGTACGGAGGCTGCTCTTATTAAGGGTGGCCTTTGTTATTTTATTTTTCGAATACCCATAATATTTACTTATGATAAAACATAATTAATATAAAATTTACTTATCAAATTAATTGATGCTATAATTTACTAAGGGCCCTCACTATAACCAAAGGGGAAGATTAATATGACGTTTATTTTCAAATCGATTGACCATATTCAATTAGCAGCTCCAAAAGGTAGTGAAGAGATTGCTCGTCATTTTTTTAGAGATATCTTAAATTTTAAAGAAATTGATAAACCGGAAGCATTAAAGAAAAATGGTGGGGTTTGGTTTGCATTTGGAAATATTCAAGTGCATATTGGAATTGAAGAACCCTTTTCTCCTTCAAAAAAAGCACATCCAGCTTTTGAAATAGAGAATATCGAAGAGATAAAAATTCACCTTTCCAATCATCATATGAAGTATATAGAAGATCAATTACTTCCAGGAGCCAATCGAATCTACATTCACGATCCATTTGGCAATCGTATTGAATTGATAGAGTGGATTGATAAATAACCGATAAAACTTACAACATTGAAGGTAGACTAGTTTTAAGAACCATACAATTATGACAATATTTAGTTAACATAATACTAGCAATTGCAACCTAGCAAATGATGGAAAAGCTGAGCCATGAATAGATGGTTCAGCTTTTTTGATGTTATAGAGTTCTTTATATGTTCTTACAATTGATCTTTTGAACAAAATACTTTGTCGAATTATAGATTGAAGAATAATGACGAAATATAGTATTTAATTAAAAAGTAAACCAAAAGTCGAATCCTACAATAAAAAAAACGAAAATAGAAATTTACGTCTAAATCAGGTGGTTAAAGACGAAACAACAATATTTTTGTATTTTGGAGGATTAAAGGCTATGAAGATAACAGAACAAAATGATTTGCTGCAATGAATATACATTATGAGCTAGACTTTATTAATCTGCGTTTGTCGAAAATTGAAATGGGGAGAGGTATGCTAAAATGTTCTTTTTGAAGAATAGAAGATTCGATGCAATAAATGTCGAATCGATGAAGGTAAATGAATATGCTTACAATAAAAGATATTTTGTATTATGTAAGATTAAGAATTTTTATTGTTTACTTTATCGGAATTTCTCTAGTTCATTGCGTTCATTGAAAAAGGGGAATGTTGTACAAGAAAGATTTACTCCGGCGAAATAATCACCAGATGGAGAAAAGGTGTGAATGTTAATTAAAAGGTTGTACAAGCTATACTAAAAGAATTAAGTTTAGTACTTAAAATTAGATTGATGATCAGAAAGTGAAAATAAGAAAACTGAAGTGGTGGAGAATTTTTTGTTATAAAATCTAAAGAGAAGAATCACAGGATGTATTCAAAAGTGATAGTTAAAATTTTTTAAAGAAATAGAGGCATAAAAAAATCACTATTTTATGCACGAAGGAGAAACAGAAATACGGGCTATTTTGATAAGTATAAAATTATTGTTTATCTGAAAAAGAGAAAGCAATTGCACAAGGTATAGTAGATTATATTACATTTGTAAATGTTTAATGAAAAAAGTAAGGTTTTTATTCGCTTATAAGGACTTAAACAGATAAAATAATATTATATATGTAATATACTTTACAAATGGTACTGGAAAAATTGTAAGAGGGTGATTCGTATGAAAAAAAGTTTAAGAATCTCATTTGTCGTGAATATTGTCCTTTTAACTTCTTTGATTACAGTACTTATTCAAACAAATAGTTTTGCTCATATGAAAAAGCAAATAGACAAAAAAACGACAACATCAGAATCCATTGTATTACGACCTGCACACTATGAACAACGACAAACATTGTTTGAGCGCCTTGCAGTTACCAAAGAATCAACAGTCATGTTAGGCGATAGTATGATTTTATACAATGAATGGTCAGAAGAGTTTCCAGTAGGACCAATTTTAAACCGTGGTATTGGAGGGGACACAACAGTTGGTCTTCTAAAAAGATTAGATACAATCACAAGTGGTCAACCGAAAAGTATTGTTTTAATGATTGGTGTGAATGATATTGCAATAGGTTTTACTGAAAAACAAACATTAAATAATTACGATAAAATATTAACCGATATTGAACAAAAAAGTCCCAATACACAAATTATCATTACTTCAGTTTTACCAGTGAATAACAATCTATATGGATACAGAGTTCACAATTCTCAAGTAATAAAATTAAACGAAGGTCTCCAACAACTAGCAAGTAAACACCAAATTCCTATGGTGAATATTCATGATGAATTTCTAAAAGGGAATCAATTGGATCCAAAATATACAAGAGATGGTTTGCACTTAAATGGAGCTGGTTACGCTATTTGGGTCAGTGCTTTAAAACCTTATATCGACAAATAATACATTTCTAATTTCAGGCTATAAGCAATTTCGACGAATTTTGAGTGTGCCTAAAGTTTTTTCTTTTATAAAATATAACCATACACATCTACATCAGATTATAAACGGTCATTTTTAGTTGTAAAAGTTTTCAGATTGTACACAAAAGGTATCAAGAGTAATGATAAACTCTTGATACCTTTTGGTTTTTATAGGTAAAGAATTATTTGATGTATTGTATAGTGATACTATGTTTTATTTGTGACAGTTCATCATAAAATACAAGAACCATACAGCATGATTTTGTTCATCCGAAGCTGCATCAGAGAATGCATGACTAATCCAAGGATCCTGTATTTTTCTTGCCATTCCATGATAAAAATCGACTGTTTCTTGTTCGTCATGAAATGCATGATTGATCCCTTCTCTAAAAGTTTTAGGACATGGAGCTGGGTTTTTAGGTTGATAATACTGTCCTGTTAAACAAAAATAAATGTGTGAGAACATTTGATAATGTCTAATTTCATCTTCTCTTATCTCTAAAATTCGTTTTTTAATTTTAGGGTTAGGTGCCTGATTAGCCAGTACCTCATAACAACAAATTGCTCCATGTTCTCCATCCATTGCTTTTTGTAAATCATTCAATATAGGGCACTGCATTTGTCCATTAAACATATTATCATTCAATTCCTATCACCTCTCATGAATACCTTATGAAAGTTGGGCGAATTTAGGAACTTGTCTATTGTAAAAAGCATTATTAAAATAAGCAGGAAAAATGGAAATTGTATAGAAAATTAAACATAGGGAGTGATTTCTTAATGAATATGCAATTAGATTTATTTGAATATGTTGAAAAACAAGTTAACTTAAAATCTATTAACGAAAAAATAAACAGCTTAGTACCTGGAGAAGAAATTAACTTTTCTAATATTTCTATTAGAAAAACTGATCGTTTTATTGAAACGCTGCAATCAGATGTATTTCATGAATGTTTTCGAAATCAAGAAGAATGTGTGCAGTTTATTAAATTGTATTTAGAAAGTGGACAGTTTTCGAAATAGTAAAAGCCTAATTAGAATGAGATGGGCGTATTTTTTATCGAATTTTCTTAACATATTTTGAATTGAAAAAGTATTTGTGAACCGAAATCGAATAAACTAAGACAATTGCTGACCATATAAAGTTTCCAATAAACAGTTCCTTATTGTAGGACAGTAGTATAAGATAACTAACTATTCCAAAACTAATAGAATATAAAATCATTAGCCAAAATCCCCATGTTTTTAAATTCATATAACCATAAATCATGATTAATGTAACAATCGCCAATAGTACTCTAAACAATTCTTCCGGAAAGTTTGGAAACCCAAATCGATCTGTAAAACCAAACACGTTTGCAATTTGATGAAGGAAAAACGTCATAAATATTAAAATGGTTATTCCAAAAATATAAAAATAACTGATAAGAGTTACCCCAATTGGCTTTTTCAACTCAAATCCCTCCGTTTCCTTTGCTATTTTGTAGTTACCTGAATAGTAAAAGACCCCTAATATTAATTCATAAATTAATATATATCCATTAATTAGCCATTATAACCAAAATAAACGCTGAACTAAAAAAGTAGTTCCGCGTTGTACATGTATATTGTTTTAGCGATAAAAAAATAAGTTTTTTTAGCGTATTCTTCGTTCAATTCTAGATAATTGAATGGATAACTGCTGAATTTGCTGTTGCATTTGTTGTAATTGAATCGTATTGTTTTTCTGAATCTTAACACTTTCGCTTTCTTCCTCAATTTCCGCTAAATTTGATAGAACATCGACTGCATCACTTAAAGTTTGTAATATAGCAGAGAGTACAGCTAACTTACTGGAATCTTTGATTTGAGATTGAAGATTTTTAAATTGATCATTATTTTTCACCAAATCCCTCTTTTATCGAAAAAATTTAATTCGAATCACAATTATGCATCCTCATTCTAAAGAAATTCATTTGAAGCTTAAAAGGATAAATAAATTGATGGCTGTATAAAACTGACATTAAATTCTCAGGTAAGAAAGGGAGTGGGACTTTAAATTTTGGATATGAACAAATAAGATGGTGGATTTGAGAGTTATAAATTGTACTAAGTTTTGCATACAAATTATCTGTAGTAAATCTTTTAAAGTACAGCACTTACCGCTTTATTTTTTGTTTAATACATAATATGAAGAATGTTAGATAGTTAGAACGAATAGTATCTATTAAGGGGTTTTACTGTCGGTGTCAAAAATTTTAAGAAATATTGTTGAATGGAGGAATACTTTGACGGCGGATAAGTTAAAACAAATTGTCGCATTGTTTGGGGGATTACTATCTGCAATATTACTATTTCTACGATCAATAGGTGTTACTTTTGATTGGTTTTCTCAAGAATCCATTAATGCATTTAATCAAGTGTTACTCAATGGAATCCCTTTTGTTCTAGTCATTTATGGTGTTTGGAAAAATAGTTATATTGTTACAAAGAAAGCAAAGGAACAAGAAAAGTTATTAAAAGAAAAAGGTTTAAAATAACTGAATATAATTTTTAAATGTATTCATACGAGTAATAGACCTATTTTCCAGTTAGAAAATAGGTCTATTTTGATATGAAATTATTGTTTTATTTTAAGAATACTATAAAAAAGGAACATATATTCTATATATAACAATTAAAGGAGGGGATGTTCTGATAGAGCGGTTGATTAAAGCAATGAACCGAAATCAATTAGTCACAATTATGTATATATCTAAAACTGGTGCAGTTACAAAAAGGCGAGTAAAGATCTTGACTATTTCTGAAGATACATTTAAGGCTTATTGTTTCACAAAACAAGCTCATCGTACGTTTAAAATTGATCAAGTATTAGCAATGTTTCCAGTTACTTAAAGACTTAATGAAATTATCGAATATCCATATTGATCAAGATTAAACCATGAAACTTTACAAATAAGTTAAGTTTCATGGTTATCTAAATTTTTATAAGTATTCTTAAATTGTAACATGCTATCTTTTTGCCATTTGCTTTGCCAATTGATCGATTTGTTTTTGTAAACGTTCAATTTGTTTGGACTGATCTGCTTGCTTTTTGGAATTATTGTTGTTTTGATTCTTTTGATTTTCTAATGCTTGTAATGCGATTCCAGCAGCTATTGTCGTTATTCCATCTCCTATAGTAGCGAGTGCTGATCCAATTAAGGCAAGCCTAGCAGCAATAAGTTCTGGGGATTCTTCATCTTGATCATTTCGACCATTTCGACCGTTTTGATACGTTTGATAATTATTTTTGTTTGTCATTTCTATGCCTCCCTCATCTCTCTTCCCATTATTATTAAGTTATGAGAACCCCCATTAAATTGTGTGTACATAGGTTGGATGTTATTTTAAGAAAAAATAATAAAATGCTCTTCAAATTTCCTGAAAGAGTACGATAAATTAATTGATTAAAATCAAAAGGGTACAATCAGGGAAATCTGATGTCACAAAGCTATCGGGGCTAAGGATAACTTATCTATGCCAGCCAGCTACCGTTACCCATTAGGAGGAAAAGGTAATGAAAACAAAAAGTTCTACAAAAGTTTTATCTAGTTTAGTAGCAGTTAGTTTAGTTTTAGGAACAGCTTCATTCGCAAGTGCGAAAGGTTCAAATCATGGAAAATCTGAACATCAAAAAGAACAAGTTCAAAAAGATCAGGAAAATGTAAATGCCGAAGAAAATCAAAAAGATCAAAAAGATCAAAAAGATCAAAATAAAACAAATCATAAAGACAAAAAAAATCAAGATCAAAAAGAAACTAAAAAATTGAAATCCAAATATAGTAAGACTATCGAAAAACGAATGAATAGTGTAGATTCTACTATTAATAAGATTTCTCAATCAATCAACACAGATTTTGCTGTCAGTGAAGATGGAACGGTGGATAAAGAGTTAAATAAAAAAACGGCTTCCAAAAAGTATCAAAGTTATAAAGGAAAATTAAAAGCAGAGATCAACAAGCTTCGTGCAATGGATAAACAATTAAAAAATGAAAATAGAAAAAAGAGATTAAATGCTACAGAGTATGAAGCTTTATCAACGAAATCAAAAGAACTACAACAATTGGTTGCAGATGAAATTGAACGTTTGAAATCTTTAGTAGAACAAGCTACTACTCCAAAAACGGATGATGAATCTACAACTACAGATCAACCAGGAACAGAAGATAACAATGAACAAACGGATTCACAAGATAATGGTGAACAAACTGATGCACAAGATAATAATGATCAAGCGAATTCAGAAGATCAATCAACACAATCAAATGACGCTACAACACCAGTAGAAACAACAACTCCAACCGAATAATAAAAAAATAATTTGCATCCCCAAAAAGTCAACTTTTAAAGTTGGCTTTTTTGTTTAGGAGATTTATTTCTTTATTAATATTAGAATTCTAATAAAATATTTTATTACTACCAGTGGGGATTGTAAAAAATAACAGTTTGTTTAATTAGTGCAAATTATTATGTATATTAAATTGGAGTGACTAGTATTTTTCTCTATTGGGTGGTAATGCAATTGGAGTAGTGCCGTTTTATTGGAATTGGGGAACATCATACCTATATCTTCCCTAATTGACATACCGATGCCTTGACTGAAGATAATAAACCAGAAACAACATCTCTTGTAAGAGCAGCACTTATTTCAGGCTCATTAAATCTTGCTCCAGCTGGGATATCCTCTAATCTTGCGTTTGGACGTTCAGGTGTATTGATGCAGTTGGAAAATAAAAAACACGCTTGAACCGCCATTCAAACGTGTAACTAAGAAAAGAGTTGTGAGCAGACGATTAGCATACCGTCTAGCTCCATCTTTAACAATTTGTTATTAAGTTATTCAAAAGATTCGTCTGTTAATATAAAATATTAAAATGGTGAAATGAATGATTTCAAAACTACGCCAAAGACATTAGATCCGCAGAGGTTGCTATTTAATTATAGATGTAAAGGGTACCCATACTTTTGAATATTTATATGTAGAATTTCTTCCTTTAACTTTAATACCTTCTTCTTTGCACCTTTATAAAGTAGAGCTGTTATTTTTTTCTTTTTCTTGGGTGTTGGTTTAGGCTTAAAAATCGGGAATAACCCTTTCGCTTCTGCAGTTTGTTTGTTAAAAGATATAGTGCTTGTTTTTATGGACTCTTTATCCAAAGGTTTTTGAAATTGGTACGGGATCATTGAGTGGTGATTTTAGGTGAAAAAATCACATAAAAATCACATGAAGAGTAAAAATGGATGAAATTAAATGAAAGTACATATACAATAAGAGAGTAAAAACCTTGAAAATATAAGGAAATTAAAAGTATTCGAAAGAGGATGAAATCATGAACGCATACGAAGAATATATGCGTTCATCATTTTTGAAACCCTTGTTTTATCAACGTTTGTGGCTTATTTTCTTCTTTTTATTACTCAAAAAATAACAATTTAATAACATTTATTCTGATTTTCATACATTTTTCGCTCAGGAGGGATTTCATGCATGATATATTGATGAAATGGATTAAAGAAAATGAAAAATATTCTTTTGTTCAAGAATTTTACATAATGTATTCACAAGCATATGAAGCTCAAGAAATGATTAATAATGGAACTGTACCTTCTAAGCCAATGAGTCTTATTGATATGGTGTCTGATAGTGTTAAGTACAGGTATATTTGCTGTGCAGAACAATATAAAACAGTAAGTATAGCAATAAGAGATAGATATTTTAAGAAAAATTGGGGGAAATTTAATAAATATTTTAAGGCTAGATTAGGTGAATATAGTTTAAAAAATGATGAAATTTTAAAAGTAAGAAATTTGTTCGCACATGCGAATAATTTTCATGATGTAGATATCCTACCGTATGATTCTAAAGAAATTATTATAAATTTTCTATGGATATCTGTTATTTATGATCTTTATATAGATTTTTTGAAGAAAAAGTCAAATAATTATTTTATTGGACAAATATTATGCTAAATAGGCACTTAAATAGTGCCTATTTTTTAATTTAGTAAATTACTAAACTTAATATGCATTTTACTTCTGGCATTTACCCGCATACCTTTTGTAACGTGTAAATAAATTTCAGTAGTTGTCTTTGAATTTTTATGGCCAACTCGATTCATAATGTAAGGAAGATCCACACCGGCTTCAGCAAGCAAACTTATATGGGTATGACGAAGCATATAAGTGTGAAGTTGTTTAGGGAAACACCTAATTGATTTCCACTATGCCATAATGCATGACAAAGTTCATGACCAAATTGCTGCCATTGTTGTTCTTTAGTCAATCTAGCATCAATACAAATTAAACTTCCAGTACACATCGATTTAAAAGGAACGAATAGTACTTTCATATGCAATCGTGAAGCGATAATTTTCATTTCAAGCTGTTTAGGCTCTGTGATACCAATATTTAGATAAAGATTTTTGATGTAATCCTCTAAATGCGTATAGTTAATTCTCATTTTTATCCACCTTGAGCAGCAAGATGGATTTGTTGTGATGGGGATTAAATGAACAGTAGAAGAAAAATATGTAGTAGCTGAAAGGAAGATAATATGAAAAATTTTCATCCTAAATCATTTGCGCTAGGTACGTTTATAGGTTGGCTTGTAACTTGCATAATATGGGAAATTCTTAATTAATGAACTATTCGTAGATGATGTGAAATAAAAAAGACAGGTTTCCCTGCCTACTCATTTTGCTTGTCTAACCTGTCAGCAATAGTTTTTAGTAATTTGTTATTTTTTTGAAGTATGAAAAGGAATTTAAATAAAAACCAAAGCTGAAATATTACTAAAATAATTGGCAAATAGTAAAGTAAGAGCATTTTAAATCCTCCACATTTTTGGATAATTATACCACGTGTTTTAGAGATAAGTAATGCACAGTTCGTAGATTTTGTGACACAAAAAAAGAAGGGTTTCCCCTTCTAATCTTTTTGATTTAGCTTGTCAGAAATATCATTTAAAAATCCCTTGATATCATTCTGATTTTTAAGGACTTTCACCATGAAATAAACAGTAAATACAATCATGGATATGTAAAATAAAATCACTAAAATTGGTATAAATGCGAATACAGGATCAAAACTGTCCAATTATTAAACCTCCTTTCAATTGGTTAATTATACCATAACGTATAGGAGTAATGAACAATTATAGTAAAAATATACAACGTAGATTTAGCGATACAAAGGAGGATAGTAGATTGTCAGTTTCAGATATTTTAATTACAACAACAGTCATCGCAGGAGTAGTATTCATGTTCAAGATGGAATGGGAGGGAAGACATAAGTGATTAACAATTACGTTGGAGTTGGGAGATTAACTGCTGATCCAGAACTAAAGTACACACCATCAGGAGTAGCAGTATGTAGATTCCGTTTAGCCATTAATCGACCATTCAAACAAATTACCAAGCGCCACAACAAAACGCAAATACAGGGCAATATGGTGGTAATAATCAACAACAGAATTACACAAGAGTTGATGAAGATCCATTTGCTAATAGTGCACCGAACAATAATCAGAATATGGAAGATGATCTGCCATTCTGACAAACTTAAACCTAAACAAGAAAGGAAGATAGAAAATGGAAAACAAATTTTACGAGGTACAAGAACCGTATTATGCACTAATTAAAGCAAAGGGAAGTTGCAATTAATGTTTATAACGATGTAGTAGCTAACTTTGATGAAGGTGTAAATCCTTACGAAGAAATTAAAGAAGTTCCTTCTGATTATGCGATTGTAAAGACTAGTCGTGCTTTTGATGAAGACAGCAAAGATTTAATGCCCATAAGTGAAGTTTTAGAATTGCTAAGAAATGAAAAACCATCAGTTTTATTAATTGACGGTTCACTACTTTAATTCAAGGAGGACAATATGAACTTACAAAAATTATTTGAAGCACAAGCAGTGCTTGATGCAGATATAGAAAAACATCATCCAGTACAAGATGGTGAAGATCGGTTAAGTAAAAAGATTTTGGCTTTACTCGTTGAACTTGGTGAATGTGCGAATGAGTGGCGTGGGTTTAAGTTTTGGAGTAGTTACCAAGGCGAAACAGTGAATGATGCTGTTTGTGAAGCATGCAACGGAGAAGGATTTTTCGATTATTTTAATCCAGTAGATGGACATAGCACAGAGGATTGTGAAAATTGCGATGGTACAGGTCTTAATCCACTGTTACTAGAATACGTCGATTGCCTTCACTTCGCATTCGATATTTGGAATGAGAATCCACCATGTACCACAAATGAAATGCAAGCAATCATGAAGGGGGTATTAGAAAAAGAGGAAGCTAAAAATCCTATGTATGTATTTTTAGATTTATTTAATGAATTATCGTTTTACGACAAAGATAATCGTGGTGTTATTGGTGTGCTGAAAAAATTAGCAGAGTTGTCAAAAGCACTCAACTTCACATGGGACCAAATAGAACAAGCATACTTCGTTAAAAATAAAATTAATCACCAACGCCAAGCAGCTGGATACTAGGAGGTATTTCATGAAGCTATCTGATGAAGAACGCAAAGCCGTGGAGGAATACTTAGAGTGTATCAATGTAACTCGCAAAGGTTTCTACAACCATTGGTGTGATGAACGATTAGAAGATGAATATAACAAATTCGCGAAAGGGTGTGCATCTTAATGGCTTGGGGAAGAGAAAATAATCGAAAAATAGTAAGAGCATCTACTCCATACGATGTTGAGCAAAAAATCAAAGCGCATCAAGAACGTGGATGGCGACAAATTAGTAAGATTCAAACGGAATGTAAGAATAGTGGCTTATATGCCGTATTGATGCAGTTGGAAAATAAAAAACACGCTTGAACCGGGAATTCAAACGTGTGTACTAAAAGAAAAAGTGGAGAAAAATTAGACGGTTTACGAGGCCGTCTTATCTCCATGTTTACCAAAATGTTAATAGTTTATACGCTTTAGAATCTTAAAAGATTCGTTTATTTATAAAAAATATTAAAGTGGTGAGATAAATGATTTCTTGCATACGCAAGGAGGCATTAGAACGGCAACGATTGCTATTTAATTTTAGATGTAAAAGTTGCCCATACAGGGATTCTGAGAAATATACAAGTGAATGTTTAAAATGTCCGATAAGGGATGAATTTTTAGAAATTGGTGAGATATTGGACAATACTATTAGATCGGTGGGGTGAATATAATTTGGTAGCAAAAAAAGACGAAGTTACTGAAATTGATCCAGATATGATTGCTGAAATTGATTTACATGAAAATGCTGTGTATGTGGTATGCGACGGCCAACTTAAAGTTGTGGACCCACCTTCGACTGGTTATGGGAAGCAAGAAATATCTTGGCATAATGGAATGCCCACTCATAGTGAGATTAAGTATACACTGAAATTTTAAAAAGATAATAATGTTAAAGTTAACGATATAAGTTTCTTTGTGATGAATATGTTATCATAAATGCTATAATTTAACTATTATATCTAGGAGTGATTATATGATACCCCATAAATTTTTCTTGATTCCAAATACTATAGATAAAAAATTGCTAGATGCTTTTTACCCGAGTGAAGATGATAGAGATAGTTATAATCAATATGTAATTGAAAGTTTTATTATTGATGATGATTTTATTGATTATATAATTTATAGTTTAGGTGAGAATGAGTTAAATAATGTACCTTGTTTAAATCCAAATATGAATGGCCAACCGAAAATGGATGGATATAGTAGAGCTGGTAATAGTCTTTTTATCGAGGAATCTGCTGAAAATTTATTAAAAACATTTAAATCATGGAAGGAATTTTTACAAGATAAACCAGATGAATTCACTTCTGAAGACGGTTTCGATGATTTTAATAAAAAAGAAATAATGGATAATCTCGAAAAAGCAATTGATTGTTCGAAAAAAGTATTAACTAACAAGTTTTATATTTATCATTCAGGAATTTAAAGCTATTTTAATATAAGGTAATTTAATTATTAAGCACTAATTTATATGGATTAAAAGGATTATTTTTATAAATAATCCTTTTTTTGTATTCTACAAAAACTATAATGTTTCATAAAGGAGTGGATTAAAATGGTTTTAAAACAAAAAAATATCAAAATCATCATACAGTTTAGTATGATAATTATTTTGCTACTTTCTATTTTTAGTCTTAATAATAATTTTGTAAAAGCAGAATCTGCCGGTACTAACTTAATAAACAGTAAAGGGATAATGCAAATTGAATCCTCGTCTTCATTACCTGGATTATTGGTTATTCCAAAATGGTGACAAGTTCCAAGCCTTTTGTTTCATGAAACATGCTAAACGTACTTTTATTATTAATAACGTTCTTGCTGTGTTACCTGTAAGAAATGAGCGTGAAGCAATATGACATTCGAAGAACAACAATACCAGGTTTATTTATCAGCAAAACAAAAAGATCGTGGCAGTATTAAATGGTCAATGGCTATGATGATGCCTGAGCATGTACATTTATTGCAAAAAGATAAAGACGTGATGGATACATTAAAAAACCACAACAAGAAGAATGGGAACTAGAGGATATGCAAATGAATCTGATGAATGCTCTAAACTCTAAGTTAGAACTTGAATATAAAATCTGGAACGATGGGAAGTTTGAGTTCCATAGGGGAGTAATCACAAGAATCCACGAACAAAGTAGAGAGTTTTTTTACAGTGACCCGTTTATGAGTATCCAGGGACCAATTAGTTTAGATAACGTTGTAGGAATATCACCTTTGGATTTAAGGTTATTTGGCTAATTTGTCGAATTACTTCTATTAGTATAGATGTGATGAGATGAAGAAGTATTTTTTAAGAGCAATATATCTGGATAACAGAAACACACTCTTACTTCACTCAAAGAAGGATTTTAGAAAGTGTAAACAAGTTGAGTTAAAGGGTAGGAGATTGTTAGTAGTTTCACCTGAGAGAATTGTTGATTTAACAGATGCAACAATCGTGCTTATGGGGAAAGAATATAAAAGTTTTGATTAACCCCTCAACCAAAAGTGTATGAGGGGATTTTGTTTTAACTAAGTATCATAATATTAGCAAGGATTACAGGAATTAAAGAAAGTAACAAAAAAGTAACTGAAAAATAACATTTAGAGTGAAGAAAGATGAAATTCTTTGAAATTATAGTTACAATAAAAAAGATGAAAATCCGATATATCAAGGATTATAGAGATAACAGAAAGAGGATGAAATGATGAACGCATACGAAGAATATATGCAAGGCATTGTAAAACCAATGCGCGAAGAATTAGTGAATGTTGGCTTCACAGAGTTAAAAACACCTGATGAAGTGGCTGAACATATGCAAGAATCAAAAGGAACATCACTTATTGTCATTAACTCAATTTGTGGTTGTGCAGCAGGTCTTGCACGTCCAGCAGTAGCAGCTGCAATTGAAAAAGCAGATCACAAACCAGATCATTTGGTTACAGTTTTTGCTGGTCAAGATCGTGAAGCTACTGCTCAAATGCGTAGCTTCTTCGAAGAAGTACCACCAAGCTCACCATCAATTGCTGTTTGGCAAGATGGTAATTTAGCGTACTTTATTCCTCGTGAACAAATTGAAGGTTATACAATGGAACAAGTTCGCGATCATTTAGCAGGCGTGCTTGATCAAGTATGTGCGAAATAAAAACCATTGTTACAACTGCAGGGCGTCCTGACGAGGAATCACGCCTATTAGCTAGAAAAGCATGTCAGGTGCTAACAGCCTCATTTGTAGAGAGAAAAAAGAGATCTGTTAAGAAAATTGCAGAGATTGAACGGGCAAATATAGTAGTTGCAGGAAAACATCGTTATGAATATTATCCTTTAGGGGCAAATGAGGCATTTTTCTTTCATCCAAGTTCTGCAGCATTTCGATTAAAACGTGTTGCAAGAGGAGAACACGATCCTTTTTTAGATGCAGTGGCTTTAGAAGAAGGAAATTCAATGCTTGATTGTACATTAGGGATTGGTTCGGACAGTATGTTAGCCGCTTTTGCAGTTGGTAATTCTGGAAAAGTAGTTGGTTGTGAAGGAAATCCGAATGTGGCCTTTATTGTCAATGAGGGAATGAAAAGTTATGATCTATCACAGTTGCCTTTACTAAAATGTATGGATAGAATTACTGTTATCCCAAGTTTGGCAATCGATTATTTAAAGAAACAATCAAATCATTCATTTGATGTTGTTTATATGGATCCAATGTTTGAACAAACAATTGAGAAGTCAACAAACTTCACCCCTCTAAGAAATGCTGGATTACATGATTCTTTATCAGATGAGTGGATTGCTGAGGCGAAACGTGTAGCGAAAAAGAGGGTTGTTTTAAAGGCTCACTTTAAATCTCCATTATTTGATCGATATCATTTTAAAAGGGACATTCGATTAACATCAAAGTTTCATTATGGTATTATTGAAATTTGAAAATAAGATATAAAAAAAACCTGCAAAATTTGCAGGTTTTTTAATTTTCTACTATATTTGTACGAATAGTCCCCATCAAATGAATCATTTTTTTCAGTTCCTCGTCAGAAACGCCGGCTAAAACTTGTTGTTGATAGTTGTCAAATGTTTTTCGAATATCATTATACACAGTTTGCCCTAATGGCGTTAGTTGAATTCTTTTTTCACGTCGATTGTTGCTTTGAATTTGTTCTATGTAGTTTAGTTCTTCCAGTTTTAGAACAGCACGAGTAATAGTCGGGCGCTCTACATACAAATGATTTGCAATTTCCACAAGTGTAATGTTTTCATACTTATTTATATAGAATAGAATAGACCATTGTGATGTAAAAAGATTATATTCTTCTAATTTTTTATTTAAAACATTATTTAAAGGGCGATAAAGTAGTAAAAAATTATGGAAAAAATTTAGTTCGTCCATATTAACCTCCTATAAGTAGAGATGATAGAAATAATTCATTTCTTTTAGAGTATAGGATTATTTGAAATGGAATACAAATAAATGCTGTTATTCACAAGAAAGTAGAAAAACTGTATACGAATTTTGGTCAAAAAAAACGAGAAAAGCAGAAGCCTTTCTCGAGTATCTCCAAAATATAGCTATTCATTTCCTTTTGGAGCATTTTTTCCATATAAAAAATGATGTAATGGTAAACAAAGAATTGCACAAACTCCTAGAATCATATATAAACCAGAATACCCGACAAATGGTACAAATAATCCTTGGATAAACGGTCCAACCCCTAATCCAATATCAGTTAAGATAAAGAATGTTGAAGTAGCTAGTCCAACACGGTGAGCGGGAGCAGATGAGATTGCAACTGCTTGAGAACTTGACATGTAGGTAGCATAGCCGAATCCTAGAAATGCTCCGGCAATTAGTAAAACCAGTCCCGTATCTGATTGACTGAGAATAAATAAAGCGAACAGTAACCCAATAATAGCTGGATACATAACAAAGTTTGGACCTTTTAAGTCAAATTGACGACCTGTGAATGGACGTGTAATGAGAACGGCTGCTGCATAGACAACAAAGAAGAAACCTGCTGCTTCTGTCACATGATTTTCTTTAGCATAGAATGTTAAGAAAGACAGGACACCTGAATAACAGAATGCTGTTACTGTTGCTACTAGCGTAATTGGAACAGATTTTCGTTCGATAAAATTAGATAATTTGAATCCTTTCATTTCATTTAATTGTTCTTCAGTAAGCTGGATTTCTTGAACCTTAATAAGGATTGAAAGAACTAGACTAACAGCAATACAAATTATGCAAAATACGAAAATAGCATTGAATTGGAAGTGGTCTAAAATGTAGATACCGATAAAAGGTCCAATTGCAGTAGCAAGTGTCATACTAAGTGCAAAATAACCAATTCCTTCACCTTTACGACTATTGGGAATAACTTGTGCCACAATTGTTCCAGTAGCAGTACCAGCAACCCCAAAGCCAAATCCATGTAAGACTCGGTTTGCCATTAGTAAACTTAGATTACCAGGAATAAAGTAAATAATAGAACTTAAAATCATGATGAAAATTCCAAGCAGTAGTATTTTTTTTCGGCCAATCGTATTGATCAATTTTCCACCAAATACACGACCAAAAAGAGCTCCAATGACGAAAATACTAGAGGCTAACCCAGCGTTACTTTCATTTGCCCCAAACTGCTCAGCAGCAAAGACTGAGATGGTAACCATCAACAAATAAAATGTTAACATCAAAAAGAAATTGATTGCAGTAATACTAATAAAATCCTTTGTCCATAATTTTTCTTTTTCCATTTAAAATCTCCTTTTAAAAAATCTCTAATCAAAGCAATAAGTTTTCCAATAAAAATACTTACCTTTACACATTGAAATCAGAAGCAAAATAGAGCAAAGTTCCATTTTTTATGTAAGTTTTTATCAATTTGAAAAGTTAAATTAATCACAAACGCTAAAATACATGTCGCAGTATTATATGGGTAAGAAGATTGGAAAGTTAATGGCTTAGGAATTGAAAAAAAGTTATCTTGGATAATTGTTATCGTGGATAACAAAAATTAGTATAACGATAATTTAAAATGTTATCAAGTAATTTTAAAAAAATTTTACGAATACAAAAAGACAACCAATAGCAATCATCATGAAGGTCTATAGAAACGTTTTCTTTAATCTAGGGAGGATGTAATGGTTTTTGGATAGTTTAATGTAACCAAAAAATGGTATGATAAAATAAGAAACTTCGGTGAGGGGGATGAGTTTTGAACAAGAAAAGTTTAGGTGGAAAATCAGGTATTATATCAGTGGTACTTGTAATAGTATCTATCATTTTCTTTTTTAGTTTAAGAGGACCAGATGCTGATATTTATTTAATAATTTCTATTTTTAGTATCTTATCAATTATTGGTATTATATGTGCCATATCTTATTGGGTATTGTCAAAACGATTTTTACTTCCCATAATTGGCATAATAGGAAATGGACTGATATTACTATTTGCATTCTTTTTACTTTTGGCAATGGGGATTGGGGAGCCATAAAAAATTTAAAATTTTGAGACATGAAAAAACCGAGAAATAATTCACTTCTCGGTTTTTATAATATTAATCATTTTTATTGGTTAAGTAACTATAGATTGTTTTAAAACAATTATCACGATAGAATGCATGTAATTGATCATCGTTTCGCATTAACCATTGAATAAGAGATCCATCAATTAGTGCTCGGATTGCATAGGAAGCCTGATCAATATCCACCAGAGCGAAAGTTCCTTCTTTTTGACCTTGCTTAATAATTTCACGTCCAATTGACCAACAGTTTTCATAAAACTGGTTATTTGTTAGACGAAATTGTTTGTTATGATTCGCTTGAGCGAGAAATTCAAGATATACTCTGTAAAATTTACGATTGTCATTAGGGTTAGAAAAGGCTGCATTGACATAAGCTTGTAATTTTTCAATTGCAGTATGTTTTTTACGAATGGCCTCATTTTCATTTCTGTAAATTTTTTCAGTAACCCATTCAAGTAGGTGACCAAATACATCCTCCTTATTTTGGAAGTAGTAACTTGTAACCCCTTTACTGACATCTGCGTAGTCTGCGATATCCTGAAGGGTAACACTATGATAGCCTTTGTCTGAGACAGCTTGAAAGGCAGCTCTTAAAATTTGCTCGCGCCGTTCTTCGGCTTTATTGCTCATTAAAATTCACCATCCATTATTATTAAATCTATTATACACAAAAATGACTAGTCGAAAAATTAGTCAAAAACGAATATTTTTATTCTGACTGGTCAAAATTATATTGACCGGTCAAATGATGAAATCTATAATGAATTTATCAATATCAAGAAATGATATGTACTAACAAGTCTGTTGGAAATTCATCAGTTTGTTGATAAGGATATAAACAATCAATAATAACATTTTTATGAATCAATCCAAAGAATACAGATCGCGAGATTGATGAGTAATTGAAAGGGGTTAAAATGATGGAGAAATTATTTCATGCACTTGTGGTAGATAAAAAAGAGGACCATTTCTCAGTAGAAATTGAGCAGCTTACTTTTCAAGATTTACCTGAAGGAGAGGTATTGATTCGCGTACATTATTCGAGTGTGAATTATAAAGATAGCTTGGCATCTGTTCCTAATGGCAATATTGTAAAAAATTATCCTTTTGTTCCGGGGATTGATTTGGCAGGGGTAGTGGTTTCGTCAGATAATACTCGTTTTAAAAAAGGCGACGAAGTAATAGTTACTAGTTATGAACTAGGTGTCTCTCATTTCGGCGGATTTAGTGAATATGCTCGAGTACCAGCTGATTGGGTTGTTCCACTTCCAAAAGGCCTCTCTTTGAAAGAGGCTATGATCATAGGTACAGCAGGGTTTACCGCAGCTCTATCTGTTCAACGTTTAGAAGAAAATAATCTTACTCCTGAAAAAGGGACAGTTCTAGTAACCGGAGCAACGGGAGGAGTTGGTAGCTTTGCTGTATCGATTCTATCTACTCTAGGATATCTAGTTGAAGCTAGTACAGGAAAAGAATCAGAACACGAGTATTTGTTACAACTTGGTGCACAAAAGATTCTTTCACGTGAAGATGTTTATGATGGAAAGATCAAAGCGTTAGGTAAACAAAAATGGGTAGCAGCTGTTGATCCTGTTGGTGGTGAACCACTTGCTTCTGTAATAAGTCAAATTCAATACGGAGGTTCGGTAGCATCAAGCGGATTAACAGCAGGAACCAAAATACCAACTACCATTTTTCCTTTTATTTTAAGAGGTATTAACTTACTTGGAATCGATTCAGTCTATTGTCCAATGGAAAAAAGGCTAAGAACTTGGGAACGTCTTGCCACCGACTTCAAACCTACAAACTTAGAAAAACTCGTATTAAAAGAAGTAAGCTTACACCAACTGCCTGAAGTTCTTCCAACATTACTTAAAGGAGAAGCAAGAGGAAGAATACTTGTGAAATTATAAAAAGAAAGTGACGAGAATTATTATTCTCGTCACTTTCTTTGCCTAAAAACGTTTCTTAACGCTCTTTAATAAGTGCTTCAAAATTCAACTTTTATAATAATTGGGCAAATCTTCCTTCTTTATTTTGAAGCAAAACATTCGATATAATGTTTTTAAAAGGGAGTTGAATTTTATGAAAATAGTTGTTTTCGGAGCATCAGGAAGAGTAGGGCAGCATGTTGTTCGTTTAGCCTTAGAAAAACAAATTGAAGTGACTGCATTTGTGCGAACACCTTCTAAGCTTCAAATTTCACATCCTTTTTTACATATTTATCACGGAAATGCTTTACAAGCAAATGATGTTGCGGCTGCAATAAAAGGCCAAACCGCAGTTGTATCCTGCCTCGCTTCAAGCAAAGGATTAAAAGAATCACAAGAATTAGGCAAAATGATTGATCATATTGTTTCAGGTATGGAAATGCACAATGTAAATCGAATTATTTATACCGCATCGGCTGGTATATACGGTGAAATACCGGGGATTTCTGGTAAGATGATTATGAAAACTTTAAAATATCCACTTCTCGATCATCGACATGCTGTTGACACAATTATGAAGTATCATTTGGACTATACAATAGTTAGACCCATGGGGTTAACGAATGGGGAAGAAACCGGAAAATATCGTGAAGCAGTAGAAGGGATTCCAGAAAAGGGTAGAAGTATTGCTCGGGCAGATGTCGCAAATTTTATCTTGAAAGCGTTAGAGGATCCAAAATATAGTAAGCAATCCATAAGTATTGCAAATTAATAAAAAAGAACTATGAGAACAAACTCACATAGTTCTTCCGTTTTGTATAATGTATTGCATTAGTCGGTGATACAAAGAGACATTAAATAGAATAATAGCGCTAAAAAACCAATACCGATTGCAATTGACATTAAAATTTGCCCTCCTTCTGTACAAAAAGAACATATTATTTCTTCCTAATTGTACAATGATTTACAAAAAGATGGAACCTCTACTTATAAAAATCGTATATAGTATAAAAGAGATGTTTTAAAAATGTTCAAAAGTAGGTGAAGTTAATATGAAGAAATGGCTTCAAAAAGTATTAGTTTCAACAGTTGCGGTTTTAACGCTTGGCGTCATCACACCAAGTCATTCCATCTGGGAAAACCTCTTAGAACATAACGGAAACCATAAAACCCAACTATCTAAACAATCATCAAATACAGAAAATTACATAAATGCTGTTCAACAAGATCATTCAATAGCAGATAGTGAGATATTTTCTGATAATATTCTAGAACATGCAAAAGAACAAGCTTATATGAAATTCGGCAGTAAAATTGGTCCAAAGATTAGCGATGAATTCGATAATATTATTTTCCCAAAAATCGAACAAGCTATTCATATGACATTAGATAGTGTAGATCCACAAGAAATGAAGAATTTAGCAATTACAGAAAAGCCAAGCGGTGATTATTCAGAAAAAATGTTCCAT
Source organism: Rummeliibacillus pycnus (assembly GCF_002884495.1). Taxonomy (GTDB): domain Bacteria; phylum Bacillota; class Bacilli; order Bacillales_A; family Planococcaceae; genus Rummeliibacillus; species Rummeliibacillus pycnus. Next base: position 1,631,984 of record NZ_KZ614145.1, on the reverse strand, counting down.
ATCTATAATGTGTCAACAAAAAAAGACGTCATCCGCTTCCATGTACGCACAGAAAATCGTCCATTTGATGGTTACTATTACAACTTCCACTATCACACATATACTGACCAATTTTCCTCACACTACAACTTAGGTGAAATTTATTGGTCTAAGGATACTCCACCTAAGTGGTTGTCATAATCTGAATTGAAAAAGAGAGTAAGAAAAAGGATCGTTACAATTTTTGATTACTAAACGAAGTATATAGACGAAGATAAAGGTCTTTCAACAATTTATTGAATTGTTGAAAGACCTTTTTTAATTTGTGAATTAAAAAACTCTCTAATTGAGTCAATTTCATAATGCAAAATTAATATTAAAATTCCGAACATTTAATGTTTATACTTTTGTTCAATATGGAGCGGAAGACGGCGACTCCTACGGGAATAGCTTGAACTGAAAGCCTCAGCAGGAACGTCATTAAGGAACAAAGCCTAAGAACGCCACGTCCTGTGGCAACGGCTTTGTGATCAACATCGTGTTGACCCGAGGAGATTGAAGTCAAGCCCGTGGAAAGCGTCGTCTGGAGCGGAATTGTCAACTATGAATATTAGATGCTTTGTTGGTCTGAATTGTTCGTATTTATTAACAGAATACTGATTTATGAAATAGATTCAAATACCTTTATGATACAGAATATATTGGGGATCTTTTAGTTTATCTACAATATTTAAACAAATATTGATGCTTTTAATTATTTCTTTTTTGTCAAAATAATAATCTGTACTCCATTTTAGCTCTTCCTCGGTTAATGAATTTCTTGTTTTTTCATCCATTGATTCTAAATCATAATAATAAAGATCAGCTGGTAAGGCTAATGCAACTCCCTTCCATTGTGAAAACATTTCCTTTAATTCTTGAACAGAATGTCGATTAAAAATAGTTTCAGAATAAAGATTAAACCCTTTTTCTGAAGGAATCGATTCAGAGTAGGGGCCTTTCTTGAAACTTGGATTAATCGAAGGAACACCATCAAAAAATAAATTATTTTCAATACTAACTTGTTCATTTATATAATCTATAAAGTCTTCATGAATTACAGATGATCTCACTATATACCAATTCTTTTCTTTTACCAATTCGAATTCATGAACACAACCCAGGCTCATACATCCACCCCTTTATATAAAATGATAAACTAACTAAATCTCTTTCAATAACAATGGGAATATTTTATTATACTATTGAATTATAAGACTTAAATTATTTGAATTATGATAAATATTAATTTCCTCACAATCTAAAAAAATCGACTATTTATAGATGATAAAATCAGTTAAAATAATTGAATGGGAAACGGAAGCTCTGAAATGAAGGAATCCAAAAAAGTTGAAAGGAAATTACATATGAATTTATCAAAAGAATTACGCTCCTATAGTTTAATTGCATTAGGGGCATTGTTGGTTAGTGTATCTTACAATACCTTTTTATTACCAGCGAAATTAGCTGCTGGTGGTGTAGTGGGTATCAGTACTTTACTCTATGATTTGTACAATTGGACACCAGCTATTGTGCAGTGGTGTATTAATATTCCTGTCTTTTTTCTTGGCTATTTTTTGTTAGGGAAAGAGTTTAGTGTGAAAACACTAGTTGGAACAGTTCTTTTACCTTTTTTTATCTGGGGAACATCTTTTTTACCTTATGAAATACATGATCCGATGTTAGCAGCTATTTATGGAGGAATCATCACAGGGGTTGGTTTAGGCCTTGTCTTTAGAGGAAATGGTTCCACAGGTGGAACGACTATTATTGGTCAACTGATAAAAAAATACACAGGTTTATCTAGTGGTTATGCTCAAATGATTATAGATGCATTGATTGTGATTGCAGCAATGTTTGTTTTTGACTTGGAGCTTGCTTTGTATGCGATGATTACGATCTATATTTGCAGTAAAGTAATAGATCTTGTTCAATTACACTCTTCTTCTTCTAAATTAGTGCTAATCATTACGGAAAACGAAGAGAAAGTTTCACATCTGATCAAACATGAGATTGATCGTGGCTTTACCAAAGTATGGTCTGAAGGTGGGTACTCACGCAATAAAAAGGCCTTATTATTTAGTGTAGTAGAGCAATCCGAAGCGGTCTATTTAAAAGAACTGATTCAAAACCAAGATACGGAGTCATTTGTCATTTTCTTAAATGCTTCAGAAATTATTGGAAAAGGTTTTTCACGGCCAAGATAATAGGATCTAGTTTGGCATTCAACTATTTTAAAATAAGTATGTCTACTATGTCCTTAGAATAGAGTGAAAATAAAATTAGCACTCCGTAAAGCTTAAAACAAATCCTTTGAGACATATTCAAGGCTCATGGGATTTGTACGTTTAGTAGGAGTGCTTAATAATATGTGAAATTATTCAAATAAATAAGCTAATCAATTATTGAACTTCAATTCGATGACCTTTATCAAATGTTTCTTGTTTCATTTTAGGTAAAGTAATATTTAATACACCATCTTCATATTTACATTCGATGTTATCAGATTGCACATGATTAATAATAAATTGGCGTTTGAATGAGCGACTTGTGCGCTCCCGATGGATAAAGTTTGATGATTCATCTTTGTTTTCTAGCTCATGACGTTGACTCGCTTCAACTGTTAAAACATTATTGTGGTATGAAACATGGATATTTTCTTTTTTCATACCTGGAATATCCATTTTCACTTCAAAACAATTTTCCTTCTCAACAATATCTGAGCTAGGATGACTCATTTTAGAGAAGAAGGAGTCAAAAGTTTGGTCAAATAAATGGGATTGTGGAAAAAAGAAATCACGATTAGTTGGGAATAGATTTGACATTAGACATACCTCTTTTGAATAAATTTTGAAGGAATCTAAAAACTCCACTCAGAGCGTATTATTTGCAGTATATAAGGAAATATACAGAACACATTTTTATATAAAAAGCCAGATGCAAAAAAGTGCATCTGGCTTCTTTTTTAAAAATGAGATAGTCAGGGGATAACAATTAGGACGATTATTGAATTTCTATTCTATGATTATTTTCAACTAATTTTTGGTCATTCTTTGGTAAATGAATGTTAAGAACACCGTTTTCGTATTTGCATTCAATACCATCGAATTTAACATTTTCAACTACAAATTGTCGTTTAAATGAATGACTTACACGTTCGCGACGAATGTAGTTAGTAGTTACGTCTTTACTTTCAGTTTCGTGATCTTGATGTGCATCAATAGTTAGTAAGTTGTTGTTGTAAGTGACATTGATGTCTTCTTTGTTCATACCTGGAATGTCCATTGTAACGATGTAAGAATGATCATTTTCTTCAATGTCTACACTTGGTTGGTTCATTTTTGTAAAGAAAGAATCAAATGCTTGATCGAAGAATTGTGGGAAAAAGAAATTACGACTTGTTGGAAATAAATTTGACATAGTACATTACCTCTTTTTATTATTTTTTCTTCGAAAGGGAATCATCGAACTGATCCTCTTTACAGTTATTATCATATCATTTGTTATCACTCTTGTAAAGTGAGTGATAATAAGTTTAAATTTTCTGAAATATAATTAGATGTAATATAATTTAATAAAAGTGATACTAGATATTCTAATAGAAGATAAATAGATGAAATTAAAACTCATAAACAATTTACGACATTTATCGGCAATGTTATTATTAAAAATAGTATGTAAATTGGAGGCTATATCGATGAAACAATATCTAGACCTTTGCCGCCATATTTTGGGGAATGGTAATGATAAAGGAGATCGTACTGGAACAGGAACATGGAGTGTTTTTGGATACCAAATGAGATTTAATCTGCAAGAAGGTTTTCCATTAATGACCACGAAAAAAACAGCATTTCGTTTAATTGCAACTGAATTGTTATGGTTTTTAAAAGGGGATACGAATGTTCGTACTTTGATTGCTCAAAATAATCATATTTGGGATGAATGGGCTTTTGAAAAATGGGTACAAAATGAAGACTATCAAGGACCTGATATGACAGACTTTGGTCACCGTGTATTAAAAGATGAAACCTTTAAAGAGCAATATGATGAACAAATGGCAATTTTTCAAAAGAATATTTTAGAAGATGAGGAATTCGCACGGAAATTTGGCGATCTTGGACCTGTTTATGGAAAACAATGGCGTTCATGGCCTGATGCGAAAGGTGGAACGATCGATCAAATTCATAATGTGATTGAATCGATTAAAAGAAATCCTAATTCAAGACGGCATATCGTAACTGCCTGGAATCCAGCAGAAGTTGATGATATGGCTCTACCACCTTGTCATTCACTTTTCCAATTTTATGTAGCAGATGGAAAACTATCTTGCCAATTATATCAACGTAGTGCAGATGTATTTTTAGGTGTGCCATTTAATATTGCATCTTATGCATTACTGACACATTTAATCGCTAAAGAATGTGGACTAGAGGTTGGAGATTTTGTGCATACTTTAGGGGATGCACATATTTACAAAAATCACTTAGACCAGGTGAAAGAACAATTGACTCGAACACCAAGAACTTTACCAAAATTGGTGATAAAAACGGACAAGGATTCAATCTTTGAATATGAAATGGCGGATTTAGCGATAGAGGGATATGATCCTTATCCTCGTATTGCAGCGCCAATTTCCGTATAAGGAGGTTATATAGTTGATTTCTTTAATCGTTGCGCATGACGAAAATCGAGTAATCGGTTTTAACAACGCTATGCCTTGGCATTTACCAGGAGATTTAGCCTATTTTAAAAAGACAACAATGGGTAAACCGATGATCATGGGACGCAAAACCTTCGAATCAATAGGAAAAGCTTTACCTGGAAGAACGAATATTGTCATTACAAGAGATTCTAATTATCAAAAAGAAGGAATTGTAGTAGTTCATTCTTTAGATGAAGCATTACAAGTAGCAAAAAAAGAAAATAAAGAAATAATGATTATTGGTGGAGAACAGATTTTTCGCTTAGCACTACCAATTGCAGATCTTTTATACGTAACTAAAATTCAGCATTCATATCAAGGGGATACCTATTTCCCAGAGTACGGAGCTGAATGGAAGAAAATCTCTGAATCAGAAGAGTTCGAAACAAACGACCACACAAAGTTTTCTTATATCGTCTATAAAAAATAAGGTTTTGATTAGTTTATATTATGATTAGAGTGACTATTTAATAGTCGCTCTATTTTTTGTTATGTTTTTAATGGGAAGCATAAGATTTTTCGAATTTTATGAGAGATAGCATTTTATTATTTTATAGAAGTGGGTTGTGTTGAAAGTTAGGAAAAAAGCTCATTACATTTTTCTACAATAGAAATTCAATCGTTTCTTTCATTTATAATTCGACAAAAAATCAATAAGATTGACAAATGTCACATGTATAAATGAATAAAAACTAGTACTATAAATGATAAGGCTTTCATTTTACTATATAGCAATCTAATTTTATAATTTATATGTACAAAAGGATGTGTCAATGTGGGGCGAATTCATATTGTAACCGACTCTACTGGAGAATTAACGAAAGAAGAAATTGAAAAGTATCAAATTCATGTAGTACCTTTAACAATTCAAATTGATCAAGAAACATATATTGATGGAGTAAACATTGATCCTGTTGAATTTCTTGAAAAAATGGCTAATGTACCTGAACTACCTAAAAGTTCTCAACCTGCAGTAGGAGTTTTTAAAGAACTATTTGATGAATTAGGTAGTAATGGTGATGAAGTATTAGTGATTACTATGACAGGTGGTATGAGCGGTACAGTAAAATCAGCAGAAGCAGCTGCTACTATGACAGAATCGAAAGTTGTCGTTGTAGATTCGCGATTCATTTCTTTTGGCTTAGGTTTCCAAGTTTTGGAGGCTGCACAAATGGCCGAAGAAGGCAAAACAATGGAAGAAATACTTAAAAGATTAGATCATGTACGTTCAAATACTAATTTGTATGTAGTTGTAGATACATTGGAAAACTTGATAAAAGGTGGCCGTATCGGAAAAGGCACTGGCTTAATTGGTTCATTATTGAATATAAAACCAATTGCATCTCTTGAAGGGGGAGCATATAATCCTGTAGCTAAAGTACGTAGTCATAAACAGGTTGTTAAATATTTGTTGCAAAAATTCCAAGAAGATACAAATGGAAAAGTGATTAAAGGTGTAGGTATTGCGCATGCACAAGGATTAAAAATGGCAGATCCATTAAAAACAATGATTGAAGAGTCAGGCTATCATGATGTAAAATTTGGCTATACGTCGCCAATCATTAGTACACATACTGGGCCAGGAGCAATTGGCTTTTCCTACTATACAGACTAATTACAGGCGGCAGGGAATCCAAAAAATTATTCCCTGCTTTCTTTCATTTGAGCGACAAGTTCGACGTGAGAGGAAGAGTTTGAAAGTGAAAAAATGGGTAATACTGATGTTATCTGTGTTTTTGTTAGCTGCATGCGAAGTACCAGATACCATGAGTAATTCACAAAAAGAAAACAAAATAGCTGTTACAAAAATGATCCAACTAAAAGACATACAATATGTTGCATTAGGAGATTCTCTGACAGAAGGTGTTGGGGATGAGCTAGGACAACATGGGTATGTTGGGCGGATGCAAAAAGAGATGGAAACTTGGAAAGGTGTTAAATCAGTAACAGTCACAAATACAGCCAAAAGAGGAAGAAGAAGTGATCAATTAATTGATCAAATTCAATCTGGCAAACTTGATGACGCATTAGAACGAGCCGATATTATTTCTCTGACAATTGGTGGTAATGATTTGATGAAAATTGTACGTGCCAATATTACTGATCTTACAAAAGAAGTTTTTGACGATAAGAGACCAGCATTTCAACAAAGATATGAAACAATCATGCAGCTGATTCGAGAACGTAACCCTGATGCACCTATTATTCTGATAGGAATATACAATCCATTATCTATCTTTACAAAAGAAAAATCAGATATGAATACTATAATGAGAGAATGGAATTCTGATATTAGGGGATTTGCCAATCAAGATGCTCATGCTGTTTTTATAAATGTAGAAGATTTATTTGATTCTAATGATAATATGGTTTATCATACTGACTTTTTCCATCCAAATGCGAAAGGGTACGACCAAATGACAGCACGCATTATTAAAACATTACATGAAGTTGATCTAGGAAAACTATCACATGGTCAATTCGATTTTAAGGAGGAATCCACAAATGAATAAATGGAAAGTGGCCTTTCTACTTCTCATCACACTTGTGATAGTTGCAATAGTTTCAGCTGTATATTTTGTTACGAAACCAATGGCTGAAACGCCTAATCCCACTGTTCGTGAACTTCCAAATGGTAGTCATTTGGAAGTTCATACTACCCCAAAAGACTTTGAGAATATGGCCAATCGATTAATAGAAAGTTCTATGAAAACATCTAAAATTCCTGTGAAAATGTACGTTGGTCAAGAAGTTACATTACAAAGTACATTAACAGTTTTTGAAATGGACTTGCCTATAACGATGACGTTCGAGCCGATTATTGAAGATGGTAATTTACTATTGAAACAAAAAACGGTTGAAGTTGGTATGCTTGACATCCCCCCAAATACTGCACTTAAATTATTGAAGGATTCCGTTGATTTACCCTCTTGGATGGTTATTCAGCCAAAGGAAGAACAAATCTATCTAAATTTAACGAAAATGAATGTTCCAGTAGGTGAAAAACTTAAAGGGCATGTACAAGCAAAAGAATTCAATTTAAAGGAAAACCGCATTATACTAGATGTAATAATTCCTACAAAATAGGAGGTCTGAGTATGACAACAGCAAAAGCAACATTTGCAGGTGGATGTTTCTGGTGTATGGTAAAACCGTTTGATGAACAACCGGGTATTGAATCTATTATTTCGGGCTATACAGGGGGCTATGTAGAAAATCCAACTTATCAGCAAGTTTGTTCGGATTTAACAGGTCATTTAGAAGCAGTGCAAATTACTTTTGATCCAGAAGTTTATCCGTATGAAAAATTAGTTGAAACGTTTTGGACACTAATTGATCCAACAGATGCTGGTGGCCAATTCCATGATCGCGGTAGATCCTATATGACCGCTATTTTTTATCATGATGAAGAACAAAAAGGAATTGCTGAAGCTTCCAAAAAGGCACTAGAGGAATCCGGGAAATTTAATATGCCAATAGTTACGAAGATATTAGAAGCAAAGCCGTTTTATAAAGCAGAGCCATATCATCAATATTATTATAAGAAAAACCCAACGCATTATGAACTTTATTCAATCGGTTCAGGACGTGTTGCCTTTCAACAACAACATTGGGGGAATCATAATGGATAAAGAAAAAAGACTAAAAGAATTAACGCCTATGCAATTTCATGTAACTCAAGAAAATGGAACAGAGCCTCCATTTCGAAATGAATTTGATGAACATTTTGAAGATGGATTATATGTAGATATCGTTTCGGGTGAACCATTATTCTCATCAAAGGATAAGTACAATTCAGGGTGTGGCTGGCCAGCATTTACAAAGCCAGTAGAGGGTGCAGGAATTACTGAACATTTTGACACTAGTTTTGGTATGAGACGTACTGAAGTTCGAAGTGAAAATGCGAATTCACATTTAGGGCATGTATTCCCAGATGGTCCTCGAGATCAGGGAGGACTTCGTTATTGTATTAACTCTGCATCTTTGCGTTTTATTCCAAAAGACAAGCTTGTGGAAGAAGGATATGCAGAATACATTAAACTTTTCGAATCTTAGGGACTAAAAGTAGATATTATAAATAGAAGAAAAGCTGATGAACCTTTTTGGTCATCAGCTTTTTCTATTATTTCTGAATGATTACTTGTTTTTTGGCCTCTTGGAAGGCTTGTTCAAAATCAGCTATTAAGTCATCAACATTTTCAAGACCAACAGAGAAACGGAGAAGTCCCTCTGTAATTCCACGTTTATCACGTTCTTCTTTAGGAATTGCAGCATGACTCATCGTTACAGGGTAAGAAAGAATGGATTCGACACCACCAAGACTTACTGCGAATATTGGAATTTCTACATGTTCTACAAATACTTTTGTTAGTTCACGATTTGGTAATGTAAAGGATAATACAGCACCTGCGTTGGATGCTTGGCTCGCATGAATAGTATAACCAGGATGACTTGGTAAACCAGGGTAATAGACTTGTTCAACAAGTTCATGTTGATCGAGATAAGAGGCAATCCTCAATGCAGATTGTGATGATTGTGTTAAACGTGCTTTTAGTGTTTTAATTCCTTGGATTAATGAGAAGGAATCTTGAGCACCTAAAATTGCACCCATTGAATTTTGCATAAAGTAAATTTGTTTCCCTAATTCTTCATCTTTTGTTACTGCTAAACCAGCAATAATATCACTATGTCCACCCAAAAATTTTGTGGCACTATGGAGAACTACATCTACACCTAAATCTAAAGGACGTTGATATAGTGGTGTCATAAATGTGTTGTCAACAAAAGTAAGTAAATTATATTTTTTAGCAATTGACACGATTCCACGGAGATCTGTAATGCCTAGTAAAGGATTAGCGGGTGTTTCCGCGTACAAAATCTTTGTATTTGGTTGAATTGCAGCTTCAACTTCTTGTAAATTTGTAAAATTAGCAAATGTATGGGTAATCCCGTATTTTGTTAATACTTGGGTTACAAAACGATAGGTTCCACCGTAAACTTCACTTGTAATGACGATATGGTCTCCGGCATTTAAAGTTAGTAGAGCAGAAGAAATAGCAGCAATACCTGAAGAAAAGGCAAATCCTCTTGTCCCACCTTCTAATTCTGCAATTGTCTTTTCTAGTGCATCACGGGTGGGGTTACCGGAACGACTATAGTCATAAGGACCAAAAGAATCAAAATGCTCTTGATCAAATGTAGAAGAAAGATAAATAGGAACATTGACAGCACCTGTTTTTTGCTCATAATCACCTTTTGTAGAAGCTGTGATTAAGCTAGTTTCGATAGATTGTTTATTTTGCGTCATGAATCGTCACCTCTTGTTGGATAGTAGTAAAAACTTGTTTTAATTCTGCAATTAAATCTTCAGCTTCTTCAATACCAATTGAAAAGCGTAATAGCGAATGATCAACCCCACGCGCAATGCGTTCTTCTTCAGGAATATCAGCGTGAGTTTGCGTGGCAGGATAGGTGATAAAACTTTCCACACCTCCAAGACTTTCAGCAAATGCAATTAGTTTTAAGTTTTGCAGGAAAGGAGCCACCCATTCTGAACGTTGTAATCGGAAGGAAACCATTCCACCTAATCCAGCATATAAGACTTCTTTCACTAAAGGTTCTTGTTTTAAGTACGTAACGATTTTTTTTGCGTTTTCCGTATGCTGTTTCATCCGAACATGGAGCGTTTTTAAACCTCTTAATAGTAACCAGCTATCAATTGGAGCAAGAGTTGCACCCGATGCATTGTGGTTATAGAGTAGTTTTTCAGAAAGTTCTTCACCTTTTGAGACAACAAGACCAGCAAGTACATCATTATGTCCACCAATGTATTTAGTCGCACTATGAATGACAATATCAGCACCAAGTTCAATTGGGCGTTGGTAGTATGGGGTTAAAAATGTGTTATCAACAATCAATAGTACATTATGTTTTTTAGCCAAATCTGCATATTGAATTATATTAATCTCTTTCATTAATGGATTTGTAGGTGTTTCAATAAAGAGAGCCTTTGTATGATCATTAATTAGAGCTTCAATTTCATCAACTGAATGAAAAGGAGCGAAATGAGCCTTAATCCCATATTGTTGTTCATATTGATTTGCGAGACGATATGTACCACCATAAATATCATCCGTATAAATAATCTCATCACCAGTATTAAATAGGGAAAGTACTAATTGAATAGCCGCCATCCCACTACTACAGGCAAATCCAGCATCGCCACCTTCTAAATTGGCCACACCATCTTCTAATACTGAACGAGTTGGATTTTTGGTGCGTGTATAATCATAGCCTGTTGATTGTCCAAGCCCTGCATGTCTATATGCAGTTGAAAGGTAAATTGGCGTGTTAATAGCGCCTGTTTTCGAATCTGTATCAGTTCCGATCTGAGCTAAGCGTGTTGAAATGTGGTTTTCCGTCATATTCATCATCCTTTTCATAAAAAATAAAAGGCCCTCTAAGAAGAGGACCCATAAACACGAAAGTCAATCTTCTTATCTTCTAGACATACATCTACTGGAATTAGCACCTTACCATAATGTAATGGTGGTTGCTGAGATTTCACAGGGCCAAGTCCCTCCATCTCTCTGGATAAGAAATTAATTAAATTGTAGGAAAAATTCCAATTAATGAAATATTAACACTTTGAATAATGCTATGCAATAGAAGAATTAAAATATTCAGAAAAGGATGTGCCTGAATCTCTCTATAAATGATGGGAGATAAGGATGAAGAGTCTTATAAAAAAGGACCACCTGTAAATTTGAGGTAGTCCGGTTTAATAAAAAATAAAGGTGAGGAAAGAATCCTCACCTTTATTTTTTATTTTGTTGTTACTTTTGTTAATTCAAAAATTGTTTTATTATTTTTAATAGTTTTTATAGCACCAGCATTTGGAGCGTAGTAAGTGATAGAACCGTCAGCAGCTTTTACACCAACGACTGTGTTATATGTGCCAGCCTTCACTGTCATTTTGTTTAGGATATAAACAATTTTGCTGTTTTTTGTACCGGCTTTAAATACTTGTCCTTTTGTAAAAGGATATACAATTTGACGGACTGTGCCAGTTTTTGTAAATTTGTAATCTAAACCTTGTGCAGATTCACGTACTAAAATAGTTTGAACTTTGTCAGTACCTGTTTTTTTGTACCAATAAGTCCAACCAGTTGAATTACGTTTGTTTGTAGAATACATTTTGCCGTTCTTACCATTTTCAACATAGTAGTAAGTATTTGTTGTTACAGGACGATATGTTGTTTTTTTACTTGTTGAAGTACTTTTTGAAGTTGTAGTAGTTTTTTTAGTAGCTACTGTTTTTTTGCTTGTACTTTTAGATGAAGTAGTTTGTTTTTGAGTTGTGCTTTTTCCAGCTTTTTTTGCAAATGTTAAATAAGATGCATACACATAAGCTGTTTTTTTGTTGAATTTAATTTTTGCCCAGCCAGTTTTTGACTTGCTGTAAACGATAACAGTGTCACCTTTCCAAAGAGTTCCAACTTTTTTACCATTCACAGATGGTTGTGAGCGAACATATACGCTATTCGCTACTTTAGCGTTCATTGTTTTTGTTGTTGCTGCGTCACTGTTTGCTGTAAAAGTAATTAAAGTAGCAAACATGACCATGAAAGATAGTAAAGTTTTTACTATTTTCATTTGAATCATCTCCTCATTGAAATACTACCTAAAAAGGATAGTGATGCGCTGATTTCATGTGTTAGTTCGTATTTGTTTCGCATCCGAGTAATAGAACGAAGAGATGATAAGAAGGTTTCCATTTTAATGAAAAAAACTAGGGTTTTTTAGGGGATTTTTTAGAGAAATTAAAAGTGAGGTTGACATCTTCATTTAATTCTTTATGGATTATTGTTTTTAGAAGAAAGATAATACCTCTCGTGATATAATCGTATAAATTGGAAGAAGTTCTTATTATTTTAATGAAATATAGGACAAAATAATTGTGCTTTTTTAACATTTGGATATTAATATATATGAAACAAAAGGTAGGAAACGATATGATACCATCATTTTATCAGTTTGTATTAACTTTCAGAGGTGGAAAGAATGATCCTAAAGCAGACTTTGCAGAAGCAACTTTCCATGACCATGGTTTTCCAAAACAGGCTGAGGATTTTCAAACGCTCTCAAGATATATAGAAGAAAAGGCAGAACATGAAATGAGCGCGGTTGTTTTTGATGAACTTTGGCAACTATATGAAGAGAAATATTTAGAATAATATTTGTCAGATGTCAGACGTTCTTGTTACAATAAGAAAAGTATTATGAGTAAATAACATGAATACGAAATGAAATTTTACGTGAAATGAAAAGGAGAATAACTATGAGCATCCACATTAACGCAAAAAAAGGCGATATTGCTGAAATCGTTTTATTACCAGGAGATCCTTTACGTGCAAAATATATTGCAGAAACTTTTTTAGAAGATGTAACACAATATAACGAAGTACGAAATATGTTTGGTTATACGGGTACATATAAAGGAAAGCGTATCTCTGTTCAAGGAACAGGTATGGGTGTACCATCAATTGCGATCTACACTACTGAGTTAATGCAAGAATACGGTTGTCAAAAGCTAATTCGTGTAGGAACATGTGGCGCCCTTAAACGTGATGTAAAAGTTCGTGATGTCATTCTTGCACAATCAGCAACAACTGATTCTAAAATGAATGAAATCATCTTTAAAGGTATTGACTATGCACCAACAGCTGATTTCGACTTATTATTGAAAGCATACAAAGCAGGCGAAGCAGCTGGTCTGAACTTACGAGTAGGTAATATCTACACTGCTGACTTATTCTATGGTGAAGATAATCAAAATGAAAAATTAGCTGAATACGGAGTACTAGCAGTTGAAATGGAATCTGCAGCATTATACACTTTAGCAGCTAAATTCAATCGTCAAGCCCTATCTGTATTAACAGTATCTGACCACCTATTAACTGGTGAAGCAACAACTTCTGAAGAACGTCAAACTACTTTCAATGATATGATTGTTGTAGCACTTGAAGCTGCTATTCAAGAGTAAACGTATCAAGGGTTTGTAGCCTGGTAAAATTTTACGGGTGACCATTGGTGACCAAATGTACTTTTAAAGGTTACTAAATAGGTCACTCGCTTTTTGTTTTTGTGACATATCTATATGAGAATAAGTATCTAATGTTTCTCGAATATTTGCATGACCAAGTTGTTCTTGAATGACCTTAATATTCACATTTTTGGATAGCATATAACTAGCAAATGTGTGTCTTAAGCCATGAAATGTGATATAAGGTAAGTTATATTTTTTTACAATATCTCGCCACTGAATAGACATTCTGTCAGGGTGATTTGGAAAGCCACTATCTTTTGAAAAAACTAAATAAATGGGTTTATTATTCTTCGTGTAGATTGGATTGAACTTTTCTCCTAATTTCCCCAACTTACTTTTCTTCTTCTCAACATAATCTTTTAACTCACTCATTAAATTTTGAGGAGCATACACCACACGACTTTCCCCAGTTTTCGTTGTATCCAAAAAGAATTGTTTGCTAGTTTTATCATATTGTAAGGTCTTATCAACGTAGATTGAGTTGTTTTGAAAATCTAGTGAAATCGTAAGCCTGCTATTTCTGCCAGCCTTAATCCGCAAAACATTGCAATTTTTATATGTAATTGATGTTTAATGTGGAGATTAGGAATTACTGATAATAGTAGCTTAATTTGTTCCTCTGTATAGTAGTTAATACGTCGCGTTTTCGTACGTTTTGGTTTAGTGGCCTTAGCACAAGGGTTAACCTCGATATATCCCCATCCTATAGCTTTATTGAAGATTGTATTAAGCATTACAAACTTCTCATAAATAGAGCCGGCTTTCATTATTTTTGTTCGACACTAAATAAGTTTATTTGTGTTGATGTAATTTTATGCATTTTCATCATACCAAAAAAATCAAGTAACCCATTATTTAAATAATTCTCGTAAGTGTTACGTGATTTTACTTTTATACTAAACCCCTATGTTTTAACCCCAACCACCTAGAGCTTATAAGTAAAGGTTGTAAAACGTACATATAAGTTAAAGCCACTACTTTAATAGAAAATATACTTCTATAATAATGAAGTACTGGATATGGAAGTAGTAAAGAAAAATGGAGAAGTCACACAATATCGTTATTACGAATGGAATGGCTACACACCACTTGGTATGATTGTGAAAAAAAAAGACACAACAGGAAACTTCCAAACAAAAACGTACCAATTTATCACCAATTATCGTGGAGATGTATTAAGTATTCGCGATCAAGACGACCAAGAAATTGGTTATTATAGTTATGATTCCTATGGAAATGTATTATCTGTAGAAGGTGATGTCGCAAAAGACAACCCTATTCCATATGCAGGCTACTATTATGATGCGGAAACTAAGAACTATTATCTACAAGCTCGTTATTACAATCCAGAGAATGGTGCATTTTTAGCACTAGACCCACATCCAGGAGATGATAATGAGCCGTTATCTCAGAATGGGTATAGTTATGCAAGAAATAATCCCAATTCAATTATTGATCCTAATGGAGAAATTTGGTGGTTACTATGGCAAGGTTTCTATGGAGCCGCTGATAATTCCTATGGATATGTTTGGGATGTATTTAAAAAAAGCAACTATAAATTAAAAAAATTCAAAAGAAACTTGAATTATAAAAAGTTAACTACTCTTGCAATAACAGGTGCGTTAACAGGAATGTTAGGAGGAGCATTAGGTAGATATCTTGGGAAAGCAAGAGTTGGTGTTGTAAATAGGTTATTTGTTACATTTCAATGGGAGTTTAAATCCGAGTTAGCAAAACAATACTCACAAGATGGGGAAATTAATGTTTGGAGAGCATTATATGATGCTGGAAAAGGTACGATACAAGGTGAAGCTAGAGCATTAAAGCTCGTTTATCAGGCGTATATACGAGGAGGAAAGACACGAGCTATAAAAGTAGCAAGGAGGATTTAAAATGTGGGTACATTTAATATTTATTGTACTAATAATTTTATCATTTGGATGCACACTATGGCTTTTTAAATGGGATAGAAAGAGTGAAACAATTTATGCGGCAAATAGTACCTTATTAGCAATAATTAAACTATTTCCAAGGAAAGTCCAAAAAATAATGCTGATTATTTTATTTAGTTTAATAACAACATCCATAATTATTCTCTATTTAGTTTTTATAATGTATTGATGACAACTATCGTTAGCCTGTCGATATATCTGATAGAAATGTCATAAAGAATCAATTAATTATACTAATACCCTTTGGTTGAAAAACTAACTAAAGTAGTATATTTATGAAAATAAGAAAAGGATAGAGTAGGAGAAATAATATGCCTTACCTATCCTTTTTAATTTGCTTTGGGATAATTTGTGGATTTAAAATTAGGTTTGATGATTTATGCAACAGTAAGTGGAGTAGATTAATCGGTTCATTTTTAACTTATGGATAATTGAACACAATGAAAAAATTAAAGATCAAGATAATAGATACTTGTTACAGTATAATTTAGAAAAAAAGTCGCTAAAATCATTTTTACATAATAAAGTTTTACCAGAATTAAATTTGATTGAGACTGAAATACTGAAAAAAGATAAGGGATTTTTAGAAAAAGAAAATTCCAACCTTAAACCCATACTTCTAAAAATCGACGACATAAAAAAGGACTGTGAAAATTGGATAATACGATTAAACCTTTAGTTGAATTGAATATAGATAAATATAATATAAATCCTTCTTTCAGCCAATTGAGTAATATTATTCAAAATCAATTGATCGAAATAGAGAATTTTTTTCAAAAATACACAAAAGAACAAATTAAGCTTTCAGAACTACTTAAAAACCAAAAAATTAACCTTGCAAAAGTATGCATTTCTACAACTATTCCAAGAAGCTCTGTATATAATAGTCCTAACGTATTAAAAAAATATATAAACGAACGCATTAATGAAATTGAAAAAAATGATTTGTTTGATATAAAAAAAGCCCAAAAGAACAGTGAAGACTATGAGTTATTGAAAAAATATATAGAACATATAAAAATTCAAATAATTGAAACTGATATATTTGAGCTAAAGATTCAAGAACTTGAAAAAGAAATCAAAGATTTAAATCATATAAATAAACAGTATGCTTTTGAAAATGCGACATTACGAAATGAAAATGAAAATATCAAATTCCAATTAGTAAATAAAAAAAGTAACGTGATTAACTTTAATAATCACTCACAATAAATAATTTCCTCACCAAAATATTAGATAGCAACACCTTACTGAAAGTGTCACTTTTGATAAAAGGATCAATTAAAGCTTTACGACAATCCTCAATTTTTTTGGATAAAAATAAACATTGTGTTTTGAACAAAGATTGATCAAAATACAATGTTTTACCTGTATGTCGCTATCCATTTTTATAATAAAGATTGATTATTTAAAATGTAATCACTCAATGTTGGAGCAATTAAAAAGACGCCTTCTTGTTCAAGAAAAGCGCCCGATTGTTGTACAAGTTTTATCTTTAATATACTAGAAATCTCATTATTATCGTTTTCTCATGTCACATTAATTAAAAATCTGGTGCTTTGATTTCAAAATAGGTTTATTTTCTCCCACTCGCTTAAATACATACGTTTATTAATTCTATTTGGATTAGCAAGTTTGCAAATAAACTCTAGACTATTACCATCGGGGTCACTGAAATGAATTTTAGCATGAGCGTATCCTTCATGTGCCATTACAAATGGTTCTATTGGCTCAAAACCAAAGGCTTCCCGGGGTTCATATCCTTTACTTTTTAGCCAAGTAACTGACTTTTTCAAGCCCTCAAGAGATACTTGAAAAGCAATGTGTCTTATTGAAGGATGATACTCAAGTTCTACTTTATCTGTCTCCCACAACCCTATCCAACTTTTATTTTTTTCTATCCATAAAAACGCTATCTTCCCATCCATACTATGGTCAAACTCTAAACCAAGATCTTTATAAAATTCTATAGATCGTTTTAAATCACTTACTGGTAAATGAGCTTCGTATAATCCTTCAATCATTAAAAAAATTCCCCCCTATTAAATCTGCCTTTAATAAATAAATTATCGCAGAAAAGGCAATGGAAATATCTACAACTTTTGATGTAAATGGAATAATGATTATTTGTACTAAACTAACCCATAGTATAAGAGATTCTTCCTCAATAAAATGGCTCTTTAATGAAAATAAGCGCTGATCCTTGTTACAGAAAAGCGCCCGATTGTTGAAGATCGTTTTTCAACTAAAGTCACTGTAATTGAAGTATAGGAACGATTAAAAAATGCAGGTTTATTACATCAAATTGACTATATAAAGATACATTTTTATCTATCTAGAATTATATTTTTCTAAACAGACAAACAATAAAATCTTCGAGACCAAATTCATTTTGACTTAAATTATTGTGCTGCATATCACGTATCTCAATTTCTTGGAAATCCGAAAAAAGTATTTGTAATTTTTCTTTGGAATATCCTAAACCACCGTGTAAACTTCGATCCATATAATATTGTTTATCGGACAGCGATGATCCGCCGTACTTTCCATTTTCTTTGAATGCACTGATTGAAAAATAACCATTATTCTTTAAATATTTGTTGATAAATTGAATGTAGGATACTCTTCGATGAGGTGATAAGTGGTGAAAACAACCAGAATCATATATGTAATCAAACTTTTGTGATTCCAGCTTTAAATTAAAGATATTTTCACAAATAAATTGAATGTTTACATTTTGTACATCAGCTTGCTCCTTTGCCCAATCGATTGCTTGTTGTGATAAATCTACAGCGGTTACATTACAACCTTTTTGAGCTAGATAAATAGCGTTTCGCCCATTCCCGCAGCCAATTTCAAGTACGTTACGTGGCTTAATAGTTTCTTTTTCAATATATTTTACTAAATGTTCATCAGGTCTATCACAAAAGAATGGGACATTTCTTTCTTTATCTTTATAAAATGTATCCCAAAATTCTGTTGGCTCTCGTAACAAAGAATCTAGTAATTCATATAAATCCTCATTATTCTTTACTAACATCTAACACCCTCCTTATGTATTTAATTGTAATATAAAGGGAATTTTGTATTGTTACACTATGTTTAAAATAAGATTAAACACCTTAATTTACCATAGTGGAAAGTGCCTCAATAATGGTATTAAACACGTCTAGTATTCATCCTATCTGAATAAAATTATTAGGAGATAGTAACATATGGTAATCGATAAAAAATGCTTATAAAGCATTTAAAGAAGATTTACTTAAGGAAATAAAAATTATATTATTACATTTATTACAAATATTACATATGAAGAAGATTCACAAACCCTGTTAGGTAACGTTTTATAAAAGAATGTTATTCAACAATCTGGCCCGATTGTTGAATAAGAGCAAATACGATTCTTCAACTAATCAGCCCCTTTAGTTGAAGAAAGAATGAAAAAGGTTAACTTTGAATGTTACTTTAGCAAAAGTAGTGTTAAATAAACTTTCAATGTAATTACAAAAGAAACGAAAAGAGCCTAAACCCTTGAAATACATGAGTTTAGGTGCATTATCTTTAATAAAAATTATCAAGTTTACATATTACTACGGGATCAACTGGGGCATAATGATATTAAAACAACTTCCCTTTATACTAATATGGCAAATAAGGATAGTGAAAAAATCTTAAATAAAATGGATCAACATCGAAATAAACAGTAAATAATGAATATCTAAAGTTGTGAACTTCAATGGAATATTATGTATAATACATTAAATCTAAGGATTTGCTACTTAAACACCTTATTATGATTTTAAATTCCATTAATAAATACACCATTATGTACTTTCAGTTAAAACTTCTATTGAAAAAAATACGTACCCACTACAGATGGGTACGTTTATTTTCTTTTATTTATCATTCAAATAGTTTTTACCAATCATTTTTTATTTGATGGAAATTGACCTTCATCAATGATCTGGTGCGCAGTTTATACAAAATCCGTTACCACCGTCGTTTTCTATGTTTATTTTAGTATTACATTCAGGACACGTATTATAGAAATCGGGAACACCATCATCATCATATTCATCATCATCATAACATGATTGATAGTGTGTTTCCTCAAAACTAGTATCAATGATTTCAGCAGATTCATATTCATCTGAGTATTCGAAGTCGACAAACATGTTAACGATTCTGACTACACGTACTGTTATTTCCCCCATTACCCTGTGACTATAAGCAGGAGAATTGATTACTTCCTTAGTATCATCGTCCCTTCCCCAATACTCATAAGAATTAGCACTTAACTCAACTTCATATTCTAAGTGGTATATAATTCGTTCACCTTCACGCTCAATCATTGTATAACCGATAAAGTCTTGTCTATCAAGTTCCCATTCATCAATACCATTAGACCCAAAATCTGTTAGTATAGATTCCTCGATGTAATCAAAACCCGAGTATTGAAGTATGGTATATGCACTGTCAAATACGCTATCTTTAATGTTGGCAATATAATCCTCTTCGGTTATTTCCAAAGCTTGTTCTACTGCATCAGACTTTTGGACATCCATACTGGTCGAGATTGCATTAAAGAAATCTTCACTCACAAATGGAACAATTTTCATTGGTACTCCAGCTTTGCCATTGTTCGCTGATTCTCTAATCTTTGTATCTTTCTCAAACTCATCAATAAGCTGTGGTAAAAATTCATAAGGTTTATTATCAGTAATCCACCAGTCAGGCTTCACATCATCTGTTACAAAAATGATGTTTTTTTGTCTTTCTTTCGCATATCGGATTACTTCTTTCCATAAAATTAAATCACTATATTTTTGAATGCCATCCTTATCCTTTGCATCCCCATAACCTGGAGGTGTAGAGGCCTTATACCTCTTTTTTCCTTCCTCGCAAATTGTATATATTTCATCTCTAGTAAAGTCATTCATTATTTGATTATTACTTTCTAATTCCTTTACTAGTTCTTCAACCTTATCGCTTGTCCAAGTAGTTTCTCCTATAAAGGTTAAAACACTACGATCATCAAAATAATCTGTAAGCATGGTTTTTAATTCATTATATTTTTGGTCTATTTCATTTTCAAATTTATCTGCTTCTGGAAAGTGCCGAGTGCTTAACGCATAACTATTTTTTAATTTAGTTCGCTGTAATTCTACTAAATTCAGAGTATTTGTTACCGATCTTTCCATGGAATCTTGACGATTTTTAAATTGAGATTTGTGGTTTCTATAATATTCAATTTTAGCTGTATAAGGAAGTACTATATACTCCTCAATTTCCCGTAAGCATTCCAAAGCAAAATTTGCATAGTCTGGTGAATGACGATATAAACCTAAAAATACGTTTGTATCACATACAATGACATAATTATTAGTGATTAATTTTTCTATATCTATAGAAGCATCACTTTTAATAGACTTTATATCAGCTTTTTCTGACTTTTTTGTGGCCACAATAATTCCCACCTCTCACTAAGTCTATTGTAATAAAAATTATATATAAAATGTGAAAAATACTCTTGGTTATAAAATTATCTAAGGTTTTCTACTTAAACACCTTATTATGATTTTAATTTTCATTAATGAAAACACCATTATGTACTTTTATAATATGTTACTTTTCTACCTTAGGACGCAGCACTCTTAATTCACTAGGTTCAAGATTTACGTTGCTCCATAATCTGGCCCGATTGTGGAATAAAAGCTAATAATGATAGTTCAACTAAACTGCCCCGTTTCTTGTAAAGAAGTTAAAAATCTAAAAATTAATAGAATAATCCCCAAGACAATTAATTCGATAACCATTGAGCTTCCTACTTCCCTTAATAAACCATTTTTCCGGGTTCTTTACCCATTTGCTTATAAACACTATTAACACTTGCCCTTGGTTCAAAAAGAAAAAACGATTACCTGTTATAGTAACCGCCTTCAATCTCCTTCCACGATCTTTGCAAATTCATTAAGGGTAGTTGAATACTTGATATAGATCCGTGGTAAAAGATACAATTCGTCTTTTATGTGCTTCTCAGAAAATAATTCAGGAATTGTCGTAAGTCCAAAGGAATAGTATTTCTTAGTTTCTGCTACGACCTTGTTATTGAAATTTCCGTATGGATACGCAAGAGCAATAACTGGTTTGCCCGTTACTTTTTGAATTTTATCTTTTGACTCTTTCAGTTCATATTCGTGATTTTTTATTTTCGTCAAATTAGGATGTGTAACAGTATGAGACTGAATTGAAATGATCCCCGAATCAGCCATCATTTTTAAATCCGATTCTGATAATCGATTGGAGCGACCGATAAAGTCAGAAATAACAAAAATGGTACCAGTTGGTTGAAAACGTTCGTTTTTCAATTTTTGAAAGATATCAAATGCATTCAGATTGTTTTTCCACCCATCATCAAAGGTAATGAAAATAGGTTTGTTTACTTTATCAATGTCTTGCCATTGATCAAAAGTTAATAATGTGTAGCCATGATCTCTTAGATAAATCATTTGTTTCTCAAAATTCTTCGGTGCTACATATAAATCCTTAGAACCATGCCCATTAAATTCGTCAATCGAATGATATATTAAAATAGGCACTTTTCGTTGAGCAAAGACTTGAGAGGGAAGAATTAAAATAAGAAGACATAGGAAAATCATTGCGACCTTTTTCATAAAACACCTCGCTTTATATCTTATTTATTACTTTTCAATTTATTATTCCTCAAAAACCGAGAACTATTATGATTTCTCCAATTTTACATTCCATCTACCATTGATCAATTGTGACTTTGATAATCCCAAATTACATGCTAATTTTTATTGCACATTGATTGAAAGCGTTCCTCAACAATATGGCCCTTTAATGAAAATAAGCGCTGTTCCTTGTTACAGAAAAGTGGCATTTAATGGAATAATGATTACAAATATAAATTGAATTTGAGAAAATATTAAGAAAGGATAGAAAGGCAGTCTCTCATAATGTTAATTATTTAACCGAGACAGTAAGAAATTGCAGTAAAACTCCAATTTTTGATTTTATTTAAATATAATTCAGTTCTCATTGTCTTCTTTCTCATTCTTTTATCAAATACCTAATTATGTTAGAGTTAACATAAATTTAAGTGAAGGAGTCGTTAAGATGAGTGAAGAAATAAAAATATTAAATTTCGAGGAACATTTAGATAACCACAATACTGCATTTCTTTGTGGCAATGGTTTTAGCATGAATTTTGATAGTGACTTTAGAAATATATATCAAAATTTATATATATATCATAAAAAAGTAATTTACAATTCATCTTATAAAGTTAAAGCAAACGAAAATTTCAGACATAAATGTATCGAAAACTTTAAAAGTGTCAAACAATTTTTACGTAATATCTCAGAGGATGGATTATATAAAATTTTTGAAGATGCCTTTATATTTGCAAAAACAATAAAAGAAAATAAACGGTTAGTCGAAGAATTATGGGAAAAGAAAAAAATTAAATCACTTGTTTTTGGATTAAGTGAAATTGATATTTTAAATCAGATATGTGAGATTGGTGAAAATAAAGGCATTACCTATGTAAGTATTGAACATTGGACAATCCTAATTCATTTCTATTTTGCAATTAAGGAGATAAATACTAAACACTATCAATTTCCTAATAATAATTCCTTTATAACTGTTCTAAATGTTGGAAATAAGAGTCCAATAACACTATTACCTGAGCAAGACCAAGTTCTTGAAAAAGTAATATTTAACGGCTTTACCACTTACTATCGCTTTTTATTCTCTACAGCTATTTTTTCAAATGGAAAAGCGGTTGAATTTAGTAAATTATCAAACATAGATAATCTCGAAATAAACAAAATAAAGAGCTTCTTAAATAAATACAACTTATTGCTTTCATTGAATTATGATAAGATAGTTGAAAATTTAGTTAATGAACGTGTTGTCCATTTACATGGAGAATTTGTTGAAAATAAGATCGAATATGTATATTCCCAAAGCCTTGGATTAGATTACGATGAAGGTTATGTCAGTTTCTCGGATATATTAATTGGAGATTATTTTACGTTTAAAACAATATTACCAATCATTAATGTAAACAGTAGAAATATTTTCAACAAAAAGGCAACATACTTCTCTAAGAATATAGAAACCTTAATCCAGGAATATTCAATAAACTGTGTTGTTATCTTCGGTATGAATATCGAAAATGACCAGCATGTAATAAGAAATCTAATGTTAGCGTTTTTTAATGCCAAACAACAAAATCCTCAATTAATATATTGCTATTATACTCCAGAGGAGAAAAAAGAATTTGAAGAACAGTTTAAAGCGGTTATAACGTTTAGTGAAGAAGTCAGCGAGTATGCTAAAAATATAAAAGTAAGTTATATAAAAACTCAAGATGTTCTAAAACAATATTTTTTAAAATAAACTTTTCATTTACATTAAATATAATTTAATCGATTTTTATCTTATCTTTTTTAGAAGATAATCAGGGGGAATTGCCCGTTACTTTAAGTGCAAAATTTCGCAAGCTCTTCTAAATTTTAACCGAAAGTCCATTTTTCTTTAAAGGTATTGCTCCAATATATGGCCCTTTAATGGAATAAATAAATATGATCTTAAACATAAAATCATTATTTCTTCTTTCACTAAAGACCCCATTAGTTAGGGAAAATTATAATTTCTATATTTAATACATAGTTCTTACCTATTATTAGAAATATAACAATGACAAAATATTTAGAGGTGGACACCATGCGAAAAGTTATTGTTTTAGTTTTCACGACTTTGTTAATCTTTACTACAAGTAATTTAGCAAATGCCGAAGTCACAGAATCATGAAAGGTTAAGAAGGAAGGGTATGTACTACAGAGGATATACTTATAAATTTGATAGAACCTGACATAAATAAGATTATTACAGATAAATATGATAAAGAGAAGACTTGGCAAATCGGTAAAGTGATAATGGTTTCGTTAATCGCTGACCAGACTAAAAAGAACTCTGAAAATTGGTATGAGATGATTATACATGTCAGGGTCCATGATGATGAAAAAGATAAGGAATTATTGGATAGTCTTCGTATTAGAATTGATATTCCAAACATGTATACAAGGGATAAGTACAAAGAAAGAAATTCGGACATGAAAGTTACTTTAATCACATATGAACCATGGAGATAACGATAGATAAAAGCATTTAAACCACTTTTATTTAGGTGGTTTTTTTGAATTATTATTAAAATAACATGCCACGTTAGTATAAGTGTAATCCTTCACAATCTCAATTATTATTCTACATGAATACATGGAACGTTCCTCATCAATATGGCCCTATAATTTAAAAAGCGCAAATCCTTTACTTTGGAAATGCTGCAGGAATTGATGTTGTACCAACCGATAGTTTGTCTAATGCATCCTTAAAATTAGGAGCAATAACACTCAGTAATATACCTAATCCCATAGAAAATACCTTTTAACACACAATCATCCAACTCAATCCCTCCAATTAAGTATTAATAGAGGCACAGTTAGAAAATCACAACTAAGTTGGAAACAATATTTGTTAAATGAAATTTTTACGTCACGATTGAGTTGTATAGAACTTCTTTTCGAAAGAGTTTTTACGTCGCGACTAAGTTGTAAAAGAACATTCTATAAAACGTAATATGTTAAATAGATATTAGTAAAATAATTTTGTGCAGAAAAGAGAGAAGGAACTTATGGATCTCACAATTGAAAAGATAATGGAATATTATGATTTTCAACTTTAAGTAGTTTTATTGAAAAAATCTAAAAAATGTACAAATATCCTCCTGGGATAAGACACTTTGTATGTTAAATAGTGTCCATTTTTAATTTCTATAAATTTTTAGAACTTATCCTTTAAAATAAGGCGTATTAATAATTAGACATATTTATAAGTAATCATAAGTAAGCAACTCGGGCTAATCCTTTTTTAACTAATTCTTCATCAAGATC
Source organism: Rummeliibacillus pycnus (assembly GCF_002884495.1). Taxonomy (GTDB): domain Bacteria; phylum Bacillota; class Bacilli; order Bacillales_A; family Planococcaceae; genus Rummeliibacillus; species Rummeliibacillus pycnus. The sequence continues at coordinate 1,606,220 of NZ_KZ614145.1, read as the reverse complement.
TTTTCCGTCTACATAGACATATGCCAAAGTTCGATTATATTTATCACCTTTATTGCCTGTCTTATCATAGTCTAATTGAATCTTATGAGCATTAGTTAAAGCCTTTTTTGTAAAATTACTAGCTTCTTTCCCATAAGGCTGAACTGGTATGTTTGGTTTAACAGTCTCAGGAGTGTCTATCAAAAGGTACCTAACAGTTTTGACCTTACCATTGATTCTAAACTTACTAGTGTCACCATCAACGTGTTTGACGAACGTAACTTCCGATTTTGCAGTTGCACTATTACTTGTTAAAAGGTCAATTCCATCTGTAATTAATGATAGGCCAAATCAAAAGTTGTATTTATTTATGCGAAATGGAAATATTGTAGAAATTAGTAGTGATTTAAATATTAATTCTTATTCTTTTGATTTATCATTTTTTTCAGATGAAATAGCATTTGTAGAATATAATAAAAGTATAATGCTAGATGAAAATAATATTCTAGTTAATGTTAAAATACAAACTATTAACGGCAAAAAAATAAGCTTTATAGCAAAAATATCGATAGGTAGTGGCCAACCACAGATTGAGATGATAAAAAATACATCTGGGGAGTATATATTGAATGTGGACAATGATGAAAATGAATTTTATACAAAATCTTTTGTTAATAATAAAAACGTAATCTCAATTTGGGACACAAAATCAATTAAAATAAAAAATAAAATCATACTTAGTGATGAAGACACTATATATTTTGTAGATAGAATTAAATAAATTTATTAATTGTTGGGTATTTCAACACTTAACTGTGCAAGAAAATGCTGTTGCTTGAATTCTACATTCTTTAAATAGGTTTGTTCAAGGAAAGAGAAGTGTTCTCTGACCATCTTAAATCAGAATTTTAGAAAAATAGGGGATAACTATGAAGAAAAACTACTCAATCTTGTCATTACTATTTACTTTTTTAGGCGTTATGATTATTTATCTTGGTATCAAGACATCTCAATCTTTAGTTGTAGTTTTTTTAGGAATCGTTCTATTAATAGCTGCATTAATAATAAATACAATAGCGGTTTTTAAACGTGAACGTATTAGTCTCATTTTCTTGTCACTTTTTATTTTATTTCTTTTAATATTACCATTGACAAAACCGTCTAATGATACTTTTAATGATTGGTTATCAGATAGTCATCAACTCGATTGCCAAGAAAAAGAATGTGTGTCTAATTCAGAGAGTTTAAAAATGCGTGACGGAAAAACAGAGAAAGTTGTTAATAAAGAAGTTGAAAAAGTGGTGAATAGAGAGTCAGAGGATTATTTTTTCTTCAATATGAAGAGTATTAAATTAGAAGATGAAAAAGGACGGTATTTTCTTATTGAAGGGATAGGAATCCTTGGTGGGTTTACAACATTTACATATAAACCTGTATTTGATTAATAAAAACTCATATAGTTTATTCGACCTTAATAGTGCTTTCTTTGAACATACGAATATAAAAAATTTAATTTTAAAATAAATAGTAGTTTCAAATTCTCCCTTAGCTAATTCATCTAAGTACCCCTCAACCATTTGGAAGTGGGGTATTATTATTTAGCGGTTTTCTAATTTATAATGAACAAAGTTAGTCAATCAATATTTCTCTAACATTTTCCTCAGTGATTCCTGACGAGATTCTATTACATTTGGTTATTGATATCCCATTTTATTGTTAGTTGATTAATATATCTACCTGAAATATAGATGAATTTTGCTGAGTTCAAATGTACCGCTACTTTAATATTTAACCCCTTTTTTGTTAATGTATAGAAAAATGGTTTGCGAGTCTATATAGAAATCGTGACATTATTTTTATTGCACTTGAACAGCATTACCAAGTTGATGAAGAATTTTCAAAAATAAAGGACTTAGTTGAATTAGTACAAATCCAAAACCAGCGTTCATAATCATGCTCCAAGCTTTCTCCGCCTTACCGAACATAAACCAAAACAATGAACCTATCATAATTACGCTTGCAATAGGTAGCGAAATAGCAACTAATATTTGAATTACTGGATCTAATATAGTGGTAAGTACATCAAGGGAGGTACTTGCTATATGTTCAGATACTGCACCAGTTGGTATCGCTGTAATGTGGTCTGAAGTAACAGGAATTTGTGTAATTGAGCTAGTCAATGATTTAAGGGTTGCGGAATCAATAACATTAGCTACTTGCTCAATTGAGGAAGAATTATTTGATAAGATTCGATGTGCTAATAATCCGACACTTGCTGCACCTGGTACACACATAGCAATTGCTAACCCCTTCTTTGTAGCATACTTTTCTTGTTCACTGTAATCCGTCCATTCATTTTCGGGAACAACCTCAACTTTATTCTTCTTAAAAAACATTACACCTCTCCTTTATTGTTTAATTTCATCATAAGTAAACACTTTAGTTACAGGTAATCCTACACACAATTCTTCTAATTGCATTCGCCTTAATTCAGTGGTAGTAAGCCAAACAATTGTAGGGTAGTGGCCAAGTTTTTCAGCAAGTAAACCATTATTCAATAATTCTTCATAACGTTTAACTTTTGAACGATTTTCAGCCATTGATTGTAAATTATCCACTTCTAAAAAGTGTGTAGTATGTATTTGAGAGTACATAGCATCTACTATTACAGATGTTTTCCCATCACTAACCTTGATTTTATTTTTCCAATCGGAAGGGCAACGGTTATAAAAATAAAACTTATTCCGCATGATGTAATGCTGAACGTTACTACTTTTCTTTCTTATCTTTTCGCACCCTACATATTCACGACCTTTTTTACTTAGATAATAAATTGATTGTTGGCCATCTCTAATTAACATTAGATATTCTGATAAATTACTTAGAACTCTATTTGAATTTCGCTTTTTACCTAATCCGAAGTAATAACGTATTTGATCACGTGTCATGAAATCAAACTTCTTCAAAAGTAACAGTATCGATTCTTGCCTTTGAGATAACTGTTTCAATTTCAATAGCATCATGAACCTCCTCTTGTTCAATAACTCGAATATGAGGTTTAATTGTTTCCTCTATATTGTTTGAGGTGATCATAGGAGTTTGAAAAATTTCACGTTTATCTGCCGCTTGATAAATAGCCCTACCTCTGATCTGAGGAAGAAGTTCTGCACCGGCTTCATCAAGAACTACACGACTAGCAATTTGCGATTGAAATCTAAATGAAAGTTTTGCATCTGAATTTTGTTTAACCTGCCTTGGGATTACATCTCCAGTTGGATATTGTGAAGCTACAATTAATCTAAAACCTAATCCGGCACCAATACGCGATATTTGCAACATGATTCTTTGACATTCTTGTTTAAGTTTCTTTTCGTCTGATGTAACAGCTTCACTAGGATTAAGTTCTCCTACTTCATCCACAATGATAAAATAACGTTCTTTTATTCCAGCTTGTTGCACATTCTTCTTACCTTTTGCTTTGATTTTTTGTTGTATATCTATCATACGTTCTTAAGCAATTTTTAACGTTCCAAGAGTTTCCTCTGGCTCATATGCAATCGATTCAGTTTGCTTAATACATTCATAATCGCAAAGTTCCACACCACCTTTTAAATCAATGAGAAACAATTTCAAATTATCTGGTTCACTCTGCAATAAGCTGTTGATAATACAATTAATAAAATTACTTTTTCCGTATCGTGTAGCCCCTCCTAAAGTTAAATGAGGGATTTTTTCAAAGTCATGATATTTAAAAGCGTTTTTATCACGAATTATACCCACTGGTACTTTCCATTGGGTTCCTGGCTGATAAGGTATTTGTTTTGGCAAAGGCTCATTGTAAACTCGAACAATTAATAAACCGTCAAAGTCCAATTCAATTTCTTTTGATTCAGCTAGTTTTTTCTTCCAAAGTGATCTATGTAAGTTTACAACCCCATCATTAAAATTAAGTAATTTTAAATCATTGAATGTGATTCGCTTACTTCTGTTTTTTAATCCATCTGCAATAGCATTTTGCTTAGAAAGGTAATCATCAAAACTTCTTCCTAAAGGAATTCGATACTTGTACTCCCATCCCCAATCATGTTGCTTTTTTGAGACAAGTTGAGTAGTTAAAGTGTCTTTCCCATCCTTCACATTTAAACTGCTCAAAGAAATAATCCTTTGAATTTTTCCACTATCGTTTTCAATTAAATTTTGTTTCTTCAAAAAAGCTTTTAACGCAATTCCACCAAATAAAGTTGTTGTTACAAATTCAAAAATCATTCAACATCTCCTTTCAAATGATTTACGCCACGGTAGTTATCTTAGGAAGTAAGAGTTGCAGCAAATGGGAATGTTCAAAATTGATGTTTAACCATTGAAAATAAAGGGTTTTCGAGTTGCCCAGTAGAAGTAGTCGGGGAGCATTTATATGGGCAGTTGTCTGGGTACTTGGTTTGGTAGTACTAATATATTGCGTTTAACACAAAATATATCTTGTCCCCTAAAATTAAATGTGTTTAACGCAAAATTCTGAATTGGCCGGTGATAATAATTGAACCATGAAATTGAAATCAAATTAAAACAGTTGCTGAAGAAATCTAATATGACACAACAAGAATTGTGTAATAAGACAGGGCTGGGAGGAAGAACCATCTCAGTCTTAGTGAACAATAAAATTGAACGTGTACCAAAAAAAGCTTTGTCAAAAATTGCGGATGTATTTGAACTAGATGATATACGTGATCTAATCGACTTCAAAAAAGAATAGCTTGTACAAAAAGAGTTCTTCCACATTTGAAAGAGCAGTTTTTGTAATAAAAGAGAACAAAGTAGGATAGAGAAGTCAACTTTATTTTCAAGTCATAGTGAGTTGGTAAGGGTGGGGAATTATGGAGAAAGAATATACTAGATTTGGGATTAATATTAAAGGTGTAATGGGCGGAACGCTTACAAAAGCTTACGATATTCACCAAACAGAAGATTTTTATTATTCAATAGTTGGTTTAGAATTACAAGATTTTAAAAGTTATCTAGATGATATGATATTAAACGTCAAAAAGCTTAAGGATAAACTAATTGAAACAGATAATTATGCATTTAATTTTTTACTTTCTGAGAACTACGAATATGCACATCGAATTGATATCAGGTATCCACATTTACTTAGAAATTCTGTATTCATAAGTTTATATAGTCTTTTAGAAGATGTTCTGTTAAGGTTCTTTGAAAATTGTAATTATAGATTAAAAAGTAACGTAAGGTTGAAAGATAAGAAGAAATTATCAATACTATCGATAGTTTTTATGGGAATAGAAGAAGTATTAAATTATAAAATTCCTAAAAGCTTTAAAGAAGAGTTCTCAAACTATCGTAAAATAAGGAACTGTATTGTACATAAGCGGGGGTATGTTATTTGGGGACAGAAAACTGATGAAAACGTATTAAATGCAATATATAATTTATCAGGTAAAGGTATCAGTTTATCTGAAAATAAGAGAGGAATCATTTTAGATGATAAAGCCTGTTATATCTTTATTAAAGGAATAGAAAAGTTATTTAGATTACTATGTGAAACTTTGGTAAAAACAGAAAAGAGTTTAGACAGTACAAATAGAAATCATGATATATAGGGTTTTTGTAGATTTTTGGTTGAGTTTTATTCTGCAAAATCAACTTTTAGTCTTAATATTTAAAATTGGATTATAATTTATTTTATTTTATCCATATTATATGGCCAAAAATTTTTATTAAATGCATAAATATTTACATGGAAAATTGGTGCCGACTGGTGACCAAAAAATCATTTTTATATTAGAAAAATTGCTATGACAACTGTTTTATTTTTATGAAAAATTTGATTGATTCAGCAAGGTGAAACCTAGGTATCGTCAAGCCCTATCTGTATTAACAGTATCTGACCACCTATTAACTGGTGAAGCAACAACTTCTGAAGAACGTCAAACTACTTTCAATGATATGATTGTTGTAGCGCTTGAAGAGGCTATTCAAGAGTAATTGCAAAATTTTCTAAAGACTGTCAATAATTTTGGCAGTCTTTTTCTTTTCGTAGCGCATAATTCCTGATATTATGGTATAAGTAGTGTTTGAAACACTGTTAGATTGAAAGTGGTGAATAAGATGGATGATAAAACAAAAGTTGATCCAGAACAAAACAATGAACCACAAAAAGAGCAACAAGGGGAACCCGTACAAGAAATAAAACCAGCGGGTAAATACATACGTATGAAGCCTTTCGCTTTTATTATGATGATTATTGTTTTAATTCTCGCAACTTCAGGTATCACAATCTTTGCTTTAACTTTTGGAGAGGAAAAAGTTGTAGAAGTTCGAACACCGACTCATAACGAATTCCAAAAATTATTTAATGCTTATGATGAAATATCCAAAGGCTATTACAAAGATATTGATACAGATGCATTAGTCAATGGTGCGGTAGATGGCATGATTAGTGCATTAGGTGATCCTTATTCAGATTATATGAATAAGAAGGAAGCAAGCCAGTTTAATGAAAGTATTTCTTCTAGCTTCCAAGGAATCGGTGCTGAAATTCAAGAAAAAGATGGTCATATAGTTGTTGTGTCACCGATTAAAAACTCTCCTGCAGAAAAAGCAGGTATTAAAACAAATGATATTATTAAAAAAGTTGATGGTAAAAGCATCGATGGAATGACAGCTTCTGAGGCTGTGTTATTGATTCGAGGTAAAAAAGGTACTTCTGTAGCTTTAGATATTCAACGTGGTGGAGCTAGTAAATTAATAAGCATGAAAATTACACGTGATGATATTCCAGTCGAAACGGTCTATGCAACAATGGAAAAGGACAAAATTGCCCATATTCAAATTACTAGCTTCTCGGAAAATACGTATAATGAGTTATTAAGTGCATTGGACAAGATGGAAGGTAAAGGCATGAAGGGTCTTGTCATTGATGTACGTCAAAATCCAGGCGGTTTAGTAAATTCTGTTGAGGATATTGCAAGCTTATTTGTTAAAACTGGTGAACCAATTGTACAATTTGAAGATCGAAATGGTAAAAAAGAGGTTATTTCGGCAAAAGATGGTCGTAAAGTAAAAGTGCCAGTTACTGTCCTAATTGATGGTGGTAGTGCATCTGCCTCTGAAATTTTAGCGGGTGCTTTAAGTGAGTCTGCTAATGTTAAATTAGTAGGAGAAAAATCATTTGGTAAAGGTACAATGCAAACAGCTGAAAATCTTCCAGATGGTTCAAACATTAAATTTACAATTGCAAAATGGTTAACACCAGACGGTAACTGGATACACGAAAAAGGAATCCAACCGGATTATAAAGTTAACTACCCAAGCTATGCTTCACTGCCATATCTAAATCCAGATAAGACATTAAAAGAAGGGTCTCTATCTGATCAAGTAAAAGCAGCTGAAAAAATGCTTAAGGCAGTTGGCTATAACCCAGGGAAATTGGATGGATTATATGATGCTTCAACAGTCTTAGCTGTTGAACAGTTCCAAAAAGATCATAAGTTAAACGTGAATGGCGTATTAAAAGGTGATACAACTTATGCATTGATGGAGGAACTTCGCTTGAAAATCAAAAAAGACGATCCTCAATTGAAAAAAGCTATGGAAATCGTGAAATCAGAAATGTAAATAGATAACATTACTGATTTAAATAATCGTAAGGAGAGCTGACGTATTCTTGTCAGCTCTTTATTATTAAGAATACCCGTAAGGTGGTATTAGTTATTTTTAAATCACAAAGAACTAATAAAATCTACAGATTTAATGTTATGTAAAAATTCTTCAAAGCAATTAATAAATATTATAATTTTTTTCTAGTTAGATATTCTTAGGAGTGATCAATATGAAAGATGTATTTTTATTTAGTGGATTTTTAGGTAGTGGTAAAACAACTATGTTGGTAGATATAATTCGCCAATTAAAAGAACAAGGCTTAAAACCAGCTGTCATTATGAATGAACTGGGAAAGTTGAATTTTGACTCACAAGCAGTTGAAGAAGGTATTCCATTAAAAGAAATGCTGAATGGTTGCATATGCTGCTCTGGAGCTGAAAAAACAGAAGCTCAAATTCAATCGTTATTAGTAGAATCTGATTTTGATGTATTGATTATTGAAACAACCGGAGCAGCTCATCCCGTTGAAGCATTGGATGCAGTGTATTCACCGTTATTTGCTGAACAATTGAACATTAAAGGAATTGTTACAGTTGCTGATAGTAAACGCTGGCTTGAACGTGATAAAATGTCCCCTCAAACACGTTCATTATTTTTAGAACAAATTCGTCATGCACATTTGATTTTGGCTAATAAGATGGATTTATTAACGGAAGCTGAAAGAGCTCAAGTTACTTTTGAATTACAAAGTTTGAATCCAAATGCTCAAATTTTACAAACAACAAATGCTAAAATGCCTTTAAAATTTTTACAAAATTTACATGCAACTGCTAGACCCTCAGCTATTCATAAAGCAGATTTAGGACACCATTTACATTTAAGTTCTCGTCTTATTCGTTTTCCTGAATCAGTAGACTTTACACAAGAGGAATTTGAAGATTGGGTACGTGCAATTCCTGAAACCATTTATCGAATGAAAGGATATGTACCTGTAAAAGGAATAAAAAATCCGATGCTTTTTCAGTATGCATATGGCCTGACACAATGGCTTCCAGAATATGTACATATGGACCCTAATCTTGTCATAATTGGAGAAAACGTTGACGAATTAAATGTAATTGGCTGTTAAATTTCTTTGAAAATAATAAACTGTCAACCCTTTTGAAATAGTAATAAGCAGATAGATTTCAAGTATATTCCATATAAGATGCTTTAATACTGCCCAATGAAACCACTCTTGGAGAAAGTGGTAATCATTGGGCAACTTTTTGTCTCATACGTACGATAAGCTTGATGCAGACAAGGAGGAATGCAAAAAATGAACAAAATGACAAAATGGGCATTACCATTAAGCTTATTAATGATGGTGGGAGTCCAAAGTGGAGCAACAGAAGCTTCTGCTAAAACAATCACTTCAGATACAGCCAAGCAAACTTCAATGTCAAACTGTAATTGGCAATATAATCAATCTTATAATTTGGTGAAATTAGATAATAATTTTGCAGATACTTTGAAAGTTGAAAAACTTAATAAAACTGAACTAGATAAGTATTTAGCTTCTCTATATGCTGGGAAGGTAACAGGTTCTAACAAGGGAACAACTTCAAACACTGGTTCCAACAAAGGAACAACAAATACAGGATCCAATCAAGGAACAACTTCAAACACTGATTCCAACAAAGGAACAACAACTACAGGATCCAATCAAGGAACAACTTCAAACACTGGTTCCAACAAAGGAACAACAAATACAGGATCCAATAAAGGAACAACTTCAAACACTGATTCCAACCAAGGAACAACAAATACAGGATCCAATCAAGGCACAACTTCAAATACTGATTCCAACAAAGGAACAACAAACACAGGATCCAATCAAGGGACAACTTCAAACAATGGTTCCAACACAACAACTTCGACAAACGCTAATAGCTCAGTTTCTCAATTTGAACAAGAAGTGGTAACACTTACGAATGCTGAACGTGCAAAAGAAGGATTAGCTCCTTTGCAAATTGATACAAAACTGATGTCTTCTGCTAGAGCAAAATCAGAAGATATGTCTAAAAACCATTATTTTGATCACACTAGCCCAACATACGGTTCACCTTTTGATCAAATGAAATCTCTTGGAATTTCATATAAATCTGCGGGAGAAAACATCGCGCAAGGACAAAAAACCCCTCAAGAAGTAGTACAAGCTTGGATGCAATCACCTGGCCACCGTGCTAATATTATGAACGCTTCCTATACTCATATTGGTGTAGGATATGCTGCAAGTGGTAACTACTGGACTCAACAATTTATTCAAAAATAAGAGTAGATTGATAGCTTCATATGATGATTAAACCGACCAAATATTTGGTCGGTTTTTTGTTTGAAATAATCGTTATTTTTCCATACTAGTCTAAAAAGGAGGGAGAGATTTTGCTATTACTTGAATCCATGATCGATAAATTAAAATCTACCTTTCATAATTCTGTTGATTTTACGGTAAAAGAGATTTCGTGGCCAAAAGAAAACTATGCCATTTTATGCTATTACAGTTCTATGGTCAATAAAAATGATGTTCAAAATCAAATTAATGTTTTGAAAGTCCAAGCGACAATGGACGATCAGAAATGGACTGAAACAATGGCTGCTATGAAAGAGCCATTTGAGATGGCTAAATTTATTGAATATATTTGCCATGGGGAAACCATTATACTTTTGTTAACAGAGCAACAGATGGTCCATCTTACGCTACCAGAGATTCCACATCGTTCTCCAGACGAACCTATTAATGAACATATTATTCGGGGCTCTCATGAAGGCTTTATTGAAAATGTTGATGTAAATATAGGGTTAATTCGAAAAAGAATTCAGATGCCTAATTTAGTGGTCAATAAAATTGATATCGGAAGAGAAACAAAAACAGCTGTGTACTATATCTATTTAGATCAAGTTGCAAATCAACAATCTGTGTTAGAAGTAGAGAGAAAATTAAAATTGATGCAGGATAAAACGTCTTCTTTATATACAGCTGGAGAAGTTGGGGACTATTTAGAAGAGTGTGTATACTCTCCATTTCCACAAATGTTAAACACGGAGAGACCTGATCGTGTCTTTGCCAATCTTGTTGAAGGAAAAATTGGTGTTATAACTGGTTTTTCTCCAACTGTACTTATCGGTCCAGTTACTTTTTTCTCTTTCTATCAGTCTCCTGATGATTATAATGGACGTGTGTTAGTTGGTTCATTTTACAGAATAGTAAGGATATTTAGTTTTATAACTGCCGTTTTCTTGCCAGCTTTTTATATAGCAATTGTTAGCTTTCATTTTGAGGTATTACCAATTGAACTGAGTAAAAAGCTTAGATTAGATATAAGTGAAATACCTTATCGACCTATTATAGAAGCGATGATTCTTGAAATTATTATCGAGTTAATACGGGAAGCGAGTATTCGTTTGCCTCAGGCAATTGTACAAACGATTGGGATTGTTGGTGGTTTAGTAATTGGAACGGTTATTGTAAATGCAGGTTTAGTTTCCAACATGATGGTTATTGTAGTGGCTTTAACTGCCATTTCTAGTTATGTTGTTCCGTCTGTAGAAATGAATATGTCGATTAGAATTTTGCGTTTTCCATTTATGTTAGCAGCTGCTATAGCTGGATTTTTTGGAATCGTAATAGGAAGCTTTGTTTTATTTATTCATCTATTAAATTTAAGCTCATTAAAATCTCCTTACTTTTCACCGATTGTTCCTTTTGAACCTAAGAAAATTAGCCAGATTTTTGTCCGAGGACCATTTATAAAAGCATCATCACAAGTAAGTTCTTTTGATCCAGAAGGAAGTAAAAAATGAATTTTAAATTAACTAGGGTTCAATTTTTTTTAATGCTATTTTATATTGAAACGGGCGTTGTTTATATTTCATTTCAACAAGGGGTCATTGATAAGGGAGGAAGAGATGCATGGATCATGTTTGGAATTTCTTCAATCATCGTCTATTCACTTCTTCTTTTTTATGAAAAATTTTACCAATATTTTAAGCTAGGCACAATTACTACATGGATTTACGTTTTTTATTGGTTAATCATAATAGTTAGCTTTTTGGGCTATATGCAATATACATTAAATGTTTGGGTAATTCAAAATACACCCCCTCTCTTTACGCTATTAGCAATCGTTCTTGTTTCCTTATATATTAGTTTTAGTAGACCTTCAACCGCTATAAACTTAGGTGTTTTAATTATCCCATTAGTGTTTATTTTCGTTGTCTTTATACTATTAGCAACTCACGAATTGAAATTTTCGAATATCTTACCAGTAGGGACTAGTACTCTTCAACAATGGTTAAAAGGGACTAATCGAAGTTTTATCGCTTTTATAGGTATTGAAAGTTATTTAATTTTAAGAAAATATGTCTTGGAAAACGAAAAAGTAGCAGGGAAACCTTTATTATACTTTCACCTGATTATTACAATTTTTATGGGGGCTTCTGTAGTAGGAACAGAATTTTACTTTATGTTAAAGGAAATTAAACTTATCCCAGATCCTATTATCTATATTTTAAAATCCCAAAAAGTAACATTTGTTAAACGTCTAGATATTTTCTTTGTATATATTTGGTTGGCTTGGAGTATTGTAACGATTAACTTATTTTTATTTAATATTCGTGTTGTTTTATTTGCTAAAAAAAGAAAACATCCAACTATTCTACTGCTTGTACTCCATTTTATCATTTTAGTTGTTCCTCTAACCCTAACAGGTTTAGGTGAAGTAGAGTTAGTTCGCAAGGTATTTAGTTTTTTGTTTTATCCTTCTGCAGTTGTGTTACCTATTTTCATCATTTTGTTTAATATGAGGAGAGATTCCAAATGCGACAAGTCACAATAATATGTATTCTAAGTGTTGTGTTACTTGCTGGCTGTTGGGATGAGCGATTATATAAAAATTTGTCCGTTATTTCAATTGCAGGAGTAGAAGGGCATATTGGTGACTTAAAAGCTTACTACGCATATCCAAGTTCTGCTGAAGATCCTACAAAATTTACAGTAATCGAATCACACGGAATTACACCAAGAGATGCTCGAAATAAAGCAGATTTAAAAATGGATAATACAATTGATTTATCTGAACTCTCAACCCTTTTAATCGCTAAAGAATCTGTATATGATGATATTTATCCTTTTTTAGATATTTATTATCGAAATGCACAAAATCCTATTACTTCGAAAATTGCCATTACAGAGGGTTCGACGAAAGACTTTATAGATATCAAAGAACAATTACCCTCTGAACTAGGAGAATTTTATGAAGACTTTATTGAAAGCTTTGAGAGAGATACTATTTTTCCAAAAGATTTAGATTTGCAGCAAGCTGGATCAATCTTGTTTGATGAAGGAAAGGATTTAGCTTTACCTTATTTAAAAAGAGATGAAAAGCACGGAACTCCGATAGCAGCGGGTCTTGCACTTTTTAATCATAGAAGGTTTTCTGGCACAATTTTGGATGTAAAAGATTCGTTATTATTAAATTTATTGATGAATGGAAAAGCGGATACTGCTCGAATGACATTCTTATATAAAGAGAAGGATAAAAAAACACCACTTACCATTGATATCATAAAATTTAAAAAGAAACTAAAAGAACAGGGGAATACACCAAAGGTTGACTTAAACGTTACGTTTGAAGTGAATATAGATGAATTTCCATCAGATCATATAGGTGAAGAACGTATACAAAAGGATTTAGAAAAATATCTTGAGAAGAATATAAAAAGTAATATTGATAAAATGCTCAAAAAGTGTCAAGATGCTTCATCAGATCCTATTGGGATTGGAAGAAAATTTAGAGCTAGTCGATCAAATCTTTGGAAGGAAGGACATTGGAAGGAAGTCTATACTACATTACAATTGAATACAAATGTGAAGGTAAAAATAATTCGCTCTGGTATTTTAAAATAGCTTAAATTATGTTAGTTGGTGAAATTTATCGAAAATGCAACAAAAATCTCCCTTATATAGAGGGAGATTTGATTTGTTGTATTTTTTGTTGTACAAAACGTAGACGAATACTAAGAGTAAATGCCCCTGTAGCTAGTCCAGATATTAGTCCGATCCAATAGCCATATGGTCCAAGATCTGTAAAATTCGCTAATATAATCCCAAGTGGTAATCCAATAATCCAATATGAAATGAGTGCCATAACAAAAGTAATGGTAACATCTTTGTATCCACGTAGTGCGCCCTGTATAGGTGCTTGAATTGCGTCAGATAGTTGGAAAAACGCAGCATATGTTAGAAAATGACTTGCCAGATTTACGACATGTAGATCATCACTATAAACTGCTGCAATTTGTTCTTTAAAAGTAAGCAGGATGGTTAATGAAACAATACATATGGATACAGCTGTCGTAATACATATTAAACTATATGTTCGTGCATCCTTAAACCTTTTGGCGCCAGTTTCAAAACCAACAATAATGGTTGCACCCATTGAAATACTTAGAGGGATCATATACAGTAGACTAGCAAAATTCATCGCAATTTGATGAGCTCCGATAATAGATGTACTGTAATTACTCATTAATATTGTAACAACTGAGAAAATACTTCCTTCGGCAAAAATAGATAGACCAATAGGTAATCCAAGTTTAATGATTTCCATACATTTAGCCAAATGTATCTTCGGTAGTTTTTCATACAATTGGAAAGCCGAAAATGGAACCTTTTTCATCGTTATGTAAATAGCAATTCCACATATAAGCCAATAGGTTATGGCAGAGGCAACACCAGATCCGACTCCACCAAGTTCAGGGAAACCAAAATTACCAAAAATGAAGAAGTAGTTAAAAAGAATATTGATTGGAGTAGCCAGTAAGGTAATAATCATCGAAACTCTTGTTTGCCCTAAGGCGTCTATAAAACACCGTAGAACGCTGTAGATAAATAGAGGAATTAGACCAATACACATAGCGATTAGATAATGATGTGCCACTCGACGAACATCAGCATCTAATGACATTTTAGAAAGTAAAGGATTAATCGCGATCATCATACAGCAGAAAACAAACAATGCGATTGCAATTGCTACATAAAAACCTTGTTGAATTGAAAATGTTGCTTCTTTCTCTCTTTTTGCACCGACTAATTGTGCTACAATAGGGGTTATAGATGAGAGAATGCCTGCTAATCCAGTATAAACAGGCATCCAAATCGAAGAACCAATGGAAACACCTGCTAAATCAGCAGTACTATATTTACTTGACATTAAGATATCAAAAAATGACATCAAATATAACGCAATCTGGGTGATAAGAATAGGGAACACAATTTTTAACATGAGTATCCATTTTGCTCTTATCGTTGTTGTTTCATGCAATTGTTATCATCTCCCATGGTGGTCATTTCCAGCTGAGGCGGCTTGGGATCATGGTTTGACACGAAGGAAAGTCAAATTCATTGATGCAATAAGTGATTTAGTTGATCAAACTTAAATCAGCGTTGCTTCAGCTTTGATTGACATGTTTTATTGAAGTAGTTCGTATAGTAAAATAAGTACCTGTTCAAAACAAAAGCAAGTTGGTCCTACATTGTTCGAGTAGAATAGGAGAATTATAATGACTAAACAAACTGTAATATTAACTGGTGGCGGTACTGCAGGCCACGTTTCACTTAATCAAGCTATCATACCATCATTCTTAGAAAAAGGCTATGATGTTCATTATATTGGCTCAAAAAATGGAATTGAAAAGGATATAATTGGTCAGGCTTTCCCGAATTTACCGTATCATGCTATTTCAAGTGGGAAGTTAAGACGTTATTTTTCTATGAAAAACTTTACAGATCCATTTCGTGTCTTGGCAGGAATTTCTCAAGCATTATCAATTATGCGCCGTGTAAAACCAATTGTTGTTTTTTCAAAAGGAGGTTTTGTATCCGTACCAGTTGTTATGGCTGCAAAACTTTCTGGTATACCAGTTGTTTCTCATGAATCAGATGTAACACCTGGTTTAGCGAACAAATTATCATTACCTTTTGCTTCTCATATTTTCACAGTATTTAAACAAACATTAAAGCATTTACCAGCTGAAAAAGCTACATGTACAGGTTCTATCATTCGTCCAGCGTTATTTGAAGGAAAAAGAGAAAAAGGCCTTGAAATGTGTGGTTTTAACAATGGTAAAGAAACCATTCTAATTATGGGTGGAAGTCAAGGATCAAAGTTCATCAATGATGCTGTTCGTTCCAATATGGTCGAATTACTAAAAAATCATAATATTATTCATTTATGTGGGAAAGGGCATTTAGATGAGGCTCTAGTCAATATGCCAGGATACAAACAATTTGAATATGTAACAACAGAGTTACCTGATTTACTACATGCAAGTGATTATATTGTTTCTCGAGCTGGATCTAATTCAATCTTTGAATTTTTAGCTCTCCAAAAACCCATGCTTTTAATCCCCCTTTCATTACAAAAATCTCGTGGGGACCAAATTTTAAATGCGAAACTATTCTTTGAACAAGGTCTTGCAGAGGTTTTACAAGAAGAAGAGTTAAATAGTCAAAGTTTTATGAGAGCAATGGAGATGTTAAAAACACATAAAGATTCTTTAGTCAAGAATATGTGTGAAGCTGAGAAACCAAAAACGCCGGATGAAATGGTTGAACTAATTGTGCAATATGCAAAATAGCCTATTAGTAAATTAATATAATAGAAGAATTTAAGCTCATATATAAAAGACCATTTAGTTTCCTATAGTAGGGGACTAAATGGTCTTTTATTGTTTAAAAGCTTCGGCTATAGTAGCAAGTTTCAATCCTGTAACCCAGAAACTATAACAACTCGAGGGCTCAGCGTCCGCAGTATTATTATTCAAGGTTATCTTCAAGTTAACATCCTCACTTTTCTAATATTACATTGCCTGTTCTTCTGTAGTATTTTGTTGGGTTGCCATATAAAGATAGAAAGTATCTTTTTGAATTTTCAATAATTCAAATTGCTTTTCTCCACGGTTAATCTCTTCATACAATGAAGGATGGCTTTCTTTAGCATCCATTACATAACCAAGTTTAGTAGCAGCACGTAGAGATTTTGTATTTTCTTTTCGGATTTTAAGAAAGACACATTGAAAATCTAATTCAAAAAACAATTCTTTCAAAAATAATTCTTTGGCTTTTTGATTATATCCTTTTCCTTGATATGGAACACCAATCCATGTTCCTAGAAAACCAGCGCCATCTTGCACATCATACAAAGTAATAGTTCCAATTGGTTGACCCCAATCATCGGTAATCGTCCTTGATACAACCTTACCGTTTTCTTCATCTTCCATTAGTTGGCTAGTCATAAACCAAAATTCATCTGCTGTCTTTGCCTTTTGACGCACAAAAGGGAAGACAGATGGGTGACTTAACAACTCAAAAAGCTCATTACATTCATGCAATTCACGTCGCTTAATCATGCCGAACGCCTCCTTTTTAGGGGTGAACTTCTAATCCAGTTCTATCCCGCTCGAAATTTTTCATTTAATGTTGCATAAAAAATTTCGGGGTGGGAATCGAACCCACTAGAACCAGCGATCACTGGTGGCGCACCATTTGCCTTCCCTATTGACTCTATAAAAAATAGGAATCACTTATGAAATTATTTTGCACTTTTACTATACTAAGATTTTTTCAAAATGCAAAGAGAAAACTGTTGTTTTACACAAAAAAAATAATCGCAAAAATGACAAATGTGAACATATTTTAGTTTGCTAAAAAATTTTTTTGTAATGTAATGCGTAGCAGAAATTTGTTAATATAAAGAAAAGTTATTATTTATTTATAGGAACAATAAGCAAAAAAGTACTAATTAAGCAAAAAAGATATAATATTCTTAACTTAAAAATAAAAATATAGATAGATTTAGCTGTGTTATAAGGCTTGATATAATTAGTCAAATAAGTAATATTATTATCAAAATTTTGCACTTTGAGAGAGCGAATATCTAGTTGTATGCTTGTCTGAATAGAATTATGATAAATATAGTGAATGGGGGCAGATTTTATGTTATTAAATTTATTGAAAGTTCATGGTTCAGGAAATACATTTTATTTATATGATACAAAAGACGAAATGTTACTCGATTGGGTAAACTTAACAAAATGGCTTTGCGACACTGCAAATCATGATGGTGCAGATGGGTTATTATTAGTAGCTCCATCAAAAAACGCCTTAGCCAAAATGCGCGTGATCAATGCAGATGGTACAGAAGCTTCAATGTGTGGAAATGGTCTACGCTGTGTCGCACGTTATGTGTTAGAGAAGAACGGAGTATCTGAGGGTTTAATTGAAACAATGAAAGCAACTTTACATGTAGCGAAAGAGGATCAATTATTTGATGGCGTCCCAACATATGGAGTTGAAATTGCACCTGTTTCATTTGAACTTTCTTCGTTACCGATGAAAGTGGAAGGCAAAACAACTTTGATTAATGAAGTATACGCTAAATTAGCAGATGATATTGCATTTACTGCTGTCTCTGTACCAAACCCACATTTAATTGGTTTTGTTTCGAAAGAAAAAATTGAAAATACAGAACACCAAGAAAAATTAGCTTCTTACTTAAATGGTCCTAATCCAGTCTGTCCTGATGGAGTTAATGTAAGTTATGTTTATCCAATTAGTGATCACGAAATATATGTTCGCACGTTCGAAAGAGGCGTTGGATTTACAAATGCATGTGGAACTGCAATGACTGCTTCCGCGTTAGTTTCACGAATCTTGGAGCACACAACAAAACAAAAAATTACCGTATACAATCCTGGTGGATTCGTACAATGCTTCGTAAAACACGAACAAGAAAATTACGAATTAAAATTAGTAGGAAACGCAACATTTATAGCTTCGTATACATTAGAAGTTGAAGGTAAAGAGTATGCTTATAAAGCCATTCAAGAAACAAGTGAACAACAATCGTATAATGCGCTTATTGACTTTGCTTCAAAGAGATTAGCAACACAGTTTACTAATTGATATCGAGGTGTTGGTATGTCAGAAGATTTTATAACTAGAGAGCAATTTAATGCCCTTATTAAAACAAATAAGGGCTTTGTTTTCCTAATGGAACTAGTAGAAAATAAGTTTAAATATATATATATAAATCAGACAGCAGAAATGGTATTTAAAACCAATCCAGAAGGTGAATTTCTCGATAATGTTATACACTCAGATGTTCGAAACACTATAGAAGAAAATTATCGTAAGGCAATTCATACAAAACAGCAAGTCACTTATCGTGACTTTTATTTGTTCTCAGAAAATGGGTATACAAATGAAACGGTTTGTACGCCTATTTTCTATGGAGAACGTACATATCTATTAGCAATCACTAATGATATATCAGAGCAAAAAACTTTAGAGGAAAAGTCTGTGTTTTTACAATCGTTATTTGAAGATAAGATTGATCCGATTGTTATTTTATTGAAAGACTTTACAATATATGAAGTAAATCCGATTTTTAATAAACTATTTAAATTCAGTCTTAATAAA
The DNA here is from genome assembly GCF_002884495.1 of Rummeliibacillus pycnus. Lineage (GTDB taxonomy): Bacteria > Bacillota > Bacilli > Bacillales_A > Planococcaceae > Rummeliibacillus > Rummeliibacillus pycnus. Next base: position 1,587,103 of record NZ_KZ614145.1, on the reverse strand, counting down.
AATCAAAATTTTATGGATTCAGATTTTATGGATACTGAAAATAATCAAAAATATTTACAATATATAGAAAAGACCTTTAATGGTAAAGGTTCCTCTTCTGTTATATTTACCCATAAGATAAAAGAAAATGAAACAGGGACCTTTCTTGTTAGTTTTTCACCTGTATATATGGACCATAATGTTATAGCTATTTGCATCCAATGGCAAGAACTTAAAAGTGCGGTTCAACTAAAGAATGATTTGATTGAAACTACATTGTTGTTAGATAGTTACAGAGATGCCTTAAACATAGCTGCTAATATATGTATTACAGATGTAAATGGAGTAATTGAGTATGTAAATGCAGGGTTTGAAAAGCAAACGCAATACTCTTCCGTTGAACTAGTTGGACAAACGAATGCAATCTTAAATTCACGAGAACATTCTAAAGAATATTACAAAAAATTATGGGATTGTATCTTAAATGGGGAAATATGGCGTGGAGAGATGTGTAATCGGACAAAATACGGAAGGACATTTTGGGCAGATACAACGATTGTCCCTATCAAAAATGCAAAAGGTGAGATTACCAATTTCTTAGCAATAAGTTTTGATATCTCGGAAAAGAAGTCAATTATCACAAATCTTAGGAATGTTGAAAAGCTATTTCGCTTAATAACCGAGCATACGAATGATTTAATCGTCATTACAAGTGAGGATGGTATTATCTTATACATTTCCCCTAATCACGAAGCTCGTTTAGGCTACGATCAGGAAGAATTACTTGGGAAATTCTTTTCAGAAATACTTGCACCTGCAAGTAGTGATCTCTTGAATCAAGAGATAAACATGATCATAGAAGACTTTGGAAATTTAAAAACGGAATTGGAAGTTATCGCTAAAAACGGTCAGAGATTCTGGGTAGAAGCACAAGTGTCGGCAGTTAATGATTCGGAACGTAGGGGAATAAAACAATTTGTAACCGTTGCACGGGAGATAACAGAACGTAAAGAATTGGAAGAAAAGCTACGCTTTTTAGCCTATCACGATAGTTTAACATTATTGCCTAATCGAAGATACCTATTAGAACGATTTGAAGACATAGCCCATACTGCAGATTCTTCCAATAGTTCTATAGCTATCTTATTTATTGACGGAGATAATTTTAAACGTATAAATGATGTATATGGCCATGATGTAGGGGATGAATTTATCAGAAAATTTGGTAAGGCACTTTCATCAAGCTTAAGAGACAGTGATATTATCGCTCGTATTGGCGGAGACGAATTTGTTGTCATATTAACGAAGATGTCCAAAAATAAAATTAAAAGAAAAAAACAAATAGAGCAAACCATCGCAAGAATACAAAAAATTCTTCGTGTGGGTTGGACTATTGGTAAAAATTATTTCTCACCAACTTCTTCAATTGGCGTCTCATGCTATCCTGAAGACGGTACAGAAATATCACTATTACTAGATAAAGCAGATGTAGCTTTATATTACGCTAAAAAAATATCAGGAAAAGATTCCTATCATTTTGCATGTAAGTAAGAATGGTGGCGATGGAAATGACAAAAAATATTTTATTGGTAGAAGATGAAAAAAATATTGCGCGTTTCATTGAACTTGAATTAAAACACGAGCAATTCAATGTGACAATTTGTTATAACGGTCGTGATGGACTACAGGAAGCACTAGATGAGAACAATCATTTTCATGTAATTTTATTAGATGTTATGCTTCCAGAGTTAAATGGGATTGAAGTATGTAGAAGGATAAGAAGCCATTCACAAGTACCAATTATTTTAATAACGGCTAGAGATGCCATCATGGATCGAGTAGCAGGACTTGATGCTGGCGCAGATGATTATATTGTCAAGCCTTTTGCTATAGAAGAATTACTTGCACGAATTCGTTCCATCCTAAGAAGAACAAGTCAAGAACAAAAGAAAATTCCATTACTCCAGTATAAAAACATTAAAGTTGACCAAGCTGCTTATTGCGCCTATGTCGATGATTGTCTTCTTGAACTGACAAAAACGGAATTTGATCTATTAAGTTTACTCATCAACAATAAAAATCGAGTTTGCACTCGTAATCAAATACTTGAAAATGTATGGGGCTACCAAACGGATGTTGAAACAAATGTAGTAGATGTTTATATTCGCCATCTACGTTCTAAACTACCAAAAGAAGCTAGTTCTTACATTGAAACTGTAAGAGGAGTAGGGTATGTGATGAGAGAATGAAGAAACTTAATCGTATATCTTTTAAAAATAAATCTTTAAAAACAAAGTGGGCCCTTACGTCCGCTTTTGTTATTTTTGTTAGTTTCGCGATTCTTTGTTCTGTATTATATTGGTCAATTCATACATGGTTATTATCTGAACAAGAACAATCTGTATATCGTACGATGGATGATTTAACAGTGTTTTTTGAATCCCAAGGTAGCGGAATCACAATTGATGATATACGTTCTAATAAGGGGTTAATGAATTCTATTGTAGACAAAGATCAGACTGTTCGAATATTAAATAAAGATGGTATTGAAATTCTACGGATTAACGATACAGTATCGAAAATTCCTGATGTCTCCAACAACGTTCCCCCTGAAGGTTATGTTGTAGATAAACAAAAGATAGATGGAATCGATAGTTTTGTCGCTACAGGGAAATTACAGATAGGTATTTTTCAGGGATATATACAATTAACACATCCATTAACAGCATTTGACTCACTAATGAATTATTTGCTGATGGCTATGTTAATACTAGGAATAGGAGCATTGGTATTGTCGGCATACATTGGATATGCATTAGCAAATGTACTTTTAAAACCATTAAACAATCTCCGTATGGAAATGACAACAGTAGCTGAAGAAGGATTTCAAGCACCTATTCATATGGAATATGATCAAGATGACGAAATTGGTGATTTGTTAAGGGTCTATCGTAAAATGATGGGGGAACTTGAGCAATCCTTCCACACACAACAACAATTCATTTCAGACGCATCACATGAGCTTAGAACGCCTATTCAAGTTGTAGAAGGACATTTATCTTTGATCAAGAGATGGGGAAGGGATGAACCGGAAGTATTAAATGAATCATTAGACACATCCTTAGCAGAAATAAAACGCATGAAAAGCCTAATTGAAGAAATGTTAGAACTTGCTAGGGGTCAGGCAAAAGATCATGATGAGAAATGTAATATCAAGACAATTACATTTGAAATTGTTCAAGAACAAATTGCCCTTCATCCAGATGTTGAAATAATTGTACATGATGATAATTTAACGGAATATTGTGCAAGGATTTCATCAAATGCTTATGGACAGATTTTACGTAATTTGTTACAAAATGCAATCCGATATTCAGATAAAAAGGCTCATATTCAAATTTACTTGACAAATAACTTGAAGAATTGCAAAATCGAAGTCGAAGATAACGGTATAGGCATCGCTGAAAAAGACGTACCACATATTTTTGAACGATTTTATCGGGTAGATGAAGCGCGCTCAAGAGATGAAGGTGGCACAGGCTTAGGACTAAGTATTGTGAAGATGTTAGTCAATAAGTATGGCGGTAATATAACTGTATCTAGTAAACTGGGTACTGGAACAAAATTCAAAGTAATACTACCTTCTGAAAAATAACATTTTTCTTAGGATTTATTCGGTAATTCCATCTTTCAAGATGAAAATTGCTCAATTCTCTCAATAATATTGAATTTTTCATGAAGAGTAGTAAGATTGAAAGGAAAAAGTTCTTCCAGCTTACAGAAATACATACGTGTATCTTCAGCAGGAAGAATGGTAAAATATTCAGTGGATTTTCAAAATTATACTTTTTAATTAATGGAACTGCCACTTGGCAAAAAAGTTGGAGGTATTACTCATGTCAAACAACGTTTCACTTGCAAGCTCTCCATGGTCAGCTTTTTCAGGTCCAAACCTTGGCTATGTAATGGATATGTATGATTTATACTTAACATCTCCTGAAGAAGTTGATGCAGATCTTGTGGCTTTATTTGAACAATACGGCGCTCCAGTTGTAGAGTCAGTTGAAAACGCTACAACAGTAGAACCAGGAAATATTGCAAAAATTTTAGCTGCTGTACAATATGCTGATGGTATTCGTGCACACGGTCATTTAGCAGCTGATATCTACCCTCTAAATAACCAACCAAAAGACACAAAACGTATTGAAGCAGCAACATATGGTTTAACTGATCAAGATTTAGTGAATATCCCTGCATCTGTGTTATTAAACGACATTCCTGTAAACGTTCACAATGGATTAGATGCCATTAATTACCTTAAATCAGTCTATACAAGCAAGATTGCTTATGAATTTAATCAAGTTGTTGGCAATGACGAAAGAAAATGGATTCAATCTAAAATTGAAAGTGGCTCATTAAACGGTAAACTTTCTAATGAAGACAAAAAAGAAATTCTTTCTATGCTTAACAAAGTTGAAGGTTTCGAACAATTCTTGCACAAAACTTTTGTTGGGGTTAAACGTTTCTCAATCGAAGGTGTCGATGCATTAGTTGTATTAATCGAAGAAATCATCAAAGGTTCAGAAGTAAAAGGTGCTAAAGACATCATGATCGGTATGGCTCACCGTGGTCGTTTAAATGTACTAACACACAATGTACACAAACCATATCAAATGATGTTAGCTGACTTCGCTCATGTTCCAAGTGAATTATTCGTACCTAAAGACGGCTCTTTAGAAGTTACAAAAGGTTGGTCAAATGATGCGAAATACCACCTTGGTGCAACATATAAATCTCCAAATGGTACAACAATTAAATTAGCTTACAACCCATCTCACTTAGAAGTAGTTAGCCCAGTTGTTACTGGTCAAGCTCGTGCAGCTCAAGATAATACTTCTAAACCAGGCTTCCCTGAACAAGATCCAAGTAAAGCTCTTGCAATCTTGGTACATGGTGATGCAGCATTTGCTGGTCAAGGTGTTGTAACTGAAACATTAAACTACTCTCGTACTAAAGGTTTTAATACTGGTGGTTCAGTTCATATTATCGCGAACAATATGATTGGATTCACTACAGAACGTTTCGATTCTCGTTCTACTGTTTACTCTTCTGACCCTGCAAAAGGTTATGAAGTACCAGTAATTCATGTAAACGCTGATTCTCCAGAAGCAGTTGTTCAAGTTGCACGTTTTGCAGTTGAATATCGTGCGAAATTTGGTAAAGACATCTTAATCGATTTAATTGGTTACCGTCGTTATGGTCATAACGAAATGGACGAACCAATGATTACAAACCCAGAAACTTACAATATCGTACACAATCATGAAACAGTTCGTGCATTATACGGTAAACAATTAGTTGCTGAAGGTGTTGTAACAGAAGAAGATGTTACAAAACTTCAAAAAGATATCAAAGCTGAATTACAAGATGCACTTGATTATGTTAAAGAAGTAGGTAAAGGCCAAGAAACTAGCCATGAAATGCCAGAAGCAGTGAAAAACGGTTTCCCAGAAGGAATCGAAACAGCTGTTGAAAAAGAACGCTTAGAAAAAATGAACGAAGAACTTCTTGCATTCCCAGAAGACTTCAACGTATTCAAAAAATTAAGCAAAATTTTAAATCGTCGTCGCGATCCTTTCCAAGGTAAAGGCAAAATCGACTGGGGTCACGCTGAAACACTTGCATTCGGTACAATTCTTCAAGATGGCCATCCAGTACGTATTACTGGTCAAGATGCTCAACGTGGTACATTCTCACAACGTCATCTAGTTCTACATGATGCACAAAACGGTAAAGAAATCGTACCTTTACACAATATCTCAGGCTCACATGCTTCATTTGCAGCAATTAACAGTCCATTATCTGAAGCTGCAATCGTTGGTTATGAGTATGGTTATAACTTAGAAAATGAAAATGCTCTTACAATTTGGGAAGCTCAATATGGTGACTTTGCAAACATGGCACAAGTAATGTTCGATAACTTCATCTCTGGCACTCGTTCTAAATGGGGTGTTAAATCAGGTGTTGTATTATCATTACCACACTCTGCTGAAGGTCAAGGTTCAGAACATACAAGTGGCCGCTTAGAACGTTTCTTACAATTATCAGCTGAAAACAACTGGACAGTTGTAATGCTTTCTAGCGCTGCAAACTACTTCCACTTATTACGCCATCAAGCTGCTGTTCTAGGTACTGAATCAGTACGTCCATTAGTAATGATGTCTCCAAAATCACTTCTACGTAACCAAATCGTAGCAGCTGATGTTGAAGAATTAACATCTGGTCACTATCGTACTGTTATTGAACACCCAACAACAGGCAAAAATGCGAAAAAAGTTGAAAAAATCGTATTTGCTTCAGGTAAAATGGCAATCGATATTGCCGAAAAAATAGGTGAAGGAGAAGGATACGAACACTTACATTTAGTACGTGTTGAACAACTATATCCATTCCCTAAAGAAGAAATTGCTGAAATCCTTGCAAAATTCCCTAACGTTAAAACGCTTGCTTGGGCACAAGAAGAACCTAAAAACATGGGTTCTTGGTTCTTTGCAGATCCATTCCTACGCGAGTTAGCAACAGACGCTCAAGAAGTCGTTTATGTTGGACGTCCTGAACATTCTAGCCCAGCAGAAGGTGACGCTGACTCTTATAAAGCAGCACAAACAGTCGTTATCGACCAAGCTGTTGCGAAATAGTAGAGCAAACAACTAAAGGAGGAAATTTAAAGTGGCAGAAATTATCGTTCCAGAATTAGCAGAATCTATTACAGAAGGTGAAATCGTACGTTGGGTTAAACAAGTTGGTGACCACGTAGAAAAAGGCGAATTCATCGTTGAATTAGAAACAGATAAAGTAAATGCTGAAATTATTTCTGAAGAAGCAGGTATTCTTACAGAAATCTTAGCTCAAGAAGGCGACGTTGTAGAAGTAGGCGCTGTAATCGCAAAAGTTGAAGCAGGCGCAGCTGCAGCAGCACCAGCTCCAAAAGAAGCTCCAAAAGCTGAAGAACCAAAACAAGAAGCACCAAAAGCAGAAGCAAAACCAGCTGCAGCACCAGCTCCAGTTGTAGAAGAAACTTCTTCTAACGAACGTGTTATTGCTAGTCCAGCAGCACGTAAATTAGCTCGTGAAAAAGGTATCGATCTTGCAGCTGTTTCACCAGTTGATCCACAAGGTCGCGTACGTGTTCAAGACGTTGCTGCACATGGTACAGCACCAGTAGCACAACCAGCAGCTCCAAAAGTAGCACCAGCACCAGCTGCAAAAGCTGTAGATGAATCACGTGTTGAAGTTGTTAAAATGACTCGTCGTCAACAAACAGCTGCAAAACGCTTACTTGAAGTATCTCAAAATACAGCAATGCTTACTACATTCAATGAAATCGACATGACAAACGTTATGGCACTTCGTAAACGTAAAAAAGATGCATTCCAAGAAGCACATGATGGTACTCGCCTAGGCTTCATGTCATTCTTCACGAAAGCAGTTACAGCTGCTCTTAGAAAATATCCAGCAGTTAATGCTAAAATCGTTGGTGACGAAATTCACTACAACAAATTCTTCGATATCGGTGTTGCCGTATCAACTCCAGATGGATTAGTTGTACCAAACGTTCGTGATACTGACCGCAAAAACTTTGCTGAAATCGAAGCTTCAATTGCTGAATTAGCAACTAAAGCTCGTAACAAAAAATTATCACTTCAAGATCTTGAAGGTGGTTCTTTCACTATTACAAACGGTGGTGTATTTGGTTCATTAATGTCTACACCAATCATTAACGGCGACCAAGCTGCTATCCTAGGTATGCACAATATCGTTAAACGCCCAATCGCTGTTGGTGACGAAATCCAAATCCGTCCAATGATGTACGTAGCATTATCTTATGACCACCGCATCATCAACGGTAAAGAATCAGTTGGATTCTTAAAAATGGTTAAAGACCTTATCGAAAACCCAGAAGATTTACTACTAGAAGCTTAATCTGACGGGCTTTTCCGAACCTATCGCTTACACTCAGACCACCCTTTCATTAGGGTGGTTTTTTTGTTATTTTGGCTTTTTGACTACCGTTTGACTACCAGAGCTTTTTTTCTTTGGCTCATTAAGGTAATTTATGAGCAAATCAGTCGTTTTTTCAATGGTCTCTGTAGTCACATGAGTATAGATGTTCATGGTTGTTTCAATATGTGCATGACTTAATAATTTTTGAATAACTTTAATATCTACACCTGCAGCAAATAAGAGTGATGCACAAGAGTGACGTAAACCATAAACAGTTATACGAGGTAGTTCAAAACGTTTGCGTTTGCATTGCTTGTTTAAGACTTCGTTAACGTAGGAGTTGCGAAAAGGCTCAAAAGATGTCTCTTTCATAAAAATGAAATTATATTTTGGCTTAAGTGTGTTTACCCACTCTGATTAATAATGAAAGTTCCATCTCTTTCACTACCTTATAAATCTGTCCTGTATATCTTTTACCAAGAAAAGCGTTAAAAATAGCTATTATCATATTAATTTCGTTAGCTAAATTTAATGGTAATAAGAAGAAAAATGTGCAGTAAAAAGGAAGATTAAAATGCCTTATTGCAACTACTGGAAGGAATAAAAAAACCCCAGTGAATACTGGGGAACAGTTTGTCAGGTTTAATAATTATTACTTTTCAGGGGAATTTACATGCATTGGTGGTGGAACTAACCAACCTTTTGTTTTATTAAGACGTAACAATTTTGCTCCAAGTTGAGCTTTACCTGTGTGGAATTGAGCATACATTAGCGCGATATCTTCTCTAGTAGACATACCCATAACTTGGCTACATGTAACTAGCCCAGCAGCAAGGTCACCTGTTAGGGCAGCACTTATTTCTGGATCATTAAATTTTGCACCTGGAGGTATATCCTCAATTCTTGCATCTGGTCTTTCTGGTGGTGCTGGGGGTAGAGCAACACCGTTAGTTTTTAATATTTTTTCTAACTGTTTTGCTTCTTCTCTACAAGTATCGATAATGTCTTCGATAATTTTTCTTAAATCTTCATCACCTGTATGATTAAAAAATGTTTGATACCCAGCGATGAAACCATAATTTACAGTAAGATGTGTCCAGATACTAAACACTTCTCCGTAGTGTAATGGCTCGTCTTTAGGGTTTCCACTAAGAATTCCCATACTTACACTTCCTCTCTTATTTGAACATTTTCAAACATGGATAGTATGGGAGTAATAAAAAAAATAATTCGTTTTAATAAAAATGGCCACTTTCAAGGAACTTAAAAAAGTTACTATTTCGTAGTTTGTAGAATATACGACTGTAGGAATTGCTAAATACGGTTCGACTTATGATTGAGAACTAAATGGGGAGTGTACATTACTGCAAATAAAGAGTATGTAGAAAAAGTGTATATCAATGACCAGATGCTCAGAAAATATGAGCGCCTGGTCTTTTTGGTTTTTATTAATAAAAGTCTTTTATTCTTTCGATAAATGGTTTGCCGTCAACAATTCCTTTATTGAATAATTCTTGAGCAGTATCAAATCTCTGTGTGAAAGAATCTTTGGAACGTGTAAGAAAAAAGCTTTTTTCTTCTCCATATAGCCTACTAATCGACCATTCTTCATCATTATAAGATAAACTAACTTCTTGTTCCTCATCTTCAATAGCTTTTCTAACTTCTTCCCATGAATTTAAATCCATTTATAATTTCTCTTTTTGAAATTAACAACATTTCTCAGTTTCCGATTTTCCATCTTTGTAATAGCAATTATGTCGATGACGTACTTTTGGATGATTTTTACTATTTCCATTATTTATATAATATATATCTGTTTCTCCATCACCATTTTTCCCATAGTATCTACGAGTCTCAAGCTTTCCATTTTATAAAGATCTCTTGATGAAAAAACATTGCTAGGGCAATTATGCTAGCCATAATAATTTTTAGTGTCATTTTCATCCATAATTACCCTTCCCTTTACTTCAATAGCAATATTAACTAAAAATAAATATAAATTAGAAAATTTAATGAAAATAAGTAAAAATATATAATGGGTGTGATAAAAGTCTTGTATTAAAGATTAAAATTAGAGTTACAAATACTAGGAGGAGAATTAAGAAAGCTTAAAAAAGAGCTATGGAAGTACTTCAGAGTCTTTAGAAATACATAAAATATTTTATCTATGCTGGTCAGAAAATTAAATTGAAGTAATTGCATGCACTGACTTTCACATGGAGGATGTGGAATTTTATATTAAATTAACAAAAAGATACTTTAAATATTCGTACATAATGCATCATGATTAAAAATTTTTTCAAATCAGTGTTAAACATCTAAACAAAGCTAAAAAAATGGCATATTTTATATTAAATCTAATTAAAGGAGCGGATATAATGAGTAATTGTAATAATGGCAATTCTGGAGTAAATAGCTTTACTTTAGTTGTTGTTCTATTTATCTTGCTAATTATTGTTGGCGCGACGTTCTACAGTAACAGTAGTTATTGTTAATATCGAAAAAACTCGAGCCATTTCTTCTCCACGGCATTAATTCTTCATTTTCCTCCTTTGGTTCGAATAAAATAAATTATTTCCTCCATTTTTATGGAGGTTTTTTTATGCTTGAAACAAGAACTATTCTTATTTTTAAAGGAGGTAACATTATGAAAGAACAATTGCAATATGATCAGTTAGAGGAATTAATGTATATGTCAAAATCAGGTGAAATCACGAAAAGACGAGTAAAAGTAGTTAAAATTACTGTGGATAAATTTCAAGCATTCTGTTTCATGAAACATTCAATGTGTGCTTTTATTATCGATAATGTTCTTGCGGTGATATCACTAATTTACAAGGAGAAAATCATACAATGACTTCAGAAGAGGAATTATATAAGATTTACGGTGAAGTAAAATTAAAAGATCGTGGTAGCATTAAATGGTCAATATCAATGATTATGCCAGAGCATGTTAGCATGCTTAAGCAAAGACATGAACTTGGTGCATGGATTGATAAACCTCAACTATCAGAATGGAAACTAGAAGATATGCAGCAGATAGTGATTAAAAACTTTTGATTAAATGTTGGTGAGCTTTTTTAAAATATATTTAAAAAAAGAAGTAATAAATAAAAATTAGTTTTTTTGTTTAAACTACATATGATAATACAATATCCTTTTATCAGGAGCGTAGATGATTGAACAAAAATAGCGGGATCTCAATGGATATAATTTCTTTGAAGAAACTCTTCCAAAATTCAGCAGATATAAAGTTTCAACGGTATTCCTTCAATGGGCATATAGTGCATTTCATTACTTGCGAAGCAATGGTTAATCAACAATTATTACATAAAGTCATACTAAACCGAGTTGAATTTTTATGTAACAATTTGAGAGATGAATCTATAGAGATTCAATTGAAGTCAAATTTATATATTCCTGATTTAAAAAAAGTGACAGATGAACAAGAAGCTATTTCACTAGTGTATAAGGGCTTTTTGCTACTTTATTTTGAAGATGGTCAACTTTTATTCTCAAGCAATATTTCTAATAAGCCTAATCGAAAAACTGAACAAACTTTTACGGAAGTGGTTTTAAAAGGACCGAGGGATAACTTTATTGAAGATATAGCAGTTAATATTGCATTAATCAGAAAAAGATTGCCCACTAACTCATTATGTGTAAGTTCATTAGAGTTGGGTAAGCGTTCAAAAACAAGGGTGGCTATTCTTTATTTTGATGATATTGTAAATAAAAATATACTTGACCAAATAATAAATCATTTAAAAAAAGTAGATACAGATGCTGTATTTAGCGGTGAAATATTAATGGAACATATAAATACTCGGTATTGGCTTTTCCCACGGCATGAATATACGGGGAGACCAGATTATACGATCCAATCACTGATTAGGGGAAGGTTCGTCGTACTTGTTGATGGAGTTTCATATGCATTAATTACGCCGGTAAATCTATTTATGCTCTTTAAAACAAGCGAAGATAACGAATATCCTGCTATTGTTGGTTCAGTAGAACGTATTTTACGTATTTTGAGTGTTCTTATAGCAACTGGTCTTCCAGGATTCTGGCTTGCATTAATTTCACATCATCCGAATCAATTGCCTTTTCAGTTATTAGCAACAGTTATTCAATCAAGAAGTGGTTTACCTTTTCCTGGAGCTTTAGAAATGCTTCTCATGTTAGCTATGTTTGAGCTTTTCCGAGAAGCAGGCTTACGCCTTCCATCAGTTCTTGGAGCAGTAATTGGAATTGTAGGGGGAATAATAATTGGGAATGCAGCAATTAGATCAGGGATAACAAGTCCATCGATGACTGTAATTATCGCAGCTTCAATAATAGCTTCATATACATTGGTTAATCAATCATTTGTTACTGCAGTAAGCATTTTACGTGTTATCTTCGTTCTATTTTCTGCATTATTCGGCTTTTTTGGTTTTTTTACTTCACTATTTTTTCTTATAACTTATTTATCGAATATAAGAGTATTTGAAGTTCCATATCTGAATATAGCATTAAACTTAAATTGGAGAACAATTGGAAAAACAGTATTTAGATTACCTGCTAAATTTTATAAAAAACGACCAGAGATGTTAAAAACAAAAGATAAAACAAGAAGTTAAAATGAAAATTATTTATATAAGAAAATTAGGTGAGAGTTTGAATAATCACTTTGCTTAGCATTTAGCATAACCTTTTATTAAAGGAATAGGTTATTTATTTTATTGAAAATAGGTTATTAGCCCTTACATGTATTTGTATAAGCATAACATATATTAATGCAGGGGTAGGAGGCCATATATCTCTACTACATCAGGATGATTGAAATTTCTTATTCCCTGCATTAGTTACTAGCCGATTATGTATCCTTTTGTTTTTATCAGATGAATGTAATTAAATGCTGTGGTGCCAAAAAAATCTAAACCTTTTTTTCAATTTCTTCTATTGGCATAAAAAGAGGGAACTTTAAGTAACTCATTATCAGATTCTCCTACTTGTTCATCTACATAACGAATAAAATCATCATGATCGTCTGATTGTATTAACGAAGGATGGGATTGTTTATATTTCTTGATCTAAAAATGATATTTGACAAATGTGTATTTACAGTATACAATGAATTTAATAGAGTCCTTTATAGGAAAAAGTTGAATTCGCATATTACAAAAAGTAATCGTGTTTGTTCGGTACTTTTTGTAATATGTGAATTTTTTTCTTTTAAAAAGCTTATATATTAATAATTATTTAATGGAGGTCATTTAAATGACACAAGGTACAGTAAAATGGTTTAACGCAGAAAAAGGTTTCGGTTTCATCGAAGTTGAAGGCGGAGCAGACGTATTCGCTCACTTCTCAGCAATCCAAGGCGACGGTTTCAAATCTTTAGAAGAAGGTCAAAAAGTTGAATTCGAAGTTGAAGAAGGACAACGCGGACCACAAGCTGCAAACATTGTAAAACTTTAATTTTTAATTAGTTCGTTTTAGAAGTATCTAAAAAAGAGGAATCCTTTTAATAAGGTTCCTCTTTTTTAATTAGTTTGACTCCAATATCAATATAATCCACATGATTTGCCTTTATTACCACCATCGATTAATAATCCATTTTCGGTATCTGTTTGAATAAGGATTGAACCCCTTTAAAAGTAATATTCTCACTTTAAGTAGCAGTAAACCTACTGTATCGAATTTAGAATTGGTAACAGCTACAACACGATTGATGAATAAAATGCGTCTCTATTAAAGTAGAAACGCACTTACTAGATATATTATCTACTCATCTTTAATAACAATAAAAACGCCATTAAAAATTAAAATGGTACCTAACCAAAAAGAAATTCCGATTGTCTCTCCTAGCAATAACCAACCCAAAAAGGTTCCAACAATCGGTTGGAAGAAAAAGAATAATCCACCACTAGAAGCATTCAGTAATTGTAGGCCTTTGTTCCACAATAAAAAACCACCCGCTGTTGAAACAATACCTAAATACAATAAACCACCAGAAATTGTTGGGTCCAAAATGCTCGATAAATCTAAAGCATTTAATTTTGGTAGAACAAATGGAGTCAACAAGACAACAGCAATCATAGATGAATAGGTCGTAACCACAATTTGTGAATAATGACTAGGAATTTTTTTAACGAACACGGACATTAGTGCCCATGTTAACGCAGCGATCAATAAAGAGAGTCCACCTAATTGTTGCGTCACATCAATTTGCCCATTTCCAACAATAATGACAACTCCAATTGTTGCTAACAAAATGGAGAAACTTTTTTTAAACGTTATTTTTTCTTTTAAAATAAAACGTGCAAATAAGACCATAAAAGCAGGTGTTGTTGCTGTAATGATCGCACCCATTTGAGCAGTTGACAACATCGTGCCTGTTTCTTGTGTGACAATCGATATTGTATTACCAATTAGACCAACAAGAAAAATGATCAACCAATCTTTTTTAGCTATTTTCCATGATTGCTTCAAGGAAATACCAATAATGCTAAGTGCAATAACAGCAATCACATAACGAATCCAAACAAGTTCCAAAGGTGGAACAACATCAACTACGACTTTTACGACAACATACATTGCGCCCCAAATACTTGCGGCAAGTGATAAAAATAATGCGCCAACTACTTTATTGCTCATGATTTTTTCCTCCGTTTTTCATAGAAATCTATGTCCTTAACGGAGAAAAACTCTTCTACCGTTAAGGAAGAAGAATTGTTGGTACATCTTGTTCAAATAATGGAGAAAACATCATATAAATCACTCCATTCTAATTCCATTTTTATTTAGTATAAAATAAATTTAATAATTTGAATAGTATGTATAGTTGAACTAATACAATAGAAATAAGGAGTTTATAAAGTTTGAAAGTTACTGTACATCAGTTTAGGTTCAACAAAATGTCAGTTCTTTTCTTATTCTTTAGCTAACTGGTGGCACTCTAGTGACTTAAAATTGATTCATCGCCTATAAAAACATTATTGAAATTAGACTTTAGTTGTTGTAAGTAAGGAGGTAGATCATCAAATGAACAATGTAGAGATTAGGCGTCCAAAAATTGACGATAAAGGTGAACTGCATCAATTTTTCAGAAAAGTAATTTCAGATACATTCGCGAATGAGGGGTTAATGGATGAAGTAAATGAAATTGAAAATGAGATACAAAATAAAATTAAGTATCTTAATATGGATTTTGAAAGTAATGGAGCAAAAAGCTACTTTCTGCTAGCGTTAGTTAATGAACAAGTTATAGGCACTATTGAATATGGTCTTGCTAGCGACTTGATTAATGAAGGCATAAACGGGGCATTAAAAGAGCTTGTAGAGATAGGGACAGTATTTGTCCTCCCTACTTATCAGAGACAAGGGATAGGTAATTTGCTCTTGAATGTCATGTATATTACCTTGCTGAATAAAGGAATAAAAGAATTTTATCTTGATAGTGGATATACAAATGCACAGAAGATATGGAAGAAGAAATTCGGTAAGCCTGATTACTTTTTAAAAGATTTTTGGGGTGAAGGGTATGACCACATGATCTGGAGAAAAAAGATAGAAAATATGCCAATCTTATTCAAGATATAATCTAGTGCTATTAGGGCTAACTTTGGAGAAGCTTGTAGCTCATTGAAGATAATTACAGTAATTGATATACACAAAACACAGTGTATATTATGAGACAACCAACTGAAAGTTGTCGATCAAATACCAAATCGATACGGATAACAGGAGATTAGCTGGCATAAAATTATACCAACTTCTAGTAAGATAAGTATAGGTAGGCGTATAGGTAGGAGTTATAAAAAAATAAACATGTAAGTGGATGAATAAATTCAATCAACGTGTTATAGTAAAAGTAGATAAGCGTATACTTCGTTTATCAGATTTATAAAAAGTGTTAGCTAAATAAAAAATCGTGCCGAGGTGTTTAACTATGAATGAGCAAACTGTACGAGAACAATCAACATGGGAACACTACAAATTGATCGAGGCTGAAAACTATCACTTGAAACGACAATTAGCTAATAAAAACAAAGAAATTAAGCGACTAAAAAGGATTATTAGTGCCTTAAAAGAAAATACTAAACAAGACAGACAACGCTATCGTAATAATGGAAAAGCAAAATGTTATTTGAGTAAATAGGTTAAAAAATTCTTAATTTAATAAGATTATTGGAACATCCAGGAGCTTGAATTTACGCATTACTGCGTTTATTTAGAGCTCCTTTTTTATTTACAAATTAGATTTGGAATGAAAGAATTGGAAAGTAAAAGAATTAGAGAAAGGAATATTTTTCAAAAGAATAGTTTACTGCTGTAATTTGGTGATTTATTAAGGAGGGGTATCTTGAAACGAGTTTTGTTAGGGATATTGGTAGTAATAATGATCCTTATAGGAAAGTACTACTTAAGTTCTCCAAGGTTCTGATTGCTAGTATATTGGGGAGAATTTCAATATTTGAATTAATTTAATAAATATTTTTATACATAAAACAGAATGTTATCTTCTAAATATACAATCCAATAATTCGGATTATACTCAACGATACTATTTGCTTCATATACCGATCAGATGTCGCTTTCGAGGACTCGCCATCTTCCGCTACTAGCTAAGATTCTTATAGATATAGCATATACAGTTTTCTTAATTTATGTTCTTATATCAAAACTTTGAATTATGAAATTTTCTCATTTAAGTACAAAACTCCAAAAATAATTTGATAAGGATCTCCATTTTATAAAAGCAATAGAGTTACTATTAGTCGCAATTCCATGCAACCTAAAACGTGTTTTTAAAGTCAAGTAATGTGGCAAAAAGTTTAAGCTTGTGTAAACTTCTTTTTTTATATAAAAAAAGAGTATAATGCTTAAAAATAGATAGAAAAGAAGGTTTAGAAAAGCGTGTCTACATTTTTACAACTAAACACGATTTTTATCAGTATAATTATTGAAGCATTTCCTTTTGTACTGATTGGTGTGTTTATATCAGGTCTTATTCAAATGTTCGTAACAGAGCAAATGATTGCTAAAATAGTACCAAAAAATAGAGTGCTAGGCGTTTTGTACGGTGCACTAATCGGGGCGCTTTTTCCGTCATGTGAATGTGGTATTATACCAATCGTCCATCGTCTATTAAAAAAAGGAGTTCCTCTTCATGTTGCGATACCATTTATGTTAACGGGTCCAATTATTAACCCTATTGTGCTGTTTTCAACATTCATCGCATTCGGTAATAACTGGCAGATGGTATGGTATCGTGCAGGATTTGCTCTATTGATTGCGTTTGTTATTGGCATTATCCTTTCTTTCCAATACAAGGGGACACAGCTCCTAGATGAAGATGAGCACGATCACCATCATGAACATGCAACAACACTTTGGCAAAAATTTGTTGGTACATTAAATCATGCAGTGGAAGAATTCTTTTCTGTAGGAAAATATTTAATTATTGGTGCTTTCATAGCAGCATCTATGCAAATTTTTGTGAAAACATCTGTTTTAATGGATCTTGGTCAAACAAAAGCAACATCTTCTCTAGTAATGATGTTGCTAGCAGTTATTTTGTCATTATGTTCAGAAGCAGATGCGTTTATCGCTGCATCATTTAGAGGTACGTTCTCTACATCAGCATTGGTTGCGTTTTTATTGATTGGACCAATGGTAGATATTAAAAATTTACTGATGCTATATCATACATTTAAGAAAAAATTCATTGCAGTGCTGATTTTGTATATTGTTGTACTCGTATTTATCAGCTCTATGCTAGTTTAGGAGGGGAATATCGATGATCCGAGCTTTAATCTTGATGGGATTTACGTATTTCTTTTATTACCTCTATGCTTCAGGCGATAATGCGAAATACATTAATATGAAATATGAATATATCAATATTTTAGGAATGATTTTATTTGCGGTTTTAACTACTGTACAAATTTTTAATATTGCAAAAGGAGAGCCTAAAATTGAATGTGATTGTGGACATGATCATGAGCACGAGCAAGATAAGCCTTGGTGGAAAAGAATACTTCTTTATGCACTGTTTGCTTTTCCACTAGTAACGGGATTAGGATTGCCAATAGCTACATTGGATTCTACAGTTGTTAGGTCAAAAGGTTTTTCTTTTCAATCAATTAATACATTGCAAAAAGGTGACCAGTTTATTAAACCACAATATCTAAAACCTGATACAAGCGTATTTTTTGCTAAAGATGGTTATCTAGATTTAATGAAACAAGAACTAGATGAGTTTTCTAAAATGGACCCGGTTGCTTTGAATGATAATAATTTCTTAATGGGAATGGAAACATTATATAATTTCCCTGGAGACTTTGAAGGTAAAACAGTCTCTTATAAAGGATTTATCTATCATGGTGAAGATCATGAACTTGGAAAAAATCAAGTCTTTGTATTACGCTTTGGTGTTATTCACTGTATAGCGGATGCGGGTGTTTATGGCATGCTTGTACAACTTCCAGGTAATCAACAATTTAAAAATGACCAATGGGTGAATGTAGAAGGAAAGTTATCTACAATCTATTACCAACCTTTTAGATCCAATATTCCTTATTTAAAAGTAACGAAGATAGAGGAAACACAAAAGCCTGAAGAACCCTATACATTCCGCGGCTATGATAATCCTAATGTAAAAATTAATAAGTAAATAATTTTTTTAAAATCGGTTGTTCTAACGAGCAACCGTTTTATTTTTTTGTTCAATCTCATAAATTATAAGGTTTTCTAATAGAAGTTCTTTCGATGATCTTTGTAGTAATTCTTTTACTGCTATTTCTAAAGCGTTTTTGTCTTTTGGGGAAAGTTTCCTCATTTGTTTGTCTAGCGGATGCAAGTCTGTCACCTCAATTACATTATAGGAACATTTGTTCTTTTGTGCAAGTGGAAATTTTGGGTTCTGAAAATTCCGTCTGAAATAATGAAAGCGGTCCCATGTAGCAAAGAAAATGGGGTGTCAAATATTTGACACAATATAAGCGGAAATAGAGCAAAAGACTGGATGTAAGATGTCTGACCATGTAAGATAAAGATGTCTAACAAGTATATAAAAATAAGATGTTTATATAGATATTATTAAAGGGAGTATTTTAAATGAATAGCACGATAGAATTTTATGTAAATAGAATTGAAGGACAAATTCTTATGGATCTAGCTGATCATGATGATGCAAACCTCTATCAAATAGCAAATGGGTTAATTCAAAATGAACCAGCAGATAAGTTAGCGTCAATTTGCCAAGCTTACGAAGTTGTTAAACATGAATTGTTAGGTTAATAAAACAATTCAACATTTTTTAGATTGCAGCCAATAGGGATTACGAGAAATGCCCTATTGATGCTGTATTTTTGTTATATTATACTCATTGTTAAACTGCATTTGATTGTAACAGTGGGAGGCTACACCTATATGCATGCGCATTTTCGATGATTATTCAGAGAGGTTCATTCATGTCCTGTGATACGATAAATTGGGGCTATGAATGAACCTTTTTTTACAACGTGAAGGAAATGGCTCACCACCATCTTCATAAAAATGATTGAATAATAAAAATTTAATATAACAAAAAGTTAGTGATTTAAAACCTTTGATAAGAATGATTTAGCGCGTTCGGATTGAGGAGTTGAAAAGAATTTTTCTGGAGGAGCTACTTCGACAATCTGTCCTTCAGCCATAAAAACAATTTGATCACAGATTTCTCTAGCAAATCCCATTTCATGTGTAACAACCACCATTGTCATACCGTCATTTGCTAATTTCCGAATAACGTCTAAGACTTCTTTAACCATTTCAGGGTCTAGGGCTGAAGTAGGTTCATCAAATAGCATTACATGCGGTTCCATTGCAAGCGCTCTTGCAATAGCAATCCTTTGTTGCTGGCCACCAGACAAATGGGAAGGGTAGACTTCAAATTTGTCTTCAAGTCCTAATGATGCAAGCAATTTTTTTCCTTGAGCAATCGCTTCTTCTTTAGCAATCCCTTTTACTTTAATTGGAGCAATTGTGACATTTTCTAAGGCAGTTAAAAAAGGATACAGGTTAAAGCTTTGAAAAACAAAACCAATGTGCGTTCGAACTTTATTAATGTTTGTTCCCTTTTGATGAATCGAAACTTCTTCAACAATTATTTCACCTTGGTCAATCTCTTCAAGTGCATTAATCGTACGAATAAGAGTAGATTTTCCTGCGCCACTTGGTCCGATTAAAGCAATGACATTCGATTGATCAATGGTTAGATTAATATTTTCTAAGACTTTATGTTTGCCGAAACTCTTTGAAACATTTTTGATTGATATCATATTAGGATCCCCCCTCTAAAATTCATTTTTTAATAATCTTTTCTCAAATTGTCTAATGATCATAGATAAAGTAAATGTCACGGCAAAATATACTACTGCAACAAATGACCATATTTCAATATAACGATAAGATACTGCTGCTAAGTTAGTGGCTTTTAATGTTAAATCTACCGCAGAAATTGTAGATACGAGTGAAGAATCTTTTATTAGTAATATAAATTGAGAAGCCATAGGTGGTAATGTTTTCCTAATTGCTTGTGGTAGTATAATCAGTCTCATCGCCTGAACATGAGACATTCCTGAGGATCTTGCAGCCTCCATTTGACCTTTAGGGATAGATTGAATTCCACCTCTTACGATTTCAGCAATAAAAGCACCAGAGAAAATAGCTAAAGAGAGGATTGAACCCCAAAATGAGCCTAGTTTTAAAAATTGTCCTAATACAAAATAAATCCAAATAAGTATTACAATTAGTGGTATACCTCGCATGATTTCTACATAAGCAGAAGCAAGAAATTGCACGATACGATTTTTAGATATTCGCCCCATACCAACTAGGATGCCGATTGGAATAGCTAAGAGCAAAGAAAGCGCTGAAATTCTAAGCGTTAACAGCAATCCTTGCCAAAAAATATCTAGATTATCAGTAATAATACTCCAGTCTGGTTGATAAATCATAAATTTCTACCTCCTTTTTTAAAAAAATAAAATCATAAAACAAAAAGGAAGAAAGTAAGGATGATCTACGATACTTTCTTCCATACTCATTATTCGGCTTCTACTTTATTGTTAATGTTGTTGTACCATTCATCACTTTCAAACCAATATTTTCTAGATTTTAATTCATCTGGTCCATCAATATAACTATATAAGATTGAATTTAACCATTGAACGGTTTTCAAATCATTATGTTTAACTGCAATACCCAAATTTTCTGCCGAAATTTGATTGTCAATGACTCTTGACTTACCATTTTCTTTACTCCAAATACGAACAGCAGACTCGTCATAAACTACACCATCGATTTGGCCAGAAATCATTGCAAGCGCAGCAGCTGGCATTTCTTTATAATCTTTAATTTCTGCATGCTTAAATGTGTTTTTGGTAATTAGTTGACCTGTTGTTCCTATAACTGTTGCAATCTTATTTCCTTTTTTATCTAAGTCAGTCCATTCTTTAGTAGTTGTATCTGAACTTGGTACAAGTGCAACTTGTTTTGTTTTATAATAAGGATTTGCAAAGCTTACTGATAAAGCGCGTGGTCCAGTGATCGTCATACCAGAAATAATCATATCAATTTCTCCAACTTGTAAGGCAGCGATTAACCCATCAAAGGAATATTCTTTAAACTCTACTTTTACACCTAGAGCTTTTCCAATAGCCTTTGCTGTATCGATATCATAACCAACGTAGTTTCCTTTCAAATCTGTCATTTCAAATGGAGCATAGCCAGGTGCTGTGCCAATAACGATTTTTTTGTTTTTCTTAACTTTTTCAATTGTGGATGTACCGCTATCAGAACCCCTATTATCTGTCCCAGAACCTCCACATGCAGTTAAAATCACTGATAAAATTACCATAAATGCGAAAAAAAACTTTTTCATATTAAATCCCCCTTATTCATCTATCTATTTAATAGAATGCAGATCATCCACGCCTTTGTATAAAAGATGATTACAGACTTTTAAACCAAAAAATCCCTATATTTATAATATTTAATATATTCAGAATTATAAGAAAATATTACGTGGAGTGTCAATGTCAATATGAGATGAATATAATCGAATTTTTATAATCTATTTAAGTAGAAATAGATTATAAAAATTTAAATTAGTTATTTTAATTCTAAATTTTCTGATAAAATGATATTTATAAAAGAAAGAGGTGATGAAATTGGAACATTACTGGTTGTTTGTAACTATGTGTATTTTGCTCATCCTCTTGCCTGGACCTGATACAGCAATTGCAACCAAAAATACGTTAACTTTAGGGAAAAAAGGTGGACTAAAAACTGTATTTGGTACTTGTTGCGCTTTGTTCATTCATACATTGGCGGCAGTTTTAGGCTTGTCTGCAATCATTGCAAAATCAGCATTTGTATTCACCATTTTCAAATATGTTGGTGGAGCATATTTAATTTATCTAGGTGTAAAATCATTTATATCTATGAAACAACAAAAACACAATATGGAGATTACGAAAGAAGATGGAGTAAAATATCATCATCATTCTTGTTTTAAACAAGGGTTTTTAACAAATCTATTAAATCCAAAAGTAGCCGTATTCTTTTTGACTTTTTTACCTCAATTTGTGAACCCGCATAATCAATTATTTTTGCCATTCGTTTGGATGGGGTTAACATATGTTGCTTTAACAGCTATTTGGTTTGTTATATATATCCTTCTTTTAAATGCCATTCGTACCTTTATGATGAAGCCGCGTACTCAATTCGCAATTGAAGGTATTACAGGAACAGCTTTAGTCGGATTTGGGATTAAATTAGCAGTAGAGAAAAATTAGATAGCTAGCATATATTATATGGAAATAATTAAAGAGTGATAAAAATGATAAAGGGAAGATGAACAAATGGTTTTAACTTTACAAGACGTATCTTTAAGAAGAGATGAATCATGGATTTTACATCATGTCGATTGGGAGATTCAAAAAGGAGAGCATTGGGTTCTGTATGGATTGAATGGAGCCGGAAAAACCGCATTATTAAATATGCTGTGTGCATATTATTTTCCTACAAGTGGTCAAATTGAAGTTGTTGGAAAAACTTTTGGAAAATCGGTTCTAGGTGATCAATTACGACGTAAAATAGGTATTGTTTCAGCTGGCTTTCAAGAAAAACTTAATCCAGAAGACACTGCATTTGAAATTGTGTTAAGTGGTGCCTATGCATCAATTGGTTTATATGAAAAACCCACTCCAGAAATCAGAGCAAAAGCAATTCAATTATTACATCAGCTTGGATCGATTGAATATGCAGATCGAGATTATGACACCTTGTCACAAGGAGAAAAACAACGTATTTTAATAGGGCGTGCGCTAATGGGAGACCCTGAGTTACTTATTCTTGATGAACCTGCAACTGGATTTGATTTTATTGCTAGAGAAGCTTTATTAAAAACAGTTTCAGAGATTTCTAGTATGGAAAATGGACCAACAATTATTTATGTAACTCATCATGTTGAAGAAATTCTGCCTATATTTAAAAATACGTTACTTCTAAAAAAAGGAGAAGTATTTGCAAAAGGTTTGACAAAAGATCTGTTAACAAGCGAAAATTTAAGTGCTTTTTTTGAAACGCCTGTTGAGTGTATATGGCGAAATGACCGGCCATTATTAGTTCTGAAATAATAAAATTTTCTAAAAATTCTGTTGACAATAGATAACATTCTGCGTTACAATCCTATCAATCAGATAAATTAAAGCAAAGATTGGAAATAGTAAAAAGTGATGTGAGCGCAAAGAGAGCCGATGGGTGGTGTGAATCGGTCGTCATATACTTTTGAACTCGTCCATGAGCTACTCCGTGAAAAGTATAGTAATGGAGTTCGGAATCCTACCGTTATCAGGATAGATAGTGATAGCTATCGAATGAGTGGGGCAATATTAAATTGTTCAATTAGAGTGGTACCGCGAGTATAATCTCGTCTCTATAGTTTTATAGAGACGAGATTTTTTATTTTATTAAAAAAGAGGAGTGTTGACTATGACTAGAAAGATTTGGGTATTTGATACAACATTACGTGATGGGGAACAAGTTCCAGGTGCAAAACTTAATATTTATGAAAAACTAGAAGTAGCAAAACAGCTAAAGAAATTGCAAGTCGACATTATTGAAGCAGGATTTCCAGCCTCTTCAACAGGTGATTTTAATGCGGTAAAAGAAGTGGCAATGAAAGTTGGTAATACTGACGATATTATGATCACAGCATTAGCTCGTGCTGTTAAAGCTGACATCGATGCGGTATATCACAGCGTTAAACATGCAGAAAATCCAATGATTCATATGGTACTTGGTACTTCTGATATCCATGTTGAAAAGAAATTTGGTAAATCCAAAGATCAAATTTTAGACATTGGTGTAGAAGCCGTAAAATATGCAAAGTCACTTTTACCACAAGTTCAATATTCTACAGAAGATGCGTCTCGTTCAGATTTTGAATATCTTTGGAAGACAATTGAAGCTGTCATTAAGGCAGGTGCAACAATGATTAATGTACCTGATACAGTTGGCTATGCAGTTCCAGAAGAATTCGGTGAAATGGTTTATAAATTAAATGATCGTATCAAAAATTTAAATGACCAAGTATTACTAAGTGTTCATTGCCATAATGACCTTGGGATGGCAACAGCCAATACACTTGCAGCAATTAAAAATGGTGCGGATAAAGTAGAATGTACGATTAACGGCATTGGTGAACGTGCAGGAAATGCTTCGCTTGAAGAAGTTGTCATGGCATTACATACACGTGGCAATTACTTTGGTGATGTGGCAACAAAAATTAATACTAAGGAAATTATGAATACATCGAAACTCGTCAGTAGCTTAATGGGATTAGACGTACAAGTTAACAAAGCGATTACAGGTGAAAATGCGTTTGCCCATTCTTCAGGTATTCACCAAGATGGACTTCTGAAATCTCGAGATGCTTACGAAATTATCCACCCAACAGAAGTTGGCCTAGATGATATGGAACTTGTACTAACAGCGCGTTCTGGCCGTCATGCTGTGAAAAATGCATTAGAAAAATTATCAATAGGTACCATTACAGATGAACAATTCGAAGAAATTTTTGCCGATTTCCTTAATCTTGCTGACGCGAAGAAAGAAGTATACAACCATGATTTATACATTCTTGTAGAGAAATATTTTGTCCGTCATCAAATGGCCGAAAAGATTGAACATTATAGTGATGAATTCTATGAACTGGTTGATCTACAAGTAATTAGTAATACAACTTTCCCATCTGCAAGCATCAAGGTTAAAAAAGGTGAGGAAGTTTTTAGTTCAAGTACTGTAGGAACAGGGCCTATTGATGCTCTCTACTCTGCTATGAAAGAAATTATTGACATGGATATTAAACTCCTTGAATACAAAATTTCAAGTATTTCACGAGGTAAAGAAGCACTAGGTAAAGTAAAGCTTCAAGTTGAGTACAATGGTGAAAAATACATTGCCAAAGCAACTGATACAGATGTGATCAAAGCAAGTGCTCTTGCTTATTTAAATGCAGTCAATAGTATTATTGTAGAGACACTTCTTCCAGTATAAGAAGTGTGCAAAAGAGTGATGGGAAAGTGAACATCACTCTTTTATTTTCGCACTATTCCAACTACTTTGTGTTTTGCTCAGCTTTTGTTAAATAGTCGATGATTCCCATTGCACTTACTGCTAGATCGAGAGGAATTACTTTAAATACTGGGTGGTCTTCTGGTAATCCTTTTAACTGAAGCTCATTAAATAGGTTGTCAGTCAATAGTTGCTCTGTACGATTTACTTGCTTTGTAAAATCATTTTCTTCTTGCATCGCTTGGCGGCCAGCCTGAACGAAAATAGGTAAATATCGTCTTACCTCTTCATATGCAAATTCTGGATTAGAGTAGGCACCATAATGACCGAAGTAAATGATCCCAGGTCTGATTTTTTCATAAAGTTGAATAGATTCTTCCATCAAATCTGGATCAAATTGATTTGGTGAAGTAGAAGGCAAAATCACATCAAAATGTTCTTTGATCATATCAGGATAAAATACGCCAGTCGTATCGCCAACAAACATGCCATTTGATAAGGAATCATAAATAGAAATATGGTGATTAGCGTGTCCTTTTGTATGGTAGAAAGTAAGAATAGAAGATCCAAGATTTAAGGATTCTTCATGGTCAACTGCATGAAATTTCTCTTCAGCAATCGGTAAAATTTCACCAAAAATAGCATCAAATTTTTCCCCATAAACTGATTTCGCACTAGTTATTAATCGGCTCGGATCAACTAAATGGCGTACTCCTTTTGGATGCACATAAACTTTTGCATTGGGGCATAGTTGCATAAATACTCCAGCACCACCTGCATGATCTAGATGGATATGTGTCAAAATTAAATAATCAATTTCCTCCGGAGAAATATGTAATTCCTCTAAAGCTTTTAAAATATAGGGAACAGAAGGACTTGCAGATGTTTCAATCAAAGCAATTTTGTCATCTTTAATCAAATAAGAGCTTGTCCGATTGGGTAATCCTAAATCATACGCATCAATACAAAATAAATGATCTCTAATTTTCTCAAACTTTGCCATATAACTCCTCCATATTACAGAACTAAGTATATTTTAACATATAGCAGAATTTATTTGTATTTATTGAGAGAATTATGAATAGTAATGCATGGATGGATAGTTTAATGATCGGAATTATATAGGAATGTTCAATTTGTTTAACATCTGTTATAAGTTGTACCTTTTTAATGCGACAATTAATCAGTTAATCTATGAATTTTGCTGAATTTTTAACAGTAATCATGGTAAAGACAAGGGGCACTGTTATAATGAAGATAAATAAGGGTTATTCATTGAAGAAAATACTAAAAATATGCAATGAAATGATAAAATATGTACTTTTAATTAAATTTAATTGTGCAATTGTTTTTGGATGAAGGTGGTTGTACTCGAATGGAAATAAGAGAGTTAAATTATTTTGTGACAGTTGCAAAATACAAAAGTTTTACGAAAGCTTCTGAAGTACTACATGTTACGCAACCAACACTTAGTAAAGTTGTGAAGTCATTAGAGAAGCAGTTGGATGTTACACTATTTCATCGTTCTGCAAGAAAAAGTGAACTTACAGATGTAGGAGAAGTCGTATATGGACAAGCGATTAAAATTTTAAGCCTAGTTGATGAATTGGATGTTGTTTTAGAAGATGTCACTCATTTACAAAAGGGGAAAATTAGGATTGGAATGCCTCCTTTAATTGGTATTTTGTTTTTTCCGAAAATGATTAAAGGGTTTCAAGAAAAGTATCCAAATATTACGATTGAAATTGATGAACGTGGAGCTAATGTTATTAAAGATTTAGTAGCAGCAGGTGAAATAGATGTTGGTTTTGTCATGTTACCTGCAAATACGGAAGAATTTCATGTAATTCCTTATACTTCTCAACAGCTCATGTTAATAGTAAATCAATCCAATCCCTTAGCAAACAAAGAAACAGTAATGATGAAAGATTTAAAAAATGAGCCAATGCTACTTTTTAGTCAAGATTTCACTTTACATGATCGGATTTTGCAAGAATGTGAGCAAGCAGGATTCACTCCACATATTGCTTATGAAAGTTCTCAATGGGATTTTATAAGTCAAATGGTAGAACATAATCTCGGTATTGCAATGTTTCCAAAAGCGATTGCTGAGAAAGTTAATCCAAAAGCAGTAAAGGCAATACCGATTGTCAATCCAACTATTCCTTGGGAAATTGTATTGATAGTAAAGAAAGATCATTATGTATCTCATGCAACAAAAGGGTTTATCAAATATATCGCACCAAACTATGCCATTTAGGCATACAAAATATAAAAAATATATATTTAACGAATGGCGCATTTTAGAGTAAAGTATATGTATTGAAAAAATCGTACGAAAGTTAGATGGTTACCGCGAATACCCTCTAAACTAAATCGCACGGTTTTTTCTATACAAAATAAAGGTGTGAGTTTTGATGAAGATACTAAAAATAATTGTTCAAATTATTTTCCTATATAGTATTTTACTTTTAGGTGAAGAAATTGCAAAAGTATGCCATTTACCAATTCCAGGTAGTATTATTGGGCTTGTACTGTTATTCGTAGCACTACAGTTACATATTGTGAAACTTGAATGGGTAGATTTAGGAGCAGGATTATTAACAGGTGAGTTATTATTATTCTTTGTTCCTTCAGCTGTAGGGGTAGTACAATATGGTCAAATTGTGGGTGTAATTGGCATTAAACTTGTTACGGTGATCATCCTAAGTACAATTGTTGTGATGGCATGTACTGGTTTAGTTGCTGATTATATGCAAAAAAGAGGGGTGAAGAAAGTATGAGTCTAATAGGTATCATTAGTTTTTTGGGGACAATTGGAATTTTTCTATTAAGTAAAAAAGTCTATCAAAAAATGAATTGGATTATTTTATCACCATTATTGATTTGTCCATTAATCATAATAGTAGTATTGCTCCTTACTCATACTTCTTACTCAGATTATAATACTGGAGCTACTTGGTTATCGAACCTTTTGGGACCAGCAACTGTTGCATTTGCAGTACCTATTTATAAAAACTTTGCTTTATTAAAAAAACATGCGAAAGCAATAGGAGCAAGCCTTGTAACAGGTTCAGCTGTTGCGATTGTTTCATCATTCTTATTTGCAATGTGGATTGGCTTATCCAATGATATGATTAATAGTTTAGTGCCACGTTCCATTACAACACCAATTGCAATGGATATTTCAGAAATAATTGGTGGGCAACCAACAATGACTGCTGTTTTTGTCATTGTCACAGGATTAACTGGTAGTATCATTGGACCACTTGTTATTAAATCAATTCGTATTCGTACATCAGCGGCAAAAGGATTACTTCTTGGTATGGGAGCTCATGGGTGTGGTACATCGAAAGCGTTTGAACTAGGAGAGTTAGAAGGAACTTATTCCAGTCTTGCCATGATTGTAGCAGCACTTATAAGTATTGTATTATCCGATACTTTCTTCCCGGTTCTACAACATTATTTAGTTGGATAGATTCTAATATTTCTAGAAATGAAAAACCCACTTTTAAGTTTATACTTGAAAGTGGGTTTTTTTACGTTATTGATAAATTAAAAGTCTTTGGCCATTCTCTACGGCATTTTTATTTAATCGATTCCATTGTTTTATGGAGGTAACGGATACCCCGTATTTGTTTGATAGAGAGTGAAGTGTTTCACCACTTTTAACGACCACTTGTTTCTTGGCTTTAGCTGGATGATCGTATTCCGTTAAATGGTATTGTTTGATTATGGTATTTAATTTTTGATGATAGTTTGTATCAGTAGCGTATGTGCCTGTTAAGTATTTTGTTGCTTCTTTATATGATTTTGTTTTACTTTTAAATGTTTTTTGATAATATTTTGTATTCCAAGATACGCCTTTTTGAAGTAATTCAGCATAATCTTCTAATGAAGCTCTATAATTCGGATATTTTCTAAATTTGGCATAGATTTGATGCATTTTCCCAGTGCCGTTATCTTCTGAAGTTTGGAATGTTACAGACTGGTTTTTATATGAACCTTTGATACCGAAAAGGTTATTATTAGGTGGTGAGCCGAGGTCGCTTGTTCCTCCATTGCTCTCTAATACTGCCTGAGCAATCATAACAGAAGCATACAGATCGTGTTTAGAAGCAATATCTCGTGCATTTTCAGCAATGGAGCCGATAAAGCTTTCCACACTTTGATCTTCTATGTATTTTTCTGATGGTCCTTTAGCAGTTTCAGATAATTGTTGAATAATGATAAAAACAGAGGTAGCAAATAATATCGTTGTAAAAAGTGTTACTAGTAAAGTCTTTTTCATAGATTTGCGGCTTAATGATTGAAAACCTTCCTCCTTCCAATATATTCATATAATTATATTCTAACATGTTATTAGTGACGGGTGCTATTTTAAAAAGTTTCTTATGGATAACATTACCTCTAACTCTCTTAAATAGAGCAATCAGATAGTAGAAAAATAAATTAGAACATAATGAATCGGAATAATCAGAGTATTACCCAGGAAATTAAATATCTTATAAATTTTATAAAACCGCAATTCTTCGATTTGTAAATTAACAGGGCAAAAAAATTTAGTATAATGAAATTGATTTTACATAAAAAAAAACCCAATTTTTCATTGATAAGAAAAATCGGGTTTGGACTTTTAAGAATGTATACTAGAAATAGATTTATATAGTTTTTCTAGTAAATCTGGAGTAATTTCTACTGGGTTATTTTTCATATTAGGTGCAAAGCTATTCGCTACAAGAAGCTCTAAGTCTTCTGAAGTTGTTACACCAGCTTCTTCAATTGTCATACGCATACGCATTTCTTTTTTCATTTCATCAATACGATTGGCTAAGTCTTTGGCATCTTCAAAGCCTAGTCGACGACTGAATTCTTCAAGTCGTTTCCCTTCAGGGCCAGTGCTATTAAGAATCCAAAAAATTGGTAAAGTTAATGCGCAAGCTTCGCCATGTGGAACGCCAAAATTTTGTGTTAGTGGATAGGAACAAGCATGTGCAGCAGCTGTTTGTGTTAGGTTAAATGCCATACCAGCAGTTACCGAGGCTAAGCTCATTTTAGTACGTGCTTCCAAGTTATCTGGTTCGTGGTAGGCTATTAATAAATTTTCAAAAGCTAACTTAGCAGCATACTCTGCAGCCATGTCGGTATAGGGTTGGTGTTTCTTTCCATAAAAAGCTTCTAGGGAATGAGCAATTACATCTAAACCACTTGAAGCAGTTACTTTTTGAGGACAGCTTACTGTCAAAGTAGGATCAATTAAAGCATAAATAGGATATAAAAAATCACTTGCAAGTGGTGCTTTTATATCATGAACGGTATCTGTTAGAACGGAAACGTTTGTGATTTCGCTTGCTGTTCCAGAAGTAGTTGGGATAGCAATGAACGGAATACCTTTTTGAGAAATAAGTTGTTGTTTGGTAAAATAGACTTCTGTCATATTTGTAGTTGATGCAACGAAACAAGCAACTTTTGCACAGTCTAAAATACTTCCGCCACCGAGTGCAACAGCAAAATCACAATTGTGTTCACGTAATACTTTCACGCATTGATCTGTATTTTGTACAGTTGGATTCGGTTGAATATCAGAAAAAATGGCTTTAATTTTACCTTTTGCAGCATCCATAATCTTTTGAGCCATGCCATTTCGAACCATGGATGGAGCACTTATAAGTAATATGTTTTGGGCTTTAAATTTTTCTAAAATAGAAGGTAGTTCCTTTATTTTACCTACACCAAAGTCAATTGGTACAGGTTGTTCATAATAGAAGTTTTCCATCAAATTCCTCCTTATTTAACTGGAAGAATCGTTGAATGTTCAATTCCAGTTACTTCTTTTTCAAATTCCTGTATAACTGCCTCAAATAAATCCATTGCTTCGTTTAACTCATCTTCCTTAATGACAAGTGGTGGTGCGATGATGACACTCGATTCATGAGAATAAGTGTAAAACCCTTTTTCTAGTAACATGGATACAAATTTATTCATTAATCGTACAGGATCTTGTCCATAGTCTAGGCCATACTGAATTAAAGGTTCTCGAGTCTTCTTATCTTTTACAAGTTCTACTGCTGCAAATAAACCTATATGTCTTACTTGTCCAACTATAGAATAGCACATTAATTGATCCAATCGTTGTGCTAATGTTTGCCCAACGTGACTTGTATTTTCTATAATTTTTTCTTTTTCATAAATTTTTAGCGTTTCGAGTCCAATTTGTGTACACATCGTATGGCCACTATACGTTAAACCAGTCATCAGTACATGATCATCAAAGTATGATGCTACTTGATTACTAACAATAACGCCACCTAGTGGTGCATAGCCAGATGTTACTCCCTTAGCAAAAGTAATCATATCTGGTTCAAAATCATAATGGTCAACGGCAAACATTTTGCCTGTCCGTCCAAAACCAGACATGACTTCATCGCAAACCATTAAAATACCGAATTCATCACATAGTGCACGAATACCTTCTAAATAACCTTTAGGTGGAATAATAACACCGTTACTACCTGGAATAGGTTCTATAAAAACTGCCGCAATTGTATTTGGTCCCTCATATAGAATTTGTTGACGTAGTCGTTTTAAATAAAATTCAGTAGCTTGTTCCTCATTATTGAAATCAATCACTTCTCGGTATAAATAAGGAATATCAAATTTTACAAAACCAGGAATTCCAGGTTCAACTGATAATCGTCTGTTTTCTCCCGTTAAATTACCAGCACCAAATGTAGCACCATGGTAAGAACGGTAACGAGAGAAAATTTTATATCGTCCAGTTACCATACGTGCCATTTTAATGGCGTGCTCATTCGATTCCGCGCCACCACATGTAAAAAAGACTTTCTTCATATTACTTGGTGCATATTCAGTTATTTTACGAGCTAATGCAGATTTAGATGCACTTGCAAATCCAGGGGCTGAAAGAGGAATGTCACCAATATGTTTAAATGCTTCAAGTAATTTAGGATGTTGGTGCCCTACATTGGTATAAACAAGTTGTGAACTCATATCAAAATAACGTTTATCCTGTTCATCCCAAAAATAAACACCATGTGCTTTTGACATTACTTTTGGAAGTAATCCAGATTGCTTTGACCAAGATGTTAAGACATATTGTTGATGATTTTTTTGAATCGTTTCTGTTGAATATTTTTCCAATATAATCACTCCAATATATTTGATGTTATTTAATCTAACATTAAGAGCATAACAATTGGATAAATACAAAACAATGAATATTCAGACAAATATTGTTGTGCAAATGCATAATAATATTATACTGATAAAATATCCTCAATCATAAATGCTATAGATAAATTTGTTTTAGCAAAAGGTGAATTTAGATCTGTATCAAGCAAAGATTCGATTTTTTTTATTTTATAGAGAACCGTATTACGATGTATAAATTCTCTTTGACTGATTTTCGATGTACTACCATCCTCTTCTATAAAAATACGTAAAAAGCTTTTTAGATTTGTATGATGAATTTGATCATATTTCTCTAAAGATCCAAGCATGTCTCGATGAAATCTTTGAATTAGCTGTTTATTTTCAACACCCATTATTATTTTATAGGCACCGATTTCTTTATATTTATATAAGTTAGGATTACCGTGCTGTTGAGATAGCTTGGTCACTGTTCGAGCTTCTTCTAAACTTTTTTTCAGATGCTTTGCCTCTCTATAAAAGTTCCCCATCCCAATAGATAAAGGAACGTTATTGAAAGTTTCCATTAACTTTTCATAGATTGCATTAACTGTTTTGGAAAAAGGAATATTAGGTGTCAATACATGTGTGCGACTTATCAAATAGATAAGGTGATGTTGATCAACGAGTCGTAAAAAAAGCTTATAACGAACGGAAAATTCTTGTTGAATGGTATTCATATAAGGACGTAAATCTATTTCTTTTGAGTATGGTGAACATAAGATGATGCTCATTTCATCTTCTTTAGTAAAACCAACTTGTTCTAGGGCTTGATCGAGAGAGGTATCTTGAAATTCTGTGAATAATATTTGACGCATAAGATCTTCATGCTCTATTTTTCTATCTTGATGCGTGTTTAAAAACTGAAATGTTACTTTTAGTAAATCTGCAATTCGATAACGCCATTCCATTTGGAAAATTGGAAAATGGAATTCATTTGCAAGTGTAATTGCTTCATCAGGTACTTTTGGTATGTAAGGCCCGATATTAATAATTAGTCCTGCTGTTCGTTTATTGACAAGCTCTATGATAAGTTCTAAAAGTGCCTCTGTATCTCCATTTAAATGGATTCCTGTAGAAACAATGATTTCATTTGTACGACAAAATTTCGAAATGTCTACACTTTCAATCAAGTTAATTCCCGAAATCTCATGATTTAATCCTTCTTTACCTCCTTTTAATGTCAGCATTTGAAAAAGTGGTGATTCTAAAAGATGATGGAATGTAATCATATAGAGCCCCCTCTGTATTTTCTATTGTAGAAAAGTAAAACCTATTCAATCTATCTGTGCATCTGCACAAATTTTTTTAGTGAATTGACTATATACCATAAAATTATAATACATTAAAATTGAAATTGTTAGTAGATGTTATAAAAAATAACATAACAGAGGGAGGTAATTTGATGCGTTTATGTGATGGAATACGTTTAGAACATACAATTCGAACATTTAGTAAATTTGGTCAAACCAAAAATGGCGGTGTAACAAGGTTATCCTTATCTCCTGAAGATCTTGCTGCAAGAAAATATTTTTGTGAATGTTGTAAAGAACTTGGGATGGATGTCACTTTTGATGACATGGCAAACATTTATGCAACATTACCCGGAAAAAAAGATCTTCCACCTATTGTTATGGGATCGCATTTAGACTCTGTTGAAAAGGGAGGTCGATTTGATGGTGTATTAGGTGTTTTGACTGCACTTGAAGTAGTCAGAACATTGCGTGATGATAATGTTGAATTGGATGCACCAATTGTTATTGTGAATTTTACCAATGAAGAGGGCGCTAGATTCGATCCAGCAATGATGAGCTCTGGTGTACTTGCAGGTAAATTTTTTAAAGAGAAAATGCTATATTCAAAAGATAAAAACGGGATTTCATTTGTAGATGCATTAGAACAAAGTGGTTATAAAGGAGAACAAAAAAATCGATTGAAAGAGGCAATTGCCTATTTAGAACTTCATATTGAACAAGGTCCTGTACTTGAGAGTAAAGAAATTGATATAGGGGTAGTGGAAGGAGTACTAGGCATGGTGTGCTACGAATTTACTATTAAAGGTGAATCAGACCATGCGGGTACAACACCTATGTCAATGAGAAAAGATCCTTTATTTGTAGCAACTGATGTGATGACAATGTTACGACAACAACTAAGTAAAGTAGATGAAGAATTAGTTTATACAATAGGGCGAGTAAATGTTACACCAAATATTCATACGGTCATTCCTAACAAAGTAATTTTCACTTTAGAAGCTAGACACCAAGATCCAGCGAAAATTTCAATGGTGGAAGAAATGATTCACCAGTTACCGTCTGAAATTGTAGGTTGCCATCTTTCTTTTGAAAAGCTATGGAGTAGAGATACGGTAGTATTTGACGGTAGTATTTGCCAAATCATCGAAGATGCATGTCAGAAATACCGATATTCATCCCATCGAATGTTCAGTGGAGCAGGTCATGATGCGCAATTTATAGCAAGTTATATTCCTTCAGCAATGATATTTGTACCAAGTGTGAACGGGAAAAGTCATTGTGAAGAGGAACTTACAAGTTTTGAGGATTGCTTAAAAGGAGCAAATATCATGCTTCAAACAGTACTTACTCTTCAGCAAAAACTAGTAAAAAACGAATCAATTACTTTAGAGAAAGAAGGAATATTATGAAAAAGATCGTTACTGGTGGAACAATTGTGACGGCAACAGAAACTTATCAAGCAGATGTATTAATTGAAGATGGTAAAATTTCGAAGATTGGTAAAGAGTTAATGGATACTGAAGCTGAAATAATTGATGCCACTGGACAATATGTATTTCCTGGTGGAATAGATCCGCATACGCATTTAGATATGCCATTTAATAATACAGTTACAGATGATGATTGGAAAACCGGAACAATTGCCGCAGCGTTTGGTGGAACAACAACTATTCTCGATTTTTGCTTAACAGCTGGCGAAGTAAAACTAATAGATGCAGTAGAAAAGTGGCATGAAAAAGCAAAAAATAAAGCTGTAATTGATTATGGTTTCCATCTAATGATAGGAGATTTAAATGAAAACACATTGGCAGAATTACCACAAGTATTACAACAGGAAGGGATTTCTTCTATTAAAGTTTTTCTTGCTTATGCTAAAGAATTTCAGGCAACAGACCGCACTTTATATCAAGCCTTTAAGGTGGGGAAAGAAATGGGCGCCGTTGTCATGGTACATTGCGAAAATGGCTCAGTAATCGATGAGTTAGTAGAGGAAGCGAAAGCATTAGGACACACAGAACCAATTTACCATGCATTGACTCGTCCACCGCAATTAGAAGGTGAAGCAACAAAACGTGCGATTGAATTAGCTCATCTTGCAGATGCAGAACTATATGTAGTTCATGTGACATGTAAAGAAGCAGTAGATGAAATTATCTCTGCCCGTAAAAAAGGATACAAAGTTTATGGAGAAACTTGTCCACCATATTTAGTCTTAGATCAAACAGCTCTTGCAAAACCGAATTTCGAAGGGGCCAAATATGTATGGTCACCACCATTACGACCAAAAGAACATCAACAAGTTCTGTGGAATGCACTTAAAGCAAAACAGCTTCAAACAATTGGTTCTGATCAATGTTCGTTTAATTTTAATGGGAAAAAGCGCTTAGGAATTGATGACTTTTCAAAAATTCCAAATGGCGGACCTTTTATTGAAGATCGTTTTAGTATCCTTTATTCAGAAGGTGTTGCAAAAGGAAAAATCACAATTAATGAGTTTGTTGATATGATTTCAACGAATGCAGCTAAGATTTTTGGGCTATTTCCACAAAAAGGAACAATTGCAGTCGGTTCTGATGCAGATATCGTTTTGTTCGATCCAAATAAGGAGCGAGTTATCTCAGCTGACACGCATCACATGAATGTCGATTACAGTGCATTTGAAGGATTAACTGTAAAAGGTGAACCAGTGAGTGTTTTAAGTCGTGGAGAATTCGTTGTAAAAGATAAAGAATTTGTCGGAGAATTTGGACGAGGGCAATATATTAAACGAAAAGTTAAAAAAGGAGAATTTAAAGAAGCCGTTACCAATTAAAGTAGGAGGCGATTCAATGGTCAAAGATGCAGTAGATAGAAATTTTGAAGAAGTATCTCTGGGATTTTCAAAAGGAAGTGCGATTGAAGAGGCAAATCGATGTTTATATTGCTATGACGCACCATGTATGAAAGCATGTCCAACCAGTATTAATGTACCTAGTTTTATAAAAAAAATTGCTACTTCTAATATGAGAGGATCTGCAAAAGTAATTTTAGAGGCCAATCCGATGGGAGCAAGTTGTGCTAGGGTTTGTCCAACTGAAGAGCTATGTGAAGGTGCTTGTGTATTACAAAAAGATCAAAAGCCCATTAAAATTGGAGCGCTTCAACGATATGCTACTGATTGGCTAAAAGAAGGAAATTTATCAATCTTTAAACCGGGAGTAGCAAATGGTAAGAAAATCGCTATTATTGGGAGTGGCCCCGCAGGTTTATCTGCTGCACGTGAATTGTGTCTATTGGGTTATAGTGTAACAATTTTTGAAGCTGAAAAACAGGCTGGAGGACTAAATCAATATGGAATTATATCATTCCGATTGCCACAAGATGTTGTGCAGTGGGAAGTGGAACAAGTTCGTCAATTAGGTGCGACAATTTTAACAGGGAAGAAGGTTGGAGTTGATGTTACTAGCGATGAGTTATTGGCAACGTATGATCGAATTATCATGGCGATTGGTATGAGTAAAGTTCCGTGGTTAAAAATTGAAGGGGAAATGTTAGACGGTGTTTATGATGCAATTGAATTTGTCAAAGCGACTAAACAAAAACCATTACCTAAGCGTGTAGTTGGTAAGAAAGTTATTGTAATTGGTGCAGGGAATACCGCAATCGATGCGGCAACATGTGCACTTCGTTTAGGAGCATCCAACGTTAAAATTTTATATCGCCGCACTGAAAATGAAATGACAGCTTATCCCTTTGAATTTGAATTTGCAAAGCAAGAGGGAGTCGAATTTCAGTGGCTAACAATACCAAAGAAAATTATTGGAGACGATGAGGGGAAAGTAGCTGCACTAGAATGCGTTCAAATGAAATTAATTGATTGTTATGCCAATCAAGATACGCTATTGGAAGTTGAGAATTCTACTTTTAAAATAGAAGCCGATATAGTGATTCGTGCAATCGGACAAATGCGTCATCTTGAGTTGATTGATGAACTGAAATTAGAACATCATAACGGCATAATTTCAGTTGAACCTTCCACTCTCCGAACATCCAATCCAGTTATTTATGCATGTGGAGATGTGATATATGGCGCTGGCTATGGGGAAGCGACAGTCGTTTCAGCTGTCCAGCAAGGCAAAGAATGTGCTTATGCACTTCATCGAGCATTACAGCAAGCATCTGTAATTACTTCACACTAAGAGGGGGGATTATATGGCTGATTTACGAATCAACTTAGCGGGTATTAAATCACCTAATCCATTTTGGTTGGCTTCTGCACCACCTACAAATTCAGGCTACCAAGTGCAGCGTGCATTTGAGGCTGGATGGGGAGGAGCAGTTTGGAAAACGTTAGGTGATCCAATATTAAATGTGTCATCAAGGTTTGCAGCTGTAAGTTTTAATGGGCAAAGGGTTGCAGGTTTTAACAATATAGAACTTATTACGGATCGTCCATTAGCAGTAAATTTAAAAGAAATTTATGAAACAAAGAAGCGTTATCCGAATCATGCCATTATTGCGTCCTTGATGGTTGAACCAAAGCAAGAAAGATGGCACGAAATTGTAAAACGTGTAGAAGATGTTGGTGTAGATGGTTTGGAATTAAATTTTGGCTGTCCACATGGTATGGCAGAACGAGGAATGGGCGCTGCATCCGGACAAGTACCTGAACTTGTTGAAAAACAAACCTATTGGGTAAAAGAAGTTGCAAAAACACCTGTCATTGTAAAGCTTACTCCGAATATTACGGATATTACAGTTACAGCAGAAGCAGCTGTTAATGGTGGCGCAGATGCAATTAGTATGATTAATACAATTAATAGTTTAGCTGGAGTAGACTTAGATACTTGGAATACGATTCCTCATGTAGCTGGAAAAGGAGCACATGGAGGTTATTGTGGACCAGCTGTTAAACCAATTGCGTTAAATATGGTAGCTGAATGTGCAAGAAACAGTTATATAAATGTACCAATTTCAGGAATAGGTGGAATTTCAAATTGGCAAGATGCAACTGAATTCTTGTTAATGGGTGCTACAGGTGTTCAAGTTTGTACTGCTGCGATGCATCATGGCTTCCGTATTGTAGAAGACATGATTGAAGGATTGAACAATTACTTAGATGATAAAGGTATCGTATCTGTAATGGATATAGTTGGAAAATCCGTTCCGAAATACTCTAACTGGGGAGATCTAAACTTAAACTATAAAGTAGTCGCACAAATTGATAATAATAAATGCATTCACTGTAACAAATGTCATATTGCATGTGAAGATACATCTCATCAAGCAATTGATTTATATCATGATGCTAATGGACTTTCACAGTTAAAAGTAATTGAAGAAAATTGCGTAGGGTGTAATTTATGTTCGATCGTTTGCCCTGAAGAAGGCGCAATAACTATGAGAGAAGTGGAAAATACACTACCAATTATGTCTTGGAACCAACGTCAAGCAATACTACAAAATTTCACTGAAGCGACAGAGATTGTTCAAAAGTAGTTTTATCTTAAAAAGATTGAATATTCTGAATTAGGAGTGTATGTTTATGGCACAAAGAAATGATTATTTGAAATCCCCAGATTTATTGCCTATTTCGTATAAAGATCGAAATATTGGAGCTCTCGGTTTTTCAGTCATTTGGGTTGGGATGGCCATTGTACTTGCTGCTTTTGCAATAGGTGCTGCGGGGATTATTCACCTATCTATGCCAATATTGATTCTGGCAACATTAGTTGGTTCCTTGACTATCGGTGTTTTTATGGTAATGATCGGAGATATTGGAGTTGAACATGGCTTATCCTTCCCTGTTTATATGCGAGCACCTTTTGGAACAATTGGTACGCATCTTCCTTCCCTGATTCGAGGTATAACGGCATCTTGTTGGTTTGGTATTAATACTTATTTTGGTGCACTTGCTATCAACGGGATATTAAATATTCTATTTGATTTCGATAATTGGTTTGTTTGCTTTTTATTCTTTGCTGGATTCCAATTATTAAATACTTCATTAGGTATTAAATCTATTGAACGTTTTGCTGATTTAGCTGCACCGATTATTATACTAATTTCTTGTTGGATGTATGTAACACTTGCGGATCAAGCAACAGCTTCAGGAAAGAATGTGTGGACTTGGGTTGAATCACCAACAACAGGCATGGCTACTTTTACAGCATTTATGATTGTTGTCATGGCAAATATGGGTTTCTGGGCAACACTGGCAGCAGATATGCCTTCATTATCACGATTCTTCAAAGCTCCTAAACATGAAAAGAATTGGTTCAAACGCAATAAAACGCAGTTAATAGGATCTCTTATTGTCATGCCTATTGTTAATACATTTATGATTGTAATAGGTGCAGTTTGTTATATGGCTGTTTCATCTGGTGACCCAGTTGCAGCATTACAACAATCTGCTAATGGATTTATCTTAGCCATTCTTTTATTGATGATTGTTTTAGCGCAATGGTCAACAAATACTTCAGCAAATGTTATCCCAGCAGCAACAATATTCTCTAATATTGGCGGACCCAAAGTACCTTTCTGGGTAGGGGTTGTTATCGCTGGTGTCATTGGAACATTATCACAACCCTGGAGTCTGTTCGACATTTTGAATTCTGTATTACTTATAATCGGCGGAATTTTAACTGCGATAGTAGGCATCATGTTCGCCGACTACTATTTGCTTCGTAAACGTCGCTTAAATGTGAGTGATCTTTATGAAACAACTGGGCAATACAAATATATGAATGGATTCAATCTTGCCGGTCTAATTTCTTGGATAATTGGTGGAATTGTAGCAAATCTGTTACCGACATATTCTTCATTAGTAGGATTTGCTGTAGGTGCACTACTATATTTTATACTTGCAAAATATTGGTGGTTTAGGAAATATCCTCAAAAAGAGATTACAGATCCAAATGATAGCGAATATTTAGGGATTACAGCAGGTAGGGATTGGGTTATCTCTCCCTATGAAAAACCAGTCACAGTATCACCAGAGCTTTCGCCAAATCTAAGTGCCAAAACAGTAAAATAAAGGAGTTGATCCGCATGTCTGATTTCTTACAGGCAGTCTCAGAAATCAATAAAATTGATGAATTACTACTTCAACAATATCAAATGAAGAAAATCACTGAAAATCTAGAAGGTGCATTAATTGAATTTAAGAAGTTCAATCATCCAGAAATTCAAGAACTTCATATTGGCACAGCAGATGCACGAAAATATGCCTCAGTAAAAGTGTTTGAACAGGTATATAAAACCTTTATATAATCGATTTACAAAATTGCCCTCTAAAAGTACATTTAGCAAAGGATCTGATCTTTTGCTGAATGTACTTTTTTGTTTAATATACATATTTATTTATAAATCTCATGAAAAATCCGTATTGTAAATTCTAGGAGTTTAAGATAAAGTAGTGTCATTACTTATAAGGAGTTTGATTGATGCAATTTATATCCTATTTCCATCCAATTGTATGGATTATTTTGAAT
This sequence comes from Rummeliibacillus pycnus, assembly GCF_002884495.1. Taxonomy (GTDB): domain Bacteria; phylum Bacillota; class Bacilli; order Bacillales_A; family Planococcaceae; genus Rummeliibacillus; species Rummeliibacillus pycnus. The sequence continues at coordinate 1,545,567 of NZ_KZ614145.1, read as the reverse complement.
GGGACTATTTTTACACGTATTGCAAGCTTTATGACAATACCCTTTTTAGCAATTTATTTGCAAAATGAATTACATGCATCGCCATTAATGATTGGTGCAACATTAGGGATAGCACAACTTTGTGCAACACTCGGAGGGTTTATTGGTGGTTATTTAACGGATCAATTTGGAAGGAAATTTATCATTCTTACAACCATTTTTATTTGGAGTGCCGTATTTGTAGGATTTGCAACGGTTAGAGTAGTTGGGTTGTTTATCGTGTTAAATGCTATCAATGGATTATGTCGATCTTTTTTTGAGCCTGCTACACAAGCATTAATGATTGACTTTACAGAAGAAAAGAAGAGAAGAAGGTTGTTTTCTTTCCGCTATACAGCGATTAATATTGCTGGAGTGATTGGTCCACTATGTGGTGTGTGGATTTCTAGCATGTCCAATGCGAAAATTCCTTTTTTCATTACCGCATCTATGTACGCAGTCTACGGAGTATTTTTGATTTTTACGTTCAATAAATATGTAGTAACACCTCAAAAACAAGCACAAAAACAAACGATTTTACAGATGTTCAAAGTTGTTCTTTCAGATCAAAAACTTTTATATTTACTTGCAGGTGGAATTCTTGTAAGTCTATGCTATTCTCAATTTGACTCGACATTACCTCAATACATAAATTTAAATATTGAAAATGGCGTTAAGCTGTATTCTGTTTTGATTACGTTAAACGCGATTGTTGTATTAACTTTGCAATTACCAATTGGGATTTATACTGAAAGAATTTCTATGATGAAAAGTCTAATCATTGGGGTTCTATTCTTTGCTGCAGGATTTATTATCTTCAATTTTGCGAATACACCATGGTTATTCATAGTAGGTATGATTATTTTCACAGTTGGTGAAATTTTTGCATTTCCGATGATGAATGCTCTTATCGAAGAAATTGCACCAGCAACACAGAAAGCAACGTATCTTGGCGCCTCTCAGTTTAAAAATTTAGGCGGATTTATTGGTCCGATCTTTGGTGGATGGTTACTCATTCATTTTTCATCTGAATTGTATATTGTCATGGCTGTAATTTTCTTATCCAGTTTAGTATTTTATCGATTAGCTTTCATAAAGAAGGAAATAGTTTGAGAATGGAAATTTAAAACATAACGATTAATAGGATAGGCGAACAAATCGAATAGAATCGGATTTGTTCGCCATTTTTTCGTATAAAAGAAGTTTGTCTAGCAACTTGGTTAGAAATTTCTGGATTATAGCGAACGAACTTGAAAGTATTCTCACTCACTTAGTTAACTTTTAGTCACTTCAAATCACAGAAGTCTCGGTGTTATCGACATAATATCAATCAATGAATTAAGTGGAAACAATATAGGTAATTTTAATATTTCTATCATTACGGTTAAAAACTAAAAAATGAAACAATAAAGGAATAATTTGTAATGTAATAGAATATTAGATGGAGAAGGGGGAGGAGGATTCGTTTGTTTGAAGAATTTTACTTAAAAGCAGTAAAAGGGAGATTTGAGGATACAAAAAAATTAGGTGATGATACGTTAGTCAGGTTATCAGATTCTGATATTCATTGGCAACCAAATGATGAATCAAACAATATCGCCATTATTGTGAAGCATTTATCCGGAAATATGATTTCAAGATGGACAGACTTTTTGACAACAGATGGTGAAAAGCCTAATAGACACAGAGATCAAGAGTTTGAAGATACAATTACGTCAGTAGAACAATTAACTGTAGCTTGGGAGAAAGGATGGAATCAAGTTTTTGAAACATTGAATTCTTTGCAATATGGAGATTTAGGAAAATCTGTTTCTATTCGTGGAGAAGAACATACAGTTATAGAGGCAATCGAAAGGCAAATAGCTCATACTTCCTATCATATTGGGCAAATTGTATATATTGCAAAAACAATAAAAGGAAAAGAATGGGGAAGCCTTAGTATTCCTTTGGGAAAATCCGAAGAATATTTACAAACTTTACTTAAAAAGAACAAGTAATAATAGGGAATTTCATAGAAAGGGGCTAACGGATAAGCCCCTTTGATGTGTTTAGTATTCAATATTTTTGAACTTATTCAAAATATTAATCTTCAAAATTGACACCATACTTTTTTTAATCGAAGAATACCCTCCTCAATTTCCTCGAAGGTTAATCCACCATATCCTATGATCACCATTTGCTGAGTGGGAGGACCAACATAAGAATTGGAGCTTGGATAAATTTGTACCCCAACAGAAATTGCTTTTTCAATTGCTTCCTCTTCACTTATATAATCTGGTAGCTTCAATATAATATGAAGGCCAGCCTTTTCACCAATTATTTCAAATTTATCTGATAGATGAGTTTTAATAGCTGCAATTAAAGCCTGTTGTTTTTTACGATAAAGTGTACGCATTTTTGATAAGTGCTTGTCAAATAATCCTTGAGAGATAAAATCTGCAAGAAGTAATTGATCTATTTTTGAAACCACTGTTTTTTGTTCTTGATAAAAATTTGAAAAAGAACTCACGAGTTTTGAAGGTAAAATCATATAGCTAATTCGAATCGAAGGTACTAGTGTCTTTGAAAAAGTACCAAAATATATAACATGTTGTAGCTGATCCATTTGTGCCAAAGAAGGAATAGGCAGTCCTTTGAAACGATATTCTGAATCGTAATCATCTTCTATAATATATGCATTTTCTGCTGAAGCCCATTTTAATAAGGAGGCTCGACGTTTTACAGACATAACCATACCTAAGGGAAATTGATGTGCTGGTGTTGTATAGAGAAGATTTAGTTTTTTAGTTGGGATTTTCACACCAAATTCATCAACTTCAATTCCATATGTATGAAGACAGCTTTGTGAAAAAATGGCTCGAGCACGTTTAAATCCAGGTTCTTCTATGCCTACACTGATGGACGGACCAAAAAAGTAACAAAGAGCTTGTAGTTGATGTTGTGTTCCACCATAGATAAAAACTTGAGAAGGCTCGCACTGAACACCTCGAGAACGCTGAACATAGTCCGCGATTGCAAAGCGTAGAGAGGGCTCTCCTTGCCCTGTGTTATTTATCAAATTTTCCGGTCGAAAATGTTTGTTGTATAACTTTCGCCAAATAGCATAAGGAAAAGAAGTAGTATCTATATGGCCATTTTGAAAATCAATATCCACTTTCGGATGTTTGATTTCTACTGTAGTTGAGAGTGGAGCTACTTTTATAGGTGGCTGCCATTCAAATTCAAAGGGTGCGACAAAATAACCGGCACGCTCTTTACTATAGATAAACCCCTCCGCATTTAATTGTTCATATGCTTCTTTCACCGTATGAACACTAACGTTAAGATCAAGGGCCAGATTCCGCTTTGAAGGTAACTTACTGTGGGATGCTATTTTTTTCGTAATAATGGTCTTTTTAATCTGTTCATATATTTGACTATACATTGGAGAATCACTTTGCAGATTGATTGAAATTTCCAAACGAATTCACCTCTGATCTGTTCAATTTTTTAAAATATGTATACATATAATGATATCAAAAGGAAAGAGAATTTTAATGAATTTCGCAGATGAAATTAACGTAATCAAAATAAAGAGTTCAAAAAGTAATTTGGAAAATAAAAGGGTTTTAGGAATATTTGTAGAATTTTTAATTAACGATAAATAATTTATCGAAAGGAGGTATAAGACAGTGGTTAAATTGCGCAATAACCCTTCAAAATAAAATTTTGAGGAGGAAGATAATGAGGATCGTATTTAAAAATAGTAAAAATATTGATAAAGATCAACTAGAAAAATTATATAATGATGTTCAATGGACTGCATATACAAAAAATATGGAACTTCTTCAGCAAGCATTAAGAAATTCTTTAGAAGTAATTTCAGCTTGGGATGGAGAACAATTAGTTGGATTAGTACGTATCATTGGTGATGGATTATCCATTATTTACATTCAGGATATCTTAGTTATGAATGTATATCAAAAACAGGGGATTGCAACTCGGTTAATGCAACAGGTATTGACTAAATATGATTATGTTCGCCAAAAAGTTCTTTTGACAGAAGAGGGAGAAAACGTCAGACATTTTTATGAAAAAAATGGTTTCCAATCTTGTGATCAAGGTTCTTTAGTTGCTTTTGCTAAAATCAATTAACAGTTTCATTTCAAAGTTTGGATGCTTCAACTATTAATAGAGCTGATTCTACATAGTATTGTAGAACAGTTCTATTTTTTTCTTGAAATAACGTTATTTATATAAATATAGTGAAAAACCATATTACTGTAGTTGTACTGCTTTTCATCATGTTTATCCAAAAGGTGTTGCAAAATCTGCCCATACAAAAAATAAAGTGATCAGCAGAAAAACAGGAAAAGTTACATATAAACCATTTTCAAGTGGTACAAAAGTTTCTTCTACAATCTATCATAAAGCGATGAAAAATAATCCTGATTTAGATCGTGATAATGACGGAATTGCTTGCGAAAGATAAGCAAATTAAAACAAAGTGTCTCTTCTCATAATGAAGAGACACTTTTGTATTTCAGAAAATCTTTCTAAGCAATAGAAGGAGAGTTATTTTTTTTAGAATTAAATGCTACAAAGAACCATATTACATTGGTGATAATAGCTAAACTACAAACAAATATCACACTATATAGGTCTGAAATGGTATGCATTGAATATCCAATGACTAAAACAATTAGTAACAGGAAAGTAAAAATTAAGATGCCTAAAGCACATAGAAATGTCATGATGAATTTCATCCATTCTAGCCCTATAAGGTATAGAAATAATGGTATCGCATAAATTGAAAGGATATTTATTATTGCTAACCACATGCCAGGAGAATTGAATTGATTTGCATGTTTTCCTAATTGTGATAATGGAGATAATGAAATTACGACAATTAATACACAAAATAATATTGCAGAGAAGATTGTACTTATGGTTATGCCTTTATTTGTTTTCACAGAAACCTCCTATGTTTTAACGTTTTTTCGAGTTAAATTTCGAAGTAGTATAAATATAAGGATGAAGAAAATAGAAAAACCAATCATTTTAAGCATTTTTGAATGTTCTTTTAAAAAGAATGATAAAGAAAAGGCTTGTTTATATTCAATCGCTGCCTTTAGAAACTCATCTCCATCCCTTACAGCAATTGCTTTTCCTGGCTTTTCTCCGATAATTTGATAATACTTTGTACCGATCTCGTACTTATTTGAAGCATTACCATTAAAATCACCAATATCATCTGGTATTGTATCGACTTCACCGATTACTTTACCAACTTTTTCTTCAGGAATAGTTTCATTTAAAACCTGATATACATCTCCATCCCAAGAAACAAAAGGATACGCCCATTTCAAAGCGTTAACTGAAGATGTGAATAACAAAAAGAAAATAACCGTAATAACTAATTTGATAAACGGTTTTCTAGATAAATATTTTCTAATCAAATTCATCTCCTTTAGTAAGGAAAGTCCTAAACACAAAACAAAAAAGTCTAAAGAAAAATAATTTCTTTCATAATTATACGTATGGAGAATACAGAAAATTTCATTTTTTATTAAAAAGGACATGAATGATCTACATAATATTTATTTGTATTTATTGTAAAATTTGAATATAATTTCTTTTATAATAATGTAAGAAATATCTAATTTCAATACCATAGAGTAAATATGAAAGTGTGGTGTCATTCATGAAGACGAATAAGAAACATATTCAGAGAATTTATCGAAAGCGGATACAAGAAAAGAAAGAGCAGGAAATTATCTTTGTTGAAATGATCATAATCATGATCATTGTTGGTATTATAATTGCAATAGATCAGTATATAGGATAAAACATAACCTATCCGCAAATAAAATGAGTGATCGTTGCGAATAGGCTAAAATAGGAGACATTCTTAAAGTTTTATTTTCATTAAATATTTATGCAGCCTAATTTTTTAAAATACATCAAATGCAGTAAAATGATCGTTTATTTATTTACTTGATAATGCAGCTCAACAAATTGATGGAAGGTTCTAGTTCTAATTAAGGACAGGTTAGTTTGAATATCACTTTTTTTAAACAGTGGAATGCCGTTACCTAAAATAATTGGAGCTACAGTTATGATGAGTTCGTCAATTAATGTTTCCTTGATAAAAGAGTGTATAAGCTCTCCTCCACCAACAAGCCAAATGTCTTTTCCATTTTGTTTCTGTAACTCTTTCGTAAAATGGACTACAGGATCATTGATAAATTTTACATTTTCAGTATCTTCAATCCGAGATCGGGTAAATACATAACATTCTTCATTTTTATAAGGGTATTCTCCAGCAGTATTTTCCAAAAGCCAATCATAGGTTTTTCTCCCCATCAATACAGTATCCACTGTCCCAAAAAATTCTGAATAGCCGTTGTCTCCCTCACCTTCAACATTAAATAACCATTCGAGTGATTCATCTTCAGTTGCAATATATCCATCTAAACTCGTAGCAATAAATAATTTCAGTTTACGTTTATTACTCATTGTTTTCACCTCAATGAAATTTTTAATTTATTTTCTATTTTAGTATAACAACCATACTATAAGTTCTACTACAAATGCTACTGTACGTGATTTGAAATAGGTGCCTTATAGTTGATTTTGCCTTTCTGGAGAAATTTAACAACAATTTTAAACTAAATATATTTTGTGCTTGAGAAAGTTATCTCGTCTTCTACATTAAATAACTATTAAATCTTAAAAAGAATAAATATTTTAAAGATGTTTGACATAGTGTTTACTAGCTTAGTAATCGAGAGGGTGAGAGATGGTGAATTCAAATGGCAAGGTTGTATTTCATGGAACATTATTAGCTGGACTACTCATTTGTACGTCTATAGGTCATTATGTAACAAATACTGATGCAACACCATCTATGAAAGTAATGGAAAAAGATCAACAAAAACAAGAAAATACTACAATTAAAGAAAAAATTAATCAATCAAAATTCATCGAGAAAACTAGAGAAAAGTTAAAAAGAAAGGGATATCAAGTGGGATTTATACTATCCATTTATTCAGAAGATCATAAGGAATTAGAAGTTGTTGTAAGATCAGAAATGAATGATCAAGAAAAAGCAACTAAGGAAATTACACGGATTGTTGAAGAAGTGGCAAAGGAAAATAAATTAGGGTTATTTAATACGACGGTTAATTTTCCAAATGATGAATAGTTCATTAAAGAATATAATTACAGAGCTGCTATGATTGTTTATTTGGTTTAGTACAATCATTAACTATTAATCTCAAAAAAGTATACAATTTTACCCTAAAGATTTTCAATAGACTTGGTAAACATTTTAATAGATAAGAGCATATGCATGAATTGTTGCATATGCTTATTTTGGTATGGTTCATTTTAATGAATTTGGTTATGTTGCTCATCCCAAAAGTAAGCTATTTTAAAGAAAAGGAGTGAAGTGCATATGGAATTTACAACATTACATAATGAAAAAGTGATTTTAAAACCGATGGAGGATAGTGATATAAAAGGAATATATGAAGTTGCAGTTTATCCAGAAATTTGGTGGTATTTATCGATAACAATTGCATCTATAGAAGACACAAAAAATTATGTAACAACATCACTTGCAAATAAAGAAAAAGGCGTGGAATTTCCGTTTGTAATTATTAACCCAGCAACAAATGCTATTATTGGTTCAACAAAATATATGGATATTGATGTAAAACATAAGCGATTAGAAATTGGCTTTACTTGGTTAACACCAGCTTATTGGCGTACACCCGTAAATACAAATTGTAAATACTTATTACTGCAATATTGTTTTGAAGTTCTTAACTTGAATCGTGTTCAAATCAAAACAGATCATGAAAATAAACAATCTCAAAAAGCAATTGAACGAATTGGTGCACAAAAAGAAGGAATTCTTCGTAATCATATGATTCGAAAAGATGGCACGGTAAGAAATACAGTAATGTATAGTGTGACGAGTGAGGATTGGCCAATGGTAAAGAGTAAATTAGAAGATTTGATGTTGTTAAGATCAGCGAAAATGATAGTAGATTAATGACCAAAGTATAAGTAAGAGCTATTTTAAGTGTATTACTGCAATTTTTTTCATAAAACCTAAGTACCCTAGGAGGTCATTTTTTACTCAAGTTTATCTTATAGGGGATGTGTATAGTGTAAATATTTTGTTCCTAGTAAAGGACAGTACCCCACATTCAAATTAAGAGAAACAAAGAAGATAGGTGAGGTTCGGGATTACTGCCCGAAAAAGTATAATTGGTTCAACTAATCATCAGTGGTGGATAAAGAACCCCACTAATGAAAGTTCCTTAATCTTAGAACTCCTATAGCTAATATTAATTTACAAATCTGTTTGATTTTTTAGTAGTGCTACAAATTCAGCTGGTTGATCAATTCGTAGTGCAACATGATTATATTTTCTATGAATGCCTAAATAGAAGATTCCTTCAACTGGCTTTTTAAGTGTTAGCAACACATTTGGGTATACTTTTTCAAAATCACGGACTATAAATTCAAGGGTATCTTTTGAGGTTTTCTGTTTTAGAATAGATTCATCTACAATAATATTTTCTATCAATTCATAAGGAATCTCGGTACGTTTTAAAATGCCTGCAGAAATTAGCAATGATTTTTGATGGAAGGTCACAGGATTTAACCTCATTGCTTGCAAATCACCTAAGAAGAAGAAAACAGAATAGATATTGAAAATAAGCAATCCAATTGATAGGATAATGGATTTATCGTGAAGCCACCAATGAATTCCGAGAGTTTCAATGATAATTGCGTGAATCATCATGATTTGAAAAGCAATATAACTTGAATTTTTATAAAGCGTTAATCCATCACGTTCTTTTTTTCGCCAACTAAAGAGAGCATAGTAAAACATCAATGCTTCTGAACATATGATATGAACGAGTCTATGCGATTTCACATGTTGATCAACGGATTGTGGAAATGCAAAGACAGTTGGATATTGACTTTCTTTTGTTGAACGAATAATTTTCGGCATATAGATTGTAAGTGAAAGTAAGAAAGAAATTTCAAGTAAAAAAAGTGCAACTTCAATAGCACCCCCTACCCATGTAAAGGCAACGAAAGGCCTCAGATGTTCGATTGGAATGATAAAACGAGCTGCAATGCATCCTGTAGCAGAAAGAAGAACTAATTTCTTTACTGTAAATTTTTTCTGATACATTAGAAGTGTTAAGGGAACCATTATGGTTAAGTCTACTAGCGACCCTAGGACAACACCATTTGTATTTTCAGGTAAATTAGATGTACCGAATGATGTACGATATAAAACAAAATTTGAAGAAATGATGAGAAGTCCAAAGACTAGCCATAAAAATCTCTTTGAATTTAGCGCAACTATAAGATCAACCTCCCTACAATATCATTAGTTCAATTTTATAATATAAGGATAAATTTTCAAGTTTAAAGTAAATTCGCGATATAGTATAAAAAATAAGAAGTCATCTATCATCATGGATGACTTCTTACTTCTGATCAAGTTTTAAAGATTGAATTTATTTCTTTAATCAAAATAATATGCTGAAGTTTTTCTGTTTTGAGTGCTTGAATAGCACCTGGTCCACCCAAGTAGAATTGTATTTTTGGATGTAAACCTGCAAATTGATCTAATTTCTTTAGAACATAGAAGTTGTCTTCGAAAGGTTTTGCAGTCATCCCTGATAAAATCACTTTTTGGGGATGTAGTAGCTTTACAGTAGATTGTATCGCAGTAGGTGCTGGAGATGCACCTAACATTGTTGTACGAAAACCGAGTAACATGGCCTTTAATAATATGATCTGCATGGGAATATCGTGCCGCTCATTAGGTAAGCAAGATCCTAAAACTAATGGTGCATCTACATTTACCTGAAGTTCACGGCGTAAAGTAACAAGAAAATCATGTATTACTTGGCTAGAAAGAGCTTCCTGATACTCTCCCCATTCTCCAGCAAACCAAAGCTCTCCCACTTTTCTTAAATAAGGAATAATTAGCTCATCAAGGAATGTGGTCAAGTCTAATGTATGATGTGCTTGTTGAAGAATGTGTAAGATATTCGTGTCGTTTCCAATTTCACCATTCGAAATAAGACGTTCTAAGAGTTCTTCAATATATTCCTTTCTTTTCTTTTCATTTGTACCTTGGGGCAAAAGCATAGATTGTTGAAATGAAGTTTCAGCTTTTATTTGATGCATGGCCTGTTTTAACGTTTTTCCTGACTTTATCAAATTTACAATTTGTAATAATATGCAAACTTCTTGATAAGAATAGATTCGATATCCATTCTCTAATCTTTTAGGGTGAATAATATTATAACGAGTTTCCCACTTTCGTATGACTTGCTTAGATAAATTTGTTAGTTCGGATACCTGTTGAATGGTATATGTCGAATTTGGATTGATTTTATTCATTGTTTCTCATCCTTAAACATTATACATATGTTGTACAAAATGATATATGATATAAACCATTTTACCACAATATATAACTTTAACAATTATTGTAATATTATTTTACGGTTATTTCTACAACATTCCAAAATAACGATATTACTTTGAGCAAAGTTGAAATCATTGAATAAATAGCATGTTATTTGTATAATGTTTGTACAATGTTATAAAAGAACTAATAAAGTGATGATTTTTTACTAGTAATTTTGAATATAGTCCATTTAAACTGTTTAAGGAGAGAATAATATGTTGATAGCAGATCATCAAATGAATACAGAGTCTTTACTAAGTACCATTCAAAATAATGTGGCAATGATTTTATTTAATGTAAATCGGAAAGTAGAATATGTGAATGAGCTTTTTGCTAATACCTTAGGATACAAAGTGGATGAAATGTATGGGAAAAGTCATCAAGAATTTTGTTTTCCTTCATTTGTACATAGTTTAGAGTATAAACAATTTTGGAGAAACTTATTATCAGGGAAGAGCTTTCAAGATAAGGTTGAAAGAATGGATGCATCAGGAAATTCCGTCTGGCTAGAAGCTACCTATATGCCAATATTTGCTCCTAATAGTCACAAGGTTACTGGGGTATTAAAAATTGCATCCAATATAACAGAACGACAAAAAAAGATTATTCATGTAGCGGATGGTTTGAAGGAAATGTCAGAACAATTATTTCATCGTTCAGAAGAAGGAATAACAAGAAGTGAAGATCTACTTCAAATGATCAATCAGATAACAAATGATTCTAAAGAAAATGCTCAAAATTTAGTTGACCTACATAATGAGGCAGATTCGATTAAAGGAATTGTTAAAACAATACGTGAAATTGCATCGCAAACAAATTTATTAGCGATCAATGCAGCAATTGAAGCTGCTCATGCAGGGGAATATGGTCGGGGGTTTGATGTTGTAGCAAAAGAAGTAAGAAAACTTTCTATTAAAGTTGAAAAATCAATTACAGAAGTTAAAGAAAATATTGAAGGAATCGCAAAAGAAATAGACAAAGTAACAGAAAGTATAAATCGTGTTTCAGAAAATGTAGAGAAAACAAATGACAAAATTAATGTCACGATGGAGGATTTTAAGAACATATCATCTTCATCGGAAGAAATAGAAAAACGATCACGTACATTTTTAGAAATCATTTAGAGTAATCTGAGATAAACAGATATAGTGATGTTGCCGTTTCATAAGGGCAACCAGGAGAACTCTTGATTAAAGGGCCACAAGTAGCGATTGGTTGATGAAATAATCCAGATACCACAAGAGAACATTTATTAAGTGACTGGCTATGGTTCAGGCGATGCTGTTCAAGGACTTATTAGCATTGTGGATTGAAAAAGGGATAGGTTGAAATACAATGGGTACAATATTTATCCACGACAATTGGTTATATAACATGAAGCAATAGAATCCCCTGTTCCGATGGGTATTGCTAATCTTATGAAGGTGAAAAACCAAAAACATTTGTTGTTAAAAGACCAGTTACTAAAACAACACTTCAAGAAATTTAGGACTTTGTCATCTAGATTATAAAATTATTTAAGGGGTTTCTTGCTAATAATAAGAGCAAGATAACCCCTTTTTCGGAATTTATAGATACATATTTCTGACTAATAACTACTCACCAAAAACTTGATGCCATTCATTACGTTTTGCTAAGAATTCTTTTGCTAATGCCTGAGCACCTTCAAGGCTGTGACTTGCTGCCCATCCACATTGGACTTCGTTGCATGCAGGTACAGATTTTGCAGCAAGTACATCTTGTAAAGTAAGTTCAAGAATGTTTAGGACATCTTCATAATCATCATGATTGATGAATGATACATAAAATCCAGTTTGGCATCCCATAGGTGAAAGATCAATCACTTTGTCTGAATGATTACGAATACGATCAGCCATTAAATGTTCAAGAGAGTGAAGAGCTGGCATTTCCATATGATCTTTGTTTGGTTGTTTAAAGCGAATATCATATTTGTGAACAACATCGCCTTTTTGTCCTTCCTTTACACCTGCTAATCTTACATAAGGTGCAACCACTTTTGTATGATCTAAATCGAAGCTTTCTACATTTGTTTTGTCTTTTGACATATGATCGTCTCCTTTAAATAAATTCCATAGATTGAATGAACGCTTGAATACGTTCATTTGAATTATTGAAAAATTGTTCAGTTAATCCTTCAAATAATAGTTCGCCATTTTCAAGGAATAGAATTCTATCAGCAACCTTACGAGCAAAGTTTAAATTATGGGTAACAATAATCATCGATTTTCCTTCATCAGATAACTTTTGCAATACCTTTAAAACTTCACCTTCAAGTTCGGGATCTAGTGCACTTGTTGGTTCATCAAATAACAAGAATTTTGGATTCATAGCAAGCGCACGAGCAATAGCTACACGTTGTTGCTGACCACCAGAAAGTTGGGAAGGATAATAATTTTCTCGTTGGGACATTCCTACTTTTGCAAGTAATTCTTTTGCATTTTCAAGCGATTGCTGTTTTTCTTGCTTTAGAACTGTTACTGGTCCTTCAATTACGTTTTCAATAACTGTTCGATGTGGGAATAGGTTAAAGCTTTGGAACACCATCGCAGTATTCTTTCGAATGGTCATTTTATCGTTCTTTGTAATTGGTTGATCAAAAGTAATGGTTGTAGGAGAAATCGAAAGCATCCCTCTATCTGGTAATTCTAGCAAGTTAATGCATCGAAGTAAAGTTGATTTTCCAGAGCCAGAAGGGCCAAGAATTACAGTTGTTTCACCTTCATGAAATTGGATTGATATATTTTTTAGTGCGGTATGATCGCCAAATGTTTTCGTGATATTTTTAAATTGAACCATTTGGACGTTCCCTCCTTAAACATATTTGGAAGCAGCTTTTTCTAAACGACCTTGCATGTAAGTTAAAATTGAACAGAAAGCTAGATAAATCAGCGCAACCAACGAATAGATTGCAAGAGGCTCATATGTAACGGCAGTAATCTGTTGTCCAATCATGGTCATTTCAGCAATCGTAATACTTGCCGCAAGAGAAGTTCCTTTCACTAAATCGATAAAATCATTTGTAATTGGGGGGAGTGAAATACGGAAAGTTTGTGGTGCAATGACCCGACGTAGTACTTGTCCGTAGCTCATACCAAGTGATTCTGCTGCTTCCCACTGTCCTTTTGGGATTGCTAGGATGGATGACCGAATGGACTCCGAAGAATACGCACCAGTATTCAAAGCAAATGTAATAATGGCCGCTGTCCAAGGATCGAGTTCGATTCCAGCATGAGGTAGACCATAAAATGCTATAAATAGCTCAACAAGTAATGGTGTTCCTCTGAAAATCCATACATAAATACTGAAGATCGCTTTTAATAGCTTGAAGTGTGAAAGTTTAACTAATGCTGTTACGACAGCTATGATGAGAGCAATGGCAAATGAAATAAGAGATAATGGAATAGTGATAGTAAGACCGGCTTTTAATACTGGCCAAAATGCATCCATTGCGACTTCAAGTGAACGTTCCATTACACGACCTCCTTTGGTGACTTTAGAGATTGCAAGAATAGCAATCTCTATTAATTATTTGTTCATAATATCTTTATTGAAGTATTTTTCTGAGATTTTTGAGAAAGTGCCATCATCGAGTCTTTTTTGAATAATTTCATTTAATTTTTCGCGGAACTCATTTTCATTTTTGTTAAGGATAAGCGCTATATCTGTAGAACTTACTTTCCCATCAACAATTCGTAAATTTGCATCTGGATGTTCCTTTAAATACGTAAGGAAAGTTACTTCATCATGGATGGTACCATCAGCGCGATTTTGAGTTACTAAGTCAAGAGATTGTGTTAAATTTTCATTTGGAACAATTTCAGCGCCTAATTTCTTTGCATCTTGTGCGAAGTTAGAAGTAACGGTTTGAGCACTTTTCTTTCCTTTATAGTCCTTAAGAGATTTAATTTTTGTATTATCTTTTCTTACTGCTAACACTGCATTTGAAACCATATATGGAATCGTATAATCATATTTTTGTTTTCGTTCATCCGTAATGGAGATATTATTGATGACAAAATCATATTTGTTTGTATCTAGACCCGCTATTAGTGAATCCCATTTTGTTTCAACATAGTTTGGTTTAACATCTAAATCCTTGGCAATTTGATCTGCAATTTCAAATTCGAATCCGGTTAATTTACCTTTTGAATCATGATAACTAAACGGTGGAAATGTTCCTTCTAGACCAATGTTAATAACACCATCTTTTTGAATTTGTTCTAATTTGTTTAATTTCTGGCCATTAGCAGCACTGTCTTCAGCACTTTTACCACAAGCCGATAATGAAGCTAATACAACTAGTAAAATAATAGCAGTAAAAAATTTTTTCATAACTAATCCCCCTATATAATTCTTAGTTATCCTATTAGGATTGTAAATATAATAAACTTTTAGAAACTAAAAAACAATCAATATTTTCCGAAAATTATAAAATAAATTTAAATAGTATCGTTTATAGAGAAAAATTAGACATAAAAGAATGGAATTGTAAAAGAAATGGTAAGTATAGAATTTTTATTAATCATTTAGAAATAAAAAAAGCCACTCAATGAATGAGTGACCTGTTAAAGTTAGGTAGCAATCAGCTTTGAAATATACTAATATACTAAAACTATAAAGCCGATAAATAAAATCCAAAGCATAGGTATTAAGTTAATCATTATAGCAATATGCTTTTTACGTAATCGTAAAATCCAACTAATAATAGAACAAACAACTACCGCAATCGGATACAGTCCAATCACTGAGACAAATGCAATGTTGTAAAAGTTAAAACCTGCATCGAAACTCAAAAACGACATGCCGAAAATGACAATCCAAGGAACGATACAAATCGCATATAAGGTTTGACTAATGATTAGAAACGGTTTCATCCCATTCTCCTTTTTATTTTATGGTAAACAATTGTTTCACCTATAGATGAAAATGATGATCACATGGAACAGCGAAAGTATTCAAGGTGTAGCTAGGCTCTGTTCCAATTAACCTTGAACTATTTTAACAATCTAAGCATGAGTGAATCTTTCTATTTTGTTTGAGGCCTGATTTCTTTTTCATTAATCTTTTATAGTTTTAAAATAACGATATACTTTTGCTAATTTTCGTGTTTGGTGTCCTTTTTTACTTTCCATATTCCCAAATTCAAAAAATTTTACATTTTTAATTCCTACAAAACCAAAGACAGCTTTTTTCATTAGAATTTTATGGGCATTATTCAACCAAATAAGTGGATATTTTGTGGGGCCTTTCATAGTTGATACACATACTACAGACTTTCCTTTCAAAAGACCATCAGGTAAAAGTCCTTTTTTATCTCGGTAAGCAAAGTTGGAGGCAAATAATCGATCAATATATCCTAAAAGCATAGCAGGGGGCCGTCCCCACCATATAGGATAGATAAAAATCAACTTGTCAGCCCAAGTAATTTGCCGCCTATACATCTCCAAGTCAGGATCTAGGTACATATCCCTTCTACGCTTTTGTTCATTAAATTCTAAAATCGGATTAAAATTCTCTGCATATAAATCTAACACTTTTACTTCTTGGATAATCGGATTTTCGTTGCAACCTTTGATGATTTTTTGTAAGAATGAATGATTTAAACTGTTGTGATTAGGGTAAGTGTAGATAATTAAAGTTTTCATAACATCCCCCTTGATACTTATCATTTGATAACTAAATGGTACTACTTATAAAATTTATTTGTCAAATGATAATTGTTTTTTGATAACTATTTTGATATCTTATCAAAAAGGGGTGAGAATTATTAATAAGAACGAATTATTTAACAAAGTAATAGTATTTACAACATCAGTACATCGAGTAACGCATGACTTAACATACAATATCAAATCTCATTCACTTACTACGCTTCAATACAAAATTCTTGAGTATATAAAGGTAAGTCAACCGGTAACCCTTAGCGATATTAGCGAATGTCAGCATATTTCTATGCCAAATACAAGCAGAGAAATAAAGAAATTAAAGGAAAAGAACTTAATTAAAAAGATAAGTATTTCTGAAGATCGAAGAAAACAATCTATTTATCTTTCAGAAGAAGGGGAAGCTATGATGGATGAGGCATTCGAAATCATAAAGTCTCGATTTCTTGATAGAATACAAAATACTTCTGAAAAGGATTTAGAAGAGATTAGACAAGCTTTAGAAATTCTTCAAAAAAAATTGTTTCATCCATAAAAAATACATGTGTCCAAAATTTTAAGGTTCGAAATTATTAAGGTAGCAAAATTTTTGATAGAATAGAAAAAAAGAATAATCCTTGGAGGTATGCTTATGAAGTGGATGGAAGTTTGTGAACATTACCCCGATCGAATTGTTCTAGTAGAGGCGTTAGAGTCAACATCAATAAATAACATCAGAACAATTGAAGATATGTCCATTATAGCTGAATTTAATGAAGATCTTGAGGCTTGGCATGAGTATAAGAAGTTGCATAAAAATAGTCCCGATAGAGAGCTTTATATTTTTCATACTTCGAAAGAAAAAGCTGAAGTGAAAGAACATTTTTTGTTAGGATTAGAAATTGTGTATGATCATGCGTATTGAAAATGGGTTGCCAATCGCTACTGTTGAATTAGCCTATTGTGGTAATAGAATACTACTTTCTAATGTTCTTATTGATACAGGCTGTACTGTTACAATTTTTGATACAGATTTAATGGCTGAAATCGGTGTAATCATTGATTTTGTAAACGGAATTCCTACAGCTATGTATGGTGTTGGTGGGAAGGGAGAAATCTGCAACCAGCAGAAAGTAAATAATTTGAGGATTGACGATCAGTTATTAGATGATTTTGACATACAACTTGGTATGGTCCACGATATGTATGGATTTGATGGAATCATTGGCATAGATTTTATGATTCATACCGGAATTAGTTTGGATTTTTATACTTTAAAAACTACGTATTCTAGCAATACAAGTTTCTAAGATGAAAATAAAATAACTTCATTAAAAGTTGTAGTGTACAATTTCGGGTTTGTATATTACAGCTTTTTTATATCGTTATTTCTGAGAATTCTTCAATCAAATGATTAAATAAATATTAATAAGATTAAAATCTACCATAAATTTAAGTTTAAATGTTTTTTATAAAACAAAAATATATTTATGAAATTGATTTGGATAATTAAGAATAATTCGGAATATTTATAAAAAGGATAAATTCAAGGTTTTACCTATCATTATAGATAATGCTATGGTAAAAATAGAGTATGCATCAAACTTTAGGAAGGAAGCTACAATTTTGTTTGAAATATTACTCATAAACTTTTTGTTTTTACTTATACCTTTTATAGGTTATTTTGCATTTTTCGATGAAAATGATTACCCTCATTTTAATATAATCTTTTCTGTTATGGCTACAATTTCTGTAATTTTTTGTATGTCATTTCCGATTCATTTACATAACGGTTTTATCTTTGATTTACGATATATATCTTTTGTTATCATTGCTCTTTATTGGGGATTTAAAAATGCACTGATCCCTTATTTTGCACTCAATGTATTTCGAGTAATCATTGGTGGAAATGGAATGATACAATCATTTCTTTTTTCAACAGTTATTTTAGTAGCTGCCTCATTATGCAGTAGCAAGTTTCTTTCTTTAGATATTAAGTATCGTATTCCATTTGCGGGAATGGTGTCCCTTTTAACAATGGTTTTTTATCTATTGACACTAAGCTTCCAAATACCATTAAATCATGAATTTTGGGTTCTAGCTATTAATGCTACTGGAACACATTTCTTTATGATGATCATCATGGTTAGTATGATTGAGCGTCTGATCGCTAATATGAGAGCACACAAATTAATTATGCAATCAGATCGTTTCCAGATAATAAGTGAATTATCAGCAAGTGTAGCACATGAAATAAGGAATCCACTTACCGCAACTCATGGCTTTCTACAATTATTAAGTCAATCAAAGGCAATTCCATCAAAAGAAAAAAGTTACGTTCATTACTCGTTACAAGAGTTAATACGCGCTGAAAAAATTGTTAGTGATTTCCTTACTTTTTCTAAGCCTCAATATGAAAATATGGCAGATTCTGATTTAAAAGTAGAAACAGAGTATGCCAAAAATATTTTGATACCATATGCAAATATGCATAAAGTAGACATAAAAATTAATTTTCATAATTCTCTACATAAAAGTTTCGATAAAAGTCAGATTCAACAATGTTTCATAAACTTATATAAAAATGGTATAGAGGCAATGAAAGAAAAGGGCGGAACACTAGTAATTGAAGTATCTGAACAAAAGAAAAATATTGTGGTAAAAATAAAAGATTCAGGTATTGGAATGACTGAAGAGCAAATTTCTACATTAGGCAAGCCATACTATTCAACAAAGAAGCAAGGGACTGGACTTGGAATGGTAATGGTTTATAATGCAATCCATAAGGCAGGGGGAACTATAGAAGTAGAAAGTAAAAAAGGAAGAGGGACTACATTTATCATTGTATTTCCTGTTTAAATCATATTTATATCTTCTTTTTGAAAAGAAAAAAGTTAGCAGTTTAACTCGATAACCGAAAAGCGATTACGATTGTCATTAAGGCAAAATCGTAATTGCTTTTTTGTTTATTATTCAATTGTAACTTTTGCTAAATCATTTTATATAGGGTGGAATTCGAATAATTTTACATTTTTTTATTTCAACTAAAGGTGTGTGCTATTGGTACCCATTGGGGGCTTAATGGAAAAACAGCTGAGCTTCTTTATATAGTTCTACTCGTTTTTCTTGAAGAACATGTTCTTCTAATTAAATAAATATATGAATATTATTAGAGTAAGGATTAATATAAATTTTTCATTAAAGTATAATTTTATACTTATATGTTAAAATATCACTTACATAGGAATGTGAAGGGTGGGGCGATATGGAAGACAATCTATTGTTATCTAAACTTATTCCGCCAGAGCCTGCTATACATTACATGCGACGATCTAAAGTAACGAAAAAATTAGCAAATAGCCATCAAGCTAAGCTCACTGTATTGCATAGTGGAGCAGGGTTTGGGAAAAGTTCAGCATTAGCACAGTTTTTAGCAGATCAAGATATTGATTTTTCATGGTATCAAGTGACGGAAGATGATGATGATATTTTGCCTTTTTTACGTCACATGTTTTATAGTGTAAGGCGCGTTTATCCTACTTTTGGGGAGAATATGGATGGATGGGATCAGTTATCAATGTTCCCAAAAGTCGAGGAGTTAAACAAAATTTTTACTTTGTTTGTAAATGCTTTTTGCCAGATAAAAGAACCTTTTTTTGTAGTCCTAGATGATTATTATCTTGTAGAGCATATTTTTCATATCCATTACATCATGGAAAAGTTAATTATGCATATCCCATCAAATGTTCATCTAATCATTTCAACGAGAACGTACCCTTCTTTTGGATGTATACGAAATCTTCGTCTTAAGTCTCAATTAGTTGAATGTATGGAAGAGGATTTTGTTTTCTCAGCAGATGAAATACAAGTTTTCTTTGAAGATTATTTTGACCGTCCCATTACAGAAGAACAAGTGCAGAGTATTCTCCATATTACCGAAGGATGGGCAATTGCTATATTATTTCTTGCAACTCAAACAATTGATTTGATGAAATCAATAGAAAAATTACAAAGTCCTTCTACAAATGACTTTTTTCATTATTTATCAGACGAAGTGTTTGAATCTCTGGATGATATTGAAAAGGATGCAATTATGAAATTTAGTATATTCGAAACATTTTCCACTGAAATAATCGAATCATTTTATGGTGAAACTTTTTCAAACCTCCTTCAAAATCTTGTGCATAAACATGTCTTCATCCAACCACTAAGTGGGCATTCAGAATTTCGATATCATGTATTATTTAAGAGATTTTTAGAAGTCAAAATGAT
This sequence comes from Rummeliibacillus pycnus, assembly GCF_002884495.1. GTDB lineage: Bacteria > Bacillota > Bacilli > Bacillales_A > Planococcaceae > Rummeliibacillus > Rummeliibacillus pycnus. Next base: position 1,525,119 of record NZ_KZ614145.1, on the reverse strand, counting down.
GGAACAGAAAATTGAGGAGTATATGGCATTACATTTAAAAGCTGCTAAGTATTTTGCTCAAAAGAAAAATGCGATTCAATCTGTTTTTCATGCGATGAAAACGAAAGATGAAGATTTGATTGCTTCTATCTTAATCTGTTTTGCCAAACAATTTATTGAGGAAGGGAAATTTGATTGGTTTATAGAGCGGGTTCGAGAATTATCTGAAGTATCAATGAGAAAACATTTTAAACTTTACTATTTTGAAGGAGAGTGCCAACGTTTTCGAGCTCAATATGAAAAAGCGAAAAAAGCTTATGAAATATGTATTATGCTTGCTGAAGAATCCAAAGCTTATGATGTGATGTTTAAAGCAAAGGTTGGTATTGCACATATATATTTAGATACGATTCAACCAGCACTTGCAGAAAATTATTTACAAGAAGCTCTAGATTTAGTAGAAAGATTATACCTAGATGATATAGATCTTCAGTTTTTTCAGAAGCAATATGCCGAAAACTTAGTGAACCTCGGGAAGCCATTTGAAGCTGAAAAATGGGTTTTGGATGTGGGGCTATCAAAAGAAATACTGATCCAAGGAAATTTAGATGTAAGAATATTATTACGACAAGGCAAAATTCATCAAGCAAAAAACCTCCTAGAGAATCGATTGAATACAAGTAGTTTAGTTTCAGATGCTTACCGTGAAACAGATGTATTATATGCGTTTATTTTAATATTGCAAGGAGAAAATGATTTAGCGTTAGAAATAGCTAATAAAAGTATCGTAAAAAATATGAATACACATGCACAATATATATTAGCCGTTGCACATCTTCGAAAAGGACACTCTTTGCTTGTTCTAAACCCCTCTAGTATAGCTGAAGCGGAGCAATGTTATTATAAGACCATTGAAATTATGGATAATATTCAAGTAAATCGTGCAAAAGCTGAATCCTATATGGGGTTAGCCATTGTAAAAAGTAGGCAGCATCAACTGGATCAAGCTATTAAGTATGCACAATTAGGATTAAAAGAAACTGAAAGAGTACATGATCACTGGGTCTCAGCCTTGCTTTACGTATCACTATCAATTATTTATATGGAACATGAAATTTATAAAGAAGCAAAAGAATCACTTGAAAATGCTTATCGTAAATTTGAAATGGCAAATGACACATTTGGATTGATGATTGTGCATTTTTGGCTGGCTTATATTGCCTTTATTCAAAAAGACGATAAGGTATTTGTTTCAAAGTTTAAACACTGTCTATCTACAATATTAGAGAAAAACTATCACTTTTTTATTCGAAAAAAACATCTTTTTGGACCATCGGAGAGTATTTTATGGTGGAAAATGATGCGAAAATGGACGGCTTTACAAAAAGAATTGCATCCGTACGTTTCAAGTATTTGTACGTTACTAGAAGTGGATATTGAACAACCTGTTCCAATGTACTCTTATAAAATTCAATTATTTGGAAATATGATTGTGTATAGAGATGGTGAAGAAATTGTAGAAAAATCTTGGCAAAGGGAAAAGGCGAAAGAAATATTAATCTATCTCTATATAAATCAAGCAAGATTTGTATCTAAGGAAGAGTTGATGAATGCTTTATGGCCAGAAGCAACAGAAGCAACAAGTTTAAGAGATTTTAAAGTCGCATATAATGCCTTATTAAAAGTGCTTGAGCCAAGTCGTCAACCACGTACAGAAAGTGCCTATGTCATTCGAAAACACTCAATGTACAAATTAATGACAAATCATTGTATAACAAGTGATTTAGAATTATTTAAAAAATTTATAACAAATGGTTTACAGGAAAAGAACCCACTTCTTTCGAATGAGTGGCTATTAAGATGTATAGAATTATATAAAGGAGAAATCATAGGGGATAAGCTCCAATTAGAATGGCTCCAAGATCTTCGAACAGATATTAAGAATCTTTATATGCAAGCAATTGAACGATTGGCACAGAATTTTATTCGATTAAAAGATTTTAAGCAAACGATTTATTGGGCTGAGCAACTATTAAAACAAGATGAAACTTGGGAAGAAGCTTATCGACTGATTATGTATGGCTATTATCAATTGCAGAATAGGGCACAGGCAGTAAAATGGTTTGAAAAATGTGAGAAAGTCTTAAAGCAAGAATTGAATATTGAACCGATGGAAACAACCATTCAGATGTTTGACATGATTTTAAGGTGACCTAGCGTGAAAACGTTAGGTCTTTTTTGTAACTAATTTGTAACTAACAGAAGTTATGATTCAACTACACAGCAAGAATGTAAGCGCTTTAAAAATAAGAGGGGGTAAATAAATGAAAAAGTGGTTGCTCTTTTTAGCAGTTGCAGTAATGTTTTTACTTGCCGCATGTGGAAGTGACAAAAAATCCAGTGATTCTGCTTCTAATGAGAAAGAAGGAGGAACAATCAAAGTTGGGGTATTGGCCTCTTTAACAGGAGCATTGGAATCGTATGGTAGACAGACCAAACAGGGTTTTGAACTTGGCCTTGATTATGCAACAGATGGCAAGATGGAAGTTGCTGGGAAGAAAATCAAAGTGGTGTGGGAAGATACGGAAACCAAGCCTGAAGTTGCAGTTCAAAAAGCAACAAAATTACTCGAAAATGACAAAGTAGATTTCTTAGTTGGATCATCTAGCAGTGGAGATACATTAGCGGTCCTTCCACTAGCAGAAGAATACGAGAAAATTATGGTTGTGGAGCCAGCGGTAGCGGATAGTATTACAGGATCGGAGTTCAATCCATTTATATTCCGTACAGCAAGAAATTCATCACAGGACGCTTATGCTGCTGCAGCAGCAATTGCGAAAAAAGGAACAAAAATTGCTACATTTGCACCAGATTATGCTTTTGGTTGGGATGGAGTAAAGGCTTTTAAAACAGCTGCTGAAAAATTAGGTGCAAAAGTAGTTTTAGAAGAGTATGCTGATCCAGCTGCAACGGATTTTACTTCCAATCTACAAAAAATAATCAAAGCAAAACCTGATTATCTATTTGTTGTGTGGGCAGGTGCAAATTCTCCTTGGAATCAAATTGCAGATCTTAAATTAACAGAAAAGGGCATTAAAATTTCAACAGGTGCACCAGATATTACTGCTCTTAAATTGATGAAACCACTAGTTGGTATGGAAGGATTCTCTGTGTATTACCACACTCTTCCAAATAACAAAGTAAATGATTGGTTAGTAGAAGAACATAAAAAAAGATTTAATAATACAGTACCTGATTTATTTACACCTGGTGGATTTTCAGCTGCTGTAGCAATTGTAGAAGCATTAAAGAAATCTGAAGGAGATGCGGATGGTAATAAACTTATACCATTAATGGAAGGGATGTCATTCGAAACACCTAAAGGCACCATGACATTCCGAAAAGAAGATCATCAAGCATTACAAACAATGTATTCTATCAAATTAGAAACAAAAAAAGGTGTCGACTACCCTGTACCAGTATTAATTCGAGAACTAACACCAGATGAGACTGCACCACCGATACTCAATAAAAAATAAAATAGAACTATATTTAAAGTTCAAAACAATGTCATGATTTTGACTCAATAATAAGTGAACAAACTTTCTATTCTATTCAAACGAATGCAGAAGTTTTCTGAATGTATTAATAAGATTGGAGGTGAATACCTTTTTCGTAAATTAAAGATAAATTATTGAGAGCTAGAGCTATAGACCAAATCAAAGGTCTAGCTCTCTTCAAATCTTTTTGCTTAAAGAAGATTTGAAGAGAGCGAGACAAGGGAGGAATGACAGTGGAACCCATTATTCGAACAGAAAATTTAAGTATTCAGTTTGGTGGACATCTAGCTGTAGATAGTGTGGATTTTGAAATGCCAGCAAATCATTTTAAATCGATAATTGGACCAAATGGGGCAGGGAAGACAACTTTTTTCAATCTGTTAAGTGGGGAATTGAAGCCAACAAAAGGTGAAATCTTTTTACGAGGAAATTCCTTAGCAAATGAGTCTCCTATCGACAGAACGCGAAAAGGACTTGGACGTTCCTTTCAAATTACCAATGTCTTTCCTAATTTAACGGTCTTTGAAAATGTTCGTCTTGCTGTTCAGTCTCGTGAAAGAATTCGATTCAATTTTTTCAAAAATTATTTGAAATACAAGGAGATTAATAACGAAACCATCAACATATTAGACCAAATGTTACTTGGTAATAAAGTAAATGTCAATGCTAGTCAACTTTCACATGGCGAAAAGCGAAAACTAGAAATTGCGATGTTGTTAGCCTTAAAAACTGAAATCTTACTACTAGATGAGCCGACTGCGGGAATGTCTTTAGAAGAAGTCCCAGCTATTTTAGATGTCATTCGATCCATTAAAGAAAAGGGAGACAAAACTATTCTATTAATTGAACATAAAATGGATATGATATTAGATTTATCAGATTCAATTATGGTGCTATTTAATGGAAAGCTTTTAGCAGACGGCACACCCTCAGAAATTATGAACAATAAAATCGTTCAAGAAGCCTATTTAGGAGGACTTTATGATGAACAGCTTATTGAAACTTGAGCAATTGCAAACACATATAGGTCAGTATCATATTTTGCAAGGAATTGATTTTGAAGCAAAAGAAGGTGAAGTATCCGTTTTACTTGGAAGAAATGGAGCGGGTAAAACGACTACTCTAAAAACAATAATGGGTTTAACACCTGCCTCGCATGGAAGTGTTCAATTTGAAGACAAAAACATCACAAAAGAAAAAACATACGAGATTGCAAATTTAGGAATTGGCTATGTTCCAGAAGATCAAGGGATTTTTAGTGAACTTACAGTAGAAGAGAATATGAAAGTTGCGATGAGAAGAGAAACCAATGAAATTTATGAAAAGCAAGCATACGTACTCGAATTGTTTCCAGATCTTGAAAAATTTTGGAAAAAAGCTGGGGGACACTTATCAGGCGGTCAAAAGCAAATGCTAGCTATGGCAAGGGCATTTGTAAATGATAGCAAGCTTTTGTTAATTGATGAACCTTCCAAGGGGTTAGCACCTATTGTAGTCGAAAAGGTAATGGAAGCAATCATCGAAATGAAAAAGAAGACAACGATTATTCTTGTAGAGCAGAATTTTATCATGGCTAGTCGTATTGGAGATACCTACACATTAATAGATGATGGCAAGACCGTTCATTCAGGGCTTATGACTGATTTAATAGGAGATGAGGAATTGAAACGGAAATACTTAGGAATTGGTTAGGAGGAACCAAGTATGGATTTATTTTTTAATTTATTAATAAATGGTTTGGCCACCGGAATGCTCATCTTTTTACTAGCAGCAGGATTAACATTAATTTTTGGATTAATGGATGTTCTTAATTTTGCACATGGCGGATTGTTTGTTTGGGGTGCCTATGCAGGCATATTCGTATATGCATGGTCTGGAAGTTTTACTGTAGGAATTCTTGGTGCAATACTCACTGGCCTTGTATTCGGATGGATTACTGAGAAACTTATAATTACACCGGTTTATGGAAATCATGTTCAACAAATCTTAATTACGCTAGGTTATATGCTTGTGCTTTCTGAATTCATAAAAGTTACATTTGGTCCAAATGGTATTCCTGTTGAAGTACCTCCAGCTTTAGCGGGTAGTTGGGAATTAGGTGATGTTATTGTTATTAAATATCGAATATTTATAATTCTGATTGGGTTTGTTATTTTCGGAATATTCCAATATACATTAAAAAGAACAAAAGTTGGTTTAATCGTAAGAGCTGGTGTTATGAATAAAGAGATGGTCCAAGTGTTAGGCATTAATATCAAACGAGTTTTTTTATTCGTATTTATGACAGGATCAGCTCTAGCGGCTTTGGGGGGCGTATTAATGGCACCTTACTCAGGTGTTATTTATTCAGAAATGGGAATGGAATATGCTATTTTGGGTTTTATCGTTGTAGTAATAGGAGGAATGGGGAGTTTCTCTGGCTCATTAATGGCAGCGATTTTGGTAGGACTTGCCGGTAGTTTTATGGCGTATTATGTGCCGTATTTGTCACTCGCAGTCAATATGATTTTGATGGCGATTGTCCTAATCTTCCGTCCACAGGGCTTATTCTCGAATGCGAAGGAGGGTTAATCATGAAACAGGGAAAATTCTATTCTCTTAAAAATATAATTTTATTGATAATTGTAATTGTTCTTATCCTTTTTCCTTATATTGTGGATTCAAGAACATTAACCATCTTGATGACCCAAATATTTGTCTTTAGTATATTGGCTATAAGTTATGATATTTTACTTGGCTACACTGGAATTGTGTCATTTGGTCATGCAATGTTTTTTGGAATGGGAGCCTATTCAACAGCAATTATGCTTAGTAAATATGATCACACGATGACGATTTTTCTTGTTTCGATACTAGTCGGAATGCTATTTGCTGGAATAGTTAGTTTTTTGGTGGGGCTACTGACTTTACGCTTAAAAAGCCATTTCTTTGCAATGCTAACTTTAGCTATCTCAGGATTATTCTTGGTAGTGGCTGAAAAATGGCGTACTGTCACAAAAGGAAATGATGGTTTTACATTTAGAGCACCAGATGCATTTCGAGACCGTATTTTCTTTTACTTCTTTGTTTTAGCTTGTCTCGTTGTGATATTTCTCTTGCTTCGAAGATTCGTCTCATCGCCACTTGGAAAAGTACTCATCGCTGTTCGAGAAAACGAGCAACGAACTAGATCATTAGGTTTTAAAACCCTGTACTACAAAGTCTTTGCTTCGATAGTAGCAGGCGTAATCGCTAGTTTATCTGGTTCTCTTTATGCGATGTCCCTCCGCTTTGTCAATACAAGCGTAATGTCCATGGATATAACATTAGATGCGCTACTAATGACTATTATTGGAGGTGTTGGTACTTTAGTTGGTCCAATCATTGGAAGTTTTGTGATTGAAATCGCACAACATTATTTATCAGGACTTGCAAAAGACTATCCAATTTTTGAACGATGGATCATATTCTTTGGATTACTTTATATCCTTGCAGTTATCTTCTTTCCAAGAGGTATTGTAGGTTCTATTTATTCGAAATATTTGATTTGGAAGTCAAAAAAAGTAACGTCCAAGCAACAATCACCAACTATTCCAATAGCAAATGATAAGGAGCGATTCGATTGAATGTAGGAATCGTTAGTACCGGAATCTATTTACCTAACAAACGGATGACAGCTCAAGAGATTAGTGATCTATCAAAAATTCCAATTGATATAGTGCAGAAGAAACTAGGAATTATCGAAAAGTCGATCGCAGGGACAGAAGATCATACAGTGCAAATGGCAATCTGGGCTGCAAAAAGAGCATTGCAAAAAGCCAATATATCTCCACGAGAAATTGATGTCATTATATATATAGGTGAGGAGCATAAGGAATATCCACTATGGACAGCGTCGATAAAAATCCAAGAAGAAATTGGGGCATTGGGAGCCTGGGCTTTTGATGTACAGCTTAGATGCGGAACGACTGTTTTGGCGATGAAACTGGCAAAAAGTTTGATGATTGCAGATAACAATATTCATACCGTTTTGCTAGCTGGTGGTTATCGAAATCATGATTTCATAGATTATACAAATGACCGTACGCGTTTCATGTATAACTTAGGTGCTGGCGGTGGAGCAATAATTATGCAAAAGGGTGCAAAGGAAAATATTGTATTGGAATGTGATCTAATTACCGATGGATCATTTTCAGAAGATGTCGTTGTACCAGTAGGTGGTACAAAGCAACCATTAACGTCTGAGTTATTGCGTTCGGGTGCATATCGATTAGATGTAATAGATCCAGAAGGTATGAAAGCACGTCTTGAACAAAAATCATTAAGTAACTTTCTAAAAGTGATTCGTCAATCTTTAGCGAAAAGTGGCTATGACGAATCAAAATTATCCTACCTTGCAATGCTTCACATGAAAAAGTCAGCGCATGATTATGTCCTTCATTCGCTAGGATTAACTGAATCGCAATCCATCTACCTCTCACATTACGGTCATATTGGTCAGATTGACCAAATCTTATCACTTGAACTCGCTTTAGAAGCTGGCAAGGTGAAAAATGGTGATATTGTTACGCTTGTTAGCGCTGGAATTGGTTATGCATGGGGAGCAGTTACAATTCATTGGGGAAAACAAGAGGAGGCAATTATATGATGAATCAACAAGAGGTAGTAAATAAAGTTCAATTATCAAATGGTGAAACACTTGCATATCGTGAAAGAGTAGGTGGCGATGAACTTCTCATTCTCGTACATGGTAATATGACTTCATCACAACATTGGGATGTATTGATGAATGCATTAGATGGAAAATTTACTATTTTAGCACCCGATCTAAGAGGATTCGGGCAATCTTCTTATAATAATCGGGTATCGCATATTCGTGACTTTAGTGATGATTTAAAGTTATGGGTAGACACTTTAGGGTTAAAAGATTTTACGTTAATGGGCTGGTCGACTGGAGGTGCGGTTGCAATGCAATTTTGTGCAGATTATCCTGATTTATGTAACAAACTCATTTTATTAGCGTCAGCGTCTACAAGAGGTTACGCATTTTATGACTTGAATACAGATGGTACATCCAAAAAAAGACTTCTTACTTTAGAAGAAATAGAAAAAGATGTAACCAAAACATTGGCTGTGCAAAATTTATATGATTCAAAAAATCGAGAAGGTTTAAAATTATTATGGAATACACTAATTTACACACATAATCAACCAACAGAAGAGCAATATGAGGCTTATATTGATGATATGCTGACGCAAAAAAATCTTGCGGATGTCTATCATGTGTTGAATACATTTAATATTAGTAACGTAGACAACGAAGTTAGCATTGGTCAAAACGAAGTAGCAAAAATTCAAATACCCACACTAATATTATATGGTGAACGTGATTATGTTGTAGCAGAAAGCATGACGAAAGAGATTATTGATGATTTTGAGGGGCGAGCAAAAGTTGTAAAACTATTGGATTGTGGCCATTCACCATTAATTGATGATCTTCCACAATTAGTGGAAGCAGTTGAACAATTTATTTAAAGGGGTGTTTTAGATGAGATTGGGAAATAAGGTAGCCCTCATTACAGGGGGAGCAAGTGGAATAGGCTTAGCAGCAGTAAAACGATTTGCACAAGAAGGGGCAACTGTTATTATTGCGGATTATAATCTCGAAGCTGGAAATAAAATTCAAGCTGAACTACTTGAAAAATACAATCATATTTCTTTTTACCAAATGAATGTAGCGGATAGAGAGTGTGTCAATAACGTCATTTCTAATGTTCTTAATGAATATAAGAAGATTGATATTTTAGTAAATAATGCAGGTATTACGAATGATGCCATGCTAACAAAAATGACATCGGAGCAATTCGATCAAGTAATCAATGTCAATTTAAAAGGAGTGTTCAATTGTACCCAAGCAGTTATACCTTCAATGATAGCTCAAGGCTATGGAAAAATTATAAATACTTCTTCAGTTAGCGGTGTCTATGGAAATGTAGGTCAGACCAATTATGCTGCCACAAAAGCTGCAATTATCGGGATGACCAAAACTTGGGCAAAAGAACTTGGTAGAAAAGGAATCAATGTCAATGCTGTAGCACCCGGTTTTACTAGAACATCAATGGTAGAGAAAATGCCTGAAAAAGTATTAGAAAAAATGGAATCCATTGTTACATTGCAACGTTTAGGTGTTCCAGAAGATATTGCAAATGCTTATCTATTTTTAGCCTCAGATGAAGCAAGTTATATTACAGGTCATGTATTACAAGTGGATGGTGGAATCATGATGTAAGGGGGTAAGTCATGCATATTGAGCAATCCTGGATATTAAAAAGGGCTTCCATTACTCCCGGAAAAACATCGATGATCGATATGGCAACTGCAAGAAGCTGGAACTATGAGCAATTGGCAGATGAGGTAAAGAAATGGGCAACTTTTCTAAAAAATAAGGGATTACAAAAAGGAGACAGGGTTGCGGTTATTTCTGAAAATAGGATAGATCTTTTCGCTATTCTTTTTGCATGTGGGATAGGGGGATATGTTTATGTTCCTCTAAACTGGCGTTTAAGTAAGCAGGAAATTAGTTATATTTTGCAAGATTGTAGGCCCTCATTACTTTTATATGAAGAGCAATTGATCACACTTTTAGAGAACAATTTAAATATGAAAATATATCCAATTACAACAGATCTTGAACAGACAGTAGATCATCATCTTCCAACGGTTGACTGGAATGCAAATGATGTATGGCTGTTGATTTACACTGGCGGAACCACTGGTAAACCGAAAGGAGTGGTTTTATCTTACGATGCAGTAAACTGGAATGCGCTTAATACCATAATTAGTTGGAATCTGGGAAGTGACGATTGCACATTAAATTATATGCCCTTATTTCATACTGGGGGAATAAATGCCTTATCGATTCCGATTTTAATGGCTGGTGGGACAGTTGTGATTGGAAGAAAATTTAACGCTCATGAAGCGATTCAAGCACTGAATACTTATCAAACAACCATTTCCTTATTTGTTCCTACAATGTATCAAGCTATGATAGAAACAGAAACTTTCAAAAATTCTTCTTTCCCTACAATTAAAGTTTTTTTGTCTGGAGGAGCACCATGCCCAATCACGGTTCATGAGGCCTTCTTAAAGAAAGGGTTGAGATTTAAACAAGGCTATGGTTTAACGGAAGCGGGTCCAAATAATTTTATTATTCAACCAGAAGAAGCGGTCAAAAAACCAGGTTCTGTAGGGAAATGTATGCAATTTAATCAGATTAAGATTGTAGCTACAAGTGGACGAGAATGTAATTATGGTGAGGTAGGGGAACTCTATATTAAAGGAAAGCATTTGTTCAGTGGATATTGGAATAATCCAGATGAAACAACGAAATCGATTGTGAATGGATGGCTTCGTACAGGAGATTTAGCAAAAATGGACTCAGATGGAGATTTTTTTATCGTTGGGCGTGTAAAAGAAATGATTATCACGGGTGGAGAAAATGTCTATCCTCAAGAAGTAGAACAATGCATCATCACGCATCCTAAAGTGAAAGAAGTAGCAGTATTGGGGCTGCCAGATCCTCATTGGGGAGAACTCGTGACTGCATATATTGTAGCTGAGGATGGATTTAAAAATGTAGAAGAAATTCAAGCGTTATGTAGGGATTATCTTGGTGGATATAAAATTCCTCGACGTATATATTTCGTATTAGAGTTACCTAAAACCCATGTTGGGAAAATTGATAAAAAGAAACTTCAAGAATTTCAAGACGAAGAGACCTCGTAGAGATACGAGGTTTTTTTGTTTATATTAGTTTCAAAAGTCCAAAATCGTTGCTATTTCTAGATTTATACAAACAACAATAAATTAAAGTGAAAATATTTTTAATAAATTTGCATGTTTTTGAAAAAAACTACTAAAATATTATTAAAACAAGTTTTGAAAATTTTGTTAAAGGTTGTTATTTTTATTCCATAATCTTCTTTTATTTAATAAAAATACAAAAATAATTAACAAAGTAATACAAATGAATTATAGTTGTTTAATTTAATTATTTTATGATATTAGGAAAATATATTCATTTTATCGAATTATTAGAATTAATGAGGTTTTAAAAAGGGGGTAAAGTTGGTGCTTGAAAAAGATTGTAGTAAATTTCGAGATTTCATTCAAAATAATGCAGAGTTTTTGAATAATCCTGTGATTAAAGACTTTTTATACAATAAGGAGAATTATCAATTGTTAAAACAATCCATTTGCCATCCAACTTTTCAGAATAAGGAAATGCTAGATCAAGCGTTTCGAGGGTTTTACTTTAATATTCGATTTACAGCGTATGTGTCTTCCACCCTTTATTTTCACGCAATTAATTTAGATAAAAAAATTAGTAGAATGAATTATTGTTTTCCAGTGACACTGGATCAACCAATAAAAGAAGACTCAGAAGTGACACTTAAAGAATTTGCTGTTTATCACGAAGATTTTGAATTAAAGTCAGATAACATTTTAGACTATATAACAGATGCAAATATATTTAAGGCAGTACAAAGCTTAACAGCAAATCAAAGAAATATCTTATATCTAGTTTATATAAAGGGATGGACAGATTCAGAAGTTGGGGTTTATTTGAAAAAGTCACAGCAAGCGGTTTCAAAGTCTCGAAACAAAGCTATAAAGAAAATTAGAAGTGACTTAAAGTTATCTTCAGAAGATTGTATTCTTTAATCTTATAAAGAAGGGGGATTTTAATGGTTGAAACTTTATATCAGTTAACAATTGATTCAAAAAATGACACTGAAGCAATTGAAAAAGTATTAAAAGCTTTCAAACCCAAAATAAAAAAAACCCTACAGCAAACAAACTTTCAAAATAGAGCTGATTTAGAACAAGAACTCCAACTCAAATTAGTAAATATCATAAAGATGTATGATATAGAACAAATCGATGGATTTTGGGGATTTTACGAAAGAGAAAATAATCGTATTAAACAATCATTCAAAGAGATGAGGTGAGATAATGACGCCAACAGAATTTCCACTTTGGGTAAGTTTACTGGGTAATTTTGGATTCCCTATTGCGATAACTATTTATCTATTTCTTCGTTTTGAAAAGAAGTTTGAGAAATTGGAAGATGTGATTATGGAATCAACAAAAAATAAAGAGTGAAATACTACTATGATTGTTTCAAATAACACTCAGAGGGAGATAAAATAACTCCTCTCTGAGTGTTATGCTTTTAGATTTGTTATAAATAATAACTTCATTTCAAATAGGATAGGTAGAATTATGAGGAGTTTTAAGTGCACAAAACAAATTTATTAGACTTATATTATTACATTATTTGTATTATATTAAAAAGAATAGGAGGGGATATTTTTGAAACTGCTTGGGAAATTTATAGTTATTTTTTTTCTAATATTATCAATTATAAGTTGTGATGTAACTTCAGCAAATGCATTCACATTAACGGAAAGTAAGATTTATTCTGTAGATGAATATGATTGTGTAGTACAACCATTTGGCTCAAAACTTGTAGCTGTGAAAGTAAATGGAAAATGGGGCTTTATGGATTCGAAAGGAAATATGGCAATTAAAGCAATTTTTGAAGAAGCACATAATTTTACTGAAGGATTAGCACCTGTTTTAAATAATGGAAAATGGGGCTATATAAATACAAATGGTGACTTTCTAGTTAGTGCGCAATACGATGAAGTAGCTCCATCATTTCACGATGGATATGTGCAAGTAGCAAAAAAAGGGAAATGGGGTATTATTGATAAAAATGGGAAAGTTGTCATCCCGTTAAAATATCAAGAAGTAAATTCGGTAGGTGAAGGTTTAACAGCTGTTAAAATTGGTAAACAATATGGCTTTGTCAATAGTAAGAATAAATTAGTTATTCCAGCAAAATTCGAGCAAGCGTACATGTTCCAAAATGGCTTAGCACCTGTAAAAAATAAAGGGAAATGGGGTTACATTAATAAGTCTGGTAAACTGGTTATTCCGTATACATATATCGACGCAGAAAGTTTTGTAGATCACTTTGCAAGAGTGGTTATTCAAAAAGGAACTACTTATTATTATGGTGTGATTAATACAAAAGGGAAAAAAATTCTTGAAACAAAATATTATCAGGTTTTAGCTTTAAATGAAGGGATAGCACCTTATGTATATACAAATGAACAGAATCATATTTCCATGGGGTATATTTCATTGAAAACAAGAAAAACCCTTTTTAAGCTAAAAAATTTAATTGAAGAGTTTTCTGAAGGCTATGCATTTGGCGGCATATACAGTGGTAGATTAATTGACGCAGTATACGACAAAAGAGGTGCAGTTACACTTTTAAAAAATAAATATTACAAAGTATCTCCATTCAATAACGGATATTCGATTGCTACTGTGAATTTTGAAGAAACGTCCTTTCGGATAATTCATAAAAAATAAGGGGAATATGGAAATTGTTCAGAATTTGTTTAGAATGATAAATTAAAATTGTTAAGTAATTATTTGTAATTTTTTAAGGAATTATGTACTTTATTAAGAGTAAAATTATTTAATCAAGCGAACAAAATCAAACTAATTTCATATAAATTAATGAAATATAATGATTGTATTTTCCGTTTAAGTAGAAATAACTATCTTGTGTTTTCTAAGGAAGGTTATAATGCAAAAAATAAAAAATTTTATTACCTGTAAAAGATATGGATTATTTGAAGATGTTTTTAAAAAGGCCATGTTATTGAGTGTTTTATTATTCTTGTTTAGTTATCCTGAAGCAAGTGCTGATAGTCCTAGTTCTAAATTGTTCTATGTATCAGAAAATGGAGATGATTCAAACTTAGGAACAATTAATGCACCTTGGAGAACGATACAGAAAGCGGCTAATAGTCTAAAAGCTGGTGAAACGGTATATGTTCGTGAAGGAATCTATTCAGAGTTTGTAAAAATTAACAACTCCGGAACAAAAGAAGCAGGGGATATTACGTTTAAAGCATATCCAGGTGAAAATCCAATACTTGATGCTGGAAAAATGGCAGGAGATAGTGGAAATAGTACATTTTTTGATGTGAAAAATTCAAACTATATTGTAATCAATGGTTTTGAAATGAGGAATATTACGACAAATGATCCAAATCAGTATCCTGTAGCTATTCTTGTACGAGAAGGTAGTAGTAATATAAAGATACTAAATAATAATATTCATGATATATCAAATTATTCAATAAATGGAAATGCACATGGAATCCAATTTTATGGGGATTCTTCTAATTCAATTCATGATATTACAATTCAAAATAATGAAATTCATCATTTAACTTTAGGTAGCAGTGAAGCATTAACGCTAAGCGGTAATATTGAAGGATTCCTTATTAACCAAAATAAAATTCATCATAATAACAATATCGGGATTGACGTAGCGGGCTTTTATAAAGCTTGCAATGATGATTGTATCGATCAAGCGAGAAATGGAACCATCTCAAATAACATAGTTTATCATAATACTTCTGAAAAGAATCCGGCTTATAAGGGAAGTTTTGCTGCTGGAGGAATTTATGCAGACGGCGCTACTAACATTTTGATAAAAAATAACTTTGTATACAAAAATGATTTTGGAATTGAATTGGCCAGTGAAAATCAGGGAAAAACAACAAGTAATATAACAGTTGAAAAAAATAAGATTATTAACAATAATGGTGCTGGAATTATAATGGGAGGGTCATCTGTATCTAATGGAGGAGCTTATAAAAATATTATTAATGAAAATGAATTCACACTAAATGATCGATTATCTCAAGGGTATGGAGAAATAACCCTCCAACAACACGTCACTGAGAATCAGTTTTTGAACAATAAATTTTATATTAATAAAACAACAAATCTTATCCAGACAATAAACAAAAAAGAAAAAAGCAATACAATTAAAAATAACAAAGTTTATTTTAAGATATTTACTATGCCAGAGTTTAAACCAAACATTAATTCTTAAATTTGTATGATGGATATGTGTGATTTCACTTAACTATATCCATCATAACTGTTAATAGAAACAATTTTATGTGGAAATTATCTAACATTTGCTTATCTAAAATTGTTATAATTATACATTTTTATAAAAATATATTAATAAATTCAGGTTGAATAGGAAAGGTGGTTTAAAATGCGGGTATTAATAACAGGTGGGTATGGATTTATCGGTTCGCATGTTGCAGATCGATTTTACAAAGAAGATTATGATGTTTTTATCATTGATAACTTACTAACTGGAAATAAGAATAACATTTCATTTAAACATAAAAGCTATAATCTTTCAGTAGAAGATACTAAGTGCGAAGAAATATTTAAAGCCGTTCAATTTGATGTGGTAGTTCATCTGGCTGCACAAGTAAGTGTGACAAAGTCATTTGCTAATCCAAGAGCAGATACATCATCCAATGTGGTTGGATTAGTCAATATGTTAACTCTTTCTAAAAAATATAAGGTCAAGAAGTTTATTTTTGCCTCATCTGCTGCCGTCTATGGATTGAATGAACATTTACCTTTAAAAGAAGATGAAACTTGTTCACCTATTTCTCCATATGGAATCAGTAAATGGGTAGGAGAATCTTATTGTCAAAAGTGGCGAGAAATGTATGGGTTTGATAGTGTATGTTTCCGTTTTGCTAATGTGTATGGTCCTAGACAAAATAGTATAGGTGAGGGTGGTGTGGTTTCTATATTTACAAACAACACAATACAGAATAAGCCACTTCACATATTGGGAGATGGGGAGCAAACGAGAGATTTTATCTTCGTTGCTGATGTAGCAGATGCGATTTATAGAGCATCAAACTCGACGATCAGTGGGGTGTTTAATCTATCAACAAATACTGAAACAAGTGTCAATGAATTAGTTAATATACTTAAAATGATTCATGGTGAGATCGAGTTTCAACATCTCTCAGAAAGAGAAGGGGATATTTATAAATCTGTACTATGCAATACAAAAGTAAAGAATGAACTCGACTGGAGTCCAATGTATGATATGAAACAAGGGTTAGAACTTACATATCAATGGGCACTAGAATACCAAGCAGAACAAGAGGTTGCTGCTAGTGCTGCAGAAGAAGTCAAGAAATCATCAGATTTTATTCACTGGATTAAACCATTCAAAGCATATATAGAAAATATCTTTATTTTTTTTATAATCGCTTGGCTCGTATTATCAGATAATTTAAGCGTATTAAATTCAATTGATATAAGTGTTTTTTATATTATGATTATGGGCGTTATTTACGGTAGTAAACAGTCCATTTTGTCAGTAGGTTTGTCAATTGGATTGTTAATTGTAGAAAAATTGATAGAAGGGCGTGAATTTGTTTCTTTACTTTATGATACCTCCTTCTTTTTCCAAGTAGCTCTTTTCCTATCAGTAGGATTAGTTGTTGGGTATTCAGTTCAACGTAAATCGAATAAGCTTCAAGAACAACACCAAAAAATTGAAGAACTTGAACAACGCTATGGATTTTTGGATGGTATTCATAAGGAAATAAGAGAAGTTAAAGATGAATTACAATTACGTTTGCTAAATAGTGAAGATAGCTTTGGAAAAATATATTCCATTGTAAAAAAACTAGATGACTTAGAACCTGAAAAGGTTTTTTCGAGTACGGTGAATGTTGTACAAGAAATAATGGGTGCAAAAATCGTTTCCATATATGTATTCAATAAACATCAGTCATTTTTGAGACTAGTTGCCAATTCCAATTATACAGAGACACCTATCATTAACTCGATAAAAGTAGAGCAATCTGAATTTGTTCAATATATTCTTAAATACGATAAAGTGTTTGTGAATAAAGAATTATTGCCGAATTCGCCTTTAATGGCAGCCCCAGTCTATCATAATAACGAAATTTCTGCTGTTATTACGATAGATGAATTGGAATTTGAGAAGTTTTCACTGTATCACGAAAATCTCTTTAAAGTTACGACAGATCTTGCTGGAGCAGCATTAGACAAAGCACTAAGTTATATTGATGCGACGGAAGGGAATCGTTTTATTCCAAACACAAATATATTAAAGCAAGAGATATTTAAAGTAATTTTAGATAGTAAGAAAGAGGCAAAAGAAAAACACAATATGCCATTTGTGATACTTGAAACAACTTATGTTGAAAAACAGATAATGGCTTATTCGAGTAAACTTTTTAGTCTATTAAGGGAAACAGATTATATTGGTCAGTTGGAAAATAATCATATTGCTGTGCTTCTATCAAATACAACAATAGAGGATGCTCAGATCGTGGTATCAAGATTTAATCAGGTGGGTATTCACATGAAGTTGCTAGAAGGGGAGATATAAAATGATATTTCTTTACATCATATATGAGGTATTGTCTGCTGCCCTTCTTGTTTTCATCTCACAAAACAATAAAAAGGAATGGCTATTAAAAATGTTGGTTATTTCCTTTGTTCCTATTATTGGTTGGTTTTTACCTATAATTTGGTCAAAAAAAATGTTTAAGAATAGAGGGATAGAATTTGGGGAGTATATGAAAAAACAAAATGAAGATATTCCAATTGAGATTTTATCTAAGAAGGAAAAAATTGAAAGAGAAAAGGAATTAAATATTATTCCGATTGAGGAAGCATTAATTGTCAGCGATTACGCATCAAGAAGAAAAGCGATGTTGGATGTATTAAAGAAAGACGCAATACAGTACATGGATGTAATTAAAATGGCTGTTTTGAATGAAGATACTGAAACTTCACACTTTGCAGTAACAGCAGTGTTAGAAGTGAAAAGAAAGTTAACTTTATCGATGCAAACTTTTTCAGTAGAATTTGAAAAAAATCCACAAGACCTTGATATAGCAAAATCTTATGCACAAGTATTGAAAGAATATATGAGAAGCGGTTTTTTGGACGAACTAACCTTAAGAAAGTTTAAATATACATATATTCACGTCCTAAAGAAAATGATTGACAGTAATAATGGAGATCCACTTACATTTGAAGAAAAAATAAGAGTTGAATTGGAACTACATGAATACAATGCAGCTGAAGAAACAGGTTTGAAGTACTTACAGAAGTACCCAAACATAGAAAATTCGTATATAAGTTTATTGAATGTTTACTATGAGACAAAGTCTAAGAGAAAAATGGAACAAATTTTAGAAGAATTAATGAGTTCAACTATCAAATTTTCTAATCGTGCTCTCACAATAGTTAGATATTGGACGGGAGGTAATGAATATGCGTCTAAAAGGGAATTATTATAAAAAAGTTTATATCATTATCTCCATTGTATTTTTATGTGGATTGATACTACAGATATCTCGCTCACAATTTGTCCTAAAATCTCAAGAAAATAAACATTTAATTGAACAACGAGATGACATTTTAACAGCTAGTACAAATCGTCAATTAAATGAAACAGCCTCATCTGGAAAAAGCTATTGTATTTTATACAATGCAGAAGATGATTACAGCAACAAATTAAGAGAAAATGCTCAGAAATCTCTTGAATATATGAAGAAAAAAGTTACTGAGATCAATATCAATAAAGAAAAAAGTGTTATTAGTGACTGTAAAGCAATAATCCTAACAACGGATCATTTAAAAGATATTGGAACAGTTGAGGAGATTGAACAATATGTTTTTCATGGTGGTTATATCTTTATAATGTCAACACTTGATGAAGATACTAGCTATCAAATTCTTTATCGAAAGCTAGGGATTTCTGGATTTGGTAATTATGTGCATACAAAAGGGATTCATCTAGTTTCAAATGTCTTAATAGGAGAAAAAGGACTTCATATTAACGATGACTTTATAACGAATGATTCAATAAGTGTGGACCTTAATGATGATGCAGATTTGCTTGCCGAGAGTGTAGATGGAACCCCTCTATTATGGAAAAATAAATATGGTGATGGTGCATTTATGTTATTTAATGGAACCATTTTACAAGAAAAAATTAGTAGGGGGATTATAACAGGGGCGATAAGTTTATTAGAACCCAATTTTATATACTCAGTATTTAATGCAAAGTTATTTTATATTGACGATTTTCCGGCTCCGGTTCCTAAAGGGAAGAACGCTCTCATTTATAAAGAGTATAAACGGGATATTCCCACTTTTTTTAGTGAAATTTGGTGGCCAAATATGCTTAAGATTGCTAAAAAGTACGATTTGAAATATACCGGAGGAGTCATTGAATCTTATAGTGACAATGTAACCCCACCTTTTAGTAATACTGAAGATAAGGATCGACACTATTTAATTGGGTTTGGCCGTGAACTATTAAAAAGCGGTGGAGAAATAGGATTCCATGGATTTAATCATCAATCTTTAACGCTTGACTCTCGCGTATCAGAATCATTTGGCTACAACTCTTGGCGGAATGAGGGGGATATGTCTAAATCGATTCAGGAGCTTCTTGCTTATTCGAAAAGTGCATTTCCTAATTACAAAGTGACAGCTTATATCCCACCTTCTAACGTGCTGTCGCAAGAAGGAAGACAAGCATTGAAGGGAGCTTGGCCTGATTTAACAGTCATTAGTTCACTTTATGCAGAAGATATAACAGGATTATCGTATATTCAAGAATTTGAAATTGCACAAGATGGGGTAATAGAAATGCCTCGTATTACATCTGGTTACTTTGAACGTGACTTCGATCGTTGGGCAGAAGCAAATACAATGACTGGATTAGGATTATTCTCTCACTTTGTACATCCGGACGACATCATAAGTGCCGATAGAAGTAATAATCTTGGATGGAAGGAAATGTATGAGAAATATGAAAATTTTATGGCCAGAGTGAAAAATACATATCCATGGGTACGTCCAATGACTTCAACAGAGGGCGCGTTATATGTGGCTAAAACTCTAAATTCACAAGTGAATTGGTCAAATACTGAAAATAGTATTGAAGGAAATATTACAAACTATGTTCCAAATTTATATTATGTTCTTCGATCTGATAAAAAGATTAAAAGATTGCATCATTGTGAAGCAACAAAAATTGATACGAATACTTACTTAATTGAGGCAAAAGAAGCTAAATTTAAAATTGATTTGGGGGAATCCTAAAGTGCGCATATGTTTGATTGCTGAAGGATCTTATCCTTATGTCACTGGTGGTGTTTCGAGCTGGATACATGGACTCATGTCATCGATGAAAGAACACGAATTTATTATTTATGCCATAGGAGCGGAGACAAAACAAAAAGGAAAATTTAAATATGATTTACCATCTAATTTAGTAGAAATTAAAGAGATATTTTTAGATGAATATCTGTTTGAAAAAAAGAAGTGGGGAAAGAGGTACAATCTTTCTTCACAACAAAAAGAAAGTTTAATATCACTATTAAGTAGTAATCACATTGTCAATTGGAATGATTTATTTGACTTGATTCGAAGTAAGGAGTTTACAAGTGTTGGAGAATTTTTAACCAGCAAGGATTACTTTGATCTAGTAGAGCATTTGGGGAAAAATGAATACTCACAAGTACCGTTTACAGAGCTATTTTGGACAATCAGTTCCATGTTATTACCACTGTTGTCGACGATCCGGCATGAAATACCGCAAGCAGACATATATCACGCTGTTTCTACAGGGTATGCTGGTGTGATTGGAGCATTAGCAAAACATTTGCATAATAAGCCGCTATTGTTAACCGAACACGGTATTTATTCTCGAGAGAGAGAAGAGGAAATTATTAAAGCGGATTGGGTAAAGGGTTATTTTAAAGATTTATGGATCAATTATTTTTATACACTTTCTGGCTCTATTTATACTGCAGCTGATCAAGTTATCACATTATTCAATCGAAATAAGGAGATAGAGGTGGAATTAGGATGCCCTGAGGAAAAGATTCGAATTATTCCGAATGGTGTAGAAATTACTGATTATCAAGATCTTAAGTCAATACCTGATGATGGAGTTATTCGAATTGGTGCTATTGTACGTGTTGTACCGATTAAAGATATTAAAACAATGATTCAAAGTTTTGCATTAGTAGAAAAAGAGATTCCAAATGTTGAACTCTATATAATGGGGCCCGTTGAAGAAGATCCTACATATTATAACGAATGTTTGAGAATGGTAGATGAAATGGGTATCAAGCATATTATTTTTACAGGCATGGTTCAAATAAAAGATTATTTAGGTAGAATAGATTTTTTCCTTTTAACAAGTATTAGTGAAGGACAACCATTAGCGATATTGGAAGGTTTAGCTTGCGCAAAGCCATTTGTTTGTACAAATGTTGGCGGATGTAAAGAGCTTCTTATGGGGGGACCAGATGATCGGTATGGTCAAGCAGGTTTTATCACTCCTGTTATGCACTATGAAGAAATAGCAAATAATATCCTCAAGCTTTGTAAAGATCAAAAACTGAGAGAACAATTTGGTCAAAGTGGTTTTGAAAGAGTAAAAGTTAATTATAAGCGGAATGAATTTATTTCAAGCTATCGTCAATTGTATCAATTGTTAGGAGGTGAGTAAGAATGGCAGGAATAGGTTTTGAACTTCGTAAGTTATATCGTGAAGATGGAATAGTTCAAAATGTCAAAGCATATGTCTATTCTTCAATGACGACAATTGGACCGATGATTTTATGTCTTATTTTACTGTTTGGTGAACAAATGATGTTGAAGGCAAAAAATAGTTCCTATTTGGATAATGAATTATTTGTTGGGACGATGGTCTATTGCTTTGTTTTTTCAATTATATTAACATCTGGATTTTCAATGATTGTTACGAGATTTATAGCAGATTTAATTTTCCAAAAAAAATATGAACAGATTATTTCCTCTTTTTATGGCGTTCTTATAATTGTTCTTCCAATTGGCGGACTACTTGCAGTGTTGTTTTTATACGATATCCAAGAAAGTATTTGGTATAAATTAGTTTCGTATCTGTTTTTCATAGAGTTAATCATTATTTGGCTTCAAAACGTTTTATTATCCGCATTAAAAGATTATAAACGTATTGTACGAGGTTTTGCTATTGGTGTATTGGTGGCTTTAGTCGTAAGTTTTGTGTTATTTCAGTTTCTATCTATCAATGCAACGATTATAGCTTTAGCAGGAATAGATGTAGGATTTGGAGTAATTGTAGGTCTGTCCATGTATCATTTTGAAAGTGTATTCCCAAGAGATGAAAAGAGAAATTACTTTGCATTTTTAGTTTATTTAAAGAAATATCCATCTATATTTTTTAGTGGTGTATTTGTCTATTCTGGTGTCTATATTCACAATTTAGTCTATTGGTTATTCTCTGATCGACATTTTAGAATAGATAATCATTTTTTGCTCATGCCTTTTTATGATGTACCTGTCTTTTATGCTTATATTTCTGTATTACCCTCACTTGTTATGTTTGTAGTAATTGTAGAAACGAAATTTTATGAGAAATTTTTGAATTACTATCAAAATGTAATAAATGGTGGCACTTATGAAAGTATGAAGAGTGCAAAACAGAAGATGACAAAAGTATTATTACAGCAAATTGATTTTCTCGTTGAAGTACAGTTACTATTTACAGCTTTATCAATAGCAATAGGTATCATTTATCTACCAAAAATCGGCTTTACAATGGAGCAGCTAGATTTGTTTATCTTATTATGTTTAGCTTACTTTTTCTTTATTATTATGTTTGTTGTTTTACATGTCCTTATGTATTTTGATGATCAAAAGGGCGTTTTATCTATTAGTGCAGGATTTGTTTTTTTTAATGCTATATTAACTTTTTGTACGATAAATAATAATTTTGATGGAACAGGAATGTTTTTTTCGTCATTTATAATGCTGATTATTTCTGTTACTCGATTATTATATGTTCTTAAGAATATTGATTATTACACATTCTGTTCGCAGCCTATAACAACCATGAGTCAAAAGAAAAGACGAAAATTTACATTTTCAAAGTCAATTACAATGATTTCTATTCTTGCTATATCAACTCTAATTTTAGCTGCATGCGGGGAAAGTGAAAAAACAGAAAATCAAAAGAAAAAAGAGTACCAACAAGAAACAAGTAAACAGGTAGTAGAAGAAACAATTGACAATGATAAGCTAGTTGATGATAAGAGATTATATGAGCGTGACGATGATAGCTCTCTAAAGTCTCTTTATATTACCATTGTTCCAAATAAGTCAAGTAAAGTAGATTGGTATGGACTTAATCGCATTACAGATCGTAACAGTAAAGCAAAGTTAGATATTATTTTCGCAGAGGGTACTGAAGATGGCACAGGACCAAAGAATGGGAAATTTGGGTACAATGCCGAAGAGGCAAATGCGAAGATTAGTATTCGAGGAAATTCATCACGTTATGCTGCACAAAAGTCATACAAAATAAAATTATTCGATAGTGCCGGCTTATGGCAGGATCAACGTACGATTAATTTAAATAAGCATATTGATGATCCTAGTCGTCTAAGAAATAAATTAAGTTTTGATTTAATGGAAACGATCCCTAACATAACGAGCCTTCGTACCCAATTTGTTCATTTATATGTGAAAGATTTAACGGATGGCAATCAAAAGAAGTATGAAGATTATGGATTATATACACAAATTGAACAGCCAAATAAAAAATTCTTAAGAACTCATTTGTTAGATCCAAATGGTTACTTATATAAAGTAACATTTTTTGAATTTGGACGTTATCCAGATCAAATTAGAATAAATTCGGATCCAAAATATAGTAAAAAGAAGTTTGAATCAATTTTGGAGATAAAAGGTAAAGAAGAACACGATAAGTTAATTACTATGTTAGATGATGTAAATAACTATAAAATTCCTATTGAAGAGGTTATTGAGAAGCACTTCGATATTGATAATTTGCTTACATGGACCGCTATGAATATTTTGATGGACAATATGGATACTGATGCAAATAACTTCTACTTATATTCTCCATTAAACTCAGAAAAATGGTTTATCTTACCTTGGGATTATGATGGAGGTTGGGAGTTACAGAGAAAACTAAAAAGCATACGATCTTATCAAGCAGGAATTAGTAACTTTTGGAATAATATACTGTTAAATCGATATTTCCGTTCTAAGGAAAATGTTCAGAAATTGACGGATAAAATCGAAAAACTTTCTAAGCAGATTAATGCAAAGACAGTTACGACTCAACTGAATCAATATCATGATGTAGTCAAACCTTTTATATTAAAAAGTCCTGATAAGAACTATCTTTCAATCGTAAATTCTGAATATGAAAATGAATTACAGCTAATAAAAGATACTCCTGAAAGAGCGAAAAAAAGATACTATGAAGACCTTCAAAAACCTAAGCCTTTTTATATGAGCAACGTAGAACAATCTGGTAATAAGCTTCTATTCACATGGGATGTATCATTCGATTTACAAGCGGATGATTTGTATTATACCGTAACTGTTGCAAAAGATCCCTACATGAAACAAGTCTTAGCAACCCAAAAAAATATTCGTGAAAACAAATTTTCGATGAAAAAACCCTCAAGTGGTCAATATTTCTGGAAGGTTACGGTTAGAGATAGTAAAGGACATGAACAATCTTCATTTGATATGTATGCAGATGAAGAGGGAAATGAATTTAATGGAATAAGAGATTTCGAGGTAGACTAATATGAATATGAACTTGGAACAGAAGACTTTCAGACATGAATTAAAATATTATCTAAATAAAATTGAATATATCGCATTAAGAAAAAAAGTTTCAGAAATGTTAACTCTTGATAAAAATTCAGTGAATGAGGAAGGATATCATATCTCAAGTTTATATTTTGATGGTATGCATAATCATTCTATTTATGACAAAAATAACGGTATTTTTCATAGAGAAAAGTATCGCATTCGTATTTATAATGGAAGTGACAAGAAAATTACTTTAGAGAGAAAAAGTAAACATGGGGACTTTATATGCAAAGAATCAGCTTCTATTACTAGAACAGAATATGATTCAATATTAAATGGTGATATCCATGTTTTAGCAGATAAAGAAGAAAAATTACTGACGGATTTTAAAACTGGGCTATGCTATAGAAACTTTCGACCAGTTGTCATTGTTGATTATATTCGAGAAGCATATGTGTACGAGCCAGGAAATGTGCGTATTACATTTGATAAACAACTCACCGCTGGTCTTAATACGATTGACCTATTTGATGAAAATATTATCTCACAAGAAGTATTGCTTCCTGAACAAGTTATATTAGAAGTGAAATTTGATCACTTTTTACCTGATATGATTCGTAAAATAGTACAACCAGAAAGATTGGTACGTTCGGCAATTTCAAAATATGTTTTATGCAGAGAATTAACGATTAAAAATTTTAAGTAAGAATTGTATCACGTGAGGAGAGTTTATATGAATGATACATTAGGTTTTCAAGATATAATAAAAAAAAGCGTACTCCATCTCGAATCATTTGGGACGGTATCTTATATTGATATCTTTCTAGGTCTTGCTTGTTCTTTTGGAATTGGGATGTTTATCTATTGGATTTACAAAAGATATTTTCGTGGAGTTGTTTATAGTTACAATTACAATGTTTCTTTTGTATTAATGACAATGATTACCACATTAATCATTATGACAATTAGTACAAATATTATTCTTTCACTGGGAATGGTTGGTGCATTAAGTATTGTACGATTTAGAACAGCCGTAAAAGATCCTTTGGATATAGTTTATATGTTTTGGGCGATAGCGGCTGGTATTGCAACAGGCGCTAAAATGTACCCATTATCGATTATCGGATCACTTGCATTCGGGCTTGCACTTGCATGGTTATCCAAAAAGAAAACCAAGCATGAAGCCTATATACTAATTATACATCATACGGATGAAGCAACAGATGAGCTACGTGTTTTACTTAGAAAACTCAATACAAAATTAAAATCAAAATCAATTAGAAATGGTTTTATAGAGGTTACAGTTGAGATTAATATAGTAGACGATAATACAGCCTTTTTACAGACAATAAATAATATTAAAGGTGTACAGTCATGCTCTTTAGTAAATTACACTGGAGATTATGCTCAATAATTTAAAGGAAATTGTTTATTACTATATATGCTTTAAGGAACAGCTACTAATAGAAAATGGAGGTAGCTGTTTTATTTTATGGAATTTTTGTATAATAATGGTTGTGGTTATAGCGGAGGGAGAGAACGAGATGGATATTAAAACAAATAGGTTAGTACTACGAAAATTCAATTCCGAAGATTGGCGAGATGTCTATGAATATACATCAAATCCTGAGGTGATGGAATATATTCCAGAAGGTGTTTTTACTGAAGAGGACGCCAAGAAGTTTGTTTATGAAAATAGTGATGAAAAAGCAGAAAAGTTTGCTGTAGTATTGAAAGATGAACAAATTGTTATTGGGCACATTGCATTTTTTAAGTATTTTGGTAATCATACTTATGAAATTGGATGGGTGTTTAATCCTAAGTATTATAATAATGGCTATGCATCAGAAGCTGCGCAAGCTATCTTAGATTATGGTTTTACAAAGATGAAGCTACATAGAATTATTGCTACTTGCCAACCTCAGAATATACCATCCTATCGAGTAATGGAGAAGATTGGCATGAGAAGAGAAGGCTATTTTAAAAAGTGTATTCCAAATGGAGATGAATGGTGGGATGAGTACTATTATGCTATTTTAGAAGAAGAGTGGGGATAATGGGTTAATAGATTTAAATTTAATGAATAGATTGAAAACGTAACAAAAAATCCAAACAAAAAATTGTGTGAGTGAAGCAAAAGGACAGCCGAGTGAAGCAAAAAACAATAAGAGAACCTAACCAAACGGATTAATTTTTCAGCAAAGTTTAAAAAACAGCTATTTCAATAAAGAAACGGCTGTTTTTCTTATTTATTTCTCCAAATTAGATGAACTTATTTATTTAATGTTAACCAGCAGAGAGAACTGTAAGTTTATGAAAAGAATGATGGTCGCCCAGCTATCAATTTTTAGGTATTTTGAAAATCTTCCTATTGGTTTTCAAGTAACCGCTTTCGAAAAGTTTGAATATGCTGTAGATAGGTAGCAATGATACTAGGAATAGTGGCTGTTCAATAACAGAAGAAGTTGTATAGATAAGTGAAATAGCTATTTTAATGATGCTGGGAGGTGAAAATAATGGATAGTTTTATGTGGATTTTACAGGGGTTTTTAGCTGTAGTCTTTGTATATGCTGGTCTCGGTAAAATATTTGGTTCACAAATGCATAAAGAAACTTTCACTCATTTGAAACTGCCACAATGGTTTAGAGTTATTACTGGACTAGTGGAGACTGTAGCAGCTGTACTTTTAATAGTAGGTTATTGGTATGGAGAATATGTCTTTTGGGGTGCAATATTAGTTACTGCAGTTGGAATTGGTGGAGCAATTTCTCATATGCGAGTTAATGATTCAGGAAAAGCTTTTGCAGCGATTGCAATATTAGGATTGTTAGGTTTAGTTTTGGCAAGTATCTCGTTCTAGTATGAATTTATTTTCTTTTGATGCATTTATGATTTAATAATAGATTAATGGTTAGCTAATAAGTATAATTTAAAATGATTCCAGCATTTCCTCATATTTGAGAAGAACTGCTGGATCTTTTTATATTTTTTATGGAGTAGAATGAATAGAATTCAAAGAAAGTGGGTTGGGTATGGATTTATCACCTTTTAAAGAAATTATTGACAGTTTACAGGCTAGACAAGCAATACTTTGGCAAAATCCTAAGAAATCAAACAAATATCAAATAGATTCAAATCTTATCGATGATTCAGAAGCAAGAATGAATCGTTTTGCACCATATTTTCAAAAGGCTTTCCCACAAACAAAATTACATAGTGGAAGAATCGAATCACAATTACAGCATATTCCACACATGCAACAAAAACTAGGGGTAATGGGTAAGCTTTTCTTGAAAAGAGATGATGCGTTACCAATAAGTGGATCAATCAAAGCGCGAGGTGGAATTCATGAGGTGCTATATGCTGCCGAAAAAATTGCGCTAGAGCATCAGCTTATAACTAAAGATACAGATTACACCATTTTTACTACAGAACCTATTCAAGAATTATTGAGTAACTATACAATTGTGGTGGGTTCCACAGGTAATTTGGGATTAAGTATTGGGATTATGAGTGCAACACTTGGATTTAAGGTTCATGTTCATATGTCTCATGATGCGAAAGAGTGGAAGAAGCAGTTACTAAGAAAAATTGGTGCTAAAGTTATTGAACATAGTGGCGATTTTAGCTTAGCAGTAGATAATGGAAGAAGAGAGGCACTTGCAGATCCAAATAGCTATTTCATTGATGATGAGAATTCGAAACAACTATTCGCTGGTTATGCGGTCGCAGGAAGAAGATTGAAACAACAACTTGAAGCAGAGGACATTACAATAGATGCAGATCATCCCCTTTATGTGTATATTCCATGTGGTGTTGGGGGAGGTCCAGGTGGGGTTACCTATGGTTTGAAGGAAAGCTTTGGTGAAAATGTGCATTGCTATTTTGCAGAACCAATAGAATCCCCTTGTATGCTCTTAGGAATGGCAACTGGATACCACGATCATATCGCAGTAAAAGATATTGGATTAACCAATCGTACAATTGCTGACGGGCTGGCTGTAGGTCGTCCATCCTCATTTGTAGGGAAACAAATGGAGCCATTATTAGATGGCATCATGACAATTTCAGATGAACAATTATCAAGTTTTGTGCGTGAATTATATGAAACTGAACAAATTATCGTAGAGCCATCTGCAACTGCAGGATTTATCGGATTCAAACAACTCCCAAAAGCAGTTCGTCATGAAAATGCAACTCATATAGTATGGGCAACAGGGGGAAGTATGGTGCCGAAAGAGGAACAGAAAAAATACATTTTAGGTATTTAATTGTTGTTTGTGAAGAAAAAGACATAGGCCTCGAAAATGTTCATTAGTGGAAAAGTTAAATCTAAATTTAGAAAAGTTAATGTATTGAAAGGGAAAAGGCTCTCATACGGGAGCCTTTTAAAATTGTTACAAAAGATTGTATAGATTAGAGTTGTTTAACATAAATTGTTACAACAAAGTTAACCTGACTATTAAATTTACTAATTTCTAAAAAAATCTAAACATTTTGTTCACAAATCAGACAAAAAGGTGTAAAATAAAACTAATAAATGTGATTTTTGTTTTCAAAGATGATGAATTTTAAAAATATATTTTTTGTAAAAAAATCGAAAAATGGAAAGGATGTTGTGAGAAATGTTCAAATTTTTAGCTGCTACAATAATATTTATCGCATTAGGTAATTTGATTAATACTACACTACCAATACAATATTCAATGGTAATGTTGATTGCACTTCCAGTTTTATATTTCGTTATTTACCACAAAATATTTAACATAAAAACTATGCGAGCAGAATATTAATTAAGCAAAGAGCCATTTCTTACTTGAGAAATGGCT
This sequence comes from Rummeliibacillus pycnus, assembly GCF_002884495.1. GTDB lineage: Bacteria > Bacillota > Bacilli > Bacillales_A > Planococcaceae > Rummeliibacillus > Rummeliibacillus pycnus. Next base: position 1,495,150 of record NZ_KZ614145.1, on the reverse strand, counting down.
CGTTTTTTGATTTTAAGTAGTTTGCTTTTGAGGGAAATTATAAACAAACAAATCAATTTTTTTATGCGAAAATTGATGGAAGGTATACGAACATTTAATGAAATGTAATTTTGTGTTTTCGACGGCGAGACTCCGAATTTGTATTCGTATTTTCTTCGTGTGGTACGAATTCTAAGAAGAGTATTCAATGTCCTAAGGGAAAAGCTTGAGTTGAAAGCCCCACAAGAATAGTATGCCAATAAGCGAAGTGAGCTGCGCGATGCAGACTTTAAAGAAGAAATTGAGCCAAGCCCGTAAGCGTTTTGATCTTTTTACTTAAGGTATGATCGAATTATTTCAATATTCCCTATTGCTAAATTTGGTGTATGTTGATATTATGAAGAAGTTATGATTTTGGAAAGCAGATATTTAACTATCAGGGTCTTTCCAAGCAGATAATTTTGACCATTTTCTTATAGAAAAGTTAAGGCAACGGTGTGCCGGGTCAAATGCCGATTGGCAACTTTTTCGTTGCCTTATTGATTGAGAAAAACTCAAATTTTATAAGTTGGTTACTTTACAACCAGTGCATAGCACATCAACTTGTGAAACGGTCAATAAGAGTGGTAAAAGTAATTGTTTGCTATATAGACTCTGAACCTATAAAGATCTATTTGAATAATGGAAAGCGATTCTATCATAAAAATTTGCTTTTTTATGGCAGACGTATGTAGACGTAGTAGTTATTACACAATACGCTTTTCACTATTTTTTTCATGATATCAAAAGCAAGTGATGCGCCATGCTGCGTTTTGCACTTGCTTTTTTATTTTGGTGCAGAACGTGATAAATTGTTTTCAAAAATTTTTTGGTTGAAATGGTTGTTGTTCGAGTAACTGGCTTAACTTACTGATTTAATTTGAGTTTTTGGCGTTATGTCAATGAATGTTTTCTTGAAATTCTTTTCAATTTTGTTGGTAAGATGTCAGGAAATGCTTTGTAAAATATATATTTGTTAGGAGCGATAATGATGGGAAAAGCACTTATTATTGGTTGTGGAGGAGTGGCTTCTGTTGCCATTCATAAAGCTGTTCAAAACAGTGAAGTTTTTGAAGAAATCTGTATTGCAAGCCGTACAAAATCTAAATGTGATGCATTAAAAGAAAAATTAGATGGACAAGGCACAAAAATTACGACAGCACAAGTTGATGCAGATAACGTTGATGAATTAATCGCGTTAATTGAAGAAGTAAAACCAGATATCGTGATGAACTTGGCTTTACCATATCAAGATTTAACAATTATGGATGCTTGTCTAGCTACTAAAACAAACTATTTAGATACTGCAAACTATGAACCAGAAGATACTGCAAAATTTGAATATAGCTGGCAATGGGCTTATCGCCAAAAATTTGAAGAGGCTGGAATTACAGCACTTTTAGGTAGCGGTTTTGACCCAGGCGTAACAAGTGTATTTTCTGCTTATGCTCTTAAACATGAATTTGATGAGATTGAATATATTGATATTCTTGACTGCAATGCAGGTGATCATGGCTATCCATTTGCTACAAACTTCAATCCAGAAATCAATATCCGCGAAGTATCTGCAAAAGGAAGTTATTGGGAAAATGGCGAATGGGTAGAAACTGAACCAATGGAAATCAAACGTGTCTATAACTTCCCAGAAGTAGGAGAAAAAGATATGTACTTACTACACCATGAAGAAATTGAATCACTTGCTCTAAATATTCCTGGGATTAAACGTATTCGTTTCTTCATGACATTTGGTGAAAGCTACCTAACTCACTTAAAATGCCTTGAAAATGTTGGTATGACTTCTATTGAACCAATTGAATTTGAAGGAAAACAAATTGTTCCACTTCAATTCTTAAAAGCTGTACTACCAGATCCTGCTTCACTAGGCCCACGTACAAAAGGTAAAACAAATATCGGTTGTATCTTCCGTGGTAAAAAAGACGGAAAAGATAAAACTTATTATTTATACAATGTTTGTGACCATGAAGAATGTTATAAAGAAGTTGGCTCACAAGCCGTTTCTTACACTACAGGTGTACCTGCCATGATTGGTGCGATGATGTTAATGACAGGAACTTGGGATAAAAAAGGCGTTTACAATATTGAAGAATTCGATCCAGATCCATTCATGGATGCATTAAACAAATGGGGACTTCCTTGGAAAGAAAGCTTTGATCCGGAGTTAGTAGACTAAGATGAAATTTAATGAAATACCAACTCCTAGTTTTGTAGTAGATGAAATGCTACTAGAGAAGAATCTTCAAATTTTAAAAGGCGTCATGGATCGTACAGGATGTAAGATTTTACTCGCTCAAAAGGCATTTTCTATGTATGAAATGTATCCAATGATTGGAAAGTATTTGAGCGGTACTGCAGGAAGTGGCTTATACGAAGCAAAACTTGGATATGAAGAAATGGGTAAAGAAAACCATGTCTTTTCACCAGCTTATCGTGAAGATGAAATCGATGAGATTATCGAATTATGTGATCATATTGTTTTCAATTCCTTTTCACAAGTAGAAAAGTATCGAGACAAAGTGTTAAGTGCTGGAAAAAGTATTGGTATACGTATCAATCCTGAATGCTCAACACAAGTAGGACATGAAATATATGATCCATGTGCGATTGGTTCTCGATTTGGTGTAACGTTAAGCCAATTCCAACCTGAATTACTTGAAGGTATATCTGGATTTCATTTCCATACTCTTTGCGAGCAAAATTCCGATGATTTAGCAACAACCCTTGATGCGATTGAAGAAAAGTTCGGGCCATGGCTTTCTCAAATGGAATGGATTAACTTTGGCGGTGGCCATCATATTACGAGGGAAGATTATGATATCTCTTTACTGGAAGAATGTATTACAAGAATTCAGAAAAAATATGATGTAGAAGTGTATCTTGAACCTGGTGAGGCGATTGCACTGAATGCAGGTGTTCTCGTTACAACAGTACTCGATACATTGAAAAATGATATTGATATTGCAATTCTTGATACTTCTGCATGCTGTCATATGCCGGATGTACTAGAAATGCCTTATCGTCCACCACTATTTGGTTCAGGGGAAAAAGGAGAAAAGCCATATACGTATCGCCTTGGTGGGCCAACATGTCTAACAGGGGATATCATTGGAGATTATTCCTTTGATCAACCTTTAAAAAATGGTGATCGACTTGTATTCGGCGACATGGCAATTTACACCATGGTAAAAACAAATACGTTTAATGGAATGGCGCTACCGAATCTTGTGATAAAAGATAAGAACGGCGATTGTCGAATTCTTCATCAATTTAATTATCAAGATTTCAAAGGAAGACTTTCATAACCCAAATAGAAAAGAGTTAACGAATTTATTTTCGTTAACTCTTTTTTGCATCAAATAATTGGATAGTATAAAAAGGTACATTTATAAAATTGAATTATTAAAAAAACTTGTTCAACAACATTTAAATGCCTTATTGAAAATTGAATCACTTTTGACCGCGATCAAACATACCAATTACCTCAATTGTTTCTGTTACATCTACAAATGCATGTGAATCAACTTCATGAATAATTTTTTTGACTTCTAATAGTTGATAACGCGTAATGACCGTAAAAAGAACTGTTCTTTTTTCACCAGAATATGCACCTTTTCCATCTAACATTGTAATACCACGATAGAGATTTTTTAGTAACTTGTCTTTCATATCATCACCTTTAGAAGTAATAATCATGAGAGTTAGTTTTAAATTACTTGTATGAATCATATCAATTGTTTTGCCAGTTGCAAATATGGATACCAACGTCAGTAAAGCTGCATCCCAGCTAAAAACAAAGCCTGAAATCATTACAACAATGCCATTCATAGTAGATATTAGTGAACCAAGTGGAAAATCTCTCTTTTTAGTTAACAGCATCGCAATAATATCGAAGCCTCCAGAAGATCCTGAAGATCGGAAAATGATGCCAATCCCAACCCCTGTTAAAACACCGCCAAAAAGAGAGGATAATATGGGTTCATTTGTTATTTCACGAACAGGTATGACAAATAAACTGATGGAAGCGACGATTACGGACAAAATCGTATAGGAAATAAAGCGTTTTCCTAATTTTATAAATCCGATAATCAGTAAAGGTAAATTTAATAAAAAATTAATCAATCCTGTATTGAGCGGAGTGATAATGCCAAGCATCATCGCAATACCGCTTAACCCACCACTTAAAATTTTATGAGGTATCAGAAAGAAATTATAAGAAAACCCTAATAAAATAGAGCCAATTATAATCAAAATAATATTGCGCATATATACTCCCCAATCGATTATCCCTGTATACAGTTATATCTCCAAATAGTATTTTTAATACTTCACCTATTATTACCAATAGTGATTACTTTTTATAATGTGAACGGTAGCTATTTTTATAGGACAAATATGCAAATTGTTATTGCTTTTCCTTAAATTAAAGGGATTAGGAAATGTGTTAAAGGGAGACTAATATGTATAACAAAGAATATTTTATACATTCTATAAGTTAGTCGTCTGACCTTTGAAAATATTCAAGTTAATTTTATTATTTCGACTAAATGATAGTATATTGATAATTTATATTGAGGAGCGTAATATTTTTATCAATTAAACAAAAGATATTCCTTGTTTGAAATGATGGAAGATTGAACAGTCATTACAAAACCACAGGAAAGTTCGAATAAAATTAGTTTTTCAAGTGAATAAACTATTTTTACTCTGACGCACTTACTTTTCATTCTTTCAATTTTGAAAAATGTAAGGGCTTTTTTGTTTCTCATTTTTAAAGCCAGGGGTTGCTAATATGTATTTTCTATTGAATATTTTGGGCGTTTTTATAGTGATGGGAATAGTATTCCTATGTTCGCCTCGAAAGAAAGAAATTAAATGGCGTGCGATTGTTACACTTCTTATAGCTGAAGTATTGATCACGTGGTTTATGTTAAAAACGACAATTGGTGGCTGGATTATCAATAAGATTGCGGCCTTCTTTACTTGGTTAATTAAGTGTGCAAATGAAGGGATTTCATTTGTATGGCCAAGTGCTTTAGCACATCAAAATGTGGACTTTTTCTTTAGCGCGTTGGTTCCAATTATCTTCATCGTAACATTCTTTGATATTTTATCTTATTTCGGTATTTTGACTTGGATTATTGATAAAGTAGGTTGGTTAATTTCAAAGGTATCTGGATTGCCAAAATTAGAAAGTTTCTATTCAATTCAAATGATGTTTTTAGGAAATACGGAAGCATTAGCTGTTATTCGCCATCAATTAGATAACTTGAGTGTGAATCGCTTACTAACATTCGGTATTATGAGCATGAGTTGTATTAGTGGATCGATTGTAGGGGCTTACTTATCAATGGTTCCTGCAGCTTATGTTTTCTGTGCGATTCCTTTAAACTGTTTAAATGCATTACTTGTTGTAAATATGCTACATCCAGTTGATGTTTCGAAAGAAGAAGACATTGTTTATAAACCATCAAAAGAAGAGAAGAAGGACTTCTTCTCAACGATTTCTAACAGTATGTTAGTCGGTATGAACATGGTAATCGTTATTGCTGCTATGTTAATTGGTTATGTTGCTTTAACAGCTGCAGTTAATGGAATTTTAGGTTTGTTTGCACACGGCTTAACGATTCAAAAGATCTTTTCTTACATTTTTAGCCCATTTGCTTATTTACTTGGTTTACCAACAAAGGATGCTATGTATGTTGCAGAACTTATGGGGATGAAATTAGCAACCAATGAGTTTGTTGCTATGCTAGATTTAACCAAACATATTCATTCCATGGCTCCTCATACTGTAGCAGTTGCATCAACATTCTTAACATCATTCGCAAACTTCAGTACAGTTGGTATGATTTACGGTGCATTTAGCTCACTTTTAGATGAAAAGAAATCAGCGATTATCGGTAAAAACATGTGGAAGCTTCTTGTCAGTGGTATTGCTGTTTCACTACTGAGTGCAATGCTTGTTGGGTTATTTGTTTGGTAAATGTAATTCTTAGCTTAATGGAAATGTATGAGTTGAGAGTATAAATAGACAAATCAACAGTGTTATGAATACAAAACAGCTACTTTCTATAATAGAAGGTAGCTGTTTTATATTTGTTATATTTATAATGTGAATCTAATATATTTCCATAAACAATTCCAATGAAATATGATATAGTTTGTCTTATTGATTAAATTTCATTTGGAGTTATTTAAAACGACATTTAGACAGATTATTTCGTTAAATTTGCTACGAGTGCTTCGCCAAATGCTTTTGCACCGTCTGGACCGTCACCTGTAATAATGTCTTCATGAGCTATGACATGTTCGCCTATATAAGTAACACCGAATTCTTTAAGTTTCTCTTTTTGGACATCAACAGGATAGCATGTAGCATTACGCCCTTGCAATAATCCGGTTTCTGCAACCGTAACAGCCCCTGCACAAATCCCTGCAATAAGACGCTTTTGAGAGTACGCTTCTTTTAGCAATTCTTGTACAGATTCGTTATTCCAAAGAAAATCGTTTGTACCTGATCCACCGATTACAGATACTGCATCGAAAGATTTTAAGTCAAGATCATTTAGGGTAACATCAATATGAATTGTACCATTATTATCTCCAACAATAGTTCCTGTAGTTGTACTTGCTACAGTTACTTCCATGTTCGCATTTTCTAATGCAGATTTAGGTTGGAATAATTCATCTTCATTAAAACGTTCTGGCGGGATAATCAATAAAACTTTTTTAGCCATTTTTAAAACCTCCATTCTTTTTACATGTATTATCATAATGATTTTGCCTTTTCAATGGAAGAACGCACTTTTTTATTACATGGTAACAAAAAAGTAACTATAACTTGAAAGGAGACTTTACTTTGACAGAACAACTAAGAAAAGATGTAAAAGAAAAACTAATGAATGGAGAATTTAACTGCGCAAAAGAATTAACATTGTCTATCATCAGTGGTAAATATAAAGTTGTTATTTTATGGCATCTAGGTGTAGAAGGTCCACATCGATTTTTTGAACTGCAAAAGCTGTTCCCAAAAATTTCTCATCGAGTGTTATCCAAACAACTAAAAGAACTACAAGAAGATGGGATAATTGATCGCTATGTTTCTCAAGATACACCTCCAAAAGTTACCTATTTTATGACTGAAGTTGGGGTTACCCTTTTACCGATTGTCCAAATGATGTATGAGTGGGGAACCAATCGTATTAAGCAGTTATATGGAAATGATTTAGAAATTGCCCATCAATGTGAGTGTGAAAAATAAAAAAATATCTATGTATGCGGAATTTGCTAATAAGTATTGAAACGAATTGAACAACAATACAAGTCCTTGATCTATCTTTGGATTAGGGACTTTTTATTTTTTATGAATAGTTTCAATTATAAAAAAAGATGGAATCAGATTAAATAATCTGTCCATCAATAATAATTTGACCAGTTTGGTGATCGTATTCAACTTCTCCCATTGCACCAAGATCGATACCTTCGGGTAATTCTTTTGTTTCAATAACCTGACGATCATTTAAAATAGCTAAATATTTACCGTTGATTAAAACAACTTTTGTCATTGGTTTATACCTCCTTTTCATTTCGTCAAAAATTATATTTTAAATAATATGTACCGATTTAGTTAAAATATAACTACTAACTTGATAATAATTTATGCTGTATTTTTAAGGGAGCATACGCAATTGTCTATATTCGTCATACGAATGAGGTTATTTTTTAGATCTATTGTGAATAATTTGCTTAACAGGATCAGTTCGCTTAGTCACCTTCACCTAGTTACAATTCTTCTTATAAAGAATACAGATCGTTATATTGAGGTTTTCTGATAAAAAGGATATGAAATAGTAAGTATAGAACAATATAGCTGAAGCGTTTTGAATTGAATATGAAAAGTACTAAAAATTGGGGCAAAGGGGGAAAGTGAATGGGGAAACGGGTTGTTATTTCTTTTTTGACATTAGTGCTTCTTTTTACGTTTTCTAATGTTCCTATGTCGGAAGCGAAGATTAAAACAAATGGAAATGAGGATCGAATGGCAAAAAAGTGGGTGAAAGAACAAGTAAAGAACATGTCAATTGAAGAAAAAGTAGGACAACTTTTTATCGTACATGCTTACGGAAAAACAACAATTGATCCAGAGTTTGCTGCAACTAATAGAGAGAAGAATCGTGGAGGTGCAAATTTTAAAGAAATCATTGAGAAATATCATATTGGAGGCGTTATTTACTTTAATTGGTCTCATAATATTGGAAGCCCGGTTGATTTCAATCAAGTGCAATCGTTATCAAATGGTTTACAAGAAATTGCGTTGAAGCAAAAGTCAAAAATCCCTTTATTCATCTCAACGGATCAAGAGGGAGGAGTTGTTGCCCGAATAGCAGAACCTGCAACTGTATTTCCCGGTAATATGGCACTTGGTGCAACAAGATCTGCGGATTTGGCTAAAAAATCAGCTAAAATCATGGGAATAGAATTGAAAAGTTTAGGCGTTAATATGGACTTTGCTCCTGATTTAGATGTCAATATGAATCCTGAAAACCCAGTAATCGGAGTGAGATCCTATTCAGAAAATCCAGATCTAGTTGCTTCACTAGGAATTCGACAGGTCAAGGGACTTCAAAGCCAAAATGTCATTGCGACTGGAAAGCATTTTCCTGGCCATGGCGATACAAATGTAGATTCCCATTATGGGTTACCAATAGTGAATCATAACCTGCAAACATTGAAAAATGTGGATTTAAAACCATTTATACAAGCTATTCAGAATGGGATTGATGCAATTATGACTGCACATATAGTAGTTCCAGCACTCGATGACTCAGGTCTTCCTGCGACATTATCAAAACCAATTATGACAGGTATGCTTCGTGAAAAATTAGGATATGACGGGTTGATTATTACGGATAGTTTAGATATGTCAGGGGCAAATGTTTTGCCAATGGCTGAAGTACCTGTAGCAGCATTTCAAGCGGGGGCAGATATTCTACTGAATCCACCAGATGTAGAAGTTGCATATAATGCCATGCTAAAAGCTGTGAAGACAAAAGAAATAAGTAAACAACGATTGGATCAGTCTGTCTCAAGAATATTGCTAGCAAAATATAAACGGGGAATTATTCTACAGCCTTATGTAAACAAAGATGCAATTCATCTTATTGGAGGGGCTGAACATTTAAAATTTGCAGATCAATTGACGGAAGCTAGCATTACTTTAATTAAAAATGAACACAAAATCTTACCGCTACAGAAGGGGAAAAAACTATTAGTAACAGGCCCTTCAATAGCGAATTCAGAAAGATTGGCTAACCTTCTTATCGAAAAAGGCATGGATTCCATCATTTCTAGTACTGGCACATCCCCAACAACAGATCAAATTCTAACGGCTGTAACATGTGCGCAAAATGTAGATGTCATTATTGTGACAACTTATAATGCTAACACGAATAATGCTCAACAGGCACTTGTTAGAGCTTTGAAACAAACAGGAAAACCTGTTGTTGTAGCATCTATGAGAAACCCTTATGATATTATGGCCTTTCCAGAAGTAGATGCCAATATCTTAACATATGGTAATCGTGATATCTCAACACAAGCATTAACTAAAGTATTAGCAGGGGAAATCCAACCAAATGGAAAGTTACCTGTAACAATACCTAAACTATATGATTTTGGATTTGGTCTTCAGTTAAAATAGGAGGGGTTATTTTGAAAAAGCGGTTATGGAAAATATGTTCAATTGGCATGATAATAGCAATGTTTTCATTAGTCATTCTAGACTTTAGTTATGCATCAAAACTTAAAAAGATAGAGGTGAACTATCAGTATGATCAGTTTTCATGGGATCATCCAGGTTCTTCATCACAATTGTTGCATGATGGTCAACCAAAGGATGCTGGAATGGTGGAGGAACCTTTGAACAAAATCGATCAAATTATCCAAAATGCAATCAACCAAAAAGTGATGCCTGGTGCAGTTGTTTCTATAACAAGAAAAGGAACTACAGTAAAAGAACAAGCATATGGATATGCCTATCGATACTTGGATGACCAATATACCGAATCAGATGAACCTATTTTAATGCAACCCAATACGATTTTTGATATTGCTTCAATTAGTAAAGTTTTTACTACTATTGCAGCAATGCAATTATACGAAAAAGGCAAATTTCAACTCGATGAACCAGTAGCGAAGTATATACCTGAATTTGCGGAAAATGGAAAGAAGAACGTTACTATTCGGCAATTGATGACCCACACATCAGGATTTGACCAAGGAATCGATTTATATAAGAAGGCAGCATCTAGAGAAGAACGTTTAGAAATCGTTTTAAAACATAGTCTATCGAATCCACCTAATTCAAAGTATACGTATAGTGATTTAAATATGATTACACTAGGAGTTCTTGTTGAAAGATTGACAGGGAAAAGACTGGATGAATATGTAAAACAACATATTATAATTCCATTAGGTATGAAAGATACAATGTATAATCCCCCAGCCTCTTTACAACCAAGAATTGCTGCGACAGAATATCAGCCTTGGACTGAAAGAGGTATAGTATGGGGGCAAGTTCACGATGAAAATGCATGGGCTTTAGGTGGTGTAGCTGGCCACGCAGGTGTGTTTTCAACTGCGCACGATTTGACAGTTTTAGGGCAGATGTTATTAAAAGATGGAACATATGATCAAGCGCACATTTTAAAACCTTCAACGGTTAAATTAATGGAGCAAAATATGAATCAAGCGTTTCCTGGTAACGACCATGGTCTTGGTTTTGATGTAAATCAAGGATGGTATATGGATGGATTAACGGATGTGAATACAATAGGGCATACGGGTTTTACAGGAGCTTCTTTAGTGATTAGTCCCAAAAATAAGACCATCGTTATCTTACTAACCAATCGTGTACATCCGACGCGAAATACCCTATCAATAAATCAAACGAGAAGGCTTGTGGCAAGACAGGCTGCAGATGCCATTCCTGTTGCCATTCCAGGAAATAAAAAAGCATGGTTTGCTGGATACGGTGACAAAAAGAATGCCATATTACAAGCTGAAGTGAATATTCATAAACCATCTGTTCTTCATTTTCTAACGTGGTACCGAATGGAAAAAGATGCAGATATCGGGAAAGTTGAAATTTCTCTAGATGGAACAACGTGGAATGAGCTTGGTTTATTTACAGGAACTAGTGATCAATGGCAAGAAAAATCTTACCAATTACCAGCGGGTACGAAGTTTATACGCTTCCAATATATTACTGACAGCACTGTAAATGAAAGAGGATGGTATGTGTTAAAGCCTCAAGTTAAAACGGATCAAAAAAACATCACGCCTGAGTTTACAAGTACTGAATGGGAAACTCGAAATCGGTGATCTATATAGAATTTTTTTAAATTAAAGATGTGTAACGGGATGGAGCGATCAAATCGTTTCACCCTCTTTTTTTGGTGGAGTTTTCAATAAAGTTGCGTTAGTTTTCTTTTTTCAGAACGATGGGTAAAAAAATTCATTATGTCACAACCAAGAATAAATAAGGAATGATTTTGATGGAACAAAACAATTCACGGATTTTCAAATTTCTTTAAGGAACATACAATATTTATCGCAAAGGATAAACCAAGGGTTGCAACTTCTTTATGTTATAGAAGGAGAACTAACAATTGAAACCGATAGCCGTTTTATTGCATTAAAAGAACAAGATATAATCATTATTGCCAAAAGGCTTCAATGACTTTTTTATTAATCAATTTCAACAATCTTCTTTTTAGTTTTGAAATACGAATAAATTGCTTCAATAGTTTTTCGTTCAATAGGTAAAAAACTAACCCTCTTTTTTTGTTGTAAATCTATAAGTGTTAAATTTTTTACTCTTCTTTTTGAGGATTTGCTCAAATATTGACTCAGAAATAAGTAGTAAGCTCATTATAATGAATGTGAAAGAAGTTACTAATTGAATGGAAGGGATAAAAGTATTCCAGCAAGAGCTTTGTGAGAGGGAAAAGTCGATGGTTGCTTAGAATGCTTACATTAACTTTGGGTCAAACTTATAGTGGACATGTTTTATTACAAATACACTTCTTGTTATCATAATTGTGGGTTTGATATTTTCTATCATTTTTGAAAAAAGAAACTTCATTTAAATGACTTCGCTACCATAAACCAGAGGTATTATATCTAATTCCTTGTTAGGGCGATGGCTAGTAACTCGATGATCTCAAAATTTAATGTCAGTTGTTAACCAGAACAGATCTTTACTATTCAGAAAGACTGCATTTGGAGGTGGATTGGTTCGTAATTTAATTGTAGGAATACCAGTTGAAAATATTTGGCAGCAAGAGGATTTATTTAAGGTAGCCATTATCATTATTTTCATTGCATTTATACTTCCGAATAAGTGGATCTACCAGTGGAAGAAGTGGGTCATATTTTTTGATGCTATTGGATTAGCTGCTTTTTCTATACAAGGTGCAAACTGGGCAGTTTCAATTCACGCCCCTTTGATTTCTGTTATCATCGCTTCTACGATGACAGGAGCAGGTGGTGGAATGATTCGGGATGTATTTGTAGGCAGAAAACCGCTTATTTTTCATTCTGAAATATATGCTTTATGGGCAGCATTGGCCGGACTTGTGATTGGGTTAAATTGGGCTCAAGGACCATTTTCTACATTTTCTCTATTAGTTGGAATGGTTGTACTTAGAATACTATCAGTATATTATAATTGGAATTTGCCACGTAAGATTCATGGAAAGTATTGATTGTTGAACTTAGTGTGTAGAAATTAATTCAATTAGCTACTGTTTTTGTTAAGAAATTTTTCCTTTTCTTGGTGAGTAAATTTATCTAAATGATTTTTTATATGGAAAAATTTTCACTAATAGAATTGCTAATATGGAAGTGAACTGAGATATTATCCTCTCCATTCAGACTGTATAGTAACTTGAAAAAATACGAGTTTCTATACAGCCTTTTTCCTAAAATATAGATGGAAGAATAAAAGATTTCGATTGTTGTTATTTAGGAATGTGTTACTGTTCTCTCATTTCTTCCCATTCATGACATTCAGTAAAACACGCGGCTAATTTAGCCGCTTTGTTTGTGATGTTTTCTGGATAATCCAGTATTTCTAGAAGCTTAATCGCATTTCTCGTTTTCGATGGTCCAGGATGGATTGTATAATCAAAATAGACATTACCATTTTCAATTGATTCACGAAAGTGATAATTTTCATATACTTTACTAGCTATTACTGTTAATTCAATATCATGAGAAGCGATAATATTCATGCCTTTGTTTAAAGAAAGCCATTCCATAATTGAAGCGGATGCTGCTATTCTTTCAATTGTGTTTGTTCCTTTTAGTATTTCATCAATAAAAGAGATACACGGTTTACCTTGTTCACACAATTGAATAATCCTTTTCAGTGATTTGATCTCGGCTATAAAGTAACTGTCGCCATCTAATACATTATCCTGAATGGCCATTGAAGATACGATATAACTTGGTTTCATTGTCCAGCTTTCTGCCAAAACTGTATTAATGGTTTGAGCCAAAATCGCATTAATCGCAATTGCCTTAATATACGTTGATTTTCCGGATGCGTTTGACCCGGTAATGAGTGTACTCTTTCCTAATATCGATGAATTTGTCACTGGATTTTTAATTAGTGGATGAACCATATTTTTGAACGAAAGTTCTTCTTCCTCCACAAAAGTAGGAGTACAATATGCATGATGTGATTTACGGTAAAATGCGACAGCTATTGCTGCATCCAATTGTCCAATCAGTTCCCATAATTCATGGAATTCTACTTTATTATTTGAAATCGTTTTAATGATATTGTTATATGAAATAAAGTCCAATAAAAATATTATTCGAATATACTCAAAAAAAGCATCGATATCTCCTTCGCCTTTACCAATTGAAGCTAATCTGTCCAAAAATAAAACCTTTTTGATGGGTTCCACATTTTTGTTAAACTCATTTGCTAAGTTTGTAAATTGTGGGTGTTTAACAGAAGCAAAGCGTTTTCCAGTATGAATGATGGATGCTATATAAGATATGGAATACAAACTATTTTCTAATCTTGGTTTGTTTTTATAGTATATTGTAGCGTTCATTAGAAAAGATCCCATTAAACTCAGAATTCCGTATTTTAGGTTATAAAACATCAGAAAAATTGAAGCAATTGGTAATAATGCAAGAAGTACATAAATACCCGCATATTTAATTTTACTGAACTCTTCATAGAAAAAAGAAGATGAGTTGGTATAATCCTTTTTTCCAAGCCCAGATAGTATTAATAGAATCTCTTCTCTTAATGACTGATTGTTTCCAAGTAATGTATACAGTTCTTCTTCATCTTGTATGTTTTCAAGAGTTGGATCAATATCTCGAAGTTGATTAAATAAGTATTCTGATCCGACCGAAGTCTGTGTGTAATTGATTTTTTGGAAAACCGTGTGCATATCTAAATCATCCCACGTCAACTGGTCAACACCGTCATAATTGGGATTATGATTTTTTTTATTTTTCCAGTACATTGATATGGATTGATCATTTTCACTATGTGCTAAAAACTCTCCTGATTCCCATTCATCCCGAAATTTTTTTAGCTTTTTTTTATTTTTCGTCAATAAATGATAGCCTCCAAAAACAACTGCAACAATAATAAGTAAAAGAACTAAATTCCCCAACTTTTCATCACTCCTAATAGCCTACTAAATAAACTGTTAATTTGTATTATTTTCTAAATTATATTTTAGCAAATAGATTCTTGACAATGTAAATTAATATTATAATTTTAAGTTTATGGAAATGAATAATAAACAATTTACAATCTGTAAAGCATTCTAAACATCAGTCGTTAAGAAAGTCTTACAGATTGTTTTTGTATAAGCCACGAGAATAGAGAGTATTATTTGGCATAGTAATTGCAAGGGTATGGATTGAGGTGATGAAATTGAAATTTAATGACATCACCATTGGGCAAAGGTTTGAGAAAGAATTTTATAAAATGGACAAAGATGAAATAATATCATTTTACAGTTTGATCCACAATATTTGCATGTCGATGAAGAGAAGGTGCAACTTAGTAGATTTAAAGGAAGGGCTACATACAATTTGTGTTTCCTTTAAACTATGGACCGATTTAAATGTATTAGGAGACGATCTTATTGCTGGTACAGGAATTGATCAATTAAAGTTTGTACGACCTGTTTTTCCTGATGTTCTTCTTTATATCATGACTGAGGTTATTGATAAGCAAGAGAGAAGGGAAGATGGGGAAGTCATTTTGCAATTATTATCCTTTAAAAATGATAGGGAATTGGTGTTAAAAGCACATATTTCAGCATTAGTCTCGAAATAATAAATTACTCGGTAAATTATTAATAAGTAATAGAGAAAAAAGTCGTCTAGTGTATACGACTTTTTTCATTTCATATTGTTCTTAGTTCTATTCTATTTGATATT
The DNA here is from genome assembly GCF_002884495.1 of Rummeliibacillus pycnus. Classification (GTDB taxonomy): domain Bacteria; phylum Bacillota; class Bacilli; order Bacillales_A; family Planococcaceae; genus Rummeliibacillus; species Rummeliibacillus pycnus. Next base: position 1,479,631 of record NZ_KZ614145.1, on the reverse strand, counting down.
TCTTCATTTTTGCGTAGAGCCATGGTCTGCTGATACCCAGTAGTTGACTTGCTTTTGTTTTATTTCCTTTTGCTTCTTTTAAAGCCAAGATGATCAGATCTTTTTCGGTTGTGTTTAACCTATCTTGATAGGAAGAGGTTGTCTTGTAGTTTGGAATATCTTTTTCTGTGGTTGTGTTGAAATCAGCGATATTTTCTGCATCGATATAGTCGCCGATTTTTAAATTGGCGGCTCTTTCTAGAGCATTGTGTAATTCTCGTATATTGCCGGGCCATGAATGTTGCATAAGTTTTGTTAAAGCAGAGTGTGTGACACCACGTATGTAAAACCCACTCTTGTTTAAACGATTAATGATTGCTTGAATGATATCCGGTAAATCTTCCATTCTTTCTCGTAAAGGTGGAATATTTAAACGCATAATATTGAGCCTGTAATAGAGATCTTCTCTGAATTTTCCATCTGCTACGAGTTTTTCGATATTCTGATTGGTGGCAGCGATGATTTTCGTATTTAGATGAATCGTTTTTGAACTACCAATTGGTTGAAATTCTTTTTCTTGAAGAACACGAAGAATTTTCGTCTGTAAGCTTAATGACATATCACCAATTTCATCTAAAAAGATAGTACCATTTTGCGCCAGTTCAAATTTCCCTTTCTTGCCCCCTTTTTTAGCCCCTGTAAAGGCACCATCTGCATAACCGAAAAATTCTGATTCAAGTAATTCAGGGGGGACAGCCGCACAGTTGACTTGGACAAAGGTTCCCCGTTGTTTCGAGGCAGCATGAATTCCCTGTGCAAATAACTCTTTTCCTGTACCACTTTCTCCAATGATTAAAACAGTAGATATACTGTTAGATGCTAATGTAGCTTCGTGCTTTACTTTGCGAATTGCTTCCGATTCACCCGCGATATCAAAAAATGTATACTTTGTACCTTTCATCTCACTTATTTCATTTTGATAATCAGATAACTGTTTTTCTAACTTTTTCACCTTTGTCAAGGCTTCGTGTAAATGTGTTAATCCACGATAAGTTACTTTACAGATTGCGCTAATTGTTTTGCCATTTTCTTTAATCGGCAATATCGTAATCAGAGATTGTTGTCCCTCGATAATCTGCGGTGTATTGTGAATGCTAATCCCACTTTTGATGACATTTTCAATCGCTAATTCCGGAAATAATTCTGTAGTAGACTTTCCAAAAACTTCTTTACTTTTTAATCCAAATAAATCCGTGAAACCTTTATTCACCTTAGTAATTTCAGATCTTTGATTAACAACAATAATGGCATCATAAGCAAACTCTAGGACAGAGGATAATTGACAGTATACAACATTGTAAGACCAAAGAAGTTGCTCGGTTGATATAAGGCCAATAGGAATCATTTCATCGTTCACAACAGGTGCATGGCCTACATTATGTTTCAACAGCAAAGGTCTAATTTCTTCAATATCTTCAGTTGGGCGAATGTATATAGGGCGATCATTATAATAATGTTCAACTGTTAAATCTAAGGAAGTCTGGGTAGCTAATAGTTGGAAAATTTTATTTTTCGTAATAATCCCTATTAATTTACCGTGATGATTTACTACTGGAAGAATATTAGATTGCGTTTCTGTAAACAGTGGAAGTATTTCTCTAATGGTTTGTTCTTTGATGCAGGATTTAAAATTTGTTTTCATAAGATCAGAAATGAGCACAGTCATCAAATCCTTTCGAAGGTGATAGAAATAACCGTTAATAAATCTTTACTATTTTATTAACAATTTACAATATTCTGTTAATTATAGTTTACAACATAAGTACATAAAAAGCTTTTGTTTATAAAATTCATATAAAAAAATAGGAGCATTTAATGATAATCAATTTTGTTCATTGTGAATCGAAAGATGGAGAATTCTCAAAAATGCATTTGTATTTTCTTCGTGCGATGTTAATTCAATGAAGCTTATACAATGTCCTGTTGGAAAGCGCAGTCTGTAGTGGAACATCCAAGTCTAATAGTAAAAGGTTAATGTGTTGTAACATTCGTATCTAACTCAAATGGAGTTATAAAATTGACAAATAAAAAATGGCATGAAAATTGCAAACTAAGTAGTTTAAAAGACTATCAAAGCGGGGAGGATACAACATGAAATCAATGGCGATCGAAGAAGAAATTACATTGTTTAAAAGAACAATTCAGGCGTTTGCTAAAAAAGAAATTGAAGATCATTACAATAAATGGGAAGAAGATGGCATTATTCCAAAAGAGCTATGGAGAAGGTTCGGAGATGAAGGATTGCTTTGTGTTGATATTCCTCAGCAGTATGGAGGATTAGGAGCACCATTCCACTTTTCCGCAAGTATTATTGATGAATTCAGTAGACTAGGATTTAATTCTATTTCAGGAAACTTGGCTGTTCATTCGAATATAGTAGCACATTACATTCTTAACTCAGGTACAGAAGAACAAAAAGCATACTATTTACCAAAGATGGTAACGGGTGAATTTGTTGGAGCAATTGCTATGAGTGAACCAGCTGCTGGAAGTGATCTGCAAGGAATCAAAACAACTGCAGTCAAAAATGAAGTAACAGGTAATTATCACATTAACGGATCCAAGACATTTATCTCGAATGGTCAACATTTTGATTTTGCCATCGTTGTAACCAAAACAAATCAACGTGTCCCTGCATCCAAAGGAACGACCCTCTTTATAGTGGATGCTAATAGTAAAGGGCTTATAAAAGGAAAGAAACTAAAGAAAATCGGTCAACATTCAGCTGATACTTCTGAATTATTTTTTGAAGATATTGTTGTAAAGCCAAGCCAAGTTTTAGGAGAAGTCGATCGTGGCTTCATCACATTAATGCATGAATTACCAAGAGAAAGAACGATACTTGCTGTTGGTGCATGTGGTGCTATGGAAGGAGCTTTGGAAATTACAGTGAAATACCTTCATGAAAGAGAAGCATTTGGTGCACCTCTTAGTAAACTTCAAACAGTTCGACATAAAATTGCTGAAATGACTACCGAAGCCAAAGTCAATCGCGCTTATGTCAATCAATGCATAGACCTATTACAAAATAATCAGTTAACTACTGCAGCTGCTAGTATTGCAAAGCTCTCTTCAACAGAAGCACAAGGTCGAGTTGTTGATGGGTGCTTACAGTTATTTGGAGGATATGGTTATATGGAGGAATATCCAATTTCAAGAGCATTTACAGATGCAAGAGTACAGCGCATTTATGGAGGAACATCTGAAATTATGAAGGAAATTATTAGTAAGGATGTTCTAGGAAAGTAAGGGTTCCTAATAATTCATAATATCAATCATATAATAGAGTTTCACAAGGAGGGCGAAATATGGGGATTTTATCCGGTTTGAAAATTTTAGATTTCACAACCCTTTTGCCAGGTCCATTTGCAACGATGATGCTAGCAGATATGGGTGCTGATGTATTAAAAATAGAGTCACCAGAACGTGTAGATCTTACAAAAGTTTTGGGCCCGATAGATGGTGAAGTTTCAGCGGTATTCGGACATCTTAATCGATCGAAACGATCTTTAGCATTGGATTTGAAAAAAGAAGAAGCAAAAGAAGTGATCTATCAATTAGTAAAAGATTATGACATTGTTGTTGAGCAATTTAGACCAGGCGTTATGGATCGATTGGGCATTGGCTATGAAAAATTGAAAGAAATTAATCCAAAAATTATTTATTGCTCCATTACAGGATACGGTCAAACTGGCCCTCTTCGTAATCGTGCAGGTCATGATATTAATTATTTGTCTTTAGCAGGTGTTGCAAGTTATTCCTTTAGAAAAAATCAAAGTCCTGTTCCGTCTGGAATTCAAGTTGCAGATCTTGCGGGTGGATCGCTTCCAGCTGTAGTTGGTATTTTAGCAGCCGTATACCATAGAGAAAAAACAGGGGAAGGTCAATCAATCGATTTAAGTATAACGGATGCAGTTTTTGCATTAAATGCTATGTATGGTTCCGGCTATTTAGTTGGAGGAATAGAACCCGAAGCTGAATCATTCCTATTAAATGGTGGAGGGTTCTACGATTTCTACGAAACAAAGGATCAACGCTATTTTTCTGTTGGCAGTTTGGAACCACAATTTCAATTACGGCTCTGTGAATTAATAGGAGATCTAAATTTACTTGAGTTAAGTAGTAGTGACAATTCGGAGAGTCAACAAGCATTTAAAAAGATTCTAACGGAAACATTTAAAAAGAAGACATTTGAAGAATGGCTCAAAATTCTCGGAGATGATTTTGACGGCTGTATCGAACCTGTTTTGCAATTCTCTGAATCTGTCGCACATCCACAAATAGAGACAAGAGGTTTAGTAGTCGAAGTACCTAAACTAGTTGGAGGGACACAACAACAGATTGCCTTTCCGATTAAGTTTTCGACACAACCCGCTGAGTACCGATTTACGGGTGTACAAACAGGGACTCATACAGTAGAAATTTTAAAAGAATTGGGGTTTGATTCAGAAACCATTAATAGACTTACGAATCAGTAGAGATCGAGCAAGTAAACGAAAAAAAGGAGATGTTCAAAATTGAATTTACAAGATAAGGTAGCAGTAGTTACAGGAGGAGCTTCAGGTTTAGGGCTTGCTACTGTAACCAGATTAATTGAAAAAGGTGCAAAGGTCATCATTTTTGATGTAAATGCAGAGAAAGCAAAAGAAGCAGTGGCACAATTTGGAGAAAATGTTCAATTTGCACTGGTCAATGTTTCAAATGAGGAATCCGTCCAAAATGGAATCAATCAGGTGATAAACTCATTTGGAGCGATTCACATATGTGTCAACTGTGCAGGTGTTGGCACACCCGGGAAAACAATTGGGAGAAATGGCGTATTACCTTTAGAAGATTTCAATAAAGTAATCGCTGTGAATCTAACTGGCACATTTAATGTATTAAGATTAGCCGCAAATGAAGAATAATGAACCACTTACTGACTCAGGAGAACGAGGGGTAATTGTCAATACGGCTTCTGTCGCCGCTTTTGATGGACAAATGGGGCAAGCGGCATATGGAGCAAGTAAAGCTGGAGTAGCGGGGATGACATTACCAATATCTCGCGATTTATCTCAGTATGGCATTCGTGTGAATACAATTGCACCAGGCTTATTTATGACACCAATGGCAGCAGGTTTATCTGAGAAGGTAATTCAGAAGTTATCAGAAAGTGTGGAGTTTCCAAAACGATTAGGTAGACCCTATGAGTATGCGGAGTTGGCTACTTTTATCATGGAACATGAATATCTGAATGGTGAAGTCATTCGTTTAGATGGTGGTATTCGAATGTCACCTCGATAAAAGAGATCAATTTAATAAGAATAGATGTATGAATACGAAAAATAGGAGGACTTTTATGGGAAGCCAAGCGAATGTAATTGGAGTAAGTATGGTGAAGTTTGAGAAGCCAGGAAGAAACGAGCCTTATGAAATCATGGCAACCAAAGCAATTCGAGGAGCTCTTGCTGATGCAGGTATTGATTTATCAGATGTGAATCAAGCGTATGCTAGCTATGTTTATGGTGACAGTACCTGTGGTCAAACAGCGTTGTACCGAGTGGGAATGACAGGTATTCCGATTATTAATGTCAATAATAATTGCTCATCGGGTTCAACAGCTCTATATATGGCAAGACAAGCAGTTGAATCAGGAGTAGCTAATTGTGTACTAGCATTTGGCTTTGAAGAGATGAAGCCAGGCGTAATAGGTGATAATTGGACAGATCGAACTTCACCTTTCCAATGGCTTTCCAACAGTTTTGAGGAACTAAATCCTGAATTACCTGATGGTCCAGTTGCATTAAAAGTTTTTGGTGCTGCAGGTTTAGAATATCTAAAAAAATATGATGCAAATTTGGATATATTCGGAAAAGTGGCTATAAAATCACGAAAACATGCTGTCAACAACCCATATTCCTTATTTACACAAGAATTACAATTAGATGAGGTCATGAATGCTCCAGTTATCTATCCGGGACTCACGAGATATATGGCCTGTCCACCAACATGCGGAGCAGCCGCAGTAATTGTTTGTAGCGATCAGTTTGCCCAAAAACATAATATCCATAAAGCAGTGAAAATTGTTGCTCAATCTATGACAACGGATATGCCTGATAGTATTTCGGATAGTATACATTTAGTAGGTAGCAATATGTCTGCTCGTGCAGCGCAAGCAGTATTTGAAAAGGCAGGTGTGGAACCATCTGATATAGATGTAGTTGAACTTCATGACTGCTTTACACCAAATGAAGTAATCACTTATGAAGCATTAGGACTTTGCGGTGAAGGAGAAGCAACGAAATTGATCAATGATGGGGACAATACGTACGGTGGAAAATATGTCATCAATCCGTCTGGTGGCTTAATGTCAAAAGGTCATCCTCTTGGCGCAACAGGTTTGGCACAATGTACGGAGTTAGTATGGCAATTGCGTGGAGATGCAGGAAATCGACAAGTAGAAGGAGCAAAATTTGCATTACAACATAACTTAGGGCTCGGTGGTGCTTGTGTTGTAACTTTATATGAAAAAGGGTAATACGTTTTTCATATTCAAATAGATTGGCACGAGTAAACATTCTAATTTTTAAAAAAGGGGCGAATTACTTATGAATATCGTTCAAGCATTGGAGTGTAATGCAGTAAGACATCCATTAAAGGAAGCCTTACTCTATCAAGATCAACACTATACTTATGAGGAATTTAATAAAACCGTCAATCAATTTGCACATGGATTAATTGAAAATGGTGTGAAAAAAGGTGATAAAGTAGCACTTATGATGAAAAACTCAGACTACTTTATCATTTCTTATTTTGCGCTTGCAAAAATCGGTGCAGTCATTGTTCCGTTGAATTTTAGATTGCTATACAAAGAACTTGCGTACATTATTCATCATTCGGAGTCAAAGCATATTATTACAGATACTGAATTTGAAGAAGAAATGGTAAAAGCAATTGGAAACGATATCATCATTGAAAATAGAATTTCTGTTCCAAATGCAAATAACCAATCTTTTAAATCATACCATCAATGCTTTTCAAGGAATGAATCTAATCCTTCAATAGATATCTCAAACACAGATGATTTAACAATTATGTATACATCAGGTACAACAGGTTTCCCTAAAGGTGCCGTATTCGATCACGAACGTATTAAAAACGTAATTTTACAAACTAGTTTGTCCCTTGGTTATCACCCAAAAGAAAGATGGCTACATTTTGCGCCACTTTTCCATTGCGCACAGCTACACCTTTGTCTGCTTCCGCAATTATATCTTGGTGGTTTTGGTGTTATTTATAGCGAATTTATTCCAACGACTATATTGAGTGATATTGGAAAATATAAAATTACCAATATGTTAGCAGTTCCAACAATGTATATAGCTTTTTTACAAATTCCGAAAAAAAACCATTTTGATTTTTCATCCATGCAAAAGTTTCTTTATGGTGCTGCCCCAATGTCCAAAGAAGTTGTAACAAAAAGTATTGCTTATTTTGGGTCAAGTAATTTTTATAGTCTATGTGGTCAAACAGAAACTGGACCTGCTGCTATTATTTTATATCCAGAGGATCACGACGAACATGCGGGAATGTCAGGAAAATACGCGATGTTGAACACCTTAGTGGATATAGTAACTTCAACTGGCGAATCAGCGAAAATAGGGCAGATAGGGGAGCTTATTTTCAAGGCGCCATCCATTATGAAAGGGTATTATAAAAATCCAGAGGCAACAAGTCAGACAATTCGAAATGGTTGGTTATATTCAGGGGATTTAGCAGTTAGAAATGAAGAGGGCTATATTCTATTAGTTGACAGAAGTAAGGATATGATTATTTCTGGTGGAGAAAACATCTACTCTATAGAAGTAGAAAATACTATTGCAACGTATAAAGGGGTTGCAGAAGTAGCGATTATCGGAACTCCTGACCCTAACTGGGGAGAGGTTGTAACTGCTATCATCGTTCAAAAGGATGGCCATTCATTAACGGAGGAAGAAATTATTGCATTTACAAAACAAAATTTAGCAGGTTACAAATGCCCGAAAAAAGTAATCTTCGAGGATAGGCTACCGAGAAACGCATCTGGAAAGCTAATGAAGTATCAACTTAGACAAAAATTTAAAGTATAAAAAAATGAAGATGAAAATGTTTGCGATAAATAAAATAGTTAGATTTCCAATAACATATCAGCTTTAAGGGAGGAAGAATGTATATGTCCTTAAAAGTAGGAGACATTATTTCATTTGAAAGGACTTTTACATTAAGAGATGTTGAAATATTCACTGAAATCTCAGTGGGTTTCATCATAGAACTCTAGATGAGCAGGGGCGATTTGTTGTTCAAGGACTATTGACAGCAACTCTACCAACAAAAGTAGTGGGAGATAATAATGTACTTGCTCGTAATATGAATTTTGAATTTATAAAACCTGTGTTTACGGGAGGTACAATTATTTGTGAAGTGAAAATAGAAAAATACGAATGGCAAGAAGATAAAATTCGAACTGCTATTTACGCGTCTTTTTCATGTGGAAATCAGAATGATCAAGAAGTCTTAAAAGGGCATTTTTCGGGTGTAATTCTATTAACACTTCATTTTTTATAAGTTGGAAACAAAAACGCATTGTAAACTAATGCGTTTTTGTCTGAATATAAATTCGATATCGAATATAGAACTGCGATAGATAAGATATAATAGATCATTTAATTTTTGTTCAATTTATACACAAAATTGCTATCCTTTAATTACTTTGTTTAAACGTTTTTTCTTCACAAAATATGTTATGAATAATACAACAATTAAAACTGGAATAGCGTATAGCTGTCCTACAAGTAATTTCCAGCTTATCGTATCATAACTGTCAGAAGCAGGTGCTACGATAGCGAGAAGACATACAAGCAAATAGGCTAATAATGGCGCTAAAATTGTTTTCAAAATGTATCACTTCTTTCCTTATCATTAATTCAATTTCATAATACAAAAATCTAATAAACAATAATATTTACATATTGCTAATTTTGATAATGCAAACTGTAGATATAGTCTCCATAAAAGCTTCTTCTGTAACTGAACATCAAAATAGGAATAGATGAAGTAATGCTTGGAGTTTAAAACAAAAATATGGAAAATCCCATTAGAAAAAATCCTTTATCCATTATTATAATGTATAGTTTCCTTTTTGTTACTAAAAATATCCAATGATGTTTTCCATGCGACACTTTGAGGAAATAAGCTATAATATAAATGTAAAAAAATGAAACGTTCGAGGAGTTATATATGGGCATATTAAAATTAGAAAATATTGAATTAATGCTAGCAGATGCAAAAGAAACATTAGAGCAATTACAGTTTGCTGAAGAGATTGATCCAACAACAGCTGAATTAATAGAGCTAACAAAAGAGCAAATTGAAGAACTTGAAGAGATGAAAAAAGAATTAAACGCATAATTGTGATTATAAATAATGTAGCTTTGCACAAAATGAAATGTGTAAGGCTATTTTTTAGTTGAAGAATGTTATTGAATTTTAAGGACACAGAACCATGCACACTTGTGACAAATTCACTTAAAAATTGTTAGGTTAAACAACCTTTGGAGTTTTTAAGCGGCTAAGGAAATATCATACTATTTTATAGTCTGTTATATAACGGATTATGTGGATTATATTGGTTATGAAGTTTAGGGATAAGAGATTCAAAACCTAAGTGCAGAGGATGGTTACTAAAAAAATCCAGTTTAATGAAGCTAAAAGCACAAGCGTTTGACTGGTAACATGCAACTAAATTCTAAAGTTGTAGCATGACCATGGATTTTATAAGTTTCTTAGGTCTTGTGGACGAAATTCTCACTTTTACCATCTTTTAATTAACTTATAACTGTAATATAATAGTGGATATTTTAATTTATAAATAATTGTGATACACTAAGATAAGGTTATTATTGATACAGAAAAGGTGTGTGATTAGGTTGCGCCTAATTGCTGATTCCTAGACAGGCGCACCTACATCCTTTCTGCAAATATTAGGGTATAAGGAAGGTAAAAATGAGTAACGGACAAAATAAAACAGATGTTATCTTAATTGGTGCCGGAATCATGAGTGCTACTTTAGGAACACTCCTGAAAGAATTAGTACCGGAATGGAATATTAAAGTATTTGAGAAACTTGATAAACCAGGTGAAGAAAGCTCTAATGAATGGAACAATGCAGGAACAGGGCACTCTGCATTATGTGAGCTTAACTACACTCCTGAAAAAAATGGTGTAATCGAAACAACTAAAGCAGTAAACGTTAACGAACAATTCCAAGTTTCAAGACAATTTTGGTCATATCTTGTTAACAACAAAAAAATCACCAATCCACAAGACTTTATTATGCCGCTTCCTCATATGAGTTTAGTGCAAGGGGCGAATAATGTAGAATTCTTGAAAAAACGTTTTGAAGCGCTTTCAAAAAATCATCTATTCGAAGGTATGGAATTCTCTGATGATCCAAAAAAACTGAAAGAATGGATTCCGCTTATTATGGATGGACGTACATCTAACGAACCGATTGCAGCAACAAAAATTGATTCTGGTACGGACGTTAACTTCGGTGCTTTAACTCGTATGTTATTTGATAACTTAAAAAATCAAAATGTCGAAATTAACTATAAACATCAAGTTAAAGATATGAAACGTAATAGCGATGGTTCATGGGGAGTAAAAGTAATCAACGCTAACGGTCAAGTTGAACGCCATAGTGCGAAATTTGTCTTTATCGGTGCTGGTGGTGGAAGTCTACCAATCCTTCAAAAAACAGGTATTCCTGAAAGTAAACACGTTGGTGGTTTCCCAGTAAGCGGTTTATTCCTAGTATGTAAAAACCCTAAAGTTGTTGAACAACATCATGCAAAAGTATATGGTAAAGCAGCAGTTGGTGCACCACCAATGTCTGTACCACACCTTGATACACGCTATATTGATAACAAAAAATCATTACTATTTGGCCCATTTGCAGGCTTCTCGCCTAAGTTCTTAAAAACTGGTTCAAATATGGACTTAATTGGTTCTGTAAAACCAAACAATGTCTTCACTATGTTAGCGGCTGGTGCCAAAAACATGGATTTAACGAAGTACTTAATTCAACAACTTATGTTATCGAAAGAACAACGCATTGAAGAGTTACGTGAATTCGTTCCAAACGCTAAAAGCGAAGATTGGGATATTGTCGTAGCTGGTCAACGTGTACAAGTTATTAAAGATACTGAAGCTGGCGGAAAAGGTACACTTCAATTCGGTACAGAAGTGATCACAGGTGCAGATGGTTCAGTAGCTGCATTACTAGGTGCATCTCCTGGTGCTTCTACTGCAGTTCCAGTTATGCTTAATGTCATCAAAAAATGTTTCCCACAACGTATGAAAGAATGGGAACCAAAAATCAAAGAAATGATTCCTTCTTATGGTTTAAAACTAATCGAAAACCCAGAATTATTCAAAGAACTTCATGCTTCAACAGCAAAAGCTCTTCGTCTAAGCAAATAAGTTAAGATATTTTTCATTCATGGACAAACATCCTTGAATGAAAAGGAATTAATTAAAAATAAGGAACCTTCAATTCACCTTTGGATTGAAGGTTCTTTCTTTTTGTAATGTGTAGTTATAGGGTGGACCCATTACTAATCTTAAAACAAAAAGCTTCATATAAAATAAAAACCGCTAAGATTGTTCTCAGCGGTTTTCTTAGTTTCTACTTACCCTTAGATTTATCATTCGATAAGAAATTATAAATATTCACTTCACCTGATCCATAAAGTGGATCTTCTCCAACTTTACCTAAATCAATAGCACTTTTTCTGATGGCAGCTGCTACTTGCGCAGGATTATACTCAGGGTGAGCAGCTTTAATGACTCCAGCAACTCCAGCGACTTTCGGTGCTGCCATGGAAGTTCCATGTAAATAAGAGTAGCCATGCCATTTCCCGTCACTGAATTTCGTAGTTGCATTCTCGCCTACTGGATAAGTAGGGTAAGTTGACAATGTACGATAAGTGAAATCACGTCTATCTAAATAGTTTCCAGCTGGGTTCTGACGATATAAACTATCATATAATGGACCGTTATCTCCTCCAGGACCTGCTACATCAATGGTACTGCCGTAATTAGAGTAAAATGCAATATTATTATTTGACCATTCATTAGATGACGATACTGTAATAACGCCAGGAATTTGTGCTGGTGCTACACGCGAAGGACCTTTTATATCTAATCCGTAGTTATCTTTCCAATACGCCTGCATATCATGTAAATCATTCAAGTTTTTTGAGTCATTGCCAGCAGACACTACAACAGTAACTCCTTTTTGAATCGCGTATTGAACGGCACGGTGATAGGCTACCATTGAAGCAGAATCACCTTTTTCATCTAAGTTATGAGCCATCCATCGCCATCCACCAATGGACATATTAATGACTGCTACTCCATCGTTTGCTGCTGCTACAATAGCATCGGTAATCCATGACTGTTGTGCTCCTCCAGTTGCTCCAAAAACACGGTATGCTCTGACCGTTAAATCAGGGCCTACACCTTTAACCTTTCCATTTGCTGCAATCGATCCAGCAACATGTGTTCCGTGACCATTTTGGTCCCAAGCATCTTTTGTACCTGGTACAAAGGTTTTTGATCCCGCCAAATCGGCATTATTTTTTAAATCAGGATGGCTAAAATCGATTCCTGTATCGATGACGGCTACAACAGTATCATGATTACCTTTATTTAACTTATATGAATCACCATCATGAGTTAAACGTTGCATGTCCCATTGTTTGTCCCAATAGTTTTCTGCATTAGGGTCCAATGTAACCTTCTGACCATTTGGAGTTCCAGGAGTAAAATTAATAGTATCATCCGGATCAGTTTCTAAGTATGCTTGAAGTTCTTTTCCAGCTGATTGAACATTTGTATTTTGTTTTATAGTTGAAAGAAAAGTGGTGTCAGAGGATGTAGCTTCTACAATACCAATTTCAGGAATCACCCTTTCTACCGAACCTCCCGCCTTTGATATAGACTCTGAGAGTTTATCAGGTAGCTTCCCTTTGTACGCTATTACATAATGTTCCTGCTCCTGTGCAGCCTTTGTTTTCATCGTTGGAACACCAGCTAGTAGTGACAATGATAGAGCAGAGCAGATTGAAAACATTGCTAATTTCTTTTTCATTTAATTTCCTCCTTATAATTTGTCATGTATCGAAATAGTTTATGCGATTCAATATAATTACTGAACCAATAATCTGTACATCATAAATAATGCATTAAATTACCTAACTATAGTTTATATTTATTCAAATTATTACACTCTTAATTGTTACTAATAGACTACTAGTAAGTGATATTTGTATAAATAAATGGACTAAGGCTGTCCAGTATATTTTGCAGATGGTGACATACTTTTATTATTAGCTTAAACTATTTATCCATTAAACTTTTATGATACGATAAGTACAACATAAATTTTGAGGTGAGCGAAAATTCATGTTCCTAGACAAACTGAAGCAACAATTAAAACAAAATCAACCGCTATTCATAGGAGAAGAGACCGCTTTTCGTTCAGCTGTTTTGATTCCATTAGTGAAAGTACATGGAGAATGGCATATCCTTTTCGAGGTACGATCATACACAATGAGAAAACAGCCAGGGGATATTAGTTTTCCTGGTGGTCGAATCGATCCAACAGATCCGTCGCCATTTTCTGCAGCTTTGCGAGAAACAAATGAGGAATTAGGAATTGACCCAAACACTGTTAATAGTTTAGGATCATTAAGTCCTTATATTGCTTCTCCTTCATTTGTCGTCTATCCATTTGTTGCAACCATTGATTATGATCAAATTATTCATTCCTACAACAAAGAAGAGGTTGAAGAGGTATTTACGGTACCTATTAAATGGTTATTAAATTATAAACCATATATGCATTTAGTATCGGTTCAACCAGTACCTTCGCCCGATTTTCCTTTTGAAAAAATTATGAAGGGTACTCAGTATCAATGGAGAGCTCGTTCAATGGAAGAATGGTTTTATGATTATGAGAAGTATACAATTTGGGGATTAACAGCTAGAATATTAAAACACTTTATAGACTCTATAAAATAAGAGATGGTTTAAACTTGAAGGAAATACTAATAAAAGAAAAGAAGCGACGGGGTAAATCCGTTGCTTCTTTTTTGGGAATTATTTTGAATTTTCATTGATCCAATTTTCAATATAAGGATGAATTTCTTTGATGGCTTTGCGTCCGGTGACAACTGATATATGACCCGTTTCGACGCTATGAAGTGTTTTATTTTGACTGGACACTTTATCATTTAACGGCGCAACTTGATTTGGTAGAGCAATGTTATCGCGCGTAGCAGAAATGTTCAGAAGATTTGCCTTAATATTGGCTAATCTCACTCTTTCTCCACGAATTTCTAATTCATCATTAATGAGCTTATTTTCTTGGTAGAATTCTCGAATCCACTGTCTATAAGCTTCACCAGGGAATGGAACACCATCGTTGAGCCATTTTTGCATCAGTTTCCAGTTTAAAACAAAGTTATCATCTTCTACACGATCCACTATCGAAACATAAGGACCATACGTAGTTGAAATAGGACTTAGCAATTTATTTCCAAAATCAATCATTTCAAATGGAATATTGCCTAATGTATCTACCAACTTGTCGAGTTGGAAGTATCGTTTATCCAACCATTTTGTAAAGAGCCCGGCATCCGTAAAATCAATTGGACTCGTCAATAAAACAAGATTACGTATAGGAAGATGAGGATTCAGTGCAGTAAAAATTGTTGACATGGTTCCACCAATGCAGTACCCAAGTAAGGTTATTTCTTTTGCTTTTGACTTTCTTAACACTTTTTTGATCGCATGCGGAATATAGTCAACGATATAATCGTCTAATTTCATATGGCGATCTTCATAGCCTGGTACCCCCCAGTCCAAAAGATAGACATCATGACCCTTATTTGATAAATGCTCGATTAAGCTATTGCCAGGATACAGATCTAATATATAGGGCTTATTAATAAGTGCATAAATCATCAAAATGGGTACTTTATTCGTCTTTTTTACTGCGGGTTGATAGCGGTATAATTTTGCTTTGTTTTTTGTCCAAATTACTTCTTTTGGCGTTTGACCAACTTGGGGCTCCGGCTCCATAACGAAAACTTCTGTTAGTCTTTTTACCTTTTTCAAGCTTTCATCAGCTGGAGACTTTAAATCTGAAGCAAGCATATGATACCTCCTACATTTTTAATTTGTATTAATTCGTTACATGTATAATCCACCATTTACATTGATCTCCTGTCCAGTCACGAAGCTCGCTTGAATGAGATAAAGAACAGCTTCCGCTATTTCACTTGTTGTACCTAATCGTTGCATAGGTACTTTGGAAACAATGTTTTCTTTGACATTTTCAGGCATGGCTGCAACCATCTCTGTTTCAATAAACCCAGGGCAAACGGCATTTACGGTAATCCCATTTTTAGCTGTCTCTAAAGCAAGAGATTTCGTAAACCCTAGTATGCCAGCTTTAGATGCCGCATAATTTGTCTGACCAAAGCCACCAGCTTGGCCGATAATAGAACTAATATTAATGATTCTTCCATACTTTCTTTCAATCATGTGATTAATAATTGCAGATGTTGTATGGAAAATCCCGTTTAAATTGACATTAATCACTTGATCCCATTCGTCTTTTGACATTTTACGGAATGAGCGATCTTTTGTAATGCCAGCATTATTAATAAGAATATCTACTTTAGAAAACTGTTTTAATACTTCTTCTATTAGGTGTTTTGAATCTTCTGCTTCACTAACATTCGCTCTTAATGCAATTGCATGACCGCCTTTTTCTGTAATTTCATGGATCACTTTTTGCATTTTTTCTTCAGATGAGCTATAAGTGGCAACAACTGTTGCACCTTTATCTGCTAATACTTTTGCTATTTCTGCACCAATTCCACGTGACGCACCTGTAACGATTGCTACTTGATTTGCTAGTGGTTTAAAAAGGGTAGTTTGTCTTACTTCTTTTAGTTCTGTTGCTGACATAAAAAATCACTCCTTAATTTATCATTTTTATTTGAAATTAATAGTTAATAGAATATTTATGATTGATAGATATTGTGGTTATTGCTTCATTTTTTTAGTAATTCGAGAACTTGATCTAATTTTTGTTCTAGATTGCTGACATCTTTTTTTAGTTGATCAATTTCATTGGATGTTGTTTCTTTTTGCTCATAGATTAGGTCTTCTAAGTCATCAACTTTTGTATCAACGTTAATGATTAGGGATGCTACTTTTGCTACTTCTTCACGACTAGGAATATTTGCTTCTTTCAAATAAGATTCAGTCAATGTTTTGATCAATTCTTGATATTGTACATATTGATTTTGAATTTGCCCTAAACTTTGAGCAAATTGTTCTGTTCCAAGTGTATTTTGGATGGAACTTCTCCATGTACTTTCTGTTTTTTCATACATTTCCTTCCAAAATTTAAAAGGATCAAGTGTTGCAGTCAATAGAATTCATCTCCTTTTCAACCATTCATAAAACTAACATATGGTCTTGTTACTAAAAATATGAATTAAAAAAGAATAGTAATTTATTTTAAGCGGTCAACATACTTATAGAGACATAGGTGTAAATTACATTTATGTGTAGTGATGAATGAGGGAGGTGAACATGATGGAATTAGGGAAAGGACCGAATAAAAAAGGTAGTTCAAATCTGGGTGCACCTCAAAATTTCTTAATCCCGCTTATGTTGTTACACTTACGCAATTGGAATTCGCATGGTTATGAATTGATCGAGAAGATTACGCAATTTGGTGTAGATTCTATTGATCAGGGGAATTTTTACCGTCTTCTTCGAAAACTTGAAAAAGACTCATTAGTGTCATCGGTTTGGGATACAACGACCAAAGGACCTGCTAAAAGGATTTATTCAATAACTGAGGAGGGAGAACGATATTTGGATATGTGGGCAGGGTCATTAAGCCAGTATCAAACTTTGTTGAATAACTTCTTTCAAGTATATAATCCTTTCTTTCCCCTTAATCAGGCTTCAACAGAAAAAGGGGAAAAGGAAGCATAATCTGGATGATATGCAATAGATTGCATTCATTATAAATGAACGAAAACAAGGGAGGAATAAGTAATGGCAAACGAACAAGTAGAAAAAAGTGTGGATATTATATGGGATGGATTGTTAAACAGTTTAAAAACATGGCAACAAATTCAAACAGAAGTAGGAGATAAAACATTACAAGCATTCAACTATCAAAAGGATTTTATTGAATCTACTATAACAACTATTAATACAATTGAGGAAGAATCGAAAAAAGCGTCAAAAGAAATAGTAGAGAATGTACAAAGTAGTGTAAAAGAAGTTATAAGTAATGACCAATTCGAGCAATTTTCTAAATGGATCAAGAATGTTCAAGAAATAACGGATAAATCACAAGAGTTAGTTAATATTCCAAATCATTCGATTTTAGATATTGTCGTACAAACAAATAACCATTTAGAGGCTACTGTGAAAAACGCACTACAGGAACAAAAACAACAACGGCTTGAAGTAATTACCAAAATTGAAGAGTTAACGAAGAAATTGAAAGAAGCACAAAAAGGATTATTTGCAGTTTAACAGCTAAATATCTTTTTCGAAAGGTAACAGTCTAATTTGTATGATTAGGCTGTTTTTATTTATGATGTTAAAAGTGCATACGGAAAGAGAGGAAACTGGTGATTTTATATAGTTTTTATCCATGATGAAACAATTTCAAAGAATAATGGAAAAATAAGTGCAATTGACATTAAGTATTGTTGAGGGTAATTTACCTTATATGAGGAGGTGCTATGTACATGAATGGTGTTTTATGTTTGGGAGAGGCTCTCATTGATTTTATACCTCTTGACACAGAGAATATGACGTATCAGAAGTCTCCAGGTGGTGCACCTGCAAATGTTGCTGTTGGTGTTGCCAAGCTTGGAGGAAAATCAATGTTTCTTGGGAAAGTTGGGGACGATGTACTTGGACATTTTTTGAAGCAAACTCTTGAAGGGTACGGTGTAAAAACAGATTCAATGATCTTTACAGAAGAAGCACGAACGGGCCTAACGTTTGTTTCACTGGAGGCTTCAGGAGAACGTCATTTTAGTTTTTACATAAACCCAAGTGCTGATCAATTTTTGCGTACGGAAGAAATAGATGAATCATTGTTTAAACAATATAAGATTTTTCACTTTGGATCAATTTCACAAATCTATGAGCCTTCCAAATCCGCTACCTTGGAAGCAATGAAGAAGGCAAGAAAATCAGGGATGTTACTATCTTATGATCCAAATTTTCGACCAAGTCTTTGGGATTCGGAAGAACAGGCTAAAGAAACGATACTTGCAACAATTCCATTCATCGATGTCTTAAAGGTTTCAGATGAAGAGCTTTTCTTTTTAACAGATAGTAACAATATTGAAGAAGGTATCAGCAAGCTGTCCAATATATCGCTCATATTGGTTACATTAGGTTCAGAAGGATGTATGTATCAATTTAATGGCCAAATCAGGACAATTCCAGCTTTACGATGTCAGCCGGTTGATACGACTGGGGCAGGAGATGCCTTTATGTCTGGAATTCTTTATTTATTAAATCAATCAGCGAAAACATTAACAGACCTCTCAGAATCTGAAATTACTAAGATGATTCGCTTTGCAAGTATCTCTGGGGGACTATCAACAACCAGAAAAGGCGCCATGCAAGGATTGCCGACTATAGAAGAAATTCAAGAATTCTTATAAGAAAGAAATTATATGATTGATGAAAATAGTCAAACATGAATCGCGTTTGGCTATTTTTGTTTTGGATTTTTTTAAATCAGGCGGTAATAAAAATGATTCATGCAGACGAAATTTGAAATATATTGTGAGAAATTAAATACAAAATGAAAATAGGGAATAGTCTATTTCTTGAAGCATATATATTAAGAGTTAAGGGAGTTTTTATATACACTTCTATAAAAAACAACCGTAAAGTAAAACAAAGCCTACTGAAAAATGTATAAAAGATAGGGGTGTCGATTATGAAAGAGCAATTGAATGAAAAAGCCAAACGTTTTTTTGAATACTTATTAGCACTCTCATCATTAAATGGGAAACCGGTTCGATCATATCGTGACTATGAAAAAACATGGAATTGGGTTGAACTAGGCGAAGTTGAAGGATGCAAGACGGGAAATAAGTGTGATCGACCAACAAACCTACTAGAATTACATAAGCCGAGTCTCGAACACGCTATACACTTAAGTCAAAATCCATTCCCAGAGCTAGACAGATGGATGGCTACTAATTTTAAAAAAGAGTCCAATACACCAATGTACAAACATGCATTGAAAATAGATGAATCGATTTTTCAAGAGGGTAATAGCAAAGTACACATTAAAATAGACACAAAACAGCTATCAGAATGGAAAGAATGGTTAGAGAGAAAAAATAGATTGAACCGTGCACTCAGTCTCTATGATGAACTTCTAGAATGGAACAAAAAATTAGAAGTGGAAAATGATTCACTCGAATTAGTATTAGCAAAAGGATTATTAAAATGGCCAGGGACAGCTAAAGAGGAAACAATTGAGCTACCGATCTTTACGACAACTGTTAAGTTGTCTCTTCATACGGAATCGGGTTTAATCACGATGAAAGAGAAAGCTAAAGAATTAACGTTTGAACAAGAATTGTTTTTACTAAAAACTTTACCAAATCGTGAGCAGATCGAGTTATTCCTTCACAATATTAAAAATAGAAGCATTACAGATAACTTGTCAAGTGAACTAAACCGATTTGTTCATTTACTAGATCCAAACGGAAGGCTTATTGAAAATGACAGTGAACCAATTGAAACGAATGGTCCTGTTATTATCAATCAGTCACTGTTAATCATACGTACCAAAAGCTCAACCATTATTAGAGATGATTTGCAACAGATTATAACAGCCATTGATCAAAACAAGCTCGAACTTCCAGATTCGGTTCATGTGATCTTAGGAACTGATCCTAAAAACCGTCATTTTAATAGTGCTAAGAAAGAGAATTTCCTACCAAAATTACTACCTAACCAACAATACTTCCCGTTAGCAACAAATGATCAGCAAAAAGAAATTATTAAGCGTATTGAACAAGATGTAGGGGTATCAGTTCATGTGCAGTCAAAAAAAGCGAAAACATTCGCAATTTCTAATCTTGTCTCTCATTTTTTAGCTGAAGGGAAAAGAATCCTTATAATTTCTCAAGAAGATCATGATTATAAAGAAATCAAGAATAAGATTCCTCAAGAAATCCGAGAATTATGCGTTCCTGTACTTAGTGATGATACGAAGACAGTTCGTGAACTAGAGAAAAGTATCCATGCGATTCGTGACAAGTTAGATTCGGTAGATGTTCAACAATTACAAGCAAATATTGAACAGAATCAGCAATTACTCAAGCAAAGTTTAAATAGTGAAGAAAGCTATAGAAATCATTTGCAACAGTATGCCCAATCAGAAGGTACACCAATCTCGTATGAAAATCAGCGACTCTTCAAATTCGATGTAGCTAAGCGACTAGCAGAAACCAACGTCAATTATCATTGGATTGAAGATGAGCTTCCGTTAATTATGAAATTTCCTCTAACAGATGAGGAGTGGCTAGAATTCTGTACTTTACAAAATTCTTTCCAAAAAGAAGATGCTGCGATCATAAATGCAACACTACCTAAACTGAATGAAGATATTGTACATGAATCCACCTTTAAGGCCCTTCTTGAAGAAGAGAGAAAATTACATGATGAAATCGACGTGCAGTATATATTACCAATTAATCGCATACCTGAAAAAAAATCTTCACTACTTATTATGAAAGCATTAATAGAAGAAATAGCTGAAAAACATCATCTGATTGAGGATGAAACGTTTACTAAATTTATTGAAGACCTACTATCAAATGAGAAACGAAAAGAGGGCTGGATTCAACTACTTGATGAGTTAAAGCAAAATAATGAAAAAGCATTAGCTTTATATGATGATTTAATTCAACACAAAATTACTTTGCCTAAAAAACTAAATAGTGAGATTCAGTTAGATTTGATGATTGCAAGAGAGCGATTATTATCAGGGAAAAAGCCAAGTCAATTATTCTTTGTTGGAAAAGGTAAAACAACCAAATACTTATTCCAATCAGCTGTCTTAAACGGGAAACCTCTGAGTAAACTGGAACATGTGGTGATTATTCAAAAGCACTTAGAGTATAGGAACTTAATCACAAAATTAGCGAGATTATATAATGGAACGATGTATGAAATAGGAATTCCGGGAATTGATATTACATGGCAAAATTTCCCGCAATTATTAGATGCAAGAATTGATGTTTTGATACAAATTATTGATCTTGTAGAACAATATCAGGAATTATCATTAAAGCTCCAAAAAGAACAACTTGATAATGGGGAAATTTTCGATCTAGTATTTTATGATAAATTAAAAATGGAAATAGAGCATACGTTGAACTACATGAAATTAGAAAAATGGCAAGAAAAATATGAAGATGAAATCGATCGACTAGTTGAAGTGACGAATAGAGAAAATATGCATATCATTGCAAAACAATTCCTCTACGCAATGCAAGAAAAGGATGAAGAGGCATGGAAAATTTTAATAAATGAACTAAGGGACTTACACAAAGTGTTCCAAAAGATTAAAAAATGGAGAAAATATGTAGATCAATTAGAACAAAAACTACCACTTACTGTTGAGAAACTCACTCGTCATTTTGGTGAAATAAAAATAGAAAAAGAACAATATTTAGAAGCATTTGTGTTGAAGAAAATGGAAACTTGGTTAAACGAAAATGCTGATATAGATTGTAATATGATGAAAGAACAGCTTCTTAATGAATTGAGTATACAAAAGAAATATAGTAGAGAAATTGTAAGAGACGCAGCTTGGGCTTCACAACTTGCTCGAATAAAAGAAGAACAAAAATCAGTAATCTCTACATGGAAGACTAACAATGGAATGAATGCTCCGAAATTCATCCGTGCGAAGAAAAAGGTGATACAAAATGCACAAACAATTATTCCAGTTTGGATGATGCCGATAGAACAAGTGCTACAAAACGTTTCAGTCACAAGTGAAAGATTTGACGTCATTATTGTGGACGGTAGTAATCATTGTGATGTATTCTCCATCAATACTTTGTTAAGAGGAGAAAAAGTAATTGTAGTAGGGGATTCTGAACAACCGAAGTATGACAAGATTGGGTTCAATCGTGAAGCAGTCGCTGAATTAATGCACCGATATATTCAAGACGTTCCAAATAGATCCTTATTCGATGGTGACATTTCATTTTACGAAATTGTCCAGCAGCATGTGCCATTAGTAGAACTTGATGATGTTGTTATAGATCATCTTACACAACTTGAAATGCAACAACAGCAGGAAGCAGATCAAAAGGAGAACTTAGAAACTTTATGTGAAACAGCTTATGAAGCGGATGTGTTAAAGGCCATTTTAGCGAAGAATTATCGAGTAATACCAAAAGTAAAAGTAGGTGGTTACACAATTGACCTTGTCATCGAGGGGGTTCATGACCGCTTGGCTGTTGAATGCGACGGAGAAAAGTGGCAAGGACTAACAGCATATGAAGAGAATCAACAACGTTTAGAAAACCTTGAGTTAGCAGGTTGGAAATTCTGGCATATTCGTGCTAAAGACTTTTATGGGAATCAAGAAAAAACGATGGAAGGACTATGGTCTAAGTTAACGGATTTGAATATTTTACCTGTAGACACTGAAGAAACATCAAAAGTACTTCACGATTTTAGTGTGAATGTGGAAAATGAGCAAGTACCAAAAATACAATTTCAAATTCAAAATAAAAAAATACCTACTAAAACTACTCATGAAAACAAACTGAGTGATCAATTTACAACAGATAAGACGACTATAGAATTTATAGAAGAATATCAAAATGCTTTAAAGAAGCTCAACAAGGAAATCCCCAAAAATCCAACAATAATTTATACCAATCAAAATAAAAGTGAATTGAGAAAAGTCTCTGTATCGAAGATCAATGAAATCCCACCAGAACTAATTCAAAATGTATTAATTAATGGCAAAATTTCCATTGTCAAGTTCTTAAATGATTTAGGTTTTGAAACCATAGATTATCGATTACAAGACGGAAGCCTTTGGGTAGTTGCAAACGAAGAAATCCAACCGTTTATGGAAAAACTAGAAGCATGTAATGTGTCCTTCCGTTATATCAGTAATGGAAGTCAATCAACAAAAGGTCATCCCGCTTGGTATACGAAAATTTATTATTAAGGGTAAAGCTGCTATCCATTATGGGTAGCAGTTTTTTCATATCTTGATTTAAACAATAAAAACGAACATCATTTGAAGGAAACTAGGATATAAAATGTATGAACCGCCGATACAATTCAAAATATCGCGGATAGAGGAGTGGAAATCGTGGATAAATAGCCTGAAAACGCGGATTGAACAGCACATACCGCGGATAAAAATAATAGTTGATAAAGAAAGATGATCGTTTTATCAAACCTCTCGGATATTATGGAACGTTTACCAATAAAAGTTTTTGATAAAAAAGTAATAGTTTAAATTTAATCCAAAATACCTATTTATAATAATAAAACAAGCTATGAATAAGAAAATAAATAAAAAAACAGTAAAAAATATGTACGTTTTTTTCATCAATGATACTTTTATTTCATTGTGATTTATAGGTATACTAGTCTTTGTGCATATCAACACAAGAGTATAAATATGATTTTTTACTTTATCCCGCATTAACGGGCAGTAATACTCCCACCTCAAAATTCAGCGAAAGCATAGAAGTGAGGTAGGAGATAATCTGTCCATAAAATCCCGATTGGTTCAACTAATAATCAGTGGGGGATGAAGAAAAACCCACTGATTAAAGTTTCACTTTATAGGAGGAGCACATTATGTACATAAAGGTAGATTCTGTGGCATTGCTAAATGATTATAATCAAATATGGATGGAATGTTGGCTTGAGAAAGGCTATGGGTTGGAAAATGACAAAATTCCAGCAGATCGATATATCATTACTGATACACAAAATCACAAAGTGGGATCCATTGAATTTAAGCCATATAGTCTAGATATAACTAATAACATTAATAAGGTATATCCTTTTTACAAAATAGAATCACTAAAAAATAACCCAAACTCAGTTGTAGAAGTTGATAAGGTAGCTATATTAAAACAATATAGAGGCAAAAATCTGGAAAGATTATTAACAGTGTTTATTAATTATGCAGAATCTCATAACATTAATTATTGTGTAGCTTTACTTGAAAGAGTATTCTACAAAGCATTAAAGAATGTTTATAAAATACCAATAAAGGCTGTTGGTGAAAAAATATATTATAAGGGAGACTATGTCATTCCTACAATTGTAAACCCGAGAGAAGTCTATCAAAATAGGGAAAAGTATAGTTGGTTATTAGATTAAGTCAAGACTAAAAATACATACATATATAAATAAATTAATAGGAGTAACATCATGTATAGTCTTAGAACTAAAAGGTTTGCATATTCTTTTATAGTAATTTTTATTTTAACGAACATCCTATGGAATATTATTTTCCGACATAACCAAAATTTTTTAGATTGGGGAGCAGTAACTTTTCAAATTATTACTTGTTGCGCATCGATTGGATGGCTCATTTCTACGTTTTTAAAACATAAAGGCGCTGCTAAAAGTTTTTGGTTATTTCTTGGATTAGGCGTATTAAGCTATCTGATTGGAATTGTAATATGGAGTTATAACGAATTTATACTAAATCGGAGCGGTGAGTTCGATAATATTGCAGAAAAGTTTTTTATTGTGCAGAATGGGTTATATTTTTTAGCACTTCTTGTGGTAATAAATGAATTAAAAAGTAATTTATTTACAGTTAAATTCATCCTGGATATGTTAATTGCCATGTCTGCTGCTATAACACTTAGCTGGATTTTCATCATCGAACCATTGCTAAGGCAACATTTGTACATCAAGTTTAATATGATTGAATTACTTTATCCAATATTGGATTTGGGTGTTTTAGTCGGTATTTTAATTCTTTCTTATGCATCAAATACCATCTTTTCGAAAAAGACTACTTTTCTTCTTATTTCAGGACTTTCCAGTCAAATTATCGCTGATAGTATTTTTAATTATCTTAAAGTGATGAATTCATACACGGTAGGGAGTATTAATGAGCCTTTCTGGATTTTATCCATTTTTTTAATTGGATTATCAGGGATTTATCATGTTCAAATTTCAGCAAAAGCACCAAGAGTAAAACATGGTAAAAATAGTGAAAACTTATTTGCAAAATATTTTACACCTTATATGAGTGTTTTATTACTTTCATTGTATTTTATTATCACTATGTACAAAATCAATACAGTTATTATTGGATTAGTAATTTGTATATTGTTGGTGATTTTAAGACAAATATTTACGCTACTAGAGAATGATCAGTTAGTAAAAGATTTGAATAATTTAAATGAAGGACTTGAACTAAAAGTAAAAGAAAGAACGGATAAATTAGTAGAAACAGTGAATTCAATGGAGTATTTAGCGTATCATGACGTGGTAACAGGTTTGCCAAATCGTAGATATATTCAGAAAAGACTTTCACAGGCAATTGATGCGAATGATGAAGATCAGAAACGAATAGCTTTTATTTTACTCGACTTAGATCGATTTAAGCAAATTAATGATAGTCTTGGTCATACTTATGGAGATTTACTTTTAGAACAAGTAGGGAAAAGATTGGTTAATTGTGTGCCAAATGAGGTTGTGAGTCGTCTCGGTGGAGACGAATATGCACTATTAATTGAAAATACGAACTTACAGAATGCGGAAAAAATTGCAGACAAATTATTAAAAACGCTAAGAGAAACTTTTAACATTAACGGAGTTGAACTGCACATCACACCTAGTATTGGTATTTCCTTTTTCCCTGATAATGGCGACGATTGGGATACACTTTTAAAAAAAGCAGATACAGCAATGTACGAGGTAAAGGAAAACGGAAAAAATAATTATAGGATTTATTCTTGTGCAATGAGTATGGAACCTATTATGGAACTAGAAAATGCTATGAGAAAAGGACTCGAACGGAATGAGTATATTTTGCATTACCAACCCCAAATTTCACTCACCAATAATGAGATTATTGGTGCAGAAGCTTTAGTGCGTTGGGAAAGAGCAGGAGGTGAGTTAATACCCCCTTCCAAGTTTATCCCTTTGGCTGAAGAGAATGGATTGATTTGGGAAATTGGAGAACGGGTTTTACGCGAAGCATGTAAACAATCTGTATATTGGAGGGAAAGAGGATTTACTAAGCTTAGAATTGCTGTGAATATTTCTTGCTTACAATTTAAACATAATGACTTTATACAGATGGTTTCGAAAATTATCGAAGAAACGAAAGCCAATCCAAATGATATTGAATTAGAAATTACTGAAAGCATCGCTATGGGGCCAATAGATAAGAATCTTGCACAACTTTCAACATTAAAAAAAATGGGCTTCCAAATAGCCATTGATGACTTTGGAACGGGTTATTCATCCTTACAATACTTAAGTGAATTTCAAATTGATCATCTAAAAATTGACCGTTCATTTATCAATGCATTGGAAAAAAGTGAGAAAGATGCAGCAATCGTTAAATTGATAGTTATGATGGCAAAAGGCTTAAATTTCAAAGTAATCGCAGAAGGTGTGGAGACCGAAGCACAAAAATTATTCCTCCAAGAAATTGAATGTGATGAACTACAAGGCTATTTGATGAGCCGCCCATTAAGTGTAGAGGATTTTGAAAAGTTAATGGCATCTCAAAATAGAAGGAAAATTATATAAATTAAAGTTCTTTAAAGTTTCACCAATTGGATAAGTGTTGCAATGAAAACGCACGGGATTTCACACTGAAATTGACTGTGCGTTTTTTTGTATTTCAAAATTATTCAACATGCGGGCAGGATTAAAAAATGAAGTTGGATACATTTAAGAAAAAATACATTTTTAAGAATACTATAGATGTTAGAGAGTGAATATATAAAAATAGTTTGAAGGACATATTTGAAGGGAGTGTTAGAAAGTGGCATTTGCAATAGGGGTTTTAATGATTGCAATTATATTATCTGTTTCCTTAAGCCTTAACAAATCAACTAAAAAGAAGTATTTAATTTGGGGAATCACTACTATATTGATTATTGCTCCTTTATTATCATGGCTAGTTGGAATTCTGGTTGGAATAAGCGTTGGAGATGGATTTGCAGGGCTTGGAGTTATGGTCTATGGATTTATTATTATATTTATAGTTGGTATTGTATTGATCTTTCTAGGCATTTTTAAGAATGGGAAAACTAAATAGAACTGAAGACTTTTACTAAGTACCACTGTGTGAATTCTATTGAAATTACCTGAATGAATTAATGCTAATTAAATTTTTTGAGTATGATTGGTTAATTAAAAAACAATCCAATGAATAGAATGTAGAAACCATTTAATTCATCAATCTAAAAAGGGATGAGGAGAATCATGGAAACCGTAGCATATGTTTTTCAAGCAATGCTCATACTCATCTTTGCAATGGCGGGAATTGGTAAGGTAGGTTGTTCTAAAATGCATGTTGAAAGTTTTGAAAAATGGCGATTACCTCAATGGTTTAGAGTGTTTACAGGAATTGTGGAAATAGTTGGTGCAGCATTATTACTCATTGGTTATTGGGCCCCTAATTACGCAATGATCGGAGCATTTGTGCTTGGGATTACGGCTATAGGTGGAATGATTACGCATTGGCGAGTAAAGGACTCTATTAGAGAATCATCCATGATTTTAATAATGGGTATTTTAGCATGTATTGTATTTTTCATCTATTTTTAATAGATTAGAATAGTTAACCTCTAAACAAGAGTTGAATCAAGTCATTCGCTGATTCAACTCTTGTTTTATAAATTTTACTTAGTCAACTGTTACATAAAGTTCTTTTACCAAAAGAGAGGGGGAACCAATTCCTCCTTGGCGAAATTGAAGGTCTGAGCCGATTCGTTCAATTTTATTTAATACTTCATAGAAGTTTCCAGCAATTGTAATTTGATTGATCGGTGATGTAATTTTGCCATTTTCTATATGAAATCCTGAGGCTGCAACTGAGAAATCACCAGAAACTGTATTTGTACCGGAGTGAAGACCAGAAAGCTCGGTAACAAAGATTCCTTCTGTTAATGTAGCAATGAGATCTTCTTTTGTCTCTTTTCCTGGAGAAATGTACATATTTTGAGGTGCAACTGTAAGTATACCTTTGTATGATGTTTTTGATGCATTGCCTGTAGATTCGCAGCCTTCAATTTTTGCTGTTTTTCGGTTATGAAGAAGCGTAGCAAGTGTTCCGTTTTTAATAATTTCCTGTTTTTTTGTTGCCACACCTTCTCCATCAAAATTGGACCCTCCTAAAGCATCTGGATGGAATGGGGCGTCCAATAAAGTGAAGGGATCTGCTGCAACTTTTTCGCCCACTTTTCCTTTTAATAATGATTGGTTTTTTTGAGCATTTTCGGCTGAGAAAATAGGAGAAAATGTTGCAAGTAATGATGCTGCAGCATCATGTCTTAAAATAATTGGATATTTTCTAGCAGGAATTGATTTTTCTCCTAGATAGGATAATGCTTCTTCTGCAGCTTCTTTGGCAATTTCATCGGCATTTAACGAATGAAAGTCACGTGTAGATTTCATAAAACTGCCAGTTTTCAGTTCATCCCCAATTTTTACTACAGTAGAGATATAGATTAATAGGCCATTCTTTTTTTCTGATAAAAAAAGTCCTTTACTGTTTGCAAGTGAGCGTTCTGTCGAAAAGTCATAAAGAATACAATCATCAAGCGTAACAATCCGCTCATCATAGGAACGTACTTTTTCTTCGATGGAGCGAAGTAATTCAATTTTTTCCGGAATTTGAACTTTTGCTAATTCTTCGCTATAGAAACAATGCTTTTGGTAATCTTTACTACCTTTAAAAATATTCGAATCATCATCTTCATCTAGGATTGCAGCGTTTGCTTTTGCACTTTCAATTAGAAATGAAATGGAATCTTCATCCATTTTTTCTGTATAAGAATAGCCCATCTTCCCATCATAAAGTCCTCTTAATCCAAGACCTCCATCTTCAGACGTTTCGTAGCTATCAAGTTCACCATCGAAAATCTTACATTGGAAGGATTCTTTTTGTTCATAATACAGTTCAACTTCTGAGAAACCAGCATGGAGTGCATCCTGCAATAATTGTTGTTGGAATTCTTTTCGTTTCATTCATTATTCCCCCTTTGTCCCACCAACTGTAATTTCACTAACGCGAATCATAGGCTGACCAACATTGACGGGAATACTGCCACTTTGGGCTCCGCACATGCCAGCGCCATGCGCAAGATTATTACCAACACGGTCCACAAGTTGCAATGTTTTTGCACCATTTCCAATCAATGTTGCCCCACGAACAGGTCGTTCTATTTTGCCGTTTTTGACAATATAGGCTTCAGCAACCGCAAAGTTATAATCTCCTGTCGCAGGATTGACTTGCCCGCCGCCCATATATTTTGCGTAAAGGCCATATTCAGTTGCAGCTATAATTTCCTCAGGTGTAGAGGTACCCGGTGCAATATAGGTATTCGTCATCCGTGAAGTAGGGCTGAAGCGATAAGATTGTCGGCGTGAAGAGCCAGTTGGTTCAGCATTCATACGACGTGCATTAAATTTATCAATTAAATAACCTTTTAAAATACCATTTTCGATTAAGACATTTTTACGTGTTTTTTCACCTTCATCATCGATATTGAGAGAACCCCATTCGTTCGGAAGAGTTCCGTCATCAATGTATGTCACGATTTCTGATGCAACTTTTTCGCCAATTCGATTGGCAAATACAGAATTGTTCTTTGCAACAGCTGTTGCTTCAAGACCGTGTCCACAAGCTTCATGGAAAATAACCCCACCAAATTCATTGTCGATAATAACTGGGAATTTTCCACTTGGACATTCATCTGCATGAAGCATATTGATCGCTATACGTGCAGCTTCTCCAGCATAGTGATTCAAATCTAAATTTTCAATATACTCAAATCCAGCATGCGCACCAGGACCATAGAATCCAGTTTGCAATTCTTTTCCTTCGGTTGCAGTTGTTTGAATCGCTAATCGGCTAAGAACGCGTGTATCTTCAATACATTTGCCTTCTGAATTTGCAATCAGGATATTTTGTTCTTCGTCCAAATAACGGACTCTTACTTGACTTATACGTGGATCATAGTTTCGAGCAATGTCATTTGCCTTTCTCATAATTGCAGCTCTTCTACTATGTTCAACCGTTTGTGGCATCTGTTTAATTTGGTGAAGGGGGTGGAATGATTCTTTTTTTAGTGGGTGAATGGTTCCTGTACCGCCACCTTGTATTGCAAGGGCTGCTTTTTTGGCTGCTAAAAGTAATCCTTCTACAGAAAAATCATTTGTATAGGTGTAAATACTTTGAAGACCTGAAAAAATGCGAATACCAATTCCAAAATCACGTCCCGAAATACTATTTTCGATTTTGTTACTAACTAGGCCGAGTGCATTCGAATATTTATCTTCAATAAATACTTCTGAAAAATCCCCACCTGTAGAAAGAGCGACTTCCAACACATTTTCAATGATGGATTGTTTAATCATGTTACCGCCTCCTTGATTCAAGTATTAAGTAATTACCATAGTAAATTTTATAATAATTTGATAATTTTGTATATTGTGAGATGTGAAAATCAAGTTGTTTTTAAAAGTAAAGGGTAGGTAGCGAATGAAAAGAAACGAGAGTTTTTTTAAACGGAATTATAAATGGAGTTGATTCTAATTAAGAGTCAACTCCATTGGTTGGAGGGAGATATGCGATTATATTTCTTCTTGGAAATAAATTTTATAAAACTTACGATTAGTTGTTTCGTCATAACCGACTTCGATTAGTTCATCCACTTGATCGATATCGCGTACGTTTACCTGAATTTCAATATTCGAATCGAGTTTTATTTTACGCTTATAACTTTTTTCGGCCTTTTCAATTGCACTCTCAGAAATGACTGTTTCGTAGGGTTTTACTGTATTGACGATGATATCTTTTTGTACGGGCTCGGCATTTTCGAAAACCGAGTCAATATAGTCACTGACTTCGAATTCTTCTTCGTTTCTAAAATAATCGAGCGTTTTGTTTAGAAAACCCAACTTCTCGGTATTCGTAAAACTATCTTCTTTTAGAATGTATTTTTTACATTCTGTTAATGCTAGTTTCGTTTTATGAAAATTCTCATCTGCTACCTTAATCTTTAAAAAGCGCTCTTGCCAATAGATGACATCTTCTTTCTTTTTTGTTTTGATAAAGACAGCAGGTGCTTCGTCAGCCCCCATATCTACGATAACGGCCATATTATTAACTTTCTTTACATTAATACCGTCAATGCCATGGACAATCATTTTATTTTGTTCGTTTTTTACATCCAAAAATATTTCTCTTTCATCAATTTTTACAATGGCAATTGCCTTTTTCGGCTCTGTATTCCAAAGGCAATTTTGGAATATACCAATAAACAATTCGCCGTCTTTAATATTAGGATGCTGGGATACGCTTTGTAGATGTGTAGCGATATGCTTCGATTGTTCTAGGAAACTACTTTCATCATCAAAAATAGATTTTACATATGTGTACACTTCGTTTAATCCAATGTCTGTTTCGTGAAAAAATTCTTATTGTTGATCCCAATCGATTTTGTTAAATGCAAGTTGTGTAAAGGCTGCTTCGAGCATGACCTCTGGCTGAGAGAATGCCTCCTCTCCCAAAATAAGCACATCACTTATATGATGTACCATATACTGTGCTAATTTACTTTCACTTACTTCTAGCATGGTCTTCACCTTCAAATCAATAGTTGTAGAGAATATACCATATCATACTCTGTCCAATTTTTACATGCCCTATATTTAATAGAGGTCAGATTTATTGAGAGTCTCCTAGATGAGGGTTTGAAGAGAGGAAGCATAAGATTTGCTTGTCTGTGAGTTAGGTGATGTTAAGGCAAACCTGCATAATTTATTCTAAATTTCATAGGAAAAAGGGCTTATATGCAACTCTATCTTGAAGGGGGAATAATGTAAATGTAATTTATTGCAGATGATTGTATTCGAAACAATTTCATAAATTCATTTCAATTTTTAAATTGAACATTTCAACATATTCACTTATTACTATAAATAATTGGATATTTAACTACTGATGTCGCTTTCCACGGGCTTGGCTACAATCTCCTCGTCAAGTCGTCCGAGGCCACTGATAAAGAAAAAAATCTAGATTTTTATGATGAAAATCTAATGTTGCTATCTTAGTTGAAGTTGAAGTTGAAGTGGAATTAGCGTAGAGCCCTCGAAAATGCGAGTCGTTTATTTGATAAGAATTATGCATTATGAAGATTGATTCATTCAAATAGTTTATTCACTATTGAATACAATCTTTCAAAATTGAATTTGATTATAAAAAAAATACCTTTTCGCCCATAGTTCACTGAATGTTCATATAATTCTGTTTATTGGCATGAGAATTGCAATGAAAAATATATCTACAAATTAAAGGAGGTTCAAAACATGCAAGAAAATCTGAACAAAAATGTCGGTGAATCTAGATCGGACCATCATGATAGTGATGCTGCACAACTGGCTGCACTTGGATATGAATCTGAATTTCGACGCGACATGAGCCCATGGGCAAACTTTTCGCTGGGGTTCACATACCTCTCACCGGTAGTAGGGGTGTACACACTATTTGCTTACGCGCTTGCGCAAGGTGGCCCACCGATGATTTGGAGTCTTGTCATCTGTGGATTCGGACAACTCCTAGTGGCACTTGTCTTTAGTGAAATTGTTGCGCAATTCCCCGTAGCAGGAGGAGTCTATCCTTGGGCCCGAAGATTATGGGGACGTAAGTGGGCATGGATGACTGGTTGGGTCTACTTAATGGCTTTGCTAGTGACGATTGCCAGCGTTGTATACGGAGCTGGACCTTTTATAGCGCAGGTTTTGGGTTTTGAATCATCGGTGAATTCGACGATCCTTTGTGCAATAGGCTTGCTTGTAGTATCAACAATTATCAATTTTCTTGGCACAAAGGTTCTTGCAGCTGCAGCAGTAATTGGTTTTGCAGCAGAGATTATTGGTGCACTTGTAGTAGGATTTTGGTTAATTATTACAGAACGACATCATAATCTTGGTGTGTTCTTTGATTCTTTTGGTGCTCAAGGTAGTCATAGTTTCTTTTATGCATTTGCAGCAGCTGGATTAATTGGTGCATTTTTATATTATGGGTTCGAAGCTTGTGGCGATGTTGCTGAAGAGGTACCCAATCCAGGCGTTTTGATCCCAAAGGCAATGCGACGAACAATTTACATTGGT
Organism: Rummeliibacillus pycnus; assembly: GCF_002884495.1. GTDB lineage: Bacteria > Bacillota > Bacilli > Bacillales_A > Planococcaceae > Rummeliibacillus > Rummeliibacillus pycnus. The sequence continues at coordinate 1,446,055 of NZ_KZ614145.1, read as the reverse complement.
GGAGCTGCAGCAACTTTTGTTTGCCTTTCTTTAGTACTTTCTGTTGCTGATATTCCGGCAGTTATTTCTGGAAAGGACGTAGCACCAGTTGATACACTACTAAACAAGGCATTCGGTACGGTTGGCGCGAAGATTGTACTGTGTATTGTGTTGATTTCTTTCCTTTCATGTGCAATTAGTTTACAAGCGGCTGCAAGTAGACTTGCTTATTCGTATGGACGTGACGATATGATAATAGGAAGCCAATTGTTAAAGAAATTTTCGGTTGCCCGTCACATTCCACCTTATGCGTTACTTCTTGCAGCTATTGTTCCAGCAATCATTGTGTTGGGATCAAAAGTGTCTACAGATGCGCTTACAAAGGTAGTTAGTTTTGCATCATTTGGCATTTATCTTGGATTCCAAATGGTTGTTCTTGCTGCACTTCGAGCTAGACTAAAAGGGTGGAAACCAAGTGGTAAGTATCAATTAGGCAAGTGGGGGCTACCTATCAATATTGGTGCACTCCTTTACGGAATAATCGCAATGATCAACATGTGTTGGCCAAGAACACCAGATGTAGCTTGGTATGATAATTACATCGTAATTGTTTCAGGAGTTGTAGTAATTGTTATTGGTTTAGTATATATGATGATTCATCGTAGCTATGGACATAGTAATATGCCATATAATGATGCCATACCGAAAAATGTACAAAATGACGATCGCAATGACATATCAGCATAAGAAGGTTGCTAAATCATTTTTGAGTTAGTTGAATGTAGGATCCACTATGTTAATCATTCAACTTTACTGAAAGTTGCACAAACGTCTAAATGTCATAATGTGATTTGATTTTTTTACATTGATAAACAAAATAGATAGCACCCATTGAAAAATAGGAGCTATCTATTTTGTACTTCTTAGAAACATTACTAAAATGATTCGAACTTGTGATATTTAAATACTTTAACATTTTGCATAGCTACTTAACCTTATTTTTATAGAATTCATATCTACATAAAATAATGCCTAAAACCATATATTTCTCCTTTTTTGATATGTAAAGAAAGATTATTAACCACTTTTTGTTGACCAAAAAGCTTGGTTAGATTGCATGTTTCTATTAAATAATCCATTTTGTGATCCCTCCAATAGTCTATTAAAACTCTTTTTTAATTCCAGATAATTCCAATAAATTAGGTATACTAATAATATACAATTTTAGCATTTATTTTCAAGCCCAATTTAACAATTAATTTTTAGTCAAAGACACAAAGTATTGTGCAATGTGGGAAAGGTTTTTTTAAAAGAATTGATACTTTAAAAAAATTGTATAATTAGGTATATATTACAAAGTGGATATGGGGGAACTTTATGAGAACAATAGGACTAATTGGTGGAATGAGTTGGGAATCTTCGGTTGAATATTATCGAATCATTAATGAAGAGGTAAAAAACAGATTAGGTGGATTACATTCTGCAAAATGTCTTTTATATAGCGTTGACTTTGAAGAGATTGAACGCTATCAAGTGGAAGGTGATTGGGAAAGTGCAGGTAAAACATTAGGAGATGTTGCATCATCTTTAGAAAATGCAGGTGCAGAATTTATAGTAATTTGTACAAATACGATGCATAAAGTAATAGATTATATAGAAGCAAGGATAACAATTCCTGTTTTACACATAGCTGATGCAACTGCCAATCAAATAAAAAAATCAAATTTGACAAAGGTGGGGTTATTAGGCACTAAGTACACGATGGAGCAAGATTTTTATAAATCCAGAATAGAATCTAACGAGATTAGTGTTTTAGTTCCAAATGATACTGAAAGAGAAATGATTAACAAGGTTATATATGAAGAATTATGTTTAGGTAACATTAAACAAACATCAAGAGATTATTACAAGGAAGTTATCAAAAACTTAGTTGAAAATGGTGCTGAGGGAATCATATTAGGGTGTACGGAAATTGGATTATTAGTCAAACAAGAGGATTCAGAAATTCCTATATTCGATACAACAGAAATACATGCAATTGAATCCGTCAATAAAGCATTAGAATATTAAGGGGTATAGACAACATTCAATAACTATTAGGAAATCTTATTAAATAAATAGGAGCTTTTGCTCAAAAGTTATTGAGTTGCGTTATTAAATTTAACAAAGTCGAAATAAGAAAAAGCATGCATGACCTATTCCATATGTGAATGGTCATGCATGCTTTTTCTTGCATTTTTTGATTCAAAAGGGAACGCTTTACCAAGTGGATAAGCCCCTTTAAACTATTTATAATGTAGGTACATATAGCTTTAAAACGGTCCATAATTCATCTTTTCGGCAATTACTAACAGAATCACTGAAAGTATGAAGATAATGATAAAGAATTTGAAATACCATTTTACCCATTTGTTCCATGGGATACCTGCGACTGCAAGTGCCGCGATCAGTGCACCGTTTGTAGGGAACATACTTGCAGCAATTCCATCACCTAATTGGAAGGCAAGTACAGCTGTTTGGCGTGTGACACCTACTAGATCAGCTAATGGTGCCATGATTGGCATTGTCAGTGCTGCTTGTCCACTTTGGGATGGGACTAGGAAGTTGATCATCATTTGTAAAATCATCATACCAACAGCTGTGAATGTTGATGGGAGATCATTTAATAAAGCAGAGGCAAAATGTAAGATAGTATCCATCAACCCACCTGATTTAAAGATGACTAGCACCGCTTGTGCTAACCCGATGATTAAGGCGCCACCGATTAGGTCAGATGCTCCTTTTACAAAACTATCGGCAATTTCAGATGCTCCAAGGCCTCCAACAATTCCCATAATAATACCAAACATTAAGAATAGTCCTGCGATCTCTGGAATATACCAGCCATATTTCATCACACCAATGATTAAAATCACAAAGTTCGTTAAAAAAGCAGTTAAGACTAATTTATGCCGTAATGTGAAGGTAACGGACAGATCTTCTTTGGTATGTGGACTTAACTTTTCGAATTTACCGTAAATCCCTATATCCGGATTTTTCTTAACCTTCATCGCATGACGATAAACAAAGATGGCTGCTGTTGTGTAGAACACAACGAATACAATTAGACGATAACCGATTCCTGAGAATGTTGGGAGTTCAGCGATTCCTTGTGCAACCCCAACAGAGAATGGGTTTAAAAAGCCCGCTGTGAAACCCATTGAGGCACCAACTACTACAATCGCAAAGCCTGTAACAGCATCAAATCCTAATGCGATGGTTAGGGGTACAAGAAGTGCTACATAAACAGCTACTTCATCTGACATCCCCATTGTTGCACCACAAATACCAAAGAATAACATTAAAATGGGAACGACTAATTTCTCACGGTTTTTCATTTTACGTGCAAATGTCACGATAAATGAGTCCAGTGCACCTGTGGCATTAATAATTCCAAATACGCCACCAATGATTAATACGAAGAAAATTGTACCCGCACCGTTCACCATACCTTGATGAATATCACTAAATAAATCTAAAAGACCAATTGGATGATTATTTACAAACGTAAAAGTCTCTGGTTTAATCACACTTCGACCATCTACTTGTTTTGTATCATAATGTCCAGCTGGTACGATATACGTTAAAATAGCAGAAATGACGATTAAAGCAAAGATTAATACATATGCATTAACACCCTTATTTCCTTGATCTACTTTCTTTTTCTTAAACATAGCCTTGCTCCTTACTGATGCCAAAATAATCTGAAATATATCGAATTCTATAGAAATTTACGAAATGACTTAAATTGTTTCTCGACAGGTTGTTATTATACATAATCTATGATTTTTATACAATAGTGTTTTTTTAATAAATTTCATCGTTATTTATGAAGAATTTAAAAAAATGCTTGATAAGGATCTGGATCGAGTGATTTAGATCATAATAAAGTGAGGGGAAGAAGTAGAGTAGTTGAATAAAAAGTAAAAATTCTTCTAGATAATTTTGCAGAGTATTATTAGCTTTCAGCATAGTATTGTTGGTGGAAAAGATATGAAGGTAAAAAAGAAGGAGTAGAAATTAACACATTGTAAATCTATTTTATGGTGTGAGTAGAAAAATTTTAAAAAAGAGGAAAGTGGACTAATTTTGTAATTCTTAGCTAAATGTAAAATACAAACTAATGGAACAAATGACGGTGACTCCAGGAACATTAAAAAAGATGGATTCAGATTAAAGAATCTGTCCATCTACAATAATTTGACCTGTTGTATGGTCGTATTCAACTTCACTCATCGCTCCGAGTTGGATGCCTTCTGGTAATTCTCTTGTTTCTACCATATGTGATTCATTAATGATTGCTAAGTATTGTCCATTTACTAAAACTACCTTTGTCATAATATTCATCTCCTTTTAAATGAAAACCATAGTTGTGATGGAAGTAACTTTATCATATAGTAACAGAAAAAAATATAAAATGCAAAATATTCTGATTATTTTTAATATTTTAATTTATGATATTTAGTTAATTTAATGTCCTGAATTTTTTTAGGGTAGATCCAATTAAAAAAATGCCCTTAACAGGACTCGAACCTGCGACACAGAGTTTAGGAAACTCTTGCTCTATCCAGCTGAGCTATAAGGGCATAAATTATGTAATAAAATTATCAATCAATACTTATAATAAACTTATGTCTTTAAAAAGGCAAGAAAAATATAACTAAAGCATACAAAAATGAATCCCACTGGAAATTTCCAATGGGACCTAGTTTTAATGTATGAGATATTCCTCTTTTAATTCGGAGATATCCACTTCAGATCTTTCTTCAAGAGAATGTCTTAAATGAACGGTTGCAGTTCTTTCGTTAAGTAACTTATCAATCCAAACAGAAACACCGTTATAGCTAACTTCAAATTCTTTCGGTGAAGCAACAATTTCTTGTGCTCGTTGATATTCCATAAGAGAGCCCTCCTATTTTTGTTTTTTCTTTTGTTTATTTTTAGCAACTAAGTTTTCGAGCTCAACTAACTCTTGAGCAGTTTCTTCTTTCGCAGCTTGTGGTGCTATTTTTTCGTTTTTTGGTGTTTGAGGTAATGAGTTTTTATTTTTGCTTTTGCCTTGTTTATTGTCTCTTCCCATCAGATGAACGCTCCTTTCCATTTGGCTCATTCTTAATATGGCTTTGAAATGTTATTTTAATCATAGAAAATAAAGCCCAAAAATATTTTTTGTAGAGAAAATATTCCTTACTTAAACTTAACGATAGCAAGTTCTTTTTTGTAAAAATATACATAAAATTTATGAAGAGAAATGAGAAAGGTGCTTTTCTAATGCATGAGATGTCATTAATGTTTGAAATTATTCATCTTGTCTCAGAGGATGCTGCGGTTAGAGGTTTTACGAAAGTAAAGAAAATCGATGTAATTGTAGGGGACCTTTCCAATGTGTTACCAGATGCTTTAGAGTTAGCTTTTTTCTATCTTCGTAAAGAAAAGATGGGTCTTCTTGATGAAAAATCACAACTACATATTATACGAGAAGAAGCAAAATCAAGATGTCTAAAGTGTTTATATGAATTTGTACCTGATTATCGAATTGCACTTTGTCCGAAATGTGATCTACCAAGTTGTGTTCTCATTTCTGGAGAAACATTTAGAACAGAATCTTATGAAGGAAGTGACAACTTTGAAAATTAACTTAAAGGAAGATGTTTTATCAGATCAAAATTTAGTCGCAAATAGAAATAGGGGAATTTTTAAACAACATAAAATCCTAGTTATCAATTTGATGAGTTCTCCAGGCGCGGGTAAAACAACCTTGTTGGAAGAGACTATAAAAAGTTTAAAAGATGAATTTAGGATTGCCGTCATAGAAGGGGATTTAGCAACAGAGCTTGATTCTGAAAGATTACGGTCACTTGGAATCAAAACAATTCAAATTAATACAGTTGGTGGTTGTCATCTTGATGCAAGAATGATTGCTAAAACCATACCAAAGTTTGATCTTAAAAGTATCGACATCCTTTTTATTGAGAATATCGGTAATTTAGTTTGTCCATCCGGTTATGACTTAGGACAAGATTATAAAGTAGTTGTGTTAAGCGTTCCTGAGGGGAATGATAAAATTCCAAAATACCCTGTAATGTTTAGAAAAACAGATATAACAATCATTAATAAAATTGACCTTCTACCATATCTTTCTTTCAATTTAGAAGAAGCAAAAAGGGACTTAGAGAAAATTAATCCCAAAGCACAACTAAAAGTACTATCTGCACAAACAGGAATTGGAATGGATAGTTGGTTAAGTTGGATAAAGGATGCGTATTATAAATGTTTAGCGCTATAAATGTGATTGTTAAAGGGAAGGTTCAGGGAGTAGGATTTCGTCCATTTGTTTACGCGCTTTCAAAAAAGCATCAACTTAATGGAACAGTTCAAAATAATATTGATCGTGTAAATATTATACTGGAAGGAGAAAAACAACAGATTACTAAAATGTTAAAGGAACTTGAATTGTCTCCACCAAAATTGGCAAAAATTAATGAAATTCATATTTACGAAACGCAGCCAGTCTATTATAAAGATTTTTCGATTATCCAAAGCGAAATTAATACTGAAGCTAGTGTTACTTCGATAACATTAGATGCAGCTATTTGTAAAGAATGTTTAGAAGAGATGAGAGATCCTCTAAATAGACGCTTTCAATATCCGTTTATAAATTGTACGCAATGTGGGCCACGCTATACGATTATTAACCGATTACCCTATGATCGTCCAAACACAACAATGAGTGCATTTTCAATGTGTACTGCTTGTCAAGTAGAGTATAATAATCCACTTAATCGTCGACACCACGCACAACCAATTTGTTGTGCTGAATGTGGACCTACCCTTACGCTTTTGAATAAAAAGGGAGAATTACTTGCTGAAAATCATACTGCTGTCTTAAAAACGATTGAGCTCATCCAACATGGTGAAATTATTGCGATAAAAGGTCTTGGAGGCTATCATTTGGCTTGCGATGCATATCAGGAAAAGGCAGTGAATCGATTGAGGCTCCGAAAACAAAGACCACAACAGCCATTTGCAATCATGGTAAAATCATTGGAAATTGCAAAAAGTTTATGTCATATTACAGTTGATGAAGAAAAAATAATTACCAGTTCTGCAATGCCGATAGCAGTATTACATAAAAAAACAGATTGCGCTTTACCAGAAATAATAGCTCCAGATTTAACGACGCTTGGCATCATGTTACCGTATACGCCACTACATCATTTATTATTTGAAGGAAATGATGTGGAGTGTCTCATAATGACTAGTGCAAACCCTTCTGGCTTCCCCATTCAATACAAAGATACTGATTTAACAAATTTACAGGAAATCTGTGATTATAAATTAACCCACAATCGAGAAATTGTTCACCCAATTGATGATTCTGTTGTTCAATTGGACGAGAGAAAACTGTTATTTTATAGACGTGCAAGGGGATTTGCTCCAGAAGTATTTACAACAAATTCTACGGTTTCGAATATTGTTGCTTTAGGTGGAAATCAAAAAAACACATTTGCTATTGGAAAACAAAATCAAATTATTCTGAGTCCGTATATTGGTGACTTAAAAAATGAAGAAATGAATCAATATTTTGAAGAGCAACTAAAGCAATATTCCAAGTGGTATGAAGTAGACATAAAGAATGTGGCTGTTGATAAACATCCATCATACTCAACGACTATTTTTGCAAAGAATTACAACTGTAATATAATTCAAATTCAACATCACCATGCACATCATGTCTCTTGTATAGAAGACAATCATCTTGATGAACCTTGTTTAGGAATCATATTAGACGGAACAGGATACGGAGATGATGGACATATTTGGGGATTTGAATTTTTATATGGGGACGCCAATTTTTATCAGCGATTAGGGCATTTAAAGTATACGCCGCTTCCAGGTGGAGAAAAAGCAGTGAAAGAACCTTGGAGAAATGCGGTGGGAATGATTCTTTCTTACTGGCCAAATGAGGGGAGAAAATGGCTTGCTAAGCTTTTTCCTGAGAAATTATTTGAAATAAACATTATTGAGCAGATGATTGCTAAACAAATTAATACCCCGATGGCAGGTACTTGTGGACGTTTATTTGATTCTATAAGCGCAATTCTTGGTATTTGCATGACTTCCACATATGAAGGTGAGCCAGCTATAAAATTAGCGGATAAAATGAATCATGAACAAGTAGAAAACTCTTCTACAACTTATCCATATCAAATCATACCAACTATACATAATCAACTTGAACTAGATTTTTCCCCTATGATTTATCAGATTATCCAAGAAAAACTACTACAAAAACCGCTGAATCCTATTATTCAAAAATTCCACCGAACAATCGTATCAAGCTGTGTTGATATGACTTTAAAGATTATTAATAATAATCCACATTTGAGTAGAACGCTTGTTTTGTCTGGAGGAACATTTCAAAATAATTATTTACGTAAAGAAATACAACGTCAGCTCGAACATAAAGAATTCAACGTTTATACTCATAAAAATATTCCATGTCATGATGGGGGATTAGCATTTGGTCAAATGATCATAGCTGCAAAAGCAATTTCAAAATAACTATAGAAAGGCGTTGAGTTCAAATGTGCTTAGCTGTTCCTGCTAAAGTTATTTCGATTGAGGAAGAGAAAGCGTTAGTTGATGTGATGGGGGCTAGAATGTATGCCGGAATCATTTTTGTTCCAGGTGTTAAGATCAACGACTATATTTTATTACATGCTGGGCAAGCAATGACAATAGTTGACGAGAAATTTGCTAAAGAAAGTATTGAAGAATGGAGGATTTTAATTAATGGAACAGCTGAATGACCTTTCAGATCCTCAACTAATTCGTAAATCAATAGAAGCCGTTTTGAGATTAGCTAATACATTTAAAGAACAAAATGGAAGGGTACCCGTGTTAATGGAAGTGTGTGGATCACATACAATGGCATTTGCGAAATCTGGAATAAAAAAGAGATTAAAAGAACACGTCCGTTTAATAGCAGGTCCAGGTTGTCCAGTTTGTGTAACAGATCAAAAGTCTATTGATGCCATGATTAAATTAACTGAGGGCCCTAAAAGAATAATTTGCACTTTTGGCGATATGATGCGTGTCCCTGGCTCTAATTTCAGTTTAATGGAGGCAAAGACCGAAGGAAAGGATATAAGAGTTGTCTATTCACCTTTAGATAGTATTAAAATTGCAGAAGAAAATCCTGATCAAGAGGTTATTTTTTTAGGAATTGGGTTTGAAACGACAATACCTATTCTAGCGTTAACTGTTCACGAAGCGCAAAAAAAAGAGTTGAAAAATTACTCAATATGGATGACTACTAAGTTAGTAGAGCCTGTGTTAAGAGTATTACTTAGCTCTGAAGACGTAAATATAGATGGATTTCTATTACCAGGGCATGTGTCGGTTGTGATGGGGAAAAAGAATTATGAATTTTTAGTCGAAGGGTTTCAGATGCCGGGTGTCATTACGGGGTTTGAAACCATTGAGTTATTGAGCGGTATTTATAAAATCTTACAACTTTTAATAGATAAAAAAGTATCAATTATTAATGACTATAAGTATGTGGTAAAAGATGAAGGAAATCCAGTTGCTCAAAATTTGATAAAAAAATATTTTGATTTTCATGACGAGGCGTGGCGAGGAATGAGTGTTATTTCAAAAAGTGGTTTAGGATTTAAACGTGAATATGCTCAATTTGATGCAAAAAGAAAATTTAAAGTGAATGTAGGAGAACCAAGGAAAACGAAATGTCGCTGTGGAGAAATTATTCGTGGACTCATTACACCAGAAGAGTGTGTCTTGTTCAACAAAAGTTGTACACCATTACGTCCTATAGGTCCTTGTATGGTATCTACAGAAGGGACATGCGCAGCATATTATCAGTACATGAGGGAGGTATAAATCTTGGTTCGACGGATTACCTTGGCACACGGAGAAGGTGGTGACTTAACACACCAACTTATTCGAGATGTATTTCTTGCATCTTTTGGGAACAGAGAGCAGACACAACTTGATGCTGCTATCTTAAAAAGTACTTCCAAAACTTTAGCTGTCAGTACAGATAGTTACGTCGTCAAACCACTATTTTTTCCAGGGGGGAATATTGGAAAACTAGCCATTACAGGTACAATAAATGATCTAGCAGTAAGTGGTGCGATTCCAAAAGTAATAACTACTGGATTTATTCTTGAAGAAGGTTTTCCTTTAAGAGATTTGAATATCATTGTTGAGAGTATGGCAAGAGAAGCAAGAAATGCTGGGGTTTCCATTATTGCTGGTGATACGAAAGTTGTAGAAAAGGGGAGCGTAGATGGCTTATTTATAAATACGACAGGAATTGGTGTTGTAAATGAAAAGTATCAAATGACTCCTGAGAAAATATGCCCAGGTGATTCGATTATTATTAGTGGGACATTAGGAGATCATGGAATTTCAATTATATCTGCACGTGAAGAACTAGGGTTACTAACGAAGGTTGAGAGCGATTGTGCTTCCTTAAATGATTTAATTCATCAACTTTTAGAGAAAGTTGAAGGAATTCGTATTATGCGAGACCCAACTCGAGGTGGCTTAGCAACAACGCTTGTAGAGCTATGTGAAGATTTCCACTTTAATGTGGAATTGGATGAACTATTGATACCAATACGAAAAGAAGTTGAAGGCGCATGTGATATTTTGGGTTTTGATCCTCTATATATAGCTAATGAAGGGAAAGTAGTGATTGTTGTTGATTCATTAAAGCAAAAAATGGTTTTAGATATTTTAAACGCTAATAAATTGGGAGAGGAAGCAGCTGTAATTGGTCAAGTTACTTCTTGTCAAAACCAAGTGGGGAAATTAATGATAAAAACTCCGATTGGCACAACAAGACGTCTCCATCGCCTTTCAGGATTACTTTTGCCTAGAATATGTTAAATTATTCTAGCCTTCAAGCATAATATATGTGGAATCTGTAAAATTGGGAGGGCATAATGCAAAACAACGAGATTCTTAGATTTCAACTGAATTCTCATATTAATCAGGCAAGACAGGACATTTATACACTTTCCACATATAATTGCGGTTCAATGACACCTCAAATCCTGCAAAGGTTATGGGATACACTATCATCAATTCAATTCATTAGTGAACTACTTGCAAATCAGTTAATCCATACGAATCCATCTGCTCAACAAATAGTCCCTATAAATAGCAATGCGGTTAGTTCTACTCAAATACCACCAAAAACCCCTTTAAGTAATGAAACAGCTCCACCACCTAATCTACGAAATTTCACGGCAGAAGAATTAAGTTCCTATAATGGAAAAAATGGAAGACCTGCCTATGTGGCGGTAAAAAATAATGTGTATGATGTAACGAACAACAGGGCTTGGGCAGCTGCTACACATTTTGGATTAATCTCTGGAAGAGACTATACCCAAGAGTTTGCTTCCTGTCATGCAGGACAGCAATCTATATTAAATACATTACCAGTAGTTGGAAGGTTGGTGTAATGGGAAATTTCGTTTTACCTCCAGAACAGGTAACCAATGAAGCGATTGCAGAAAGATTAAAGAAAAGCGCAATGAATGGCATTAAGGATGGACTAATTAAGAAAAAAAATCTTATTTATTTAGAGCTAAATGGATGTTCAGGAAATATCATTTCTCTTCTAAATGGGCAAAACCCCGACTTTGAATATGCATTTCAATCCATGGTTAATATTCAATATAGTAACAGTTTAATGGTGTCAGAAGGTGAAAAGGCTATAGATAAACTCATGAAAGCAATGGATGAGGAGTATATATTAGCTGTTGAAGGAGCCGTAGCATTAAAAAATAATGGGTTATATAACGTAATAGGTAGGTGGCAAGGGAAACCGCTAACGGGTTTACAAGCGGCAACCATGTTAGGAGAAAAGGCATCCACTATTCTAGCAGTAGGGGCTTGTGCAACTCACGGAGGGGTATCGGCTGCTAAACCGAATCCATCTCAATCAGTAAGCTTACAAAATGTTCTTCCAAATAAGAAGATGATCAAATTACCGGGTTGTCCAGTTCACCCGGATTGGTTTTTAGGAACGGTCGCACATCTTTTATTGTACGGGGAACCGGAAACAGATAATTTAGGACGCCCTTTAATGTTTTATAGCACGTTAATACATGACCGATGCCCAAGAAGACCATTTTTTGACCGTGGGATTTTTGCTGAAAAACTAAGTGACAAAACCTGTTTGTTCAAACTCGGCTGCAGAGGACCAGTTACCAGAACGGATTGTCCAACAAGGCAGTGGAATGGACATGTAAATTGGCCTATTGGGGATAACACACCATGTATTGGCTGTGCCCAATTTGGTTTTCCGGATGCTATGGCGCCTTTCATAAGCTTTGATACAACGAGAGTGGTGAAAGATGAGTAAAAGAATTGTTATTAATCCTTTAACACGAATTAGTGGCTTTATGGAAATTGATGTGCTCATAGAACAAAACAAAATAGTTGATGCGAAAACAAAAGGAAATTTATTTCGTGGTTTTGAACAAATGTTGATTGATAGAAGCCCATTTGACGCGGTTTATTTTACACAAAGAATTTGTGGTATATGCTCAGCCGCACACTCAATGGCTTCATCCTTAGCTTTAGAGAATGCTCTAAAGATTAAACCAAATGAGCAAGGAATATATTTACGAGATATCATTCATGCTTGTGAATTTTTACAAAATCATATTCGCCACTTTTATCAATATACTGTTCCTGATTTTGTGAAAATTGAACAAACTACAATTTTACAAGCAGATCATGATGATTTTAGATTACCAAAAGAAATAAACAATCGGATTTCAAAAAATTACTTTGATTCACTTTCAATAAGTCGTTTAGCTCACCAAATGTTAGCGGTATTAGGAGGTAAAGCTCCCCATAACCATGGAGTCTTTATAGGAGGAGTTACAACGAAAGCAACTGCGGAGAAAGTAGTTCTTCTTGACGCAAATCTACAAAAAATAACCGCTTTTATAAATGAAGAAATGATACCTGATGTATACGATATTGCAAAATATTACCCAGAGTATTTTCAACTTGGAGGAGGGTACGGCAATCTACTATCATATGGTTCTTTTAATCATTATGAAGATTTAGGAACTCTTTATGTTGATCCATTTGTAAAAATGAATGATCGTATTGAAGTATTTGATGAAACTAACATCCAAGAAAAAATTGATTACTCTTGGTTTAAGGCACCAGAAAACACGTATAAGCCAGATTCGATAGTTCCAGTGCCTGATATGGATAAGAAAGAGGCATATTCTTGGGTTAAAGCACCAAGATATAATCATTTACCGTTTGAAGTGGGACCGTTAGCAAGATTAATTTTATGTGGAGCCTATCCAAATAGAGTCTCAGCAATGGATCGAACAATTGCTAGAGCGCTTGAAACCAAGAAAATAACTGAAATTATAAGTACACTGCTGAAACAAATTATTCCAGATGTAGATGTACAGCAAAAATACGAAATTCCTGAATCTGCATCAGGAAAGGGATTGGTAGATACTACAAGAGGGGCGTTAGGACATTGGCTTAAAATAAAAGACAAAAAGATTTCTTTCTATCAAATTATAACGCCATCTACATGGGATTTCTCAACGCGCGATGAGAACGGCAATAGAGGTGTAGCTGAAGAAGCCTTAGTAGGTACACCAATTCAAAATCCAGATCAACCAGTTGAAATAGGGAGGATTTTACGGTCCTTTGATCCGTGTATGTCCTGTGCAACTCATGTATATAGGCCAGGTAAACAAGTCAAAACTATAAAGGTACTTTAAATGGAAAATATCATTGTTCTTGGGATAGGAAACCGTTTAATGATGGATGATGGTGTAGGAATTTACCTTGCGGAAGAAATTGCATTACAAAATAAAAACTCTACCATACAATATATAATTGGTGAGTCAGATGTTGAATATTGTATTGGACTAATTGAAAAAGCAACATTTGTTATACTATTAGATGCTATTTTTTCAGGTTGTGATCCAGGCGATGTTACAGTTTATCCATTAGAAAGTCTAAATGGTTTTCATACACTAGATATATCACCACACAACCTGCATTTGTTCCAAATTTTACATTTATCAAAAGATAGGATAAAAGGATATATAATTGGTGTAGAACCTTACGAAATAAAATTTAATATTGGATTAAGTGAAAAGTTAGAACAACAATGGGGAATAATCATTAAAAACGTAGAAAATATAATAGATAAATTAATTGAATCAATTTCATAAATACTTTCCATTTCAGCTTTTCTAAAATTACAACCCAATAATTCATATTATTCTTCAAGGAACAGAGTCTAAGAGTCTAAGAATGCCAAGTCCTTTGGCAACGGCTCCGTGAAACTATTTTCTAAGTATAATAACAAATTTCTTATATATGACGATTATGTTAAAATACACAGCACTGAAAAAAGATGCTTCGGTGCTGTGTATTTTACTTTTAGAATAACATTAATTGGAAATGCAATACCTACTTAAAGTATATGATAACTATTACTTCTTCTAAACTTTTTATTACCGATGAAGGTTAATATTAAAGATTCCAAAATCTCTTAAATCCTTTTTACCTGTGTAAGAGAATGGACTATCTTTAGTGATATATTGCACTGCTTTTGGAGAAGTTGTGAATGTTACGTTCACCTTTTCAGAAATTGGTGCAATAGACCAGTTGCCATCAGCAGTTGGGGTAATTTCTTTCTTTTCAGTGATATATTCCATTAAGATTTGTCGATTTTCATCAGCTGAATCTACTACTAATGGACTTCCTTTTATACCAGGGAAATTTCCTCCGCCGTTCGCGCGATAATTATTTGTAACAACGATAAATTCTTGATTAGGATCAATCGGTTTGCCGTTGAATTCGAGATTCACAATTCGACTGGATGTAGGATTTACCAGTTTACCGTCTGTACCGTATTTAGCTGGTTTTGTAACGTCAATTTGGTATTTAACACCATCAATAACATCAAAATTATAAACTGGGAATGCAGAATTAATCAATGCTTGTTCCGTTGTTTTTGTAGGATCGATGGTATTGAATTGACCTGCTGACATCTCAAGCCATTCTTTTACGTCAGAGCCTTTTACTTTAATCGCTTTTAATGTATTGTCATAAAGATACAAATCTCCAGCACTACGGATTGTTAAATCACCTTTTTTAATTTCTGTGTATTCATCCACGCCATTTCGTCCAGCTTTAAAAGGTGCACCTACTGATAGAATCGGAATGTTTTTTAATTCAGGCTTGTTTAAGGCGATATATTTTTCTACATACCACCTTTGAGCATTTGTCACGACTTGAACAGATGGATCATCTTGTACTAGTGCAAAATAGCTATAAATATCATCTGTTGTTTTGCCAATGGCTGTATTAACATATTTTAATGTTGCCTCATGATTTGCATTAACGGCATTTACAATCGTTGTGTCTGCAGCTACTGCTTCAATTGATCTATTTTCAGATTGGGAATTTGAAACTGCCCATTTTCCTTTGACTTTTTTCAAAGTTAAATCGATAATCCCTAAATTACCACCGCCAAAACCAGCTTGTACGGCAGGAACCCCGTTAATCGTTCCTTTCTCGTTGTTTACCCCAGGTAATGGTTGTCCATTGGGATCTTTAAATAACGCATCTAAGCTAGCAACATCTTTGGCAGGGAATACTTTATGTGTATGTGAAAAAGTAATTGCATCAATTCCAGATACTTTACTCAATGCATAAATCGTATCTTCTGTATTGTCTAATTTTCCACTAAAGCCAGAATGAGTTAATGCAATAACTAAATCTGCACCTTTCTTTTTCATAGCAGGTACATATTTCTTAGCTGTTTCTACGATATTCTTGGTTATTACTTTTCCATCTAAATTTGCTTTATCCCATTCATTAATTTGAGGGGGAACAAAACCAATGTAGCCGATTTTAATTGTAGTTGTTTTACCAGACTCATCTTTCACTTTTTTAGTAATAATCTTGTATGGAGTGTACTTATTTTTATCGTTATTTGGATTGTTGTCATGATCATCTATATAGACGTTTGCGTTAACAAAAGGAAATTTTGCATCGTCGTATACTTCATCTAAATAATCCAATCCATAGTTGAACTCATGATTTCCAAGTGTCGCCATATCATATTTCATGATATTCATAGCTTTAATAATAGGATGTACTTCACCATCTTTTAATGGATTAATTTTCGCTTCATACGTACCGAGAGGAGTACCTTGTATCAAATCACCGTTATCTACTAATACGGAATTTTCCACTTCTGATCTCGCTGTTTTCACAAGAGTAGCAGTTTTCGCTAAGCCCAATTTTGGAGCTACGGTATTTTTGTAATAATCAAAGTCCAGTAGATTTATGTGAACATCTGTCGTTTCCATAATTCGAAGTTTTACTTGTGATTGTACCTTAGGTTTAGAAGGTTTTGCGGCATTTGCATTACTTGGAGTAACTGCTGTTAACAACATACTGACTGCAAGTGTACTAGACAAAAATTTTAAAGCTGATGTTTTTTTACCTTTCATTCCAACCACCTGACCTTTTCTATTTTAGAGACTAATTTGTTCAAAATAGAATATAGCACATTTAATTTAAGTTAGTGTTAAAAAAATGTTTAATAGTATTTTTTTACCTTATATTAATTGTAATTAGACAAAATAAATGGATATTCTTGTGTTTTTGAATGTAGTGAGAATAAAAAAATATCGTTTATTCAAATCAAGTGGGCAAAATTAGCATTTTTCTTAGAAATAACTCCTGATTTATATGAATTATCAAATAAATTCAAAAATAACATTGAAAGTTATTAGAGGAGTTCTATAATGTAGGATAAAGTATACAATATATTAGAAAGAGTGAAAAAATTGAAAACAATTCATGTACATGCTGCACCAAGTGAATATTTTTTACAAAAGGGTGCTTTAGAACTTTTGGAGTCCAAATTAGAAGAGAGAAATTTTAAGAAAGTATTAGTTGTACATGGTGTTAAATCATGGGAAGTCACGAAAGAGTATTGGCCTAAAATGACTGAAATCCAAACTGAGGAATATACATATGGTGGAGAGTGCTCCTTGAGTGAAATTGAGAAAGTATCAAATTTAGTCATGACTAACAAGTTTGAGGCAATTATTGGTGTTGGTGGTGGGAAGGTTTTAGATTTAGTAAAGGCGTCAGGCAATCATACAAACAAACCAGTAGTATTAATTCCAACTTTGGCTTCAAACTGTGCTCCTTGGACACCTTTAAGTGTGCTATATGACGATTTTGGTGCTTTTATTCGTTTTGATATTTATCCTGTTTCAACGAGTTTGTTATTAATTGAACCTGAAATTTTAGTAAATGCACCGATTGATTTGTTTATAGCTGGGATTGGTGATACATTAGCGAAATGGTATGAAGCAGATGTACAATTAAGAACAATTACCAATAAAACTGTACCGATGATGATCTCTTATTATGCTGCACAGCAGTGCAAAGAGATCCTTTTAAAATCCTCTAAAGAAGCTGTTCTTGCGGTTCAAAATGGTAAACTAAATGATGATTTTATCAAAGTTGTTGAAACGATTATCGTCTATGCAGGGATGGTTGGTGGATTTGGAGACCATTTTGGAAGAACAACTGGCGCACATTCGATTCATAATGGTTTGACAGTTTTGGAAGAGACACATCAAGCATTACACGGATCAAAAGTTGCATATGGCATTTTAATACAATTAGTACTAGAAAATCGCTGGGATGAAATCAAACAACTTCTTCCTTTTTATCAACAATTAGGTTTACCTTTGTCCTTAAAAGAATTAGGTATTGATGCCATAACAAATGAGATGATTCATCAAGTGGCAAAAAAAGCAACGATACCAGAGGAGACAATCCATTTAATGCCGATTGGATCAATTACATCTGCTAGAGTTAGTAGTGCGATAAAGGAATTAGAACAATTCTATTTGGGTTCTAAATAATGTATTGCTACTTTAAGATTTTGATGGGGAGTACGAGTTGTAGTCTCATTAAGGTAAAGAGTAAAAAACTTGAGTAGTGTGTACCTTATGATTAATAGAAAAAATATTTTAGCAAACAGAAAATTTTTCACTTTATAGTTGACGCTTGGTAATATCTGTTATAGAATAAAGGTAATAATTAATCCGGCTAATCGTAAACAAAACATTCACCTATTAAAGTGTGATCGTATTTGTATCGATCACATTTATAGGTGATTTTTTTATCTATTGGAAGATGAATTATTAAACAAAAATAGGAGGTCATTTAAATGACACAAGGTACAGTAAAATGGTTTAACGCAGAAAAAGGTTTTGGTTTCATCGAAGTTGAAGGCGGTAACGATGTATTCGTACACTTCTCAGCTATTCTAGGTGATGGTTTCAAATCACTAGAAGAAGGTCAAAAAGTTGAATTCGGTATTGAAGAAGGCAACCGCGGACCACAAGCTACTAATGTAACTAAACTTTAATTCATACAATTGAAGAAAATGGTAAGCGAGAAGGCATCCTTTATGGGTGCTTTTTTATGTTTATAAAATAAAAGCATTGTTTTTATCGAGTATTTGTACAAAAAATAACTGGAATGAAAATAAAAAGGCTTCGATTGGTTAGAATACATTTTGAGGAGTGTAGAAAGGAAATAAAAATTCTTTCTATATTTTTCAAAAATCAATGAGGGGGATCGCAATGCCAACTGTAAAGGTAAACTGTACTGTATCGAATTGTTTTTTTCATAAGGAAGGCAATATTTGCGGAGCTGAGAAAATCGATGTAGAGATGGACAACTACCGCTCCCAAAATAGAAATACAGAGTTTGCTTCAGAATTTGACGTTTATGCTATTTCAGAGGAAGCAAGTCATTCTGCGGATACATGTTGTAAAACGTTTAAAGCTAAAAGTGAATAAACGTATTTATTCGAATAGCTTTAAGGTAAGTCAATAAATATTCGATTATTGGTAGCGATCTAAACATTGAAATGGAGGGATTAAAAAGAACTATCTTTTTAATCCCTTTTAATTTGGAAAAAAGATAAAACTGAAAATTTAGGCAATGCGTAATTTTTAGTTTTACTATATTGACACATTCTTATTATTTGTTATACTTTATAACATCAGATGTTAGAAAATCTAACACAAGAAGGGTGCTTTAAATGAAAAAAATTGAAGCAATTATTAGAACTGAAAAATTAAGCGATACCATTAAAGGGTTAAAAAATATTGGCATTACTGGTTTTACCGTATCTCAGGTAGTTGGGAGAGGGAAGCAGAAAGACAGTCAAGGAGTCTATCGAGGAAAGAATTATAAAGTAACACTCCATCCTAAGATAAAATTAGAGATTATTCTTTCAGATCATATGGTCGAACGTACAATCAGGACAATTGTTGAAAATGCTCAAACGGGTGAAGATGGCGATGGTAAAATTTATGTCTATCCAATCTTAGAAGCTTATAACATTCGAACAGGAAAACTAGACGATGATATTGATGATTTACTAGAGCGAGAGGAGTAACAGCATGGAACTGATGTATATCAATACAGTTTGGATTGTAATAGCTGCAGCAATGGTGTTATTTATGGAAGGCGGATTTAGTTTACTAGAATCTGGTTTTGTACGTACAAAAAATGCAGTCAATGTTACGATGAAGATTTTTGTTGATTTAACGATTGGTGCATTAGCTTTTTGGATTATAGGATTTGGCGTTATGTACGGGCATGATGAACTTGGCATCATTGGTACGACGTTATTCGGTAGTCCGGAAAAGATTCATCTTTCAATAAAATTACCAAGTGCTGCCTTTGTACTATTTCAAATGGGATTTGCTGTAGCGAGTATTTCAATTATTTCTGGAGCAGTAGCTGAACGTATGAATTTTAAAGCATATATCTTAACAGCAGTCCTAATTTGTACTATTATTTATCCACTCTCAGGGCATTGGATTTGGAATAATGATGGATGGTTAGCAAAACTAGGGATGAAGGATTTTGCAGGCTCTGCAGCCATACATGCAGTTGGTGGATTTGCAGCCTTTGCAATGGCAAAAATATTAGGTCCTAGAAAAGGGAGATTTAATTCAGATGGTAGTGCTAATGTATTTGCACCCAGTAATATTCCTTTAGCTTCTGCTGGTTCGTTTATCTTATGGTTTGGTTGGTTTGCATTTAATGCTGGAAGTACATTGGATGCCTCTAATACGTCTTTGGCGTCTATTGCGTTAAACACGATGCTTGCAGGGGCAAGTGGTGGTACAGCCGCATTATTCATCACCATGAAAAAGTTTGGAAAAGTTGACCCTAGTATGACCATTAATGGTGTATTAGCTGGGTTGGTGGCCATTACTGCTGGTTGTGCTTTTGTTTCTCAATGGAGTGCAATTATAATTGGTGTAATCAGTGGTTTTATCGTGATTTATGCTACGCTATTTGTAGATAATATAAAAGTAGATGATCCAGTAGGAGCAGTAGCAGTTCATGGCTTCAATGGAGTGTTCGGAACCATTGCTGTTGGATTATTCGATTCCTCAAAAGGTCTATTCACAACTGGTCATTTTTCTCTTTTACTTATCCAACTATTAGGTGCTGTTGTTGTAATTCTTTGGGGATTTGCAGGCGGTATATTTATGGCAAAGGTTTGCGAAAAGACAGTAGGATTAAGAGCGAGTGAACGAGAGGAAGAAGAAGGTTTAGACATGACTTATCACGGTATTCCTGCGTACAACGAATTAGAACGATTCACAGATTTACCAACTAATTTGTATGATTTTGAAGAGTCAACAGGTGTCAAAATTTCCCCTGCTAATCATAAAAACGTTCATAAGGAAAGAGTTAATGAGTAACTTTCCTTTCCTATTTTAACTTTATTATTCCTACACACATTATGACAAACGATTTGTAAAATAGAACAATTGATACACAGACCGTTGATGGACAAGGATCAACGGTTTTTTTGTATGGCAACGTTCGGTGTCATATAGTAGCTAATTATGACAAAAACGTGAATAAAATAAGTCAATAAAGAAAATGATTATATTATTTATATAATTTTGTATTATATATAGGTATAATGTAATCGTTAAAAGTATATATATGTGTGAAAATGGTAACTTAAAATTATAAAATTCCTATAAAAAGTTAATATTACATTATTTGGTTCTTTATTTCCTGAGACGATGAAAGGAGATTAAACATATGGAAAATCTAGAAGTTTTAAAAAAGCACCGTTTGAACCTAGTATTTTTACTACTATTACTTTCACTAGTACTAGTATTTAATCAGCAATTTTATGGAATCTTTGGACAAAAAAATTATGTTGCTATTCATTTAATGATGGAGATATTGATCATCATTGCTTCGTTTTCGATTGCTATTCAGGCATGGCTAATTGTTCCTTATATTTTATCGAATAGACGAATGTATATTGGCGCTCTTTTCCTATCTTTAGGACTAACTGAAATTATTCATACACTTTCTTATAAAGGAATGCCATTTTTTATAGAAGAAAGTTCACCCTATTCAGCTACTTGGTTTTATATCATTGGTCGATTAACATTACCTGTTGGCTTATTAATTATATACATATTGAAACCTAAGAAGGTTAGCCCTGCCAAGCGTTGGAGTACATATGGTTTTGCAACATTATACGTAGCGATTTGGATACTTTTGATTTTCCAGCCAACTCATTTACTTCCATCGTTATTCATTGATGGAGTAGGTACAACGGTATTAAAGAAGAGCCTACAATTTATCGCTGTACTTTTGCAAATCATATTAATTGTGTATTTACGGATCAATAGAAATTCAAGTCCAATTGAAAAAACAATGATTATTATAGGTTCAATCTTTTTGATACTTGGCGATATTATGTTTACCACGTATGTAAATGTATACGATATTCGAAATTTTATCGGGCATGTACTGCAATTATTGAGCTATCATTATTTCTTAAAAGCACTCTACTATTCATCGGTGGAAGAACCATTTAAATTGTTAGTAGAGACGAAAGCTAAATTAGAAAATTCTAAAGAGTCCCTCCATCATACAGCTTATCATGATGAATTGACAGGATTACCAAATTTACGCTTCTTAAATGAATTACTAACATCGGAAATTGAGAAAAAAGATACAAAAACAGCGATTTTGATGCTGAAGATTAACCGACTAAAGGCCATTTATGATTCAATTGGTACTACATTTACAGATAAAGTAATACAAGAAGTAGCCATACGATTACGAGAATCACTACCAAGGGAAATATTTATCAGTAGATTAAATGGTGGCGAATTTACGATTATTCTTCATGAAGTGAAGGAACAAGAAGAAATAGTAAGAGTTTGTAATAAAATTCATCAGATGATGAAAATGCAATTTCAGATCCAACATTTTCAGTTGAAAGTAACATTAAATATTGGAATTAGTATTTTCCCTGATCATGGAAATAGTATTGAAGAATTATTAAAGCATGCTCAAGTTGCCATGCGTAAAGCTCAACAAGAAGTAGAAAGATATCTGTTTTATCAACCAAAAATGGAACAACATCTTGAAGAGCGTATCATGTTAGAACACGATTTGCATAATGCACTTAAAAACGGAGAACTTTTTCTAGAATACCAGCCTCAATTTAATGTAAGCACAGGGAAAATTGATGCAGTAGAAGCTTTGGTTAGATGGCAACATCCAAAAAAAGGGGTAATTTCTCCAGCTACTTTTATACCAATGGCAGAAGAAACAGGTTTAATTGTACCAATTGGTGAGTGGGTATTAGAAACAGCGTGTAGACAAACAAAAGAATGGCATGATCAGGGAATGCCGAATTTGTGTGTAGCGGTTAATTTATCGATTCGACAATTCTTCCAACATAATTTGGTGAATACGATTAAAGACATCTTGAGAAAAACAAATCTATCTCCTGATTACTTAGAACTTGAAATTACAGAAAGTATGACCATGGATACCAAACATACTATCGAAACTTTAGAGAGTTTAAAGGGAGTAGGTGTGAAAATTGCCATTGATGACTTTGGTACAGGATATTCTTCGCTTTCATATTTAAAGGATTTCCCTATTGACTGTCTGAAAATTGACCGTGCTTTTGTTCAGAATATCCAATCAAATGATCAAGAAGCGGTTCTAATTTCTATGATCATTTCTTTGGCAAAACACCTTAATCTGAAAATCATCGCCGAAGGAGTTGAAAAAATAGACCAATTTGCATTTCTAGCTCAGTTGAATGTTGATTATATTCAAGGATACTTATGTGGCAAACCAATGCACCCAGAAGAATTATCAGTGAAATTTGAGGAACTACAGAAGAGAGTATATAACTATATTTGACAACTAGGATAAAAGAATTTCAGGAAAGAAGAGGGACTGTCTATAAGTGGATCAGCCCTTTTATCTTGATCCCATCAGATTATTATTCATCGATTTCGCAAGATAGTAAAGTATAAACATTTATGAATCCAAAAACTGTTCACACATAAACTATGTAAGATGTAAACTGCAGTACTATATGAAAGGCCGTAGATAAACTCAAAGAAATTCGAGTTTATCTACGGTTTTTTCTTCTGTCTTTTTCTATAGGTTTAGAATCGCTACTTAAAAAGTACTTTCTTACAAAATCATCAGCTGTTAAAGGTTTACTGAAAAAGTAGCCCTGCATTAAATAACAATTTTGAGAGGATAAAAATTCGGCTTGTTCCTTTGTTTCGACGCCTTCTGCAATGACATCTAGGTTTAAATTTTGTGCTAAGGTTATGATGGTATTCGTAATTGCCGCTTTATCCTTGATCATGTCCTGTACAAAGGATTTATCAACTTTCAATGTGGAAATCGGTAAATTCTTAATATAGCCCAAAGATGAATAGCCAGTGCCAAAATCATCAATCTCTATGTTAATACCTAGCCTTTTTAATTGTTGCATTGTTTCTAATGTTAACTCTATATTTTTAACAATCAGATTTTCTGTGAGCTCTAAATGTAAGTACTCAGGTGAAAGTTCTATTTTTTCTAAAATATTTTTGACGATAGAATAGAGATTCTTTTGTTCAAATTGACGAACTGATAGGTTTACGGACATGCTTTTTAATGGAAAACCTTGATGATGCCATGTTTTTATTTGTTTACATGCTTCAATCAGAACCCACTCACCGATTGGTACGATTAAACCTGTTTCTTCGGCAATTGGAATAAACTTTTCCGGTGAAATGATGCCATGTTCTGGATGATTCCACCTTATTAAAGCTTCTGCTCCTTCCAGTTGACCTGTTCTATAGTTAATCTGTGGTTGATAGTAGAGAACAAGTTCATCTTGTTCTAAAGCTTTGTAAAGATCATTTTCCAGTTTAATTGCTTCAAATGTTTTGTTATCCATAGTTTTACTAAAATAATGATAGCTATTGCCGGCTGTTTCTTTGGATTTGTACATAGCTGTATCCGCATTTTTGATTAAAATGTCAGTCGTATCGCCATGTTCAGGGTACAAACTAATACCGATACTTGTATTGATATTGATTTCTTGATCTACTAAATAAAAAGGTTCTGAAATAGCGTGGATAATATTATTCACAACGGACAGAATATCATTATCATTTTGAATATGTGGTAAATAAATCGCGAATTCGTCACCACCTTGTCGCGATAAAGTTGCGGAAGCAGGAACACAGTTACGTAATCGATCGGCAACATCTCGTAGTAAGAGATCTCCAAAACTATGGCCGAGCGAATCATTTACATATTTAAAACGGTCTAAATCGAGATATAATACGGCTAATTTTTCTTTGTTCTGCTGTGCATCTAGAATTCCTTGAGATAATCTATCTGTTAACAAAACTCGGTTAGGTAAGTCCGTTAAGCTATCAAAATAAGCATTGTATGTAATCTCTTCTTCCAGTTGCTTTCTTTGTGTGATATCTTTGAATGTTACGACTTCTCCAACTATTTTAGTGTCTTCTTTAATAGAAGAGATGACATATTCAACAGGGAATAGGGAAGTATCCTTTCTAAAAAATACCCCTTCTTTCAAAATACTTTCTACATCATTCAAGGAACTATCTATTTGATCTTTACAAAGAATAGCGTTTACCGACTCACCGATTAATTCATCTTCTGAATGATATCCCAACATTCTTGCGCCAGCTGGGTTGCAGAATGTAATTTTTCGATTAAGGTCTAAACCAAAAATCCCTTCTCCTGCAGAGTTAAGAAGTAATTCTTTTTCGCGGCTAAGTTTTTGTAATTTTGCTACAACACTCTCAAGTTCTTTATTTTTTAAGGTTATTTCGGATGTTCTTTCATGGATGATTGCGTCTTGTTTTTCCATGTATAAAAGGTTTGATAGAGTAGCTGCTGTTGCATCGATTATTGACTGTGCAAGTTGTAAATCAGATTCAGGATAATAAATCTCCCTTTCGCCCAGATTGACGGCACAAATTTGCCCTAAATTCTCGCCCATTGCTATTAGAGGAAGCATGAGCAAACTTTTAATCCCAAAATTTCTACAAGCTTTGTGATTAGGTCTATCATCTTTATAGACATCTGGAATGAAAATCGCCTTTTTTGTTTTATAAACTTCTTGCATCACAAGATCATTACTTGGATCTAACTTTGTTAAATTATGTGTTTCAAGCCAGTCTGCTTCTGTCCAATCACTATCCTTGCTCAAAACTGCAGGTTTTATCTTTTTTTCTACGATTGGATCGAGCAAATGAATGCCAATATTGTATGTATTTAAAACTTGCCCTAAATAATAAAAACATTTATCAAGGCTTTCTTGTATGGATGAACACATGGACAACTCTCGTGTTGCTTCAAGAAGTAACTGTTTATCTTTTAGGTTTTTTGCGTTTTGAATCGCAACAGTAACCATATTCACATAAGCATCAATAATTTGTATTTCTTTATAGGTTAAATTCATCGGATTTCCATTATCAAATAAAAAAATGAGACCAAATAACTCATCCTCAAAAGAGATAGGAAGAACTAATAATGAATGAATATGATATTTCTTGATGGCTTCTTGATTAGGCCGATCATCCTTTGAGGTATCTGGAATATAAATAGGTTTTTTTGATGCAATTACTTCTTTAACAAGTAAATCTATTTTAGGATCAATAATATGACTATTTAAGGTACTGCTATTTCCTGCAACTACTTTGAATGAGCCATCTTTCTGTGGTAAATATATACTAACAGATTGACATAGAGCAATTTCCTCAGATATAGCAAGTGTTACCTGGTTTAGTACTTCGTATAAATCAAGTTTTGTATTGATCATTTTTATGATATTTGCAAGATAAGAATATCTTGTTTGTTCGCTCAACATTACAGTACTCATTCCTTTTTCTTATAAATATATAGTAATATTATACCTTATTATTCATGGGATAGAACGAAAAAAGCCTTTAGTCTACTAAAACATATATATTATTTTAGTGAAAAGTGATTAATTAAGTGGTAAAAATAACTTTTATTTTATGACATATTTCATAAATGATATGTTTTAGTTTTAATATACTAGTTGATAAAAGTGAAGATAAAAAAATTGAATGATGGAGAGAGGATAAATATTCAAATAATTCCTGCCAAAAAACTATAGTCCAATGAACACCATCACAATTACTTTCAAATTTACACAATTAAAAACTGGACAATATGTTTTGGAAAATATTCATTTATTAGTATCAGCCATCAATTGCTTACAATAGAATAAATCGAAAAAAGCGCAACTGAAGAGTCCATCAGATGTGTTTTTCACTTCATGAAATATTCAATAATTTGTCATGAATTTCTATCATATTTAATATGATTACTTTAAAAAAGTCTACCTCATTTACACTCATCCCATGCTTATTTATTTTTGAACGCCAAATTTCAAACGTATAAACACTTTATAGGCTGTGATTGAAAGGGGGAAAATCCATAAAGATATTATGGAAATGGTATTATAAGAAATCTTTTGCATTTAAGATTACAGTTGGATTTATTATCGGTATTATGATTGGGTTAATCTTTGGTCCATCTGCCAGTATCTTATCACCTTTTGGTAAACTTTTTTTAAATCTGTTGAAAATGGTAGTGGTGCCGCTCATTCTATTTACCTTAGTGGTGTCAGTCAATACCACAGATCCTAAGAAACTAGGGAGTATTGGTGGGAAAATTTTTCCTTACTACATTCTCACTACGGCATTAGCCGTTGCAATCGGGTTGGTCATTGCTATAGTTATTAATCCGGGAGCGGGATTGACTTTACCAAAAGAAACAGAAGTTGAGGTACCAGATGCACCTTCGCTAATTGATGTCATTTTGAATGTTGTACCGACCAATATTTTCGATGCATTGGCGAAAGGTGAAATCTTAAGTATTGTGTTTGTGACAGTGATTGCGGGTTTTGTGATTTCATTCATGAGACATTCAAGAGAGACAACTGTTGTTGAATGGGGCAATCTTTTGTTGAAGTTGATGGAAGCAGGGAGTGAATTAAGTTCACGCATTTTAAATGGAGTCTTGCAATATGCTCCAATTGGGGTGCTTGGAATTACGGCTGCTACAGTTGGTAATCAAGGTCTAGATACGTTGTATGCGCTTTCTAAATATGTTGGTGCTTCTTACTTAGGTGTAGCTATTCAAATAATGATTATTTTTCCAATCTTACTAACCTTATTTAAAGTTCCTGTTTTTAAATTTTTCAAAGATGTACGAGAAGCAATGATGACTGCATTTGTAACTTGTAGTAGTTTGGGGACATTACCAGTCACGTTAAAATCTGCAAAAAAAGCGGGCATCAGTGAACCGGTTGCAAATTTCACCTTACCGATTGGCGCAACGGTGAATATGAACGGATCTGCTATTCATTTTGGCGTGGGTGTTGTTCTTGCTGCGAATGTCGTTGGCTATGAATTTAATGTTGGTTCTATTATTGGGATCATTTTAGCAGGTACATTGGCAGCTATTGGTACAGCAGGAGTTCCAGGAGCAGGCATGATTGGTCTGTCAATTGTATTTACTCAAGCAGGATTACCGATTGAAATTGTTGGGCTAACGGCAGGTGTGAATGTTATTACTGATATGGTTTTTACAATGTGTAATGTAACAGGAGATATTGTAGGTGCTGCTATTGTCGATAAAAGTGAACACGAAAATTAAACAAAGCTCTAATTCCCATACGGGGGGTTAGAGCTTTTCATTTATTATTCATTCTCAAAGTTGAGAGAAGCATTCCATTATTTGTAGGATATATGATTAAAAATTGGATAAATTTACGCGTCTATGTATTTTATAGAGAACATTATGGAAATGTAAGTTATACTAAAAAAATCTAAGGAATGTAATAATTATGACATCTAATCCTAAAGAATTGGGATTCATGTACATGATTATTAGGTAGAAAGGCAGGGATCCATATTGACTAATAAAGTAGTTGAAAGTAAAAAAGAGCATCTATTAATGCGAAAACAATTTTATTTCTCGGCTGTAATACTCGCAATAGTATTCATACTGTTGATGGGAATAGCTTCAACAGCAAAAGCAAAGACAAAAACAAAGGTTCAACCGAAGCCAACCTATACAATAACGACGAAAACCAAAACATTGGATCCTAAAATGACAAAGTATTCTACATACACGAACCAAACAAAAACGTATTACATGTTACGTTCTTATCTTGAAAAACTTGAAAAAACAGGTGGAGGTAAACTGATTTTAAAAAAAGGAACGTATACAGTAACGAACGCTTTATATGTACCTTCAAATGTAACAATCCAGCTTGAAGATGGTGTAACTGTAGTAAAGGGCACGGATACAGGTACTGAAAAAATGCTACCATCTAACTCCATTTTTCAATTCGTCCGTCCATCAAAAGCGCAAAAAAAACATGTGTATGGAAAGTTTGAAGGCGAAAAAAATATTCAACTTATTGGCAAAGGGACGGCCACAATCGATGTAAACTATGATTTGAAAACGTTAGGAATTGTCATGGGACACAATCAAAATGTTACGATTGATCATATTCAATTCAAAAATATGAACGGTGGTCACTTTATTGAATTGGATGCATCTAACCATGTCATCATCAAGAATTCTTCCTTTGTATCTTCTCTTCATATGGAGGGGCATGATAAAGAGGGCATTAATCTGGATACACCAGACCTGTCAACACAAGGATTTACGCATGATTGGAGTAAATATGATAAACAAGCCAATAATGATGTTGTCATCACTGATAATGTTTTTGATGGATTGGATCGAGCTATTGGAACACATAAATATTCACAAGGAAGCCTACATAACAAAGTAGTGATCCGCAATAATACCATTCAAAACATGCGTTCAGATGCTATTCGTGTGATGAATTGGTCTAATCCTATTATTGAAAATAACACATTTGATAATATTGGCGATAATAGTAATCCATACGATACAACACGTGGTATCTTGTTAAGTGGTGTTAGTAATCCAACTGTTCAAAACAATACATTTATCTCCGTACCAAGAGCGATGCAATTCATGGTATGGGAGAACACAGGTCCTGGTAGCGAATACAAACCTATTTATAATAAGCTAAGTGATGAAAACAAGAAGATGTTACAAAATAACGTCATAGAGAATGTTGCAGAGAATTTTATTCGGATTAATAACAAAAAGTATGATGATTACTCTTATCCGGAGAAAATTTATCTTCCAGTAAGTGCTCCAGCGCTTCAGTAATAAGAATGTTAAGTGCAAGTTGCTTCATTTGCAATTCTAAATAGATTGATGTCAAAAAAGTTCCAAAGAAGTTTTCTTTGGAACTTTTTGATTGGCTTTAGGGTAATTAAACAATTTTAATGTTACATCACATTTATAATACTAGTGTTTTTAACCAAAGAATAAGTCAAGTATGTTAGATGCTGTAGAAGAGTTTTTATTATAGAACTCTGAATAACCACAATTTTTACAATAGACCACGACAAATTGATTATGCTGAATATCGAACATTTTCGATAATCCTGTTCCAGTCATCGCGACTTCCTTCGTATCTGCATCTGTACTACCACATTTTATACAACCTTTTTCATTCATATAGGTCGCCTCCTTCTCCTATATTCATTTACGTAGACATTTTAATAAAGATTCATGAAATCTTAAATTATGATATAAAAATATAACTAGCTTACATAAAATGGCTAGCTATTTTGAGAAACCTCATAAAAAGATTAGAATAATTTGAAACTATTAAAAATTAGATGAGTATTCAATAAAACATCAATTTGGGTAATGATCTATATAGAGGGTCAAATTACATAATAACTTTAATTTGGATCAACAGCTTGAGAATTATTTTAATTATTCGGACAAGACCGTTTTGACCAAATTTTATTCAAAAGCTACAATAAAAAGATAGTGAAGAAATACGATGGAGGCAGAGACAATTGAACTTAATAAACGTAAGAAATCAACTAACTACTTATCAACCATACAATGAGCAAGAAGCGAAAGAACGAGAAGTTATGGTGCAATATATTGATACATTTCCCAATATATTAACGAGAGAAAATGAATTTGCCCATTTTACAGCCTCTGCATGGATTGTAAACCATAATCATACAAAAGTTTTGATGGCCTATCATAATATTTATCAATCATGGGCTTGGATAGGGGGACATGCGGATGGAGATCCTGATCTCCTGCACGTTGCTTTAAAAGAAACAGAAGAAGAAACGGGTTTAAAGAATATCAAACCATTATCGGAAGAAATTTTCTCCCTGGAAATACTTGGTGTGGATGGACATGTAAAAAAGGGTAAGTATGTGGCTACACATGTGCATCTAAACGTAACCTATCTGATCGAAGCAGATGAGAAGGAACTAACTCGAATCAAACCAGATGAAAATAGTGCCATTCAATGGATTGCGTTAGATGAAGCGGTGGAAAAAAGTAACGAGCCAAATATGAAAATTATCTATCAGAAACTAAATGATAAATTTAGGAAGAATGTTTGCGTTAGATAATGATTGCTGAGTGATTTAAATCTTAACCAATCTTTATGAACAGTTTTATACAAAACCCCCTCAATATAATAAGAGGGGGTTGTTTCATTAGTTATTCAAATTTATTCAAATCATTTAGATAATCTTGCATGGATGGCCATGTTTCACTAGGAAGAATTGATGCTACAGGAATATCATTTTCTTCAATGTGAAGAGTAGATAAGGTTTTTATGGGTGCAAGAGATTCCATTGAAGTTAGGTAGTTATTATTTAAATAGAGTGTTTGTAGATGTTGTAATGCTTCTAATCCTTCTACTGAAAAAATACTATTATAAGATAAGTAAAGAGTTTCAAGATTTTTAGCATCACTTAGTTGTTGAATGTCTCTTACCATGTTGTTGGAAAGATTTAATTCCTTTAGATTTTGCAAATGAGCAATTTCTGATAAATCTTTTATTTTGTTATCGTATAGATTAAGTGTTTCTAATTTAGATAATTGATGAATCCCTTCCAAGTTTTCAATTTTATTGTTCCAAGCATCTAAAACTTGTAATTTAGTCATATTGCTAACAACCATGACATCTTTCAATGTATTTCCGGACACTTTTAACTCAGTTAAATTTACTAACTTTTCAAGTGAATCAATGGTTCTTAAATTGTTAAAACGAATATCTAATTTTTTTAAATTTGTTAGTTTCGAAAGCGGTGTTAAATTATGAATAGCATTGTTGGCAATCGATAATTCGCTAATATTTGTACAAAAGGCGAGTGGTTGAATATTTTCGATATCAAACGGACCAAAAGTATCTCTTTCATCAGTATCTCCGTTTAAGAATAATGTTCCTTTGAAACTTCTTAAATCAGCCACTTTAATAGTTTGGTATAAATTTTTATGTCCTAAGATCTCATTTAATGCTTTTAGTAATGGTTCGTCTTGCACATAAACAATAGCTGTCTTGCTAACTTTACTTACATTCTTGGCTGAAACAACCATCCCGTTTTTATAAGTAATCCCATCTTTTGTGCCAGTCAATTTTTTCCCGCTTTTGTATTGCAAGCCCTTATAAGTGCCTGTTAGCTTTTTTCCGCTTTTATATTGGTACCCCTTATATATCCCCGTGTATTTTTTTCCGTTTTTAAACAAGGTGGAATTAAAGACTTTATAACCTTTTACTGTTTTCCCTGTTTTAGTGGAAATTAACTTTCCACTTTTCATGTTGTATAAGCTTTTCGCAGAAACAGTTGTTGTTTCACTGTATGCCAAAACTGTTGTAGCGCCTATAAAACCAGTCATCATGGAAATACAAATCGCTTTTTTCATATTTTGGGCCAAAAAATCGTCTCCTTTTTTTCAAAAATAATACGTCTGAACAACATTTTAACATTTTTTTGATATTAAATATAGATGACTTAGATGATATGATTTTTTGATCAAACATAAATAAGCTAATTTATAACAGATCTAACCCAAAAAAAATAGAATTCAATCTTCGAAAAAATGAATTGTATCCACTTTACCGAACTTTCAAGTCTTAAATTTACAACTTTTCTAAAATGAAATGTAATAATAAACTATTCCTTCCTATCAGCAATAGATTGAGTAGATTACTCAATCCGAATAATTTTCTTTTCCATATCAATTCTTATACATACCGAAAGAATACAATGAATATAGTGTAAGAGTTACAGTGATTTGTTGGTCGTAAAAAGAAAAGTGAAGTGATTTTAAGAGTCAAAGATTATTACATTCTAAAATTTATGGTGAATAACAAATGATCTTTACAAATTGGACAGGCTTTGGTATATCTTTTCAAGTTAACTTCTGCCAATCAAAATTGCTAATTTACCATGATTATTTTATTTTTTTAGAATCTATAGCTACTAGGATATCTGCAATATCTTCTATAATCGTTGATATTCTAATGATCACAAAGAAAGGGGAAGCATATGTCAGAATTTCATCAACAATCGACAGTCGAAGTCATGGATAGGTTAGATGTGACAAATCAAGGCTTAAATGATTATGACGTCCAAATGAGACAAGAAGAATACGGCTATAATGAGTTAGAGGAAGGAAAAAGGACAAGCACCTTAGCTGTTTTCTTAGAACAATTTAAAGATTTACTAGTCATTATTTTAATGATAGCCGCTGTTATTTCATTTTTATTAGGTGAAGTTGAAAGTACAGTGGTGATTATGATTGTAGTTATATTAAATGCAATACTAGGAACTGTTCAGCATGTGAAGGCAGAACAGTCTTTGGATAATCTGAAAGCTTTGACTTCCCCAGTAGCAAAAGTGTTGCGTAATAATCAAATCGTAGAGATTCCCTCTGCGGAGATCGTTATCGGAGATCTTCTGTTTTTGGAAGCTGGAGATTATGTTAGTGCGGATGGACGATTATTAGAAAGCCACAATCTTCAAATAAACGAGAGTTCGTTGACTGGTGAATCCTTAGCTGTAGCAAAAAGTACGGATCCAATTAGAGAAGACAATGTGCCCATTGCGGATAAAACAAATATGGTTTTTACCGGAAGCTTTGTCACAAATGGACGGGGTACGGTTATTGTGACAGCAATCGGAATGGATACTGAAATCGGAAAAATTGCAAATTTACTAGATACTGCAAAAGAAAAGAAAACCCCTTTACAAATTAGTTTAGATAATTTTGGTGAAAAACTAGCGTTAGCGATCACACTAATTTGCTTGTTCATTTTCACGATTGACCTTGTTCGAGGACGAGCATTAGTTGAATCGTTCATGTTTGCTGTTTCACTTGCCGTTGCAGCAATTCCGGAAGCATTAAGTTCAATCGTTACAATTGTATTGGCTTTTGGAACACAAAAAATGGCGAAGGAAAATGCCATTATTCGAAAACTCTATGCTGTTGAAAGTTTGGGAAGTGTATCTGTGATTTGTTCCGATAAAACGGGAACGCTCACACAAAATAAAATGGCTGTTCAGCAGGTATTTGTGGATCAACAAATTATTCCATACAATCAACTAAATAGATCCAATATAATCCAGGAACAATGTATTGTATTAGCGTTATTGTGTAATAATGCTCTGACAAGTGATCAAAAAGAAATTGGTGATCCAACAGAATTGGCACTTGTTAAATTAGGTAGGGCATATCAATACGATGAATTTGTAGTGAGAGAAAGCAACCCAAGAATAGCCGAAATTCCTTTTGATTCCGAACGTAAGCTGATGAGTACATTAAATCGTATCAATCAGCAAAATGTTATGATTACAAAAGGGGCATTAGATGTGCTCTTACCTAGAATTGTAAAAATGGAGACATCTAATGGCATCATTAATTTTACAGAAGAACATCGTAAGAAAATCGAAATTGTCAATCGTAATTTCTCTAAGAATGGTTTACGTGTTCTGGCAATTACGTACAAGAACATAGCAAAGCAATCAATTGATATACAAGATGAAAAAGATTTAATCTTTGTTGGCTTAATTGCAATGATGGATCCTCCGAGAGAGGAGTCAAGAGCAGCTGTTGCAAGTTGTATAAAAGCAGGTATTAAACCAGTGATGATTACAGGTGATCACAAAATTACAGCTACTGCAATTGCGAAACAAATCGGTATTTTAAAAAATCCATCCGAAGCTATCGAAGGGCATGAAATTGAAGGATTAACAGATGAAGAGCTACAAGATAAGGTTGAAGATATTTCCGTCTACGCTCGCGTCTCACCAGAGCATAAACTTCGGATTGTCAAAGCATGGCAGGAAAAAGGAAATGTTGTAGCAATGACAGGAGATGGAGTTAATGATGGACCTGCCTTAAAACAAGCTGACATCGGTGTAGCAATGGGAATTACAGGTACCGAAGTAGCAAAAGATGCATCTTCAATGGTCTTAACGGATGACAATTTTTCCACAATTGTCAAAGCGATTGCCAATGGAAGAAGTCTCTATGCCAATATTAAAAATGCCATCATGTTCCTATTATCAGGGAATGCAGGCGCAATTTTTGTAGTCTTGTATGCTACGATCTTTGGACTACCCGTTCCTTTTGCGCCCGTGCATCTATTATTTATTAACCTACTGACCGATAGTTTACCTGCTATTGCCATAGGTTTAGAACCACATAGCAAAAAAATAATGAAGGACAAGCCAAGAAATATCCATCAGCCATTATTAAATAAAAAATTTACCACTCAAGTAATGCTCGAAGGAATCGTCATTGCGATTTCGACAATTATTGCTTTTCGCATGGGGTTGGCAACAGGCGATACCCAAACAGCAAGCACCATGGCATTTACAACACTATGTTTATCGCGATTAATACATGGCTTCAACTCGAGATCAAAAGAATCCATCTTCGCAATCGGTGTATTCTCAAATAAATACACATGGGTCGCATTTATAATTGGAGTGATTTGCTTACATTTAGTACTATTTGTCCCATCACTAACGGGCGTATTTGAAGTAGCCAAATTAAGTAGTCTACAATTTGGTTATATCTACGTATTATCATTTATTCCGTTTTTAGTGAATCAATGGTTTAAGGTGTTGTATGTGAGAATGAGATAATCTCGTTAGTAAGCAAATATTATAGAAAAAAGAGCTTGTTTTGAAAGGGGAAATAGTCAAAACAAGCTCTTTCTCTTTGTTAAATTAATAGCTAACTAAAATTTTTTATAAAAAGTAGTCTTTGGAGGAATATATTTATATAAATAATAACCTTTCTCTATCAACACAGAATAGAGATTGTAATGTTCAAATTTTAGAGTAACAACACAATACCAAGGCATGTCGTTTAATTCACAGATATTCGTATAAATCTGGTCTAAAATGCACTCAATGTGCACCTATAATGTAGCCAATGTAACCCTCGATTGCTCAAATATGTTTTTAAAAATATTATTCTATTATTTTTCTGCTAAGAATTTATAGAATAAAAGAAATGCAGAACCAGCAAAACAAAAGATTAAAATGAATAAAGTAAATGGATTATGTGGTAAAAATTTCAATAACCACATTGAAGTCATAATTGTAGCAAAAAACAATCGATCCATTTTAGTTTCGTGATCCATTTTTTCTAAATTAAATAAAATAATCAAGTATGCAATTGGTGGACAAATAAAAGCTAAAAAAATCGACCAACTTTTCTTTAAATACCACGGTAACTCTTTATTTGTGTTTTCCATATTTTACTTCCTTTAAACTTTCTATTTATATAAAATCCTATAAATTGATTATATTGTAAAAGTAAATAATGATGTTTAGGATGCAACTCAGAATCAAAGGATATGGAGAAGCTACTAAACTTATAAATTTGATATGGTATCTCCTTGTATTGGCTCTTTAATATTTTTGAATTGAATACGAATTGATTTAGCTGTATCAATGTCTAGAGCATCCATTACCTGAAAATGAATATGGGGCTCTGATGAATTTCCAGAGTTACCACATTTGCCGATAACTTGTCCTTCCGATACAACTTCATTTGGTTTTACTAAAATAGAGTTCTTTTTGAAATGGGCAATCATACTAAATTCATTATTAGCATGTTGAATCACAAGATAATTCCCTGCTGAATTGTTTTCATCCATTTTACCAGGGATATTATCTTTTAATCCATCGACTACTTTTATAATCTTTGGTTAACCAAATTTCTATCAATTTATCAGGATTAATGTAAGTGATCAACAAACAAAACCTCCTAAAATTAGTATTCATTTAATTTACGTAATCAACATGGTAAAAGTTTTAAAAAATAACTATTTTGTATATTTAATAAAGCAGAAAATTCCAACTAACCTTAGTCATAAATAAAAAGACAGAATCAACATCAATTTGTGATTCTGTCTTAAAATCCGAATTATTTTAGTTTACTAGCTAGTAAACTATCAATTGTTGCCAAAAATCAAAAAATTGAAAATAAGATAATTGCCAGGATAGAACCTAATAGAGGGATAATGACGGTCAGGGCTCCGAAAGCAGGGTAGGCACCTTTATAGGATTCTTGAGCAATCGAGTGAATGGTTGTGACTACATATCCACTATGTGGAAGTGTATCAAGTGATCCAGATGAGATTGCTACAACACGATGTAGAGCTTCAGGATCAACACCTGCATCTAAATAATGCGGTGCGATTAAAGGTAATGCAATTGCTTGGCCACCAGAAGAGGAACCTGTCAAACCTGCTAAAACGGCTACAGCTAATGCACCTCCAACTAATGGACTACCAGGGATATGTGTCATAAAATCTACTGCTGCCAAAAAAGCAGGTGTTTCCTTTACAACACCACCAAATCCAACGATGGCAGCTGTATTTGCTATCGCAATAACAGCACCAAGTCCACCATCTGCAATCGCTTTCTTTCTATCTTTCATGTATTTGTAACTAACTAAATAGGTAGTCAATATGCCGCCAATTAAAGCAATAATAAGTGCAGATGTTCCTAAACGTTCATGGAAGATAAATGAGAAGCCAAGCACCACTAATAATGGAGTCATACTTAATAACGGATTAGGTAGCGGATGATTGCTATTTTCACCGATTTTATCAAATTCTTTTGCTACAAATCTTTCGCCTCTAGCAATTG
The DNA here is from genome assembly GCF_002884495.1 of Rummeliibacillus pycnus. GTDB lineage: Bacteria > Bacillota > Bacilli > Bacillales_A > Planococcaceae > Rummeliibacillus > Rummeliibacillus pycnus. Next base: position 1,408,481 of record NZ_KZ614145.1, on the reverse strand, counting down.
CTTTTGAAATCATCCGTTTCAACCACCAAAAACCAAGAGTTGCCATGAAAATGGAAACAACTAAACTTACTTCCCATCCGGCATATGGTGTTGTTTTAAGGTACGTAATAGGAATCCAGTTTTGAATTTCAGGAGATCCTGCTGAAGTCATTGTAAATGTAACCGAACCAAGTGCTAATGTAGCAGGGATAAATCTCCTAGGGATGTCTGCCTGTTTGAAAAGACTTAATGCCATTGGAAACACGGAGAATGCAACGATAAATAGACTAACGCCACCATAAGTTAAGACAGCGCATGCGATGACGACAGATAATGCTGCATATTTCACGCCTATTTTTTCAACAATCCATTTGGAAACACTATCTGCAGCACCACTATCTTCCATCACTTTTCCGAATATAGCTCCTGCTAAGAACATCAACCACCATGATCCGATAAAACCAGTAAATCCATTCATATAACTGGTAAGAAGATTCGGACTGCCTTCTGCTGCCAATTGTGGGAACAATGTAATGCCACTGAAAACTGCAGCAATTAAAGCGGCAAAAGGAGCTGCAATAAGTACATTCACACCCCTAACTGTTAAATAAATTAATAATGCTAAACTCCCAAATACACCAATAAATCCTAACATTTTCATCGACCCCCTTTTGAAGATACAATATGCCGATTTTCATTCAAATAGTATAGAAAGATTATTAAAAGTTAGTTTAAGAGAGTTTAAATGTTAACTACATAGTCAATTTCATAATCATCATTATTGAATCGTAAATTAGATAGCATTTGTGTTCTCTAACTAGAAAAGTATTTATGAAATTGATTCATATTTCAAAAAGAGTTTAATAACAAAATTGAAAAAAATATATAAGAGAGAAAATTGACTCTCTATTGATAGCTACCACAAAATAGAATGAAATATTAATATTTTTGACTCCAAATTAATATAAATGATTAGAAAGCGAATATAGATAGAATCTCATAATCTCATCAGATATTGAGAAGAAACGAGGAGATTGACGATGGATATCGGTCATTTTACAAGGAGACTCTATAAAGCATCAGATGAGAAATTAAATCAGAAAACTGCAGTGCAAGAAGAATCAGGTCGCTCGTGGAGTTTTGCAGAACTACATGAAAAATCCAATGCCTATGCCCATCAGCTTTTGAAAATGGGCGTAAAAAAAGGGGATTGTGTGGGGATTCTACTCTACAATTGTTTAGAGTATTTTGCACTATATTTTGCCATTGGAAAAGTTGGTGCGATAGCTGTTCGTATTAATTTTAGACTCACTTCAAATGAACTTGAGTACATTCTCAATGATTCTAAAACGAGAATCCTATGTTTTCATGAAGAATTTAGCGAAAAGATCACACCAATTCATAAAAAAATCTGTACGGAACATTTTATTTGCCTTACCAATAATGGAGAAAAGCCATCTTGGGCGGATGATTGGAATGTATTATCTAATGGCTCAATCGATGAAGTTGACATTCATATTTCTATCAATGATCCAGTAATGCTCATGTACACATCTGGTACAACAGGTAGACCAAAAGGTGCACTCTGGACACATAATACGACCTTTTGGTTTTCGACCATCCAAATTATGCAATGGGGATTTACAGGAAATGAAATTGCCATGACAACAGGGCCTTTATATCATGTTGGTGCAATGGAAGATGTAGCATTGCCTGTTCTATTAATGGGTGGAACAGTCATCATTACCAAAAGTAAAGGATTCGAAATAGAGCGTGTGCTAAAAGTAATTGAGGAAGAAAAGGTGACGGATTGTTTCTTATTCCCATTTATGATTTACGACATGTTAAATTTGCCGAACTTGTCTGATTATCAGTTAACAAATTTAAAAACAATCTTTACTGGTGGAGACCCATTAATGCCTTGGGCAATCGAAGAAATATATCGCCTTTATCCTCAAGTTGGGATTGTGCAAGTATATGGTTTAACGGAAGGACAACCAATCGCTGCTTGTTTAGATCCAAAGTATTCCATAACGAAAAGTAATACAGTTGGAAAACCTCTACCATTAACGGAAATACGCGTGATGAAGGATGATGAGAGTGAGGCTTTACCAGGTGAGGTAGGAGAAATTTGGATTAAGAGTCCAGTTGTTTCTGAAGGTTATTGGGAAAAGCCTAAAGCAACAGCAGATACATTTTGGAATGGTTGGTGCAAAACAGGAGATTTAGGGAAATTCGATGAAGAAGGATTTTTATCAATAGCAGGTCGCAAGAAAGATATGATTCGTAGCGGTGGAGAGAATATTTATGCAGCTGAAATTGAAGATGTTTTTTATCGACATAAAGCAGTAAAAGCTGTCGCGGTGATTGGAGTTCCAGACAAAAAATATATTGAATCCGTTTGTGCAGTCATTGTGTTGAAAGAAGATACAGAGATTTCAGAAGAAGCATTTATTCAATACAGTAAGCAGTTTTTAGCAAGCTATAAAACACCTAAAAAAGTAATTTTTGTTGATGATATTCCCCGTACACCTTCTGGAAAGGTGAAGAAGTTTGAGTTACGCAATATGTATGGTCATAAAGGAGGTATTTTATGAATCGCAAAGAAAAAGTAAGTTTAACCATTGAAAATCAAATAGCCATTCTTATGATCCAAAATCCACCTGTGAATATACTTGATGCGGATGTAGTAGAACAATTGCATCAGAAAATAGATGAAATTGAACAGACACCAACAATCAAAGTTGTGATACTTACGGGTGAAGGAGAAAAGGCGTTTATGGCAGGGGGAGACATTAAGTCATTTCCTGAATGGATGGGAAAAGGAATCGAACTTGCTGAGGCTAAATCACGATGGTTGCAACATCCACTTAATCGAATAGAGGCGTTACCTTATCCAACCATCTGTGTATTAAATGGTGCTGCGCTAGGAGGAGGATGTGAATTGGCATTAGCCTGTGATATTCGCATCGCAGAAAAGCACGTTACCATAGGATTACCTGAAATAAAACTCGGTCTATTCCCTGGTGCTGGTGGCACGCAAAGACTTGCAAGATTAATAGGGAAAGCCAAGGCTAAAGAAATCATTTTCACGGGGGAATCTCTAACTGCAGATGAAGCCCTAGCAATAGGATTAGTCAATACGGTTGTACCGAAATGGTATGGCTTAACAACAGGCATACAACTAGCAAAAAAAATAGCCACTCATTCACGGCAAGCATTAACCTATGCCAAACAGGCAATCGATGAGGGTGCTGATCAAAGCCTTTCAGACGCACTTCAAACAGAAGCCCACTATTTTGGCCATGTGTTCCAAACAGAGGATGTAAAAGAAGGCGTTGCAGCATTTATAGAAAAAAGAACACCGAGGTTTTTAGATTGATGTGAAGGAAAGAAAGTATTCATATAAGGTATAAAAGAAAACGAAGTTACTAACAGTTTATATTGATTTATAAATGAGAGAACACAGATTTTACTAAAATCTGTGTTCTTTTTTCTTAGGCGAAAATTAACTTCATTTGAATCAATTTCATAAATCAGTATTTTGTTAATAAATACGAACAATTCAGACCAACAAAAGATCTAATATTCATAGTTGACAATTCCGCTCCAGACGACGCTTTCCACGGGCTTGACTTCAATCTCCTCGGGTCAACACGATGTTGATCACAAAGCCGTTGCCACAGGACGTGGCGTTCTTAGGTTTTGTTCCTTAATGACGTTCCTGTGGGGCTTTCAGTTCAAGCTATTCCCGTAGGAGTCGCCGTCTTCCGCTCCATATTGAACAAAAGTATAAACATTAAATGTTCGGAATTTTAATATTAATTTTGAATTATGAAATTTATTTATTTATATAAAAATGGGAATTTTTAATATTTCATACAATCTAATCATGGTTGTTTTATCGCTTATTCAATTTATAAATTTTATACAAATGTTAATAGGAAAATGACATTGTTAGTTGCTGGAATCATTTAAGTTAAATCAAAATTGATTTGATAGTATTAGTATCACATAGAATCAATTCACTCAATTCTATTTTCTATATTGACGATGTCGTTCTAGTATGTTTTAATACGCATAAATGTGTTAACTTAATTTTAAAATAGGTTAACCTATTTGAAGGGGGAGTTTTATGAAAAAATGGACAACTTATGATCTTGCACAGATTGCTTTACTTGCTAGTTTCATAGCGATTTCGGGATCAATTAAGATTCCTATAGGTATTCCTGGATCTGAATTTCAGCTTTCTGCTCCTATTGCAGTAGCAATTGTTGCTGTGTTTGGATTTAAACGCTACATACTTGCAGGTATTCTTGCCAGTCTGATTTTATTTTTACTTGGAATACATAATCTATTTAACGTTGAAATTGCGATGACTTTTCGAATAGTGGCTGGTGGATTAGTTGCTCTATTCGGAACTTCTTTTCCTGTATTAATGTTAGCTGGACCGATTGGAACGGCTGCTGCGCGTATGGTACTAGCATTCACACTTGACATTCCTTCTGGCCCGTTGCTTTTAACTGCTATTCCAGGAATGATTTTTACTGCTGCAACTGTTTTGCCATTAAAAGGAGTATTCAGAATAATTAGTGAAAAACAAAGGAGCCATGATTATGTTAAACAATCTCTATAGCATCAGAATGAGAGGCGCTGAAGGCGGTCCTCATGAACATGGTGGACGACATATATCTGGTGGAGAGCGTCTCGGACAAAAAGAAGAACTGCAGGAATTAGCAAAAGAGTTACTCGATAAATCACTTCATCATTCACGTGGTGATTGTGACTTCATTCAGATTGTTATTGAAAAGCTTATGGATGATGAGATTCAAAGAATTAGCCCTCTTCCTATTTCTAGCGAACAAGCACAAAATGTTAAAGAAGGAAGAAAAATAGCCATGTCATTACTAGCATCGCTAGGCATTTCAGATGAAGCGATTAAAAATGGAATTGAATTCTTGAAGCAATCCACACACCAAAGAGGAGCTATTATTGTCGATAGTCAAACTGGGCAACGACTAGATAACCGTGGACTAAAGGGTGTACGTGCTTCTCGCATGGATTGGAGTAAAGAAAGTTGGGAGAAGTGGTCTAAATCTCATGCACCATTGATTTCACCTCGTATTAGAGAAGCAATTGCACTGGCATCAAAAGTTACAGCTTCGCCTTATACAGTAGCTGAATTATGCTGGTCAGATGATCTAGAGTATACAACTGGTTACGTAGCAAGTTCTAGTAAGGGATATATACGAATTCCCCATTTGAAGAATAATGGAGAAGATTGTGGTGGGCGTATCTTTTTTATTAAACACAATATTTCATTAGATGATTACATTACATATATGGAAACAACCCCTGTTTGTATTTCATATGAAGATGAAGCAGATATGAAAGGACTATAAACGTATGAAAGTTGATATTAATCAAGAATTACAACAAATCCAAGAAAAAGGTTTATTTCGTACACTTCGAACAATGAATGCAGCAAGTGATCCAGAAACAATTCTAGAAGGAAAAAAAATACTATTATTTTCATCTAATAATTATTTAGGTTTGGCAAATGATCCGCGTTTGAAAGAAAAAGCCATTGAGGCCATTCAACAATTTGGTATAGGAAGCGGAGGATCGCGTTTAACAACAGGAAATTTTTGTTTGCATGAACAGCTAGAACAGGACATTGCTGCTTTTAAAGGGAAAGAAGCTAGCCTTATTTTCGGCAGTGGATTTCTAGCAAATGTCGGCATAATTTCTTCATTAATGGAAAGTGGAGATGTTATTTTAAGCGATGCCCTCAATCATGCAAGTATTATTGATGGCTGCCGCTTAAGTAATGCAGATACACTTATTTACCATCATGTTGATATGAATGATTTAGAGAAAAAGTTGCAACGTACAAGTTCTTATCGACGAAAACTTATTGTCACAGATGGTGTATTTAGTATGGATGGGAATATTGCACCTCTTCCTGCGATCGTCCAACTTGCCCAAAAATACGGAGCGATGGTAATGGTCGATGATGCACACGCTACAGGCGTTCTAGGTAAAACAGGTGCCGGTACTGCGGAATATTTTGGATTAACCAATCAAATCGAACTCTTGATGGGTACACTTAGTAAATCAGTTGGATCTGAAGGTGGGTATGTTGCTGCATCTCGATCGATGATTCACTATTTACGCAATAAAGCTCGTACGTTTATTTTCCAAACATCTTTGTCTCCTGGTGTCATTGCTGCTAGTATAGAAGGAATTCGAATTATTCATGAAGAGAGAGAGAGAAGGATACAGCTTCTAGAAAATGCAGAATTTTTGCGAACAGGATTGAAAAAGGCAGGTTTTTCACTTGTAGATGGAACTACTCCAATTCTCGCAGTTTTAATTGGTTCCGCACAAGATGCCGTACGTTTTTCCAAAAGGTTAGAAGAAGAGGGGATATTCGCCCCAGCGATTCGCCCGCCTACAGTCCCTGAAGGTATGAGCAGAATCCGACTAACTGTCATGGCCACTCACCGGAGAGGACAATTGGAATATGCTTTACAAACCTTTTTGAAAATTGGTAAGGAGATGAATCTTCTTTCTGCAAATAACTTAGTTTACTAATTTCTGATGAAAAAGAGGGCGAAAATTCTCTCTTTTTTATTTTTTTTATTGTTAATTATTTGAATGACTTGGTGGCTCTAGCAAATTACCATGAAATAGTTCACTCAATCTACTAAGTATGCATGATGAATCTAGCTACTCAACTAGTTCTAAATTTATCGTCGATGTGGATTAACAGCAATGTAATGCTAAGTCGTACAAGCTTACGAATTAGCACTAATTTAATGATTTAAAGCATTTTGTTGTAGGTAAAAAAGCATCCATATTAGGGTGCTTTTTTATATTATGTAATAAATGTAAATAATCTTTTGAATCTTGAAAGTTTGGGATGTAGGTTTTTTCCTCTATACTGTAAATAAGAATGTAAAAAAGTGAGGAGAAACTATGCAAGAAAATCAAAGCTACCTGACACTTCCATCTTCTTTTTATAAAGTAGTACCATTAAATCCAGTGAAGCATCCGTCATTTTTAGTTGTCAATGACCAATTAGCTGAAGAACTTGGAATTGATCCAGATAAATTAAAGACTGAACGAGCGCTGCAGATTTTTGCGGGGAATGAGATGCCTGAATCAGCAGCTCAAATTGCACAAAGCTATGCAGGACATCAGTTTGGACAGTTTACAATGCTAGGAGATGGACGTGCACTTTTAATTGGTGAGCAAGAGACGAAAAAAGGACTAAAAGATTTTCAATTAAAGGGATCTGGAAGAACGCCATATTCTCGAGGGGGAGATGGACGTGCAGCAGTCGGCCCAATGCTAAGAGAATACATGATTAGTGAAGCTTTACATGCTCTTCATATTCCGACTACGAGAAGTTTAGCTGTCGTTAAAACAGGAGAGCCTGTTTATCGCGAGCGTGTATTAGATGGAGCGATTTTAACCAGAGTCGCATCTAGTCATTTACGTGTAGGTACTTTCCAGTTTGCACGACATTTTTGTGATGAAGAGGATTTAAAAGCTCTTGCTGATTATACTATTAATCGTCATGATCCAACACTAGCAAATCAGGCTAATCGATATGCAGCGTTTTTTAGTCATGTAGTCGATCGTCAAGCGAAGTTGATTGCAAGTTGGCAGCAAATTGGTTTTATTCATGGTGTCATGAATACCGATAATATGACCATTAGTGGTGAAGCAATTGATTTTGGACCGTGTGCATTTATGGATACATTTAACCCAGCGACCGTTTTTAGCTCGATTGACACAGTTGGTCGCTATGCATATGAAAATCAACCGAAAATTGGTGGTTGGAATTTAGCACGACTAGCAGAAACGTTATTACCACTTGTTCATGAAGATGAGGATCAAGCTTTAGAAATTATGCAGGCAAAACTTGATGAGTATCCAACAGCATTTCAGCAATATTGGTTAGATGGTATGCGTAAAAAGTTAGGACTACAAGTAGCTATGGAAGAAGATGCGTCATTAATCGATCAACTATTAACGATGATGTATCAACAACAGGCAGATTATACGAATACATTCCGAGGGCTAAGTACAGAACAGGAGCTAGAAATTTTTGAGACAAAGGATTTTAAAGCGTGGCAACAGAATTGGCATAGCCGACTACAAAAAGAAAATACAACCTTAGAAGCGGCAAAGGCATCTATGCAAAAGGTCAACCCAGCGATCATCGCACGAAATTATTATGTAGAAGAAGCACTGAGATTTGCGGAGCAAGGTGATCTATCGTATGTTGAAACATTCGTAGATGCATTGCGATCACCATTTACAGTAAAGAAAGAACATCAGCATTTCCAAACACCACCAAAAGAAGACGGACCATTTATTACGTATTGTGGAACATAAAATCGAAGGTAGCAGGGATTGGGGATATCCGCGATTCTCTGAGTTATATCCGCGGTTTTTAGGTTTGTTTCCACGGATTCCACTCTCTTATCCGCGATTTTTTGAATTATATCCGCGTTCTTTACAATTTATATCTTTGTTCGCGGCGTTCATCTAAGTATTTTCTCTTGAACTCGTCCGCAGATAATGGTTTTGAGACATGAATATGAATTTAACTGACAGTTTATCATCGTCAGTTAAATTTTTGAGAGAAGGAAGTAAAACCAGACTCTAGCCATCAAGCTAAAGTCTGGTTTTCTTGTCTTCATATTAACGCGATTAAGCAATCGTTGACTCTGATTCGTTTGAACTATCTTCTATCGTTACTTTCTTCATTCGTTGTTTTTTCGATTTTCTAAAGTAAAGCAGTTCATATACACAAGGAATGACAATCAGCGTTAGTAGTGTAGCCATTGCTAATCCACCGATTACGACAATTGCCAGACTCTGTGAAACTAAACTTCCTGCTTCAGATTTCTTTAATAATAATGGAAGCATTGCACAAATCGTTGCTACTGCGGTCATAAAGATTGGTCGCATTCTTGAAGCTGTTGCTTCGATAAGTGCATCGCGAATGATCATTGTGCGTTCGTTTTGTTTGACACGATCTAATAGTACAATCGCATTGGTGACTACGATACCAATTAGCATTAATGCACCTAAAAGGGCCGTAATATCGACTGAAATGCGACTGATGAGAATCCCTAAAATAGCCCCGATCGCAGCTAGTGGGAGAGAGCACAGAATAGCGATTGGTGTTTTAATCGACTTGAATGTAATGACCATAATCAAGAAGACAATGCCAATAGATGCTAGCATAATTAGGAATAAATCAGCAAAATCATTTGCCTGATCGCTACTTGCTCCACCGATTAGTACTTTGACATTCTCTGGTATACTAATTCCCTTTTTATCTTTTTTATCACCGAAAATCACTGTATTAACATCACTTGAGATATCAGATAGTTTTGCAGGATCAACAGTTGCTGTAACGCGAAGGTATGTTTTTCCGTCTTTATGGAATTGGCTTGTTGATCGTTCTTCGCGTTGTAATGTTGCAATGGATGATACTGGTACAAGACCTGAATTAGTTTGCACTTTGATATTTTTTAAATCTTTAGGTGTTTTTGTGTCTATGAGAGGTTCTAGGAAAACTGTTTTTTGTTTGTCGTTTAGATTAATCGAGCCAATTGGTGTTTTATTTAACATAACGCCTAACTGCTGTGCAACTTGTGCCGTGTTTCCTTTTGAAGGATTAACCGTAAAGGAGTAGACAGTTTTCTTTTCTTCTTGATTGGTCGAGACTTTTTCGACACCTTTGATATGTTGTACTTTTTCTTTAACATTGGTTGCTACTTGTTCAAGTTCATTTACATTATCTCCAACGACATCGATGGTAATATTTGTACTTCCTCCGCCCATCATAAAGGAGGCTGCATTTACTTCTAAAGTGGCATCTGGATATTGGTCTTTTTCCTTTTCTAGCTCTTTAACTACCTGGTCTGTATCCTTTTTATCGTCAAGCAGAATACTGTAGGATGCTTCTGTTGAAGAGCCGACCACGCCGTATTGTGCATTTTCGGCAGAAAAACCAATCTGTGTAAACACTTGTTTAACGTTCTTTGCTTTTCGAATAGATGATTCAAGTTCAAAAGACTTTTCCTTTACTGTTTCAAAAGGTGTATCATTCGGGTAAGTGAGCTTTGCCGTAACATAATCTGCAGAAGAGTTGTCAACTGCACCTTTTGGAATCATAAAGTAAGCACCAATAGATCCGATAAAACAGAACAAGGAAATCGAGAAGATAACCCATTTATGGTTTAAGGACCAAGTCACGGCTTTAGGGAAACGAACAGCTGGTTTATGTTCCGAAAGCTTCGTATTTTTTAATAACCCAGCACTCATTAACGGTACTACAGTTAATGCAACGAGCAATGAAGCAAGTAGGGAATAGGTAACTGTTAAGGCGAATGGCAAAAGGAACGCCTGTAGGCCTCCACTTAATAGACTCATTGGTAGGAATACAGCCACAGTTGTTAAGGTTGAAGCAGTAATTGCAACGCCTACTTGCTTTGTGGCATCGATGACCATACGGACAGAGAATTTCTCTGTTTGCATTTTACGGAAAATATTTTCAATCACGACAATACTATCATCCACTAGACGTCCAACAGCAACAGCGACACCACCGAGCGTAAGAATGTTCAATGTTACACCTGACCTTGATAGAAGGAACAGAGTGAAACAAAGTGATAAAGGAATCGACACAATGGTGATCAAAGTAGTTCGGATATTACGTAAGAAGAGCATAATCACGATCGTTGCAAAAAGAGCACCTATGAGTACTTCTTTAATCATCGTATGAACAGAATTTTGTACCAAATCAGCTGAAGAAACATAAATGACAGATTCTTGCTGAGCATATTCTTTATTGATTTCTTTTGTGACTTTTTCAACTTCTTTGCTAATCGCCACCGCATTCGATTGACTATCCTTTGTAATGCTAATGTTTAAACTATCTTTTCCATTAAAACGGTTGATGTAACTATTATCCGTTGTTTCTTTAATTGTTGCGATGTCACCAAGTTTAACGCCAGGTGCTACGGCTACGTCTTTTAATTTTTTGATACTTGTGACATCACCGATCACTTTGATATTACTTGTTTTGCCATCAATGTTCTTTTCACCAACAGCGACTGCGGTGTTTTGTCCCTGAAGAATACTCATTACTGATTGAAGTGAAATTTGTTTTTTAACTAGTTTTTGATCATCTATGTTAACGGAAACGATAGAGTCTGTAATTCCGTATACATCTACACTGGAAACTCCTTTGATTTCTTGATATCTGGATTGAAGCTCTTCACGTGCAAATTCCTTATTTTGATCCGTCAACCCATCTTTAAAGGTAACGGCAATGTTGACAATTGGAATCATTGAAGTATTCAGCTGTGAAATGATGGGCTTTGAGATATAGGTAGGTAAATTGACATTAGTAATTGCTTCTTCTACATCTTGTTTAGCTTGTTTCATGTCATAGCCTGATTCGAAATTCAGATCTATTTTGGAAAATCCATCTCCAGTCGTTGAATAAACAGATTTTTTTCCATTGATTCCTTTAACGGCATGTTCAAGGGGATTGGTAACTTCAGATTCCATAGTTTTGGAATCCGTACCTTGGCCCATCGAAATGATCGTTACTTGCGGATTATCCGCAGAAGGTAAAAACTCCATGGGCAGTCTATAATAGCTAACAACACCGATGATTAATATGAGAACGGTCAAAAAAGCGACAGCTGGCTTGTTACCAAAAGCCCATTTTGTAATACTCGACATCGTAAATCTCCTCCTAAAAACAAATTTAACACGAAATAAAATATACGAATAATGCATGGTGAAATATCACACTTTTTTGAAAATAAAAATGTTAATGATCTCTTTCGAAATAATTCCTCCCTTCTTCTTCTACCCCTCTAATTGTAAGAAATAAGTAAAAAATCCATATCAGCCCCAGTGCTTATTTTTTCTAAGACCTGAGACTGAGATGTTCCAGGGAAAGAAATGTTTGAATATGAGAAAACATCGTAAGAACGCACTCAAAAAATGCTGAGCATCCATATAACAGAGCCATTCAATTAGGGAATAAACGAATTTTTCTAATCAATAATCAATGGAGAAAAAGTCACATGCTTTCTTTATATTCATATTAATTCTAATGGAAATGAATCTATTGTCTACTATATTTGTAAAAAAATACATCATTTTTATATAAAATAGTATTTGTTAATGTTTTTAACATTTGGAAAATGGGACATTATACAAGATGTTGGGGAAATGGATGCAGCAAATAAGCTTTTGCTAAGTGAGTATTATTTTAGAAATTCTAAAGAGCGAGTTATTGTAGATGAATAGGATATAGATTCGAATTATCGAAAATCAACAAAACAACATTATATATGTCACGATTAATCAAAACAGTACTGTCGTTAGAAGAAGTTTCAATGATGTTGCAATATATGCCCCGCTTTAAATCGCTCATTGATCTACTATTAAGCATTTTCCCAATTCTTTTTTTGTGATACGATGTGGGATAGACGATAAACCTTTTGGAGGTACTAGTATTATGAAAAAAGTCGCGGTCATACAGGATTTATCATCTTTTGGGAGATGCTCATTAACGGCTGCAATTCCAGTTCTATCGGTCATGGGCGTGCAAGCATGTCCTCTACCAACTGCAATATTGTCTGCACAAACTGGTTATCCAAGCTTTTTTTGCGAAGATTTTACCGATAAAATGCACTGTTTTGTAGATGAATGGAACAAGTTAGACGTCACGTTTGACGGTATATATACAGGATTCGTTACGGGGCGAGAACAAATTGATAATATTTTCCACTTTTTAGATCATTTTCAAACCAAAGAATCACGATTACTGGTTGATCCGGTAATGGGCGATATGGGGCAAGCCTATAAGCTTTTTACAAATGAATTGCTAGTACGCATGAGGGAACTTGTGAAATGTGCCAATGTGATTACACCGAACGTTACGGAATGCTGTCTTTTGACTGGATTATCTTATGATAAGCTACATCGTTATTCAAAAGAAGAAGACTTTATTCAAGCAATTGAGGAAGCCGGAAACATTTTGCAACAAGAAACAGATGCACAAGTCATTATCACGGGAGTGAATCCACCTACAACCCATCCTGATCAACAATTTATTGGGAATATGTATTTAGATGGCAGAACTACATTTTATCGTACGATGCCTTACAACGGTCAAAGTTATTCTGGTACAGGAGACTTGTTTGCATCAGTTATTATGGGGGGCTTGATGCGTGGAGAAGATTTAAGAGAATCGGTGCAACTTGCTGAAAGTTTTCTAAATGCGGCCATCAATGATTCGTCCTTGGAGGAAACCCCGAAAGAAGCAGGCGTTAACTTTGAAAAATATTTGAAGATGTTGTTGTGAAAGCAGAAACTTCATCGTTTTTTAGAAAGTAAATACTCATTAAAAATTCACCTCTAAATTGAATTGGGGGATCAATGCCTGATTTAAAAATAGAGGTGTTTTGCTTTTTTGATTTCCACATTTTGAAGGTTAGTAAACATTTGTAATAATCGATATATCAACTGAGTGAATCACTTTTAGTTTCCAACATTCATTATTCTCTTTGTTATTGTTGGCGAACAGGAGCTTATGACAATGGGGATTTAAATGAATGTTGTCAAGATGGGGAAAGTCCAGACAATCATATGGACGATTTATTATGACCGAGTAGAACCATAAAGTACATTTGTTGGATGCTTGGTCGTGGTTGTACTATTAAATAGCAATTAATCAAATAGAGTTATATACAATTGGTTTGTCTATTAACATAATCGGTTAGAGTGATCGTCTGTAATAGTTTCATACATAATCTACTAATTTGTTATATTAAGAGATAAGAGAGGTGACAATATGAAAAAAATAGTAATTGGTATACTAATCGTCTGTTTATACAGTTTTCCTTTTGTTTATTTTTCAATGTACCAAGATTTTGCTAACGGTTCGATGTTAGCTTATTTAATGATGATTGTATTGACTTCGCTACTTGCTTACCTTGGGCAATTTCTATGCAACTCAATTCCTTTTGTTTTGGGTAATATTGTATCGGCAATTATTTCTTATTACTTTAACGTTAGGATGGAGGATACATACGGATGGGATGGTGGTTATTTTAAACCTTTTTCATCGACTCAACTATTAGTAATTGTGAGTGTATTCAATTTAATTCCCCAGTTGATCGCTATGAGGTTAGCTAAAAAATACAAAAATACAGTTAAAGATTAAATTGATGGGAGAGTACTTTTTTGAATTAGAAGTTACTCATTTCTGAGAAACAAGTAGAGCAAATGCTTATTTCGACGTATCAAAAAACAAATTATAACACTGTTGAAATCATTAGAAACGCATAAAAATAACCTCAGTTGATTGAGGTCCATTTAGGCTGTTTTCCTATCTTTTCTTATTTTAATAGCGACAGTTATACAAACGAATGCACCCATAAAACATGTGAAAATAGCAACAAAAGCTCTATTCTCACTTGACCATTCCCCCTATTTATAGATTAACTTTACTATAACAATCATTCTTTTGAATTATTTACGAAAAAACAACAAAGTTCATGAAAAATACCTTTCAAAAAGCCATCTTCGTTCATTAAAGGAGGTTTTCTGTTTGTGAGACTATGTTGCATTTCATTTTCCATATTTATGATTACACCAGTAAGTACAGAAACAATCTTTAATTTACTAGAAATATAAAATAAGCGTATTCACTTCGAATACGCTTATTTTTAGAATCCACATCGCCTCATTATTTAAAAGCTGGAATTTTCTTCAAGAAAGCACAAACAGGAATCGATATGATAAGCCCTAACATATTTTGCACAAGGTCCCCAGGAATTGAGGCAACTGGTGCGATCCAATTACCATATAAAATACCTTCACCAATATAATATACAGCCATCATTGGAGGCATTGAAACGATAGTAGCTAGTAGATTGATCCCAATACTGTTTCCTTTGCGTCCGTTTGACCAGGCGATTTTCCCTGCAATATATCCTTGTAAACCACGAGAAACAAAAGTGATAGGTGCCCACATTGTCCATCCAGAAACTAAGTCAAATAGCCCCATCCCAAATGCTCCAGCAATTGCACCTGTTTTTGGACCGAAAAGAATCGATACGATAAAGAGCATTGCTGTTCCAAGATGAACCAAACCACCATTAGCTGTAATCGGTAGTTTGATATTTAACATAAGCGTTGCAACAAAAACAAGTGCAATACACATTGCGCTTAAGATTAATTCAAAAGTACGCGTTTTGTTCGTCGAATAACTTGCTGTTTTTTGCATGATAAACCCTTCCTTTTTAAAAGATATCAATGAATAATTGCTCATAAATATGTAGTTCTTTGATATCCTATTTGTTTAATCCGTTTTCTGAATTACTGATAAGAATAGCAAAGGATTGGTCTTTATAAAAGTATCAATTCTTTAAAAAATGTAGAGGTCAGTTTTAGAAAAATCAGAAAAGAAATCTAGGGATTAGGGAATAGCATACACTGAAAAAATTGTATTTGCGCTAAGAAGGTATGACTATAGCTTTTCTGTTATTAATATAAAAGACATAATATGTAATTTTTAGTATGAGATTATATGCATATTTGATGTATAAATTTGTAGGATTTTTAGATCGGTATTGATAAAAACAAATAATCACTATAGTCATGTGTAATTGCTACATATTAAAATGTATGTTATATTTTTTAAGTAAAATAAATAGGCTTATTGTAATGCTTGTTTATTTAATTATAGGTCTAAAGTTATTTTTATAATCAAAATTTGCTTTATTCTTAAGATGTACTGATTTAATTATTATTTTTACAAGAAAAAAGTAGAAGGAGATGTAAGATTAAGCTATGCGTTTTTTGAAAAGACTGTCCTTAAAATATAAGCTATTATTAACAGTTTCTATTATTGTCATTGCACTTTTTGCAGTCATTACAACTCAAAGTGTTACGCAATTGAAAGGTCAAATGGAAGATAGCCTTAAACAAGAATTAAAAAGTGTTGGGTTATTGACAGCCATGAACATAAGTCCAAAAGAAGTATCGGACATATTAACGGTAAATGGAGAAAAAGATCCGAAATTCCTGGAATTGCAAAGTAAATTAGACAACATAAAAGAAAAACAAGGAACGATGTATTGGAGTTACATATGGAGGATGGAAACAAATGGCGTTACCACTCTTGGTTACACTAAAAATTTAAATGATGTATATAATGCAGGGGAATTATTTACAGATCTTGCTCCAATTCATGTGAAAACTGCAAAACTTGCTATTGAGAACGATCGACCGGAAGTAACGAGTATTTTCAAAGATTCATACGGTTCATGGCGAACTGTTTTTATGCCTTTAAAAGATGAAAGCGGAAAGACAGTTGCAGTACTTGGAATAGATTATTCAGCCGATTATATTAATACAATCATTACTAAAAGTATTATGAAACAAATTATTACGGCAATTTTAGGTCTATTGCTATTACTAGGCATCCTATATGTGACAATCACACGTCTACTAAAACCACTCAATAAAGCAGTAGTTGTTGCAAATCAAGTGGCTAATGGCGATTTAAAAGATGTAGAGCTTAAGGCTTCAAATGATGAGGTAGGAAAGCTTTCACAATCTATTAAAATAATGGTTTCAAATTTACAACACATCATATCGAATATTAAAAATACATCAAACAACGTTGCTTCATCAGCTAGCCAACTAACAGCGAATGCAAATGAGACTTACAATAATGCTTCTCAAGTTTCTAAAGAAATGGAACTTATCGCCCAAAATGCTAAAACATCACTAGTAATGACAGAAGAAACAGCACTTGCAATGGGAGAATCAGCAGAAAGTATCCAAAAAATCGCCGAGTCAGCATATACCGTTTCTGAATCATCTCAACTCACTACAAATGCGGCGAAACAAGGTAATGAAGTCATTCAACAAATCATTGATCAAATGAACTTAATCCGTGAATCCGTTAGTCAGATGGATGATACGATTCGTGGTCTAAATGATAACTCAAGTAAAATTAGTGGTATTGTGAACTTTATCACTGATATAGCAGAGCAAACCAATCTATTAGCTCTTAATGCAGCAATTGAAGCAGCAAGAGCTGGTGAGCATGGTAAAGGATTTGCTGTAGTTGCTGGTGAAGTTAAGAAATTAGCCGAACAATCATCCCATTTTGCTTCTGAAATATTCAAGATCATTCATGAAATTCAATCAGAATCAGATGCCTCCTTAATAGTTGTAGAAAAAGGAAAAGAAAATGTAAAAGTTGGCATCGATTTTACAACAAAAGCAGGTTCTATTTTCAAAGATATATTGAAATCTACGGAAGATGTAGCGGGACAAATCCAAGAAATCTCAGCTGCATCGCAACAAATATCTGCAGCATCTGAGGAAGTAGCAGCATCGCTTAATAATATGAAATCATCAGCGCAACAATCTGCGGAATTTTCAATGAGTGTTTCAAATTCAACAGAAGAGCAATTATTAGCAATGCAAGAAGTAAAGGATGCTTCTTCCACTTTAGGACATACAGCAGAGGAATTGCATGCACTTATTACGAAATTTGAATTAGAGGATGAAAAATAATGGACTTAAAACTCGCAGGGAAAAATGTACTGATTACAGGTTCAAGCATGGGGATTGGAAAGGCAATTGCATTAGCATTTGCTGAACAAGGTGCTAATGTTTTGATCAATTATGTAGGAGACGACCAAACAGCAGAGACTGTTCGTTTACAAGCTGAGGAGTATGGTGTAAAGGCGCTCAAATGCAACGCGGATGTATCAGATTCTAAACAAGTAGCCGAATTGTTTGAATACATGGACCGTCAACTAGGTGAAATTGATATCCTTGTGAACAATGCAGGAATTGCACAAAGTGCACCCATAACAGAAATGACTGATGAACAATGGGACCGAATGATAAAGGTTCATCTCTATGGAAACTTCTACAATTGCCGAGAAGCAGCAAAAAGAATGTTGAAAAGGAAAAAAGGTAAAATCGTTAATATTTCTTCCGATTTAGGAAGTTTAGGCTGTGAAGAATATGCGCATTATTCAGCTGCAAAAGGTGGTATCAATGCTTTTACGAAATCATTAGCTAGAGAGTTGGCACCGTATATTAATGTTAATGCTGTGGCGCCAGGCGGAACACATACAGATATTTTGTTAGCTTTTGGAGATAATTATGTCGAGGAAGAGTCAGCAAAATACCCATTAAAACGATTAGCCCAACCAGAGGAAATCGCAAAAAGTGTCTTGTTTTTAGCATCAGAAATGGCTGATTTTTATACAGGACAAATTTTGGGCCCTAATGGTGGGGGAGTCATGAATGGATAATGTTGAAGTTAGGGAGTAATGGAATTGTTGAATATTGTCGTTTTTAGTTTGTATTTGATTTTTATATATTATATTGGTTTCAAGGGTTATCGCCGTGTCAAGACAGCTGAGGACTTAATAGTGGCGGGCTGGAGTATGCCATTGTCTGTTGTAACGGGGAGTTTGGTTGCCGCATTATTAGCGGCACCATTCTTCTTTGCCGCAGTTGGTTCAGGTTATAGAAGTGGTGGATTCGAGGGATCTGCTACAATGGGTGGCTTAGGCACATGTATGATTTTAGGCGCAATGATATGGACAAAACCTCTTAGAAGATTAAGAGGTTGGACATTGGCAGATTATTATGGCTTACGATATGGGAGTAAAAAATTAGGTGCATATACAGGAATTGTGATGGCAATAGCATTTGGCGTTTTCAATGCTGGCGCACTAACTGTTGGGGGAACCTATATTATCCAAACCCTTCTACAAATCGACTTTTTACCAGCTGCCTTATTATTTGTATCTTTAACAGCGTTATATTCCGTTATAGGCGGATTATGGGCTGTTGCATATACTGAAGTGGTTCAAGGGACACTTGCGATTGCTGGGATTCTAGGCATCACGATATTTATCATGTTCTATTATCCTGATATTACCTTTAACCCAGACTGGTGGAATGTAAGTGAATTATTTAATAAGGGTGGAGTAGAATTTTGGACGCTCTATTTAGTTTTAGCACTTGGTGATATTCCAGCTGTGGATTTAGGACAAAGGGTTGCTGCTGCAAAAAGTCCGCGTATAGCACAAAAGAGTATGATTATTGCAGGCATTGTCATAATAGCGATTAGTTGGATGCCAGGTATGTTAGGAGAAGCTTTTAAAACAATTTACCCAAATAGTTCTAATCCGGAAACACTGATGTTAGCATTTGCACAAGGTTATTTCCCTCCGTTGTTATCAGCGATATTCTTAACAGCGATGGCAGCCATGGGGATGTCAACTGTTGCCGCTTGTTACGTTGCTACATCAGGGATTGTGACGAAAAATATTTATCTCGATTTTATAAATAAGAATCCAGATTCAAAAAAGCTATTATTATTCTCCAGAATCATGATTCTAGTCAGTGCTGTATTTGGCTTCTTTTTGGCTGTTAGTGCACAAAAAGTAATCGACTTAGCCTATTTAGCGTGGGATATTATATTTGTTACGATTTTCTGGCCAATTGTTCTGGGACCATTCTGGAAACGAGTAAGTACTCCAGCTGTTTGGGCTAGCATCTCTGTAGGACTTGTCTATTATATTACGACATCTCTTACGCATGTTCCTGGACCGAAAATTGAATCGGATGGCTTTATCGGATTGTTAAGTGAGCTTTGGCTAGTACCTGGTTTCTCAGGAGTTGTCATTTCTGGAATTACAATCGTCGTTGTAAGCCTCATCATCCCGCCTTCACAACACGTTCTCGACATGCATAAAATCGAGAAAGATAAATCATTAGATGAAGTAGGTAGCAAAGAAGAAATAGAAGAAATAAAAACAACCGCAAGCTAGATAGATTGTAAAAATAACATATTTATGTTTTATCAAAGATGAAAAGGATAGCTAAAGCGGATATTTTTTGCTTTAGCTATCCTTTGTTTGTACTCCTTCTTTTATTTACCCTTCAGATTACTTTTCTATTCAAAAACTACTAATTCTACGGATGCAACATTAACGGTACAACCAAAGAGAAGTCAGGTAGGGTGGTGGTAGTGCCTTGGTTTTTGGGAGAGATGCATTTGCTATGCAATTATTTCTAAGTTCCTTCTATTGTGCTGCTTTTAGTTTTAAGAAAGGTAATTTTAAATATTTTTCATATTTTTGAAAAAATCCGAGGTATTATTATTTCTTAATATTGACTTGGAAAAAATTATCACTTATTATAAATACCAACGGTCGGTATTAAAAAGGAGAATGAATATGGCGAGAAATAAATATCCAGAGCAAACGTTAGAACAAATACTGTTAGTATCAACAGAACTTTTTAGAGAAAAAGGTTATGAAAAAACTAGTATTCAAGACATTATTAGTGCATTAGGTATGTCGAAGGGGGCAATTTACCATCACTTCAAATCAAAAGAAGAAATATTATTTGCTGTGATGGAGCAACAATTTAGTTATGCTGAGCAAATGTTAAATGAGCTGATTCATAAAACGCAAGCAGCTAATGCCAAAGAAAAACTTGTGAAGATCTTAGAACATGTTGTGGCAGATCCTAAAGCACATTCCGTAGACAGTATTTTGAGCGAGCAGATTAAGAATCCACAATTTGTCTTGACAGGTATTAGAAATGGTGTCAATAAGGATGCGCCTTATATAGCGAAAATTATGTTAGAGGGAAAAGAGGATGGGTCAATCACTACGGATTATCCAACTGAGTGTGCAGAAATTTTCATGCTGTTAGTGAATATTTGGATTAATCCTATATTATTTGAACGAAAACATACGGATACAGTGAATCGATTACGATTTTTACAACAAATGATGAAGGGATTAGGGGCCGACATTGTCAGTGATCAATTGATACAAAAAATATCCGAACATTATTCTGATATTGGAGGATACAAGCAAAATGAATAACCATGAAATTGTAGTAAAAACAGAAAATCTAGTAAAAGGTCGTGGTTATTATTAATGGTATAATTTGGGATAAGTTTTCTGAATCAGAGCAAAATGAGTATATTCAGTTTTTGAAAATATTTGGTGCGTTATCAGGTCTATTTAAAGACAATCAAGAAGGAGAAAATGCAAAAAAACCTTATTTATATTATCGGAATCATGAAAAGTTATATTCTAGAGTTTTTAGAGTAAAAGACTTGACGAGAAAAGATTCTGCTTTTGATGCAGTTGCAAATTTTGGTGAAGGAAATATAGGTATTGGATTAAAAACATGGATTCATAATGGGGATTTTACTTATCAAAAAGTTGCAGAATTTAATAAGTTAGCACCTACAGAAATAAGACCTCTTATTGAAAATGCTAGTCCAGAAGAAGTTGTGCAGAAAGTATCTCAATTAAGAAATAATAGAATTCTATTAGATAAAAGGCAATACAAAACAAATAAAGATATTTACCATTATATTACTAGAGATGATAATGTAATGAATATTTTTGAAAGGGACTATGATTTAGTGCAACTGGACTCTATAAAACTAATGAATTCAAATGGTAAAACGTACTCTTTTACTGACGGAATAAGAAATTATAAGTTTTATGCTAGTAAAAGTGTTTTATTAGAAGAATTTGATGCTTCCTCTGCCAAAATTATTACACAAGTACCAATTGTACAATTCAATGATCCATTTGAATTAATAAAAATGATACATATACCAGATTACTTAAATAAGAATGAAATTAAAGACGTAATCTATTTACCAATCTATTCGGATGGAAAAACGATGCAGGTTAAGAAGAAGTCTGGATTTAATGCTTGGAATGGAGCATCAAAGAATAAAGGATCGAATAAAAATCGCCCGAATTTTGAGGCTTACATAACAATACCTGTATGGATACATCGATTATATCCGAATTTCTTCGGATTTAATGCACTGAATCGAGAAGAAAGAAATGCTTCCGAAGGATTTAAATTACATTTACCAGATGGTAGATCAATTGATGCAATTATAACACAAACTAACGGTAAGAGCTTACAAACTAATCCTCAAAATATTCTTGGTAAATGGATTTTACATGATGTTCTGGGATTACAAGCTAGAGAATTATTAACGATGCAACGTTTAATCGAACTAGGAGTAGATTCGTTAAAAATAAGTAAAATAAACAATAAAAATTTTAAAATTGAGTTAGCTGAAATGTATGCGTTTGAAAAGTGGAAGATTAGTCTACAGGAAGATATTCGAAAAGTTACAAATCGGATGCCAGAATTAAGAAAAGAACTTATAGAGGAAACATTATGAGAAAATGTTTATAATATTTAACCTTAATATGGGAATATCTATTTAGATATCCATGCTAATAGGAAAGATACTGATAGATTGTTTATTATGGAACATTGCCTAAATATGAAGAATGTCATGCAAAATTTTGTTAGAGATTGAATCCGAAGATGAAATATATCTTCGGATTTTTGTATGTTATAATAGATAATCATCGTAGAAGACAGACGAACAAAAGTTTGGTAAAATGAAAATTAAGGTTATATAGAAAATGAAGATTAATAGTTTATTAATTATAAATTTAAAAAAAGCGGCACGCCGCTAAAAAAGAGAGTGGAAAAATATGTATACTTTAGCTGGTCTATTTGGAGGAGTAGGAGGAATTGAACTTGGGTTTGAGTTAGCCGGGTTTAATGTCATTTGGGCAAATGAGTTTGACAAGAATGCTGCTGTTACTTATCAATTAAATCATTCACATGAACTTCGTGTTGATGATATTCACAATGTTGAACCAGATGATTTTCCAGATGTAGATATTTTAACAGGAGGATTCCCTTGTCAAGCGTTCAGTATTGCAGGTTATCGAAAAGGATTTGAAGATGATCGTGGTAACCTATTTTTTGAAGTTTTACGGTTAGTCGAAGTGAAAAAACCACGTGTTGTTTTCTTAGAAAATGTTAAAAACTTGGTGGGGCACGATAATGGAAACACATTCCGTGTTATTAAGGGAGCACTGGAAGCAAACGGATATAAAGTAAGAGATAAAGTAATGAATGGCTGTGAGTATGGAAACGTACCACAAAACAGGGAACGAATTTATATTGTTGCTTTCCTAAATGAGAAAGATTACGAGAAATTTGAGTTTCCATCAACAATTCCACTAGAAAGAAAATTAAGAGATGTTATTGATTTTGAATCTAAAGTAGATGATAAATTCTACTATACTCCAGAAAAGTGTAAATTTTACGATGAATTGGAAAGGAATATAGTTAGTAGCGAAACAATTTATCAATGGCGTAGACAATATGTCCGTGAAAATAAATCAGGCGTTTGCCCAACTTTAACAGCAAATATGGGAACAGGTGGTCACAATGTACCGCTAATTTATACGAAATATGGTATCAGAAAATTAACACCTAAAGAGTGCTTTAATGTACAGGGATTCCCTTTAGAATTTAAATTGCCGGCCAACCTTGCAATGTCACATTTATACAAACAAGCTGGAAACTCTGTAGTAGTACCTGTTGTTAGAAGAATTGCAGAAAATATAATGACTGCACTTAATGCCAATGGTAACTATGAGCCACCAAAACATGAAGATTCTGAACAATTAATATTACAATTAATATAGAGGGGGAATAAGAATTTTGGAAAATGAGAATTTTGGACGTATATTAGTAGTAGATGACGAAGAAAGAATCCGCCGTTTACTGAATATGTATTTAACAAGAGATGGTTATGCAGTACAAGAAGCTGAAAATGGGAACGAGGCATTACTATAAATTGCAGAAAGTAATTATAGCTGTATTATTTTGGATATAATGATGCCCGAAAAAGATGGTTTAATAGTTTGTAAAGAGATTCGAGAGAGTGATAACATAACTCCTATTATCTTATTAACAGCTAACGGCGATGAATCTGACCGTATAGCAGGCTTTGAACTAGGTGCAGATGATTACATTGTTAAACCATTTAGTCCACGTGAAGTAACTTTACGTGTTAAATCTATTCTCCGAAGAGCCATAACAGATGTAGGAATGATGTCTTCAGTATCCGCTAAAAATATTATTATTTTTGAACACCTATCTATTGATTATGATGCTCATAAAGTATTAGTAGATGATGTAGAAATTGCTTTAACTCCTAAAGAGTATGATTTACTCATTTTCTTAGCTAAATCACCTGATAAAGTTTTTGAACGAGAAGATCTTTTAAAGGAAGTTTGGCACTATGACTTCTTTGGAGATTTACGAACGGTAGATACACATGTAAAACGTTTAAGAGAAAAATTGAACAAGGTTTCACCAGAAGCAGCTAAAATGATTACGACTGTATGGGGAATTGGTTATAAATTTGTTGTGCAATGACTAAATAACACACTTCAATTGCAAAGTAAACGATTGAAGTGGTTTTTTATTATAGAGGAATACATATTGAGGTGGTTAATAAATGAAATTAGGTACTCATATTAAAAGCAGTAGAGGTCCAATGCCTCAAAAAGATTTAGCAAATAAATTAAATATATCAGTAAACACGCTAAGTGCATACGAAAATAATAGACGTATTCCGGAGCTGGGAGTATTTTTAAAAATATGTAAAGAATTAAATTTGTCTATAGATCATGTATTCAATATTGCCGGACCATATATAAAAATATCTCAAAATTACAAATTACTATATCAAAGGATACATCAATTAAGAATAAGTTTAAATTTGAGTCAAGAAGAAATAGCTACTTTAGTAGGAGTATCTTTGAGTACATGGGCAAAATATGAAGCAGGTAATAGAACGCCACCATTAGATAGATTATTTACAATATGTAAAAAATGCCATGTGCAACCTAGTGAATTATTAAATATAAATATTTAAAATTAGTAAGCATGCAAAGCATATAAATCAATAAGTAGATCAGCAACCTTAAACGGCACAGAAAATGCTCCAAACCTAAAGATACAAATTAAAGAACTTGTATAGCGTACTTTTTGTGATAAACCGCACCAAAAAAGAGCAAACCCCTAGGGTGCTCTATATGGATTAAGTGTTATTCAGTTTTTTATCTTCTTGGAACATACCGCGGGCAATCCCAAGCGTAACATCCCAATTTGATACATACCGACATTTTACTACACAATGATCGACGTTGTTGATTTTCTATTAATAGTCTGGAGTGTCGTTTTGTTCTTAAAGAACGTATGTCCATTCTTTCCCATTCATTTCATAAACCCAAACCCAATCATTGCCGTTCTTCCAATAGATCATATCGAAAGCACTTTCTGCGTAAGGTTCGGGCATTCTCCAATCTTATTCGTGTCCCGAAGTATCATACTTCTGTGTGTCATGCTCTGCGACTAACGGCATAATAGTGCCCTTTCGCGTTAGATCATAGGATGCGCCGCTTACGATGTTCTCACGAGACAATCGACTAACCCAACCAATCGCGTCGCTTGGCGGGTTTGAGACATCTATCCACGTGAATTCTAACCCTATTCCACGTGCATGGTCGCTAAACTTCTTCAAACGAATTGCGTTAATTCCTAGCTCATCTAGGCGTTTGCCTGTCAACGGTTCGCGTTTGGCTAACTGGAACACACCTCGCAGTATCCATTCGCCTAGTATGCCTTGATTTTGCGTGGACTGAATACTTTTTCCGTTGTCTTGGTTGATGTACGCAGTGATTGCGTCCCCACTCGGCAAGAATTCTAATCGGAATGAGCGTTCACTTTTAGAGAGTGCGAGCTTACTCGTACCATCCATGAATGTACCGATGTTTTTCCCGAAGAAATCAGGGTGCTCGTTGTGGAACTTGCGCGAATCGGGTATTGGAATATACATTTCGCTCGCGGGACGATAAACCAACTTACTTACGGCGTTCTCGATTTCCTTGTTACCAAGCGACTCAACTAATTCCATAAGTTCGGCACGCAAACGCTTCATTTGGCGCTTATCTTCGATGGAACGCCACTCGTTAAGCAGAATGTCGTTTAGATGAGCCACGATGAACGACATGTCTTCGTTCGACATATATTCAGTGTACTCGTTTTCAAACTTTGCGATGCGATTTTCTCTGTATTCGTCTTTCTTTCCCAGTTTAGTCGCACCGTCGAACCCGTTAAAGCCCGAGTTTTCTTCGACGTAGCCGTTTTCGTCTGCAATCATCCAAGAAACAGTTTCTTGGATGATTGCAGGCTCGTTTGCGGCCAGTGCGCCTATTTCGAAGTTTTCGTGCAAGTTCTCGAAGAAGGAAAATGCGTCTGCAACATACTCAACATCCCATGTTTCGACCACGATTTCACGGTTGTTAAAAGTCATTAGCAGTTGCGAGTCCGCAGCGGTGTACTTGTAATTGTGTTGACCGTCCGTGAACTTGAAATTCGTAGGAGTTTTAAGACCTGTCGAACCAAGTATAGTCAAGTTTTCTACGTCGATAGGCAAATAATCAGTTTCTCCGACATTGATTTGCGGTTTTTCGCCTTTTTTCGACGGCATAAGCACGTGATATACCGCTTCAACATTCACGTCGTTAGCGTCGAACCCTTTTATTTGCTCCTTAGAGGACGCTATACGTTCATTGCGTAACTTGGCTATTTTTAGTGCCACATCACGATACAAAGGCTCATTCTCAATGTCAGCACGCTCTTTTGAGTCGATAACAAGCGCATTCTCTTTGACTTTAGCAAGCGTCACGTTCCATCCGTCAGCCTCACTGTTCGCCTTGAACTGAGCGATTTTTTGGTCGCCTGAATGAATACCAAACGACTTGATACCAACGAGATACTTGTGCTTGTCGTCTAACTTCAGCGATGCGTCGTAACTCGTGTTCGCAATATCCTCGCCTAGTGCTCCAAACGCCCGTTGAAACGCCGTTTCTTGAAACTTAGAGTTCACAATTGGTGCAACTGTTTCGATAATTTCCTTTCCGTCTTCCGTTTCGGCTTTCTGCGAGAATGCCTCGCTTAAACTTGCGAAATTCGTTATTAATATCTTGTACTTGTCCTTCTTTTTCCTTTCTAGTTCGTTCCACATATTTTGTCCCTCTCAATCCAGTACAAATTTCTATGAAACAAGTATAACAAAAAAACGAAAGCATTTTATAAAATACGTACTAAATTAGAGTCTTATGTGTTGGAATACATATTTAGACGAATACACGAAGGAGCTCCACTTACTGACAAACACTATCAATACATGATAATTGAACGTAAAATGAGTGATAAGGAGATTGTTGTTGTGGATGGTTCATTCCCTGAAAAAACATGGGGTGTAGCAAAATATGCTTTCAAGCATTTCTAAAAATTTTATAAAGGAATATATGGAGTCCGTTGGCTTTATAAAACGAAATACGGTTCGAATATTGCTGGTTAAAACGGTAAAATTCATCTGAAAGCTTTACTACAGTTTTTTCGCATATTATGAATAGCATTTTTCTACAACTGATCTAGCAAATAAAGGCGGCAATGCATTTCCAACTTACAAAGGAAACCCCATTAAATATGCTAATTTAGAGTTATTGCTAAGTTTGAAAAGTGAGGAATATCTTCAGTTTTAAACTAAAAAAATTGCTGAAGAGATGTTAGTAGACGATTTAAATGCAGGGGATCTTATTAAACATATTCATGATTTCATATGGGCTAAGGGCTATCGGTAAACTAGACCGATAAGTAATAAGTCTGGTTTTACAAATGGCTTTAGGCTATCGAGAAGTATTTCAAATTTATGATACTCTATCAAAAAGTACAGAATTGCAAAAAGGTATTTATAAAATGTCGATTAAAGATATAGCAAAGCTTTATCAATATTGGAAACTTTTAAAACTAGTTAAAATGTTGCAAGATAAGTGTGAGCAATTTTTTCAAAATATTGTTCAAGTAAATCGCGATGGATTATTTGTGAATTTAGAGAAGTTGAAACAGGCTGAACAGAGATTTAAAAATATCGGTGAAGATATCATTTTAGAGTATCAATACAGTACGTCCAAAAAAGATGTTCTAACTGTACAGAAAAACCAGATTCTATATTGAGTATTGGAAAAATAGGAAAGGATTATAAATTCCAATACATTTTCAATGCAATATACAGAATCGATTTAGGAGAGGATGAAACAAGTCGCCCAGGACCACAACAGGAGGATATTAACCCAATTCACAGATACCGAGATGCGATAGTCGTTGAAAGTTATGGTAAATACTCTCGTACATCGTACATCATTTGGTGCATATGTTTTAATTCCATGGAACCAAGAAGATGACTATCAAAACCATCCTCAATATAAGAGTATCGAGAAGGTTAATATTGGTGGACTACCATTTTACCTAATGCCAGGCAGCTTGTAGAAAGAATTATAGTTAATCTACTTAATAAAACAGCAGATAAATTACAAGCTGAGGGGATATTGCCAAGAACAATGTGATTAGCAACATAATTTTAGTTAAGCGACTTGATTTCCAAATCTTTTTTTCGTACTTTTATATTCCAGACAACAATTTTTTCACGGCTGGCACATCCGCAAGGGCAAATTCAAGTTGCGAAAGACTTTGACGTGAAACCCATTGGGCATCAGCATGTTCACTTATTGTAGGGACACCTTGTACAATCTTGGCCATGTACGTTTCTAAACGGACAATAACTTTTTCATATTCATATATAGTATCTTCTACTTTTTGGCCAACCTCAATTAGACAACTGAACTCTTCTGAAATTTCACGTTTTAGAGCCTGTTGGGGAGTTTCTCCAGCTTCGATTTTACCACCAGGGAATTCCCAAAAGTTCGCTAGAGACATTTCAGGGCCTCTTAATGCACAGAAAACCTCATTTTTTTCATTTTCAATAATTGCTCCAACGACGTGTAGTGATTTTTTCATAATATATTGCTCCTTTATTGTAATCACTTTATCCCGCAATAACGGGCAGTAATACTCCCACCACAAAATTAAGCGAAAGCAAAGAAGTTAGGTGGGAGATAAACTGCCCGTAAAAGCCCGATTGGTTCAACTAATAATCAGTGGGGATGAAGAAACCCCCCACTGATTAAAGTTTCACTTTATATTTTACAGTATACAAGAGCAAACTTCATATTAAAGGAATTTCAAAATGAGTAAAATCTTACTATCTTATTACTTTGAAAGATAAAGAAGCTATGATAAATCTTCATTAACTATCTTATTAGGAATAACTAAAAACTCAGCTATAAAAAAGCCCAAAAGAAATAGAGTGCATCCAAAACCAGTAGTATCACTTGTGATGCTATTGGTTTGTATGATTTGTAGTGCTACTAAAACGTTTAATATAAAAGAAATGATAAAACCAAAAAGCGTCACACTTGATAGGTAATTACCAATGAGTAATCTTTTATATTTATATCTGACCATTTTTTTGATAGTCATTGTATGGTGAAGTTGTATAACGAATCCGTATGTAAGCCCGATGATAAATAATATAATTATTAAATACTCAATTTTATCAACCATTATTTTTCACCTTCCTTTTTTAATCTCAATTTCGGATTTCAGAGTTCGACAAGTATCCCCAAAATCATTATATTCATTTTAATGAATTTACAAAAAAAGTTAAAGTCCTATCTTTTGGGATTTGATGAGTAAGAGAGAACGACACCAAAGAATGTTGATCTAATTTTGTATTCAAGAGAATTCAAATTTTCTATTTCATGCATGTCTTCTACCAATTTCATACAAGATATGATGAATATCGTAAAAATTGTTTCATGTCAGCAGTCTTCATACTAAAATTAGCAATAGCAACTAGAGAGAAGGATTTTTATGTGGATTGTAGCAGCAGTTTTGACGATGTTTTGTTTTGGCATTAATAATCTTATTTTTAAGGCAACAACAGGTAAAGGAATGTCAAAAGTGCATATGCAGTTTTTCTTTTACTTGATCGCATTTTTGTTAATGTGTGGATATGGAGTAATCAAAGGATTTGCCCCATTTAATCTATTAACAATCGTACTTGGTGCAATCATTGGCATTTTAAATGCAAATGGTAATATTCAAATGACAAAGGCATTTGAAAAAGGTCCTGCAAGTTTGACTTCTCCAATTATCAGTACGTATACAGTGATTCCGATTTTGAGTGCTGCACTTATTTTTCATGAGCATATTACGTTAATTCAATGGATTGGTATTGTTGTCATGCTTGGATCAGCGGCAGTTATTCAATATAAACCAGGCAGTGCAGGCAACATCAATTATATGCCTTGGATGTATCGAATTTTATTGTCAATACTATGTTTTGGAGTTCTTGGTGTGTTGATGAAGACCTCTTCTCATTTACAAATTGATTCCATCAATACGTTAGTGTGTATGTATGGTGGTGGTGCGATCTATTTGATCATCCAAAGTTTAGTAACGAGAGAAAAATGGCTACGTTCTGAAGTGAAATTTGGTTCGGTTATTGGCTGTTTTAGTGTTGTAGGTTATAGTAGCTACTTTTTCTCATTGGACACAGGGATTGCAAGTATTGTTTTTCCAATTGTGAGCCTAAGCTGTTTAGTTGTAGTACTCGGTAGTGTCTTATTATATAAAGAAAAAATAAAAGCTTATCAAATCATTGGTATTTTAACGGCAATTACTGGAATCGTACTTACAAAGATTTAATAGCAGCGAAACACTATTTAAAAAATAAGAAATTTTTCTATACGACTTAATCGAAGCTATGTGTTTTTTTCACATAGTTTTGGTTAAGTCGTATTTTTATATCAAACATTTTACGAAACAGTGAATAGTGTATTGCATAGTAGAAGGATTAATTTATTTAAATGAGGGTATAGTAACTAATGTACGAATTTTTGAAAAATATAAAGTTGGAGGAGAATTAGGCTTGAAGCGTAAGTTTTGGAAATGGGTAGGTATTATTGCGGCTACCGTTATTGTCACAGTGACCGTCCTATTATACCAACTTACTTTTACAGGAGAAAATATTTATCCAAACACCAATAAACAACATGCAATGATTCGACTAGAAGACATCGGGCCTGGCGGTGTTTATGGGAGTTTGGAAGGATTAGGAAAGCTACGAGCCGTTATGGAATATATACAGACGAAGAATATTCCTTATCACATAGCCGTGATTCCGAGATGGGTGAGTATTGGAGCGGATGGAACCTGGAAGGAAAGAGGAATAGATGACCCCAATCCCGATTCAGTTGTCAGTCATTTGATCAAACTTCTTCAAGAAGGTGAGAAACACGGTGCCATTTTGGGGATGCATGGCTACAGTCATCAATATGGAGAGACAGCTAACGCTGGTAACAATCAGATTTCAGGTACTGGCAATGAGTTTAAGGTGAAAGGAGAACCTGAAACAAAGGAACGTTCTTATGCGGCTGAACGAATTACACAAAGTATCGCAGCGTTTGAGCAAGCGGGTTTACAACCAATGTTTTGGGAAACACCTCATTATCACGACACTCGGGGGCAGGAAAAGGTGTTTCGTTCTTTCATAGGAATCCTGTATCAACCTGATTTCTTTTCCCTCCGAACATTAAAGGATATAAACGTTTACGATACGAAGAATACTTATGGACAGAGTAGTCTAGGTTCTATTTATGTGCCTACTACTTACAGCTATGTGAAAGATGAAAAATCTGTAGACCAGATCTTATCAAAAGCAGCTAAAACCAATGGTCTAGCATCATTATACTTGCATCCATTTCTGGAATTTCCTTATTTGGAGGAACAGGTAGGAGTGGATGGTAAGCAGTTGATAAAGGATGGACTACCTGTTTTTAAATATAAGGAAGACGGTTTAAGGTCATATCTTCATAGGCTGTTGGATGGTTTTGAAAATGAGGGATATCGCTGGATGTCACTCCATGATATGATCCCGTTTTCTCCTGCTCATCGCGTGACACTCCCTAGAACGAATACGCAACAAATATTACTGGGCGATGTAACTGGTCAAGGTCATACGGATGTGATTGTCGTCGAAAAGCATCGAGTGCTTGTAGTTCCTCAGACGTATAAACTGCCACGCAATCGTCCACAGACTGCCTCTCAAGTATGGTTGAATCATACCTTTTTATCTGAAGAAGAGTTAATTCTTTCAGATTGGAACAATGATGGCAAGCAGGATTTGATTAGTTATAACAAAAAAACAGGGGAACTTCGGGTTTCATTTGCAGATGAAAGTTGTTTTTTAGCGCCTGTATTGCTAGGAAAGCTATCTTCTGGACTTCAAGATTTAAAGAAAATCCAATCAGAAAAAGATAGTGGCTTGATTGCCAAGCAAAAAGAACAAATAATATTCATTCATTTTGTAAATAATAAACTTGTCATAAGTAAGGTACAGTCTTCTTTTCCTAAGGATTCGGATTTATATATAGGACAATTTGAGAGCTCTTTTCAAAACGACATCCTTTGTGTATCTCGAAAAGACCGGCGTGTATCCGTTCTCTATGATAATGGGAATGGTCAATACACTCAGTCTAAAATTGAAGGGATTAACTTAAGTCCTGGTGATCAAATACTCGTTGGCGATCCAAATGGAGATAGGAAAAGCGATTTAATTATTTATACTTCGAAGACTGGCGTATGGAAAATATATGAGAATAAGGGGAATCATCAGTTTGTTCCTCTTGATAATGACTTTGGTCCATGGGCTCATGGAAAAGGAAGAATCGGAATTGTTGCTGACTTTGATGGCAATGGAAAAACAGATATTGGATCCTACGATAATTCGGAGAATGTATTAGATATCGCTCTGTCTTTTCGAAGTGTGAATCCTTAATGTCGAAAGGAAGAAAGTATGCATCTAGTTTTAATAATAATTGCTGACATATTGCAAGTAATTATTTTTTCCGTTACTATTTTTCAATTTATTATTAGTTTAGCCGGTTATAAAAAGAGAAAAGTGGAGACAGAAAAGAAGCACGCACCAGAAAAAACATTTGCCGTCCTTGTTGCGGCACACAATGAGGAGAAGGTCATCGCACCTCTTCTAGATAACCTTAACAACTTGGATTATCCGAAAGAATTGTATGATGTCTTCGTCATCTGTGATAACTGTACAGACTGCACCGCCCAGATTGCAAGTGAACATGGTGTTCATGCGATGAAGAGGTTTGATGAAGTTCGAAAAGGCAAAGGATATGCAGTAGAATGGATGCTCAATCAGCTATGGCAAAGAGATCGACAGTTCGATGCAGTTGTCATATTTGATGCAGACAATTTAGTGAGTGAAAACTTTTTACATGAGATGAATAACAAGTTACTAAATGGCCATCGAGTAATTCAAGGTTACGTCGAGACGAAAAACCCTTACGATTCATGGGTTACACTCTCGTATGCGATTAGTTATTGGTTCATGAATAGATTGT
Source organism: Rummeliibacillus pycnus (assembly GCF_002884495.1). Classification (GTDB taxonomy): domain Bacteria; phylum Bacillota; class Bacilli; order Bacillales_A; family Planococcaceae; genus Rummeliibacillus; species Rummeliibacillus pycnus. Next base: position 1,375,137 of record NZ_KZ614145.1, on the reverse strand, counting down.
GGCAACAGGCAAGGGAGAATTGGGGGATGCCCAATACTTTGGCTGGAACAGGGATGTGCTTCGACGCGGCATTACTTAAAGAAATGGGTTGGAATGCAACATCGCTTACGGAGGACGTAGAATTTACAGCCCGTTGTGTAATTCAAGGAATCTATCCCACATGGGCAAATGATGCGATTATTTATGATGAAAAACCAATTACACTTAGAAGCTCTATTAGGCAAAGAATACGCTGGATTAGAGGGCATACGGAATGTGCAAGAAGATATATGAAGCCACTTCTTGGACATGCCATTAGAAGTCGTAGCTTTTCTCAATTCGATGCGGCATTGTACTTATTCCAGCCAATCCGTTTCCTACTCGTTGCAGCAGTATGGATCATGACGTTTTTGCAACTGGCGACACCTTTATATACCCACTTCGCCATATTAAAAGTGGTTCCTGATTGGGGCTGGATACTGTTAAATATACTCTTATTTTTACAATTCCCATTAGTTATGCTATTGGAAAAACGTCCTCTAAAATCCTATTGGGGACTCATACTATTTCCAGTGTTCCAATTCACATGGTTCCCGATTACTTTAATAGGATTCCTAACAAGCAAAAATAAATCTTGGCACCATACCGTTCATACTCGTTCGTTACGATTTGAGGATATGAAGGAATAGCTAGGATGTATAACTTGTTAACATACTTAGCGCTGTCAAAACTGACATGGTCCAGCATTAAAAGATACGGTAGAAAGGTTTCGAGGCTATTTTTTTCACTTTCTATCGTATGTCATTAAATTATTGAGCACCAAATGGAATTACCCAAGAGTATTAACTAAGTCTTTATCAGATATTAGATTTATTAACTAGCGTAAGATTGCTGAATTAGAAACGTACTAAAGGTGGTTTTTGATTTAGTATTTTAAAAAAATGGGACGAATATTAAATTTAAAAAGGCAGTACTTTGGTCATTAATAGCCAAAGTACTGCCTTTTTGAAAAATATTGTTGGGAGTTGGATGTATTCTCTAGAATTTATTGTTTTTAAGTAAAAGTAGGATAAGCTAATGATCAATAATAGGATAAGATATAAAGCCGGTTCATCCTTGGAATTCAGTGGAGTTTAAAAAAATTTTTTAAACCCGATAAAAAGTACAGTATGTGTAAAAAGGAGTAATGATTATGAAAATTCTATCTTCAACTGATCAATCCACAATAATTAGTATGTTTCAATCAAATTTAGCGTTTCAACATCATCAAATGCTTCCAACTGATACTCAGAAAGATACGGTTAGTATTAGTGCTCAAGGAAATACATTATTCCATAAAAAGAGGGGGAAAAGTTCTAAAAATCCATTAATTGAAAGCCTTTTAAAACAACGTGAAAGTATTGAAAAGATGAAAACTGATTTAACTGATAGGACGTTAAATAAAGGTCAAAATATTTCAACGATCAAAGAACAACTCAAAGAATTTGAAAAGCAAATTTCCGATATTGATAAAAAAATTGCAGAAGAAGAAATAAAACAACGGAGTAATGCATTAGGAAAAAATGAAAATAACAGTAAGAAGTCAGAACAACATCAAACAGAAACAGATCAATTGCTTACCCACGCTAAAATGTTAAAACAAATAAAAAATTTCGCTAAAGTTAAAAATGCTTTAAACACAAAAGTAAACACTTTAAAAAGTGAAATTGCAACAGATGCTGGAAGAGGTGTTTTTAGTGATCTTAAATATAATCAGCTAAATGATTTAGAGGGTAAAATTAAGGATATACAACAAAAGATGGGCAATGAAATAAAAAAACAAACAGATAATACAAAAAACGATGATCTAAATAACAGAAAACAAGTGGATGCGACAATGGAGGATCCTTCTAGTTTATAAAAGAGGGGATCAATACGATAGGAAATGAGACGGTTTTAAACAATAACTTACTGGACTACATATTCTTACAACAAATAAAGATGGATTAATGTTATTTCCGAAGATATTTATAAGACACTTAAATACTCAACCATGGAATATTTTGTGGGTATTTTCAGCGACACCAGTTTATATTTGAGTGACTTAAGCTTTTGTAAAAATGCAAGATATGAAATGATGGGTACCTATGTATTTAACAGAAGGCCACTGAAAAAGTGTAGTAACACAAAAATGTATAGTATATATCTGCTGTTGAATAAGTGGAATTAGCTCCGCTATCCGTGGGCGAACTGACGAGTCTCGTCTAGTCCATTTTCCCACAGGACATTGAATAAACTTCACTGAATGAACATCACAAGGAAATGCGAATGCATTTTCAAGGAGTCTTCGCTAATTTTACTTTTTCAGTAGCCCCTTTAACAGCAGAGTGGCACCAAATATAAAGAAAAAAATGTGCTATTTTTCCCCGTATTAATGCAAGGGATTAAGAGAGAAGCTAAGAAAATTAGTGGGGAATAACTGCCGTAAAAGTTCGGTTATTTCAACTAACCATCAGCGGGAGAAGAAACCCAGCTGATGGAAGTTTGACTTTATATCATCCTAACACAAATCCTATGATAGATATCCACCGTATCTCCCAATAATATCGCTGCTTCTTTTAAAACATCATATACTTCTTTATATTTTAAGATGATAATTGAATCATTGTTTGTAAAGAGTTCGGCTAGTCCAGAAATATAGATATCTTCCATTGATTGTTGGGCTATTCTGATTTTTTCAATTTTACTTTGGCATTCTTCAGGTTTTTTCTCCAAAATTAAAATCGCGTCACTAAGTTCTAAGGCGCCTTGGCTTAGTAAACTTGTCATTCCTATGATTGTAGCATCCGCTTCGATGTTTAAAGCCTTTATGGTTTTAAAGATAGAGATGGTGCAGTCACTTATTTTATTCATCGCAACTGAGATGGAGTAAAGATCTTGTCTGTCAAAGGGCGTTGCAAATGCCTCTACAAGATCATGCTCAAGCTGAAATCGAATGTGATCAGCTTCTTTTTTCTTATGAAGTAAATCTTGAGAAGCAGATTCACCTTTGTCCTTAATCCAGCTGTCTAAAGTATCAATAATTTGATAATTTGTTTTGCTCTGATTCAAAAGCATGGAATAGAAATCATACTTTTTAGGGAATATTCTATCTAAAAAATTGTGAGCACTCATTAAAAAATCCTCCCATTCATTAAAAAGTAGACAATCGCAGCAGCTATTGCTGAACATGGAATCGTAATAAACCATGCTGTAACAATTTCTTTACCGATATTCCAGTTTACCATCCGATATTCGTCTGCTGAACCAACCCCCATAATACCACCTACAACCACATGTGTTGTGGAAACCGGGGCGCCAGTAAAAGTAGCAAGTAGTATTGAAGTACCGGAAGAGAGCATTGAATTCAAACTATGAATGGGTCTGAGATCATATATCTTGTTTCCAATCGTCTTCATAATTTTCCATCCACCTAAAGCAGTACCGATGAACATAACCAAGCCCACTGCGATTTTAATAAGTGGGGGAACAGCATGAGAATGCATGATTCCGGCAGATATTAGGGCAAGTGAAATCAATCCAGTTATTTTCTGAGAATCATTGGATCCGTGGCTAAATGCTAGTGCAGCTGCCACGATCCACTGCAACTTGTTGATCGTACCGTTAATACTAAATTTAGCATTTCTTAACAGCAGAGCAGATATTTTTTGAATGACATATGCAATAACGAAACCCAGCACTGGTGAAAGAATCAATGATACAATCACTTTCATAATTCCTACTAACTGGTGATTACCTGAAAAGAGCTCTGAAACTCCCCATAAAATGCTGTTAGACCCATTTGCGATCCATGCAGCTCCAACAAGACCTCCAATAAGAGCATGAGTGGAACTGGATGGAATCCCAATTTTCCAAGTAATAAGATTCCAAACCACCGCACCTAAAATGGATGCGATTAAGATATGTATTAGATGAATCCCCGGAGAGAGTTTAACGATTGCTGATACCGTATCAGCAACTTGATTTCCACTAAAAAGAACTCCTAGCGATCCAAATACTGCAACAATTAGTACCGCCTGGACTGGGCTAGCAGCTTTACAAGCAATCATCGTAGCAACAACTGAACTCGCATCATGTAACCCATTTGTCAGCGTAAAAATCAATGCAATCACTATCACAATCGCCAACAACCAATAGATTCCTGTTAACACCATTTCCCCCTCCTTTTTTAATCTATTTACATTATACTAATCAGATTGTAGGAAAATAAATAAGAATCTTTGAAGTTGCTTATACTTGAGGTATTTTTCTTTTCACTAAACAAAGGAAGTTTGCATCGACTATCCTAGAACTAAATAGAATACGAATTGAATCTAAAAAATTTAAACTAACAAAAACTCTGATATGAACCATATGCTTGAAAGAAATCATCCAAAGTATTGGACGGAGGTTGCACTTTTTTGTGAATCACTTTCTGACCGCGATGCTAGCTCAACACGAATAACGATAACTGTATCGGCCTTCATGTTCCTCAATTATAAGTATACTTATAATGCATGGTTTATTATAAGTTAATTAAATATACTAAACACAAATATAAAAAAATAAATAGGATGTAGAGGTTAGTTAGATGAATAAGCAAATGAAAAAAATGTACTTTTATATTTTTTGGGCAAGTTTATTTTTTGAACGAACATTATGGATGATATTTTTATCCAATAAAGGGTACTCACTTATTGAGATTGGATTACTACAAGGAATATTAAACGTAATAATGGGAATATTTGAGATTCCATCAGGTATTATTTCTGATAAAATTGGGAGAAAAAAATCGATTATACTAGGACACATATTTATCATTTTATACATATTAACTTTTTTTGCATATGAATATTATGCGATTGTATTAATTGGATTTGTATTATATGGAATAGGGGTTTCATTGATATCTGGATCAGATCAGTCTCTTGTATATGAGGGGATTTCATCAGATGATAAAGAGGGAGCATATACTAAGTTTATTGGTAAATATAATGCAATTGCAATCATTGCTATCGCAATTAGTGCATTGTTATCAGGAACTATGTATAAAATAAATGAATTATTAATATTTAGCGTAACAATTGCTGCTCAATTTATTGCATTAATACTAATTATGACGGTAAAAGAAATTAAATCTTCACAAGAAAAGGATGAAGAAAATAAGTTTAGTGACATTTTAAAAGAAATAAAAATATTTGTTGCTACTAGGAAAGAGTATAAACTATTAATTATGGTCATTGCTTTAATGCAAGGGTTAGTATCTATTTTGTATCAATATGGTGCTATTATGTTAAAAGACGTAGGATTTGGGGTACAAACTATTTCTATTTCAATTTTTATTCTGTCTGTCGTAAGTGCCTTAGCATCATTTAAAATTGAATATTTAATTGGGAAAATTGGTAAGTATCGTATTATATTTTTAACTCTATTAATCTCGGAGATTTTGTATTTAGCAATGAGTATTCATGTAGCGCTTACCATCTTGGCTATATTCATGATTACCAATATTTTATTTGAAATTTGGGATACAAGTTTAAATATAGAATTACATGAAACTGCTACAAATAAAATACGGACATCATTACTATCTATTTGTAATGCTTTAACAGGTCTTTTAATGGCAGCCTTTTCTATAATTATTGGTGTTTTAAATAAAGTAGTGGAATTGAATATGGTGTTTATGATTCTTGCAAGTAGTGTCACAATTATTTCTATTTTCTTGTATTTAAAATATTTAAAAACAATAAAAAAAGTTTAAATTTATATATTTAAAAAGCATCATTTTAGAACTGTAAGGCTTCTAAAATGATGCTTTTTTTAGGATATTAAGAATTTAAAATTAAATAATATTAAGATACTTATATTTTATTGTGAAATAAATAAAAAAAACTAAAATTAGGTTAAATAGAATTAATGTTCTAATCGAAATTTAGAAATACGCGGTGTTCTTTTTCCATTATTTCCTTATACATTTTTCTATCTAATATGTTGAAGAAAAAATAAGCCTTATTAAATGAATGCGATATATCCTCACTTTTATCATTTAGTTTTTCTTGTATAAGGCCTAAGTAATAATAAAAACTACCTAAAAAAGACATGTTTTCCAGATTAATAGAACATTTAATTCCTAATTCTATTTGTTTTTTTGACTCTTCTAAAGAATTCATATCATATAGAGTCTTAGCTTTATTGTATATTATTCGAAGTTTGTATACTTGATGGTTTAAACGAGGCGACATTGTATCATTAATATTTAAATTAATTTTGTTATAGAAGGAAAGTGCTTTTTCATAGTTTTTGTTAGTGGAATATAAAATAGCAATTGAATTGCATATACGATCGTATAGAAAATCTTTTTTTAAAATAGAATTATGCTCATTATTTAATAAATTTGTTAATCGTTCAATAGCAATGTCAATAGATATGAAATTCAAGTAATATGCACTTAAAAAATAATGCCAATGCAAAAATATTTCATACCATTTATCTTTTGGTTTAAATGATAGCTCTCGTTTAATAATGGAGTAGATTAATTGATAGTTATGAGAGATAGTCAATGACTCTAACTCTTGAACAATTGAATTAATTAAAGGATAGTCTTCATTTAACATAATATTAGCAAAATATGAAATGGGTTTATCTAATTTTAAAGAAATTAAATACAAAATATCAAGTCCAGGTTTAATAGCTCCTTTTTCAATCATACTTATAGTGGCTTGTGTACAAATTTCTTCTGCTAGTTCTTTTTGTGTTAAATTTTTCTCTTTACGCAATCGCATTATTTCTGAACCTAATGAATTATCAAACATAAAAATGATCCTTTCAAAAATTAATATTAAATAGAGGTGTAAAAATGAATAAATATAAATACGTGGAAATAAAAAGAATATTACCATTGTTCTACATTAATTCAATTTTATTTACAATTGTAACATTAGATTTACCATTTGTACATTAAGCATAGGGGCGTGTGTATATGAGAATATTATTAATAACAATGCCGTGGGCTTCGATAGATATGCCTTCAATTCAATTAGGAATATTAAAATCTGTTGTAGATGAGAAATATTCTAATACAAATGTATCTTGTGAAATTTTATATGCGAATGTTTTGTGGGCAGAATATATTTATCAAAAAAGTAATGGGGATATAGATAGAGCATATAATTATGCATTGATTTCAGAAGCTGATTTTGCGTATGGTGTAGGAGATTGGATTTTTACAAAAGCATTTTATGGAAAAGAGTATAGAAGAAAAGAGTATGTTGAATTTGTTTTAGAAGAGAAAGCACTTACTAAAGAAGAAATGGAAGTAATCGAATGGATGTATGAAGAGGCACCAAATTTTATTGAATGGTTAATGAAAGAATATATAAATCAAGAATATGATTTAATTGGATTTACAAGTTCATTTATGCAAAATATCCCATCATTAGCAACTGCGAAATCTATTAAAGAAAAATATCCAAATACTAAGATTGCATTTGGTGGAGCAAATTGTGATGATAAGCAGGGTGAAGCTCTCCATAAAAATTATGAATACATTGATTTTGTAATGAGAGGGGAGGGAGAGGTTTCATTTCCACAGTTAGTCGAAGCCTTATTAACAAATCAAGAAAAAGTGAAATACAAAAATATAAGTGGGCTTTGTTATAGAGAAAATGGAGTTTCAAAATTTAATAAAATGTTAACTGTGCCAATTGATTTTAATAGTGTCCCATTTCCTTGGTACGATAATTACTTCGAATTGATTCATTCTCTAGATGTTTCAGAAAATATAAGACCATCTTTAATCTTAGAAACCTCTAGGGGATGTTGGTGGGGAGCAAAACATCAATGCACATTTTGTGGACTTAATGGTTCTTATATTGGTTTTAGAAGCCAACCAGCGGAACGTGCATTTGATATGATAACTAGTATGGTCAACAAATTTAAAACTGTTGATATCTTTATGGTGGATAATATTTTAGATATTAAATATATGAAAGAACTTTTACCAAAAATAAAGAAGTTAGACTGGGATTTACATATTTTTTATGAGGTAAAAGCTAATTTGATGGAAGATCAAATAAAATTGTTTCATGAATCTGGAGTTAAAAAAATTCAACCAGGTATAGAAAATTTAAGTAGTCCAGTATTGAAAATTATGGATAAAGGAATTACAGGAATTCAAAATGTTCAATTACTAAAGTTTTGTGAACAATATAGTATTACAGTTACTTGGAATATATTGTATGGATTTCCTGGAGAAAAATGGGAATTCTATGACTTAGAAAGTATGAAACTCTTAAATCATATTCAACCACCCGGTGGTGCAGTCCGAATATCTTTAGAGAGATTTAGTCCATATTTTAATAAACCTGAGATGGGATTAAGAGTATTAGAACCGGCAAGATTTTACAAATTAGTTTATGACTTACCTGAAACAGAACTTATGGATATTGCATACATTTTCGAGTCGAATAAAGCTGGATTAACGGAGAATCAAGCAGATATTTTAAGAAATGTTATTAATAATTGGCAAATGCTATATACAAACACGGAGTTCTATTATAGATACAATATGAATGGAGAATTATATTTCTTTGATACTAGAGGAGTAAAAGATGAAAAAGTAACATACTGGAAAGATCCACTACATATTGAAGTTTTTAAAGAACTAAATACTGTAAAAAATATAAAAGCATTAAAAAACAGACTTCATGCAAAATTTTCTGATGACAGAATAAATAATGGTTATTTAGAAGAGTTTTTAAATACTAAATCAAAAGAAGGATATTTCTATAAAGAAGAAGACAAATATCTCTCTTTAGCAATTCCTTATGATTCTCAAAGAATCCGTTCAAATAGATATTTGGAATTTATGAGAGAAGAGGTACTACAATGATTGATAGTATTAATTACATTTCAAACGAATCGATTGCGGCAGCTTCTTGTTTTGGGGATAAATCACAAGCAATTAAGTTAGAATATGCAAAATTAAATGGATTTTTATCAAAGTTAAAAAATATTAATAGTGATAAAAAACAGTTAGGAATAGAAATTGAGATTATACGCGAGGAAAATGACAATCTCGACGGAGAATTTATAACGGAATTAAAAGAATTTGGAGTAGAGAAAATATACACAACTCTTGAGTTAAATGAAAAGAAATGTAAACAAACACTTAAAGAGCTACACTTTTTAAAAAAATGTCAAGAAAACTATATCGTTCTCCAATGGGAGCAAAATTCTAAACACGTAATTGATTTTTTACCATTATTTCATTTTCAACCACCGTATTTAAGTAGAAATGAGGATAGAAATTTAGTTGCTAATTGGAGAAATAATTATTTGTTGGAAAGTCTTATCTATAGACAAGGGCCAGAATATATAAAAATTAGAGATGCTCGTATCCAAAACGAACCTCGAATTTTTGAATTAATTACAAAATCAGAAGTAAAATTATTTAATTGTACAAAAGAATTTCAAAAATTAGATGAATTAATATCTGAATATACTGAAGAATTAGTTATGTTATTTATTGACTTAGGTATTTTAGTGTGTGTAGATAACATGGTGTTTAATATAGTTCAGCATATTAACGGAAAATCAATACCATATACAACAATTTAATTTTTATAAATTTATGAAGGGAGGTGATAGAAAATGCGTATCGTAAAAGTGAAGCCAACAACAAAACGACTACTAGTTAACCGCTCTTAAAATTAATGAAGGCAATGAAAGGAGGTGATAGAAAATGCGTATCGTAAAAGTAAAACCAACAACAAAACGATTACTAGTTAACCGCTCTTAATACAACAGGCCGGACATCTCTTTTTAATAATACTTAATCTTTTAAAGAAGCATACTTGAACACAAGTATGTTTCTTCTTTATATAAAAATAATAGAGGAGTTAGATCAAAGTGAAATTTAAAATTGCAGATAGATACCAAATAATAACTTTAAAAAATGGTCGAGTTTTTCTAGTAGATGATGATATTTTTGAACTTGAAAAAATATCAGATGTACAGAGAACTGCACTAATCTCTTTAAAGAATCAATCGTATTCTTTAGAGGAATTAATGAGTAATTCAAGTGAAAGTGAAAAAGAAAAAATAAAGGAATTATTTAATTCTTTATTAGAAAATGGAATTTTACGTTCTGATTATGACAGACAAAAGTATAAGGGAACCATTGTGCAAAATCAGATAAATTATTTAGATGATTTTGTTGATAATGCAAATCTAGCACAACGAAATCTGGAAAAAAGTTGTGTTGTAATTATTGGAGTAGGAGGAGTTGGGTCTGTCGTTCTACAACATCTAGTCGGAGCAGGAATAAAAAAATTTGTATTGATAGATCCGGACACTATTCAGATTGATAATTTTAACCGACAATTTATTTATAAAATGAAAAATATTGGTGAATATAAGGTTGATTTAGCAAAGAAATACATTGTAGATTTGGATAATAATTCAACTGTCTATACATATAAAAGTGAGATTCATTCTGCAAAAGATTTAGAAATACTAGATGATCACAAAGTAGATTTTCTTATAAATGCAGCTGATCTCCCAAAAAATTTGCCATCTATAATTGATGATTATTGTAAAGCGAAAAATATACCGTGGATTTCTGGTGGTGTTGGGAGACATAGAGGCTTTTGGGGACCGTTGATTGTACCAAATGAAACTAAATGTTTAGCATGTCATAATAAAGAAGAAAATGACCTTATGGAAGATTGGGAAAAAGAAATAAGAGATTCTAGTGAGCTTAAAATTAAAGCTTCATTTGGTGCAACTAATACTATTATTTCGGCATTTTTAGCAAAAGATATCATACTTTATATGTCTACAAATAGTAATGCAATAAGTATGGGGAGAAGATGCACTTTTGATTTTTTAAGTATGTCAGTTGATGTAAATGAAAAAGATGAATTGGATAGTAGGTGTTACTGTGGTGAAAATTAATCAATTTAATCAAAATATAGTTGCTAGACCAATACAAAATCGCATAGGAAGTAAATTAATTATAGAAATGGATGATATGCCACTTTCGATAGACCCATTATTTTGTTTAGATTTTAATGGAAGAATCATTAATCAAGCGATCAGAGAACCTTTATTATACAAAGATGAAGATAGTAAATTATGGGTTGGTGCTGCTGCTAAAAGTTTTAATGTTTCAAAAGACAAGAAAGTTATACTTTTTAATTTAGATCCTAAAAAAAAATGGTCTGATGGAAAATCGGTAATTGCAAAAAATTTTGTTGAAAATTTTTATAGAATGTTCACTTTCGATAGTCCATTTTCGCAATTATTTTTGGATATAAAAAATGCAAAAGAAATCTTAAAAGGTGAAAAGAAAATTGAACAATTGGGAGTAAAGGAAATTGATGATTATATATTTAAAGTTGAATTTGAAAATAGTGTCCCATATTTGTTTGAATTATTTTCATTAAGTGCTAGTAGCCCGTATCCATCTCATATAACTGAAATAAATTTTGAAAAACCTATTTCAAACGGTTCATATCAAATTATTGAAATTGGAAGTTCCTATATAGAGTTGGAAATAAATCCATTTACAGAACAAATAGATAAGAATTCAATAAAAAATATTAGATTTGATGTATATAATGACGCGCAAAATTCTATAAAGCGTTATAAGGAAAATATAGTAGATATAACTTGTCATACTCATTTCCCGTTTTCACAAATAGAGCATATGACAAAATATACAGACTTTTATTTAGAAGAATCCTCTATTTTGTTTAATTTGCAATTAAATCCAAATTCGATTCCTATTTTAAATAATAAGGAATTTAAAAAAAATCTATATGACTCTATTGATAGAAGAGAATTAGAAAAACAATTAATGAGTGGAGTCAATGCTTGTGGAAACTTTATCCCTGAAAATTTAGTAAGGATTTTTTTGGGGGAAGATAAATTGAATTCACATATAAATTCGAAAAGTACGAAAAATAAATTTTTAAATGAACTGAAAGAAATTACTATTACTTTTGCTGATTTTTTTCCTAATGAAGAAATTGTAGATTATATAGCAAAAGAATGGAAAGATAAAATGGGCATAACAGTAATTAAAGAAAAACTACCATTTGACATATTCGTTGAAAGAGAAGATATAGGTGATTATGATATGTGTTTATCACTAGTTAGTCCATTATTTTCACATCCTTTTGCATACTATATACCCCATTCCTATGAAATGTATGGTTTAGAAAATGAAGAAGTATATTCTTCATTATTAGAAAAAGCAATGCTAGATAATACGTATGAAACTCTATCTTCTTTAGAAGAAACACTATTAGATAATTTACCTATAATTCCGATATGTACAGGCAAAAGTATTTATATGAAGGATTCTTCAATTCTAAATTATAAATTATCTAGTGATGGAATTCCTTCATTTAGTAATTTGAAATGGAAAAAATGGGAGGAAATAAAATGGTAAATAAAATAAAAAACGAACTTTCTCAAAAAGAATTTTTAACAGATTATGCAAAAAAACCATTATTATTAGAAGGAATAGCCGATAGCTGGAAAGCTACACAAATTTGGTCATTAGAATATCTTAAAGAAAAATATGGGGATAAATTAGTGTTAATTCGAAAATGTAATCATATAGAAATTTCAGATTTATATGAAACAACATTAGGAGAATATATTGATTATTTAAAAGTGGAAGGACAAGAAGAAAATCCATGGTATTGTACGTGGAGCTTTATGGAAAATTGTAAAGAAATTTATGAAGACTATAATTCAATTGAAATCTTCAAAGATAATTGGATAGACTATATTCCACGTGGAGAAATGAATGATTGTAAATGGTTATTTATAGGTCCAAAAGGTTCTGGGACACCTCTACATTTAGATTTTGCAATGACAAGTGCATGGAATGCTGTTATCACAGGTAGGAAAAAATGGATTTTCTTCTCTCCAGAAGATTCAAAATATATGTACGAAGGAATGGTTGATGCATTTAATCCGAATTTAGAGAAGTTTCCTGAGTTTTCAAAAGCTAACCCTATAATTGTATACCAAAATCCAGGAGACATAGTTTATACACCATCTGGATGGTGGCATCAAGTAATTAATTTGGAAGATGGAATTTCCATTACTGAAAATTTTATTAATAAATCAAATGCAAAAACAGCAATATTTCCGTATATTAAATTATTATTCAAAAAAAATGAGTGGACATTCTAAATTCAAAATTATTGTATAGTTAAAAAAGTATATATCGAAAGAGTTTTTTCTCAGCTGGCATATATCGATTTTTAAAATGCTAGGAAGCTTATTTGCTGTTGCTGCATTTTTTATTTATGAGCTGATTACGATCCTTTCCAATTGTAACTCTCATATATGACTAGATTAATATTGATCTTTTGAAAAAGTTTTATAGAAGAAATAGATTTAGTATCAATTTATAAGTAATAGATTTCTATTTTGGTAGTTTGTACTCAAGTTTGTTCGAATGGGGAGATGCCATAAGTGCTTCAACTCGTAGTGTAGTCTATTCTAAAAAATATTAAGTTAATGAAAGCTCGAGTGAAGCAAAAGGAAGTCCAAATTGTTCTTTGGATGATTATGATTAAAGATTCTTGAAATAATATCTGCTTTTGTGTGGGTGACTCACACAGAATAACGAAAAACAAAAAAGCTGTGCAAATTTTGCTCAGCTTTTTCATCTGTTAATCATTTAATGAAAAGTTTAGTTTCATTCTCTTCGTACCAACACCAACCATGTCGCCTAATAACTTATTCGTGTTTTTAAAACAAATATCCGCGAATTGTTCATTCACTTGTTCTAGATATGCTTGAATATTCTCTTGTTCCATCGCTTCTTTGTCTGCGTTCATTTGAACGAAGCGGCAACTTGCAACGGTATTTTGTTCGAATGCTCGTTGAAAATCGCTATAAAGGTCGAAATTCGTATCGCCAAGTAGAGCAATGGTGTGGCTTAACCAATGGATTTTGCTAATATCAAACGTTGTTGTCGTATCGCGGTAGCATGCAGGCGTATCCGTTACATTCGCATAGAATGGCACAACGGCGTTAAATGTATTTGGTCCGAATGCTAACCAATGCACACCTGCAATTTCAGCAGGTACATCGTTACGAATTTGTAAAATATGAGATTCTTGGTTACGGTTAATGCCAATTGTGCGATACATGCTCTTCGATTTTTCATCACCTTCACCGTAAGGATCAAATGGTGTGTTTTGGAAGTGAGAGCTTAGTGCCCATTTTACATCTTCTACAGAGATTTTACGATTAGCCCGACAAATAAATGGTAGATCATGATCCATCGGTTGTTGTTCAATTTCTGGATTGAAGAATTTTTGAACATACCATGCGCGAGGGTTGTTGTAACGTGTATCTTTTACGGACGCACTGCCAAAAATGTGGCGTAAGTTCACTTGATCTGTATCTGGATTTAAGTGGTATTTTTCGATTAATGCTGGAAGTTCCTCTGAGTAAAGTGTATCAGCAGACTCAAAATCAAAATAATCAATGTTGAAGCGGTTCGGTGCAATGACATATGCATCATCTGGAATACGAATCGCTGCCCAGTGATGACCACCAATTGTTTCGAAATACCAAATTTCATCTTTGTCTGAGAACGCTACACCATTTGATTCGTATGTGCCGTACTTTTCTAAAATTTCACCTAAACGTAGTACCCCTTCTTTGGCAGAACGAATGTAAGGTAGAACGATCGTCAACATATCTTCTTCGCCAATCCCACTTTTCACGAGTGGGTCAACGCCTAAAATACGAGAATTGGTCGTAATCGTTTCTGTTGCTGTCATCGCTACATTTGCACTATTGATGCCTGATTCTCCCCAAATCCCATTTTCATCACTGGCATCTGGTGTTGACGTATAGCGCAAAGGATGATCAGGGAGTTCAATTTCAAACGTACTTTGAACAGATTTATAAATTTTCGGTTGATCTACTGGATTCATCACAACGAATCGTTGTGGATTTGAGGCAGCACTACCACTATCTTCGTTTCGCGCAATCATTGTAGAGCCATCAATAGAAGCCTTTTTTCCGACTAAAAGTGTTGTACAAGATCCTGTCTTTTGTTTTTTCATATTATTATTCACCAATCTTCTACTATAAGTTATAAATTGCAATACAAATTATATCATGAAGTGGCAGAAATGACTTTTAATAGATTGTTACAAGGGCTATAAGAGGTTAATTTCCAAGTGCGTGGTCTAACTCCACCGTCTTTATACGGGAGTGTTTAGTGCCAGGTACTCACACAATTATGTTACTATCTTAGTTGAAGTCGATTCCACTTCATGCAATATCAAATATATACAATAAAAATTAGTCTACTCCACTTTTTTAGTGGCCACGCCGTAAAGCAGGTCATTTCTTATCAATTTAGCGTATAATGATAGTTTGAATAAGGGGATAATCCCGAGATAATAATAAGGATAAAATCCCCCAAAAAAAGAGGCTTAGTTATGTGCAAAGAAAGTTTTAAAGATTATAAATTAAGTAATGAAATAGTTAAGGCACTGGATAGCTTAGAATATGAAAATCCAACAGCAGTTCAAAGTAAGGTTATTCCTCTTGTGTTAGAGAAAAAGGACCTTGTCGTAAAATCGCAAACAGGTAGTGGGAAGACTGCTTCATACGGGATTCCAATTTGTCAATTAATTGATTGGAAGGAAAACAAACCTCAAGCGCTTATCTTGATACCAACGAGAGAATTGGCTGTGCAAGTGAAAGAGGATTTCCTAAACATAGGCAGGTTTAAACGGATAAAAGCAACAGCGATTTACGGAAAACAACCCTTTGCCATACAAAAAACGGAACTAAAGCAAAAAACACATGTAGTCGTTGGTACTCCAGGCCGTGTGTTAGATCATATTGAAAAAGGTACTCTGTCCTTAGATAAGATTAACTATCTTGTTATTGATGAAGCGGACGAAATGTTAAACATGGGATTTATCGAACAAGTAGAAGCTATCATCAAAGAGGTACCTCGCAAACGAGTGACCATGTTATTTTCAGCTACTCTACCAGATGAGATCAAAAATCTCTCACTTAACTATATGAAAACACCTATCGATATTGAAATTAAGGCAACGGGACTCACAACTGATAAAATTGAACATTCTCTTGTTGAAGTGGAAGAAAAGAATAAATTTTCTATGCTTAAAGATGTAACAATTGTTGAAAATCCAGATAGTTGCATAATCTTTTGTCGAACAAAAGATCGAGTAGATACTGTATGTGATCAATTAGCTGATTTAGGTTATAGCTGTGATAAAATTCACGGTGGCATGGTTCAAGATGATCGGCTTGCTGTGATGAATGACTTTAGAAGAGGAGAATTTCGCTATTTAATTGCTACAGATGTAGCCGCTAGAGGAATTGATATTGATAATATAACCCATGTGATCAACTACGACATTCCATTAGAGAAAGAAAGCTATGTCCATCGTACAGGAAGAACAGGACGAGCAGGGCAAAAGGGGAAAGCAATCACTTTTGTTACGCCATTTGAAAATCAGTTTTTAAGTGCAATTGAAGAATACATTGGTTTTGAGATTCCGAAAATGGCCGCTCCTTCAAAAGAGGAAGTATCAAGTAAGAAAATGACTTTTGAATTAAAAATGAATGTTGGACCAACGATTAAACATGCAAAAAGTGAAAAATTAAACGAGCAAATCATGAAGTTATTCTTTAATGGTGGTAAAAAAAAGAAGCTTAGAGCAGTAGATTTTGTTGGAACGATTGCAAAAATTGACGGAGTATCAGTAGAGGATATTGGTATCATTACAATATTAGATAATTTTTCTTATGTTGAAATACTAAATAATAAAGGTCCGATTGTGTTAAATAAAATGAAGAACACAACAATAAAAGGTAAGTTATTGAAAGTATATGAGGCTAATAAGAAGTGAAACATTAGCGTTGTATATTAGATAGTTTTTAACATATGCTTTCTTTTTTGTTGTATTTAGGTTTTTCTTAAAACTGTACACTCAACACAAAGCCCTTCTCTGATAGAGAAGGGCTAATCTTGTTTGAAGATTATTTAATAATTCGTTTTGCACCAATATAGCGATCTTTCCAATACTTTCCATTCATTTTAACAACTTTTACACCATCCATCGTAACGCCAGTAAATGTCCCATCACCATTGTAAATGGCAACAAAAGATACTACTCCTTTTTTCCCTGTAGCATAAAAGACTAAATCGCCTTGTTTTAATTGATTTTGTCTAACAGATGTACCTTCTTTATATTGCGTGGCACTTGTTCTTGGTATTACCTTTTTAGTAGCTGCTTTTTTATAAATATATTGTGTAAATCCACTAGCATCAAAACCTTTTGGCGTCGTTCCTCCCCATTTATAAGGAGTATTTACATAACGTTGTGCTACTTGTGAAACTTCTTCTCCATAATTGATGGAGGCTTTTGCATTGCTTGCTTGACCAAAAGTAAATGCCGCAAATAATGCCAGCATGGAAACAACTGTTAATACCCACTTTGAAATACGTGAAGATAAAGTAATAATAACCCCTCCTACGAACATTCTTTATTTTTTTAGATAAAACAATTCCAAAGGCTACGAGTAACAGAAATTAGCAAAAAGAACTACCTAATCAGTTCTCCTCCTAAAATCAACAATCACAAAATCTATAGTATGTAGGACAAATCTATAAAATGACAAAAAAGTTGAAAAAGTTTTAGTGAAATATGTCTAAGGTTGACTATTGCAAAATGACCAAAAATAAAGTGAAGGGATCGTTTAATTAGTTTTAAAGTCTAGAATCGGTGTTTGCAGGGTATGGAATGAATTTATACTTGAATAGTGACCTACTTAAAAAAGTAATAAATTCAAAATTTACACTTTAAGTGCAACACTAAAAAAGACTCATCTATTCAATCCTTGTAAAATAGTGTTTACGACAACAACTATTGAAAGGAATGAAAACGATGAGTCTCTATTCACAACTTATCCTATCCGAAAGAGGACAGATATTTCTTCTTCATAATCAAGGTGAATCCATTCGGAAAACGGATTTTAAAGGTCGCTTACCTGTAAGCCCCCTCACCACAAGACTTTAAGAAAAGAAAGGTGGGGGAAAAATAGCCTCTAAAACCTCGATTAGTTGGACCAACAGGATGTTAGTCACACAAGCGTTGCCACACGGACGTGTGTACTTAGCTTGTATTCAAATATGAATCAGTGGGGGATGAAGAAAACCCCACTGATGGAAGTTTCACTTTATATGGTTACGATACTTTCTGCCATCTCCGGAAAATCAATAAATGGGTTCCGATTGCCTTGAAGTTCATGGATCGCTAGGTTACGATGCTTTTCATAGATGGATACCGGAAATGTTTGATGCCATTTTAACAATATAGGAACATTCACTAGTTCTTTTTTTATTGTGTTTGGATAGCGAATTAGGAAATAGAGTGTTGCTCTGGCAACGATTCCTTTACCGTATTCTGGTTCGAATTTACTTTCTTCAGCCTTGCCGCAACCATCTTTGATTCCTAAAATTGATCCTTCAGGGACATAATCGTAGAAATCGAAGTAAGGATAGTTGCTGCGACTACTATTGCAGGTGGGTTCGCAAGCAAATAGATGATGCAAGTCTCCTCTCATTGGTTCTTTTTTATCGAACCATGATTGAGGCACTACATGCTCACAGTTTAATAGATCATCCGAAAAGATGCCGATTAACCCTTTTGTCTGCATTTCATGGAGACGAATGTCCTTCTCTATGACAGAAAGTGGATCCATCCCATTTCCAGAATAAAGGCTTTTTAATGAACCGTTTTCCTGCAAATCAACCCATGGGTACACATAACGATGCGGGCTGTAGTTTAA
The DNA here is from genome assembly GCF_002884495.1 of Rummeliibacillus pycnus. Taxonomy (GTDB): domain Bacteria; phylum Bacillota; class Bacilli; order Bacillales_A; family Planococcaceae; genus Rummeliibacillus; species Rummeliibacillus pycnus. The sequence continues at coordinate 1,356,261 of NZ_KZ614145.1, read as the reverse complement.
CGGATCTGTATGTGTTGTTTCAAGCAATGTATGAAGCTTTTCTGAAAGATTAGCATCCGTGAATGAAATGCATTGATAGTATTGATTCTTGACTTTCTTATCTTTCTTTTCGTCATAATAGGGTCGATTTTCCTTATATTTTAAAAAGTTTGACTTGGCCGTTTCCCATTCACAATTTAGCAATTCTAGCTTTTCCATTAATTTTCAACACCTGTGCAGATAATTTTTGGTTGAACACATCCGATAAGAAATCCTCTAATGTTAAGTACACCAACCCGTTGCCTTCGAGTTTTGGCGAGTTTCCTAAAGGAATCGTTCTCTTTATTAACTGTGCATACAGCTCATCTTCTGTTAGATTTCGCTCAAAGTTTTTGGTGGCAATTTCTTTTATGAGTGCAAGTGCACCTGATATATGCGGTGTTGCCATCGAAGTGCCGCTTAGTTTTGCATATTTTCCATTTAAATACGTTGAAAGGATTTCTTCACCAGGGGCTACTAAGTCGACTTCATTATTCGAATTTGAAAATTTAGAAGAACGGCGTTGCAGATTAATCGATCCAACACTGATAACTTCATTGTAGCAGGCAGGATAGGTCAATTCATCTGAAGAACTCTGTCCATCTCCCTCATTTCCAGCAGCACAAACTACTAGAATTTGGTTAGCGATTGCACTTTGAATTGCTTGGTGCAACTCTAATACATCCTTAGAACCGCCGAGGCTCATGGAGATAATATCCACCTTTTGTTCAACTGCATAGTTAATTCCATTTATGATCCAGTCGTATTGACCTGATCCGTTTTTATCAAGCACTTTTAAAATCAATAAATTTGCTTCAGGTGCAACACCAACTACTCCTGCACCATTATGGACAGCAGCAATTGTACCAGCCACATGGGTTCCATGGCCATTATAGTCAGTGTATACATCAGGATTTCCATTATCATCGCCCGTGAAATTCCGTCCGCCGATAATACGCTCACTCAAATCAGGATGGGTGACATCACAGCCTGTGTCCAATATCGCGACAGTGATTCCCTTCCCTTTAGATTTCTCCCAAATTTTCGGAGCTGCAATAAGCTCAATCCCTTTTGGTACCTCAGACACTTCTTCCATAACTGCATTCACTTCATACGGAATTAAATGTAACTTTTGCTCCATCTCTATCCCTCCTGAAAGAATTAGTTTTCAAGTGTATTCTTGGAAGTTATTAATAGTTTAACAATTCAGAATTTATATGAACAGTTACTATAGATGTATTTTTAACAAAATCTCTGAATTTTAACAAATTTTGAGATTTACTTTCAAAATTACAAGTTGATATTCTTTTGAATAGCTTTTTAATTTTATCTTCATAGGTTTTTTATCATAGTATTCTATATGTTTTTTCTAATTATTGTTTATATTGTTCTACATTCAAGTTCTTTATAGTAAAGGAATTCTGACTTCGTCAGATTTCTACTCATATAGTATCTAGATCATGATTAAATTTTTATTATCAAGATTGTTAAAATGGGGGGTGTATTTGTTTAATCAGGGAGACTTTCTTTCTATTTTACAATTAGGTACGGGTCTATTTTGGATTGTAACTTATATTCTAATCATCATTCGAGGGTACCAAGATGAAAATTATGGAATGCCTATGGTAGCTATTTGTGCAAACATATCATGGGAATTTATTTTTACCTTCATTTTACCTCACTCAGGACCACAAAAAATCATTACACTCATTTGGTTTTTACTGGATATTATCATTATGATGCAATATCTAAAGTATGGACGAAAGGAAATCAAGAAGGGGACTTCAGCAGATTATTTTTACTTATCATTTTTTATAGCTCTCGGATTCAGTTTTTTTATCATCATAGCGATGACTTTTGAGTTTAATGATGTGGAAGGAAAATATACTGCTTTTTCGCAAAATTTAATGATGTCTGGGCTTTTTATCTCTCTATTATTAAGTAGAGGGAACACAAGCGGTCAATCAATCTATATTGCGATATTTAAAATGCTAGGAAGCTTATTTGCTGCTGTTGCATTTTTTATTTATTTCAGAACAGATCTGATTACGATCCTATCAATTGCAACTTTCGTATATGACTGGATTTATATCGTTCTTTTGCGAAAGTTTTATAGAAAAAATAGAATCTAGATTCAACTAACAACAAAAAGCTTACCTAATTTGTATGGCGAAAAGGAACGCATGTTTGTTACAATGAATTAAGATAGTTTGTACTCAAGGGTGGTTGGCTCACTCCCGAGAAAGGGGGTGGTGCCATGTCAGTATATGAAGCATTAATGTTTGCTGTAGCATTTGCAGCATTAGTCGTTTCAATACTTTCATTTAAAAACCATAAAAAATAACCCATCCTTGAGTTAAGGGCTCAGATGGGTTATATATTCCATTACAGCTAATCCCCTTGAGGGAACCAACTATCTAATTGACCGTTCGATGGACCAACATCGGCGGTCTTTTTAAATTATGCTTTTAATAACTTTAGTATACGTGGAGGTTGTTATTTTTTCAAGGAACTCAAAGAAGCCACTATGAGTGGAAGAATACCCTATGGAGTTCGTGGATATGTAACACTAAAAAATGGTAAATACTACAGAGCTTTGGCGTAATATAAATTAAAGGAAAGAATTCTTTATAGCTTTAGTTTTTGAAGACAAATAAAAAAGTACTTTCAAAGATATGTTCATTTTAGTATATAAGACTTTGGAGGTGCTTTTCACAAGAATCAAATCATCAATATAAATTATTTACTTTTCCTGTACCCGATTACCAAACCCAATCGCTACAATAGGTCCCTTTGTGATGATTCTAAATAAAATCGAGGCCATTTCTTCTGGCGATTGCTTCATCCCTGTATTTAGCCATTGTTGGATCACTCCCAAATGAGCAGACGAAATATACGTTGTCAAAATATCAATAGGTACAGTTGTTGAAGGATTATTTAATTTTTTGAAAAAGAAATTTTGAATCATGACTTCTTTTAATTTTTCCTGAAATGAGGGGTCACCATTTGGTCCAAGAACAGCCCGTAAAAAATCAGCATTTTCTTGGATATATTCTAAAATGGTGACGATAAAAGGAAAAGGTTTTTCCTTTGCTATTAATTCTTCGATATCGTATACCTGTACATCACGTACATTCTCTATAATGTTTTTGATAATTTCGTCTTCACATTGTTTTAGTAGGTCATATTTATCTTGATAGTGTAAGTAAAATGTACCCCGGTTAATATTAGCTCTTTCCGTAATATCACGAACGGTGATTGCTTCAAAACGCTTCTCCTCTATTAACTCCGTCAATGCTTGTTTAATTTCATTTTTAGTTTTCAGTATTCGACGATCTTGTTTGGATTGAGCTTGAGCCATAAAAAACATCTCCTAATTCATAAGATAATGAACAGTTATTATATAAGTGTTTAAAAATCAACAAGGTGATTTTTATTGTTTATTGTATATTACACTATCTTGAATATAATAAACAATGAGTTCATTAATCAACATTATGTTTATTATCTGAGAGGGAGAGATTTAATGAAGAACCATAAATTTTTAATACTTGCACCAATTATTTCTTTGATTTTGATATTTATCTTTAGTTGTACGCAAATTCCAACTACTCATCAGGCACCTAAAAACTTGAAAATAGCTCTTGTCAACGAAGATCAAGGAGTAGGAAAGAATAATATGGGTGAAACCATTTTGAAGGGGATTCAACAGGCTACTGAGAAGCAAAAAACGGATGAAGAACCAATGATTAAATGGGTGAACCTAAAAAATCAAGATGAAATGCAAAAGGGAATGGATGATCAAAGCTATTATGGAGCAATCGTCATTCCATCTGACTTTAGTAAAAAGTACATGACTTTACAATCACCATCACCTGTTTCTCCAGAAATGAAACTAGTAGTCAATCAAGGGAAAAACGCTACTATTGCAAATATAGTAAATCAAGCTCTAAACGGCATCGTTGACCAATTCAACGGAAAAATAAGTGGAGAGATATTAGGTGCTTTACAAGCCAAGCATGTGAAGCTGTCAGTAGAACAGGCTAAAATCTTAACATCACCTATTACGAAAAATACCGTAATGGTTCATCCAACGGGAACATTAGGTAATGCACCATTATCTTTATTCCAACCATTATGGTTTGGTAGCTTAATAGGCGCTGTTTTGATTTTCCTTTCGATAAAAAAACGAATCTTCAACAATCAAAAGGAAGAACTGTTGGCACGTCTCATTCAGCTAGGCGTTAGTCTTATCATTGGTGTTGTAACAGGCTTCGGACTAACTTGGTTTGCCACATCTATACTCGATTACGATTTTCCAAGTTTACTAGATACAGCGCTATTTTTAACTTTAACAAGCTGTAGCTTTACCTTAATGATATTCGCGATTTTAAGCTGGATTGGATTCGCTGGCATTCCGATTTTTGTATTACTACTATTCTTTGGCATTCCATTATTACAAATAACACCAGAAGTCATGCCAGTCTTTTACAAGGATTGGATCTATCCTTGGCTACCAATGCGCTTTATGACTGAAGGATTACGTGAACTATTCTTCTTTGATGATGCAATTCGTTGGAATACATCTACTGCAGCTTTAACATGGATTGGAATAGTGAGTTTAATCTTGGGGGTTTTATCTGTTTGGAAACCGAAGAGAGAGAAGGGCCTAGCTAATGTTGATGAAGGGGGAATTGTAGAAGAAAAATAGAAGGAAGGTACTGGTGCCTCGGAAAGAGCTATCGGGAGTGAAATTGCAAAATCTGATTATTAGTACGTAGTTGGATTTAATTATTTATATTTATAAACATAAATGGATTTATGAAATTGATTCAGTCAAAAAGATTTAAACAAAATAAAGTTCTGTGGTAATTATTTACCTTTTTGTATAATTTATTTGATTTGGATTTCAAAATAGATATAATTTATAAAACTATATCTATAAGGGGTTTATTAAAAATTGAGGAAAAAAATAGCGTTAATTATTATTTTTAGCTAAGTTATTTCAGTTTTTGCACCCTCTATATATTTAAAAGAAAATAATGATTATTCTATTCCTTCATCTACTTTAGGGTCATATTTTGGAAAAGAAAATAGTAACATTGAAGTTGGATATAAAGAAGCTGATGCATGGGTAGTATTAGTTGGTAGATTAGTTATTCAAGGTGTTACAAGGTTAGCAAAAGTTGGCTCAAAAACTTTTAAAAAAGTGCCTAAATCAAAAGTTACTAATGCATTAAAAAATTATAAAGGAACATCTTATTCAGTTGGATCCAAAAAATATTATCTAACAAAAACTGATATGAATCATATGCTAGAAAGACATCATCCTAAGTATTGGACGGATAGTAAGAAAAGTGTAAAGAAACAAACCTTTTTTGATTCTAGATTATCGGTAAAGGATATAGAAAGAATAGCTATTAGTGTAGCTAAACAAAATAGACAAACGCTTTCTAAAGTTTCTTCTAACAGTTCGAAGCAAGTGAAAGGGAAAGTTGATGGCGTAGAGTATGTTTTAGGCGTTGAAAGAGGACATATACGTCAATTGTATCCTGTAGCTAAATAAGAAGGAGAATACGATGAAAATAGAAACTTATATTTATTTAGAAAATGAAGACAAATATGCTAGTTTGAATGAAAAAGAGAAAATTAAAGATTTTGTTAATCGAAAAGAAGACTTTATGGAAGATGGATTTTTAAATTTAGATGGAACGATCACATTTAAAAATGGCGAAAAGGGAGAAATTATCGATTTTGATGAATCAGATGAAATTTCACCACTTTGGCAATATTATAATAATGCTTTAATAGATTACTTAAAGGAAGGATATGGGGAAGTTTATTATCCAAATTCACCATTAGAAATAAAATTTGAAAAAAAATCAAAAAACGAATTAATGTTATCTTTAGAAAATCAAATTATGATTTGTAATCAAAAAGAATTTCTTGATGAATTTTATAATGCCGCAATCAAATTCATCGAATTCACAGATTATATAAGTGAAGGTCAATATTCCGATGGTTTAAAAGAAGAATTAGCATTAATTAAAAATTGGAGTAAAAACTCAAATAGACATGAGTCATAAGCGAAAAAAGGCTTCCTACTAGGATAGCCTTTCTTTGGTATTAAGAGGATGTTGATAGATTCTATAAAGTAATGTTTGAATGTAAAAAGGAATTGTTATGCCAATAATTCTGCATGTAGCTGAGTATTTGGAACAGTAGTCGTTTCAGCATAAAGTAATAATACTAGCATACCTTATATAAATAAGAGGTATAAACAAAAAATAACCCATCCTTGAGTTAAAGGCTCGAATGGATTATCTGCACATTTTAGCCAATCCCCTTGAGGAAACCAACTATAATTGACCGTTTGATGCTCCAACATCAGCGGTCTTTTTAAGTTATGATTTTACTATCTTAAGTATATGAGGGGATTGTTATTTTATCAAGGAAATAAAAATTAACAAATTTGGTTATTCATTAGATAAATGAGTTAATTTAATAATGCAAAATCTACACTAAAATTCCGAACTTTTAATATTATCTACTATTTCATTATGGAGCGGAAGATGGCGACTCCTACGGGAATAGCTTGAGCTGAAAGCCCCGCAGGAACGGAGTGACGAGGAGATTGAAGCCAAGCCCGTGGAAAGCGCCATCTGGAGCGTAATTTCCAAATATGAACATTTTACACTTTTACAGGTTGAATTGTATGTATTTTTTAACAAAAACTGACTTATGAAATTAATTCAAATACATAAAAAATCCAAGTACGATTTTCCGTAAACTTTTGCAGGCTGTAAATGAGAATAACTATACATACAAAAAAGGTAAAACTGTATATCTCTAACAGTGCTATAATGAGAATCGTTATAGCTAAAGTAACATGCAACTATAGTTTAAACTAAAAAAACTGCAAAAGGTGATTTTATGAGTGAGAAAATGAATAACCAAAATATTCGATTGCTATCACTTTTTAATAGATTGAAGAGTGGAAAGTCAATCAGCAAGCTTGAAGAAGCGACTCGCTTTGGTGTGAGTGAAAAAACCATTCAAAGAGATATTGGTGATATTAGAGAATATCTAGAGATTGAAGATCCTGGTAGTTATTTGGTTTTTAATAAAAAGGAAAAAAACTATACGATTAGTCGAGAAGAACAAAAATATATTTCATCACAAGAATTACTTGCAATTGTGAAAATTTTAATGGATTCAAGAGCTTTTCCTAAAAAAGAAATGCAAGCCATTATTGATCATTTACTTGAGTTATCTGTAAGTGAAAATAAAAAATTAATTGAAAGTATCATTAGTAATGAAAAGTATTTATATGAAAGCTTACAAAATAGCAAATCAATCTTTGAAACGCTTTGGAATTTAGCAAAATCGATAAACAGTAAAAACCTTATTCAAGTGGCATATAAAAAAGAATATGAAAATAAAGCGAAAGCAAAAATCCTAAAACCTGTGGGCCTCATTTTTTCAGAATTTTACTTTTATCTCATTGCTTATCAATCAAACGTAGACTTAGATTTTCCAAAAACCTATCGAGTGGATCGGATAGAAGAAGTCAAAATATTACCCGATAAATTTAAAGTACCATATAGCGATCGCTTCCAAGAAGGAGAATTCAAAAAAAGAGTTCAATTCATGTACAGTGGAGAATTATTACATATTAAGTTTCGATATAAAGGTTGGTCACCACAAGCAATATTAGATCGACTTCCAACAGCCAAAATCGTAAAACAAGATGGATCAGGTACAGTATTTACGGCAGAAGTTTTCGGGGAAGGCATCAAAATGTGGTTACTAAGCCAAGCAGAATATATCGAAGTACTTGAACCTGCACATTTTAGAGAAACGCTAGCCAAAACTATTCGAAAAATGAACAATTTATATGAATAATATTAGATACCAATAATTTGATAAAATCATCGAGTTTGTTCCTAGATGACTACTATTAAATTTTATAAGAAAAAATTTTTAATACGCGAAGATGGACATCTTTTGTCCCTAATGTTTGATAGGATTATTGACGGAAGAAGGATGTAGCAAACATTACCAAATCGGATGGAACTAATTTTCTTATTTCTTTCATCAATTTAATGTAAATAAATATAAAAAATGTTTTACTTATCCTTCGAAAATAGACTTAAAACATTAGGAGGTAAATATGAACAAAATATTAAAATTGATCATTGTATCTGCGTTTTTAATGGCTATTTTGACTGCATGTGGTGAAGCTGAGGTCAAACAAGTTGATCAAAGCACAAAAACAACTGAAAAGAAAGTGAAAAAGGCACCTACATTTTATAAAGTAGGTGATACGGTTTCTATTGATGGCATGGAAATAAAATTAGTTTCTGCTAAATTTGTAAAACCAGCAGAGTATGTAAAAACTGAAAAAGGAAAGGTTTTAGAGATTGAAGTCAGTGCTAAAAACAACAGTGCAAACAATGGCTTTGTAGACAACACGGAATTCACAATTTCTGATGCAAAAGGGAATATGCAAGAACAATATTTTGGGTTTGATTATACCTTAAGCGGAGAAGTCAAAAAAGGAAAAACAATGACAGGGAAGATTGCATTTGATGTACCATATTCAAAAGAATATGAATTGTACTATGAACCTTCTTTCTCGTTAAAAAATAATGCAGAAATTAAATTTAAACTCAAAAAATCAGAATTAAAATAATAGTTTTCTAAGTTAGAAAGGAAGAAAGAAACATGAAAATTTGGGTAGCAGTACTAGCAATTTTAGGTGGATTATCAGGATTAGCAAGTGGCTTTTTAGTCACAGCCTTTGGAGCTGGATTCGGGGAAGAAGCAATGGCAAATGACGGAGCAACCGTTTTCTGGTTATCCGCCCTATCAATCTTCTTAGGATTTATAGCTTGGAAATTTAACAAAATTGGCGGAATTGGACTTATTCTAATATCAATTTATGGTTTATTTGCTAACGGATTATTCTTTATCGTTGCATTCATTTTCTTAGTCATTGCAGGAATTTTGGCATTTCGTATTAAAGCGAAAGCTTAATAGTTTATGAATTACATGAAGGATTTCTTTTGTTAAGTATTTATATTTAACAAAGGAATCTTTCTTTATTATATTTAATTAGAAGGAATAATTTGTTGTTTGTTGGAATGCTATTTTTTCATAGAATCAAGATTTATGGAAAAACAAACTAAAAAATTCATTAGCACGAATAAATGGTGAATTAAGGGGTGGAGAAAAGTGGGAAATTTAGTACAAGCCGTTAAGGATTTTGTTACACCAGAGCGGTTGAAATATTTAGAGAAAGCTAAGTTGTTACATACACAATTTTTAGAGTTATTTCCTTATGAATCATTAAAAGATTTAACAATTGAACAATATGCACTAGGCTTGCAGCCAAAAGATTCTTTTAGTTGGTGGTTAGAGTATAATACTATCCCTCTCGGTAGTATTAAAGGTGGTTCTGCAGCGAAACATGTCATTTACTTTAAGAAAAAAGAAAACGCTTGGTTTTACCCTCAAGAATTTTCGTCAGAGCAAGAAGCATGGGAAAAGCTACGACAAGATATTATTGCAATAATTGATCAAGTACATAGTGAAAGTTATAGGAATATAACAGAAGATAATTTACTTCATAGTAAATCCATGTTAAAGGGTAAAATTTCCTTTATGTATGCTCCAAATAAGTTACTTCCAATCTATCAAGTACAGCACTTAAAACTGTTTTTATCTCAGCTTGGAGTAGAAGAGAAAAGAATGGATTCACAAGATTGTGTATATTTAAGTATGTTGTTACGCGATACACTGTATGCACAAGAAGAACTTCAACAATACGATGAAATTATATTGGCAGATTTTTTGTATAGAACATTTATGAAAAAAGAGGTTGTAACTAAAATTGCTCCAGGAGATAACGCAAAGAATTGGGAAACTTGTTATGAAAATAATTTCATCGCAATTGGTTGGAAAGAACTTGGTGATTTATCTCAGTACAATACATTTAACGAGTTAAAAGAACAGATGAGTCGACTAGGATATTATCCGAATGCATCAACTATAACGAGAAAAGCAAACGAAATATGGGATTTTTATAATTTACAACCTGGAGATATTGTTATTGCGAATCGTGGAACAAGTAAAATTATTGCAATGGGTACTGTAAATGAGAAAGGTTATACATATCGACCCGAGTTTGAACACTACCAACATACAATAGGTGTTACATGGGATAAGGTATTTGCAAATGGTGAATTAGTTATTCCACCACAAAACAAATGGAAGACAATTACGGTTGGTAAAGTTCCAAAGAAACAATTTGATGAATGGTTGGAAAATGGTCAAGTAGCGAAGTCAGAACCTAGTGTAGAGTTTGAAGGAGATATATCTTTTTACGAAAAAATAGACAAAGCAATTGAGCGGAAAGGACAGGTTATCTTATTTGGCCCTCCAGGTACAGGAAAAACATATACAGTTCGTCAATATATAAAATGGAAGCAACAACAAAATATTGATGTATCAGTTGAGTTTTGTACTTTCCATCCATCCTACCAATATGAAGATTTTATTGAAGGATATCGACCAGTTCAAGGAGAGAATGGCATGGTGGCATTTTCTTTAGAAGATGGTGTTTTCAAAAAGTTTGTTAAGAAGGCAAAGGAAAACACAGAAAAAATGCATATATTTATAATTGATGAACTGAATCGAGGAAATGTGCCGAAAATTTTTGGGGAGCTTATTACGCTGTTAGAAAAGGATAAACGCGGAATGGCACTTACTTTGCCACAAAGTAAAGAATCTTTTGCGATTCCCGAAAATCTTATGCTTATATGCACGATGAACACTTCAGATCGAAGTATTAAAATGATCGATGCAGCGATTAAACGACGCTTCGCATTTATTGAATGTATGCCAGATTATGACATTTTAAATGAAGATGTTGACGGATTAAGTGTCAATTCATCTGATATTTTAAAAGTATTAAATAATAAGTTGATAGCCATTCAAGGGCGTGATTTACAAATTGGACATGCTTATTTTATGCAAGGTGCCAAAGTTGTTTCGACTGTGGAAGAAATTAAAGATATTTTTGAATTTGATTTAATCCCACTGCTTCAAGAATATTGTTTTGATAATTACCAATTACTTGCTGAAATTATTGGCGATAGTTTTGTGGACTTAGATGAGCAAGATATAAATAGAGGAATTTTTACGGATTCAAACGAAGCATTTATCGAGGCAATTGAAAATCATTTCCAGGTGAATTTACATGAAAGTTGAATACATCCTCTCTGAATATAGCGAGAGATTAATTCAATATGAGTTAACGAATGATGAGCGTAACTATTTACAAGATATATCATGCATTCACAAAAATACCCCATGGGAGCAACGTTTTTACTTTGATGAATTGCGAACGGGTCTTCGTATAAAAACAACAAGTTATGTCGGTGTAATAGAACTTGAGAATATACGAATCATTATTCAGCCAAAGTTTGATAAACAGTTCGATAAGGTCATGGACATGCTATTATTTGCGAAAGGACAAGCTCTCTGGAAGCAAGTAAACACCACAGGCACTGTCCATAAAGATAATTTATTTTTAAAATTTACAGAGTTATTTGTTTCTGAGGCTGAGGAATTGTTACAAAATGCGTTGAAAAAGGATTACGTTTCAAAACAAGATAATTTAAAAAATGTATCCGGACGAATATTAATAAGAGAAAATGCCATGAGAAATTTTAATTTACCGACATCTGTTTATTGCCAGTACGATGAACTCATCTATGATGTATTGGAAAATCAAGTAGTACTTACTGTTCTAGAAATGTTAGCTAAATTGAATATTGGAGATTTCAAGCAACAAATCTTACATTTGAGACAGCAATTTGAAATGATTTGTAAACCGTTTAATGGGAATAGATGGCCTAACTTTACATATAACCGGTTAAATGAAATGTATAGACTTGTTCATATTCTTGGAAAGTACCTGTTTGAAAGGCTATTTTTGCAAAATCATCGGCAACAATATAGTACATTCCAATTTGCGTTTTTACTCGATATGAATGAATTATTTGAGCTTTTTGTCTTCCAATTACTCAACCAATATTGTCCAATTAGCTTTTCGGTGCAGCATGGAAAACGTTTAACAGATGCCTTTTTACTCGAAGGACAACGCTATAGGGATATTATCCCGGATTTACTTGTAAAGAATAGAGATTCGGGAGAAACTTTCGTGTTAGATACAAAATATAAAGGCTATGATTTAAAACGCGTATCAACAAATGATCTATATCAACTTTCTATTTACGCACAGTATTTCCAAATGGCAGAAAGTTATAAAGCGACCATAATTTACCCCGTATTTAATGGTGTCAATGAAACGACAGAAAGGTATATTGAAATAAATCGAAAAGCAAAGTTGAATGGAAAAATCGTAATGCGTAGTATTTCAATTGAACAAGTACTTAAATGGATTGCACAAAGAAAAAATAATGAGTTACGGATATTAGTCAAGCAGTTAGTGGGAATCTAATATTACTAGTCCTTGAGGAAACTCTTTATATACTATAATAGTTTATAGCTTACGCTTATCCAATATTGAGAATTCATCCAAGCAGGTGATGACAAAAGAAAAACAACTAAAAAAAGCATTTTACAAGATCACGCACCTGAAGCATTAGAACGACTCTTCGAAAAAGAGCAGCTACATGGTTTGATTAATCTCAGTAATCCATAAAGGATAGAGCATGAATTTTAAATTCTTGCTCTATCATTTTAATATAATGAGAGAACATTCGCTAATCTACTGCAAACATCCGCGTTATTGAGTGAGACATCCACGAATTCGGAACAAATATCCGCGATTCAAATCCAAACATCCGCGAAATTCCGAATGATATCCGCGAACACAACAATTTAAGTCCTATCTTAAACTTAAAAGAGTTTCCGAAACTCCTATCTGGGAGATTATCGTTTGTTCAAGAAAATCGAATTCTAGCCCTTGTATTTTATTAATGTTCTTATTTTGCGTTAATTTAATAAAAAATCCACTAATAATTCATAAAAATAACGTGTAAATATGAACGTTGAATAAATGATATCAATCTATTGTTCAGAAACTAGCGAATTAGGACATAAATTAACAGGATTAATGTAAAAATTTTTGTCACAATTCTAAAATTTCATGATAAAATGTGTTTTATAGAAATACAAAGTGTTTTCTTGGGTGGAAAGCAACATGGTTTTTGCATCTAGGACACAGAAGGGGAAACAATATGAAAAATTTGATGAAAAAATGGAATGCGATTAGTCTAGTAAATCGAATTATTATTGGTATTATCATCGGCGTAATCGTGGCACTCGTATTCCCAAAAGCAGCATGGATTCCTATGCTAGGTACATTATTTGTTAGTGCGTTAAAGGCAGTTGCACCTGTACTAGTTTTGTTACTCGTAATGAATGCTATTGCGGGACATAAAAGTGGCAAAAAAACGAATATGAAAACGATTATTGTATTATATGCAATTGGTACATTTTTAGCGGGATGTGTAGCAGTTATTGCGACAACTATTTTCCCAGTTCATATAACATTAAAGGCAAGTAATGGTGAATTAAAACCACCTGGTAGTGTTTGGGAAGTCGTTCAAACACTTCTTCAAAATGTCGTATCTAATCCAGTAGATGCATTAATGAATGCAAACTATATTGGTATTTTAGCTTGGGCAATCGTATTAGGGGTAGCGCTTAAACAAGCAAGTGATTCAACAAAAGGGTTGCTAGTAAACTTTTCTGATGCCATTTCAAAAATTGTACAATGGGTTATTAATCTAGCACCAATCGGTATTATTGGTATCGTGTTTGATGCAATTGTAACAAATGGTTTATCATCATTATTAGAATATGGACGACTTCTCGTTATTTTAGTTGGCTGTATGTTATTTATCGCATTAGTGGTCAATCCATTAATCGTCTTTGTTGCAGCTCGTAGAAATCCATATCCACTCGTGTTAACAGCATTAAAAGAAAGTGGGATCACAGCATTCTTTACCCGTAGTTCTGCAGCGAATATTCCAGTCAATATTAAACTTTGTGAAAAACTAGGTTTAGATCGCGATACGTATGCAGTATCGATTCCATTAGGAGCTACAGTGAATATGGCGGGGGCAGCTGTTACGATTTCTGTTTTAACATTAGCAGCAGCTCAAACATTAAATATTCATGTAGATATTCCAACAGCCATTATTTTAATGGTGGTAGCAGCCGTTTCTGCGGCTGGGGCTTCAGGGGTTGCAGGTGGATCATTACTATTGATTCCATTAGCATGTAGCTTATTTGGAATTCAAAACGATGTGGCAATGCAAGTTGTTGCGATTGGCTTTATCATTGGGGTTATACAAGACTCTTGTGAAACAGCATTGAACTCATCATCAGACGTAGTATTCACAGCAGCAGCACAATATGCAAATGAACGTAAAAATAAATAAGATTTAAAGAACTTTCTAAGGATTGGTGCCAATGGACAGGTGCCAATCCTTATTTTTTTCTCTAATCTCTTAGAATTAGAGTTTTTTTATTTTAAGTCAATTATTAAATTTATAATAAAATTTGGGTTATCAGGATAGCTATCATTTTTGTAGTTATTTCTATTCAAAAATATGCAACAATGTGATGTTTTTGTACATATAGAAAATTGTTGATATATAACTAAATATAGAATTGAAAAGACAATAATAAAAGGAATTACTACAGTTGGACAAATGAATTTTTATTTGGATAATGGTAAAATATAGGTAATTAATGATTTGTTAATAGAAAATTCTACAACAAGATAAACATCAATTTGACCTTTTTAAAAGAGAACCATCTATTAATTTAAGAGGTGATATGATGAGGATCCCAGAAGCAAGGCTGAATATTAGTTCAAATCCTACTTTAATTTCTTTATCGGATGTATCTCGTGAAAAATATTATAAAGAATTCAGGGGCAATTTATATTGCCCAACGCCAAATTGTAACGCCAAATTAATCTATAGCAGTGGAACAAAATCACATTTTAGAACGTGGAAATATAATTCACATGCCGATAATTGTAAATACGGATTTGTTCATTACTCAGTTGAAAACGAAAGACCTACTGTCGATGTAATGGTTGGAATAGAATTCGAACGCAGACAAAAAGCATTGAATGAAGCATATACAATCTTAACCATGTCAGAAGAAGAGGAAACATCACTAAATCAAATAAAAGTTCAAAATGTATCCAATCGCAATCCCAAACAAAGAAAAAGAAAAGAGTCACAAGGTATACAGTTAACATTATTTGATGAGCAAACAGCAAGACAACTATTAAAAAGAAGAGGTCCTAACTTGAAAAAGCGAAAAGTTTCACAACTAGATTCTTCTCATGTCGGAAAGACCTGTTTACTGATGGGGTATGTTAAAAGGATTAAACTACAAGATGAGGTTGCGAACATTACAGTTTTAGAGGATCAGAAAGATATAAAAGTTGTGTTTGAAGAGGCTTTTATAAAAGACCCTAGTAACAGAACGTATTTATATAAATTTGATGCAATTGAAAAACTATTAAAACACCGACCAAACATTCCTTTTACAGGAATAGGTCAAGTAAGGCAAAATAGCAAGACTCAAGAATTGGAGTTTGCTATTTTCTTCGGAACAGATTTTAGAATAGACAATATGCATTTACACTCACTTGCTGTTCAAATGATGTAATGTAACGAAATTATCCAATTAAAGGGCGTTATGTACTCAATTGAAAGAAGAGATATCGCACCTAAATTCCAAAAGGAGAAACATATGTATTTAAAAAAAGTATCTTATTTACCAAATCAGGTACCAGATTCCTCAATCTATCCATTTGATATTCCATGGTTAGAGAATTTCCGATTTCTTGATTTTTCATCAAATATAACGTTTTTTGTAGGTGAAAATGGTACAGGAAAGTCCACTCTTTTGGAAGCAATAGCTGATCAATGTGAATTTAACACAGCAGGTGGGGGGAGAAACAGTTATGTTGAAGTGGACCAAGCAGAATCAGCTTTAGGGGAGTATATTCGATTATCTTGGAGTCCAAAAGTAACAAAAGGATTTTTCCTTAGAGCTGAAACATTCTATCATTATGCAAGTTATATTGATGCATTAGAGGATATCCCAAGTAAAAAGTATGCTGCATATGGTGGAAAATCACTGCACCATCAATCTCATGGTGAGTCCTTTCTTTCACTATTTAAGAATTCCTTTGGTGGAAAAGCAATTTACTTGTTAGATGAGCCAGAAGCTGCTCTTTCACCAGTAAGACAATTAAGTCTGATGAAAATTATTAAAGATTTGGAGCACACTGCTCAATTCATTATTGCAACCCATTCACCCATCTTACTTGGGTATCCAAATGCTACCATCTATCATTTTGACAATGATGAAATCGAAACGATTCGTTATGAAGAAACTATTCACTATATTTTAACAAAACGATTTCTACAGGCTCCGGAAATTGTTCAAAATGAGTTATTCAAAGAGGAGGATTTGTGAAATTCCAGTAATCTTAGAAAACAGATGTCCGTATATCCAAATGATTGGTAGTTTAATAAGTAATCAAAAATAAATACAGAATCAAAATATCCAAAATAATTAAAAATCCGTAAGAGAATACATGTTAGAATGTAATATTTTCTTTTTCCTTTTAAGCTATCTAACATAAAATGTTATTCATCTAACAACCTATTTAAATCCCTTTTTGATTGAACCAAAATAACTTTCCCTTGATATGTATCCAACATTTCTTGGATCAAATATTTACCCTTTTGTTCATGGAAGTTACTCCACTCAAACATCTTTTTTAACATTTGAAATGTAGGTTTGTAATTCGCTTGTTCAACTTTCAATAGCTGTTTCACAAATCGTTTAGTGACTCTATAGAGTCTAGTGAAATAGGGTGGTTCTAAATAGATAATGCAGTCTGCTGATTCTAAACTTGGTGCTGTCCATTGCTGATCATGTGCACCTTCAATGACCCATTTTTTATTTTTAGTGATTTGTTGTAAAAGTGAGTCTCTCTCATTTTCAGTGCGACGAATATCACCATGATCAGAACGAATCCATACGATATTATCTAATTCAAAATACGCACATTGGTTACGTAACGCAATTTTCTTTGCTAACGTGGTTTTTCCACTACCCACAGGACCAATGATACGGATTTTTTGACCAAGAGATTTCATCATTTGTCACCTCGTCCTAACTTTTTGTCTTCCATTATTTAATAATCTATAATTTTACCAGCATTAGGGGAGATTATCGAATACAATTCAAAAATTGATCTATCAAGACCTAAAATATTCAAAATAACTAAATAATAGAAACATTAAGTAATGATGAATAGTAATCGTAGTAACCATCATATATTTAATACTGAAAAAGAGAAGGGAGTGTTTGAGTGAAGGCAGCAGTTGTCAATGCGTTTTTAAAAGAGTTGGAGATTAAAGAGGTTTCAAAACCTCAATTAGAAGATGGTGAAGTGTTAGTAAAGATTGAGGCTTGTGGTGTCTGTCATACGGATTTACATGCAGCACATGGGGACTGGCCAGTAAAACCTAAATTGCCGTTAATCCCAGGTCATGAAGGCGTAGGGGTTGTTGTAGAAGTTGCACAAGGCGTGAAATCTATTAAAGTCGGTGATCGAGTAGGGATTCCATGGCTATTTTCTGCATGTGGTGAATGTGAGTATTGCTTAACCGGTCAAGAAACACTATGTCCAAATCAATTAAATGGTGGGTACTCTGTTGATGGTGGTTACGCAGAATATTGTAAAGCACCGGCAGATTATGTAGCGAAAATTCCAGATAATGTGGACCCAGTGGAAATTGCCCCAATTTTGTGTGCAGGTGTGACAACGTATAAAGCATTGAAAGTATCTGGTGCTAAACCTGGCGAGTGGGTAGCCATCTATGGTATTGGAGGACTTGGACATATTGCATTGCAATACGCAAAAGCAATGGGACTCAACGTTGTTGCGATTGATATTAGTGATGATAAGTCCAAACTTGCAAAAGAACTTGGTGCAGATCTTGTCATTAATGGATTGAAAGAAGATCCTGTGGAAGTAATTCAAGAACAATTAGGCGGTGTACAAGCTGCGATTAGTGTGGCTGTTACCAAAAAAGCATTTGAACAAGCCTATGAATCTGTAAAACGTGGTGGTTGCCTTGTCGTAGTAGGCTTACCGAATGAAGAATTACCGATTCCAATCTTCAATACAGTTCTGAATGGTGTGACAGTCAAAGGCTCCATTGTGGGTACGAGAAAAGATATGCAAGAGGCTCTTGATTTTGCCGCACGTGGAAAAGTACGTGCTATTATTGAAACTGCAAAACTAGAAGACATCAATGAGGTATTTGAAAAAATGGAAGAAGGCAAAATTAACGGCCGTATTGTATTAACACTTAATAACGAAGAGTTATAAATATAATAGTAAAAAAATCAACTAAATATTGAGAAAGAGCTGCTCCGATGAGGTAATTATGTATGGGGCGGCTTTTATTATGTCAAAATATAATAGATCAACATTTTTGGGAAGAGAGAATATGAAAAGCTTTAGCAAAACTCATTACTTTGAACTTTTCCGCTAAAAGTATTGACTTTTCTAAATCATATGTTAAATTATTCTTATAAGTTTAGTAAGAATTAAAATTGAACAGCAATATATGAGAGACTGATTAGATAACTAAAGGTCCTTACTTCATCAAATGGAGTAGGGATCTTTTTGTTTGATGAATATGTTTTAGCTGATTGGATGTTCTTCATGTTAGTAGATACACAACAATAATGCGATTAATAATCAGTAAGGCATCGTATTGTACAAAGAGTAATAAGAAATACATCCGATAACGAAACAGATTCATTATTTTAAAAAATTTTTTGAAAAGGAGAGAAGTAAAATGGTGAAAGCTGTAATTATTAATGGGGGAAATGATAAAAAGTCACGTGTTAACGGGGTACATGATTATGTTGAAGCATTTTTTAATGCAAATGAAGTGGATGTTTCCTCAATTTATGTTCACGATTTACCAGCAATAGATTTAATCACAGCAAACTATACAAGTAAAGATATAATAAGAACAAATGAAAAAGTTGCAGATGCATCAATCGTTGTTGTCTTAACCCCAATTTATAAAGCCTCTTATTCAGGAATATTGAAAACTTATTTAGACTTACTACCTCAAAAAGGTTTAGAAAATAAGACAATTATTCCGATTGCAGTAGGTGGATCAATTGGACATTTATTAGCTGTTGAATATGCCTTGAAACCAGTATTATCCGTATTAGGTGCAACAGAAATATTCAATACTGTCTATGTAGTGGATCAACAAATTAATCGATTAGAGAATAATCGATTCGAATTGAATCGTGAAATTGTATTCAGGTTAAAAAATGAGCTACAAAAGATAACGACTAGAAATTATAGTTTATCAAAATAATAGTATTGCTTTCCAATCAATTCCCTAGTATCATAATTAATAGAAAATTCAATATAAGTTTAAGGTGCCTACAAGGAGAATAGGGAATGAAGTGAAAATCTTCAGCGGACCCGCCACTGTATGGGGGAGTTTGATCGGAAATGCCACTGGATATGTATCTGGGAAGGCCTGATGAAATGTGGACCTCGAGCCAGGAGACCTGCCTTAATACTTGAATAGAACAGATGATGGAAAAGTCTGCGGTTTATTTGTTATGCAAATAAACTGCAGGCTTTTAATTTTATTCGGGAGAGATGAAAATGAACTTATTACAACAAACAATTGAAAAGATTACAAACCTAGACCAAGATATGATGACAAAGGCAAGACAGCGAGTAGACAGCCTCATCAAACCACCAAAAAGTCTTGGGAAATTAGAAAGTATCGCCGTACAACTTTCAGGTATTACGGGAGAAATGTTCTCTTCAATCGATAAAAAAGCAATTATCGTAATGGCTGCAGACCATGGTGTCTATGAAGAAGGGGTTACAAGTAATCCTCAAATCGTAACTTTTGCCCAAACTTTAAATATTGCAAAAGGGATTACGGGTGTAGGGACGATTGCAAAAGTTTCTGGCGCTAAAATTGTCACAGTTGATATCGGTGTGAAAGAGGAAATTCCTGGTGATGCAGGGGTTATCATTCGTAAAATTAAAAAAGGGACTGACAACATGGCAAAAGGTCCTGCGATGACAAGAGAAGAGGCTATCAAAGCTTTAGAAGTAGGTATTGAAATTGCCACTGCAGAAATTCAAAATGGAGTGAATTTATTAGGTACAGGCGAAATGGGGATCAGTAATACAACTCCAAGTACAGCAATTCTCTCTGTTTTAGCGAATTGTGATCCAAAAGAAATTACGGGTAGAGGTGCAGGACTTGGACAAGGTGGATTAGCTCATAAGATCGATGTTATACGTAATGCTATTGCCATCAACCAACCAAATCCAACTGATGGCATTGATATTTTAGCGAAAGTTGGTGGCTTGGAAATTGGCGGTATGGCTGGTGTGATGTTGGCTGCTGCAGCCAATCATGTACCTGTTGTAGTAGATGGTTTAATTTCAAGTGTTTCTGCATTAATCGCAGCTTCCATTGAACCAAAAGTGAAGGACTACCTTATTACTTCTCATGCCACAGAGGAACCAGGTGGAATCATCGCAAGTGAACTTTTAGGCAAAGAACCCATGCTAAAAATGGACATGTGTCTAGGCGAAGGATCGGGTGCCGCTTTAGCCTTTCCAATCATTGAAGCAGCATGTAGTATGATGATCAATATGCCGACATTTGAAGAAGTCGGGATGGAAATTTAATAGGTTAACGACATAATGCAAAATTAATATAAAATATACCATTGAAAATGGATTTATGATATCAATTCAAACTTATAAAACTCTCACTGATTTTTACAATAACTTGGTGAGAGTTTTTATATTGAAAGAATAACAATTTTAAAGAATGTGTCAGTGCCAGGTTGTAAAATGTAGGATATAATAGTAGTAGCAAGTTAGATTGGAGGACCTGCTGATGGATGTTCTAGATTTACTCGATGAATTAGATGATATCGAAATATTATTTGAACCAATCTTTAGTGCAGATGAGCATGTGATTGTCGCATATGAGGTAATTGGTCAGATAGTGAAAGAAGATCAATATTATAATATTGTTGAATTTACATATGATGAAACTGTTCCAGCTGATATCCGTGCTGAAGTAGAGTTAATTATGATTAAAAAGGCTCTTACAATTGCAAAAGATGCTTTACAAGAAGCTGATCTCTATTTACCCTGCAATCCGAACTTATTAATGTTAGATTTTGGCGATGCCTATTTTGAAGTATTAAAAGATTTAGTGGAAGAAAGCTTGTTATCACATATTAATTTAGCTTTTTCTATGCAACAATTTAATGGAGAGATTGATCAACTACGACATCCAATTCTATATATAAAAACTTACGGAGTAAAAACAGTTGTAGCGAATATTGGACCAGATACGAAGCTGGATCAAATTTTGCTTTTAGAACCTTCCGTATTGAAAATGGATGTAAGTCAATTAGACTACAATGCATGGGGTTCTCAAAATTATATGTTTTCCACAATTCAGACACTTGCGATCCAAATGGGCGCAACCATTATGTTTGATGAAATAAAAACAAGTTATCAGTTACATTATGCATGGAGAAACGGGGCACGTTATTTTAAAGGTAGTTATTTAGAGAAACCTTCTAATCATTTGATTGAGCGTGATATTTTAAAAAACCGCTTCCGAAGTGAATGTCAGCAATTTATCTCGACGGAAAAAAAGATACTAGAAGTAAAGTATGAAGAAATGAATACACTCCAAAAGATGATTACGACAACCGTAAAAAATACAAATCCAACTAGCCAAAATATAGATAGTTTATTGGAACTAGCTGAAAAACTTGAAAACTATGCTTTTCGTTTATATATTTGTAACGATGAGGGTTTCCAAACTTCACCCAATATCGTGAGACTTAATAGTGAATGGCATATTGAAGAAGATGCTATCGGTAAAAACTGGAGTTGGCGTCCTTACTTCTTATTAAATATGATCAAACTAAGAAAAGACTTAAAAGGCGATTTATCTAGTATCTATAATGATATCCAAACTGCAGAACCTACTCGAACTTATTCAATGGCTCTTAATTGCCAAGAATTCCTGTTTGTCGACATTACGTATGACTATTTAACACAGCATAATATTGTGAATTAAAAATAAATCAATGGTCACACTTTCGGATATTTTGTTTGATTAGACATTAATTTATGTAATAAACTAACATGTAATCTTGGAAACAACGCAACTGGATGATTGAAGGTTGCGTTGTTTTTATATCTTTAATTATTTAATTCTCTTGTCAGTTCTTTAATTGCTAATCTTAATTCTTTCATGTGTTCTTCACTATTCATATGGTTTCTCGAATGAAGTAGGGCAGGTCTCACTGATTCAATAGAACGACCAAATTCGTACATCCATTCATAACGTGGAACCATCCAAGTATGGAAATGATGAGTAGTGTCTTCATTATAAAAATAATAAACATGTTCAATACCTAATACTTTTCTTTGAGCCTTCCTTATTTTTGCTAAAAGACTTATATAATCTAATTGCTCTGCTTCGGTCAATTCATCGAAACACTTAATATGCCGTTTGGATGCTAAAATGATTAATCCTTTAATTGGATACGCCACATCTTGATGAGCGTGAAAGTATTCTGTTTCTACTACAACTCCACCATCAGGTTCAATTAATCCACTTGTCAAAGCACAACTCAAACATTTAACTTCTACAATTTTACCGTTTGATAATGTAATTTTTATCATAGATAATCCCCCTACAATAATTAGGAAAATAATAATATAACCATTTCTCTTCTTAAACAAATCTACAAAGATTAAAAGAAAAAATATAAATGTAGATTAATCCTGTACATTAGTGAATATATTTTTATTGTAATGTTTTTGGTATGAATCAATTTCATTATGCAATATTTATATAAAACCAAAAATGGATTTATGAAATTTTTGTATGAAGAAGAGTAGAAGAGTGATTTGCTTCCTAGGAATACCCAACTCAAGTGTAGAAGAATACCAGGCAGGTGCTCAACTCTTCAGTTCCCTAAAAGCGTTTGTTTGATGTTTAGTAGGTGACAGAATTTGTATTGGGAAATAGCGGTGATGGTAGAAAAACTCACTGGCTTAGAAGTTATACGGCATAAAATTTAGGAGGAAGCGGTATGATTCAAACAAAAACAATTTTCACAGTGTTTTCACCAGGAACCATCATTTACGGTAGGAACTCGTTTGAAGAAGTCGGAGAATACGCGAAAAAATTAGGAAAAAAAGCACTCATTATTAGTGATCCAATCATGGAAAGTTTAGGTTTTGTAAGACAAACTATTTCTTTGTTAAAAGAACAAGGATTGGAAGCAGTTTCGTATTTGGACGTAAAGTCGGAGCCAGTTGATACGTATGTTACTGAAGGACTTCAAAAACTACAAACTGAAAAGTGTGATGTCATTATTTCAGTTGGTGGAGGGAGTTGTATCGATACTGCAAAAGCAATTGCAGTTGTAGCAACGAATGGGGGATATATTGGCGAGTATATGAACATGAAAAAAATTGCTGAAATACCTCCAATTCCGCATATTGCCATCCCGACAACTGCAGGTACAGGCTCTGAGGCAACAGACGCAACCGTGATCACAAACACAACAAATGATGTCAAAATGATGATCAAGCAACCTGCATTTTTGCCAAACATAGCAATTGTTGATCCAGTTCTAACACTTACATCTCCACCATCTATCACCGCTGCTACTGGAATTGATGCGTTAAGTCATGCCATAGAAAGTTATTTATCCCGCTTAGCACATCCCTATTCGAATGTACTCGCACTCTCAGCGATTGACCTAATTGTTAATAATTTATTGAAGGTATATGAAAATGGGGATGATCTTGATGCACGTGAGGCGATGTCAATTGGTTCATTGCAAGCAGGGGTGTCATTCTCCAATGCATCGGTAGCCTTAGTTCATGGAATGTCCCGTCCAATTGGTGCACTCTTTCATGTGCCACATGGCATTTCCAATGCGATGCTACTACCTGCAGTTTTAGAGTATTCAAAAGAAGCATGTGTGGATCGATTAGCTGATATTGGAGAATTCTTCGATAAAGATAGAAAGCAATTATCACCAGAAGAGCTCGCGGATTTAGTGATTGTTTCAGTTAAGCAAATGTGCAAAAAAATGGAGATTGGAAACTTAAAAGAATGGGGTATTGAAAAAGAGGCCTTTTATGCAGCGATTCCTAAAATGGCTGTTGATGCATTAGCAAGTGGTAGCCCAGCCAATAATCCAAAAGTGCCAACACAGGAAGAACTAATAGAGCTTTATAAAATTGTATATGAGTATGATTTCACATCATAATAGCTTTTAATATAAGAAAAAAACTGTCGATTTCTCATTACAAGAGGAGTGTGACAGTTTTTTAGATTACTAATGCAAAAAAAGAGACGAGTGAAGCAAAAAAAGTACGAGATCAGCAAAAAACAATTAAATTGCTTTCAAAACACACCTCTATTCTTCTTTTTTGATCATAAGGTCTCTAAAAATCCTGTTAAATCACGAACTACCAGCATCAATGGCTCTCCATTTACTTCAAGAGCAATAGAAGTTAAATAGGTATCTTAATAGATTAAAAAAATTAACCATTTCTTGTTGACAAATATACCTACTGGGGTATATAGTAGTCAATGTAAATGAATTCATTGTTTTGGAGGGTGACGCAGAACAGAATTAAAAAATGATGCCTGAGTTCCTTTAGTTAAATGATGGATAGAAAAATTATTAAAGTATATTTTTTTAAGCAATTTAATACCTATAGAGGTATAGGTATTAAACGGAATAGCAAAATAATGCTAATAATGAAGCAAATTAAATGATGTACTTTAAACATACAACAGTATCCTAAGTATATTTAGTACTTATTAGGAGGTAATAAGGATGAAAGAAATTTCAACAACAGAAGTTCAACAACGTTTAGAAGCTGGCGAACAATTGAATTTAATTGATGTTCGTGAAGTGGCAGAAGTGCAATCAGGCCATATTCCTGGTATTGTCAATATTCCACTTGGCTTATTAGAATTCCGTATGCATGAGCTTGATCGAAACAAACCTTATATTATGGTGTGTCGTTCAAGTGCACGCAGTGGTCAAGCAACTGCCTTTTTGGAAAGCCAAGGTTATGATGTGGCCAACATGGTAGGCGGAATGCTTTCATGGGAAGGCGCTGTAGAATAGGTTTTTTTATCAATTTTAATACCCCTTGTGGTATTTGGAGGCTGTTAAATGTTACAAGCAGATAAACACTTAGATGCAAAAGGGCTTTCTTGCCCAATGCCAATCGTAAAAACTAAAAAAGCAATGGCTGATTTAGTGGATGGCCAAATTTTAGAAGTTCAAGCAACTGATAAAGGTTCTAAAGCTGACTTAGCAGCTTGGGCTGAAACAGTAGGCCATCAATATATTGGAACAACTGAAGAAGATGGAGTGTTATATCACTACATTCGTAAATGCTCTGATGATACAGTTGTTGAAAAAACATTTGAACCAACTATTGAGCTTGAAGAAATTACAAAACGTGATGGTCTTATTTTAGATGTGCGAGAAGCAGCTGAATATGCTTTTGGTCACATTGAAGGTGCAGTATCCATTCCAATGGGTGAGTTAGATGCACGTTTAGGTGAACTTGATCGATCAAAAGAAATTTATGTAATTTGCCGAACAGGAAAACGTAGTGATTTAGCTGCTACTAAATTGGTGAAAGCAGGTTTTACAAAAGTATATAACGTTTTACCAGGAATGACTTCTTGGAAAGGCGATTTGAAAAAAGAGATTTAATTTTTCTTGAGTACTTATTAATAATTCATTTAATGGGAGGATATTTATTATGTCAAACAAAGTAGCAATTATCGCAGCAAATGGTGGTCTTTTCGATGCTTATAAGGTATTCAATATTGCCACTGCTGCTGCAGCATCAGATAAAGAGGTAGCGATTTTCTTTACTTTTGAAGGTTTAAATTTAATTCATAAAGAAGCGATGAAAAACTTACCAATGCCAGCTGGCAAAGAAATGATGGCAGAAGGATTTGCAAAAGCAAACGTACCATCTATTCCAGAACTTGTTGAAATGGCACAAGATCTTGGTGTTAAATTCATCGGCTGCCAAATGACAATGGATGTAATGGGACTTACAAAAGAAGATTTCATTGATGGAATCGAAGTGGGTGGCGCTGTAACATTCTTAGAATTTGCAAAAGATGCAGCACCATCTTTATCATTCTAATTGAGCGTCGAATAGTAAATGTAATTGGTGAAGAGGTCTATACTTCTTCACCAAAAAAATCAATTTTAATATACCTATGGGGGTAATTTTGAATGACAGTAACAAAATGGACTGCAGCACAAGTTGCAAGAAAAGTAATTGAAAATAAAGAGTTATTTATAGTAGATGTTCGTAACCATGATGCTTTTGAAGATTGGAAAATTGAAGGACACAAATTTGAATATCTAAACATTCCATATTTCGAATTATTAGATGGTGTTGAAGAGTTAGTACCTCAACTTCCAAAAGACAAAGAAATTTTAGTCGTTTGTGCTAAAGAAGGTTCTTCAATGATGGTTGCAGAAATGCTATCTGACGAAGGCATGGATGTTGCTTATCTTGAAGGTGGTATGAAGTCTTGGAGCATGTACCTTGAACCAATTAAAGTAGCGGATTTAAATGGCGGAGAGCTATATCAATTTGTTCGACTTGGTAAAGGTTGTCTATCTTATATGGTGATTTCAGAAGGTGAAGCAGCACTGATCGATGCAGTACGTTTTACAGATGTATTTACAAACTTTGCGAAAGAAAAAGACGTTGAAATTAAACATGTATTTGACACACACTTACATGCAGACCATATTTCTGGAGGACGTCATATTGCAGCGCAAGTAGGTGCAACATACTACTTACCACCAAAAGATGCAACAGAAGTTGTCTATGATTATACGCCTCTTGAAGATGGTTTAACTGTTCAAATTGGTCTTGCAAAAATTGATGTTAATGCATTGTACTCACCAGGACATACAATTGGTTCTACTTCATTTATCGTAGACAACCAATATCTTTTAACAGGTGATATCTTATTCATCGATTCAATCGGTCGTCCAGATCTAGCAGGTCTTGCAGAAGATTGGGTAGGGGATTTACGTACTACTTTGTACAAACGCTATCGCGAACTAGCAGAAGATTTAATCGTGTTACCAGCACATTTTATGATTATCGATGAATTAAATGAAGATGGAACAGTATCCAAACGTTTAGGAGATTTATTTGCAGAAAACCATGGTTTAAATATTGAGGATGAAGAAGAGTTTCGTCATACTGTAACTGATAATCTTCCACCACAACCAAATGCATACCAACAAATTCGTCAAGTCAATATGGGAAAAATCACCCCAGATCAAGATGAACAAACCGAAATGGAAATTGGACCAAATCGTTGTGCTGTTCGTTAAGTTTAAGTAAAGAATATTATATAGATATAGCAAATGAGAAAGGAAAGATATAAGATATGAATATAACCAAAACCTTAGACGCAAAAGGATTTGCTTGTCCAATGCCAGTCGTGAGAACAAAAAAAGCAATGGATCAATTGAATACAGGTGACATTTTAGAAGTGTTTGTGACAGATAAAGGTTCTTTAAATGATATTCCTGCATGGGCAAAATCTTGTGGTCATGAAATCGTAAAACAAACACAAGAATCAGATGTGATTACTTTTTATATTCAAAAAGGTTAATCAATAGTAGTCCAAAAAGATAATTGAAATATTGATCTTTCATTAGTGAAAAAATTGCTCTTCCCCTTTTTTGTGAAGAAGAGCAATTTTCTTTGGATTTTATTAAAAGTTGATCTGCGTTTCTAGTGTAATCCTGAGCTATTTGCGTGAAGCTTGAGGGTACCCGTATGAAACGTAGTAAGGTGTTACTAGTATTCATATGTTTGCTTCATGATGAAGAATTAGTGGTGGACATGAAAAAGTTTGATCATGAAAATCCAACTATTTTCCCTATTTCAGTAGCCTAAAATGTAGTGAAGGTTGAGGCTCAACACACGCAAAATATCCCTATTTATCGCCATTAACAACAGATTAGCACCACAAAAAATTACTGTTTTTCAATGGTGAAGAGATTTTAAAAACTTTTTGGACAGCACCTTTTCATTGAAGGAAGGAAAATTATGAGTTTATCATTAATCATTGTCCTATTTTGCATAGGCTTAATAGGTTCATTTATTTCAGGAATGCTTGGAATTGGTGGAGCCATTATAAAATTTCCAATGCTTTTATACATCCCAGCAGCATTTGGAGTAGCGTCTTTTACTTCCCATGAAGTTTCAGGGATAACAGCAGTAGAAATATTAGTGACCTCCATTTCAGGAGTACTCGCATTTCGCAAAGGAAACTACTTAAATCTTTCTTTAATCGCAACAATGGGTATTTCCGTATTAGTAGGTAGTTTGATAGGTAGTTTTGCTTCAAGTGGTTTTAGCGAAGAACAAGTAAATATCGTTTATGGGGTATTTGCGATTTTGGCAGCTATCTTAATGCTAGTACCAAGGAAACAAGTGCCAGAAAGTGAAGATAAAGTAGCATTCAACAAACCTCTAGCAGCCATTTTAGCACTTATTGTGGGCATTGGATCAGGTGTAGTCGGTGCTGGTGGGGGATTCTTACTCGTTCCTATTATGCTAGTTATATTGAAAATTCCAACGCGTATGACGGTGGCATCAAGTCTAGCCATCACCTTTATTTCTTCCATTGGAGGATCTATCGGGAAAATTACAACGGGCCAAGTCGAATGGTTACCAGTGCTTATCTTAGCGATTGCAAGTACAATTGCAGCCCCACTTGGTGCAAAAGCTGCTAAGAAAATGAACACTAAAGTACTACAAGTGTTACTTTCAATATTAATTGTTGCAACAGCTATTAAAATTTGGATAGATATTTTAATGTAGATTAAGATGTTTGGTGAAAAAGAGAAGTAGGGATGAGCAAATAGCTTATCCTTACTTTTTTTGAATAAAAGATCAGGTCAATAGGATTTTTTAAATTTAACACCATAATGCTTCTAAAAAACTATGTATATTTTAATCATAAAATCACTCATCCTAGAGAATGTTTTGACCAGTATAGGTAATAATTTAAAACGTCCAATAAACAATATACAATCTGTTATTAATGACTATTTTTTTCTTTTAGAAGTTGATTTATTTTATAGCCAATAATAGATAGGATAATAAGTATATATAATATTATATAAGCTAATTCTATTCCTGATTTTACGAACAAATTAATACCGAAAATAGACAACAATATATACATAAATATATCAAAAATAGTATTCTTTCTATACAACTTCATTTCATTCATCTCTATTCTTCAAAAATTCTTTAAATCATCTATTTCAATAAGATTATAGAAAAAGTAAAAAAAAGTAAAGGTTTCAGATCTTTTGCGAAAATGAAAAGATTTTTTTAGAGCTAATGGGAAAAATGCTCCTAATAATATAGTGGGGTTAAGCAGAGCCTAGTTTTTCGTGGTTATATGATTTTTTTATTGCCATAGCCATTAAAAGTTTTTTTGTTTTTTGAAATATAGAATAGCCCCAACAGAAAAGATAGGGATGTTGGAAATCCTCCTCAAAACGCTTTGTAAAGACCACAAAGCTCCAATCCCTGATCCATGGAATTAGAGCTTTTGTACAGTATTATCCTCTATCTATTTAAATAGCCATATTTGTTTGAAGGAAAATCTGCTCCAAGTTTGTTCACTTGAGATTTGGCCTCTTTGATTAAAGTTTGTGCTTTTGCTTTTGTATCCGCATCTAAATGTTTAAATTTTCCATAATGCTTTGGAAAGGAAACACCAAGAGCTTTCAATTGTTTCTCGGCTTCTTCTTTTGTTAAGGATCCGTCTTTAACGTTTTTCATGATTTCTTTCACTTTCGCCTTTGTTTTATCGTCTAACTTCGAAAACATTTCTGCTCTTGGATGTTTAGGGAAGGATATACCAAGAGCTTTCAATTGTTTTTCGGCATCTTCTTTCGTTAAGGATCCGTCTTTTACTTTTTTCATGATTTCTTTTACTTTCGTTTTTGTTTTGTCATCTAACTTTGAAAACATTTCTGCTTTTGGATGTTTGGGAAAGGATATACCAAGAGCTTTCAGTTGTTTTTCGGCTTCCTCTTTTGTTAGGGAGCCATCTTTTACTTTTTTCATAATTTCTTTCACTTTTGCCTTTGTTTGATCATCTAGTTTATTAAATGCTTCGCAATTTGCGTGATGCTTTGGGACAGGCGCACCTATTTTTGCTAAATCAGCATCTAATTTGTTTAAAATTTCATCCACTTTTTGCTGTGTTTTAGGATTTAGCGTTGATTGATGTTCTGAAGCTGTTTGATTTTGCTCAGCAGCTGAAACAATTGTTGGTGAAAACATATTACTCATAATTCCCAAAGATAAAGCACAAGTTAGGGAAAAGCTTAATAATTTTTTTGGTTTGCTCATTTTTCATCTACTCCTAAAAATTTATTTCTATAGTAAAAAAAGGTTTTTTCTATAGAATATTTGTATATAACTATTTTTTAATCCAGCTACCTTTTTCCAATAGTAAGATTGATTTTATATTGCCCAGTTTTTGAAAAATTAAAAGTATTGAATTGATTCAATTTACATTTTTATCTGAGTCAGTTTCATAATTCAAAGTTTTGATATAAAATACGAACATTAAAAGATTAAATTGTTGTGCAATATCTTTTAGGATATTGTCTAAGGAGCGGAAGATAGCGAGTCCTCGAAAATGCATTCGCATTTTCTTCGTGCGGTGCGAATTCAAGGAAGCTTATTCAATGTCCTGTGGGGAAGCGAGACAAGTGAGACCCCGCAGGTAGCGTAAGCGGACGAGGAGGCTCACTGATCGCCCACGGAAAGCGCCATCTGGAGCGGCCTATTCAGTAAATAGTATAGTTGAAGTGTAATCCGAATTATTGGATCGTATATTTAAATAGCATTCGTGTTTTACGACTAGAATAGTATTTATGAAATTGATTCATCTATGTAATATTTGTTCTAATAGGGAGAAGGATTAAAAAAAATAACCCACCTTACGCTCAGGTGGATTACAAACATAATAGGTAATTGAGTTCTAAAAACACTAATGATAAAATGTATTTTATCTTGTATACCGATTTGCATAATGGGAGGCCACAAATGCATCTGGCTTAATCTTCGGCTCAACACCGATTGATTCTATTCTAGACACCATTTCATTTACAAATTCTCTTGTTTTGTTACGTTTTCCAGCCCCAATATCAATATGCCCTTCCATTGAGAAGGATGAACCTTCATATATAAATGGAAGGATTATATCAATTAACTGTTTTTTCTTTTCTTCCGTAAACATTGAGACGATTTCTTCCGTAAAAGAGAGTTCTAGTGAAATACGTTCATGTAAATGTAACATTTTCCTGGGTACAATCACTTTTCTAATACATGCCCACACACCTTTATTTTCACGTAAAATGACAATACCCGTGATAAATACAGTGCAATCTTTATGAACTTGTGAGTCTGTCCCGACAATTAAGCGATAATTACCTCTTGGATTTAACATCATAAAGTCAACGATATGATTAAATACGTCTTCAAAAGACATATTTTTTTCTTGGAGATTTTGAAAAGGATCGTATCGAAATGAATTTCCCATATTCACCGCTTCTTTCCTTGAAAGGGTTATATACTACAGTATATCCATGTTTATTTTATTTGTTGAAGAAGAAATGACTTGAGTATCGCTCTAAATTGTTTGATAATTAAGAATATATTTTATATAGGAGATGTAAAAATGACCATAAATATGGAACAAAATGAAAAATCAAACCTAGAAAATAATAGATATGTAAATCGAGCAAGGCTGTTAGTAAAATGTTCGGATAAACCTGGAATTGTATCGGCATTATCTACATTTTTACATCAATATGATGCCAATATTATCGAATCCAATCAGTTTTCTACTGACCCAGAGAAGGGTATGTTTTTTATTCGTATTGAATATTATTCAGACAACTTACCATTAAAAGCAAAACAAATGGAAAAAGAGTTTGAAAAAATTGCCACAGAGTATCAGATGGAATACCATTTTTACTATCGGAATATTCGCCAACGTTCTGCAATTTTTGTATCAAAGGAGACACATTGTTTGTTAGAGCTTTTATGGGAATGGCAAAATGGCGATTTAGAAACGGATATTGCACTTGTTATTAGTAATCATGAAACAGCACGCTCAATGGTTGAGGCATTAGGCATTCCATTCTATTACATTCCTGCTAATAAGGATATTCGCCAGCAAGTGGAAAAAGAACAAATTCGCTTAGTGGAAGAATATCAGGTCGATGTGCTGATCTTAGCACGATACATGCAAATTTTAACACCAGACTTTGTCAATCATTTTAAAAACCGCATTATTAACATTCATCATTCATTCTTACCAGCATTTATCGGAGCAGGTCCATATGAACGTGCATTTGCACGTGGAGTGAAGCTTATTGGCGCAACTTCACATTATGTAACCAATGATTTGGATGAAGGACCTATTATTGAACAAGACGTAGAGCGAGTAGACCATCGTGATGATGCTGAACAGCTGAAGAAAATTGGTCGTCAAATTGAACGTCGTGTCCTTGTAAAAGCTGTTAAATGGCATTTAGAAAACCGCATTATTGTGGAAGGAAATAAGACGATTGTATTTCAATAAGTAATAATGTAGTACAAATTGAATTGGCAAATGAGAGGAGGATTATAACACATTTAATCCTCCTTCAAAATGTAATGACTTTCGTGAAAAAAGTTGGTTCTAGCAAATCGATATGGAAGAATTGGTTCAATCCACGAATCTGACAACTTAAGTCCTCAATCTGGATTTATGATTATTAACCGTGGAGAGCTCTGTATATAGGGGAATCCGATCTAACTAATGAAAAAACAAGTGATAAAACGTTCGTAAATAAGTTCAAAATTAAATTAAGAAATGAACTCAAATGTATGAATAAAAGTCAAATGGAGGCATGAAATGTTTTCGTACAAAGTAGATAAGGAGATAGAGATTGAGTTATTATAGCAACACCATAAAGAGGGGTTATTTCAATTAGTGGATAAAAATAGAAATCATTTGAAAAAATGGTTACTAATGATTGATAAAAGGAAATCAGCAGAGGATTTTGAAACGATCATACCAATATGGATCACTAATTATGCTAATAATGATGGTTTTGATGCTGGAATCCGTTATAATGGAGAACTTGTGGGTATGATTGGGCTACACTATATTGACTGGAAGAACAAGGCAACTAGTATAGGGTATTTTTTGTCTGAGGATGCTCAAGGCAAAGGAATTATTACGAAGAGTGTAAAAGCACTAGTAAAGTATCTTTTTGAAAAAATAGGTATACATAGAATCGAAATACAGTGTGCAGCTAATAATCAGAAAAGTATCTCAATCCCTTTAAGATTGGGATTTATACAAGAAGGTATAAAGCGTAGTGGACAATGGTTGTATGATCACTATGAAGACTTAATCACTTTTAGTCTTTTAAAGAGTGACACTCAAGTGGGTTCATTTCATTAAAGGAAAAAATAGTTCTCAATAGGGTAAAAGTGCAACTGTTCAATATGAGCAGTTGCATTTTTTCTTTTTACAGTAGGAATTTTACATAATGAGTGATACATATAGATGTCATACAATAGTAGGGATTATATTCTGCAATAGGGTCAAATTACTTTTATGGTATTATGTGGTTATCTATTAGGGAGGAGATAGATAAAATCTCCTTATTAAAAAAATTACAAAAGGCAGAATCTTTATGATTCTGCCTTAGTTAAATGTGCAACATCTTAATAAATTGCTTGCTATTTAGTTCTTTTGTAGATTGATTTTTGATTTTTAATAAAATCAACTGGGTAGATCTGTTAGATATTTTTATTAATTCGCAAAGCGTTCTTTGGTGATAGGGGTGAATTGAAGAACCATAACACCCAAAAATTGCATCACAATCTTAATGATGATTTGGCCTAAAATCGCCATCCAAACAGCATCCCATGGAACAAATCCTGCACCAAGTGGAGACAATCCGACGATGACGAAAATCGTAGAATCTAGGATCCCCCCAACAACACCACTATATAAAATTCTCATACTGATGGACGCTTTTATTCTAGAGTATATTTCAGTATCAGAAGTCTCAGATACTGCAAAGCTTACTGCACTGGCGAAGACAATCCATAATGTATCACCTAATAAATAACTAGAAATAGCAGATAGTAGTAAAGCAAGTCCGATAAATAGATACGTTTTTTTCTTGCCATATTTATTTTGTACAAGATCTCGTAAAATGAAAGTAGCTCCGATTAGGAATGAGCCATAAGGTATAATAAATATCCCAAGTATAAGTGGGGCAAAATTTGCTGTGATAACATTTGCTAGAACAATTGCTAAGAGATATAAGAAAATTCTCATTGAAAAAGACTCCTTTGAAATAGTGAATTTTTATTAAACGTTAATCTATATTAGTGGGTTTGAGGAACCTCACTAAAGGAAGTTTCATTTGATTATGTAACTTTCTTTTCACTATTTAAACAATCCATATCTCTCACTCCTTCCATATTTCTAAAAATAAGAAGGAACCTAGCAAAATAAAAAAACTATATCCTAAAGATATAGTAATCCCTAGTTTTTTATAGAGGGTTGGTCTAGTACCTCTCTTACATTTAGTAAATAATTATTTTGTTCAAAAGCTATTTTATCATATTATATGTGGAATTGTAGATTTTTTTTAAATTTTTAACTTTTCTACGATGACCGCTTATTTGATGCAAAGTTTATGATTGATTGATGGTCCATTATACAAGAGGACTTTTTTATTAATTCACGAAGCAATTATTTCATCAGCACCTTTCTTTTCTTCTGTTTTCTCTTGTTTATCTGGGAATAGAAGGCTGAATACAATTCCCAATAATGCGGCTATGAAAAAAGTAGTAAAGCGTGAACTTATGATATTTTCCAGAGGTGTTGAAATCCAAATAACTGTACTAACAAAGCCAGTAATAATAGTGGCAATAACACCAATACCTGAGTAACGTTTCCATATAAATGTAAGAATAATAGCAGGTGATAGGGTGCAACCAACACCAGCCCAAGCCCAGCTAACCACTAGGTACACAAGTGATTTTGATGTTAAGGCAATCATTAAACCTACTAATCCTGCAACAACAATCGTAATCCTTGAAATTTTCACAAGTTGCTTTTCTGTTAGTGTTTTGCCTAGTGCTTTATTGACAATATCTTCACTAACCGAACTTGTCATGACTAAAAGTTGAGAATCAGCAGTAGAGATAATGGCAGCAAGAATCCCTGAAAGTAATAGTCCAGAAATCCAAGGGGGAAGAAGATCAAGAGCCATAAAGGGAAGCACTGTTTCAACATCTGTAAATGGCTGATCTTGATAAAGTGTAATAGCCGTTATCCCAATTAAGAAGGCACCAGAATAAGCCAATATCGTCCAAACGATGGCAACAATACTACCAGTATTTGCTTCTTTCTTGTTTTTCAATGCCATAAATCGAGAACTTAGTTGAGGTTGCCCTCCAAGAAAACCAAAGAACCAAGCAAAATTATTGAATAATAATAAACCTAAGGCAAAACCTGTAACACCGCCTGTCCATGAGCTAATCTCGGAGCCAGAAGTACTTAATGCATGACTGATGGATAAATCACTTGTATAAATATGATATAGTGCAACTATAGGTAGGACTACTAATGTAGTAAGCATCATTAAGCTTTGGATCATGTCTGTCCACGCAACGCTCACAAATCCACCTGCGTACGACAAGAGAATAACGATGACAATACTTAAAATCATACCGACCGTTGTATGAATACCGAATACCGTAAAGAGAGTTTTGCCTGCTCCCGCAATTTGTGCTCCAAAATAGAACATCATAAAACTAAAGATTAAAATAGTAGCGATCCATAAAATGATCTTCCCATGGGTTGGAAATCTTTTTGCTAAATAACCTGGAAGCGTCATCACCTGATATTTTTCTGCATCTTGCATAAATCTTTTCGCTAAAAATAGCCATGAAAATACGATACCAAGAGCAATACCAATAGCCACCCATATTCCAGATAATCCTGTTGAATAGACAAATCCTGTATATCCAAGAAGTAGCCAAGCAGATTCACCTGTTGCTCGTTCAGAAAAAGCTAACACCCATCCTGGTATTTTCTTGCCACCTAATAGAAAATCAGAATGTCCCATATCCCTTCGGCTAAAGAAATACCCAATTCCTAACATAAATACACAGTAGAGGATAAATTCAACTAAAACAATCGTATTCAATCGATCATCTCCTTATTATCCTGCATTTACAGGCACTAAGATTCATCCCGAAGAATGTGAGGAGGCTAAAAAAGCTAGACTTCTTTTTTTCGGTAAATTCAAGAAGATAGATAAGGGAAAACAGCTACCCTTTCATAAGGTAAAGAAAAATTATAGGTGAACTGATTGACCAATTTGTTGATTTAAAGCTTTTTCATAGATAACTTGACCAACCACTAAATCAAAGAGGGCCATACCTGTTGATTTGAAGACTGTCGGCTGAAATTCGGAGAGGGTAGGCTTCACTTTATGTGTCACCACTTTCGAAAAAGGTATGACTTGTGTTGCTGTGATCCAATGATTGTGAATAGGGTCGATAACATCTCCACTTTCATGGATAGCATCTAAAGTATCGATATATATAACATCTAAATTTTGATAGACCGCATCCGAAAACTCTCTCATTTGTGGTTGATAGGACCCGATACCAATCAGAAGTTTGCCGTTATAAATATTTTGAATATCAGGAAGAACAGGTGTATTAGAGGTTGTAGCTGTAATAATGATGTCAGCTTCATATACTAACTCAGAAGTATTATTTACGATATGGATTTTGATATCATTTGCGATATGCTTTTTTAAATTATGAACAAAGGATGGTAATTTGGAAGGTGTTCGACTCCATAAATAGATATGCTTGATATCTCTGACCGTACAGGCAGCAATCAATTGATGAAATCCTTGGGTACCTGTACCGATTAAACCAA
Organism: Rummeliibacillus pycnus; assembly: GCF_002884495.1. Taxonomy (GTDB): domain Bacteria; phylum Bacillota; class Bacilli; order Bacillales_A; family Planococcaceae; genus Rummeliibacillus; species Rummeliibacillus pycnus. The sequence goes on along the minus strand of NZ_KZ614145.1, from coordinate 1,318,951 downwards.
CAGAAGCGGCATTTTCAAGTGCTAAATATTTAATCGCAACTCCACCAATAGCACCAGTTCGCATATTCGTTAATACAGTGCCATTTAGAATTGCTTGTATTGAACCATTTTCCCGATTATTTAGTATCATAATACCTTGTGTAACGGGATACTCTCGATTATTAGGAGATACATGAACAACTTTCAAACCAGCCGAATCATTTGCAATGCAGGGCATTAAGAGCATCGTATGATCATCATCTGAAAGTTGATTGCGTAATGGCATTAGAAAATCACTAGAATCATAGAGAGTATAAGCTTCTTCAATCGCAAGGATTACATCGTTCATCGTTACAGCTTGTAGCATATCTTGTTCATTTAAGATGAGCAAAGTACGAATACCTCCTTTCAATGAGTTAATGTAACTTTAGACAATCGCATCTTCTAAAACCAGATCATTTTCTGCAAATCTTTCTACACGTAGTGGTCGTAAATCGATGTTTTGATATTTTCCAAGATGAATTAATTCAGCTAGGCCTTGTCCAACAGCAGGGGCTTGCTGCATACCATGACCACTAAAACCTAACGCCATATAGTAGCCTTTCATTGTTGGGTGATTTCCAATGATGGCATTGTGATCAACCGTATTAAAACTATACAAACCAGCCCAGGCAGATGAAATTTTCGCTCTTTCAAAATTTTTTACTCGATTAGCGAGTATAGGCCACATTTCATCGTAAAAAAGTGAACGTTGTACAGAAAAATCAATGCCTGGTTTGACATTTTCAGAATAGCCACATAAAATTTTATTGCCTTCATGCCGAAAGTACACATTGGATGGATCGACAGTAAGAGGTAATTCCTTTTCTAATGGAGTAGCAATATCAAATTGGAAGATTTGACGTTTCAATGGATGAATAGGGAGTGGAATACCAATCTTTTCACTCAGATAAACACCCCATGCACCTGCACAATTAATGACAATTGGAGAATAGAAAACGGTACCATCAACTAGCCTAATTCCAGATACATGATTTTGCTGAGTTAAAATCGTATCAACTTCATCGTAAATATATTCCACATCCATCTTTTGAGCATGTTTCTTGAAACCTTGCATGACAGAATATGGATCAAGATAGCCATCTTCATGACAATAAAGGCCCCCAGCTAAATCTTCAATCGTTAATTCTGGAATAATGTTCAGCAAATCATGTGCAGTCAACAATTCAGAAGGAACACCGAACTGATTTTGCAGCTCCTTTTGCTTTTCTAATCCAGACATCGTTTTGTTAGTTCCTAAGAATAAATACCCCCTCTGGCGGAAGTTAATTTCTGAAGGCTCTCCTTCAATTGCCATGGTCTTTGGGAAGTCTTTATAAAATTGCAAACTGTAGCGACTAATTTGAATATTAATAGCCGTCGTGTAAAGCTGCCGAATTCCTCCAGCACTTCTAGGAGTAGACGAAAACTCATAAATAGGATCTTTTTCAAAAACAAGTATTCTGCCGTCAAAACCTAGTTTTCGCAGGGAATAGGCAGTACTAGAACCCATAACACCACCACCTACAATGATCAAATCCACCTTTTTCATAGAATCCCTCCATCCATATAATATTTTTGAAAATTTAGATATTTTATATATCGTATAAAAAAAAGACCTGAAAAATGAATGATTTGTAAAATATATTTCGTGTCTCTAGAAATTACAGGGGAAATATCTTGAATGATTGGAGAGAGGAAGTTGAGGAACCTATTTAAAATTTGCTCAGAAGACGAGAAAATAAATGAAGAAACTGTACATAAAATTTCATCATATGCACATAATAAAAGTAATAAAAGACAATAAATATTACCATTTTAACTATTAAAACGAACAAACGTTTGCTATAATGATTTTATAATAGATTGATGCTCAAGGGTGGTTGGCATACCCCAGTATAAATGTAGCAGACAATTTACCTAAGCTTTAGGTAATGTCTGTATAACCCATATCGTATGGGCCCGGAGGTGATGCCGATGTCAGTTTCTGAATCATTAATGTTTGCAGTTAGTTTCGCATCATTAGTAGTCACAATTCTGGCATTTCGAAATAAAAAATAACCCATCCTTGAGTTACCAGCTCAGATGGGTTATGCCCTAGACAGCCAATCCCCTTGAGGGAATCAACTATTATATTTGGCCGTTTGATGTACCAGCATCAAATGGTCTTTTTTAATTTATTCAATACTTAATTCTAATATACGTTTAAATTGTGATTTTTACAAGTCTAAATATGTCGAAAGAATTAAATGCGGACGAAAATAGAAAAAAGTAATGGTCTTTTCTATTAATAAACAACTACTAATGTTTAAGTAATTGGAAATTATTTAAAGAATATTAAAATCATTTGTTTTATAGGTTAAAATCGTTTATATTTTAAATATAAAATTTTCAGATAATAATAGAAAGGAAAATTGGTAAGAGTCTTTTACCGGTTTTAAAAATGTTCAATCATATTAAGCAGTAGAAAGTTCATATTCTTAAGTTGTATAGTTCTATATCGTTTTTACTTTGAAAGGGGAGTGTTTGGATGACAAAGTATGACCAAAAATATTCTTATTTAGAAAAACCAAATGAATCAGAAATTCCTACAGAATTGCAAAAAGAATTTGATGCAACCATCAATAGTCAAATAGAGCAACAAGGTTTCTTTAATCATCTATTTAAAATTTTGCCATTAAATGCACAGCAATATAAAGGTTTTTTAAATTTAAAAGAATCGCTCTTCAATTCCGAAACATGTTATTTGAGCAATGTCGATAAAGAAATGATGGGTCTAGTGGTGTCATCCACTAATTCTTGCAATTATTGTTTGACGACCCATGGAGATGTGCTCCGAGGATTAACTAAGAATCCAGCATGGGTAGACCAGCTAACCTATAATTATCGCTCAACAAATTTAACAGAGAAGCAAAGAGCACTTTGTGACTACGCCTATCGAGCAACAAGAAATGTAGCCGAATTAACCCCTGAAGAAGTAGATAAACTAAGATCAGTCGGATTTAATGATCATGAAATATTAGAAGCAGCTTTTGTCGTAGGCTTCTTCAACTACACAAATCGTTGGGTAAGCACAATTGGTGCTATTCCAAATCCGGGACATTATTCGCATAACAGATAATGAAAAAAATCCGTTTCATCATTTTTGATGAGACGGATTTTTTCCTTTTTATAAAGAAGAATTTATATAAAGTGAACCGTACGAAAATTTCGCAAAAAACAAGATCGCTTTTCAACAATTATAATCACGTCAATATCCCTACTATTTAACCCTCATCGTAAGCCAAAGTACTTTATTGATTTTAAACTTCGTTCGTTAAAATTTTCTGAATAGAGAATATTGGCATGTTATACATCATATGTTTTATGTAGTTCTACTTATTTAATTCCTTTCAATATAGCATCTCGAAAATGCACTTATATAACTAAGAATCAGCACAAACTATTATTTTGTCGTTTTTCGTATAGAAAAGAACAATATGCATTAATTCTAGCCTTACAATTGACTTTCAATAATTTTTTCGACATATGTTAGTAGCAGTAACTAGACGTTCCAAAAGTTTATCTACAAAACAATTCAGACTTGATCCTCAATTACTAGATCTTAGACATTTAAATGATTAACAGATTTATTGTCGATTGTGGATGAAATAGAATAGATACTTCATTCAAACTACTCATTTTTAAAATTTACAGAGGATATTTCCAACTAAAAAGTGAAAAGGGGAAAGAAAATGGGGAATCGTATCTTATTGGCTTCGCCACATATGAGTGAAGAAGGATATGAAAAACAATATATCAATGAAGCTTTTGATACAAATTGGATTGCTCCACTTGGGGCAAATGTAGACCGATTTGAAGCTGAATTTGCAGAAAAAATCGGAACCAAGGCAGCTGCGGCACTCTCAACAGGGACAGCTGCAATTCATTTAGCACTTAAAGCAGCAGGTGTTGAAGAAGGAGATATCGTTTTTTGTCCAACCCTAACATTTTCAGCTACCGCCAATCCAATTATCTACCAAAATGCGATTCCTGTGTTTATCGATAGTGATAATGAAACATGGAATATGTGCCCAAAAGCATTGGAAATAGCTTTTAGAAAATATCCAAATGTTAAAGCAGTTATTGTTGTTCATCTTTATGGATTATCTGCAGATATGGATCAAATAGTGGAACTTTGTAAAGAACATGATGTGGCTTTAATTGAAGATGCTGCTGAATCTTTAGGAACTTACTATAAAGGTAAGCACTCTGGTACTTTTGGGGATTTTGGTATTTTTTCTTTTAACGGTAATAAAATCATTACCACTTCTGGTGGTGGAATGGTTGTTTCAAATAATGAAGAAAAAATTGAAAAAGTAAGGTTTTGGGCTACTCAGAGTAGAGATAAAGCAAGACATTATCAGCATAGTGAATTAGGTTTCAATTATAGGATGAGTAATGTAGTTGCTGGGATTGGTAGAGGGCAACTTAAGGTGTTAGATCAAAGAATTGAAAAGAAAAAATATATTTTTGAATTTTATAAGAGAGAGTTAGGCGAACTCGAGGGTATTAAATTCATGCCAATTAATAATTGGAACGAGCCAAACTATTGGCTTAGTTCAATTATCCTGAATGGAAAAGTTAGACCACTAGATTTAATGGAAACACTTGAAAAAGAAAATATAGAGTCAAGACCTATTTGGAAGCCAATGCATATGCAACCGTTCTTCGAAAAGTATGATTTCGTTGGAACTAATATATCAGAGAAGTTGTTTATGAATGGTGTTTGTTTACCATCTGATACGAAAATGACAGATGAAGATTTGGATAGAGTTGTAGAGACTATTAAAGGGTTGTGGTTTAAAAAGTGAAGCCTCTTAAAACAGCAAATATTTATAAAAGTTTTCTTAAAAGACCAATGGATTTTATACTATCATTTTTAGCTTTAATGATTCTTTGGCCAGTAATTTTAATAGTAGCACTCCTTGTGAGATTAAAACTAGGTGGCCCTGTAATATTTAAACAAGATAGACCAGGTTTAAACGAAAAAATTTTTGTGATGTATAAATTTAGAACAATGTCGGATGAAAGAGACGACAATGGAGAGTTGCTACCAGATAAAATTAGGTTAACAAAGTTCGGGAAGTTTTTACGTTCTACATCGCTTGATGAGCTCCCTGAACTTTTTAATATATTGAAAGGTGATATGTCAATAATTGGGCCTAGACCATTATTAGTAAGATATCTTCCGCTTTACGATGAGCATCAAAAAAGGCGCCATGAAGTTAGGCCAGGTTTATCAGGCTTAGCCCAGATTAGTGGTAGGAATGCTATTAGCTGGGAGGATAAATTTAATCTTGATGTATTTTATGTAGATAATATTAGTTTCATTAAAGATTGGAAAATAATATTACTTACGATTAAGAAAGTATTTGTTCGTGAAGGAATTAATTCAAATCATAACGAAACAATGGAAGCTTTTCGAGGAAAAACAGAACAAATTGTGATAGTGAAAAAAGAAAAAGAAATGGTATAAATTATGTGCCCTAGTGGAGGAATACAAATGAATTTGTTATTTTGCAGTGTCGGTAGAAGAGCAGAATTGATCAAATATTTTAAAGAATCCTTGGGAGAAAATTCAAAGATCATCGCAACAGATAATTTAAACACAGCACCAGCACTATATATTGCTGATAAACAGTATATTGTTCCAAAGATAAAAGAGGCAAAATATATACCAACTATTCTCGAAATATGTAATAAAGAGGAAATTAAGGCGATAACAACATTTATAGATCCAGAGATAGAAATACTTGCAGAAAACCGTGATGCCTTTAAAACGATGGGAATTGAAGTTTTGGCACCAGATTTAAAATCAGCTAGATTATGCTTTGATAAATATGAAATGTTTGAATTTTTAACACAAAACAATATCAGTACAGTTAAGACGTTTAAAGATATCGATTCGTTCAGTATTGCATATAAGAACTCTGAATGCTGTTTTCCCGTTTTTGTAAAACCTAGAACCGGAAGTGCGAGTGTAGGGGCAAGAAAAATAAATAATTATGAAGAATTAAAATCTATTTGTTCGGTGGAATCAAACTTAATTATTCAAGAATTTATAGAAGCTATTGATATAGATGTGGATGTTTATATAGATATGATTAGCAAGAAACCTGTAAGTATTTTTGCCAAAAAAAAGCTGGAGACAAAAATTGGTGGAGCAAATAAAACAATTTCTTTTATAGATTATAAACTTTTCGAAATGGTAGAAGAGATCATATCGAAATTCAATTTTAATGGCCCTATAGATATTGATTTCTTTTATAGAAATGGAGATTATATAATATCGGAAATTAACCCAAGATTTGGCGGTGCGTATTTGCATGCATATCGTTGTGGCGTAGATTTTATGAACTTGATCGCAAATAATTTAAATGGTATTCAAAATCCAACCAATATTGGAAATTATGATGAAGATATACTCATGATGATGTATGACAGTGTAATTATAAGAAAAAAAACTGACATGTTTAATCAGAATGAACACTAAGTTTAAAGATAATGGATAATTTTAATAGAACTATTCAATTTAATGTAACTGAACATGCAAGTTACTTAACAAATGGTGAAAATAGTAGCTGAATAAGAAAAAATATTGTTGACTAAGGGGCAGTCCTGTAAGTCTACAATTAATAAAATATTGTGTTTCCAATTGTTAAAGATCGGCTTTATCTTGACTGAATTGTTTTTGATTCATGACAAATGCGAAAAAGTTGTGTATATAGAAAAATTAGGTGACGAAAGGAAAAGAATGCATGAAAGTATTGTATGCAACAACAATATCAAATACAATTAATGCCTTTTTTATTCCACATATCGAATTACTTTTAGATCAAGGACATACTGTGGATATTGCATGTAATATTAAAAAAGAGATTAGCCCAGCTCTTTTAGAACGGGGGTGTAAGGTAATAGATATAAATTTCCAAAGGACACCCCTAGCAAAGCAAAATTTTCAAGCATATAAGAAAATAGTTCATCTTATCAATAATGAAAACTATGATTTAATTCATGTACACACACCTGTAGCTGCAGCATATGTTAGATTCGCAAGTAGAAAAAAATCGAATATTAAACTAATATACACTGCACATGGTTTTCACTTTTATAAAGGTGCACCTATTAGAAATTGGCTATTATATTATCCTATTGAATACATCTTATCAAGAGATACTGATGTATTAATTACTATAAATAAAGAGGATTTTAAGAGAGCAAAGTCATTTAAAGCCAAAAAAGTAGAATACATTAAAGGCGTTGGATTTGATTCGAAAAAATTTAGTGAAGTTGTAGTTGACAGAGCAGCAAAAAGAGATGAATTAGAAATACCATTGGAAGCTTATTGCGTTCTATCTGTAGGGGAGCTAAATAAAAATAAAAACCATGAAACGGTTATTAATGCAATAGCAAGATTAAATAATCCGAAAATACATTATTTAATTTGTGGAGAAGGACCATTAGAATCATATTTAATAACTTTGGCAGAAAGATTAAATATAAAAAAACAAGTTAAATTTTTAGGATATCGAACAGATATTGCAGAAATTTGCAAAGTTGTAGATTTATTTGTTTTCCCATCTTATAGAGAAGGTTTACCAGTAGCTGTAATGGAAGCAATGGCCAGCGGTTTACCAATTATATGTTCAGATATTCGAGGGAATAGGGAACTTATCGAAAATAAAAAAAACGGATTTATCATAAAACCAAGTGATGTAAAAGGAATGTCTATATTAATAGATAAAATGTTTAAGGAAATAGCAAATAACAACAGTATAAGTTATCAAAACAAAGAAAAAGCAAAAGAATTTGATATTAATAGTGTTCTTATTAAAATACAAGCTATTTATGCTGATATAAATTGAATTTATTTTATATTTATGGAATTTGTTTAGGGTAATTATGATGAATTAGATGTATATAAATAGAAAGAGCTATTTAGACAAATTACGTCTATTTATAAGAGGAGCTTTCATATGAAGAAAGTAAGTGTTGTATTTTTACGTTCAAACCCGATTGATCCAGATTCAAGAGTAGAAAAAGAAGTTAATACACTTATTAAATCGGGATATGATGTAAAAATTTTAGCCTGGGATCGAGATTCTAAATATAAGATTAATGAGTCTTACCTAAATTTAAAAAATGGAAAAGCAAAGATTTATAGATTTGGAATTCCTGCTAAATTTGGAGCTGGAAAAAAAAATCTTAAAGCATTTCTATTTTTTCAGTATAGAATTTTAATTTGGCTATATAAACATCGAGATGAATATCAAATTATTCATGCTTGTGATTTTGATACAGCTTATACAGCATATAATTGCGCGAAAATTTTTAAGAAAAAAATAATATTTGATATCTTTGATTATTTATATACTCAAAAAAACGAAAAAACTAGTATATTTCAAAAATACATTGTGTATCTACAGCATAAAATAATTAATTTTGCCGATGGAACTATTATTTGCACAGAACAAAGAAAAGAGCAGATCGGTAGTGCAAAGCCCAAAAAGTTAGAAGTAATTCACAACACTCCACTACTGAATCATAAGCATTTAAGTAAATTAGAATTAAATCAACATAAAATAAAAATAGTTTATGTAGGAATATTACAAGATTTAAGATTCTTAATTGAATTAGCAGATGTTATCAAAGAAATTCCAGAGTGTGAACTTCATATTGGTGGATTTGGAAAATATGAAAAGTATTTTGAACAAATGAGTTATCAATATAATAATATTATTTATTATGGGAAATTACCATATCACAAAACTTTAGAATTAGAAAATAGTTGTGACATTATGACAGCTATTTACGATCCTTCAATCGGAAATCATTATTATGCAGCTCCTAATAAGTTTTATGAATCGTTAGCACTTGGCAAACCGATAATTATGGTAAAAAATACAGGAATGTCTGAATTAGTAGTAAAACATAATATAGGGGAGGTTATTGATTACAATAAAGATAGTCTTAAAAAAGCAATAAAAAAATTGATTAGTCGTAAAAATGAGTGGCCAACGATTGCTATCAGAATGCAACAAATATATTTAAAAAATTATAGATGGAATGAAATGGAACAAAGATTAATAAATTTCTATGAGGAAATAGTTTAAATTGCATTATCTAAGTAGGGTGAAGGGGCAAAAATATTATGAAAATCTTATTTGTTGCACAAAACTTGCAAATGGGTGGTATTCAAAAAGCACTTGTTAATTTGATTAAAGAACTGCAGATAGACAATAAATATGAAATAGATGTCTTTTCATTTGGAGATGGAATATTGATGAAAGAGATTCCTGGTAAAGTAACTGTGAGGATCGGTACATTGCTTTTAAGATTAACCGCGACTCCTTTCTCAATAGTGATTAAAAACAGGAATTTTTTACACATTATTTTGAGAATACTATGTATGATTTTAGTTAGAATAATAGGTTCAGAAATGTTCTACAATATACTTTTTAAAAGACAAAAAGAATTTGATAATTATGATATAGCTATTTCATATTTTAATGATGTACAAAAAGGTTATTTTAACCGTGGTACAAATCAATTTGTAATGGAATTTATTAATGCGAAGCGTAAAATTGCATGGATCCATACAGATCCAAAGAAGGCAGAATTTGAATACAGTTCTTCTCATAATAGTTATAAAAACTTCGATAAAATTGTTTGTGTATCAAAAGCTTGTAGAAGTAAATTTATCGAAATTTTCCCTGAATTTTCAAAGAAAACTTATGTTGTATATAACTTTTTACCAAAGGAAGAAATAATGGAACGATCTAATGAATATACACCATTTGAAAAAGATAAAATAAATATTGTTTCAGTTGGAAGAATGGAGAATTCCACTAAACGGTATAATATAATACCAGAAATATGTAAAATGCTAAAAGATGATTTGATAACTAATTTTAAATGGAGAATCATTGGAGACGGTCCTGATTTTGAATTGAATAAACAAATTGCTAGTAAATTAGATGTTTTAGATTTAGTAGAATTTGTAGGAGAAAAAGTAAATCCCTATCCGTATATTAAAGAAAGTGACATCTTTATCCTAACTTCAGCATATGAGGGTTATCCGATGGTTATTGGCGAGGCGCTAATTTTACAAACTCCTGTAGTGACAACAAGCTATGCTGCTGTTAGTGAGCAAATAATCAATAATCATAATGGAATTATCACTGATATGGCAATAGAAAATATTTTTGTTGCAATAAAAAAATTATTAAAAAAACCTAAAATGATTGAAAATTTAAAAAATAATAATAAAAGAAATACTATCAATAATAGTATTTCTTTAAAGCAATTTTCAGAGGTGATAAGTCTAGAAGATGGAGATTATAAAAAAAGATAATGGTAGTCTAATAATTTGTACAATATCCAGTATATTAGTCGTTCTAAAAATGTATACAAATAATAATATTTATCTAGTATTGTTTATGCTAATGATTTGTGCCGCTATAGTATTTGATCGTATTGAGTTTAAATTTGATTATTTATTATTTTTTGTTTCCTGGGTTTATGCATTAAAATTTAATTTTAACCAGTTCTCGATGTTTTTATTTATTTCGGCTTTGTATATAATTGTTTGCATTATTTATATGATTATTCATAATAGTAAATTTAAAATTAAATTGTTGGGAAGCTATCTATTATTCGTTGCATATGTTATTGCAATACCCATCTTTAGTGGAGGGACAATATCTACAGTACTAGGATTTTTATTAAATTTTACAGTGATTTTTTTTGCAGTACTATTTCTAAATGATAATAGACTGTTCAATAGATATATACTTATATATTCTTACGGATTATTTTTATCTAGTATTGTTAGACTTTTAAGTTATGTGATATCAAATTTAAATGATTATATTATAAAGATGGCAACTGTTCAAACCCTGATTCTTGAAGGAAAATTAAATACAAGGTTTGCAGGACTTGATTTGGATCCAAATTATTATTCGATTCAAATATTAATTGCAATATCATGTTTAATAATAAATATTTATTACAAACAAGTAGGGAAAAAAACATCAATATTTTTAGCTATGGCTCTAGGCGTATTTGGTTTTTTTTCCGTATCTAAAATGTATTTAATTTCTTTTTTATTCTTATTAATAATAGCTGCAGTAGCTTTTGTAAGAAATAACATTGTTTTTGGGATAAAATTCATCTTTTCATTATTATTTTCGGGTGGAATATTTGCATATTTTTTCTATGATAATATTTATAATTTGTTTTCACAAAGATTTATCTCCTCTGGACAAGATATTGCGGGGTTGACTACAGGAAGAAGTATTTTATGGAAAATGTTCTTTGCAGAAATAATAAATGATTTCAAAGTACTTTGTTTTGGTGCAGGGTTTGGATCTGGGAAATTAAGTAATATTATGGCTCATAATATGTATTTAACAATGCTCTATTACATGGGGATAATTGGATCGGTTATTTCAATTTTTTATTTTTTTACTATTATCGAAGCATTAGCTAATAATTTGAAACAGAAAAAATACTATCAGTTATTTTCCATTAATAGCATCCCTCTTTATATATTATTGATTGCTAATATATCATTAGACTCTTTTGTTATGGATTTTTTTCCAATACAACTATTATTAATATTATTTTCATTAACTTATAAAGGGGGATAAATTTTACTAATTTTCGGAAATTCAAAATACTTAAATCACTCTAAAAGTTTTTTATATTAGGAGCAAGAAGGAAGTTGATTAGTTGAGAAATGAAATAACTAAATCTGAAGTGCTTCATTCGCTTTTTTGGAAACTTATGGAACGTGGGACATATGGGATCCAATTTATTGTAAATATAGTGTTGGCACGCCTCTTGTTGCCTGAAGAATTTGGATTAATCGTTCTTATTACCATTTTTACATCAATAGCTGAAATTTTAGTGCAGGGTGGTTTTAATACTGCACTTATTCAGAAGAAAGACACAGATGAAGTTGATTATTCCTCTGTTTTTTATTTAAATTTATTGGTTGCTATTCTATTATATGTTGTACTTTATATTACTGCTCCTTATATAGCTACTTTTTTTAAACAACCAAATTTCTTAATAATGATCAGAATACTATCTTTAACGGTGTTTTTTTGTTCTATTAACTCAATACAGATTGCGATTCTCTCAAGAAATATGCATTTTAAAAAGTTATTTATTAGTAGTTTTTGTGCAATCATTATATCTGGTTCGGTTGGGATAATATTGGCTTATGCAAGTTTTGGAGTGTGGGCTTTACTAATACAACAATTGAGTAATCAATTTCTAATTACAATAACCCTATGGTTCATTGTAAAGTGGAGACCACGGTTTATCTTTTCAATTTTATCTATCAAGAGTTTATTTTCATTAGGTTGGAAATTATTGATTTCATCACTTATAACTGCTTTATATTCAAATTTACGAAGTCTCATAATAGCTAAATTTTTTAGCCCTTCAACGCTCGGTTTCTATAATAGAGGGGAACAATTTCCCACACTTATTGTAAGTAATATCGATGGTTCAATACAATCAGTAATGTTACCAACTCTATCGTCTCATCAAGACGATAAAAAAAGAGTAAAAGAAATTGTTCGAAGATCAATTGTTACAAGCTCATTTATTGTGTTCCCGTTGTTAATAGGACTAGCTATTATATCAGAACCATTAATCAAGATACTATTAACAGAAAAATGGTTACCTGCTGTTCCTTATATGCAAATGTTTTGTGCGGTTTGTGCACTTTGGCCAATACATACCGCGAATTTGCAGGTTATTAGTGCTTTAGGGCGAGGAGATATCTTTTTAAAAATTGAAATAATAAAAAAAGTTACGGAATCCATTATTTTAGTTATTAGTATACCATTTGGAATTTACGCAATCGTTTGGGCAGCAATCATTTGCAGTATAATCTCAAGTTTTATAAATGCATATCCAAATATAAAATTAATTGACTACAGTTTACAAGAGCAATCTAAAGATATATTTCCTTCATTACTTTTATCGTTTGTAATGGGAACTGTAGTTTATACCATTCAATGGTTTGAGTTATCTGAAATGCTGACCATAGTTTGTCAAGTAATTGTCGGAATAATTTTGTATTTTGGATTAGCGAAAATATTTAAACTTGAATGTTTTACTTATCTAGTATTGACTTTGAAAGAGCGATTTAAAAGAAATAAATTGTTAAAAGAGAATACAATTAAAGGTTTATAAATAAAAAAGTACTACCGTTTCTATTTCTTTTTAAGTAGATCATAGAAATAGAGTAGAATTCTAGAAATTTAAAATATCCCATTTTTTGTAATAAATCCATCATTCAATAATACTCTAAATATAGAGAAAAGAAAAAGTACTACCAGTTATAACTATTTTTAAAAAGGAGAGAAATTTGATGATGAAATTTAATTGGAAAGATAAAGAAGGGGATTTCGAGGAATGATCAATAAGGGAGGACTTATAATATCACTTGATTTTGAATTGAAATGGGGTGTGCATGATGTTTATTCTAAGGGAGAGTATGATAATAATCTGATAGGTTCGAGAAAAGTGATTCCAAGAATGCTGGAATTATTCGAAAAATATGGAATACATGCAACATGGGCAACTGTTGGCTTATTATATGCCAATAACAAACAGGAAATGGAAAAGTTTAGTCCGGAAGTAAAACCATCATACAAAAATCAAAAATTATCTCCTTACCCCATTTTAAGAAAAATAGGTGAAAATGAACTTGAAGAGCCTTTATTTTTTGGCTCGTCTCTCGTTAAATTAATTGGTAATACAGAAAATCAAGAATTAGCAACACATACATTTTCACATTATTATTGTTTAGAACCAGGACAAAAAGAGGTGGAATTTCAAGCAGATATGCAATCCGCCTTATGTATTGCAGATAAGAAAGGTTATCAAATTCAATCTATTGTATTTCCGAGAAATCAGGTTAATAAAACATATCTTCAAATTTGCAAAGAAAAAGGAATTAAATTATATAGGGGAAATGAAAACCACTGGATATATGAACCAAGTTATTCAAATCAGTCGCAATTTAAGAGATGGATTAAATTGGTAGATACTTTTTTAAATCTTACGGGACAGCATTTTTATAAGTTAACGGATATTAAAAAAGATCCAATCTATAATATTCCAGCTAGTGCTTTTTTGAGATCAATAAATTATAAATTACCATTGTTAAAAAAATTACGTTACAAACGCATTACAGAATCCATGACTTTGGCTGCAAAGAATCAAAGTCTCTATCATTTATGGTGGCATCCGCATAATATGGGTAAGGATATTGATGAGAGTTTTGCTGAATTAGAAAATATTTTGCAACATTATGTAATGTTAAAAGACAAGTATCAATTTAATAGTTATTCAATGAAAGATATAGCAGATCTACTAGATGTTGATCAAGTTAAGAAGGAAGATGGATAAATGTGATGATTCTACCATTGGAATAGACTGAAAATTATATTAAATTCGGTGCATTTATGTGTTTGTTTTAAGTATATTTGGTTAAATACTGTGGAAAATAACTAAAATTTACTATTTATAATGTCAAATTCTCAAAATTAATAATTGGAATTACTGAAGAGCTATTCTAAGAGAGTTAATAGTTACACTCCATCTTATTTTCATTCAAGCGAAAATTGGTTTCGTGAGGAGTATTGATCTTTGATCGAACAAACTAAATGTCTTGACAGAACTACTTAGTTAAACATTGTGTATCAAGAAAATACTCAATAATGTGGAATGTTCTTGGTTTTGAGATAGAAGACTATTTGTAAGACTGTATTAATTAAATATTTCTTTACTAAATATTTGTACGGAATTATCACTTTAATAATTCAAGAGTAGATAAATACCATTTTTTATTGAAAACGAACTAATGTTCTATTATACTAGTTTTAATACATAAGATTAAAAGCCATTTGGCGAACAATCTTTTGGTAAAAACAAGGAGATTTACAAGCATGACAGGAAATACTCACATCATAGGCGGAATTGCAGCAGGTCTTGCTTTAGAACAAGTTTCAAATTATGATTCATTAGTGCTCGTTGGCGCGAGTGTAATTGGTGCATTACTTCCTGATATTTGTCATACAGGAAGTAAAATTGGTCGGACATTTCCTCTGATATCCAAAATCGTCCATAACATATTTGGACATCGATCATTCACGCATAGTTTGTTATTTTTATTCCTAATCGGAATGTTTATGAATAACTACATATCAAATGAATCATTCAAAGCGGGAATCTTAATAGGAATGATGAGTCATTATATGCTCGATATGGCTACAAAAAAAGGAATTAAATTATTATTTCCACTAAATATAAACGTACGTTTTCCTGTTACGACACGTACAGGAAGTAAAACAGAAGACATTGTGACGATCCTACTAACAGTACTTTGCGTCTATTTAGGATTTGAAACAATTAGTCATTCGTTCATTTTGAAATAAGATCATTCCCTTATGTCTTCGTAGATATAAGGGATTTTTATTGGATAAAAATTTAAATATACATCTATTTCTTGTATGATTAAAAGGAGGAGTGAAGAGTATATATGCAATTTCATACATCAAAATCATTTATATTAGCATCTGCATCACCACGTCGAAAAGAAATCTTTGCACGATTGAATATTCCATTTGATATCGTTACATCAGATGTTGAAGAAACGAGTGTACAAGCTACAGAAGTCTCACAATATGTTAAAGAAGTAGCTTTATTAAAAGCTCGTGATGTTGCAAAAAAAGTACCAGGGAGAGTAGTAGTTGGTGCAGATACAATAGTTGCGAAAGACAATCGGTTACTTCATAAACCAACTAGTCATGACGAAGCAATATCCCACCTCCGTACTTTACGAGGCACAGCACACGAGGTTTTAACAGCTGTCGCAATTATTGAAGAAAACGGAGAGGAAACTACATTTGTAGAAAAAACGAAAGTCATTTTCAAAAATGTATCGGATGAACTTATAGAAGCTTATGTTGCAACTGGAGATCCGTTTGATAAAGCAGGTGGATACGGTATCCAAACTGAGGGTGTATTTTTAGTTGACCGAATCGAAGGAGATTATTTAAATGTAGTGGGTTTACCATTAGCCACATTGTGTGAACACCTTATCTCATTAAAATTGATTTCACTTTAAGAAAATAATGAAACAACTATTATATGACCAATTGTTGAAATTTCACAATTGGTTTTTTGATATCAAGTTAAGTCAAAACTGGCTTTATGAAAATAGTTATAGCTACAAATTTTAAAATTTCAAAATTAATTGACTATTCATTTAGTTGATGGTAATATAATTTTATAAATTCCTATAAGTTTAATAAGAAATAAAATTCTTCTTATCAAGAGAGAGGGAGGGACTGACCCTATGAACTCTCGGCAACCAGCATAGTCTTAGTATTCAAGATCTGCACGGTGCCAAATTCAGAGGAATAGAAAGTTATTCCGAAGATGAGAAGGTGATGCAGAATTAGTTTTGACTTTAATTTTGTAGCCCTTCTCGTTTCCTTGAGAGGGGTTTTTAATTTCACATAAAATTTTAATGAAAAGGAGAGAGATCAAATGGCAGTTACAACAGTTAAAGCAAACACATATTTAAAAGAAAATGTTTTGGTGGAAGGGGAAGTAAGAGGTCACAAAATCATTATTGATGAACCTGAAAATTTAGGGGGTACAGATAAAGGAGCGAATCCTGTAGAACTTTTGCTGACCTCTTTAGGAGCATGCCAATCAATTGTCGCTAGAACATACGCAAAGAAGTTTGGGATTGATCTTCAAAAGTTTTGGGTTGAATTAGAAGGTGACATTGACTTAGATGGCTTTTTTGGAAAATCTGATGTAAGACCTGGTTTTTTATCAATCAGATATACTTTTCATATTGAAACAAATGCACCATTTGAAAAAGTAGAGGAGTTTAAAAAATTCATTGAAGCGCATTGTCCTGTGGGTGATACAATTGCTAATTCAGTAAATTTAGTTTCCTCTGGAGTGGTAATTGAGAACAGAGAGGTTAAGAAATAAATATTTTTTTGTATCCTCTTCATATTTCATAGTTTAAAATTAGAAAATATAAATCTATGTTATAGTAATGAAGCGGAAGACGGCGAGTCTCAGGAAATGCGTTTACATTTCTTTTTCTACTGGAACACTATTTATAAATTGATTCGAATAGATAAAATTATTTCAATTAATCAAATTTAAAAACAAAGGCCATTTGAATTTCTTTTCAAATGGTCTTTTGTTTTTAACACAAACTAAGAACAGTGAATAGAATCTACACGTTTACTATTTAAGGCTATTCTGTGAAATAAAAAAATAAATTAGTTAGTAATTACTCACTTTTTAATTGACTTTCAATATTCTAAGTGCAATGATGTGTATGTAGTTAAATCTATTCAAAGGGAGTTAATTCAAATGGATTTCAAAAATATTACTGTTGCTGGTAGTGGAGTTTTAGGAAGTCAAATTGCGTTCCAAACTGCTTTTCATGGTTATAATGTAAGTGTTTATGATATTAATGATGAAGCTCTTGAAAAAGCGAAAAAACGTTTAAACGGGTTAAAGGATGTTTATGCAGAGTATTTCAAAGACGAAGAAAAAGCTTCTGCTGCACTTAAACGTTTTACGTTCAGCTCAAATCTAAAAGATGCAGTAAAGGATGCTGATTTACTGATTGAATCTGTTCCTGAAATAGTTGAAATTAAAACAAATTTCTATAAAGAGTTAGCAACTGTTGCACCAGAAAAAACGGTTTTCGCATCTAACTCATCAACAATGTTGCCAAGCCAATTTGCAGAATATACAGGTCGCCCAGAGAAATTTTTAGCTTTACACTTTGCAAACGAAGTATGGAAAAACAATACAGCTGAAGTAATGGGACATTCAGGTACAGATAAACAATATGAAGAACAATTAATAGAATTTGCAAGAACGATCGGTATGATTCCTCTTCATATTTTAAAAGAACAACCTGGATATATTTTGAATTCATTACTAGTGCCATTATTAAATGCTGGACAAACATTACTAGCTAAAGGTGTTGCTGATCCAGAAACAATCGATAAAACTTGGATGCTTGCAACAGGAGCACCAATGGGACCATTTGCAATTCTTGATGTCGTTGGTCTTCAAACAGCCTATAACATTGTATCGAATGAAGCAAAACACAATCCGGCAGCTCAACCAATTGCAGATTTACTAAAAAATGAGTACCTAGATAAAGGGAAAACAGGTAAAGGTTCAGGAGAAGGTTTTTATAAATATCCAAATCCTGCATACTTAGATCCAGCTTTCTTAAAAGCCTGATATAATTTTCAAAGGGAGTTACTTAGATGGTAACTCTCTTTTCTTATGAGTAAAATTTCTACAATTGAAGGATTCTAATTATTTCCTAGGAAATATAATTTCTTAAAATTTTGAAAAATGAAGTAATTTGTCGTAATTGATAAAAGAATGTCATGATTTTGGAAACCATCATATCGTTTTTGATATTCTTTTAAAAGAATAGGTATTATTCAATCCTTTTACCTTTAGGATTCCTATACCAGAATTTCTTTGGGCGTTCTAATGGTGTGATATTGATGATGAAGTAACTAATAATGAGAAGAAGAATAACGATGGCATAAAGAAGCATGCTCTTAGCATTGGTGTGATCGATGATAACAAGGCGAATCATCGCTGTAATACCGATATAGATAAAATAGCGAAGCGGGAAATGGTAATCCTCTTTAAAATATTTGACAATCATTGTAATAAACTCAAAGTAGAGGAAGAAGATTAAGATGTTCGCTAAGAAAACTTCTTGTTCTCGAGCGGTCTTATGGTGATTAAATAAGATATTGAAGAATACGAAGAGCTCTTTAAGCATGAGAAAAGCTAAAAATAGTGCAAGTGTCATTAAACAAATATTTAGAAACCATTGTAGAAATTTTGGAACAATATGCTGCATTTCAAATAGAAATTTTTTTGATTTTTCCATTAACATCCCCCCATTCAATTATCTTAGATAAAGTATACAATTTATCTTTTATAGAAATGCAAATTTAATGTAATTTTCACGAAAGTTTTGAAAATTATTCAGTGAAATTAATTTTAGATTTATCATTATCATGATCGTGTTATTTTAATCGTACGCTGACAATTTTACAAGAAAAATGAAAAAACTTACCTTTAATATAGATAAGGGGAGTATTCTATCTTTTTTTGTTATGTTCTATATGAATAAATCTTATATCAAGTGAACTATACCTAATTGTTTATACATAAAATAGCCCATCTGCGAGTTGTTACACAGATGGACTAATTCTTAAGAATAAATATGGTGATTTGTTAAAAAATTATAGTTGTCGTTCCCAAAATCGTCCTTTTGCAATTCCTTCAATAAATGGATCAATCACAGAACTTGTCAAATCGTAGACTCCAGCAGAATTTAATTTTACGCGGCTGAATTCTATAGGCTTAGGATGGCTAAGGGCAAATGCAATTGGTTTGTAATGCTTAAATCCTGTTTCAATGAACTCTAAAGCGGGTCTTGCAATGTCATTTTCATTACTAATTAATAAAAATGCATCAAAAAGTGTTGGATCTGCAATTTCATAAGTTTCATTTACTCTTCCAGTATAATTTAAATCATGGATTTTCTGATCTACGATGGTATAAGCTATTTTGTGTTCAAGGAGTGCCATTGTCCATTTTCTCAATTGTTCTTCATCTGGATTCCCGTTAAGTAAAATAGCAACTTTCTTCGTATCAGTTTTGAAAATTGTATTGGCCATGCTCAGTGCAGGTGACTTTTTAGTTGATGTAACTTCGTAATTTTCTTTAGGTAATGGAACCCCTAAAGTATTTGCCACTTCTTGTGCCATTTGTCGATCAATATGATTTAAAATGGCCACCGCATTAATTTTCACCATTTCCGATTTACATTTACCAATTTCAAAGCTAAGTGCATTTTTTAGATGTTGTTGTTCATAGGAAGCAAGAGAGTTATAAAATAATTTTGCTTGTGAGAAAAAATCACGGAAACTTTCACTGCGCCCTCTAATTTTACGTCCGTCTACTTTTTCTTGGTGATGTTCATATCCACCTTGATTAACTGAAACCGGTTCAGGTTGATTGTTATTTAATGCATTTCGATGATAACTTGTTTGTCCCTTATGAATAATCATTTGATGAATACCATCACGTTGATTGTTAGTGAAAGGGCAAACAGGTCGGTTAATGGGGATTTGGTGAAAATTCGGCCCTCCTAATCGAGAAAGTTGCGTGTCTGTATAAGAGAACAAACGTCCTTGTAATAGTGGATCATTTGAGAAATCAATTCCTGGTACTACATGACCAGGGTGAAAAGCAACTTGCTCCGTTTCGGCAAAGAAGTTATCTACATTTCGATTCAAAGTCATTTTTCCGACTATTTTCACGGGAACATCTTCTTCTGGCCAAATTTTAGTAGGATCTAAAATATCAAAATCAAATTGATGTTCGTTTTCTTCAGGTATGATTTGTAAGCCAAGTTCCCATTCTGGATATTCTCCTTGATCAATAGCATCATATAAATCTTGACGATGGAAGTCAGGGTTTTTTCCTGAAATTCTTTGTGCTTCATCCCAAACTAAAGAATGCAGCCCAAGTTTAGGCTTCCAGTGGAATTTGACGAAATGAGCTTCACCATTTGCATTTATAAGACGGAAAGTATGAACACCAAAACCTTCCATCATCCTTAAGCTACGGGGGATTGCACGGTCACTCATTAGCCACATCACCATATGAGCTGATTCTGGATTTTGCCCGATAAAGTCCCAAAATGTGTCATGAGCACTAGCACCTTGTGGTATATCGGTATCTGGTTCAGGTTTTACGGCATGAACAAAATCAGGGAATTTAATCGCATCTTGAATAAAGAATACAGGCATATTATTTCCTACTAAATCAAAATTACCTTCATCTGTATAAAATTTTGTTGCGAATCCACGCACATCTCGAACTGTATCGGCTGATCCTTTTGATCCTTGAACAGTTGAGAAACGGACAAATACGGGCGTAATTTTAGAGGTATCTGTTAGAAAATCAGCTTTTGTAAAGGCATCTAATGATTCATAAAGTTGAAAAATACCATG
Source organism: Rummeliibacillus pycnus (assembly GCF_002884495.1). Classification (GTDB taxonomy): domain Bacteria; phylum Bacillota; class Bacilli; order Bacillales_A; family Planococcaceae; genus Rummeliibacillus; species Rummeliibacillus pycnus. Next base: position 1,297,760 of record NZ_KZ614145.1, on the reverse strand, counting down.
AGCACCTACGCCACGTGCATGAACAATTCGTTCAGGGATTCGCTCATGATCAAAATGCGTCATCTTCTCTCTAAAATGAAAATCCTCCATAAGAGTAGGACCACGTAAACCCGCTTTTAAGGAAAACTCATCCTCAGTTATTTTCACACCTTGATTGGTTGTTAAAGGTGCCTGATTTTCAGTATTAATTGTAAATTTTTTTAATTGGTCATCCTTTTTATTTGTCATAAAATTACCTCCAAATTAATCAGCATATACTATTCATGTCCTTTTTTACTCGTAATAAAACATTTTAGTATTTGTAAGTTCATAATGAGGCAATATAAGAGTCCATACAGGTTTAAATAGTATTGAATAAAACGTCAAAGTGAATCATTTTATGGGTAGGTGTTAAAAAAGTTTGTGATGAAAAAATGGATGGTTGTCCTATTATTAGTATGTTCAATCGGATTGTCAGGATGTCTTGGTACATCGGTACAGGAGAAAGGGTTAGACAAGAAGGTATCAGAGACTGATCAACAACTTGAAGCAAAAGCAAAAGAACGTAAAAATAAAAAGAAAGTAGAACCTGAACCAGCTGTTATTGATATTGTTGATCCGAATACTTCAGAAGTTATTAGAACTTTTTCACCAAAAGAGCTATGGTTTGAAACAAATTATGAAGAATATGTAAATAAGATAAAGGAAATTGCAAAAGAATTAGCAAATGGTACAAAAACAACTGCTGGTTACGATCAAAGAATGAGGCTTGATAAAATAGGGGGAAATGGAGAGATTTTGAAAGGTAACCCTTTGGTTATTTTAAAAGAAAGAGAACTTGTAGATAGTCTTTTGAAGACATCTCTGATCGGTGGGGTTGTTGAATTGCCATTAGATATAACAAATAGTAATTATAATTCAAATGAGGTCTCATCATTTGAAGAAGTAAGGGTTGCTTCCTATACAACGTATTTTAATCCATCTAAAGAAAAAAGAAACAGAAATGTAGAGCTTTCTGCAAAAGCTTTAAACAATGTAATTGTTGGTGTAGGGGATTATTTTTCATTTAACACGATGGTCGGACCGAGGGATAAAGAAAATGGTTACCAACCTGCACCTGAGATCATCAACAAAAAGCTTGTAATGGGAATTGGAGGAGGAGTTTGCCAAACATCTTCAACTCTTTTTAACGTAGTGGATCAATTACAGGTGAAATATATAGAAAGACATCATCATTCGATTAATATAGGCTACGTACCGGTTGGAAGGGATGCCACAGTGTCATATGGTACCTTAGATTTTAGATTTCAGAATACAAGTGGCGCCCCATTTTTGATCAAAACCTATTATGGTAGAAGCTCATTAACCATTGAAGTTAGAACGGCAAAAAGATATGCTGAGGAACTGAGATTAAAGAAATGATTTAAACACTATTCGTGTATGCTATACAGATTTAAAACCCATCTAAAAACAGATGGGTTTTTAAATATTTCCTATACCTTCTCATGCCCTAATGCTTGATCTAAGTATGCAATTATTTCATCCTTACCGCCAGCAACGGATTGGGCACGCGCCTCATCTTTTTCAATTTTCTTTAATGCTTTTTGAACAACTTCATCAACTTGAGCCTGCGGAATAACAACAACACCATCAGCATCACCAACGATGAAATCTCCTGGTTGGACACTCATTCCACCTACTGCAATAGGAACTTGAATCACACCACCACCAAATTTGTTCCCAGCCGCTACAGTCGTACCTAAACTGAAAACTGGAAAATCTAAATCTCGAATTGCTTGAATATCACGGATGACGCCATCAACGACAAGCCCTTGAATGCCCATTCCTTTCATCATAGAAACGACAAAATCACCTGCAACTGCACGATTTGTATCTCCTTTTGCATCGACCACTAGAATTGCTCCAGGTTGTGCAATTCGAATTGCCTCTAAAAGTGCTCCGTTTTCACCGATTGGTAAACGTACTGTAACTGCACGTCCGGCTATATGATAATGGTCTTTTAAAGGTTTAATCGCTGCATTTATATTCGTTGTACCAGCAAGCGCATCCGAAATAGCAGTTGTTGGTAAAGTATGTATTAATTCATCAATATTAGTCATGTTAGAGCCCCCTATGAAATATTGGTATATATTTTAAATGAGTAGATTAGTAGATACAATAGCTGACAGATAGAATAAGGAATTATTAAGACGAAAAGCGTTTATTGCAAGATGAAAATAGTCACCGCAATAATGGATTAAACGATACCTAAAACAAAATAATTTACATCGTGTAAGATATATATTAAACTGAATATATCGTATACGATGTATATAAAGGGGAATATCGATGAATACAGAATTTAACTTAGAAAATCAACTTTGTTTTGAAGTCTACAAAGCATCTAATCAGTTTACTAAATTATACCGTCATGCATTAGAAGAATTTGATTTAACTTATTCGCAATATTTAGTACTTTTATCATTATGGGAGCAAGATCAACTTTTGGTGAAAGAACTTAGTGAGAAAGTAACGTTAGGTATAGGGACGTTGAATCCCATAATAAATAAACTTGTAAACAAGGGTTGGCTGACAAAGGAAGTATCATCTGAAGATAAGCGAGCTGTAATTGTATCATTGACAAAAAAAGCAAAAAAAGAGGAGGTAGAAATTAAAAGTAAGATTTTAGAAAAAATATGTCAATGTGATGCATTAGTTGCAACTTATAGCGAGCTGAAATCACAAATACGTCAGCTAAACAATTTGTTAGAACAATTAAATGAGATGGAGTGACTCAAGATGAGTATCTATAATATCAATGTTAAATTAGAAAACGGAGCCGAATATAGTTTAGAGCGTTATAAAGGGAAAGTCTTGCTAATTGTAAATACAGCTACAAAATGCGGTTTTACACCACAATTTGAAGAGCTCGAAGAATTATATAAAAAATATCAACAGGATGGATTTGTAGTGCTAGGTTTTCCGTCAAATCAATTCCTTCAAGAAGTGGCTACTGCTAAAGAAGCTGCTGAACAATGTCGTTTATCATATGGTGTTACCTTCCCTATGCATGAAATGATTAAAGTAAATGGAAAGGAAGCGCATCCATTATTCAAATACTTATCATCACAAGCAAATGGCTTTGTAGGAAAAAGTATTAAATGGAACTTCACTAAATTTTTGATTGACCAAGATGGAGTAGTGGTTAATCGTTTCGGTCCAAAGGTTAAGCCAAGTAGTTTTGAAGGAGAAATTCAAAAGCTACTTTAATTCATATAGGATAGTAAGCTTTAGAGTTGTATTTTTTTAGTAAATAAAATTTCGCGAACCACTTTTCTCCCAATTCCATATGTATATATGGAGGAGGGATAAAAAATGGTTTCTACAGAGACATTAATTATTCAAGGGCATTCGTTCACTGCGGTTTCTGTTTTTTTACCGAAGACGACATTACTTACTATTTCAAATGACAAGGGTTATATTATGTGTGGAGCTTTAGATGTGGGACTTTTGAATACACGATTAGCAGATCGAAAAATTGTTGCGGGTAGAGCTGTTGGTGTTAAAACAATCGATGATTTACTACACGCACCGCTTGAATCTGTTACGTATGAGGCAGAAGCACTTGGGATTACTAAGGGAATGATCGGGGAAGATGCTTTATTGAAAATGATTTAATCATACTTATTTGAAAGTAATAAAAACATAAAACGAGTTAAAGCGGGAAAAGGTGCATTTGATGAAAAATGCACCTTTTTTATGTTAGATTAGATTTCCTGATTTATGAATGTATTCTAGAAATTTCTTGATTAATGCATATTGTGGATTTTTTTCAGATGAGATACATCCAAAGGAAAGGTCAGGAACAAAATTATTATCAGCTAAAGAAAGGGGAATGATACGACCAGTCTCTACATATGGATCGTCCGTTAAAAGATAACTAGATAATACGCTAATGGCCAATCCTTCAGCAATGGTTCTCTTTATAACCTCTGAATTGGATGTATGGAATAACACATTTATTGGGCGATTATTGTTTTCTAATGAGTAGATAAAATCTTCCCAAAATTGGCTCGTATATAAAACAATTGGATAGTCATACAAATCTTCAATTGTTAAAGATTGTTTAAAGGCTAGAGGAGAATCTTTCGGTACAATCACTTGAAAATCTGCATTATATTCAAGTTTGCTAAATAATAAATGATCAGGTAGAGAAATTTCAAGGGATTTTTTGATCGATGTAAATCCAAGATCCAATGAATATTCTTTAATGTTTTTCAAAATTCGTTTGCTTTCCATTTCGATAACAGTAATTTTTATTTGTGGAAAGTCCTTTTTAAAGAGCGAAAGTATTTTAGGTAAAAAATTCATTAAACTTGGTATTGCGGCTATTTTGATTTCACCTGTAAAAGTAGAGGTAATATTTTGTGCGTCTTCTTTTATTTTTTCGATACTCTCTACAATTTTTAACGCATTATGAATAATGGATTTTCCTTCCTCAGTTGGTGTTGTACCAAATCGAGAACGTTTAAACAGCTGTATACCTAATTCTTTTTCTAATAATGAAATAGACTGGCTGATAGCAGATTGTGATACATGAAGATTTTGTGCTGCGATTGAGATGGATTTTGTATGGACAATTTCTTTGATATATTCCATCTGTTCTAAATTCATAAAACAAACTCCTTTTATATTATTTATACTTATATTAACATTAGAAATCTTAATTTTACATAATTAATAATTATATTATACTGATTATAGAATGAATGAGGGGTTGTTAAAATGAAACGGCTTACGAAAGAAAAAGACAGTTTTATCTTTATAATAGTAGCCATATTTTTGGGGAATTTTTTAGCGTTCATTAATTCAGGTACTGTTAATGTAGCTCTACCTTCTATAATGAGGGAACTGCATACAAATTTAAATTCCGTTCAATGGATTGTGACGGGATTTATGCTTGCCACTGGGACAATTGCTCCAGTTGTAGGCTTTTTGGGAAATAAATTTGGGTATAAACAGTTATATGTATATGCTCTTATTGGATTAACTGTTTCTTCTGCATTATGTGGATTTGCAGGAAATATTATCACACTGATTATTTTTCGAACATTACAAGGTGTCTGTTCAGGTTTGATTCAAGTAGCTACAATGACCATTATTTATCAATCTGTTAAAAAAGAAAAACAGGCAATGGCAATTAGTCTATGGACTGTATCTGTTATGGTTGCACCAGCAATTGGTCCAACTTTGGGGGGATTATTGACCAATTCATTTGGTTGGAAAGCATTGTTTTTCTCATGCGTACCAGTTGGAATCATAGCTACATTATGTGCAAGTTTCTTTATTCCATCAGGTGTTAAAGAGAAAACAGCTGCATTGGATTTTTTAGGGCTCTTAACAGTTGTAATCGGAAATGTCTCTTTCTTATTGTATTTTACTAATGGACCAGAATTAGGATGGTTTTCAGTTTCGGCTGTAACACTATTGGTTGTGGGTATTATTGGTATGGTTCTTTTTATTTGGAGAGAATTAACTGTGAAAGAACCATTACTCAATTTAAGGGTTTTAAAATATCCAAAATTTCTGTTAGGGACTTTATTAAATTGCCTTATTTCGATTGGGCTTTATTCAAGCGTATATCTTATTCCATTATTTTTAGAAGAAGCACAAGGCGCTTCTTCATTTGTGAGTGGTGTCGTTATGCTTCCAGGAGCATTATTGATGATTGCAGTCACAATAATCACAGGAAAATTCAATAACAAATTTGATCCTGGTTGGTTTGTTTTGGGAGGAGCAATTCTTTTAAGTGTTGCAACATGGGCATTTAGTGGATTGAAAATGAATACAACAGTCACTACAATCACCTTATTTATGGTTATTCGGTATATTGGGGTTGGGCTTGCAACATCTCCAATTGCTACAATATCAATGAGTGTTATTCCACCTGAACTAGTAGGTCACGCTACATCTATTGCAAACTGGCTTCGTCAAGCTGTTGCGGCTTTATCTATTGCAGTTTTTAGTAGTATTTTGGCTATTAGAACGCAAACACATATTGCTGAATTAAAAGCTCATAAAGTCGGGGAAGCCTTGAAACAAGGAGCTTTTCTTCTAGCGTCAAATGACACTTTTTTAGTAGCGTTTATAATTCTTGTGTTTTCGATTCCACTTTCTTTTTTTATGTTTAGTAGAAAACAACACAATCTTTAATCGAATATAAAAATAGCAAGGGGGTGTACAGAAGATTATTAAAACAGTTAGAATAGTGACTTTATGTGGTTGTAAGCCCATTCTGCTTTTCATAAAGTCTAAGAAAATTGCTCTTCTTCAAAAACGAGGAGGAGCAATTTTTTTAATTATTTTGGAGAACTTCCTTTTGAAATTGATTAATTTAATGATTAATGGAAAGGATTTTGGAAATTTTTATCGAATGATCATCTATAATAGTATAAATAACAATTCAATTTTATGTAAAAAACAGTAGACGGGAGTTGCGCATGGTTCAAAAAATCGGTTTAATTTCAGTACTGATCTTTTTCGTTTCTACTTTTATTTATTTAGTCTCTATGTTCAGTGCTAGTGATTTATTCTCTGGACAATTGATGATCTTCTTCTCCATCATCCTACCAATCATAGGATTTATGCTAGCATTTAAAGCTAGGGGAGTGCTTAAGAAAGTTGGTATTATTGGTAACTTTGCAGTATTATTTGTAGCTGGTTTTATTCCTATTGTTGCATCGTTATTTTGGAATACACCTTAAAAAGAACACGGGGATTTACGCGAATTTTCTGCTATCAATAATTCGGGGCTTGCCTATTCCATAGGTAAAGCTCTAATTTTTTGCTAAAAAACAGTGTAACTTAGCTATTCAATAAAGGCCCCATAAACTATTTAAGGAAATTCACTTTAAAATGAACCTTTGACAATTACTTCTTTTAATTTTTCATTCAATAATTTTGCTTGGGTTATTGCTTGTTTATCCTGTGCAATATCTCCTGGACGATGGCCTTCACCAATGATATAAGCTTGGAAGTTCATATTTAAGAAATCAAATGTATATTTGAACTGTTGAATAAGGGGAAGTCCTTTAAGATATGGATCATCTCCACCTACGGTAACAACAATCGCATGCTTTGTTTTCAATTGTTCTCTTAATTGTGGATATCGATTATCTCGAATTGCTTGGCTTATTCGATCAATCATATTTTTCATGAAACCTGACATCGTATACCAATAAACTGGTGTAGAAAAAATAAGCAAATCACTATTTAGTAGTGCTTGAATAATTTGATCATAATCGTCGTGAACAGGTTGAAAACCGTTTATATCGTGCCGCAAATCATGGATTGGTTTTATGTTTAATTTTCGTAAATAGATCTTATGGTGCTGTATATCCTTTGTGACAATATCCGTTAAGATTTCGGTATTTCCATTTTCTCGAGAGCTACCGATAAACGTTGTAATCCTCACTTAAACACTCTCCTCTGATTCTTTTTAATCACATTGTAACCCTGATCTAAGACATGTTAACAAAAATATCTAACCTTTTAATCTATGCAAAAATTCCAACTGAATATTCATTTTTTTAGCCCTTGGATTAAATATTCGAATTTTTGCACATTCTGACAGAAAGGAGTGTTGAAGATGAAAAAAGTCTTTTTATTCATAGCAACTTTATGCTTAATAGCTGGTTGCTCCGCATCAAAAGAGAAACAAGCGATGACGCCTGTAAACGGTGAAAAGAGTCCAAGTGCAATTGCTAAATTTATTAATTCTGAAGGCAAGGATGTTGGGACGGCTGATTTAACAGAAGATGAAAATGGCGTGAAAATCAGTTTGAAATTACAGGGTTTAACACCTGGTGAACATGGAATTCATATTCATGAAGCAGGAATATGTGAAAAACCAACTTTTGAATCAGCAGGAGCACATTTTAATCCAACACATAAACAACATGGTTATGAAAATCCAAAGGGATATCATTTGGGTGATTTACCAAATATAAAAGTGGAAAATGATGGTACAGTAGATGTACAATTCACAACAAAAGTTTTCTCATTAAAAACAGGAGTAGAAAACTCACTTTTTGACTCAAATGGTAGTGCATTTATTATTCATGCAGACAAAGATGATTATAAAACTGATCCAAGTGGGAATTCAGGGGCTCGAATTGCTTGTGGTGTCATTGAAAAATCATAATATAAAACCTTCAAAAAAGGGTGTTGTACAGTTAAGTTGCTGTATGACACCCTTTTCCACTTATAATTTTTCTAACTCATTTCCAAGCAGTTTAGCAAGTTCAAGCATTCCAAATTGCTGTGCTTTTGCTTCGGCATCGCTATTATAGTTTGTATTTGTATTCACATCATACGTATAAGCTGTACCATTCTCATCAACGATAAATTCAATCCCTGCTACATCGATACCATTTGCAGAGAGGAATTTACTGTATTTTTCAATAAGATCTTTACGTGGATTTTCTACAATTTCGAATTTAGATCTCATTTGTGGTTGCTCACCTGCTGGGCAGAAAAGATCTCCAATTTGGCAAGCATCAGCAGGGCATAATTCAAATCCCTCAGATGTATCTACACGTACAGAGTAAATATTTTTGCCACCCACAAATTCAACACGAGTGATCAATGATTCTGGAGATTTGATATATTGTTGGATTAACGTTATGCCATCAACAGGTTCTTCATAATTTGGACCATTTAGATATTCCTTTAATGCTTCAAGTGAGTAAAATAACTGTACGCCAAGACCTTTACCAGCACGGTTATGCTTGGTGATAAATGGTGTCATATTCAGTGATTTTGCAGCTTCTAATATATGATCCTTACCAACGGCGGCTACAGTTTTTGGTGTTTGAATACCAAATCGCTCAAGTTGAGTATACTGTTTGACTTTACTTAACTCTAAACGAAGAGCATTACTACCATTTAACACTTTTCGTCCATGAAATTCTAACCAATCGATAACGGCACCTGTAAGCTCAGGAGCATATCGGTGATCTCGTGTATGGGAAGAGGCGCTCATGCGATTGTAAAAAATACCTTCTGGAGGTACTTCTTGCAGATTAACGATTCCCTTATCTAAATGCCAACTTTCATAAGGCAAATTTAGTTCTTCAAGACGTTTAATAAGATGGTTTGTCCACTCGTTATTTTCATGCAGGATATAGATTTTCTTTTTCATTTGAATACTTCCTTTTACATATTTTTTATCATTATAACAGGTTTGATCATTAAAATAACTAAATCTTATCGATTAACTAAGAATAGATGTATTTCACAATCTCAAAGTTAGCTTTTCACATATTTTTTTAAGTAGAATGAAGAAAATAGGAACTTGGAGGACGAGATTAATGGAAATACTAAAGTTTGAAATACATCAAATAATTAAAGCCAAAGTTGAAAAGGTTTGGAATGAACTAACGAATAATGAAGAAATCAAGAACTGGTTTCCTGAATTAACCTATCACGAAACAAATGATTCGGATTACTATCGTTGGTATGATGGTAACTTAGATTTGAAACTGGATGTTATTCAAAAAGAAGTTAATCAGTTAATGGTTTTCGAATGGGCAGGAAATATCGTACAAATTCAATTAAAGTCCACAAATGAACAAACAGAATTATCGTTCTCTGAAACGTTGTCAGAAGTTACCAAACACACACCTAAAGATTTAGCAGGTTGGTATGTTTGTATAGAAAAAATACGTTATCTAGCGGAAAAAACAGGTAAAAGAGTGTCTGAAGAACTTTGGAAAATAAAATATCAAGAGTATAGAAATATATTTGGCTTAAATGAGAGTCATAAATAATTGAATGCTTCGCTAAAATATTTACTGTTTTGGGAGCGGAAGATGGCGATACCTCGAGGTTTGTACTGAATTCCAGGACATAAAAAAGCTGAAACGCGGATACAATTGAAAAGTCCGCGAGTATTTTACCTGAGAACGCGAGTATTTCTTCACAGAACGCGAGTAAATCCGATGAAATCGCGAGTAAACAATGAAAATCATAATCCGCGGCAGCAGTTCAATTTTGAAAGGAAAAATAAGTCCGCGGATCAAGTAAGCATTAGAGGTTTGTACTGAATTCCAGGACATAAAAAAGCTGAAACGCGGATACAATTGAAAAGTCCGTGAGTATTTTACCTGAGAACGCGAGTATTTCTTCACAAAACGCGAGTAAATCCCATGAAATCGCAAGTAAACAATGAAAATCAAGAGCATTTTATACTTTGATAGGTCAAATTATCCGTATTTATTAACAGAAAACGGACTTATGAAATTGATTCATTCACTCATCAATACCGATTCAATAATGTGAAGTGAATCCCAGTCACCAGATGAGAATGTCGTAATAGGATATTTTCGTGGAAAGAGTTGCTGTTGAATTTCTTTATTTGTTAAGCCCTCTTGATGAAGTCTTAGTACTTGGTACTGGATTTCTTCTAAGTACTCCTTCTTTTGAGAGAGCATATTGCGACCATTCTTTACTAATCCGGCATGCTGACAAAATACATCACCAAAATCATATGTTAAGACTTTTTTCAAAGATTCAATAATAGTAGGGATACTTTCCGATTGCATGATCACTTTTGTTTTGGGATTAACGTATAAATCACCTGTGAAAAGTTGACCAGTTTGACGATTTAAAAAGGCAAGATGATCTTTTGAATGACCAGGTGTTTCAATAATATCCCAATTTGCATTTCTTGAGTTCATAATGTCTGAAAAGGGAATAGCATGAAAGGCTTTCCGTCTACCCCAAAAAAGTTGACGATATAGAGGGTAATCCGGTTTGCCTTTCGAATCCTTAAGGGACATTTGATGAATAAAAACTGGTACATTACGATTTTCTAATACAAAAGCTGCACCGCCTGTATGGTCTTCGTGGTGGTGCGTAATCCATACTTGTTCATAATCTTGCTCAAGAAGAAAAGGTTCAAATTGTTTGAGTAAACTTTTTCCTCCAGTATCAATTAGAACCCCATCCGTAACATAACAAAAAACATTCAGAGTAACCCCTTGAAATGACAAAATTCCATTTATGCTTTGAACGCCATTTAACGATTCTATGATTACTTTTTTCTTTAATAGCATCATTATCTACTCCTTTGTGTATAAAAAATTTTACATAATGAAAGTAAATTATTTCAAGTATAAATGGTTACTATTTAGTTCGCAAAACTCGACATATGTATAAATTAAGTATTTTTATTGTCGAAAAAATGGAAGTTTTCAGTCATTTATTGTTATAGTTTCGCTAATATGGTAATTTGAAAAAGTAATCGGTACCATCAATCAAGATGAGGTGATGCATAAATGAAAAGTTTTGATCTTACTATTATTGGTGCAGGTCCTGGTGGTTATGTGGCAGCAATTCACGCAGCTCAGTTGGGTATGTCTGTTGCACTAATCGAAAGAAATAAAGTGGGTGGAACATGCTTAAATGTTGGTTGTATCCCATCAAAAGTAATGCTAAAACATAGCCATCTTGCTTTAGATATTCAAAAAGCAAATGCTTGGGGTATTGAAACAAATATTGAAGTGATTAATTTTAAAAAGTTAAAAAAGAGAAAAGATCAAATAGTCAATAGTCTTATTTTAGGTGTTCAAGGTTTAATTAAAAAGAATGCTATTACTTTAATTGAAGGTGAAGCAAAGGTTGACCAGCGAAATACGGTTTCTGTAGCTGGAAGAAGTTTTTATTCGAAAGATATTATTCTAGCAACAGGCAGTAGTCCATTTGTCCCGCCTATTAAAGGTATACAAAATGTTAAATATGAAACGACAGATACATTTTTTAATTTAGAAGAACTGCCAAAGAAATTGGTCATCATCGGTGGTGGTGTAATATCTGTAGAGTTGGCATTTAGCCTTGCCCCTTTAGGAACAGAAGTAACAATTTTAGAGGTAGCATCAGATATTTTACTAACTGAAGACGAAGATGCAAGAAATGTGATAAAAGCCAAAATGAATAAGATTGGTATTCAATACAAATCAAATGTGAAAATCCAATGCGTTCATAAAAATGAAGTTGTGTTAGAAAATGAAACAGTTGGATTTACCAATTTACTTGTTGCAACAGGCAGACAACCAAATGTTGAAATTGCTGAATCTTTAAATTTAAAGATGGATGGTAAATTTGTGCAAGTAAATCAGCATTTTGAAACATCTCAAAATCATATATTTGCAATTGGAGACTTAATAGGGGGATATCAGCTGGCCCACGCTGCATCTGCTGAAGGGTTGCATGCAGTAGATTATATTCTTCATGGACAAGCTGAAACTTTGAAACCACAGAGTATTCCAAGATGTGTCTATACAATTCCTGAAATCGCTTCCTTTGGGTTCTCTGAAGAAGAAGCGATAACTGCTGGATATAAGCATATAAAAGTGAAAAAAGTTCCCCTTTCGACTAATGGAAAAGCAATGGCAGAGGGGAATACAGAAGGTTTCATCAAAATAATTGTAGATCAAGAATTTGGTGAAATTTTAGGAGCAGTAGTTGTGGGAGAAGGTGCAACGGAAATGCTGAACGCTATATTAGCTACATTTAAAGCAGAAGGGACAATCTATGAATTGTCAGATGTTGTTTTCCCGCATCCAAGTATTTCTGAACAAATTGGTGAAACCGCAGATGCTCTAATAGGCACAGCGATTCATGTATAGATTGAACAATAAAAGGAGGAATTCAGGATGACAACGAACAAAGCGTTACAAGAAGTACAGTTAACAGAAGAAAAGGCTTTATGGGTTTATGAAACAATGCACAATATTCGAAATTTCGAAAATACATTGCATAAACATTTCTCAGCTGGACTAATCCCTGGTTTCGTACATTTATATGCAGGTGAAGAAGCAATCGCAACAGGTGTTTGTGCCAACTTAACTGATGCTGATTATATTACTTCAACTCACCGTGGTCATGGTCATTGTATCGCTAAAGGATGCGATATAAATGGCATGATGGCAGAAATCTATGGACGTGAAGATGGCCTATGTAAAGGAAAGGGCGGTTCAATGCATATTGCAGATGTCGATAAGGGGATGCTTGGTGCAAATGGAATCGTTGGTGGAGGTTTCCCAATTGCTGTAGGAGCGGGTATTACAAGTAAATATCTGAACAATCAAAGCGTTGCAGTTTGCTTCTTTGGAGATGGTGCATCAAACGAAGGAACATTCCATGAAGGTATAAACATGGCGGCTTCTATGAAACTACCAGTGATTTTTGTTTGTGAAAATAATGGTTTTGCAGAAGCAACACCGATTCGATATTCAAGTGCATCCAAAACAATTGCTGATCGAGCAAAAGCATACGATATTCCTGGAATCAGAGTAGATGGCAATGACTTAGTAGCTGTTTATACAGTTGCAAAAGAAGCAATTGATCGTGCGCGTGCGGGAGAAGGACCAACGTTAATCGAATGTGTAACATATCGCAATTATGGACATTTTGAAGGTGATGAACAAAAATACAAAACAAACAAAGAAAAAAAATTACATCCAGTGGATAAAGATCCTATTAATTTGTTCAAGGAATACGCAATTGAAAATAATTTGTTGACTAAAAAACAATTGACATCGATTGAAAAGAAATCAGTAAAAGCAATTGAAGAAGCTGTGAAATTTGCACAAAACAGTCCAATTCCAAAATCTGAATCATTGTTAACAGACGTATTCGCTGACTAATTAAAAGAGGAGTGTTGAAATCATGACAAGAAAAATCACGATGATGCAAGCGATTAACGAGGCAATGCAAATAGCGATGGAGAATGATGACAAAGTTATTTTAATGGGAGAAGATATTGCTGGTGGAGCAAAAGTAGATGGTTTTGATCAGGAAGATGCATGGGGTGGTGTATTTGGGGTTACGAAGGGCCTTGTTCAACAATTTGGACGAGAACGAGTAATTGACACACCGATTTCAGAGAATGGTTATATAGGAGCTGCTGTTGGAGCTGCGGCAACTGGATTACGACCAGTAGCTGAGTTAATGTTCAATGATTTTATCGGTTTCTGTTTAGATATGATTTTATGCCAAGGCTCTAAAATGCGGTATATGTTTGGAGGGAAGGCACAAATTCCTCTAACGATTCGCACTACACATGGAGCAGGTGCAAGTGCAGCTGCTCAACACTCCCAATCTCTGTATGGAATGTTTGGTGCAATTCCGGGTGTTAAAGTCGTTGTACCTTCAAACCCATATACAGCAAAAGGCTTACTATTATCCGCAATTGAGGATAATAATTTAGTTATTTATTCAGAGGATAAAACTCTATATGGAATTAAAGGTGAAGTGCCAGAGGAATATTACAAAGTGGAAATCGGAAAAGCACATATTGAACGTGTTGGTTCAGACTTAACAATTGTGACGATTGGAAAAATGCTTTATGTCGGATTAGAAGTAGCGGACAAATTAGCTGAAGAAGGCATAGAAGTAGAAGTGATTGATCTTCTAACAGTTGCCCCTTGGGATCAAGAAACTGTACTTGAATCAGTTAAGAAAACAGGTCGCTTAATCGTCATTGATGAAGCAAATCCACATAACAACACAGCAACAGATATTGCTTCGGTTATTGGTGATCGTGCATTCGATTATTTAGATGGTCCGATTAAAACCGTTTGTGCGCCAAATTGTCCCGTACCATTTGCCACAAATTTAGAGGAACTTTATATTCCAAATGCTGAAAAAGTACTCAAAGTTGCAGATGAACTAATCTTTGATCTAAAAAAAGTGAAGTAGGAGGCGATCGTCATGGCAACAGAAGTATTAATGCCTAAATTAGGACTGACAATGACTGAAGGTACTGTACAAGAATGGTATAAAAAAGAGGGCGATGCTGTGAAAAAAGGTGAAGTCATCTGCCTGATTGCTTCTGAAAAGCTAACGATGGAAGTAGAAGCAGAAGCAGATGGTTTCTTAACTAAAATTATTGCCGGTGTTGATGAAGATATACCTGTTAAAGGATTGATTGGTATTATTAGTGAATCGGCAGATGAATCAATCTTAGTAGAATCTTCAGAAGTTAAGAAACAAGATATTGTCTTATCGAAGGGTGAAAGCATCAGCCAACATTTGGCTTCAAAAAGAATAGAGGGTGAACGGATTTTTGCTACACCATTAGCAAAACGATTAGCAAAAGAATATGATATTGAGCTTCAATTTGTTCGAGGCACAGGCGGTAATGGTAGGATTACAAAACGTGATATCGAACGTGTATTAGACCAAGGATTAGATGATACGATTGAAGTAAAAGTGGCTTCAACTGCTGAAGAAAATCAGGTTGACCAATTTGTAGCAGCAGAACTTAACGTAGGAGAAGGATTAGAGGGATTGCGTAAAATCATCGCACAACGTATGCATAAAAGTATGGCATCGACCGCCCAACTAACATTACATCGTAAAGCTTCATTAGATAAACTCATAAAGTTACGAAGTAAAATAAAAGAAAAATTACAACAAGCAAATATTGAAATACCAATTACCTATACGGTATTTGTTGCACGTGCAGTAGCACTAGCACTCAAGAAGTACCCACAGATGAATTCAACTTATTCTAATGATTCATATGTCGAACATAGTGAAGTGCATTTAGGTATAGCTACTTCAATTCGTAATGGTTTAATAGTACCGGTTGTTAAAAATGTTGACAAGCTTTCGATATCTTCTATTGCAGAGGAAATCGCAACTGTAACGGAAAAGGCAAGAAATGGTGAAAATGGTGCTTACCTTACCGGTTCAACATTTACCATTACAAATCTTGGTTCAAGCGGTGTGGAATATTTTACACCAATCTTAAATACTCCTGAAACAGGAATTCTCGGTTTAGGAACTTTAGTAAAAGAAGTCAGCATCGACAAAAAAGATAAACCATATTATGAACAAAAAATACCTTTAAGCTTAACCTTTGATCATCAAATTATTGATGGAAGTGAAGCGGCCGCATTTTTAGCAGATGTTGTTTATTATTTAGAAAATCCAATGCTATTAGTAATTTAAATGATTAGTTGATCCCATTTAAATAGTTTGGATCAAACGAGGAAGCGTATTGATATTTTAGTCAAATACGCTTCTTTTTTCTTATAGGGGTGAAAATAATAAAAAAATCCATTTCAACTATTAAAGTATAGTGAAAATAATAAATGCACCGTCACTAAATACGAATAATAACGCTAGACTTAATGTCCATCCCAAATAACTATCGAAATTTAATAACCGATGAATGTGATAATATATAACAAAAGACGTTTAAACATAGTAATATTATGGATTTTAGTCCATTTCATAATGCTCGTTTTTTAACAGAAAACCGATGTATGAATAAGTTTAAATCATTCAATTTGAAAATATGAAAAGATAAGTGAAAGGATACTAGAATGGACGAAAGAAAAATAGAGGTACTTCAAGCCACATTAAAAAAAGCATGGTCTATCCAATCAAGCTCAAAATGGAGTGTTGAAAATCCTGCGAAGGGGCAGTGTGGCGTTACTACATTAGTAATAAATGATCAATTAGGTGGGGGGATTTTTAAAACGAGGTTACCTGAAGGTTGGCATTTTTACAATATAATTGAACACCAACGATATGATTTTACCGTATCACAATTTAGTGAATCCATTATGTATGAAGACATTCCTTCCAATAGAAATGAGGCGTTAATGGATTGTAATGATCAACAATATATGTACTTAAAGCAAAAAGTCTCTGATCTCTTAACAAAAAGGGGTTGATCCATTTATTGGATCAACCCAACATTTAATTGTTTATTTAAATAGTAAGAAACTCGAAATAATAATGTAATATTTTTTTATAATAAATCAATATTTTGAATGCTATTTACAAGTGTAGAAATAACCTGATCAATATCCTCTTGTGAAATATTCAATGGTGGTGAAAGTGCTAAGACATTGTTAAAACCAGCAACTGTTGCTCCATTTTTCCCTATTAAGACGCCATTCTTTTTGCAATCTGCAATAACAGCATTAACTTTCTCAGCAGCTAATGGTTGTTTTGTTGTTTTGTCAGCGACGAGTTCAATACCGATTAATAGGCCTTTCCCTCGAATGTTGCCGACATTTGGATGTTCGTCAAGTTTTTCATGAAGTGTTGCTAGAACTTCAGCACCTTTTATCGCAGATTGCTCAAATAGCCCTTCACGTTCAAAAATTTCAATGTTTTTCAATGCTACTGCACAAGAAACTGGAGAACCACCGAAAGTATTCACATGTCGGAAATAATCATATGCATCTGTTCCAGTAAATGCTTCGAAAATTTCACGTTTTACAGCTGTTGCTGAAAGCGGTAAATATGCACTTGTAATCCCTTTTGCCATTGTGACGATATCAGGTTGAACATCGTAATTCATAAATCCAAATGGTTTACCAGTGCGACCAAATCCACAAATAACTTCATCAACAATCATTAGTGCGCCGTGCTTTTTACATACAGCTTGAATCCCTTTTAAATAATTGTCTGGAGGCATGATAACACCGCCACCTGTAATGATAGGTTCAAGTATCATTGCGGCAATTGTTTCGCTATACTCCCATGTCATTGTTTGATTCACAGCCTGAACACTTGCTAATTGTTCAGGTGGAATGGATGGATCTTCTGGTTGACGATACAAATCAGGAGGAGCAACATGGATAAAGCCAGGTGCAAGAGGCTCGTATTTATATTTGCGCTCTGCCTGACCTGTTGCAGATAATGCTCCAATTGAGCTACCGTGGTAAGCACGATAGCGTGATATGATCTTATAGCGAGAGCTTTCACCTTTTTGTTGGTGATATTGGCGCGCAATTTTAAATGCAGTTTCATTTGCTTCGGAACCACTATTTGAGAAGAATACGACATAGCCACCTCCTAGCATGTCGTTGATTTTCTCTGCCAGTTCTACTGCAGGAACATGGCCTTGTGAAAGAGGAGAATAGGGATTTCTCAACATTTGATCATAAGCAGCTTTTGCTATTTCTTCACGACCGTATCCAACATTAACACACCATAAGCCAGCCATCGCATCAATATATTTGTTTCCATCTGTATCGACTACAGTTGCACCATATGAATCCTTTACAACATACGTTGCTTTAGGATTATAGGGCTTCATAGAATGCCAAACATATTGCTCATCTTTTTCTAGGATTTCATTATTCATGTTCGTCTTAACCACAAGTCTTCACTCCTTTAGTTCATGAATTCGGATAAGTTAAAGCTCACTTTACTCATTTGGTTTCAATTCATCATTACTAGGGAAGGCAAATGAAGTTGTTGTATCTTCTGTTTCATCCGGCCATCTTTCAGAAATGGTTTTTGCTTTTGTGAAGAAACGAGCTTGGTCTGGTCCAAACATATGACCTTCACCAAATTTAGAACGTTTCCAACCACCAAAATTATGATAGCCAACTGGAATTGGAATAGGTACATTAACACCAACCATTCCTACTTCAATTTCTTCTTGGAACTTACGAGCAGCGGGACCACTGTTTGTGAAAATTGTTACACCGTTACCAAGCTCATGATCATTTATCAGGTCAATAGCTTGTTGTAAAGTTTCTACTCCAACTACAATACGAGCAGGTCCAAACACTTCTTCTTTGAAAATGGTCATTTCTGGTTTTACATCATGAAGTAAAGTTGGTCCCAAATAGAATCCCTTGGATGTTTCGCAAATAGTTGGTTCCCGACCATCAACAGCAAGGCTAGCACCTTCTTCAAGTGCAAGATTGATATGTTTAATAATGTTTTCTTTCGACTGTTTTGTAATAACAGGCCCAAAATCTACTTCTGGATCTGTATAAGGTCCAACTTTTAAGGTAGCGATTTTTTCTTTTAAGATTTCGATGAATTTTTTCTCCGTTTCGACACCAACTGCAATGGCACCTGAAATCGCCATACAGCGTTGTGAAGCTGCACCATATGCTGCTCCTAGGAAGGCATTAGCAGTTTGTTCAAGGTTGGCATCCGGCATAACGATCATAAAGTTTTTACCGCCACCAAATGCAGCAACACGTTTATTGTGTTTTGTACCCGTTTGATAAATATATTCTGCAACAGGGGTAGAGCCGACAAATGAAATCGCTTGGATTGTTTTGTTTTCTAACAGCTCATTTACAGCATCTTTATCTCCATTGATAACTGTCCAGACGCCGTTAGGTAATCCTGCTTCTTTCCACAAATTACTTAAATATAATGCTGAAATTGGCACACGTTCTGATGGTTTTAGAATGACTGCATTACCAACTGCAACAGCCATACTTGTAATTGCAAGTGGTACCATAACAGGGAAGTTAAACGGGGCAATACAAGCTACAACACCTAATGGTGATTTTGCAGAAAAAGCGTTAATATTCCCACCAACATTTACAGAGTACTCACCTTTTAACATTTGTGGTGCAGCAATTGCCATATCAACGGATTCAATACCACGGACAATTTCACCTTTTGCATCTTCTCTTGTTTTGCCACTTTCTTCACAAATTAGATCAATTAGTTCTTCTTGTCGTTCAACTAACAACTGACGGAAACGATAAACGACTTCAACGCGTTTACCAATCGAAGTGTTTTTCCATCCTGGAAACGCTTTCTTAGCAAGTTCTATTGCGTTTTGAACTTCTTCTTTGGTAGCTAGTGGTACTTGAGCAATCACTTCACCAGTTGATGGGTTAAAAACTTCTGAATAGCGAGAACTTATGCCATTTACTTCTTCACCGTTAATAAAATGAGCTAATGTTTTTACTTTTTGTTCAACTGTCATAATAAAAGCACCTCTTCCTAAAAATTCGATTTAATTATTTTTTATTTCGCATTATGCGAGAAGTAAGCCTCCACTGAAGGAACTTTCACTTTATATCTAGATTTTCATTGTTGAAAATAGAACTATTTTCTTCTTCAATTACATTCGCTTTACGTTGAGTAAACAAATAAGCTAACAGTACAAAAATAACAATCACACATGTAAATAAAATCTGAGAACGCATTGAATCAATGAAGAACATGGCGATTAAAAGTGCAGATGTCACAAGGATTGTGAAGTATGTGAGATACGGGAACAACCACATTTTTATAGTTAATAATTGCGGATTTTTCTGTTCTATTTTGCGTCGCATACGAAGTTGAGAAATCGAAATAATTAAATATAAAATTAACGTAATGGCACTGCAAGAGTTAACCAAGAACAAAAATACTTTATCTGGTGATACATAATTCATAATTACAGCGATGTAAGAAAAGAATGTTGCTGCTAAAATTGCGTTTACAGGAGCACCTCTTTTGTTCAATTTTAAGAATGATTTAGGTGCTTCTCCTTTTTGTGCTAAAGAAAATACCATTCGTGATGTAGCATAAAGAGCTGAATTCAAACAAGAAAGAACGGCTGTTAATACGACAAAATTCATAATCTGTGCAGCTGCTGGAATACCGATATAGTCAAGTACTGCTACGTATGGGCTTGTTAAAATATTCGATGAATCCCATGGGAGAAGGGTAACAACA
The DNA here is from genome assembly GCF_002884495.1 of Rummeliibacillus pycnus. Lineage (GTDB taxonomy): Bacteria > Bacillota > Bacilli > Bacillales_A > Planococcaceae > Rummeliibacillus > Rummeliibacillus pycnus. Next base: position 1,277,270 of record NZ_KZ614145.1, on the reverse strand, counting down.
ACAGCTATTGACCCTATATAGAAGAGTAAGATTCTCCATGTAATTGAATTTGTTGCTTTTCTTACCGCGGCGTGAGGCTCCTTTGATTCACCGGCAGCAATCGCAACAATTTCTGTCCCCATAAAGGAGAAAATAACAATCACAATTCCCATAAGTACAGCACCGAATCCATTTGGCATAAATCCACCTTGCCCGATTAAATTCGTCGTACCAACCGCTTCAAAATTGGGCACAATGCCTAATATGATAAATGCCCCCATTGCTAAAAAAACAATAATACTTACAACTTTAATCAGTGAAAACCAATATTCAAACTCCCCAAATGCTTTGACGGAAAGAATATTAGTAGCAGTTAAAGCAACTGTTAAGAGCAAACTGAGAAACCACAAAGGTATACCGTCATACCAATATTGAATAATTGCAGCAGCTGCAGTTGCTTCAAGTGCTATGGCAATTACCCAGAAAAACCAGTACAACCAACCAATCATAAATCCTGCCCAAGGACCAATCGCTTCATGTGCATAATGTGCAAATGATCCACTTGTAGGATTCACTGAAGCCATTTCGCCAAGCATCCGCATGACTAGAACAACAATCATTCCTGCGAAAACATAGGACAAAATGGCACCAGGTCCAGCGAGATGAATAACAGATCCACTCCCCATAAATAGACCTGCACCAATTACACCAGCAATAGCGATCATTGTCATATGACGTTTTTTTAATCCTTTTTGCAATTGATTCTGTTCCTGCATTGTACTCACCCCTTACTGTTTTTGGAATTATTGTTCGATTTAAGTCTATCAATTTTTCGATGCAAGACGAATAGACAAAACGTTAAATAAAAACGGGATAAGTTTTACTAATCGTAAAAAGTGTTGAGATAATGTAAAATAGAAAAAAACGACTTTAACTAGAATAATAATGAATTTAATAGTAGGGAAACACTTTTGAATGCGATTGGGGGGTTGCAAGATGAATCAATATTCGCTACAAGTGAAAGATGCAATGAAGAGTCCACATTTTAAAAGTGCAGAAGTGATTGCGGGAGCAAATGGATTACACAAAATATTCAAATGGGTTCATGTTGTGGAGATTGTTCAAATTGAAAATTTATTAGCTGGACATGAACTGATTTTAACAACAGGTATAAGTTTAAAAGAAAGTGTTCAGCAATTTGAAATTTTTGTAGAATCATTGATTAAAGCTGACTGTTCCGGTTTATGTATCGAGTACGGAAGTTATATTCAATCAATCCCTGAGGAAATTATTTCATTGGCAAATACCCATGACTTTCCCATTATTGTTTTTCATGAAGTCGTATCGTTCGTTAGTATTACACAGGATTTACATAGTTCGATTATGAATCAACAGTATTTAATGATCTCTACACTTGAAGCGTATTCGCAACAGCTTAATAAGAGTGCTTTACGAGATCAAAATATTGAAGGAATATTAAAAAATATGCATCAGCATATCAACAGTCAAATCATGCTTAACATTCATGGGAGAGAGCCAATATTTTATCCCAATATGGCACATGAAAAACGTCAAGTTTTTCTAAATAGGCTAGAAATTGAGGGAAATAACTATCTGATAAAACGTCAACCCATTTTTATCTTAGATCAGCATTATGCTGATGTAACAATTTTTAAAGAAAATGGTGTCTTTACTGAATTTGAGATGTTGATATTTGATCGTACGACTACAGCACTTGCTCAGATTTTAATGCGTGCATTTTATATTGAGGAAAAACGAGACATTGAAGATGCACAAACGTTATCCTATTGGATTGATGATAAGTTATCAAAAGAAGAAATCTATAAATATGTGCTGTCGCAACATGCCAATTATGAAAATAATGGTGGTACGGTATTTATTTTATCCTCTCCTCAGTCAATTCAGAAATCTCATGAAGATATTGTTTATAGTAAACTGTATTATCGTAATTTATTTGAACGAAATGGGTTTTTGCCATTCTTACACGAACGTAAAAGCTATATTGTATTTATATTATTGAATAAGCAGGGTTTACAAACAACCAGACTTTATTTACAAAAAGTAATTAAAGTATTAAAGGACTCTGAATTTTACCTAAAGCAACAGAAAAAGGGCTACCAATTTGCAGTTGGTAAAATTGTCTCTTGTATTTCAGAAATCTCAAAGAGTTATCAAACCGCATTAGACACACTTTATATATGTCGTAAAGTAAAGACGACATCTTATTTTTACGATGATTTGCATCTATTTCACTTAATCTACAAACTGCAAATGCAAGTGAATTTAAAGGAGGTCGTCAATGATTATCTCCAACCCATCATTGAGTACGACAAACAACATAATGGTCGATTAATGGAAACATTAGAAGTATATTTACAGACAAATGCTTCAAAGCAAGAAACAGCAAAGCAGCTCTTTATTGTTCGTCAAACACTATATCATCGTTTAAAAAAACTGGAGACTCTGCTAGGAAAAGAGTTTATGTCTGGCCATAACCGACTTACATTGGAGTTTATGTTTCTCGCAAAAACATTAATTGAAGGTTCAGAGGAAATAAAGTGAATCATCTGTGTGATTAATAGAGACTAAACTGCATAGAATTCAGAATGAAATCATATTTTTATAAATTTCCCCATACTATTTTACTACCCTAAATAGATTGACATCTTATAAGTTACCTAATTACGATTAATATGAATTTTCTAAAAATTCTTTTAATTGAGTAACTTAAAGCTTATAAGGGAATAGACCAATTGAGGAGGTAATCTCATGTATACGTGTAACAAGAGTAGACTTGAAGAATTACTTAATGAGTTTAGTTCATTTGGCAAGACACCTAACAATGGTGTAACAAGGCTTTGTTTCTCACAAGAAGATGTACAGGCGAGAAATAATTTTCGAAAGTGCTGTGAAGAATTAGGGTTAGATGTGGTGTGGGACGATATGGGGAATATGTATGCGACACTTGAAGGAAAAAAGGATATCCCTCCAATCGTTATTGGCTCACATCTAGACTCGGTTGAAAAAGGTGGACGGTTTGATGGAGTATTAGGCGTTTTAACTGGACTTGAGGTTGTGAAAACATTAATGGAACATAAAGAAGAGCTGGAAGCACCTATTATTGTGATGAATTTTACAAATGAAGAAGGGGCAAGATTTGATCCAGCCATGATGAGTTCAGGCGTACTAGCAAATAAGTTTGATAAAGAAAAAATGCTATATTCGAAGGATAAAAATGGAGTGACATTTAAAGAAGCACTTGAAGCAAGTGGCTATGTTGGTAAAGAGTCGAATCGATTAAAGAAAGCGCTTGCATATTTGGAGTTGCATATAGAACAAGGTCCTGTTCTTGAGAGTGAACAGCTTGAAATTGGGGTTGTTGAAGGTGTTCTTGGAATGGTGTGTTATGAAATAACGATTACTGGTGAGTCAAATCATGCAGGTACCACACCGATGAACCTACGAAATGATCCTTTCTTTTTAGCGACAGATTTAATAACAGAAATGCGAAAAAAACTAAATAAAATTGATGATGCGCTTGTTTATACAATGGGGCGTGTTCATGTAACACCAAATATTCATACAGTAATCCCTAATAAGGTGGTATTTACGTTAGAAGCACGCCATCAAGATCCAGCAAAGATAAAAGAAGTAGAAGAGGTCATCTTCAGTTTACCTGAAGAACAAGCGGGATGTAGTGTATCCTTTGAAAAGTTATGGAGTCGAGATACCGTTCAATTTGATGAATCCATTTGTAGTCTTATTCAAAATGCATGTGAGGAATATAGTTATACGTTCAAACGTATGTATAGCGGTGCAGGGCACGATGCACAATTCATCGCAAGTTATATTCCATCAGCTATGATTTTCGTACCAAGTGTCAATGGCAAAAGTCATTGTGAAGAAGAGTTAACAAGCTTTGAAGATTGTGCAAAAGGGGCAAATGTTTTACTGCGTACAGTACTTGCTTTACAAAAAAATTGTCCTAAACAAGAATTGAAAACATTGTAAAGGAGCAAAAACAGTATGAAAAAAATTATTACAGGTGGAACAATTGTAACAGCAGCTGACCAGTATCGAGCAGATTTGTTGATAGAAAACGGGAAAATTACAGAAATTGGACAAGGTATTCAAGCTGAAGATGCTGAAATCATCGATGCTACAGGAAAATATGTATTTCCAGGTGGAATTGATCCACACACACACTTAGACATGCCATTTAATAACACTGTAACAGATGATGATTGGGAATCTGGAACGATTGCGGCTGCCTTTGGAGGTACTACTACAATACTTGATTTCTGCTTAACTACTGGTAAAGCAAGATTACTAGACGCGGTAGATAAATGGCATGAAAAAGCAAAAGACAAAGCAGTGATCGATTATGGCTTTCATTTGATGATTGCAGATTTAACAGAAGATACGTTAAAACAGCTTCCAGAAGCATTAGAGATTGCTGGTATTAATTCTGTAAAAGTCTTTTTAGCTTATGCAAAGGAATTCCAAGCGACAGACCGTACATTATTCCAAGCATTTAAAGTAGGAAAAGAAAAAGATGCTATTGTAATGGTGCATTGTGAAAATGGTTCTGTAATCGATGAACTTGTAGAAGAAGCAAAAGCATTAGGGCACACAGAACCCATTTATCATGCGCTTACAAGACCACCCCAATTAGAAGGTGAGGCTACAAAACGTGCAATTGAGTTAGCAAACCTTGCAGGTGCCAAGCTATATGTCGTACATGTCACATGTAAAGAAGCAGTAGATGAAATTATACGTGCACGTGAAAAAGGCTATCAAGTCTATGGTGAAACATGTCCTCCTTATTTAGTACTCGATCAAACAGCATTAGAAAAACCAAATTTTGAAGGAGCAAAATATGTTTGGTCACCGCCATTACGGCCAAAAGAACATCAGGAAGTACTTTGGAATGCTTTAAAAGCAAAACAATTACAAACCATTGGTTCTGACCAATGCTCATTTAGTTTTAATGGAAAAAAACAACTTGGTAAAGAAGATTTCTCGAAAATTCCAAATGGCGGACCATTTATTGAAGATCGCCTAAGTGTTCTCTATTCTGAAGGGGTTGCAAAGGGACGAATAACATTAAATGAATTTGTTGATATGGTATCAACAAGTGCTGCTAAAACATTTGGATTATTCCCACAAAAAGGAACTATTGCAATCGGCACAGATGCAGATTTAGTCTTATTTGATCCAAATGTGGAGCGAGTGATTTCAGCGGAAACACATCATATGAATGTGGATTACAATGCATTTGAAGGTCTAAAAGTAAAAGGTGAGCCAGTTAGTGTATTTAGCCGTGGAGAATTTGTTATTAGAGACAAAGAGTTTGTTGGGAAACTTGGAAGAGGACAATATATTCGACGTGAAGTAAAAAAAGAAGGAAAGCCAGTTATTACAAAATAAAACACAACAAAATAACGGGGGAGATAGCTATGAAAGAGTTGAGCTCATTAGAAAAGAATTTTGATGAAGCATATAGTGGTTTAACACCATACGCTGCTCTTGAAGAAGCAAACCGATGTTTATTTTGCTACGATGCGCCGTGTATTCAAGCATGTCCAACAAGTATCAATATACCAAGCTTTATCAAGAAAATTGCATCAGGAAATTTAAAAGGTTCAGCCAAAGTCATTTTGGATGCAAATCCAGTTGGTGCTAGTTGTGCACGTGTTTGCCCAACAGAAGAACTTTGTGAAGGAGCATGTGTGCTTAATCATGCAGAAAAGCCTATTAAAATTGGTGATTTACAGCGCCATGCAACGGATTGGGCTATGGCAAATGATGTGACATTATTTGAAGCAGCACCAAGCAATGGTAAGAAAATAGCGATTATCGGTAGTGGACCTACAGGATTATCTGCGGCCCGAGAATTACGAAGATTAGGGTATGCTGTTACCATTTATGAGGCAGAAGAAGAGGCGGGAGGATTGAATCAGTATGGTATCGTTTCGTTCCGTCTTCCTCAGCACATCGTACAATGGGAAGTAGAACAAGTGAAAAAAATGGGAGTAGAAATTAAAACCAATCATCGAGTTGGAAATACTATCTCAGTTGATGAACTAATCAATAACTATGATCGTATTTTGCTAGCGGTTGGTATGAATACAGTACCATTGCTTGGAATTGAAGGAGAAACATTAAATGGTGTGTACGATGCCATTGATTTTGTAAAAAGCACGAAGAGTATAATTACAAATGATTTAATAGATAAAAGGGTAGCTGTTATTGGTGCAGGTAATACAGCAATTGATGCAGCTACCTGTTCGGTTCGTTTAGGAGCAGCACAAGTACAAATTATTTATAGAAGAACAGCAAATGAAATGACAGCCTATCCTTTTGAATATGATTTTGCCAAACAAGAAGGTGTTGAATTCCGCTGGTTATCCTTGCCTAAACGAATTATTGGTGATGATCAAGGCAATGTCATTGGATTAGAATGCGTCAAAATGGAGTTAGGTGAAGAAGTAGATGGAAAAGCAAAACTCCATGAAACAAAGGATTCTAATTATATTATTCAAGTAGATGCCGTTATTCGAGCAATCGGACAAACTCGTCATACACCATTCATTGATCAGTTAGGTCTTGAGCATCATCAAGGAATTGTAGAAGTTGATCACACAACGTTACAAACATCTAACCCAAAAATTTTCGCATGTGGCGATGTCATTTATGGAAATGGTTATGGCGATGCTACTGTTGTATCAGCTGCACAACAAGGAAAAGATTGTGCATACGCAATTCATCGACAATTCAAAAGTGTAACCGAAATCGCGTAATTCCTTGAGGGGGGACTATTATGGCAGATTTACGAATTAACTTAGCTGGTATTGAATCACCCAATCCATTTTGGCTTGCATCTGCACCACCAACAAATTCAGGTTATCAGGTGCAACGTGCGTTTGAAGCAGGTTGGGGTGGAGCTGTGTGGAAAACCTTAGGGGACCCTATTTTAAATGTTTCATCTCGCTTTGCAGCAGTAAGCTTTAATGGCAGTCGTGTAGCAGGTTTTAATAATATTGAATTAATCACGGATCGTCCTTTAGATGTCAATTTAAAAGAAATCTATGAAACAAAAAAGAGATTTCCGAATCACACCATTATTGCATCGCTGATGGTCGAGCCAAAACAGGATAAATGGCATGAAATTGTAAAGCGTGTAGAAGCTGTTGGCGTAGATGGCTTTGAACTGAATTTCGGCTGTCCGCATGGGATGGCAGAGCGTGGAATGGGGTCTGCATCTGGTCAAGTACCAGCTCTTGTTGAAAAACAAACGACCTGGGCGAAAGAAGTTGCAACTAAACCTGTAATCGTCAAGTTGACGCCAAATATTACAGACATAACGGTTACAGCAGAAGCTGCCGTACAAGGTGGTGCTGATGCAATCAGTATGATAAATACGATCAATAGCTTAGTGGGTGTTGACCTAAATACCTGGAATACCATCCCACATGTTGCGGGAAAAGGTGCACATGGAGGTTACTGTGGTCCTGCTGTCAAACCTATTGCATTGAATATGGTCGGAGAATGTGCAAGAAATGCCCGTATAAATGTACCGATTTCAGGTATCGGTGGTATTTCAAATTGGCAAGATGCAGCTGAATTCATCTTAATGGGGGCGACAGGTGTGCAAGTATGCACAGCCGCAATGCATCATGGATTTAATATAGTGGAAGATATGATTGATGGATTAAACAATTACTTGGATGATAAAGGACTAGCGTCTGTTATGGAGTTAGTGGGGCGTTCTGTACCGAAGTACTCAGATTGGGGTGATCTTGATCTCAATTATAAAATTGTCGCGAATATTAACAATGATGTGTGTATTAATTGTAACAAGTGTCATATTGCATGTGAAGACACTTCACATCAATGTATTGAGCGTTATACGGATGAGCTTACTGGGAAACCGATGCTTAGAGTTCGTGAAGAAGATTGTGTTGGATGTAATTTATGTTCGATTGTGTGTCCAGCAGATGGAGCAATAACAATGAAAGAATTACCTCATACTGTACCAGCTATGACATGGAATGAGCGCCAAGCAATGCTTAAATCATTTGCAAATAATTAACCGATTCAAAAATGCAAGACTGCCAATCTCTAAAGCCAAAGGACTATTCGAATATGGAGGTAATCTGAAAATGAGCAATAACAATGATTATTTGAAGTCTCCAGATTTGTTGCCAATTACTCATGATGAGCGAAAGATTAGTGCATTTGGATTTTCAGTTATTTGGATTGGAATGGCGATAGTACTTGCAGCATTTGCAATTGGTGCAGCAGGCATTGTCCATTTATCAATGCCTATGTTAATTGTCGCAACTTTAGTAGGATCTGTTTTAATTGGAATTTTTATGGTGCTGATAGGTGATATTGGTGTTGAACACGGTCTCTCTTTTCCCGTATATATGCGTGCGCCTTTTGGTACAATCGGAACACATTTGCCTTCATTAGCACGTGGATTCACAGCATCATGTTGGTTTGGAATTAATACGTACTTCGGTGCACTTGCCATTAATGGCATTTTAAATATTTTATTTGGTTTCGATAACTGGTTCCTCTGTTTTCTTTTATTTGCCGCACTTCAACTGTTTAATACATCATTGGGGATTAAATCCATCGAACGATTTGCTGATTTAGCAGCTCCAATCATAATTTTAATTTCTTGTTGGATGTATGCAACATTAGCAGATAAAGCAGAAGCGGCAGGAAAGAGCGTTTGGTCTTGGGTGGAATCACCAACAACAGGTATGGCAACCTTTACGGCTTTTATGATTGTGGTAATGGCAAATATGGGTTTTTGGGCAACACTTGCTGCAGATATGCCTACCTTATCTCGCTTTTTTAAAGCACCTGCCAATGAAAGAAATTGGTTTAAACGTAATAAGACTCAACTTGTAGGTTCTTTAATCATAATGCCGATTGTCAATACGTTTATGATTGTCATAGGTGGAGTATGTTATATGGCAGTTGCATCAGCAGATCCGATTAATGCATTGCAACAATCAGCAAGTGGTTTTATCTTAGCGATCCTTCTATTAATGATTGTGTTAGCGCAATGGTCAACAAATACATCAGCAAATGTAATCCCAGCAGCTACGATTTTCTCAAATATCGGTGGTCCACGCGTGCCTTTCTGGGTTGGTGTAGTGATAGCCGGTATAATCGGAACTTTATCGCAACCATGGAGTTTATTTGAAATGCTAAATTCTGTCCTTCTAATTATTGGTGGAATCTTAACATCCATTGTAGGGATTCTATTTGCTGATTATTATTTATTGCGTAGAAGACGTATTAATGTTCAAGGTCTATATGAAGCAAATGGCCAATTCAGATATTTAGGAGGCTTTAATCTAGCAGGATTGATTTCATGGATAATTGGTGGGATTATTGCAAATATCTTCCCAACCTATTCATCGTTGATCGGTTTTATCGTGGGAGCTGTTTTATATTATATTCTTGCAAAATATTGGTGGTTTAAAAAATATCCACAACAAGAATTACTGGATCCAGATGATCGTAAATATTTAGGAATAACAGTTGGAAAAAGCTGGACGATTGAACCTTATGTAGAACCATCTTTTGTTCCTGAAATTACGCAAAAAACTTCAAGCGAAGTTAAACAGCAGTAGAGGAGAGAGTCTATGTCTGAATATGTGCAAGTCGCTTCAGAGATTGCGCAACTAAATGCGCTATTCGATCAACATTATCTCATTGAATCGATTACCGAAAACTTAGATGGCGCTCAAGTAGTTCTTGGATATGAAAATGTCCAAACAGAATTGAACATATCAACAGCTGAAGCTCGTAAGTATCTGTCGGTTAAATTACAAGAACAATTATATAAACAACTACAATAATTATTATAAATAATAATTTTCCAAGGCTATAGTCATATTTAGAATGGCTATAGCTTTTTATATTAATGAGAGAAATTATTCCCAATTATTAATCAAAGATTAAAAAATATATAAATATAATATAAAACACTAAAAAAGAGTGAATAGAAGGGGAATTATCTAAATAAGAAAAAAGAATCAAATAGTTTATAGACAAATAATTAAATTGAACTTGTTGGAATTTGTCGAATGTAAAATAATGTTAAAGTTTTTAAGGAAATAGTGATATGATTTATCATTTTTAAAGTTAAATTAACAAACTAAATTTAGTTGAATTTTAAAAAAAGTACTTTTGGCTAATATTTAGAATCATTCTAATTATATTACATTAAGCTTGCTATATAAGGATTCTATGTGTTTTAACAATCTGATTTCAATTCGAGATTTAAGGTATATCAATATAATTTGGATTGACTAACTAATTCTATTTAAATAAACTAATTTTGTAACAAAATACCAATATTTTATATGAATGACAATTAAATGTGATAAGGAGCTGGTAATAGTGGCAGGACAAATTCGTATGACCCCACAAGAACTAAAAAATAGAGCGAGAAAATATGGTTCAAGTGGTGAGCAAATTAACACCATGTTAGGTGAATTAAATGGATTGCAAAATCAATTGCGTTCTGAATGGGAAGGTAAAGCTTTTCAACAATTCGATGCTCAATTTGAACAATTAAGACCAAAAGTAGAGAGCTTTAGAGATCTACTTTTTGCTATAAAGGACCAACTAGATCACACTGCTGACGCGGTAGAACAACACGACCTACAGCTTTCTAAAAACTTCGGACTACAATAACCCAAATTGTATATTCAAAGAAGGTTCAGTTCGCTAATCGATTGACACAAATAGTAGTATATCTACTAATATACTTTGAGTAGTTTAGGGACCGTTGAATAATCGACGGTCCTATTATCTTTATTAGACTTAATGAGGTGTAGAAATGACAAAAAAAAATCGTTTGCCACTTTTTATCGTTTTAGTTCTGCTTCTTGCAGGAATAATTGCATACATACCATTTTCTTCTGTAACAAAGGACAAAACAGAGAAAGCAGATTTCAAGATGGACGTTGCAGTGGTTAATCTAGATGAACCCATAGAATATCAAGGCAAAACATACAACTTTGGAGAAGAATTTAAAAAGAGTTTAGAAAACGATTATACACATAGATTTCATTTAGTCGATGCTGCTGAAGCAGAGGATGGAATTTTAGATAAACGTTATAACATGGCTATTACTATTCCAAACGACTTTACGAAACGAGCACTGTCAATTGACAATGTAAGTCCAGAACCCATTAAACTTTCTTATAAATTAAATGAATCAAACAATGAAATTACAAAAGCACAGGCTCAAAAAATTGCCGGAGAATTATTAAATTCTTTTAATAAAAAAGTTATTGACGTCTTTTTTGCAAGTGTAATTGGAAACCTACAGACCGCTCAAAAAAATGTAAAAAGCATAGTAAAAAAACAAGATCAATTAACTTCAATATATGCCACCAAAATCAATGATCCTATAAAAGAATATACAAATAATTTAACTCAAATTAATGAGAATACCAATTTTACAAAAGATGCTTTTAATGGACTTAACAAAGAGTTAAACACTTTTCAACAAAATGCAAAGGACAGTTTAGACAGTGCTTCAACTAATAGCCAAATAATGGCGACAATGCAAGAATATCTGGAGAAAGGTAATGATACTTTTAACAATCTTACGAATCTTATCAATGATAGTAATGATCAAGTCTCTGTAGATAATGCAGAAGAAAAACTCCAAAGTATAAATGATGAACAAAAATTGCTGAGTCTAAAACTTGAAAAGGATATGTCTCTCGTTACATCTAATATTGCAACCAACTTAACTTCGACACAAGAGAATATTAATCAATATACTGTATCTTTAAAGAAAAGAATTGATGAAGACATTTCAAAAGAAGTTTCTGATTTAGTAAATGAAACTTTAAACGATGCATTATCTACACCAGAAAATACAGCTAAAATCAACACTTTGTTTTTAGCACCTAAAACAAATATTGAAAACAACATATTACAAACCATTGATCAACTACCTTCTTTGGATGAAGAACAAGTAAAAAATTTAGACGTTTCTGAATCAACGAAAGATCAATTATCTAAAATAATTTTCGCAGCTAAGAAATATGCGAAAGAAAAAAATCATTCCTATTCAACGGATGGTCAATTTTCAATTCAGTATTATATAGAGCAAATGAAAAACAAACTAATGACAGAAGGTACTGTATTTTCAGATGAAATGAAAATCCCGGCACAAGAAGCTGGTAATAGAATACTAATCATTAATGCTCCAAAAGGATTTGTTACGAAGAATGTTGTTTTAACACTACCAGATGGAAAAATTTTAAATATAGAGCCAGGCGTTATTGATTTACCGGCAATATCAAAGGGGAAAATAAAAGTTTCTACTACATTTGTTTTAGCTGATAACAGTGTAGATATTTTTTCACCTTTAAATTGGAGTTGGACTTTAAAAAAACATGAAGAAAATATAACTGCTGTCAACCATCATGACATTACGCGGATATCTGTTTCAAAGAATGAAGACAATTCTCAAAAAGAGCTAAATAATACCGCTGAATCTACTGAAGATCAAAGCCTTCAAAAAGATGAAAACTTAGAGTTAAAGAAAGAAGAGCAAGTTAACCCAAAAAACAATACAAATGAAAATACACCCATTATAAAGAAAGAAGAGCAGAACAATCAAAAAGCAAAGACTAAGTCTGTTGAAACAAAATCAAATGATACAAACCAAACAAAAACAATTACAAATGAAATTATTCATCATGAAATTACATCAACTCTAGCAACACAGGAGGAAATTCCAGATCAAGTTGCTAAATCTATTTGGAACTATCAACGATTACAAGCACTATTTAGTTTATATTTTGATATTGATGTTACAAATCCAGACCAATTTTCACAGTTAAATAACGGTTCGTTTGAAAAAATAGGTAGTTCAAACACTAACTCTTTGTATTATGCGTTATCAAATAAAGGTATGAAAGCATTTATCATTTCTATGGTTAAAAAATCATTAATTGAGCAAACAACTGCAAAGCTCTCAGAGGATTTGAAAGCCATCAATAATAAAGTAATAGGTTATAACGAAGAAATATCGAACATCTTAAAAAATTTCCCAACGCTAATTAAACAAACAGAAGAAGCAACAGTAACCGCAAAAAAACAAAATGATGAAATTAAAAAGCTTGTTCCTGTTGCGCAACAATGGAAAGATACGAGTAACCAATTAGTTGAATCCAGTTCACTAGTGGCAGAAACCAATGAAAAAGAGGGGCAAGTTAGTATTGATTTAGATGGGGGAATAAGCGATTTACTTTTAAACAGTAGTAATGTGGCTGAAGAAGCAGAAGCAGCTAATTTACAAGCGAGTTCTGTATTTGATTCATTTGATGGGATCAATGAAAAAGCAAGACAAATAAAAAGTGGTGGACATGAACTATCAAATAAAGCAGATCAGTTAGCAAATGATTTAGTGAAAAAAGTATCAAATGATAATGACTATGCGATGAATTTTAGCAATGTATTAGCTAATAGTAAAATTGGAAATGCACCGAATGAGGAATTATACGATTTCTTATCTAATCCAATTAATATGACAAAGCAATCAATTGATAATACGCGTGATACAAGAACTACATTTTATTTGATCGTGATTGCTTCATTTTTAGCATTATTTACTGCTTATGTAATGTCAGGATTTAAACAGTTTGTATTTAAAAAATCAGATTTCGAAAATGCAGAAGAACAAAGTCTATATGCTAAAAACTTCCCAATCTCTGTGTTTACCACTTCAATCGCTATAATCGAAGGGTTAATAGTGGGAACAGTTTCATTAATGGCTTACAAGGAAATTGAGATTTCATCAGTTATTTGGATGATAGTTATAACCTTATTAATGACGTTACTAGTTCTTGCTGCTACTTACTTATTACGACAATTCAAAATGATTGGTATGTTTATCATTTTAGTCATAATCAGTATGTACCTATTCTTTACGGAAGCGCTTGGTTTTGATTTTGAGCGATCACAGACTATTCATCAAGTTTCACTTTTATCACCTCTACATTATTTAGAAAATAATATTTCTAATATTATAAATGGTACTAGTAGCGGAGTGATAATAATCGGAATTATGTTTATTCTTACCATTCTTTTCTTTATTCTCAATTTATTTGTTTTAAAGAGAATATCTCCGAAAGAAGTGAATGCGAATGAAGTATAAATGGATAGGGGTTTTAATCATTTGTTGTGCAATCGTTTTTCCAAGTTTACCTGCACAAGCAAATGAAGACAATGGACAATTAAAAATTGATATTAATCGGATCAATGAAGACAAGACTAAAAATGATTCTACAGATAATTTGGTAGAAGGAACAGATGATCTTTTTACCGATGACAGTATTAAAGTAGAAAACTATTTAAAACATAATGAACAAATGCAGGAGAAAAACACATTAAATTCACTATTTCAAAAAGATTACATGGGTAACCCAAATACAAATATATCAACCGCTACAATTCAGTTATTTCAAGAGAAATTATCGGTGACTAATATACAACAGGAAAATTCAAAAACGGAGAGTTTAGCTGATCGCTGGCTCTTCATCACTATGATTACAATCATCATCATTCTATTATGCATAGGACTTTTCTTATCACTAAGGAAACTAAATGTAGGTGAATCAAATGGATAAACATAAACGAATCACAATTGACTTTTCAAAGTCTGGTGGAAATACCTACGATTTGGTCATTTCGACGAAAATGACCGTAAAACAGTTATTATTCGCTCTTTCTACAAGTCTGCAAGAACAAATTAATAGTAATAGTGTTATTAGGTTACCTTTAAAACAAATAACACTTCAACCAGAAGATCAATTACTAGATTGTTCGATTTCAAATGGTGAACTCCTCATCGTTGAAAATGAGCTAACTAAAAGGGGTATTATGCATGGAAAATAAACTAAAATTCGGTGAAATGGAGCTGTCCTTGAAAAAAGAAGAGAATCAGCATATCTTGACTCTGCCACTTGCAGAAACATCTATTCAAGCCGAACATGAGTTGCATCTTTTAAATCAGGATACGAGTATTTTTTTGCCTTTAGATGCAAGAGTAGCTGGAGATACGATTGAATTTGAATATACATTAGAAGGCTTCCAATCTTTTGACAATATCAAAAAATTAGAGAGAGTTGATCAATTACGTTTACTCTATAATATTGGCAGGTTTTCAAAACTCCTAAATGGAAGAACAACAGTTATATTGAATCCAAATAATTTAGTTTATGACCTCAATTTAATGCCTTTTATGATATATAGAGGAATCAAAAATATCTTACCACCTCTAGATCATTCAACTGATGAATTCCTTAAAGCGTATAAATGTATTGCAATTGCAACATTTTCAACTGAGTATCAATTTGAAGATTTGATGAAGGGAGCACTTACTCGAGCAACATCTACTTCATTTGAAAAGGCTGTACAACAAGCAGAAAAGATAGAAGTCCTTCAATCTTTGCTATTTGAATATTACGAAAAAGAAAAAAGGAAAACGCTAAAACAGTTTCAAAAAGTTTCTAAAAACAAATTTAAAGGATTTAAAATTGCCACTCTATCTTTGTCAATCCTAAGTATTATTCTGTTATCACTTGTTCTTTATGCATTTAGCTCAAAAATTCCAATAGAAGAGTTATATAACGAAGCAAATGCATCATTTATAAATGAAAATTATGTAGATGTGAAAGAGCAATTAAAAGAACTAAACCTTGATCAGCTCCCAAAAAGTATAAAAAAAATGTATGCTATTTCGAGTGTAAAAACGAGTGGTTTAACAGAAGAACAAAAAACAAATTCAATAAATTCCATTGCCTCTATTTCTGATGATCGATTATTAAGTTATTGGATTAATATTGCTCGAAATAATTTTAGTGAAAGTTTGAAACTTGCACATAGCTTGGATGTAAATGATTTAACAAAATATAGTTTAATCCTTTATCAAAACCAACTGAAGAAGAATACAACTATGGATCAAGATAAAAAGGATCGAAAATTAAATGAAATCGAAAGTGAATTGCAAGCAATCCAAGATAAAGAAGAAGCAGCGAAAAAGGAAGCTGAGTCCGAAACTCAAAAAGTAATGGAAGAAAAACAAAAGCAAGAACAACTAGCAGAACAACAAAAGTTAGAAAATCAAAAGAAACAAAAAGAGGCAAAGAAAATAGAAGAGAAAAAGAACAAAGAGTAGGAGGTGAATATAGTGCGCTATATTTTAACAGTAGTAGACGGCGAATCCTTTCATCGTTATGAATTGAAAGAACAGCAACAAGAACAAATAGTGATTGGTCCAGATTTAAAAGCGACTATTACCGTTTCCTCTCTGCAAATGGCTATTCAATGCAATTGGAATGGAAAGGAATTATTCGTTAACAATGATTTGCTTGAATTTGATCAAAAACAAGTCATCTCATCTATCAGCTTGACCTTAATAAGAGCAGAGGACAGGTATTATGACTTAATGGATTCTCCACTTTGGACGATTGGAAACGAAGATGATGATTCAGTTCTATCTAAGCTTCCAGGCAGAATTATTATTCAAAAAGTAAAAAAACAGGAGTACAAGTTTTCTGTAATTCGTGGTCCATTCTATGTGAACAATAAAAAGGAAATTGAAGGTAGTTTTCAAGATGGAGATTTACTTTTTATCAATAATATACTAATGTCCATTTACGACGATATTTTAATCATTACTTGTGCAGAAAATAGCTGCAAGATTCAGTTACCACTTATTACATCTAAACTACCTGAATATAAAAATACCTATCACCGCTCACCACGAGTAAGATATCATCAACCGGATGATGATAAAGTGATTGCTACACCACCGTCACGTCCAACAAAACCTAGTGAGCAATTAGGCAGAATTATAGTACCACCTCTTGTTATGATGGCTGCCATGTTACTTGTTTCGATTTTCAGACCAACTGGAATTTATATTGTTGTTATGTTGTCTATGACAATTGTAACAGTAGTATATGCCATTCTATCTTATATTCGAAATGTCAAAAAGTATAAAAAGGATATGAAAGAGCGGGATGTAAAGTTTAACGCGTATTTGCGTGAAAAATCTAAGGAATTATATGAAGCTCAAAATGACCAATATAATGCTCTTCTGTATCATTATCCTTCTGTACCTGAGTTAGTGGAGTTACTACGAAAGCAGTCCGCAAGGATGTATGAAAAAACACCATTTCATAATGATTTTTTGTTTTATCGCTTAGGTGAAGGAAAAGTTGATGCTAGTTATCCTATTAAGATAAATAAAGAGGAATTTACGCTTGAAGAAGATCCTTTAATGGAAAAAGCCATTCAATTAGAAAATCAATACAATCATATTGAAAAAGTACCAATTGTAGTAGATTTGGTCAATGGAGCCGTTGGGTATATTGGTAAACGACCACTTGTTCTTCAACAGCTTAAACAAATGATTGCACAGTTGGCATTTTTCCATAGTTACCATGAAGTTCAAATGATCATGGTTTTTAAGGAACATGAAAAAAAACAATGGGATTGGATGCGTTGGCTTCCACATGCAAGTCTTCAAGCAATCAATGTTCGCTCATTTGTATATCATGAACGCTCTAGAGATCAAGTTATGAACTCACTTTACCAAATACTTAAAGATCGTAAACAACAAGTTGAAAAGAATAATTCCTCTAGAAAAGCAAGTGCCTTTATCCCACAACTTGTCATTGTTATTACAGATGAAACAATAATCATGGATCATACAATCATGGAATTACTGCAAGAAGATTGCCGAGAATTAGGTGTTTCAGTGATTTATGTACAAGATGTTTTAGAATCATTACCAGAGCATATTTCAACTGTAATTCGAATCAAAGATTCTACAACAGGTGAGTTATTTATTCAAAATGAGGAACTAAAAAGGCAAACCTTTGAACTTAGTCAAGATGTTTCGGATGATTTACTCGAAGAACTAGCAAGAAGATTAGCTGCATATGAGCATCTTCAAAATTTAGAAACTCGTATACCTGAAAGCATCACATTTATGGAGATGTACGGTATTACAACTGTTCAAGAATTACAAATAGCATCAAGATGGCAAAGTCACAAACCCTATAAGAGTCTAGCAGTACCACTAGGGGTTAGAGGTAAGGATGATATCGTATTTTTGAACTTACATGAAAAGGCACATGGTCCTCATGGTCTTGTAGCAGGTACAACTGGTTCTGGTAAATCTGAAATTATTCAATCATATATTTTGTCATTAGCCACAAATTTCCACCCATACAACATCGGTTTTCTTTTAATTGACTATAAAGGTGGAGGAATGGCGAATCTATTCAAAGATTTACCGCATTTACTTGGTGTCATTACAAACTTAGATGGTGCACAATCCATGCGTGCATTAGCTTCGATAAAAGCAGAACTTAGAAGAAGACAGCATATATTTGGCAAAAATGAAATCAATCATATTCATCAATATCAAAAGCTATATGAAGACCATAAAGTGAAAGAACCGATGCCAGAGCTCTTTATTATTTCGGATGAATTTGCGGAGTTAAAGGCTGAACAACCAGAATTTATGAAAGAACTTGTATCAACTGCCCGGATTGGTCGTTCACTTGGCATTCATTTAATTCTTGCAACTCAAAAACCAAGTGGGGTAGTCGATGACCAAATCTGGTCTAACTCGAAATTTAAATTGGCCTTAAAAGTGCAAAACGAAAGTGATTCAAACGAAGTATTGAAAACTAAAGATGCTGCTGATATTACTCAACCGGGTAGGGCCTATTTACAAGTAGGGAATAACGAAGTTTATGAACTGTTCCAAAGTGCTTGGAGTGGAGCTACATACAAAGGAAATCAATTGGTCGAAGACGTTGAAGATTTTACAATTTACAGTATAAATGATCTTGGTCAATTTGAAGTGTTAACTGAAGACCTAAGTGGATTAACACATAAAGACTTACCGAAACAACAATGGACGGAGCTAGAAGCAGTAATTGAAGAAATTCATGAAACAGCGTTATCTCAACAGATTAAAGCATTACCAAGGCCATGGCTACCACCTTTGAAAGAAAGAATTAGTCGTTTTGATCTTGAACATCAATTATTAGAAACAACTCATTTAGTCGCTCAAATCGGAATGCTTGATTTACCACATGAACAACTGCAAAAACCATTCACTCTAGATTTCATGAAAGATGGTCATGTTGCAATTTTTGCTAGCCCTGGGTTTGGAAAAAGTACTATGTTACAAACTATAGCAATGGAAATAGCAGATCACTATACACCAGAAGAAGTTCATTTCTATTTACTTGATTTTGGTACAAATGGGTTATTACCATTATCAAAGCTTCCTCATGCAGCAGATATGATTCGATTAGATGAAGAACAAAAAATGCAAAAATGGATAAAACGAGTTTCCGGTATTATTAAAAAAAGGAAAAAGTTATTGAGCGAATATGGAGTTCCTAATTCAGCAATGTATAAAGATTTAACGCATGAAGTCTTACCAGATATTGTGATTTTTATTGATGTAATGGACGCAGTAAGTGAATCATCATTAAAAGATGAATTCGATGAACTTATGACGAAAATCGCACGAGATGGTGTAGGACTTGGTATATTCCTAGTTTTAACAGCTAGTCGACAGCTAGCAATACGAACACCCATATTAATAAATATAAAAACTCAAATAGCTCTGTATATGATTGATCAAACAGAAAGTAGAGGTATTATGGGGAAATCGGATGTTGCAATAGAGGAAATAGCAGGACGTGCTCTTATCAAGTTAGATGATGTAACACTAATGCAAGTGGCAATGCCTGCGAATGGTGAGGATGATCTTCAAGTATCTGAAAACCTAAGAAGTCATATTGAACATATAAGTCGTAATTGGAATGGAAAGATACCTGCCGCAATTCCGATGGTTCCAGAACATGTTACAGAAGAATTCTTCCTTGCATTACCTTCCGTTAAACAGTCATATGTTGAAAATAGATTGCCATTTGCAGTTGATCTGGAAAATGTAGAAGCGGTATCTTTAGATTTCAATTCTCAACAACATCTTTTAGTAATTGCTGATACTGAACGAAGATTTAAGCAAGCATATGAAGCGATTTTATATACAATAGAACATTCTACAATTTCACCACAATTATTAATTGTGGATCAGGTAACAGCGAAGTTCAGCTCATTAAAAAGAGATAACTATCAATATATCCAAAAACCGGATGATACAACAGCGCTAATCGAACAATTATTGGAAGCACAGCAAGCTCGTCAAGAAACGTATGTTGAACAACGAGAAGATGGTATCTCTTCATTAAGGGAATATATACAACAGCTAAGTCCAATTATTGTTTTGTTCACGGACATGGAAGCTATTAATAATCAATTGTCATCGACTTCACAATCTCAGTTGGCAAAAGTAATTTCAGAAGGTGCAAATTATGGAATTCATCTGATTTTTGGTATGAATAGTCAAATGACTAGAAGTTACGATGAGACTTCAACAGCCATGAAGAAATTAAACACTGCTATTTCAATGGTTCGTTTAAATGATCAATCTATAGTAGAAGTCCAAAGACCATATCGAGAAAAAGAATTGAGTGCATATGAAGCATATATGATTAGAGGAAATCATACTGAAAAAATTAAAATTTTATCGGAAACGAAAGTTGGGGTGTTGTAAATGGCATGGGAAGATTTGAATGTCTTTAACTGGGGGTTAAATGGTTATGAAATTAAAGCAAAAAAGTATCGTCAGCTTTCAAGACACTTATCAGAAGATCAAGATGATTTGGACGAAATAATAGATGATATTGAAGAAGCAACCAATAATTATAAAGAAGAACATCCAAATTTAAAAAATGAAGGATTCCCTGCATCTCTTTATAAATCAAAACAAGAAATTGTTGATACGAAAATGGAAGATATTATGGCTGATTTAAAAGGTGAAAAAACTACCTATTCAAATGCAATTTCTATTGCAAATGAACGTGCAGGCTATTATCAACGTTTGGCAGAAGAAGAACGTAGAAAAGAACGAGCAAAGGCTGCAAAGGAGGGATAGTATGTCCCAAAATGTTGAAATCAATGGAAGTCGTTTAAAAGAAGCGATCGAACAAGCGAACATTATTAAGCGTTCGTTGTATGATTCAAAAGCAAGTGCAGAAGGGTTTTCGAGTACATTAAGTGTTTCGCAATGGTCAGGTAAAGCAAAAGATGAGTTTCAAATTTTTTTAGACATTATTATTCAATATCATGATGATATTTGTACCGCTGCAGATCAAAATGTAGAGACATTAGAAAATCTAAAAAAACACATGGATGAACTATTAAATGAAGCTATTGTCAAAGATGTGGAGGGGATTGGATGACGGCACTTTATACCGCAGAAGAATTGTTACTACTGGCTTCTTCTTTTGATTGTAAAATGCTATTTGGTCTTCCTGATACTCAATTGCTCGTTATAAAAAATCGCCAAGGCTTTGAACAAGCAAAAACAAGTCTTGTCGATAAAAAACTATTAACTTCTGATGAAAAAATAACAAATGAAGGAGCTATAGTTATTGGGTTATTGGAACAATACGCATCTAGTAATCGATACATCCGTCTTGATAATCTTATGACAGCTTTTGGTCAAAACAATCACTTTATCACCATTAAATGGAGAGAAGATGGAAAATTCCAGCTATATGTTCATGAAGATATTGCTTTTCTAAAAAGAATTATGGAAGGATACCCATTATTTAGAAGAGAACCGTTGCCAGATGATTCAACTTATTTAAAGAAAACAATTCGTGTTGATGATGTAAAAAGTTATTTTGAAAAAGATACACCAACTGTACAACTAGAGTGTTTTACTATTGATTATATTGAAAAAACAACATCCAAAGAGCAGTGGATGTTCTTCGAAAATAATGGGAAGTTACAGGGAATTGATGTGAATAAAGAAACGGTCTATCAACTAAGTCAATATTTTCTTATGAAAAAAGTCTATGATTTCTATCGCTTTCCTTACAAGGAGGCTGACATAAGATGAGTAAAAAAATAGAAATGAACGTAGATGAAATGGTTTCATTTATCCAATACATTCAAAAAATTATGACAGAACTTGAAGAAAAGATGAAACCGGCTATTGAAGCCCTCAATGATATAGCGTTTTATGAACAAGGAAAAGCAAAAAAAATTATGGGTTCTTATGCAGATGCAAATAGTCGAATGTTAGAGCTAAATAATCTATATAGCCGTGCTTTTTCAGTAATCAACGACATTATGAACAGTATGATTGAAGAAGATCAAGCATTAGCAACTGAGATTGCTAAAGGATTGGGGCTGGTGGAAGAGTGAAGCTTCTCTATGAAGAAGATAAATGGTCAAAAGTCGCAAATGCATTATCTCATGTCAATGAAGCACATAAGTATGACAACAAATACGAGGATGCAGATGAGTTATTTAAAGATTCAAAGAAAGAGATTTCTGAAAAAGATGTTGATCATGCAATCTCTTTTACCCCTCAAGTTTATCAACCAGAAGCAAAACCGATTCGCCAAGACTATAAAAAACTGTATGATTATGCCAAAGGAATTGGTAAAATTATAGATGAAAAAGTAGATAGCCCTTTTTATAAATCCATTGATGGATATATACAAAAGATGGTGGACTTTAATGTAACGTCTTACAGTACAACCAATACGATTAACGTTCAAGAAGGATTCTTATTTTCAGGTGCGAAAGAGAAAATTACCCTAAATGATTTATACGAAGCCGATTCAACTTACTCCGCAAATCTGAAAACGGAGTATGAGGCATGGAAACTCAAAATCCTAA